>JAHBZN010000002.1 GCA_019635415.1 Ramlibacter sp.
CACCTCCTTTCTAGAGAAGCGCCATCCTGCAGTACCCACCATCTATCGGTTGTTTCGCCGCGAAGGGCTTTCCCCGGAAGGGTCTGTAGCTCAGTTGGTCAGAGCACACGCTTGATAAGCGTGGGGTCGATGGTTCAAATCCATCCAGACCCACCACTTACCGACTCGGGCGTGGGGGGGGCGGCGATGAAAAGAGGGTCACGGGGGCCATAGCTCAGCTGGGAGAGCGCCTGCTTTGCAAGCAGGAGGTCACCGGTTCGATCCCGGTTGGCTCCACCAGCATGGGAAGAGGGCAAAACAGAGCGAGGACGAGGTCTTCGTTCCGTTGTGGCTTCTTCATGAAGCACCAGATCGGCTGATCTTTAAAAATTCGGGAATTATGAAGGTGGTGTGTTGGAGGCGTGGTGGCGCTGTTTGGCTGCCGTGCGCCAGCACACACTGGGTTATGTATTGCATCGTGTGCTTGCCGTATTGAAAAGGGCGGCAAGCGCGCACAAGCGCTTATGAGAGAAGCCCTGTGGCTCGAAGGCCTGGCAACAGGCGGCAGAGTTATAGGGTCAAGCGAATAAGTGCATGCGGTGGATGCCTTGGCGATAACAGGCGATGAAGGACGCGACAGCCTGCGATAAGCTGCGGGGAGCCGGCAAATGGGCGCTGATCCGCGGATTTCCGAATGGGGAAACCCGGCCCGCAAGGGTCATCCGCACCTGAATACATAGGGTGCGAGAAGCGAACCCGGAGAACTGAAACATCTCAGTAACCGGAGGAACAGAAATCAACCGAGATTCCCAGAGTAGTGGCGAGCGAAATGGGACCAGCCTTCGAGATTTAGCACGCGCGTTAGCGAAACGCTCTGGAAAGGGCGGCCGCAGAGGGTGATAGCCCCGTACGCGAAAACCCGTGTGTGGAACTGAGCTCGAGCCAAGTAGGGCGGGACACGTGAAATCCTGTCTGAAGATGGGGGGACCATCCTCCAAGGCTAAATACTCGTAATCGACCGATAGTGAACCAGTACCGTGAGGGAAAGGCGAAAAGAACCCCGGGAGGGGAGTGAAATAGATCCTGAAACCGCATGCATACAAAAAGTCGGAGCCTCGCAAGGGGTGACGGCGTACCTTTTGTATAATGGGTCAGCGACTTACATTCAGTGGCGAGCTTAACCGAATAGGGAAGGCGCAGAGAAATCGAGTCCGAACAGGGCGTTCAGTCGCTGGGTGTAGACCCGAAACCAAGTGATCTATCCATGGCCAGGATGAAGGTGAGGTAACACTTACTGGAGGTCCGAACCGACTAGTGTTGCAAAACTAGCGGATGAGCTGTGGATAGGGGTGAAAGGCTAAACAAACTTGGAAATAGCTGGTTCTCTCCGAAAACTATTTAGGTAGTGCCTCGCGTATTACCTTCGGGGGTAGAGCACTGTTTTGGCTAGGGGGTCATGGCGACTTACCAAACCAAGGCAAACTCCGAATACCGAAGAGTACAGCGCGGGAGACAGAGCACCGGGTGCTAACGTCCGGACTCAAGAGGGAAACAACCCAGACCGCCAGCTAAGGTCCCTAAAATTGGCTAAGTGGGAAACGAAGTGGGAAGGCTAAAACAGTCAGGATGTTGGCTTAGAAGCAGCCATCATTTAAAGAAAGCGTAATAGCTCACTGATCGAGTCGTCCTGCGCGGAAGATGTAACGGGGCTAAGCCAGTTACCGAAGCTGCGGATTTGCACGCAAGTGCAAGTGGTAGGAGAGCGTTCTGTAAGCCTGTGAAGGTGGGTTGTGAAGCCTGCTGGAGGTATCAGAAGTGCGAATGCTGACATGAGTAGCGTTAAAGGGGGTGAAAAGCCCCCTCGCCGAAAGCGCAAGGTTTCCTACGCAACGTTCATCGGCGTAGGGTGAGTCGGCCCCTAAGGCGAGGCAGAGATGCGTAGCTGATGGGAAACAGGTCAATATTCCTGTACCGATGTGTAGTGCGATGTGGGGACGGAGAAGGTTAACTCAGCCAACTGTTGGATATGTTGGTTCAAGCCTGTAGTCATGCCTGGTAGGCAAATCCGCCGGGCTTAGATGAGGGGTGATAACGAGGCAGCTTGCTGCCGAAGTGAGTGATACCCTGCTTCCAGGAAAAGCCACTAAGCTTCAGCTACACACGACCGTACCGCAAACCGACACTGGTGCGCGAGATGAGTATTCTAAGGCGCTTGAGAGAACTCAGGAGAAGGAACTCGGCAAATTGACACCGTAACTTCGGAAGAAGGTGTGCCTTTAGTAGGTGAAGTCCCTGCGGATGGAGCCCAATGAGGTTGCAAAAAATCGGTGGCTGCGACTGTTTAATAAAAACACAGCACTCTGCAAACACGAAAGTGGACGTATAGGGTGTGACGCCTGCCCGGTGCTGGAAGATTAAATGATGGGGTGCAAGCTCTTGATTGAAGTCCCAGTAAACGGCGGCCGTAACTATAACGGTCCTAAGGTAGCGAAATTCCTTGTCGGGTAAGTTCCGACCTGCACGAATGGCGTAACGATGGCCACACTGTCTCCTCCTGAGACTCAGCGAAGTTGAAATGTTTGTGATGATGCAATCTCCCCGCGGAAAGACGGAAAGACCCCATGAACCTTTACTGTAGCTTTGTATTGGACTTTGAACAGATCTGTGTAGGATAGGTGGGAGGCTTTGAAGTGAGGACGCTAGTTCTCATGGAGCCAACGTTGAAATACCACCCTGGTGTGTTTGAGGTTCTAACCTAGGTCCATTATCTGGATCGGGGACAGTGCATGGTAGGCAGTTTGACTGGGGCGGTCTCCTCCCAAAGTGTAACGGAGGAGTTCGAAGGTACGCTAGTTACGGTCGGACATCGTGACGATAGTGCAATGGCATAAGCGTGCTTAACTGCGAGACTGACAAGTCGAGCAGATGCGAAAGCAGGACATAGTGATCCGGTGGTTCTGTATGGAAGGGCCATCGCTCAACGGATAAAAGGTACTCTGGGGATAACAGGCTGATACCGCCCAAGAGTTCATATCGACGGCGGTGTTTGGCACCTCGATGTCGGCTCATCTCATCCTGGGGCTGTAGCCGGTCCCAAGGGTATGGCTGTTCGCCATTTAAAGAGGTACGTGAGCTGGGTTTAAAACGTCGTGAGACAGTTTGGTCCCTATCTTCCGTGGGCGCTGCAGATTTGAGGAAGCCTGCTCCTAGTACGAGAGGACCGGAGTGGACACACCTCTGGTGTATCGGTTGTCACGCCAGTGGCATTGCCGAGTAGCTATGTGTGGAAGAGATAACCGCTGAAAGCATCTAAGCGGGAAACTCGTTTCAAGATGAGATCTGCCGGGGCCTTGAGCCCCCTAAAGAGTCGTTCAAGACCAGGACGTTGATAGGTCAGGTGTGGAAGCGCAGTAATGCGTTAAGCTAACTGATACTAATTGCTCGTGCGGCTTGACCCTATAACTTTGATCAGTTCGATCAAGGTGTTATGCCAAGTTGACGCATTCAAGAAAACAAGCTGATTCAGTCTCTATGAATTCGTTGTCCTGATCACGTGATCATGATGACAAAAAGTTATGCCTGATGACCATAGCGAGGTGGTCCCACTCCTTCCCATCCCGAACAGGACAGTGAAACGCCTCAGCGCCGATGATAGTGCGGGTTCCCGTGTGAAAGTAGGACATTGTCAGGCTCTTACAGCCCGAAAAGCCCAGCAAGAAATTGCTGGGCTTTTCCCTTTTGTGCTCGGGCAATTACGAATCGATAAGCACGTTTTGCTCGCGGCGCGCGACACCGCTTCGGACCAGTTCGGAGATCAGCATCTCCAGCCATTGGTTCTGCGGTTCGTCGGCAAAGAACCGCGCATGAACGATTTCGAAATAGCGCGTGGATTCGGCCCACCGAAGCAGATCGTCCACAGGAATTTGTCCCACGTCGAGCAGCTTGAATTTCAAAAGCACTTTGACGCCGTGACGCGCATGTCCCCGCGGATGCTTCTGAAAGTGCGCCAATCGCGCGCGAGCGCGCTCCAGTGCCCCTGACACATCCGTGAACACTGAGCCGTGACCGGGAATGATGGTCACGGGTTGCAGAACTTCGATCAAATCCAGCGTTGCCGCAACCTCGTCGAACGCCTGCTCCCCTTCGAGTTCCTGAAACACGACACCGAAGCCGTTTTCCCAAAGGGCGTCTGCGGAAATCATCGTGCGGGATTTGGGCTCCATCAGAATGACGGAGTGCGGGTCGTGGCCTGGAGCGCTGTGAATCTGCCAGGTTTCGTGTCCCAACTGAATTTCCTGGCCGCTGACCAAAACATCGTCGAATGTAAACCGAGGGCAGATTTGTCCGGTTGGCGCGTAGGTCAAGGCTTCCGGGTCCCAGCGCCGTACGTGGTCACTGAGACCTGGGGGAATCAAGGTTCGCGCGCCCGGGTGGAGGGTCTGGAGGCCGGCGTTGCCGCCGCAGTGATCACTGTGAAGATGAGTGTTGGCAATCAGGTCCAGCGGGGCTCCACCGAGCACCTGTCGCACCAGCGCTACAGTCTGACGGCTGTGGCTGCAATAACCGGTGTCGACGACGGCCGTCACCCCCTCGGCGAAGACGACATTATTGGCTGACAACCAGCCGCGTTCCAGCACACTGACCCCCTTGGGGAGATCGTGGGCCGCGAAACTCAAGAAATCACTCCCAGGTCTCGTCGGCGAGCCGTCGTCTTGGCGCTATTTACCGGCACGCAGCTCACGCCTCAGAATCTTTCCGACGTTCGTTTTGGGCAGATCGTCGCGGAATTCAATGTACTTGGGCACCTTGTAACCGGTCAGGTTCTGGCGGCAGTACTTGCCCACATCCTCCTCGGTCAGCATCGGATCATTTCTGACGACAAACACCTTGATGGCTTCGCCCTGCTTCTCATCGGCGATGCCGATCGCGGCGCACTCCACCACACCCGGACACAGGGAGATGACATTCTCCAATTCATTGGGGAACACATTGAAGCCGCTGACCAGAATCATGTCCTTCTTCCGGTCAACGATGCGCGTGTAGCCCCGTTCGTCCATGATCCCGATGTCTCCGGTCCGCATGAACCCGTCCGCTGTGAAGGCCTTGGCGTTTTCGTCCGGCTGGTTGTAGTAACCAGTCATGACGTTGGGGCCATGGATGCAGATCTCGCCAGGCTCGCCCTGCGCGACGGAGTGACCATCGTCGTCCTTGATCGCAATCTGAATTCCAGGCAGAGGTAGCCCAATCGTGCCGCTGAACTCCTTGCTGGTGACCGGGTTGTTGGTGCCAATGGCACAGGTCTCGCTCATGCCCCAGCCTTCGACCATGGCGCAACCCGTGGCTTCCTGCCAGTGGCGTGCGGTCCCTTCGGAAGCGGCCATCCCTCCTGCCTGTGAAACGCAAAGGCTCGAGAAATCAACGGACTTGAACTGCGGGTGCTGTAGCAGTGCATTGAACAGTGTGTTGACCGCCGGAAGCATGTGAAACGGGCGCTTCTTCAGCACCTCGATGAACTTGCCGAAATCCCTGGGATTGGGGATCAAGGTCAGATGGGATCCCCAGCGTATGGCCAGCAGGCTCAGTGTCAGGGCGAAGATGTGGTACAGCGGCAGCGCGGCGATGCTGTTGGTCTTGCTCACGTCGCCGATACGCTTCAGGGCCGGCGTGAACCATGCTTCCGCTTGGAGGACCGCGGCAACAATGTTCCTGTGGGTCAGCACGGCACCCTTGGAAAGCCCTGTGGTGCCCCCGGTGTACTGGAGAAACGCAATGGAGTCCATCGTGGCCTGACTTGGCTTCAACGTCATGCGCGTGCCGGAGGCAATGGCCCGATTGAAGGAGGTCACGGTCCTGCCGTCCGTCAGCGGCAATTTGTACGCCGGCACCATCTTGGCCAGATGCCTTACTGCGAACGTGATCCAACTGCCAAACAAGAACCCCAGCAGGTCGCCCATTGAAGCCACCACCACATGCTTGACCGGCGTGGCATCAATGACCTCTTCCAGCGTCCTGGCGAAATTCTCCAGGATGACGATGGCCGTCGCTCCGGAATCCTTCAACTGATGCTCAAGCTCGCGCGCCGTGTACAGGGGATTGACGTTGACACAGGTGTAACCGGCTCGGAGAACGCCCGCCATCGTCACGGCGAATTGAGGAATGTTGGGCAGCATGATGGCCACCCGTGCACCGGGCTCCAGCCCCATGCTTTGCAACCAGGCGCCCAGAGCGGAGGAGAGATCGTCCAGCTCGCCATAGGACATCCAACGATCCATGCACACCGAAAACGGGCTTGACGCGTTCTTCTTGAACGACTCCTCAAGCAGGTGGGTGAGGGAGCGGTATTGCTCCGGGTTGATGTCGTGGGGGACTCCCGCAGGGTAGCTATCGAGCCAGATCTTGTCCATGAAAACTCCTTCTGCGCCGATTGTCAAAGCACACCGGGGACGTGGCTACCGGGCAAGTCCTAGGAGCCGTTGAAGTTCGGTCTCACAAGTGACAGCCGGCGCATCGAACAGGGCGCGGATGAGGTCGTTCTCCCGCTCCTTGACGGTGCGCAGAAAGACCTCGGCGCTATCCCGTCGGCGTGCCATCCGGGCGAAGGTGTCGAAGCCCGCCTCCAGAAAGCGTTGCAGCGAGTCGAGTCCCGCGGCTGAAGCGGGGCCGCGCATCATGCGCAGCATCAACCCCAATCCTGGCTTGCGTGTGAGGCGCGCCATGTCGTGGCCGATGCCCAGGACGGTGTCCAGCTGCCGCATGCGCTCGTTCCGCCGGCCGACTTCGCGCCAGGCCTGGACATAGCGACCGGCGTCGGTCTGGCCCGCCGCCGTGGAGCGCGTGGCCCAAACCTCGCCCATCTGGTAGTCGAGCTCTTCAGTCAACGCATGCAGTTCGGCCAGCGCCACGGCGGTCTGCACCACCTGCGCCGGAAAGAACGTCTGCATGGCGCCTGCGATGCGTGCGAATTGGGCGTCGCGCTCGGCGTAGTCCTTGTCGCTGTACAGCTCTTCGAGAAAAAACCTCGCCGCCGCCTCATGTTCGCCGCCAGCCAGCATGTCGGCGTAGCTTCCGCCGAACCGGCGGGCCTGCAGGGCTTTGACGGCCCGCACCGAGGCCATGGTCCCTGGCGTCAGGGCACCTCTGCTCCTGAGCTGCGAGACCTGATGCACGGCCTGACGAATACGTTGTGCGGCTTCCATGTAAACCCCGAGTCTATCTAGGCGTGCCGCCCTAAGGCGAGACCCGGATGGCGTGCGATATTCATCCGATGCAAAGAAGAAGCATGCTCAAGCTCGGAGCCGCCTCCGCCGTGCTGCTGGCACTGGCGGGGGGCGCGGTGTCCCAATGGCAACCCGGCCTGCGTCAGGGCCGGCTCAGCGCCGCAGGCCGCGAAGTCCTCGAGGCGATGGGACGCGGCATTCTGGACGGGACCTTGCCTGCGGATCCGACAGCTCGGGCGGCTGCCTTGGGCGGGCTGCTTGACCGTATCGACCTGCTCGTGAGCGCCCTGCCCACGCACGCCCAGGCCGAGCTCTCCCAACTGGTTGGCGTGCTGGCCACCGGGGCGGGGCGATTGGGGCTGGCGGGCCTGGCTAAGCCTTGGCCTGCGGCGGGGGAGGCCGAAATCCAGCAGGCCTTGCAGTCCATGCGTGTCTCGCGTCTGACCCTGAAACAGCAGGCCTACCAGGCGTTGCATGACATCGTCGGCGGCGCCTACTTTTCTGATGCGAGCACCTGGACGCTGCTGGGCTACCCAGGACCCCTCAAGGTATGAACAGGATGGATTGAAGGATGAGCAGTTTGCAAGACCCGATCCGCGAGGGGCTCCAACGCGGCTGGAAAGTCTTTGGGGGGACGCATGGCCCCGTGCCCGACAAGCTGGTCTGCGACGTGGCCATCATTGGCACCGGTGCGGGGGCGGGCATCACGGCGGAACTGCTGGTCAAAGCCGGCCTGCAGGTGGTGCTTGTCGAGGAAGGCCCGCTGCGCAGCAGCACGGACTTCAATCAGCGGGAATCCGAGGCCTATCCTTCGCTCTACCAGGAAAGCGCCGCACGCAAGACCGAAGACAAGGCGATCAACATCCTGCAAGGCCGTTGCGTCGGAGGCTCCACCACGGTCAATTGGACCAGTTCTTTCCGGACCCCCGGCGGGACGCTGGCGTACTGGCGGGAACACTTCGGTCTGGAGGACTACCAGGATGACCGCCTGTCCCCTTATTTCCAGCAGGCGGAGCAGCGGCTGAACATCAGCCCCTGGCTCACGTCACCCAATGAAAACAACGATCTGCTGCGCCGCGGTGCCGCCCGGCTGGGCATCGCCGCCGCGGCCATCGCCCGCAACGTCAAGGGGTGCTGGAACCTCGGGTCTTGCGGCATGGGGTGTCCGACCAATGCCAAGCAGTCCATGCTGGTCACGACGATACCTGCGGCGCTGGACGGTGGTGCCACCCTGCTGGTGGAGACTCGTGCCGAGCGGTTCAACCTGAGGAACGGGCAGATCGTTTCCCTGCACTGTTCTGCGTCAAATCGGGCTGGAGCCCTTTCCCCTCGGTCACTTTCAGCTATAAATATCGTAGCAAAACACTATGTGCTCGCGGCTGGCGCCATCAACTCTCCGGGGGTTCTGCTGCGGTCGCAAGCGCCCGATCCCCATGGCAAGCTGGGCAAGCGGACCTTCCTGCACCCGGTGGTGATGTCGGCGGCCGCCATGGACCAGCCGGTGGCGGGCTGGCAGGGCGCCCCCCAGTCGCTCTACACAGACCATTTTCTGGAGACGCAGCCGATCGACGGGCCCATTGGCTACAAGCTCGAGGCGCCACCGCTGCACCCCGTGATCTTCGCCTCGACGGTGACGGGCTACGGGCGCGAGCAGTCGGAGCTGCTGCGCCAGTTCCCCAATACCCACGTCTTGCTGGCGCTGTTGCGGGACGGCTTTCATGAGCAGGCCAGCGGCGGGGCCGTGCGTCTGCGCGGCGACGGTACCGTTCTGCTGGACTATCCGCTGACCGATTTCGTGCTGGATGGGGCTCGGCGTGCGTTGCTGAGCATGGCGGAGATCCAGTTTGCGGCGGGCGCCCGCCAGGTGTTGCCCGTCCACGAGTTGGCGAAGCCCTATACGAGCTGGCATGCGGCGCGCGAGGCATTGCAAGGCCTGCCCATGAAGCCGCTGCTCACCAAGTTTGTCAGCGCCCACGTGATGGGCGGCTGCGGGATGGCCGCCAGTGAGCGCAACGGCGTGACCCGCCCGGACGGCCAGCACTGGCACATCGAGAACCTTTCGATTCACGACGGATCCATTTTTCCGACCAGCATAGGGGCCAATCCTCAGCTGTCCATCTACGGCATCACCAACCGCCTGGCGCAGGGGCTGGCTCACAGGTTGACGGGCCGGAGCGTGACCCTGGCCTGAAGGCGCCGGCATGCTGGCTCGAATTCAGCAGTTCATCACGCTCACGCTGGCGCTCCTGGCCGCGGGCTGGTTCACGGGGTTTGTGGATCGGCCCTGGCTGGCCTGGGGGGGAGGGCTGTTGATCGTGACCGGGTACGCAGGCGTCCTGGCCCTGGAGTTCGCCGTGTCGCGATGGGTCAATGCCAATGATCCGGTGCCCGCTCCCTCGGGGCGGCAACTTCTTCGAGCCTGGGTCGGGGAGGTCCTGATGGCCCCCCGTGTGTTCTGCTGGCGGCAGCCCTTCCGCGCCCAAGTGGTGCCCGATCTGCTCGATCCTGGGGCATGTACGGAGGGAGCCTGTGGCGTGGTGCTGATCCACGGGTTCTTCTGCAACCGAGGTTTCTGGACACCCTGGCTCAAAGCCCTCAGGGCGCGTGGCCATGCCTGTGTCGCCGTGAATCTGGAACCGGTGTTCGGCTCGATCGACGACTATGTCCCGATCATCGAAGACGCCGTATCGCGGGTGAGCCAAGCGACCGGGCGTGCGCCCGTACTGGTCTGCCACAGCATGGGAGGTCTCGCCGCCCGGGCCTTTGTGCGTGCCAAGCCTCAGGTGCCCGTGCTTCACGTCATCACGATCGGCACGCCACACCACGGCACGTGGCTCGGTCGCTTCAGCCGTGCCAGCAATGGCCGGCAGATGCGTTTGAACTCCGAATGGCTGGAGGCGCTGGCTCGGGCCGATCCGGAAGATCGGCGCGCCCGATTCACCTGCTGGTACTCCAACTGCGACAACATTGTGTTCCCGGCGTCCAGCGCGGCACTCGCCGGTGCAGACAATCGCCTGGTTCCCGGCGTTGCCCATGTCGATCTCGCATTCCACGGTGAAGTGATGGGCGCTTCACTGGCGAAAATCAGCGCCCTGTGAGATAGTCTTCGCAGGAGTGGGACGGCGCCATGCCTTCCCCTGGATTCTTGGCCTGAGGGCTAACAAAAGGATACATACCATGCCCATGATCATCGTCATTGAAGACGATTCCGGCACGCGAATGCTCGTGGCCTCGGTGCTGAAAAAAGATGGCTACGACGTGCTGACCGCCGAGAACGGCGCGCAAGGGTTGAAGCTGGTCGAAGAACACCGTCCGGAACTGGTCATCAGCGACGTTCAGATGCCCGAAATGAACGGTTTTCAGATGCTTTCGGCCGTCCGGCAGAACGCCGCGCTGGCAAATACGCCCGTCATCCTGCTGACCTCCCTGCAGGAGCGGGCGCACATGCGCATCGGCATGACCACCGGGGCGGATGACTACATCACCAAACCGTTCCGGCCCGCCGAACTGCGCGAAGCGGTTGCGGCGCAGCTGAACAAGCGCGTCCTGCAGGCGACGCTGCGGGACATGGCCGTGGGGGCCGCCGTGCAGGCCGCGCTGGAAGACCAGAAGCACAATCTGGCGAAGCTCTATGAGCAGCGGCTGGCCAAGGAGCTCAGTGAGCGCTGGCCCACCGGCGATGGCAGTGAGGGGGACATCAAGTTCGAACATGCCACGGTGCTCTTCGTGGACATTCCCAATTACGCCTCGGTGGCCGAAAAGCTCAGCAGCGCGGAACTGACGGAACTTGTGAAGAAGTTCTACGGCAGCGCGGGGGACACCGTGCATCTGTTCGGCGCGCGCCACATGCAGTTCATCGGGGAGGGGCTGCTGGCGGTGTTCGTGGACAGCGAGGACACCAAGTCGGTCAATCATGGGCTGCGGGCAGCCCGGGCGGCATTGGGCCTGGTGGAGTCGGCCCATGCCATCCGCCAGTACCTCCATGTCCAGTATCCCGGGCGGGAGTTGCCCCGTTTCGAGGTCAATGTGGCGCTGCACAGTGGCCCCGTCACCTTCACCGTATTGCAGGACCCCCTGCACGGCACCTCCGCGCAGACCCTACCGGTGGGCGATGTCGTCAGTGCCACCATGCTGCTTCAAAAGCAGGCACGGGCGCTTGGCTGGGCCATCAGTGCCAGTGTGACGACGTTGCGCAGCATCACCGGCGCCGTCCGGATTGACCGTCGGGCATTGGTGACTCTGCCGGGCCGGTCCACCCCCATGGACGCTGCCGAGCTGGTGGCGCTGGCGTTGTGATGCCCGGGGCTGCCTGATGCGGCTTCTGTCGCTGCGGCGGATCCTGACCGTGAGCCTGGTGCTGCTGGCGCTGGTGCCAGCGTTGGCCGTGGCCTGGCTGATGGCCCGCTCCAGCGATCGCGCGGTAGAGGACCTTGCCGGCACGATCCTGACCCACGTGGCTGCCCTGGTCCGATCTGGCACCGAGGACCATCTGCGGCAGGCGCATCGCGTGCTCAATGGCCTGTTTGACGAGCAACTGACCCCTGCGCAGGAAGCCCAGGCGCGCTCCTGGCTCCGTAATCCCGCGCAGTTCGAGTCCATGGCGTTGGCCCTGACGCGCCAGTCGGAGGCGGTGCCGGCGCTGTACTTCGGCAATCAGCTCGGAGAGTATTTCGGCGTGGAGAGAACCGCTGAAGGGGTGAAGGTCGGCATCCGTGAGCCGCAGGGCCGCGGGCGCCGGTTTTACCTCACGCGCCAGGCGGGAGACCGCCAACAACCCCTGGCCAGCGAAAGCGCCAATTTCGAACCCCGCACCCGCAGCTGGTATCTGGCGGCCATGGTGGCCAAGGACCGCACTTTTTCACCGGTCAGGGTGTCCGCCGAGCGCCGGCAACTGATGGTCACGCTTTCGCAGCCGATCTACGATATGGATGGGGGGGCAGCAGGCGTATTTGCGGTGGATTTGTACCTCCAGCCTCTGGCAGATGTTCTGCGCACCCAGCGCATCAGCTCGCACGGAGCGGCATTTGTGGTGGATGAAAAGGGCGCCCTGATTGCCAGCTCTGCGGGCGATGCCCTCTACCAGGGGCGCGAGGGCAGCGTCGAATTGCGCAGCCCCCGCGACAGCGCCAACGCCATCATCCGGACGGCCTACGCCGCACTCGAGGTGATGCACGCCAATCGGCGATCGGACACGGTGGCGACGGACACTTCATTGCAGCGGCTGCCCATGGGAGACCAGACCTTGCTGATGGTGCAGCGGCCTTTTGGGGAGGCCCTCGGCCTCCGGTGGACGCTGGTCGTGGCAGCGCCGCAGAGTGATTTCACCGTGGAAATCCGGCGGGCCTGGCAGTTTTCGCTTGAATTGATGGCCTGTCTCGTAGGGCTGGCGGCCATCGCGGCGGTCCTCATCGCACGTGGATTGGGCCGCCGCCTTCTGGGGCTGAACCGGGCGGCCGAGCAACTGGGCCGCGGCGAAATTCCGGTGATCGACCAGCGAACGCACATCCGCGAGATCCGGCAGTTGTCCACCGTTTTGCATGACAGCGCCGAACAACTGCAGTCCTATCGGGATCAGGTCAGGGCCGATGCCCAAGCCTTGCAGGAAGCCAACGAAACGCTGGAGTCGCGGGTGGCGCAGCGAACGGCCGAGCTTGAGGCCTCGCGGGAAGAGGCGCTGGCCGCCGCGCGTGCCAAAGCCGCCTTTCTCGCCACCATGAGCCACGAGATCCGCACGCCGTTGAACGGCGTGGTCGGCATGAGCACGCTGCTGGTTGAAACGCCGCTCAACGCTGAACAGCGCGACTACCTTCAGACCATCCGGTTGTCGAGCGACCAGTTGCTTGCCGTGATCAATGACATTCTCGATTTCTCGAAAATCGAATCAGGCAAGCTGGATCTGGAGTCAGAGCCTCTGGGGGTTCGCAGTGTCGTGGAAGAGGCCTGCGACATCGCGGCACCGAGAGCCCGGGAAAAAGGGCTTGAACTGATCATCGACATCCCGGACCCGCATTCAGGAGGCATTCCGCCGGCCATCCTGGGGGACGTCACCCGCCTGAGGCAGGTGCTGATCAACCTGATCAACAATGCCGTGAAGTTCACAGCGAGGGGGGACGTTACGGTCCAGGCCCGCACGCTGCAGGAGCTCTCGGAGGGGGACCAGGTGATTCTGGAGTTCCGGGTCGCCGACAGCGGCATCGGGATTCCCCCAGAGCGCCTGAACTCCCTGTTTGAGGCGTTCACCCAGGTTGATGCGTCGACCACCCGTAAGTACGGCGGAACAGGCCTTGGACTGGCGATCTGCAAGCGGCTGGTGGGCTTGATGGGCGGTGAAATCGGTGTTGAGAGCGAGGTGGGCCGGGGCTCGGTGTTCTGGTTCACCGTGAAGGTTCCTGTCACCGAGGCGGTGGCCCCGACTTTTGGCGTGGTAGGCGGCGGACTGCTGAAAGCCAACAGGGCGCTGATCGTGGACGACCATGCCACCAATGTCCGGATACTGACGCGCCAGCTGGAACTGTGGGGCATGGAGGTCACCAGCGCCGACTCAGGTGCGCGGGCGCTCGAGTGGCTGGCGGAGGTGGACCTGTCGGGCCCGGATACGGCGCAGCGCCTGCCGGACATCATCATCACCGACATGCACATGCCCGAGATGGATGGCGTGACGCTGGCGCGCTCCATCCGGGCCCATCCGCCCTGGGCGGATATTCCCCTGGTGTTGCTGAGCTCGGGCTTCATGCCGGCGGGAGATGACAACGCTGAACTGTTCGATGCCAGGCTCCTGAAGCCGGCGCGACAGACTCAGCTTTTCGACACGATTGCGCGTTGCATCTCGTCTGACCACACAGGCACAACGCGTGCCGGTGCGGTGGTGACGGACGTCAAGAAGCATGTCACTGTTCTGGTTGCTGATGACAACGCGGTGAACCTCAAAGTGGCCTGTGCCATGCTTCTGAAGCTGGGGTATGACATCCACACGGCCGTCGATGGCCGAGAGGCCGTCGAGGCCGTGGCGCACGCCGTGATGCACGGGCGGCCGTTTGGGGCCGTCCTGATGGACGTGAACATGCCTGATGTGGACGGTCTCCAGGCCACCCGCCAGATCCAGGCCGCCTGGGGTGACAGGTCGCCGCCCATCATTGCCTTGACGGCTGCTGCGTCCGCGGAGGATCGGGAGCGCTGCGAAGCTGCCGGGATGCAGGATTACCTGACCAAGCCACTGCAGGTGTCTGCGCTGGCCCAGACACTGGAAAAATGGCTGGAACCGGGGGGCGGTGAATGGGACCCGCCGTCGGCCGGGACCGTCGTGGCGGAGGAGCCCCCGCCGCCGGTATACGGGGAACTCATGGATTTTGGCCGCCTCAATGAATTCCGGGAGTTTGACGACGAGGCGCAAAGCATGACCCGGGAAGTCGTTGGCCTGTTCCTCGCGGACGCCCCTCGCCGGATTCAAGCCATCGAGGAGGCCCTCGCGTTGCGGAACGCGGAGGAATTGTCGCGGGCGGCCCACGCGCTCAAGGGGGCTGCCGGCAACATCGGCGCGGTGGGGCTGCAAGCCGTGTCCGCCCGCCTGGAAGCTGGGGCCAAGTCAGGCTTGCCGGCCGATGGAGCCGCTCAAGTGGTTCTTCTTTCCGAACTGCTGGAACAAACCCGGTCACTGCTGTCGGATTGGACCTGACGCGCTGTCGGGGGGCGATCTGAGACCCCGCGGCCATTTTTGTTAATTTGTCACAAAAACCAGGGCCATATTCACCACCCGCAGATAGCCCTGATTCATACGCTTACACCCACGAATAACAAGGTTGGGGTGGACGATGGAAGCGCTTCTGAACAACGGTTTCGCGGATAGCAGCTTGGGACTGGACGGCAAGGAGGGTCTTGGGTCTGGGTTGGCGGTGTTGATGGATGAGCTGGCCTATGGCGTTCTGGTCACCAATGTTCAAGGGCAGTTGCTTCACGCCAACCAGGCGGCACGCCATGAGTTGGGCCGATTCCGGGTTCTGGGGATCGGTGGAGCTGACGGCGTCCTGCAGACGCATGGCGATGATGATTCCCGGATTCTTCAGGAGGCGCTGGTCAAGGTGGCCGAGGGCAAGCGTAGCCTGATCACCTTGACCGGTGCTGAAACTCATGGGCTGACGCTAGCGGTCCTGCCATTGAAGGCAGAGGCTGGCGGTCCCGCGACCCGGGCCGCCTTGCTGTTTTCGAGGGCTTCGGTCTGTGAATCGCTGATGCTCTGCTTTTTTGCCCGCAGTCATGGCTTGACCAGCACGGAGGAGCATGTTTTGGGCATCTTGTGCCACGGGTATTCGGCGCCGGAAATCGCCCGGCAGATGAATGTGGCTGTTTCCACGGTCCGCAGTCATGTCCGAAGCCTTTGCGCCAAGACCCGCTCAAGCGGGGTGCGCGAGCTCATGAACCGTGTGGCGGTGCTCCCGCCGGTGGCGCCTGCGCTGAGGTACGAGCAAATGCATTGAGGGGCGCGTCTTCCCCCTTTGACAGCCCTCTGGCGGGGCCGATTTTCCCGACGTGCTAGAGTGCGAGGCGTCGGGAAAACTAGCCATGAACGCCCCCAGCCTATCTGCAACCCACGAGAAACTGATCGCGGCCCTGAATCCGTCGCTGCGGGCGCTCGCGTTGCGCGGCATGATCCGTAGCTACAAGAAAAGCAGTGTCATCATCAACGAGGGGGATGAAGGGGAGTCCCTTTTTGTACTCCTCCAGGGCACCGTCAAGGTTTTCGCCACCGATGAAGACGGGCGCGAGATCACCTACGGCACCATTGAAGCCGGCGATTATTTTGGAGAAATGTCGCTCGATGGGGGGCCCCGGTCGGCATCGGTCATGACGCTGGACGCCTGTATCTGCTCCGTCGTCACCCGTGCTGCCGTGCGGGACCACTTGGCCGATGAACCTGAGTTTGCCCTGGACCTTGTCGCCCAGGTAATCCGTCGCGCGCGCTCTGCCACGGAAACCGCGCGGAATATGGCCCTGTTGGACGTCTACGGGCGGGTGGTCGCGACCTTGGAGAGTTATCAAGGCCCCGGCAGCGCCGAAGCACCGGTTGAGCTGCGGCAGATCACCCACCAGGCCATCGCCAGCCGCGTGGGCGCCTCGCGCGAAATGGTGAGCCGCCTGCTCAAGGATCTTGAAAAGGGGGGGTACATCGCGCTGGGCGTCAAGCGGATTTCCCTTCTGAAAAAGCTACCTGCGCGCTGGTAGACCCTCGGTCGTCTGGCGTTGTATCCTTCCGGCTGTATGTCACGGAGGGATGAATGAGCCTGCGATACGGATGTATTTGTTATGCCGTACCCAAGAAGATGCTGGTGCACTTGGCCAGCCAGTCGGACGGAGAGGAAAAGCAGGCACTGCTGGACCAGGTTCATCACTCGACCCATTTGCGAGGCAGACGCGCGGCGGCGAGCTCGGGTCGCGTGAGTCTAGGCAAGCCGGGAGAAAAGGTGCTGCACCGCCAGGTGTTTGACGCGCAGGGGCGCACATTTCTCCCCGGCAAATTGTTGCGGGACGAGGATGACCCGTCGACGGCAGACAAGATCGCCGACCAGGCGTATGAAAACGTCGGCATTGCCTTGCGTTTTTTTGACACGGTGCTCGGGCGCGATTCCGTCGATGGCAAGGGCATGCGCATCGATGCTACTGTCCACTACGGATTTGGCTTTTCGAACGCCATGTGGACGGGCGAGCAGATGATTGTTGGGGACGGAGATGGACGGCATGTGTCCAATCTTGCCGGGTCTCTTGGCATCATCGCTCACGAGCTTTCTCACGGTGTGAGTCAACATCTGGTTCGCGGTGGCTTGGGTGTCGTGCAAATGGCGGGCCAGCCCCCTGCCCTCAAAGGGGAGGCAGGAGCATTGAACGAGTCGTTTTCCGATGTTTGCGCCAGCATGATCAAGCAATGGCATGCCGGGCAGGGGGTCGATTCTGCGGATTGGCTGCTGGGCGAGGACATTCTTGCAGCCCATGCGGGCAAGGCCATCCGCTCCCTGAAAGACCCTGGCAATACCCGCGCAACCTGGGCTCAAGACGATCAAATCAGTGATTACAGGAGATTCGCTCCTACGGACGATCCTCACAAAGGCTCGGGCATCGGAAATCATGCCTTCTATCTCGCCGCGATGGAGTTGGGCGGGAAGTCATGGGAAACCCTGGGCGCCGTTTGGTTCAAGGGGTTTGATAAATTGAGGTCGCGTTCAACCTTTCTTGACGCCGCCCACGCGACGGTCGACGTTGCGGGCGATCTCCATGGCAAAAACTCGGTAGCTCATCGAGCCGTCAAGGCAGCGTGGCGGCAGGTCAATGTCCTGAATTGAAGAAAGCCGAACACGGGTAACGTCATGCAATGTCCTGCTTGCGCCGCGGCCAATCCGGGCACCAACCGCTTTTGTGAGAGCTGCGGTGGGTCATTGACACAGATCTGCGCAGCCTGCGGCTACGAGTGTGGGCCCGCCGCCAGGTTTTGTGGCGGTTGTGGATCCGCACTAAAGCAGACTTCTCCTCTGCAACCCCCTGCAGCGCCAGCGTCTTCCTGGGGCGAGTTGAAACTGGCGACGATTTTGTTTGCCGACATCGTGAGCTCCACGGAGCATATTGCTGGCCTTGATGCCGAGCAGGCCATGGAGCATTTGCGACCAGCAATTGCCCGTATGTGCGGGGCAATTGAATCATTTGGCGGAACGGTGGTGCGCACACTTGGCGACGGAGTCATGGCCGTGTTTGGTGTCCCTCGAGCGCTCGAGGGACACGCTAGTTTGGCATGCGAGGCGGCGTTGGCCATGCAGGATGCCTTCAAGGGGCACCAGTCGCGATTTGCCATACGCGTTGGTCTTCACTCGGGGCAGGTGGCCTCTGATCCGCAGTCCGCGGATGCAGGCATTGGTGGAGGGATTCACGGACAGGCGATCCATCTCGCTAGCCGGGTCGTTGCTCTGGCTGAACCGGGCGGCGTTTGCCTGACATCGGCATGCCTGGCATTGGTTCGTCCCGCATGCGATGTATTGCCCATGGGGGCGCATGTTCTGAAAGGCATTGCGGAGCCGGTGGAGGTCCATGCCTTGTTGCGGATGAAGGCTGCCCATGAAAGCGCCCCTTTTCATCAAGTGCAGCACTCCAGCTTCCGGGGCCGCAAGCGGGAACTGGCTACGTTGCAGGACTCCCTTCGCCGGGCAGAGGCCGGATTGGGAGCCGCCGTGGGCCTTTGCGCGGCTCCGGGTACCGGTAAAAGCCGCTTGTGCCAGGAGTTCTCGGCTTGGTGCCGCGATCAGAATGTGCCTGTCTATGAGGTCCGCACTCCGCTGTACGGGCATGCGACACCGTTGCAACCCATCCTTACGTTGTTGCGCACGTGCTTCTTCCAAATCAAGGCCACCGATACCGACCCCGCAGCAAAGAAAAGTATTTCGGACGGGCTGTCCAAAACAGGAGTTGCGACAGCAGACGATTGCGCGCTATTCAACGAATTTCTGGGGGTTGCTGAGCCTGAAGATGCACCCTGTGCGCTGCAGCCCAAGGAGCGCCGCGCTCGACTGCTGACATTGGTGCGTGAGCTGGTGCGACAGGGCAACTCAGAAACTTTTGTCATCGTATTTGAAGACCTGCATTGGCTAGACGATGCCAGCGAGGAGTTTCTTTCCGTACTGGTTGAAGCCGTCGAACGAGCCCGTATCCTGATGGTGCTCAACTATCGGCCTGAGTTTCAGGCGCCCTGGTTGTCTCTTGCACATTTCCATCAGATCAATCTTCCTCATTTGACTGGCGAGGAAACCGAGGGCTTGGTTCGTGAACTACTCGAATCCCACCCCGATCTGCTCGACGCGTTTTCCCTGATCGTTGAGCGTTCGGCCGGCAACCCCTTTTTCGCTGAAGAGCTGGTGCACTCCTTGGTGGAAAGCCGAGTACTTTCCAGTGTGCCCGGTGGTGCAAAGCCCAGCCTGGATCTGATCGCGCAGGCGCTGCCACCTACCGTGCAGGCTGTGATTGGCGAGCGAATCGACCGTTTGGTGGTCAGTCAGAAGACGCTGCTGCATATCTGCGCCGTGATCGGTAAGGAAATCCCTCTTCCCGTGCTTGAGAGGGTTGCTGTCTATCTGGCTGACCGACTTGACAACGAGCTTGACGGGCTGTGCGAGGCCGAGCTACTACAACTCTTGCGCGAGATTGCGGGAGGCCGGCGATTTGTTTTCCGACACCCGCTGATCCAGGAGGTGGCCTACAGCACCCAGCTGAAAGCAAGGCGGTCCAGCCTTCATGCCGCGGTAGCTGCGGCCATCGAATCCCAGTACCGAAACAAGCCCGACGAGTTCGCCGCGCTGATTGCTTATCACTATGAGGCCGCCGGCCGCTTTGTGGACGCCGCGCACCACGAGGCGCGGGCTGCCCAGTGGCTGGGCGCCACTAACTCGACGGAGGCCATGCGGCATTGGCGCAAGGCGCATGCGTTATTGCAGGACCAACCGCGCTCTCCAGAGATAGACAGGCTGCGAGTCCGGATTGGCAGCGGGTTCGTCTATCTTGGCTGGCGCGAGGGGCTCAGGCCGAATGAGGTTCAACAGATTGTTCGCGAGACCATTGAACTCGCTACGGAGGTGGACAGCCGTTTGATTCAGCTGCTTTACCTTGCCGAGGGGCGAATACTGCAGGGAACAGGCGGGCCCGCAGACGACTATGTTCAGAACATCAAAAAGGCGATTGCAATAGCACCGTCAACCGTCGATGTAGGGCGAACGGCGACCATGCATGCCGCGCTGAGCCATGCTTATTCTTGGGCGGGCTTGCTCGAAGAGGGGCTGGCGGCTAACGATATTGCCCTGAAAGGGGTCATGGCGATCGATCGATTGGATCGAGAGTTTTTCGGATTTGATCTCAAGCAATGGATACTTGGTATCAGGACGCGGCTCCTGGTTCGAATGACCCGGTTCGAAGAAGCGAAGCAGTGCCTCAGAGTTCTCCTTGACTCCATCTCTCCGGCGCATGATCCTGTGATTCGACAGGTTGCTCACTGCCTTCACCTGGAGCTTGCTCTCGGTGAGGGCGATATCCAAGTGGCACATGAAGAAGCGGAAAGGATGGTCGGCATTTCCCGGATCAATCCAAATGCCTATACAAAAACAGTCAGTCTTTGGGCCCGTGGGCTGGCACTGACCGCTTCGGATGAATTCGATGAGGCCTCGGCTTGCTTTGTGGAGGCTCTTGAGATGATTCGGAGTACGGGCGTTGCTGTGGAGTTTGAAGCCGAGGCTCTATCTAGCCTCGCTGAATGCCGACTTCGTGCGGGCGATCTTTCGAAAGCCGCGGCTGATGCTCGTAGTGCGGCTGTGATTTCTCGCGAGCGGAGCAATCGGATTGCTGAATGTAGGGCATTGATCATGTTGGCTGACGCGCTTGCGCGAAGTTCCGACGAAGCCAGTTTGCGCGAAGCACCGGTTGTTCTTGAGCAAGCTCATGGCCTATTTGTTCTTACTGGAGTTCGTCTTTTCGAGCCGTTGCTTGCAGGTGCGCAAGCGTCTCTCAGCCGACACACTTGATCTTGCGCCGAGTTTGCGTCAGGGTTGAATTGATCCGATTACGGTAAATTCCCGCATGCCGTAATTGGGAATCAAAGTCATGGAGGATTGCAGCTCTTCTGTGCAGAAAGTCATCCAGACTTCGGGTCGAGTGAAGTAGAGCTCTGTCGGGTGATCCGTGGCGGATTCCGACTGCATTAGGAAGTTTGCCGCATACCCGTAGCGACTCATTGAACGCATGTGCGTGAGGGCAGTTCGCACATGCCGTGTCCAGGTGACATCTGTTTGGTCGAGTTTGACGTTGAAAGTCCCACTGGCAATTGAGTAGTCTGCGAGGCGGTGAAGTCTGTCCCCGACTCTGAATTCGGCGTTGGTAGCGTCCGACCAAAGTGTCCGCGCCTGCCGAATCATGGCTTCGCAGAGGTCCACTCCAACGTAATTGATATCCCTTCCTTGAAATCTGCGGCGCAGGAACGGAAGTAGCGCTCCGTATCCGCAGCCCAGGTCATTGATGGAGAAAGACGCGGACAAGTTGCCTATGACTTTCAGCAACTGAACGAAGCGCAGCTCTTGAGTTGGCTCACATGACCAGTCAACACCTAGAGGTGTAGGGCCATACCGGTTGATCTTTTCGGTGTAGTACCGAGCTACCTCAGCTTGCGACTCCCTGCGGCTATAGATCATCCTGAGCAGTGCAGGGAGCGCGAGTGCGCCCCCTGCAGTTCGACTATTTTGCTTTCGGGTCCAGGCCCAGTGGCAAAGAAACGACCAGATAGTCCTGCTTCATGTAAAAGAGTGGACGTGCCTTGTCGGTAATCAGGACGCGGTTGGCATCTTTGGCTGCGTTCAAATCATGAAGCTCAAAGTAAACCGGCAGCGGCTTCTTGGCGGCGAGATTTCGCACCAGCGCGTCCACAATGGCGGCGTCGCCTGATTTGCCAACGATGTTTGATTTCACTTTGCGGAGACTTCCGAGGTAGCGGTGAAAGCGGTTTTTTGTCTCCGCATTCGTCATGCCCGTCAGATTGAGTGCTGCGATGCTTGATTCAAAGCTGCGACCGGCTTTGAAGATTTCGAATTCTTTTTGAAGGGCGACCATTTCGTCCAGCCCGCCGTGGAGTTCTTTGCTCCCCATCGAAGGCGCGAATCTCAAGTTCAATTTCTCTTGCAGGCTACCGACGTAGATGTCGTGCTCTTTCATGAAAAGACCCATGCGAAGCTCCTTGAAAAAAATGATTGGGCGCGCTTGTATGTAAAAAATGCAACGCGCCGTAAGGCTTTCGCAGTTTAGACGCTTGACATTTGATTGTGAAGGCCCCGCGTTGTGCGATTCTCGGTGCGGAATCTGAGAAGTGTCGCCTACGCCTCGTCCGCCGCCAACTCCTCCAACCCCTTCACCCTCTCATACACCGGAGCGAAGTCCGGCGCCGTCATGTCAAACAACTGCTGGAAGCTGTCGATCACAAAGTAGGTCTGCTGATAGGTGTCGATCTTGTACCGGGTGCGCATGGTGCGCTCCAGATTGAGCGGCATCCGATGGGGCTCTGGGCTGTTGATGGCGTATTGAAGCTCGCCGGATGAACTCAGAATGCCGGCGCCGTAGACGCGCAACCCCTCCGATTGGCGGATGAGGCCGAATTCAATCGTGTACCAGTACAGCCGGCTCAGCAGCTCGCAGGCGCCGAGTTCGTGGGCTTTCAGGCCGCCCTGGCCATACCGCTGCACGTAGTCGGCAAACACCGGGTTGAACAACAAGGGGACGTGGCCAAACAGATCATGGAACACGTCCGGCTCGACGATGTAGTCGAACTCCTCCGGCTTGCGGATCCAGTCTGTCACGGGGAACTTACGGTTGGCCAGCAGCGTGAAAAATGGCACCTCGGGGATCAGCCCCGGCACGCCGACGACTTCCCAGCCTGTCGCTTTCAGCAGGCGCTCGTTGATTTCTTCGAATCGGGGTATCCGGTCGCGCGCGCCGAGAGACGGCAAGGCGGCAATGAATTCGTCGCAGGCCAGGCCGGGCAGCAGGGCCGCCTGGCGCTCGTACAGCCTGCGGTAGGTGTCGTGGTCAGCGGCGGTGTAGGCAGCGTAGTCCTGGGGGCAGGTGTAATCCGTCCCAGCCCGCGCATAGTCGCCACGGGGTGGGCGATCGCTGGCGCCGTAGACGACGGGTTCGACGGCCATGATGGTCAGGCCTTCTGGGTGCCAAGCACGCCGCGGCGCATCTGGTCGAGTTCCATGGTTTCGAACAGTGCCTTGAAGTTGCCTTCGCCGAAGCCTTCATTGCCCTTGCGCTGGATGAATTCAAAGAAGATCGGGCCCAACTGGTTCTCGCTGAAGATCTGGAGAAGCAGCTCATCGGGCTTGCCGTCGACGAGAATGTTGCGCGACTGAAGTCCGGCGATGTCCTCGGTCAGACCCGGGATGCGCTTGGGCAGCAGCTCGTAGTAGGTGTCGCTGGTATTGAGCAGCTTGACGCCATTCATCTGCAGCGCGTCCACGGTGTCGTAGAGATTGGTGGAGCCCATGGCAATGTGCTGAATGCCCTCGCCGTGGTACCGGTCCAGGTACTCCTGGATCTGCCCCGACGTCTCGTTGCCTTCCTCGTTGATGGGAATGCGGATCTTGCCGCAGGGGCTGGTCATGGCCTTGCTCTTGACACCTGTCGCCTGGCCCTCGATGTCAAAGTAGCGCACCTCGCGGAAGTTGAACAGCCGTTCATAGAAGCCGGCCCACTCTTCCATGCGGCCTCGGTGCACGTTGTGCGTCAGGTGATCGATGTAGGTCAGGCCGTGGCCTTCGGGGTTGAGCTCCGCGCCCGGCAGGGCTTCGAAGTCCACGTCGAAGAAGCCGATGTTGCCAATGTCCCCGTCTTTTGCGCCGTTCTTGCCGCGCCACTTGTCGATGAAGTAGATGATGGAGTCGCCAATGCCCTTGATGGCCGGGATGTTCAGTTCGCCCGGGCCGGCGGATTGAGCGTAGCCCCAGGCACCCAGTGCAATGGCGCGTTCATAAGCGGCCTTGGCGTCCTGAACCCGAAAGGCGATCGCGCAGACGCTGGGGCCGTGCAGGCGGGCAAAGCGTTGGGCGAAGCTGTCGGGCTCGGCGTTGATGATGAAGTTGATGCCGCCCTGGCGGTAGAGCGTCACGTTCTTGTGACGGTGACGGGCGATGGGCTTGAAGCCCATGCGTTCAAAGAGCTCGCCCATGGCCTGGGGATCGGGGGCCGCGTACTCGATGAACTCGAAGCCGTCCGTGCCCATGGGGTTGTCCCAAGTGGTGGACGACTGGGTGGCGGTGGTGGGAAGCGGTGCGTTCACGGGGGTGTCTCCAAGTGAGGGGTTGCCTCACTATAGACAGTGCGCCGCTCAGCATTGTTGCGAAATACCAGCCCCCTTGAAGGTCGGGACGCATGAAAATTGCGCCAGATTCAAACGGTCTGCAGCTCTGGTCAGCGAATGGGGGCTGATCCCATGCTTTGGCGGCGCAACGTCAGCGCACCCTCAAGCCGCAATTGCTCCTGTTCGGAAAACAGTCTCTGGCGCAATGAGGCGAGCTGTGCCTCGGTCTGACCGGATTGAGCGTTGGCGTACTGCGTCAGCCGTGCCTGCCAGTCGGCGTTCTCTCGGTCCAAACGCGCCAGACTGAGCGCCGCTGCGTCGCCGTAGAGCGTTTGGCGGGCCTGATAGCGCTCCATTTCGCTGGCGCTCTGGGTGTCAAGGGCGGCGGTCTGGGCCGCCACGGCCAACTGCTGCACCGAGGCTGCCCGGTCCGCGCGCTGCTGCGGCGTGAGTTCCGCCAGGGTGTCCTGCAGCGCCGCCTGCTTCTGGCTTGCCGTCAGGTCGGGGTTGCGCTCGATTTCGAGGCGGGTGAGCGTGAACCGGTCCAGCGCTTCTTCCTCGCCAAAGAGGGCGAGATGCTCATGCTCCCCAAAATACTGGCTGCGCAGGCGGTCCCGCGCGTTCAGCGCGGTTCGCAACGCTTGGGGGTCGCCGGGGTCCCGAGGCGGCTTGATGGCGCCCAGAGCGACCCGGTAGTCCACATAGCGTTCGATCAACGCTGTGGCGCGCGCCAGTTCGTCCGGCCTGAAATGCCTGGCCAGCACGGCGGACAGTTTGTGCTTCAGGGAGGCCGGTGTGTCGGCCTCGCCAGCCTCGAGCAGGGCGGCTTCGAGCCGATAGCGCAGGTCGGGCGTCAGGAACGGATCGTCCGCCAGGGGCACCGGGGTCGCGTTCCCTGGTGCGCTGCTGCCCGCCGTGGCGTTTTGCGCTGGGCTGAACTGCGCCGGTGCTCTGGTGGGGCTGGAAGACCCCGCGGGCGCTGGTGGCTGTCCCGCGCCGGGCCCCAACCACCAACCCCCCAGTCCGGCCATGCCGACCAGGGTCAGCGCCAGCCAGGCCCGACGTCGCCCGGTCACAGGCCGGCTTGCTTGAGACGGTTGGCGTGCTGACGGTACAGGGTCACCGGATCGACCGAGAACCAGTCGTGCAGGCCCACCACCTGATTCACTTCGTCCAGGTGGTTTTGCCGGTAGTCGCCCAGATGGGTGCCCAGCCGCGAGGAGCAGGCCGACACCAGGCCGTCATTGGCCTCACCAAAGACCAGGCTCAGCACGCCCAGCGCGCCGTCGCTCACATCCAGCAGATTGGTCACGGGTTGGGTGCCGGTCCAGGAGTAGTAGCGCACGCCGTTGACCAGTTCGGCACCACTGCCGCAGCCCGTGGGCAAACCTTGGGGAAAGCGTTGATTGAAGGCGAGTGTGCGCGACGTGGTGAGGGAGTCGAGCGCCGCGGTGGGCATCTGGGGCAGGCTGGTTCCCCCGGAGCCGAGGTTGATCAGCGCGACGAAAGCCTTGGCGGCATTGTTCGCCAGCGTTTCCGACAACGAGCCGGGGGGAACCACCCCGCGAAGGATGTCCGCCACACGGGAGCCCTTGTTCACCCCTCCGATCGAGGTCACCGAGGCCACCAGTTGCGGCGCCACGCCTGCCACATAGCGGATGGTCGGGCCGCCGTGCGAGTGACCGATCAGGTTGACCTTGCTGGCGCCGGTGATGGCCAGAATGTTCTTCACCTGCGCCAGCAACTGCTCGCCCCTCACCTCGGTGCTGTTGGCGGCCGACACCTGGGCCACAAACACCCGCGCACCGTCCTGCCGCAATGCCGAAGGCACGCCGTAGAAATAGTCCACCCCCAGGAACGAGTCAAACCCGAAGAGGCCATGCACGAGCACTACGGGGTAGCGGGTTTGGGTATAGCCGGTAGCGGCCTGGGCCGAGGCGCCAGACACCAGGGCCAGGGCCGCGAACACCCAGGCCAGGCGGCGCACCAGGGCGCTGAAAAAACAGGTCATGAAGGTCTCCAGATTGAAAAAACGAACGATCGTGCTTTTATTGGAAGGGAATTCTTTCAGCAAGCTGACACGTCGGCATCAGGGCAAACCCGGTACATGTGGGTACCTGATGTGCCAACGAATGGAATTCCATAAAATTGCGCATTCATCCAAATCACGCAATGGACAAGCTCGACAAGGAAATCCTGCGCCGCCTTCAGGCGAATGGCCGCGAAACCTACGACGTGGTGGGCGAGGAGGTGGGCCTGTCCGCCAGCGCCGTCCTGCGGCGCGTGAAGCGGCTTGAGGATGCCGGCGTGATTGACCGTTACGTGGCCCTGGTGCGGCCCGAGGCCGTGGGCCTGGGCCTCACGGCCTATCTCAATGTGAGGCTGGAGAAGCACACGGAGAGCCACAAGCGCAACCCCATGGACGTGTTCCGCGCCAGCGTACAGACCTGGCCTGAAGTGGTGGAATGTGCTTCGCTCACCGGAGAGATGGACTATCTGCTGCGTGTGGTGGTGGCCGACATGGCGCACTACAGCCGCTTCATCATGGACACCTTGCTCAAGCACCCGAGTGTGCAGGATTGCAAGACCAGCTTCGTGCTCGACCGCGTCAAGGCCACCACTGCCCTCCCTTTGTAATCCTTTAAGGCTCAAACTCGACCTGGAGGGGTCTGCCTAGAACGCGGATCGCGGGATTATTCGGTTTGAGTTACTGGGGAAAACCCGTATATTGATTCCATGGTTGAAGCCAAGGCCCTCCTCAAGGCATCGCTGGACGCGGGCAGGGACTTCTTTCGCCCGCCCGGGCGGACGGCCGCTGCGCCACCCATGGCCGCCGAGGCGGTGGCTGACGCCGACAAGCGACCCGCACCGGTGATGGTGCCGATCCGCTCCATCGGGCCGAGCCACCGGGAACGCATCACCGACCACCTCCTGGCGCTGGACCCTCATGACCGTTACCTGCGCTTTGGCTACGCGGCCAACGACGAGCAGATCCGGCGCTACACCGACAGCCTGCACTTCGAGCGCGACGAAATTTTCGGCATCTACAACCGTCGCCTGGAACTGATCGCCATGGCCCACCTGGCCTTCTCCACGGACCCGGACTGCCAGTCGTGCGCCGAATTCGGGGTCTCCGTCGCCAAGAGCGCGCGCGGACGCGGCTACGGTGCGCGCCTGTTTGACCGGGCAGTCATGCACGCGCGCAACGAGGGGGTGGACCTGATGTTCATCCACGCGCTCAGCGAGAACACCGCGATGGTCAAGATCGCACGCGGTGCCGGGGCCACGGTCGAGCGCGACGGTTCGGAAACCGAGGCCTACCTGCGCCTGCCGCCCGCCACCATCGACAGCCGCATGAGCGAACTGGTGGAGGAGCAGGTGGCGCAAACCGACTACCGGCTCAAGGTCCAGGCCAAGCAGTTCTGGGACTTCCTGAGCGTGGTCCAGGAAATCCGTCGCGGGGTGCGCGATGCCCGCGACCGGACCGCCCGGTAGGCTGACACCCCTTTCAGCTATCCTAGAGGCCTTTCAACCACCGCACGTCCTGCACCAAGGCTGTGTCTGACCCGCACCCTTCGCGCGGGTCTTCCGACAAGGAAGACAAGCGCACGTTCCTGCAAAAGATCGCCGAATTCATTCACCCGGGGCCTGATTCCCGGGCCGGGCTGATCGAAACCCTCGCCGACGCGGAAGACAACCAGGTCATCGGCGCCGAGTCCCGCGTGATGCTCGAGGGCGTGATCCGCATGGCCGACATGACCGCCGGCGACGTGATGGTTGCGGCGCCGCGCATGGACCTGGTCAACATCGACTCGCCCTACGACGAGATGCTGCACCTGGTCATCGACACGGCGCACTCGCGCTTCCCGGTCTTCGACGGAGACCGCGAGAACATCATCGGCATCCTCATGGCGAAGGACCTGCTCAAGCTGCAGCGCGCGCCGGAACTCAACATCCGCGCGCTGCTGCGGCCCGCGGTGTTTGTGCCCGAGAGCAAGGGCCTGAACGATTTGCTGCGCGAGTTCCGTGGCAACCGCAATCACCTGGCCATCGTCATCGACGAGTTCGGGCGGGTGGCGGGGCTGATCACCATCGAGGACGTGCTCGAGCAGATCGTGGGCGAGATCGAGGACGAGTTCGACATCGCGGAGGACGAAGGCGACATCTTCGGCCTCGCGGACCACACCTACCGCGTGAGCGGCGATACCTCGATCGAGCGCGTCGCCGAGGCCTTCGGAGTGGAACTGGCTCCCAGCGACGCCGAGGACCGCTTCGACACCATTGGCGGCCTGATTGCCCACGAGATGGGCCATGTGCCCAAGCGCGGGGAACACCATGAGCTGTCGGGCCTGAACTTCGTGGTGCTGCACACCAAGGGTGGGGCGGTGCGCTGGTTCAAGGTGTCGCCGGTCCGCGATCCCGACACCAGCGGCTGATGCGCTTGGCCCTGCGCCTGACGGCTTCTCTCCTGGCGGCCCTGGCGGGGGGCGCACAGGCCCTGTCCCTGGCCATGCCCTGGAACGGCCAGCCCCTGTGGTGGCTCCAGTTGGCATCACTGGCCGGGCTGGTGGCCCTGCTGCTGCGCGCCCCGTCGGCCTGGATGGCGGCCGGACTGGGCTGGGTGTTTGGTACGGCCTGGCTGACGGGCACGTTCTGGTGGCTGTTCATTTCCATGCACACCTACGGGGGCCTGTCGGCGGTCCTGGCCGGCCTCGCCGTGCTGGGCCTGGCCGGCTTCCTGGCGCTCTACTACGCTGCGGCCTGCGCATTGTTTCGGGCGTTAGCCCGCGCCCACTGGGCACATGGCGCTCTCATTTTTGCAGCATGCTGGACGCTCGCCGAACTGGCGCGCGGCACCTGGTTCACCGGCTTTCCCTGGGGGGCGGGGGGCTATGCGCAGGTCGACGGGCCGCTCGCTCCCTGGGCGCGCTACCTCGGGGTCTACGGCGTGGGGGCGGTGGCGGCCTGGGCCGCTGCCGTGTTGGCAGGCGGTGCCCTGGCAAACCGCGCCGCCGCCCTGCGGGCCGCAGCGTGCCTGGCGGGCGTGGCGCTGGCCGGCCTGGTGCTGGCCCAGCCCGTCTTTGTCACCCGCACGGGTGCCCTCGGTGTGACCCTGTTGCAGGGCAACATCCCCCAGGACGAAAAATTCCAGACCGGTTCGGGCATTCCCCTGGCGCTCACCTGGTACGGCCAGCAGCTGCGGGACGCCCGCACGCCGCTGGTGGTGGCCCCCGAGACCGCCGTTCCCGTCCTTCCGCAGCAACTGCCTGGCGACTACTGGCAAGCGCTGCAGAACCGCTTTGCGTCCGGTCAGCAGGCGGCGCTGCTGGGCGTGCCACTGGGCAGCTACGAGCAGGGCTACACCAACTCGGTCGTGGGCTTCAAGCCGGGGGCTTCGGTCTACCAGTTCGACAAGCATCACCTGGTGCCGTTTGGTGAATTCATCCCGCCATTCTTCCGCTGGTTCACCGAACTCATGGACATTCCACTGGGGGACTTCAACCGCGGGGCCGTCGGGCAGGCGTCCTTCGAATGGCAGGGCCAGCGGCTCGCGCCCAACATCTGCTATGAGGATTTGTTTGGCGAAGAGCTGGGTGCCCGTTTTGCCGAACCCGCCAACGCGCCCACGGTGTTCGTGAACGTCAGCAACATCGGCTGGTTCGGTGATTCGGTGGCCATCGACCAGCACCTGCAGATCAGCCGCATGCGCGCGCTCGAGTTCGAGCGCCCCATGATCCGCGCGACCAACACCGGGGCCACGGCCATCATCAACGCGGGGGGGGACGTGACGCAGTCGCTGCCCCGCCTCACGCGGGCGGCGCTGGTGGGCGAGGTCGAGGGCCGCACGGGCACGACGCCCTATGCCTGGTGGGTGTCGCGCCTGGGCCTGTGGCCGCTGTGGCTGGCCGCGCTGGCCGTGGTGCTGGCGGCCTGGAGGCTAGGCCGCCGCGCCCGCTGAGCCGCCGCCGTCGCGTCGCCGCCAATACAGGGCGCAGCCCAGGCCGCTCACGATGTGCCAGATGCCCCACAGGCTGGCGATCACCACCATGCCCAGATCACTGTGGAACTGCACCGCGATGATGCCCAGCGCCAGACCCGAGTTCTGCATGCCGACCTCGATCATGATGGCGCGCCGGTCGCGCTCAGGCACCCGCAGGGCGCGGGCGCTGAAGTAGCCGAACGCCAGCCCGCAGGCGTTGTGCGCGATCACCAGGCCAAAGGTGGGCAGCAGCCCCAGCGTCAGCAGCTGGCGCTGGGCGATCAGGCCCGCCACGATGAACAGCAGCAGCGCCAGTAGCGAGAAATTGGCCAGGGGCTTCTTGATGCGGGCGGTCATGGCCGGCAGGCGGTGTGCGCACAGCAGGCCCAGCCCCATGGGAACCGCCAGGATGCCCACCACGCTGATCCAGATCTCCGACGGGTCGATCTTCAGGTCGGTCAGCCAGGCTGCCGTGGTGGGGTTGTGGGCCACCGTCCAGCTGAAGTTGAAGGGCATGGCCACCAGCGCGATGACGCTGGCGCAGGCCGTGAGGCTGACCGACAAGGCGGTGTTGCCGCGCCCGAAATGGGTCACGAAGTTGCTCAGGTTGCCGCCGGGGCAGGCGGCCACCAGCAGCATCGCCGCCTCCACATTGGGGGGCAGGTCCAGCGCCAGCGTCAGCAGCCAGGTGCCCACCGGCAGCAGCACGAACTGCGGGAACAGTCCGGCCACCATGGCGCGAGGCGCTTGTGCCACCCGCCTGAAATCCTCCACCTTCAGGTCCAGCGCCACGGCGAACACCATGGTGGCCAGCACCAGGCTCAGGATCAGTTGTTGGACGGTCATGGGCGGCTTGCTCCTTTGGCGGCTAGGGTAAACGCTGCGCGCGCCCGTAAAATCAGGGGTTTACGCGGGTTGCCCGCGTTCCCACGTTTCCGTTCGGGCCGAGCTTGCCGAGGCCCCCAGGCCATGCTGACCTTTCAACAAATCATTCTGAAGCTCCAAAGTTACTGGGACGCTCAGGGCTGCGCCCTCCTGCAGCCCTACGACATGGAAGTCGGTGCCGGCACCAGCCATACCGCCACCTTCCTGCGCGCGCTGGGCCCCGAGCCCTGGAAGGCCGCCTACGTGCAGCCCAGCCGCCGCCCCAAGGACGGCCGCTACGGCGAGAACCCCAACCGCCTGCAGCACTACTACCAGTACCAGGTGGTGCTCAAGCCGGCACCCAGCAACATCCTGGAGCTGTACCTGGGCTCGCTCGAAGCCCTGGGCTTCGACCTGAAGAAGAACGACATCCGCTTCGTCGAGGACGACTGGGAGAACCCCACGCTGGGTGCCTGGGGCCTGGGCTGGGAGGTCTGGCTCAACGGCATGGAAGTGACCCAGTTCACCTACTTCCAGCAGGTGGGCGGCATCGACTGCCGGCCGATCACCGGCGAAATCACCTATGGCCTGGAGCGCCTGGCCATGTACCTGCAGGGCGTGGACAACGTCTACAACCTGAAGTGGACCGACACCATGAGTTACGGGGACGTCTACCTGCAGAACGAAAAGGAGCAGTCGGCCTACAACTTCGAGCACTCGGATGCCGACTTCCTGTTCACCGCCTTCAATGCGCATGAAAAGCAGGCCAAGCACCTGATGGAGCAGCAGCTCGCGCTGCCCGCCTACGAGCAGGTGCTCAAGGCCGCGCACAGCTTCAACCTGCTGGACGCGCGCGGTGCCATCAGCGTGACCGAACGCGCCGCCTACATCGGCCGCATCCGCAACCTGGCGCGCGCCGTGGCCCAGAGCTACTACGACAGCCGCGAACGGCTGGGCTTCCCCATGGCGCCGCGCGAGTGGGTAGAGCAGATCACCAAGAAGGCGGCGTAAGAAACATGACCTCTCAGAACCTTCTTGTCGAACTGTTTGTTGAAGAGCTGCCGCCCAAGGCGCTCAAGCGGCTGGGCGACGCCTTCGCCGGCGTGCTGTTCGAGCAGCTCAAGGCGCAGGGCCTCACGGCCGCGTATTCGCAGCTCACCAGCTTTGCCTCCCCGCGCCGGCTGGCCGCGCACATCACCGAGGTGGCTGGCCAGGCGGCCGACCGCGCCCTGTCGCAGAAGCTCATGCCTGTGAGCGTGGGCCTGGATGCGGCGGGCCAGGCCACGCCTGCCCTGCTCAAGAAGCTGCAGGCGCTGGGGGCCGATGCGTCGGCCGTGCCGGGGCTCAAGCGGGCGATGGACGGCAAGGCCGAAGCCCTGTTCTACGACAGCTCCGTCCGGGGCGCGGTGTTGGCCGACGGCCTTCAGAAGGCCCTGGCCGAAAGCATCGCCAGACTGCCGATCCCCAAGGTCATGAGCTACCAGCTCGAAAGCGGCTGCGAGCTGCCGGGCTGGACCAGCGTGAGCTTTGTCCGGCCCGCGCATTCGCTGGTGGCCCTGCATGGCAGCGAGGTCTTGCTGTCGGTCAGCGCACTGGGCCTGAACGCGGGCAACAGCACGCAGGGCCACCGCTTCGAGGCGGCGGTCTCCCCCGTGGTGCTGAAGGACGCCGACAGCTACGCCGAAACCCTCAGGACCGAAGGCGCGGTGATCGCCAGCTTTGACGAGCGCAAGGCCGAGATTGCGCGGCAACTCGCGGCGGCGGCGCAGCGCGTGGGGGGCGGCGTGCGCCCCATTGACGATGAAGCGTTGCTCGACGAGGTCACGGCCCTGGTCGAACGGCCCAATGTGCTGGTCTGCGAATTCGAGAAGCAGTTTCTCGAAGTGCCGCAGGAATGCCTGATCCTCACGATGAAGGCCAACCAGAAGTACTTCCCGCTGCTGGATGCGGCCGGCAAACTCACCCACCAGTTCCTGGTCGTCAGCAACATCCGTCCTGACGACGCGAGCGCGGTGATCGGCGGCAACGAGCGCGTGGTGCGCCCGCGCCTGGCCGACGCCAAGTTCTTCTTCGACCAGGACCGCAAGAAGACGCTCGAAAGCCGCGTAGCGGGCCTCGACAAGGTGGTCTACCACAACAAGCTGGGCACCCAGGGCGAGCGCGTGCAGCGCGTGCGCGCCATTGCCCGGGCCGTCGCCGGGCAGCTGGGTGACGCCAGCCTCGTGGCGCAGGCCGACCAGGCGGCCCAGCTCGCCAAGACCGATCTGGTGACCGACATGGTGGGCGAGTTCCCCGAGCTGCAAGGCATCATGGGGCGCTACTACGCGCTCAATGATGGCCTGGCGCAGGACGTGGCCGACGCGATCGAGGACCACTACAAACCCCGCTTCGCGGGCGACGATCTGCCCCGCAACCGCGTGGGCGTGGTCGTGGCGCTGGCCGACAAGCTGGAGACGCTGGTTGGCATGTTCGGCATCGGCAACCTGCCCACCGGCGACAAGGACCCGTTTGCGCTGCGCCGCCATGCGCTGGGCGTGGTGCGCATGCTGGTCGAGCGCGACCTGCCGCTGGACCTGGGTGCGCTGGTCAGCTCCGCCGCCCCGGCCTTTGGCGCGCTGATCACCGACCCCTCGCAGGCGTTGCTGGACTTCATCTACGACCGCCTGGCCGGCAGCCTGCGCGAGCAGGGCTACAGCGCCCAGGAAGTCGATGCCGTGCTGGCCCTGCGGCCGCAGCGCCTGGGTGATGTGGCCCGGCGCCTGGCGGCGGTGCGCGCCTTCGCCGCGCTGCCCGAGGCCCCTGCGCTGGCGGCCGCCAACAAGCGCGTGGGCAACATCCTCAAGAAGGCCGACGCCACTGTGCAGCCCGGCATCACCGAAAGCCTGCTGCAGGAGCCGGCCGAAAAGGCCCTGGCCGACGCTCTCAAAACCATAGCGCCTCGTGCCGATGCAGCGTGGGCTGCAGGCCAATATGCTGAAAATCTCCAGGCACTGGCCGGGCTCAAGACGCCGGTCGATGCGTTCTTCGAGCAGGTCATGGTCAATGCGGAAGACCCGGCGCTCAAGGCCAATCGCCTGGGCCTGCTGGCCACGCTGCACGCGGCCATGAACCGCGTGGCCGATCTGTCGCGACTCGCGGCGTGACCCTTTCCGGACCTTCAGCCGCATGAAACTCATCATCCTCGACCGCGACGGCACCATCAATCAGGATAGTGACGACTTCGTCAAGGCGCCTGAAGAATGGATTCCGCTGCCCGGTGCGCTGGAAGCCATCGCGCGGCTCAACCATGCGGGCTGGCATGTGGTGATCGCCTCCAACCAGTCGGGGCTGGGCCGGGGTCTGTTCGACGTGGCGTCGCTGAACGCCATGCACGCCAAGATGCACAAGCTGCTGGCCGAAAAGGGCGGGCGCGTCGACGCGGTGTTCTACTGCCCGCACAGCCCGGACGAGAACTGCACCTGCCGCAAGCCGCTGCCGGGTTTGTTCGAGCAGATCGGCGAGCGCTACGGGGTTGACCTCAAGGACGTGCCGGCCGTGGGCGACAGCCTGCGGGACCTGCAGGCCGCCGTGCTGGTGGGCTGCGAGCCCCACCTGGTGCTCACCGGCAAAAGTGCCCTGTACCGCGGCCTGCCGCTGCCTGATCCGTTTCCGCCCGGCACGGCGGTGCATGACGACCTCGCGGCGTTTGCCGACGCGCTGCTCGCCCGGCCGGCCACCGCCAAGCTCGCGGCCTGAACCATGTCGCTGATCCGATCGATACTGCACGCCCTGTTGATGCTGGTCACCGTGATCCCCTGGGGCATCTGGATGGTGACCGCGTCGCTGTGGGCCAGTGGCGAGTCGATGTACTGGAAGGCCGCGCGCTGGCTGGGCTGGCAGATCGAGGGCGCCCGTGTGCTGCTGGGCATCGAGGTCCGGGTCAGCGGCATGGAGCACCTGCCCCAGGGCAAGACCAGTCCCGCCATCCTGCTGGTCAAGCACCAGTCCACGCTGGAAACCTTCCTCATGCCCACATTGATGCCGCATCCGCTGGCCTACGTGTTCAAGAAGGAGCTGATCTACGTGCCGTTCTTCGGCTGGGCCATGGGCCGGATGGACATGATCCACATCGATCGCAGCCAGCGCGCGCAGGCCTTTGCCAAGGTGGTGGAGCAGGGCAAGCGGCTGCTGGCGCAGGGCATCTGGGTCATCATGTTTCCCGAGGGCACGCGCATTCCGCGCGGCCAGAAGGGCACCTACAAGAACGGCGGCACGCGCCTCGCCGTGGAAACCGGAGCCCCCGTGATTCCGGTGGCGGTGACGTCGGCCAAATGCTGGCCGCGCAAGGCCTTCATCAAGACCCCGGGCGTGGTGGACGTGTCCATCGGCCAGCCGATTCCCAGCGTCGGCCGCGAGCCCGATGAACTGATGCGCGAAGTCGAGGCCTGGATCGAGTCCGAAATGCGCCGGCTCGATCCCGAGGCCTACGAGGGCCGCTAGACTCGAGGCTTCATGCGCAACCTGCTTCAGCTCACCCTCGATCTGTTCGACCCGCAGCCTGAAGCCCCGGCGCCGTCCTCTCCCCGTGTTTCCAGGCCTGAAGTGCCTCTAGCCCCGTGGGGCGGCCACTGTCTGCTACTGAAACCATAGCAGGCCCAGGGCAGCCAGCAGAGCCACTGGACCAGGTGCTGGCGCCGGCACGGTTTCGCCACCCGCGCGCCAACCGGCAGGCCGTGCTGCAGGGCTCGCTGGTGGCGTTTGAATTCCGCCGCGCCAAGCGCCGCACCATCGGCTTCGTGGTGGGTCCGGATGGCCTGGTGGTCAGTGCGCCCAAATGGGTGCCGCTGCTCGAGGTGGACGCCGCGGTGCGGGAGAAGGCCGGCTGGATCATGAAGAAACTGGCCGAGGTGCAGGAGCGCCAGCAGCGGCTGGACGCGGCCCGCATCGAGTGGAAGGACGGCACCACGCTGCCGTTCATGGGAGAGAGCGTGATCCTCGTGCTGGACCCGCGCCATGGCTTCAGCGAGGTCGGAGGCCATCTGGCCGCCACGGCCGCGGGCGCCGTGCTCAACAGCGACGCCAGCGCGCTGCCTGGCGTGCCGCGGCTGACCCTGCACGTCGGCCTGCCGCACACGGCCACGGCGCAGCAGATCCGCGACGTGGTGCAGGCCTGGCTCATGCGCCAGGCGCGCCGTGTGTTCATCGAGCGGCTGGACCATTTCGCGCCCCGTCTGGGGGTGCAGTGGCGCAAGCTCAGCCTGTCCAGCGCCGGCACACGCTGGGGCAGCGCCAGCGCCGATGGGTCCATCCGGCTGAACTGGCGGCTGATCCACTTCAAGCCGTCAGTGATCGACTACGTGGTGGCGCACGAGCTGAGCCACCTGCGCGTGATGGACCACAGCCCGCGCTTCTGGGACACGGTGCGCACCGTGGTGCCCGACTACGCGCAGCTCAGGGGCCAGCTCAGGGACGAGGCACTGCCGCGCTGGGAATAGAAAAGCGGTAGACGCCGTCGGCGCCGAGGACCCGGCGCAACTGCCCGTCAAACCACAGCCGGTGCAGGTGCGCGACCGATTCGCCCATGGCAAAGGTGGTCTGGTGCAGGTCCAGCGGCCGCTTGAACATGATGGGCAGGATGTCCGCCGCCGTCTGCGGCGCCGTGGTGCAGGCCTGCATCACCTCGGCCAGCCGGTCGCGGTGGTGGTCGTGCAGCTGCTGGATGCGCGTGTGCAGGCCCCTGAACGGCTTGCCGTGCGAGGGCAGCGTCAGCGTGTCCTCGGGCAGCGCACGGAACTTGTCGACCGAGTCCAGAAAGGCCGTGAGCGCATTCGATTCGGGCTCCATGTCGTAGACGCTCACGTTGGTCGAGATGCGCGGCAGCATCATGTCGCCGCCGATCAGCACGCGTAGCGCGCCGCAATACAGCGCGATGTGCTCCGGCGCGTGGCCGTAGCCGCTGATGCAGGTCCACTCGCGGCCACCGATGCGCACGGCCTGGCCGTCCTGCAGCCGGTGGAAGCTGCGGGGCACCGCGGGCACCATGTTGGGGTAGTAGCTGGTGCGGGCCCGGATTTTCTCGATCGAGTCGGGGTCGCTCAGGCCGTGGCTGGCGAAGAAGCGGGCGGCGGCGTCGCCGCCAAAGCCGGTGGTGCTCTGCGAGGCCAGCCTTGCCGCGTTGTAGTCGGTGGCGCTGATCCACAGCGGGGCGTTCCAGCGCTCGCACAGCCAGTGCGCCAGCCCGATGTGGTCCGGGTGCATGTGCGTGACCACCACGCGCAGGATCGGCAGGCCCTCGAGCTGGGTCGCGAAGATCTCTTCCCACTGCGCCTTGGCCTCGTCGCGCGTGATGCAGCAGTCCACCACCGTCCAGCCCTGCACCGTGGCGCCGCTGCCGTCCGGGGCGTCCAGCTCGTCGCGCAGCAGCCAGAGATTGATGTGGTCCAGTGCAAAGGGCAGCGCCATGCGGATCCACTTGACGCCGGGGGCCACCTCCATCACGGCGCCGCTGGCGGGCATCTGGTCCCCGAAAGGGTAGTCAAGCTGGGCTTCAAGTGCATTCATGGGGTCTGGATCCGGGATTGACGTTAACGTAAACGTCATTTCTAATCGGCCCATTTTAGGCAGCCGCCGCCCGCCGGCACTGTCGCCTCGGTATTCGAGTACTTTCTGATCATGGCCACCACCTACACCATCAGCGACCTGGCGAAAGAGTTCGATCTCACCACGCGGGCCATGCGTTTCTATGAGGACATGGGGCTGCTGCAGCCCGAGCGTTCCGGGCCCGGTGGCCGCAGCCGCGTCTACAGCGCCCGCGACCGCACCCGGCTCAAGCTCACGCTGCGGGCCAAGCGCCTGGGCCTGAGCCTGACCGAGGCGCGCGAGATCATCGACATGTACGACAGCCCGCGCGACACCGGGCCGCAACTGCGCAAGTTCCTCACGGTGCTGGCCCAGCACCGCAAGGAGCTGGAGGAGCAGATGGCCGACCTGCAGGCCAACCTTGACGAGGTCAAGGAGCACGAGAAGGAAGCCCGTGCCCTGCTGGCCAAAACGGCCAGGAATGCAAATTGAGCCATAATTGACGTTTACGTAAACGTCAATCAGGAGCCCCGATGGCGCAGGTGATGTTCGAGCCCAAGGACCCGTCGTATGCCCAGCGCGTGCGCGACAGCTTTGCCCTGCAGGGGGCCATGACCACGCTGGGCGCGACCTTGGGCGCGATCGCGCCAGGCCAGGTGGAAATCGAGCTGCCCTGGGCCCCGGGGCTGACCCAGCAGCATGGTTTCCTGCATGCCGGCATGGTGGCCAGCGCACTTGATTCGGCCTGCGGCTACGCGGGCTTCACGCTCATGCCGCCCGACGCCGGGGTGCTGACCATCGAGTTCAAGATCAACCTGCTGGCGCCGGCCAAGGGCCAGCGCTTTCGCATGGTGGGCCAGGTCGTCAAGCCCGGCCGCACCGTGACCGTGACCGAAGGTCGCGCCTACGCCATCGACGGCGGCCGTGAAAAGCTCATTGCCACCATGGGCGCCACGCTGATGACCATCACCGGGCGCGACGACGTCAAGAATTAAGGAGACCCCCATGACCCACCTTCCAGGACTCAACTTCCAGCTCGGCGAGGACATCGACGCCCTGCGCGACACGGTGCGCGAATTTGCCCAGGCCGAGATCGCGCCACGTGCCGCGGAGATCGACCGCAGCGACCAGTTCCCCATGGACCTGTGGCCCAAGATGGGCAGCCTGGGCGTGCTGGGCATCACGGTGGGCGAGGAATATGGCGGCGCCAACATGGGCTACCTGGCCCACATGATCGCCATGGAGGAAATCTCGCGCGCTTCCGCCAGCGTGGGCCTGAGCTACGGCGCGCACAGCAACCTGTGCGTGAACCAGATCAAGCGCAACGGCAACGACGCCCAGCGTGCCAAGTACCTGCCCAAGCTGATCAGCGGCGAGCACGTGGGCGCGCTGGCCATGAGCGAGCCCGGTGCCGGCTCCGACGTCATCAGCATGAAGCTCAAGGCCGAAGACAAGGGAGGCTTCTACCTGCTCAACGGCTCCAAGATGTGGATCACCAACGGCCCCGATGCCGACACGCTGGTGGTCTATGCCAAGACCGAACCCGAGCTGGGCGCGCGCGGCGTCACGGCGTTCTTGATCGAAAAGGGCATGAAGGGCTTCAGCATCGCGCAGAAGCTGGACAAGCTGGGCATGCGCGGCAGCCACACGGGCGAGCTGGTGTTCCGTGACGTGGAGGTGCCGGCCGCCAACGTGCTGGGCGCGCTCAACGGCGGCGCCAAGGTGTTGATGAGCGGGCTCGACTACGAGCGCGCCGTGCTGACCGGCGGGCCGCTGGGCATCATGCAATCGGTCATGGACAGCGTGGTCCCCTACATCCACGACCGCAAGCAGTTCGGCCAGAGCATCGGCGAGTTCCAGCTCATCCAGGGCAAGGTGGCCGACATGTACACCGTGCTGCAGGCCGGCCGTGCGTTTGCCTACACCGTGGCCAAGAACCTGGACCTGCTGGGCGTGGAGCATGTGCGCCAGGTGCGCAAGGACTGCGCGAGCGTGATCCTGTGGTGCGCCGAAAAGGCCACCTGGATGGCGGGCGAGGGCCTGCAGATCCACGGCGGCAACGGCTACATCAACGAGTACCCGCTGGGCCGGCTCTGGCGCGATGCCAAGCTGTACGAGATTGGTGCCGGCACCAGCGAGATCCGCCGCATGCTGATTGGCCGCGAATTGTTTGCCGAGACGATGTAGTGTTTTGCAGGGCAGGCGAAAATACGACTTATGACCTCACGCACCGGACCCTCCATTCAGGACCTCTTCTCCCATAACCGCGCCTGGGCCGCGGAAATGGAACGCACGCGCCCCGGCTTCTTCAGCAGCCTGGTCAAGCAGCAGACGCCCAAGTACATGTGGATCGGCTGCTCCGACAGCCGCGTGCCGGCCAACCAGATCGCCGGGCTGGACCCGGGCGAGGTGTTCGTGCACCGCAACGTAGCCAACGTGGTCGTGCACTCCGACCTCAACGCGCTGTCGGCCATCCAGTTCGCCGTGGACATGCTCAAGGTCGAGGACATCATGGTCGTGGGCCACTACGGCTGTGGCGGCGTGCTGGCCGCGCTCAACAACACCCGCGTGGGGCTGGCCGACAACTGGATCCGCCACATCCAGGACGTGCGTGACCGCCATCGCGGCCTGCTGGACAACTGCCGCCCCGACCAGCGCGGAGACGCCCTGGTGGACTTGAACGTCATCGAACAGGTGGTCAACGTCTGTGTCAGCACCGTCATGACCGATGCCTGGGCCAAGGGCCAGCAGGTGCGTGTGCATGGCTGGGCGTTCGGCGTGCACGACGGTCTGCTGCAGGATCTGAACATGACGGTGTCCGGCACCGAATCGATCGAGTCGGTGCACCGCTCGGCCGTTGCAGCGGTGGTGGCTGCGCGTAGCTGAGGCGCAACATGTTCCCCCAGCACCTGGACTCGCCGCAGGCCTACAGCATCGCCAAGGCGATGATGGACGGCTTCAATCGTCACTACCAGCTGTTTCGCACCGAATCGGCGCGGGCCAAGCACCGCTTCGAGACCGCCGACTGGCATGGCCAGCAGCGGGCGCAGCGCGAGCGCATCGAGTTCTACGGCCTGCGGGTCAAGGAATGCGTGAGCCGGCTCGAAAAGGAGTTCAAGGCCGGCAGCCAGCCCATGGAAGTCTGGCAGCAGGCCAAGCTGCATTACATCGGGCTGCTGGTGGACCACCACCAGCCCGAGCTGGCCGAGACCTTCTTCAACTCGGTCACCACCAAGATCCTGCACCGCACGCACTTCCAGAACGACTTCATCTTCGTGCGGCCGGCCGTCAGCACCGAATACATCGAGAACGACGAGCCCGCGGCCCGGCCCACCTACCGCGCCTACTACCCGACGCGCGAGAACCTGCACGACACCATCATCCGGGTGATCGACAACTTCCAGCTGCGCCGCGAGTTCTGCGACCTGCCGCGGGACACCCGCTTCGTTCTCGACGCCTTCAATGCCCGGCTGGGCGAGGCCAAGCTGCGCGCCAACTTCCAGATCCAGGTGCTGACCAGCCTGTTCTACCGCAACAAGGGCGCCTATGTGGTGGGCAAGATCATCAACGGCTTCAACGAAGTGCCGTTCGCGCTGCCGATCCTGCATGGCGCCGACGGCAAGCTGCTGATCGACGCGGCGCTGTTCGGCGAGGACGAGCTGCTCGCGCTGTTCAGTTTTGCGCGGGCCTACTTCATGGTCGACATGGAGGTGCCCAGTGCCTACGTGCAGTTCCTGCGGTCGCTGATGCCGCGCAAGCCGCGCAACGAGATCTACAACGCGCTGGGCCTGGCCAAGCAGGGCAAGACGCTGTTCTACCGCGACTTCCTGTACCACCTGAAGCATTCGAGCGACAAGTTCCGCATCGCGCCCGGCATCAAGGGCATGGTGATGCTGGTGTTCGACCTGCCGTCGTTCCCCTATGTGTTCAAGCTCATCAAGGACTTCTACCCGCCGCAGAAGGACACCACGCGCGAGCAGATCCAGGGCAAGTACCTGCTGGTCAAGCAGCACGACCGCGTCGGCCGCATGGCCGACACGCTGGAGTATTCGGAGGTGGCCTTCCCGCGCGCGCGTTTCGACGAGGCCCTGATCGACGAGATCCGCCAGTTCGCGCCCAGCCAGCTCGAGATTTCCGACCGCGACGGCGATGGCGAGGAGGAGGTCATCCTCAAGCATGTCTACATCGAGCGGCGCATGATCCCGCTGAACATCTACCTGCAGGAAGCCTTCGACGCGCTGGGTAGCGGCAGCGACGATGACAAGGCCCAGGCCCAGATCGAGCGCGCCGTGATCGAGTACGGCAACGCCATCAAGGACCTGGTGGCCGCCAACATCTTTCCGGGCGACATGCTGTGGAAGAACTTCGGCGTCACGCGCAACGCCAAGGTCGTGTTCTACGACTACGACGAGATCGAGTACATCACCGACTGCAACTTCCGCAAGGTGCCCGCGCCGCGCAACGAAGAAGACGAGATGAGCGGCGAGATCTGGTACAGCGTCGGCCCGCGCGACGTGTTCCCCGAAACCTTTGGCCCCTTCCTGCTGGGCAACGACCGGGTGCGCGGCGTGTTCATGAAGCACCATGCCGACCTGCTCGACGCCGCGTTCTGGCAGGGCCACAAGGAGCGCATCGCCGCGGGCCATGTGCACGATGTCTTCCCCTACGACCCGCAGAAGCGGTTCCCCTCCCGGCCGGCGCCGGCCCAGGCCTGACGCCGTTTGTCTTTCCCTTCATTCAGGAGTACCACCATGTCAGATTCCATCGTCATCGTCGGCGCGGCGCGCACGCCCATGGGCGGCTTCCAGGGCGACTTCAGCCCGCTGGCAGCCCATGATCTCGGCGGCGCCGCCATCAAGGCGGCCATGGAACGTTCGGGCGTGTCGCCCGAGCTGGTCACCGAAGTGCTGTTCGGCAACTGCCTGATGGCGGGTCAGGGCCAGGCGCCAGCGCGCCAGGCGGCGTTCAAGGGCGGCCTGCCCAAGAGCGCGGGCGCGGTCACGCTCAGCAAGATGTGCGGCTCGGGCATGAAGGCCGCGATGTTCGCGCACGACATGCTGCTGGCCGGCAGCCATGACGTGATGGTGGCTGGCGGCATGGAGAGCATGACCAACGCGCCCTACCTCATGCTCAAGGGCCGTGGCGGCTACCGCATGGGCCACGACCGCATCTTCGACCACATGATGCTCGACGGCCTGGAGGACGCCTACGAGGCTGGCCGCTCGATGGGCACCTTCGGCGAGGAATGCGCGGCCAAGTACAGCTTCAGCCGCGAAGCCCAGGATGCCTTTGCCACGGCCAGCGTGCAGCGCGCCAAGGCCGCTACCGAATCCGGCGCCTTCAAGGCCGAGATCACGCCCGTCACGGTCAAGAGCCGCGCCGGCGAGAGCGTGATCTCCGTCGACGAGGGGCCGGGCAAGGTCAAGCTCGACAAGATCCCCACGCTCAAGCCCGCGTTCAAGAAGGACGGCACCATCACCGCGGCCAGCAGCTCCAGCATCAACGACGGCGCCGCGGCGCTGGTCATGATGCGCGAGTCCACGGCCCGGAAGATCGGCGCGAAGCCGCTGGCGCGCATCGTGGCCCACGCCATGCATGCACAGGAGCCCAACTGGTTCACCACCGCGCCCGTGGGCGCCACGCAGAAAGCGCTGGCCAAGGCCAGCTGGAGCGTCAAGGACGTGGACCTGTGGGAAGTGAACGAGGCCTTTGCCGTGGTGCCCATGGCGCTCATGGAGGAGCTCAAGGTGGGCCATGACATCGTCAACGTCAACGGCGGCGCGTGTGCGCTCGGCCACCCCATTGGCGCCAGCGGCGCGCGCATCATGGTCACGCTGATCCATGCGCTGCAGGCCCGTGGCAAGAAGCGCGGCCTGGCCACGCTGTGCATCGGCGGCGGCGAAGGCACGGCCGTGGCACTCGAATTGCTATAAATTTCGTAGCTGATGGTGGCCGTCCCGCAAGGGCTACGGCCATTTTTTATCCTCAAACCAGGCGCCTGCCATGCTGTTGACCCCAGACCAGGAAATGATCCGCGACGCGGTGCGCGAATTCGCCAAGGCCGAACTCTGGCCGCACGCCCCGCAATGGGACCGGGAGCACCATTTCCCGGTGCAGGCGCACCAGGGCCTGGCCGCGCTGGGGGCCTACGGCATCTGCGTGCCCGAGGAGCTGGGCGGCGCGGGGCTGGACTACACCTCGCTGGCCCTGGTGCTCGAGGAGATCGCCGCGGGCGATGGCGGCACCAGCACCGCCATCAGCGTCACCAATTGCCCGGTCAATGCCATCCTCATGCGCTACGGCAATGCGGCCCAGCAGAAGCAGTGGCTCACGCGGCTCGCGCAGGGCGAGCTGCTGGGGGTGTTCTGCCTGACCGAGCCGCACGTGGGCAGCGATGCCTCGGCCCTGCGCACCACCGCGGTCAAGGACGGCGACGGCTATGTGATCAACGGCGTCAAGCAGTTCATCACCAGCGGCAAGAACGGCCACCTGGCGGTGGTCATTGCCGTGACCGACAAGGGCGCGGGCAAGAAGGGCATGAGCGCCTTCCTCGTGCCCACCGACACGCCGGGCTATGTGGTGGCTAGGCTGGAGGACAAGCTGGGCCAGCGCAGCAGCGACACCGCCCAGATCAATTTCGACAACTGCCGCATTCCCGCGGACCACCTGATCGGCGCCGAAGGCGAGGGCTACCGCATCGCGCTCAGCGCGCTCGAGGGCGGGCGCATCGGCATCGCCGCGCAGAGCGTGGGCATGGCACGCAGCGCGTTCGAGGTGGCGCTGGACTACGCCAGGCAGCGCGAGAGCTTTGGCCAGCCGATCTTCAACCATCAGGCCGTGGGCTTCCGGCTGGCCGATTGCGCCACGCAGCTCGAAGCGGCGCGCCAGCTCATCTGGCACGCCGCGAGCCTGCGCGATGCGGGCTTGCCGTGCCTGAAGGAGGCCGCCATGGCCAAGCTGTTCGCCAGCGAGATGGCCGAGCGCGTCTGCACCGCGGCCCTGCAGACGCTCGGCGGCTACGGCTATGTGAACGACTTTCCGGTGGAGCGCATCTACCGAGACGTGCGGGTCTGCCAGATCTACGAGGGCACGTCGGATGTCCAGAAGATCATCATCCAGCGATCGTTATGATGCCCCCACATCATGCGAATCATCATCCTGGGAGCCGGCCGGGTCGGCGAGAGCGTCGCTGAAAGCCTGGTTTCCGAGCAAAACGACATCACGGTGATCGACCCGGAGGCCGAGCGTCTGCGGGATCTCGAGGACCGGCTCGACCTGCGGGGCGTGCAGGGCCAGGGCACGCTGCCGTCGGTCCTGAAGCGCGCCGGCGCGGACGACGCCGACATGCTGATCGCCTGCGCCGCGCTCGACGAGACCAATCTCGTGGCCTGCAAGATCGCGCACGACCAGTTCAACATTGCCACCACCATCGCCCGGCTGCGTTCGCCCGAATTCCCCGAGGGCGGCGACCTGCTGTGCAAGACCGGCTTCTCGGTCGACCACGTGATCTGCCCCGAGGAGTCGGTGGTGCGCTACATCCAGCAGCTCATCGACTACCCCGAGGCGCTGCAGGTGCTGGAGTTCTCGCAGGGCCGGGCCCATCTGGTGGCGGTGCGCGCCGTGGCGGGCAGCCCGCTGGTCAACCACCGCATCGGTGAAATGGCCGAGCGCCTGCCGGCCGCCGAGATGCGCGTGGTGGCGATCTACCGCAATGAGCAAGAGGTGGCCTGCGGCCCGCAGACCCAGGTGCTGCCGGGCGACGAGGTGTTCGTGCTCGCCGACAAACAGCGCATCCGTGCGGCGCTGGTGGCCATCCACAACCGGGAGAAGCCGGTGCAGCGCGTGATGATCGCCGGCGGCGGCAAGGTCGGCCTGCGGCTCGCGCAACGCCTGGCCCGGCAGTGCCAGGTCAAGATCATCGAGCGAGACCGCCAGCGCTGCGAGACGCTGGCCGCCGAGCTGCCCTCGGACGTGCTGGTGCTGCACGGCGACTGTGCCGACCACGACCTGCTGACCGAGGAGAACGTGGGCGGGCTCGACCTGTTCCTTTCGTTGACCAGCGATGACGAGGACAACATTCTTTCCGCCATGCTGGCCAAGCGGCTGGGCGCCACGCGCGTGCTGGCGCTGATCAACCGCCGCGCCTACGCCGAGCTGATCCAGGGCAGCACCATCGACATCGCGGTCTCGCCGTCGCAGACCGTCATTGGCGAGCTGCTGGCCCATGTGCGCCGGGGCGACGTGGCCGCCGTGCACAGCCTGCGCCGTGGCGACGCCGAGGCGCTGGAGGGCGTGGCGCGCGGGGATGCCAGCACCTCCCGGCTGGTCGGCCGGCGCCTGGCCGACATCGCGCTGCCGGCCGGGGCCCGCATTGCCGCGCTGGTGCGCGGCGCAGGCCGTGAGTGCCAGGTGCTGATGCCGCACCGCGATCTGGTGATCGAGGCCGACGACCACGTGATCGTCTTCCTGCCGCACAAGCGCATGGTGCGCGACGTCGAGCGCCTGTTCCAGGTCAGCGCGACCTTCTTCTGAGCTGGCGCGGACCATGCACAGCCTGAACCCCGTGCTGGCCGTCCTGTCCGTGCTGTCGCGCGTGATCATGGGCTTCTCGTTCACGCTGCTGGTGCCGCTGGCCTGGGCCTGGGGGCTGGACGCCCAGGGCCTGCCCGGGGTCTGGCTGGGCGCGTTCGCCGGCACCGCGCTGTCGGGCGCCGCGCTGTGGGTGGTCACGCGCGAGCACACGCGCGAACTGCAGCCGCGCGACGGCATCCTGCTGGTCAACCTGGTGTGGCTGTCGCTCACGCTGTTTTCCGCGGTCCCGCTGATGTTCACCGTGCCGGGCCTGAGCTGGACGGGCGCCGTGTTCGAGGCCATGAGTGCGTTGACCGCCACCGGTGCCACCGTGCTGTCGGGGCTGGACCAGTTGCCGGTGTCGGTCAACGTCTGGCGCTGTTTCCTGCAGCTCATCGGCGGCCTGGGCATCATGCTGCTGGTGGTGGCGGTGCTGCCCATGCTGGGGCTGGGGGGCGTGCAGCTGTACCGCGCGGAAACCCCGGGCCCCATGAAGGACGCGCGGCTGACCCCGCGCATTGCCGAGACGGCCCGCGGTCTGTGGTCGGTCTATTTCGGCATGGCGCTGGCCTGCTTCCTGGCCTACCGCTGGGCGGGCATGAGCTGGGCCGACGCCTTCATGCACATGTGCACCACCATGGGCCTGGGCGGCCTGTCCTCGCACGATGCCAGCTTCGCCTACTGGGATTCCTGGCGGATCGAGGCCGTGGCGGTGGTGTTCATGGGGCTGGCCGGCATCAGCTTTGCCCGCTACTTCATCGTCTGGCGCACGCGTTCGGCGCTGTCGCTGCTGCGGGACAGCGAAGTCCGCTGCTACGCGGCCGTGCTGCTGGCCTCCATCGTGGTGGTGAGCACGCTGTTGCATGTGCACGGCACCTACCCCAGCCTGCCGCACGCGGTGCGGGCCACCACCTTCCAGGTGCTCTCGCTGGCCACCACCACCGGCTACTCGTCCACGGACTACGCGCAGTGGCCGGCCTTCGCGCCGGTGCTGCTGATCTTCCTGGGCTGCTTTGCCTCCTGCGCGGGGTCCACCGGGGGCGGCATCAAGATGGTCCGCATGATCCTGCTGGTCAAGCAGGCCCGGCGCGAGCTGGTGCGCATCATCCATCCGCGCGTGGTCAACCCGGTCACGCTCAATGGCAAGAACATCCCGGCCACGGTGATCGCAGCCGTCATGGCCTTCATGCTGATCTATGGCGCCAGCATCGTGGGCCTGTCGATGCTCCTGCTGGCCTCGGGGCTGGACGTGGTCACGGCGTTTTCGGCGGTGATCGTCTGTGTCAACAACATCGGCCCCGGGCTGGGCCTGGTGGGGCCGGCCTCGACCTTCGGCGTGTTCAATGAATTCCAGACCTGGGTCTGTACCTTCGCCATGCTGCTGGGCCGCCTGGAACTGCTGGCGGTGCTGGTGCTGTTCACCAGCCAGTTCTGGCGAAAATAGCGGCCGGTCCCCGCTTCACTCCTGGAGGTTTCCCATGCCCATCACCAAAGGTTTTCGCGCGCTGGTGGACGAAGCCATGGCGCAGGTCACCACCTACACGGTGGCCGAGGTCGTGGCCCGGCTGAATGACCCCGCGGTCCAGATCGTGGACATCCGCGATGTGCGCGAGCTGGCCGGCGGCACGGTGGTGGGCGCCTACCACGCTCCGCGCGGCATGCTGGAGTTCTGGGTCGATCCGGATTCGCCGTATCACAAGCCGCTGTTCGCCGACGAGGACAAGGAGTACATCCTGTTCTGCGGCGCGGGCTGGCGCAGTGCGCTGGCGGCCCGGACCCTGCAGGAGATGGGCATGACCAACGTGGCGCACATCGAGGGGGGGTTCACCGAGTGGGTGAACCAGGGGGCCCCCACCGAAACACTGGAACAACGCAAGTCCCGAAAACCATGAAGGCCGCAGCGCGCCAGTGCCCCTGCGGGCAGACCAGCGCCAGCGGCCAGCCGCTGGCCTACGCGGACTGCTGCGGCCGCTTTCTCGAGGGCAAGGCGGCCCTGCTGGCGCCCGATGCCCAGACGCTCATGCGCTCGCGCTATACCGCGTTCACGCTGGACCGCGTGGACTACCTGCTGGCCACCTGGCACCCGGACACCTGCCCCGACGATCCCGGGCCGATGCCCGGCACCAAGTGGCTGGGCCTGCAGGTGCGCGGCCACTGGCCGGTGGATGAAACCCATGCCGAGGTGGAATTCGTCGCCCGCTACCGCGTGACCGGCGCCGCCGAGGGGGCCGGCGGCGGGCGCGCGGTGCGCCTGCACGAGCGCAGCCGCTTCGTGCGCGAGCAGGGTCGCTGGCTCTATGTGGACGGCGACCTGAACCCTTCGGCCCACCGGGAATGACCCCACCTCCCCTGCCACCGGCGCGATGCGCCCTGAAGCCAGAAAGAACCCCTGATGTTGCCCTTTGAAGCGGTCCTGTTCGATTGCGATGGCGTCCTGGTCGACAGCGAGCCGATCACCAACGGCGTGCTGCGCGACATGCTGCAGGAGCTGGGCTGGACGCTGACGACGCAGGAGTGCATGCGCCTGTTCATCGGCAAGGCCGTGAAGGACGAGGCCACGATGATCGAGGCCCACACCGGCCGCCCGTTGACCGAGGACTGGCTGGCGCGCTTTCGCGAGCGGCGCAACGAGAGCCTGCTGCGCGACGTGCAGCCCGTGACCCACGCCGTGGCCGCCGTCGCCCGCCTGCACACGGCCTACCAGGGGCGGCTGGCCTGCGCTTCGGGGGCAGACCGTTTCAAGGTGGAGCTGCAACTGGACAAGTGCGGCCTGATGCCCTATTTCAGCGGCCGGGTCTTCAGCGGCCATGAGCTGCCGCGTTCCAAGCCCGCACCGGATGTGTACCTGGCCGCTGCGGCGGCGCTGGGCGTCGCGGCGGCACGCTGCGCCGTGGTGGAAGACACCGTGACCGGCGTCACGGCCGGCGTGGCCGCGGGCGCCACGGTCTTCGGCTACAGCCCGCCCGAGGCGGGCCACGATGCGCCGGCCGCCCTGCGGCGCGCCGGTGCCCGCCACATCTTCACCGACATGGCGCAGCTGCCCGACCTGCTGGCACCGGCCTGACCTCCTGCCCGCCGTGAAAGCCGCATCCGTCACACCGGTGGCCTTCGTGAGAATGCTGCTCATGGCCTACGCCAAGTACGGCGTGGACCCCACCGCAGCCCTGGCGCGTGCGCAGATCGGGCCCGACACGCTGCGCCGCCGTGAGGCCACGGTCACGTCGTGGCAGCTGCAGGTGCTGGCGGGCGAAGCCATGCGCGAGCTCGACGACGAGGCGCTGGGCTGGTTCTCGCGCCGCCTGCCCTGGGGTAGCTACGTGATGCTGCTGCGCGCCTCGCTGACTTCGCCCAATCTCGGCATCGCGCTGCGCCGCTGGGTACGCCATCACAACCTGCTGACCGACGACATCGTGCTGTCGTTGCACGAGGCGGGCGACGTGGCGACCGTGGCCCTGGTCGAGCGGCGCCTGGACCCGGCCATGCGCGAGTTCTGCCTGGTCACGTTGCTGCGCAACATCCACGGCATCAGCTGCTGGCTGGTGGACTCGGGCATCGCGCTCGAGGCGGTGGCGTTCCCGTTCAAGGCACCGGCGCATGCGGCCGTGTATCCGGTGCTGTTTCCGGGGCCGGTGCATTTCGGCGCGCTGCATGCCGCGCTCAGTTTTGACTCACGCTACCTCGCGCTGCCGCTGCGGCGCGACGATCAGGCCCTGCGGGCGCTGCTGCCCCAGGCGCTGTCTCTGGTGGTGCGGCCTTACCGGCGCGACCGGCTGCTGGTGCAGCGCGTGCGCATGCTGTTGCAGGACCTGCCGGGCGCCGGCACGGCCGACGCGCTGGCCCATGCGCTCAACATGTCGCCGCGCACCCTGCACCGCCAGCTTCAGCAGGAGGGGGCCTCGCTGCAAGACCTGAAGGACGAGGTGCGCCGGGAGCAGGCCATGGCGCTGCTGCGGCGCACGGCGCGCCCCGTCAAGCAGGTGGCACAGGCCGTGGGTTTCACCAGCGAAAAGAGCTTTGCGCGGGCGTTCCGGCAGTGGACCGGGGAGTCACCGGCCGAGTACCGCCGCAAGGGGCTGGCGGTGTGATGACGCTTTTGCTACAAAAAGGGTAGCTACAAGTGTCCATTGGGCAAGGGCTGCAGGCATTTTCATTCAAGGAAACTGGCATGAATTCATCTTCGATTCCATCGGGTCTTCAGTTGCGTTCGCAGGTCACGCCGCAGGGCGAACTGGTGATTTCGCTCGCCAACGTGCCCACACCTGTGCCGGCACCCGACGAGGTGGTGCTGCGCGTACAGGCCACGCCGATCAATCCGTCCGATATCGGCCTGCTGCTGGGCGCGGCCGACCTGGGCACCGTGCGCGCCACGGGCACGGCAGACCAGCCGTCGTTGACCGCGCAGATCCCCGCCGGGGCCATGAAGGCCATGGCGGGGCGTCTCGGTCAGGACCTGCCCGTGGGCAATGAAGGCGCCGGCCTCGTGGTGGCCGCCGGCGACTCGCCGCAGGCCCAGGCGCTGCTCGGCCAGACGGTGGCGGTGCTCGCCGGCGGCATGTATGCGCAATACCGCTGCGTCAAGGCCGCGCAATGCCTGGTGCTGCCCGAGGGCACGTTGGCGGCCGAAGGCGCCTCCAGTTTCGTCAATCCACTGACCGCGCTGGGCATGACCGAAACCATGCGCCGCGAGGGTCACCAGGCGTTGGTGCACACGGCGGCCGCTTCCAACCTGGGGCAGATGCTCAACCGGCTGTGCCTGGAGGACGGCATCGGCCTGGTCAATATCGTGCGCAAGCCGCAGCAGGCGGCGCTGCTGCGCGGGCAGGGCGCGGCCCACGTGTGCGACGCCTCGGCGCCTGGCTTCATGGAGGACCTCACCGAGGCCCTGGTGGCCACGGGCGCCACGCTGGCTTTCGACGCCACGGGGGGCGGCCGGCTGGCGGGACAGATTCTCACGGCCATGGAGGCCGCGCTCAACCGCAAGGCCACCGAATACAGCCGCTACGGCTCGCCGATTCACAAACAGGTCTATCTCTACGGCAGCCTGGACAGCGGACCCACGGAGTTCAACCGCAGCTTTGGCATGAGCTGGGGCATGGGCGGCTGGCTGGTCTTCCCGTTCCTGCAGCGCATCGGGCCCGAGGCTGCCCAGGCCCTGCGCCAGCGTGTGGCGGGCGGGCTCAAGACCACCTTCGCCAGCGGCTATTCCGGTGTGATCTCCCTGCGCGAAGCCCTCGACCCGGCCCGGATGGCGGCCTACGGCCAAAGGGCCACGGGCGAGAAGTTCCTGATCGACCCCAGCCTTGACCGGGCTGCTGCGTCCTAACGCTGCCAGCGGCCCAGGGCGATCGCCGCGGCAATGGTGAAGGCATAGGCGGCGAGGCTCAGAGCGACCACGGCAAAGAACGTGGCGGCCGGGGCCTTTAGCCAATGGGTGCACAGCCAACCGCCGGCCACGACCACGATGAGCCGCAATGCGCTGCCCACCAGTGGCCAGAACATGCGGCCCGCTCCCTGCGAGGCAAAGAACAGCGCCAGCCCGAGCCCGAACAGCGCGTAGCACGCCCCCACGATGTGCAGGTACAGCCCGCCAAAGCTGCGCACCGCGGGGTCGGTGGTGAACAGGTTCATCCACAGGGCAGGCGCCAGTGCTGCGCCCACCCCGATCGTTCCGGTGATCGCCGCGACCACGGCCGCGCCGGTCCAGGTCACCCGCAGCGCACGTTGGTGCTGGCCCGCCCCCATGTTGGTGGCCACCATGGCCGTGAGCGCGGTGCCGAAGCCGAAGGCGATCGGCACCAGGATGTACTCCAGCCGCGCCGCCACGCCATACCCCGCCAGCGCGGCCAGGCCGTAGCTGCCGATGAACGCGGTGGAGGCCGCGATGGAGCCGTTGCTGATCACCGGGCTCAGCGATGCCGGGATGCCCACGCGCAGCAGGGCCCGCAGCAGGTCCGGGCGGAACCGCCAGCGCAGGCCGTTCAGCCGCACCATGCCTTCGCGCCGCAGCAGGTGCGCGGCCAGCACGACAGCGCCGGTGGCGTTGATGGTCAGGGTGCTGGTGGCGGCGCCGGCGACTCCGAGTCCGGGCACCGGGCCCCAGCCGAAGACCAGCAGGGGGCACAACAGCAGGTGCAGGCCGGCCGTCCCCAGCAGCACCAGTGAGGGCAGCAGCATGTTGCCCGCGCCGCGAACGATGGCGGCCAGCACGTTGCCCAGCCAGATCGCGAGGGCGCCGCCGAACAGCACGTTGGCATAGGCCATGGCGTCGGTCAGCGCGGCGTCCCGGCCCCCCATCGCCGCATACACGGCACGGCCGACGCCGAACTGCGCCGCCATGAACAGCGCGGCAGCCACGCAGGCGATGAACAGCGCGTGCTGGGCCAGGCGGGTGGCATCCTCGGCCTGGCCGGCGCCCAGCGCCCGGGCCACGGCAGCCGTGGTGGCACCGCCGATTCCGCCGGCGGACATCTGGATCATCAGCATCGACAACGGAAACACCAGAGCCACACCCGCCAGCGCCGTGGCGCCCAGGCGGCCGAGGATGAAGCCGTCATAGCCAATCACCAGCGTCATCGCGAACAGGCCGATCACATTGGGCGCGGCCAGCCGGAACAGCGTGGCGACCAGCGGCGCATGCAGCATCTGGTGGGTGCGGTCGACCGGAGGGCCGGAACGCACGGCGCCGGCGTGAGTGAGGGACGTGCTCATGGCGTGGCCCGGCTCAGGCGGGAACGAGGTAGACGCCGGGGTCGGCGGCCAGGCCCTGCTTGACCTGGCGCGTGAGATCGTCGGCGAGCACCTCTTCGCTGCCCGCCTCCAGTGCGTCGAGCGCGCGTTTCACGACCTCCTCGGGCGTGGACTTGGGCATGTCGATGCCGCGTGTGAGGTCGGTGTCGACAAAGCCCATGTGCATGGCCAGCACCTGCGTGCCCTGGGGCCGCAACTCGTGGCGCAGGCCGTTGGTCAGCGCCCAGGCGGCGGACTTGGTGGCGCCATAGACCCCCAGCAGCGGCCGGTTGATCCAGCTGGCCACCGACAGCACGTTGACGATGGCCCCGCCGCCCTGAGCTGCCAGCACGGGTGCGAAGGCCTGCGCCATGCGCAGCGGGCCGAAGAAATTGGTTTCCAGCTGGCTGCGGCTGGATGTGAGGTGGGCGTCGGCCAGAAAGCCACCGGTGGCAGCCACGCCAGCGTTGTTGATCAGCAGCGTCACGTCGTTGCAGCGACGGGCCGCGGCGGCCACCTCCTCGTCGCTGGTGACGTCGAGCCGGACGGCTTCGACGCCGGGCAGGGTGATCTGGTCAGGCTGCCGCGCACCGGCGTAGACCTTGCGGGCGCCGCGGGCCAGTACTTCGCGGGCGAATGCCAGGCCGATGCCACGGTTGGCACCGGTGATGAGGACGACGGCGTTGTCAATTTTCATGGGAAGACTCCGAGGTGTGGGGCTGCGTGGCAGCGTGGGGTTGAATATTTATGATGATCGTCATATTTCTGGTCTGGCAGGCAGCGACCCGACGGGGCCTCGCGGCATTCGGGGGTTACGGTAAAGAGGGCTCGAACCGGGCGATCAGGCTGCGGCGGGTGGTGGTGAGCAACGCCTTGCCCTCGGCGAGAGGCAGCGCCCTGGCCAGTTGCAGTGCGCCCACCATCTGGCTCGCCACCTCGGCGGCGCTGTCAGCCCCCCCGCCGGGCAGCGCCTGCTGCACAGTCGCCACCAGGTTGCGCACGCGCTGGGCCGCGGCGTCGCGTACATCGGGCGCCTGGCGTGGCATCTCCGACGCCAGCGCCGCCACGGCGCAACCGTGCTCGGCGGCGACCAGGTGCCGCTCGGACAGGTAGCCCTCCACCAGGGCCTGGAACGCGCTGAGGCCCTTGGCGCGGGCGCGGTCGGTCCGCGCCGCCATGGTCAACGCACTGTCGCGGCCCGCACGCTCCAGAGCTTCGGTCAGCAGGGCATCGCGTGACGGAAAGTGGGCGTAGAAGCCGCCGTGCGTCAGCCCGGCCTCCTTCATGATGTCGGCCACCCCCACGCCATGGAAACCGGCGCGGCGAATGGCGCGCGCCGCCGTCTCCACGATGCGGTCATGGGTCAGTTCCTTGCGGCTGGGTGCGGTGGGCATGGCGCCAGTATAGGCAAAAATATGATGATCGTCATATTTGTGCGGCCACAAATCCCCGCTGCCGGTCGGGGCATGACGGGATCCCGCAGAGGGATCTGGCAGGATTTGTGCCCATTGTGACCGCCCGAAGGCCATGCCTCCTCCTATGCTTGTCGGCTGCACAACGAGGCACCGTTTTCATGGAGACAAGCATGAGTTCCGCCGCCGATTCGCCGGGCCCGAGCGTGGCCTCGGGCGACACCGCCACCCCCTTGATCGAGCAGACCCTGGGTGACTTCTTTGATGCCCAGGTGACGCGCCAGCCCGACCACGAGGCGCTGGTCAGCGCGCACCAGGGGTTGCGCTACACCTACCGCGAATTGCAGACCGAGTCCAACCGGCTGGCCAGTGCGCTGCTGGGACTGGGTCTCGTGCCGGGGGACCGCGTGGGCATCTGGTCGCACAACAACGCCCAGTGGCTGCTCATGCAGATCGCCACCGCCAAGGTGGGGCTGATCCTGGTCAACATCAATCCGGCATACCGCACGGCCGAGGTGGAATACGCGCTCAACAAGGTGGCCTGCAAAGCGCTGGTGACCATGGCCCGCTTCAAGATCAGCGACTACCTCGGCATGCTGCAGGAGCTCGGTCCGCAGCGCCTGCCCCACCTCAAGACCATCGCCTGGATCGACGAGCCCGGACTCACCGCCGAGGCGCCGGGCCTGATGCGGTTCTCCCAGCTGCTGGCCAGCGGCGATGCGGGGGACGCGCGGCTGGCGGCCATCGGCCCGACGCTGCGGGCAACAGACCCCATCAACATCCAGTTCACCAGCGGCACCACGGGCTTCCCCAAGGGAGCCACGCTGACCCACCGCAACATCCTCAACAACGGCTTCTTCATCGGCGAGTGCATGAGGCTCACGCCCGCGGACCGCCTGTGCATTCCCGTGCCGCTGTACCACTGCTTCGGCATGGTGCTGGGCAACCTGGCCTGCCTGACCCATGGCGCGACCATCGTCTATCCCAACGACGGGTTCGATCCACTGACGGTGTTGCAGACGGTGCAGGCCGAAAAGTGCACCGGCCTGCATGGCGTGCCCACCATGTTCATCGCCGAGCTGGACCACCCGAGGTTTGCCGAGTTTGACCTGTCGAGCCTGCGCACCGGGATCATGGCGGGCTCACCGTGCCCCACCGAGGTGATGAAGCGCGTCGTGGCCGACATGCACCTGCGCGAGATCACCATTGCCTACGGCATGACCGAGACCAGCCCCGTGAGCTGCCAGAGCAGCACCGACACGCCGCTGGACAAGCGGGTGTCCACCGTGGGGCAGGTGCAGCCGCATCTGGAGGTGAAGATCATCGACCCCGACACCGGCGCGCCGGTGCCGCGAGGGGCTTCCGGAGAGCTGTGCACGCGCGGCTATTCGGTCATGCACGGCTACTGGGGCGACGAGGACCGCACACGCGAAGCCATCGACGCCGACCGCTGGATGCACACCGGCGACCTGGCGACCATGGATGCGCAGGGCTACGTCAACATCGTTGGCCGCATCAAGGACATGGTGATCCGCGGTGGCGAGAACATCTATCCACGGGAGATCGAGGAATTCCTGTACCGGCACCCGCAGGTGCAGGACGTCCAGGTGGTCGGGGTGCCGGATCGCCGCTACGGCGAGGAGCTGTGCGCCTGGATCATTGCCAAACCGGGCCAGTCACCCGATGAAGAGGGCATCCGCGCCTTCTGCAAGGGGCAGATTGCGCACTACAAGGTGCCACGCTACATTCGTTTCGTCGATCAGTTCCCCATGACCGTGACCGGCAAGATCCAGAAATTCAGGATTCGCGAAGCCATGAAAGACCAGCTCGGGCTGGAAGAAGAAAGAACCGCATGACCACGCTGGAGACCCAACTCAACGCCCGCTCCGCGGAATTCCAGGCCAATGCCGCTGCCATGCGTGCGCTGGTGGACGACCTTGCCGTTCAGGTGGCCGCCGCCGCTGCCGGTGGCGGCGAGGCAGCCCGCGCCAAGCACACGGCGCGCGGCAAGCTGCTGCCGCGCGACCGCGTTCAAATGCTGCTCGATCCGGGCACGCCGTTCCTGGAGATCGCACCGCTGGCCGCCCACGCGATGTACGTCAACAAGGCCGGCGTGGGCGATGCGCCCTGCGCGGGCGTGATCGCCGGCATCGGCCGGGTGAGCGGCGTGGATTGCATGATCGTGTGCAATGACGCCACGGTGAAGGGCGGCACCTACTACCCGATGACGGTCAAGAAGCACCTGCGCGCGCAGGAGATCGCCATGCAGAACCATCTGCCCTGCATCTACCTGGTTGATTCGGGCGGCGCCAACCTGCCCAACCAGGACGATGTGTTTCCCGACCGGGACCACTTCGGCCGCATCTTTTTCAACCAGGCCAACATGTCGGCCAATGGCATTGCGCAGATCGCGGTGGTCATGGGCAGTTGCACGGCAGGCGGCGCCTACGTGCCGGCCATGAGCGACGAGACCATCATCGTGAAGAACCAGGGCACCATCTTCCTGGGGGGGCCGCCGCTGGTGAAGGCCGCCACCGGCGAGATCGTCAGCGCCGAGGACCTGGGCGGCGGCGACGCCCACACCCGCCTGAGTGGCGTGGCCGACCACCTGGCCCAGAACGACCCCCATGCACTGGCGCTGGCGCGCCAGGCCGTGGCCACGCTCAACAAGGCCAAGCGTCCCGAAGTGACGCTGCGTGAACCGCGTCCGCCGAAATTCGAGGCCGCCGAACTCTATGGCGTCATCCCCACCGACGTGCGCAAGCCCTACGATGTGCGCGAGATCATCGCCCGCATCGTCGACGGCAGCGAGTTCCACGAGTTCAAGCAGCGCTTCGGCGCCACGCTGGTCTGCGGTTTTGCCCACATCGAGGGCATGCCCGTGGGCATCATCGCGAACAACGGCATCCTGTTCTCCGAAAGCGCGCAGAAGGGCGCGCACTTCATCGAGCTGTGCTGCCAGCGCAAGACCCCGCTGGTGTTCCTGCAGAACATCACCGGGTTCATGGTGGGCCGCAAGTACGAGAACGAAGGCATTGCGCGGCACGGCGCCAAGCTGGTGACCGCGGTGGCCACCGCCAATGTGCCCAAGTTCACCGTCATCATCGGAGGCAGCTACGGGGCTGGCAACTACGGCATGTGCGGGCGGGCCTACAGCCCCCGCTTCCTCTGGATGTGGCCGAACGCGCGCATCTGTGTCATGGGGGGGGAGCAGGCTTCAGGCGTGCTCGCCACGGTCAAGCGCGACGGCATCGAAGCCCGGGGCGGGCACTGGAGCGCCGAGGAGGAGGCTGCCTTCAAGCAGCCCATCCTGGACCAGTTCGCGCACCAGTCGCATCCGTACTACTCCAGCGCCCGCCTTTGGGACGACGGCGTGATCGACCCGGCGGATACCCGCCGTGTGCTGTCCCTGGGGCTGAGTGCCAGCCTGAACGCCCCGATTCCCGAGCCGAAATTCGGCGTGTTCCGCATGTAGGGGCCCGCATGAGCAATACCTCCATCTACGACAACCCCGACCACGAACTGCTGCGCGACCAGGTGGCGCGCTTCCTGGCGCGCGAGGTCGAGCCTCATGCGGCGGACTGGGAAGAGGCCGGCATGGTGCCTCGTGACGTGCTGCGGCGCATGGGCCAGGCGGGCCTGTTCGGTCTCATGTACGAGTCCGCCTACGGCGGCGCCGACGCCGACGCCATGACCAACCTGGTGTTTGCCGAGGCCCTGAGCCAGTCCACCTACGCCGGCTTCATCATCACCGTGCTGGTCCATACCGACATGGCCAGCCCGCACCTGCACCACGCGGGCAGCCCGGCGCAGAAGGCAAAGTACCTGAAGAAGGTGATCGCCGGCGAGCTGATCACCGCCGTGGGCATCACCGAACCGGGCGCCGGCTCCGACGTGGCGGGCATCCGCACGTCAGCGAAACGGGATGGCAACGAGTGGGTGATCAACGGCACCAAGATGTTCATCACCAACGGGGTCCATGCCGACCTGTACTTCGTTGCAGCCAAGACGGGGCCCGGCAAGCGCGAGATGTCGATGTTCATCGTCGAGAAGGGCACACCGGGCTTCACCGTGGGCCGTGCGCTCAAGAAGACGGGCTGGCTCTCATCGGACACCGCCGAGCTGGTGTTCGACAACGTGCGCGTGCCGGCGGCCCATCTGCTGGGCGAGGAGGGCAAGGGCTTCTACTCGGTCATGAAGAATTTCCAGACCGAGCGCATCGCACTGGCCGCGATGGCGGTGGGCCACTGCCAGCAGGCGCTCAAGCACACGCTGGACTATGTGCGGCAGCGCCAGGCCTTTGGCGGGGTGCTCTGGGAGCAGCAGACCATCCGTCAGCGCCTGTCCATGCTGGATGCCAAGACGCGCGCCGCCAGGCAGTTCATGTACCACTGCGCCTGGCGCGTCACACAGGGCCACGACATCGTCCAGGACGTGTCCATGCTCAAGGCGCTGACAGGCGAGCTGGTCAACGAAGTGGTGCAGACCTGCCAGCAGTTCCATGGTGGCATGGGCTTCATCCGGGAGACGGCCGTCGAGCGGCTGTGGCGCGATGCCCGGGTCCTGGCCATCGGTGGCGGTGCCACCGAGGTCATGCTCGAGGAAGTCGCCAAGCGGTATTGAGGACGCCACATGAACCATCTGGAACTCCACTTCCATGCCGGCGTCGCCACGGTCACGCTGAACCGCCCCGACGTGCGCAACGCCTTCAATGACGAAGTCATCACCGAACTCACCACGACGTTCCTGGAGCTGGGCGAGCGTGCCGAGGTGCGCTGCATCGTGCTGGCCGCCGCGGGCAAGGCCTTCTGCGCGGGGGCGGACCTGAACTGGATGAAACGCATGGCGACCTACACGCGCGACGAGAACCTGGCCGACGCCCGGGCCCTGGCGCGCATGCTGGCGGTGATCTATGCCTGCCCCAAGCCCACCCTTGCGCGGGTGCAGGGGGATGTCTATGCCGGCGGCACGGGCCTGGTCGCGGCCTGTGACATGGCGGTGTCGGTCGACACGGCAGGCTATTGCCTGAGCGAGGTCAAGCTGGGGCTGATCCCCGCGACCATCAGCCCTTACGTCATCCGCGCCATGGGGGCGCGTGCCGCTCACCGCTACTTCCTCACGGCCGAGCGCTTCAGCGCGGCCGAGGCCCTGCGCATCGGTTTCGTGCACGAGGTCGTCGCGGCGGCCGATCTGGACGCCCGGGTCAGGCAGCTGGCCGAGCACCTGGTGCAGGCGGGCCCGGCTGCCATCAAGGCTTGCAAGCGGCTGGTGCAGGACGTGGCGGAACGCGAGATCACGCCCGGACTGGTGGACCGCACGGTCGAAGGCATTGCCGATATCCGCGTCAGCGACGAAGGCCGCGAGGGCATTCAGTCGTTCCTCCAAAAACGCAAACCCAACTGGATGCTCTGATGTTCACCAAGATTCTGATCGCCAACCGCGGCGAGATCGCCTGCCGCGTTGCCGCCACCGCGCGGCGCATGGCTGTGCGCACCGTGGCCGTGTACTCCGACGCCGATGCCCATGCCAAGCACGTGGCCGCCTGCGACGAGGCCGTTCACCTCGGTGGCAGTGCACCCAGGGACAGCTACCTGCGCTGGGAAAAAATCATCGAGGCCGCAAAATCCACCGGGGCACAGGCCATCCACCCGGGCTATGGCTTTCTCAGCGAGAACGAGGAATTTGCCCAGGCTTGCGCCAAAGCGGGCCTGGTGTTCATCGGGCCCCCGGCGTCGGCCATCCAGGCCATGGGGCTCAAGGCCGAATCCAAGCAGCTCATGGAAAAGGCCGGCGTGCCCCTGGTGCCGGGGTATCACGGGGCGGACCAGGACCCGGCTCTGCTGAAGGCCGAGGCCGACCGGATCGGTTACCCCGTGCTGATCAAGGCCAGCGCCGGCGGAGGCGGCAAGGGCATGCGCGCGGTGGAGCGGGCAGAAGACTTCGAGGCGGCCCTGGCGTCCTGCAAGCGCGAAGCCACCAACAGCTTCGGTGACGACGCGGTGCTGGTCGAAAAATACGTGCAGCGTCCGCGCCACATCGAGATCCAGGTGTTCGGCGACACCCAGGGCCACTATGTCTACCTGTTCGAACGCGATTGCTCTGTGCAGCGGCGCCACCAGAAGGTGCTGGAGGAGGCTCCGGCACCGGGCATGACGCAGGCCCTGCGCCAGCAAATGGGCGAGGCGGCCGTGGCAGCGGCACGCGCCGTGAACTATGTGGGCGCGGGCACGGTGGAGTTCATCGTGGAGCAGCCTGGTGGCTACGAGAAACCCGAAGCCATGAAGTTCTTCTTCATGGAAATGAACACGCGCCTGCAGGTGGAGCACCCGGTGACCGAAGCGATCACCGGGCTGGACCTGGTGGAGTGGCAGTTGCGCGTGGCGTCGGGGGAGCCCCTGCCGCTGCGCCAGTCCGACCTGCGCATCTCCGGCCACGCCATCGAGGCCCGCATCTGCGCCGAGAACCCGGACAACAACTTCCTGCCCGCCACCGGCACGCTGCGCACCTATCGCAAGCCACCGTGCCTTGCGTTCGAGCGCGCGAGCGATGGCGTGCGCGTGGACGACGGCGTGCGCGAGGGCGACGTGATCAGCCCCTTCTACGATTCGATGATCGCCAAGCTGATCGTGCACGGCGACACGCGCGAGCAGGCGCTGGCCCGGCTGGACGAGGCCCTGGCGGCCACCCGCATCGTGGGGTTGGCCACCAACGTGCAGTTCCTGCGTCATGTGGTGCTCAGCCCGTCGTTTGCGCAGGCCCGGCTTGATACCGCCTTGATCCCGCGCGAGCAGGCGGTGCTGTTCAACCAGGAGCCGGTGGGCGTGGCACTGGCGGTGGCCGCCGCCGTTGCGCAGGCGTTGCTGGACGAGCAGGGCCGGGCCGGGGCCGACCCGTTCAGCCGGCGTGACGGCTGGCGCTCCCACGGACAGGTGGTGAGGCGTTTTGCGTTCGAGTTCCACGACCAGCCGGTGCCGGCCGAACTGACCTACCTGCATGACGGCTCGTTGCGCCTGGCGGTGGGAGAGGCCGCTGGGCTGCTGGTGTTTGCTGCCACGGCCCAGGGCATCGATGTGCAATTTGCCGGCCAGCGGGCCACCGTTCAGGTGGTGGCGCAGGGTGAGACGGACCACGTGTTCGCCCCGCATGGCGCCACGCGCATCCTCAACATCGACCTGCTGGCCCACGCGGGAGAGGCCCACGCCGAGGGCGGTCGGCTGAGCGCGCCCATGCCCGGCAAGGTGGTGTCGTTTGCCGTCAAGGCCGGCGACAAGGTCAGCAAGGGCCAGGCCCTCGCCGTGATGGAAGCCATGAAGATGGAGCACACCATTGCCGCACCCGCGGATGGCACCGTGGCGGAGCTGCTGTATTCGCCGGGCGACCAGGTCGCCGAAGGCGCGGAGCTGCTCAGGCTGCAGTGAGCGCGTTGCCAGCACAATGGCGGGCATGAGAGTTCTTTTTTCAGCGAGCAATACCAAGGCACAGCCCTGGCTGGACGCCTTGCGCCAGGCCCTGCCGGGCGCCGATGTGCAGGAGTGGCAACCGGGCGCGGTGCAGGCGGACCATGCGGTCGTCTGGTCACCCCCGCAGCAGATGCTGGACGAACAGCCGGCCCTCAAGGGCCTGTTCAACATGGGGGCGGGCGTGGATGCGCTGCTCAAGCTGCGCCTGCCGCCGCAGGCCCGCCTGGTGCGGCTGGATGATGCCGGCATGTCGGTTCAGATGGCGGAGTTTGTCTGCCATGCGCTGATCCGCCATTTCCGCGAGCTCGATGTGTATGACGCCGAAGTCCGCGAGGGCAAGTGGTCATTTCGCCGGCCCCGCCTGCGCGCCGACTACCCAGTGGGCATCATGGGGCTGGGCGTCCTGGGCGAGCGCGTGGCACGCGCCGTTGCGCAGTTCGACTTTCCGGTCAACGGCTGGAGCCGTTCACCCAGGGCGCTGGACGGCGTGCGCGGCTTTGCTGGCGAACCGGAGTTCGATGCGTTCCTGGCGGCCTCGCGGGTGCTGGTGTGCCTGCTGCCGCTGACGCCGCAGACCGAAGGCATCCTGAACCGCCGCACCTTGTCCCGGCTGCTGCCTGGCGGCTACCTCATCAACGTGGCTCGTGGCGCCCATCTGGTGGACGAGGACCTGCTGGCCCTGCTCGATGACGGGCATCTGGCCGGTGCCACGCTGGATGTCTTCCGCACCGAGCCCCTGCCGGCGGAGCATCCGTTCTGGCGGCACCCCCGGATCACCGTGACCCCTCACACCTCGGCACGCACGCTGCGCGAGGAAACCATCGCCCAGATCGCGGGCAAGATTCACGCCCTTGAGCGCGGAGAACCCATTGCCGGTGTGGTTGACCCCGTGCGGGGATACTAGGAGCCATCATGCCTTTGCCATCCAGAGTCAAAATCGTCGACGTGGGTCCCCGCGACGGCCTGCAGAACGAAAAGCAGCCGGTGTCGGCCGAGGTCAAGATCGGCCTCGTGCACCGGCTGCAGGACGCCGGCCTCATGAACATCGAGGTCACCAGTTTTGTCAGTCCCAAGTGGGTGCCCCAGATGGCCGACAACGCCGAGGTCATGGCAGGCATCCAGCGCAAGGCCGGCGTGCGCTATTCGGTGCTGACCCCCAACATGAAGGGGTTCGAGGCGGCCGTTGCGTCACATCCCGACGAGATCGTGGTGTTCGGCGCGGCCAGCGAGGCCTTCAGCCAGAAGAACATCAACTGCTCGATTGCCGAGAGCATCGAGCGCTTCGCCCCCGTGGTGGCGGCGGCTCGGGAGCAAGGCATTCACGTGCGCGGCGCGATCTCGTGCACCGTGGGCTGCCCCTACGAGGGGGAGATCCCACCCGAGCGCGTCGAACTCGTGGCCCGGCTCATGAAGCAGATCGGGGTGCAACATGTGGGCGTGGCGGACACCATCGGCGTGGGCACGCCGCGCAAGGTGCAGCGGGCCATGGAAGCGGCCTTGAAACACTATGGGCTGGACGACGTTTCCGGCCATTTCCATGACACCTATGGGCAGGCATTGTCCAACACGCTGGCCGCCCTGGAGATGGGCGTGTGGCAGTACGACACGTCGTCCGCCGGGCTGGGCGGCTGCCCTTATGCGAAGGGCGCCACGGGCAACGTGGCGACCGAGGACGTGGTCTACATGCTCGACGGCATGGGCATCGACACCGGCATCGACCTCGAAAAGCTCGTGGACGCCGGCGCCTACATCAGCGCCGAGCTGGGCCGCAAGCCGAACTCGCGTGCGGCCACGGCGCTGCTCAACAAGCGGCAGGGCTGAATACCGTGTGCGGCAGTGAATTGCAGGCCCTGCCAGAAAGCGTTCAGCGCGTGGCGCGGCTGCTTCAGGACAAGGGCCATCCGAACGCTCCCGTGATGCTTGACGATGCTGCGCGAACCGCGCAGCAGGCGGCCGACGCCCTGGGCATCGCGGTGGGCCAGATTGCCAAGAGCATCATCTTTCGTCGCAAGTCCGATGACGTGGCGGTGCTGGTGATCGCCTCGGGTGACCGGCGCGTGGACGAGAAGAAAGTGGAGGCTCTGGTGGGCAAGACCGGCCGGGCAGATGCGGATTTCGTGAGGGCGCGCACGGGTTACGCCATCGGGGGCGTGCCGCCGCTGGCGCATGCCACGCCGCCCGTGACCCTGATCGACCGGGAGCTGTTCCGGTTCGAAGAAATCTGGGCGGCGGCGGGGCACCCGCACAGCGTGTTCCGGATGGCGCCCGCCGACCTCGAAAAGCTGACCGGCGCACCGGTGGCTGATGTGGCACAGGTGCCGGCAGCATGAGCGTTGCTACGCAATTAATAGCAAAACATGACCATCTGGCAAGGGCTACAGGCCAGATGGTGCCTTCGCCCTGCATTTCGGTCTGCCGCATGAACGCGCAGACGACCTGGTGCGAGGGCTGCTTGCGCAGCCTGGAAGAGATCGCCGGCTGGAGCCGTCTTGATGATGCTGGCAAGCGCATCATCTGGGACCGGATCGCCCAGCGGGCCCGTGCCGTCGTGGAAGCCTCCTCGCCATGAAGCAGATCACGTTCTACCTGGACTTCATCTCGCCCTATGCCTATCTGGCGTTCGAGCACCTGCCCGCGGCGCTGGAGGGACTGAGCTACAGCGTGCGTTACCGGCCGGTGCTGTTTGCCGGCCTGCTCCAACACCATGGCCAGCTGGGGCCTGCCGAAATTCCCGGCAAGCGCGACTGGACCTACCGGCAGGTGCTGTGGCTGGCGCGCGAGCACAGCATCCCGATGCAGATGCCGGCCGCCCATCCCTTCAACCCCCTGGCGCTGCTGCGGCTGGCGCTGGCCTGCACCGAAGGGGGCGAGCCCAACCGCCATGTGTGCGAAACGGTGTTCCGCCATGTCTGGCAGGGCGGCGCAGACGCCACGGACCCACAGCGGCTGGAGGCACTGGCTGCGGCGCTGCCCGTGGTGCGTGAAGCATCAGGCGAAGCCGTCAAGAACCAGTTGCGCGCCAACACCGAAGAGGCCGTGGCAGAGGGCCTGTTTGGCGTGCCTACCCTGGCGCTGGACGGCAAACTCTTCTGGGGGTTCGACGCGCTGGCCATGTTGCGCAGCAACATGGAAGGTGATGCCTGGTTCGACGGCGCCTGGCATGAAGCCGCCGAGCGGCCTGCGGCGGTGGTGCGCCACGCGCCACGCTGAAGCGCTTCGCCATCAGGGTTCGCCCTTGGTGGTTTCAGCAGATGGGGTTGCCCCGCCTAGGTGTTTCCCCTTGATTCGCGCGGATTGGGTAAGGACCCGGTCAGGGTTCAGTTCACTGTAAGGAATCGCCGCGACAGTCCGCCGTGCATACCGTGGCTGCGGCTGCGGATTGTGTACGTGCAGTGGTTCGCCGCTGTTGTGACCGACCCCAATCGAGGAGACTTCATGAAGGACGACAAAAACAGTCAAGCCTACTGGAAAGCCACGCTCGGCCTGCTGACCAAGATTCTCATTGTCTGGTTCGTGGTGTCGTTCGGCGCGGGCATCCTGTTCGCCGACATGCTCAACAACATCAAGCTCGGAGGGTATCCACTGGGTTTCTGGTTTGCCCAACAGGGCTCCATCTACATCTTCATCGCGTTGATCTTCATCTACGCCAAGAAGATGAATGACATCGACCGTCGGTTCGACGTGCACGAAGACTGAGGAAATCAACATGGATCTCCAAACAACCACCTATCTTGTTGTCGGTCTGAGCTTTGCGCTCTACATCGGCATCGCGGTCTGGGCGCGCGCTGGTTCCACCAGCGAGTTCTATGCCGCGGGCGGCAGCGTCCATCCCGTGATGAACGGCATGGCCACGGCAGCCGACTGGATGAGCGCCGCGTCGTTCATCTCGATGGCCGGCCTGATCTCCAACATGGGCTACGGCGGTGCGCTGTTCCTCATGGGCTGGACCGGAGGCTACGTGCTGCTGGCCATGCTGCTGGCGCCGTACCTTCGCAAGTTCGGCAAGTTCACCGTGCCCCAGTTCATTGGCGACCGCTTCTACTCGAAGTCCGCCGGTACCGTGGCCGTGCTGTGCCTGCTGGTCGCCTCCATCACCTACATCATCGGACAGATGACGGGTGTGGGCATTGCGTTCTCGCGCTTCCTGGGCGTGTCCGCCAGCACCGGCATCTATGTCGGCATGGCCATCGTGTTCGCCTACGCCGTGTTCGGCGGCATGAAGGGCATCACCTACACCCAGGTGGCGCAGTACATCGTGCTGATTCTGGCCTACACCATCCCCGCCGTCTTCATCTCGCTGCAACTCACGGGCAACCCGCTGCCTCAGCTGGGCCTGGGTTCCGACCTGGTGGGCCACGACGTGTCGCTGCTGGCCAAGCTGGACCAGGTGGTGAGTGACCTGGGCTTTGGCAAGTACACCACGGCATTGCCGGGCAGCAAGCTCAACATGTTCATGTACACCCTGTCGCTGATGATCGGAACCGCCGGTCTGCCGCACGTGATCATGCGATTCTTTACCGTGCCCTCGGTCAAGGACGCACGCTCGTCTGCTGGCTGGGCCCTGGTCTTCATCGCCATCCTGTACACCACGGCGCCAGCCGTGGGCGCCATGGCCAAGATGAACCTGATCCGCACCGTGACGCCGGGCGTCGTGATGAAGGACACCGACGCCTTCTCCAAGGACGCCGCCCTGGAATACGAAAAGCGTCCTGACTGGATGAAGCGCTGGGAAAAGACCGGCCTGCTGAAGTTCGAGGACAAGAATGGCGACGGCCGCATCCAGTACTACAACGACAAGACCAAGGACGCTGCGGTGCTCAAGAAGGCGGGCGATGCCGGCTGGAAGGGCAACGAGCTGACGGTCAACGCCGACATCATCGTGCTGGCCAATCCGGAAATCGCGCTGTTGCCCGACTGGGTCATTGCGCTGGTGGCTGCGGGCGGTCTGGCCGCAGCGCTGTCCACCGCGGCGGGTCTGCTGATGGCCATCTCGTCAGCCGTCTCGCATGACCTGATCAAGGGGGTCTTCAACCCGAACATCAGCGAGAAGGGCGAGCTCATGGCCGGCAAGATCGCCATGGCCATTGCGATCGTGATCTCCGGCTGGCTGGGCTTGAATCCACCAGGGTTCGCGGCGGGTACGGTGGCGCTGGCATTCGGTATTGCCGCCAGCTCGCTGTTCCCCGCGATCATGATGGGTATCTTCAGCAAGAAGATGAACAAGGAAGGGGCCATGGCCGGCATGCTGGCAGGCCTGTTCATCACCCTGTTCTATGTGTTCGCGCACAAGGGCCTGTTCTTCATCAAGGGGACCGAGTTCCTGGGCCTGATCGGCGGCGCCAACAGCTTCTTCGGCATCACGCCGGAAGCCTTCGGTGCGGTCGGCGCGATCGTGAACTTTGTCGTGGCCTTCCTGGTCGACAAGGTCACCAAGGAGCCGCCGGCGCACATCCAGGCCATGGTGGAGGCTGTGCGCGTGCCGCGCGGCTCCAAGCTGGTCAATGGCGCGCACTGAGGCTTCGCGCCGAAGTCTGTTCCGACATCCTGCCCGCTGAACCGGGCAGGAGTAAAAATGGAGGCCCTGTCGGCGTCGCTGGCAGGGCCTTTTTCCTGAAAGCTCTCCGTTGGCGTGTTCCGCGTCGCCGGATGATGGGAGCCCTGTATGGTTTTTGATGTCAATGTTGCCCTGACGTGGATCCTCTTCCTGGCGCTGTTCCCGATGGCGTTTTTCTGGCTGCGCCGGGTCTGGCGCATCCTCATCAAGCGTGATTTTTCCGAGGTGGCGCTCAAGCGGGGCGCTCCTCCTGCCCACCCCGAGAAGTTCGCCCCGTACGAGATGGCGATCAACCTTGTGGCGGGCGTTGTGGCTGTCGTGGTGATCGTGGCCGTGCTGCTGGGCCACCTGGACTACAACACCTGGACGGCCATTGCCGGCACCACGATCTGGTGCAAGTTCTTCGCCAGCTTTGCGCTGTCGCGGCACGCGCACATGGCGGTGTCCCGCCCACGCACCTGAGCCGGGCCTGCCGTGGCGCCGAGTGCAGCCACCACCATGAAACAGAAGCACCTGCGCGCCCTGGGACTGGCCACGGCCGGCGTGGGCACCTTGCTGGGGCTGTGGCTGGTTTTCGACATCGTGCTGGTGGGCTCCACGCTGACGCCCGAGCAGCAGGTCGTGGCGGCGCAACTGCTGTGGCCCAGGCTGGCCCTGCTGGTCATGAGCTGGGCGCTGGCCGTGGCGGGCATTGCCGCAGCGATATTCTGGCTGGCCCGGCGCTACGTGGCGGCGCCGATGCGTTTGCTCGAGCATGCGCAGTCCTGGCTGACGGGTCCCGCGACGGGCGCGGAGCTGCCCGACGTGCCCGCGCATCTGCACGCGCTGGAGCAGGTCATCCGGGAGATGGCGCACCAGCGTGACCGGTTGCGCCAGGATGTGGCCCGCGAAGTCGAGTGCGGGACCCGCCAGTTGCAGGAAGAGCGCAACCAGTTGTCTGCCTTGGTGTCCGAGCTGGCGCAGGGGGTGCTCGTATGCCGTTGGGACGGCCGCATCGTGCTCTACAACTCCCTGGCCAGCCTGGCGTTCCAGGCGCCGTCGGTCTCGAGTGGCGCCGGAGGGGGCGATGACTTCATCGGGATTGGCCGCTCGGCCTACGGCCTTTTCCGGCCGCAGTTGCTGGATCACGCGCTCGCCGAAATCCAGTTGCGGCTTCAGCGGGGCGACGCCAGCCCCGTCACGCGGTTCATGACCTTCACGCGCGGCGGGCAATTGCTGCGCGTGCAGGTGGCGCCAGTTCGCCCGGCGGCGGGCAACGATCTCATGTCCGCGCCGGACGGATTCGTGCTGATGCTGGACGACCTCACGCGGGCGCACGAGGAGGCAGCGGCCCACGATCGCAGCCTGCTGGCGCTGCATGATGAACTGCGATCCTCGCTGGACGCATTGGGTCAGGCGACCCGCTTGCTGGCGACCGCGGGCCAGGGCCCGCAGGAGCAGGGGCTGGCCCTGGCGCGCATGCGCGAGGAGATGCAGGCCATGGAGTCCCGGCTCGGTGCGCTGGCGCGCCGGGCCACGCTGGCACAGCAGACGCGTTGGCCGCTGGAGGATGTGCTGGCGGCCGACCTGCTTTCGGCCGCGCAGGCCCGGATCCAGGCGCGCTGCGGACGGCCCGTCGTGCTCGACCCTGTCGAGGATGCATTGAGGCTGAGCGTCGACAGTTTTTCGCTGCTGCAGGCGCTGGGGCATCTGTCGAAGCGGCTGGTGGACGAATTCGATGTGAAGTTCGTGACATTGCGTGTGCTGCGGGATGGTGAGCGGGTGCGCCTGGACCTGGCCTGGTCGGGCCACGCGATGAGCACCGAGACCGTGATGGCCTGGGAGATGGATGCCATGGACGAAGGCGAAACAGGGGCCTCGCTGAGCGTGCGCGACGTGGTGGCCCGGCACGGGGGCGAGCTCGGCTTCGAGCGGGACCGTGTCCGTCACGAAGCGTGTTTCCGCTGGATGCTGCCGGCCTCGCCGGCCCAGGTTGCCGGGCGGAGCGAGACCCGGTCCGAGCACCATGATTTCTCACTGTCTGCCGCCTCGCCCGGCGCGCTGACTTCGCAGGCGCAGCCCCTTTCGCTACTGGCCTACACCGTGTTCGACACCGAAGCCACCGGTCTGAACCCCTCGGAGGGCGACGAAGTGGTGCAGCTTGGCGCCGTGCGGATCGTCAACGGACAGATGCTCGCGCACGAGCGCATGGACCAGCTCGTCAATCCCGGGCGGGCGATTCCCGCCGCCGCGGTCCGCATCCACGGGATCACGCAGGAGCAGGTGGCTGGGCAGCCTCGTTTCCGTGACGTGCTTCCTTCGTTCCATGCCTTTGCCCGTGGCACGGTGCTGGTGGCCCATAACGCGGCGTTCGACATGAAGCTGCTCCAGTTGCAGGAGGCTGCCACCGGGTTGCGGTTTGATCAGCCGGTGCTTGACACCTTGCTGCTGTCCGCAGTGGCCCAGCCGCACCAGCTCTCGCATTCGCTGGACGCGCTGGCCGCCCGGTTTGGCATCGAGGTGCAAGGCCGCCACAGCGCCTTCGGGGATGCGGTCACCACGGCCCAGGTGTTTCTGCGGCTGATTCCGCTGCTGCAGGCACAGGGCATCCACACGCTGGAGGAGGCACTCGCTGCCTCCAGCAAAACCCGCTACGCCCGCGTCAGCTACTGAACCTGCGTCGTTCAGAACCGGCCAGACTGGTAGCGCTGCGCCAGGACTTCCTGCAGCGTCTGGACCACGGTGAACGCGTTCTTGAGGTGCGTCCGCTCGAAGTTGGACAACTCCTCCAGCGCCAGGAAATTGTCGGGTTTCAGTCCTGCGGCGGTCTGCCGGGCCTGGTGGCTGATGCGCATCTTGAACAGGAATTCAAGCGCTTCGCGCAGGTCGCGTGCGCCGGCGGCACTGATCTCGCCAGCACGGGCGGCCTGCTCCAGCCGGTCGTGGGTGTTGACCGCCGACAGGCCCCCCGCCAGCGCGTAGACCCGGGCCAGGTCCACAATCGGGACGACTCCCCCATGTTTCAGGTCGATGACCCCCGGCCCGTCACCGTGGCGCGTGAGGTTGAAGCCCCCGAACAGGCCCAGTGGCGGGCGGTGCTTGAGCGCGTTGCCCACCATGTGGGCAAGAAACAGGCTGTTGCCACGCGTGCGTGCCAGCACGTCGTTGCGCAGCCGCTCCAGCAAGTCGGCACGGCCCTGAATCAGGCGCAGGTCGAAGAACACGCAGGTCAGCATCAGGGCCTTTGGATCCGGCTCATCGATCCACTGGCGGAAATACTGGACCCAACGGCGCTGCGGCTGTCGCCAGGTGTCGGTCATGGCCATCATGTCACCGGGACAGTGGATGTAGCCGCAGGCCGCCAGCCCGTCGCAGACCCATCGGGAGAAGGCGCGGAAATACGCCCCATGCCGGGCCTCGTCGTAGGTGTCTTCGAGCACCAGGCAGTTGTCCTGGTCGGTGCGGGCGGCCTGCTCGTTGCGTGCCTGAGAGCCCGCCGCGACCCAGGCATACCCAATCGGCGGCGGACCCAGCGCCGCCTGGGCGAGTTCGATCAGGCGCACGGTGAACGAGTCGGTCATCGAGGTCACGATGTGTCCGGTGTTGTAGGCGCTGGCGTCCGCGGCGGCCAGGTCCCGCTGCAGGTGCTGGATGCGGGCGCTCACGCGTGCCAGATCCTCCACCGAATTCTGCCGGTCGATCTCGCGGGCCAGATGGACGGCCGAGGTGCTGTACTGCTGCGTCAGGTCGGTGGCCGTGATCATGCCCACGACGCGACCGCCGTCCATCAGAGGGACGTGATGGATGTTGTGGCGCGCCATCAGCAGCAGGGCGTCAAACGCCAGGCTGTCGGCGGTGGCGACGTGAGGGCTGGGCGTGGCGATCTCGGATACGGGGCGGTCGATCTGCAGGCCTTTCGCGACCACGCGGTTGCGCAGGTCGCGGTCAGTCACGAGGCCCACGAGCCGCTCACCGTCAAGCAGCAGAAGGGAGGACACCTGCTCATCGCGCATGCGCTCGCTGGCCTCGCGGATGGACACCCCGGGGGCCACCGAAACGGGTTCGCGCCTGACCCATTGGCGAAGCGGCATGCCCAGCATGCCCTGTCCGGGATGAGGCGACGCCACCTGGGGAGTGGCCGGAAGCGACGGGAAGAAGTAGGTGAGCGCGCGATGACGCTGGCACATCGCCTGCACGGCCTCGGGAGGCAGCAGGGCCACGTTGCATTCGCTGAGGGTCACGGCCTCCCAGGTCGCGAGCTGGGGTAGCGGCGTTGCGCCGAATCCGAACAGGCTTCCGGCACCAAGCGTCACGGACAGGCCGAGATCGGGGTCGCGCAGCGTCACCCGCCCCGAAAGCAGCCAGTGGGTGTGTGCGGCCAGCTGGCCTGCCCGCGCCAGGGGCTCATGGGCCGCCAGCGTGTGCTGCCGTGCTTCGGAGGCCAGTGAATTGCGCGCATCGTCGTCGAGCTGGCCCAGCACCGGATGCCCGGCCATGTGCGTGGCGAGGGCGTCCGCTGCCTGCGGCATCGCCGGTTCCACGGGCCGCTCCCGAATGACGGTCCTATCGCCGGAACTTGCCGCTGACGCCGATGATCGAGAGGTCGGCGAAATCCAGCCCGGTGTGGTCTGTCGCGGTGTAGTTGACTTCCAGGCCGCCGAGATCGAACTTCCGGAAGGTTTCGAGTGCGGTGATGAGCTTCTCCCGCGTGGGCTTCGGCCCGGCCCGGCGCAGGCCTTCCACCAGGACCTTGGCCGCTGCAAACCCCTCGAGCATGGCGGGGCTGATGTCGGGCATGTCCTGCGATTTTGCGAGTTCCTGCGCTTCCTTCACCATGGGGTAGGCGATGGAGCGCTCGTACGGGAACACCTGCGTCACGATGACGCCGCGGCTGTTGGCGCCCAGGTCCTTGATGAACCCGCTGGACGCGTTGTTGGACAGCGTCACGATCTGGGCGGAAGACCCGGCGGCACGCAGGCGTTCCACCCCCACGGAAACGGCCTTGCCCGAGGCGATCCAGAGAATGGACTGGGGATCGGCCTTGACCAGCTCGGGCACGATCTTGGCAAAGTCCGGCTTGGAACGGTCAGCAGGGATCACCGCTACGGGTTTCAGTTTGGCGGCGTTGAAGCCCTTTTGCGCGCCCTCGAGCCCGTCCTTGCCGAAGGAGTCGTCGGCGTGCACGATGGCGATGCGCGAGATGCCGATCGATGCCAGGTAGGTGATCGCCTTTTCGGCTTCACGCTGGTAGGTGGCGCGCACATTGAACACGTGCCGGTTGACCGGCTGGTGCATGACCATGGCGCCGGTGGACGGACCGATCAGCGGCACGTTGTTCTTTTCGAGCAGCGGGAACAGCGACTGGCTGTGGGGTGTGCCCCGCGTGAGGAACATGGCGAGCACGTTCTGCTCCTCGATCAGCTTGCGGCCGTTTTCCGCGGCGATCTTGGGGTCGAACTTGTCGTCCAGCGACACCAGTTCGATCTTCTGTCCGTTCACGCCTCCCTTGGCGTTCACGGAGTTGATGTAGAGCTTGGCACCGTCAGTGGTTTCCTTCACGCCCGCGGCGACCGGGCCGCTGAAGCCCGCCGTTTGCCCGATCAGGAGCTGCGCGTGGGCCCCCCCCATGAACACGGCGAGCAAGCACGCCGCCCAGACAGGTTTTGTCATGAATGTCTCCTGTTGTTATGAATTCCAGTGTAGGCCGGTTGTGGGAGCATTGCACTGTGGAAATTACTTGAGGGATAACCATATGCAACGCGGGGGACAGACCCTTGCCTAGAATCTTTGGCCTCATGCTCAGGAAAGTGTCCGTATGACCCAGGGACTGATCCGCATTCGCGGTGCTCGGCAACATAACCTCAAGAACCTCGATCTGGACATCCGGACGGGCGAGCTGACCGTGGTGACGGGGCCCAGTGGCTCCGGCAAATCCAGCCTGGTGTTCGACACGCTGTACGCCGAAGGCCAGCGTCGCTACGTCGAGACCTTCTCCGCGTACGCCCGGCAGTTCCTCGACCGCATGGACAAACCGGCGGTGGACCGCGTGGAGGGCGTGCCCCCCGCCATTGCCATCGACCAGACCAACCCTGTCCGGTCCTCGCGTTCCACGGTGGGCACGATGACGGAGCTCAACGACCATCTCAAGCTGCTGTTTGCCCGCGCGGGCCAGTTGTTCGATCGCCAGACTGCGAACCCGGTTCGGCACGACAGCCCGGAAACCATTTACAGCCAGTTGCAATTTCGTGCCGCAGAGGCGAACCCGCGGCTGGTCGTGACCTTTCCGGTCGAGCTGCCTGCGAACACTTCGGCGGCCGAGGTAGAGCAGTGGCTGGCTGCCAGCGGGTTCACGCGAGTGCAGGCCGAGCGGGAAGTCGGCACGCCGACCGGTCCGCGCAAGGTGCTCGATGTGGTGGCGGACCGCTTTCGTCTGCACGGTACCGAGAAGGCCCGTGTGATCGAGGCGATCGAGGTCGCGCTCAAGCGCGGTAGCGGGCGAATGGCGGTGTACGCCAGTGCCGACGACGAGCCGCCTCAGGTCTGGAAGTTCTCGACGGGTCTGCACTGCCCTGAGAGCGACCTGCGCTATGGCGACCCCATTCCTTCCCTGTTCTCGTTCAATTCGGCGGTGGGGGCTTGCGAGGCGTGCCGGGGCTTCGGCCGCGTGATCGGCGTGGACTACGGCCTGGTCATTCCGAATGACAAGCTCACGCTGAGGGCCGGGGCCATCAAGACCATCCAGACGCCGGCCTGGTCTGAAGCCCAGGACGATCTGATGCGCCATGCGGAGGCGGCCGGCATACCGCGTGACACGCCCTGGTACAAGCTCACGCCCGAGCAGCAGGGCTGGGTCATCAACGGCACGCCGGGCTACAAGGAGGGCAACTGGAGCAAGCAGTGGTACGGCATCAAGCGCTTCTTCGAGTACCTGGAGAGCAAGGCCTACAAGATGCACATTCGCGTGCTGCTGTCCAAGTACCGCAGCTACACGCCTTGCGAGACCTGTCGCGGGGCACGCCTGAAGACCGAGCCACTGTTGTGGCGCATCGGCAGCCGGGAAGATGCCGATGCGGTGCTGGAGCCTGCCCGTCGTTTCATGCCCGCGGGGGTTCAGTGGCGCCGGGACCAGCTCGAAGCCCTGCCCGGCCTGTGCCTGCACGACCTCATGCTGATGCCTATCGAAAGGCTGCGCCGCTTCTTCGACCGCGTGGAGCCGCAGGCCGAATCGCAGGCCAGTGAAGGCGAACTGCAGGCGCTGAAACTGCTGTTCGAAGAGATCAACACGCGGTTGCGCTACCTGTGCGACGTGGGCATCGGCTATCTCACGCTGGACCGCCAGAGCCGGACGCTGTCCGGAGGGGAGGTGCAGCGCATCAACCTCACGACGGCGCTGGGCACCTCGCTGGTCAATACGCTGTTCGTGCTGGACGAGCCCAGCATCGGCTTGCACCCACGCGACATGAACCGCATCACCGAAGCCATGAAACGGCTGCGGGATGCGGGCAACACGCTGGTGGTCGTGGAGCACGATCCTGCGGTGATGCTGGCGGCTGACCGTGTGATCGACATGGGGCCGGGGCCCGGCGAGCGCGGCGGCGAGATCGCCTTTGACGGGACGACCGACGAGCTCAAGCAGGCCGATACCCTGACGGGCGCCTATCTGGGGGCGCGCAAGCAGGTCGGCATGGGTTTCAAGCGCGCGGTCACGGATCACACGCCCAGGCTCATTCTGGAGGGCGCCCGTGAACACAACCTGAAGAACGTGTCGGTGGAGTTTCCGCTGCAAAGACTGGTTTGCGTCACCGGCGTCAGCGGTTCCGGCAAGTCCAGCCTGATCCAGGACGTGCTCGCCCCCGTGCTGACGCGGCATTTCGGCAAGGCCACTGAAGCGCCGGGTCTGCACGATCGCCTGCTGGGGGCCGACCACCTGGGCGACGTGGTGTTCGTGGACCAGTCCCCCATTGGCAAGACGGCGCGTTCCAACCCCGTGAGCTATGTCGGGGCCTGGGATGCCCTGCGCGAAATTTTCGCCACCGCACCGCTGGCACGGCAGCGCGGTTACACCGCTTCCAAATTCAGCTTCAACAGCGGGGATGGCCGCTGCCCCACCTGCGGAGGGTCGGGCTTCGAGCACGTGGAGATGCAGTTCCTGAGCGACGTGTACCTGCGCTGTCCCGACTGCGATGGCAAGCGCTACCGGCCCGAGATCCTCGAGATTGCCATCGAACGACAGCCGGTGGGCCTGCTCGAGCCACGCCGCATGAATGTGGCCGATGTCCTGAACCTCACGGTCAGCGAGGCCGCGACACTGTTTGCCGGCGACCGTGATGTCATCCGGGCGCTGCAGCCGATCGTGGACGTGGGGCTGGAGTACGTGAAGCTCGGGCAGCCCGTGCCCACGCTCTCGGGCGGTGAATCACAGCGACTCAAGCTCGCGGGTTTTCTGGCAGAAGCCGCCCGGACCGCCACCAGCAGCCGGCAGGCAACCGCCACCCGAGGCACACTGTTCCTGTTCGACGAACCCACCACGGGGCTCCATTTCGACGATATCGCCAAGCTGATGCGCGCGTTGCGCAAACTGATCGACGGTGGCAACTCGTTGATCGTCATTGAACACAACCTCGATGTGATCCGGGCCTCTGACTGGCTGATCGACCTGGGCCCCGAAGGTGGCGATGCGGGCGGCCTGATCGTGGCGGAGGGGACGCCCGAGGAGGTGCGAGCCCACGCGACGTCACACACGGGGCGGGCGCTGCGCGAGTACGACCACGCGCTTGGACTGACCGTCCATGCCGGCGAGCAAGGGCGGCCTCTGCAGGCGGTGGTGCGAGAACGCCGGCCGCCGCCGGAGGCGATCCAGATCGTCAACGCCAAGGAGCACAACCTCAAGAGCCTGTCCGTCAACATTCCCCACGGCCGCTTCAGCGTGGTGACCGGGGTCTCGGGGTCGGGCAAGTCGACGCTGGCGTTCGACATTCTTTTCAACGAGGGCCAACGCCGCTACCTCGAGAGCCTGAACGCCTATGCGCGCAGCATCGTGCAGCCGGCTGGCCGGCCTGAAGTGGACGCCGTGTATGGCATTCCGCCCACGGTGGCCATCGAGCAGCGACTCTCGCGCGGGGGTCGCAAGAGCACCGTGGGCACCACCACCGAGGTCTGGCATTTCCTGCGTCTGCTCTACGTCAAGCTGGGGATTCAGCACTGCGTCAAGGAGGGGGCTGAAGTGCGCCCGCAAACCCCCGACAGCATCGCTGCCCAGCTGCTCAAGCGGTACCGCGGTCAGCATATCGGCCTTCTGGCGCCTCTGGTGATGGCCCGCAAGGGCGTCTATACCGAGCTGGCTGACTGGGCCCGGCCACGGGGCTATACCCATTTGCGGGTGGATGGCAACTTCCTGCCCACCACGGGCTTCCCGCGTATCGACCGCTTCAAGGAGCACACCATTGAACTGCCCGTGGCGGACCTGGTCGTCACACCGGCCAGCGAGGCTGCGCTGCGGGCCCATCTGGCCACAGCGCTGGAGCATGGCAAGGGAGTGGTTCACGTGCTGGCACCGCTGGACGGCCTGCGCGCCGCCATGCTCGCGGGTGCGCCCGCCTCGGACATCGGACGGGTGGAGGTGTTCTCCACCAAGCGCGCGTGCCCTGTCTGCAGCACCAGCTACCCCGAACTGGACCCGCGCCTGTTTTCGTACAACAGCAAGCACGGCTGGTGCCCCGATTGCGTGGGCACGGGCGTGCGGCTGACGCGTGAACAGCGCAAGGCGTTCGACGACACGCTGCGCGATGACGACAACAAGGGCCGCGAACAGACTTTTGCCGAACCCGAGGTGGACGACGTGGCCGAGGAGGCGTGTCCCTCCTGCCTGGGCACGCGGCTGAACCCGCAGGCCCGCGCGGTGAAATTCGCCGGTGTCGACATCACCAGCATTGCGCGCCTGTCGGTGCGCGATGTGCGGCTGTGGGTGGAGCGCCTGCAGCTCGAAGGGGTCATGAGCGCGCGAGAGACCGGCATTGCGCGTGACCTCGTGCCTGAAATCCGGGGCCGTCTGGAGTTCCTGGAGGAGGTCGGTCTGGGCTACCTCACACTGGACCGGGGCGCCCCCACGCTCAGCGGAGGCGAGGCCCAGCGCATCCGGCTCGCGGCCCAGCTGGGCAGCAATCTGCAGGGTGTCTGCTACGTGCTCGACGAGCCCACCATCGGCCTGCATGCGCGCGACAACCAGATCCTGCTCAGTGCGCTGCACAAGCTCGGAGACAAGGGCAACACGCTGGTGGTGGTCGAGCATGACGAGGACACCATCCGCCGTGCGGACCACATCATCGACATCGGCCCCAGCGCCGGCAAGCGCGGCGGGCGCCTCATTGCGCAGGGGTCGGTGAGCGACGTGTCCGCCGCAGCCGACTCGGTGACCGGGCGTTACCTGCTGCAGGCCATCCGGCACCCGCTGCAGCCACGCCGGCCGCTGTCAGGGGAGGTCCGGCAGATCAGGGTCCGCGGTGCGAACCTGCACAACCTGGCCCGTGTCGACGTGATGGTCCCGCTGCAGCGGCTGGTGGCCGTGACGGGGGTGTCGGGCTCGGGCAAATCGACGCTGGCCCGTGACGTGTTGCTGGCCAACGTGCAGGCCGCGGTGGGCCGCAAGTCGCCACCTGCATGGTCTGGCTGCGACGCCGTCGAGGGTTGGCAGGCCGTGGACCGTGTGCTCGAAGTGGACCAGACCCCCATCGGCAAGACGCCCCGCAGTTGCCCCGCCACCTACATCGGTTTCTGGGACACCATCCGCAAGCTGTTCGCCGACACGCTGGAGGCGCGCGCGCGGGGCTACGCGGCGGGCCGTTTCAGCTTCAACACCGGGGAGGGACGTTGCCCGGGCTGTGAGGGGCAGGGCGTGCGGACCATTGGCATGAGTTTTCTGCCCGATGTCAAAGTGCCCTGTGAAACCTGCCACGGCGCGCGTTTCAATCCCGAAACCCTGGCCGTGACCTGGCGTGGCAAGAGCATTGGTGACGTGTTGCAGATGGAGGTGGATGAAGCCGTGGAATTCTTCGCGGCCATGCCTCACATCAGCCACCCGCTTCAGCTGCTCAAGGACGTGGGTCTGGGCTACCTCACGCTGGGGCAGCCCTCGCCCACGCTCAGTGGCGGCGAGGCGCAGCGCATCAAGCTCGTGACCGAACTCAGCAAGGTGCGTGACGACGTGGCTCGACGCGGGCAGAAGGCGCCCCACACGCTGTACGTGCTTGACGAGCCCACGGTGGGGCTGCACATGGCGGACGTGGAGAAGCTCATCCGCGTCCTGCACCGGCTGGTGGATGGCGGCCACAGCGTGGTGGTGATCGAGCACGATCTTGACGTGATTGCCGAGGCCGACTGGGTGATCGATCTGGGCCCCGAGGGCGGTGATGCTGGAGGCCGCGTGGTGGCGGCCGACACCCCCGAGCAGGTCGTCCGTTTGGGCACGCACACGGGCAAGGCACTGGCCCCCGTGCTGGCGCGGTCCTGAGGAGTCTGGTGCATGAAAGTCTTCTACAACGACCGCCAGGCTTTGCACCACGGCAAAGTGGAAATGTTCCGCGGCGAATTGGTGCCCTGCTTTGAAATCCCTGCGCGCGCGGACTATGTGCTGGCCGAGTGGCGCGCGCGTGGCCTCGGGCCGGTCGAAACCCCGCTCCCCATGGACGACGACGCCATCACCCGCGTGCATGCACGGCGTTACGTCGACTTCATCGCCGGTGCCTGGGACGAATGGGTGGCGCTGGACCCGGCCAACGCGCAGCGCGATGCTTTTCCGTCCTACTGGCCCATCCGCACGTTCCGCTCCGATGTGCTGCCAAGCAGCTTTGCCGCGCGCATGGGCCTGTTTTCATATGACGCGGGCAGTCCGTTGACGTCTGGCACCTGGGTGGCTGCGCGGCAGGGCGCGGCCTGCGCATGGAGTGCCGCTCAGGCCCTGTTGCAGGGCGCGCGGTCGGCGTTTGCCCTGACCCGCCCGCCGGGCCACCATGCGGGGGCTGACTTCTTTGGCGGCTACTGTTTTCTCAACAACGCAGCCATTGCGGTACAGGCGCTGAGGGACGCGGGGCTGGCCCGGGTGGCGGTGCTCGACATCGACTACCACCATGGCAACGGCACGCAGGCGATCTTCTACGACCGCGCCGACGTGCTGGTTGCCAGCGTGCATGGTGATCCACACACCGAGTACCCGTACTACCTGGGCTACGCCGATGAGCGCGGCGAGGGGGCGGGGCGGGGCTTCAATCTCAACCTGCCCCTGCCGCGCGGAACGGGATTCGACCGCTGGCGCCAGGCCCTGGACCAGGGCTTGCAGGCGGTGGCCGCCTTTGGCGCGGATGCGCTCGTGGTCTCGCTCGGGCTCGACACCTTCGAGGGGGACCCGATCTCGGGGTTCGGGCTGCAGAGCGCCGACTACCTGCGTGTGGGCGAAGACCTCGCGCGGGCCGGCTTGCCAACGGCTTTCGTCTTCGAGGGCGGGTACGCGGTGGCCGAGGTCGGGGTCAACGCGGTGAATGTGCTGCAGGGGTTTGAGCAGGGGGCTTGAGCCGGTGTCCTGATGCGGCGCTTCGGGCCTTGCGTTGTTTATACGGTCGTATAAAATCCGTGGATGCCCCGCCGAGCCTCCTCGCCTGACCTGGACAGCCGCGAACGCCTGCTGCTGGCCGGGCTGGCGCTGGCAGAGCGCGAGGGCATCAGGGCGCTGACAGTGCGCGCAGTCGCGGCCGCGGCCGGAGCCAACCTCGGCAGCTTCGTCTACCACTTCCGCACGCGCGACGCCTTCGTCGGCGAAATGATCGAGCGCTGGTATGCACCCGTCATGGCCCAGCTCGCGCTGGCCGCGGACGAGGGCGGCGGACCGGTCATGGCCCTGCGGCGTGTGCTGCTGCAGCTGGTCTGCTGGATGGGGACGCACCAGGCGTTCCTGTCGCATCTGCTGGTGGATGCGGCGGCGGGTGAGGCCGGGGCGCGACACTTTCTGGGGTCAATGGACCAGCGCCATCCGGCGCTGATCCTGGCGTTGATTCGCAAGGCACAGCAGGCACGCGAACTGTGCCAGGACGACCCGATGCACCAGATGGTGTTCCTGGCCGCCAGCGCGGGCGGGCCGGTCCTGATGTTTCACCTGCTTCACCGCAGCGGCATGGCCCCCCCGGAGCTGGCCCGGGCGCTGTCCGTGCTGGCCGCCGATCCCACGCACATCGAAACCCGGATCGGCTGGGCCCTGAAGGGGCTCACCCCCTGACGAGGAGAGCGGCATGAAACTCTGGCCATGGTCCCTGACTTGCGCGCTGGCACTGTGTGCCTGCGGGCCCGCGACCGATGCGGGCCTCATGAGCGGTTACGTGGAGGCCGATCTGGTGTATGTGGCTTCGAGCAGTGCCGGCACGTTGGAATCGGTTTCCGTGCAGCGGGGCGACGCGGTCGCCCAGGGGCAGCGACTCTATACGCTGGATGCGCAGGCCGAGACGCTGGCCCGCCAGGCGGCCGAAGCCCGCAGCGAAAGCGCTGGCGCGCAGGCGCGCGACCTGCGCAAGGGGCGACGCCCCATTGAGCTGGAGGCGATCGACCAGCAACTGGCGCAGGCCCGGGCCACCCTGTCGGCGTCCAGCGAGGCGCTTGAGCGCAACCAGAAGCTGGTGCGCGAGGGCTTCATTGCCGACATCCGGCTCGACGACCTGCGGGCCAGCCGCGACCGTGACGCGGCGCGGCTGCGCGAGTTGCAGGCCCAGCGCGAGCTGGCGGCCAAGGCGGCCCGCAGCGACCAGATCGACGCGGCCGCCGCAAACGCACGGGCGGCGCGGGCCGACGAGGCCCAGGCCGACTGGCGCGCGGACCAGCGCACGCGCAGCGCGCCGGTGGCCGCCCAAGTGTTTGACGTGATGTTCCGCGCGGGGGAATGGGTCAATGCCGGCGTGCCCGTGGTGGCCCTGCTGCCACCGGATGCGCTCAAGGTTCGCTTCTTTGTGCCGGAGGCGGCGCTCGCGCAGCTGGCGGTGGGTCGCGATGTGGCCCTCAGCTGCGATGGCTGCACGCAGCCGCTGACGGCCCGCGTGCGCTGGATTTCGCCCCGGGCGGAGTTCACCCCCCCGGTGATCTACAGCAACGCCAGCCGCGGCAAGCTGGTCTTCATGGTCGAGGCCGTGCCTTCGGACGCTCGCCATCTGCACGCCGGCCAACCGGTCGATGTGCGACTGCCCGGGCCGCCCGCATGAGCGAAGCCCTGGCCATCGACGCGCGCCGCCTGACCAAGCGTTTCGGTGGGCGTGCCGTGGTGGACCATGTGTCTATCCAGGTGCGCCGCGGCGAGATCTGCGGCTTCCTCGGCCCCAACGGCAGCGGCAAGACCACCACCATCCGCATGCTCTGCGGTTTGCTCGATCCCGATGAAGGCGAGGGCACCTGTCTGGGCCATGACATTCGCCGCCAGTCGCGGGCCATCAAGCTGCGCGTGGGCTACATGACGCAGCGCTTCGGCCTGTACGAAGACCTCACGCTCACCGAAAACCTGGACTTCGTGGCCCGCGCCTACGGCATGGCGCAACGCGGCGCGCAGGTGCGCGGTGCGCTCGAGCGCCTGGGCCTGTGGGAACGGCGCGACCAGCTCGCCGGCTCGCTGTCGGGCGGCTGGAAGCAGCGGCTTGCGCTGGCGGCCTGCATGCTGCACCAGCCCGACCTCCTGCTGCTCGATGAACCCACAGCCGGGGTGGACCCGAAGGCGCGGCGCGACTTCTGGCAACAGATCCACGCGCTGGCCGCCGACGGCCTCACCGTGCTGCTGAGCACCCATTACATGGACGAAGCCGAGCGCTGCCACCGGCTGGCCTACATCTCCTACGGGCGCCTGCTGGCCACCGGGACGGCCGAGGAGGTGATCGCCCAGGCCCGCCTGTCCACCTGGGAGCTGCGGAGCACGGACCTGGCCGCCGCGGCGGCCCTGCTGCAGCAGGACCCGCGCTGGCGGGTGGTCCCTTTCGGCGCCTCGGTGCATGTGAGCGCGGAAGCTGGCGCCGACCTGCCCGGCTGGCTGGCGCGGCAGCCGGGCGCAGGGCGCTGGCACGTGCATCCGATCGCCACGGGGCTCGAAGATGTCTTCATCTCGCTGACCGAACATGCCCAGGACAATTTCAGCTGACCGGCCTGGCCTGTCCTGGGGGCGCATCCTGGCCGTGCTGGTCAAGGAGCTGATCCAGCTGCGCCGCGACCGGCTGACCTTTGCCATGATGATTGGCGTGCCCATCCTGCAATTGGTGCTGTTTGGCTACGCCATCAATGGCGACCCGCGCCATCTGCCCACGGTGGTGGTCACCACCGATGGCGGCCCGCTGGTCCGCTCGGTGGTCCGAGCGGCCGAAAACACCGGCTATTTCAGGGTGCTGGGGACCGTGACGGATGCCGAGGCCGAGCGGCGCATCCAGGCCGGTGAAGTCCAGTTCGCACTGGTGTTCCCGGCGGACTTCTCGGCACGCCTGCTGCGCGGTGAGCGGCCTGCCGTGGCCGTCTATGCCGACGCCACCGACCCGGCCGCAACCGGCGCCGCGGTGGGCGCACTGAACCAGCTGCCCCAGTTGGCGCTGGCGCACGACCTGACCGGGCCGCTCTCGGCCCTGCGCGCGGCGGAACCCCCTTTCGAGCTGCGCGTGCACCGGCGCTACAACCCCGAGGGACTCACCGCGTACAACGTCGTGCCGGGCCTGATGGGCGTGATTCTTACCATGACGCTGGTGATGATGACGGCCATGGCCATGACGCGCGAGCGCGAGCGCGGCACGCTGGAAAACCTGCTGGCCACGCCCGTGCGGCCGTTCGAGATGATGGCGGGGAAAATCCTTCCGTACATGCTCATCGGCTACGTGCAGGTGCTGATCGTGTTCGGTGCGGCGCGGCTGCTGTTCGGGGTGCCCATGGCGGGCAGTTTCGGCCTGCTCACCGGGGCTGTGCTGCTGTTCATCCTGGCCACGCTGACGGTGGGCTTTGCCTTCTCGACCCTGGCGCGTTCGCAGATGCAGTCGATGCAGATGACCATGTTCTATTTCCTGCCCAACATCCTGCTGTCGGGCTTCATGTTCCCGTTTCGCGGCATGCCGGCATGGGCCCAGTGGATCGGCGAGGCGTTGCCGCTGACGCACTTCGTGCGCATGGTGCGGGCCATCATGCTCAAGGGCTCGGACTGGTCAGGGGTGGCCGGTGATGCCTCGGCCATTCTGGCCTTCATGGCCGTGGTTGGCCTGGTGGCCATGCTGCGCTACCGGCAGACCATCGAATAGCGGGGGGCGGGGGGCTTCAGCGCGCGCCCAGCAGGGCCTGGGCCACCTCGATGAACCCTTCGCCACGCTCGCCTCGCGTGATGTAGCGGGGCTTGTGCGTGAGTTCGGCCTCGAAGCGGCGGATGTTGGCCACGCCCACACTGTGGGGAAAGTGCTCGAACATCAGCTGGTCATTGGTGGAGTCGCCCACATACACCCAGCGGGCCAGCTCGGCGTCCAGGTCACGCCCGAACAGCGAGCGCACGATCCAGCGCGCGCCCGACAGCTTGTGATGGGCTCCGTACCAGCCATTGATGTGGATGCTGCTGACGGTTGCCGTCATGCCCTCGTCCTGCAGGATGCGCACCACCTCGCGGACGCGCTCGGGCGGCAGGTGGCAGAACTCGCTGTGGTCGATGGCGATGTCGGTTTCCCGGCCTGCAGAGTCCCCGGACAGTTGGGTGCCCGGAACCTCGCGCAGCACGCGCCGGGCCGCCTGCTGCATGCGGACGAACTGGCTGGCCCGTGTGGAGGCGTCCTGTTGATACAGTTTTGATAGCGCGAAATGGCCGCCAGACAAGGGCTGGGACTGATTTTGGTCAGGAACCAGGGCCACGGCCCCGTTTTCGGCGACGATGGCATCCACCGGCCAGGTCGCGGCAAAGGGCTCGCTCCATCCGACAGGCCGCCCGGTGATGGGGATCACGTGGAGGCCGGCCGATCGCAGGTCTGCCAGGGCCTGAACCACGGGCGGCGGAACGGCGCCCTCGGTGGTCAGCGTGTCGTCGATGTCGGTGAACACGCCGAGGATGGCGCGGCGCTGGGCATCGGGCCAGTCGGTCAGCGGTTTCATGGAAGTCGCAGTTTGCCGGGCACGTGGCGCTGGATGTCCAGGGTCAGGCCGCCAGGCGTCGTCGCCGCAGGGAAGGACAGGGCCGCCACCGTGCTGGGACTGCAGGCGCCCGTATCCGCGTGCCGCAGGGCAATGCCCAGCAGGCCTTCGGCCGGATCGCCGAGCGCATGGCCCAGGTCGTCGGCGGCCGGGCAGGTGGCGGAAAAGCCGACGCTGTAGTCGCCAAAGTCCCGGGCGTTGTAGCCCTGGAACTCAATCGGAAAATAGGCCAGGCTGCAGTTGTCGGCACGTGTGAAACCATAGGGCTTGCCGCAGGTCGTCGCGCCGACCAGCACCACCTCCACATCCACTCCGCGCAGGCCGTTGATCACGGACTCGCTGGCCGAACAGGTGCCGCCCGTGGTGAGCACATACACGCGCGGTAGTCCCAGCCGGGGCAGTGCGGTGCCTGTGGGGTACTGCGTCTCGCCGTACTGGACGGTGCCGGCAAAGCGTGTGACATTGGCTTGCGAGGCCTCCGGGCGCTTGGGACTGAACTGCAGCCGTTCGAACACCTGGCCGTCGCTGGCTGGCCCCGTCACCATGGAGGCCAGTGCCAGTGCCACATACAGGTAGCCGCCGCCGTTGTACCGCAGGTCCAGCACAAGATCGTCCATGCCCCCCGCGCCCAGCGCGGACAGTGCGGCCACCAGTTTGTCCTGGGCCCCGGCGGTGTGGGCATTGAACAGCACGTAGCCCACGCGCCGACCCGATGGGCTGAGCACCACGCGGCTCACCGGGACCGGATCAGCCTGCAGGGGCGCGACCGTGAGCGACACCGTGCGCGCAGGTTGGCCCGGCGCATCGCGGTAGCTGAAGGTGACGAAGGCGCCCGCCGTGTTGGGGTACCAGGTGGCCTGGCTGGCCGAGGTTACCGTAACGAGTTCTCCGCCGCGCGCCAGCCCGGCCAGGTCCGCCGGCGAGCCGGCGACGACCTTGGCCACCCGCGTGCGGCCCTGGGCGTCGATGACCCAGTCCACGCCATAGCCGAGGCCGGATCCGGTGGTCAGGGTGTCGGCGTCGGTACGCGTGAGCACGTAGCTGAAACGATCCTTGGGCAGGCCGTGGCTGTCGGGTGTCGTGACCAGCAGCTGGTAGAAGTATCCGGAGGCCGTGTAGGGTGCGGCGTTGACCACCGGAATCTCGTCGGGCCAGAGGTAGGCCTCGTTGAGGTAAGACCGCACGAACTGCTTCTCGGCGTCCGCGGTGCAGATGCCGGCCACCGTCTCGGAGGGGATGTCCGGCGAAAGGACGCTTGCGCTGGTGCTGCCACTGGTCGAGCCGCTGGTGCTTCCCGGGTTGCAGACCGAGGCGCTCCCGAGGCAGATGCCCGGATTGCCGCCACCGCCGCCACAGGCGCTCAGGCCGAGTGCAACCGCCAGGCCCACCATCAGGCCGAGGCGGCCTGAACTCCATCGTCCGAACTGCATGACTGTCCCTTCCCTTTCCGCGGGTTGGCGCGGCGGGGGCATCTTAGCCTGCGTTGTGCAGGGCCAGCCCCGCGTGCTCGCGCAGGGGATGGAAGTGGATCTTGGGGAAGCGTTCCTGCGCCAGCCGCACGTCATACGGGCTGGTGCACAGGTAGGCCAGCGTATCGGCCGCGTCCCGTGCCATCCGCTGGGGGTAGGCATCGGTGAAGGCGCGCAGCTCGGCCGGGGTGTCGGCCGTGATCCAGCGCGCGCCGGTGTACTGGCAGCCCTCGAGCCGGATGTCGGCGTCGTACTCGGCTTTCAGCCGGTGCTGCACCACTTCAAACTGCAGCTGGCCGACGGCGCCCAGCAGCATGGCGCCGCCCATCTCGGGGCGGAACACCTGGATCGCGCCCTCTTCGCCCAGCTGCGCCAGTCCCTGCTGCAACTGCTTGGTGCGCAGCGGGTTCTTGAGCAGCACGGTCATGAACAGCTCGGGAGCGAAGAAAGGCAGGCCGGTGAACTGCAGGCTGGCGCCGTCGGTGATGGTGTCGCCCAGCTGCACGCCACCATGGGTGGTGAAGCCGATGATGTCGCCAGCGTAGGCCTCGTCCACCGCCTCGCGGCGCTGGCTCAGGAAGGTGACCACGCTGGTGGGCCGCAGCTCCTTGGCGGTGCGCTGCACGCGCAGCTTCATGCCCGGCGTGTACTTGCCCGAGGCCATGCGCACAAAGGCTATGCGGTCGCGGTGATTGGCGTCCATGTTGGCCTGCACCTTGAACACCACGCCGGCGAAGTCCTTGTCCTCGGGCTGGATCTCCTTCACCACGGGCTGGCGATTGACCAGGGTGGTGCTGGTGCGCGGCCGTGGCGAAGGGGCCAGGTCCACCAGTGCGTCCAGTACTTCCATCACGCCGAAATTGTTGACGCCCGACCCGAAGAACACCGGTGTCTGCTTGCCGGCGAGGAACGCCTCATGGTCCCACGGGGGCGAGGCGCCCGTGGCCAGTTCCATGCTCTCCATGGCGGCCTCGAAGTCGCTGCCGAAGCGCTTGACCAGCGTCTCGCGCTCGCTCAGGGCAATGGTCTCGAAGTCCTGGGGCAGGCGCTCGCTGCCCGACTCGAACACCGTCATGGCCTGGGTCCGCAGGTTCATGATGCCGCGGAACGTCTTGCCCTGGCCCACCGGCCAGGTCATGGGCACGCAGGGCATGCCCAGTTCACGTTCGACCTCGTCCAGGATGTCCAGCGGCTCGCGCACCTCGCGGTCCATCTTGTTGACGAAGGTGATGATGGGGGTGTCGCGCTGCCGGCAGACCTCGATCAGCCGGCGCGTCTGCGCCTCCACGCCGTTGGCGGCGTCGATCACCATCAGCGCCGAGTCCACGGCGGTCAGCACGCGGTAGGTGTCCTCGGAAAAGTCCTTGTGGCCCGGCGTGTCGAGCAGGTTGATCACATGCTCGCGGTACAGCATCTGCATGACCGAGCTGGCGACCGAGATACCGCGCTGCTTTTCGATTTCCATCCAGTCCGAGGTGGCGTGGCGCGAGGCCTTGCGGGCCTTGACCGAACCGGCGATCTGGATCGCGCCCGAGAACAGCAGCAGCTTTTCGGTGAGCGTGGTCTTGCCCGCGTCGGGGTGGGAGATGATGGCAAAGGTACGGCGGCGCCGGGTTTCTGGGGCGAAAGACACACTGACTCCGGGGGAAGGGCGGGCGGCGCGGGGCGCGCGGGACAGCCCACGATTATAATTTGCCCCTCCGAGGAGCGTTGCAGCGTCCCATCTTGCAGATGCGGGGCGTGAGGCTCGGAAATCATCCCGCAACGACGCTCACCCACTGTTCTGTGTGGTGAGGCTTTTCCAAGCTCCGATTCCCCCAGAGAGTGGTTTCATTCAATTGATTTTGGAGAAAAACCATGAACGCACGCATTGCACCGGCCGTCCTGTCTGACTGCGCCATCACCGACATCGGGCTGGCCGACTGGGGCCGCAGGGAAATCCGCATTGCCGAGACCGAGATGCCCGGCCTGATGGCCATCCGCGAGGAGTTCGCCAAGGCCCAGCCGCTCAAGGGCGCGCGCATCACCGGTTCGCTGCACATGACGATCCAGACGGCGGTGCTGATCGAGACGCTGCAGGCGCTGGGTGCGCAGGTGCGCTGGGCCTCGTGCAACATCTTCTCTACGCAGGATCACGCGGCTGCGGCCATTGCGGCGGCCGGCACGCCGGTGTTCGCCATCAAGGGCGAATCCCTGAAGGACTACTGGGACTACACCCACAGCATTTTTGACTTCGGCCCCCAGGGCACCCCGGGCGAGGGCCCGAACATGATCCTGGACGACGGCGGCGATGCGACGCTGCTGATGCACCTGGGCCAGCGTGCCGAGAAAGACCCGTCCGTGCTGGCCAGCCCGACCAGCGAGGAAGAACGCATCCTGTATGCCGCCATCAAGGCCAAGCTGGCCGTGGACGCCACGTGGTACACCCGCAAGTCGGCCGAGATCATCGGCGTGACCGAGGAAACCACCACCGGTGTGCACCGCCTCAACGAGATGTCGGCCAAGGGCTCCCTGCTGTTCCGCGCCATCAACGTGAACGACTCGGTGACCAAGAGCAAGTTCGACAACCTGTACGGCTGCCGCGAGTCGCTGGTGGACGGCATCAAGCGCGCCACCGACGTGATGATTGCCGGCAAGGTGGCCTGCGTGGCCGGCTACGGCGACGTGGGCAAGGGCTCGGCCCAGGCCCTGCGCGCCCTGAGCGCCCAGGTGTGGGTGACCGAGATCGACCCGATCAACGCGCTGCAGGCCGCGATGGAGGGCTTCAAGGTCGTGACCATGGAGTACGCCGCCGACAAGGCCGACATCTTCGTCACCACCACGGGCAACCGTGACGTGATCCGCCACGAACACATGGCCGCCATGAAGGACCAGGCCATCGTCTGCAACATTGGCCACTTCGACAACGAGATCGACGTTGCCTCGATCGAAAAGTACGAGTGGGAAGAGATCAAGCCGCAGGTGGACCACATCACCTTCCCCGACGGCAAGAAGATCATCCTGCTGGCCAAGGGCCGCCTGGTGAACCTGGGCTGCGGCACGGGGCACCCGAGCTTCGTGATGTCGTCCAGCTTTGCCAACCAGACCATCGCGCAGATCGAGCTGTTCACCAAGCCCGGTGCGTACGAAGCCGGCAAGGTGTACGTTCTGCCCAAGCATCTGGACGAAAAGGTGGCCCGCCTGCACCTGAAAAAGGTGGGCGCCATGCTGACCGAGCTGACGGATGCCCAGGCCGCCTACATCGGCGTGAGCAAGAGCGGCCCGTACAAGGCCGACACCTACCGCTACTGAGTATCCCCCGCCATGCGCGCTGACCAATTGCTGGTCGAACGTGGCCTGGCCAGTTCGCGCGCGCAGGCCCAGCGCCTGATCGGTGCGGGCGTGCGCTGGCGCGAAGGTGGCGACTGGAAGACCGTGGCGAAGAACCGCGACGAGCTTCCCGTGGCGGCCGAACTGCAACTGCTCGATCAGGCCGAGGCGCGCTATGTGTCGCGCGGCGGCCTCAAGCTGGAGGGCGCGCTCAGGAGCAGCGGCCTGGAGGTCAGCGGCTGGCATTGCCTGGACGTGGGCCAGTCCACCGGGGGGTTCACCGACTGCCTGCTGCAGCACGGTGCCGCCCACGTCGTGGGCGTGGACGTGGGCCAGGGCCAGTTGCACCCCCGGGTGCGCGAGGACGCGCGCGTGAGCTGCTTCGAGAAGGTCAATGCACGCGACCCGCCTGCTATGAATTTGGTAGCTGAAACTGGCCGCGGAGAAAGGGCTACAGCCGCTTTTGACCTGATCGTGGGCGATGTATCGTTCATTTCCCAGACCCTGGTGCTGCCGGCGCTGGCGCCCCTGCTTCGCACCGGGGGGGCGCTGCTCATGCTGGTCAAGCCGCAGTTCGAACTGCAACCCGGGCAGGTGGGCAAGGGCGGCATTGTGCGCGACGAGTCGCTGTTTGCCGTGGTGGAGCGGCGCATCCGCGAGTGCCTTGCGACGCTGGGCCTCAGCGTTCAGGGCTGGTATGACAGTGCCATTGCCGGGGGCGACGGCAACCGGGAATTTTTTGTGTACGCGATCAAGGAATGAATGGAGAAGCGGAGCATGGGCTTTCCAATTAGCCTGGAATTTTTTCCGACCAAGACGCCCGAAGGCGCGGTCAAGCTGCGCGCAGCGCGCCAGCAACTGTACGGACTCAAACCCGAGTTCTGCTCGGTGACCTTTGGAGCCGGGGGCTCCACGCAGGACGGCACGCTGCAGGCCGTGACGGAGATCATGGCCGAGGGTTGCGCCGCTGCGCCGCACCTGAGCTGCATCGGGCAGTCGCGCGAGAGCATCCGCGAGCGCCTCGCAGCCTATGCCGCAGCAGGCATCCGCCGCATCGTGGCGCTGCGCGGTGACCTGCCCAGCGGCTACGGCCTGGGCGGCGAGTTCCGCTACGCCAGCGACCTGGTGGCCTTCATTCGCGCGGAGTCGGGTGACCGCTTCCACATCGAAGTGGCGGCCTACCCGGAGACCCACCCGCAGGCCAAGTCACCGCTGGCCGACCTGGACGCCTTTGCGGCCAAGGTGAGCGCGGGCGCCAATTCGGGCATCACGCAGTATTTCTTCAATGCCGACGCTTATTTCCGCTACGTGGATGAGCTGCGCGCCCGGGGCGTTAGCGTGCCGGTGGTGCCGGGGGTCATGCCCATCATCAGCTCGACCCAGTTGATGCGTTTTTCAGACGCCTGCGGCGCCGAGATCCCGCGCTGGATCCGCATGCGACTGCAGGCCTATGGCGATGACACGGCCTCCATCAGGGCCTTCGGGTTGGATGTGGTGACCGGCTTGTGCGAGCAGCTGCGCCGGGCGGGGGCCCCGGGTATCCACTTCTACACCATGAACCAGGCCGGTGCCACACTGGCGATCTGCGAGCGGCTGGGCCTGTGAGCCCTGGGCGGGCGGCTCCGCCCCTACAATCCGCGCCAACAAAGGAGAGAGGGATGCTGGGTCGTCAATGGATTCCGGGAGCGCTGGCGCTGTGCCTGGCCGCGTTGCTGCCCGCTGCCGCGCAGGCGCAATCGTATATCTGCAGAGATAACACCGGGCGCTCATACCGCTCGATCGAGCCCTGCAAGCCTGGCCTGGTGTATTACGGCCCCGTGCCGGAGCAGCCGGTGCGCCGCAGCTACGTGCCGCGAGTCTCCGACGCACCGGAATACGTCTCGCTCATGAGCCCTCGCTGTTCGTCGCTTCATGATGCGATCCGCACCGCCCCGGCGCGTGGCCTGAGCAGCGACACGCAGCAGGACTTGCGCAAGGAGTACCGACAGGAGTGCCGCGACGACGAGCGCGAAGCCATGCAGGAGTTGAGCCGCCGTCGCAAGGAGAAGCGCCAGGAAGCCGATCAGGCCAGCGCGGCTGCCAAGCGCGAGGCCAACTGGAGCAAATCGCAGCAGGAAATGTGTGGCGAGCTCAAGCGCGTGCTCAAGACCAAGCGGGCGCGCACCGACCTGAATGAAGGCGAGCAGCGCGACCTGGAGCGCTCCACCGAGGCCTACCACCGCCGCTGCGGCTGAGGGGCCTGCCGGGTCAGCCGGGGTCGCGGGGCCCGCTGCGCTGGCTCACGAGCCAGATGCCGGGCAGGATCAGCGCGGCGCCCACGGCGTGGTGCCAGCCCACGGGCTCGCCCAGAAACAGCCAGGCCATGGCCGCGCCATACAGCGGCCCCAGGTACAGTTGCGAGGAGGCGCGCGCCACCCCGAGCTGGCGTTGCACGAAGGAGTAGCACCAGTACGCCGCAGCGCCGGGCGCCAGGCCGGCCAGCAGCATCAGGCCCAGGGCGTGGGCGCCCAGCGGCGGCGTGTCGGGCCGGGCCAGTTCCCACAGGGTGAACGGCAGCAGCACCACCAGTCCTCCCGTGGCCACGGCGCTCAGGTGGGCGGCCGGTCCCAGCGGCGTCGGCCAGCGCCGCTGCAGCAGGACAAAGCCTGACCACGACGCCGTGGCCGCCACCACCCACAGGTCACCCGGCACCCATTGCACGGCCCCCAGGGCGCCCCAGTGGCCGCGGATGATCACGTTGACCACCCCCGTCAGCGCCAGGACCGCGCCCAGCCATTGACGGGGCGTGAACCGCTCGTGCAGCCACAGCACCGACGCCAGCGCGATCATCACGGGCGAGACCGAATAGATCAGCGACAGGTTGGTGGCCGTCGTGGTGCGGGCGGCGATGTAGACCCAGGCCCCGCAGATCCACATGCCCAGCGCGCCCAGCACCACGAAACGCCGCCACTGCGCCAGCAGCAGCGCGCGGTGGCGCAGGAGTTCCGGCCCGGTGAAAACGGCCAGCAGCGCGGCTGCAATGGCCCAGCGGCCGAACGCCAGCGTGTGGGGCGCCACCACCCCGGGCGACCAGCGCGCCACCAGGTAGTTGACGCACCACAGCGCCGGGGTGACGAAGATCAGCGCATACGCCAGCCGGTGGGCGGCTCCGTGCTCAGCGTTCGTCATAGCTGACCACCACGCGGGAGGTCAGCGGACGCGCCTGGCAGGTCAGCACAAAGCCTTTTTCGATTTCCCATGGCTCGAGTGTAAAGTTCCGGTCCATGGTCACCTGCCCCTTCAGCACGCGGGCGCGGCAGGTGCAGCAGACGCCGCCCTTGCACGAATACGGCAGGTCCAGGCCGGCATCCAGCGCCACATCGAGCACGTGGTCGCTGGCGGTCATGGCCAGGTGATGGGTTTTGCCGTCCATCACCACATCCAGTGTGTGTGAGGCGTCATTGAGGGCTGTAGCCCTTGCCAGCTGGTCACTCTTTGCTATGGATTTTGTAGTGGACGCGCCTGCGGCAAAGAATCGCTCGCAGTGCACCCGTTCGCGCGGAAGGCCGGCCGCCAGCAGGGCTCCTTCGGTGGCATCGATCATGCCCTCCGGCCCGCAGATGAAAGCCTCGTCGATGCCCGCCACCGGCAGTACCGTGGCCAGCAGCTCCTGCACCTTGGAGGCATCGAGCCGGCCGTTGAACAGCGCGACTTCCTGCGACTGGCGTGACAGCAGGTGGATCAGGCTCAGGCGGGCGGGGTACTGGTCCTTCAGGTCCTGCAGCGCCTCGTTGAACATGATGGTGTTGACGCGCTGGTTGCTGTAGACCAGCGTGAAGCGTGAAGCCGGTTCTGCCGCCAGTGTGCTGGCGATGATGGACAGCACCGGCGTGATGCCCGAGCCGGCGGCAAAGGCCACGCGGTGCACCGCGTCGGCGTGGCGCGGCGTGAAACGGCCTTCGGGCGGCATCACGTCCAGCGTGTCGCCGGGCCGCAGATGGGCGACGGCCCAGCGGGAGAACACGCCGCCTTCCACGGGTTTGATGCCGACTTCCAGTTCGCCCGACTGGAGATAGCGCGCGCGGGGGCTGCAGATCGAGTAGCTGCGGCGCGTGTCGGCGCCGTCAATGTGCGCGCGCAGCGTCAGAAACTGGCCGGGCGCGAAGTCGAACACCTCGCGCAGCCCGTCTGGCACGGCCAGTGCAATCGCGGCCGCGCCGGCGGCTTCAGGGGTGATGCGTCGCACGGGCAGGGCGTGGAAATGCGGGGTCGACATCAGTAGGCCTTGAAATAGTCAAACGGCTCGAGGCAGTCCAGGCACCTGTACAGGGCCTTGCAGGCGGTGGAGCCGAAGTGAGAGGTTTCGGTGGTGTTGCCGCTGCCGCAGTGCGGGCAGGCCACGCTCCCGGTGGCGGCCTTGCGGCGCGCAAAGTGCAGAACGTTGGTGCCGGCGGCCTGGCCAGCGGCCGCAGCCGCGTGGGGCGGCGCGATGCCGAAAGCCCGCAGCTTGGCCCGGCCTGGCTCGCTGATCCAGTCCGTGGTCCAGGCGGGCGCCAGCCGCGTGACGACGGTGGCCGGCAGGTCGTGGCGGGCCAGCGCGGCGCGCACATCGTCCTCGATCTGGCCCATGGCGGGGCAGCCGCTGTAGGTCGGGGTGATGACCACTTCCAGCCCGCCGTCGCGCTCATGGACCTCGCGCAGGATGCCCAATTCGCGGATGGACACCACGGGAATCTCCGGGTCGGGGACGCGTTCGAGCACCTCCCAGGCGCGCGCGGCCAGGCTCACCACACGGCTCCCGGGTGCTGGCGGGCCAGCCCCTGCATTTCGCCCAGCAGGTAGCTCAGGTGCTCGGAGTGCAGGCCTTGCCGGCCACGCGGCAGGTGGCCACCGCCGGAAGGCCGCGTCAGCGTGGCCTCGGCCAGCGCGTCATTCACCTCGGTGTCCCAGGCTTCGCGCAGGGCCGCGGTGCGCGCATCGGCATCCGCCCAGAACTCCTGGGTGTAGGGCATCAGGTGGTTCAGCGCGGCCTGGGTGCGGGCATGGGACTCGTCGGTGCCGTCGCCCAGCCGCACCAGCCAGTCGCGAGCATGGCGCAGGTGATAGCGGACTTCCTTGGACGACTTGGCGGCAATCGCGGCCAGTTGCGGGTCTTCATGGCTTTCGAGTGCATTCCACAGCAGGACCATCAGCGTGCTGAACAGGAAGTTGCGAACAATGGTCGTGGCGTAGTCGCGGTCGGCCGAGGCCGTGCCGGCCAGCGGACCGTGGTGAGGCAATTCCAGCAGGGTGTAGTTGCGAAAGTCCGGTGCGTCGCGCAGGTAGGCCAGCGAATCCTCGGTGCTTCCGTCATCCATCAGCGCCGCGGCGTGCTGGTAGAGCAACCGTGCCTGCCCGATCAGGTCCAGGCTGATGTTGGCCATGGCGATGTCTTCCTCCAGCACGGGGCCATGACCGCACCACTCGGCGTTGCGCTGGCCCAGCACCAGTGCGTTGTCGGCCAGGTGCAGCAGGTAGTCAATCGGCGCTGCAGGGGTGGGCTGGCGAGCCATCACATGTGCCCCACTTCATCAGGGATGTCATAGAACGTGGGATGGCGGTAGATCTTGTCCGCCATGGGGTCGAAGAGCTCGTCCTTGTCGTCAGGCTCGCTGGCCGTGATGGCGCTCGAGGGCACCACCCACAGGCTCACGCCTTCCTGGCGGCGCGTGTAGACATCGCGCGCCATCTGCAGCGCCTGCGCGGCGTCCACCGCATGCAGGCTGCCGCAGTGCTTGTGCTCCAGTCCCTGCCTGGACCGCACGAACACTTCCCACAAAGGCCATTCGTTCAGGGGGGTGTTCATGCTGCTTCCTTCAGGGTGCGTTGCTTCTGCTTGCGCGCATGGGCCAGCGCAGCGTCGCGCACCCACTGGCCGTCGTTGTGGGCCTTGACGCGCGTGGCCAGGCGTTCCGAGTTGCACGGGCCGTTGCCGTTGACGGTGGCCCAGAACTCGTCCCAGTCGATGGCACCGTAGTCGTGCTGCTGGCGGGCTTCGTTCCAGTGCAGGTCGGGGTCGGGCAGGGTGACGCCCAGGATCCTGGCCTGGGGCACCGTCGCGTCGACGAACTTCTGCCGCAGGTCGTCATTGCTGATGCGCTTGATGCCCCAGCGCATGCCCTGCGCGCTGTTGGGGCTGTCGGCGTCGGGCGGGCCGAACATGGCCAGCACCGGCCACCACCAGCGGTTGACCGCGTCCTGCACCATGGCGCGCTGCGCAGGGGTCCCGGTCATTTGCGCCATCAGGCTTTCAAAGCCCTGGCGCTGGTGGAAGCTCTCCTCCTTGCAGATGCGGATCATCGCGCGCGCATAGGGTCCGTAGCTGCAGCGGCAGATCGGCACCTGGTTCATGATGGCCGCGCCATCCACCAGCCATCCGATCACGCCCACATCGGCCCAGGTCAGCGTGGGGTAGTTGAAGATGGAGCTGTATTTGGCCTTGCCGGTGTGCAGGGCGTCCAGCATCTGGTCGCGGCTGGTGCCCAGGGTTTCGCCCGCGCTGTACAGGTACAGGCCGTGGCCGCCCTCGTCCTGCACCTTGGCCAGCAGGATGGCCTTGCGTTTGAGGCTGGGCGCACGGCTGATCCAGTTGCCCTCGGGCTGCATGCCGATGATCTCGCTGTGCGCGTGCTGGCTGATCTGGCGCACCAGCGTCTTGCGGTAGGCCTCGGGCATCCAGTCCTGGGGTTCGATCTTGCCGTCGGCATCGATCCTCGCGTCGAAGCGCGCCTGGTGGGCGACCTGAGTGGCATCGGTGGGCGGGGGCACGGCCTTGAGCGAGGCCTCGCGTCCCGGATCGGGGATGTCCAGAGCTTGGGTGTACATGGGTGTCTCCTGCGCCGGCGGAGGGCGCTGATCGCAGTATATCAATTAACCGACCGATCGGTCGGTTAATTTTGAGAAGACCCAAACGGTGCCCGCTTCGACCGGCTCATGCGGCAATGCACCAAATAGAACCCACCCGGCGATGGCAACTGTTTCTAAAAGTACTCAAACGGGCCGGATCCGTGTGACAGCGGTGCGGCACAGCTTTTGCTGGCCCGCTCCGGGCCTGTCGCCCGACAAAACATCTGGAGAAGAAATGAAAACAAAACTGGTTCTGGCTGGCGCACTGGCCGTGTGCGCCGGTGCTGCTTCGGCGCAAAGCTCGGTCCAACTGATGGGCACCGCGGATATCTATGCCGGCTCCAAGCGCATGGCCGGGGACGCGGGCCGGGCTTCGGTCGTCAACAGCGGTGGCATGACGACCTCGTGGTTCGGGGTGAAGGGTACCGAAGACCTGGGTGGTGGCCTGCAGGCCAAATTTGCGCTGACCTCGTTCATCCAGGTGGACTCAGGCAACCAGGGGCGCTTCCCGAATGACCCGTTCTTCTCGCGCGACGCCAATGTGAGCCTGGCGGGCAGTTTTGGCACGGTGACGCTGGGGCGCGGCCTGGCGCCCAACTTCCTGCCCACCGTGATCTTCAACCCGTTTGGCGACTCGTTCACCTTTGCGCCGCTGGTGCTGCACGCCAACGTGCCGCTGTTCAACGGCACGGGCTGGGCCGCCACCACCCCGTCGGACACGGGCTGGGCCAATGAAATCATCTACAGCACACCGAATTTCTCGGGCCTGTCGGCCAACGTGCACTACCAGTTCGGTGAAGTGGCCGGCAACTCCAGCCCGAAGAACGTGGGCTTCAACGTGCTGTACTTCCACGGCCCCTTTGCCGCCACCGCGTTCTACGAACGGGACCAGATCACCAACCCCGCGGCGTCGGCTCCCTTTGCCACGGGCGACAAGAAAACCGACTGGATGCTCGGTGCCTCGTACGACGCCAAGGTGGTCAAGGGCTTCCTGACCTACGGCAAAGCCAAGTCGGACACACTGGTGCCGCAGGCCCGGACGGTCTCACTGGGCGCCTCGGTGCCTGTCGGCCTGGGCAAGGTGCTGGTCGGAGCGGCCAGGACCCGGGTCAACCCGGGCAACACACGCAGCACCTTGTCCATCGGCTACGACTACAACCTGTCCAAGAGCACGGACGTGTACGCCATGTACATGCGCGACAGGATCACCACCTTCAGCAGCGGCACCAGCTTTGGTGCCGGCATCCGCAAGCGTTTCTGACCGGCCGGCGGCTTAGCCGCCGGACTCCAGCCCGAACGCCGCGTGACGGTCCTGCCCGAGCAGGGCCACCATCTGGGGCAGGGCGGGCTGCAGCGCCGCCTTGAGGGTGTGCGGCGGGTTGATGACGAACATGCCACTGGCAGGCAGGCCAGGGCGTTGCTCCTGGCCGGCGGCGGTGACCGTGATCTTGCTGGACTTCACGGTCAGCGTGGCATGCAGCCAGCTCTTGCCTGCCTTGGTGGCCAGGGTCTTGAGCCTGCGTGGCAGGTCGTGGGCTTCGGGGCGCGGGATGATGGGGTACCAGACCGCGTAGGTGCCGGTGGCGAAGCGCTTGAGAGCGTCGGTCACCATGGCTGCCACACGTGCGTAGTCGGACTTGATCTCGTAGCTCGGGTCGCACAGCAGCAGCGCGCGCCGCGCAGGCGGCGGCAGGAACTTCTTGACGCCCTCGAAGCCATCCTCGCTGAACACGGCGATCTGCCGGCCAGCCTCGAGTTGCGCGATATTTCCGGCCAGCGTCCGGGCATCGGTGGGATGCAGTTCGAACAGCTTGAGGCGGTCGTGGCCGCGCAGCAGGTGATGGGCGATGAAAGGGGAGCCGGGATAGACGCGTGCCTTGTTGCCAGTGTTGAAGCCGGCCACCACGCTGGCATAGTCGGCCAGGGCGGGCGCGAGGTCGGTGCCGGACGCCAGCTTCAGAACTCCGTCGGCGGCTTCGCCGCTGGTCTGGGCGTAGTCGCCGTCGAGCCGGTACAGGCCGGCGCCTGCGTGGGTGTCCAGCACGGTCAGCGCCGCGTCCTTTTCGGTCAGGTGGCGCAGCATGGCCACCAGCACGGTGTGCTTGAGCACATCGGCATGATTGCCGGCGTGGAAGGCGTGGCGGTAACTGAACATGGGGGGATGGTAACTCCCCTTCCTGCCGGCGATTGCGCGGCCAAAGCGGTTTTTCGTATAATGGAGGGCTTCGCAGCGTTTTTCCGGCCCCGCGGCGAGGTTTGACTCCCACCTAAGAGGTTCCCAAAAGAGGAACACCGACCGTGGAAAAGGGCTGGCAAACCAACTCTTCAAAGAGAAACTCATGACCAAAACGTTCAGCGCCAAGCCCGCTGACGTGACGCACGAGTGGTTTGTGATTGACGCGACCGACAAGGTCCTCGGACGAGTAGCCAGCGAAGTTGCTCTCCGTTTGCGCGGCAAACACAAGGCCATTTACACGCCTCACGTCGATACCGGTGACTACATCGTCATCATCAACGCAGCCCAGCTGCGCGTCACCGGCGCCAAGCCGCTTGACAAGGTGTACTACCGCCATTCCGGCTACCCGGGCGGCATCACGGCCACCAACTTCCGCGACATGCAAGCCAAGCACCCGGGCCGCGCCCTGGAAAAGGCCGTCAAGGGCATGCTGCCCAAGGGCCCGCTCGGCTACGCCATGATCAAGAAACTCAAGGTGTATGGCGGTGCAGAGCACCCGCACACCGCCCAACAGCCCAAAGTGCTGGAACTGTAAGGAGCCTTGAGAATGATTGGTGAATGGAACAATGGCACCGGCCGTCGCAAATCCAGCGTCGCCCGCGTGTTTCTGAAAAAAGGCACCGGCAAGATCACGGTGAACGGCAAGGACATCCAGGCCTATTTCGGCCGTGAGACGTCCATCATGATTGCCAAGCAGCCGCTGATGCTGACCAACCACGCCGAAACGTTCGACATCCAGGTCAACGTGCACGGGGGTGGCGAGTCCGGCCAGGCCGGCGCAACCCGTCACGGCATCACCCGCGCGCTGATCGACTATGACGCGTCGCTCAAGCCGGCCCTGAGCCAGGCTGGGTTCGTGACCCGCGACGCCCGCGAGGTCGAGCGTAAGAAGGTGGGCCTGCACTCCGCGCGCCGCCGCAAGCAGTTCAGCAAGCGCTAAGCTTTCTCCCTGCAGAAACAAAGCCGCACAAGTTCGCTTGCTGCGGCTTTGTTGTTTGTGCCATGTTGTGGCATGGTGTGCAGCTTTGCTGGGAATATTTGAACAATGCGATTTCGTCTGCTCCGTCGCCGCCTCACCATCAGTGCACCGCGCATGGCCGTGCGCAGCGCCATGCCCTGGCCGTTCCGTTGGCTGGTCATGGCGATTGTTCTGGGGTTCTGCGCGGCGGTGGGGCTCTGGGCGTTCGAGTTTGGCAAGAACATCGCCGGGGTCGACACCCATGGCAAGGAAGAACTCGCCCAACTGCGCACCGAGGTTGCCCGCCTGCGCGAGGAGCGCGACAAGGTGCAGTCCGTCGTCAACACCTCGGGCAGCCTGCTGACGGCCGAGCGCGCGGCTCAGGAAAAACTGGCGGCCCAGATCCGCGTGCTGGAAGCCGACAACCGCGCCCTGCGGGACGACCTCGGTTTCTTTGAAAAGCTCATTCCCTCCAGTGGCATCGAGGGCATCGCCATCCGCGGGCTGCAGGCCGAGGTGATCGGCGAGCACCAGCTCAAATGGCAGGTGCTGGTGATGCAGCCCGTCAAGAACGCGCCACAGTTCAATGGCAAGCTCGAAATCAGTTTCTCGGGGCTGGACGGAGGCAAGCCGTGGATGATGTCGCTGCCTGGCGGCCCGCAGGTGCTCCAGTTCAGCCAGTACCGCCGGATCGAGGGAATTGTCGACTTGCCCCCGCAAGCCGTGGTAAAAAACATGTCTGCCCGCGTGGTGGAAGGCACCGCCACCCGCGCGGTCCAGAGCATCAAACTTTAGAACCCACTCGTTGAGGAGTCCGCATGTTTGGCAAAAAGGCACAACCACCGATCAAGAGCCTGATCGCCCAAGGCAGCCGTATCGAAGGCAATCTCAAGTTCACCGACGGCCTGCGCGTGGATGGGGAGGTCATGGGGGACATCCGGGCCAACGCCGAAAGCCCGAGCATCCTGGTGATCTCCGAGAGCGCGAGCGTCCACGGCGAGATCCATGCCGATCACGTGATCATCAACGGCAGCGTTCAGGGGCCGGTTCACGCTCTGGAACTGCTCGAACTCCAGCCCAAGGCCCGCATCGAGGGCGACGTGCATTACCGCGCGGTCGAAATGCACCAGGGCGCGATGATTTCTGGGCAACTGCACCCGACGCAGGGCGCGGACGAAAAGCCCTTACTGAAACTGGCGGCAAATAACTTCTGACTGAATTCCCGACGAAAACAATGTAGTATTTACGTCGAAAAGTCACCCGGAGTACCCCATGAGCGCAGTTCCCGACAACATCCAGACCGACATGCCCGTGCCGCTGATCTTCACAGACAGCGCGGCGGCCAAGGTGGCGGACCTGATTGCCGAGGAAGGCAACCCCGACCTCAAGCTGCGCGTGTTCGTGCAGGGTGGAGGCTGCTCGGGCTTCCAGTATGGTTTCACCTTCGATGAAATCACCAACGAAGACGACACGGTGATGACCAAGAATGGCGTGTCCCTGCTGATCGACGCCATGAGCTACCAGTACCTCGTTGGCGCCGAGATCGACTACAAGGAAGACCTCCAGGGCGCGCAGTTCGTGATCAAGAACCCCAATGCCACCAGCACCTGCGGCTGTGGCTCCAGCTTCTCGACCTGATTCCTGCAGGCGCTGGCCGGCGGACTCAGGCCGGGTAGATCGCTCCCAGCACACGGGCGCCTCGGGCGCCCGTCGTGCTTCTGAGGTCGAGTGTTTCGCGCCGTACGGTCTTGCGTGCCAGCCAGGCAAACGCAGCGGCCTCGACTTGCTGAGGCGGCAGACCGCGTTCCTCGCTGGACAGGACCTTCTGGCCGGGCAGCAGGGCCTGTAGCCGCTGCATCAGATGCTGATTGAGGGCGCCGCCACCACACACCACCAGTTCACCGGCCTGCGGGGCGTGGTCGAGCAGCGCCTGGGCGCAGGTGCGTGCCGTGAGTTCGGCCAGCGTGGCCTGCACATCCACCGGCAGCAAATGGCCCTGAACGGCCAGGGCATGCTCGAGCCACTCCTGATTGAACAGGTCTCGCCCCGTGCTCTTGGGCGGTGCCTGCTCGAAATAAGGGTGCGCTAGCAGGGCTTGCAGCAGCCTGGCCTGGACGGTGCCGCTTGCCGCCCAGGCGCCGTTCCGGTCAAAAGGCTGGCCCGTGTGTCTTTCGCACCAGTGGTCCATCAGCGCATTGGCGGGACCGCAATCGAAGCCGCCAAGCAGCCCCTGGGGGTCCAGCAGGGTCAGGTTCGCGATGCCTCCAAGATTCAGGACGCCCACCTGCTGGTCAGGCTGGGTGAACACTGCCTCGTGAAAGAACGGCGCGAGCGGGGCACCCTGTCCGCCGGCGGCTACGTCGCGGCTGCGGAAATCCGCCACCACGTCGATACCGGTCAATTCGGCCAGCAGCGCGGGATGGTTGAGTTGCAGCGTGTACCCCGTTCCATCGAATGCCTGTGGCTGGTGTCGCACGGTCTGTCCATGCGCCCCAATGGCGTTCACCGCCTGGGCAGGCACCCCGGCTTCGGCCAGCAGATCCTTCACGACGGCGGCATAGACCCGCACGAGTGCGTTGGCCGCCAGGGCGGCGTCATGGAGTTCGTTGTGGCCCGGGCGGTTCAGCGCGAGCAGTGAAGACCGCAGGTGTGCCTCCAGCGGCCTTGAGGCGTGGACAAGGCACCGCGGCGCGGGGCCCGAAAAATCCGCCAGCACACCGTCGACGCCATCCAGCGACGTGCCGGACATCAGGCCGACGTAAAGCTCCTTCACGCCGTGTGGCCCGGCTTACTGGGCGCTGGCTTGCTGGACGGAGCCGGCGGCGGCCAGTTGCACCCGCATGGCCGCGGCCGCACGGTCAAATGCAGGCTTGGCCGCTGCAGATACCGGAATCGACTCGCTCTGCTTGGCAATGGTCAACGGGTCCTGGTGCTGGCCGTTGACGCGGAATTCGAAATGCAGGTGCGGCCCCGTGGCCCAACCCGTGGAACCCACGGCGCCGATGTTGTCTCCCTGGCTGACGCTCTGGCCGCGCTTCACGAAGATGCGGCTCAGGTGGGCGTACACCGTGGTGTTGTTGTTGCGGTGCTTCACGAACACCACGTTGCCAAAACCGTTCTGCACACCGGCGAACTCGACCACGCCATCGCCCACGGTGCGAACGGGGGTGCCCGTGGGGGCCGCATAGTCCACGCCAAGGTGGGCACGCCACTTCTTGAGAATCGGGTGAAAGCGCATCTTGAAGCCGCTGGTCACGCGCGAGAACTGCATCGGCGATGTCAGGAAGGCGCGTCGCAGGCTTTGCCCGTCGAGTGTGTAGTAGCCGCCTTTCTGGCCTGGCTCCTGGAACCACATCGCCTGATAGGTCTTGCCGTTGTTGACGAACTCCGCCGACAGCACGCGGCCCGTGCGCAGGGGCTCACCGTCAGCTTCAAGCGATTCGTAGATCACGCTGAAGCGGTCGCCCTTGCGCAGAGCGCGATGGAAGTCGATGTCACCCGAGAAAATCTCGGCCACCTGCACGGCCACGGCATCGGGGATGCGCGATTCGTCGGTGGCGGCAAACAGCGAGGACTTGATGGTGCCGCTGCCCAGCCGGCTGGAAGCCGCCAGCGGGGCGCTCTCGATGCGCGAGGTGAAGCCCTGGGCCGACTTCTCGATCACGAGGCGGCTGAAACGGCCGTCGTCCTCGGGCGTCCAGCGCGCGCTCAGCTTGAGCAGGCCGTTGTGGTCGTCGGCCTCGGCCGTCACGGTGCGGCCCGCGCGGCCCAGCAACCCGTTGCGGAAATTGGCGTCGCTGCGCAGAAAGGCTGCGGCGGCGAGATCGTCGATGCCCAGCCGTTTGAGCAGCGAGTCGGCGGTGTCGCTGGAGCGGGTCAGCTCGGAGCGGAACAGCTTGAAGCTGTGCACGTCCAGTGCGTCGATCTGTCCCTGCAGCGGCAGCGGCTCCACGGCCTCGATGACCTCGCGGACCGGCAGATCGGCGGCGTCGGGCGCCAGAGAGGCAACGGCATAGGCGCCGCCACCGCCACCCAGCATGAGCGCGGCGACCAATGCGGTCATCTGCCTGGGATGGTGTTCAATTGTGTGGGCCAGCCGGGACAAAAGCGCGTTCCCGGCGGCAATCAAGCCGTTGTTCAAAAGATGAGTCCCCAGAAAGAAGCCGTTGCCCCGTCCTTCAGGCCGGGCGGTTCCCTGTGTTTTGGTCGCCAGCGAATTGCAAAAACTGCGCCAATTAAAATCCGGCACAGTCGATGGGCAACGAGTATAGCCAGCCCACCCCCGGTGTCATCTGAAAAAACCCTTATGAATCAAGCTCAAGTTACAAATTTCCCGGTTACCGAACGGGTTCAGGAAGCGCTGGCCGTCTCGCTGCGCGGCTGCGATGAGTTGATTCCGCAGGACGAATGGGTCAAGAAGCTGGCCCGCTCCGAGGCCACGGGCACGCCGTTGCGCATCAAACTGGGGCTGGACCCGACCGCACCGGACATTCATGTCGGGCACACGGTCGTGTTGAACAAAATGCGCCAGCTCCAGGACCTGGGGCACACGGTGATTTTCCTGATCGGCGACTTCACCTCGATGATCGGCGACCCCTCGGGACGCAACACCACGCGCCCGCCCCTCACGGCCGAGCAGATCAAGGCCAACGCCGAAACCTACCGGGCCCAGGCTGACAAGATCCTCGATCCCGCCAAAACGGAGCTGCGCTACAACAGCGAGTGGAGCGACCCGCTGGGCGCGCGGGGCATGATCCAGCTCGCGGCCAAGTACACGGTGGCGCGGATGATGGAGCGCAACGACTTCCACGACCGCTTCAAGGCCGGCACCTCCATCAGCGTGCACGAGTTCCTCTACCCGCTGATGCAGGGCTACGACTCGGTCGCCCTGAAGAGCGACCTGGAGCTGGGCGGCACCGACCAGAAGTTCAACCTGCTCATGGGCCGCCACCTGCAGGCCGAATACGGCCAGGAGCCCCAGTGCATCCTGACCATGCCGCTGCTCGAGGGCCTGGACGGCGTCGACAAGATGTCCAAGAGCAAGAACAACTACATCGGCGTGACCGAGGAGCCCAACACCATGTTCGCCAAGGTGCTGTCGATCTCGGACGACCTGATGTGGCGCTGGTACACCCTGCTGAGCTTCCGCAGCCAGGCCGAGATCGCCGTGCTGAAGCAGGAAGTGGAGGGCGGCCGCAACCCCAAGGACGCCAAGGTGATGCTGGCCAAGGAGATCACCGCGCGCTTCCACACGGCGCAGGCCGCGGACGCCGCCGAGCAGGACTTCAACAACCGCAGCAAGGGCGGTGTGCCTGACGATATCCCCCAGGTGACGCTGTCCGGCGCGCCGCTGGGCATTGGCGCCCTGCTCAAGTCGGCCGGGCTGGCGCCTTCCACGAGTGAAGCCAACCGCCTGATCGACGGCGGCGGTGTGCGCGTGGATTCCAGCGTTGTCAGCGACCGCGGCCTCAAGCTCGAGGCCGGCACCTACGTGGTTCAGGTGGGCAAGCGCAAGTTCGCGAAGGTGACGCTGGGCTGAACCGGGGCCGCCGTGAACGCTCCCCAGTCCAGGCTCATGACGCCGCAGAATCTGCTGCGCGCCTCGGTGGGCGTGGCCGTCGTCACCATTGCGCTCAAGACCCTGGCCTGGTGGTTGACGGACTCGGTGGGCCTGCTGTCGGACGCCATGGAGTCCTTCGTGAACCTCGCCAGTGCCATTTTTGCGCTGGTGATGGTGACGATCGCCCAGCGCCCACCCGACGAAGACCACCCCTACGGCCACCACAAGGCCGAATACTTCTCCTCGGGTTTCGAGGGCGTTCTCATCATTGGCGCGGCACTGGGCATCCTGTGGGCGGCGGGCCACCGGCTGATCGACCCGCAGCCGCTGGAGCAGCTGGGCTGGGGCCTGGCCCTCTCGGTGGTGAGCTCGGCGCTCAACGGCGGGCTGGCTTGGGCCATGTTCCGGGCCGCGCGGGAGCATCGCTCGATCGCGCTCGAGGCCGACGCGCGCCACCTCGTCACCGACGTCTGGACCTCGGTGGGCGTGGTGGTCGGGCTGGCGGCCGTGGCGGCGACCGGCTGGCTCTGGCTCGACGCCCTGGTGGGCATGGGCGTGGCGCTGAACATCCTGCGCGAGGGCTTCCATCTGATGCGTCGCTCGTCGCAGGGGCTCATGGACGAAGCGCTCGAGCCCGATGTGCTGGCCGAGATCCACAAGACGCTGGACATCTTCGCCCACCCCACCATCCGATTCGACCATGTGACGACGCGCAAGGCCGGCCAGCGCCGCTTTGTGGACCTGCACATGCACATGCCCGCGAGCTGGAGCCTGGGCCGGGCCGCGGCCCTGCGCACGAGCGTGGAGCAGGCACTGATGAGCGCCGTGCCCGGGCTGCGCGCGACCATCCAGTTGCTGCCCAGCGACGTGGAGGCCCACTTTGACGATGAAAAGGACCTGATCTGATGCTGGCGGTGGTGCAACGAGTGGCTGAGGCGCGCGTGGTGGTGGAGGGCGAGGTCATTGGCGAAATTGCCCGGGGCTTACTGGTACTGGTGTGCGCCGAGCGCGGCGACACCGAGTCGCAGGCCGACCGGCTGCTGGCCAAGCTGCTCAAGCTGCGGATCTTCTCCGACGAGGCCGGCAAGATGAACCGCAGCGTGCAGGACGTGGCGGGTGGCCTGCTGCTGGTGAGCCAGTTCACGCTGGCGGCCGACACGTCAGGCGGCAACCGGCCCAGCTTCACTGGCGCGGCCGCGCCCGACGAGGGGCGCCGTCTCTATGACTACGTGGTGGCCCAGGCGCGCGCGGCGCACCCGGTGGTGCAGACCGGCCGGTTCGCGGCGGACATGAAGGTGCAGCTGGTTAACGACGGGCCGGTGACCATCCCGATGACGGTGCGCTGAGCCGCGCGGCCGGCCTCAACTCAATACGGGTTCGGGAAGCCCAGCGAGCCCAGCAGCAGGATTTCCAGCGCTTCCATCTCGAGCGCGTCGCGCTCATTCGTTTCGTGGTCCCAGCCCTGGGCGTGCAGCGTGCCGTGCACCAGCAGGTGCGCATAGTGGGCCTGCAGCGTCTTGCGCTGCTCGCGCGCCTCGCGCGCCACCACGGGCCCGCACAGCACCAGGTCGGCCGCAACCACCGGCTGGCGCGTGTAGTCAAACGTCAGCACGTTGGTGGCGTAGTCCTTGCCCCGGTATTGGTGGTTGAGGCTGCGGCCTTCGTCCTCTGCGACCACGCGCACGGTCAGTTCGCCCGGGGCGTTCAGGGCAGCACCGATCCAGCGGCGCACCGCCGCGCGCGGCAGGGCCGCGCGGTGGGCGGCGCTGCCGCTGAAGGCCGCGAATTGCAGTGACAAGGCCAGTTCATGCGTCAAATCGGTCTCCAGTCCTTGCCGGACGGTCATTGTTTGCTATTTATTTGGTAGCGGATGGGGTCTTGCGCGCCGCATCGTAGGCGTCGACGATGCGGGCCACCAGCGGGTGGCGCACCACGTCGGCGCTGGTGAAGCGGGTGTGGGCAATGCCCACGACCCGCTTGAGCACCCGCTCGGCATCCACCAGGCCGCTGAGCTGGCCCTTGGGCAGGTCGATCTGGCTCACGTCGCCGGTCACCACGCATTTGCTGCCGAAGCCGATGCGCGTGAGGAACATCTTCATCTGCTCGGGGGTGGTGTTCTGCGCCTCGTCCAGGATCACGAAGGCGTTGTTGAGCGTGCGTCCGCGCATGAACGCCAGCGGCGCGATCTCCAGGGCCTGCCGCTCGAAGGCCTTGGTGACCTTCTCGAACCCCATCAGGTCGTACAGCGCGTCATACAGCGGCCGCAGGTACGGGTCGACCTTCTGGCTCAGGTCGCCGGGCAGGAAGCCCAGCTTTTCGCCCGCCTCGACCGCCGGACGCGTCAGCACGATGCGCTGCACGGCGCTGCGCTCCAGCGCGTCCACGGCCATGGCCACCGCCAGGTAGGTCTTGCCGGTGCCGGCCGGCCCGATGCCGAAGGTGATGTCATGCTGGGCGATGTTGTCCAGGTACACGCTCTGGTTCGGCGTGCGCGCGCGCAGGTCGGCGCGGCGCGTGTGCAGCGTCATGGCGCCGGCCTCGTCCTCGCTCATGGCGGCGTCGCCGGCCAGCATCAGCTGCACCTTGGTGGCGTCCACCGGCCGGGCGGCGATCTCGTAGAGCGCCTGCAGCACTTCGAGGGCGCGCTGCGCGCGGGCCTTGGGGCCGTCGATCTTGAACTGCTCGTGCCGGTGGGCAATGCGCACCTGCAGGGCCGCCTCGATCGTGCGCAGGTGCTCGTCGGTGGCGCCGCACAGGTTCGCCAGGCGGGTGTTGTTGGGCGGGGAGAAGGTGTGTCGGACAATCATGGCAATGGGAAACCTGCTGCGTTGTATTGTCGCCGCTCTGGCGTTCTGGCTGGGCCAGGGTCCGGTGTCGGCGGGCGTGGTCTCGCTGACCCAGGCCGAGGCCGCCCTGCCTGGGCCCGGGGGGCAGCCCGGGGACTGGCGGCCGGTGGCGTTGCCGGACGACTGGGAGACCAGTTTCCCCGGCCACAGCGGCGCCGTCTGGTACCGGCTGTACTTCGACAGCCTGCCGGACGCCGCGCAGGGCCACGGGCTGATGGGCGTCTACATCCGGCGGGCCTGCACCAACGTGGAGGTGTTCCTCAACGGGGAACTGGTGGGCAGCGGCGGCCTCATGACCGAGCCCGTCACCCGCAACTGCTACTACCCCCAGTTGTTCAGCCTGCCGCGCGCCGTGCTGCGGCCGCAGCGCAACGAACTGCGCATCCGGCTGGTGGGTTATTCGGCGCGCGAGGTGTCCGCGCGCCAGCGCGCGGCCGGCCTGTCGCCCGTGGAGGTGGGGCTGCTGGCCGACCTGCAGCCCGAATACGATCACCAGCTGTTCTGGAACGTCACGGTGGCGCAGATCATTGCGGTGACCATCTGCGTGCTGGGCGCGGCCATGCTGGGGCTGGCCGCGGTGCGGCGCAAGGACAGCTACCTGCTGTTCTTCGGCCTGTTCTCGGTGGGCTGGGCGGGCATCAGCACCCGGCTGTTCGTGCAGCATGTGCCGCTGTCCTACCTGCACACCGAGGTCCTGATCTGCAGTGCGTTCCCGCCGGTACTGGGCTGCGCCTACCTGTTTCTGCTGCGCTTCGTGGACTACCGCTCGCGCTGGATCGACGGCTTCCTGCTGCTGCAGGCGCTGCTGGTGCCCGTGGTGCTGCTGTCGATCAACCCCGCGCACCTGCTGGCCGCGGCCAGCACGGTCTACAACCTCACCGCGCTGGAGTTCCTGGTCTGCGTGGCGATTTTTGCCCGCATTGCCTGGCGCGGCCGGCGGCGCGAATTCTGGCTCATGAGCCTGGTGCTGGTCATGGCGATCGTGCTCGCGGCCATCGAGATCGCGCTGCAGAACAACCTGCTGCCGCTGCCCAAGATCCATGTCATCCATTTCGCCATGCCGTTTCTGTTCCTGGTGATTGGCGTGCGGCTGATCCAGTTGTTCGTGCAGGCGCTGAACCGGGCCGAGTCGGTCAATGTCGAGCTGGAAAAGCGGGTGGCCGAGAAGTCGCGCGAGATCGAGCACAACTACGCCCAGCTGACCGAGCTGCGGACCGAACAGGCCGCGCAAAGCGAGCGCCAGCGCATTGCTTCGGATCTGCATGACGACCTGGGCGCCAAGCTGCTGACCATTGCCCAGGCCTCGGATTCCGAGCGCGTGGCCGGCATGGCCCGCCAGGCGCTGGAGGAAATGCGCCTGAGTGTGCGCGGCCTCACGGCCAGCCCGGCCCGTGCCGAGGACGTCCTGGCCGACTGGCGGGCCGAGTCGGTCTCGCGCCTGGCCGCGGCCGGGTTCGAGTCCGAATGGATCGCCGACGAGCCCGCGCAGGGGCTGGTGCTGCCGGCGCGAACGCACGTGCAGCTCACGCGCGTGCTGCGCGAGGCGGTGTCCAACGTCATCCGCCACAGCGGCGGCCGGCGCTGCCGCATCCGCATCAACCTCTGGCCGGACGCGCTGGAACTGGAAGTGGCCGACGACGGGCGGGGTCTGCCCGGCGGCGCGCGCTCCCAGGGCCATGGCCTGCCGGGCATCGAGCGCCGCGTGCACAAGCTGGCAGGCCGCCATGCACTGGGGCCGGCGCCCGGGGGAGGCACGCTGTTGCAGGTGGTGATCCCGCTCGAGGTGCAATCCGCTAACATCGACTTGCCATGAACAGTGCCCTCATCGTCGAAGACCTGCCCGAGATCCGCGTCTGGCTGGGCGACGTCGCGCGCGCCGCCTTCCCGCAGATGCGGGTGGTGACGGCCGGGCGCCGCGACGAGGCGCTGGCCTGCGTCCAGCAGGGCAAGTTCGACCTCGCGCTGATCGACCTGGGCCTGCCCGACGGCAGCGGCATTGACGTGGTGGGGGCGCTGCGCAAGCTGCAGCCCGCCGCCTTTCCGGTGGTGGTCACCATCTATGACGACGATGACCACCTGTTTCCCGCGCTGCAGGCGGGCGCCTTCGGCTACCTGCTCAAGGAGCAGCCGCAGGAAACGCTGGTGGCCCAGCTGCTGCGCATGACCCAGGGCGAGCCGCCGCTGTCGCCGCCCATCGCGCGGCGCGTGCTGGCGCATTTCGCGGGAGCCTCGACCCGGCGCAACGCGCTGGTGCGCGAGCTGGAAAACGAAGTCAGCCTGACCGAGCGTGAGACCGAGGTGCTGCAGCGCGTGGCCAAGGGCTATACCCTGCCCGAGATCGCCCAGCAGTTTGGCCTGTCGCGCCACACCATCGCCGACTACATCAAGCAGATCTACCGCAAGCTCAATGTCTCGTCGCGCGCCGAAGCCGCGCTCGAGGCCGCGCGGCGCGGTCTGGTGAACCCCTGACCGGAAGCGCATCTTGATCGGACGACTCCAGGGCACGCTGGCCGAGAAGAACCCGCCGCAGGTGCTGGTGGACTGCCACGGTGTGGGCTACGAGGTGGATGTGCCCATGAGCACCTTCTACAACCTGCCCGCGCTGGGTGAACCGGTCACGCTGCTGACCCATTTTGTGGTGCGCGAGGACGCGCAGATATTGTTCGGCTTTGGCACCGCGAGCGAGCGTGACGCCTTCCGCCAGCTCATCAAGATTTCCGGCGTGGGGCCGCGCACGGCGCTGGGCGTGCTCAGCGGCATGAGCGTGGCCGACATCGCCCAGGCCGTGACGGCGCAGGACGCGGGCCGGCTGGTCAAGGTGCCGGGCATCGGCAAGAAGACCGCCGAGCGCCTGTTGCTGGAACTCAAGGGCAAGTTCGGCCCCGACCTGGGCACCGCGGCCAGCGTGGCCAGTGACGCGCAGGCCGACATCCTGCAGGCGCTGATTGCGCTGGGCTACAGCGACAAGGACGCCGCCGCTACGCTCAAGACCCTGCCCAAGGACGTGGGTGTGAGCGAAGGCATCAAGCTGGCGCTGCGCTCACTGGCCCGTTAACTCCCGCATCGCACCGCCCATGAGCATCCAGACCGACGACTTCGACATGCCGGCCTCCAAGCGGGTGGTGTCGGCCGCGCCGGCCTCGCCCAACGAGGAGGCGATCGAGCGCGCGCTGCGCCCCAAGCTGTTTGACGACTATGTGGGCCAGTCCAAGACGCGCGAACAGCTCGAGATTTTCATTGGCGCCGCGCGCAAGCGTGAGGAGGCGCTGGACCATGTGCTGCTGTTCGGCCCGCCGGGGCTGGGCAAGACCACGCTGAGCCACATCATTGCCCACGAACTGGGCGTGAACCTGCGCCAGACCTCGGGCCCGGTGCTGGAAAAACCCAAGGACCTGGCGGCCCTGCTGACCAATCTCGAGAAGAACGACGTTCTGTTCATCGACGAAATCCACCGCCTCAGCCCCGTGGTGGAAGAAATCCTCTACCCGGCGCTGGAGGACTACCAGATCGACATCATGATCGGCGAGGGCCCGGCCGCGCGCAGCATCAAGCTGGACCTGCAGCCGTTCACGTTGGTGGGCGCCACCACGCGCGCCGGCATGCTGACCAACCCGCTGCGCGACCGCTTTGGCATCGTCGCGCGGCTGGAGTTCTACACGGCCGAGGAGCTGGCGCGCATCGTGGCGCGCAGCGCCGGCCTGCTGAATGCCCCCATGGACGAGGAAGGGGGCACGGAGATCGCCCGGCGCTCGCGTGGCACGCCCCGCATTGCCAACCGGCTGCTGCGCCGCGTGCGCGACTATGCCGACGTCAAGGGCACGGGCCGCATCACCGCGGCCATCGCGCACAAGGCCCTGGCCATGCTGGACGTCGACCCCCAGGGTTTCGACGTGATGGACCGCAAGCTGCTGGAAGCCGTGATCCACCGCTTCGATGGCGGCCCCGTGGGGCTGGACAACATCGCCGCCAGCATTGGCGAAGAGCGCGACACGATCGAGGACGTGATCGAGCCCTACCTGATCCAGCAGGGCTACCTGCAGCGCACGCCGCGCGGACGCATTGCCACGCTGGCGGCGTACCGTCACCTGGGGGTGATGCCGCCCAAGGGCGCGGGCGCGCTGTTCGAGGACTGAGGCGGGGCCACGGCCGTGGCCGGCCGCGCAAACCGAACGATCAGGATCTGCGCCACATAGTAGGTGCTGAGCACCCAGGCCTGGGCCATCGGCAGCGGCGCCACAAACCGGTTCACCGCCAGCAGTGAATCGCTGAGCATGAAGAAGCCCGCGCCGAGGGCCACGCCCAGTGCCGCACTGCCAGGCTCGCTGTCGCGCAGCACCGTGGCCCGGCCAATCGCCTGGGCCGCCATCAACGCGATCACCACCACGTAGGCCGCCACCGGGATGCGCAGCGCCGCCGGCAGGCCGCCGGCCCACAAAAAGGCGTACATGCCGCCGCCGATGGCCAGCGTGGCGGCCAGCGCCCGCCGGCTCGGGAACCAGGCCTGGCCCTGCTTGAACAGCGCGATGTAGAACAGGTGCGCCGTGAGAAAGGCAACCAGCCCGGGGATGAAATAGCCCGGGAACATCAGCAGCACGTCGCCGGCCAGCGAAAACACCACACCGGCCGCCAGAAATGCATCAAATCGGCCTGTAGCCCTTGCGGATTGGGCACGTTGCGCTATGAAAAAAAGAGCAATCAGCATGGCCAGCGGCTTGAAGACACGGTGCAGGTCAACCAGCCCGGCCGCGGCGGTGGCCGTGGCCAGCGCCGCGGCTTCGACCAGCAGGGCCTCGAGCATGGTGATGCGGCCCTGCATCACCGCGCCCACGGCCCACAGGCCGGCGCTGAGCGCGCCGAGCCACAGCGCGGACTGCGCCAGCGGCAGGCTGTCGGCCACCCACAGGAAACCGGCCACGCCGAGCAGCAGCAGCACAAACTGCACGGCGCCAAACCACTTCACGGCGCGGCTCATGGGAGGGTGGAATATCTGCACCCCCGCCATGTCGAACGGCGCGACCGGAAAGCGCGCCGCCACGTCGGCGGGCCGCCAGCCCGGCGGCTTGAGCCAGACGCGCAGCTTGTCGGCCCAGCGGCGGGTGTGCCAGGAGTCCTTGAGCAGGCCCCAGTAGACCTCGGCATTGGCCCACAGCGGGTCCCAGCTGTTCAGCGGCTTGCGCGTGCCGTAGACGCATTGCTCGTCTTCTTCCTTGAAGCTGCCGAACAGCCGGTCCCAGAGGATGAGGATGCCGCCATAGTTGCGGTCCAGGTAGCGGTCGTTCACGGCATGGTGCACGCGGTGGTTGGACGGCGAGCAGAACCAGCGGTCGAACCAGCCGAGCTTGGGCACGTGCTCGGTGTGAACCCAGAACTGGTAGAGCAGGTCGACCAGCGAGACGATGCCGAACACCAGCGGCGGCACGCCCGCCACGGCCATGGGCAGGTAGAAGATCCAGCCTAGCAGCGGGCCCGAGCTGGTCTGGCGCAGCGCGGTGGACAGGTTGTAGTCCTGGCTCTGGTGGTGCACCACGTGGGCGGCCCAGAACACCGCGCTCTCGTGGCCGGCGCGGTGCAGCCAGTAGTAGCACAGGTCGTAGAACAGCAGCGCCAGCAGCCCGCCGTACCAGGTGGACCAGAACGCCTCGTTGGGCCAGAGGGCCACCGCGCCGTACACGGCGGTGTAGATGCCCACGCGCAGCAGCCGCATGAACACGGCGCTGATCTGGCTGAGCATGCCCAGGCCGACGCTGTTGATGGCGTCGTTCAGCCGGTAGGTGTTGCGCCCGCGGGTGTAGCCCCAGGCGAACTCGATCGCCATCAGCAGCAGGAAAACCGGGGTTGCAAGGACAATGATCTGGCTCGGACTCATGCCCCCGATTCTGCGCAGGATCAGGTCAGCGCGCCTCTGGCATCAACCCTGATGATGCGTTCGACCTTGCCGGCGCGCAGGCCGCCGGTCACGCCGATCATGAAGTCGTGCAGGTTGACCGTGGGGTCGCAGTGGCCGGGAATCAGCCACAGGAAGCGGCCCAGGTCCGGCAGCCGCGTGCCCACGCCCGTGGTGCGCAGGATGCCGTGCTCGTCGCCGCCGTTGGCGTATTCCAGCTCGTTGCCCGCGTCCAGCGCATGCACCGTGGGCAGGCCCGAGTCGATGGCATGGCTCTTGTGACCGGCGTCGCACACCGAATGGGTGGCACAGCTGCTGATCACCTGGGTCTTGATGAACAGCGCGTGCTCGAACTGCGGCTGCGCCGGGTCGCGCTCGTTGCGGGCGTAGTCGGCGTCCATGAACAGGAAGGAGCCGGCCTGCAGCTCGCCGTACACGCCGCTGGCGGCCTCCAGCACCAGGCTGCCGGTGCCGGCCCCGGTGACGAGGTCCACCGGTACGCCCTTGGCCTCGATGAGCCGGCGCGTGTAGAGCACGTCTTCGACGGCCACGGCAATGGCCTCGCGGCGCTCCTGGGCGCTGCGCAGGTGCTGGGCCTTGCCGTGGTAGGCCTGCAGCCCGGCAAAGCGCAGCGCCGGATGGCGGCGGATTTCCAGGGCCAGCGCCAGCGCGGTGCTGCCCGGCGCCACGCCGCAGCGCCGCTGGCCGACGTCGACCTCGACGAACACGTCGATCACCGCGCTCTTGCCGCTGGCGACCCGGGCCTCGTTCATGGCCTGGGCCAGGCGGCTGACGCCTTCGGGGCTGTCGACGGCCATGGCGAGCTGGCCGTGCTGGGCCGCGAGCTTCTGGGCCAGCGCGGCCACGCGCGCCAGCTTGTGCGGCGCAATGACTTCGTTGCTGATGTACACGTTGTGCACGCCACCGGCCACCATGGCTTCGGCCTCGGCGGTCTTCTGCACGCACACGCCGACGGCGCCGGCCTGCATCTGCAGCTTGGCCAGGGCGGAGCTCTTGTGCATCTTGGCGTGGGGCCGCCACCGGATGTCATGCTTTTGCGCGAACTCGGCCATGCGGCCCAGGTTGCGCTGCATGGCGTCGAGATCGACCACCAGCGCGGGCGTGTCGATGGCGTCCACGGGGCGGCCGACCAGCTCGCGCAGGGCACCGGGCAGGGGGCGGGTGGGGGTGTCAGGTGTGGGTTTCATCGCGCGATGTCTGATCCAGGTGCTGGCTGTCGGACCAGCCCACCAGTGAAAAGCCCTGGGGCGTCCAGAGCAGCCGGTTGATGGCCGCGTTGCCCAGCTGCCAGGTGCGTGGCGCCTGCAGGTCCTGGCGGGTGGCAATGCGGTAGAGCGCGTCGAGCACGCCGCCGTGCGCGACCAGCACGATCTGCCCGCCGGCATGGCGGGCGGCCAGTTCGCCGGCCGTGGCCTCCACGCGCTCTCGCAGCTGCTGCAGCGACTCGCCGCCTTCGGGGGCCCACTCGGGCACACGCCGGCGCCAGGCCAGGGCTTCGTCGGGCCAGGCGGCTTCGATCTCGGCAAAGGTGCGGCCCTCGAACACGCCGAAATGCCGCTCGCGCAGGCCGGTGTGCGAGGTCACCTCGCGGCCCGTGGCCTGCCCGATCGCGCGCGCCGTGGCGTCGGCGCGCTGCAGGTCGCTGGCGTAGATGGCGTGCACCGTCTCGGCGGCCAGGGCGGCCGCCACGCGGGCCGCCTGCCACTGCCCGGTGTCGTTCAAGGGAATGTCGAGCTGGCCCTGGATGCGGGTGTCCACGTTCCAGGCGGTTTCGCCATGGCGGATGGCAATGATGCGGGTGGCTTCCAAAGGTTCTTTCTGTTCAGCGGGCCGGGACCTGGATGTTGACCTTGCGCACGCCGGACGGCGCTGCCGGGAATCCCTGCAGTGCGGCGCCAAACATCGCGGGCAGCACGGCCGCGTTGTCGCTCCAGGGGCCGTCGCTCACGGCATGGCTTTCATAGACGACTTTCTGGCTGGCCAGTTCGCGCAGGATCACGCTGACCTCGCGGCGGTACCACGGCTGCTCCATGCGGCCGAAGGGCGAGAGTCCCCAGGGGCCGGTGCCGATGCCAATGCCCACGTTCACGCCCACGCCCACGCCCCCCCAGCCGTCCCACGGGTCGGCCCAGGGAGACAGCGCGCGCTGCACGCGGGCCGAGACCTGCACGCTGTAGCGCGGGGCGGCGTCGTCGCGCCGCAGGCCGGCGTTGAACAGCGCGCTGTCGGCAAAGGCTTCCACTTCGCCCTGCTGCGGCGTCTGCTGCAGCGGCAGCCGTTCGAAGCGGTAGGTGGGCTGCGCCGGCACCGCCGTGAGGCTGGAGAAGCTGCGGACTTCGTTGTCCAGCTGGAACGAGGTGGCGCAGCCCCCCAGCGCCAGCAAGGCGGCGCTCAGCACGGCCAGGCGGGTCAGGGAACGGGTCACGGGCTCCTCCTGCGGCGGGGTCAGACGCGGATGACCTGCAGGCCCGGCAGGGTGGCGGCCGGGAATTCCTCGGCGTCAAAGGCCTTGTCACCTTCTTCGTCGGGCACGCCACTGGCCTTCAGGCCCTTGAAGTCGTAGCGCGTGCCATCGGCCAGATGCGAGGGCACCACGTTCTGCAACGCGGTGAACATGCTCTCGACCCGACCCGGGTACTTCTTTTCCCATTCGCGCAGCATGGCGGCCACCTGCTTGCGCTGCAGGTTCTCCTGGCTGCCGCACAGCGTGCACGGAATGATGGGGAAGGCCCGGTGCTCGGCCCAGCGCACGAGGTCCTTCTCGGGCACGTAGGCCAGCGGACGGATCACGATGTGGCGGCCGTCGTCGCTCACCAGCTTGGGCGGCATGCCTTTGAGCTTGCCGCCGAAGAACATGTTGAGAAAGAAGGTCTGCAGCAGGTCGTCGCGGTGGTGGCCCAGCGCGATCTTGGTGGCGCCCAGTTCGTCGGCCACGCGGTACAGAATGCCGCGGCGCAGCCGGCTGCACAGGCTGCACATCGTCTTGCCCGGCGCGATCTTGTCCTTGACGATGGAATAGGTGTCCTGGTTCTCGATGTGGAACGGGATGCCCAGTTCCTCGAGGTAGGCCGGCAGCACGTGCTCGGGAAAGCCGGGTTGCTTCTGGTCGAGGTTGACCGCGACGATGTCGAAATGGACCGGCGCGCGCGCTTGCATCTTGAGCAGGATGTCCAGCATGCCGTAGCTGTCCTTGCCGCCCGACAGGCAGACCATGACCTTGTCGCCCTCTTCGATCATGTTGAAGTCGACAATGGCTTGCCCCATGAGCCGGCACAGGCGCTTTTCGAGCTTGTGCGTCTCGCGCTCGATCTTCAGGCTGCGCGCCAGCGTGGGCGCGGCCGTTTCGGCATCTATCCAGACTGCATTCATGGCCCCTATTGTCTCATCGGGCCGGTTTTTCAGGGGGTGCCCGGGGGCTCGCCGCCGGCGCACGGCGCCCCGGCGGGGTGGGCGTGCCCGGTGGTGGCCCTCGCACAGCAGGGGGTGATCCGTGTAGGATGAACCGCAAAAGTGGACAGGAGCGTGTCATGAAGAAGCGGAATACCGGCTTGCGGATGTGGGTTCTGGGGATGGCCCTGCTGGGTTTGTCGGCCTGCGGAGGGGGGTCGAACCAGGCCCTCACGGCGCCCACGGCGGTCACCGCGGAGGGCAGCCTCGACGGCGTGCGCCTGTCGTGGGCCGCCACGGCCGGGGCCCAGGCCTACGCCCTGCAGCGCTGCGCCGTGCCGGCGGGGGCTGGCACCAGCGCCTGCGCCTCGCTGGCCGCCGACGCCTGCGGAGCACCGGTGGCCGTGACCACCGCCACCACGCTGGACGACGTGCCACCCGCCAAGTCGCCCCAGGCCTTTTGCTACCGCGTGCGCGCCTGCGCCGACCTGGCAGGGCAGGCCTGCGGGCCGGAGTCGGTGGCTGTGGCCGCCGCGCAGCGCGCGCCCGCGGCGGCGCGGCAGGCCATTGCGCTGATCGGCGACGACGGGCGCGAGGTCATCTCCGGCCTCCGGCCTGTCCACCACGCTGCACGCGCTGGCCGACAGCGCCACCGGCAACGTCACCTGGCGCTGGTCCCAGGAAGGCGGCCCCAAGGTGACGCTGGCCAATACCGATACGCCCGCGCTGAGCTTCACCGCCCCGCAGGTGACGGTCAACACGCTGCTCTCGTTCGAGCTGCGGGTGACCGATGACAACGGCATCGGCCGGCCGGCCAAGGTGGCCGTCACCGTGGTGCCGGCGGCCAATGTCAGCGTCAAGGCCGGGCACGTTTCACGGCTGGTGCAGGCCGGGCACCGGGTGTCGCTGCACGCCAGTGGCAGTGCGCAGGGCCTGACCTATGCCTGGCGCCAGGTGTCGCCGGCGTTTCCCGCGGTGACGCTGACGGGTGCCGACACCGCCAACCCGTCGTTCACCGCCCCCCTGCTTCTGGCCGGAGGGGTTCTGCGCTTTGACGTCACGGCCACCGACCCGGCCACCGGCCGCAACGCCACCGCGCGCACCGCCGTGCAGGTGCAGGCCCCGGCGCCGACGCTGACCCCGGTGTCCGTGCCCGGGCAGACGCCCAGCCAGGTGCCGCTGGCCGGCGCGTTGCTGCAGCCCATCCAGATTGCGGTGCCGCTGCAGGTGCCGCAGCCCACGCTGGCCGTGCCCGCGCCCAGCCAGGTCCTGGTGCCCAACAAGGTGCCGCCGCGGGCGCTCATGCTGCTGTCCGCGCCGATGGTGGTGGCCTCAGGCGGCACCAGCGTGCAACTGGGTGTGGCCGCCAGCGGCGGGCTGGAGCCCTACCGCTGGGCCTGGACGCAGACTTCGGGCCCGGCCGCCGTGCTGACGGACGCCAGCCAGGAGGTGCTGACGGTGCAGGTGCCCACGGTGACCAGCACGCAGGCGCTGACCTTCGAGGCCACGCTGACCGACGCCAACGGGTCCCAGCGCAGCGCCGTGGCGGAAGTGCAGGCCACGCTGGCGCCGCAGACCGCGCCGGCGGGGCCCACGCCGACCCCGATCACGCCGCTGGCCCCGCGCCTGGTGGTGGTGAACGAACCCACGGCCGTGCTCAACACCACCCTGACCAACGTCACGGTGGTGCAGACAGCCGGCCCGCAAGTGCAGGTCACCCAGCAGGCCTCGGGCGCGGGCACGGTGGTTCTGGTGACGGCCCCCTTGCTCAAGAACCATGCCGCCCATGCGAGCCTGAAGGTCACGGGCAACAATGCGAAGGGGGAGACCCTGCACTACATCGTTCCGCTTGAGGTGCTGCGTCCGCAGTCCACCCCGGGGGCACAAACCGCACCGCCCCAGGTGCTGCCGCCGCAGGGCATTCCCAAGCAGGATGACCCGCTGATCTTTGCCGCTGGCGCCACGGACCGCCATGTGGCGGAAGCCTCGACCGGCGCCCTGGGCGTGGTGGTCCAGGGGGGCAAGGGCAGCGCAACGTACCGCTACGAATGGACGTACCTCAAAGCCACGGGCGGCCCTGACATCACGATCAACCGGGCCAACACGTCGCGGGCCAGTTTCAGCACGCCCAATGTGGACGTGCCGACGGTGCTGCGCTTTCACATCAAGGTGACGGACGGCGCCCAGACCATCGAGCGCGACGTGAACATCACCGTGGATGACTACGCGGCGTCACTGGTCGTGGGCGCGCTCGCGCCCCTGGCGGTCGACGCGGGCAACAACGTGAGCCTGAGCGCGCCGTCACCCACGGGGGGCGTGCAGTTCCCGAACAGCGACCACTACCACTACAGCATCCGGCAGGTGAGCGGGACGGCCGTCACGGTGACTGCGGCCGGCAGCGGCGCGGCCGAGCGCCAGAGCAACTGGACGTTCACCGCCCCCGCGCTCGCGCCCGGGGCACCGGATGCGGTGTTGCAATTCGAGTTCACGGTCGTTGACCGCGCCGACAACGCCGCCGCGGTCACGCAGCAGGTCACGGTCAAGGCGCCCGTGCCGCTGGTGCCACCGCCCGTGGCCTCGTTCAACCCGCCGGCAGTCGTTTCGATCACGGCCCGCTCGCTGGCCCTGCAGGCGGGAGCGACCGGTGGGCAGGCGCCCTACCAGTATGCGTGGACGGTTCAGCCGCAGGTCACGCTCGCCGCGGGCGCGGCGCCCCTGTCCCCGGCACTCGCGGACCTGACCGCCACCGGGGTCAATCCCACGCTGGTGCTGCCCGACCTGGTGGCGCGGAGCTCGGACATCCTGACCTACAAGCTGGCGGTCACCTTGCGCGTGACCGATGCGGCGGGTGCGGTGGCCACCTCAGGGCCCCAGCTGATCGACATCCTGTTCAATCTCAGTCGGCGGGGCACGGAGACGCTGCAGTGCGGCGACCTGGCCACCCAGCAGGCTTGCACCGACCTCGATCTGGTACTGGCCATGACCTCTCCGTGCCCGGATACCCAGCCCTACGCCATGAACGAGATCGTCAAGGTGGGCGTTGACGTGCTGGAGTTCCGCCGCTGCGTCGACGCGACGGAGGCCTACAACCTCTGGTACCTGGGGAGCCGTGAAAACCCGCTATGCAGACCCTTTGATCCCGCATCGAGGAATTTGCCTGGCGATTTCACCTGCCATCTGGCCTGCTACGGCGACGGTTGCAACATCGACACCAATCCGCCCAAAAACACCCTGTTGGGCCCGCCCGACTCGCATGGCTTTCCTTCGATCGGGGTTCCGGCGCTGTCGGGTCCGTGAGGGGGGCGGGTGATGGGGCGAGTGGGCTGAGCGCAACGCGCTACCACTGCCCCGCTTCCACCCGGATCGCCACTTCGCAGTCGTCAAAAATCTCGAGCTTGGCGATCTTCACGCGCACGCCCAGCACGCCGGGCAGTTGCATCAGCCGCTGGGCCAGCTTGCCGATCAGGCTTTCGAGCAGGTTCACATGCTCGGCCGTGCATTCGTCGATGATGATCTGGCGCACCTTGCGGTAGTCCAGCACGTGGGTGATCTCGTCGTCGCGCGGGCGCAGGTCCTGCACGCCCAGGTTCAACTCGGCGTCCACCTGGATCGGCTGGGGGCTGGTCTTTTCGTGGTCCAGGATGCCCAGGTTGGCGTCAAAGCGCAGGCCGGTGAGCGTGAGGGTCTGGGTGCCCTGGGTGGGGTTCATGGCTGCATCAGCGAGAAGTCGCGGTCGAATTTCATCAGGTGCTGGCCGCCGTCCACCAGCAGGGTGGTGCCGGTGAGGGATTCATTCTCCAGCGCAAATTTCACGGTGGCCGCCACGTCGGCGGGCGTGGACGAGCGGCCCAGCGGCGACAGCTTGTGCAGGGCCTCGAACTTCTCGTCGCTCAGCATGTGGCTGGTCAGCGTGAGGCCGGGCGCCACGCCCACCACGCGCAGCCGCGGCGCCAGCGCCTGGGCGAGCAGGGTGTTGGCGGCTTCCAGCGCGGCCTTGGACAGCGTGTAGCTGAAGAAATCCGGGTTGAGGTTCCACAGCTTCTGATCCAGCAGGTTGACCACGGCGCCCGTGCCATCGCGCGCCTGCAGGTGCGCATGCAGCGCCTGGGCCAGCACCACGGCCGCGCCGGTGTTGGTGCGCAGGTGCGTGTCCATGGCCGCATAGCTGAAGCTGGCGGCGCTGTCATGCTGGAACACCGAGGCGTTGTTGACCACGGCGTCGAGCCGGCCCAACTTGGCCAGCACCTGGCCCACCAGCCCCCGGGCACTGCCTTCATCCGAAAGATCGGCATGAAAAGCGGCTGAAGTCCCCGCCAGTTGGGCGCAGTCTGCTACTGTTTTGATAGCGTCTTGCTGCGAGCCACGGTAGTGAATCGCCACCTGCCAGCCGCCCGCGGCCAGCGCCAGTGCGATCTCGCGGCCCAGCCGCCGGGCGGCGCCGGTGACCAGCACGGTACGCGGAGTGGGTGGGGGCATTGGGTGACAATCGGCGCGGATGACTGAAGCCCAGAGTTTAACGACCCCCCTCGAAAAGCTGGTGCAGCGGGCGCTGGCGCAGGCCGGCGGCTGGCTGCCGTTTGACCGCTTCATGGCGCTGGCGCTGTATGCGCCGGGCCTGGGCTACTACGCGAACCACAGCCGCAAGTTCGGCCAGATGCCGGCCTCGGGCAGTGACTTCGTGACCGCCCCGGAACTCTCGCCGCTGTTTGGCCGGGCGCTGGCGGTGCAGGTGGCAGACGCCTTGCGCGCCACCGGCACGCGCGAGGTCTGGGAGTTTGGCGCGGGTTCGGGCGCGCTGGCCGGCCAGTTGCTGGAGGCGCTGGGCGATCAGGTCGAGCGCTACACCATCGTCGACCTGTCGGGCACGCTGCGCGAGCGCCAGCAGGCGGCACTGGCCGGCCATGCGCCCCGCGTGCAATGGGCCAGCGAGCTGCCCGCGCAACTGGACGGCGTGGTGGTGGGCAACGAGGTGCTCGACGCCATGCCCGTCAAGCTGCTGGCGCGCGTCGGTGGGCTGTGGCACGAGCGCGGCGTGGCCTGGCATGACAGCGGCTGTGCCTGGGCCGACCGGCCCACCGACCTTCGCCCGCCCCTGGAGGTGCCTGGCGAGCACGATTACCTGACCGAGATCCACCCCCAGGCCGAGGCGTTCATGCGCACGCTGGCCGACCGGCTGCAGAAGGGGGCGGCCCTTCTGCTGGACTACGGGTTCCCCGAAGCCGAGTACTACCACCCGCAGCGCCACATGGGCACCCTGATGTGCCATCAAGCCCATCGGGTCGACGGCAACCCGCTGGTCGGCCTTGGCCTGAAGGACATCACCGCCCACGTCAATTTCACCGGCGTGGCGCTGGCCGCGCAGGAGGCGGGCCTGCCCACGCTCGGGTACGCCACGCAGGCCCGATTCCTCATGAACTGCGGTGTAGTGGATCTGATGGCCGCGGCCAGCGTGGCCCAGCGCACCGACGCGCTCAAGCTGGTCAACGAGCATGAGATGGGCGAGCTGTTCAAGGTGATTGCGCTGTCCCGCACGGCGGGCTGGGAGCCTGTCGGCTTTTCACAGGGCGACCGCACCCACACCCTATGATGGGCGCATGATCCGCTGGCTGCTCGTCATCTTCCTCGCGCTGGTGTTCATCAGCTGGTTCACCCCCCTGTTGCAGAAGCTCGGGGTGGGCCGCTTGCCCGGGGACCTGCGCTTTCGCCTGTTCGGGCGCGAGTGGTTCATTCCGCTCGCGTCCACCGTGCTGCTGAGCCTCGTGGCCGGGGTCATCGCCCGATGGCTCTGACATGACGCTGCGGGCCTGCATCGACATCGGCGGCACCAAGGTGGCCGTGAGCCTGGCGCCACCGGCCACCGACGCGGCGCGGCCGCCCGAACTGCAGGCGCGCCGCGCCGAACCCACGGCCAAGACCGGCGACAGCGGCGCGCTGGCGCGCCAGATCCTGCGGCTGCTCGACGAAGCCTGCGCCCAGGCGGGCGTGGCGCCGGCGGATGTCACCCGCGCTGGCGTGTCCTCTTGCGGGCCGTTTGTGCTCCGCGCTGGCGGTGTGGAACTGGCCACGCCCAACATCTGCGGCGGCCTGGCCGGCCCGGCGCGTGGCCTGCCCAACGACTGGACCCATGTGCCACTGGAGGTGCCACTGCGCCAGCGGTTCGCCCACCTGCGCGTGGAGAACGACGGCGTGGCCGCGCTGGAGGCGGAGCGCCGCTGGGGCGCGCTGCAGGGCCTGGACCATTGCGCCTACGTGACCTGGAGCACCGGCGTGGGCGTGGGCCTGTGCGTGGACGGTCGCGTGCTGCGCGGCAAGAACGGCAACGCCGGTCATGCGGGGCACAGCTTCGTGAGCGACACCGACCTGCACGCGCTGTGCGGCTGCGGCAACCTGGGGGACGTCGAGGGACTGGTGGCCGGCAATGCCGTGGCCCGCCGCTTTGAGGGTGACGCCGCCGCGCTGCTGGCATCGGCCAGCGCCGGCGACGCCGCAGCCCTGGCGCAGGCGGACGAGCTGTGCCGCGTCATGGGCCGCATGCTCTACAACCTGACCGTCACGCTGGACCTGCAGCGCATCAGCCTGGGCGGCAGCGTGTTCTGGCACCACCGCGCGCTGCTGCTGCCCCGCCTGCAGGCCCAGCTCGATGACCGCCTGCCCGCGCTCACGGCCGGGGTGGAGCTGGTGCCGGCCGGACTGGGCGAGCGTGTGGGGGATTACGCGGCGCTGGCGCTGGTGGATTGAGCCCGCGCCACCGCCGCCACCCGTGCCTTCTGGATCAATTCACCCACCTTTGGGCCTGTAGCCCCCGCCAATTGGGCACTCTCAGCTATTGATTTGGTAGCAACCGACTGCGCGGCCGCGAGCGCGGCGAGCAGGCGCGGGCGCTGCGGGTAGGGCTGGTCCTGCAGGCCCAGGCGGCCACGGGCATCGCACTCGCAGGCCAGCAGCACCTGTTCAAAGCGCTGGGGCTTGCGGAAGGCGTCGCAGCGTTCCAGCAGCCGCACGATGGCGGCGGCGTTGAGGCTTTCGCTGCGGTGCACGTTGCCGTGCTCGCGTGCCACCACATCGGCCAGTTCGCGGCAGTCGGTGGGCACGCGCAGGCGCTCGCACACGCCCTTGAGCAGGCGCGCGCTGCGCTCCTCGTGGCCGATGTGGCGCGGCAGCACGTCGGCGGGCGTCGTGCCCTTGCCCAGATCGTGCGTCAGGCAGGCAAAGCGCACGGCCAGCGGCGCGTCCAGCCGCGCGCTCATGTCCAGCACCATCATCAGGTGTATGCCGGTGTCCACCTCGGGGTGGTAGTCGGCGCGCTGCGGTACGCCCCACAGTTTGTTCACCTCGGGCAGCAGCACCTGCAGGGCGCCGCAGTCGCGCAGGACGTCGAACATGCGGGAGGGCTGCTTCTCCATGAGGCCGCGCGCCAGCTCCTGCCATACGCGCTCCGCCACCAGAGCCTCGACTTCGCCGTTGGCCACCATCTCGCGCATCAGGGCCTGGGTTTCCGGCGCCACGCTGAAGTCGGCAAAGCGTGCGGCAAAGCGCGCCAGGCGCAGGATGCGCACCGGGTCTTCACGGAAGGCATCGGTCACATGGCGCAGCACCCGGGCCTGCAGGTCGCGCTGGCCGCCGTGGGGGTCGATCAGCCCCGCCGTGCCGGTGGCGCCGGCCGGCTGCGCGATGGCGTTGATGGTGAGGTCGCGCCGGGCCAGGTCGTCTTCCAGCGTGACATCGGGCGCGGCCTGGAAGGCAAAGCCGTGGTAGCCGCGCGCGGTCTTGCGCTCGGTGCGGGCCAGAGCATATTCCTCGCGTGTCTCGGGGTGCAGGAACACCGGAAAGTCCCGGCCCACGGGCAGGTAGCCCTGTTCGATCAGGGACTCCGGCGTGCCGCCCACCACGACCCAGTCCTGGTCGCTCACGGCCAGTCCCAGCAAGGCATCGCGCACCGCACCACCCACCCGATAAATTTCCATGAGGGCAGTGTAGCGGCGCGGCCCGCGCAGCCGCACCGCGGCTCAGGCGACCGTTTGCAGGGCCTGCCAGACCGCCCGTGCGCGTCCGGCCATGGCCGGTGGCGCGGGGGGCAGCGGCAGCCGGCATTCGCCCACGTCCTGGCCCAGCTCGCGCAGCAGGGCCTTGATCGACATGGAGAACACCGATTCGTCGGAGTTGATGAAGGCAAACGACCCCAGCAGCCGGGCGTGGATGGCCCGGGCGCCGGCCACGTCGCCGCGCTGGAAGGCGGCGAACATCTGCTGGAACTGTGGCCCGGTCCAGTGCGTGCTCGTGCCCACCACCCCCACGGCGCCACACGCCAGCAGGGGCAGGGTGAAGGGGTCGTCGCCCGAATACAGGTCAAAGTGCTCGCCCGCCTGCGCGACCAGCGCGGCCGCGGCGGGCGGATCGCCGGTCGCGTCCTTGAAGGCCACGATGTTGTGCACCTCACGCAGCAGGCGCAGCAGCACATCGGGGCTGATGCGCCGGCCAGTGCGCACCGGCACGTCGTAAATCATCACGGGCAGGTCGGTGGCGGCGGCGCAGGCGCGCAGGTGGGCCTCGATGCCGGCCTGCGGCGGCCGGTTGTAGTAGGGGCTCACGATCAGCACGCCGGCGGCGCCCAGGTCGCGCGCCTGGCGTGTCAGCGCCACGCTGTGGGCCGTGTCGTTGCTGCCCATGCCGGCCACCACGGGCACGGTCACGGCCTCGCTCACGGCGCGGATCAGGTCACAGCGCTCGTCGTCGGTGAGCGTGGAGGCCTCGCCGGTGGTGGCGGCCACCACCAGCCCGTCATTGCCGTGCTCCACCAGCCACCGCGCCAGGCGGCGTGCGGCGTCCAGGTCGAGCCGGCCCTGCGCGTCGAACGGCGTGACCATGGCGCTCATGACGGCGCCGAAATACCGGGGCGCGCTCATCGCGACATCCGGTAGGGCTCCTCGAAATCGAGAAAGTCTTTCTCGGCCAGCGCGTCGTCGATCCAGGCCTTGACGCCGGGCAGCGCGCAGACGCGGCGGATGTAGTCGGTGATGTGGCCCGGCACTGGCAGCCCATAGTTCTTCAGGCGCAGGCACACCGGGGCGTAGTAGGCGTCGGCGATGCTGAAGCCGCCAAACAGCATCGGGCCGCCATGGGCTTCCAGCAGGCCGCTCCACATGGTCACGATGCGCTGCACGTCGGCGCGCACGCCGGGCTTGTCGCGCCAGATCAGTGCGCCCGCGGGCGCGAGCGAGGCTTCCACGTTCATCGGGCAGGCACTGCGCAGCGCGCCAAAACCGGCGTGCATCTCGGCGCAGACGCTGCGGGCGCGGGCGCGGGCCGCGGCGTCCTGGGGCCACAGGTGATGCTCCGGAAACTTCTCGGCCAGGTACTCGGCGATGGCCAGCGTGTCCCAGATGGCCAGGCCGTCGTCGACCAGCACCGGCACTTTGCCCGCGGGGTTGACGTCTGCAACGGCCTGCTTGAATGACGAGTCCGCATCGAACGAGTCGAACCGCACCATGACTTCCTCGAACGGGAGGCCCGCCTGCCTGAGCAGCACCCAGGGACGCATGGACCAGGAGGAGTAGTTCTTGTTGCCGATGTAGAGCTTGAGCATGGGGCTTCCTTGTTGAGATGCCCGCATGCTAGCGCCGGGGTGCGCCGCCATTGATGCAAAAAAAAGCCCAAATTGATGCCGCCGCGCACGCGGGGCGCGGCCTCAGGGCAGGTCCTTGTTGACCTCGGGTTGGGTGGCGTCGCGCGGGCCCACCGTGCCCAGCCGGGCCTTGAGCGATTGCGGCTGGTTGCTCAGGATGGCGGCGTACATGGTGGTGTTGGACAGCACCTTTTTCACATAGTCGCGGGTTTCGCCAAAGGGCACGTTCTCGGCCCAGATCGCGCCCTCGAGCACCGGGCCGCTGCCGCCCGGCGCGCGCCAGCTGCGCGGCCGCCCCGGCCCGGCGTTGTAGGCCGCGGCCGCCAGCGGCATGGAGCCGTCGAAGTCGTCGAGGGCGAGCTTGAGGTAGCTGGTGCCGATGGTGATGTTGGTCTCGTGGTCGTGCAACTGGTCGGTGGTGAAGCCCGTGAGCCCGATCTTGCGGGCCGTCCAGCGCGCGGTGGCGGGCATGACCTGCATCAGGCCCGAAGCCCCCACATGGGAGCGGGCGTCCATGATGAAGCGGCTTTCCTGGCGGATCAGGCCATACACGTAGGCCGGGTCCAGCCCGATGTCCTGGCTCTTTTGCACCACCGCGTCGCGGTAGGGCATGGGGTAGCGCTGCTCGATGTTGATTTCGCCGCGCGTGCGCTCGCTGGTGTTGATGCAGCGGTCCCAGACCTCGTGGTCGCAGGCGAATTGCGCGGCGGCGAGGAGCTCGCGCGTGGGCATGCCGCCCGGTTGGGCCAGGTTGGTGGCGTAGTTCCATTCGCGCACACCCTCGGAACGAAGGCCGATGGCAATGGCGTACAGGCCGCGGTTCAAACCGGGGTTGAGCCGGACCTTTTCGCGCTCCTCGGCCGTCAGCGGCTGCGGGGCCGCGGGCACCGTCACCTTCTGGCCCAGCTCTTCCAGCGCCAGCTGTTCGTAGAAGCCTTGCGAGCCCGCAATGGATTCGAGCAGCCGCGTGGCGTCGGTGCGTTGCGCTGGCGTGGAGGCCGTGGCCAGCAGGCCGCGCGCCTTCCAGTAGACCCAGGTGGGCTCACGCCGGCCTTCGTCGCTCATGCCGTCGATGGCCGAGATCACGGCCGGCCAGCGCGGGCGGCTGCCGGCACGCAGCGCGGCGCGCACCTTCCAGCCCAGCATGTCGTCGGTGAGGTCGCTGTCGCGGCTGACCCTGGCGTAGTAGCCCAGCGCGTCATCGGACAGCCGCGTGGCCGCCTGCTTGCCGATCACGCCCCAGACCCAGTTGCGCTCCTCGGCGCTGAGCTGGGGGCCCCACTTGGCGTCGAGCTGGCGCGCCGCGCCCTCGGCATCGCTGGCCGCCAGCTTGATCAGCGCGAGCGTCACCAGCTCCTTGCGCTGCTTGCGCACGGCGGTCACGCGGTTGATCAGGAACTTGGTCGGGCTGGCGTTGATCTCGGCCACCAGGTTCATGGCGTCGGGCGCGATGATTTCCACGGCGTTGGCGGCCGCACGGGAGCGGTTGGCTTCCATGGCCAGGCGCGCCTTGCGCCAGGCGTCGGTCTCGGTCAGGTTGCGCGGGCCGCTCTTGTCACCGATCAGGCGGCTGGCCGCGAGCGTGCAGCCATCATCGGTGTCGCGCAGCGAGAACCAGTTGCGGCGCACTTCGTCGGCCAGGCTCGGCGGTTCGGCCGCGCCCAGTGCCAGGTGCTGGACCAGCAGGGCGTAGCAGCGCACCTCGCGGTCGTCGTTCATGCGGAACCGGGGGTACTCGGCTTCAAAGTTGGTCCAGTCGCGGCGCTGGCCCAGCAGCAGCAGCCAGTCGTTGCGCAGGCGGTCTTCCTGGTAGCTGCCGGCATAGCGGCTCATGAAGTCCTGGATGTCCTGCGGGCTGGCGGTGTCCAGCCGGGCCTTGAGCTCCCAGTAGGCCGCCCAGGGTTCGAGCGCGTGACCGCGCGCCTGCGGCAGCAGCTGGGTCAGCCGCGCGCGGTCGCCGCGCTTGTAGGCCTGCTGCATGTCGAGGATCAGATCGTCTCCCCGTGACTGGGCCTGCGCGCTGCAGGCGACCGTCACGACGATCAGTGTCAGAATGGTTCGAAACTGCATCAGGGCATTATGGACAAGTCAGAGCAAAAAGGGGCTTTGCGCAAGGCGCTCATCGAACAACGGCTGAACCTCCCGGACCGCCTACAGCGCGCCGATTTTTTGCAGCGGGTGATGCGGATCTGGCTCGTCGGGCGACCGGACACGCTGATTGGAGCCTACTGGCCCATCAAGGGCGAATTCGACCCGCTGCCCGCGTTGCACCGCTGGAAGGAAGACGGCGAACTGATCGATGAACCGGTGCTGCGCCGCATCGGCCTGCCCGTGGTGGACAAGCTGCACAAGACGCTGACCTTCCACGCCTGGTATCCGGGCTGCCCGATGGAGGAGGACGCCTACGGCATCCCCAAGCCCAAGGACACCGAGATCATCGTGCCGACGCTGCTGTTCGTGCCCTGTGTGGGCTACGCCCCGGGTGGCTACCGCCTGGGCTATGGCGGTGGCTTCTATGACCGGACGCTGGCGGCCCTGCGTCCCAAGCCTTTCACAGTGGGGCTGGGTTTTACCAATGGTTTCCTTCCCGAGCTCGAACCCGAGCCGCACGACGTGCCGCTGGACGCCATCCTCAACGACAACGGCGTGGTCTGGCCGGTGGCCTGAGGCCTGCTGCCGCTGCTCAGACGCTGCCAGGCCGCCCCAAGGCGGCTGAAGCCCCTTCGGGCGCCAGCGCAGCACACGCTGTGGCAAGCGTGGGGGCCATGTCAGTCGATGTTGTCGACCGTGTCGGGGTCGGGCACTTCGCCTATGGTCTCGCGCGTGGCTTTGCTCTGCGCCGTGAGCCAGGCGCAGAACGCCTTGATTTCCGGACGCTGCGCGCTGCGCGGGCCCACCAGCAGCCAGTAGGCCATGGGCGAGTCCAGCCGCAGCTGCGGCAGCGGCTCGATCAGGTCGCCATTGGCCAGGCTTTCAGCCACCAGCGGCAGCCGGGCCAGCACCAGGCCCTGGCCGGTGAGCGCGGCCTGCACCATCTGGTAGGCGTAGTTGAAATACAGCCAGCGCTTGGGCGTGAGCTTGCCGAGCTGGTTTTCATCGAGCCAGCGCCGCCAGGTCAGCCACTCCATGTGGGTGCGGTGGGCATCGCCGGCCTCGATCAGCGCAAAGTGGGCCACGTCGGCTGGCTTGGCCAGGGGTTGCCCACTCTTGAGCAGCCAGGGGCTGGCCACCGGGGTGAGCTGCTCGCCAAACATCCGCACGGCGTTGGGCGGCATGTTGGCGACCGGGCCGTAGCGCAGTGCGAGGTCCACATCCGCGACGTCGAGGTCCACCGCGTTGTCGGAGGCGTCGATGCGGATGTCGATGTCGGGGTTGTCGCGCTGGAACGCCTCCAGCCGCGGGATCAGCCACATCGAGGCGAACGAGGCAAAGGTGGTCAGCGAGACGCTGCGCCGCCCCGCGCTCTGCCGGATCTGGCGCACCGCGCCGTCGATGCGCGGCAGTGCCTGCGTGACCGCCATCAGCAGTTGCGCCCCGGCGCTGGTCAGTTCCACGGCGCGCGTGTGGCGCAGGAACAGGGGCACGCCCACTTCCTCCTCCAGCGACTGGATCTGGCGGCTCACGGCCGACTGCGTCAGCGCCATTTCCTCCGACGCCGCGCGGAAATTCAGGTGCCGTGCCACGGCCTCGAAGGCGCGCAGGTGCCCGGCCGAAATGGGGCGGGTGCGCAGATGCGTCTGGGAGTGCTGCATGTGTCAACCGTTGTCAGGAGGGTGGGATCGATTGATGCGATTTGCGAATCAATAGCTTAGCCGCATTTCATTGGACGGCCAAGCCGCCACCGTCGATCATTCAATGCCCGAACTGCCTAACTGGAGAATCTCATGGCTGCTCAAACGCTTACACATTCGCAACAATCCCTGGCTGCTGCCGCATTGTCTGGCACGTGGAAGCTGGGGGCCGGCCGCGCCATCACCCTGCGCCCCCGCGAGGATGGTGTGCTGCGCGTGGCCCATGGCGGCCTCTGGGTCACGTTCGACGGTCCGTTCGAAGGAGCGGGCAATGAGTCGGGCGACCATTTTCTGCAGTCCGGCGAGCAGATCACGGTGCAGGCGGGACAACGGCTGGTGGCCGAGTCGAGCGCCAGTTGCCGCGAGGCGCCGGCCTATTTCAACTGGGAGCCCCTGCCGCTGAAGGTGCGTGAGCCGCTGCGGGCGGCGGGCCGCTGGCAGATGGCCGTGGTTCAGCCCTTGGCGGACTTGCGGCTGGCCCTGGTGCTCGGCTTGGGGGCCGTGGGCCGCCTGGCCGGTGGTTTGGCGGGCCTGGCCGGTGACCTGGTGGCGGGCCGCGACCGCACGGTTTTGGAGGCCTGCGCCTTCAACGCGCAGGCCAAGGCCTGCCGTGCCCACGGCGCCATGAGCTGAGGCGATTCCATCGCCTCGTCCGGCGCGGCGTAGTAGTTGACGGACCGCGCCACCCCCTTCGCCTGGTAGGTGAAGCGCTCGCAACCCGCGGCCTCGTAGAGTCCGCGGGTTTCTTCATTGGCCTTGAGCCAGAGCCTTTCTCCGGCGCCCAGGTCCGCCACGATGGCGATGTTCAGGCCGTCGGTGCTGATGCCGTAGCCCCCGAACATGCGTTTGCGCTCGCAGCGGCCCACGCTGGACAGCAACTCGCAGCAGTAGTCGGCAAAGTCGGGAGCAGGGGAAGCCATGGTGCGAACGATAGCAGGGCGCCGCGATAATCGCGAGCCATGGCCCGCCCCAAATCGCAGCAGCACGAACTCAAGCGCGAGGAGATCCTCGATATCGCCGCCCAGTGCTTTGCCCGGCAAAGCTATCCCGCCGCCAGCATGAATGACATCGCCGCGGCGGGCGGCACCAGCAAGGCGCGGCTCTACCACTATTACGAGAGCAAGGAAGCGATCCTGTTCGACCTGCTGGACCGCTATACCCAGCGCCTGCTGGCCATCATCGGCCAGGCCGAGGCCACGGCGCAGCGCCGCAACCTGGATGACCGCGCCGCCGTGCATGAGCTGATCCGCAGCTTTCTGGAGGAGTACGAGACCTCGGCCACGCGCCATGTGGCGCTGCTGCACGACACCCAGTTCCTGGGCGATGACCAGCGCGAATTGATCCTCAATCGCCAGCGCGACGTGGTCTCGGCCGTGACGCGTTTCCTGCGCCGCGCCTATCCGCAGCGGCTGAACCCGGTCAACCAGACCGCCGTGACCATGATGCTGTTCGGCATGATCAACTGGACCTTCACCTGGCTGCGTCCGGGTGGCGCCATGAGCTACGCCGCCTTTGCCGAGGAGGTGGTGGCCATGCTGGAGCGGGGGCTGGCGGGGTGACTGCGGCCCGAAGTGGCGTGGGGCCCGGCCACCTGGTGGTGATGGGGGTCGCCGGCTGCGGCAAGTCGGCCGTGGGCCAGCGGCTGGCGGCCTTGCTCGCGCTGCCGCTGATTGAGGGAGACCATTTCCATCCCAAGCGCAACATCCACAAGATGGAGCAGGGCATTGCGCTCACCGACGAGGACCGGGCGGACTGGCTCGCCACGCTGGGCGGCGAACTGGCCCGCCACCCGGGTGGCGCCGTGCTCGCCTGCTCAGCCCTCAAGCGGGCCTACCGCGATACCCTGCGCGCGGCCGTGCCGGGCCTGCGCTTTGTGCACCTGGCCATCACCGAAGCCGAATCCCTGCGCCGGGTGGCCGAGCGGCCCGGCCACTTCTACCCGCCCAGCCTGGTGGCCAGCCAGTTCGAGGCCCTGCAGGACCCGGCCGGCGAAGCGGGGGTGCGGGTACTGGAGGCCACCGCCCCGCTGGACGACCTGGCCGCGCAGGCCGCGCGCTGGGTGGGGTCGGAATTGGGGCTTTGAATTCAACAATGCGTAATTGATTACGTTTAGGTAAAATCTGGCGTTCGCGTGCCATCGCCCACCCACGACAGGAGACACCATGTCCAAAGCATTCGCCAGCCAGGCCGACCTGACTGACAAGAAAATCACTTTCGAGCAACTCAGCGCCCACTGCTGGGCCTACACCGCCGAGGGTGACCCCAATTCCGGCGTGATCATCGGCGACCAGTACGTCATGGTCAGTGACTGCACCGCCACGCCTGACATGGCGCGCGACCTGATCGCCAAGATCCGTACCGTCTCGGACAAGCCCATCAAGTACGTGCTGCTCACGCATTACCACGCCGTGCGCGTGCTGGGTGCCAGTGCCTACGCGGCCGAAGGTGCCACCGAGATCATTGCCAGCCAGGGCACGCTGGACCTGATCATCGAGCGCGGCAAGGAAGACATGCAAAGCGAAATGGAGCGCTTCCCGCGCCTGTTCCGCGGCGCCGAGGGCGTGCCCGGCCTGACCTGGCCCACGATGGTGATCGGTGGCGGCGATGCCACCAAGGGCGAAGTGCCCGGCAAGCTCACGCTCGACCTGGGCGGTGTCAAGGTCCAGATCTGGAGCCCCGGCTATGGCCACACACGCGGCGACACGATTGCCTGGGTCGAAGAAGAAAAGGTGCTGTTCAGCGGCGACCTCGTCGAGTACGAAGCCGGCGTCTACACCGGCGACGCGCAGCTCGAGGAATGGCCCGCCACGCTCGAGGCACTGCGCGCCCTCAAGGCCGAGGCCATCGTGCCCGGCCGCGGCGAGGCCATGAAGGGGCAGGCCGACGTCAACAAGGCACTCGACTACACCCAGCGCTGGGTCACCACGCTGTTCACCGCGGGCAAGGAAGCCGCCGCCGCCAACATGGACCTGAAGGCCGCCATGGCCCATACCCGCAAGGCCATGGACCCGGTCTTCGGCCATGTGTTCATCTACGAACACTGCCTGCCGTTCGACGTGAGCCGTGCCTACGACGAGGCCAAGGGCATCAAGAACCCGCGCATCTGGACCGCCGAGCGCGACAAGGAAATGTGGGACGCGCTGCAGGCGTGAGCGCCCCGTTTCTGGGTCAAAAAGACCTGTAGCCCGTGCAGGCCGGGCACATTGCGCTATCAAAATTGAAGCAAGTGACGCCGCGTGTCAGGCGTCCAGGTCCAGCGTTGGCAGGAAGGCCAGGAAGCGCCGCAGCGCCGCCGGCCCCTGCAGGCCGCGAATGATGCTGAACAGGTCTTCGTCCTCCGTGCTGGCGTAGCCCGCGCGGAAGCGGCCGAAGTGGCGCTGCGGCATGCCGCCGCTGTGGTGCAGCCGCAAATCGACATGGCGCGTGTCGTCCCGGATGCGCTGCATGCAGGCCTGCAACGGGTCGTGATCGCCTTCGATGTGCTGGCAGAAATTCTGGCCATCGAACACCAGCACGCCGGTGATGCCGTCGCGCAGGTTCCGGTGCCGCGCGACGGCCATGATGGCCGGCACGTCGGCGAGTGTGGCTTCGGGTGAAAGTGTGCTGGTGTAGAGCACGCCCTGGAGTTCTGTCATTGTGTTTCCCTGAAGGCGCGCAGTGTGGCGCGTCGCGGCCTGGCGCGCAATGTCAAAAGACATGACCTGCGTCGTTACACTTTGGCGGTGAGTCTCGCCGAGCCCCCCTCTCCCTCGACCTGCCCGCCCGAGTCGTGCCGTGACTGCCGCCTCAGGCCGCTGGCGGCGTTCGCGCCGCTGCAGGGCGGGGAATTGGCCCACATCCAGCAGTTCCGCCGCCGCACGCTGACCCTGGCGGCCGGTGCGATGGTCATTCCCGAACACCGCCGCGGAGGTCAGCTGTTCACGCTGTATGCGGGCTGGGCGTTCCGCTTCAAGACGCTGCGCGACGGGCGCCGGCAGATCCTGAATTTCCTGCTGCCTGGCGACTTCATCGGGTTACAGGAAGAGTTTGCCGACGGCGCCACGCCGGGCGTGGAAGCCGTGACCGAGGTGCAGTTGTGCGTCTTTCCACTGGACGGGCTGTGGCCCATGTTCCAGGCCTATCCCAAGCTGGGCTACGACGTGACCTGGCTTGCCGCACGCGAGGAGCATTGGGTGGACCAGCACCTGCTGACCGCCGGCCGGCGCAGCGCGATGGAACGCGTGGCCATGCTGCTGATGCACCTGTACCGGCGCGGCGAGCGCCTGGGGATGGTGCAGGGCGGGGAACTGCCGTTTCCCATCACCCAGCAGCACATTGCCGACGTGCTGGGTCTGTCGCTGGTCCACACCAACAAGACGTTGCGCCGCCTGCATCGCCTGGGGCTGCACAGCCTGGAGGAGGGCCGGCTGCGCCTGCTGGACCCGCACGCCCTCGAGCACCTGGCCGACTATTATGAGCGGCCCTTGCGCCAGAGCCCCCTGATCTGAGCCGCGGAGCCGGCCTTGCCAGGGGACGGGTCAGCGCGCGGCGGCGAGTTCGCCCAGATCGCGCTGGTAGGCCCGCAAGCGGTGCACGGCACTGTCGCGCTGGGCCGCCGTGGTGCTGTTGTGCAGGGCCGCGAAGGTGCGGCACCCCTCCTGGAGCAGCCGTTCCTGCTGCTGGCGCCACACCGGGTCCGGGGACTCACGGCTACGCTGCAGGTAGCCTCTCATGGCCAGCACGGCGTCACCCAGCGGCATGGGCGGCTGCTGCAGGCTTCGCAGCGTCTGCAGGGCATCGCGCTGGCGGCGCTGGCGCTCGGCATCGAACTGGCGGGCGTCGAAGGCCGATTGCGCCACCTGCTGGCGCAGGACGTCCTGCTGCGGATCTCCCAGGGAGCCATAGACCATCTCGCTGCGCTCGAGCAGCACCTTGAAGCGCTTCTCCTGCTGGGCTTGCGGGTCCAGGCTGAGCCAGTCCTTGCGGTAGTCGGTGTTGTTGCGTTCATAGCGGCGCGCCAGGTGCTGCAACTGCTCCGGCGAGAGTCCCAGTGCCGTGGTGACGACCGCCGGTTCGGCCCGCTGCGACAGGGCCGTGAGCCGCTGCACCACCTCGCCGGCGATGGCGCAGACCTGCTGCGCACTGACGTCGCCCGGCATCAGTTGCTCCACCTCGCGCAGCAGGGCGGCGTAGCGGGGCAGTTCGTTCGCGCGGTGCCACTGGTGCAGGCGGGCCAGGTCTTCGCGCACTCGGGGCGACTGCTCGTCGGTGAAATCGAGGTAGCCATCGAGCCACCAATAAGCCAGCTCCGACGCGTTGTTGTAGCCCAGCTTGATTGCGCTGCAGGCGCTCAGTGCGGCGGCCAGGGCCAGCAGGCCGATAATCCGGGCCAGGGTCGAAGTGATCGCGGTACGAGACAAACGAGGAACCTATGACAGCAGTGGATGTAGTGATCATGGCCGCCGGCAAGGGCACGCGCATGAAGAGCCGTTTGCCCAAAGTGTTGCACCGATTGGCCGGCCGCGCACTGGTGCAGCACGTGATTGACACCGCCGCCAGCCTGAAGGCGCGGCATGTGGTGGTGATCACCGGCCATGGCGCGGACGAGGTGGAGTCTGCCCTCGTCCGCTCGGCCGCCGCCGCGGGCAGCGCGCCGCCCGCCTTTGTGCGCCAGGAGCCCCAGCTGGGCACGGGCCACGCCGTGCAGCAGGCCCTGCCGGTGCTGCCCGACGACGGCATTGCGCTGATTCTGAACGGCGATGTGCCGCTGATCGAGGCATCCACGCTGCGCGGACTCATCACCGACTGCGGGGGCAAGCGCCTGGCCCTGCTGACCGTGGAGATGCCTGATCCGTCGGGTTACGGGCGCATCATCCGGTCGGGCGATGCGGTATTTGCCATCGTGGAACACAAGGACGCCGATGCCCAGCAACGCCAGATCCGCGAGGTGTACACCGGCGTGATGGCCTTGCCCGCGGTGCTCCTCAAGCGCTGGCTGGCCCGGTTGACCAACGACAACGCCCAGGGCGAGTACTACCTGACCGATATCGTGAAATTCGCCGTGGACGATGGCGCCGATGTGGTGGCCACGCGCACGGGTGACAAGGTCCAGGTGGACGGCGTGAACAGCCCCGTCCAGCTGGCCGAGCTGGAGCGCGCCTACCAGTTGCGCCATGCGCGTGCGCTCATGGACCAGGGGGTGCGGCTGGCCGACCCCGCGCGCTTTGACGTGCGCGGCACGCTGGGCTGCGGGCAGGACGTGGAGATCGACGTCAACTGCGTGTTCGAAGGCAGCGTGTCGCTAGGCGACGGCGTGCGCATTGGCGCCAACTGCGTGATCGCCAACGCCACCATCCTGGCCGGCGCGGTGATCCACCCGTTCACCCACATCGACGGCGAAAAGACCGGCGTGCGCGTGGGCGAAGGCGCACTGGTGGGCCCGTTTGCCCGCCTGCGCCCCGGCGCGGTGCTGGGCGAAGACGTCCACATCGGCAACTTCGTGGAGGTGAAGAACTCCACGCTGGCCGCCGGCGCCAAGGCCAACCACCTGGCGTACCTGGGTGACGCGACGGTGGGCGAACGCGTGAACTACGGCGCGGGCAGCATCACGGCCAACTACGACGGCGCGAACAAGCACCGCACCGTGATTGAGGCTGACGTGCACGTGGGCAGCAACTGCGTGCTGGTGGCGCCCGTGACCATTGGCGCGGGCGGCACGGTGGGAGGGGGATCGACCATCACCAAGAGCACGCCGGCCGGTGCGCTGAGTGTGGCGCGCGGCAAGCAGATGAGCATTGACAACTGGCAGCGGCCCAAGAAGGCGCCAAAGTGAAAGCGCCAAAGTCGCGGTGTGCTCAGTGATGAGCTGACTCGCGGTGATGGTGCCCAGGCCGCTGCTGGGTTCATCCCGCTCGGACGACACCCCGATACGGCTCGAACTTGCTGCGCTTCACGCTGAAGAACGCCTTCACGTTCCGCACATTCGCGTCACTTGTGAACAAGCGCTGGGCCAATGCCAGGTACCCGGGCATGTCGTGCGCAAAGACCACCAGCACGAAGTCCGGCCCCGGCGACACGCGCCAGCATTGCTGCACGGCGGGGTCAGGTGCCACGCGCGCCTCGAAGGCCTCAAGGTGCTCCGCGCCCTGGCGGTCCAGCGTGATTTCGACGATCGCGCTCAGCCCGTGGCCCAGCAACGGGGCCAGCCTGTCGTCGTTCAGGATGGCGATTTCGCGTTCGATCAGGCCGGCGTCGCGCAGTCGCTTCACCCTGCGCAGGCAGGTGGGTGGCGACACATGGACCTGCTCGGCCAAGTCCTGGTTGCTGATGCTGGCGTCACGCTGCAGCAAATCCAGCAGGCGTAGATCTGTTGCATCGAGTGATATGGATTCCATTTTGTTTTTATTTATGGAATAAAAATTCAACTAAGAGTTAATGAGAAATTTTATTCCTTAATTCATTAAAAGTTGATCTGAAATTTGATCACGGCGGACCTACAGTGGCTCCACTTCACGCAACCCACGGAGGCATCCCATGTGTGGCATCGTCGGCGCGGTTTCGACCCGCAATATCGTTCCCATCCTTGTCCAGGGCCTGCAACGGCTCGAATACCGCGGCTATGACTCCTGTGGCGTCGCCGTCTGGCGCGATGGTCTGCAGCGTGCGCGCAGCACGGCCCGCGTGGCCGAACTGCTGGAGCAGGTGGCGGCCGATCAGGTGGAGGGCACCACCGGCATCGCCCATACGCGCTGGGCCACGCATGGTGCGCCGGCGGTGCACAATGCCCACCCCCATTTCAGCCATGGCCCGGGCGTGGACATCGCGGCCGACGCGCCCGGGCGTGCGGCCCGCATCGCCCTGGTGCACAACGGCATCATCGAAAACCATGACGAACTGCGTGCGCTCCTGCAAGCCAAGGGGTATGTGTTTGCCAGCCAGACCGATACCGAGGTCATCGTTCATCTGGTGGACAGCTTGTACGACGGCGATCTCTTCGAGGCGGTGAAAGCCGCGGTGCGCCAGCTTCACGGGGCCTATGCGATTGCCGTGTTCTGCAAGGACGAGCCGCACCGCGTGATCGGCGCGCGCGCCGGCTCGCCGCTGATCCTGGGCGTGGGCGAAGGGGGAGCCGAGACGTTCCTGGCCAGCGACGCGATGGCGTTGGCGGGTGTGACCGACCAGATCGTCTACCTCGAGGAAGGCGACGTCGTGGACCTGCAGATGGGCAAGTACTGGGTGGTGGACCGCGCGCACAAGCCGGTGACCCGCCCCGTCAAGACGGTGCTGGCGCACAGCGGGGCGGCGGAACTGGGGCCGTACCGCCACTACATGCAGAAGGAAATCTTCGAGCAGCCGCGCGCCACGGCCGACACGCTCGAAGGCGTGGAGGGCATCACCCCCGAGCTGTTTGGGGACGGTGCCTTCCGTGTGTTCAAGGAGATAGATTCGGTGCTGATCCTGGCCTGCGGCACCAGCTACTACAGCGGCTGCACCGCCAAGTACTGGCTGGAGGGCATCGCCGGGGTGCCCACGCAGGTCGAGATTGCCAGCGAGTACCGCTACCGCGAGTCGGTGCCGAACCCCCGGACGCTCGTGGTCACGATCACGCAATCGGGCGAGACCGCCGACACGCTGGCCGCGCTGCGCCATGCCCAGGGCCTGGGCATGAAGCACACGCTGACCATCTGCAATGTAGGCACCTCGGCCATGGTGCGGGAGTGCGAGCTGGCCTACATCACGCGCGCGGGCGCCGAGATCGGCGTGGCGTCCACGAAAGCCTTCACCACGCAGCTGGCCGGCCTGTTCCTGCTGACGCTGGCGCTGGCCCAGGTCAAGGGCCGCCTCAGTGAAGACGACGAGGCCCGGCACCTGAAGGCCATGCGGCACCTGCCCGCCGCGCTGCAGGCCGTGCTCGCGCTGGAGCCGCAGATCATCAGCTGGGCAGAGGACTTCGCCGGCAAGGCGCATGCACTGTTCCTCGGACGCGGCCTGCATTACCCCATTGCGCTGGAAGGCGCGCTCAAGCTCAAGGAGATCACTTACATCCATGCCGAGGCCTATGCCGCGGGCGAGCTCAAGCACGGACCGCTGGCGCTGGTCACCAGCGAGATGCCGGTGGTGACGGTGGCGCCCAACGACGCGTTGCTGGAAAAGCTCAAGAGCAACATGCAGGAGGTGCGCGCGCGCGGCGGGGTCCTGTATGTGCTGGCCGACGCCGACAGCCGCATCGAGAGCAATGAGGGCATCCATGTGATCCGGATGCCCGAGCACTACGGCCCCTTGTCGCCGCTGCTGCACGTGGTGCCCCTGCAATTGCTGGCGTACCACACGGCCTGCGCACGCGGCACCGACGTGGACAAGCCGCGCAACCTGGCCAAGAGCGTGACGGTGGAGTGATCGTCAGGCTGATGACCTGCCCCTTGGTGACGGCTTGGATGCTTGGAAAAACAATGCGAATGCCGCATTGCTATTGTTGGCGATCTTTTCAGCAATCGCGGCTCTAGCAGGCGTTGGCGCGCTAGTTTCCCATTTGCTGCTATTTCCCGGAGTGCTATTTGCCACGCTGGATTCTTGGGTTCTCACACGAGACAGGCTCGATGCAGGTTGCAAAAGTAGTGATACTTGGAATAGCTGAATTTTCTGGTGTGATCTTTGGAATGTTGGTGGAGGGCGAGCTTTGTATTCCTTTTCGTTTGGCTATGGTCACTCTCTACAAGCTTAAAACAACTTGAAAAGTTGTAAATAAGGAGGCTCCATGGATTTAGTAGCAATGGCTTTTTTCAACGGTGTGGTCGCTTTTTCTGTATTGCGTTTTATTTTCAATATAAGTGCTAGTCGCCACGCACTGTTCCTGCTCATTCTGCTGCCTGTTGGTTCATTTGGTTATATGGTTTTTATTCCAATGAAAATCTTAGGCGCTTTGGCTGCTTTGGTTGGAACTGCTGTTGGCGGAGTGGTCTATATGGCAGGAACTCTGTACCCGAAATCGGACTTGGACTTAAAGAACAAACCCCCCCTAGCTTTTGTTAACTCGATTTTGTTTGTAGCCATATCGCTCATCGCAATCTATATTTACCCGGCTGCAAAAATAGCTGAACCGATACAAAAAATATTTGGAAACATTGGATTTAATGTTGTTATTGGAACGATTCTTCTGCTTTCTGCAGCCAATATTTTTGCAAATCTTTTAGGTTTGCAAACTGGTAGATCGAATGGAGATATTGATCAATAGCTAGGCGGTCTCAAATGCACTTGTCAATCACTCGGTCGAGGAGCGAACTCAAATGTGACAAGTGATTCCCACCCAATACTTTTTTGGGAAAAGGTTGTCGCGTTTAATCTTGGGCAGCTCAAATCTACGCCTCGCTGACCGGCAGCATGAAATCACACTGCAGGGGGTCGACACAGTCCCAGAAGGTGCGACCCCGTTTGCGCGCGCGCCGCTCCACCAATGGGTGCCGCATCTGGGATGACAGTATTCATCCTGGTAGGCCAACTGTAGCAAGTCCTCCTTTTGCCGCATGGTCCGTTGCGAGATCAGCGCCAGCAGACCCAGCCGGTTCATGGTGTTGATGCCGTTGGCCTTGGCGAACTCGCGGGCTTCGGCGGTGAAGATGCCGCTGTTGGCGAAGGTGCCACGCAGGACCTTGTAGGCAGTCATGAGCTGATGGAGTTCGCGCACCTCGGTCATCGCTTCTTGCCGGGCCGGTGCTTACACCGGACCAGGGCCGCGGGACCTTGCATGTGTCCGGAATACGGCCAGATGTCGCCGCCGTCGGGGCCGGGGGATTCGGTGCGCGCCTCGAAGCCCGCCTGGGCGAACGAGGCGGCGCACACCAGTTCAAAGCGGCGCCACTCGATGTCGCGAAACACCTGCGTATTCCACATCTGCGCAGGCGACCCCAGGTGCCGTCCTGCCGGCACGGCGACCAGGTTGCCCATGGCGGTGTCCAGCCGCGAGCCGAAGAGGGTGGTGTTGCCCAGGTGGCCGGAGAGCTGGCTGGTGTCCGGCCTGGGCGGCTTGCGCGTGCCGTTTCGCAACCGCAGCGCCAGGGCAACGGCCAGAAGGATGAAGCCTGCGGCCTGCAGGTAGGGGGCGGGTGCGCGCGTTCCCTGGCTGCCCGACTGGAGGCGGGGGCTGGGCGAGGCCCCCAGCGCCATGGACAGCAGCATCAGAGCCGCACCCAGGATCAGGAACGGGGCGGCCATCCCCATCATCTGCCGCGTGGGGTCCTGCCCCCCCCACCGGCCCAAACTTGCACGCATTGCCTGCTCCTCGACTTGTGGTCGACGGTCATTAGATCAAGCGCATGGCGCAAAGCGCAAGGCTTAACCCGCGCGTTGAAGGTGAAGGGGCGTGGCAGCAACAAAAAGGCGAGGTGCTGACCCTGCCGACCAAGGCCCCGGAAAGGGCCCTGTTCAACCAGAGCCAACACCCCTGGGTACGGCGCGAGGAAGCAGGTGGCTCCATCGCGGCATCACGTTCCGGCGGGCGGTAACCCGCTGTCGGTGTGCCAGGAAGACCCACCGGTAAGTGCGCCTGCCATGCATGAAGTGTGCGCTGGGCGTGGCAGAAAGTCCTCCTTATTTTTTCGTAAAATTCGGAAAAATAAAGAAATTTCAATCGATTAACACGAAAAGTAAGATAATTTAACTTTATGGACACAACAGACAGAAAAATCCTTCAGGCCCTGCAAGCCAATGCCCGGGCCAGCCTCCAGGAAATCAGCCAGGCCGTGGGACTGAGTGCCACGCCCTGCTGGAGCCGCATCCGCAAGATGGAAGACAGCGGCGTCATCGAGGGCTACACCATCCGGCTCAATGCCCAGGCCATCGGCCTGAGCGACACGGTGCTGGTCCAGGTCACGCTGGACAGCCACTCCGACAACACGCTCGAGAAATTTGGCGAGACTTTGGCCGCCATCCCGGAGGTGATCGAGGCCTACCTGGTCTCGGGGGAGTACGACTACCTGCTGCGCGTAGCCGTGCGTGACACCCGTGACTACGAGCGACTGTTGCGCGAGCGTCTCTACAAGATCAAGGGCATACGGCACAGCAAATCCAGTTTCGTGCTGCGCACGCTCAAACGGGCCGATCTGCCCCTGCTGGGGGCGTGAGCCGTACGCGTTCACACGCGTACCAGTCGAAGCCGTGATTTGCATTTGGTTGCGCATTTCACGACTTGCGGCAAATGATCACGGTGGGGTCATTTGCAGTGGCTAGGATGAAGACAGGTTTTCCAAGAGGTATGCCATGCCGTCCGCCAACTACCGTATTGAAAGCAACCACGCCGTATTCAACCGCCTGCTGCCAGCGTCCAGTCTGTCCAGGACTTTCGAGGACCCTTCTCTCGCCGTGGCCGTGGCCGCCAAGAGCGTGACCCAGCCGCTGGGCCAGGAGATCCGTGTGATCCATGTTCCGACGGGTGAGGTGCTGTTTCGCACCGCGTCGACGCCTGCCCAGTAAGCCGGACCGCCCTCATGAAGTCTTCGCTGCGAAAAACCCCGGTTGCGCTGCAGGTGGCGTTCAAGTACGGCAGTGCGTCCGATGCGCTTTCCGGCTGCCATTTCACGTTGGACGAGGAGGGAGCCGAGCTGACCCTGACGGTCGATCTCACGCCCAATTTCCGCACCCGCGACCGAAATGCGGCGGCCTACGTCGACGCGGTCATGCTGGTGCGCGAGTTCCACAAGCTCAAGCACGTGCAATGCCATGACAACCTGCTGCGCGCGCGGCTGGTCAGGGCCTGGGAGCGGCACCGCAACCCTTCGCTGCGGCTGGCGCTCGACCTGGGCCAGCGGGGGAAGCTGCTCTATGCGGTGGTGCCGCGCTCACTGCTCATGGGGGGCGTGCAACTGGACGTGCTGTCGGTGCTCGAGGTGGCCGATCGGCAGCGCTCGGGGCGCGGGTTTGGCGCATCCGGCTTTCGTTCGTCGGGGTTCCAGCCATCGGGCCTGTCCTTGTAGGACCGCGCGGCCGGCCTCAGGCGGGCCTGTCCGACAGGCTTGGGGTTGGCGGGGCCGCATCATGGAAAGACCGGCGGCGCCTGATGCGCACCGGCCACACATGACCCGAGACAACACCACTTCGCGCTTTCGCTTCCTGTCCCGGCCCCACCTCTGGCGACCAGTGGGCCTGGTGCTCTGGACGGCGCTTGCGTTGGCAACAGGGCCGGCCGCCGCGCAGACCGCCGGGTCAGCCGAGGCGCTCAAGCGCCAGTACCTTGCGTTGGGTCCGCAACTCGAGAGCAACGATTTCCGGCGGCCGATGGTGATCGAATCGCGCGAGTCGGGCGACAGCCTGCAAGGCGACGTCTATGCGGTGCTTGACCACCCGTTCAGCCGCGTCAACGCCGCGCTCGAGCGGCCCCAGTCCTGGTGCGACATCCTGATCCTGCCGTTCAATACCAAGTATTGCCGGGCCGAGCTTGCCGCCGGCCAGCCAACCCTGCAGGTGCGGATCGGCCGCAAATACGACCAGCCGCTCAAGGACGCCTATTTGCTGTCCTTTGACTGGGAGCGGCGTGCCACAGGCAGCGGCGCGTACCTCGAAACCCTGCTTTCGGCCGCCGACGGGCCGCTGGGCACGCACGACTACCGGGTGCTGGTGTCGGCCGTGCCACTGGACTCCGGTCGCACCTTCCTGCACCTGCACTACGCCTACCGCTATGGACTGGCAGGGCGGCTGGCCATGCAGGCCTACCTGGCCACGGCCGGGGCGGGCAAGGTCGGGTTCACGGTGCAGGGGCGGGACACCGATGGCCAGCCCCAATACATTGGCGGCCTGCGCGGTGTGATCGAACGCAATGCCATGCGCTACTACCTGGCGATCGACGCTTACCTGGCCTCGCTGCAGGCGCCGGCCGCGGAGCGGCCGGAGCGCCGCATCCAGCGCTGGTTCACTGAAACCGAGCGCTATGCGCGCCAGCTGCGTGAGATGGACCGCCCTACCTATGTGGCGCTGAAGCGCAGCGAGTACGAGCGCCAGCAGTCCGACGCGCCCTAGCGCGCAGCGGGTTGGCGGGACCGTCGGGCTGACTACTTGAGGCCGGCCGCGGCGCGCAGGGCCTGGGCCTTGTCGGTGCGCTCCCAGGCGAACTCAGGCTCCTCGCGGCCAAAGTGGCCGTAGGCCGCCGTCTTTTCATAGATCGGACGCAGCAGGTCCAGCATCTGGATGATGCCCTTGGGCCGCAGGTCGAAGTGGTCGTTGACCAGCGATGCGATCTGCTGGTCGCTGATGACGCCCGTGCCCTCGGTGTACACCGTCACGTTCATGGGCTTGGCGACGCCAATGGCATAGGCGACCTGGATCTGGCACTGCCGGGCCAGGCCGGCGGCCACGATGTTCTTGGCCACATAGCGCGCGGCGTAGGCGGCCGAGCGGTCCACCTTGCTCGGGTCCTTGCCCGAGAAGGCGCCGCCGCCATGGGGGCAGGCGCCGCCGTAGGTGTCCACGATGATCTTGCGTCCCGTCAGGCCGCAGTCGCCCTGAGGGCCGCCCACCACGAAACGTCCGGTGGGGTTGATCAGGTACCGGGTGTCCTGCAGCCACTCCTTGGGCAGCACCGGCTTGATGATCTCCTCGACGATGGCCTCATTGAACGACGCCTTCATCTTGGTCGGCGTCTCGCTCTGGTCGGGGTGGTGCTGGGTGGACAGCACCACGGTGTCGATGCTGTGGGGCTTGCCGTCCACGTAGCGCATCGTCACCTGGCTCTTGGCGTCCGGGCGCAGGAAAGGCAGGCGGCCGTCCTTGCGCAACTGGGCCTGCCGCTCCACGAGGCGGTGCGCGTAGTAAATGGGCGCGGGCATCAGCTCGGGCGTCTCGTCGCAGGCGTAGCCGAACATCAGGCCCTGGTCGCCTGCGCCGGTGTTCAGGTGGTCGTCGCTGGCATGGTCCACGCCCTGGGCGATGTCGTTGGACTGCTTGTCGTAGCAGACCATCACGGCGCAGCCCTTGTAGTCGATGCCGTAGTCGGTGTTGTCGTAGCCGATGCGCTTGATGGTGTCGCGCGCCACCTGGATGTAGTCCACATGCGCGTTGGTGGTGATCTCGCCGGCCAGCACCACGAGGCCCGTGTTGGTCAGCGTCTCGGCGGCCACGCGGCTGCGGGGATCCTGGGCAAAGATCGCGTCGAGGATCGCGTCCGAGATCTGGTCGGCCACCTTGTCGGGGTGGCCTTCAGAGACCGATTCGGAAGTAAAGAGGAAATCGTTCGCCATTTGAATAAACTCCATTGATTGCTTGAGGCGCGTTGCCTCCGGCATGAGCCTTGGCGAACGCTTTAGCAGCTTTGTTTAATGTCGCCCTGCAAGTAGTTCATAACTCGGCGACGATCACATTTTAACCAGACCCATGTTGACCCTGTTCCGTGCGCTGTCGATCCTGCCGCTGGGGCTGCTGCACGGACTCGGCTGGCTGCTGGGCTGGGTGGCGTTTCTCGGTTCGGGGGTCTACCGCCGGCGCTTTCAGGACCATGTGGCCCAGGCGGGCTTGCGGCCGGCCGAGGTCCGCTTGGCGGTGGGCGAGTCCGGCAAGCTGCTCGCCGAATTGCCCCGGCTGTGGTTTGGCACGCCTGCGGCCATGGACTGGGACGGCGCGCATTGGATCGACGAAGCCCATGCCGCACAGCGCGGCATTGTTTTCCTCACCCCCCACCTGGGATGCTTCGAGGTCACGGCGCAAGCCTACGCGGCGCGCTACGCATCGGGGCATGGCCCCATCACCGTGCTGTACCGGCCGGCGCGCAAGCCCTGGCTGCGCGAGCTCGTGGACCAGTCGCGCGTGCGCCCCGGGCTGGCCGCGGCGCCGACCACGATGGCCGGCGTCAAGCAGATGCTCAAGGCGCTGAAGGCCGGGCAGGCCGTGGGCCTGCTGCCCGATCAGGTCCCGCCGCAGGGGCTGGGCGTCTGGGCCCCCTTCCTGGGGCGCGAGGCCTACACCATGACACTGCCGGCGCGGCTGGCACGCCAGACCGGCGCGCGGGTCCTGCTGGCTTGGGGTGAGCGGTTGCCGTGGGGGCGGGGCTACCGGGTGCATGTGCGCCCGCTGCCGGTGGCGCTTGCGGACGAGCCGGTGGAGGCCGCCACGCAGGTCAACGCCTGCATGGAGCAACTGGTGCGCGAGTGTCCGGCCCAGTACCTCTGGGGGTATGCGCGCTACAAGGCGCCAAGGGAGCCTTCGGCATGAGCAGCGCCCCCGCCCGTGCCGGCGGCCGCTTGCTGCTGGGCTTTCTCTGGCTGCTGCAGAAGTTGCCGCTGGCCTGGCAGGCGGCGGCGGGGCGCGGCCTGGGTGCGCTGCTGTGGCGGGTGGCGGGCTCACGCCGGCGCGTGGCGCTGCGCAACCTGCAGCTGTGCCTGCCCGAGATGGCGCCGCCGGAGCGCGAGCGCATGGCGCGCGCCTGCTTCAACTGGTTTGGCCGCAGCGTGCTCGAACGGGGGTTGCTCTGGTACGCGCCGGCCGAGCGGCTGCGCGGACTGATCCATGTGGAGGGCGATGTCGGCTTTGCGGACCGCCATGACGGTCCGGTGATGTGGCTGGTGCCGCATTTCGTCGGCCTGGACATTGCCGGCGCGGCCACCCAGCTGCATGTGAAGCGCCGGGTGGCGTCGATCTACCAGGCACAGACCAATGCCGTGCTCGACGAGGCCGTGCGCAAGGGCCGGCTGCGCCATGGCAATGCCGACATCTTCTCGCGCGGCGAGACCGCCAAACCCCTGATGCGCGCGGTGCGGCAGGGGGCGGTGTTCTTCAACCTGCCGGACATGGATTTTGGCGAGCGCGACGCGGCCTTCGTGCCCTTTTTCGGGGTGCCGGCGGCGACGCTGCTGGCGCCCTCGCGCATGGCACGGGCCCTGGGCATGAAGGTGCAGCCGGTGCTGACCGAACTGCTGCCGGGTGGCCAGGGTTGGCGCGTGCGCTTCATGCCACCGTGGGACGATTTCCCCACCGATGATCCGCTGGCCGACACGGCCCGCATGAACCAGTGGATCGAGGCCCAGGTGCGCGCTTTGCCCGAACAGTACCTCTGGGTCCACAAGCGTTTCAAGACACGCCCCGCCGGCGAACCGCCGGTGTACTGACGGCGCCGGGGTCCGCTCAGGGGGCTTCGAGAAACTCCGTCAGCCGCCGCGCCACGAGCTCGGGCTGCTCGTGCACGATCCAGTGGCTCGCGCCCTCGACGCGGTGCAGCGTGAGCTGGGGGATGTACTGATCGAGCCCATCGATGAGTTCAGGCGACAGCGCGATGTCCTCCAGCGCCCAGATCACCAGCGTGGGCAGGCTCACGGTCAGCATGCTGTGCGGCAACTCCACGGCCGAGACCCCGGGGTCGTCCGCGGTGGCGGGCCGCAGCGGCGATGCGCGGTAGTAATTGCACCCGCCCACCAGGCCAGCGCCCGGCGCGGCGCTGGGCGCGCCACGCCAGACCGCGCGGTACTGGTCCTTGACCGGCTCGGTCAGCCAGCGCGCGCCCTCGGGGCGGCCGTTGTGGAAGAACGGCCACAGGCGTTCGAAGTCGTTGTGCGCCAGCAAGGCTTCGGCGTCCGGTCGGACCAGGAAGTTCATGTAGGCGCTCGCGGCCTGCTGGCGCGGATTGGTCTTCAACTCCCGCAGGAACGTTCCGGGATGGGGGGAATTGATGATGGCCAGGCCGCGCGTGAGCTGCGGCATCTGGTTGGCGAAATTCCAGGCCACGGCGCCCCCCCAGTCGTGGGCCACCAGGCATTCGAGCGGCCGGCCGGGGGACTCGATGGCCACCAGCGCCGCGATGTCCTGCACCAGGTGCTTGGGCCGGTAGGCCGCCACATCCGCGGGGGCGCTGGAATGCTCATAGCCGCGCAGATTGGGCGCCACGCAGCGGTAGCCACGCGCGGCAAAGTGCGCCAGCAGCTCGTCCCAGACGAAGGCGGCCTCCGGAAAGCCATGGAGAAACAGCAGCACAGGCTGGCCGCGCTGGCCGGCCGCGCGGCAGCTCAGGCTGATTCCGTGGGGCAAAGGTTGCAGGAAAGTTTCTGTCATTTGCTCTGCTTTTGATAGCGAATGGCGACCGTCCCTCAAGGGCTACACGCCCTTTTGGCTTGAAAGTACCCGCGTGTGCGCCGCCTCAGGCGGTGGGGTGTGTCCACCGCCACAGCAACTGCGCGGTTTCATCCACGCCCTGTTTCTTGAGCGCGGAGAAGAGTTTGACCTCGCCGCCGCCGGCTTGCAGTCGCCCAATGGACAGCGCTTTGGCCCCTTCGGCGCGATTGAGCTTGTCGGCCTTGGTCAGCAGGACCAGAAACTTCAGCCCTTCCTCGACGCGCGGGCGGATGACCTCGAGCAGGATTTCGTCCAGCTCCGTCATGCCGTGGCGCGGATCGCAGAGCAACACCACACCCCGCAGGTTCTCCCGGGTCACCAGGTAATTGGCCATGACCTGTTGCCAGCGGATCTTGTCCTGCTTGGGGACGGCGGCGTAGCCATAGCCTGGCAGGTCGGCCAGCACGGCATCGGTCTCACCCTGGCGTCCCAGGCTGAACAGGTTGATGCTCTGCGTGCGCCCCGGCGTCTTGGACGCGAAGGCCAGGCGCTTTTGCTGGGTCAAGGTGTTGATGCAGGTGGATTTGCCCGCATTCGAGCGACCCACGAAGGCAATTTCGGGCACCTCCAGCGGCGGCAGAAACTCCAGTTTGGGGGCCGTGGTGAGGAACCGGGCCGTGTGCATCCAGCCCATGGCCTGGGTTGCGGTGACGCCCTCGGCGGGCGGGCGGGCGGGGGAAGTGGCGGGCTCGCCCGGGGCAGAGGTCATGGCTTGGTTCTGGAATGGCGGGGAAACCCGGATGGGCATTGTAGAATCATGGGGTTTTGCGCCAATAAACAGACCCCCGATATGAAGTTGCTCGCCTCCTTGCTGATGGCTGCCACGCTGGCAGTTCCCGCCCTGTCCGCCCGTGCCGCCGATGAAAAACCGGCCACGCACGAGGCCAAGGCCGAGACCCCCAAAGTCGCCAAGCCCGACCTCGTCAAGGGCGAGGCGAGCTTCACCGCCGTGTGCGCGGCCTGCCATGGCGCGGACGGCAATTCGGGCTCGCCCGCCAATCCCAAGCTGGCGCAGCAGCACCCCGAGTACCTCGTCAAGCAGCTGCAGGAGTTCAAGGCCGGCAAGCGTGCCAACCCGGTCATGCAGGGCTTTGCCTCGGCCCTGAGCGACGCCGACATGAAGAACATCGCGTGGTGGGTGACCTCCAAGAAGGCCAAGCCCGGCTTTGCCAAGGACAAGGCGCTGGTCGCCCTGGGTGAACGCATCTACCGCGGCGGCATTGCCGATCGCCAGGTGCCGGCCTGTGCCGGTTGCCACAGCCCGAACGGCGCTGGCATCCCGTCACAGTACCCGCGCCTGTCGGGTCAGCACGCCGACTACACCGTGACCCAGCTCACCGCCTTCCGCGATGGCGCCCGCAAGAACAGCGCGACCATGACCGACGTGGCTGCCAAGCTCAACGACCGCGAAATCAAGGCCGTTTCCGACTACATCGCCGGCCTGCGCTGAGCGTCGGCCCGGGCCGGGCGGCGCCGGATTTTCCGTTGAACTAACCGCCCATAAACCAACCCAACAAGGCGGGCACCTCGGCAGAGGGCCCGCCTTTTTTGTTCCCCACAGCATCCACCATGTCAGTTTCCACCCAAGGGCTTCGCGTCAGGACCGGCTCCCAAGCCCTGCGGTCGGCGGTGGAACTGCTGTCGTCGATGCGGTTCTCGATCTCGCTGCTGACGGTCATCTGCATTGCCTCGGTGATCGGCACCATCCTCAAGCAGCACGAGCCGCTGGCCAACTATGTCAACCAGTTCGGCCCGTTCTGGGCGCAGGTCTTCATGGCCACCCGCCTCAACGCGGTGTACAGCGCCTGGTGGTTCCTGCTGATCCTGGCCTTCCTGGTGATCAGCACCTCGCTGTGCATCGCGCGCAACACGCCCAAGATCCTCACGGACCTGAAGGTCTTCAAGGAGAACATGCGCGAGCAGAGCCTGCAGGCCTTTCATCACCGGGCCGAAGCCGGGCTGGCCGAAGCGCCGGGCGACGCGGCGCAGCGCATCGGCCAGACGCTGGCCAGCGGCGGGTGGAAGGTGCGCCTGCAGCAGCGCGACCACGGCTGGATGGTGGCCGCCAAGGCGGGGGCCGCCAACAAGCTGGGGTACATCGCCGCGCACAGTGCCATCGTCCTGGTCTGCCTGGGCGGCCTGCTCGATGGCGACCTGATCGTGCGTGCGCAGATGCTGTTCAACGGCAAGACGCCCTACACCGGCGGCGGCCTGATCGCCGACGTGAAGCCCGAGCACCGGCTGTCCGACCGCAACCCGACCTTCCGCGGCAACCTGCTGGTGGCCGAGGGCACGCAGTCGAGCACGGCCATCCTCAACCAGTCCGACGGCGTGCTGCTGCAGGAGCTGCCCTTCGCGATCGAGCTCAAGAAATTCATCGTCGAGCACTACTCCACCGGGATGCCGAAGCTGTTTGCCAGCGAGATCGTCATTCACGACAAGGAAACCGGCGAGAAGATTCCCGCGCGCGTGGAAGTCAACCACCCCGCGAGCTACCGGGGCGTGGAGATCTACCAGTCGAGCTTCGACGATGGCGGATCGTCGGTCACGCTCAAGGCCGTGCCCCTGAATGGCGCCAGCAAGGCCTTCGAGATCCAGGGCACCATCGGGGGGGCTTCGCAGCTCACCAAGGGACCGGGCGACGGCGCCGAGAAGCTGACCCTGGAGTACACCGCCCTGCGCGTGATCAACGTGGAGAACTTCTCGGGCGAAGGCAGCGGCGTGGACGTACGCAAGGTGGACCTGCGTGAGTCGATCGACTCGCGCATGGGGGCAGCCAACAAGACGGCCACCAGGAAGGAACTGCGCAATGTGGGGCCGAGCATCACCTACAAGCTGCGCGACGCGGCGGGGCAGGCGCGCGAATTCCACAACTACATGCTGCCGGTGGACATGGGTGACGGCGTGCCGCTGTACCTTCTGGGGATGCGCGAGACACCGGCCGAGTCCTTCCGTTACCTGCGCATTCCGGCCGACGACCAGGGCGGGCTGGACGGCTTCCTGCGATTGCGCTCCGCGCTGCTGGACCCGGCATCACGCGATCTGGCGGTGCGCCGCTACGCGGCTCAGGCCACGGACCCGAAGCGCCCCGAGCTGGCGCAGCAGCTGGCGGCGTCGGCTTCGCGGGCGCTGTCGCTGTTCGCCGGCGCCGAGCCGGGCAAGGATGGGTCCACACGCGGCGGCCTGCAGGCGGTATCGGACTTCCTGGAGGCCAATGTGCCCGAGGCTGAACGGGCCCGTGCCGGCGATGTGCTGGTGCGCATCCTCACCGGGGTGCTGTACGAGCTGACCCAGTTGTCGCGCGAACGTGCTGGTCTCAAGCCGCTGACGCCCAGCGAGCACACCCAGGGTTTCATGAGCCAGGCCGTGCTGGCGCTCTCGGACGTGCCGCTGTACCCCGCGCCCATGGCGTTCGAACTCAAGGATTTCACCCAGGTGCAGGCCAGCGTGTTCCAGGTGGCGCGTGCCCCCGGCCACTACATTGTCTATCTGGGCTGCGCCTTGCTGATCCTGGGCGTTTTTGCCATGCTCTACGTCCGCGAGCGCCGGATCTGGGTCTGGATCACGGGTGAGGCCGGCCACTCGCAGGCCACGATGGCCCTGTCCAGCAACCGCAAGACCATGGACACTGACAAGGAATTCGAGATGCTCAAGACCAAACTGATCGGGATTCAGCCATGAACACGGCCACCATCACGCTGAACGAAGGTTTCTTTTCGCGCCGCTCCCTCACGGACTGGCTGTTCGCGGCACTGGTGGCGGCGGGTGGACTGTTCGCGTTCTCGCGCTATGCCGCCTACATGGACATCTATGAGAAAGGCATCCTGCTGGCGGCGGTGCCGGCGACGGTCTGGATGGGCTGGTTCTGGCGGCCGCTGCGGCTGCTGATGGTGGTGGTGGCGGCGTTCGCGCTGATGGCGGTGGCGGCCTACCAGGGCAGCCTGGCCCGCGCCGAGCAGGTGTTCTGGCTCAAGTACTTCCTGTCGAGCCAGTCGGCCATCCTGTGGATGAGCGTGCTGTTCTTCATGAGCACGGTGTTCTACTGGATTGGCATGTTCGCGCGCGGACAGAGCGCCACCATGGAACTGATTGGCTCGCGGCTGGCCTGGGTGGCCGTGGGGATGGCCCTGATCGGCACGCTGGTGCGATGGTACGAGAGCTACCTGATCGGCTCGGACGTGGGCCACATTCCGGTCAGCAACCTCTACGAGGTGTTCGTGCTGTTCTCGTGGCTCACCGCGGCCTTCTACCTGTACTTTGAAGACCAGTACAAGACCCGCGCGCTCGGCGCGTTCGTGATGCTGGTGGTCAGTGCAGCCGTGGGTTTCCTGCTCTGGTACACGGTGGTGCGCGGCGCTCACGAAATCCAGCCGCTGGTGCCGGCGCTCAAGAGCTGGTGGATGAAGCTGCACGTGCCGGCCAACTTCATTGGCTACGGCACGTTCTCGCTGTCGGCGATGGTGGCGTTTGCCTACCTCATCAAGCAGCAGGCCACCGAGACCCGCTGGCACAAGCTCACGCCGATCTGGCTGCTGGGCATGGCGCTGTGCTTCGTGCCGATTGCCTTCCGCCAGCGCGGCGTGGCCGAAGCCGGCGGCAGCTACTGGCTGGGCTACGCATTGATCTCGGCGGTGATCGCCGCGGGCATCCTGCTGGCGCGCCAGCGCATTGCCTCGCGCCTGCCGCCGCTGGAGGTGCTGGATGACGTGATGTACAAGGCCATCGCGGTGGGCTTTGCCTTTTTCACCATCGCCACCGTGCTGGGCGCCTTGTGGGCCGCCGAAGCCTGGGGCGGGTACTGGAGCTGGGACCCCAAGGAAACCTGGGCACTGATCGTGTGGCTCAACTATGCCGCCTGGCTGCACATGCGGCTCATGAAAGGCCTGCGTGGCGCGGTATCGGCCTGGTGGGCGCTGGCGGGGCTGGCGGTGACTACTTTTGCCTTCCTGGGCGTGAACATGTTCCTCTCGGGGCTGCACAGCTACGGAACATTGTGAAAGCGGGTGAATCCTTGTAAGAATGGGACGCCGAGGCCAGACCCAGCCTCAGGCCCCTTCCAAAGCACAAGGATCTCACCATGGCGAATCCCTCCAGCCGCTCAGGCTTCATTCATCCGTATTCCAGCGAAATCACCCCGCGCCAGGTCTATGAAGGCCGGCGTGACCTGATGAAGCTCGTGGCCACCGGCGTGGCGGGCGCGGCGCTGGCGGCCTGGGCCGGGCGCGAGGCGATGGCCCAGGTGCCGAGACCGGGCAAGCTGGCGGCTCTGCCGGGCGGCAAGTCCGCGGTGGCCGGCGGTGTGACCATGGAAAAGGTCACCGACTACAAGGATGCCAGCACCTACAACAACTACTACGAGTTCGGGACCGACAAGTCCGACCCGGCGCGCAATGCGCACACTCTCAAGACCACGCCCTGGACGGTCGAGGTGGATGGCCTCGTCAAGAAGCCGGCCAAGTATCACATCGAGGACCTGATCAAGCTCAGCGCGCAGGAGGAACGCATCTACCGGCTGCGCTGCGTCGAGGGCTGGTCCATGGTGATCCCCTGGGTTGGCTACTCGCTCAGCGAGCTCATCCGGAAGGTGGAGCCTCTGGGCAACGCGAAGTACGTGGAGTTCATCACCCTGGCCGATCCCAAGACCATGCCTTTCGTCGGCTCCCGCGTGCTGGACTGGCCCTACGTGGAAGGCCTGCGCTTGGACGAGGCCATGAACCCGCTGACGCTGCTCACTTTCGGCATGTACGGCGAGGTGCTGCCCAACCAGAATGGCGCGCCCGTTCGGCTGGTGGTGCCCTGGAAGTACGGGTTCAAGAGCGGCAAGAGCCTGGTGAAGATCCGCTTCACCGAGAAGGAGCCTGCCACCGCCTGGAACAAGGCGGCCGCGCAGGAGTACGGCTTCTACTCCAACGTCAATCCCAATGTGGACCACCCCCGCTGGAGCCAGGCGACCGAGCGGCGGATCGGCGAGGACGGCCTGTTCGCCAAGAAGCGCAAGACGCTGATGTTCAACGGCTACGAAGCGCAGGTCGGCCAGATGTATGCCGGCATGGACCTCAAGAAGTTCTACTGATGGACGCGGCCGCCAAGATGCCCCGGCGCGCCGCTGCCGCCGGACCGCTGCTGTTGCATCCCGCGGCCAAGCCGCTGGTGTTCGTCGCGGCGCTGCTGCCGTTCGCCTGGCTGGTGTATGGCGCGTTCACCGGCGCCCTGGGAGCCAATCCGGCGGAGTACCTGATCCGCGCCACGGGCGACTGGACCCTGCGCTTTTTGTGCCTCACGCTGGCGGTGACGCCGGTACGCACGCTGGCCGGCCTGCCGGCGCTCGCGCGGTTTCGTCGCATGCTGGGGCTGTTCACGTACTTCTACGTGGTGCTGCACCTGCTGAGCTACAGCTGGTTCGACATGGGCTTCGTTCTGGCCGACATCGCGAAGGACATCGTCAAGCGGCCGTTCATCCTGGTGGGTTTCGCGGCTTTCGTGCTGCTCACGCCGCTGGCCGCCACGTCGTTCAACCGGGCCATCAAGGCGCTCGGGGCCCGCCGCTGGCAACTGCTGCACAAGCTGGTCCATGTGATCGCCGGCCTGGGCCTGCTGCACTTCTTCTGGATGCGGGCAGGCAAGAACAACTTTGCCGAGGTGGCGGTCTACGCGGTCATCCTCGGGGCGCTGCTGGGTTGGCGTCTGTTGCAGTTTCTGAAGAAAAAGCGGCTGTAGCCCTTACTGGCCGGACGTATTTTGCTACATAATTTGTAGCAAACTTGTTGACTTATTCAGCGCACCAACCGTTCCGCGCGCATCTGGTCCGCCGCGTTTTCGCGTTCGCGGATCAGGTGGCTGTGGGGGCCGTCCACCAGGACTTCCGCAGCGCGGCCCCGCGTGTTGTAGTTGCTGGCCATGCTCATGCAATAGGCGCCGGCCGACAGCACGGCCAGCAGATCGCCGGGCTGGACCGACAGCGTGCGGTCGCGGCCGATCCAGTCACCGCTTTCGCAGACCGGACCCACCACGTCGTAGGTGCTGGTGCCGGCGCCCGAGTCACGGCGCGACACCGGCACGATGGCGTGGAAGGCCTGGTACATGGCCGGCCGCGGCAGGTCATTCATGGCGGCGTCGATGATGCAGAAGTTCTTTTGCTCGCCAGGTTTGAGGTAGAGCACCTCGGTGACGCAGACGCCAGCGTTGCCGACCAGTGAACGGCCGGGCTCGATCATGAATTCACGGTCGCCGAAGCCCCGGGCGTCGAGCTTGGCAAACAGCCGTCCCCAGAGCGCATCCGCGGCGGGCGGCTGGTCGCCGTTGTAATTGATGCCCAGGCCGCCGCCGAAATCGATGTGCCGCAGCGCGATGCCCGCGGCCTCCACCGCCTCCACTAGATCGAGCACACGGTCCATGGCGTCGAGGTAGGGCGTTTCCTCGGTGATCTGGGAGCCGATGTGGCAGTCGATGCCCACCACCTTCAGGCCCGGCAGTCCCGCGGCCCGCCGGTAGGTGTCCAGCGCGCGCTCGTGGGCGATGCCGAACTTGTTGCCCTTGAGGCCGGTGGATATGTACGGATGGGTCTTGGGGTCCACGTTGGGGTTGACGCGCAGGCTGACCGGGGCGACCTGGTTCAGGGCGAGGGCCACGTCGTTGAGAACCTCCAGCTCCGCCTCGCTCTCCACGTTGAAGCAGCCGATGCCGGCCTGCAGTGCCTGACGCATCTCGGCGCGGGTCTTGCCGACGCCGGAGAAGATCACCTTCGCGGGGTCCCCGCCGGCGGCCAGTACACGGTCGAGTTCACCGCCCGAGACGATGTCGAAACCACAGCCAGCCTGCGCGAACACCTGGAGGACGCCAAGCGAGGAGTTGGCCTTCATGGCATAGCAGATGCGGGCTTTGCGTCCGGCAAAACCGCGCTGGTAGGCCGCCAGGGCGTCGAGCATGGAGGCCTTGGAGTAGACGAACAGCGGCGTGCCGTGGGCTTGCGCCAGATCTTTCAGGCGGGCGCCTTCGACCCTCAGGTCGTTGTCCTGGAAAGCGATATGCGGATGGCCGGGGAGGAGGGAGGGAGTGGCGTTCATGGCGTTCAGGGCAAGCGGCTGATCTTAGGCGGGCACGGCGCTGGGCGCCATGGGGAAGTCAAGGTCGCACCCGGTCAGCGCGCGGGAAATGAAGGTTCCCGGGGCGCTGGGGCCCCGGGAATGAAGGCTTTCAGCGGGTGGGGGTGCCGGCAGGCGTTGCTGGCACGGGGGTCGCGGACACGGAGCCCGGGGTGAGCGTCTCGGGCAAGGTGGCCCGGCGGGCCGCCGCCGCGTCGGTGGGCAGGTACAACGGGCCTTTCTGCCCGCAGCCGCCCACGACAACCGCGCCGGCGGCAAGGGCAAACGGCAGGGCCCGAACGACCACGCTGACTAGAATCCTGGGGAGTTTCAACATGGCAAAATTGTAATGACCGATCCCGAGTTCATGGACCGCGCCGAGGCGCTGCTGCGCCAGGTCGAGTCGGCCTGTGACCGCATCAATGACCAGACCGACGCCGACATCGACAACCAGCGCGTGGGCGGCATGGTCACGCTGACCTTTCGCAACGGCAGCCAGATCATCGTGAACTTGCAAAAGCCGTTGCACGAAGTCTGGATGGCCGCCCGCGCCGGCGGTTTCCACTACAAGTTCGACGGCCGGGCGTGGATGGATACCAAGGGCCAGGGTGAATTCCTGGCCCACCTGTCGCGCTACGCTGGCGAGCAGGGCGGGTTGCCGCTGGATTTCAGTTCCTGAACAGGTCCAGGATGCTCTTCTTCTCGTCCGCCTGAGGCAGGGCGAGCTTGGGGGGCAGGCCGTCCGGGTTGGCGAGGCTTCGGTCCTCCAACCCCAGGCTGCTGACACCGGCCCCGCGCGCGTACTCGTCGTAGTACCACTCGCCACCGACATTGATGACGCCCTCGGGCGCAGCGGGCTCGGCGACGGGCACGCCCTTGAGCGCCGTTTCCATATAGGTAATCCAGACGGGCAGGCTCAGCCGGCCGCCGGTCTCGCTTTCGCCCAGCGAGCGTGGCGTGTCATAGCCCATCCACACGATCGCGGTCAGCGTGGGCTGGAAGCCGGCGAACCAGTTGTCAATGGCATCGTTGGTCGTGCCGGTCTTGCCGTACAGGTCGGTACGCTTGAGCGTGGCCTGTGCCCGAGCCGCCGTACCGGAGCGGGCCACCTCCTGCAGCAGGCGGTCCATGATGAAGGCATTGCGGGCATCGATGGCACGCATGGATTCATTCGGCAGGGGAGGCTGGCTGTCCACCAGGATCTTGCCCTTCTGGTCGGCGATCCGGGTGATCAGCCACGGATTGACCCGGTAGCCCCCGTTGGCGAACACGGAGTAGGCCGTGGCCATCTGCATCGGCGTCACCGAGCCGGCGCCTAGCGCCATGGTGAGGTAGGCGGGATGCCGCTCGGCTTCGAACCCGAACCGTGTCACCCAATCCTGCGCGTACTGCGCGCCCACGGACTGCAGGATGCGGATGGACACCATGTTCTTGGATTTGGCCAGGGCGGAGTGCAAGGGCATTGGCCCGTCGAACTTGCCGTCGTAATTCTTGGGCTCCCAAGGTTGGCCGCCCGTCACCCCCGCATCGAAAAACAGGGGAGCATCGTTCACGATGGTCGATGGCGTGAACCCCTTTTCCAGCGCCGACGAATAGATGAAGGGCTTGAAGCTCGAGCCCGGCTGCCGCCAGGCCTGGGTCACGTGGTTGAACTTGTTCTTGTTGAAATCGAACCCGCCCACCAGGGCGCGTATCGCGCCATCGCGTGGGTCCATCGAGACAAAGGCCCCTTCGACTTCGGGCAGCTGCGTGATTTCCCAGGTGTTCTTGGGGGTCTTCACCACCCGGATGACGGCGCCCCTTCGGATCTTGATCTTGGGCGGCGCCTTGTCGGACAGACCTGACTGCGCCGGCCGCAGGCCCTCGCCGGTGATCTCGACCGTTTCATCGTTCTGCCGCACCGCAATGATTTTCTTGCTGCTGGCTTCGAGCACCACGGCGGACATCACGTCGCCGTTGTCCGGGTGATCGTTCAGGGCGTCGTCAATGGCGTCGTCGAGCTCCTTGGCCCCCGTGGGCAGATCCACGAACTTTTCGGGGCCGCGGTAGATCTGGCGCCGCTCGTAGTCCATGATGCCCTTGCGCAGCGCCTTGTAGGCCACGTCCTGGTCGACGGACTTGAGCGTCGTGTAGACATTGAGTCCGCGGGTGTAGGTCTCGTCGCCGTACTGGGCATGAACCAGCTGCCGCACGGTTTCGGCCACGAACTCGGCGTGAATGCGCGCATTGTCGGGGCCCGACCGGACGTGCAGCTCCTCCTTGCGGGCCGCTTCCGCCTGTTCGGCCGTGATGAAGCCGTTTTCCTCCATGCGGCTGATGATGTAGAGCTGGCGGACGCGGGCGCGCTTGGGGTTGGAGACCGGGTTGTTGCCCGAGGGGGACTTGGGCAGCCCGGCCAGCATGGCGGCTTCGGCGATCGAGATGTTCTTGAGCGGTTTGCCGAAGTAGGTTTCGCAGGCCGCCGCGAAGCCGTAGGCCCGGTTGCCCAGGAAAATCTGGTTCATGTAGATTTCAAGAATCTGGTCCTTCGACAGAAGGTGCTCCAGCTTGAACGTGAGCAGGATCTCGTAGATCTTGCGCGTGTAGGTCTTTTCCGAAGACAGATAGACGTTGCGAGCCACCTGCATGGTGATGGTCGATGCGCCCTGGCTCTTGAAGCGCCCCATGTTGGCCAGGCCAGCCCGGATGACGCCCAGGTAGTCCACCCCGCCATGGGAATAAAAGCGCGCGTCCTCGATGGCCAGCACGGCGTCCTTCATGACCTTGGGGATGTCAGCGATCGGCGTGAGGTTCCGGCGCTCTTCGCCAAATTCGCCCAGCAGCACCCCGTCGGAGGTGAACACGCGCAGGGGGAGTTTGGGCCGGTAGTCCGACAGGTCCGAAATATCCGGCAGGTTCGGATAGGCGACCGACAGGGCCACCGCCACCAGTAACACCAATGACAGGGCGCCTGCGACGGCGGCAGCGCTGACCCACAAGCTGATGCGCATCAGCCAGGACAGCCAGGCCGGGCGATTCTTGCGGGACGCGCGCGACTCGCCGGGCTCGGCGGAGGGTGTGTTGTTAGGCATGAAAATTCGCGTAAGGTCCCGCTGGCATTATAAAAAGCGGCCCCAGAGTCCCTTGAAGGCTGGGGTGCCGCCGTCAGGGAAGCCGTCAGTGGATGGAGTGGCTCAAGCGGCCAAGGGGCTCAGTATGCCAGTACTGAACGTCGGTTTTTGGCAACGCTCAGACCTCGTCAAATGGGAAAAAACCTTTGCGGGACAAGGAGCTTACTGCTAGCATTCAAGTGAATTCTTAAGTTTGTTACACCTGTTGCCGGGTGGATTTCAGGGGACTGTCTTGATCTCTTTGGGGTCTTTATTTAGCCGTCAACCCGCACCGCTGCTGGGTTTGGACATCAGTTCGTCCAGCGTCAAGCTGGTGGAACTGGGTCGCGACAAGGGTGGCAACCTGGTACTGGAATGCTGTGCGATCGAGCCGCTGGAACGGGGCTGGATCACGGACGGCAATGTCGAGAAATTCGATGAGGTGGCGGAAGCCATGCGCCGCGTCGTCAAGAAAAGCGGCACGCGCACGCGCAATGTCGCGATGGCACTGCCACCGTCGGCCGTCATCACCAAGAAAATCATCCTGCCGGGCGGCCTGTCAGACCAGGAACTGGAGATCCAGGTCGAGACCGAGGCCAATCAGTACATCCCCTTCTCGCTGGACGAAGTGAGCCTCGACTTCTGCGTCGTGGGTCCCAGCGCCACCTCTGCGGGTGACGTCGAAGTGCTGATTGCGGCGTCCCGCAAGGAAAAAGTCCAGGACCGTCAGGGGCTGGCTGAGGCAGCGGGCCTGAAGCCCGTGATCATCGACGTGGAGTCATACTCGTCGCGCCTCGCCGCAGGACGACTCATCGAGAACCTGCCCAACAAGGGTGTGGACACCATGGTGGCCTTGTTCGAAGTAGGGGCCTTCACCACCAGCATGCAGGTCATCTCCAACGACGAAGTGCTGTACGACCGGGACCAGGCCTTTGGCGGCGCGCAACTGACGCAGTTGATTGTCCGGCAGTACGGCTTCTCGTCCGAGGAGGCCGAGACCAAGAAGCGCAACGGTGACCTGCCCGAGGACTATGAATCGGGAGTGCTCAAGCCTTTTGTGGAAAGTCTTGCGCAGGAAGTGGGGCGTGCCCTCCAGTTTTTCTTCACCAGCACGCCGCACAACAAGGTGGACTACATTCTTCTGGCGGGTGGGTCGGCTGCCCTGCCAGGATTGACGGAAGCGGTGACGCAGCAGACCTCGTTTGCCTGCACACTGGCGGATCCGTTTGAGGGCATGCAGGTTGGTTCGAATGTCCGGGAGAAGAAGATGCGCCGTGAGGCACCTTCTTATCTGACTTCCTGCGGCCTGGCGATGCGGAGGTTTGTCCAGTGATCCTCATCAACCTGCTTCCGCACCGCGAAGCCGCGAGGAAGCGCAGGCGCGAAGCCTTCTTCGTTGCGCTGGGCGTTTCAGCACTCGTGGGCGGCGTGATTGCCGGGGTGATCTTCGTCTGGTACCAAGCGCAGATTTCGACGCAGCAGGACAAGAACCTGGTTCTGCAAAACGAGATCAAGCGGATGGAAGCTCAGATCAAGGACATCGCCAATCTTCAGGGGGAAATCGCCGCCCTCCGTGCGCGCCAGCAGGCGGTTGAGGACTTGCAGGCTGATCGCAATTTGCCCGTGCATTTGCTCAATGAATTGACGAAGCAATTGCCGGACGGGGTGTACATCACCAGCATGCGGCAGGAGAACCAGTCGGTTCTGATCCAGGGGGTTGCCCAGTCAAACGAGCGAGTGTCCGAATTGTTGCGGAACCTCTCAAACAACAGCGAGTGGCTGTCCAAGCCTGAGCTGGTTGAGATTGTGGCTGCTTCAGTTGCTTTGGGCCAAAGGGATCAGCGTCGAGTGGCCAGTTTCAACATTCGCGTGAAACTGGTTCGTGCGAGTGATGTCAAGCGAGCCGCTGATGCGGCGAGCGGCGCGACCTCCCCGGCTTCCCCACCCGCGACCAAAGGCTGAGGTCATGGCCAGAAAAATTCCAAATATTGATCTTGCAGCGTTACAGGAGCGGCTCCAATCCCAATTTCGGGGGCTGGATCCCAATGACCCTTCCTCGTGGCCAGTTTTCCCCCGGTACATGCTGTGCGTGGCTTTGATGGCTGCGATCGTTGTTGCTCTATGGTTTGTCTGGCTGAACGGGTCTGATGCAGAACTGGAAAGTGAGCGAAACAAGGAAACGCAGCTGAGAGAGGACTACAAGAAGAAGCTTGTCCAGGCGGTCAACCTGGACGCCCTGAAAAAGCAGAGGGAGCAGGTCCAGCAGTATGTGACGCAGCTCGAGAAGCAACTACCAGGGAAAGCGGAAATGGATGCGCTACTGTCGGACATCAACCAAGCGGGCTTGGGTCGAAGTCTGCAGTTCGAGCTGTTTCGTCCTGGTCAGGTCAGCGTGAAGGAATATTACGCGGAGCTTCCGATTTCCATTCGTGTTGTTGGACGCTATCACGATGTCGGCTCTTTCGCGTCTGACATCGCGAACCTCTCCCGGATTGTGACGCTCAACAATTTGTCGATTGTTCCAGGGCGTGACGGCAATCTGACAATGGACGCGATTGCCAAGACCTTTCGATACTTGGATACCGATGAGGTGGCCGCGCAGAGGAAGTCTTCGACCGGGCGAGGAGCCAAGAAATGATGGCGCGTCTCTTTCTGCTTGGGTGCGCTCTGGTTGTGCTTAGTGGTTGCGGATCAACAGATAGCGATGAGTTGCAGCAATGGATGAATGAGCAACGGAGTCAAACGAAGCCCAAAGTGCAGCCCATTCCGGAGCCCAAGAAGTTTTCTCCACAAGCTTATACGGGGGAAGCTTTGACAGACCCCTTCAGCAACCAGAAGCTGACTCAGGCCCTCAAGCGAGAGTCTTCCCAAGTGACCTCGAATGCGGGTTTGATTGCGCCTGAGTTGGCGCGCCGTAAGGAGCCACTGGAAGCCTTTCCCCTCGACACGATGGTGATGGTGGGGAGCATCGTCAAAAATGGCCAGCCAGTTGCTTTGGTTCAGGTAGACAAGCTTCTGTATCAAGTGCGGACGGGAAGCTACTTGGGCCAAAACTATGGGCGCGTCATGAAAATCACTGAGACGGAGTTGGTTTTGCGTGAAATTGTGCAGGATACAGCAGGTGAGTGGATTGAACGTCCAGCCACACTGCAACTGCTGGAGAAGTCAAAATGAATAAGCTATTCGGATTGTTGTGGCGGCGAGGGGTCAAGGTGGCCGCCACTTTGTCACTGGCATCGTTGTCTTTTGCGGTATGGGCGCAGAATTCCGTGGAGTCTGTGACGGGATCGATTCAAGGTGGGGCGGAAATCGTCCGGATTGACTTCGCCAAGCCCCTGTCTGCCGTCCCGGCGGGATTTGCCATCCAGGCTCCGGCGCGTATCGCGTTGGACTTCCCGGGAATTTCGAATGGCCTCGGCCGTTCCACGGTCGACATCAATCAGGGCAATCTGAAGTCCATCAATGTTGTTCAGGCAGGTGAGCGGACTCGCCTCGTACTGAATCTCAAAGCGGCCACGGCTTACAAATCGCAGATACAGGGGAAATCGTTGTTGGTGCTCCTGGACCCGGTGCCTCAGGCTGCTGCGGTGCAAACTGGGGGTGTGGCTTTTGCGGCAGGAGGCAATGGTGACGTAGTGCCGTTGCGGGATCTGGATTTCAGGCGGGGTCCGGACAGCTCGGGGCGTGTGATCGTGGACCTTGTCAACAATCAGGTGGGTGTCGACATCCGGCAGCAAGGGCAGACCTTGGTCGTTGAATTCTTGAAGTCGTCGCTGCCAGAAGGGTTGCGTCGACGTCTAGATGTCTCTGATTTTGGAACCCCGATTCAGTCGGTCACGACGTTTCAGTCGGGTGACCGGGTGCGTGTTGTGATCGAGCCCAAGGGTGCTTGGGAGCACAGCGCCTATCAGAGCGACAACCAGTTCGTCGTGGAAGTGCGGCCTCTCAAGATTGATCCTTCCAAGCTCACGCAAGGCCCGGGTTTTTCTGGTGAAAAGTTGACGCTGAATTTCCAGAGCATCGAGGTGCGATCGTTGCTTCAGGTAATTGCTGATTTCACGAATTTCAATATTGTGACTTCGGATTCTGTAACGGGCGCCGTCACGCTTCGTTTGAAGGACGTTCCCTGGGACCAAGCATTGGACATCATTCTCCAGGCCAAGGGTTTGGGGATGAGGAAGACGGGGAATGTCTTGTGGATTGCGCCGAAGGATGAAATTGCCGCCAAGGAAAAACTTGATCTCGAAGCGCGAGCTGCAATCCAGAATTTAGAGCCTCTTCGTACTCAGGCATACCAGCTCAACTACACCAAGGCGGCGGAAGTTGCGGCCCAACTGACGGCCGGTGGCTCGGGAGGCGCGGCCAGTGCGCGAATTCTGAGTTCCCGTGGCAGCGTCATTGCGGAGCCCCGAACCAATCAACTCTTTGTGACCGACATCGGCAGCAAGCTGGAACAGGTACAACAGCTCATCTCCAAACTTGACGTTGCAGTCCGGCAGGTCCTGATTGAGGCCCGGATTGTCGAAGCATCCGATACCTTTGGAAAATCACTGGGTGTCAGGTTGGGGGGCAGCGATTTGCGAGGTGTTCGAGGCGGTGATTCTGGATACTCCATCGGGGGAGGCAATCGGGTCGCCTTGGGAGGAACTTATGACGCCGTCTCCTCTACCACGGGAGAATCCGTGAACACCTTGAACACGGTGAATACGAATTTTGTCAACCTGCCTGCTGTGGGGCAGGGCGGGTACAACGCCGCCTCATTCGCGATTTCATTGTTCAGTTCTGCTGCCAATCGCTTCCTGAATTTGGAACTCTCGGCGCTCGAAGCCGATGGTCGCGGCAAACTGGTTTCCAGTCCCAGAATCGTGACAGCGGATCAAACGAAGGCCATGATCGAACAGGGAACTGAGTTTCCTTATCAGCAAGCAACATCCAGCGGCGCTACGGCGGTAGCGTTCAGGCGGGCAACGTTGAAGCTGGAGGTTACACCGCAGATCACCCCCGAGGGAAATATCATTCTGGACCTCGACATCAACAAGGACAGTCGGGGCGAAACCACCGCGGCGGGGATCGCCATCAACACCAAGCACATCAAGACACAGGTGCTTGTGGAGAATGGCGGCACCGTCGTCATTGGCGGCATTTTTGAGTTGAACGAGACAGAGAATGAAGCCAAGGTCCCGGTGCTGGGTGACCTGCCCGCCATTGGCAATCTGTTCAAGAGCAAGCAACGCTCCTCCAGCAAGCAGGAGGTTCTGGTTTTCATCACTCCGAAGATGATTTCGGATCGCGCTGCGGCGCGTTGAGTGGGCGATTCGAAAGACGAGTACAAGGGAATATAAAGGACTATCAGGCAATGAAGAATTACATCAATTTGTGGGCAGGATTCGCTCTAGCTTTATCGCTTGCCGCCTGCGGCGGTGGCGGTGGCAGTTCAGGGACCAACACGTCTGGCGGGGGCTCAAATTCCGGGGGTACAACGACGGCAGTGGTGTCCGACTTTGCCCTCTTTAGTGACAAGTCGAAGATTTCCAATTCCGGCCTCGATTCTGCCAAGTTGACGGTTGTAGCCGTGGACTCCAACAGGAATGTCGTTTCTGATGCGGCCGTGACGGTGACGGCCGACCAGGATAGCGTTTTTACCCCTTCGTCGGGAACCAAGACCGATGCCTCAGGTATTTACACGGGGGTCCTGAGCATTGGCGGCGACAAGTCGGACCGAGATGTCACTCTTGCAGTCACGATCAACGGGATTGTCAAAAAGACATCCGTGCAAGTCAGGGGTAGCAAATTATCGGTTTCTGCGTCGCCAAGCACGCCAGCGCCAGGTCAGGCAGCTACAGTGACGGTCGCGTTGGTCGATGCATCTGGCAATCCGATTCGTGATGCCTCGGTGACGCTGGGGGGCAACGTGCCTTCGCTTCAGGGCAAGTCCGTTGCAACCGGAGTTGATGGGCTCGCGGTGACGTCGTTTACGGCCCCCTCAAACGCGGGCGTATATACCATTAGTGCTCAGGGAGGTGGTGTCGGGTCAGGGGACTATCAGCTGCAGGTTTTCTCGTCGACCATTCCAGTCGCCACGATCCCTGCCGGTGCGCTACCCTCATTGTCAGCGTCGCCGAACGTGCTGGCGACTAACAGCCCGGGCTCGACGAACAATCGAACCACACTGAGATTTTTGTTCCTTGATGGCGCCAACAGGCCTGTTCAGAATGTTCGGGTGCGTTTTGTTGACACCACAACAGGCTTGCCAACGGTCGGCGCTTCCATCATCAGCGGCGCATCGACTCTGTATACCGACGCGTCAGGCTCTGTTTCGACCCAATACGTTTCGGGGCAGAACCCGAGTCCGACCAACGGTGTCTCTATACGAGCATGCTATTCCGCCAGTGACTTCGTCTCTCCAACGGATTGTCCGGCCTTTGCGGGGGCGTCTCTGACGGTAGCGGGTCAAGCATTGGCGGTATCAATTGGCGATGACAACGTGATCTCCAAGGGGTCTGGGACCTATATCAAAAAATTCGCAGTGACTGTCGCTGATTCCGCTGGACGAGCGGTCGCGAATGCGCCCGTGGACATCTCTCTGGATTTGACCCACTACGGCAAATCACCAGTATGGGGCCCCGGCTCGCTGGCTACGGTTCCCCTCAGCCCGTTGGCCTCCAGCTCTTTTACCCGAACCGCCACTGTTGCAGGGGGGGGAGAGGTTTCTTATACATTCAATTGGTGTCCGAATGAAGACACCAACCGGAACGGCGTCGTCGATCCTGGTGAGAATGTGGATGGCAGCTTGGATACCAACGGTCAGCCCACGCTTGAGCCACGCAGAAGTGACATGGTAATCAGCTATGACAACCCTTCTGTAACCAGCACGGATGCCAGTGGTGTGTTGGTGATCAAAGTGGAGTACTCCCAGCGGTTCGGGGGTTGGATTGCCTACAAGGTTCGTGTGACCGCTAACGTTGCGGGTTCCCAAGGCTTGGCAGAAAGGACTTTCATAACGAAAGTCGATGAGGGGGATGTTCCCAACGGCTCATTCCTGACCCCCGCCTATGGCAGCAATAACTGCACCACGCCCAATTGATCAGGTCTAAGTGGATCAGGCCCCCATCGTCCTGATCGGCCTGCCTGGATCAGGAAAGACTACCGTGGGGCGCCAGCTGTCGAGGCGGCTGGCGCTTTCCTTTGTGGACTCGGATCAGGTGATCGAGGAGCGTCTGGGATGCTCCATTCGCCATTACTTTGACCAGCATGGTGAGGAGCCGTTTCGGGATGTCGAGGAATCGGTCATCGGTGAGTTGATGCATGCGCCATCGACGGTGGTGTCGACCGGAGGGGGCGCGGTTCTCCGGGCATCCAACCGGCGCGCATTGCGCCGCGGGCATGTGGTGTATCTGCGGGCTTCGCCCGAGGAACTCTTCAGGCGCCTGCGCCACGACGTGAGCCGTCCCTTGCTTCAGGTGGCGGATCCACTGGGGCGTTTGCGCGAACTGCACGCCGTGCGCGACCCCCTCTACGGCGAGACGGCTCATTTCCGGATAGAAACCGGGCGGACCTCCCTGCAGACGCTGGTCAACAAAGTGATCATGCAGCTCGAATTGGCTGGTGTTGCCATTTCCGGCTGAGGATTCTTGAGGGGGGGCTGGGGCGTTTCGGCGTTGCCCCTAAACTTGGGGCATGTCTACTGCCCCGACTCCCCTTCCCGAACCGCATCAGGTTTCCATCAATCTCGGTGAGCGCAGTTACGCGATCCAGATTGGCGCGGGTCTGCTGGACGTCGCCCTCGATCGGTGCAATCTGCCCCCCTCTTCCGACGCACTGGTCGTTACCAACACCACCGTGGCGCCGCTCTATGCGCAGAAATTGATTCAGGCCATCGGCAAAAACCACGAACGGATCCACACAGTTCAGTTGCCGGACGGTGAGGTCCACAAAAACTGGGAGACCCTCAACCTCATCTTCGACGCGTTGCTTCAAAATGGTTGCGACCGCAAGACGGTGATCTACGCGCTTGGTGGTGGCGTGGTGGGCGACATGAGTGGCTTTGCCGCGGCCAGTTACATGCGGGGCGTTCCCTTTGTTCAGGTGCCGACGACCTTGCTCGCCCAAGTGGACTCCTCGGTCGGCGGCAAGACGGCCATCAACCATCCTCTCGGTAAGAACATGATCGGCGCCTTCTATCAGCCACAGCTGGTTGTGTGCGATCTGAGCACCCTCTCAACGCTTCCTGCGCGGGAGGTCAGTGCCGGTCTGGCCGAGGTCATCAAGTACGGGCCCATTGCCGACATGGCGTTCTTTGACTGGATCGAAGCCAACATAGGCCGGTTGTTGGCCAGGGACCCGGGCGCGCTGGTGCATGCGGTCAAACGAAGCTGCGAAATCAAGGCAGAAGTAGTGGGCCAGGACGAGCGTGAAGGGGGCGTACGCGCGATCCTGAACTTTGGCCACACGTTTGGGCACGCCATCGAGGCGGGGCTTGGCTTTGGCCAGTGGCTGCATGGCGAGGCCGTGGGCTGCGGCATGGTCATGGCGGCGACATTGTCCCAACGACTCGGGCTGGTGGAGGAGGCTTTTGTCGCGCGCCTCACACGTCTGGTTGAACGAGCAGGGTTGCCCATACGGGGCCCTGCGCTTGGAGCCCAGCGTTACCTTGATCTCATGCGAGTCGACAAGAAGGCAGAGGCTGGCGAAATCAAGTTTGTGGTGATAGACAGACCCGGTCATGCCGTGGTGCGGGGTGCTCCCGACGACCTGGTGGTGTCGGTGCTGGACGACTGTTGCGACCAACCGCTATCCAATTGATAGCAATAGACGACCAACTGGTAAGGGCTGAGAGATCATTTCGTCTGTGAAGACCGCTCTCATGTCCTACAGCAGCGACCCTGCGAGTTCGCGTGGGCGTCGGCATGCCGAGGCGCCGGCGCCGACGCGCACGGCGTTCCAGCGTGACCGCGACCGGATCGTGCACTCCACGGCATTCCGGCGACTGGTCTACAAAACCCAGGTCTTTCTCAATCATGAAGGTGATCTGTTCCGGACCCGGATGACCCACTCGCTCGAAGTGGCGCAACTGGGGCGATCCATCGCCCGGGCCCTTCGACTCAATGAGGATCTGGTCGAAGCCATTGCGCTCGCGCACGACCTGGGCCACACACCGTTTGGTCATGCGGGGCAGGACGCCTTGAATGCCTGCATGGCGGCGTACGGGGGCTTCGAGCACAACCTGCAAAGCCTGCGCGTGGTGGACTCGCTCGAGGAGCGCTACCCCGAGTTTGACGGCCTCAACCTTTCCTATGAAACACGCGAGGGCATTCTCAAGCACTGTTCGCGGGCCAATGCGCAGAAGCTGGAGTCTCGGGAACCGGAGGGAGTAGGGCTGCGATTTCTGGACCTCTCTCAACCGAGCCTGGAGGCCCAGTTGTGCAATCTGGCGGACGAGATTGCCTACAACGCGCATGACATTGACGATGGCGTCCGTTCCGGGCTGATCACCGTCGACCAGCTTTCGTCGATGGCCTTGTTCCGCGGCTACCGCGAGGAGGTGCTCGCCGAGTACCCTGATCTGCAGGGGCGCCGCGTGCTCTATGAGGTGATCCGTCGCCTGCTCAGTGCGCAGGTCTACGACGTGATCCGCAATACCCAAGCCGCGCTGGACCTGGCCCGGCCACAAACCTCGGACGATGTGCGTCGGATGCCGGCTCTCGTGCGGTTCGGTGACCAAATGCGCGAGCAGTCCACCGAACTGAAACGCTTCCTGATGCAGAACCTCTATCGTCATCCGCAGGTCACTCGAACGACGGGACAGGCGCAACAGGTGATCCGTGATCTTTTTGATGCCTACTCTGCCGACGAGGCACTGATGCCTGAAGGGTTTGCCGGTCGCGCGGACCGCCAACGCGCCGTGGCGGACTACATCGCCGGAATGACCGATCGCTTTGCCGCCCGCGAGCACGAGCGCCTGACGGGACAGCGGCTGTTGGAGCCTGCGACCGAATGAAGCCCATAGCGCCAGCCCTGTTGGTGGTCATCGCCGGCGTGAGTGCCGCCCTTCACGTGGGCAAATTGCCGCCCGCGTTGCCGGTCCTGCGTGAGGCGCTCGATATCAGTCTCGTGCAGGCGGGCTTCCTGCTGTCCTTGGTCCAGCTTGCGGGAATGGCCCTAGGCCTGGCGGTCGGGCTGGCGGCCGACGGGATCGGCCTGAAGCGCTGCATGCTCGCTGGGCTGGTGTTGCTTGCCGTGGCCAGTGGCCTCGGGGGGCTGGCCACCGCAGCCTCCGCGTTGCTGGTGCTGCGCGCCATCGAAGGCATGGGCTTTCTCCTGGTGTCAATGCCGGCGCCCAGCTTGATCCGGCGACTGGTGGCGCCGCAGCAAGTCAACGCGATGCTGGGTTGGTGGGGGGCGTATATGCCTTTGGGGACCGCTCTGGCTCTTTTGTGTGGCCCCTGGTTGATCACCGTGCTGGGATGGCCGGGGTGGTGGTGGCTGTTGGGGCTGCTTTCTTTGGCCATGGCGATCTGGTTGGCTTGGGCGGTGCCCGGAGACGGGGAGCACCTGCCTGACAGCCGTGCCGAGCCCTGGTTGCGGCGGCTGCGGCAGACGCTGTCGGCGCGGGGGCCGTGGCTAGTTGCCGTGACTTTTGCGATGTATTCGGGCCAATGGCTCGCCGTGGTGGGGTTCCTCCCCACCATCTATGCGCAGGCGGGTGTGTCGGGGGCTGACATGGGAGTCCTGACTGCACTGGCTGCCGCGGTGAACATCGTGGGCAATGTGAGTTCCGGGCGCATGTTGCAGCGTGGCGTGCCGCCGCAAAGGTTGCTGTACGCGGGGTTTTTGGCCATGGGCATGGGGGCGGCGGGGGCCTTTGCGCCCTGGGACGGCATGCCTCCTGTCGGACGGTACCTGTCCGTGCTGGTCTTTTCGATGGTGGGCGGCATGATCCCGGGCACGCTATTTTCGTTGGCGGTTCGCCTGGCCCCGGGTGAACGGACCGTGTCCACCACCGTCGGCTGGATGCAGCAGTGGTCGGCCGTTGGTCAATTTGCGGGCCCGCCGCTGGTCGGCTGGGTGGCCAGCCAGTCGGGTGGGTGGGAATGGACCTGGCTTGTCACCGGGGCCTGTTCGCTGGCCGGTTTGCTGCTGGCCAGTCGCGTGTCGGGTCAACTCGCGCCTGCCCGATAAAATTGCTCAAACACAAGACTCTGTCACCGGAGGACCCGTGAGTTTTCTCAACCAACTGAAATCGCAGGCCCATGCGTTGCAAAGCCAGCAGGGCGCCCAGTCCAAGAATCTGGAAGCCCATACCGCCGCTGCCGAGATGGCCTGCGGCCGCGTGCAGCACTACCTGGGAGAGTTGTCGAAGCAACTGAACGTTCTGACGCCGCCGGGGCCTCGATTCAGCCTGGACGGCAAAACACCCTGGCCGGCGATGAAACTGATTCACTTCCGTTGCGACGCTCGAAAGAAGATGCTGCGCGATCGCGAGGTGTTCGACTATGTGGGCATGGGTTGGGAGGTGGTCCCGCAAATGGGGGCCCCGGTCGGAGGAACCGTGAGCGTGAACTTTCCGCCGGACCTCGAGCGGGTTGAAAAACGGTTGGCGACGGGCTCCGTCAAACATGAACGCAAGGAAATACGGCACCCCGAAAAGAACACGCTGCTGGCTATCCAGTTCGACTACATGACCGAGACCCGCGGCTACGTGCGGGCCACACCGGACCATGACGCCGGCCAGCTTTCTTTCAGGGTGGTGAATGCCAACGGGTTCGATGTGATCAGCACGAACTGGCCAGCCGACAAGGTGCAGTCTGACCTGCTGGATGAACTCGCCAAGCTGTTGGTGGCCCAGCCGAGTCGGTTTGCCTGATCTCCGGTGGACGTTTCAGCCTCCGCTCCGCTGATGGCCACCCGGGTTTGGGTGGAGCGCGCGGTGATCGGGCTCAACCTCTGCCCGTTTGCCAAGGCCGTGCATGTCAAGGGGCAGATTCACTACGCCCTGAGTGACGCCACCGAAGCCGATGGGCTGCTCGAGCACCTGGAGGCGGAGTTGCGGTCCTTGAAAGCCCACAGCCCCGACGAGCGTGACACCACGTTGCTGGTGGCCCCTGCCTGCCTGCACGACTTTTGGGCGTTCAACGACTTCATGGCGCGTGCCGACCGGCTCCTGAAACGGCTGCGCATGGAGGGTGAGTTCCAGATCGCCAGCTTTCACCCTGCCTACCAGTTCAGCGGAACGGAGGCGGACGACATTGCCAACTACACCAACCGCTCGCCGTACCCCACGTTGCATCTGCTTCGGGAGTCCAGCATCGATCGCGCCGTGCAGGCGTTTCCGGACGCCGAGACGATCTTCGGGGCCAACATGCAGACCCTGCGCGCATTGGGGTTGGCGGGCTGGAACGCACTGGACGTCGGAGCCCGCCCTTGAAGCCAGACACCAAGCCTGACCTGCTGGCGCAGGCCGGCATTCGCCCGGGCCAGTCGCTGGAACTGCTCAAGGAATTGCACATCCTGACCCGCGAAGGCAAGCTCAACCAGGATTCGCGCCGCAAGCTCAAACAGGTCCATCACCTGTTCCAGTTCATCGAAAAGCTGCTGAACGAACTGCCCGAGGGGCGCGGCGCAACGCTGGCTGACCACGGGGCCGGCAAGTCCTATCTGGGGTTCATCATCTATGACCTGTTTTTCAGGGAGTTGCCGGAAGGAAGAATCTTTGGCATCGAGACGCGGACTGAACTGGTGGACCAGTCGACCCGCCTCGCCCAGCGGCTTGGCTTCGAGCGCATGGCATTCCTGAATCTCAGCGTGGCGGAATCCGTCCATTCGGCGGAATTGCCCGACCAGATTGACGTCGTGACCGCTCTGCATGCGTGTGATACGGCAACCGACGACGCCATCGCTTTCGGGCTGCGCAAGCGGGCGAAGTTCATGGCGCTGGTGCCCTGCTGCCAGGCTGAAGTGGCGGCCTGCCTGAGGGGCAGCAAGGCGCTGGCCCTGGCGCGTACCCCTCTCGCGGAGCTCTGGCGGCACCCTCTGCATACGCGCGAACTGGGCAGCCAGATCACCAATGTGTTGCGCTGCCTGTACCTGGAGGCCAGCGGTTACCAGGTTACGGTGACCGAACTCGTGGGCTGGGAGCACAGCCTCAAGAACGAACTCATCATTGCGCGGTACACGGGCCAGAAAAAACGAAGCGCTGCCGAGCGCCTGCGCCATCTGCTCGAGGAGTTTGGCCTGGAGTCTTTAATCGGGGTCAGATTCCAATTATGATGGGCTGATCTTCGCGAGATCAGCATGGCCCGTCTTCCCCGCCTGACCGTCCCGGGTCATCCCCACCACGTCATCCAGCGCGGCAACAACCGGCAGGCGATTTTTTCAAGCCCGGCGGACTACGACATGCTGCTCTCGCTGCTGGGCGAGAACGCTCAGCAGCATGGCGTGGCGGTGCACGCGTATGTGCTGATGAGCAACCATTTCCACCTGCTCGCCACACCGGAGACGGCGGAGTCCATTCCCCGGATGATGCAGGCGGTTGGTCGGCGCTACGTGCGTTACTTCAACGCGACCCAAGGGCGTTCCGGCACTTTGTGGGAGGGGCGGTACCGGTCAACCCTGATCGAGGCCGAGCGGCACTTCCTTGCCTGCATGGTCTATATCGACCTCAATCCCGTGCGCGCCGCCATGGTCGGCCAAGCCAGTGGCTATCCCTGGTCCAGCCACGGGCACTACGTGGGCCTGCGCACGGACAAACTGATTACTCCCCACGAGATGGTCTGGACGCTTGGCAACACGCCTTTTGCCCGGGAGGCGGCCTACGCCGATCTGGTTCAGGCCGGGATCGACGGACCGACCCAGGCCGCGTTGACGGACTCAGTCCTTCGCGGCTGGGCACTGGGGTCGCCGGACTTTCTGGCCGACATGCAGTTGCGGACGGCGCGAAGGGTGTCGCGGGCCCGACCGGGGCGTCCGAGGCGCGTGGGGGCGGTGGAGAGCAAGCTCGACGGCTCGGAGCCGGAGGGTGATTAATGTGTCCCTAATTTAATCCTCCTTGTAATTTCGGTTAAAAAATTGGAATCTGACCCTTAATAAATAACTTGGCATCGTTGTTGCAGTGCACTATGCTTCCAATCCCTGCGAAAAACATAGGAGCACGCCATGACAACGGCTGCCGAGATCGAACATCTCCAACAACACGGTTTGTATTCCCCCTCCAGTGAGCACGACGCTTGCGGTGTCGGCTTTGTGGCGCACATCAAGGGCGAGAAAAGCCACGCGATCGTGCAGCAGGGCCTCAAGATTCTCGAAAACCTGGACCACCGTGGTGCAGTTGGCGCCGACAAGCTCATGGGCGACGGCGCGGGCATCCTGATCCAGATCCCCGACCTGCTGTACCGCGCCGAAATGGCGCACCAGGGCATTGAACTTCCGCCGCCCGGCGAATATGGCGTCGGCATGATCTTTCTGCCCAAGGAGCACGCCAGCCGCCTGGCCTGCGAGCAGGAGATGGAGCGGGCCATCAAGGCCGAAGGCCAGGTGTTGCTGGGATGGCGCGACGTGCCGGTCAACCGCGAGATGCCCATGTCGCCTGCCGTGCGCAAAAAGGAGCCGATCCTGCGCCAGGTGTTCATTGGCCGGGGCAGCGACGTGATCGTCCAGGATGCGCTGGAGCGCAAGCTCTATGTGATCCGCAAGACGGCCAGCGCCAGCATCCAGAGCCTCAAGCTCAAGCACAGCAAGGAATACTACGTTCCCAGCATGTCCAGCCGCACCGTGGTCTACAAGGGCCTGCTGCTGGCGGATCAGGTGGGTACTTACTACCGCGACTTGCAGGACCCGCGTTGCGTCTCGGCGCTCGGTCTGGTGCATCAACGCTTCTCCACCAACACCTTCCCGGAGTGGCCGCTGGCCCACCCCTACCGTTACGTGGCCCACAACGGCGAGATCAACACCGTGCGCGGCAACTACAACTGGATGAAGGCGCGCGAAGGTGTCATGTCGTCGCCCGTGCTGGGGCCTGACCTCAAGAAGCTGTACCCCATCAGCTTCGCGAGCCAGTCCGACACGGCCACGTTCGACAACTGCCTGGAGTTGCTGACCATGGCGGGCTACCCGATCAGCCAGGCCGTGATGATGATGATCCCCGAACCGTGGGAGCAGCACACCACCATGGACGAACGCCGCCGCGCGTTCTATGAATACCACGCCGCCATGCTCGAGCCCTGGGATGGCCCGGCTTCCATCGTCTTCACCGATGGCCGCCAGATCGGTGCCACGCTGGACCGCAACGGTCTGCGGCCGGCCCGCTACTGCGTGACCGATGACGACTTCGTGATCATGGGGTCCGAGTCGGGCGTACTGCCCGTGCCCGAGAACAAGATCGTGCGCAAGTGGCGCCTGCAGCCGGGCAAGATGTTCCTGATCGATTTCGAGCAGGGGCGAATGATCGACGACGAGGAGCTCAAGTCCAACCTCGCCAACAGCAAGCCCTACAAGCAATGGATCGAGAACCTGCGCATTCGCCTGGATGACGTGGAAGAAGCCGGCACGGCACCCGCCACCGAGGTCTCGTTGCTCGACCGCCAGCAGGCCTTCGGCTACACCCAGGAGGACATCAAGTTCCTCATGAGCCCGATGGCCCAGGCGGGCGAGGAGGGCATTGGCTCGATGGGCAACGACAGCCCGCTGGCGGTGCTGTCCAGCCGCAACAAGCCGCTGTACAACTACTTCCGCCAGATGTTCGCCCAGGTGACGAACCCGCCGATCGATCCGATCCGCGAGGCGATCGTGATGTCACTGGTGTCGTTCATCGGCCCCAAGCCCAACCTGCTGGACATCAACCAGGTCAACCCGCCCATGCGGCTGGAAGTGAGCCAGCCCATCCTCGACTTCGCTGACATGGCCAAGCTGCGTGGCATCGATCAGATGACGCAGGGCAAGTTCAGGAGCTACACCCTGGACATCACCTACCCGCTGGCCTGGGGTCATGAAGGTGTGGAGGCCAAGCTGGCTTCGCTGTGCGCCGAGGCCGTGGATGCCATCAAGGGTGGCAAGAACATCCTGATCATCAGTGACCGTGGTGTCGGCCCCACCCAGGTGGCCATCCCGGCGTTGCTCGCCCTGTCGGCGATCCATCAGCACCTGGTGCGTGAGGGCCTGCGCACCACCGCCGGGCTGGTGGTCGAAACCGGCACCGCGCGCGAAGTGCATCACTTCGGTGTGCTGGCCGGCTATGGCGCCGAGGCCGTGCACCCCTACCTTGCCATGGAAACCCTGGCCTCGATCCACAAGGACCTGCCGGGTGACCTCAGTGCGGAAAAGGCCATCTACAACTACGTCAAGGCCCTTGGCAAGGGCCTGTCCAAGATCATGTCCAAGATGGGCGTGAGCACCTACATGAGCTACTGCGGGGCTCAGCTGTTCGAGGCCATCGGACTCGACAGCGACACCATCGACAAATACTTCACCGGCACCGCCAGCCGGGTCGAAGGCATTGGCGTGTTCGAGATTGCCGAAGAAGCCATCCGCATGCACAAGGCGGCCTTTGGCGACGACCCGGTGCTGGCGGGGATGCTCGACAGCGGGGGCGAATACGCCTGGCGCGTGCGGGGCGAGGAGCACATGTGGACGCCCGACGCCATCGCCAAGCTGCAACACAGCACGCGCGCCAACAACTGGAACACCTACAAGGAATACGCCCAGCTCATCAATGACCAGAGCCGGCGCCACATGACGCTGCGCGGCCTGTTCGAGTTCCGCATCGACCCCGCCAAAGCCATTTCGGTGGAAGAGGTGGAGCCCGCCGCGGAGATCGTGAAGCGCTTTGCCACGGGCGCCATGTCGCTGGGCTCCATCGGCACGGAAGCGCACGCCACGCTGGCGGTGGCCATGAACCGCATCGGCGGCAAGAGCAACACCGGCGAGGGTGGGGAAGACCCGGCCCGCTACCGCCAGGAGCTCAAGGGTATCCCCATCCGTCAGGGCCAGACGCTCAGCGAAATTGTCGGCAAGGACGTGGTCGAGGCCGACTATGCCCTCAAGGAGGGCGACTCCCTGCGCTCGCGCATCAAGCAGGTGGCGTCGGGCCGTTTTGGCGTGACCGCTGAATACCTGAGCAGCGCCGACCAGATCCAGATCAAGATGGCACAGGGTGCCAAGCCGGGGGAAGGTGGCCAGTTGCCAGGGGGCAAGGTCAGCAACTACATCGGCTTCCTGCGCTACAGCGTGCCGGGTGTGGGCCTGATCTCGCCGCCGCCGCACCATGACATCTATTCCATCGAGGATCTGGCCCAGCTCATCCACGACCTCAAGAACGTTGCACCCCACGCCAGCATCAGCACCAAGCTGGTATCGGAAGTCGGGGTGGGCACCATCGCTGCGGGCGTCACCAAGTGCAAGAGCGACCACATCGTGATTGCCGGCCATGACGGCGGCACCGGTGCCTCGCCCTGGTCATCGATCAAGCATGCCGGCTCGCCCTGGGAAATCGGCCTGGCCGAAACCCAGCAGACCCTGGTGCTCAACCGGTTGCGCGGCCGCGTGCGCGTGCAGGCCGATGGTCAGATGAAGACCGGCCGCGATGTCGCCATCGGCGCACTCCTGGGGGCTGACGAGTTCGGTTTTGCCACGGCACCGCTGGTGGTCGAGGGCTGCATCATGATGCGCAAGTGCCACCTCAACACCTGTCCGGTGGGCGTGGCCACGCAGGACCCGGTGCTGCGCAAGAAGTTCTCGGGCAAGCCCGAGCACGTGGTCAACTACTTCTTCTTCGTGGCCGAAGAAGTCCGCCAGATCATGGCGCAGCTGGGTATCCGCAATTTCGACGACCTGATTGGCCGCTCCGACCTGCTGGACATGAAGCAGGGCATCGAGCACTGGAAGGCCAGTGGCCTGGACTTCACCCGCCTGTTCGCGCAACCCCCGGTGCCGGCAGACGTGCCGCGCTATCACGTGCAGGACCAGGACCATGGCCTGGGCCAGACGCTGGACCGCGTGCTGATCGAGAAGTCGAAGGCCGCCATCGACAAGGGCGAGAAAGTCCAGTTCATCGAGATCGCTCGCAACGTGAACCGTTCGGTGGGCGCCATGCTGTCAGGCGCCTTGACCAAGGTGCACCCCGAGGGGCTGCCGGACGACTCCATCCGCATCCAGCTCGAAGGCACGGGTGGTCAGTCTTTCGGCGCCTTCCTGGCCAAGGGCATCACGCTGTACCTGATCGGCGACGCCAACGACTACACCGGCAAGGGCCTGTCGGGCGGCCGCGTGGTGGTGCGGCCGAGCATTGATTTCCGTGGCCTGGCCACCAGCAACATCATCATCGGCAACACCGCGCTGTATGGCGCGACCACGGGCGAAGCCTTCTTCAGCGGCGTGGCGGGCGAGCGCTTTGCCGTGCGCCTGTCGGGCGCGACGGCTGTGGTGGAAGGCACGGGCGATCATGGCTGCGAATACATGACGGGCGGCACCGTGGTGGTGCTGGGCAAGACCGGACGCAATTTCGCGGCCGGCATGAGCGGGGGCATTGCCTACGTCTACGACGAGGACGGCCAGTTCGCGCGCCGTTGCAACACCGCCATGGTCACGCTGGAAGGCGTCACCAGCTCGGTGGAGCAGCAGGCCGCCAGCCACAAGGGGCTGTGGCACCGCGAACAGACCGACGAGGCCCAGCTGCGCAAGCTGCTGGAGGACCACAACCGCTGGACCGGAAGCAAGCGCGCCCGTGACCTGCTGGACAACTGGGCCGAGGCCCGGGGCAAGTTCGTCAAGGTGTTTCCGAGCGAGTACAAGCGCGCACTCAAGGAAATGCACGACCGCCGGGTGGAGGCTGCCACGGAAAGCACGGCCGGCCAGGCGAGTAGCAAGGAAGCGGTGGGGGCCAAGTAAGGCCCGGACCTCCAGGACACACAGGAACACAGATCATGGGAAAAATCACCGGCTTCTTGGAATACGGGCGCATCGAGGAGGGCTACAAGCCCGTTGCCGAGCGCGTGAAGCACTACAAGGAATTCGTTGTCGGCCTCGATGACGCACAAGCCAAGGTCCAGGGCGCGCGCTGCATGGACTGCGGCACGCCTTTTTGCAACAACGGCTGTCCCGTCAACAACATCATTCCGGACTTCAACGACCTGGTCTATCGGGGCGACTGGAAGAATGCGATCGAGGTGCTGCACAGCACCAACAACTTCCCCGAGTTCACAGGCCGCATCTGCCCCGCGCCCTGTGAGGCGGCGTGCACGCTCAACGTCAACGATGACCCCGTGGGCATCAAGTCGATCGAGCACGCCATCATCGACCGCGCCTGGTCCGAAGGCTGGGTGGCCGCGCGGCCAGCCAAGCACAAGACCGGCAAGAAAGTGGCCGTCGTGGGCTCGGGCCCGGCTGGCCTGGCGGCGGCCCAGCAGCTGGCGCGGGCCGGCCATGATGTGACGCTCTTCGAGAAGAACGACCGCGCGGGCGGCCTGCTGCGCTACGGCATCCCGGACTTCAAGATGGAGAAGTCGCACATCGACCGCCGTGTCGATCAGATGCAGAAAGAAGGCGTGACCTTCCGCACTGGCGTGATGGTGGGCAAGCTGCCCAAGGACTCCAAGGTCACGAACTGGGCCAAGGAGACCGTGACGCCCGAGCAGCTGCAGAAGGACTTTGATGCGGTGCTGCTCACCGGCGGCGCCGAGCAGTCGCGCGATCTGCCGGTGCCGGGCCGCGACCTCGATGGCATCCATTTCGCAATGGAGTTCCTGCCCCAGCAGAACAAGGTCAATGCCGGCGACAAGGTCAAGGGCCAGTTGCGCGCCGATGGCAAGCACGTCATCGTCATTGGTGGCGGCGACACGGGCTCCGACTGCGTGGGCACGAGCAACCGCCATGGCGCGGTCAGCGTCACCCAGTTCGAACTCATGCCACAGCCGCCCGAGGAGGAGAACCGCCCGCTGACCTGGCCGTACTGGCCGATCAAGCTGCGCACCAGCTCCAGCCATGAAGAGGGTTGCGAGCGCGAGTTCGCGATCTCCACGAAGGAATTCATCGGCGAGAAGGGCAAGGTCACGGGGCTGAAGACCGTGCGCGTCGAATGGAAGGACGGCAAGATGGCCGAGGTGCCGGGCAGCGAGCAGACCTTGCAGGCCGACCTCGTGCTGCTGGCCATGGGCTTTGTCAGCCCCGTGGCGAGCGTGCTCGACCAGTTCGGCGTGGACAAGGATGCGCGCGGCAACGCCAGGGCCACCACCGATTTCACCGGCGGCTACGCCACCAATGTGCCCAAGGTCTTCGCGGCCGGGGACATCCGCCGTGGCCAGTCGCTGGTGGTCTGGGCCATCCGCGAAGGCCGCCAGGCCGCCCGCGCGGTAGATGAGTTCCTCATGGGGTTTTCCGACCTTCCGCGCTGAGATTGCTACTCTTTTTGTAGCAACAAGTGGCCGACCCGCAAGGGCTACGGCCACTTTTTATTCGTGAGGCCAGGGGCGGGGCATGGACTGGACGCCTGCGGCCTTCGCCCGGTGGCCCTTGCCCGCCTGCGGATCGGGTAAACCCCGTATCATTTGGTCTTCATATTTTCAAGCCGGAGGGACGCTCCGGCTTTTTTGTCCGGATGACCACAGACCTGCCGATCGCCCTGGTCGAATGCCGCCACCTGAGCTTCGGCTATGGCGCGCGTTTGATCCTGGATGACCTGACCCTGACCGTACCGCGCGGCAAGGTCACGGCCCTGATGGGGGCCTCGGGCGGCGGCAAGACCACCGTGCTGCGACTGATCGGTGGCCAGGTCCGGGCGCAAAAGGGCGAGATGCGGTTCGATGGGCAGGATGTGGCGGCGCTCGACCCCGCTGGCCTGTACGCGGCACGCCGTCGCATGGGCATGCTGTTCCAGTTTGGCGCGCTGTTCACCGACCTCAGTGTGTTTGACAACGTGGCGTTCCCGCTGCGCGAACACACCAGCCTGTCGGAGAGCCTGGTGCGCGACGTGGTGCTCATGAAGCTCAACGCCGTCGGGCTGCGCGGCGCGCGGGACCTGATGCCCAGCGAGATCTCGGGCGGCATGGCGCGCCGGGTCGCGCTGGCCCGTGCCATCGCGCTGGACCCCGAACTCATCATGTACGACGAGCCTTTTGCCGGCCTGGACCCGATCTCCCTCGGGACCGCGGCGCAACTCATCCGCCGCCTCAACGACACCCTGGGCATCACCAGCATCGTGGTCTCGCACGATCTGGAGGAGACCTTCCACATCGCGGACCAGGTGGTGATCCTGGGCAACGGCCGGGTGCTGGCCCAGGGCACGCCCGACGAAGTCAGGCGCAGCGCCGATCCGCTGGTTCAGCAGTTCGTGCACGCCCGTGCCGACGGGCCGGTGCGCTTTCATTACCCCGGCCCTTCCGTGGAGCAGGACTTTGGCATGGGGTGGACGCCATGAGCGCCTGGTCTCCGTCCGACCTCGGTTTTGCGGTGCGCCGCAAGCTGGCCGACCTCGGGCTCGGTGCCCGGCTGTTCCTGCGGCTGGTGTCGCTGGCGGGGCCGAGCTTCCGGCGCTTCGGTCTGATCCGCGACCAGATTCACTTCCTGGGCAACTATTCGCTGGTCATCATCGCCGTATCGGGCCTGTTCGTCGGCTTCGTGCTCGGCCTGCAGGGGTACTACACGCTGCAACGCTACGGTTCGTCGGAGGCGCTGGGCCTGCTGGTGGCGCTGGGCCTGGTCAGGGAACTGGGGCCCGTGGTGACGGCACTGCTGTTCGCCGGGCGCGCCGGCACCTCGCTCACGGCCGAGATCGGGCTCATGAAGGCCGGGGAGCAGCTCAGCGCCATGGAAATGATGGCCGTGGACCCGGTACGCCGCATCCTGGCACCGCGCTTCTGGGCGGGCGTCATCACCATGCCGTTGCTTGCCGCGGTGTTCAGCGCCGTGGGCATTCTCGGCGGCTGGGCCGTGGGGGTGCTGCTGATCGGCGTCGACCCCGGGGCCTTCTGGAGCCAGATGCAGGGCGGTGTCGATGTCTGGAAGGACGTCGGCAACGGCGTCGTGAAGAGTTTTGTCTTCGGCGTGACCGTGACCTTCATTGCCCTGCTACAGGGCTTCGAGGCGCAGGCCACGCCGGAAGGCGTTTCCCGCGCCACCACCCGCACGGTGGTGGTCGCGTCGTTGTCGGTACTCGGCCTGGACTTCATCCTCACCGCGATGATGTTCAGCATTTAGGAGAAAGCCATGCACTTCCCAACCCCTGTCTCTTTGCTGCCGGAGGCCTGACCATGGAGCGTTCCAAGAATGACGTCTGGGTCGGCCTGTTCGTGCTGATCGGCGCGGCCGCGCTGCTGTTCCTGGCCCTGCAGTCCGCCAACCTGCTGAGCCTCAGCTTCCAGTCCACCTACAGGGTCACCGCGCTGTTCGACAACATCGGCGGGCTCAAGCGGCAGGCCGCGGTCAAGAGCTCGGGCGTGGTCGTGGGCCGCGTGGAATCCATCACGTTCGACGACAAGTCCTTCCGCGCCCGGGTGGCGCTGGCGCTGGAGAGCCGCTACGCCTTTCCCAAGGACAGCTCGCTCAAGATCCTGACCAGCGGCCTGCTGGGCGAACAGTACATCGGCATCGAAGCAGGCCCTTCCGAGAAAAATCTCGCGGCTGGCGATACCATTGGTTCCACGCAGTCGGCCGTGGTGCTGGAAAATCTGATTGGCCAGTTCCTCTACAACAAGGCGGCGGACGGCGGATCTTCTTCAGGGACTCCCGGAAAAAAATGAAAACAAGCTTCTCACGCGCTGCGGCCGGATTTCGGCCGCGCGCCCGTGTCTTCGGTGCCGCAGTGCTGCTGGGCGTGTCGCTGCTGGCCAGCGGCTGCGCGAGTGGGCCGCGCGCCACGGCACGCGACCCGCTGGAGCCGTTGAACCGCAAGGTGGCCCAGTTCAATGACGGCGCAGACGCGGCGGTCCTCAAGCCTCTGGCCACGGCCTACCGCGAAGTCACACCGGCCATGGTCCGCACCGGCGTCAGCAATTTCTTCGGCAACCTGCGCGACCTCTGGTCGTCGGTCAACAGCGCCCTGCAGTTCAAGGGCCAGAACGCGGCCGAGAACTTCATGCGCTTCAACGTCAATACCTTCTTTGGTCTTGGCGGGATTCTGGACGTGGCCAGCGAACTCAACATCGACCGACACCGGGAAGACTTCGGTCAGACATTGGGCCGCTGGGGTGTGCCGGCCGGCCCGTATGTGGTGCTGCCTCTGCTGGGTCCGTCGACCTTGCGCGACACCTTTGCCCTGTCACTGGACAGCCGGGCCGACCCGGTGAGCCGGATCGACCCGACCTCGTCGCGGTATGCGGTCTACACCCTGCGCGCCGTCGACGTGCGCTCCAACCTGCTGCGCGCCAGCTCGGTGCTGGACGGCGCCGCGCTCGACAAATACACCTTTGTGCGCGACGTGTACCTGCAGCGCCGGCGCGCCGAGATCAGCGAGGGCCGTGGCCAGGAGCCGGACGACGAGCGCTACGACGACAAGCAGTGATCGGTTGCATCTGGTTGCAAGGGCACTACCGGATCGAGACAAAGTAAGCAGAACCCCGCAGGTCCGGGCGGGTCGAACCGGCATGGCGGCATCGCCGCATTTTTGAAAGAGCCACTCATGAAAAGACGAACCCTGGGACAACTGGCCGCGGCCCTCATGGCGACGGCCCTGATGGCGGTCGCTCCGCTGGCCCGTGCCGCCGATGAGGCGCCCGACGCGCTGATCCGGCGCCTGTCGGATGAGGTGCTGGGCATCATCAAGGCCGACGCCGCCATCCGCGCGGGCGACCTGAACAAGATCATCACCGTGGTCGACAGCAAGGTCATGCCCAATGTCGATTTCCAGCGCATGACCGCTTCTGCCGTCGGGCCGGCCTGGCGCCAGGCCACGGCGGCCCAGAAGCAGCAATTGCAGGACGAGTTCAAGACGCTGCTGATCCGCACCTACTCGGGTGCGCTGGCGCAGGTCAATGACCAGACCATCTCCGTCAAGCCGCTGCGCGCCAGCCCGACGGACGAGGAAGTGACCGTGCGCACCGAGATCCGCGGCCGCGGCGACCCGATCCAGCTCGACTACCGGCTCGAGAAGACGCCGGGCCAGGGGGCGGGCTGGAAAATCTACAACCTCAACGTGCTGGGTGTCTGGCTGATGGAAACCTACCGCAGCCAGTTTGCCCAGGAAATCAATGCCAAGGGCCTTGACGGGCTGATTGCCGCCCTGGTGACGCGCAACAAGAACAACTCGGCCCGCAAGGGCTGAACGGGCTGCCGTGCTGGTTCTTCCCGCGGAACTCACGCACGAGCAGGCGGCAGCCTGCTCGCGCATGCTGGTGCAGGCCCTGCGCAGCGAGCCGGCGCCCGAGGTGGTGGCCGATGCGGCACCGCTGCAGCGCTTTGATTCGTCGGCGCTGGCCGTGCTGCTCGAGTGCCGGCGCGAGAGCCTGCTGCTGCGCAAAACCTTTGCCGTGCATGGGCTGCCAACCCGCTTGCGGGACCTCGCGGCCCTGTATGGCGTCGACGAGTTGCTGCCCTCCGCCGCCTGAGGGCATGGGGGCGCCGCCAGCGCCGCGCGGTCAGACCTCCTAGAATCATGGGCTCCCATGCCCGCGATCGCTTTTCAGTCTGTCTCCAAATCCTTTCCGTCCGCCCGGGGGCCGCTTCAGGCCCTGGACAAGGTGTCCTTCGATATCGAAGAGGGTGAGTTTTTCGGTCTTCTGGGGCCCAACGGCGCCGGCAAGACCACGTTGATCAGCATCCTTGCCGGCCTGGCCCGGGCCAGTGGTGGCCAGGTCAGGGTTAAGGGTTTTGATGTGCAGGCCGACTTCGCCCAGGCCCGCCGGCAACTGGGCGTGGTGCCGCAGGAGCTGGTTTTCGACCCGTTTTTCACCGTGCGCGAGGCGCTGCGCATCCAGTCCGGGTATTTCGGGGTGAAGAACAATGGCGCCTGGATCGACGAGCTGCTCGACAGTCTGGGGCTGGCCGACAAGGCCTCGTCCAACATGCGCCAGCTCTCCGGGGGCATGAAGCGGCGGGTGCTGGTGGCGCAGGCGCTGGTGCACAAGCCGCCGGTGATCGTGCTCGATGAACCCACCGCGGGCGTCGACGTGGAGTTGCGCCAGACGCTGTGGCAGTTCATTGCGAGGCTCAACAAGCAGGGGCACACGGTGCTGTTGACCACCCACTACCTCGAAGAGGCCGAGGCGCTGTGTTCGCGCGTGGCCATGCTCAAGCAGGGCCGCGTCGTGGCGCTGGAGCGCACCAGCGAACTGCTCAGGAAAGCCTCGAGCAACGTGCTTCGCTTCAAGATCGACAGCGAACTGCCGCTGGCGCTCAGGGAACAGGCACGGATCACCGGCCGCATCGTCCAGTTCCCGGCGCACAGCGCCCACGAGATCGAGCAGTTTCTGGCCGCCGTGCGTGAAGCGGGCCTGCAGGCCGAGGACGTCGAAATCCGGAAGGCCGATCTGGAGGACGTGTTCATTGACCTGATGGCGGAGAAGGCGGCCCGCCGGCCCGGGGTCGATGAGCATTCGCACGCGCCCGCACCTGCCGATGTGGCGCTGGTTGACGCACTGGATGAGGCGCCCCACGCATGACCGGCTGGCAAACCCTGTTGTACAAGGAAATCCTGCGTTTCTGGAAGGTGGGCTTCCAGACCGTGGCCGCACCGGTGCTCACCGCGCTGCTGTACCTGATGATCTTCGGACACGTGCTGCAGGATCATGTGAAGGTCTATGACACGCTGAGCTACACGGCTTTTCTGGTGCCGGGCCTGGTCATGATGAGCGTACTGCAGAACGCATTTGCCAACAGCTCCTCGTCCATCGTCCAGAGCAAGATCATGGGAAGCCTGGTGTTCGTGCTGCTTACGCCACTGTCGCACTGGAGCTGGTTCGTGGCCTATGTGGGCTCGTCCATCGTGCGCGGACTGGTGGTGGGCGCCGGCGTGCTGGTGGTCACCACACTGTTTGCGCACCTGAGTTTCGTGGCGCCGCTGTGGATCCTGGTGTTCGCGGTCCTGGGGGCCGCCATGCTGGGCTCGCTGGGCCTGATCGCCGGGCTGTGGGCCGAGAAGTTCGACCAGATGGCGGCGTTCCAGAACTTTGTCATCATGCCCATGACGTTTCTCTCGGGCGTGTTCTATTCCATCCACTCGCTGCCAGCCTTCTGGCAGGGCATCAGCCACCTGAACCCGTTCTTCTACATGATCGACGGTTTTCGCTATGGTTTCTTCGGGGTCAGCGACGTCTCGCCCTGGCTCAGCCTGGGCATCGTCGGCGCCGCGCTCGCGGTGGTGGGGAGCATCGCGGTCCACCTGCTGCGCATCGGCTACAAGATCCGTGGGTAGATGGAAAATGCCCCCCATGCCTGTCACTTCGTGTGCCTCGCTGCCCCCCGCAGGGGCCGGGTCTCCTTGGGGTGGCCCGTCGGAGACCGCTCATGACCGCTGAAGAACTCACCTCCATCATCGCCTCCGGCCTGCCTTGCGAGCACCTCGAGCTCGAGGGTGACGGCCGCCACTGGTATGCCACCATCGTGTCTGCGGAATTCGAGGGCAAGCGCCTGATCCAGCGGCACCAGCGGGTCTATGCCACGCTCGGTGCGAAAATGCATACCGACGAGGTGCATGCCCTGTCGATGAAGACTCACACGCCGGCCGAATGGGCGGCACTCTCCAAGTAACCGCCAGCCTCCCGGGGGCGGTCAACCACTGACCTGTTGATGGACAAGCTATTGATTCGCGGGGGCCGCCAGCTCCACGGCGAGGTGCGGATTTCCGGCGCCAAGAACGCAGCCCTGCCCGAGCTGTGCGCCGCGCTGCTCACGGCGCAGCCGGTGACGCTGCGCAACGTGCCGCGGCTGCAGGACGTGCAGACCATGCTCAAGCTGATCCGCAACATGGGTGTCAGCGCCGAACGCGATGAGGACGGCACGGTGCGCGTCGATGCCGGCGGCCTGAGCTCTCCTGAGGCACCCTACGAGCTGGTCAAGACCATGCGCGCCTCGGTGCTGGCGCTGGGCCCGCTGCTGGCGCGTTTTGGCGAGGCCACGGTGTCTCTGCCGGGTGGCTGCGCCATCGGCTCGCGCCCGGTGGACCAGCATATCAAGGGCCTGCAGGCCATGGGGGCCGAGATTGCCGTGGAGCACGGCTACATGATCGCCAAGCTGCCCAAGGGGCGCAGCCGGCTGCGGGGCACGCGCATCACCACCGACATGGTCACGGTCACCGGCACCGAGAACTTCCTGATGGCCGCGGCGCTGGCCGAGGGCGAAACCGTGCTTGAGAACGCCGCCCAGGAGCCCGAGATTCCCGATCTGGCCGAGATGCTGATCCGCATGGGCGCCAAGATCGAAGGGCATGGCACCAGCCGCATCCGCATCCAGGGGGTCGATGCGCTGCACGGGTGCGATCATGCGGTGGTGGCCGACCGCATCGAGGCCGGCACCTTTCTGTGCGCCGTGGCGGCGACGGGCGGCAAGGTGTTCCTGCGCCATGGCCGGGCCGATCACCTGGACGCGGTCATCGAAAAGCTGCGCGAGGCGGGGGCCAGCATCACCGCGGCGCAGGACGGAATCCACGTCGAGTCTTCGGGCCGTCTGCGCGCGCAGTCGTTCCGCACCACGGAGTACCCGGGTTTCCCGACCGACATGCAGGCCCAGTTCATGGCGCTCAACGTGGTGGCCGAAGGCGCCTCCAAGGTCACCGAAACCATATTTGAGAACCGCTTCATGCACGTCAACGAGATGGTCCGGCTGGGCGCCCGGATCCAGACCGACGGCAAGGTGGCGGTCATCGAAGGGGTCGATAAGCTGTCGGGGGCCACGGTCATGGCCACCGATCTGCGGGCCTCGGCCAGCCTGGTCATCGCCGGGCTGGTGGCCGAGGGCGAGACGCTGGTGGACCGCATCTACCACCTGGACCGCGGCTACGACCAGATGGAATCCAAGCTGCGCGGCATCGGCGCGGACATCGAGCGGATCAAATGAACCACATCACGCTGGCCCTGTCCAAGGGGCGCATATTCGACGAAACCTTGCCACTGCTCAAGGCGGCCGGCATCGAGGTGCTTGAAGACCCTGAAAAATCGCGCAAGCTGATCCTGCCCACCAACCAGCCCGGCGTGCGCGTGGTGCTCGTGCGAGCCACCGATGTACCGACCTACGTGCAATACGGTGGCGCCGACCTCGGTGTGACCGGCCTGGACACCCTGATCGAGCACGGCAAGGACTGGGGGGGCGCTGGCAGCGCCGGCCTGTACCAGCCGCTGGACCTGCAGATTGCCAAATGCCGCATCAGTGTCGCGGTGCGCGCCGACTTCGACTATGCCGGCGTGGTGCGCCAGGGCTCGCGGCTGCGCGTGGCCACCAAGTACGTGGGCATTGCGCGCGAGTTTTTCGCGGCCAAGGGCGTGCATGTGGACCTGATCAAGCTCTACGGCAGCATGGAGCTGGCGCCGCTGACCGGACTGGCCGATGCGATCGTGGACCTGGTGTCCACGGGCAACACGCTCAAGGCCAACCAGCTGGTGGAGGTGGAGCGCATCATGGACATCAGCTCGCGCCTGGTCGTCAACCAGGCGTCGCTCAAGCTCAAGCAGCAGCCCATCCGCCAGATCATCGACGCCTTTGCCGGAGCCATCGGCAAGAATTGAATGCTATGAGTTTTGTAGCTAAACCTGCCCGCTTGACAACGACTTCGGGTACTTTTGACTCCGATTTCCAGGCCCGGCTGCATTGGGCCGCCGATACCGACGCCGCCATCGAGCAGCGGGTGGCCGACATCCTGGCCGATGTGCGCTTGCGTGGCGACGCCGCCGTGCTGGACTACACGGCCCGGTTCGACGGGCTCCAGGCGGAAAGTGTCGCCGGCCTGGAACTGACCCAGGATGATTTCCGGCAGGCCTTCGAGGCGCTGCCGGCCGCCCAGCGCGACGCGCTGCAGGCCGCGGCCCGCCGTGTGCGCAGCTACCACGAAGCCCAGAAGCGGGCGGGCGGCGAGAGCTGGCAGTACCGCGACGAGGATGGCACCCTGCTGGGCCAGAAGGTCACGCCCCTGGACCGCGCCGGCATCTATGTCCCGGGGGGCAAGGCCGCCTATCCGTCCAGCCTGATCATGAATGCCGTGCCGGCCCACGTGGCGGGCGTGGCCGAAATCATCATGGTCGTGCCCACGCCGGTGCGCGGCAGCGTTGCCACGGGCGGCGCGGGGGCTGCCACCGCGAGCCGCGGTGAGCGTAACGAGCTGGTGCTGGCAGCCGCCTGGGTGGCCGGCGTGACCCGCGCCTTCACCGTGGGGGGCGCGCAGGCCGTGGCGGCGCTGGCCTACGGCACCGCCACCATTCCCAAGGTCGACAAGATCACCGGGCCGGGCAATGCCTACGTGGCCGCGGCCAAGCGCCGGGTCTTCGGCACGGTGGGCATCGACATGATTGCCGGCCCGAGCGAAATCCTGGTGCTGGCCGACGGCACCACGCCCCCCGACTGGGTGGCCATGGACCTGTTCAGCCAGGCCGAGCACGACGAACTGGCCCAGAGCATCCTGCTGTGCCCCGATGCCGGCTACATCGACCGCGTGCAGGCGGAAATCGACCGCCTGCTGCCGCAGATGCCCCGGGCCGCCATCATCGCCAAAAGCCTCAACGACCGCGGCGCGCTGATCCACACGCGCAGCATGGAAGAAGCCTGCGACATCAGCAACCGCATCGCGCCCGAGCATCTGGAGGTGTCGAGCCGGGATCCGCACCGCTGGGAGCCGCTGCTGCGGCATGCCGGCGCGATTTTCCTCGGGGCCTTCACCAGTGAAAGCCTGGGCGACTACTGCGCCGGTCCCAATCACGTGCTGCCCACCTCGGGCACGGCGCGTTTTTCCAGCCCGCTGGGGGTCTATGACTTCCAGAAACGCAGCAGCCTGATCGAGGTCAGCGAGGCCGGAGCGCAGACGCTGGGCACGATCGCGGCCGAACTCGCCCATGGCGAAGGCCTGCAGGCCCACGCGCGGGCCGCTGAGATGAGGCTCAAGCAATGAGCGCCGTACCGTCGTCCGAATCCGTGGCCCGGCGCGTCTTCCGCCAGGATGTGCAGTCGATGCACGCCTATGCGGTGCAGCCTTCCGCCGGGCTGCTGAAGATGGACGCGATGGAGAACCCCTACCGCCTGCCGCCGGACTTGCAGGCGCAACTGGGGCAGCGCCTGGGCGCGCTGGCCCTGAACCGCTACCCCGGCGAGCGCGGCAACGACCTGCGCGCCGCGCTGGCCCGCCACGCGCAGATGCCCGAGGGCTTTGACCTGATGCTGGGCAATGGGTCCGACGAACTGATCTCGCTGCTGGCGCTGGCCTGCGACGTGCCCGGGGCCTCCCTTCTCGCTCCCGTCCCGGGTTTTGTGATGTACGCCATGAGCGCGCAGCTGCAGGGCCTGAAGTTCATTGGCGTGGACCTGACGCCCGACTTCGAGCTCGACGAAGCGGCCATGCTGGCCGCGATCCGCGAACACCGCCCCGCCATCGTCTACCTGGCCTACCCGAACAACCCGACCGCCAACCTCTGGGACGACGCCGTCATCGAGCGGATTGTCCAGGCCCAGGGGGAGCAGGGTGGCCTGGTCGTGATGGATGAGGCCTACCAGCCTTTCGCGAGCCGCAGCTACATCGACCGCCTGGGCCGTCATGGCCACGTGCTGCTGATGCGCACGCTCAGCAAGTTCGGACTGGCCGGCGTGCGGCTGGGCTACCTGATGGGGCCGCGCGCGCTGGTGGCCGAGATCGACAAGGTGCGCCCGCCCTACAACATCAGCGTGCTCAATTGCGAATGCGCGCTGTTCGCCCTGGAACATGCCGAGGTCTTTGCCGGACAGGCGGCGGCGCTGCGCGAGCAGCGCGTGCGCCTGCTGACGGCGCTGGCCGGCCTGCCCGCCGTCAAGGTCTGGCCCAGCGACGCCAACATGGTGCTGGTGCGCGTCCCCGACGCGGCGCGGGCCTTCGAAGGCATGCGCGCGCGCGGCGTGCTGGTCAAGAACGTTTCTAAAATGCACCCATTGCTGGCCGATTGCCTGCGCCTGACCGTCGGAACGGCCGACGAGAACACGCAGATGCTGGCCGCACTCGAAGCCTCCCTATGACCACAGACCGCATTGCAGAAGTCAAACGCCACACCGCCGAGACCCGGATCACCGCGCGGGTCAACCTGGATGGCACGGGCAAGGCCACGCTGGCCACGGGCATCGGCTTTTTCGACCACATGCTCGACCAGATCGCGCGCCACGGCCTGATCGACCTCGACATCCAGGCCGAGGGCGACCTGCACATTGACGGGCACCACACGGTGGAGGACGTGGGCATTACCCTGGGCCAGGCCGTGGCCAAGGCCGTGGGCGACAAAAAGGGTATCCGCCGCTATGGCCACGCCTATGTGCCGCTGGACGAGGCGCTCTCGCGTGTGGTGATCGACTTCTCGGGCCGACCGGGCCTGATCATGAACGTGCCCTTCAAGAGCGGCATGATCGGTACTTTTGACAGCCAGCTCGCCCATGAGTTCTTCCAGGGGTTCGTGAACCACGCGTTCGTGACCCTGCACATCGACAACCTGCGCGGCGAGAACGCCCACCACCAGTGCGAAACGGTGTTCAAGGCCTTCGCGCGGGCCTTGCGCTCGGCGCTGGAACTGGACCCTCGCGCGGCGGGCACCATCCCCTCGACCAAGGGTTCGCTTTGATCCATTTCTCAGGTCATGAAGGGGCGTAGCCCTTGTCCTGATTGAATTTATCGCTATGAAAACTGTAGCAGTCGTCGACTATGGCATGGGCAACCTGCGTTCGGTGTCGCAGGCCGTCCAGCATGTGGCGCGGGACAGCGGCTTCACCGTGGTCGTGACCTCACGCCCCGAGGAGGTGCGTGCCGCCGAGCGCGTGGTGCTGCCGGGGCAGGGCGCCATGCCCGACTGCATGCGCGAGTTGCGCGATTCGGGCCTGCAGGAGTCGGTGCTCGAAGCGGCGGCCGGCAAGCCCCTGTTCGGTGTCTGCGTGGGCATGCAGATGCTGCTGGACCGCAGCCACGAAGGCCCGACCGATGGCCTGGGCCTGATCCACGGCGAGGTCGTGCGGTTCGAGCTCGCGGGCCAGATCCAGCCCGATGGCAGCCGCTACAAGGTGCCTCAGATGGGCTGGAACGAGGTCTGGCAGTCCCGCGGGCATGCGCTGTGGGACGGCGTGCCCGACGGCAGCTACTTTTATTTCGTCCACAGCTACTTTGCACGAACGTCTGATGCGCGCCACAGCGTGGGCGAAGCGGACTATGGCTCACGCTTTACGGCGGCCATTGCACGCGATAATATTTTTGCGACTCAGTTCCATCCCGAAAAAAGTGCAGACCACGGCCTGATGCTGTACCGTAACTTCCTGCACTGGACGCCCTGATTTCCACCCGCTGCTTCCGGCCCCATGCTTCTCATTCCCGCGATTGACCTGAAAGACGGTCACTGTGTGCGCCTCAAACAGGGCGACATGGACCAGTCCACCACCTTCAGCGAAGACCCCGCCGCCATGGCCAGCAGCTGGCTGGACCGGGGTGCGCGCCGCCTGCACCTGGTCGATTTGAATGGAGCCTTTGCCGGCAAGCCGCAGAACTTCAGCGCGATCCGTTCCATTCTCAAGGCCGTGGGGGACGACATCCCCGTGCAGCTGGGCGGCGGCATCCGCGACCTCGACACCATCGAGAAATACATCGACGGCGGCCTGCGCTACGTCATCATCGGCACCGCCGCGGTCAAGAACCCCGGCTTCCTGAAGGACGCCTGCACCGCTTTCGGCGGCCACATCATCGTGGGGCTGGACGCACGGGACGGCAAGGTGGCCACCGATGGCTGGAGCAAGCTCACCGGCCACGAAGTGATCGACCTGGCCAAGAAGTTCGAGGACTGGGGCGTCGAATCCATCATCTACACCGACATTGGCCGCGACGGCATGCTCAGCGGCATCAACATCGACGCGACGGTCAAGCTGGCGCAGGCGTTGACCATCCCGGTGATTGCCTCCGGCGGACTGAGCAACATGGACGACATTGAAAAGCTCTGCGCGGTGGAAGACGAGGGCGTCGAGGGCGTGATCTGCGGCCGCGCGGTCTACAGCGGCGATCTCGACTTTGCCCAGGCGCAGGCCCGCGCCGACGAACTCAATGGTGGCTAGTGCTCGCTAAACGCATCATCCCCTGCCTCGACGTCACCGGCGGGCGGGTCGTCAAGGGTGTCAATTTCGTTGAGCTGCGCGATGCCGGGGACCCGGTCGAAATCGCCGCGCGCTACAACGAGCAGGGCGCCGACGAGCTGACCTTTCTGGACATCACGGCCACCTCCGACGGGCGCGACCTGATCCTGCACATCATCGAGGCCGTGGCCGCGCAGGTGTTCATCCCGCTCACCGTGGGCGGTGGCGTGCGCACCGTGGCCGACGTGCGGCGGCTGCTCAACGCGGGGGCCGACAAGACCAGCTTCAATTCGGCCGCCATCGCCAACCCCGACGTCATCTCCGATGCGTCGGCCAAGTACGGCGCGCAGTGCATCGTGGTGGCCATCGACGCCAAGCGGCGCGATGAGCAGGAAGCGCTCGCCCGTGGGCCGGGTTGGGACGTCTACAGCCACGGTGGGCGCAAGAACACCGGGCTGGACGCCGTGGACTGGGCGCGCGACATGGCGCAGCGCGGCGCCGGCGAAATCCTCTTGACCAGCATGGACCGCGACGGCACCAAGGCCGGGTTCGACCTCGCGCTGACGCGTGCCGTCAGCGAGGCGGTGCAGGTGCCGGTGATTGCGTCCGGCGGCGTTGGCAATCTGGACCACCTGGCCGACGGCATCCAGCAGGGCGGGGCCGACGCGGTGCTGGCCGCCAGTATCTTCCACTATGGCGAGTACACCGTGGCGCAGGCCAAGGCCCATATGGCTGGCCGCGGCATTCCGGTGCGCCGCTGACAACCCCAGGCCGGCCCTGCGGGCCGCTTATGGCGGACAATAGCCGCATGGACTGGCTCAATGAAGTGAAGTGGGATGACCAGGGCCTGGTGCCGGTCATTGCCCAGGAGGCGGGCACCAACGATGTGCTCATGTTCGCGTGGATGAACCGCGAGGCCCTGCACAAGACCGCCGAGCTGGGGCGGGCGGTGTATTACAGCCGTTCGCGCGGCAAGCTGTGGTTCAAGGGCGAGGAGTCCGGCCATGTGCAGAAGGTGCACGAAATCCGCATGGACTGTGACAATGACGTGCTATTGCTCAAGGTGACCCAGCTTGGCCACGAGCCGGGCATCGCTTGCCACACGGGCCGCCACAGCTGCTTTTTCAGCCTGTACCGCGACGGTGCGTGGCAGGTGACCGAACCGGTCTTGAAAGACCCCCAATCCATCTACAAGTGAAGCCCATGAGCGCTGCCGCCCCTTCCGCCACGACCTCGCAGGACGCGCTGGCCCGACTGGCCGCCGTCATCGAAAGCCGCAAGCCCGAGCGGGGCGGTGACCCGCAGGCCAGCTACGTCGCGCGCCTGCTGGCCAAGGGCCCCGATGCCTTCCTCAAGAAAATTGGTGAGGAGGCGACCGAAACCGTCATGGCCGCCAAGGATGTCGACCATGGGGGCGACCGCGCGAGCCTGGTGGGCGAGGTGGCGGACCTGTGGTTCCATTCGATGGTGGCGCTGGCCTACTATGGCCTGTCGCCCGCCGACGTCATCGCGGAGCTGGAGCGCCGTGAGGGGACCAGCGGCATCGAGGAGAAAGCCCTGCGCAAGGCCCGTCTGCGCGAAGGAGAGCAGCCTTGAGTGAAACCGACTTTGCCGAGTTCGGAGCCAAGACCCAGAATGACCGCACGGTCATGCACGTGCTCTATGGCCTGCACACGCTGGCACCGTTCACGCTGCTGTCGCTGTCGGTGGTGGCGCTGATCGTCAACTATGTGCGCCGTGGCGAGGAGCTGGACGCGCTTTACGTGCTGCATCACGGTTACATGATCCGCACGTTCTGGTGGGCGGTGCTCTGGCTGGTCGTGACGGCCCCGCTGTGGGCGCTGTTCGTGCTGCCGGGCGCCGTGGCCTACACCGTCATCGGATTCTGGTACCTTTACCGTTACATTCGCGGCTGGCTCCGGTTCAACGACAACAAGCCGGTCTGAAACGCATTCCCATTCCTGTTCCATGAGCGCTGATCCCCACTGTATTTTCTGCAAGATCGTCGAAGGCAAGATCCCCTCGAGGAAGGTCTATGAAGACGACGAGATCCTGGCCTTCCACGACATCAATCCCTGGGCTCCGGTGCACTTTCTGATGGTTCCCAAGGAGCACCTGCCTTCGCTGGCCCAGGTGGAGCCCCGGCATGCGGGCCTGCTGGGCCGCATGCTGGCGCTGGCGCCGAAACTGGCGCTGCAGGAGGGCTGCCGGCCTTACCCCGAGGGAGGCCACCGTGTGGTGATCAACACCGGGGCCGAGGGGGGGCAGGAAGTGCATCACCTGCATGTGCACGTGATGGGCGGGCCGCGCCCTTGGCTCAAGGGCTAATCGGCGGCTCTGTCAGGGTTAATTCCGCCTCGGCGGGCCCCGCCGACTAAAATCCATTCAATTCTTCAGGAGTAATCCATGGGTTCCTTTTCCATCTGGCACTGGCTGATCGTGCTTTTGATCGTCGTCATGGTGTTCGGCACCAAGAAGCTCAAGAACATGGGCTCCGACCTTGGCGGAGCCGTCAAGGGCTTCAAGGACGGCATGAGAGACGGCTCGAGCTCGGCCGATGACAAGCCCGCGGCCCCCGCTGCGCAGGTCACGGCCAATGCCGGCGCCGACAAGACCACCATCGACGTCGAAGCGCGCACCAAGTCCTGATCGGCTGACGTGATCGACCTCGGTATTTCCAAGATGGCGCTGATTGGCGCCGTCGCGCTGATCGTCATCGGGCCCGAGAAGCTGCCCAAGGTGGCGCGCACCGTCGGCACCCTGCTGGGCAAGGCCCAGCGCTATGTGAACGACGTCAAGGCCGAGGTCAACCGTTCGATGGAGCTCGACGAGCTCAAGAAGATGAAGGAAACGGTCGAAGGCGCGGCGCGCGACGTCGAGCAGTCGATCCAGACCAGCGCCAGCGACTTCGAGAAAGACTGGGCTGCGGCCACGGGCGAGGCCCAGGCTGGCCTGCCGCCGTCCTACCCCGAGTACCGGCACCCGCGCAAGAAGTGGCGCCTCAAGCAGGGCGCCACGCCCAACTGGTACAAGGCCCGTGCCGGCATCCGTACCAAGGCCCTGTCCGGCGCCGCGCGCGTGGCGCGCTACCGGCCCCAGAAATTCAACTGACAGCGCCCCCGCGCGCGGCCTGTCACCGGGTCTGATCCGAACCCCTTTCCACCATGCCCGATCCGCAGACCCCAGAAGACGAACTCGCCGGCACCGAGCAGCCTTTCGTTCAGCACCTGTTCGAGCTGCGTGACCGGCTGCTGTATTGCATCTATGGCGTCGTCGTGGCGCTGATCCTGCTGGCCATCTGGCCCGGCCCCAATGGCCTGATCGATTTCATTGCGCACCCGATCCGCGCCCACATGCCGCCGGGCACCAAGCTGATTGCCGTCGGTGTGTTCTCGCCCTTTTTCGTGCCGCTCAAGGTGCTGATGCTGGTGGCCGTGCTGCTGGCGCTGCCCTGGCTGATGTACCAGATGTGGGCTTTTGTCGCGCCGGGCCTGTATTCGCACGAGAAGCGGTTTGCCGTGCCCCTGATCATCTTTGGCAGCCTGCTGGCCTACTCGGGCATCGCCTTTGTGCAGTTCTTCGTGCTCGACCGGATGTTCGCCTTCATCCAGGGTTTCACGCCTGACAGTGTGGCGGCCACGCCCGACATCGCCTCGTACGTCGAAGCCATCCTCTCGCTGTACCTGGCCTTCGGCCTGGCTTTCCAGGTGCCCATCGTGGTGATGCTGCTGGTGCGGCTGGACATGGTTTCGGTGGAGACGCTGCGGGGCTTCCGCGGCTATTTCGTCGTGGTGGCCTTCATCATCGCGGCGGTGGTGACGCCGCCCGACGTGATCTCTCAACTGGCCCTGGCCGTGCCCATGTGCCTGCTCTACGAGATCGGCATCATCGGGGCCGGCTGGTTTGCCAAGGTGTCCAAGGCGCCGCCCGAGGACGAAGCGGCCGCAGCTGACAAACCCTCCTGATTTATGGTCAAAAGCGCTGGTAGCCCTTGCCAGACGGCCACTTCTTGCTACTGAACTGATAGCAAATCAGCGCTGAACAGCGCGCGGGCGGGGCCGGGTGCCGGGCGTCACGTCGAGTTCGAGCCGCTCGTTGCCGCGCAGCACGCTGAATTTGGCGCCGAGGCCGGGCTTGAGCGCGGCGACGCCACTGAGCAACTCCGACACGTTGTTCACCGGCTTGCCGGCCACGCTGGCAATCACGTCGCCCGGCCGGATGCCCGACTGGGCCGCCGGCCCGTTCTGCAGCACCCCGGTGATGATCACGCCCTGGCTGGCCTTCACGCCGAAGGTCTCCGCCAGTTCGGGGGACAGTTCGCCAGGTTCGACGCCAATCCAGCCGCGTGTGACGACGCCGTCCTTGATGATGCCTTCCAGCACCTGGCGTGCCGTGGACACGGGGATCGCGAAGCCGATGCCCATGCTGCCGCCCGAGCGCGAGTAGATGGCCGTGTTGATGCCCATCAGGTTGCCGTTCACGTCCACCAGCGCGCCCCCGGAGTTGCCGGGGTTGATGGCCGCGTCGGTCTGGATGAAGTTCTCGAAGGTGTTGATGCCCAGCTGGTTGCGGCCCAGCGCGCTCACGATGCCACCCGTGACGGTCTGCCCGACACCAAAGGGGTTGCCGATCGCCAGCACCTGGTCGCCCACCTGCAATGCGTCGGAGCTGCCCAGCACGATCAGCGGCAGCCGGTCCAGCCCGATCTTGAGGATCGCCAGATCGGTGTCGGGGTCGGTGCCGATGACCTTGGCCTTGGTGCGGCGCGCGTCATTGAGAATGACCTCGATCTCGTCGGCGTCCTCGACCACGTGGTTGTTGGTGAGGATGTAGCCGTCCGCGCTCACGATCACGCCGCTGCCCAGCCCGGCCTGCGGCTGGCTGCCCTGGTCACCGAAGAAAAAGCGGAACCACGGGTCGCTGGCGTGCGGGTTCTTCTGCGCCGCCTTGCTCGTGTTGATGCTGACCACGGCGGCCGCGGCTTTCTGGGCCGCCACCCGGAAACTGCCGGCCGGCACCCCCGCGGAGCCCGAAGCCGGGGCTTCCACCAGGGACACCACGCCGCCCTGAACCGGGCGCCGGTTGAGCCACTCGGGCTTGAGCGTGGCCACCACGAACCAGAGGGCCAGCACGACCGTGACGGTCTGGGAAAAGATCAGCCAGTAGCGACGCATGATGTGTTGGAAACGAAGGCGCAATGCAGCGCACAGTGTAGACGCGCCGGGCCCCGTGGACTGCGGTCGTCGGTGCCGGCCGGTGCCTTCAGGCCCGGCTCGGCCGCACCACGGTCTTGATCGCGTGCGGCACCTGGGCCGGGTGGCCGTGCCTGCGCGGCCCCAGCTGGGCCCGCTCCACGGGCACCACCTCCGAGGTCTGGGGGTCGAGCATGGCGGCGCGCGAGCGCATGTGGCGCGCGGCCTCGGCCATGCGCTGCGCGTCGTGCAGGATGTCCTCCACCGCCGCGTGCTGGCGCGAGAGATGGACCACGCCCACCCCCACGTCGGCCCGGATCTCGATGCGCTGGCCGTCCGCCGAAGTCACCTCGATCGGCCGGCGCAGGCTGGTGGCGACCCGCAGGCCCAGCGTGCGCAGCCAGGCGGGGGAGTGGATGGTTTCCACCAGCGTGATGAAGCAGCGGTCGTAGTAGCGGCCCACCGGGTTGACCACGCCCACCTGACGCTGGATGCGCGTGGCCAGGTGGATGAACATTTCGTTGAGGCCGCCGACACCGGCTTGTCCCATCACGGTGTCGGTGTCGAACACCATCACGGCGATGACCGCGCCGTCGCGCCGCGTGCGCCGGCGCCGGCGCTGGGCCTTGATGAGCCGCTTGACCAGCGCGATGCCGCTGTACAGCTTGGTCACCGGGTCGAACTGCGACGGACTGGCGTCTTCTTGCCGGGTGCGCCGCTCGTGGCGGTTGCGTTGCCAGAGCATGGTGCCGATCACGGCCACGCAGGCGGCCGCGCTGAGCGCAAACAGCGCCTGCAGGCCGGGCCCGATGCCGGGCATGCCCATGGCAATCGCGTACAGCCCGATGATGGCCGGCAGCATCAGCAGGCAGCCCATGGCGATGCCCAGCGCCAGCCGGTCGCCCAGCAGGAAGCCGCGCACCCCCAGCCAGAGCACCAGCACGGTGTTGGCCAGGCACAGGATGCTGGCGGCGGGCAGTTGCTGGCCTGCGGGCAGGGTCAGGCACAGCAGGCCCAGGATGGGCGTCGCCATGGCCGAGACCTGCAGGCTCACCGACATGAAGCGGTCGCGCTGATGGGCGGCAAGCCAGCCACGAATCCAGAAGTTGCCCAGGGCGCTGCAGAACGGGCCGATCAAGACCTGCGCCACATGCAGCACCTGCAGGTTGATGTCCGGGACGATGGCCTTGGGGATGCCGCTGAGCAGGACCACGAAGGTCAGTGCCGAAAGGTGGTACAGCGTGCCCTGGGCGGCGCCCACGCTGCGCACGGTCACGAAATCGGTGAGCCCGACCATGACCACCGCACCGATGGTTCCCACCGCCATGCTCCAGATCATCAGCTCCAGCGCGCTCATCCGGCACCTTGTTCGTATGATGAATTCATTATGTCGCCGGCCCCGTCGTCCAGCCTATGAGGGCGGACCCGTAGCCCGCTTCATCGACAATGCGGACTGACCCGCTTTCCCTGATCCACCATGGCCAGCCAGCAACAACTACTCGATGCCTTTGATGACCTGCTCCAGCCCGGGCGTTTCAGGGACTACGGGCCTAACGGCCTGCAGGTGGAAGGCAAGCACAAGGTGGGCCACATCGTTTCGGGGGTCACCGCCAGCCGGGCGTTCATTGAAGCCGCCATCGCGGCGCGGGCCGACGCCCTGTTTGTGCACCACGGCCTGTTCTGGCGAGGCCAGGATGGCCGCGTCACGGGCTGGATGAAGCAGCGGCTGGCCCTGCTGCTGGCGCATGACATCAATCTTTATGCCTACCACCTGCCGCTGGATGCCCACCCCGAGCTGGGCAACAACGCGCAACTGGCGCTGCAACTGGGGTTGAGGGCGCAGGGCCGGTTTGGCGAGCAGGACCTGGGCTTCTGCGGCACCTGTGCCGAGGGTGACCGGTTTGGCAGTGCCCGGGCGCTGGCGGATCACGTCCAATCCGTGCTCAAAAGGCCTGTAGTCCTTGCCGGACCGGCACAGCGCGCTATAAAAAAGGTAGCGTGGTGCACTGGGGGGGCCCAGGGCTACTTTGAAGCGGCCATCGCAGCGGGGGCAGACGTGTTCATCACCGGCGAGATTTCCGAGCCGCAGGCCCACTATGCGCGCGAGTGCGGCGTGGCCTTCATCGCCTGCGGCCACCATGCCAGCGAGCGTTATGGCGCCCCGGCCGTTGCTGCCCACGTGGCGTCGTCGCTGGGCCTGACCCACCAGTTCATCGACATCGACAACCCGGCATGAAACCCATTGCGATCACGTTGGGTGACCCCGCGGGGATCGGCCCCGAAATCATCGCCAAGACCTTTCGCGATGCCCCGGAGGTGGCCGCGGGCTGCTTCGTCGTGGGTGATGTGGCCTGCTTGCGGCGGGCCGTTGCCGCCATCGGCCGGCCGGGGAAGGCGCCCGTGCCCGTGGCGGTGATCGACGCGCCCGAGCAAGCCGGGCAACTGCCGCCGCGCGCCATCGGGGTGCTGCAAATGGGCGCCGCGCTGCCGGCGTTGCCCTGGGGCCGGATCGACGCGGCGGCCGGGCGGCTGGCCGCCGAGTGCGTGGTCTGGGCGGCGCGGGCGGCCCTGCGCGGCGACGTGGCAGCGCTGGTGACCGCCCCGTTGCACAAGGAGGCCCTGGCGCTGGCCGGCGTGGGCTTCCCCGGACATACCGAGCTGCTGCAGGCCGAGGCAGCGGCCTTCCTCGGGCAGCCGCTGGAGGACCTGCCTGTGCGCATGATGCTGGCCAACGACGAGCTGCGGACCGTGCTGGTGAGCATCCATGTGTCCCTGCGCGAGGCGATCGAGGCGGTCACGGTGGGCAATGTGCTGCAGACCCTTCGCATCACCCACCAGGCGGTGGGCCGCTCGCTGGAACGGCCACCGCGCATCGCGGTCGCGGGGCTGAACCCGCACGCCGGCGAGGGCGGGCGGTTTGGCCGCGAGGAACTGGACATCATCGTCCCCGCCCTGCAGGCCGCGCAGGCCGAGGGCATTCACGCCACCGGTCCGCTGGCGCCCGATACCGTGTTCATGCGGGCACGCCGTGGCGAGTTCGACGCGGTGGTCGCGATGTACCACGACCAGGGGTTGATTCCGGTGAAATACCTGGGCGTGGAACAGGGAGTCAACGTCACGCTGGGCCTGCCGCTGGTGCGGACCAGCCCCGACCACGGCACGGCCTTCGACATCGCGGGCACGGGAGAGGCCGACCCTTCGAGCCTGATGGCGGCCATCCGGGCCGCGCGCCGGCTTATTTCCTGAGGCTGTCGCGGATCTCGCGCAGCAGCAGCACGTCCTCGGGCGGCGCGGCGGGTGCGGCTGGCGCCGGGGCCGGCTCGGCCCGCTTGAGGCGGTTGATCTGCTTGATCATCATGAAGATGATGAACGCGAGGATGGCGAAATTCACGGCCACCGTGATGAAGTGGCCGTAGGCGAGCACCGGCACGCCAGCCTTCTTCAGCGCGTCCAGTGTCATGGCCGTGTCCGGCGGGACCTTGCCCAGCACCACGAACAGGCTGGAAAAATCCAGCTTGCCGAACACGGTGCCCACCACGGGCATGATCAGGTCGTTGACCACGGAATCGACGATCTTGCCGAAGGCCCCGCCGATGATCACGCCCACGGCCAGATCGATGACGTTGCCCTTGACGGCAAACTCCCTGAATTCCTTCATCATGCCCATGCTGTCAGCTCCTGGTTGCGGGGGGCTTCGAGTATTCCCGGATTGGCGGGGCTGTCAAGCTTGGGCGCTGGCGTTGAATTCACCAATGACGCTCGGCTACAATCGCGGGTTGACCCTAATAAGCGATGTTCATTGAGGATTCCCCATGAGTGACACCCCAGTCGACACCAGCAAGAGGACGTGGTTGATCGCGTCCGGCTGTGCCGGTGCAGTGGGCGGCGTGGCCACCGCCGTACCCTTCGTGAGTACCTTCGAGCCTTCCGAGCGCGCCAAGGCCGCCGGCGCGGCGGTCGAGGTGGACATTTCCGGCATCAAGCCGGGAGAAAAACTCACCGTCGAGTGGCGCGGCAAGCCCGTGTGGATCGTTCGGCGTACGCCGGAGCAGGTGGCCGAGCTGCCCAAGAACGACGCTCAGCTGGCCGACCCCAAGTCGCAGCGCAAGCCCGATGAACTCACGCCCTCCTACGCGCGCAACGAGGGCCGCTCCATCAAGCCCGAGGTGTTCGTGGCCGTGGGCATCTGCTCGCACCTGGGTTGTTCGCCGTCCGACCGCTTCCAGCCGGGCGCCCAGCCTTCGCTGCCCGACGACTGGGCGGGGGGGTTCCTGTGCCCCTGCCACGGTTCCACTTTCGACATGGCCGGCCGGGTCTACAAGAACAAGCCGGCGCCAGACAACCTTGAAGTGCCGCCGCACATGTACCTGTCGGAGACCAAGCTCCTGATCGGTGAAGACAAGAAGGCCTGAGGGACACTGACATGGCTGAATTCAAGGAAATCTCTCCCAACGCCTCTGGTGCTGCCAAGCTCACGAACTGGTTCGAGAACCGGTTCCCCACGGCATTCGACGCTTACCGCGTCCACATGTCGGAGTACTACGCGCCGAAGAACTTCAACTTCTGGTACATCTTCGGTTCGCTGGCCCTGCTGGTGCTGGTGATCCAGATCGTCACCGGCATTTTCCTGGTGATGCACTACAAGCCCGACGCGGCCAAGGCGTTCGAGTCGGTCGAGTACATCATGCGGGACGTGCCCTGGGGCTGGCTCATCCGCTACATGCACTCCACCGGCGCCTCGGCATTCTTTGTGGTGGTCTATCTGCACATGTTCCGGGGGCTGCTGTACGGCTCGTACCGCAAGCCGCGCGAACTGGTCTGGATCTTCGGCTGCGCGATCTTCCTGTGCCTGATGGCCGAGGCTTTCATGGGCTACCTGCTGCCCTGGGGCCAGATGTCCTACTGGGGCGCCCAGGTGATCGTGAACCTGTTCTCGGCCATCCCGTTCGTCGGCCCTGACCTGGCGCTGCTGATCCGCGGCGACTATGTGGTTTCCGATGCCACGCTCAACCGCTTCTTCAGCTTCCACGTGATCGCCGTGCCGCTGGTGCTGCTCGGCTTGGTGGCGGCGCACCTGATGGCCCTGCATGACGTGGGCTCGAACAATCCCGACGGTGTCGAGATCAAGGGCCCCAAGGCGCCCAAGGACGCCAAGGGCAAGCCGCTGGACGGCGTGCCTTTCCATCCCTACTACACGGTGCATGACATTTTCGGTGTCAGCGTGTTCCTGATGGTGTTCACGGCCATCATCTTCTTCGCACCTGAAGCCGGTGGGTACTTCCTGGAGTACAACAACTTCATCCCGGCCGACCCGCTGAAAACGCCTGCGCACATCGCGCCGGTCTGGTATTTCACGCCGTTCTATTCCATGCTGCGTGCCATCACCAGCGAGATGATGTACGCCCTGATCGCCTGTGTGGTGGGAGCCGCCGGTCTTGCCGTGATGCGCTTCAAGATGCCGAGCCTGTTCAAGGCCGTCATCGTCGGCGCGGCAGTGGCCGTGGTCGCCATGATGCTGGCCATTGATGCCAAGTTCTGGGGCGTGGTGGTCATGGGCGGTGCCGTCATCATCCTGTTCTTCCTGCCCTGGCTCGATCAGAGCCCGGTGAAGTCGATCCGCTACCGGCCCGACTGGCACAAGTATCTGTACGCCGTCTTCGTCATCAACTTCGTGGTGCTGGCCTACCTGGGCGTGCAGCCGCCGTCCGAACTGGGTGGGCGCGTTTCGCAGATCGGCACGCTGTTCTACTTCGGCTTCTTCCTGCTGATGCCGTGGTGGAGCCGCCTGGGTGAGTTCAAGACACCGCCTGATCGCGTCACGTTCGATGCGCACTGAGCCGGAGAGACAACAATGAAGAAAATCATCCTCACGCTGATTACCGCGTTCGGTTTCCTGGCGGGTGCCCATGCCAATGAAGGCGGCATGGCCTGGGACAAGGCGCCGAACAAGACCAATGACCTTGCCGCCTTGCAAAACGGCGCCAAGCTGTTCGTCAACTATTGCCTGAGCTGCCATTCGGCCGCGTTCATGCGCTACAACCGCCTGACCGACATCGGCCTGACCGAACAGCAGATCAAGGACAACCTGCTGTTCACCACCGACAAGGTGGGCGAAACCATGAAGGCGGCGATCGACCCCAAGCAGGCCAAGGCCTGGTTCGGCGGCAATCCGCCGGACCTGACGCTGATCGCTCGCTCGCGTGCCGGGCACGGTGGCACCGGTGCCGACTACCTGTACACCTATCTGCGCACCTACTACCGTGATCCCACCAAGGCCACGGGCTGGAACAACCTGGTGTTTCCGAATGTGGGCATGCCCCACGTCCTGTGGGAACTGCAGGGTGAGCGTCAGCCGGTCTTCGAGGAGACCATGGAACACGGCCACGAGGTCAAGGCATTCAAGGGCTGGCAGCAGGTCTCCGCGGGCACCATGACGGCGCTCCAGTACGACGAAGCCGTTGGCGACCTGGTCGGCTATCTCCAGTGGATGGGTGAGCCGGCTCAGGGCACGCGCGTGCGCGTCGGCGTCTGGGTGCTGCTGTTCCTGGGCCTCTTCACTGTGATCGCCTGGCGCCTCAACGCTGCGTTCTGGAAAGACGTCAAGTAAAGCGACCACGCGGGCGGGCCTGGTGCCGGCCCCGCGTCCTTTCATGAGTGGGCTGCTTCAGGCACCCACTCTTTTTGATTTTTAGGAGCCTTCGCCATGATGGTGCTGTATTCAGGAACGACCTGCCCCTTTTCTCACCGTTGCCGGTTTGTGTTGTTCGAGAAGGGCATGGACTTCGAGATCCGCGACGTGGACCTCTACAACAAGCCCGAAGACATCAATGTGATGAACCCCTACGGCCAGGTCCCTATCTTGGTCGAGCGTGACCTGATCCTGTACGAGTCGAACATCATCAATGAGTACATCGATGAGCGTTTTCCGCATCCGCAGCTCATGCCTGGCGATCCCGTGGACCGCGCTCGCGTGCGCCTGTTCCTGCTGAACTTCGAGAAGGAGCTGTTCATCCACGTGAGCACCCTGGAGTCGCGCCTGGCCAAGAGCAACGAAAAGGCGCTCGAAAAGGCGCGCTCGCACATCCGCGACCGCCTCACGCAACTGGCTCCGGTGTTCCTCAAGAACAAGTACATGCTCGGCGAGAATTTCTCCATGCTGGATGTCGCGATCGCTCCGCTGCTGTGGCGTCTCGATTACTATGGCATCGACCTGAGCAAGAACGCGGCGCCGCTGCTCAAGTACGCTGAGCGCATCTTCTCGCGCCCGGCCTACATCGAGGCGCTGACGCCCTCCGAGAAGGTCATGCGCAAGTAAACTCAAAGGCGAGGCCCCGTCCGTACCGATGATGAATGCACTGGAGTCCACCTCTACACGGCCGTACCTGATCCGGGCGCTGTATGACTGGTGCACCGACAACGGGTTCACGCCCTACGTCGCCGTTCTGGTGGACGAGTCGGTGCAGGTGCCTCGCGAGTATGTGAAGAACGGCGAGATCGTGCTGAACATCAGCTTTGATGCGACCAGTTCGCTGAAGCTTGGCAACGATTTCATCGAATTCAAGGCCCGATTCGCCGGCACGGCACGTGAAATCATGGTGCCTGTAAGCCGTGTCATCGCAATCTATGCGCGCGAGAATGGCCAGGGCATGGCGTTTCCGGTGCCCGTGCCGGCGCCTGCAGAAGATGAAACGCCGCGACCTTCGCCGCTCAGCAGCGTGCCCGCTGTCCCGGCCACGGGGCTTTCCTCCGAAGGCGAGCCGCGGGTCATGCAATTGGTGCCGCCTGACGCCGCGTCAGGCGACGAGGGCGTCGACCCACCCAAGCCGCCGTCCGGACCCAGGCCAGCCCTGAAGCGGATCAAGTAGCGGGTCAAGAGCGCACCCGGCATCAGCCGGTAAAATCAGAAAACCGCCGATTTAGCTCAGTTGGTAGAGCAACCGCCTTGTAAGCGGTAGGTCATCAGTTCGAATCCGATAATCGGCACCACTCCCTCAGCGCACAGGTGGGTCCCCTGTTACTTTTGCGCTATTTGAACCTTCAGCCGAATTGAGTTAACCTCCCAACCCCGGTCGCGCAAGCGTGCCAGAAGAGCGGGGACGACCTGCCGGAGTTTGGCGGCGGCCGCGTTGCTGCTGACCAGCAGGCACCAGTCGGTACCGTCTACCGGGCCCGCCTTGATGGTGGCGCGCAATGGGGCCGGGATCAACAATTCGACCGCCTTGAGCCTCTCGCTGGAGTCTCGCGCGAGTTCTGCCAGACGCGCCAGCGTAGGCGAGTCCAGGGCAGCTTGCTGCACGGACACCGGGTGATGGAGGCGGCTCATGGTGACGAACACATGAAGGTTATGAAGTGCATTTGATTATCACGGATGCGTGGCTGGCCAGGAGCCGGGCCATCCACTTGAGTGGCGCGAGGCTGGTCCTGTCCGTCGTGACGCTGTCCCTGGTCCTGATGTTCATGGCAGCCGGTCTGTACCACTGGGTTTTTCTCAAGGGCGCCCGCGAGGGCTGGCCGGTGATCGGATCGCTGGTCAAGCTGATGGTCCGCGGGGAGTTTGAGCAGCGAGACCGCTTCATGCGCGAAAACATCGATGCCATGGCGCGCAAGCTCGGTGAAATGCAGGCCAAGCTGGTCCAGCTCGAAGCCCTGGGTGAACGCGTGTCCGGCCTGGCGGGAGTCAATCCCGCCGATATCCGCGGCACGCCGGGGCGTGGCGGTGCGCTGGTGTCGGGACGTCCGCTGACCATGGAAGAGCTGCAGGCCACCTTGGCCGAACTGGACAAACTCACGGATCAGCGCACTGACCTCATGACCGTGATGGAGTCGCGGCTGTTTGACCAGAAGATCAAAAAGCTCATGGTGCCCACGCAGTTGCCGGTGTCCAATGGGGTGATGGGGTCGGCTTTCGGCTGGCGCATCGATCCCTTTACAGGCCGCTCCGCCTTGCACACCGGACTGGACTTTCCTTCGGCCCCCGGCACCCCCATACTCGCTGCGGCGGGGGGCGTCGTGGTCACGCAGGAGTTCCATCCTGAATACGGCAACATGATCGAGATTGACCACGGCAATGATCTGATCACGCGCTACGCCCATGCCTCGCGCGTGTTCGTCAAGAAAGGGGACCTGATCCGTCGTGGCCAGAAAGTGGCTGAAGTAGGCACCACCGGACGCTCCACCGGGCCGCATCTGCATTTCGAGGTCTTGGTGCAGGGGGTTCCACAGGACCCCCAGAAGTTCCTGATGGCCGGGCAACGTCACCCGGGCCCGGTGGTGGCCCAGGCGGCTGCGGTTTCGGCCACTGCGCCGACGGTCCCCGCGCACAGGTAAAATCAAAGGTTGTGCTGCACTGCGTGATGCACTTGCATTGATCAGCGGCGGCCCCATTTCTTCCTGATTGACAAAGGATTGCGCTGCCCTGCTGGCCCCAGTGGGCTGGCAGGGCGGTACTGCTTTCATGGCCACCAACTTCCTCACAAAAATATTCGGCAGCCGCAACGACCGCCTGCTCAAGCAGTACCGCAAGACGGTCGAACGCATCAATGCCCTCGAGAAGCAGTATGAGCAGCTGGACGATGGCGCGCTGCGGGCCAAGACCGAGGAATTCAAAACGAGGGTGACCGCAGGCGAAACGCTGGATGCCATCCTGCCCGAGGCCTTTGCCGTGGTGCGCGAGGGCTCGAAGCGTGTGATGAAGATGCGGCACTTCGACGTCCAGATGCTGGGCGGCATGTCGCTGCACAACGGCAAGATCTCCGAGATGCGCACCGGCGAGGGCAAGACGCTCACCGCCACGCTGCCGGTGTACCTCAACGCATTGACGGGCCGGGGCGTCCATGTCGTGACCGTGAACGACTACTTGGCCAATCGTGACGCGCAGTGGATGGGCCGCCTTTATGGTTTTCTCGGGCTGTCAGTCGGTGTCAATCTTCCCAACATGTCGCGGGAAGAAAAGCAGGCTGCCTACAAAGCCGATATCACCTACGGCACGAACAACGAATTTGGTTTCGACTACCTGCGCGACAACATGGTCTATGAGGTGGCCGACCGCGTGCAGCGCGGACTCAACTACGCCATCGTCGACGAGGTGGACTCCATCCTCATCGACGAAGCGCGCACACCCCTGATCATCAGCGGCCAGGCCGAGGACCACACCGAGCTGTATATCGCGATGAACCGGGTGGTTCCGCTGCTCACGCGCCAGGAAGGGGAAGCCAACCCGCTGACGGGCGAAGGGGTCATCAAGCCGGGCGACTTCACGCTTGACGAAAAATCGCACCAGGTCTTCCTCACCGAGCAGGGGCATGAGAATGCCGAACGGATCCTGTTCAACCTGGGGCTGATTGCCGAGGGCGCGTCACTCTACGACCCAGCCAACATCACGCTGATGCATCACCTGTATGCGGCGTTGCGGGCCAATCATCTGTACCACCGGGACCAGCACTATGTGGTGCAGGACGGCGAAGTGGTGATCGTTGACGAGTTCACCGGCCGGCTGATGTCGGGGCGCCGTTGGAGCGATGGCTTGCACCAAGCCGTTGAATCCAAGGAAGGGGTGGCCATCCAGGCGGAAAACCAGACCCTGGCCTCGATCACCTTCCAGAATTACTTCCGTCTGTACGCCAAGCTTGCCGGCATGACCGGCACGGCGGACACCGAAGCCTACGAATTCCAGGAAATCTACGGGCTCGAGACCGTGGTGATGCCTCCGAACCGTCCGAGCCGGCGTGACGACCAGCTCGATCGCGTCTACAAGACGACGCGCGAGAAGTACGAGGCGGCGATCAAGGACATCCGCGAATGCCATGAGCGTGGCCAACCCGTTCTGGTGGGAACCACGTCGATTGAAAATTCCGAAATCATTGACCAGTTGCTGACTCGGGAGAATCTGCCGCACCAGGTGCTCAATGCCAAGCAGCATGCGCGCGAGGCCGAGATCGTGGCGCAGGCGGGCAGGCCAAAAATGATCACCATTGCCACCAACATGGCGGGCCGGGGCACCGACATTGTGCTGGGTGGCAATGTGGAGAAGCTGATCGAAGCGGTGGAAGCCGATGAGTCGCTCGATGCAGCGGCCAAGGCGGCGCAAACTGCGTCGCTGCGCGAGCAGTGGGCCAAGGACCATGAATTCGTCAAGGCTGAGGGCGGGCTTCGCATCATCGCCACGGAGCGTCACGAGTCACGCCGAATCGACAACCAGCTGCGTGGCCGTTCGGGCCGGCAGGGTGACCCGGGTTCGTCCCGCTTCTATCTCAGTCTGGATGATCCGCTCATGCGCATCTTCGCGGGCGACCGGGTCAAAGCCATCATGGAGCGCTTGAAGATGCCTGACGGAGAGGCCATCGAGGCGGGTATCGTGACGCGCAGCATCGAGAGCGCGCAGCGCAAGGTGGAAGCCCGCAACTTCGACATCCGCAAGCAGTTGCTCGAGTACGACGATGTCTCCAATGACCAGCGCAAGGTGATCTACCAGCAGCGAAACGACATTCTCGATGCCGCTGACCTTGATGCGCAGATCGCCTCATTGCGTGAGGGCTGCTTCACCGACCTGGTGCATCAGTATGTGCCTGAGCAGTCCGTGGAAGAGCAGTGGGAGCTGCCCAAACTCGAACAGGTGCTGCGTGAGGAGTGGCAGATCGAATTGCCCTTGCAAAGCGAAGTGCAGGCGGCCAGTGCCATCACCGATGAAGACCTCGTGGCCAAGGTGCTGCAGGCTGCCGATGAATCCTTCCACGCCAAGGTCAAGCTGGTGGGCGGAGAGCAGTTCACACAGTTTGAGCGAGTGGTGCTGCTGCAGAGCATCGATACCCATTGGCGCGAGCATCTGAGCGCTCTCGACTATCTGCGCCAGGGCATCCATCTGCGTGGGTACGCACAGAAGCAGCCCAAGCAGGAATACAAGCGCGAGGCTTTCGAGCTTTTCGGGCAGTTGCTGGATTCCGTGAAAAACGACGTCACCAAGGTGTTGATGACCGTGCAGATCCAATCCAGCGAGCAGATTGGACAGGCTGCCGATGCGTTGGAAGATCGCGCAGAGCGCATTGCCAACGTGACCTACAGTGCCCCGACGGAAACCGGCGATGTCGAGACGCGGGTGGATGCCGCCACAGCGCGTGAGCCCGGTCCTTTCGCCGATGGCATGCCGCGCGTGGGTCGCAACGATCCGTGCCCGTGTGGAAGCGGCAAGAAATACAAGCATTGCCACGGCAAACTTGCCTGATAGCTCGCTGTAGATACCTTTTTATGCCCGAAGCGCTGGAGACAGAGCTTCGGGCATTTTTGTTGTGCCTTGGAGACGGGTGAGGAGTATTCCTTAATGCTTAGGTAACAAATGTTACCTTTGACAGCATGATTGCCATTCTTGATACAAAGGCCCCCTGTCAAGGTTGACAGGGGGTCGCCCACGCATCGTGGCGTTTCCAATTTCAATGAATGCACCATTTTTTACGAGGTGCATCATGGAAGTCATCGAAAAAGCCCCGAAGCGGCCTGTGGTCAATCCCCCGCTGAGTACGCAACTGCAACGCCGCTTGGCCAGGGAGTTCACACCGCGATGGAATCAGCAGTGGGGCGGCAAATTCATTCTTCACGGCCGTCCTGTTACAGAGGCCGCTGTTCGCCTTGATGGGAATGACTACCTTGGCATCAGCGGCCATCCCGAAATCGTGCAGGCGCAGGTCAATGCATTGCGCGAGGACCGCGAGTCCGTGATCCAGTCAGGCGTGTTTCTGCTGGACGCGCATCCCTCGCACCGTCTCGAGCAGTCGTTGGCGGAATGGGTGGGGAAGGAAGACGGATACCTCTGCCAATCGGGTTACGCAGCCAATGTGGGCCTTTTGCAGATCATCGCGGACGCCCAAACACCGGTCTATCTGGATACGCTTGCCCATGCCTCACTTTGGGAAGGTGCCCATGCCGCCCGTGCGCCAGCTCACGCATTTCGCCACAACGACGTGCAACACCTCGAGCGAATGATTGCTGCTCACGGGCCTGGCGTGGTCGTCGTTGATTCGGTGTACAGCACAACCGGCGCGCTATGTCCATTGCATGAGATCGTGCAGGCCTGTGAACGCTTGGAGTGCATGATCGTGGTGGACGAATCGCACTCGCTGGGAACACATGGTCCAGCAGGGGCCGGCCTTTGCGCGGCGCTGGGACTGACGGACCGCGTGCATTTCATCACTGCCAGTCTGGCCAAGGCGTTTGCCGGTCGAGCGGGTTTCTTCACGGCGCCGGCAAGCATGCGCTACTACACCTTGATCAGCAGCTATCCCAATATCTTCAGTTCGTCGTTGCTGCCGCATGAGGTGGCAGGTCTCGCGGCAACTCTTGGCGTCATCCGCGCCAGCGATGATGCCCGCCGCAGGCTGCACGCGAACACGGCGCGTGTTCGCGGGAGCCTGTCCGGCTTGGGATATCCGATCCACCAAGGCAGTGAACAGATCATTGCTCTCGAAGCTGGGACGGAGCCTGCCGCGATGATGCTGCGCGACGAACTCGAAGCCCATGACGTCGTAGGCGCCCTGTTCTGCGCGCCCGCTACCAGCCGCAACAGGGCCATGGTTCGCCTGACCCTCAATGCGTCTTTGACCGAAGCGGAAATCCAGCATGTGGAAGCAGTCGCCCAGGTTCTGGCTCCGCGCTTGCAGCCGTGGAACTGGCCTATTGCGCGGCGTCAGCGCAGTCGGACGACTCAGCCCTGAACGCTGCGTGGTTCCTGCCGAGCCAGCCAGCGCGCATAGCTGTTGGCGCTATCCGGGCAGAATTCGGACGGGATGTTGAACAATGCGCCGAGCAGGGTTTCTTCCCGGCCAACGGCAAACGCCGGAGTCAGTTCAGGCGGCGAGCCATACGCCAGCGCCTGTCTGAGTTCCAGGTCCGCCAGCTTGCGCCCCGACCGGATGTCTTCCAGTGCGTGGCCTTTGACGCCTTCAGCCTCGGCCAACTCCGCGAGATCTGACAGGCCAGAGACTGGCTCGAGCTGCAACCAGCTGACCCGGCCGCTGGCGTCCATGCCCAGAACGCCGAACGGATCGCCGATGACCACATGCTCCACCCAGCGCTTGGACGCCAAATCACGCAAGTCCCGCCCCACGGAGGGGACGCGCAACAATGCGTTCTGCTCCGGTGTGAGGGTCGCGCGCCAGATCTGCGCATGCCGGGCACTGGGCGTGGCCATGAGGTGTTCCACAGCGTCAATTAGACGATGGGAAATGTCGGGAGTCTGTTTCGCGATGAACTGGTCAATCAAGCCGCGGTTGAAAGCATTGACAGCGACCTGTTCGTCGGCTTGGCCTGTCAGCAGTACACGCGATCCCGGCCACTCCACCAGCTCTCCCAGTGCTTGCAGTCCGTCCATGGCCGGCATGGAGTAATCCACTACACAGATTCTGGTCAGGGCGTACCGTTCGGTGTACTTGGACCAGTAACCTAGGATCTGTGGGATCAGCGGCCGGCCTTCCCGCCACTGGTCGACCAACTGTTGCTGATTCCACGCATCCGCTTCCCAGAAAGGAGGTTCCTGCTGAAGATAGTTGATGCAGTCGTACGGCCGCAAAAACAAGCGAAGGTGCCAATGCCTGGGCAGCACCAGGGCGAGCATCTCTAGATAGTCCGGATCGTCGTCGAGAAAAACGATGGCGCCGGGGCGTTGGAACAGGGAAAAACTCATCGCGTCAGGGAAGTCCACTGATGTGAAACGGGTGTCGCATTGTGCTACTCAAGCAACGGGAGCTCAATGGTAAAGCTGGCGCCTTGCGCCGGGGCTGACTTCACGCGGATCGAACCGTGTGCGCTTTCCACCACTCGTTTGCAAAACGCGAGCCCCAGTCCATGGCCCGTCCCGCGATCCGTAGAGAAAAAAGGCTCGAAGATCTGATCCTGCACCTCAGGATCGATGCCGCCGCCTTTGTCGGTGATCACGATGCGCCCGCGCTCGTGCAGGGTGCCCACCTCCACGAGCAGGTCCCCGGGCTGAGTGGCCGTGTTCGCAGCGGCCAGCGAGCGCAAGGCATTCTTGACTAGGTTGTTGACGACCTGTGAGAACAGCGCCCGCGACCCGGCGAACCTGAAATCACGTCGCACGTGAAACACGACACTGGCCCGCTCACGGGCGCTGCGATAGGGGTAGTCGCGCAGTGCATCACCTACCACGCCGCCTGCTGAAACGGACTCCTTGTGGGTTGGCAGACGCAGCAATCTTGCATTGGCAATTTGCGCGTCAATCTGATGATTCATGTTTCGCACCAAGGAGTGCAGACGTGCTGCAAGCCTGTCTAGCTGCTGCGCCGAAGCGTCGGGCACGTTGGCCTTTTCGTTGCGAATGGCATCGCCGATCAATGACATGGTCGCCAGCGGGGTTCGAAGTTCGTGGGCCATGATGCCCATGGTTGCCAGGGTGTTGTCCAAATGCTCGCGCCGCAGGTTGGCCGAAGACAGTCCCAGCAGCAAGCCCATGCTCATGCTGAACGCAATGACCACGGCGTTGACCGCAAACTGCTGCTCAGTGAGTGCGGGCACAGCCGGCCCTATCCACTGGAACAGCCCCCATGCAATTCCGGCACCCGCACCGATGCCCAGCGTCGCGAGCCGCCAGTCGGTTGCGTAGTAGTAGCTCAGAATCATCGCGCAGATGCTTGCCAGCCAGACCGTGTTGCCACTGTTGCAAAGGTACATCCAACTGAACAGGAAGGGGAGCTCGAACCAGAAGACTGCGCTGAACACCTGGCCAGCCAGGCGGCTGGAAGGGTCGCTACTGATCCTGTTGCTGATCAGCAGGCAACCGGTGAGGCCCGTAAAACCCCGCAGCCAGATGTTCTCATAGGGCTGCGGCAGCCAATGTCCCCAGATCCAATAGAACAGCGGATGCCCCGTTAGTGTGAACAGACCCAGGCCCTTCATTCGAAGAGGGGATGTGTGCAGAACCGGTACGAGTGGCGCTGCGATGACTTCCTGGCGCAGCCATTGACGCACGCTGGTCCAGGCTGATCTCAGCAGACTGCGGCGCGACGTCAAGTGGGTTGTGGATGGGTTGGAAGAGGGCACGTCGAGACGTTGAGGAGGTCCGTGATATTGTCCCGGTTCTTTAACGACACGTCGATGCAGTTACCTGTTAACTTTGACAGCGTGAGCCTGGATGGCATTCTCAGCGACTGGATCTGCGCGCTGCGCGAGTTCTCTGTGGAGGCCGTGGTGGTGCTGGGGCCGGATCCGTTTGGGACGGCCGAGGAGCGGCAAGTGCTGGCGGTGCACCCTCCCGTGGTGGCCGACGCGGCGCAGGCGCTCGCGGAAAGCCGCGACTTTGGCGCGCCCTGGCGCGACTCCGATGCACCGCTCGTGGCGTGGCAGCACATCGCCAAGTCCGATCATCTGAGCGCCGGCCGCTGGCGTCTGCTGTCCTTGGCCCATGGTTTCCAGACGGTCATCCGGGTGGAGTTCTCGTTGCCGGCTGGCCGGGCCTTCGAATGCTTCATGTTCAGTCCGCGCGAGCTCAACGACCGCGCAGAGGCCGCCTCCCTGGTCTGGTCCGCGCTGAACATCTGGCCGCTGGTCAAGCGCTCCATCGCGACCGCGCGCTCGACTTTGAGCCCGCGCGAGCGGGAATGCCTGGTGCTGGCCTTCGAGGGGCTCACGGCGCGCGAAAGCGCCGCTCGTCTGCATTGCAGCGACCGAACGGTGAACTACCACCTGGCCAATGCCATGAACAAGCTCAAGGTCGACAACAAGATGGCCGCCATTCAGCGGGCCTGCTGGATCGGCGCGATCTGAAGCACATCGCTGGCGGCTTCCTCGTAGGCCTGTGCCAGTTCCAGAACGGCGAGATCGCCGCGCGGCCGGCCAATCAGTTGGAGGCCCATCGGCAGGCCGCCTGCGCCAAAGCCCGCTGGCACGCTGATGCAGGGCAGGCCTGCAAAGGTCGCGTAAATCACCACTTCCATCCAGCGGTGGTAGGTGTCCATCTCACGCCCGTTGATGCTGGCGGGCCAGCGCTGCGCGGCGTCGAACGGCCACACCTGGGCGGAAGGCAGCGCGAGGAAGTCACAGCGGTCGAACAGCTTGAGCAACTGCTGGTAGAACGTGGTGCGCTGCGCGCTGGCCGCGAGGAACTGACTGCCCGTCAGGCCCTGGGCTTGCTCATGCTCCCACAGCGCCTCGGGCTTGATGTGAGCGCGGTGTGACGGCTTGATCAGAAAGGGCGCAATGCGCGCCGCCACCAGCGCCCGCCGCCACACCAGCCACGCTTGCCATACGGATTCAGGTGAGAAGCCGGGCTGCAGGGACTCGACGGGGCAGCCCAGCGACTCGAAGCGCCGCAGCGCCTGCCCGCACACGTCAAGGATGCCGGGCTCCATCGGCAGATGGCCTTGCAGATCGCCAAGCCAGCCAATGCGCAGGCCGCGCGGGTCGCGGCGGAGATCCCCCGCGAACTGCGCGGGGTCTTCGGCAATCGCCAGCGGCGCTTGCGGGTGCGGACCGGCCTGGATGGCCAGCAGCCTCGCCACATCGCGCACGCAGCGTCCCATCGGCCCCTCCGTTCCCAGCTGGGCGACCCAGACGTCGGGCGAGGGCGCCATGGGGACCCGGCCCTGTGAGGGGCGAAACCCGAAGACGTTGTTCCATCCAGCCGGGTTTCGCAGGGAGCCCATGAAGTCGGAGCCGTCCGCCACGGGCAGCAGTCGCAGGGCAAGGGCCACGGCGGCGCCCCCGCTGCTTCCGCCGGCCGACAAATGGGGGTCGAACGCATTGCGTGTGGTGCCGAACACCTCGTTGAAGGTATGCGAACCCAGCCCGAACTCCGGCGTGTTGCTCTTGCCGACGACGATGCAGCCAGCGGCCTTCATGCGGCTGGCCAGCAAACCGTCCTCGCGGGCGATGAAGTCCCGCATCAGTGGCGAGCCCATGGTCGTGGGCAGGCCCGCCACGTTGGCGAGGTCCTTGATCGCCTGGGGCATGCCGTGCATCCAGCCCATGGACTCGCCGCGTGCGAGCTGCGCGTCGCGCGCGTCGGCTTCGGCAAGCAGCGCTTGTGGATCGCGCAGGCTCACCAGGGCGTTGTAGCGGGGGTTGAGCTCCCCGATGCGGGCCAGATAGGCCTGCATGACCTCGCGGCACGAGGCTTCTCTCGTGTGGATCAGGGTTGACAGGGCGTGGGCGGGCAGTTCGGTGAGGTTCATCGGGGGCGGCGCGGAGGGTTTATATTGCGGTGCGAACAGCCGCCATTTTGGAGCCTGCCCCCATGAATGACCACGATCAGACCGCCTCCTTGATGTCGCCTTCGAAACTGGCGCGCATCAAACCGCAACAACCCGCGTCGCCAGGCGCCTGGCTCGACCAGATGGCCGCTGACGTGGGCCAGTTGCAGGTGGTGAATCTCACGGCCTCACAGCGCGCGCTCGCGGGCCAGTTGCGTGGTGGCGACCTCGCGGCAGCGTTGGCGGCCTCGGTCGAGGCCTTGCAGAAGTCCCTGCAGGGGCTGGACTTCGACCTGCTCCAGACGCGCGGATGGTGGGCTCGCGCCACCGGCAAGGCCCGCAGCGCGGGCACCGAGTTTGCCGGCCAGGTGGACGAGATTGGCGCGGCCCTGAAGGCGCTCTCCATCCAGGTGTCCACGGCGCACAAGGCCCAGGCCGACAGCGTCTCGGCGACCGAGCGCACGCTGCTCGAAGTCGAGGTCGAGCACCGGGCGCTGGACCAGATGGTGGAGCAGGGAGCCAAGTGGCTGCAGGACATGCGCGCCCAATTGCAGCAGCGGCATGCCGCGGCGGCTGGCAGCAATGACCCGGTGGCGCAGCAGCAGGTGAAGGCCGACGCGGCGCGCTGCGAGATTCTGGTGACGCGCCTCAAGGCGCTGCGCGCGCTGGGCGCGAGTGCCCAACAGGCGCTGACGGAAACCCGCGAGGCCCTGGCCCGTCGGGCCACCCTCATGCTGTTGCTGGGCCAGGCCCTGCCGGCGACGGCGCGCAACTGGAACACGCGCCTGTCCAGCCTGGCGGCCTCCGTGTCAGGGGGCTCCGACGGCGCGAGCCTCAACCTGGAGGGGCCGCAGGACATCCACCAGCAACTACAGAAACTTGTGTCGCAGGCTCTCGCCGATTGCGCGGCGGTGCAGGCGTCCGAAAAGGCGCTGGTCGGCCACCTCGATGCGCTGGGCCAGCAACTGTCGGCCATTCCGGGGCACTGACGGCATGACGTTTCTGGCCATTGATGTAGGGAACACCCGGCTCAAATGGGCGCAGTATGCGTCGCCCGCGCCCGGGCAGGAACCGCTGGCGCAAGGCGCCGAGTTCCTGGAAAACATCGACAAGCTGTCCGAAGGCGCCTGGGCCGGTCTCGCGGAGCCGCAGCGCATGCTCGGCTGCATCGTGGCGGGCGAGGCGGTCAAGCGCCGGGTCGAGGAGCAGATGGAGCTGTGGGACGTGCCGCCGCAGTGGGTGGTATCCAGCGTTGCCGAGGCGGGCCTGACCAACGGCTACGACCATCCATCACGGCTGGGCGCAGACCGCTGGGTCGCGATGATCGGTGCGCGGCACCGCATGCTGGCGCGTGGACCGGCGCGGCCCCTGGTCGTGGTCATGGTGGGGACCGCCGTCACGGTGGAGGCCGTCGACGCGGCGGGGCATTTCCTGGGTGGGCTCATCCTGCCGGGCCACGGCATCATGCTGCGCGCGCTCGAGTCCGGCACGGCGGGGCTGCATGTACCCACCGGCGAGGTGCGTGACTTCCCGACCAATACCAGCGATGCGCTGACCAGTGGGGGCACCTTTGCCATTGCCGGCGCGGTGGAGCGCATGATCCAGCATGTGCGTCGCCACTGCGGTGCCGAACCGGCCTGTGTCATGACCGGTGGTGCCGGCTGGAAGATGGCACCCAGCATGTCCGTACCCTTTGACCTGGTCGAGAGTCTGATCTTCGACGGGCTGCTGGCCATCGCCCGCGACCGTTTCGCGGGCTGAACCTGTCTGCTACTGAATCAATAGCAAACAGTGGCCGTCTGACAAGGGCTACAGCCTCAAATGATCAGGAACTCAGTCCGTCGGCGGCCTGGAACAGGGCCTGCCGCGCCTGGCTGATGATCTGCCCCTTCCAGGCGTCGGTGTCGGTGTAGAAGGCCTGCATCATCTGCTGCTTGATCTGGCGGGCCAGCTCGGGTGGTGCTTCGGGGTGCTGGTGCAGCCAGTGGTCCCCACGCAGCGCGTGCATCACGTCCAGCACGGGCACGGTGCCGTACTCCATGGCAATGCCGGTGTATTCGGCCTGGGGACATTCATCGTAGACGGAAGCCCACATCAGGCCGGTCAGGAAGGCCGAGGTCGACGAACCGTCGTAAATCGAGGTCACCGGTGTGCTCCCACCGCCGTCCCACCATTGGCGGGCGCGCTTCACGGCGGCGTCGTCATCGTCGCCGGCGTAGATGCGCTCACCGACCCCGTTGGGCCCCAGACCGGTATGGATGTCGATCCACGCCAGCCGGGCGGCTTGCCGGCCGTGCTGGCGCAGCACGCCACGCAATGTCTGGTTGCTCCAGGTGGGCTGGGTGCCGCCAAAGAACAGCCCGTCAGCAAACTCGTGCTGGCCGCGCGAGATGGCGGCCTGGAAGGCGTCCTGGCCACGGGTTGCCAGGAACTGGCCGATGGCCGCCGTGTTGTCAGCCGAAGGCGGCCATTCGGGCGGCAGCAGCAGGGGCTGGATTTCCCGGTACGCCTCATTCACCGGCAGGGGCTGGCTGAAGTCGTGGAAGTTGCGGTTCAGGTCGACGTTCTCGTGGGTCACGCGGCGGATGTGCGAAAAGCCGTGCGGATTGAGCGCGTGGATGTACAGCACCGCCACGCCCTGCGCGCGGGCCTTGTCGCGCCATTCCTGGTCATGCAGCGCGTACACCTGCACGCCGGTGCCGCAGTAGCCCTCGACGCCGTGGCAGGCACTGCTCAGCACCAGCAGTTGGCGGGCATCCGCCGGCCCGTCGAGCACCACGTCCATGGCCAGCGTCTCGCCGTCCCGCCCGGTCAGGGGATGCACATGGGATTCCACTGGCAAGCCGGCCGTGGCAGCGGCCTCGAGGAAACGGGCGCGCGCCTCGGCGTAGCTGGACGAAAAAGCCTGGGTCACGCCGATCATGCTGCGGCTCCCTGAGGCGCGGTCGCGCCGTTCACGTCCTGGGCCAGCCACTCTTCGGCGAGCCGCACCCAGTAGGTCGCGCCGAGGGGGATCAGGTCGTCGTTGAAGTCATAGCTGGTGTTGTGGATCACGCAGGGCCCGCCGCCGTGCCCGATATCGCGATGCGTGCCATCGCCGTTGTCGATGAAGCAATAGGCCCCGGGCTTTTCCAGCAGCATGAAGGCGAAGTCCTCCGCACCCATGGTGGGCTCCTGACGCAGCACGTTGTCCTCACCCACGATGGAGACCATCACACGGCGGGCGAACTCAGCCTCGCGCTCGTGGTTGATCAGCGGCGGGTAGTTGCGCACGAACTCGAAGTCGCAACTGGCTTCGTGGGCCGCGCACACGTGTTCGGCGACCTGCTTCATGCGCCGCTCGATCATGTCGAGCAATTCGAGCGAGAAGGTGCGCACCGTGCCCTGCAGCTCGCAGCGGTCGGGCACCACGTTGGAGGCTTCGCCGGCGTGGATCATGGTGACCGAGATCACGCCGGGCTCCACCGGCTTCTTGTTGCGGCTGATGATGGTCTGGAAGGCCTGGACCATCTGGCAGGCGATGGGCACCGGGTCGATGCCGTCATGGGGCAGGGCGGCATGGCTGCCCTTGCCGCGGATGGTGATGGTGAACTCGTTGGCCGAGGCCATGACCGGGCCGGGGCTCACCGCGAACTGCCCCACCTTGCCGCCCGACCAGTTGTGCATGCCGAAGACGGCCTCCATGGGGAACTGCTCGAACAGGCCGTCGTTCATCATCTCGCGGGCGCCGCCGCCACCCTCCTCGGCCGGCTGGAAGATCAGGTAGACCGTGCCGTCGAAGTTGCGGTGCTTGGCGAAATGCTGCGCGGCGGCCAGCAGCATGGCCGTGTGGCCATCGTGGCCGCAGGCGTGCATCTTGCCGCTGTGCTGGCTCGCGTGCGCGAATGTGTTGGACTCCTGCATGGGCAACGCGTCCATGTCCGCACGCAGCCCGACGGCGCGCTGGCTGGTGCCGTTCCTGACGATACCCACCACGCCCGTGGTGCCCAGTCCACGATGCACCGGAATGCCCCATTCGGTGAGCTTGGTGGCCACCAGATCGGCGGTGCGGATTTCTTCAAAGCACAGCTCGGGGTGGGCGTGAATGTCGCGGCGGATGCGGGCGATGCCGGCCGCCTGGGTGACGATTGAGTCGATGATTTTCATGAAGGCTCCTGGCCCGCTATCGTAGCCGCGCCTGCGCCCTCGCGCAGGCTTCGTACCGCCTGTTTCTGTGTAGTAATAAAGAAGGATGGAGCGGCAGAATGCCCCGCACCGGCATTGGCTGCGGGATTGAGGCTACAGTGAAGGGCATGATTTCCCCCCGCAGCCTCGAGCTGGCGCAGACCCTGGTGCGCCTCAACACCGTCAGTGCGAATTCCAACCTGGACCTGATCCACTTCATCCGCGACGAGCTGTTGAAGATGGGCGTTCGCAGCCGCCTGACCTACAACGCCGACAAGACCAAGGCCAACCTCTTTGCCACGCTGGGTGAGGGCAAGCCGGCCGGCATCATCCTCTCGGGCCACACCGACACCGTGCCCTGGGACGGCCAGGACTGGCGGACCGACCCCCTCGGGGGCATTGTGAAGGACGGCAGGCTGTACGGCCGCGGCAGCGCCGACATGAAAGGCTTCATTGCCATGGCGCTGGCCCATGCCGGGCACTTCCTCGAGAGTGACGCGCCGTTCGCGGTGCATCTGGCCTTCAGCTACGACGAGGAAGTGGGATGCTTTGGCGTGCGTGAACTGATTGCCGACATGCGTGACGCCGGCATTGCGCCGCTGGCCTGCATCGTGGGCGAGCCGACCGACATGGTGCCCGCCATTGCCCACAAGGGCGTGTACCGCTACCGCTGCTGCGTCCGGGGCAAGGAGGCGCACTCGTCACTGACTCCACAATCGGTCAACGCCATTGAAATGGCGGCGCGCGTGGTTGGCAAGCTGCGCGACATGGCCGAGCGGCTTGAACGCGAAGAGCCGCGCTACGAAGGTTTCGACGTGCCGTTTTCCACCGCCAGCGTGGGCCAGTTCCACGGCGGCATTGCGGACAACGTCGTGCCGCGCGACGCCCAGTTCCGCTACGAGTTCCGTGACCTGCCCACGGCTGATGTGGCGGCGCTGCAGGCCGAACTCGTCTCACACGCCCGGTCGCTTGAGCCGGCCATGCAGCGCGTGGCGCCGGATGCCGGATTCAGCTTCGAGCCGATCTGCGAGGTGCCCAGTTTTCTGGGGTCCGCCAGTGACGCGGTCACACGGCTGGCCCAGCGGCTGTCGGGTGAAACCGGCACCACGCTGGTGGCCTTCGGCACCGAAGCCGGACTGTTCAAGCGCGCCGGCATTCCCACCGTGGTGTGCGGCCCGGGCAGCATCGTGCAGGCCCATCAGCCTGACGAGTATGTGAGCCTGGAGCAGCTCGCGCGCTGCGAGGCCTTCATGCAGGGGCTGAGCGCCGTGCGCGAGATCGGCTAGGCGCGGGGCCCCTGCCGCGCGTTGCCCTGGTTCAGGGCGTGACTTTGGGTGTGCCGTCGGACTTGACGTCTTGCGGGCCCTTGGCCGGGGGCAGCTTGCGGGCCAGCCGGTTGCCGGTGTCGCGCACCGCGCTGGCAGCGCGATTGCCGGTTTTCTTCACGGCCTTGCCGGCTTTGCGGGAGGTGCGCTTCACCGCCTTGGCCGGCCTGGAGTTCTCGGCTTTCTGGACCACTTCCGCCGTCGGCTTGTTCTTGTTGGCGGCATTGGGGTCGTTCGGATAAGCCTCGCCAGCCTTGTTGGCCGAGGTGGGGCCGGGGCCGGTGGGGCTGGTGTTCTGGGCCTGGGCATTGAAAGCCAGACCGCAAGCCAGCAGGGTCAGCGCGGTGGGCCAGACACGAAGCGGCAGGAAACGGGTCATGGGATGTCTCCGGAGTTGAAACATCCAGTATGGCCCGGCCTGCCCGGGGCGTGGGCTGCCGCACCGCCCTCCCGCCAGAAAAAGCGCCGGGCTGACAGTGCCGCAAGGTGCCGGCCGACAGGGCGCGGGGAGCGTTGATCCGCTATTCGCGCACCCGACCCTGCGAGTCGATGAGGCTCAACTCCACCAGCTTGGAGCCCACATGCTCATCGACAAAGTGAACCCGGAAGCCGCCGATGTTGACGTCATCCAGTCCATCGATGGCTTTCTTGAGCCGTACCGCGTTGACGTCCTTGCCGGCGCGGCGCAGGGCTTCGGTGAAGGCGCGGGCCGCGATGTAGCCTTCCAGCATGTAGACGTTGGGCTTGCCCAGCTTGGCCTGGGCGGCATCGGCCTGCAGGTCTCGCACCACCGCGAGGCGGGCTGTGTCGCTCTTGGGCACCACGCGGACCAGGACCACCCCGGCGCCGGTGGGGCCGAGCAACCCCGCGAGCAGGCCTTCGCCCGTGTTGGAAAAGCCGTAGATCGGGCCGCGGAAACCCTTGCCCCGCAGGTCGCGGATGGCCGCGGCGGCGCCCTTGGCGTCGCCGATGACCAGCACCGACTCGGGCTTGGCGGCGATCGCTTTGTCCACCTCACCCAGGGGCAGCGTCGCCAGCAGGTTGGCGCCGAGCGCATTCATGGTCCGGCGGGCCGCGTCGAGCGCGGCCAGCGACTCGCCGTCTGCGGCGTGCAGGATGGCCAGCTTGCGTGCGCCCAGGGTTTCCGCGTGGCGCGTGATGGCGGCGGCTTCCTCGGAAAAGCCGGGCCGCAGCGAGTAGATATTGGGGTACAGCGCCCCATGCAGTTCGTCCGCGGCGGCCATGGGCGCGAACATCAGGATGTCGGTGTCCTTGATGGCCGGGTAGGCGGCGGTGACCTGCGGCGAACCGTAGTAGCCGAAAAGCGCCAGTACCCCCTGCGCAAGCAGCTTGGTGGTGTTGGCCGCCGTGGTGGCCGGTACGCCGGCGTCGTCGAGCGTCACGAGGTCGATCTGCCGGCCCGCCACGCCACCGGCGGCATTGACGCGGTCAAAATACAGCTTGGCTCCCTGATGGAACGGCAGGGCCAGCGCGGCGGCCGGTCCGGTGAGCGCCACGGATTGCCCTAGCGTGATGCTGGTTTTGCTGACGCCGTCCTGGGCCAGCGCGACGGCCCCGGACAAGGCGAGGGTGGCTACCATCATGGCCCGAACGACGGTTTCTGTGAATTTCATGTGTTTTGTCTCCTGCGTACGCTTCTTCTTGCTACCAAGGTCTTAGCTCGCAAACTATAGGGTTACTTCATGGGCGACACCATCGGCATCTCCCCTAGCGTCAGTTTCGTGAAAGCATCGCACCAAGTGCGTGGTGCGTGCCCCCATGATTGCCCTGATACCTGTGCGCTGGTGACCACGGTCGAGGATGGCGTGGCCGTCAAGGTGCAGGGAAATCCCGAGCACCGGCATACCGATGCAGCGCTGTGCACCAAGGTGTCGCGCTACACGGAGCGCACCTACCACCCTGAAAGGCTGCAGCAACCGTTGCGCCGCGTCGGCCCCAAGGGGGCGGGGCAGTTCGAACCCGTGAGCTGGGAGGACGCGCTGAACGACATCGCGGCCCGGCTGTCCGGGATCGCGCAGCGCGACCCGCAGGCCATCGTTCCGTACAGCTACGCAGGCACCATGGGCCTGGTGCAGGGCGAAAGCATGGCCGCGCGCTTCTTCAACCGGCTCGGCGCCTCGCTGCTGGACCGCACGATCTGTGCGGCGGCGGGTGGGGAGGGCCTGACCCAGACCCTGGGCGGCAAGGTCGGCATGAAGGTCGAATTCTTCGCCGAAGCGCGGCTGATCCTGATCTGGGGCAGCAACTCCATTGCCAGCAACCTGCACTTCTGGCGGCTGGCCCAGCAGGCCAAACGCAATGGGGCGCGCCTCGTCTGCATCGACCCGCGGCGCACCGAGACCGCCGACAAATGCCACGAGCACATCGCGTTGCGGCCCGGCACGGACGCCGCGCTGGCGCTGGCGCTGATGCACCAGCTGATCACCCACGACTGGCTGGACCACGACTACATTGACCGGCACACCGTGGGCTGGGAGGCCCTGCGTGAGCGCGCGCTGCAATGGCCGCCGTCCCGCGCGGCGGAAGTCTGCGGCGTGCCCGTGGCGCAGATCGAGGCGCTGGCCCGCGACTACGGCACCTGCTTCCTGAACGGGGAGCCGGCAGCCATCCGCCTCAACTACGGCATGCAGCGCGTGCGTGGCGGAGGCAATGCGACGCGGGCCATTGCCTGCCTGCCTGCCCTGACCGGGGCCTGGCGGCATCGCGCCGGGGGCTTGCTGCTGTCCAGCTCGGGCATGTTCCCGGTGGACAAGGCCGCCTTGCAGCGGCCCGACCTGCTGGCCGGGCGCTGCCCGCGCACCATCAACATGAGCACCATCGGCGACGACCTGCTGCGCGAGGCGTCTGCCGCATTCGGCCCACGCATCGAGGCCCTGGTGGTCTACAACAGCAACCCGGTGGCGGTGGCCCCCGAGTCGGGCAAGGTGGTCCGGGGCTTCGCGCGCGAAGACCTGTTCACCGTGGTGCTCGAGCATTTCCGGACCGACACCGCCGACTATGCCGACTACCTGCTGCCTGCGACCACGCAGCTCGAACACTGGGACGTTCACATGGCTTACGGCCATACCGATGCCCTGCTGAACCAGCCCGCCATCGCACCCGTCGGGCAGGCCAGGCCGAATACCCAGTTCTTTCGCGAGATGGCGCAGCGCATGGGCTGGACCGACGCCTGCTTCAGGGACAGCGACGAGGACTTGTGCCGCCAGGCCTACGGCGACCAGGTCGACTTCAACGAACTCCTGAACCGGGGCTACGCCACCATCGCATGGCCCGACGCGCCGTTCGCACAGGGCGGGTTCCCGACGCCGTCGGGCCGCTGCGAATTTTTCAGCGAGCGGCTGGCGCGCCAGGGGCAGGACGGCCTGCCGGACCATGTTCCCAACCATGAGCCCGCCGGCAGCAGCGAGCGCTACCCGCTGGCCATGATCTCGCCGCCCGCGCGCAACTTCCTCAACTCCAGTTTCGTCAACGTCAAAAGCCTGCGCGACATCGAGGGTGAACCCGTGCTCGAGATCCATGAGAGCGATGCCGGGCCGCGTGGCATCACATCAGGCGCCGTGGTGCGCGTCTTCAACGACCGCGGCGACTACCGCTGCAAGGCCGTGGTGTCGAAGCGAGCCCGACCGGGCGTGGTGAACGGCATGGGCATCTGGTGGCGCAAGCTTGGACTGGACGGCACCAACGTCAACCAGCTCACCAGCCAGAACCTGACGGACCTGGGTCGTGGACCGGTGTTCTACGACTGCCTGGTGCAGGTCGAGGCTGACGCAACCGCGACCGCTGCTGCCGGCGCGCCGGCAGCGTGAGGCGCGGGCTCGTCGTGGGCAGCATCGCAGGGGGGGTGGTGGCCGGTGTAGCCGCGCTGTGCCTGAGCGGGTGTGCCAACGTAGGGTACTACTGGCAGTCGCTCAGCGGGCACCTGGGTGTGATGAGCGCGGCGCGGCCCGTCAGCGACTGGCTGGCCGAAGACGCCACTCCGGGGGACCTCAAGGCCCGGCTGCGGCTGAGCCAGCGGATCCGCGATTTCGCCGTGAGCGAACTGCACCTGCCCGACAACCCGAGCTACCGGCGCTATGCCGACCTGCACCGCCGCGCCGTGGTCTGGAACGTCGTGGCGGCGCCCGAGTTGTCACTCACCCTCAAGACCTGGTGCTTCCCGGTGACCGGCTGCGTGGGCTACCGCGGTTACTTTGCGCAGGCCGACGCCGAGGCCGAGGCAGCGCGGCAACGCGCCCAGGGGCTGGAGGCTAGCGTGTACGGCGTGCCGGCCTATTCCACCCTGGGCTGGATGAACTGGGCGGGCGGCGACCCGCTGCTGAACACCTTCATCCGCTACCCCGAAGGCGAGCTGGCGCGCATGATCTTCCACGAGCTGGCCCACCAGGTGGTCTATGCCGCGGGGGACACCATGTTCAATGAGTCGTTTGCCACGGCGGTGGAGCGTCTGGGCAGCGCCCGCTGGCTGGCCACGCAAAGCTCCGATGCCGCGCGCGCCGAATACGCCGCTTTTGACGAACGGCGCAGCCAGTTCCGCGCGCTGGCGCTGGCCACGCGCCGTCGGCTGGCCCAGATATACGAGCCAAAAGAGCCTGTAGCCCTTGCCCCGCGGTCGCAAGCTGCTATGAAAAAAGAAGCATACGAAGCCTTCAGACGGGACTACGAAGCACTCAAGTCCCGCTGGGGCGGCTACGCGGGCTATGACGCCTGGGTGGCCCAGGCCAACAACGCATCGTTTGGCGCCCAGGCTGCGTACGACGAGCTGGTGCCGGGCTTTGAGGCGCTGTTCGCGCGCGAGGGTGCCGACCCCACGCAGCAGTGGACGCGGTTTTATGATGCGGTCAGGCGGCTTGCCGCCTTGCCCCAGGACGAGCGCCGCCGCGCGCTGGCCCTCAGCCGTTAGAACAAGGAGACACACGGTGCCGGACATTCAAATCAAGCGGGAGCACGCACTGGGCCTGGCCGGCGCGCGCAAGGTGGCTTTCCAGTGGGCCGAAATGGCCGAAGAGAAGTTCGACATGGAATGCACGTACGAGGAGGGCAAGACCGAGGACCTCGTGAGCTTCACCCGCTCGGGCGTCAATGGCGAGCTCAGGGTCACCAAGGACTGCTTCGAGCTCGACGCAAGGCTGGGCTTCCTGCTGGGCGCCTTCAAGGACCGGATCGAGGCAGAAATCGTGAAAAACCTCGACACCCTGCTGGCCGCCAAACCCCCCGCCACCAGGAAGGTCGCGCGCAAAAAGGCCTGATCGGGCGCCGTGCGGTGGTGAATCCGTCCAGCATCAATCTGGCGCGTTTTGACCTGGTGTCCATTCGCCTGGCCGTGGCCTGTGCGCAGGGCGGGAGCCTGACGGCCGCTGCCCGGGGCTCGCACCTGGCGCTGGCCGCCGCGAGCCGGCGCCTGCATGAACTCGAAGCCGCGCTCGGCAGCCCCCTGTTCGAGCGTCACGCCCGCGGGCTCACGCCCACCGCGGCAGGCCGCGTGTTCGTCAAGCATGGACTGGCCCTGTTGCAGACCCTGGAGCAACTCGGCGGTGAGCTGGCCGACCTGCGCCAGGGCCTGTCGCGCCACATCCGCCTGTGTGCCAGCACGGCGGCGATCAACCAGTTCCTGCCTCCGCTGCTGGCGCGCTATGCCCGGTTGCAGCCGCAGGTGCGCGTTGACCTGGAGGAGCAGGTGTCCGAAGCGGTGGTGGCAGCCCTGCGCGAGGGCGGCGCCGACCTGGGCGTGTTCGTGGAAGGGCCGGACACCACCGGGCTGGACACCTGTGACTTTCGCTGCGATGAGCTGGGCCTCGTGCTGCCGGCCGGGCACCGGCTGGCCGGCCGCGCGCCGCTCGCGTTTGCCGACGCCCTGGACGAGGAGTGGATCAGTCTGAACGCGGGGGCGGCCCTGCTGCAAAAGCAGCAGCAGGCGGCCCGGGCCGCGCGCAAGGTGTTCAGGCTGCGCATGCAGGTGCGCAGTTTCGACGCGGTGGGCCACATGGTGGCCTCGGGCTTGGGCATTGCGATGCTGCCGCGCCTGGCCAGCGAACCCATCCTGCGGGCCATGAAGCTGAGCTGGCGCCCGCTGTCCGACGACTGGGCCCGGCGGCGCCTGCTGCTGGGCATGCCCGCGGGCCGGGGCGACACCGCCGTGACCGCGCTGCGCGACTTCCTGGCTTTGCCTTCGCAAACTGCGAAACCCCGCTCGTCGAAGCGGTAATGGACGCAGGCCGCTGTGCGCTGCACACTGCCGGCCATGCAAACTTCACTCGACACTGCCGTGACCGGGCCGCTCGCCGGCCTCAAGGTCCTGGAACTGGGCCAACTGATCGCCGGGCCGTTCGCCGGCAAGACCCTCGCCGATTTCGGGGCCGAGGTGATCAAGGTGGAATCACCGGGCGCGGGCGATCCTTTGCGCAAATGGCGGCTGCTCAAGGACGGCACCTCCGTCTGGTGGCAGGTTCAGTCGCGCAACAAGCGTTCGGTGGCGCTGGACCTGAAGGCCCCCGAAGCCCAGGACATCGTGCGCCAGCTCGCGGGTGAAGCCGACGTGCTGATCGAGAACTTTCGACCGGGCGCCATGGAAGGCTGGGGCCTGGGGCCCGACGCCCTGCAGGCGCTCAACCCCCGGCTGATCATGCTGCGCATCAGCGGCTACGGGCAGACCGGCCCGTACCGTGACCGCCCGGGCTTCGGCGTGGTGGCCGAGGCCATGAGCGGCCTGCGCCATCTCACGGCGGAGCCGGGGCGGGTGCCGGTGCGCGTGGGGGTGAGCATCGGCGATACATTGGCCGCGCTGCACGGCGTGATCGGCATCCTGCTGGCGCTGCAGCATCGCACCCGCACCGGGCAGGGCCAGGTGATCGACGTCGCGCTGTACGAGGCGGTGTTCAACTGCATGGAAAGCCTGCTGCCCGAGTACAGCGCCTTTGGCGCGGTGCGCGAGCCCGCCGGTAGCGCCTTGCCAGGCATTGCCCCCAGCAACGCCTACCGGTGCAGCGATGGCGGCTATGCGCTGATCGCCGGCAACGGCGACAGCATTTTCAGACGGCTGATGGCGCTGATCGGGCGCCCCGACCTGGCCGCCGATCCGGGGCTTGCCGACAACGCCGGCCGCGTGGCGCGGGTGGCTGAAATCGATGGTGTGATCGGTGAATGGGCGGCTTCGCGCACGGTGGCCGAGGCGCTCGCGGCGCTGGACCAGGCTTCGGTGCCCGCCGGGCGCATCTACACCGTGGCGGATATCGCCACCGACCCGCACTACCAGGCGCGGGGCATGATCGATGAGGTCCGGATGGACGACGGCAGCCGGCTCGCGGTGCCGGGGATCGTGCCCAAACTGTCGCTGACGCCGGGAGGCCACCGGCGCAATGCCCCGGTGCTTGGCCAGGACACCGACGAGGTGCTGCGGGGGATCGGCCTCACGCCCGCGCAGATCGCCGCATTGCGCGAGCGCGGCATCGTTGCCGGTGACGGGGAGGCTGCATGAAGCGCATCCATTTCAACGAAGTCGCAACACGCGACGGCTTCCAGATCGAGCCGACCTTCATTCCCACCGACACCAAGGTGGCCCTGATCGATGCGCTGAGCCGCTGCGGCTACGCCAAGATCGAAGCCACCTCCTTCACCTCGCCCAAAGCCATCCCCATGCTGCGCGATGCCGAGGAGGTGATGGGCCGCATCCAGCGCGTTCCTGGCGTCGAATACACCGTGCTGGTGCCCAACGTGCGCGGCGCCGAGCGCGCGATCGAGGCGCGGGCCGACGAGCTCAACCTCGTCATGTCGGTGTCCGAGACGCACAACCTGGCCAACCTGCGCATGCCGCGCGAACGCAGTTTTGCCTCGCTGGCCGAGGTGGTGCGGCTGGTGGACGGGCGCACCCCGATCAATGTGTCGCTGTCCTGCTGCTTTGGCTGCCCGATGGAAGGCGACGTGCCTGCCGGGGAAGTGCTGCGCTGGGCGCGGCGGTTCGTAGACCTGGGCGTGCGCGGCCTGACCCTTTGCGACACCACGGGCATGGCCCACCCCGCGCAGGTCGCCCACTTGGTGGAGGCGCTGCAGCGGGAGCTGCCGGGCCCACAGCTGACCCTTCACTTTCACAACACGCGTGGCATGGGGCTGGCCAATGTGCTGGCGGCGGTGCAGGGCGGCATCGTCCGGTTCGATGGCTCGCTGGGCGGGCTCGGTGGTTGCCCCTACGCGCCCGGCGCCAGCGGCAATATCAGTAGCGAGGACGCCATCCACATGCTCGAGGCCATGGGCTACGACACTGGCGTCGATCTGCCTGCGTTGCTGGCCGTGGCGCGCCAGATGCCGCAGATCGTTGGGCACGAAGTGCCCGGCCAGGTCGCCAAGGCCGGGCGGATCACCGACCTGCATGCAGCGCCCCCCTTCGTGGCTGAACTCCGGGAGAAATTCGCATGATCGACCATCTGGACCATCTGGTGCTCACGACCGCCCACGAGGCCGAGTGCGTGGATTTCTATACCCGTGTGCTGGGCATGACCCTGGAGAACTTTGTCGGCGGCACCCCGCCAGTGCCGCGAATGGCGCTGCGTTTCGGCAACCAGAAGATCAACATCCACGTGAAGGGGGAGGAGTTCGAACCCAAGGCGCATTTGCCGGTTCCCGGGTCGCTTGATCTGTGCTTTCTCGCGCGTGTGCCGTTGTCGGAGGTGATCGGGCGACTGAAGGTGGAAGGCTGGCCCATCATCGAAGGCCCTGTGCTGCGTACCGGGGCCACCCGGAAGATCCGCTCGGTGTACGTGCGTGATCCAGACCTGAATCTGGTGGAGATCTCGGAGCCGGCCTGAGCTGGTGTTCCAGACCTCGAGGAGACCCCATGACCACATTCTCACGACGCGGATTCGTGGCCGCGGTGGCCCTTGGCGCGATCACCTTGTCCACGCTGCGGCAAGCCGGAGCGCAGGGCAAAGGAGTCACGCTGGTGGTGCCAACGGCGGCCGGCGGGACCACCGACATGACCGCGCGCTTGCTGGCGGAACCGCTGGGGCGAATCCTTCTGTCGCCTGTGGCCGTCGAGAATCGCGGGGGTGACAACGGAATTATTGGTGGCCAGCTCGTGGCCCGCGCTCCCGCAGACGGCGCCACGCTGCTGATCCAGTATTCGGGCTACCAGAGCATCACTCCGCTGATTCAGCCGGTGGCCGGGTTTGATCCGGGCAAGGACCTGGTGCCGATTGCGCGCCTGATTGATGCGCCCCAGCTGATGGTGGTGCGCAGCGATTTTCCGGCCAGCACCTTTGGTGAATTTCTGAAGTACGTGAAGGCCCATCCGGGCAAGGTCACCTATGCTTCCAGCGGAAACGGATCGTTGCAGCACGTGACCACTGAAATGCTGAAGGACCTGACCGGGACCTTCATGACCCATATCCCCTACCGGGGCACCGGACCCGCGCTGGCGGACTTGCTGGCCGGGACGGTGGATTTCACCTTCACCACGCCGCCACCGCTGTTGCCTCATGTTCGCAGCGGGAGGCTCAAAGCCCTCATGGTCACGGGCCGCACGCGCCTGCAAGCCCTGCCCCAGGTGCCTGCCGCGACCGAGCTGGGCGTTCCATTGGTGGCGTCGTCCTGGTTCGCGGTGTATGGGCCTCGAGGCTTGCCAACGGAGGTGCAGGCGCGCCTGGCGTCGGCCATTCGCCAGGTGGTGAATTCAGAGCCCTTTCGCCGGCGGGCGGAAGAGCTGGGCGCCAGGGCTCAATTTCTGGATGGATCCAGCCTGGATAAATTGGCCCGCGACGAGCGAGCCATGTGGGCTCGCATCGTGAAACTGGCTCATATCAAGGCGGATTGACGGACGCCGACCGAGCGGGCTGGGCAACGCGGAAGCGACGTCAGCTCAGCGACTCGATCAGGTCGATGTACTGCTGCATGGCGTCGTCATTGGACGTGCCTTTGAGGCCGTTCCAGGCATCCCATTTGGCGCGCCCGACCATGTCGCCAAAGCCGGGCTTTTTCTCGGCGTTGTCGCCGGCGGTGGCCTGCTTGTACAGCGCGTAAATCTTGAGCAGGGTGGCGTTGTCGGGGCGCTCGCTCAGGTTCTTTGAATTGGCAACGGCGGCTTCGAATGCGGCTTTGAGGTCGGCCATGAAATGCTCCAGCGTGTGGGGTGGGTGGGGTGGCGCGTCTACCTTTGCGCGGTGTCTGCGGGTAACTTCGCGGTATCTTACGTTCTGCGGACGGCCCAGAATAGAGGCTGACCCCGAAAACACCCGACTTGGCAGATGGAGACAGCATGGTGACCCGTATCGTCGCGCCCGAAGTGGCCAGGAAGGCGGCCAAGGCCGTGAAGAAAAATGCCACGCGAGCGGCCAGCGGGATGCTGGGACTGAGCGGCGAGCGCATGACCAAGGTCGATACCGCCTGGCTGCGCATGGACAGCGAAGCCAATCTCATGATGATCGTGGGCGTATGGACGCTCAAGCCCGGCATCAAGTACGCGGACCTGTGCCAGCGTGTCGAGGAGCGCCTGCTCAAGTACAACCGATTCCGTCAGCGCGTGGTGGAAGACACGGCCGGCGCCACCTGGGTCGAGGACCGCGACTTCGACATCACCCGGCACGTGGTGCACGAGAAGCTGCCTCGCCATGCAAAGGGTCAGACCCAGCAGGCACTGCAGGACCGCGTGGGCGTGTTGGCCATGCAGCCTCTGGATCCGCGCCGGCCGTTGTGGCAGATATCGCTGGTGGAGGACTACGAAGGCGGCAGTGCGATGATCGTGCGCATCCACCACTGCATCGCCGACGGCATTGCGTTGATCTCGGTGACCATGTCGCTCGTGGATGGTGGCGCGCCTCCGCCTGAACGCAAGCGCAAGAGCGCGCCGGCCGGTGCCGAGGACTGGATTTCCGACACGCTGATCAAGCCGCTGACCGACATCACCGTGAAGGCTCTGGGCGCTGCGGGTGACGGCGCTGCCAGGTCGCTGGGCATGTTGCGCGACCCGCAAAAGGGCATGAGCGGTTCCCTGGACATGGCCAAGCTGGCTTTCCAGGTGCTGAGCGACGCCGCCGCGCTGGCATTGATGCCGGATGACTCCAGGACGCGCCTGAAAGGCAAGCCGGGCAACACCAAACGCGTGGCCTGGTGCCAGCCCATTCCGCTCGACGAGGTGAAGGCCGTGGGCAAGGCGCTGAATTGCTCGGTGAATGACGTGCTGCTGAGCTGTGTGGCGGGTGCCCTTGGCGAGTATCTGAAATCGCTGGGCGATGAAGTAACCGGACAGGAAATCCGCGCCATGATTCCGGTCAACCTTCGGCCGCTGGATCAGGCCTACAAGCTGGGGAATCGCTTTGGGCTGGTGCCGCTGGTGCTGCCCATTGGCGTGGACAACCCGATTGAGCGGGTGTACGAAGTGCGCCGGCGCATGAGCGCCCTCAAGGGCAGCACCCAACCGCTGCTGGCCTTTGGCATGCTGGCTGTGGCGGGGCTGCTCATCAAGCCCGCACAGGACGCCATGCTCAACCTGTTCGGCAAGAAGACGACGGCGGTCATGACCAATGTACCGGGCCCGCGCGAAAAGCTCAGGTTTCTGGGGGCGACGCTGGAGCAGAGCATGTTCTGGGTGCCGCAGTCGGGTGACATCGGTCTGGGCGTATCCATCCTCAGCTATGGCGGTGGCGTGCAGTTTGGCGTGATCACCGACACGGCGCTGTGCCCGGACCCTCAGAGGATCATCGATGAATTCGAGCCCGAATTCGCCAAGTTGTCGCTGGTGACGCTGATGCTGCCGTGGGGCGACTGAGCCAGCGCTAGTCGCTCGTGCGCTGGGTCAGGAACTCAGCCTCGTAGTCGCGGGCCAGGCTGGCTTTCTGCGTTGCGGTGAGCACCTTGCCGGCGAGCTGGAAGAACTTGGTCTCCTCTTCCCTGAGGTGGTGTTCCACCTTCTCGCACAGCTTCTTTGCGCCAGCCATCCAGCCGGGTTCATTGAGCGCCTTGGCCTCGAGATCCTCGACCATTTCGTCCATTTCATGGTGCTCCGCAATGGCATGGCGCGAGGCGTCCACCGTGCTGTCGTGGTCGAACAAGGGGACGTACAGGCAACGCTCTTCAGCGGTCTCGTGGGCCGCGAGTTCGCGTTTGAGTTCCAGAAAGATGGCGTGCCTTTCCGGGCCGTCGGGCGGGCTGGCCAACAGGCGGGCGCAGAGCGCGCGCTGCGTATCGTGGCTGACCCTCAGGGCTTCAAAGATGTTCATGCGCCCATTGTGGGCAGTGCTGGCCGCTGGAGCCTGTAGGCGGTATACCCGTCTTGGGGGCGGCCTGGTGCTCAGTCGCGCAGCAGGGCCTTCGCGAGGTCCACGTCCAGGCGCTCGGTGGCATCGGCGGGCTTGAAGGCCGCCGCCTGCTCATAGAGTCGGTTGGCGTCTTTCATGCGCTTGTCGCCTTCCAGCATGACCAGGCCCTTCGCGTGCTCCACCATGGCGATCGCCGAGCCCGGGTTGAGCTTGAGCGCTTCCTGGAAGAGGCGCAGGCCGATGTCTTTTTTTGCGCCATACGTCATGCCTCCGATGAGCGAACCCACCTTGTCGATGACTTCGGCGTGGAAGGCCGCAAGCGCCACATGGGCATCAGCGTGCCGTGGCTGGATCTGGATGGTTCGTTCCAGTGATTCCTTGACCCGGCTGCCCAGTCCCTGTGCCAGCGCCTTGGCCACGCTGATCCCCTGGCTGTAGCGGCCCAGTGCGTAGGCCTGCCAGTACCAGGCGTTGGGGTTCTTCGGGTCTTCTGCGGCCTGGGATTCTGCGCGTTGGACCACTTCCATGAACAGGTCCAACCGGGTTCGTTCTTTCTTTTCCAGGTAGGTGGCATAGATGCAGGCCGCCTTGTTGGCCACTGTGATGCCGGCCCCGCCCACTTTCAGACCGGCCTCGTGGGCTTTCTGGAAATCGCCGCTGTGAAACAGGGCCCAGGCGTCCAGTACGGGGGCCTGGGTGGGGCAGGGCTCGGCATCTCCGGCGTGCAACCGGGCCCAGTTCTTGCGGACGGTGGTGGCGTCGAAACTGAATTCACCGGGGTGGGGGAAGGGGGTCCATCGGGCCATGGTGTCTCCTGGTCGCCGGGGTCAGTCAGAGGCGCTGCTGTAAGCGCTGATCAGGCCGAGCAGGTGCATGCGCTGGCCCTGCTCCAGATAGGGCACGAGCAGATTGAGCACATGATGTGCGCCGCGCAGCAGGGCGAGCTGGGCGCTCTCGGGCTCGAGGGCCCGGCGAGGGTCCCGGACGTACTCGTAGCTCAGCCAATAGGTGAGCACCACCACCATGCTGGTGGCCGTGGCCTCGACTTCGCGCGAGTCGATGCTGACTGCGCCAGACCGGCTCATGCCATCAAGCAGGGCCCGCACGGCGCGGGTCTTGTTTTTCAACACCCACTGGAAGTGGGTTTCGAGGCGACGGTTCTTGGACAGCAGGTCGTTCAGGTCGCGGTACAGGAAGCGGTATTGCCAGATCAGCTCGAACAGCGTGTGCATGAAGAACCAGGCATCTTCCACGTCCCGGACGCCATCGCTGGCATTGAGGATCTCACTGAGCGCCCGCTCATAGCGATCGAACAGGCTGTTGATCAGCTCGTCCTTGGCCGGGTAGTGGTAATAGAGGTTGCCCGGGCTGATGTTGAGCTCGGCCGAGATCAACGTGGTAGACACATTGGGCTCGCCAAACCGGTTGAACAGATCCAGCGTGACCTCAAGAATGCGTTCTGCGGTGCGGCGGGGCGCCTTTTTTGCCATGCTTGTCTACCCCCGTGGTTGTTCTTTCTGCGAACACTCTAACCCAGCGCACCGCAGCGTGGAATCGGGCGCAATACGGAGAGAGGCAAGGCGCAGTGGCATGCGTCAGCGCACCGGCGTGAGGGGTTTTCCGACCAGGTGGCCCAAGTCGTCCATGACCTCCTGCAATGAAGCAATGGCCCGGCCAATGCGTGTGGGTGCTTTGCCGGGCGTGACCAGATGACGCCGGGTGTCCTCCAGCACGGCGTGGCGCAGGGTGATTCCGTGACGGCCGAGCTGGCGTGCCATGCTGCTGCGGCGCGACCTGAGCATGGCTCGGGTTTGCTGGTAGGCATGCTCCGCCAGGGACCGGCGCTGGCGGTAGCTGAAGGTGTTGGCCAGATAGAGTTCGGGATCCCGGTGATCGGGCTCGATCAGGAGAATGTCCGCCCCGGGGTAGGTGCGCTCATAGTGTTTCATGCCGAGCTCCATGCGTGAGTGAATCATGGAGCGGAACGTCTGGCTCAGCACGGCGGGCAGGCCTCCGTCAACAATGCGGGGAATGCGCCGTCTGTTCTTGGGCAGCCCTTGGCGCATGACCTTTTCGGTCTGGGCGTGCGTGGCGTCGAAGGGCACCAGCGGATTCAGGCACAGCATCAGGTCCACACCGCCTTCGAGGGCGACAGACGCGTGCATGGTTTTCTTGAGCGCCCCGTCCACGAAATACTGATCACCGATCTCGACCGGTGGGAACAGCCCAGGCAGAGCCGCGCTGGCCTGGACTGCCCGCGAAATGGGCACATGGTCCCATCCGGGCTGGCCAAAGGGGGCAGCTTCTCCACTGTCCAGGTTGGTGGCGACCAGGGTCAGCCGGGTCTTGAGCTGGCGGAAGTCGTTGGTTCGGCCCTCGCGCGAGAACAGTCGAGTGAGCTGCCGGTCGATCTCGTCGCTTGAAAATACCCCTGTAGGCAGGCCGGGGCCCAGCCGTTCAAGTGCGCCCGTCAGCGACTGCCCGCCCAGCGTGAGGCGCCACAGTGCGGAAGCGACCAATCCGGGCAACATGATGCCCCGACGCGCGAACTCCCCATACGCCGGCACCATCAGCCATGAAGGGTCGAACACTTCGGAGGTGGCATCTTCGTTTTCGATGAAGGAGGCACACAGGGCCCTGGGGGTCATGCCGTTGGCCAGGCCGGCAGCGATGAAGCCGCCAGCTGACACGCCAACGTAGTGGTCTAGCTGGTTCAGGTCCAGGCCGTCGAGGGCTTCATCGAGCGCGCACAGCGCGCCAATTTCATAAATCGCGCCCAACGGCCCGCCACCCGCCAGTGCGAGCGCGATCTTGGGTCGGGAGGAGGGGGTTGAATTCATTCACATGCAGTGTAGAAGGCCGGGACAGCCCTTTTTGTTGCGATGCAACAAGAAAAGGGGCCGAAAAAAAGGGCGCCGAGGCGCCCTGACTCGATGGAGCCGGCCGGTCAGGCGGTCTTGCGAGGAGCTGTGCGCTTGGCGGCTGGCTTGGCTGCGGGCGCGGCGGTACGAGGGGCGGCGGGCTTGGCGCTGAGTTTGGCGACGTTGCGGTTGAGCTCGTCGATGCGGGCGATCAGCACGTCGATGTCCTTTGCGGAGGGCACCCCCAGTTTGTTCAGGGCCTTGGACACGCGTTCCTCAAAAATGTTTTCGAGCTTGTCCCATTGTCCGGAAGCCTTGGAAGAAATGTCAGTGGCCATGGTCGCCATCTTGTTGGTGGCCTCGGAGATCTTTTCCTCTGCGACGGCCTGGGTCTTGCGCTGGATGCTCAGGCCTTCCTTGACCAGGGTTTCGAAGACTTTGCCGCCTTCTTCCTGGGCCTTGGCGAAGGCGCCGAGGCCGGCGAGCCAGATCTGCTGGGCCGACTCCTTCACGGTGCCGGACAGTTGGGCGCCGGTCTTCCTGTCGGCGGCGGGGGCGGATTTCTGCAGTTTCTTGACCATGTGGGCTCCTGTGAGGAATTGACGGATCGCACGGTGCCGTGCGGCTACCTTTGACTTTAAGGCCAGTGTCGAATGCCGTTTAGGCATCAGCTCCTAAATCCATAGGTGCAGGGCCCTAGTCGCTGCGCGGGTTTCTGCTGAATGGCGCCTGTGGTGCTTTGCGCAAGAATCCCCTTTCTATTCCGGAGGTCTTCATGCAGTATTTCGTCACCGGTGCAACCGGGTTTATCGGCAAGCGTCTCGTCAAGAAACTGCTGGAGCGCAAGGGCGCCGTGGTCCATTTTCTGATCCGCAAGGAGAGCGAGAGCAAAGTGGCAGGACTGCGGGAGTACTGGGGGGCGAGTGCGGCCCGCGCCATCCCGGTCTATGGTGACCTGACCAAGAAGAAGCTCGGCATCTCGGCCGATGACGTGAAGAAGCTCAAGGGCCAAATTGATCATTTCCATCATCTGGCCGCGGTGTACGACCTGGGGGCCGACGAGGAAAGCCAGATTGCCGTGAACATCGAAGGCACGCGCAATACGGTGGAACTGGCCAAGGCCATTGACGCCGGACATTTCCACCATGTCTCGTCCATTGCCGCTGCCGGCCTGTACGAAGGCGTCTTTCGCGAAGACATGTTCGAGGAGGCAGAAAACTACGATCACCCTTATTTCATGACCAAGCACGAGAGCGAAAAGATCGTGCGCAAGGAATGCAAGGTCCCCTGGACGGTGTACCGACCGGCCATGGTGGTGGGAGACAGCACGACCGGCGAAATGGACAAGATCGACGGTCCGTATTACTTCTTCAAGCTGATCCAGCGCATGCGGCAGTTGTTGCCGCCATGGATGCCGGCGGTGGGGCTGGAGGGAGGCCGCATCAATATTGTTCCGGTGGACTTTGTGGTCGATGCGCTGGACCACATCAGCCACAAGGCAGAGATCGGGAAGCGCTGCTTCCACCTGGTCGATCCGGTGGGCTACCGGGTGGGCGACGTTTTGGATATCTTCAGTCGCGCTGCGCACGCGCCGAAGATGAATCTTTTTGTCAATGCCGCATTGCTGGGGTTCATTCCCAAGAGTGTCAAAAAAGGTCTGCTGGCCGTGGCGCCGGTGCGGCGTATCCGCAATGCGGTGATGAAGGACCTGGGGCTGCCCGAGGACATGTTGACCTTCGTCAACTACCCCACGCGGTTCGATTGCCGTGATACCCAGGCGGTGCTCAAGGGCTCAGGGGTGGAATGCCCCAACCTGAAAGACTACGCGTGGCGCTTGTGGGACTACTGGGAGCGGCACCTGGATCCCGACCTGCACATCGATCGCTCGCTTCGAGGCACGGTGGCCGGCAAGGTGGTGCTGGTGACGGGCGGGTCGTCCGGAATCGGTCTGGCCGCGGCACACAAGTTTGCCGAGGCCGGCGCTGTCACCATCATCTGCGGTCGCGACCAGGACAAGCTCGACGAGGCCTGCAAGGAAGCGAAAGGCCGTGGTTACGAATTCATTGCCTATCCTGCAGACATTGCCGACATGGCAGATTGCGACCGCTTTACGCAATTGCTTGAGCAGAATCACGGAGGCGTCGATTTCCTGATCAACAATGCGGGCCGGTCGATCCGCCGTGCGATCGAGTCGAGCTACGACCGGTTCCATGATTACGAGCGCACCATGCAGCTCAACTATTTTGGCTGCCTGCGCGTCACCATGGGTCTGCTGCCTGGCATGGTGGCCAAGCACAAAGGGCACGTGGTGAATATCAGTTCCATCGGCGTGCTGACCAATGCCCCGCGCTTTTCGGCGTATGTGGCCTCCAAGGCGGCACTGGATGCGTGGACGCGCTGTGCCTCGAGTGAATTTGCTGATCAGGGCATCACGTTTACCACCATCAACATGCCGTTGGTGCGCACCCCGATGATCGCGCCCACCAAGATCTACAACAACGTGCCGACGCTGGCGCCAGAGGAAGCCGCTGACATGATTGCCCAGGCCTGCATCTTCAAGCCGGTGCGGGTGGCGACCCGGCTGGGTATCACGGGGCAGTTGTTGCATGCCTTGGTACCGCGCGTCGCCCAGATTGCCATGAATACCAGTTTCAGAATGTTTCCCGACTCGTCGGCGGCCAAGGGCGAAAAAGGGGCCAAGCCCCAGTTGTCGCCCGAAGCGATTGCCATGCAGCAGATGATGCGGGGAATTCACTTCTAACGGGAACCCTGGCCGGGGGAATTGCATCTAGAATTGGGGCCGCTTCGCGCGGGAACACTCTGATCAGACTGGATGCGATTCAACTACCAAGCGGTTAACAGCGCAGGCTTCACCCAGGACGGTGAAATCGAGGCGTTGTCTCGTGAGGACGCGCTTGAGCAGTTGTCCGCGCGGGAGTTGACGCCGGTATCCGTCAAGGAAAAGGCGGTGGCCGCGTCGGGCGCCCGAATGAGGGGTGACAAGATCCGCCAAGCGGATCTTGTGGCGCTGGTGCGGGAGCTGGCGACTTTGCTGTCTTCCGGCGTGGGAATGACCGAAGCGCTCGCGACATTGCTGGAGGCGACCCCACACTCAGGGCTCAATCAGGCCTTGCGCAAGCTCAGTGAGGCGATCCATGCGGGGCAGCCGTTTTCCGAGTCGCTGAAAAACTCGGGTCTTAACCTTCCGGATTTTGTTTATGCGCTGGCTCGCGCAGGTGAAGCGACGGGCGATATTGGCGGTGCGCTGGTCAGTTGTGCGGACCAGCTCGAATTCGAAGACAGAATGCGGGCCGAGGCGCGTGAGGCGTTGACCTATCCCGTTATCCTGATTTTGACGGGCATAGGGGCCATTGGTTTCATTTTTTCATTCGTGGTCCCGCGTTTTGCGGGCCTGTTGAGTGGACGAAAAGTGGATTTGCCCTGGTTGTCGCAGGCGGTGCTGTCGACGGGTATGTTCGTGAACACGCATTGGCAATTGGTGCTGCTGAGCCTCGGATTGGCTGCGGTGGCCGGGTATTCCGCTCTGGAGGTGGCATCGGTCCGCCGTTCAGTGGCGGAAGCCGCATCACGCTTGCCGGGAATCTCACTTTGGATGCTGGGGGCGGAAACCGCGCGCTGGACCGCTACACTCTCTGTTCTCGTCCGCAGCCGTGTGCCGATTCTGCTGGCGCTGGACCTGGCGTCCACGTCGGTGAAGCTGCCCGTCAACAGGGATCGCCTGAGCAAGGTTCAGGATGATGTTCGGCTCGGGAAGAAGTTTTCCAGTGCCATTGAAGAGCGCCAGTTGTTGGAGGGCTCTGCTCTGAGCATGTTGAAGGTGGGCGAAAAGACGGGCGAACTGGCCGCCATGCTGGGTCATGTCGCGCTGCATGCCTCGGCTCGGCATCGGGCATTGCAGCGCCAGGTCGTGTCCCTGATTGAACCTGCCAGCATCCTTGTTATTGGCCTGACCATTGGCATCATCATGGTGGGCGTAGTGCTGGCGATGACCAGTTTGACGGAGATAAAGCTCTGATGTTTGAGTGTCGAGAATTGGAACGGACTGGCGAACTTTCCCGGAGAAGCCGACTTTCGGGTTTTACTTTGCTTGAAATGCTGGTGGTGCTGGTCATCATCGGCTTGTTGGTCGGTTTGGTTGGGCCGCGCCTGTTTTCCAAGGTTGACTCAGCCAAGGTGCAGACGGCGACCGCCCAGGTCAAATTGCTGCGCGGGGCTGTTGAAACCATGCGGCTGGACACCAATACCTACCCCACGGAGACCCAAGGGCTGGGCATGCTGACGCGTGCGCCGTCTGACCAGGCCCTGGCCGCACGGTGGAAAGGCCCTTACCTTGAGGGCCCGGTTCCGCTGGACCCCTGGGGCAATCCCTACCGCTACGTGCCGCCCGAGTCTTCCTCGAAGCCGTTCCAACTGTATTCTCTCGGCGCTGATGGCAAGCCCGGTGGCTCGGGCAATGACGCAGACATTGGCCTGGAGGCATCGGACTTTGGTGGCGAGACACCTCGCAAATGAGCGCCAATGGACGGTGCCCGTGCAATGAAGGGGTTTACGCTGCTGGAGATGTTGTTTGTGCTGTTCATCGTGGGGCTGCTTGTTAGTTTGACGGTGCCTCGCTATGCGGGAAACCTCAGGCAACGCGAGCTTGCGACCGAGCGTCAAAGCGTTGAGACGCGTTTGGTAGTCCTGCCAAGGCGGGCCCGGCTAACCGGTGTCAACGTGAAGTTGCCAGAAGACCTTGGCAAGACGGACCTGGGTGATGGCGCCCCTGTCCTAGATGTTCCGGCGGGATGGGAGCTCAAGTTCACCCCTGATTGGCACATCACCATGCACTCGACCTGTTCGACAACCGTGATCGAATTGCTCAACAAGGCGGACGGTGCCATGAGATATCGGTATCGCGTTCAGGAGCCGAGCTGTGAGATTGTTCCAACGGTCAACTGACGGAGGGCGCCAGCAGGGATTTGGCTTGCTGGAAGTGTTGATTGCCCTCGTGCTCTTCTCAGGCGTAGGCATTGTTCTTTTGGCCTGGTTGCAGCAGAACCTTGCGACGACCCAACGATTGCGCGATGTGTATGAAGAGGCCAGAGTGAAGGGCGTGGCGCTGGATGTCGTCAGAAGCCTCAATGTGATGGGGACGCCAGAGGGGCAGAAGCGGGTGGGCGATCTGAGAATCGAATGGCGCGCGTTGCCCGACGGGGAAGAGGCACTTCAATTTGGCTATCCGATCGGAGTGGGGCGTCACACGCTGCGGCTTTACAACACCGAAGTCAAAGTATTTCGTGCTGATGACCCAAAGCCTTGGTTGGTCGAAGACTTTGTGCTGGTAGGTCATCGGTTGACCGCGGCGCCGCCAGATGCGCGGTAAAGATGAGGGCTTAATGAAATCAGCTCTCGACGGCTGTAGAGTCAGGGGATTCACCTTGATGGAAATGCTTGTCGCATTGGCAGTGACAAGCATGCTTGTAGCTCTGTTGATGGGGTCGCTTTATTACGGAACTCGGATACAGGCGGGTTTGGCGGATGAACTGGGTCTACGGGAGAGCACGTTGCGACAATCTGAATGGTTTGCCGGAACGTTGAGGAGTTGCCTGCCGGAGGACACTGAGAGCGGGGCCCGATTTGTTGCTACACCCCATGAAATATCGTGTACCACGGTGACTCCCTTGCAAGCGCGCGCATTGCCGTCCCCTCAAAGGATTCGTTGGCTGTTGCGTAAATCTTCCGATGACAGCCACGTCATGGAACTGGTCTACCAGGATGTCGATCAGGGGGGGGATAAGGAACTGGTGGTCCGGCGATTCACGGCGGAGGAGGCAGTTTTTCAGTTCTCAGGCATCGATGGGCAGGTGCGGTCGGGATGGCCTGTTGCCGAAAACGCCCCGGAGACCCTGCCGAGGCTGGTCTACTTATCGCTGACATCAGGAGGAAAGCAGGTAGTCGCTGAGGTTACCTCGGTGCTCGCCGACCCGTGGCTATTGCAGGAGCTCAAGAATCCTTTTGGCCTGGAGTTGCCTCAATGAGAACCCGGCGCCAAGAGGGCGGCTACGTGCTGGCGTTGTGCATTGCCGTCTTGGCCTTGCTACTGATTGCTGCGACATTTGTGGGGCAAAGCGTTGCCGAAGCAGTCGCGGTAGCCCGCCTGCATCGTGACAACCTGGACAACGAAATTCGGATTGAGTCGGCGCGATCCAGAGTTCTGTTCCTGCTCGCGACGGCCCCCAGATTTTCCAAAGGTCTCGGCACGGAAGCGCGCACGGTTACCCTGGACGGTCGGGCGTATGCCATGGGCGATGGAATCCTTGTGTCGTTGCAGGATATCCAAGGCCTGGTATCGCTCAATGGGCCTTCTCTGACCAGTCCCAGTGTGGGCCGGATCGAGCGCTTACTGGGGACCTACGGGGTCGATGGGCCCAACGCGACAAACTTGGCTGAGGCATTGCTTGACTACCGTGATCCGGACAACCTGCGTCGGCTCAATGGCGCTGAAGATGCGGAGTACAGCCTCGCAGGGAAAGCCTTGCTACTGCGTAACAAGAACCTTCTGGATCCCCTCGAGGTGTCCCGGGTGTATGGCTGGAGCGGCGTGGCCAGCCTGTGGGCATCGGATCCCATTACCAACCATGTCAGCGCGCAAAAAGGGACTCGTTTCAACCCCAACGTGGCTGATTGGCGGGCGCTAGTAGCGATGACAGGTGTGAGCGAGGAAGTTGCGCGTGATCTGGCACAGAAGCGCAGGAAGGGCGAGATTGACGACATCTCAGGGCTGGTATTTGCTGGCGGTTTTGGAGACCCCTTTGGAGCCAATGCGTTCGTAACGACGTTCCCGGCTGCCAGTATTCTCGTCACGATCAGGGCGCATCATGCACAATGGGGGTTCCAGTACTTGGTCCATCATGTACCCACGGAAACAGCCTCGCCTTGGCGGGTCGAGTCAGTCCGGCGGGTCAGTTTGCCGCCAGTGTCCAAGCCATACGCGGAATTCCCGGAACTGCCCAATCTCAAGGCCTTAGGGGGGCCGCTGGTTCCCGGTCCAATAAAATTGCCGTTTTGACCTAGGTCTCCCACCCGGATGCTTCACTCATTGTTTCGATCGCGGCGCTGGATTGCCGTGCCTCGCGGACACACGCACCGACTCAGTCTGTCGCTTCCCGGGGTTGTCCCGCGTCAGTTGGAGCTGGCTGTGGGGCTGCAACTGTCCCGCCTCTCTGCAGCTTCCGCACTTGGATATTGCTGGCAGGGAGGGGGGGACGGCCAGGTCGAGGTTTGGTACTGGGATGAGTCGCCGCAGTCAGAGACTGGGCTCAACGAGTCGCAGGTGGCGCGCGGTCAACCTTGCCCGGAGACTCTGCTGCGTGCCGAGGTGCCTTCGGGGTTGAGTCTGATCAGATGTGGCCGAGGCTTTGAGGCTGTTTTTGGCCGCGCTGGTGCGATTGACAAGACAAGATGGTTTTCAAGCCTGCCGTCTGATGTTGATTGGGCATGGTTTGTTCAGGATACAGGCCTCAGTCCAGGAGACTATCCTCGACCAGAGCCAGTGGTTTTGCCCAGCTTGATGCAGCCCTCCGCGCAGTGGTCGTTTCATACGAGTTTGCGCAAGCCACTGGCACGGGCGTTGCAGGTAGGTGCCTTGGCGGCCGCCCTACTTGGGGCCCTTGCATGTGCGGCTGCAGTCTATGACCTCAAGTTGACACGGGAGGTAGCCCAGGCTGAGGCGCAGTTAGCGGAATTGGGACGAGAGGCTTCATCGGCGCGCAAATTGCAGGATGAACTTGATGGGATCATTGCGCGTGTCGGAGCGCTTTCGAATGTGCAACCACGGGTCTTGCAGGTTCAGGCGCTGGCGAGGCTCGCCAGTTCCGGTCTTATAGGGGAAGCCCAGAAGGTCGTACTCGTTGAATGGGAGTATCGCAACGACCGCGTCAAGATGTTGTTTGCTGTGCCACCCGATCATTTTGTTCTCGGTGACTTTCTTGCGGACATCGAGAAAACAGGTGTTTTCTCGGATATCCGCTTGTTGCCAGGAACCCCGGGGATTTCTGTTGGCTTGCAGGCCGGATTGAAGCGCGTCTCGCCAATTATTTCCTTGCCTCCCGTTGCGGATGAGTCTGTGGTTGCAACGTCCAGTGTTTCTCTTTCCCCACTGCCTGGAAGAAAATGAGCCAGCTAGCACAGGCCCTCCAGAAAATGGGTGATGAGTTTCGGCGAAATCGGCGCCTTCAATGGGGGCTGATGGTTATTGCCATTGTTCTGTTTGCGGACCTTGGAGCGCGGTGGAAAGATCGCATCGACGCCAATCAAAAGAAACTTGCGCAGACTCAGATTGATTTGGCGACTTTAAAGCGTCAAGCAAAAAACGAAGAGGCCATGGCAAAGGCGTTGAATGACGCCCGACGCGCGGCAGAACTCGCCGACGCCCGCCTTTGGGTGGTGACGTCCGAAGCGGTCGGCCAAGCGAAGGTGAAGGACTGGCTGGCTGATTTGCTGAAACAAGCGGGAGTGGGAAACGCTTCAATCAACGTAGCGGCTGCCCGGGCAGTTGTCGGCCAGCAGGACGAGTCCAGTGGTGCTGGGGCCTCGAAGCCTGGCGTCGGCGTCGGGTTGTATGAGTTTAGTGCCACTTCGGCGTTCGCATTCACTCCTGATTCGTTAGAAAAGCTGCTTGCTGCCGTTGAATCCGGTGAACCGTTGGCGCGAATCGAAAGTCTGAGCGTGCGCCGCAATGAGCGCAGGGTGGAACTCGGCGTCCGCGTGCTAATCCGGTTGAAAGGTGATTCGTCATGAGCGGCCTCCGGATTTCCTCCGCCCATTTCAAATTGGGAGCGTGGGTGACTTTTGCCTGGCTTCTGGGGGGGGTGTTCTCTTGGATTTTCATCGGCCCACCGGCGCCTCTGGTCGGTGCCCGGGAGTCCAGGAACCATGTCGCGGCCGAATTGGCGCAAGCCCTTGCCAGACCTGTGATTGCGGTCGATCTCGCGGCTCTGGAGCGAGTCAAGCTGTGGGGCATGGAGCGCAATGGTCAACCTTCTGCGCCGCCTCAGCAGCCCGGTACCGTAGAGAAAAAGATCCCCTGGAATGTCACGGCACAGGTTGTCCGGGGCAATGAACGCTATCTGGTTCTCTTCCAGCCGGAATCAAAGGCCATCCAGCAGGTGCGTGTCGGCGAAAAAATGCCTGATGGCACCAAGCTGCTGAGCGTAGAACTGAATTCATTTACCGTCCGCCTGCCGAATGGCAAAAAGCGAACGACCGAACTCCATGGTTAGGCACATCGAAATGACACAACATTTTTCAGGCAAAGCTCGTTCGGAGGGCCTAGAAAAGGGGCTACCGATCTGGAGAGGGCTTGTCAGCTTGCCCTTGGTCTTTCTGGCTGGCTGCGCGATGTTTCGTCCGCTCGACGGCGGCCTCACGATCCCGGAGCCGATGACTAAGCCGTCGCGTCCATCCGCGTCATTGGCAGCATCGATGACTGCGAACTCTTCGGCGGAAGCGGGCGCGTCTTTAGGTACTCAGTTTCTCCAGACGCCGCCGATGCCGGCACGAGTGCTCTCGACGACCGGTGGGACTCCAGTTGTGCCTCCTCCGAGCGCTAGTGCGGACATGCTGGAAAGCGCGGTGACATTGGAAAACATGCCTTTGCCTCAATTTGCCAACGCAGTTTACGGCAGCATTCTGAAGCGGAACGTGTCGATTGACGCTTCCGTTCAAAGCCGCAATGACTTGGTCAGCCTTAAAACTGGCAAGCCTGTGACTGGAGAGCAACTTGCGGCGGCAGCGCAGGCCGTTTTGCGATCCTACGGTGTAGTCGTTTCCGAGTTCAATGGGTTGGTTCGCGTAGTGCCGGAAAACAGTCCTGGAAGCGGCGTAGTGGATTTGCGGAGGGGGCGCGCGCAACCTGATGTACCTTCATCGTTGAGGCCTGTGTTTTTCCTCGTGGAATTGGAAAACACCAACGTTTCCAACGTTTCAACGTGGATTCGGACTTTCTTTCAGGGGCGGGTTTCAGTTACCGATGATCAGCCGCGAAACGCCTTGCTGCTCAGCGGCCAGTCAGATTCGGTGAGTGCAGCGGCGGAAGCGATCCAGATACTTGACCAGCCTGCCCTTCGAGGGCGTTACAGCGCGCGCGTCAATCCGGCTTTCTGGTCGGCGACGGATTTGGCTGGGAAACTGGTTGAAGTTCTCACGGCTCAAGGTTATTACTCGGCGGCTTCTGGCAATCAGACGGCGCCGATCCTTGTCATTCCGGTCGCTGCGGTCAACTCCATCATCGTTTTCGCCGCCAATCCGGAGACGTTGAACCACGCTTTGCGGTGGGCTCGTGAGTTGGACCAGGCGCCTCCCAATCGAGGAGGCAAGTTCGTAACCTACTATGTTCGTAATACGGACGCGGCGGCGGTTGCTTCGACTCTGCAAGACGTTCTTGGCGGAGGCTCTTCTGTAGCGACCTCTGCCCCGTCCGCGCCCGGAAGTCCCGTTGCAACCACCGCGAGTCGCAGTACAGGCGCAACACTGCCCGGGGGCGGCAAGGTCGTCGTTAACTCTGCGGCGAACAGCATCATCATTCAAAGTACGCCGGCAGAATATCAGCAGATCTATTCGTTGCTGCAAGAACTTGATCGCCCGCCTCGTAGCGCTTTGATTATGGCGACGGTCGCGGAGGTCACCCTTTCAGATACTGAACAATTCGGCTTCAATTGGTTGTTGAAGCAATTCACCTCACGAGGCTATGTTGTCAACGGCAATGTGGGCCCCGTGCCCACCAACAGTACCGCAGCAGCTAATGGCGGGCTGGCTCTCAGCATCGCAACCGCCGCTGGTGACCCTAGAGCGCTGCTGACAGCGCTGGCCAGTAGCAACCGGGTTAGAGTGCTGTCAAACCCGTCGATCGTTGCGTTGAACGGGCAAGAGGCGACGATCCAGGTTGGTCAAGATGTTCCGGTTTTGACAAGTCAGATCAGCAATTCCAACACCGGTGGCACCAATGGCAGTCAAGGTGTTCTACAAACTGTTCAATACCGCAGCGTTGGCATCATCCTTCGCGTCAAACCCATTATTCATGCAGGTGGGCGCGTGGAGCTGGAAATGAGCCAAGAGGTAAGCGGTGTGTCTAGCAACAACAGCGGCATCGGGAACTCCCCGGTCGTCACCACTAGGAAAGTTCAGACGCGTCTCGCCGCACAGGATGGTGCGACCATGCTCATTGGAGGTCTCATTTCTGAGCAACGCGATGGAAGCAACGCCGGTATCCCCTTCTTGAAGGATGTGCCGGTGGCGGGGGCGCTGTTCAGAACTTCGGCCAACGACAATTTCAGTCGAACCGAATTGGTCATATTGCTTACTCCTTACATCATTGAGGATGATTTTGACTCCCGAGCCATAACCAGCGCATTTCGATCTCAATTTGGATGGGCGGCCGACGCGGGACTGCCCGCCTCTTCTGCCAATGGCGGGAGCGTCTCGTCCTCGGTGATCTCTGCGCCTGCTGACACGGGCCGTCGGGCGCCGAGTCAAGACGGCGTCACGTCCGTGCCCGCTGCTCAGCAGCGTGCCAAGCCCTACATCGTCCCGGACAAGCCGGAGGAGCCTCGTGTCGATGTGCTGCGAACGGAAGCCCCGCGGTCACCCGCGAGGGTACCGTCTGCAGCAGGGGCGGTGGGACCAGCTTCCGGACAAAACAGTCCGCGTATCCCTGCGGCAACGCCCCTTCCGTCTGTCGCTCCAGTGACGCGAACGGTAACGGATGACAAGCTGAAGCAGGAGTTGCTCGACGCCATCAAAGGTGGGAAGTAAGAATCGCGCTACTTGGAGCTGTGGTTTTCTTGGCACGTGCGCGGGTAAGCGGTGTTTCATCGGTTGTCAACCTGTGCGACGTCCATTACATTACAACGCCAGCGGTCTGAGGTAGTTGGCCCAACGCTCACGCGGCGGTTACCTGACCTTCCTGAACGCCTGTTGTTTTTATGCTGCAACACTTGTGTCATTGCTGTCCAGTCCATGATTTCCTGTACACTGAAACTTGCTGCGGCTTGCGGCAGTGCGCGCAGGGAAGGTTGAACCGCCTGACGCATCTTTGCTTTAGGTAATTTCACTAAGAGGAAACTTAAGTTATGAAACGAACTCTTCTCTCCCGCCTCATCTTGGCCAGCTTGGCTGGAGTTGCGGTTTCTGGCGTGCAGGCTGGTCAAATCCAGGCGTCGTCGGTGTCGATCGCTCGCGAAGTGATTACGCTCGACACACAGAGCGTTGGTGCTCCCAACATCTCTTATCGCTTCGCTGGTGACGTTGATGCTCGTGCGCAAGCCCAAACCTTCCAGGTGCAGTTCACGCTGGCTGCCGGTACTTGGGACGGTTGGACGGGAACGGGCGCTCCTGCCGCGGTTAACGGCATTCTGGAGAATCAAGCCATTTCGATCTCGGACGGCGTTTCTGGTGTCATCGTTAACCAGGAAAATGCGGCTCGTGCCGGCGTGACCACGTACTCCGTGACCAACAAGGGCATCAGCGCTGATGGCAAGACCCTGTTTGTCACCATTTCCGTGTTCCAAGACGCTGTTGCTCTGATCAAGCAGCCGATCATTGCGATCAACGTGGCCAGCAATACGTTGGTGAACGTCGCCAACGTCCCTGTGGTTTCAGCAGATCGTGGCTTTTTGCAAGGTATGAAGACGGTGGCAGGTGACCTTGCTGCTGATTTCGCTGCTGACAACACGAAGTGCGTCGACACCAAGACGTTGAAAGTGAATTTCAAGCACTATGTGGCTCTGACGAACCCCGCAGCATTGGCTACCGATGCCACGGCAACTCCCGACGAGCATACCCGTGGTGGTTCTACCAACGACGCTACTCTGGTTACCTTCCCGACCAACCTGAAGGTTAACTTCCGCACCACGACGGCGGGTGCTACGCTTACCCCTGGCGGGAATCTGTCCTTCACGGGTACGGGCGCCGTGGTGGCGAGCGCGAACCCTGCCACGCCGGGCACGTCGCACGTGGCCGTGGGTGCGGGCAATCTGGTTCGTCTGGGTTTGTTGAACCTGACGCAAGAAGCGATCGGTTATGACTCCGACTTGACCAACCAGTACCTGTTGGCCAATGCCGTGGCTCCCGCTGGCGTTAAGGGAATCGCAACCGCCGCTGTCAACAACGGTGGTGTTGAAGTTTCCAATGTGAATGCAGTGGTGACGGCCAGCAATGGCTTTGTGGTGGGTGGCACGCTGTTCTTCGCGGCAGCTGGCGCTAACTGCGGTGCTGTGTTGGCGGGTACCGTCGCGACGGCCATTACGGCTGCCAATTCGTCGGGTCCTCTGACCATTACGATTCCTACCGCTGCAGTTAACGCTGCTTTTGGTGCCGCTGGTACCAATGCTCTGGAAATCTGCTACTCGGCTCCCGGCACTACCACAATCCCTTCGTCCGGTTTCTCGGCTGTCGGCACGGTGGTGAAGGCTGCTGCTGGTGCAAATCTGAACGAGCAAAACAACACCTGCGCCGGTACGTTGTTCTCGCTGGGTGGTGGCATCAAGATCGACGTTCGTAACTACGCTTCTAACCAAGCCACGGGTTACACCTCGGTTCTGCGCATCATCAACAACAGCGACGTCGCAACGGCTGATGTCTGGGCCCAGATCATCCATCAGGATGGCAAGGTGGGCAAGTTTGGCCTGATCATTCCGTCCTTGGCTCCTCGCGCCGTGAAGAACATGTCTGCAGCTCAGATCGAAGCTCTGCTGACCTCTGCTCCTACGGCAGCTGCAGCTAACAGCAACGATGCCCTGGGTGTGCAAAACGCCGACGGAGCTCCCCGTCTGCGCATCACGTCCAACTCTGGCCGCTCGCTGCGTGTGCAGAACTACCTGGTGAATCCCGCCAACGGTAGCCTGCTCGAAGTGTCGGGCAGCCAAGCTGTTGACTTTGAAGGCACCGCAAGCCGCGCGCCTGTCAACGAAGGTCAGTACCAAGAGCAGGATGCCAACAGCGGTCTGAACCTCCGCTAATTGGCGAGGTAGAGTTCACTCTACCTTCTCAGACAAACCGGGGAGCTTGCTCCCCGGTTTTTTTTTGACAGCGAAAATCTATGCCAGACTTTCAGTCTCAATCCTTGGGGCAACTATTACTTCAGCGCGGTAGCGTGGATGAGCCAACGCTTAGGCGAGCGGAAGAACTGCGGCGCACCGCATCGCAGGACAAACTGGGAAGTATTCTTATCCGGCTGGGAGTTCTATCAGAACAGACGTTGCTCGACGCACAGAGCCATTTACTGGGCATCACTGTTCTTCAAGAGCCTCATCTGTCTCAATGTATTGGCGCTGCTGCTGTATGGCATCAAGCGAATCACATTTCCCCTGCGCTCGTCAAACGACTGCAGTTCATTGCTTTTGTCGAGCCTGATGGGGGCGGAAGGATTCGTGTAGCGGCCAGAGATCCTTTCGACTCGGAACTGCAAGAGCATTTGCAGAAGTGGATCAAAGTTGTGGATCCCGGACAGTTCTATCTCATCAGTACGCGAGATCTTGAAAGAGCGCAGGCCGCTATCTATCGCCCTACCCACGCATTGGGTGATTCCCAGGACTTACGGAAGCTGGCTGAAGACGCACCGATTGTGGAGCTTGTCAATGGTCTTCTCGCCCGAGCCACGGATAGCCGGGCATCGGACGTTCACGTCGAACCGGAAGAGGCTGGTTTCATTGTTCGATACAGAATCGACGGCCGATTACAAGGAATGGAGCGGTACTCTCGTGATCGATTTGACGCGGTTGTGAGTCGGATCAAATTGGTATCTGGCCTGGATATTGCCGAAAGGCGTCTTCCGCAGGATGGGCGATTTTCAAGTCGCATGGCTGGGGTAGAAACCGACGTTCGCGTATCGGTCATACCGGGGGTATTGGGAGAGTCTCTTGTACTGCGCCTGCTTCCCAACACCCAAGCCACCCGATTTGATTTGGGAAACATCGGTATTGAACCAGACCACCTGGCCATGTATCGCCAGTGGATGGCGGAGCCTGACGGCATTGTGCTGGTGACAGGCCCAACGGGTAGCGGAAAGAGTACAACGCTTTATGCCACCTTGGTCGCCACCGACACGGGACATGAGCGAGTCATGACGGTTGAAGATCCCGTGGAATACAAAATTCCCGGAGTCACTCAATTCCAGGTTCACCCCGATATTGGCTTTACCTTCCCTGCGGCACTCAGATCAATTTTGCGCCATGATCCTGACACCATCATGATCGGAGAAATACGCGACACCGAGACAGCCCGAATAGCAGTTCAGGCCTCACTTACGGGGCATCGTGTGTTCTCCACCCTGCACACCAATGACAGTATCACGGCCTTCCTTCGACTTGCAGATATGGGTGTTGAACCCTTTCTCGTTGGCGCAACCGTACGCGGAATTGTTGCTCAAAGATTGGTGCGCAGGCTCTGCGACGAATGCGCAGAGTCGCTCCCAAATGAAGCGATCCCGGCGGAAGTGGCGCAACAATTAAGCACGCTCGGCGTGGCAAGCCGTCAATGGACGTTTCGACATCCGATAGGATGCCCGCACTGCTCAAACACAGGGTATCGGGGGCGAATCGCCATCTATGAGCTGCTCAATGCAACTGAACAATTGAGATCAGCCATGAGCCGCGCAAATCCCACGCTAGATAGCCTCACAGCCGCATTGCCGAGCAATTTCCGAGATTTGCGATCCGATGGCCTTATTAAGGCAGCACGTGGGATAACAAGCCTCGAGGACGTTTATGCCGTGGCCGGTTTGGCAAGCGCCTCCGCGGGGTCTGTTCCCTGATATTTGACAAGGTGGGACTTTGCGAAGTCCCGAATAGCAGGTGGCAAATTGTTAGATCGTTGCCTCGTCTTTGGCAGATTGGAGATAGTTTTCCACCAATCGGTAGATCTCCTTCTCAGAATTGGCGATAAGCGACAGATATTGAGTGTTCGAAAATCCCCAAAGTGACGAATTTGCATCTTCCCGATGCCCGGCCAAATACGGCAATGTCGTCACAACCCTGAGATGAGGCTGCGATTCGAGGTATTTGTCGATCGTATTCACACTGGAATCGGTATTGTTGGAATCCCACTTGGACAGCATCCGAAGCGCCGAAGGAGCGTAACGGTTAAAGACGGTTCCGGTCAGCCGATTCAATGTCACCAAGGTGAGCCCATCGACAATGTCGACCTTTAACACTTGAACGTCGGGATGCAAAACAGTGATCAATCCGGCAAATATGTCCCACTGACCTTCATGCGCCTGGAGATAGGACGTAACGATTGCCAACTTGGCTTCATAGTCCGCGGGGAGCAATACATCATCTTCCATGACATCAAGGTGCGGAAACTTTTGATCCATCGCTTTCTGAGCCATGAATTGATAGCTCAGTGCGCAACCCATCCAGCCCGGGCTGCGCCGCAGGCCGTCAAACACTTCGACGTTCTCAGGTTTTATTGATGAATACAGAGACCGGCGAAGTGTGGTTTCGGGCAGGCTTAGTACTAACCTGTTTCCAGGCAGTTGATAGTTCGCTACGAGATTCCGGAAATGGCCTGGCCCCAGTAGATGCAATCCCTGCAAGGCTCTGTAGAGCATGAACTGAAAATGAGCCTCACTCCTGGCCACAGCAGTGGCGAGCGAAGCTGGTTCGCGAGGCCGCTCGATCGCATCAGAAATCGCATGCAGCATCGCCTCGATGTCACCGACTGGGAAAAAGCGGACACAGTCTTCAAGATGTTCGTATTCCGCCTGGTCTGCTCCCTTCTCTGAGACGATCATTGCGCCGAGAGACAAGGACTCGAACAAGCGCGTACTCTCGATGAGTGCTCCTTCGTAGTAATGAATATTGAGAACAACTTTTGCACTGGCGATAGCCTCATGCAATTCAGCGCCGAATAAATTACTTTCAACCCGGAGGCTGAAGTGGCGACCCACTGCGTCGAGCAGTTGTCGTCTGCGAGGAGCAGAAGCATCACCATAAAATAGAACGTCGAAGCGGCGATCGGGCGCCATATTCGTTCTGTCAGCGGAGAGGGCGGCTTCGGGGTAATTTGTGATGCCCCCAACGGGAACGAAGTATGTGTGAGGATAGCGAATCCCCATCCTCTCTAAGGATCGCAGATTGAACTGCGCGTAGTCGAAGACGGCGAGTGAATGCTCGAGCACATCCAAATAGTCGCGGGTAAACCATCGCTCGCTTACGGTTTGCTCCATCTGAACCGCGATGCGTCGTTCCCCAGGCGGTAGCTTTTTGAATACCTGAGGGCAAATGACGAGATACAAACTGAGGCTATAGCCTTGAGATGGTGGCTCGCTGAGGATTTCAACCTCGAAGCCCGCACGGCATAGAGCTCGTTCAATGGCATGGGCAAAGAATAGCGTGTGAGGCGGCGTGAGTATGCCGACGCGCTTGTCAGACCCCGCAGTTTGGCTCAGTTGCAGGAGGGCGGAACTATCTCTTGCGCGAGATCTCATGCGTTCTCGAAGTGCGCTCCACTGACCCCTGCGCACGTAGCGCAAGCCATTCCGAATTTGCCGTGCCTTGGAAATTCCCCAACGCAGAGGAGCCGTGATTTTCCAGCTTCGTGAATTCAGAATCCGATCAATGTACGCTGTGCGTTGAATGAGCAACGCTTCGCTGTCCGAAAGTAGTCCCTGATGTTCCTTCAAGGCCTTCTCGAGGGAGCTTGCCTCGCGTGTTTTCTGCAGCAGTTTGTCATCGAGTTTGAGGATCCAATCGTGACGCAGACGTCCAGCCGAAGTCAGGTCGGCGATCTCCTCCTTCGAATCTTTCAGATGCTGTTCAAGTGCAAGTACTTCAGCTTGCTTCTCCAGTCTTGCACCAAGGCCGGAAAAGAGCTGCTTGACCAATTTTCGATTCCCGGCGGAAGCCGACGTCGTCTTGCATAGAGAAAGGAGCTCTTCTGGTTGCTCTGTTCCCACTAACAGGACACCGAGGCCGTGGCTATGCTCAAAGCTAAACGAAGGGTAACGGTCACAAACCTCGAGCCAAAATTGGTGCACTCCGAAATCATCGCGCCGGACGGCAATGTCGTGAAACAGTACGATTCCGCGATGTGACATCTTCGGCAGCCAAGTTTCGAAATCATGTCGAACTGCCGTGTAGGTGTGGAAACCGTCAATATGCAACAGATCAATGCACGCGTCGTCAAACCGTGACAAAGCCGCATCGAACGTCATTCTCAGCAGACTTGAAAAGTCCGCGTACAGGGGATCGTGATTTCGCCGCAGCGTCTCAAAAATGGACTCATCGTAGGGCCCTGTGTGGCCGTCTCCCTCCCATGTGTCGACAGCAAATGCTCGTGTTCTGTGCGCACCCGACGAAGCGATAGCCTGGCAAAACGCTAGATAAGAAACTCCAATGAAAGAGCCCAGCTCTACGAAAATAGAGGGCTGAGCAATCCGTATGAGCCACGACGCAAAGGGGATATGTCCTGCCCAAGGCGCCGAAAACGACATGAATTGAGGTTCGATAAACGTGGACTCAATGAAAGGGAAGTCTCGCAACCAGGAGGAATCGCTGTGGAAAGAAGTTTTGGGGGGCGAATCACCGAAGGATTCGGTGTTGGGGTTGAATTCACCCGGTTGAACTGAGGCGGACCCCAATAAAATCTTGTCCATTTCTCTCGAAGCTGGGCCGATGTCCGCCTCCTGAGATGAGGAATATCGCCCCGCGTGGGGAACCCAGGGAGCCACCATGCTGAGCAGTCTTAATGTGGCTGGATCGGAAGGGTAGTGGCGTCGGATTTGTCTGCACAGGGCTGCAACTACAGCATATCGACTCAGTCGAATATTTCGACGCACCAGTTGTAGCGCCTGATTCAGCCGATCGTCATCCACAGCTTCGAGAGGGAGAAGCAAGTTTTCCAGTGCGTTGACGCTGGCAAATGCATCCTTTCCCGTGTGGCGGTCAGGAGCGGGCAAGACAACTGCCCGAGCAAACTGCCCTCTCATTTGCGGCTGCACGCAGCCCAGAAAAGTGGCTGGCCGGGCGAGACGAGGGACGGTATATCTTCTACCGCGAATAGTTGCGTACTGCGCTTCCCATGTCTCCCAATCGTCCAATGCTTTTGCGGGAGGGGAATTGGTGGCTACGCCTTGATGAAATTGGTGGAAGGTGGCTTCACCAAGCAAAAGCACAAGATCAGTGCTTGGCTCTTCAATTGCTCTGCAATAGAGATCCAAATTCACCAGGCCTCCGCCCGGGGCATCGAATTTTTCGTCGAATCCTTCCAGGCGCTGCCACTTGTCCCGATGCATGAATACCGCATTCAGCTCGGCGATGGGGGCGAACCACCCGTCCATCGATGACTCATCTGGAGTCGCTACCTTGAACAACTCGTAGCCATCTCTGAGCCAATTCACAGTGTCGAGCAAATCATCTTCGGCGGCCTGGTCATAGCCGACTTGAGCGGCGTTTCGCTGATAGTCAAATCCCAAGTACCAACCCAAAGCCCCAGTCACGCCGCCAGGAAATAGTTGAACTCCATGGATTGCAAGCGATAGTAAACGGGGGGAGGCCATCCGCGCGCCATCGATCATTACACCGATGCAATCACCCATAGACAGTTTCAATCCAGCATTGATTGCCTTGGCAGGAGAAGGAGATGCCTCGTCGATCCGCAAGAACTTGAAGTTCCCGTCAAGATCATCGTAGTGGCTCGGATCCAGTGGTGGAGCGGAGCCGTTGTCAACAACAATGACTTCATAGTCACTTCTATGGATATCGAGCTGAAACGCTGCACTCAGAGAAATCAGCGTACGCCGGATCTCTCGCGGTATGTTGAAGGCTATGACAACGACGGACAGTTTCATGTGAGGGGGCCTTAATTGCCGATTTCAAGGCGTACATCACGCATCGGAATACCAATCAATCCACCTGCAACACTTGAAGTCTGGGAAACGATCGTGATGGCTTCATGGATCCAGTGATGCTGGATAAAGTCTTGCTGACTACCGGAAGCGGCAGACAGGGTGATGTGATAAGTGCCAACTGCCAGGCGGGGCAAATCAAATACGAACACTGCGACGACTTCTTGGCCAGCAAGTACCGGTTGGTCGTGATTCGAGCACAAGCAGGTGTTGTCGCCGATAAGGTATTGGCCCAGTCGGTCTTTGATAAAAAACCCCACGATAACATTGGGCATTGATTTGACGCACCTGATTTTCACGACCAGCGAAACCTCTTCTCCACCCACGAACTGAACAAGAGGTTCGGCCGAAGCATTCTTCAGGAAGGCTGTATGAATTTCACATACACCCGTAAAGTGTCCTACTGACTGTGGGTCGAAACTGTAGATGTGTAAATCATTCCTGTTTGTCGGCTGGAGGAATAGTGCCTCCCGGGAATCCACATTTCTCGTGGGTCTCGGATTCAGGAGCGCTGATTTCGGGGAGCTAGAGGGTGAGGTTTTCACTCCGGGCGCGTCAGCGAACTGGGACTCCAAGTATCTATCGCAAACTTCGCTGGGAGTTCCAGCGAAAACGATGCGCCCCTCATCGAGCCACGCGGCATGTGTGCACAGATTTCTGACAGCTCCTATGTCGTGACTGACGAAAATTACTGTTCCTGAAGCCATGAATTCCCGCAAAAAGCGCATGCATTTCTGAGTAAAAAATGCATCCCCAACAGACAAGGCTTCATCAATAACCAAGATATCAGCATTAACGTGCGCAATTACCGCGAAAGCCAGCCGAACAAGCATGCCACTTGAGTAAGTCTTGACCGGCTGATCTATGAAATCGCCAATGTCGGCGAAGGCCTCAATACTTTTGAATTTGGCTGCTGTTTCATTGGAGGTCTGCCCTAGGACGCCAGCGTTCAGGAAGACGTTTTCGCGGCCGGTAAATTCAGGGTTGAATCCCGATCCAAGCTCAAGCAAGGCCGCAACCCGTCCCGTGATTGAAACTTCACCATCAGTGGGCAGCAAGGTGCCGCATAGCATCTGCAGCAGGGTGGACTTTCCTGCTCCATTTCTACCAATAATGCCGAATGTCTGGCCCTGACGGACCTCAAGTGATACGTCTCGCAGTGCCCAGAAGTCTCTATGGTATCTGCGTGGTGGCAAACCTAACGTCTTTCTGAGGCGGGGTAGAATAAACTCTCTCAGTCTGTCTGAGGGTTTGTCATACAGTGGATGGCACTTGCTTAGCTTCTCCAGCTGAACCGCCAAAGGGCGAGAGTCAAACGACATCAGCGAAGCCCTGTCGAGTCTTCTGGAACCAGATGAATCCTAAAATGGAAAAGCCGGTTGAAACAAGTGTCCATACGATAAGGCCCGTGAGGTCGGGCAATCTGCCGGCAATAAGAACTGCGCGGGATTGCTCGATGATCCAGGCTAGTGGATTCAATGCAAGCCATGGCTGAAGTGACACAGGAAGTGCACTGATCGGATAAAACACCGGGGAGGCAAACAGCAGGATGGTGGTGAGCATCGCCACCATCTGTGAAGTATCTCGGACAAAGACACCGACTGAGCCAAAAAGCCAGGCAATACCACACGCAAACAGGACGAGGGGCGTCCATACAAATGGCAAGAGCACCAACGTCCAGTGAACGCTTTGATTGGCTAAAGCCAGAATGAACACCAGAACCGCTAGACTGATGCTGGCATGAATCAACGCGGAGCCAACAGCAACCAGCGGAAGAATCTGCAGGGGAAAGACCACCTTTTTGACGAAATTAGGTTGAGCGATGATCACCCCTGGTGCCCGCTGCAACACTTCGCCTATCACGCCATGGACAATCATCCCAACAAACAGCATCTGGGTGAAATGGGTGCGCGGCTCCCCTGAACCTAGGGAACCCCAGCGCGCTTTAAACACGATCGCAAATACGAAGGTGTAGAGGCCGAGCAGAATAAGAGGATGGACGATAGCCCAAGACAGCCCCAGTAGGGAGCCGCGGTATCTGCCTTGAACGTCTCGCCGGATAAGTGACCCCAAAAGTTGCCTTTGCTGCCAAGTACCGAGCAGCATCTCTTTTGGGGAAGTCGATGGACGCGCGTGAGGATTCAAGTAGAGGTCGAGGGGAAGTAGGCTGGGACTCTTAGGGATTGAATTGGCCCCCTTCGCGAAATTCTAGTCGATGGGGATTGCCGAGGGTTTGGAATCAGGGGAATCTCGGGGCCTCTTCCCATGGGACAGCTCGAGCATCCTTGTCTGACAACGCGAGCGCGGAATGAATCTGTCTCAAGGGCCAGTCGATGCCTATGGCGGGATCGTTCCAGCGAAAACTTCGCTCGTATTCAGGGGCGTAATATGAAGTGGTCTTATACAGAAAGTCTGCGGAATCGGAGAGAACCAGAAATCCGTGAGCAAAGCCCGGGGGGACCCAAAGTTGGCGCATATTTTGGGAGTCGAGTTCTACGCCCACCCAATGACCAAGTCGAGGCGAAGATTGTCGCATGTCGACAGCCACATCAAAAACCCTACCGCTTGTTACACGAACCAGCTTTCCTTGAGGGTCGGTAATCTGGTAGTGCATCCCCCGCAGGACTCCCTGGGATGATCGCGAATGATTGTCCTGAACAAAAGGGGAGGTCACGCCTGTTGCTTCCGCGAATGTTCGGCTATTCCAGCTTTCAAGGAAAAAACCTCTTGAGTCACCAAAGACCTTGGGCTCAATGAGTAGAACCTCGGGTAAGCGTGTGGGCGTCACGATCATCAGACTGCCCCCGTGCCGAGCGATGCTAGGTAAGCCCCGTAGGTGCTTTTTAGCAGGGGTTCGGCCAAGGCGCGGAGTGCTGGAGTGTCAATCCACCCATTTCTCCATGCAATTTCCTCCGGGCACGCCACCTTGAGCCCTTGTCTCTGTTCCAGCGTGTGAATGAATTGACTTGCTTCCAACAGGCTTTCGTGAGTGCCGGTATCTAGCCAAGCAAAGCCGCGCCCCATGGTCTTTACATTGAGCTTCTCCATCTCAAGATAGCGCTGATTGATGCTGGTTATCTCCAGTTCGCCTCGGTTGGAGGGCTTGACGGCTGCAGCAATGCTACAGACTTGGGCGTCGTAAAAATACAGGCCTGTGACAGCAAAGTTGCTCTTTGGCTGTGTCGGCTTCTCTTCGATTGATAGCGCCTTGCCCTTGGAGTCAAAAGACACAACGCCGTAGCGTTCCGGGTCTTTGACATGGTAGGCAAAGACGGTCGATCCTTCGGAGGCGTCGTCAGCTTCGCGCAGCAGCCGAACGAGATCGTGCCCGTAAAAGATGTTGTCCCCGAGAACAAGTGCACTGGGCGAACCGTCGATGAATTCGCGGCCGATGATGAAGGCTTGCGCAAGGCCTTCCGGGCGCGGTTGAACCGCGTACTCGATGTGCATGCCCCATGCACTGCCATCTCCCAGCAGTTGTTCGAACCGCGGTGTGTCCTGGGGCGTGCTGATCACCAGAACTTCTCTGATGCCGGCCAGCATCAGGGTGGCCAGAGGGTAGTACACCATGGGCTTGTCATAGACCGGCAACAACTGCTTGGAAAGCGCAAGTGTGGCCGGGTGCAGCCGAGTTCCGGCGCCCCCGGCCAGGATGAGACCTTTTCGTTTTGTCATTGGGGTGGACATCTCGAGATTCCTGCGGACTAGTTGACTCTGGACTGGGCAGCAAGCTCCCCGACGACCGCGCGCACACCGAGCGTCCAGTCCGGGAGGCAAACGTCGAATCTGCGGCGAAGCGATTCCGTGTCAAGCCGGGAATTGGACGGGCGGGGCGCCGCGACAGGATAGTCCTGCGCGGGGATGGGATGCACGTTCTCTTCCCGAGTTCTCAGGGACAAGCCCCGAGCAATGGCCTCGCGTACGACGAGCTGGGCGTAGTCGTGCCAGTTGGTGACCCCGCCAGCAGCCAGGTGGTAGACGCCCGCCAGTTGGTGGCCCGGCTCCTGGATGTCCAGCCTTCGTAGCACATGGGCTGTGACATCGGCGATGAGGGCCGCACGCGTGGGGGCGCCCCACTGATCGGCCACCACGTCGAGACTGTCTCTTTGCATGGCCGCGCGAAGAATGGATTTAAGAAAGTTGTGCCCCCAGGTGTCAAAGACCCAGCTGGTTCTCAGAATCACGTGGCGGGGGCAATGCGACCGGATGGCCTTCTCGCCCGCGAGCTTGCTCTTTCCATACACGCCAAGGGGGTTGGGAGCATCATTTTCGGTCCACGGCAGATCTCCGGACCCGTCAAAAACGTAGTCCGTTGAGTAATGGATCAACCAGGCACCAATCCGGGTGGCTTCCCGGGCAAGGACTTCGCAAGCCGTCGCGTTGATCGCGTAGGCGGCATCTTGGTCCTGTTCAGCACGATCGACGGCGGTATAGGCTGCTGCGTTGACGATGACGTCGGGACGCAACACGTCCACGGTCTTTGCGAGACCGTCTGCATCGCCCAAGTCACCAGACAACGGCTTGCTGTGGCGCTCCAGTGCCGTGACGGTTCCCAGGACGCCCAAACTGCGCTGCAGCTGCCATCCAACCTGCCCGTTACTGCCCAGCAAGAGAATATTCATGAGTCCTGGACGCGTGTCGCATATTGCTGGTCGATCCAGTCGCGATAGCTGCCGCTGGTTACCGATTCGACCCAGGCCTTGTTCTCGAGGTACCACTGAACAGTTTGACGTATGCCGTCGTCAAACTGAATTGATGGCAGCCATCCCAGTTCCGTGGCAATCTTGCTGTCGTCAATCGCATAGCGTCGGTCATGGCCCAACCGGTCACCGACGTGGGTAATCAGGACAGAGTACGACTGGCCATCGGATCTTGGTTGAAGGTCATCCAGCGTTGCGCAAATGGCATGGACGACTGCAAGATTCCGGCGTTCAGAACGCCCGCCGACGTTGTAGGTGTCGCCCGGTCGTCCTTGTGCCAGCACAGCTCGCAGCGCCGCGCAGTGGTCATCGACATGCAACCAGTCTCGAATCTGCTGACCGTCGCCGTACACGGGGAGCGGGTTGCCCTGGAGCGCGTTGTGAATCATCAGCGGAATCAGCTTCTCGGGGAACTGACGCGGCCCGTAGTTGTTGGAGCAGTTGGTCGTCAGCGTCGGGAGACCATAGGTGTGGTGGTAGGCCCGCACAAAGTGGTCTGAAGCGGCCTTTGATGCGGAATACGGACTGTTGGGCTCGTAGCGATGGGCTTCGGTGAAAGCCGGTGCATCAAGGGTCAGTGAACCGAACACTTCGTCGGTGGAAACGTGCAGAAACCGGAAGTCGCTGGCCTCTCCGGGGGACATCGATTGCCAGTACGCCAGAGCTGCGCCCAGAAGCGAGAGCGTTCCGACGACATTGGTCTGCGCGAAAGCCATGGGTCCCGAGATGGACCGGTCGACGTGACTTTCGGCGGCGAAGTTCAGGATGGCTCTCGGCTTGTAGGTAGCCAGGAGGTCGTGGAGCAAGGTGGGGTTCCCGATATCACCGCGAACAAATCGATACCGCGGGTCGGTCTCAACGGCTTTGAGATTGCCTGGGTGTCCGGCGTAGGTCAGGAGATCAAGATTCAGGACTTTTTCATCGGAGGAAGCGAGCCACTGAAGCAGGAATGCCGACCCGATAAAGCCGCAACCTCCGGTAACCAAAATCATCTTGCTATGCCTTGCCGCACAAAATGGGGCATTTTATCCAATGGAAATTCGCCGTACAGAATCTTGGCCTACACCAGATCGCAGAGGAGCGCCAGCTTATACGCTGTATCGGAAATCCGATCTGTGCGACGCACGCCGCTGACTCGGATACTCGTGAGTCTGGCCCAGGGAGGGCCTTGGCGTGCTGCCGCAAAGGTGCGCAATACTTCAAGGTTCTCGGGCGTCAACACGGACTCCGCAGCGGCAAGTGCTGCCACGTTCAGATCGGTCCACCGACGAAGTGTGCCATCCTTGAGCTGCCGGAGTCGGCGCCAGTGAGCGCGCAAGCTCCGGTTTTCACCCATCGAATTCCCAGCGTGTTGACGATAGAGAACGTGGATTTCCTGGTCGTAGACTATCGAGCCGCCGACCCCGGAGACCAAGAGCGTGGCAAGCCAGTCATGCGCGGACACATTCTCCGGCGCAAAATCCTGCAGCAGCTTCCGCGTGGCCATGTTCATGAGCATCGTATTTCCGCTGCAGAGATTTTGCGCGAGGGCATTCGGGAATTGGTATGAAACGGGGATCTTGCGGGACTCTCCCATGGGGGATCCGTCCGCATCGATGTAGGCGGTTCGAGCACAAAAGAGCGCTGGCGTTGCATCCTCAAGCGGCGTCAGTTTTCTGATGGCCGCCTCGAGATGATGTTCTAGCCAGATGTCGTCCTGGTCGCAAAATGCGATGTAGCGCGCCTTGATCTCCGGGTGCCGAAGCAGGGATATGTAATTGAGTGCGAAGCCCTTGCGAGGGCCCTCCAGCAGGTGAATTTGACGGTCGGGATGGGCTATTGCGAAGTGTCGAAGAATCTCGGGGGTTCTATCGGATGAACCATCGTCAGACACCCAAAGCGTCCAGTCCTTGTGAGACTGCTTGGCAATAGAGGTCAATTGGGCCTCGAGGTGCCGCTCACCATTGAATGTGCCAAGCAAAATGGCGACGTTGTTACGTTCTGATTCGTTGGGGCGGCTTGCCTGCAGGACGGTCCCTACAATACCGGCTTCGTTGCCTATCATCAACAATCCTCATGCTCAGTTTGGCCTTTGTAGGCTTTGCCGTTAGCGCGCTGTTGTGCCTGATGCTGATTCGTCATGCTCGGCGTCATGCGCGACGCTATGCCGAAGGTCTGCCGCAACGATTCCATCTCGGAAATATTCCTCGTATCGGTGGGCTTGCAATTTATGCCGGTATTGTCGCAGGGACTTTTGCCGCCCCCATGCTGCGTTGGGCCGGCTTGAGCACCAATGTTCCGATTGGTTTTCCGGACTGGATACTGTGGTCCATGGTTTTGCTCCCGATTGTCGCTGCCGGTGTATATGAGGACGTCAGTGCCAGGTTATCAGCGCGTTGGCGTCTTGCTATCACGATTTGTTCTGCGGCCTTTGCATGTTGGTGCCTGGATCTGTACGTGCCTCGTCTTGGCATAGGCTGGATTGATCCCTTGTGGTCGGCAGCGCCGATCCTGGGCTTGGGGCTGGCATTGGTCGGAGTGGCAGGGCTGCCGCATGCGCTGAATATCATCGACGGATTCAACGGATTGGCCGGGACGGTGGCAACCTTGATTTGTCTGGCTTTGGCGCACGTATCGCTGCAGGTCGGCGATCGTCAGATTGCGGCGTTCATGATGATCACAGTGGGGGCGACGGCTGGATTTCTCTACTGGAACTACCCGAGGGGTCTTCTGTTCGCCGGTGACGGCGGTGCCTATCTCTGGGGCGGTTCCATTGCACTTGCCGCTGTACTGCTGGTGCAACGGCACGGGGAAGTGTCGCCTTGGTTTCCGATGCTACTGAGCATTTACCCAACGTGGGAAGTTGTATTTTCGACCTATCGCAAGGTGACTCGGGGGGTGTCTCCCACGGTGCCCGACTCGATTCACTTCCACATGCTCATCTATCGAAGAGTGGTCCGGGGTGTTTTCAGCGACGACGAAACGCGCCGGATGCTCGTTCGCAACAACCGCACCTCGCCGTATTTGTGGGGTTTCACGATGCTGACAGTTGTTCCTGCGGTGCTTTTCTGGAACAACACCCCCGTCCTCATCGCCTTCACGGCCCTTTTTGTCATTTCCTACCTCTGGGCGTATTTCAGCATCGTCCGGTTCAAGGTCCCGCCCTGGTTGCGCCGCTAGCGGCGGTATGCGGCACAATTTGGCCTCTGCTGAAACAAATGAGCCCGTGCCATGACTGACGTGAACCACATTGCTCCGCGCGACAAGGCGGAAATTCTTGCCCAGGCACTGCCGTACATTCGCAAGTTTCATGGCAAGACCATGGTCATCAAGTACGGTGGCAACGCCATGACCGACCCCGCATTGCAGGCCGATTTTGCAGAGGACGTGGTGCTGCTCAAGCTGGTGGGCATGAACCCCGTGGTGGTGCATGGCGGAGGGCCGCAGATCGAGACCGCGCTCAACCGATTGGGCAAGAAGGGTGAATTCATCCAGGGCATGCGCGTCACAGACGCCGAGACCATGGAGGTGGTCGAATGGGTGCTGGCCGGCGAAGTGCAGCAGGACATCGTTGGCCTCATCAACCAGGCCGGGGGCAAGGCTGTGGGCCTGACCGGACGGGACGGCGGTCTGATCCGGGCCCAGAAACTCAAGCTGGTGGACAACACCGACCCGGCCAAGCAGCATGACGTGGGACAGGTCGGGGACATCGTGGCGATCGACCCCAGCGTGGTGCGGGCCCTGCAGGACGACCAGTTCATCCCGGTCATCAGCCCCATCGGGTTTGGCGAAGACAATGAGAGCTACAACATCAACGCCGACGTGGTGGCCGGCAAGCTGGCCACCGTGCTGAAGGCTGAAAAGCTGGTGTTGCTGACCAACACCCCGGGCGTTCTCGACAAAAGCGGGAAGCTGTTGACGGATCTGACAGCGCGCGAAATCGACGAACTGTTTGCCGATGGCACGCTGTCGGGCGGCATGCTGCCCAAGATCAGTGGAGCACTGGACGCCGCGAAGAGCGGTGTGAACTCCGTGCACATCATCGACGGGCGTGTGCCTCATGCGATGTTGCTTGAAATCCTGACCGAACAGGCCTACGGCACGATGATTCGGTCGCACTGAGCCAAAAGCTGGGACTGTGAGACAGGGAGCCGCAGCTCCCACGGACGCAAGGGTCAGGGGGCTGCTGGCTATGGGAGAATGGTTTCCGCGTTGCGTGGCACAGGCGGCGTTTCCGGCACACCAGCCCTATCCGCGGGTGTCACGTCCATAGGCTTCTAACGCTTTGAAAGAATCAGCATGCGCCTGCTGCTCGTTGAAGATGACGTGATGGTCGCCAGCGGCATCAAGCTGGGGCTGACCGATGCCGGCTATGCCGTCGACTGGGTGGGCAGCGGCGAGCGCGCTGAAGAGGTGTTGAACGCCGAAGTGTTCGACGCCGCGATCATCGACATCGGCTTGCCCAACATGGATGGTCTGGAGCTGACCCGGCGTCTGCGCCGGCCGGACGTTGCAAGCCACGCCATGCCGGTGCTGATCCTGACGGCGCGGGACGCCTTGCATGACCGCGTCCAGGGCCTGGACCTCGGGGCTGACGACTACATGATCAAGCCCTTTGAACTTCCTGAGCTGCTGGCGCGCCTGAGGGCGCTGCTGCGCCGTTCACAGGCGGCCACCTCCGCCGTGCTGAGTTTCGGGCCGATCGAGCTGGACACGGCCAACCGCCGCGCCGCCGCCACCCGCAACGGTCAGGCTCAGCCCATCGAGCTGGGTCCGCGCGAGTGGACGGTCATGGAGTACCTGCTGATCAACGCCCCCAAGCCGGCGAGCAAGGAAAAGCTGTTGCAGGCGCTGACGGGCTGGGACAAGGAAATCACGCCCAATGCCGTGGAGGTCTACATCTCCCGGCTGCGCGGCAAGCTCGAGCCCCACGGCGTTGCCTTGCGCTCCATTCGCGGGTTCGGCTACCGGCTCGAACTGCAAGAGCCCGGCCTTCAGCCATGATCCGGCGCAGGCGCGCGCCCAGCATGACGGGCGGGCTGCAGCGGCGCCTGCTCTTCATGCTGATCACCCCGTTGATCCTGCTGGCGCTGCTCAACGCCTGGTTCGACTACCGGTCGGCGGACAATGTGGCGCAACAGCAGGACCAGCGCCTGCTGGCCCTGCTGCCCCTGCTGGCCGATTCGGTCATCGCCGAGGAAGTCCGGCGTGGGGAAGGGCCGGTGTTGCTGCTCGCTCCGGCGGTCGAGGGCTTTCTGAAGGAGCGCCCGGGCTTTGCCGCCTTCAGCATCATCGATCCCGACGGCAAGTCGCTCAAGGGGGAGCGCTGGCTGGCCTCGCTGCCCCCGACCACCTACGAGCCGGAGTTCCACAGCGAGGAGAACGGTGGCGTGACCTGGCGCATCGTGCGCCAGCGCGTGCAGTCGGTACTCGGCGAGATCACCGTCACGCTGGCCGATGGGTCGGACCCACGCCAGCAGTGGGCCCGCTCCATCGGGCTCAAGGTGCTGCTGCCCAACCTGGTCCTGCTGGCCGCGGCCGCGTTTGCCGTCAACTGGGCCGTGAACCGGGCGCTGCGTCCCCTGCTCGAACTCAAGGAAGCGGTGGAGCGGCGCTCGCCGCGTGACCTCAATGCGATCGACGAGCACGCCTCGCCCGAGGAGGTGCGTCCCCTGGTGCAGTCGCTGAACCGGCTGTTTGGCCTGGTCAATGCCCAGGCCGAAAGCCAGCGCCGCTTTGTGGCCGATGCGGCGCACCAGCTGCGAACGCCACTGGCGGGCCTGCAGGCCCAGGTCGAGGCCTGGGCCCAGGCGGCCAATGCCGCCTCACAGCAGCCCCGCAGCGCTCTGAAGGGAGCGTCGGCGGCGGTGGGCGAGGGGCAGGGCGTCATCACCCTGCGTGCGGAGCAGGTCAACAAGCTGCGCAGCGCCACGCGCCGCACCTCGCAACTGGCCAATCAGCTGCTGGCGCTGTCACGCGCGGATGCGCGCGGCATGCACGCACAGCCGATGCAGCGGGTCGACCTGCGCGGGCTGTGCGAAGCCCTGCTCGAAACCCACCTGGACGCCGCCACCGCCAAGCGCATCGACCTCGGCCTGGATGCCCAGCCGGCCCAGATCATGGGCCACGAGTGGTTGCTGCGCGAGTTGCTGGGCAACCTCGTGAGCAATGCCGTGAACTACACGCCCCCCGGGGGCTCGGTGACCATCCGCTGCGGTGTGCGCCAGGGCGCTTCGTTCATCGAAGTGGAGGACGACGGGCCAGGCATCCCGCCAGCGGAAAGAAATCGTGTGTTCGAGCGCTTCTACCGGGTGCAGGGTGTGGGTGGAGAAGGCAACGGACTGGGGCTGGCCATTGCCGACGAGATTGCCCGGGCCCACCACAGCCACCTAGAACTCGGCTCCGGGCACGACGGACGCGGCCTGCGAGCCACGCTGGCGTTTCCCTCGTGACGGGGGGCCGCGGGGCCCCTGCCACGCGTGTGCGAGAATCAATTGATCACACTTTTGCACGCCATGCCAGACGCCGAGTCCAGTTCCTCCTCTCCCCCTGTTGCCGCTGGTGAAACCGCTGTCGCCGTTCGCAAGCGGCCCAAGCCCGGCGAGCGGCGGGTCCAGATTCTGGAAGCGCTGGCCACCATGCTGGAGCAGCCCGGCTCCGAGCGCATCACCACCGCAGCGCTGGCGGCGCGCCTGGAAGTGAGCGAGGCCGCGCTGTACCGCCATTTCGCCAGCAAGGCGCAGATGTTCGAGGGGCTGATCGAGTTCATCGAACAATCGGTGTTCTCGCTGGTCAACCAGATCACCGAGCGTGAGCCCGCCGGACGGGCCCAGGCCGCCAAGGTCGTGGCCATGCTGCTGCAGTTCGCCGAGAAGAACCCGGGCATGACCCGCGTGATGGTCGGCGACGCCCTGGTGTTCGAGAACGACCGTCTGCAGCAGCGCATGAACCAGTTCTTCGACAAGATCGAGGCCACGTTGCGGCAGGCCTTGCGCGATGCCGCGCAGGCTGACGGGTCTTCCACGCCCAGCGTGGACTCCCAGGTGCGTGCGTCGGTGCTGACCGCCTTTGTGGTGGGGCGGCTGCAGCGCTTTGCGCGCTCGGGCTTCAAGCGCATCCCGTCGGAACACCTCGAGGCCAGCCTGGCCCAGATGCTCTAACCCTTTGCTCCTGAATTCATAGCAGGATATGACCGTCCTGCAAGGGCCAAGGGGCTATTCGACCCGAACCCCGACGCGTGCGCCCGCCTGCACGATCTCGGCCCAAGTCTGATCGTCGATGGCGATACCCGTCTCACCGCGCTCGAGCCGGGCTTCGCGCTCGGGCTCTCCGGCCAGCATCACGCCGGTGCCGTCAGGGGCGGCGGGGCTCTGGCGCAGCCACTCCACGAACGCCAACGCCTCCTCGTCAAAGCGCTGCTGCGTGCCCAGCCGCGCCGGGTCGATCAGCACGGTGAGCATGCCATTGACCACGGCGCGCGCGTTGTCCGCGGGCCGGTGCCAGGTGCCGCCTCCAGTGAGTGCGCCGCCCAGCAGTTCACAGGCCACGGCCAGGCCGTAACCCTTGTGCTCGCCAAAGGCCATGAGCGCGCCAAACAGGCCACCGCCCGGCTCGCCCGCCGAGCTGCCCTGCGGAACGACCACCACGCCCGGGTCGGTGGTCGGGTGACCCTGGGCATCGATCAGGTAGCCCGGCGGCACCTGCCGCCCTTCGTTGTAGGCCACGCGCATCTTGCCCTGCGCCACGCGGCTGGTGGCGAAATCCAGCACGAAGGGCTCGCGGCCCTTGAGCGGCACGCCGATGCAGCAGGGGTTGGTGCCGTAGCGTCCGTCGCCGCCGCCCCACGGCGCCACCACGGGGCGCGACAGCACGTTGACGAAATGCAGGGCCACCAGCCCTTGCGCCACGGCCATTTCGGCAAAGTGGCCGATCCGGCCCAGGTGGTGCGCGTGGGCCAGCGTCATGATGCAACTGCCGTGGGCGGTGGCGCGCGCCATGCCCAGGGCCATGGCCTGTTCGCCGACCACCTGGCCATAGCCGCGCTGGCCGTCCAGTGTGAGCAGGGTGCCTGTGTCCAGGACCACCCGGACGCCCGCGTTGGGCTGCAGGCCGCCCTCGAGCACGGCATCGACATAGCGCGGCAGCATGCCCACGCCATGCGAGTCGTGGCCGCTGAGATTGGCCAGCACCAGGTTGGCCGCGACGGTCTCCGCCTCTGCCGGGGCGCTGCCGTTTGCTATCAAAATGCTAGCTACCTGTGACCGCAGGGCCTGGGCTTCAATAAGTTTTGGCATGAAAACGGCCCCTACATCACAGCGCCGACCTGCCAGGGCACGAACTCATTCTGTCCGTAGCCATGCCGCTCGCTCTTGGACGGTTCGCCCGAGGCCGTGGCCAGCACCAGTTCAAAAATCCGCCGGCCCATCTCCTGGATGCTGGCCTTGCCGTCGATGATCTCGCCGCAGTTGATGTCCATGTCCTCCTCCTGCCGGGCCCACAGCGCGCTGTTGGTGGCGAGCTTGAGTGAAGGCGAGGGCGCGCAGCCGTAGGCCGAACCGCGGCCGGTGGTGAAGCAGATCATGTTGGCGCCGCCGGCCACCTGGCCCGTGGCGCTGACCGGGTCGTAGCCGGGCGTGTCCATGTAGACGAAGCCATGCGCCTTCACTGGCTCGGCGTACTCGTAGACGGCCTCCAGGTTGGTGGTGCCGCCCTTGGCCACCGCGCCCAGCGATTTCTCGAGGATGGTGGTGAGGCCGCCGGCCTTGTTGCCAGGCGAGGGGTTGTTGTTCATCTCGCCCTGGTTGACCTCGGTGTAGTGCTCCCACCACTTGATGCGCTCGATGAGCTTTTGCCCGACTTCCTGCCTCACGGCGCGGCGCGTCAGCAGGTGCTCGGCGCCGTAGATCTCGGGCGTTTCGCTGAGGATGGCCGTACCGCCGTGCGCCACCAGCAGGTCCACTGCCACGCCCAGGGCCGGGTTGGCACTGATGCCGGAGTAGCCGTCCGAGCCGCCGCACTGCAGGCCGATGGTGATGTGGGCGGCGCTGCAGGGCTCGCGCGTCACGTCGTTGGCGCGGGGCAGCATTTCCTGGATCAGGGCGATGCCCTTTTCCACCGTCCTGCGGGTGCCGCCCGTGTCCTGGATGTTGAAGACCTTGAGCGTGTCGCCCTCGCGCAGGCGGCTGTGGGCCAGCCAGGCATTGATCTGGTTGGCCTCGCAGCCCAGGCCCACGACCAGCACGCCCCAGAAGTTGGCGTGGGTGGCGTAGCCGGCGAGCGTGCGCTCCAGGATCTGCATGCCCAGGCCCTCGGTGTCCATGCCACAGCCCGTGCCGTGGGTCAGTGCCACCACGCCGTCCACCATGGGAAACCCGGCCAGCGCCGACGGGTTGGTCTGGCGCGAGAAGTGGTCGGCGATCGCACGTGCTGCCGTGGCCGAGCAGTTCACACTGGACAGGATGCCGATGTAGTTGCGCGTGGCCACGCGGCCGTCGCTCCGCCGGATGCCCATGAACGTGGCCTCCGCTTTCGCGGGCGGCGCCTTCACGTCGGCGCCAAAGGCATAGTCGCGCGCGAAGTCGCCCTTGTCGGGCCCCATGTCCAGGTTGTGGGTGTGCACGTGCTCGCCGACGGCGATGGCCTTGCTCGCAAATCCGATGATCTGGTTGTAGCGACGCACCGGCTGCCCTGCAGCCATCGCGCGGGCCGCCACCTTGTGGCCGGCCGGGACCAGGCCGCGCACGGTGAAATCCTCCACCGTGGCGCCTCCGACCAACTGGCTGCGCGCGATGACCACGTCGTCGGCGGGATGCAGGCGGATGAAAGGGGTCATGTCAGCAGGTCCTGGAAATCAGAAGAACATCTTGGGCAGCCACAGCACGATGGAGGGCACGTAGGTGATCACCACCAGCGCCAGCAGCAGGGGCACCAGCCAGGGCAGGATGGCCATGGTGGTGCGTTCGAAGCTCAGGCCCGCCACCCGGGCCAGCACGAACAGCACCATGCCCATGGGCGGATGCAGCAGCCCGATCATCAGGTTCAGCACCATCACCAGGCCGAAGTGGATCGGGTCCACGCCCAGGTGGGTGGCAATGGGCAGCAGGATGGGCACCAGGATGGTGATGGCCGCCGTCGGCTCGAGGAAGCAGCCCACGAACAGCATCAGCAGGTTGGCCAGCAGCAGGAAGACCCAGGCCTCCTTGGTGAAGCCCAGAACCCATTCGGCGATCTCGGTGGTGACACCGGTGGCCGTCAGCATCCAGCCGAAGATCGAGGCCGCGGCCACGATGAACAGCACCGTGCTGGTGGTCTCCACGGTGTCGAGGCACACCTTGACGAACATCTTCCAGCTCAGCGTGCGGTACCAGGCCAGGCCCAGGATCATGGCCCAGACACAGGCCGCGATCGCGCCTTCGGTCGGGGTGAACAGGCCCGTGGTCATGCCGCCAATCAGCAGCACCGGCGTCATGATGGGCAGCAGCGCCTCGAAGCGGAAGATCCGGTCCAGTACAAACAGCAGGGCCAGGCCGATGAACACCGTCATCTGCGCCGGCGCGCCCGCCTTGGCCACCAGCAGCCAGAGGCCCAGGGGCCAGCCCACCACCACGGCCAGTTCCGTCAGGGCCTTGAAGAAACGGGTCCTGGAAAACCTGACGTCGCCGCCCCAGTTGTTTTTCCAGGCGTACCAGGACACGGTGGCCATCATCAGGATGGTCAGCAACAGCCCGGGCAGGATGCCCGCGAGGAACAGCGCCCCGACCGAGGCGTTGGCCATCATGCCGTAGATCACGAAGGGCAGGCTCGGCGGGATGATCGGGCCCAGCGTGGCCGAGGCCGCGGTGACGCCCACCGAGAACTCGGTGCTGTAGCCATGTTCCTTCATGGCCTTGATCTCGATCGTCCCCAGGCCCGCCGCGTCGGCGATGGCGGTGCCGCTCATGCCGGCGAAGATCACCGAGGCCAGCACGTTCACGTGCCCCAGGCCGCCGCGCAGCCAGCCCACGAGCGACAACGCGAAATTGAAGATCCGCGTGGTGATGCCGGCGTTGTTCATGAGGTTGCCGGCGAGAATGAAGAACGGCACCGCCAGCAGGGGGAAGCTGTCGATGCCGCTGACCATGCGGTGGATCACCACGAACGGCGGCAGGTTGCCCGACACCAGGATGTAGGCCAGCGAGGCGCCCGCCATGGCGATGGCCACGGGCAGGCCGCCAGCCATGAAGAGCAGGAAGAAAATCTTCAGCATGTGAGTGTCCGGGGAAGGTTTAGCGGTCGCTCAGGGTGGTTTCGGGGCGCTCCAGCACGCTGTAGCCGCGGCGCCAGTGGATGAGGGCCACCTGCAGCGAGCGCCAGGTCATGGCGGCAAAGCCGAACAGGCACAGGCCGTACACGAGATTCATGGGCGCGTCCACGATGGTCATGCGGGTCTGATTGCCGATCTTCATCATCATCTCGATGGTCATGACCACGGCCGAGGCGAAGAAACCGGTGCGCAGCACGTCCACGACGCGCGACAGCCAGCGACCCATCGCGGCCGGCATGTGCCGGTAGAAGAAGTCCACCTGGATCTGCGTGTTGCGCGCCACGCCGATGGTGGCGCCAATGAACACCACGCCGATCAACATGTAGCGCGCGACCTCCTCGGTCCAGGCGGCCGAGTCGTTGAGCACGTAGCGCGTGATGAACTGGTAGAACACGGTGAGCCCCAGCACCCAGAAGATCGCCAGCGCCACCCAGCCCTCGAAGATCGTGTCGGACAGGTCCACCTCGGCGTCCTCGGTGTGGAAGTTGCCTTCGTCGTCAATGATTTTCGGGTCGGTCATGCAGGTGTCTCCGGGGCTGGGTGCAAGGTGGTGCCGTGCTTACTTCATGTTCACGATGCGGTCGTAGTCCTGCTGGCGGTAGCCTTGCTCCGCCGGCGTGGTGGCCTTGAGCACTGCCTGGCGGAAGGCGTTCTTGTCCACCGTGATGACGTTGTTGCCGCGCTTCTTGAACTCGTCGGCCAGTCGCATTTCGGCGGCGATGATTTCGCGGCCGGTCTTGTCGGCGGCCTCGGACAGCACCTCGCCGAAGATCTTGCGGTCCTCGGGCGACAGCTTGCCCCAGGCGCTGGGCGACATGATGGTCAGCAGCGAGTCGATGATGTGGCCGGTCAGTGAAATGTTCTTCTGCACTTCATAGAACTTCTTGGCCTCGATCGTCGGCAGGGGGTTTTCCTGCGCGTCCACCGTGCCGTTCTGCAGGGCCAGGTAGACCTCGGCAAAGGCAATCGGCGTGGGGTTGGCGCCCAGGGCCTTCGGGAAGGCCAGGTAGGCCGGCGCGTCGGGCACGCGGATCTTCAGGCCCTTCATGTCCTCGGGCTTGGCAATCGGGCGCGAGGCGGTGGAGGTCACGTTGCGCGCGCCGTAGTAGGTGAGCGCCATCACGTGGTTGCCGGTCTTGTCGTCGTAGCCCTTGGCCAGCTCCTTGAACACGTCGCTCTTGGCGTACTTGAGCAGGTGCTCGGAGTCGCGGAAGATGAACGGGAAGTACGTGACCGACAGCGGCTGGTAGCTGCGGCCCGCGAAGCTGGCCCCGGTGTAGATGATGTCCACCGTGCCCAGAGTCAGTCCCTGGTTGATGTCCGACTCCTTGCCCAGGCTGGAGGCCGGGAACACCTGGATCTCGTAGCGGCCGTTGGTGCGCTTCTTGATTTCCTCGCCGGCCCAGACCGCGTTCTTGTGGAATGGCTCCGACACTTCATAGACGTGGGCCCATTTCAGCTTGGTCTGTGCGTGTGCGATGCCAAAAGTGCCCAGAGCCCCCGCCAGAAGGGCGCTGGAAGCTAGCAATTTGATAGCAAAACGTTTGTTCATGGTGATGTCTCCTCAAGGGTGGGTGAAAGGGGTGCTGGCTTCAGGAATCGGATTTCTTGGCGCGGCGCCAGCTCGCGCTGAATCGGGAATGTGATTTGTCCAGGTGTTCGTGCATGGCAGCGCGCGCCGCGTCGGCATCGCGCGCACGGATGGCGGCGTGGATCGCCTCGTGTTCGGCGATGGCCGATCGCCAGGAGGGCACGGTCTCGAAATAGCCGCCCAGCCGCTCGAACAGCGGGCCGCGGCGCGCGTCCCAGAATCCCTGCACGGTCTCGGTCAGCACCACGTTGCCGCAGGCCTGGACGATGGCGGTGTGAAAGGCACGGTCGCCGTCCAGGGGCATCACGCCGCGATCCGCGTCGGCGCGCATGCCGTCAATGGCCCTGGCCATGGCGTCGGCGTCGCGGCGCTTGCCGTGCTGGGCGGCCAGCGCGGCAATCTCGCCTTCGACCACGCGGCGCGCACGGATCAGTTCGAGGGGGCCCCATTCGCCGGCCGGCACCTTGGCACCCGTGTTCCGGCCCGCGCCCGATCGGTCCAGCACGTACACACCGGAGCCGGTGCGCACCTCGACCCAGCCTTCCACCTCCAGGGCAATCAGCGCTTCGCGCACCGAAGGGCGGCTCACCCCCAGTTGCTTCGCCAGGTCGCGCTCGGCCGGCAGGCGCGAGCCTGCGGCGAACTCGCCCGCCACGATGAGCGAGCGCAGCTGCTCGGCGATCTGCCGGTACAGGCGCTGCGGTTCAACGGTTTGCAGTGGCATGCGGAAAAGGACGGCGTCGTTGGATTTAAGGGTAAGCCTGAACTGGCCAAGTGGTCAGACCAATTTAGAATGCCACGGTCGTGTCTCAAAAACATTCGGCGAAACCCTGAATGCCGTGCGCAAAATCTGCCTGCCCGCTGACCCGCCTGTCATGCAAGTGGCTGATGGGCCTGCTGGCGTGGGGGGCGCTGTGGATCGGCGCGGCGCCGGCGCAGCAGTTGCCCCCCTCGGAGCCGGGCGGATCGCTGCTCTGGGAAGCAAAGGATTGGGTCGACCCCACTGGCACCGCCACCCTGCAGGATCTGCTGGACCACCCCGCCAGGCTGGCTCCGGTGGTCGATCCGGGGCAGACCTACTCACTCGGAACCCGCGGCGCGCTCTGGCGCCAATACCACCTACGGCGCATGGGCGGCGGCACGTCACGCTGGCGCATCGAATTTCCCTTGCCCCAGATCGATGATGTCACGCTGTACGAGCAGGGGCCGGATCGCCGCTGGCAGGCCCGGCGGGCCGGCGATACCGTCCCCGTGAACCACTGGAGCGAGCCGGGGCGATTCCCTTCCTTCAGTCTGCACGGCGCCCAGGACGAGCAGGTGATCTATGTGCGCATCGCCCATGGCAATCCGCTGGCGATCCCGGTCCGCTTCGTCACGGAGCGTGACCGTGGACAGCGCGTGCTGGCGGAATACCTGGGCCAGGGCGTGTTGCTCGGGGTCATGGTGCTGTTGGGCGTGGCCTGTGCTGGCCTGGGCTGGCTCTACAGTGACCGCGTCTACCTCTGGTATGCCTTGCAGGTTGGTGTGATGGGGCTGGCCGTGGCGGCGCACAGCGGCGTGGCGGCCCATTTTCTGTGGCCGTCGTCTGGCGCGTGGGCCGATGCCGCCAACGGGTGCCTGCCGTTGCTGTCCGCGGCCATGATTTTGCTGCTGGTGCGCGAGGTCAGCGGCATTGCGGTGCACTACCGTCGGCTGGGCTGGGCGGCAGTAGGTGTGGGCGCCGCAGGCTTGCTGGTGGCCGTTGTGTACTACTTCGTGGAGCGGCGCTGGGGTCTGGCGCTGTTCGGAGGCTACATCCTGCTGGCCATCGCACTCAATCTGACCATGGCGTGGCTGACGGGCTGGCGCGGCGACGTGGTGGGGCACTGGCTGTTCGCGGCTTACGTGGCCCCGAGCCTCTCGGTGCTTGTTGTGCAGCTGCGGGTTCACGGCTGGTTGCCGTATGGTTGGGACACGCAGCATCTGGTCATGGGCTCGTTCCTGCTCCAGGGCCCGCTGCTGTTGATGGCCTTGCACCTGCGCTCCAGGGACCGGCACCAGATGCAGGTGCGCAGGCAGACGCTGGTCACCCATGACCCCCTCACGGGGCTGCTGGTGCCCCACCTGTTCCAGGACCGGCTGGCGTTGGCCATCCGGCGGGCCCGGGCGCACGGCGACCATGCCGCGCTGGTGGTGGTGGAACTGGCCAATCTGCCATCCATCCGCAAGCGGGCCGGCACGACCCAGGCCGAACGCAGCATCCTGCGCTGCGCCATCAAGCTGCGCGGCCTCATCAAGGACGTGGACACCGTCTGCCGCACCGGCGAGGCGCGATTTGCCCTGATCCTCGAAGGCGCGCACTCGCGCCAACAGGTGTCGGACTTTGGAACCAGGCTCGTGGCCTCGGGCTTGCGCAGCCCCGATGGCGCACCGCAGGAGAGCACCTTGCGCTTCCATCTGGCGGCCTGCCTGCTGGGCGAGCGGCCCCAGGATGCCGCGGAGCTCATCCCCCGGCTGGAGGCCATCCTGGAAGACATGCCGATGCGCAGCCGGCGCGTCATCCGTTTTCTCGAGCCTGAAGCCACCGTCGCCATGCCGCTGGAGCCGGCGCCCGGCGGGCTCCATCAGGCGGTACCCATTCGCTGAAATCACCGGAGACACCATGCGACTCAAAGGAAAGAAAGCCCTCGTCACGGCCGCTGGCCAGGGCATAGGCCGCGCAGCCGCGCTGGCCATGGCGGCCGAAGGGGCCGAGGTCTGGGCCACCGACGTCAACCCGGCCCTGCTGGACAGCTACGACGGCGTGGCCAATGTGCGCGCCGTCCCGCTGGACGTGCTGGACAAGGCCGCCATTGGCCGGGTGGTGGGCGGGCTGCCGCCGCTCGACGTGCTGTTCAACTGCGCCGGCTTCGTCCACAACGGCACCATCCTCGAGGCCACGGACGATGACTGGGCGTTTGCCTTCAACCTCAATGTGCGCGCCCAGTTCTGGATGATCCAGGCCGTGCTGCCCGCCATGCTCGGCCGGGGCGGTGGCAGCATCATCAACATGGCGAGTGTCTGCGGCAGCCTCAAGGGCCTGCCGAACCGCTTCATCTACGGGGCGTCCAAGGCGGCCGTGGTGGGCCTGACCAAGAGCGTGGCGGCCGATTTCGTCGGCCGCGGCATCCGCTGCAATGCGATCGCGCCGGGCACGGTGGATACGCCCTCGCTCGCGGACCGCATCAACGCCTATGACGACCCGGTCGAGGCGCGCAAGGCTTTCATCGCCCGCCAACCCATGGGGCGGCTGGCCCAGGCCCACGAAATGGCGCCCATCATCGTTTACCTCGCCAGCGATGAGTCCGTCTTTGCCACCGGCCAGGTGTTCTCGATCGACGGGGGCATGACCATATGAACCAGCTCGACTTTCACGGGCGCCACGCCGTGGTCACCGGCGGGGCCACAGGACTGGGCCTGGCCATCGCCCGGCGACTGGTGGCGTCGGGCGGCAGCGTCACGCTGTGGGACCGCGACGAGCCGGCGGCCCGGCAGGCCGCCGAGGCGCTCGGGCCGCAGGCCGGTGCCGTGGCGGTGGATGTGGCCGAGCCGGCCTCGGTGGCCGCAGCGGTGCAGGCCACGCTGGCCGTGGCAACGGGCATCGATGCGCTGGTCAACAGCGCCGGCATCACCGGGCCCAACACCCCCCTCTGGGACTACTCGGTGCAGGCCTGGCGTCAGGTCATCGACGTGAATCTGAACGGGCTGTTTTTGTGCTGCCGCGAGGTGGTGCCCCACATGCGCAGCCGCGGCTATGGCCGCATCGTCAACATCGCGTCGGTGGCCGGCAAGGACGGCAACCCCAACGCCAGCGCCTACAGCGCGAGCAAGGCCGCGGTGATCGCGCTCACCAAATCGCTGGGCAAGGAGCTGGCCAGTTCGGGCGTGCGCGTGAACTGCGTGACACCGGCTGCGGTCAAGACCGCGATCTTTGATCAAATGACGCCTGAGCACATCCAGTTCATGCTGTCCAAGATCCCGATGGGCCGCTTCGGCACGCCCGAGGAAGTGGCCGCCCTGGTGGGCTGGCTGTGCACTGAAGACTGTTCTTTTTCCACCGGCGCGGTCTTTGACCTGTCTGGTGGCAGATCCACTTACTGAACCAAGGAGACCCCATGAAACTCGTACGCTATGGCAACCCCGGCAAGGAAAAGCCGGGCCTGATCGACGCCAATGGCCAGCTGCGCGACCTGAGCGCCGTGGTCAAGGACATCGGCCCTGACCAACTCGGTGATGCCGCCGTGGCCAGGCTGCGCAAGCTCAAGACCGACAAGCTGCCACTGGTCAAGGGCAAGCCCCGCATGGGCTGCCCGATGGCCGGCGTCGGCAAGTTCATCGCGATTGGCCTGAACTACTCCGACCATGCCGCCGAGACGGGCTCACCCATTCCCAAGGAGCCCATCGTGTTCATGAAGGCCACGAGCTGCATCCAGGGCCCCAACGACCCGGTGATGCTGCCCAAGGGCTCGGTCAAGACCGACTGGGAGGTTGAGCTCGGCGTCGTCATCGGCACGCGCGCACGCTATGTCTCGCAGAAGGACGCGCTCAACTTCGTGGCCGGCTACTGCACCGTCAATGACGTGAGCGAGCGCGAGTTCCAGCTCGAACGCGGCCCCCAGTGGGACAAGGGAAAGGGCTGCGACACGTTCGGCCCCATCGGTCCCTGGCTGGTCACGCGTGACGAGGTGCCCAATCCGCAAAAGCTCGGCCTGTGGCTGGAGCTCAACGGCCAGCGCGTGCAGGACGGCAGCACCAAGACCATGATCTTTGGCGTGGCCAAGCTGGTGAGCTATGTGAGCCAGTTCATGACGCTGATGCCCGGTGACGTGATCACCACCGGCACGCCGCCCGGCGTGGGCCTGGGCATGAAGCCGCCCGTGTTCCTTAAAAAGGGCGACGTGATGAAGCTGGGCATCGAAGGCCTGGGCGAGCAGCAGCAGCTGGTGGTGCCTTTCAAGCTCTGAGCGAGTGAGTCCCGGGCGCGAGGGGCCGGCGGGTGCCCTCGCGCCCGGCGCGCTCTGGCGTCGGGGCGGAGGTAATCCAAAACACCTCAACGGGTAAACCCGCAAATGCCTTAGGAGCGCATCCCTAGAAAAAAAATCGGGTTGTCACTTGACGGCCGCTGAGTTCATGCAAAATAGAACGACCGTTCGTTTTATTTGATCTGAACCATGTCCGTCACTGAATTGCCCGTGAAATCGCCCCGTCCCGGCGGCCGCGAAGGCCGTGCCATGCAGAAAGGCCAGCAGACCAAGGCGGCCATCGTGGACGCTGCGCTGGGCCTGGCCACGCAGATCGGGCTCGAAGGCCTGAGTATCGGCGCCCTGGCCGAGGTCACGCAAATGAGCAAGTCGGGCGTGTTTGCCCACTTCGGCTCGCGTGAGGAACTGCAGATCTCGGTGATCCGTGAGTACCACACGCGTTTCGAGGACGAGGTGTTCTACCCCGCCATGTCCGAGCCGCGCGGCCTGCCCCGCCTGCGCGCCCTGTTCGCCAACTGGATGAAGCGCACCTCGGTCGAAATCGACTCCGGCTGCATCTACATCAGCGGGGCGGTCGAGTTCGACGACCGCACGGGCCCCGTGCGCGACGCGCTGGCCAGCTCGGTCATGACCTGGCACGCCGCCATGAAGCGCGCGCTCGCCTCCGCCAAGGAAGAAGGCCATCTGCGCAGCGACGTCAATGAAGAGCAGATGCTTTTCGAGATCCACGGCCTGATCCTCGCGCTGCACTACGAAGCGCGCTTTCTCAAGAACCCCGGCTCCATGGACCGCGCCAATGCCGGGTTCGACAACATCCTGCGGCTGTATGGCCCCGATGCCACCGCGGCCGCACCCCGCTCACCCAAATCCAACCGATCCACCAAAAGCGTCAAGGAGTAATCAAGATGCCCTCGTACACCCCCCCGCTGCGCGACATGCAGTTCGTCATGAATGAAGTCCTGAACGTGACGGACGAACTCAAGGCCCTGCCCAAGTACGCCGAGATCGACACCGACACCATCAGCGCCGTTCTCGAAGAAGCCGGCAAATTCGCGGCTGAAGTCACCTTTCCGCTGAACATCAGTGGTGACGAGGAGGGCTGCAAGCTCGACCAGGCCACGCATGCCGTGACCACGCCCAAGGGCTTCAAGGAAGCCTATGCGCAGTACGTGGCGGGGGGCTGGCCCGGCCTGAGCTGCGACACCGAGTTCGGCGGCCAGGGCCTGCCGCTCGTGGTGAATCAGTGCCTCTATGAAATGCTCAACAGTGCCAACCAGGCCTGGACCATGTACCCCGGCCTCACGCACGGCGCCTATGCCGCGCTGCACACGCATGGCACCGAAGAGCAGAAGCAGACCTACCTGCACAAGATGACCAGTGGCGAATGGACCGGCACCATGTGCCTGACCGAACCCCATTGCGGCACCGACCTGGGCCTGATGCGCACCAAGGCCGAGCCCCAGCCCGATGGCAGCTACCGCATCACCGGCAACAAGATCTTCATCAGCGCCGGTGAGCACGACATGGCCGACAACATCATTCACCTCGTGCTGGCGCGCCTGCCTGACGCGCCGCCCGGCATCAAGGGCGTGAGCCTGTTCATCGTGCCCAAGTTCAAGGTCAACAAGGACGGCTCCCTGGGCGAGCGCAACGGCATCTACTGCGGTGGCCTGGAGCACAAGATGGGCATCCACGGCAACGCCACCGCGCAGATCGTGATCGACAACGCCTACGGCACCATGGTGGGCCAGCCCAACAAGGGCATGCAGGGCATGTTCGTGATGATGAACGCCGCGCGCCTGGGCGTGGGCAACCAGTCACTGGGCCTGACCGAGGTGGCCTACCAGAACGCGCTGGCCTATGCCAAGGACCGCATCCAGATGCGCTCGCTCAGTGGCCCCAAGGCCAAGGACAAGCCGGCCGACCCGATCATCGTGCACCCCGACGTGCGCAAGATGCTGCTCACGGCCAAGGCCTACGCCGAAGGCGGCCGCGCGCTGCAGATCTTCTGCTCCGTGCTGCTGGACAAGGCGCACAACCATGAAGATGAAAAAGTGCGCAAGGACAGTGACGAAATGCTGTCGCTGCTGACCCCCATCGTCAAGGCCTTCATCACCGACAACGGCCACATCGCCACCAACGCCTGCATGCAGGTCTTCGGCGGCCATGGCTTCATCAAGGAATGGGGCATGGAGCAGTTCGTGCGGGACAACCGCATCAACATGATCTATGAAGGCACCAACACCATCCAGAGCCTGGACCTGCTGGGCCGCAAGGTGCTGGGCAACAACGGCGCCACGCTGCAGAAGTTCGGCAAACTGGTGGGCAAGCTGGTGGCCGAGGAAGGCGTGAACGAGAAGATGGCGGAGTTCATCAACCCGATCGCCTACCTGGGCGACCAGATGACCAAGTTCACCACCGAAATCGGCTTCAAGGGCTTCCAGAACCCCGACGAGGTGGGGGCCGCCGCGGTGGACTATCTGCGCGTGGCAGGCCATCTGGTGTTCGGCTATTTCTGGGCGCGCATGGCCCAGGTGGCGCTGCGCGAAATCGCCGCGGGCAACACCGATCCGTTCTATCGCGCGAAACTACAGACCGCGCGCTTCTACTTTGCCCGGCTTTTCCCCGAGACTGCCACGCTGATGCGCACCGCGCGCGCCGGCAGCAAGGTGCTGCTGGACACCGACGAAGCGCTTGCCTGATTTTCAACCCCGCCAAGGAGATGCCATGCTGAACCGACTCACCACTGCCCTGATCTTCACCCTGTTTGCCGGTGCCGCGTCCGCGCAGATGACGCCGGTGGGCCTGTGGCGCAGCATCGACGACAAGACGGGGCAGGCCAAGGCCGAGATCCGCATCACGGCCAACGCCTCGGGTGTGCTCAGCGGCGTCATCGAGAAGGCGCTGGCGCCGTCCAAGGAGCCGCTGTGCACCGAGTGCACCGATGACCGCAAGGGCAAGCCCAAGCTCGGCATGGAAATCATCCGCGGCGCGACCAAGGCCGAGGGCAAGGACGTCTGGGAAGGCGGCAACATTCTCGACCCCGAGAACGGCAAGACCTACAACCTGCGGCTCACCCCCATCGAAGGCGGCAAGAAGCTCGAGGTGCGGGGCTCGATTCTTTTCATCGGGCGCACCCAGACCTGGCAGCGCGTCCAGTAATTCAACAGGAAGACACAATGGCTTCGGCTCAAACCAGATTTCAAGTCAACAAGGTCGCCGTGCTCGGCGCCGGCGTGATGGGGGCGCAGATTGCCGCGCACCTGGTCAACGTCAAGGTCCCGGTGGTGCTGTTTGACCTGCCCGCCAAGGAAGGCCCCAAGAACGGCATCGTCACGCGGGCGGTGGAGGGGCTCAAGAAACTCAAGCCCGCCCCCCTGGGCGTGCCCGACGACGCGGCGCTGATCGTGCAGGCCAACTATGAAGAGCACATGGACCTGCTCAAGGATTGCGACCTGATCATCGAGGCGATCGCCGAGCGCATGGACTGGAAGCTGGACCTCTACAAGAAGATCGCTCCTTTCGTCGCGCCGCACACCATCGTCGCGTCAAACACCTCGGGCCTGTCGATCACCAAGCTCAGTGAGGCACTGCCCGAGGCCATCAAGCCGAGGTTCTGCGGCATCCACTTCTTCAATCCGCCGCGCTACATGTACCTGGTGGAACTGATCAACACGCCCACCACCGACGCCCACATCCTGGACGACCTGGAGACCTTTGTCACCAGTGGGCTGGGCAAGGGCGTGGTGCGCGCGCACGACACCCCCAACTTCATCGCCAACCGTGTCGGCATCGCCGGCATGCTGGCCACCATGAAGGAGGTCGAGAACTTTGGCCTCACGGTGGACGTGGTGGACGATCTCACGGGCAAGAAACTCGGGCGCGCCAGCAGCGGCACCTTCCGCACCGCCGACGTGGTGGGCCTGGACACCATGGCCCACGTCATCAAGACGCTGCAGGACAACCTGAACGCGGACACCGATCCGTTCTACGCCAGCTTCGCCACGCCCGAGGTGCTCAAGACCCTGCTGGACATGGGCAATCTGGGCCAGAAGACCGGCGCGGGCTTCTACAAGAAAGTGGGCCGCGACATCCTGCGCTTTGACCTGGCCAGCAAGGACTACGTGCCCGCCGGCGGCAAGGCCGACGAGGTCTATGGCCGCATGCTCAGGAAGCCGGCTGGCGAGCGCCTGAAGCTGCTGCGCGAGAGCGAGGGCGCGCAGGGCCAGTTCCTGTGGGCCATCCTGCGCAACAGCTTCCACTACGCCGCCGTGCACCTCGCCGATATCGCCGAGACCGCGCGCGACATCGACTTCGCGATGCGCTGGGGCTTCGGCATGAAGCAGGGCCCGTTCGAGCTCTGGCAGGAGGCCGGGTGGCTCGAGGTGGCCAACTGGATCAAGGAAGACATCAAGGCCGGCAAGACGCTGAGCAAGGCGCCGCTGCCCGACTGGGTGTTCAAGGGCGCCGTGGCCAAGGCGGGCGGCGTGCACACCGCCAAGGGCTCGTGGAACGCCGTGACCAAGAAGTTCCAGCCGCGCCGCGTGCTGCCCGTCTACCAGCGCCAGCATTTCCCGGAAACGGTGCTGGGCAGCGAAGCCCAGGGCTTTGCCACCGCCGGCAAGACACTGCACGAAACCGACGCCATTCGCCTGTGGACGCTGGACGACGAGGTCGTCATTGCCAGCCTCAAGACCAAGATGCACGCCATCAGCCCGGACGTGGCCGAAGGCCTGCAGATGGCCGTGGACCTGGCCGAGAAGTCCTACCAGGGCGTGGTGATCTGGTCGGGCGACGAACCGTTCAGCGCGGGCGCTGACCTGCAGGCCATGCTGCCGGCCTTCATGACGGTGGGCGTCAGCGCCATCGACGAAGCCGAGCACTACCTGCAGCAGACCATGTTGCGCCTGCGCTATGCCAACGTGCCGGTGGTTTCGGCCATTCGCGGGCTGGCGCTGGGCGGGGGCTGCGAAATGGCGATCCATTCGGCGCGCCGCGTGGCGGCCATGGAGAGCTATGTCGGCCTGGTGGAAGTGGGCGTGGGCCTGGTGCCCGGCGCCGGCGGCCTGACCTACATCGCGCGCCGCGCGGCCGAGAATTCAGCCGCCTCCACCGACAAGGACCTGCTCAAGTTTGTCACCGAGGGCTTCACCGCCGCGGCCATGGCCAAGGTGGGCACCAGTGCGATCGAAAGCCGCAAGATCGGCTATCTGCTCGACAGCGACCTGATCGTGCCCAACAAGGACGAACTGCTGTTCGTGGCGCTCAACGAAGCCAAGGCCATGTACACCGCGGGCTACCGCCCGCCGCACCGCCGCCAGTTCCCCGTGGCCGGGCGCAACGGCAAGGCCACCATCCAGGGCCAGCTGGTCAACATGCGCGACGGTGGCTTCATCAGCCAGCACGACTTCCACATTGCCAGCCTGATTGCCGGCGTGGTGACTGGCGGCGACGTGGACACCAACACGATGGTGACCGAGGAGTACCTGATGACGCTGGAACGGCGCGCCTTCTGCTCCCTGCTCACGCACCCCAAGACGCAGGAACGCATCATGGGCATGCTGTCCACCGGCAAGCCGGTGCGCAACTGATGAACGCCGTCGCCACACCCGGGGCCGCGCCCAACCGCCTGCAGCGCCAGTTGTCGCGGCTGCAGGAGGCTCCGGCGCTGGTGCGTCCCTGGGTGCGCAACATCGTGCTGCGCCGCGCCGTTCCGTTCACCGGCACGGCGGGGCTGCGCTTCATCACCATGGAGCCCGGCCAGGTGGAGATCGCCATCGCCAACGAACGCCGCGTGCAGAACCACATTGGCGGGGTGCACGCCTCCGCCATGAACCTGCTGGCCGAGACGGCCACCGGCATGGTGGTCGGCATGAACGTGCGCGACGACTGCCTGCCGCTGGCCAAGGAACTGCGCATGCAGTTCCGCAAGCGCGCCACCGGCGGCCTGCGTGCCGTGGCCACGCTGAGCGACGCCCAGCGCACCGCGATGCAGGCCAGTGACAAGGGCGAGGTCAATGTGTCTGTCATCGTGACCGACGAGGCCGGAGCCAACCCGGTCGAATGTGAATTTATCTGGGCCTGGATCCCGTCCGGCCCGCGCAGGAGTGAAACATGAGCAAGCAAGTGCAGGAAGCCTATATCGTTGCCGCCACGCGCACCCCGATCGGTCGGTCGCACAAGGGCTATTTCCGCAACACCCGCCCCGACGACCTGCTGGCCACCGCACTGCGCGCCGCACTGGCGCAGGTGCCCGGCCTGGACCCCAAGGCCGTGGAGGACGTGATCTGTGGCTGCGCCATTCCCGAGGGCCCGCAGGGCCTGAACGTGGCGCGCATTGGCGCGGTGCTGGCCGGCCTGCCCAAGAGCGTGGGCGGCATTACCGTGAACCGCTTCTGCGCGTCCGGCCTGTCGGCCGTGCAGATGGCGGCCGACCGCATCCGCGTGGGCGAGGCCGACGTTATGATCGCCGCGGGCACCGAAAGCATGAGCATGGTGCCCATGATGGGCAACTCGCCCAGCCTGTCGCCCACCATCTTCAGCGACCCCGACGACATCGAGAGCTATGGCATTGCCTACGGCATGGGCCTGACGGCCGAGAAGGTCGCCCAGCAGTGGAAGGTCAGCCGCGAGGCGCAGGACGAATTCGCCTATCGCTCGCACATGAAGGCCGTGGCCGCCATGAAGGCTGGCGAGTTTGCGGGCGAGATCACGCCGGTGGACGTGGCCGAGCGCTCGCTCGATCTGGAAGCCGCCGAGGTGAGCGTGAGCACACGCACGGTCAACCTGGACGAAGGCGCCCGACCCGACACCACGCCCGAGGGCCTGGCCAAGCTGCGCACGGTGTTCAGCGCGCGCGGCTCGGTGACCGCGGGCAACAGCTCGCAAACGTCGGACGGCGCCGGTGCCCTGATCCTGGCCAGCGAAGCCGCGGTCAAGCGCTTTGGCCTCAAGCCGCTGGCACGCTTCGTGAGCTATGCCAGCAAGGGGGTTCCGCCGCACATCATGGGCATCGGCCCGATCGAAGCCATCCCGGCCGCGCTGCGCTACGCCGGCCTGAAGCAGGACGACATGGACTGGATCGAGCTCAACGAAGCGTTTGCCGCGCAGTCGCTGGCCGTCATGAACACGCTGGGACTAGACCCGGCCAAGGTCAACCCCATGGGCGGTGCCATCGCGCTGGGCCACCCGCTGGGGGCCACCGGTGCTATCCGCTCCGCGACAGTGGTTCACGCGCTGCAGCGCAAGAATCTCAAGTACGGCATGGTCACCATGTGCGTGGGCATGGGGCAAGGCGCGGCCGGCATCTTCGAACGCGTCTGATCCCGCCGAAACACCGGCCCCGCCGCGGGCCGGCCTGATACGGAGACAAGAGTGGGACATGCTTTCGACGACGCCGTTGCGCTGACGCCGCTGGACGAGAACCGCAGCCAGGGCCATACCAGCCCGGCCTACGCCAACATGGTGGGGCCGTTTGGCGGCATCACCGCCGCGCAGGCGCTTTCTGCCGTGCTGCGGCACCCGCAATTGCTGGGCGAACCGGTGTCGCTCACCGTCAACTTCTGCGCCGCGGTGGCCGATGGCGACTTCGCGGTCACGGCCCGCCCGGTGCGCACCAACCGGTCCACCCAGCACTGGGTGATCGAGATGACCCAGGGCGACGCCACCGTGCTCACGGCCACCGCCTTCACGGCGCTGCGGCGCGACACCTGGGGCGCCGGCGAGCATGCCATGCCCGCGGTCGCCGCGCCCGCCGAGGTGGACCTGCCGCGCGGACCGGGCCGCGTGGAGTGGATCAACCGCTATGAGATGCGGTTTGCCGAAGGGGGCTTCCCGACCGCCTGGGACGGCGCCGACCATGGGGTGAGCCGCACGCGGCTGTGGCTGCGCGACCAGCCCCCGCGCCCGTTGGATTTTGCCTCCCTTACCGCGCTGTCCGACGTGTTCTTTCCGCGCATCTGGCGCCGCCGCGCCAGGCCGGTGCCGATCGGCACCGTCTCCATGACGGTGTATTTCCATGCCGGCGCCGAGCAACTCAAGGCCACGGGCACGGGCTATCTGCTGGGGCAGGCGCAGGCCCAGGCGTTCCAAAAGGGCTATTTCGACCAGACGGCCCAGTTGTGGAACGAGGCCGCAGAATTGCTGGTCACGACCCACCAGATCGTCTACTACAAGGAATAGGTCATGGCCCCCGTAGCCCTCATCATCGGCGCCGGTGACGCCACCGGCGGCGCGATTGCGCGGCGTTTCGCGCGTGGCGGCTACACGGCCTGCGCCACGCGCCGCAGCCTGGACAAGCTGCAGCCGCTGCTGGAGCAGATCCGCGCCGAAGGGGGCACCGCGCATGGCTTTGCCTCCGATGCGCGCAAGGAGGAAGAAGTGGTGGCCCTCGTCGAGCAGATCGAGTCCACCCTCGGGCCCATCGAGGTCCTGGCGTTCAACATCGGCGCCAACGTGCCCAGCAGCATCCTCGAGGAGTCGGCGCGCAAGTATTTCAAGATCTGGGAGATGGCCTGCTTCAGCGGCTTTCTGAACGGGCGCGAGGTGGCCAGGCGCATGGTCACGCGGGCCGGCCCCCAGCGCCAGCAGACCATCATCTTCACCGGAGCCACGGCCTCGCTGCGCGGGGCTTCGGGCTTCGCGGCCTTTGCCGGCGCCAAGCACGCACTGCGCGCGCTGGCCCAGAGCATGGCGCGCGAGCTGGGGCCGCGTGGCATCCACGTGGCCCACAGCATCATTGACGGCGCCATCGACACCGAATTCATCCGCGAGAATTTCCCCCAGCGCTACGCGCTCAAGTCCGAGGACGGCATCCTCAACCCCGACCACATCGCCGACGCCTACTGGATGCTGCACCAGCAGCCGCGCGATGCCTGGACGCATGAACTGGATTTGCGCCCGTACATGGAGAAGTTCTGATGGCCAAGGCGTTCGAGTTCTGGTTTGATTTCGGCAGCCCCGCGTCCTACCTCGCGCACACCCAGGTGGCCGCCCTGGCGCAGGCCACGGGCGCGCAGGCGCAGTACCGGCCTATGCTGCTGGGCGGCGTGTTCCAGGCCACGGGCAACCACTCGCCGGCCACCATTGCGGCCAAGGGCGCCTACACCTTCATCGACTTTGACCGGTTCGCGGCCCGCTATCACGTGCCGCTGAACCGCAACCCGCACTTTCCGATCAACACCCTGACGCTGATGCGCGGCGCCGTGGGCCTGCAACTGCGCGAGCCCGACCGCTTCATGCCCTATGTGGACGCGGTGTTCCGCGCCATCTGGGTCGACGCGCTGAACCTCAACGACCCCGCCGTCGTGGGCGCGGTGCTGCAGGCAGCCGGGTTCGACCCTGCTGCGCTGCTGGCCCTCACGCAGGACGCCCAGGTCAAGGACCGGCTCAAGGCCGTGACGCAGGAGGCGGTCGAGCGCGGCGTCTTTGGCGCCCCGACCTTCTTTGTAGGCTCCCAGATGTTCTGGGGCCAGGACCGGATCGATTTCGTCAAGCAAGCACTGGAAGCCCACCCATGAGTACCGACATCCTCACCCACACCGAAGCCGGTGTCATGACCGTCACGCTGAACCGCGTGGACAAGAAGAACTCCATCACCGCCGCCATGTACGGCGCCATGGCCGATGCGCTGCAGGCCGCGCAGGACGATGCCGCCGTGCGCGTGGTGCTGCTGCAGGGCCATGAAACCATCTTCAGCGCGGGCAACGACATCGGAGACTTCCTGAACAAGCCGCCCGCGGGGACCAACTCCCCCGTGTTCCGCTTCCTGCACGGCATTGCCACCTTCACCAAGCCGCTGATCGCCGCGGTCTGCGGGCCGGCGGTGGGCGTGGGCACCACGATGCTGATGCACTGCGACCTGGTGTACGCGGGCGACAACGCCGCCTTCAGCATGCCGTTCGTGAACCTGGGCCTGTGCCCCGAGGCGGCGTCCAGCCTGCTGGTGCCGCAAATGCTGGGCTACCACCGCGCGGCCGAAGCCCTGCTCATGGGCGAACCCTTCATGGCCGAGGCCGCGCTCGAGGTCGGCCTTGTCAACCGCGTGGTGCCGCCCACCGAGGTCAACAACTACGCGCAGGCCCAGGCGCGCAAACTGGCGGCCAAGCCCGTCAGCTCGCTGATCGAGACCAAGCGCCTCATGAAGAAAGGCCAGGCGCAGCTCGTGCAGCAGCAGATGGACGAAGAGGGCGCCAGCTTCCGCCGCATGCTCGGCGAGCCCGCGGCCAAGGAGGCGTTCACCGCCTTCATGGAGCGCCGCAAGCCCGATTTCAGCAAGGTTTGAGGTCAAAAGTGGCTGTAGCCCCCGGCTGGCGGGGACTTTCAGCTATCTAATTTGTAGCAAACAGGAGACCGTCATGGCGCACACCCCGTCACTCAAGGGCAAGACACTCTTCATCACCGGGGCCTCGCGCGGCATCGGCCTGGCCATCGCCAAGCGGGCCGCGGCAGACGGCGCCCAGGTCGTGGTGGCCGCCAAGACCACCGACACCAACCCCAAGCTGCCGGGCACCATCTACAGTGCGGCCGAGGAGATCAAGGCCGCTGGCGGTCAGGCGTTGCCGCTGGTGGTCGACATCCGCGACGAGGCGGCCGTGACCGCGGCCGTGGCCCAGGCCGTGCAAGCCTTTGGCGGCATCGACATCCTGGTCAACAACGCCAGCGCCATCAGCCTGACCGACACCGAGCACACCCCGATGAAGCGCTACGACCTGATGAACCAGGTCAACGCGCGCGGCACCTACCTGTGCACCCAGGCCTGCCTGGCCGAACTCCGCAAGTCGGCCGCGGCGGGGCGGGGCGGCCATGTGCTCAACATGTCGCCACCGCTGTCCATGAAGCAGCACTGGTTCGAGAACCACACCGCCTACACCATGGCCAAGTACGGCATGAGCATGTGCACGCTGGGCCACTCGGGCGAGTTCAAGAAATACGGCATCGCCGTCAACAGCCTGTGGCCGCGCACCGCCATCGCCACGGCCGCGCTGCAGATGATTCCGGGCGTGGACGTGAACCTGTGCCGCACGCCCGAGATCCTGTCGGACGCCGCGTATTTCATCCTCACCAGCGACCCCAGGGCCGAAGGCGGCAGCGGAAACTTTTACATCGACGACGAGCTGCTCGCGGCGCACGGCATCACAAATCTGGAAAAATACGCGGTCAAGCCGGGCACCACCCGGTTCATCCCCGACTTTTTTGTGGATTGAACTGCCATGAGCTACATGCTGCTGATTGCCGAACCCGTGGGCCAGCGCCGTGCCCGCACCGAAGCCGAGGGCCGGGCCGCCTACCAGCAGATGATCGACTTTGCCGAGGACCTCACGGCGCGCGGCCTGCTCAAGGCCACGCAGTCGCTGGCGTCCGAGAACCAGGCCGCGCGGGTCACGGTGCGTGGTGGCAAGGCCCAGGTGGTGGACGGTCCGTTCGCCGAGGCCAAGGAAATGATCGGCGGCTACTTCCTGCTCACCTGCCAGACCTTTGAGGAGGCCGTGGCCATTGCCCGCGAATGCCCCGCGGCCACCTGGGCCACGGTGGAAGTGCGCGGCTTTGCGCCCTGCTATGACGATGGGGTGCGCCCGCTGGCGCCGCAGACCTCGGTGGCTGCCTAGGGTTTTTACTTAAATCAGTGTGTCGAAACCGCGGCGGGCGGTTCGTCGTGGTGGTAAGGGCCCATGGTTCGGGCCTGTCGCAAGGAGTGATCCACCATGAACCCTGTCGTCCACTTTGAAATGCCGTATGACGATGCGGACCGCATCGTCCGTTTCTACGAAGCAGCCTTTGGCTGGCAGCTCCAGCCGCTGGGCGAGGGCATGGGCCACTACGTGCTGGCCACCACGGCCACGGGGGCCGATGCGCCGGCGGTGCCGCCCACCGCGGTGCGCGGCGCCATCAATGGCGGCTTCTACCCCCGCAAGCCCGACTGGCCCGCGCAATACCCCTCGGTGGTGATCGCGGTGGACGACCTCCCGGCGGCCATGGTGCGCGTGGCGGCCGCCGGCGGCGAGGTGCTGGGCGAGCCCATGGAGATTCCGGGCGCCGGCCTCTATGTTTCGTTTTTCGACACCGAGCGCAACCGCGTGAGCCTGCTGCAGCCGCTGCCGCCGGCCGGCGCCACCTGCTGATGCGCCCCCAGCCCAGGAGAACCCCATGCGTTTCATGATCATCGTCAAGTCGTGCCCCGAGTTCGAAGCCGAGACCACGCCCCAGACCCCGGACGAGGCCTTGATGGCCGAGATGGCCGACTTCCATGAAGAACTCAGTAAGGCCGGTGTGCTGCTCGACGCCAGCGGCCTGCAACCCAGCCGCAAGGGCTGGCGCATCCATTACGACGGGCAAAAGCGCACCGTGGTGGACGGCCCGTTTGCCGAAAGCAAGGAACTGATCGCCGGCTTCACCACCATCCAGGTGCGCAGCCGGGAGGAAGCCATGGAGTGGGCGCGCCGCTTTCCCAACCCCGCGGGCCGCGATGCGCAGGCCGTGATCGAGGTGCGCCAGCTCTACGAACTGGACGACTTCACCCCCAGCGCGCAGGTGGAGCGCTTCCGCGAAATGAACACCCCTGAACGCCAACAACCCGCCTCTGCCTGAAAAGGAGCAATCAACATGCAGATCAAATTCATCAGCGTCATGGTGGCTGACCAGGACAAGGCGCTGGCCTTCTACACCGAGACCCTGGGCTTCCAGAAATGCGCCGACATTCCCATGGGCAGCTACCGCTGGTTGACCGTGACCTCGCCCGACGGCATTGACGGCGTGGAGCTGGTGCTGGAGCCCATGGCCTTCCCTCCCGCGCAGGTCTACCAGAAGGCCTTGTTCGAGGCCGGCATTCCTGCCACCGCCGTGATCACCACCGACATCCAGGCCGAGGTGAAAAAGCTCAAGGCCAGGGGCGTGGTCTTTCGCGGCGAGCCGCAGGCCATGGGCCCGATCACCGCCGTGGTGTTTGAAGACACGTGCGGCAACCTCATCAACCTGGTCCAGCCCGCAGCCCCGGGGCAGGCCTGAACCAACTCAAGGAGTTCCCATGTCACGCCAGATTTTCGTCAACCTGCCCATCAAGAACATGGCTGCAAGCCAGTCCTTCTTCAAAAGCCTGGGCTTCAGCTTCAACCCGCAATTCACCAACGAGCAGGGCGCCTGCATGGTGGTGGCCGACAACATCTTCGTGATGCTGCTCATCGAGCCGTTCTTCCAGACCTTTACCAAGAAGCCCGTGGCCGACGCCACGAAATCCACCGAAGTGCTGGTTTGCCTGTCGTGCGAAAGCCGCGCCGAGGTGGATGACCTCGTCCGCAAGGCCGTGGCCGCCGGCGCCACCACGCCCAACCCGCCGCAGGACCACGGCTTCATGTACGCGCACAGCTTCAGCGACCTGGACGGCCACGGCTGGGAACTGGTCTACATGGACCCGGCCGCCACGCCGCCCCAGATGTAAGCACCGCGGCTGATGCATTCCGCCACCCACCAGACGATCGCGGCTGTATGGCGCATCGAGTCCCCCAAGATCGTGGCCAGCGTGGCCCGCATGGTGCGCGACGTGGGCCTGGCCGAAGACCTGGCCCAGGACGCCCTGGTGGCCGCGCTGGAGCATTGGCCGCTTGAGGGCATCCCCGACAAACCCGGCGCCTGGCTCATGACCACCGCCAAACACCGCGCGCTGGACCGCCTTCGCCGCAACAAGGTGCTGGACGAAAAGCTCGAGCAGATCGGCGCCGACCTGGAGGCCCAGCAGGCCCTGGTGGTGCCCGACTTTGTGGACGGCCTGGACGCCGCGCGCGCCGACGAGGTGGGCGACGACCTGCTGCGCCTGATCTTCACCGCCTGCCACCCGGTGTTGACCACCGAGGCCCGTGTGGCCCTCACGCTCAAGCTGCTGGGTGGGCTGACCACGCACGAGATTGCCCGCGCCTACCTCGTGCCCGAGGCCACCATGGCGCAGCGCATCGTGCGCGCCAAGCGCACCCTGACCGAGGCGCGCGTGCCCTTTGAGCTGCCGCGCGGCAGCGTGCTGGGCGAGCGCCTGGCCTCGGTGCTGGAGGTGGTCTACCTCATCTTCAACGAAGGCTACACCGCCACCGTGGGCGACGACTGGATGCGCCCCACGCTGGCCGACGAAGCCATCCGCCTGGGCCGCATGCTGGCCGAGCTGGCACCCGACGCCGCCGAGGTGCATGGCCTGCTGGCGCTCATGGAACTGCAGGCCTCGCGCACCCCCGCGCGGCTGGACGCGCAGGGCCGCCCCGTGCTGCTCATGGCGCAGGACCGCAGCCGCTGGGACGCCCTGCTCATCCGCCGCGGGCTGGCCGCGCTGGCGCGCGCCGACGAACTGGCCCGCGCGCTGGGCCAGCCGCTGGGGCCCTATGCGCTGCAGGCCGCCATTGCCGCCTGCCACGCCCGGGCCCGCACCGGCGAAGAGACCGATTGGCCGCGCATTGCCGCGCAATACGAAGCGCTGGCCCAGGTGGCGCCGTCCCCCGTGGTGGAACTGAACCGCGCCGTGGCCGTGGGCATGGCCTTTGGCCCGGCGGCGGGGCTGGAAATCCTGGACGCACTGGCCGGCGAAAAAGCGCTCAAGAACTACCAGTGGCTGCCCAGCGTGCGCGGCGACCTGCTGGCCAAGCTGGGCCGCCATGACGAGGCAAGGCAGGAGTTTGAACGCGCCGCCGCGCTGGCCGGCAATGCGCGCGAGCGGGAGCTGCTGCTGGCGCGGGCGGGAGAGATGGCGAGCGGTGGGGCTGCCGGTTGAGTCGCTGAGTGGGCTAGTTGCTACAAGTTTCGTAGCACACTGAGGCCGCCGGGTATGGACTCCAAGCATATTTGGCTTGAAATCCAGGCGCAAGGGCATGCCGGGAGTCCTGTTTGTGGTCTCTGCGCCGGATGCAGGCCGTTCAAAGCATTCCACGTAGCTCAATTGCCTCGCAAGCTATAGTTCTTCTACCGCTGACCCTTGGAAGCTGATCAAGTAGCTGGGTTGGCAGGGGTAGATAGGAGGCAGGTTTGGGGGACATCATGAATACTGTTTTTTTGTCCGGCCAATACGGTTCCGATGATCATTTCGGGCGGGACTGCGCCATATGAATCTGCATCGATCGAGCCCACGGGCCCAATTTATTTCGTCGTCTATCTTGGGAATGCCAAGATAGGCGCTCGGCTACATTGAGTTAGACCGCACAATGCATCTGCGCGCATATCGAACCTTTGATAAGGTCGCCCGCCGAATCCAGTTGCTGTACGAGGTGACTATTCACTCCTATGGCGTGATGTACGAGGCAGGTCGACAAAAGCTGCGCGACAAGAAGGCCCTTGGCGAATCAATTGACATTGAGTTGGAGAGTCGCACAGTCAAGCGTCCGCTGAAGATCCTCGCATTCCACTCCCGAGACGTGTATCCGCACATGCTCCGTGCGAACCTGCTGGTGCGGCTAGTGACCGCATTCGAAGTGTTTTTGGTCGATGCGGTAGAAGAGGTCGCCGAACGCTCGGACACGCCATTCGAGATTGACGCCCGTGTCGAAATGAGTCAACGCCAGTTTCTTGCGTTGGGCAAACAGCAGCTTGTGAAAGATTACGTGGTACGCAGAACTACTCGCCAGATGACGAGCGGTGGGCTGGATGAGATTCGCAAGTTCTACACGAAGTGTCTCGGCGTGGACGTGCATCCTCCAACTCTCACCTTGACTGAACTGCAGGAAATTCACGAGCGGCGACACATTCATGTTCATCGAGCGGGGTACGCAGATGAGCAGTACGTACATAAGTATCCAGCCACTGGAGCGAAGATCGATCAAGTGCTTCCCGTCGCGGAAACGTACTTGCTGCGGGCCATCGAAGTACTTTCCCAGTCAGCGGAACACGTCCACCAAGCCGTGACTGCAAAGTACCCGGCGCCTCCGATCTGGACGTATCTTGACGGTAGCCAATCCATTGCCGCGACGGTTGATCAGTTAATGGTTGTCAGTGCCACCGTCGCGAATTTCCAGAGCGCAGCGTCTCTTCTGAACTTGACTGCTCCTCTCAAAGGGACCCACACGATAACTTCCGTTGTGGTCTGGGTGGGTACGCGTGGAGGCGAGGTAAGGTGGCTCGTTGGCGGATCGACAGAAGAGATGACGCTCTTCTTCCGACTTCTTTCTGCTCGGGAGCACGGGGGAGACATCTCAAACGTTGACTATTTCAAGGTCAAGCGGGATGGTGCGTGAGCATGTGGCCTAACAAGTCGTTTGATGCGGGCACTCAGCGGGGCGGGCCCGGACGTCTCCAGTTGGGCATACTTCTCCAAGCGCCATGCCGCTGCGCGCCGGTCACTCCGAAGTGGCAGCACCAGGAGCGCATCGCGCAGCAGAGGAGCCCAACCGCACCAACGAAGTCCGTCGACCGATGCTGATATTCATCGATACCAACATCTTCTTCAATCATTGGCACCTGCGGGCGCCACTCTTTGAACTGCTCGCAAATTTCGTCGGCAATGAGCGCGCGACCGTGCTCGTGTCCGATGTGGTCTGCGAAGAAATGAACGCGAAGTTCCGGTCGGAGCGAGCCTCAGCGGGGAAGGACTTGGCGAAGGCAATTCGCCGCGCCAGTGACTTCCAGCTAGAGCCGCAACCCATTGTTGCCCCTGCACTGGACGAAACATACGACTTCCGAGAGATTCTGAAGGCTCGGTTCGAGAATCTCACGATTGTTTCCTGCGATACGGTCCCGCACTCGTTGCTCGTTGCACGAGCTATCGGATCCGTTAGGCCCTTCCGGGATAACGAAAAGGGCTATCGAGACAGTCTGATGTGGCTCTCCCTCCTAGCGCACCTCAGGACCGAGCATTCGAATCGGGGTCAACTAGTGTTCATCAATGCGAACTCAAATGACTTCTTTCGCATAGATTCGACAGGGCTGAAGCTGCACGCCGACCTCGAAGCTGACTTGTCGAAAGAGGGCTTCTCGGGAACGCTCCGTCCGTTCACATCCCTCAAAGATTTTGCAGATGCGGAGATCGACAAGGTTCTGCACAGTATTAGACACGAGGAGTTTGAGGAGCGCCTTGGCAGTGAGATGGAGGAACTCGCTGCGGACGCGGCGATTGATTATTTACAGCAGATGTCGTTGCCAGCGGCCCAAGAGTTCTTAGAAGAAGATGCAGACTTGCCCAGGCGCTGCGCGAGGGCAATTCGAACATTCACAGTTGAAGACTACGAGGGTGTCGAGGATCCAGAGGTGCTCTCGCTTTCAACCCTGTCCGGTGGATCGCTTTACGTTCAGTATCGCTTCAATCTTCTGACCGTCATGTACACGGTGGAAGTATCCACTGAGGATTACTTAGCAAACGTAGACGAATTCAATGAGGAGTTCATCAACGTTGACGTGCAAGAGCGACTCGTTCAGATGCAAACGTTTCGACGCATCGACTTCGATGCGAGTCTCGCTTTCGAGCCAAAGGCGGAAGAGTTTACGTCAGTTTCAATCGACCGCGCCGTCCCGAGGCCGCTGCGAAGAGGGCGACTAAGGTCGTATGGGTAAAGGCGCCCACGTGGTTGCACTTTGCGTGGTCCGGGGGCCGCGGCCTAACAGGTTGTTCGACACGGACGCGGAGCTTGCCCCAGTTTCGTTGACACTCTTACCTAACGGAGAGAGTGCTCATGGCAAAGAGAATTGGGTCGGCGGAGGTCAAGCAGTACAGCCTTGAGTTCAAGCTCAAGGCGGTGCAGCTGAGCGATCAGCCTGGCGTACTGGTCAAGGATGTTGCGCAATCGCTGTGCACACATCCTTTCATGCTGTCGAAGTGGCGCAAGCAAGTTCGCGATGGCGAGCTGGCCGGCGATTTGCCGCCCCTTGAACCCCAGGAAGCTGCCGAACTGCGCCAAACCTTGAGCAGCTATATTCGCTTCTACAACGAGCAGCGGCTGCATTCATCTCTGCAATACTTACCACCCGCTGAATATTAACGTCGAGCGAATCGAGAAACCCTTGTCAACTAAACCGGTACAAGTTCCCACGTTGCGGCAAGGGGCCGCACGGCGCCGTTGGAAATCGTGCACCGTGCGGCCCCTTGCCGCAACTTGCCGGTTACCTTCACGTTGGGCCTCATGAACAACACACTCGATTCGGACATCGCCGCCATGACGCTTGGTGACGGCGAAAAATGGGGACTTCAGGTCTATCGAAACTATTCGCGAGCCTTCGGAGAGCACCGATTTAAGGCGTTTGCCGAACGAGCTGTACCGTTCGAGGCAGAGGTAAAGCTGTTCGAGCAAGTTGCTGCACTTGTGGTCTCCGAGGAAGCTCGCGTTGTTCCAGTGATTGCCGCTGCTTATGCTGATGACCGGCTGGAGGAGATGTTTAAGCGCGAAATTCCGGAGGGTGTCCCCGGAGGGCGCAGCGCGCTAATGTCCGGATTTGGCCCGTTAGCAAGATTCTCGCAGCGGATTCAAATGGCCTTTGCCTTCGGCTGGCTCAGCAAAGATCTACTGATCGAGTTTGATCACATCCGGAAGATCCGCAATGATTTATCCCACAAGTGGGACATTGAGCTACTTGAGCGAAGAATGAAGGAACTCATTGAAGAAAAGCAGGTGCCATTCGAAGAGCAGTTGGGCGACGGTGTGAGTCTGCCGGAAAACTTTCATGAATCTATGCAACCCCTAGATCGCTTTAGGGTTCGAGCCATCTGGATGCTTGGGCGACTCACCTACGAAACTCATCTTTGGGTGCCTGCGCTAAAAGCCGGTATTGCGCCAGAGGAAGCTTTGTACAGCCCGAATGCTCCGTTAATGCTGCGCGCGATAGCAGCAATATCGGTCGCCTCCACCAAGGCGGTCGCGCGCATATGAGGCCCAACCCGGCATTCCAGCGGACCGTCTCCGGCAGCCGCTGAATTTCAACGTTAATTCGCAACTCACATGAATTGGCATGGGGGTGAAAAGTTCATAAGCTGAAAGTCAAGTCGCAAATGACTTCAATCACACTTTTCGCATTGCTGGCAGTCTTTTTGGGCTTGGCCATAGCGTGGACGTTGGGGAAGGGCGGTTCGAGCGGGGCAGGCGCTGCAGACTTTGTCGGATTTGCGCTTGCCGGTGTGCTATTGGGTATTGGCCTTTGCCTGGGCACCGGCATTTCGCATGCGATCTGTTCTGCATTTACAAAGGTCTGCATGGCCACTACTGACACTACGGTATGGAGTCTTGCGTATCCACTCGTAGCCATCCCTGCTTATTGGATCGCCATGGCTGTTGGTGCTGCCAGCGCGAAGCATCGCGGGGGGCTTCCTTCCAACGAGAAACTGCGATGACCGCCCACCGAATCTTCACCACCCCATTCGCCTCGGTCTACCCGCTGTATGTAAAAAAGGCCGAGCGCAAAGGCCGCACGCAGGCAGAGGTTGACCGCATCATCTGCTGGCTCACCGGCTATGACCCGGCGGCCTGCTGCGGCAGATCGAACAGAAAAATGACTTCGACGCCTTCTTTGCCCAGGCGCCCGCCATGCACCCCAACAGTTCGCTCATCAAGGGCGTGGTTTGCGGCGTGCGTGTGGAAGAAGTCGAGGATCCGCTGATGAAGAAGATTCGGCAGCTCGACAAACTCGTTGATGAACTAGCCAAGGGCAAGGCCCTGGAGAAAATTCTCCGGCAATGAGTTCCACCTCCAGCAGCATGCCCAACCCCGCCCTGCAACTCCACCAGAACGGCTATGCGCTGTTGCGCCAGGCCATCCCGGCTGAGTGGCTGGCCGTCCTTCGCGCCGCGTTCGATGCGGGCGTGATGCCGTCCGACCAGTGGCCGGTGCCGCGCGCCGCGGGCTGGCGGCATTCGATGCTCGACCTTGACCGCCAGGTGCAAGCCGTGTGTCGCCTGCCGGTGTTGCTGGCCGCGGCGGGGGCCTTGATCGGCGAGCGCTTCTTCCTCGCGCAGGTCGAGGGGCGCGAGCCGCTGGCGGGCGGCGGCCATCAGGGGCTGCACCGCGACCTGTCGGCCGGGCGGCCGGGCGACACCGTGAATGCGCTGGCCTACCTGGACGACTATGGCCCAGCCAACGGCGCGACCCGACTGGTTCCCGGCAGTCATCGCACCACCCCCAGTGAGCGGCCGCTTGACTCGAATGACGAGTCCCGTGCGCTGCAGATGTCGGGCGTGGCCGGCGACATCCTGGTGTTCGATGCCGACCTGCTGCACGGCGGCAGCCTGAACCCGACCGGAGGGCGCCGCCGCTCCCTGCTGATGGGCTTTTTTTCCGAATCCCGATACGACGCGCACTGTGAAACGGCCGGCCTTCGCGGCATCCGGATGGACACGTCGGAAAGATTCGATCCGCCGTCCTAGCCGCGGGCCGTGTCTGGTGGGGGCTATAGTGGCATCGTCATGAACGAACCCCCTCGCGTCCTCAAATGGTTGTTCTGGCTGTCGGCCGGATCGTTGATCGCTTTCTGCCTGCTGTTTGGCTTGCCGTTTTTGTCCAGCATAACCGCAGGTCAAGTCATCGCCTTGGCAGGCTGCAAGCCGCCGTCGTTCGACGCGCAGGCCGTGTGCCCGCCGGGCAGCTTTGCCACGCCATTCATCCCACTGAGCCACTGGATGACCAGCCTGGTGGCGCCGCTGATTCTGATCAAGAACTTTGGCATCGCGCTGCTCATCTGGGCGGGCCTGTCTTTCGTGCTCGGGCTGCTCAGCGGCGCGCTGAGCAAACAGGCGGGCGACTGAGTCCGCTGTCGCGCTCAGTTCACCGCAAACGTCAGCCCCGCGCGCTGCTGCAGCCGCTCCACCAGCGCCAGGCCCATGGCGGCGCCGGGCGTCCACACGCCGCCGGTGGTCATGTGTCGGTTCACGTCGTTGACCAGGCACAGCGCGCTCTCGCTGATGAGCTTGCAGGTGGAGCCGTAGCCCGGGTCGCGGTCGCCTTTCACGGTGGCGCTCAGGCGCTCGCCGCTGGCGGTCTCGCCCACAAACAGCACCTCGTAGCGGCCCCGTTCGCGTTGTGACGCGCTCGGGCCCTGGCCCGGTTGCGGCAATGCAAAGCGCTGGATGAGTGCGCGGGCCGGGCCCAGGCCCAGCAGCTTGTTCTGCACCCAGGTGGCACGAGCCAGCGCTCGCGCCTTCTTCTGGCCCAGCAGGCCGTCGCCCGTGAACATGCGCTCGCTGTATACAAAGCCCTTGCCCCAGGGGTGGCCGCGCAGCGCATGGGTGCGGTGCACGTTCTTGGTGTTGATGGTGGCCATCACGAACGGGCCGGTCCAGCCCCCCGCCCAATCGTCGTACCCGGCGCGTTGGTCATCGGGCTGGGGTGGGCCGGTGAATCCGGGCGTGAGCGCAAAAGGGTTGTCCAGCGCACGCGCCAGTGAGGGGTCGTGGCCAACGGCGGCGAGCGTGGCCATCAGGCTGGCCGCGGTGCCGCCCGACAGGCCGCCCTTCATGACCTTGACGCGGCCATGCACGCGCGTCAGCGGCTCGCCCAGGCGCTGCTGCGCCTGATGCTGCAGGAAGACCACGCCCAGATCGAACGGAATGGAGTCAAACCCGCAGGAAAAAACAATCCGTGCGCCGCTTGCCGCGGCCAGCCCCTGCAGCCGCGGAATCTGCTGCGCCATCCACACCGGCTCGCCGCACAGGTCCACGTAGTCGGTGCCGGCCTGCGCGCAGGCCTTCACCAGCTCATTGCCGTGCAGCTGGTACGGCCCCACGGTGGTGATGACGGCCCGGGTCCGCGCCACCAGCGCCCGCAGGGCCTCGGGGTCGGTGGCGTCAGCCACATGCAGGGGCAGGTCGGGCCCGATGCCCAGTTCATCGCGCACCTGGGCCAGCTTGGCCTGGCGGCGGCCCGCCATGGCCCAGCGCACCGGGCCCCCGGTGCCATAGGTGCTGTGCAGGTACTGGGCCACGAGCCGGCCGGTGAAGCCGGTGGCACCGAACACGATGAGGTCAAGCGGAGCGGACATGCGCCATGGTCGCATGAATCCCCCGCAGCAGGGTGTCGCCCCGGGTGCGACGTCCCGCAGTGCAGAACACCAATTTCCATTTTGTCGGGTTTTCACCCTAGTTAATGGAATAGGCCCAAGAGATAAACGAGCGATCGATTCACTCATACGAACGTTCCACTTTTCATGGCACCCCCATCCAACGCCCTGCTCGAAGTCTCCGGGGTCACCGTCCGCTTCGGTGGCATCACGGCGCTGGACGGCATTTCGTTCAGCGTGGCGCCCGGCACCATCGCCGGGCTGATCGGCCCCAACGGAGCGGGCAAGACCACCTTGTTCAACTGCCTCTCGCGGCTGTACACCTTCAGCGAGGGCAGCATCCTGTTCGAGGGGACGCCGCTCACCGACACGCCGCCGCACGGCATTGCGCAGCGCGGCATCGGGCGCACCTTCCAGAACCTGGCGCTGTTCCGCACGATGAGCGTGCGCCACAACGTGATGCTGGGGGGCCATAGCCGCACGACCAGCGGCTTCCTGTCCAACGCGCTGCGCCTGCCGCACGTGCAGCGTGAGGAGCAGCGCCTGGGCTCGCATGCCGACCAGGTGATCGATCTGCTGGACCTGCGCGACGTGGCTGAGACGCCGGTGGCGGACCTGCCGTTCGGCACCGCCAAGCGCGTGGAGCTGGCGCGTGCGCTGGTGAGCCAGCCCAAGCTGCTGCTGCTCGACGAGCCCGCGGGCGGCCTGAACCATGAAGAGGTCGAAGGCCTGCTGCTGCTGCTGCGCCGCATCCGCGACGAACTCAAGCTCACCATCCTGCTGGTGGAACACCACATGAACCTGGTGATGCGTGTCTCGGACCAGGTGATCGCGCTCGACTTCGGTCGCAAGATCGCCGACGGCAGCCCGTCCGAAGTGCAGGTCAACCCCGATGTGATCCGGGCCTATCTGGGGGTTGAACAATGAGCGATGTTCTGTTGCAGGTGCGTGGCCTGCATGCACAGTACGGGCCCACGCGCGTGCTGCATGGCCTGGATTTCGAGCTGCGCAAGGGCGGCATCACCACCATCCTGGGCGCCAACGGCGCGGGCAAAACGACCACGCTGCGCGCGGTCTGCGGCATGGTCAAGACGCAGGGCGAGATCCTTCTGGGGGGCGAGCGCATCGATGGCAAGCCCACCGAGGCCATCGTGCGCCTGGGGGTGGCCCATGTGCCCGATGGCCGCGGCACCTTCCTGAACTTCACGGTCGAGGAAAACCTGCGCATCGGCGCCTACACGCGCAAGGACAAGGCCGAGGTGCAGGCCGACTTCGAGCGCATGTACGGCTACTTTCCCAAGCTCAAGGAGCGGCGGCGCCAGCAGGCCGGCACGCTGTCGGGGGGCGAGCAGCAGATGCTGGCCGTCTCGCGTGCGCTCATGCTCAAGCCGCGGCTGCTGCTGCTCGACGAGCCCTCGTTCGGCCTGGCGCCGCTGATCGTGCAGGAGCTGTTCGAGATCTTCCGCGCCATCAACCAGAAGGACGGCATCAGCATGCTGCTGGTGGAGCAGAACGCCTCGCTGGCCCTGCGGCTGGCCGATCACGCCTACCTGCTCGAAACCGGCCGCGTGGTGATCTCCGGCACCGCCGAATCCATCCGCAACGACGAGTCGGTGCGCCGCTCGTACCTCGGCTATTGACCACAAGAAGCGCACATGGAACTTCTGATTCATCAAATCCTCTCGGGCCTGGCCACCGGCGGCATTTATGCCAGCGTGGCGCTGGCCCTGGTCATGATCTACCAGGCCACCCACCTGGTGAACTTCGCGCAGGGCGAGATCGCCATGTTCGCGACCTACCTGGCCTGGACGCTGATCCAGGCCGGCATGCCGTACTGGGGCGCCTTCTTCCTCACGGTGCTGATTGCCTTCGTGGGCGGCGTGGTGCTGGAGCGGGTGGTGATCCAGCCCGTGGAGAACGCGCCCATCCTGTCGGTGGTGATCGTGTTCATCGGCCTGCTGGTGATCTTCAACAGCGTGGCGGGGTGGATCTACTCGTACACCATCAAGCCGTTTCCCAGCCCGTTTCCGTCACAGCCGCTGTTCGGCAACTCGTATGTGTCGTCGCATGAGCTGGGCTCCACCGCGGTGACGCTGGTGGTGCTGGGCCTGGTGTTCGGCTTCTTCCGCTACACGCCGCTGGGCCTGGCCATGCGCGCGGCCGCGCAGAACCCGGTGTCCAGCCGTCTGGTCGGTGTGCGCGTCGGCTGGATGCTGGCGCTGGGCTGGGGCCTGGCCTCGGCCATCGGCGCGGTGGCCGGCATGATGGTGGCCCCGGTGGTGTTCCTCGAGCCCAACATGATGGGGGGCATCCTGCTGTATGCCTTTGCCGGGGCGCTGCTGGGCGGTATCGACAGCCCCGCGGGTGCCGTGCTCGGTGGCTTCATCGTCGGCGTGCTGGAGAACGTGGTGGGCGTGTACCTGGGCACCGAGCTCAAGCTCACGGTGGCGCTGGTCATCATCATCGGGGTGCTGGTGGTCCGGCCCTCGGGCCTGTTTGGCAAAGTCCATGTGGCGAGGGTCTGAAGCATGAACACTCCTGCCACTTCCCCGCGCCCGCCGGCGCTGAGCCGCGGCCAGGTGATCGGCCTGGCCATCCTCCTCGTCGCGGCCTGCGTGCTGCCCTTCGTGCTGGGCAACTACCGTGTGTTCCAGCTCACGCTGGCGCTGGCCTATGCGATCGCGCTGCTGGGCCTGAACATGCTCACCGGCTACAACGGCCAGATCTCGCTGGGCCACGGTGCGTTCTACGCCATCGGGGCCTACACGGCGGCCGTGCTCATGGACAAGTTCGGCGTGCCGTACTGGGCCACCATCCCGGTGGCGGGCGTGGTCTGCCTGGTGGCGGGCTTCCTGTTCGGTCTGCCGGCGCTGCGGCTCGAGGGCTTGTACCTCGCGCTGGCCACGTTCGCGCTGGGCGTCGCCATGCCGCAGATCCTCAAGCACAAGGCGCTGGAGCACTGGACCGGCGGCGCCATGGGCGTGGTCATCATCAAGCCCGACGCGCCTTCGTGGCTGCCGCTGTCGCAGGACCAGTGGCTCTACTTCTTCACGCTGGCCTGGGTGCTGTTGTTGTTCTTTGCCGCCTGGAACCTGCTGCGCGGCCGGGTGGGCCGGGCGCTGGTGGCCATCCGCGACCAGCCCATCGCGGCGCAGGCCATGGGTGTCAACACGGCCATGTACAAGTCGCTGACCTTTGGCGTGTCGGCGGGCTACACCGGTGTGGCGGGCGCGCTGGGCGCCATCGCCATCCAGTTCGTGGCGCCCGACTCATTCAGCATTTTCCTGTCCATCACGCTGGTGGTGGGCGTGGTGATCGGCGGGCTGGCCTCGATTTCGGGAGCGCTGTTTGGCGCGGTGTTCATCCAGTTCATCCCCAATGTGGCCGACCAGATTTCCAAGGCCGCGCCGTGGGCCATCTACGGCGTGTTCCTCATTGGTTTCATGTATGTGATGCCCTCGGGCGTCGCTGGCGCCCTGCGTGTGCTGCGCAAGCGTTTCAAGAGGTAGCGAGGCGATCCGCCCGCGTTGTGCAATCAGGAAGACTCGAAAGGAAGCAAGATGAAATCCGTCAAACTCCGCTCCCGGCTGTGGATGGGGGCCTCGCTGGCGCTGGCGTGCTCGCTGCTCGGCGGCCAGGCCCTGGCCCAGGCCAAGTACGGCCCCGGCGCCTCGGCCAAGGAAATCAAGCTCGGCCAGACCATGCCCTACAGCGGCCCGGCCTCGTCCTACGGCACCATCGGCAAGGTGGAGCAGGCCTACTTCAAGAAGATCAACGATGAGGGGGGCATCAACGGCCGCAAGATCAACCTGATCTCGGTGGACGACGGCTACAGCCCGCCCAAGGCCGTGGAGCAGGTGCGCAAGCTCGTCGAGCAGGAAGAGGTGCTCGCGCTGTTCCAGACGCTGGGCACGCCCAGCAACTCGGCCATCCACAAATACGTCAACGCCAAGAAGGTGCCTCACCTGTTCCTGGCAACGGGCGCCACCAAGTGGAGCGACCCCAAGAACTATCCCTGGACCATGGGCTTCAACCTGAGCTACCAGACCGAGGGCGAAATCTACGCCCGCTACCTGCTCAAGAACAAGCCCAACGCCAAGATCGCCATCCTCTATCAGAACGACGACTACGGCAAGGACGTGCTGGCCGGCGTGAAGCATGTGCTCACGGGCGCCAATGCCAAGATGATCGTGGCCGAGGCCACCTATGAAGTGGCCGATCCGACGGTGGATTCGCAGATCCTCACGCTCAAGGCCTCGGGCGCCGACACCTTCATCAACATCGCCACGCCGAAGTTCGCTGCGCAGGCCATCCGCAAGGTCTATGACTCCGGCTGGCGTCCGCTGCACATGGTCAACAACGTGGGCGCCTCGGTCGGCTCGGTGCTGACGCCGGCGGGCTTGGACAAGTCGGTCGGCCTAGTCACGGTGCAGTACTACAAGGACGCCAACGACCCCCAGTGGAAGGATGACCCCGCCATGCTCGAATGGCGCGCCTTCATGGCCCGCTACTACCTCGAGGGCAATGTGGCCGACGCCAGCAACATCTACGGCTACCTCGCGGCCCAGACCATGGTGCAGGTGCTCAAGCAGTGCGGCAACGACCTGACGCGCGAGAACGTCATGCGCCAGGCCGCCAACCTCAAGAACGCCAAGTTCTCCATGCTGCTGCCCGGCATCACCATGAACACCGGCCCCAACGACTTCTCGCCGGTGGAACAGGCCCAGCTCGCCAAGTTCGACGGCAAGCAGTGGGTGCTGTTCGGCGACGTGATCGGCAAGTAAGCCCGGCGCGGCTCAGCGCTTCTCCAGCCGCCTGGCCAGTTCCGTCCGGAACGCGGCCAGGCGCGCTTTCAGGCGTCGCTCGTTCACCGGGCCGACGCGCAGCAAAATCTTCTGCCCCGCGGCCAGCGACTCCAGCGCCGGATCGGCAAACTGGTAGCGCACCCAGGGGCGCAAGGACTCGATCGGCCCCTTCACTTCGGTCAGCACCAGCTTCTGCGGCTGGGCCGCCTCCGGCGTGGCCAGCAGCAGGCGAGTCACGGCCATGAGCCGGTCGTTGAACTGCTGTTTCGGGTAGCCCAAATCCACATAGGCCTGCTGCAGCAGTGGGTACATGCGCAGGTACAGGTCCACGGCACGCGCCGTGTCCACCGACTCCGCGAACAGCACGAAGGCGGTGTAGCGCTGGCTGTTGTCGGGCGCGATCACCGGGCCGGTGCCTTGCTCCACCACGGTGAACCGTCCGGCCATGGGCGTGACGGGCCACACCGCGGCCGGGGCCTGGGAGCGCCCGAGGTTGTCCACCGTGGCGACGATCCGCCGCGCGAAACCGTCAAGTTGCAGGAAGGACAGCACGCCCTTGCGGCCCAGCAGCTCGGTGAGCGCCGGCTCCAGATCGTTCGCCGCGAGCGGCGACGCGGGCTCCGGCACCTCGGCCGCAGGCTCCGGCACGGGGGGCGCGCTGGCCACGGGGGTGGGAGGAGGGGCCACCGGCACGGCCACGGGCACAGGCTCGGTGGGGGCAGCGGGCCGCATCTGGCTCCACCACCACCACGCGGCGCCCAGCACGGCCACCGTGACAGCCGCCGCGAGCAGGATGCGCAGCCGGGTGTTCATCGGGCCGTTTTAACACGCATGGCCGTCACCCGTGTGAGGGATGCCCCTGCAAGCCGAGCGACTCCGCTGCGTTATTTTTACCAAGCGTGTGCTTGCTAAAAATAAGAATCTTTGCTACCTTCTGGCGCCATGGAAAGACCTGTTGCACCTGCCGGCGCTGCCGCGCTGCGTCGCGCGTCCGGCCTGGGTGATGCACCGCCCGCGGCCAAGCGGCCCCGTGGACGGCCGCGCAAGACCGTGCACGAGCGCGACGACGGCAACCGCCGCCTGGCGCTGATCACCAGCGCGGCGCGCCTGTTCCGGCGCAAGGGCTTTGACGCCACCAGCACGCGCGACATTGCCGCTGCCGTGGGCATGCAGAGCGGCTCGCCGTTCTACCACTTCAAGAGCAAGGGCGCGCTGCTGTTCGCGGTGATGGAAGAGGGCATGCGCTCGGCCATCGAGCGGCAGGCAAGGGCGTTGGAAACCGCGGGTCTGCTACAGAAAAAAGAGCAAACAGTGGCCGACCCACGGGGGCTTCTGGCTGTTTTGATCCGGAATCACTTCGATGTGCTGCTGGGGCCGGGCAGTGATTTCATTCCGGTCATGCTGTACGAGTCGCGCTCGATCACGGCGCGCCAGCGTGCCACGCTGGCCACGCTGCAGGGCGAGTACGAGGCCGCCTGGGTGCCGGTGCTGCAGGCGCTGCATGCGCAGGGCGCGCTGCAGGCGGACGTCAAGCTCGCGCGGCTGCTGATCTTTGGCGCGCTCAACTGGTCGGTGCAGTGGTTTGACCGCCGCAAGGGCGCCACGCTGGACGAACTGGCCGGCGCGGCCATGGCGCTGTTCATACGGGAAGTTGCATGAGTTACCAATCGGTGTTCAAGCCCGGCCTGATGGCCGGCAAGGTGGTGGTGGTCACGGGCGGAGGCTCGGGCATTGGCCGCTGCACGGCGCATGAGCTGGCCGCGCTCGGCGCCCATGTGGTGCTGATCGGCCGCAAGCTCGAAAAGCTGCAGGACGTGGCCGGCGAGATCGTGGCCGACGCGACGGGCCATGTCGGCCATGTGAGCTTTCATGCCTGCGACATCCGCAACGAGGAGGCCGTCAAGTCCACCGTGGCCGCCATTGTCATCGCGCACGGCCGCATCGACGCACTGGTCAACAACGCCGGCGGCCAGTACATGACGCCACTGGAGAACATCAGCGCCAAGGGCTGGGACGCCGTGGTGGCCACCAACCTGACCGGTGGCTTCCTCATGGCGCGCGAGTGCTACCTGCAGTCCATGCAGGAGCATGGCGGCAGCATCGTCAACATCGTGGCCGACATGTGGGGCTCCATGCCCGGCATGGGCCACAGCGGCGCGGCGCGCGCGGGCATGGTGAACTTCACCGAGACCGCCGCGCTCGAGTGGGCCAGGAGCGGCGTGCGCGTGAATGCCGTGGCGCCGGGCTACATCGCGTCCAGCGGCATGGACCACTACCCGCCCGAGGCCGGCCCCATGCTGCGCGAGATGCGCGAGACCGTGCCGCTGGGCCGCTTTGGCAACGAGGCGGAAACTTCCGCCGCCATCGTGTTCCTGCTGAGCCCGGCCGCGGCCTTCATCAGTGGCACGGTGCTGCGCGTGGACGGCGCCCGGCCCCAGGTGCGCATGGGCTGGGGCCAGGTGGCCGCGTCGCCGCAGGTGCAGCAGCGCGACGCGGTGAAGCCCTTCGACGGCTTCCACCGCTACCGGCTACCCAAGGTGTTCCAGTCATGACGGGGTTCGTCTCGTCGTGGAATGCGCAGGCCCCGCAGGCCCTGGCGCGGCGCGAGGCCCAGCTGGCGCGCCTGGCCCAGCTGCGCGCGCTCGAGGCCCGGGCCGAACAGGCCTCGGCGCGGTCCCGGTCCGTCTTCGACAAGCGCGGCCAGCTGTTGCCGCGCGAGCGCGTCGCGCTGCTGCTGGATGCCGGCGCGCCCTATGTGCCCCTGTGTTCGCTGGCCGGCTTTCTCCAGGACACACCGGACCCCGCAGCCTCGGTGCCCGGTGGCGGCATCGTGGCCGGCATGGGCTTCATCAGCGGCGTGCGCTGCATGGTGGTGGCCAGCGACTCAGGCATCGAGGCCGGAGCGATCCAGCCCATGGGGCTGGAGAAGGTCCTGCGCGTGCAGGAGATCGCGCTGCAGAACCGCCTGCCCTTCGTGCATCTGGTCGAAAGCGCGGGCGCCAACCTCATGAAATACCGCGTCGAGGGGTTTGTGCACGGCGGCGGCCTGTTCCGCAACCTCGCGCGGCTGTCGGCGGCCGGCATTCCGGTGATCACCCTGCAGCACGGCTCGGGCACCGCGGGCGGAGCCTACATGCCGGGGCTGAGCGATGTGGTGATCCTGGTGCGCGGCCGCTCGCGGGCCTTCCTGGCCGGCCCGCCGCTGCTGCTGGCGGCCACCGGCGAAGTGGCCACCGAGGAGGAACTGGGCGGCGCGCAGATGCACGCGACCACCTCGGGGCTGGGGGAGTACCTGGCCGAGGACGACCGGCACGCGATTGGCCTGGCCAAAGAGGTGGTAGCCCGCATGGGGTGGTCACTTCCTGCTATCAAAACCGAAGCAACGCCGCCGGGCCTGGAGGCGCAGGACCTGCTGACCCTGATGCCGGCGCACCACCGGGAGCCGGTGGACATGCGCGAGGTGATCGCCCGCCTGGTGGACGGCGGCGACCTGCTGGAGTTCAAGCCCCTGTACGGCGCGGCCACGGTCTGCGCCCAGGCCAGCCTGGCGGGCCACGCCGTGGGCTTCATCACCAACAACGGCCCGATCGACGTGGCCGGCGCCAACAAGGCCACGCATTTCATCCAGCGCCAGTGCCAGCTCGGCCAGCCCATCATCTACCTGCAGAACACCACGGGCTACATGGTGGGCAAGGACAGCGAGCAGGGCGGCATGATCAAGCACGGCAGCAAGATGATCCAGGCCGTGACCAACGCCACGGTGCCGCAGATCACCATCCAGTGCGGCGCGAGCTTTGGCGCCGGCAACTACGGCATGTGCGGGCGCGGCTATGCGCCGCATTTCCTGTTCAGCTGGCCCGGCGCCCGCACGGCGGTCATGGGGGGCGAGCAGGCGGCGCGCACCATGCAGATCGTCACCGAGGCCGCGCTGGCCCGCAAGGGCGTGGCGCCCGACCCGGCCGCCTCGCAGGCGCAGTTCGACCGGATCGTGAACGTGTTCGAGGCGCAGGCCGACGCGTTCTACACCAGCGGCCTGCTGCTGGACGACGGCGTCATCGACCCGCGCGACACGCGCGCGGTGCTGGCTTTCTGCCTGGACACCTGCGCGGAGGCGGCGTCGCGCACGCTGCGACCCATGCAGTTCGGCGTCGCAAGAATGTAGGAGACCCTCATGCAATACACCCACGAACACCTCGAAATCCAGAAAACCCTCAAGCGCTACATCGACGAGCACATCAACCCGCACGTGGACGAATGGGAGGCGGCCGAGATCTTCCCCGCGCACGAAGTGTTCAAGGGCCTGGGCAACCTGGGCCTGCTGGGCCTGTGCAAGCCCGAGGCCCATGGCGGCATGGGGTTGGACTACTCCTACTCCATGCTCATGGCCGAGACGCTGGGCCACATCGACTGCGGCGGCGTCCCCATGGCCATTGGCGTGCAGACCGACATGGCCACGCCCGCGCTGGCACGCTTCGGCAGCGAGGAACTGAAGCGCGAGTTCCTCGCGCCTTCCATCGCCGGGGACCTGGTGGGCTGCATCGGCGTGAGCGAGCCCGGCGCGGGCAGCGACGTGGCCGGCATCAGGAGTCATGCCCGCAAGGACGGCGATGACTACGTCATCAGCGGCCAGAAGATGTGGATCACCAACAGCCTTCAGGCCGACTGGATGTGCATGCTCGTCAACACCGGCGAGGGGCCGATGCACAAGAACAAGAGCCTGGTGATCGTGCCCATGCGCGAGAACGGCCAGCTGCGCAAGGGCATCGAGGTGGCGCAGAAGATCCGCAAGATCGGCATGCACAGCAGCGACACGGGGCTGATCTATTTCGACGAGGTGCGCGTGCCGCAGCGCAACCGCATCGGCGCCGAGGGCCAGGGCTTCATCTACCAGATGCAGCAGTTCCAGGAGGAGCGCCTGTGGTGCGCGGCCAGCACGCTGCAGAGCCTGACCAACTGCATCGAATGGACGATCGACTGGGCCCAGCAGCGCAAGCTGTTTGGCGCCACGCTGGCCGACCAGCAGTGGGTGCAGTTCAAGCTGGCCGAACTCAAGACCGAGGTGGAGAGCCTGCGCGCGCTGACCTACCGGGCCTGCGAGCTCTACGTGGGCGGCCAGGACGTGCTGGAGCTGGCCAGCATGGCCAAGCTCAAGGCCGGGCGGCTGAACCGGCTCGTGCCCGACACCTGCCTGCAGTTCTGGGGCGGCATGGGGTTCACGCTGGAGAACAAGGTCTCGCGCATGTACCGCGACGGCCGGCTGGCGTCGATCGGCGGCGGCGCCGACGAGGTGATGCTGGGCATCCTGTCCAAGATCATGGGCATTGCCAAGAAGCCCCTGCCCGCATGAAGCGCCTGCTGATTGCCAATCGCGGCGAGATTGCGCTGCGCATCCTGCGCACGGCGCAGGCCATGGGCATCAGCACCGTGGCCGTGTATTCCGACGCCGACGCCGGCGCGCTGCACGTGGCGCAGGCCACGGTCGCTCATGCGCTGGGCGGCCATGCGCCGGCCGACAGCTACCTGCGCATCGACAAGCTGCTGGCGGCCGCCCAAGCCAGCGGCGCCGACGCCGTGCACCCGGGCTATGGCTTTCTCAGCGAGAACGCCGACTTCGCGCAGGCGGTGGTGGACGCGGGCCTGGTCTGGGTCGGTCCGCCGCCCGCGGCCATCCGGCAACTGGGCAGCAAGAGCGCGGCCAAGGCCCTGGCCCAGTCGCGCGGCATCCCGTGCCTGCTGGGCTACCAGGGGCCGGACCAGTCGGATGAGCGGCTGATGCAGGAGGCTCAGCGCCTGGGGCTGCCCGTCATGGTCAAGGCGGCCGCGGGGGGCGGTGGCCGCGGCATGCGGCTGGTGACCGACCTGGCGCAGCTGCCGGCGGCGGTGCAGGGCGCGCGCAGCGAAGCGCTGTCGGCCTTTGGCTCGGGCGAGCTGCTGCTCGAGCGCGCGCTGCTGGCGCCGCGCCATGTCGAGGTGCAGGTGTTTGCCGATGCGCAGGGCCACTGCATCCACCTGGGTGAGCGGGACTGCTCGGTGCAGCGGCGCCACCAGAAGATCATCGAGGAAACCCCCAGCCCGGCCGTGGACGCTGCGCTGCGCGCCCGCATGGGCGAGTGCGCGGTGGCGCTGGCGCAGGCGGCGGGCTACGTGGGCGCGGGCACGGTGGAGTTTCTGCTGGACGGCTCAGGCTTGAGCGACGCCGGGCCGCCCCAGGGCGCGAAGGCCCCCCCGGGGGGCAGCCCAGTCGACGAAGCGGCAAGCGCGGGGGCGTTCTACCTCATGGAGATGAACACCCGGCTGCAGGTGGAGCACCCGGTGACGGAAAAGGTGACCGGGCTGGACCTGGTGGAATGGCAGATCCGCGTGGCGCGCGGCGAGGCCCTGCCCCTGAGCCAGTCGCAGGTGCCGTTTCACGGCCATGCGATCGAGGTGCGGCTGTGCGCCGAGGACGAGGACTTCACGCCGCACACCGGCACGGTGCGGCATTTCCAGGCACCGGCCGGCGTGCGCTTCGACCACGCGCTGGCGCCGGGGCAGCAGGTCTCGCCGTACTACGACTCCATGCTGGGCAAGCTGGTGGCACATGCGGCCAGCCGCGCCGAGGCGATCGACCAGTTGGCCGGGGCGCTGGACCGGCTGCAACTGCTGGGCCTGCCGACCAACCGGGCCTTCCTGGCGGCCTGCCTGCGGCACGAAACGTTCCGCGCCGGCCAGGCCCTGATCCCTTTCCTTGCGGAGCAGGGCCCCGTGATCCGCGAGGCGCTATTGAAACAGGAGCGCGAAGTGGCCGTCCCGTGCGGGCTGGCGGCCATTTTGACCAATGACTCGGGGCAGACCGTGAGCCCGGGCGGGCTGAGCTGCCCGTTCCCGCGGCCCGTGAGGCTGCGCCATCGGGGCCAAGTGCATGAACTGCTGTGGACGGCGGCCACACCGGTCCCTGCGGGCGTGGCGCGGACGCGGGTGCAGCCGCGGCGCTGGCATGTGCAGGCCGGGGCGGTGGACCTGTTCCTGGAGGACGCATCGTTCGATCCGCCCGCCGGGTCGGGCGCGGCGGGGGGCGGCGACGAACTGCGTGCGCCCTTCAACGGCAAGGTGGTGGCGGTGGCCGTGGCACCGGGCGCCAAGGTGGCGCCCGGCGATGTGCTGGTGGTGGTGGAGTCCATGAAGCTGGAGCACTCGCTCGCGGCTTCGCGCGCTGGAGCGGTGGCGCTGGTGGCCGTGGCGCCCGGCCAGCAGGTCACGCCGGGCCAGGTGCTGGTGAGGCTGGAACCATGAGCCTGACGGAGCTGGAGCAGGACGCCGCCGCGCTGTACGACGCGGCGCGGCGCTTTGCCGAAAAGGAAATGGCGCCGCATGTCAACGACTGGGACGAAGCCGGCACCTTCCCGCTCGCGCTGTACCGCAAGGCGGCCGACGCCGGGCTGCTGGGCCTGGGCTACCCCGAGGCACTGGGCGGCACGCCCGCGCCGCAGGCGCTGCGCAACGCGGTGTCGCTGGCCCTGTCGCGCCACGGCGCCAGCGGCGGCCTGCTGGCCAGCCTGTTTTCGCACAATATCGGCCTGCCGCCGGTGCTGCGCCATGGCAGCGCGGCGCTGCAGCAGCGCGTGATCCCGCCGGTGCTGCGCGGCGAGCGGATCGCGGCGCTGGCCATCACCGAGCCGGGCGGGGGCTCGGACGTGGCCAGCCTGCGCACCACGGCCCGGCTCGACGGCGCCGAATGGGTCATCAACGGCGAGAAGGTCTTCATCACCTCGGGCATGCGCGCGGACTGGATCACCGTGGCCGTGCGCACCGGCGAGGCCGGCAGCAAAGGCTCGGCGGGCGTGTCGATGCTGGTGGTGCCGGGCAACGCGCCGGGCCTGCAGCGCAGCGAACTGCGCAAGATGGGCTGGTGGTGCTCCGACACCGCCCACCTGCGCTTTGACAACGTGCGCGTGCCGGCCGGCCACCTGCTGGGCGAGGAGGGGGCCGGCTTTCGCATCGTCATGACCAATTTCAACGGCGAGCGGCTGGCCATGTCGGCGATGGCGCTGGGCTTTGCCCAGGCCTGCTACGACGAGGCGCTGGACTGGACGCGCCAGCGCCAGACCTTTGGCGCGGCCCTGGTGGAGCGCCAGGTGATCCGCCACAAACTCATGGACATGCAGATGCGCATGGGCGCGACCGAGGCCTGGCTGCAGGCCGTGACCCGCCGCGCCGATGCCGGCGACGAGAGCCCCGACTGGGTGGCCCAGGTCTGCCTGCTGAAGAACCAGGCGACGCAGACCATGCAGTTCTGCGCCGACCAGGCCGTGCAGATGCTGGGCGCCATGGGCTTCATGCGGGGCACCCGCAGCGAGCGTCTCTACCGCGAGGTCAAGGTCATGATGATCGGCGGCGGCGCGGAAGAAATCATGAAGGAACTGGCCGCGCGGCAGCTCGGCCTGTAGTCAGCACACCATGCCCAAATCACTCCCCCTGCCCGAGGCCTTCGAGCCCGAATTCGTCACCGGCCTGACCAGCATCTTTGAAGACAAGATCGTGTTCAACCAGGTGCTGGGCCTGAAGATACTGAGCCTGGCCCCCGACCGCGTGACCGGGCGCATCGTGATGCGCCGCGAGCTGGTGGGCCACTACAGCCACAACCGCGTGCATGGCGGCGTGATCAGCGCCACGCTGGATGCGATGGGCGGCCTGGCCTGCATGGCAGCCATCGGCGCGCGCCACATGGACGAGGAACCGGCGCAGCGCCTTCAGCGCTTCAGCAAGCTTGGCACCATCGACCTGCGCATCGACTACCTGCGCCCGGGCATCAGCGAGCATTTCGACCTGCACGCCGAGGTGCTGCGCCTGGGCTCGCGCGTGGCCAGCACGCGCATGGAGTTCCGTGGCGCGGACGGCCGGTTGCTGTCCACCGGGGCCGGCGCCTACATCGTCTCCTGAACGAAAAAAGCCGCCCCGGAGGGCGGCCTGGCGCTGGCGCGGCGGGCGCTCAGCGGATGTAGTCGCTCACGACCTTCCACTTGCCGTCGGTGATCTGCGACAGGCGCGAGGCGTCGTTGCCCAGGCGCTTCTTGGGGCCGAAGGTGGCTTCGGGGCTGCCGAAGATGTCCTTGGGGATCACCATGGTGTCCATGGCCTTGATGAAGCTGTCGGTGGTGAGGTTCTTGCCGGCCTTGGCGGCGGCGGCGGCGAAGGCGTCGATCGCGTTGTAGCCGTAGACCGAGAACACCGTGGGATCTTCGTTGAACTTGGTCTTGTACTTGTTGGCCCAGAAACGGATGGGCTGCGAGGCCTCGTCCAGGTAGGGGTGCTGCGCCGTGTGGGTGGCATACAGGCCATTCATGGCCGGGCCGCCGAGCTTGTGGATCAGGTCGGTGTAGGCCGCGCTGGAGCCGATGAAGGTGGGGCTGTAGCCGAGCTTGCGCGCGGTGCCGATGGCGCCGATGGTCTCGCGGATGATGGTGCCCAGCACCACGAGGTCGCAGCCGCTGGCCTGCATTTTCTGCACCTGCGAGGAGAAGTCGGTGGCGCCGCGCTTGTAGCTGGTCTTTTCAGCGAAGGTCATGCCGATGGTCTTCAGGCCGGCTTCGGCGCCGCGTTCCACTTCCAGGCCGAATTCGTCGTCCTGGTACATGGTGCAGACCTTCTTGGCGCCCTTGTCCTTGACCAGCTTGGGCACGGCGGTGCGCATCTGGTCATAGTAGGTGGCGGCGAACGAGTACTTCAGCCGGTTGAAGGGCTCGTACATCTCGCGCGCCGCGGTCACGGGGAAGAAGTTGATGACGTTCTTCTCGAACTGCACCGGCATGGCGGCCAGGTTCTGCGCCGTGCCGATGTGGCCGATCATGGCGAAGATCTTGTCCTGGTTGACCAGCTTCTGCGCGGCCAGCACGGCTTTCTTGGGGTCGTAGGCCGAGTCCTCGACGATGAGGTTGACCTTGCGCCCACCGATGCCGCCCTGTTCGTTGAGTTCGTCCACCCGCAGCAGCATGCCCAGCCGCACCTGCTTGCCGAAACCCGCGATGGGCCCCGAGAGGTCCTGGATCGAGCCCAAGGTGATCTCGCTCTTGCTCACGCCCTGGTTGGAGTTCTGGGCCAGGGCCAGGCTGGCGCCGAGCGTCAGCAGGGCCAGGACGGCGGGGGTCTTCATCTGCATTGCGTGTCTCCTGAGTACGGGTGGTGGGAACGGCCTCATTCTTGTCCGCCGCCGGGGCCTGTCAAGCTGGCGTATTCACTTAGACGCGCCGGCCGGCGTCATGAAAAAAGCCGCCCGCAGGCGGCTTGTCCGGGAGGGCCGGCGGGTCACTGGTCCTTGAAGAACTCGGACTCGATCAGCCACTTGCCGTTCTTCTGCAGCACCGGACGCAGGCCGCTGAAGGCCACGTAGTCGGAGACCACCTTCCAGCGGCCGTCCTGGATCTGCGACAGGCGCGAGAACTGGTTGCCCAGGCGCTTGGTGGGCGTGAAGGTCAGCTCCGCCGTGCCGAACATGTCGCGGTTGAAGGTCATGTGGTCCATGGTCTTGATGAAGCTCTCGGTGGTGAGGTTCGGACCGGTCTTGAAGGCCACGCGGATGAAGGCGTCCATGTTGCCGTAGCCGTAGACCGAGAACACCGAGGGGTCCTCATTGAAGCGGGTCTTGTACTTGTTGGCCCAGAAGCGCACGGGCTGCTCGGCCGCGTCCAGGTAGGGATGGGCCGCGGTCATGGTGGAGTACAGGCCGTTCATGAGCTTGCCGCCGAGCTTGGGAATGAGGTCGGTGTAGACCGCGCTGGAGCCCACGAAGATCGGCGAGAAGCCGGTCTTGCGCGACTCGGCAATGGTGCCCACCGTTTCGCGGATCACGGTGCCCAGCACCACCATCTCGCAGCCGGCGGCCTTCATCTTGGCCACCTGCGAGGAGAAGTCGGTGGCGCCGCGCTTGTACGAGGTCTTCTCGGTGAAGGCCATGCCCAGGGTCTTGAGCCCGGCCTCGGCACCGCGCATCACTTCGAGGCCGAAGTCGTCGTCCTGGTAGATGATGCAGGGATGCTTGATGTTGCGGTCCTTGGCCAGCCGGGGCGCGGCAATGCGCATCTGGTCGTAGTAGGTGGCGGCATTGGCGAACTTCAGGCGGTCGAACGGTTCGTACATCTCGCGCGCGGCGGTGATCGGGAAGAAGTTGATCACGTTCTTCTCGAACTGCACGGGCATGGCCGCGAGGTTGGGCGCGGTGCCCAGGTGCCCCACCATGGCAAAGATGCCGTCGCGGTTGACCAGCTTCTGGGCGCCGAGCACGGCCTTGCGCGGGTCGTAGCCGTCGTCCTCGACGAGCAGACGGATCTTGCGGCCGGCGATGCCGCCCATTTCGTTGGCTTCATCGACGCGCATCTGCATGCCGTTGCGGATGGCCTTGCCGTAGCCCGCGAGCGGGCCCGACAGGTCCTGCATGGTGCCGACAAGGATTTCGTTCTTGCTCACGCCGTTGGCGTTCTGCGCGCTGGCCATGCCAGCGGTCAGCGCCAGGGCGGCGAGGAGGGCGAGTTTCGGTTGCATGGTGTGTCTCCAGATAATGTTGTAGGTCTAACGGGCTAAGACCGCGGCGATTCTTCTCCTGCTTGCAATTGGTTGCATTCACCTAGGTGACTCGACCCATGAAAAAGGCCGCCCGAGGGCGGCCTGTTGTCACGCGGGCGACGCCGCAATGCAGGGTTAACGATACATCGCCTCGATCTGCGGCGCGTACTTCTGCTGCACCAGCTTGCGCTTGAGCTTCATGGTGGGCGTGAGCTCTTCGTCCTCGGCCGTGAGCTGCGTCTCGAGCAGGAAGAATTTCTTGATCTGCTCCACGCGCGCGAACTTCTTGTTGACGCGGTCGATCTCGCCCTGGATCAGTTCCTGGACGGGCGCGGCGCGCGTCAGGCTGGCGTAGTTGCTGAACGGCACGTCGTGGTCCTGCGCAAATTTCTCGACGTTCTCCTGGTCGATCATGATGATGACGGTGAGGTAGGGCAGCTTGTCGCCGATGACCACCGCGTCGGTGATGTAGGGGCTGAACTTGAGCTCGTTCTCCAGCTCGCTGGGCGTGATGTTCTTGCCGCCGGCCGTGATGATGATGTCCTTCATGCGGTCGGTGATGCGGAAGTAGCCGTCCTCGTCCATCACGCCGACGTCGCCGGTGTGCAGCCAGCCGTCGGCGTCGATGGTCTCGGCGGTCTTCTCGGGCTGGTTGAGGTAGCCCATGAACACGTTCGGGCCGCGCACGCGGATCTCGCCGGTGTCGGGGTCGATCCTCACTTCGTTGTAGTCCGCGGCCGGCCCGATGGAGCCGGGCTTGATGCGGCTGGCCGGAATGCCGGTGGACGCGCCGCAGGTCTCGGTCATGCCCCAGACCTCGAGCATGGGCACACCCAGTGCGAGGTACCACTTGACCAGCTCGGGCGAGATCGGCGCGGCGCCGGTGACACAGAAGCGCGCGCGGTGGATGCCGATGAGCTTGCGCACGTTGTTCAGGGTCAGCCAGCGCGCCAGCGTGAACTTGAACCGCAGCAGGCCATCGACCGGCTGGCCTGCGAGCACGCGGTCGGCGATCTGCGTGCCCACCCCGATGGACCAGGCGTAGGCCGCCTGCTGCAGCGGGCTGGCCTCCTTGAGGGCGATCATCACCCCGGAATAGAACTTCTCCCAGACGCGGGGCACGGCGGTGAAGACGGTGGGCGCGATCTCGCGCACGTTCTCGGGTACCGTCTCGGGGTTCTCGACGAAGTTGAGGATGGAGCCGGTGTACATCGCGAAGTACTCCCCGCCCAGCCGCTCGGCGATGTGGCACAGCGGCAGGAAGCACATGCGTTCGTCGGTGTCGTCCTGCGCCACCAGCGTGTTGTAGCCCCGCACGGTGTAGACCAGGCCGGCGTGGCTGTGCATCGCGCCCTTGGGTTTGCCGGTGGTGCCCGAGGTGTAGACCAGGATGGCGAGATCCCCGGGCTTGCAGGCCCTGACGCGGCGCATCAGGTCGTCGCCCTGGCGCACGTTGTAGTCGCGCCCCAGCTCCCGCAGCGCCGCCAGGCTGATGACGCCCGGGTCGCTGAGTTCGCGAAGTCCATCCATGTCGAACACCACGATCTTGCGCAGGCCGGGCAGTTGCGCGCGCACTTCAAGGGCCTTGTCCAGCTGCTCGTCGTCCTCCACGAACAGCACGGTGGTGCGCGAGTCCTCGCACAGGTAGTGCACCTGCGAGGCCGCGTCGGTGGGGTAAATGCCATTGGCCACACCGCCGGCGCTGAGCACGGCCAGGTCGGCCAGCACCCATTCGATGACGGTGTTGGAGAGGATGGACGCGCACTCGCCGGGCGCGAAGCCCAGGCTCATGAGACCGCCCGCGATCTCGCGCACCGCCTCGGCGGTCTGCTGCCAGGTCCAGCTGCGCCAGATGCCCAGCTTCTTCTGCCGCATCCAGACCTGGGGGCCGCGCTTCTCGACCGCGTTCCAGAACATGGCGGGGATGGTGTCGCCCTCCATCGCGACCTGCGTGGCGGGCTGGATGTGGGAAAGGTCCCAGAGGTTGCTCATCTTTCGGTGTCCTTCAGCGCCAGTTCTTCTTCTTCTTCCAGCGGCGCTCGCCGCGCACGCCTTCTTCCTTCATGCCCAGATAGAACTCCTTGATGTCGTCCTTCTCGCGCAGGCGGGCGCAGGTGTCCTCCATGACGATGCGGCCGTTCTCCAGCACGTAGCCGTAGTCCGAGGCATTGAGCGCCATGTTGGCGTTCTGCTCCACCAGCAGGATGGTGGTGCCGCGCTCGCGGTTGATGCGCACCACGATCTCGAAGATCTCCTTGGTGAGCTTGGGGGACAGGCCCAGGCTGGGCTCGTCCAGCAGGATCAGGTCGGGCGCGGCCATCAGCGCCCGGCTGATGGCCAGCATCTGCTGCTGGCCGCCCGACAGCAGGCCGGCGTCCTGGCTGGCGCGCTCCCGCAGGATCGGGAAGTAGGCATAGACCGCCTCCATGTCGCGCTGCACGCCATCGCGGTCGCTGCGGGTGTAGGCGCCCATCATGAGGTTGTCGCGCACGCTGAGCAGCGGAAACACCTCGCGCCCCTCGGGCACGTGGCTCAGGCCCTGCTGGACGATGTGCGCCGGGTCCTGGGCCGTGATGGATTCGCCCTTGAACTCGATCGAGCCCTTGCGCGGGTCGATGATGCCCGAGATGGTCTTGAGGATGGTGGACTTGCCGGCGCCATTGGAGCCGAGCACGGTAGCGATCTCGCCGCGGCGCACCTGCAGGCTGACGCCGCGGATGGCCTTGATGGGGCCGTAGGCGCTCTCGACGTTGAGCAGCTTGAGCACGGGCTGGTCGCTCACGGCGGGTGGGGTCTCGCTCATGCGGCCTCCCTACGCAGCGAGGACACATCGTCGACCGAGCCCAGATAGGCCTCGATCACACCGGGGTCGGTCTGCACTTCGCGCGGGGTGCCGGTGGCCAGCACCTCCCCCTGGTTCATGGCCAGCACGCGGTCGGACACCTTGGACACCAGCGACATGTCGTGTTCCACCATCAGCACGGTGATGCCCAGTTCATGCTTGATGTCCTGGATCCAGAAGGCCATGTCGTCGGTTTCCTCCACATTCAGGCCCGACGAGGGTTCGTCCAGCAGCAGCAGCTTGGGCTCGGTGCACAGCGCGCGCGCCAGTTCCACCACCTTGCGCACCCCGTAGGGCAGGCCGGCCACCATGGCGTCGCGGTGGTGCTGCAGGTCGAGCAGATCGATCACCTGCTCGACCTTCTCGCGCGCGTCGATCTCGGCCTGGCGCACCTTGGCCGTGAAGAACAACTCGCTGAACAGGCTGGTGCGGTGGTGGGTGTGGCGCCCGATGAGCAGGTTGTGCAGCACGGTGGCGTGCTCGAACAGCTCGATGTTCTGGAAGGTGCGCGCAATGCCCATCGAGGCGATCTTGTGGGGCGGCTGGTCGGTCAGGGGCAGGCCCAGGTAGTCGATGCTGCCCGAGGTGGGCGTGTAGATGCGGCTGATCAGGTTGAACACCGTGGTCTTGCCCGCGCCATTGGGGCCGATCAGCGTGAACACCTCGCCGGCGCGCACGTCGAAGCTCACGTTGTTGACGGCCAGCACGCCGCCAAAGCGAACGCTGAGGTTCTTTGCCGAGAGAAGGATGTCGGTCATTTCAGCCTGTCGGATTTCTGGAAGGACTTCTGCCGCTTGAACAGGCCCTTGCGGTAGAACGGGAACAGCTGGAACCAGGTGCGGATCTTGAGCCAGCGGCCGTAGATGCCCAGCGGCTCGAACAGCACGAAGGCGATCAGCACGCTGCCGTACACCACCGACTGCAGGCCGGGTGCCTGTCCGATGGTGTCGGGCAGATAGCCCTTGCCCAGGTTGATGAGCTGGGGCATGGAGATCAGGAAGATCGCGCCCAGGAACGCGCCATGCACCGAACCCAGCCCGCCAATCACCACCATGAGCAGCAGGTCGATCGACTGCAGGATGTTGAACTGGTCCGGCGAGATGAACTGCAGCTTGTGCGCGTACAGCGCCCCGCCAATGCCCGCCAGGGCGGCCGACAGCGCGAACGACAGCGTCTTGTAGCGCGCCAGCTGGATGCCCATGCTCTGCGCCGAGATTTCGGAGTCGCGGATGGCCACGAAGGCGCGGCCCGTGGGTGAGCGCAGCAGGTTCAGGATGGCCAGCGTGGCGACGACCGCCACCACCAGGCAGATGAAGTAGAAGCCTTCACCCGAGCCCACTTTCCAGCCGAACAGATTGGGGTGCTTGACCTGGATGCCGGAGTTGCCCCCCGTGACCGACTCCCAGCGCGCGAGCACTTCCTCGACGATGAAGCCGAACGACAGCGTGGCAATGCCCAGGTAGATGCCCTTGACGCGCAGCGCCGGCAGGCCGACCACCACGCCCACCGCGGCCGACAGCAGGCCCGCCAGCACCAGCGCGATCGGGAAGGGCACCCCCATGTTGGTGAACACGGCCTGGGTGTAGGCCCCGACGCCCAGGAAGGCCGCGTGGCCGATGGAGAACAGGCCGGTGAAGCCCGCGAGCAGCATCAACCCCAGCCCCACGATGCCGTAGATGAGGATGAAGGTGAGCTGCGCCAGCCAGTATTCGGCGAGCAGCCAGGGCGCCGCCAGCAGCAACAGCATCAGCGCGCCGTACCAGAAGACGTGGCCGCCATGCTGGGCCAGGTTGACGTCCTGGCCGTAGTCGGTCTTGAAAATGAATCTCATACTTTTTTGCGCAGCTTTTCGCCGAACAGGCCGTTGGGCTTGACCATGAGCATGACCAGCACCACGATGTACGCGGCCGTGTCCTTGAAGCCATCTGGCAGATAGAAGCCCGACAGCGATTCCACCAGGCCGATGATCAGCCCCCCGACGATGGCGCCCGGCAGGCTGCCAAAGCCGCCCACCACGGCGGCCGGAAAGGCCTTGAGGCCGATGAAGCCCATGTTGGCGTGGACGAAGGTGATGGGGGCCAGCAGCAGGCCGGCCACGGCGGCCACCGCCGCCGCCAGCCCCCAGACCAGGCCGTTGAGCCGCTTGACCGGGATGCCCATGTAGTAGGCGGCCAGTTGGTTCTGCGACGAGGCCTGCATGGCGATGCCGATCTTGCTGTACCTGAACACCGCGAACAGCAGCGCGCACAGCACCGCGGTGGCGGCAATGATGACGAGCTGCTCGGCATTGAGCACCAGCGAGCCGATGCCGTTGGCATCGCCGCCGAATTTCCAGATCACGTCCTTGTAGGGCACGGGCAGCGAGTGGGTCTCGGTGCCGATGCCGGGGATCATGGTGATGAGTCCGCGCGCCACGTAGCCGATGCCGATGGTCAGCATCACGATGGAGAACGCGGGCTGCCCCAGGATGGGCCGGATCACCAGGCGCTCCAGCAGCATGCCGAACAGCGCCATGGCGCCGATGGCGCTGATCACTGCCAGCCAGAACGGGAAGCCCATGAAGGTCATGCAGGCCAGCCCGCCAAATGCGCCGAGCATCATGAGTTCGCCTTGCGCGAAGCTCACGGTCTCGGTGGCCTTGTAGATGAGCACGAAGCCCAGCGCGATCAGCCCGTAGATGCATCCCTGCGAGATGCCGCCGATCACCAGTTGGAGGATTTGCACCGTGTCTCCTGAAATTCGGGGCTTGTTGTGGTCGCTCGGTTATATCTGCACGGTCTGCATCGCAGTACAGGGTTGTTCCGAATACGGTGTCACCTGGGGATCAGGGCTAATCACCGCATGAGTGATGCCGTTCATACACACACGCAAGGCGAGGTCACGGTGGTGACACTCAGCCGCCCTGATGTCCGCAATGCGGTGGACAGCGCGACCGCTCATGCGCTACATGCGGCCTTCGTCGCGTTCGAGGCCGATGCCTCGGCGCGCGTGGCGGTGTTCCATGGCGCGCACGGGCATTTCTGCGCGGGCTGGGACCTGCAGTACGGCGCCCGCATGGCGGCGCAGGGGCAGGGTGGCGTGCTGGCCGATCTGGATTTCAGCGCGGCCGATGCGCAGCCCCTGGGGCCGATGGGGCCGTCGCGCCTGCATTTGTCCAAACCCGTGATCGCCGCCGTCAGCGGCGCCGCTGTGGCCGGTGGCATGGAGCTCGCGCTGTGGTGCGACCTGCGCGTGATGGAGGAGGACGCCTACTTCGGCGTCTATTGCCGCCGCTTTGGCGTGCCGCTGATCGATGGCGGCACCGTGCGCCTGCCGCGGCTGGTTGGCATGGGCCACGCCATGGACCTGATCCTCACCGGCCGCAAGGTCGAGGCGCCCGAGGCGCTGGCCATGGGCCTGGCCAACCGTGTGGTGCCGCGTGGCGAGGGGCTGGAAGCCGCGCTGGCACTGGCGCGCCAGCTTGCGGGCTTTCCGCAGAAAACCATGAACGCCGACCGTGCGAGTGCCCATGCCCAGTGGGACCTGCCCCTGGCCGAGGCGCTGCACCAGGAGTGGGAGCGCGGCAAGCACTGCATCGCCGACGGCCTGCAGGGCGCGGGCCGGTTTGCCGCCGGCGAGGGCCGGCACGGCAAGTTTTGAATCAAAAGAGGCTGAAGCCCAGGCGGGGCGGCCACTGTTTGCTACAGAATAAGTAGCAGACTCACTTCTTGGGGATCGGCCGCGGCCGGCCGGCGTCGTCGATCGCCACGTAGGTCAGCGAGGCTTCGGTCACCTTCACATACTGGCCCTGGGCTCGGAAGCGCTCGGCAAACACTTCCACCTGCACGGTGATCGAGGTCGTGCCGATGCGCGTGACCTCGGCAAAGAAGCTCAGGATGTCGCCCACGCGCACCGGCTGCTTGAAGATGAACTGGTTGACCGCCACGGTGGCCATGCGCCCGTCGACATAGCGCGCGGGCACCACGGAGCCGGCCAGGTCGACCTGGGCCATGACCCAGCCGCCGAAGATGTCGCCGTTGGCATTGCAGTCCGCCGGCATGGGGATGACCTTGAGTACCAGTTCGCGGTCGGAGGGCAACGCCGCCTCGCGGGCGCTTGAATCTGCGGACATGGGCACAATCTCTGAGTCGTTAACAGCCACGATTGTCCCCCATGCGCCGCTTCGGCGAACTGTCTGCCCCCGTCCACACGCCGGCCTCCGCCACAGGCGCCGCAGCCGCGGCGCCCCCCCGTTCCGACTGGGCCACGCTGCGCCGCCTGTTCCCCTACCTCTGGCAATACAAGTGGCGGGTGCTGTTTGCGCTGCTGTTCATGCTGGGCGCCAAGGGAGCCAACGTCAGCGTGCCGCTGCTGCTCAAGAACCTGATCGACAGCATGAGCGTCAAGCCCGGCGACCCGGCCGCCGTGCTGGTGGTGCCGGCGGGCCTGCTGCTGGCCTACGGGCTGCTGCGCCTGAGCACCTCGCTGTTCACCGAGTTGCGCGAGCTGGTGTTCTCGCAGGCCACGCAGGGCACCTCGCGGCAGATTGCGCTGCAGACCTTCGAGCACCTGCACGCCTTGAGCCTGCGCTTTCACCTGGACCGCCAGACCGGCGGGATGACGCGCGACATCGAGCGCGGGGTGCGCGGGATCGAGTCGCTGATCTCCTATTCGCTGTACAGCATCGTGCCCACGCTGATCGAGGTGGCGCTGGTGCTGGGCATCCTGGCGGTCAAGTTCGATGTCTGGTTTGCCGGCATCACGGTCTGCGCGCTGGCGGTGTACATCGTGTTCACCGTCACGGTGACCGAGTGGCGCACCAAGTACCGCAAGCAGGCCAACGAGTTCGATTCGGCGGCGCACACCAAGGCCGTCGATTCACTGCTCAACTACGAGACCGTCAAGTATTTCAACAATGAGGCCTTCGAGGCCCGCCGCTACGACGAGAGCCTGGACCGCTACCGCCGCTCGCGCCTGAAGGCGCAGACCTCGCTCTCGCTGCTCAACACCGGCCAGCAGCTCATCATTGCCGTGGGGCTGGTGACCATGCTGTGGCGCGCCACGCAGGGCGTGGTGGCCGGCCACATGACGCTGGGCGACCTGGTCATGGTCAACGCCTTCATGATCCAGCTGTACATCCCGCTGAACTTCCTGGGCGTTCTGTACCGCGAGATCAAGCAGAGCCTGACCGACCTGGACAAGATGTTCGTGCTCATGGAAAAGGAGCGCGAGGTCGCCGACGCGCCGGGCGCCCGGCCGTTGCAGGGCCTGGACCAGCCTAGCGTGCGCTTCGAGAACGTGACCTTTGCCTACGAGCCCGCGCGCGTGATCCTGCACGACCTGAGCTTCGAGATCCCGGCGGGCAAGACGGTGGCGGTCGTCGGCCCCTCGGGCTCGGGCAAGTCGACGCTGGCGCGGCTGATGTACCGGTTCTATGACGTGGGCATTCCGGGTCAGCCCGCCGTGGCCGGCGGACGCATCACCGTGGCCGGTCAGGACATCCGGTCGGTCACCCAGGCCAGCGTGCGCCAGGCCGTGGGCATCGTGCCGCAGGACACGGTGCTGTTCAACGACACCGTGGAATACAACATCGCCTACGGCCGCCCCGGCGCCAGCCGCGCCGAGGTGGAGGCGGCGGCGCGCGCCGCGCGCATCCACGACTTCATCGAATCCACGCCCAAGGGCTACCAGACCGTGGTGGGCGAGCGCGGCCTCAAGCTGTCGGGCGGCGAGAAGCAGCGCGTGGCGATCGCCCGCACGCTGCTGAAGAACCCGCCCATCGTGATCTTCGACGAGGCGACCTCCGCGCTGGACAGCGCCAACGAGCGCGCCATCCAGGCCGAGCTGCAGGCCACGGCGCGCAACAAGACCGCCCTGGTCATCGCGCACCGCCTGTCCACCGTGGTGGACGCCCACGAAATCCTGGTGCTGGAGGCCGGCCGCATCATCGAGCGCGGCACGCACAACGCGCTGCTGGCGCGCGCGGGACGCTATGCCGAGATGTGGGCATTGCAGCGCTCCAGCGAACGCAGCGAAGACGAAATCGCCGCTTAGCCCTTGCCGGGCGGCCACTGCCTGCTATGGAAACAGGAGTGCAGTGGCCTTGCCGGCGCGCCAGGGCGCCTTCGCCAATGAGGTGTTTCCCGGGGCAGAGGGGGGCCGGGCCCGCAACCATAATGGCGCATGGAAACCAAATGGCTTGAAGATTTTGTCAGCTTGGCCGAGACCCGCAGCTTCAGCCGGTCGGCGCAGCTGCGCCACGTGACGCAACCGGCGTTTTCGCGGCGCATCCAGGCCCTGGAGGCCTGGGCCGGCACCGATCTGGTCGACCGCAGTTCGTACCCCACGCGCCTCACCCCGGCCGGCGAGACCCTGTATGCGCAGTCGCTGGAGATGCTGCAGGCGCTGCAGAGCACGCGCGCCATGCTGCGGGGCCATTCGACGGCGGGCAAGGACGTGATCGAGTTCGCCGTGCCGCACACCCTGGCGTTCACGTTCTTTCCGGCCTGGGTGTCCAACCTGCGCGAGAAATTCGGCCCCATCAAGAGCCGGCTGATTGCGCTCAATGTGCATGACGCGGTGATGCGGCTGGTCGAAGGCGGCTGCGACCTGCTGATCGCCTACCACCATGCGTCGCAGCCGTTCCAGCTCGACGCCGACCGCTACGAGATGGTCTCGCTGGGCCAGGAGGTGCTCGCACCCTACGTCAAGCCCGGCCCCGACGGCGAGCCAATCTACAAGCTGCCGGGGCGGGCCGGGCATCCGCTGCCCTACCTGGGCTACGCGCCGGGCGCCTACCTGGGTCGCGTGACCGACCTGATCCTCAAGCAGTCGAGCACGGCGATCCATCTGGACCGGGTCTATGAAACCGACATGGCCGAGGGCCTGAAGGTCATGGCCCTGGAGGGGCATGGCGTCGCCTTCCTGCCGTACAGCGCGGTCAAGAAGGAGCTGCGCGGGCGCAAGCTGGTGAGCGCCGCACCCGCGGGCATGGCCGGTCTGGAGATGACCATGGACGTTCGGGCGTATAGGGAAAAACCCGTAGGGAAGGAGGCTCCAAAGGGGCCTGCAAGGGCACTTTGGACCTATCTGGCGGCCCAAAATGCACCAAAATGAGTAGCTTTGATGATCTATAAGTTTTGTGCATAACGGTCCGCGCATTCAGCATTGGCCTTTCAAAAAGGAGACATCTACAGTTCGCGCCATCGAAAAAACGGCTGTAACGAAATGTCTGGTGTCTTTCGCGTCGAGCATGATTTCCTTGGGGAAAAACAGATTCCCGCCGATGCTTACTGGGGTGTTCACACCGCCCGCGCGGTAGACAACTTCCCGATTTCCGGCACGCCGATCTCGGCCATGCCGGCGCTGATCCGGGCCTTCGGCCACGTCAAGAAAGCCGCCGCGCGCGCCAACGCCGAACTGGGCACCGTGGACCGTAAACGCGCGGCCGCCATCATGAGTGCCTGCGAAAAGCTCATCGCCGGCCAGTTCCATGAGCAGTTCGTGGTGGACGTGATCCAGGGGGGCGCGGGCACTTCCACCAACATGAACGCCAACGAGGTCATTGCCAACCTCGCGCTGGAGAAGCTGGGCTACGACAAGGGGCGCTACGACGTCCTGCACCCCAACGATCACGTCAACGCCTCCCAGAGCACCAACGACGTCTACCCGACCGCGGTGCGGCTGGCGCTGTGGTCGGGCATCGACGGCCTGCTGGCGGCCATGGCCACGCTGCGCGCGGGCTTCGAGGCCAAGGCCCAGGAGTTCAAGTCGGTCCTCAAGATCGGCCGGACGCAGTTGCAGGACGCGGTGCCCATGACCCTGGGCCAGGAGTTCTCGACCTACGCCGTCATGCTCGAGGAAGACGAGGCCCGGCTGCGCGAGGCCCGCGCGCTGATCCAGGAAATCAACCTGGGCGCCACCGCCATCGGCACCGGCATCAATGCCCCGCATGGCTACGCCGAACTGGCCTGCCGCTATCTGGCCGAGGAGAGCGGCATCCCCGTCGTCATGGCCACCAACCTGGTCGAGGCCACGCAGGACACGGGCGCTTTTGTGCAGCTGTCGGGCGTGCTCAAGCGCGTGGCCACCAAGCTCAGCAAGACCTGCAACGACCTGCGCCTGCTGTCCAGCGGGCCCCAGGCGGGGTTTGGCGATATCCGGCTGCAGGCGCGCCAGGCCGGCTCGTCGATCATGCCGGGCAAGGTCAATCCGGTGATTCCGGAGGTGATGAACCAGGTGGCCTTCGAGGTGATCGGCAACGACATGACCGTGACCATGGCCTCCGAGGCCGGGCAGTTGCAGCTCAACGCCTTCGAGCCCATCATGGGCTGGAGCCTGTTCAAGAGCATCACCCACCTGGGCAACGCCTGCCTGACGCTGCAGGCCCACTGCGTGGCCGGCATCGAGGCCAACCATGAGCTGCTGGCACGGCGCGTGCGGGAGTCGATCACGCTGGTCACGGCGCTCAACCCCATCATCGGCTACGAGAAGGCGGCCCTGATCGCCAAGACGGCGATCGCCAGCGGGCAGGCCGTGGACGAGGTGGCCGAAACCCTGGGCATCCTCACGCGGGCCCAGATCGAGGCCCTGCTGGTGCCTGAAAAACTCACGCAGCCTCTGCGTCCCGCCCCCTGACGGGGCGCCGGGCACAAAGACTGCTTATCTCCGGAAAGTTGTTTGAAATGAAGATGAACGCACCACGTTGGGGAATTGTCTTGGCCGTCGCGGCCACCTGCTGGGTTTCCGCGGCCCAGGCGCAGGGGGTGCTGGAGCGCGTCAAGGCCGGCGGCAAGCTGGTGATCGCGCACCGCGAATCGTCCGTGCCCTTTTCCTACATCGACCCCGTGTCGCGCCAGCCCATGGGCTATGCGCTGGACCTGTGCCTCAAAGTGGCCGAGGCCGTGGGCAAGAAGGTGGGCGTCAAGAACGTGCCGGTGGACCTGATGCTGGTGACCCCGGCCAACCGCATCGCCATGGTGGAGCAGGGCAAGGCCGACATGGAGTGCGGCTCCACCACCAACAACGCCGAGCGGCGCGAGAAAGTGGCCTTCACGATTCCGCACTTCATCACCGGTGCGCGGCTGCTGGTTCGCGCCGACAGCAAGGTGGACCGGATCGAGGACCTGATGGGCAAGAAGCTGGTGTCCACCAAGGGCACCACGCCGCTGAAGGCGGCGGACCAGGCCAACCGCGAACGCCTGATGGGCATCACGATCCTGGAAGCGCCCGACCATGCGCGCGCCGTCGAGATGGTGGAAAAGGGCGAGGCCGAGGCCTTTGTCATGGACGACGTGCTGCTGTACGGCCTCGCGGCCAACCGGCCCAACCCGGCCGCGCTCAAGGTGGTGGGCAAGTTCCTCACCACGGAACCGCTGGCCATCATGCTGCCCAAGAACGATCCGGCCTTCAAGAAGGTGGTCGACGACGAAATGCGCCGCCTGATCGTGAGCCACGAGATCCTGCCCATCTACGACAAGTGGTTTGCCAAGCCCATTCCGCCGAAGAACACGCCGCTGAACCTGCCCGTGAGCTACCTGCTGCGGGACTTCTGGAAATACCCGACTGACCAGGTTCCGTTTTGACGCTCTAATCCTTCCGGGGCAATTGGCCACAGGGTATTCCCGCAAGCCCGCTTCCCTAGAATTTCGTTAGTTCCCTACCCTCAACGCTTCACCACAAGGAGATTCTCATGAAGAAGCATTTGTTGGCTCTCGCCGTCGCAACCATCGCGACCGGCAGCGCCTTTGCCCAGGCCAATGACACGCTGGCCAAAGTCAAGGCCTCCGGCAAGATCGTGATGGGCGTTCGCGAATCGTCCGCTCCGCTGTCCTACACGCTGGGTGACGGCAAGTACGCCGGCTACCACGTTGAACTGTGCGAGCGCATCATCAAGGCGCTGACCCCGACCGCCAAGATCGAGTACACGCCTGTGACCTCCGCCAACCGCATCCCCCTGGTGCAGAACGGCACCGTGGACATCGAGTGTGGCTCCACCACCAACAACGCCACGCGCCAGAAGGACGTGAGCTTTGCCTACACCACCTTCGTGACCGAAGTGCGTACCGCCGTCAAGGTGGCCTCGGGCATCAAGTCGATCTCGCAACTCAACGGCAAGAGCCTGGCCACCACCACGGGCACCACGTCCGTGGCGCTGCTGCGCAAGCACGAGCGTGCCAATGGCATCAACTTCAAGGAAGTCTATGGCAAGGACCACGCCGACAGCTTCCTGCTGCTCGAGTCGGGCCGCGCTGACGCCTTCGTGATGGACGACAACATCCTGGCCGGCCTGATCGCCTCGTCCAAGTCGCCCAAGGACTACGCCATCGTGGGCGAAACCCTGAACGTCGAGCCGATCGCCATCATGGTCCGCAAGGACGACCCCAACTTCCTGAAGGCGGTGGACGCCCAGATCCAGGGCATGATGAAGACCGGCGAGCTCAACAAGCTCTACGACAAGTGGTTCATGAACCCGATTCCGCCCAAGAACACCAGCGTGAACCTGGCCATGGGCAGCGTCCTCAAGGAACTGATCAAGTCGCCCAACGACAAGCCGGCTGAAGACTTCAACGCCAAGAAGTAAGCTAAGCTGAAGCCCGGCCCCGCAGTCCGTCACCGGGTTGCGGGGCTGTTGTCCATAACAACAAGGAGAAGTCATGAGTCTGGAGTGGCAGATTTTTTGCCTGGACACGATTGACCGGGAGAAGGTGGCGGGTTGTTTCGGCTCGGGCCGGACCCAGACCTACCTCGACTGGCTGTTGTCTGCCTGGGTGCAGACCATCGAGGTGTCGCTTTTATCGCTGGCCGTGGCGCTGATCATCGGCTCGCTGATCGGTACCATCCGTACCCTGCCCAACAGCCCCTGGCTGGTGCGCTTCGGAAATTTCTGGGTGGAGTTGTTCCGCAACATCCCCCTGCTGGTCCAGATCTTCCTCTGGTACCACGTCATCCCGGTGCTGTTCCCGGCCTTCGCCCAGACGCCCAAGCTGGTGCTCGTGGTGTTCGGTCTTGGCTTCTTCACTTCGGCCCGTATTGCCGAGCAGGTCCGCGCGGGCATCCAGGCCCTGCCCAAGGGGCAGCGCTACGCCGGCATGGCCATGGGTTTCACGACCTTCCAGTGCTACCGCTATGTGCTCCTGCCCATGGCGTTTCGCATCGTCATTCCTCCGCTGACCAGCGAGAGCATGAACATCTTCAAGAATTCCTCGGTGGCGTTCGCCGTGTCCATCACCGAACTCACTTTCTTCGCCCAGCAGGCCGGCGAGGAAACCTCGCGCGGCGTCGAGATCTACCTGGGGGTGACCATCCTCTACATCATCTCGGCTTTCGCGATCAACCGGATCATGACCTGGGTCGAGAAGCGCGTCCGGGTCCCGGGCTTTGTAGCCTCCACCGGCGGCGGAGGACACTGACATGAGCGAACTCGACTTTTCCTTCTTCACGATGGAGGTGTTCCGCAGCTACGTGCTCAAGGGACTCTACTTCAGCGTGGCACTGACCGCCGTGGCCACCGCGGGCGGCATTTTCTTCGGCACGCTGCTGGCGCTGATGCGCCTGTCGGGCGTCAAGGCGCTGGAAATCCCGGCCGTCATCTACGTCAACGGGATGCGCTCCATTCCGCTGCTGATGGTCCTGCTCTGGTTCTTCCTGCTGGTGCCCATGCTGATCGGCCGCTCCATCGGGGCCGAGTGGTCCGCGATCATCACCTTCATCGCCTTCGAGGCGGCGTATTTCAGCGAGATCATGCGCGCCGGCATCCAGTCGATCCCGCGCGGCCAGGTGTTTGCCGGCCAGGCGCTGGGCATGAGCTACGGCCAGAACATGAAGCTGGTGATCCTGCCGCAGGCGTTCCGCAACATGCTGCCCATCCTGCTGACGCAGACCATCATCCTGTTCCAGGACACCTCGCTGGTCTACATCATCACGGCGCACGACATGCTGCACGGCTTCTCGATCGCCGGCGCCAACCTGAGCCACACGCGCGAGGCCTACATCCTCGCCGCCATCACCTATTTCGTGATCTGCTATTCGCTGTCGTATCTGGTGAAGATGCTGCAGAAGAAAATCGCCATCATCCGTTGAACCCCTGGAGCTCTTCCCATGATTGAAATCAAGAACGTATCCAAATGGTATGGGCCGGTCCAGGTCCTCAATGACTGCAACGTCAAGATCAACAAGGGCGACGTGGTGGTGGTCTGCGGGCCGTCCGGCTCGGGCAAGTCCACCCTGATCAAGACCGTGAACGGGCTGGAGCCCATCCAGAAGGGCGAGATCTTCGTGGACGGTGTCGGCCTGCACGACCCCAAGACCGATCTGCCCAAGCTGCGCAGCCGCGTCGGCATGGTGTTCCAGCACTTCGAGCTGTTCCCGCACCTGAGCGTGACCGAGAACCTGACCATCGCCCAGGTCAAGGTGCTGGGCCGCAGCCAGGACGAGGCCCGCACGCGCGGCCTCAAGATGCTGGATCGCGTGGGCCTGATGGCGCACAAGGACAAGTTTCCGGGCCAGCTCTCGGGCGGCCAGCAGCAGCGCGTGGCGATCGCGCGCGCGCTGAGCATGGACCCGATCGTCATGCTGTTCGACGAGCCGACCTCGGCACTCGACCCGGAGATGGTGGGGGAAGTGCTCGACGTCATGGTCAAGCTCGCCAAGGAAGGCATGACCATGATGGTGGTCACGCACGAAATGGGCTTCGCCCGCAAGGTGGCCAGCCGAGTGATCTTCATCGACGTGGGCGGCCGCATCCTCGAGGACTGCTCCACCGAGGAGTTTTTCGGCCATCCCGAGAACCGCCAGCCGCGCACCAAGGACTTCCTGGACAAGATCCTGGCGCACTGATGGCCCACCCCCGAGGCGGCGGTGCCGCCTCCCGCCCGGGGTGGCGGCGCCGCTCTGGGACAATGGCGGCATGACCTCCGAGATCACCCTGACCCGTCCCGACGACTGGCACCTGCACGTTCGCGACGGTGCGGCGCTGACCACCGTGGTGCCGCACACGGCGGCCCAGTTTGGCCGCGCCATCATCATGCCCAACCTCAAGCCGCCGGTGACCACCGCGGCGCAGGCGGCCGCCTACCGTGACCGCGTCCTGGCGGCCGTGCCTGCAGGCGTGGCCTTCGAGCCGCTGATGACGCTGTACCTCACCGACGTGCTGCCGCCCGACGAAATCCGGCGGGCCAAGGCGGCGGGCGTGGTGGCCTGCAAGCTCTACCCGGCGGGCGCCACCACCAACAGCGACGCCGGCGTGACCGACCTGCGCAAGACCTACGCCACGCTCGAAGCGATGCAGCGCGAAGGCCTGTTACTGCTGGTGCATGGCGAAGTCACCTCGTCAGACATCGACCTGTTCGACCGCGAGGCCGTGTTCATCGAGCAGCAGCTGATCCCGCTGCGCCGCGACTTCCCGGAACTGAAGATCGTTTTCGAGCACATCACCACGAAGGAAGCCGCCCAGTACGTGCAGGAAGCGGACCGCTTCACTGCAGCCACCGTCACGGCGCACCACCTGCTGTACAACCGCAACGCCATCTTCACCGGCGGCATCCGGCCGCATTACTACTGCCTGCCGGTGCTCAAGCGCGAGACCCACCGCCTCGCGCTGGTGGCGGCAGCCACGGGCGGGAGCGGCAAATTCTTCCTGGGCACCGACAGCGCTCCGCACCCGGCGCACCTGAAGGAGCACGCCACGGGCTGCGCCGGCTGCTACACCGCGCATGCTGCACTGGAACTCTATGCCGAGGCCTTCGAGGCGGCGGGCGCGCTGGATCAGCTCGAGGCCTTTGCCAGTTTCAACGGGCCGGCGTTCTACGGGCTGCCGCGCAACAGCGGCACCGTGACCCTGCGGCGCGAGGCCTGGACCCCGCCCGAAAGCTACGCCTTCGGCGAGGCCGAGCTCAAGCCGCTGCGCAGCGGCGAGGCGCTGCCCTGGCGGCTGGTGGCCGCGCAGGGTGCAAGCCACTGACTGGCAGGCGCCCTGGTTTGCACCTTGGCGCGAACCGGGTGAAGCCGTGGCCGCCCGCGTGGCGGGTGGCATGGCGCTGCACGAAGCCCTGAATGCACAGCGCGGCGGGGCGGTTCGCTTCGTGGCGCAGGAGGCGCTGCCGCCGGGCGTGCCTTACGAGCGCTATATTTTTGATAGTGGAAAGTGCCCGACCCGCGAGGGCTACCACGACTTTTTCAATGGCCTGTGCTGGCTGGGACTGCCGCGGACCAAGGCCCGGCTCAATGCGCTGCAGGCCGCGGAAATGGCCCGGGACGGCGTGGGCGCCGTGCGCGGCCCGGTGCGCGACGCGATCACCGTGTTCGACGAGAACGGAGCGGTGCTCGATGCACCGGCGCCGCTGTGGCAGGCCCTGCTGGCGCGGGACTGGCACCGCCTGTTCGTCGATCTGCGGCCGCTGTGGCAGCAGGCCCGCCTGCTGGTGACCGGCCATGCGCTGCTCGAAAAACTGGTTTCACCAAGAAAATCGCTGGTAGCCCATGTCTGGTGGTCACAGTGTGCTATTGAATCGATAGCAAAAGTGGACAGCTGGCTGGCCGGTGAATGCACGGCCGAACGCCTGGCAGGCAAGCCTTTCACGCCGCTGCCGGTGCTGGGCATACCGGGCTGGTGGCCCGGAAACCAGAACTTTTCCTTCTATGATGACTCCCTTGTATTCCGTCCCCGCAGGCTGCCGATAGCACCAGAACAACAAGGCACTCTGCGAACTCCGCTCCCTTGAACCGGCCGCTGGCGGCCTCATCTGTGCGCGGGGTGAACTTCAATCACGCCTCGGAGATTTCATGAAACGCATTGCACTTTTCGTGTTGACCAACCTTGCGGTCGTCGTGGTGCTGGGCCTGGTGGCCAGCCTGCTGGGCGTCAACCGCTACCTCACGGCCAACGGCCTGAACCTCACCGCGCTGCTCGGCTTTGCGCTGATCATGGGCTTTGGCGGCGCCTTCATCTCGCTGCTGATCAGCAAGCCGGTGGCCAAATGGAGCGCGGGGGTGCAGATCATCGAACAGCCGCGCAATGCCGATGAAGCCTGGATTGTCGAGACCGTGCGCAAGCTGGCCGACCAGGCCCAGATTGGCATGCCCGAAGTCGGCATCTTCGAGGGCGCGCCCAATGCGTTTGCCACCGGTGCATTCAAGAACTCGGCGCTGGTGGCGGTGTCCACCGGCCTGCTGCAGGGCATGACGCGCGACGAAGTCGAGGCGGTGATCGGCCATGAGGTGGCCCACATCGCCAATGGCGACATGGTCACCATGACGCTGATCCAGGGCGTGATGAACACCTTCGTGGTGTTCCTGAGCCGGGTCATCGGCTACGCGGTCGACAGCTTCCTGAACCGTGGCAACGACAACCGTTCGGGCCCGGGCATCGGCTACTGGGTGACGACCATCGTGCTGGACATCGTGCTGGGCTTCGCCGCGGCCATCGTCGTGGCCTGGTTCAGCCGCCAGCGCGAGTTCCGCGCGGACGCCGGCTCGGCCCGGCTGCTGGGCCGCCGCCAGCCCATGATCAACGCCCTGGCCCGGCTGGGCGGCATGGCACCCGGCGAGTTGCCCAAGAGCGTGCAGGCCATGGGCATCACCGGCGGCATCGGCAAGCTGTTCAGCACGCATCCGCCCATCGAGGAGCGCATCGCCGCGCTGCAGAATGCGCAGGGCTGATCGCGCCTGACCCGCTCCCGAAAGCCGCCCCACCGGGCGGCTTTTTCATGCTGCGGGCGCCATCGCGGCCGCCACGGCTTCCGCGACCCGGATGCCGTCCACCCCCGCCGACAGGATGCCGCCCGCGTAGCTGGCCCCTTCGCCCGCAGGGTACAGGCCGCACACGTTCAGGCTCTGGAAATCGTCGCCCCGTGTCATCTTGAGCGGTGACGAGGTGCGCGTTTCCACGCCGGTGAGCAGGGCGTCGGGCATGTCGTACCCCCTGATCTTGCGGCCAAACACCGGCAGGGCTTCCTGCATGGCCTCGATGGCGTAGTGCGGCAGCGCGGCGTGCAGGTTGGTCAGCTTCACGCCGGGCTTGTACGAGGGCAGCACGCCGCCCAGTACCGTGGACGGCCGGCCTGCGAGGAAATCCTCCACGCGCTGGCCGGGGGCCTCGTAGGTGCGGCCGCCCATCTCGAACGCGTTGGATTCGAGCTGGCGCTGCAGCACGATGCCGGCCAGCGGGTGAAAGCGCCGGTCCGGCGGTGCGTCCAGGCGACCGAATTCATCGCCCAGCGTGGCGGCCACGGCGGCGGCATCGGTGGGGTAGTCGCGCGGGTCGATGCCCACCACCATGCCGGCATTGGCGTTGCGCTCGTTGCGCGAATACTGGCTCATGCCGTTGGTGACCACGCGGCCGGGCTCCGAGGTGGCGGCCACCACGGTGCCGCCCGGACACATGCAGAAGCTGTAGACGCTGCGCCCGTTGGCCGCGTGATGCACCAGCTTGTAGTCGGCCGCGCCCAGCAAAGGATGGCCGGCGTGGCGGCCCCAGCGCGCGCGATCGATCACGCTCTGTGGGTGCTCGATGCGAAAGCCGATCGAGAACGGCTTGGCCTCCATCCACACGCGGCGCCGGTACAGCATGGCGAAGGTGTCGCGCGCACTGTGGCCCAGCGCCATGACCACGTGGTCGGCGCGCAACTCCTGGCTCTGGCCGGTGGCCTGGTCCAGCACGGTCAGGCCGCGCAGCCGCCGGCCTTGGCGGCCGTCTTCAATCAGTACGTCGGTCACGCGCTGCTGGAACCTCACCTCGCCGCCCAGCGCGATGATCTGGGCGCGCAGGTTTTCCACCACCTTCACGAGCTTGAAGGTGCCGATGTGCGGGTGCGCCACGTACAGGATTTCGGCCGGCGCGCCGGCCTTGACGAATTCGCCCATGACCTTGCGGCCCAGGTGGCGCGGGTCCTTGATCTGGCTGTAGAGCTTGCCGTCGCTGAAAGTGCCGGCGCCGCCCTCGCCAAACTGCACGTTGCTCTCGGGGTGCAAGGTGTTCTTGCGCCACAGGTCCCAGGTGTCCTTGGTGCGCTCGCGCACCGGCTTGCCGCGCTCCAGCACGATGGGGCACAGGCCCATCTGTGCCAGCGCCAGTGCGGCAAAGATCCCGCAGGGACCAAAGCCCACCACCACGGGACGCAGCGCCGGCGCGGCGTTGGCCCTCACGGGCGGGTGCCAGGCCATGTCGGGCGTGGGCTGGATGTGCGGATGGGCGGCGTGGCGCGCGAGCAGCGCAGCCGTCCGCGCCGGATCGGCCAGCGTCACATCGACGATGTAGGCCGCCATGAGCTCGGCCTTGCGTGCGTCGAAGCTGCGCTTGAAGACCTGGACGCTGGCCAGTTCTTCGCCGGGCACGCCCAGCAGGCCGGCGGCCGCGGTGCGCAGAGCAGCGTCGGGGTGCTCCGCCTGGCCCAGCGGGAGTTTGATTTCTGAAATGCGGATCATCGGACTCAAGGGCTTGTGGTTATCAAGCAGAAGACGTCGATGATACGGCCCTGCGTACCGGGCGCCAGACTCAGGTGGGGGCCATGTCAGGAGGGAAGGAAGCCCTCGATCGAGAGGTAGCGCTCGCCCGTGTCGTAGTTGAAGCCCAGCACTGTGGCGCCCTTGGGCAGGGCCGGCAGCTTCTGGGCAATCGCGGCCAGCGTGGCGCCGGAGGAAATGCCCACCAGCAGGCCTTCCTCGCGGGCGGCGCGGCGGGCCATCTCGCGCGCTGGTTCGGCGTCGACCTGGATCACGCCGTCGAGCAGGCTGGTGTCCAGATTTTTCGGGATGAAGCCCGCGCCGATGCCCTGGATCGGGTGGGGGGCAGGAGCCCCGCCGGAGATCACGGGCGAGGCCACCGGCTCCACGGCAAACACCTGCAGCTTGGGCCATTTCGCCTTGAGCACCCGGGCGCAGCCCGTGATGTGGCCGCCCGTGCCCACGCCGGTGATCAGCGCGTCCACGCCGTCAGGGAAGTCGGCCAGGATTTCCTGGGCCGTGGTCTGCACGTGGACGTCGATGTTGGCCGGGTTCTCGAACTGCTGCGGCATCCAGGCCCCGGCGGTGGCGGCCACCAGCTCCTCGGCGCGGGCGATGGCGCCCTTCATGCCCTTTTCGCGGGGCGTGAGGTCGAAGCTCGCGCCATAGGCCAGCATGAGCCTGCGGCGCTCGATGGACATGCTGTCGGGCATGACCAGCACCAGCTTGTAGCCCTTGACGGCGGCCACCATGGCCAGGCCGATGCCGGTATTGCCCGACGTGGGTTCGATGATGGTGCCGCCCGGCTTGAGCGCACCCGACTTTTCGGCCGCCTCGACCATGGCCAGGGCAATGCGGTCCTTGATGGATCCGCCGGGGTTGCTGCGCTCGGACTTGATCCACACCTGGTGGTCGGCGCCGAAAAGGCGGTTGATGCGCACGTGCGGCGTGCCGCCGATGGTTTGCAGAATGTTGCTGGCTTTCATCCGGGTCTCCTAGGGCTCACGTTCAAATCGGCCATTGTGGCGCACTGCGATAATGCGCGTGTGAAGTCTGCCAGACCGCCGCTGGTGCGATCGTGGAAACACGGCACTGGAGGAACGTCCGGACTGCGCAGGACAGCGTAGCAGGTAACACCTGTCCACCGTGAGGTGAGGATCAGAGCAACAGAGACGAGCCGGTTCAGTCCGGGTGAAACGGGCAATCTCTACGCGCAGCAATACCAAGTAGGCCAGCGTTGATGTGGTTCCGCAGAGCTGGCGGGTAGGTAGCACCGAGCCGGGTGGGCGACCCCCGGCCCAGAGTAATGGCGGTCACATCGGGGGCGACCCCGATGCACAGAATCCGGCTTATCGGCGGACTTCACACTTTTATTGCGGTGCCTGCGTCAGCAGCCCGTGGCCTGTCCCTCGGCGAGCCGCTGCGCCCGCGCCCGCGTGTCGGGATGGCTGCTCAGCAGCTCCAGCAGGCCGGGCGCAGCACCCGCCGGGGTCTGGCGTTGCACCTTGCCGCTGATGGCCAGCAGGAGCTCCCCCATTGGAGCCGTGGGACGGCCGGTGACGCGCATCAGCGCGACCGCAAAACAGTCCGCCTCGGTTTCGTGGCCCCGCCGGTAGGCCAGCCCGGTGAGCAGGGAACCGCCCATGGACACGATGCTTGAAACATCGCCCAGCGCGAGCCCCAGGCCCACGTTGAGCACCCCCTGCTCGACCACCATGCGTGTGGTGTGCCGGTGCACCACGTGTCCGATTTCATGGGCCAGCACCCCCGTGAGCGCGTCGTCCCCCAGACCGGCCGCCGTGGCCGCCTCGACCAGGCCATCGGTCAGCACGATGGTGCCGCCCGGCAAGGCGAAGGCGTTGGCCCCCATGCCCGAACGAAACGCCAGCGCCAGCTGCGGTTGGTAGCCGGTGTAGCGCCGCATGGACGGCGTCATGCCCGCGGCTAGCGTCTCAAAGTCGCGCGTCAGTGCCGCCTGGCGCTGCAGGGGCAGCTTGCTGGGCTGCAGATCGCCGCGGTCCAGCTGCTGGAGTGCGCGATCCGCCAGGCTGGTTTCCCAGGCGAGGGGCACGTGGGTCGTCAGCAGGTGCGCGGCCCAAGGCGTGCCCCAGCGGTAAAAAGCCCCCAGGAACAGCGCTGCCATACCGAGCACCGCCACAAAGACGGTCCAGCGTGTTTGCATCCGCTGGGCCAGTGGGGCACGGGTGCCGGCCGCCACCAGGGCCGCCTGCCAGCCCGCGGTGTTGTCGATTTCCAGGCTGCCGCGGTCGCCCAGGTCCACCAGAACCATGCGGGGCGGGCGGGCGGCGCTCCAGGCCTGTGGCCAGCCGACGTCGCCATGGGCGAAGAGCAACGGCGCCGCGTCCCGCGCCAACGGATGCAGCGCGAGTGTGGTGCCGCCAGCGCCGGGCTGAAGACCCACCAGCACCGGTTGGGGCTGGCTCTGGCGGCCATCGAACCAGCGTGCGCGGATCAGGTCGGCCGCCATGCTCAGCCCACCAGGTCAAGCCCCACGGCATCGGCCACGGCGTCGCCCAGACCACCTTGCTGGACGACCAACTGGCCGGCCAGTTGATCAACGCCGCCCTTGAGGTGCAGTGTGACCGACTCGGTTTTCATCCGGTATTCGCTGAGCATGGCGAATGGCCGATAAAAACCCAGGGTCAGCAGGGTCAGCAGCATGTTTTTGAGTCGCAGCACGACATAGCGGCGCGCGCGGAGATCGCACTTGAAGCGGGCAATCTGGCTGACGCCCACGTTGCTCCACACCAGCTGGAACAGACGTGCCTCACGGTAGGCCCGCGCCGGTGCCGAGGCCAGCAGCAACAGGAAGACGGCCAGCACCGCCGCGACGACCACCAGCATCACCGCTTTCAGCCCGCCGCCCTTGAGGCCGGAGAACATGGCGATCGAGCCACCGAACAGGACGCCCAGCAGGACACCGGCCAACACAACGCACAGCAGAAACACCCCTAGGGTGGCCAGCCAGATCTTGACGAAATCACCGTACACGGGCTTCCATCGTCCGGCCTGATCGCCCACGCGCGCGCGCTTCACCAGCAGGCTCTTGAAATTGAATTCCAGGCGGATGATGCACAGCACGCTCAAGGCCAGCCCCAGCACGAACAGTCCCGCCACGGCCGGCGCGAAGCCTGGCACGCGAGGCTTCGCGCCGGCCGTCGCCGTTGCCACAGGGGCGGCCTCGGGGCTGATCACGCTGACCAGTGCCATCACCGCCATCCACACCAGGGCCAGCGCGAACACGGGCCAGCTGGCCTTGTAGATCTCGCCCCAGGACGCGGCGAACTGCAGGCGCACGCCGCGCCAGCGGGTCGCGCCGAGGCGAAAGCGCATCGCGCTGCCCCAGAACCAGGGGGCCAAGGCCGCGCCTGCGAGCATGAACAGGCTGACCGCCGTGTCCTGCCCGGTATCGGCCGCGAGCTTGAACGCCACATACAGCGCCACCAGGACCAGAAACCCGAACACCATGCGCCGCTGCTGCGCGCTGAATTCCAGCGGACTGCCCGCCACCCAGGTGTTGCCGTAGAAATACTGGGCGGTGCGCCGCCGGGCGAACGGCGTGTACAGGCCCAGCGTGACGATGCTCAGCAGCAGGTTGACGATCCAGACCCTGAAGAATTCGCCGCCTCGACCCGTGAATTCCAGCGGGTGGGCATCGACCCCGGTGCGTGCCCGGTCCGTGTCCATGGCTTCCTCCCTTTTTTTCGATGCGAGCGAGTGTAGCCGGGCGCTGCCGCTCCGTGACCGGGCGGGCGCTGGTCAGAACCGCTCGTGCGGCATCAGGTAGCGCCACTGGCCCGGTGCCAGCCCGGCCATCGCCACACGGCCGATGCGGATGCGCCGCAACGCCAGCAGCTCCAGCCTCACGCTCTCGCACATCGAAGGAATCTGCCCGGGGCGTATGCCCTTGAGCGCGAAGCGAAGTCGGGTCTGCTGGTCGTTGCTGCTGCTCACGCTGACCCTGGCTGGCGGCAGGGCCCGGCCATTGAAACTCAGTCCGTGGGCCAGGCGCTGCAACTGCTCGGGTGCCACGGTGCCGCGCACGTCCGCCATGACCTCCTGCTCCACCTCGTCGGCGTCTTCGGTCAGCTTGCGATTGACTCGCCAATCCTGGCTGAACACGGTCAGCCCGCTGGCTTCGGTGGGCAGGGCGACCAGCGCGGCGAGCCCGGCCAGGTGCTTGCGCAGCGGGCGGATGCCGCTGCGGTCGTCCGCTGCCTGGGCCTGCGGGGTCAACAGTTGCACGGCCGAAGGTGCGCCCCGGCTGCGGCTGCCCTGGGGGCCGGGGGCATTGTCCAGCGCGGCCTCGTAGCCCGGGGGCTTGTGCAGCAGCAGGGTGACCGGGCGGCTGTCCAGCAGCGTGGCGTGGGGGTCGATGACCACGGTCTGCTGGGGCGCCACTTTGAAGGCGGGCACCTCGATCACGTGGCCGTTCACGCTGACCCAGCCGCCTTCGATGTAGCGCTCGGCCTCGCTGCGGGAGCAGCCCTTCTGCTCGGCCACCCGCTTGGCCAGGCGCACCGGTTCGGTCATGGATTGCCCTGCAGCGCGCGGATGCGCTGCACATGGGCCAGCAAAGAGCGCTGGGCCACGGGCCACATGCGCGGCGGCACGTCGTCGTAGGCCTGGGCGACCCAGTCTTCCATCGTGCCGTCGGGTCGGGCCTGCATGGCCGCCAGCACCTTGGCTTCGCGCTTGAGGCGGTGGGCCTTGAGCCGCGCCACGGTCTGGCGCGCCTCGCCCAGCACATAGCCATGCGCGGGCAGGATGAAGTCGATGCCCCGGGTGGCGCAGGCGGCGTCCAGCCGGTCGAGCGACTCGAGGTAGGCCGTCATGTCGCCGTCCGGCGGGTCGACCACCGTGGTGCTGCCGTTGAGCACGTGGTCACCCGAGAACAGCAGGCCGTCTTCCAGCAGCACCAGGCACAGGTGGTTGGCGGCATGGCCGGGTGTGTGAAGGGCCACCAGGGTGTGCGTCAGCCCTTTCCCCGTCAGCGTGAGCCGCTCTTCGTCTTTCAGCGCGCGATCGGGGGTGAACGCGCTGGCCGCGCGCGCCGTCGGCGCGGAGGGCAGGCCCAGGATGGGCGGCGCGGACTCGCACAGGGCTTGCAGCGGCCTTGCGCCCGGGGAGTGGTCCGGGTGTGAATGGGTGCACACGATCATGCGGATATCGCCGCCGGCGGCACGCCACAGGCGCTGCAGATGCACCGGATCGTCCGGGCCCGGGTCGATGGCGATGTAGCCGCTGTCCGGGTCGCCCACGAGGTAGCTGTTGGTGCCGGGGCCGGTCATGGCACCCGGGTTCGGCGCGGTCAGCCGCTGGACGTTCTTCAGCAGCGGCACCGGCTGCTCGGTGCGCCAGTCGAGGTGGTGCACGATCTGGCCGTCCGGGCAGACCAGGGCGAGCTCGCCATAGGGCTGCTCGTGCTCCATGTAGCGGGCTTCCTTGCCCGCCAGCCAGGCCGCGCGCGGGCAACTGGTCCACAGGGGCTGTTCGCTGGCGCAGGCCTCGAGCACCGCGTCCACGGCGGCGAAGTGCTGCAGCCGTTCCAGCGTGCGGATGGTGGGGAAGATCATGAAGAAGCGGCCCGCCTCGTGGCGCTGCAGCGCGTCGGCCGGGCGCACCCAGACCGGTTCGAACTGCTCGGCGTCGTCGGCCACGGGCTGCTGCCCCTCGGGCATGCGGGCCACGAGGAAGGGCACATCGAAGCGGCGCGGCAGATCCCGGTCGGTGACCCAGTGTGCCAGCACGAACACGGCATCGGCGGCCAGCGTCAGCCCGCGCGCCTGGCACTGCCCGGCGAAGGGCGCCTGGCGGTCGATGGCGGCGATGTCGGCCGCAGTGGCGAAGCGGCCATCGGCGTGGCGTGCCAGCAGCACGCCCAGCTCCTCGAAGCTCTCACGGATGGCGGCAATGGCCTGGGTCAGGCGCAGGTCGTCCTGGCCGGGCCGGCGCGCCGCGCCGCCGCGGGCTGCCGCGTCGGCGGCGTCGATGCCGCCGCCCGGGAACACGTAGGCGCCCGGCGCGAAGCTGGCGGTCGTGGAGCGGCGCGTCATGAGCACCTCGATGCCCTCGGCGCCGTCGCGCAGCAGGAGCACGGTGGCGGCGGGCCGCGTGGCGGCCGGTTCGCGCTGGGGGTGGAGCAATTGGGAGATTCGGGCCATGCCGGCATTATCGGCAGGGCCGTGCGGCCCTGCTGGCGCGGCGGGGCGATAATCCCCGCCATGCGAATCCGCTTCACCAAGATGCAGGGCGCGGGCAACGATTTCGTGGTGCTCGACGAGACCCGGGGCCGCCTCGGACTGACGGCGCGCCAGTACCAGTTTCTGGCGGACCGGCATTTTGGCGTGGGCGCCGACCAGATCCTCACCGTCCGGCCCTCGCCGGCGCCGGGCATCGACTTCGAATACGTGATCCACAACGCCGATGGCGGCGAAGTCGAGCACTGCGGCAATGGCGCGCGCTGCTTCGTGCGCTACGTGCGCGACCACGGCCTGACCGACAAGGCGTCGGTGCGCGTCAAGACCGTCAACAACACGCTGGTGCTGAACATGGGGTCCGACGGCCGCGTGACCGTGGACATGGGACCGCCGGTGTTCGAGCCCGCGGCCATTCCCTTCGATCCCGCCGGCCTGTCGCCGCAGCCCGCCGGTTCCTGGCAAAAATGGCCGCTGGCCCTTGACGCCCCGGCGCAGGGCGCTATGGTTTCAGTAGCAGTCCTGTCGATGGGCAACCCCCATGCCGTGCAATGGGTGGAGGACGTGGACAGGGCGCCCGTGGCCCAGCAGGGGCCGTGCATCGAGAGCCATCCGCGTTTTCCCAACCGCGTCAACGCGGGCTTCCTGCAGGTGGTGAGCCGCTCCCAGGCGCGCCTGCGGGTGTTCGAGCGCGGCGCGGGCGAGACGCTGGCCTGTGGCACCGGCGCCTGCGCGGCCGTGGTGGCGGGTATCCGGCTGGGGCAGTTCGACGCCCGCGTCGACGTGGAAACCCGTGGCGGCCGCCTCACCATCGAGTGGGACGGTGCGCAGGGCGACGGCTGGGCCCCGGTGATGCTGACCGGCCCGGCCGCCAGCGTGTTTGAAGGCGAAATTGACATCCCCGAATGAAGACAACATGAACCAGGCTCCCATTCCCCCGATCACCGAAGACGACATCGCCAACTACCTGGCCAACACCCCGGATTTCTTCGAGCGCCATGCCGAGCTGCTGGGGGCGGTCCAGTTGACCAGCCCGCACGGCAACCGCGCGGTGAGCCTGCAGGAGCGCCAGGCCGAGATGCTGCGCGAGAAGATCAAGGTGCTCGAGCACCGGGTGATGGACATGGTGCGCCACGGCAACGAGAACATGGTGATTGCCGACCGGCTGCAGCGCTGGGCGCGTGATCTGTTCATGGTGCAGTCGGGCCGGGCCATTCCGGCCACCATTGCTGCCGGCATCGCCACCCAGTTCATGGTGCCGCAGGTCGCCATCAAGGTCTGGGGCGTGGACGCCCGCTACGGCGGCGAGCCTTTTGCCGACGGAGTGAGCGATGACGCAAAGGCCTTTGCCTCGTCGTTGACACAGCCCTATTGCGGGGTGAACTCCGGCTTCGAGGCCGTGACCTGGCTCGACGACCCGGCGGTGGCCATGTCGATCGCGCTGATCCCGCTGCGCGCCGGCGCCATCACCAGCCCGGGCCCGGCGTTCGGCATGCTGGTGCTGGCGTCGCCCGACCCGCAGCGATTCTCCAGCGGCATGGGCACCGATTTCCTCGAGCGCCTGGCCGAGCTGGCCAGCGCCGCGCTTTCGCGGCTGCGCCACGAGTGAGGCCGCATGGGTGCCGGCGCCGTGTCCCCGGACCCGCAAGCCCGCGAAGCGGGCGGTGATGCCGCCCTGGTCGAGAAATACTTGGAGCATGTGCGCGTCGAAAAGCGCCTGGCCGCCCGCACGGTGGAGCTGTACGCGCTGGACCTGCGCAAGCTGTCCGCCAGTGCCGCGCAGGCCGGCGTGGGCCTGCTGCGGGTTCAGAACGCGCATATCCGGCGCTGGGTGGCGCAGATGCACGGTGGCGGCCGCAGCGGCCGGGGCATCGCGCTGATCCTGTCGGGCTGGCGCGGCTTCTATGCCTGGCTGGGCCGGGAGGGGCTGGTCAGCCAGAACCCGGTGCAGGATGTGCGCGCGCCGAAGGCGCCCAAGCCCCTGCCCAAGGCCCTGAGCGTGGACGACGCGGTGCAGCTGGCCGAGCTGCACGACGAGTCCGACGACCCGTGGCTGGAGGCCCGCGACGCCGCCATGGTGGAGTTGCTGTACGGCTGCGGCCTGCGCGTGGGCGAACTGGTGGGCCTGGACGTGCGGGCCAGCGTGGGCGCCCGCGGCTGGATCGATCTCCAGGGCGCCGAGGCCCATGTGCTGGGCAAGGGCAGCAAGCGCCGCTCGGTGCCCGTGGGCGAGAAGGCGCTGCAGGCGCTGCGCCACTGGCTGGCGCTGCGCGGCGAGGCCTCGCTGCCGGCATTGTTCCTGGGACGCCACGGCACGCGCCTCACGCCGCAGTCGGTCTGGCAGCGGCTGCGCCGCCGCAGCCTCAAAAGCGGGCTGGCCACGCCGGTCCACCCCCATATGCTGCGCCACTCTTTTGCCAGCCATGTCCTGCAGTCCAGCAGCGATCTGCGTGCCGTGCAGGAGCTGCTGGGGCACGCCAACATCACCACCACGCAGGTCTACACGCGGCTCGATTTCCAGCATCTGGCGCGGGCTTATGACGCGGCCCATCCGCGCGCGCGGCGCGAACCCGGCAAGTCCTGAGCCGGCCCCGGCGCGGCTCCTTTGGGGGCTCAGTCGTGCAGCGAGAACACCGCGCGTTTGCTGTCGGCGGGCACGCTGGCCAGCAGCGAGCCGAGCCGGTCGATGACATCCTGCGCGTCCTCGCCGTCCAGCGGCACCAGCGCTTGCGCCACACGCAGCTGGGCCACCCATTCCAGCGGCTTGTTCTTGAAGGGCATCAGGCCGCGCGCCACCACGCGCGGGCCCGTCTGCGCGGCTTCCTCCGGCGTCAGCGGGCCTTCGACGAGCATGCCGAAGCGCCGCTCCGACAGCCGCGCCACGCTGTCGATCTCGCGCGCCGCCGTCAGCAGCCTGCCCGCCACGCGCAGCGGCAGCTCTTCGGCGGAGCGCCGGTCGAACGTCCGCTCGATCTGGTCGGTGTTGGTGATGTCGATCAGCAGCACCACGCCCTGGTGCTTGAGCCGCTGCGAACGCGCGATCATGCGGATCAGCCGTTCGGCGAACACGTGGCCGTTGATCAGTCCGGTGGCCGGGTCCATGCGGTCCATGCCCTGGATGCGCCGGTTGTGCTCGCGCCGCTGCTGGCTGCGCAGCATGAGGATGACCAGCAGCACGGGCAACTCGAAGGCAATGCCGATCTGCATGCCGTGCACGGTCATGAAGCTCACCGGGATCAGGCCGCTGATCCGTGCCAGGGGAAAGGCCGCGGTCAGGATCACGGGCGCCGCGCCCGCCAGCAGCCAGAGCCCGAAGCGGTCGCCGCGGCGCCAGGCCCAGAGCATGACCAGCGTGCCGACCACCACCGACAGCACCACATAGGGCACCATCAGCCGGAAGCGCAGCGACGGTTCCGCCAGCATGATGGCGATGCACAGCACGGGGCCCAGTCCCGCGAGGCCCAGCATGAGCGCGTTGAGGCGGCGGGATCGCTCGGGCAGCGAGACCACGGCCGACCCGAACCATGACAACGAGGCCACCGTGAGGCAGGGCAGCACCGTCAACGCCACGTCGTTCCACCACGCGAAGTCGGGCCACAGGTGAAGTCCCGCGATGCCGGTCATCGAAGCCTGTGTCAGCGCCATCAGCGCCACGCTCAGCGCGTAGATGCTGTAGGTGGAGTCGCGCAGCGAGACCGCGCTCAGCACCGCCAGCATCACGGCCAGGCCGGCCAGGCCGAAGTAGATGCCCAGGATCAGCGAGACGCGCTGTTCGCTGCGGTACAGGTAGCTTTCGCTCACGAACGTCAGGGGCGCGCCGAAGCTGTGCGGGTTCTCGATGCGCAGCAGGTAGCGCCTGGGCTCCTCGGCCGAGACCTGCAGCGGCAGCAGGGGATGGCGGTGGGGCACCGGCCACTGGCTGACGGCCACGGTGTCTCCGGCGCGCTGTTCATTCCACTGGCCGATGCTGTCCTGCGTGTAGAGCGAGGCCCGGTCCACCGAGGCATAGGGGATTTCAAGGTACCAGCGTTCGGCATCAGGGGCTGGCGGGACGGTGAAGCGGATCCACAGGGCCTGCCCCGAGGTGATCGGGTAGATGGCGCGGGCGCGCGTGGGCTGCCAGGGCAGGTCGTCGCGGGCACCGGTCTGGTCCGCCTGCAACTGGCCGGTCGGGTCGATCCAGTAGTCGCCCCAATCCAGCAGCGCCACGGGCTGGCGGGCCGTGTCCAGCTCCAGCACGCTGCGCCCGACCGCCGTCCCGCACAGCAGGACCAACAGCAGCAGGGCCATCCAGCGCCGGCACCGGCCCAACCAGAACCTCATTGTGTGTGTCTCCTAAGCAACCCTCGATTGTCGCCTGCCCGCGGGCAGCGGGCCTGGGGGCCACCGGCGGAGGCAGAGGTGCCTCCCGCCGTTCGGAACTACTCGGACCCTCTGTGTCATCGGCGCCACGCCGGAGCCACCGACTGGCAGCCGCGACAATACGGTCCATGAAAACCATCCGCCTCAAGGAAGGCAAGGAGCGCTCGCTGCAGCGCCGCCACCCGTGGATCTTTGATTCGGCCATTGCCCGGGGAGGCGCGGACCCGGGCGAAACCGTGCGCGTCGAGTCGTCGTCGGGGCAGTTTCTGGCCTGGGCGGCCTTCAGTCCCAGCTCGCGCATCCGCGCGCGGGTCTGGAGCTTCGATGAGGCGCAGCGCATCGACGCTCCATTTTTAATAGCAACATGTGACCGAGCCATAAGGGCTAGAGACCGATTTGACATTCAAAGTGACGGCCGGCGCCTGATTCACGGGGAGTCGGATGGCCTGCCCGGACTGATCGTCGACCGGTATGGCGACACGCTGGTGGCGCAGTTCCTCGGCAGCGGGGTGGAGCGCTGGAAGGGGGTGATTGCCGACGGGCTGTTGCGGCTCACCGGGCTGAGCCGCCTGTACGAACGATCCGACGCCAGCAGCCGATCGCTGGAGGGCCTGCCCCCCGTCACCGGCTGGCTGCGGGGCGAAGGGCCGACCGAGCTCACGCTGCGCGAGCACGGCTGGTCGCTCACGCTGGACGTGGCCACGGGCCACAAGACCGGCTTCTACCTGGACCAGCGCGACAGCCGCCGCAAGTTCGCCGACGCCACCCGGCGCCTGGGCTTCCAGAAGGTGCTCAACTGCTACTGCTACACCGGCGGTTTCACCGTGGCCGCGCTGGCGGGCGGCGCCGGCCATGTCACCTCGATCGACTCGTCGGGCCCGGCGCTGGAACGCGCCGCCACCCACGTCCGGCTCAACGGGTTCGACGCCGATCGCGCGACCTTCCTGGACGCGGACGTCAACGCCTCGCTGCGCCGCTTCATCGAGGAAGGCCGACGCTTCGACGCCATCGTGCTCGACCCCCCCAAGCTGGCACCCACCGCGGCCCATGCGGAGCGTGCCGCGCGGGCCTACAAGGACATCAACCGGCTGGCCTTCAAGCTGCTCGAGCCGGGCGGCGTGCTGTTCACCTACTCCTGTTCGGGCGGCATCAGCGCAGACCTGTTCCACAAGATCGTGGCCTCGGCCGGGCTGGATGCCGGCGTGGACGGGTACATCGGCGAGCGCCTGGGCGGCGCGCCGGACCACCCCATGACCATCAACTTCCCCGAGGGCGAGTACCTCAAGGGCCTGGTGGTGGTCCGCAAGGCCTAAAACCCCACCGTCCGCATCGTTGAAATCGCCGCTAAACTCCCCCACCTTCCAGGCCTTGCAGCCAGATTCAGCAGGTTCCCCATGTCACTCATTCCCGCCACCATCCTCACCGGCTTTCTCGGCTCGGGCAAGACCACGTTGCTCAAGCGCGTCCTCAGCGAATCGCATGGCCAGAAAATCGCCGTGATCGAGAACGAGTTTGGCGAGGAAAACATCGACAGCGACATCCTGGTCACCGAGAGCAAGGAGCAGATCGTGCAGATGAGCAACGGCTGCATCTGCTGCACCATCCGCGAGGACCTGCGCGAGACGCTGCAGCTGCTGGCCGCCAAGAAGCGCAAGGGCCTGCTCGACTTCGACCGCGTGGTCATCGAGACCACCGGTCTGGCCGACCCCGGCCCGGTGGCGCAGACCTTCTTCATGGACGACGAGATCGCCGAAACCTACCTGCTGGATTCCATCCTGACCCTGGTGGATGCCAAGCACGCGGCCCAGCAGCTGAACGACCGGCAGGAGGCGCGGCGCCAGGTTGGCTTTGCCGACCAGATCTTCATCAGCAAGACCGACCTCGTGGCCCAGGATGAAACCGATGCGCTGATGCACCGCCTCAAGCACATGAACCCCCGCGCGCCGCAGCAGGCTGTGCATTTTGGCGAGGTCCCGATCAAGTCGGTGTTCGACCTGCGCGGGTTCAACCTGAACGCGAAGCTGGACATCGATCCCGACTTCCTCAAGGACGACGACCACGGCCACGCCCATCACGACCATGACCACGAGCATGGCGAGCATTGCGATCACCCCTCGCATGCCCACGAGGGCCACGGCCACCACCATCACCATGACGACGATGTGAAGAGCTTCGTCTTCAAGTCCGACCGTGCTTTCGACGCGGCCAGGCTGGAGGATTTCCTGGGCGCCGTGGTCAACATCTACGGACCGCGGATGCTGCGCTACAAGGGCGTCCTGAACATGCAGGGCACCGAACGCAAGGTGATTTTCCAGGGGGTGCACCAGCTCATGGGCAGCGACCTCGGGCCGGCCTGGGCCGACGGGGAGCAGCGCAACAGCAAGATGGTGTTCATCGGCATCGACCTGCCCAAAGACATTTTTCTTCAGGGGCTTGAGCAGTGCCTGATTTGAGTTAGGCTAGGGGCCTTTTGCGGGCCCGTGCAGGGCAGGGCGCGCAACCGGTTCCGGTTTTTGGTTGGGGAGCCAAATGATTGTGTCGATTCTGCAACTGATGGGTTTTGGCTGGGGTGGTGGCGAGTCGCGCCGCGACCGTGAAAACCCGCGACCGGTGTCCGATCGCACCGACAATCAGGGTATAACTCGCTCTCATGAAGGCCCCACGTCAACAGAGCAAGGCAGATCCGCGAAACCTGGCCGGCCCCAGGCAACCGCCAGCGCCGCGAGGAGACAAGCAGTGAAAGCCCCAGCCAAGAAAGCCAAACCAGCGGCCAAGCCGCAAAAACCTGTGGCCAAGGCCAAACCCGCTGCGTCCGCCAAGGCGGCTCCTGCCAAGAAGACGGTTACCAAACCTGCCGCCAAGGTGGCCGCCAAGCCTGTGACCAAGGCCGCTCCGGCCAAGGCGGCAGCCAAACCGGTGGCCAAGGCCAAGCCCGCAGCCAAGCCGGCTGCGACCAAAACGACCGCCAAGCCCGTGACGGCCGCCAAGTCCGCGGCCAAACCGGTGGCCAAGGCGGCCGCCAAGCCCGCCGCGACCAAGCCTGTCACGGCCAAGCCGGCCAAGCTGGCCAAGGCCCCGTTAAAATCTGCCGCCCCCGCCCGTGTGGCGGTGGCTGTGTCCGCACCCAAGCCCCAGACCGTGGCGCCGGTGGTGGCCCCGCCGGTTCCGGCGAAGGCTTCCAAACCTTCATCACGGCTGGCCCAAATCACTGTGCCCTCCATGGCTCAATCAGTGGCCTCGACCGCTGCCAAATCAAGTTACGCCCCCGCAATGCCGTCCCCCGTTCTCGTTTCTCCGCCTCCCATTTCCGTCAAGAAAGACCCGAAACTCGCCAACAACTGGAAAGCCAAGCCGGCCGAAGAACTGACCGACGCCGAAGTCATGGCCATGCCCGATGCCGAGTACATGAATGACAAGCAGATGGCGTTCTTCCGCTTCAAGCTGTCGCAACTCAAGCAGGACATCCTCAACAGCGCCGGCGAAACCACCGAGCACCTGCGCGAAGACACCGTGATCGTGCCCGACCCGGCAGACCGCGCCACCATCGAGGAAGAGCACGCACTGGAGCTGCGTACGCGTGACCGCGAGCGCAAGCTGCTGAAGAAGATCGAACAGTCGATCCAGCGCATCGATGCCGGTGATTACGGCTACTGCGACGAGACCGGCGAGCCCATCGGCGTGGGGCGGCTGCTGGCGCGGCCCACGGCCACGCTGTCGCTGGAAGCCCAGCAGCGGCGCGAACTCAAGCAGAAGATGTTCGGCGACTGACCGGACGTCCATTCCTCAAGCTAGGCTTCACACCCGCACGACCCGCCATGTCCAAAGAAGAGAACGGTGGCCTCCTGTCCAAGGTGGTGAAGTTTGTCCGCAATCCGACCACCAACTGGGCCGACCTCGATCAGCAGGAAACCGATCGCGAGAGCAGCTACTCCAAGCAGATGCTCAAGGAGATGATCGAGCGCAAGCGGCGCAACGATTTCGTGCGCAAGCGGGAGTTCGACATGCTGCGCAAGATGCGCCGCAGCGAGGTCATGGCGGGCCAGGACCCGGCGGCGCGGCCATCGTTCTTCCAGAGCTCCATGCCGTCCAAGCCCGACGACCGGGCCATGACGCTCAAGAAGATCGACGAGATCGAAGCCCAGATGTCCATGCAGTGGTGGAAGACCAAGTATGGCGATTCGTCGGTTCGCACCACCAACTTCCCGGTCTCGGCTTCTCAGGTGGGCAGCACCAGCGTGCCGATTGCCGACAACCCGAGCAAGACCTCCTACATCCAGACCGAGCCCGCACCGTTGCAGACCGTCAAGTCCGCGCCGGATGCCGCCAGGCCTCCCGTTGCCGTGCCGGCGGCCGCCATCGTGCCGGCCGTGGCGCCGGCCCCGGCCCCGGCGGTGCGGCCGGCCCCGGTGGCCCGGGCTGCGCCCACTCCGCCTCCGCCGCCGCCCAGCGCACCCGTGCGTGTGCCGGTGGCCGGGTCCACCGCGCAGCCGCCAGGCGCCATGGCGGCCCATTACGAGGGTGGCGCCACCACGGGGTTCTCCGCGTCCAAGCTTTTCGCCGTCGATGTGGAGGAATTCGCGCACGATCCGGAACTCGAGGAAGCGTCGATCCGTTTTGCCAACGGCGACGACGCCGGCGCCGAAACCGGTCTGCTGGAGGTGCTGGGCCCCAAGGGCACCCGCGTCAGCCACGATGAAACTTGGCTCACCCTGTTTGACCTGTACCGTGCCACCGGCCAGCAGGACCGATTCGAAAGTGCCGCCATCGATTTCGCGAGCCGGTTCAGCCGGTCGGCCCCGCAATGGTTTTCGCTGCCCGAAGCCGTGGGGCGCATGGGGACGCCCGCCGCGCCAGCGCCTGCGGGCGCCTCCAGCCAGCAGGTGGCGGACTGGACCAGTCCGAGCATTGTCGGAACACAGTCCCTGGCGGCCTTGAATGCGGCGCTTGCCCGGGCGCCCGCGCCCTGGCGCCTGAACTGGAACAAGCTGACCAGCATCGAGGACGCCGCCGTGGAGCCGCTGACCAAGCTGTTCACGCAGTGGGCCGCACAGCCGGTGCAACTGCGCTTCATCGGCGCCGAAGTGCTCGAGAAGGTGTTGCAGAACCTGACGCCGTCGGGTGACAAGGGCGTGGACCCGGCGGCCTGGCGCCTGCGCATGGAAGTGCTGCGCGTCATGCACCGGCCTGACGAGTTCGAACTGGTGGCGCTGGACTACTGCGTGACCTACGAGGTCTCCCCGCCCTCCTGGGACAGCGCCCGCTGCGAATACAAGCCGCTGCAGTCCGATGGCAGCTACGTGGCCGGCCACACCATCATTGGCGAGGCCTTCCGCGACTCCATGCCCTCGGGCATGAGTGCCGGATATGGCGATACCCATATCCCGTCGATGAACTCGCAGATGACCAACGTGTCGATGGTCGAGCTGGCGGGCCAGATTCTCGGCGACGCCACCGAAGCGCTGGACACCCTGGAAAACCGGCTGCTGGGGGCCGATGTCATGGTGATTTCCTGCGCGCGCCTGATCCGCATCGACTTCTCCGCGGCCGGCACGCTCCTGAACTGGGTGACCGCCCGCCAGGCCGAAGGCCGGCAGGTGCAGTTCAGCGATGTCCACCGCCTGGTGGCGGCTTTCTTCAACGTCATTGGCATCAGCGAACACGCGCGGGTGACGCCCCGCACCGACTGAGCCTTTCCCCGGGGTGCCGGCGCGCGGGCTTGCTTTCGGCGCACGCTGCCCCCAGCTGAACAGCATGGAACAATTTCACGGAACCACGATCGTCAGCGTGCGGCGCAAGACGCCCGATGGCTGGCAGGTGGCGATCGGCGGCGACGGCCAGGTCACTCTGGGCAACATCGTCATCAAGGGCACGGCGCGCAAGGTCCGCAAGCTGTACCACGACAAGGTGGTGGCCGGCTTTGCCGGGGCCACGGCCGACGCGTTCACCCTGTTCGAGCGGTTCGAGGCCAAGCTCGAGAAACACCAGGGTCACCTCGTGCGCTCGGCCATCGAGCTGACCAAGGACTGGCGCACCGACCGGGTGCTGCGCCGCCTGGAAGCCATGCTGGCCGTGGCCGACAGGGACGCTTCCCTCATCATCACCGGCAACGGCGACGTGCTGGAGCCTGAACACGGCATCATCGCGATCGGCTCGGGAGGCGCCTACGCCCAGGCGGCGGCCAAGGCGCTGCTGGACAACACCGACCTCCCGGCCCGCGACATCGTCAGGAAGTCGCTCGAAATCGCTGCCGAGCTGTGCATCTATACCAACATGCACCACACCATTGAGGAGCTGTCATGAGTGCGGTGAACCTGAGCACCGCCGGGACGCCCCAGGGTGCGAAGGCCCCCTTGGGGGGCAGCGCAGTACACGAAGTGACCAGCGTGGGGGCGACATGTCCGGCATGACCCCCCAGGAAATCGTTTCCGAACTGGACCGGCACATCGTCGGCCAGCAGGATGCCAAGCGCGCCGTGGCCATTGCATTGCGCAACCGCTGGCGCCGCCAGCAGGTGGATGAGAAGCTGCGCGGCGAGATCACCCCCAAGAACATCCTGATGATCGGCCCCACCGGCGTGGGCAAGACCGAGATCGCGCGGCGCCTGGCCCGGCTGGCCGATGCGCCTTTCATCAAGGTAGAGGCGACCAAGTTCACCGAAGTGGGCTACGTGGGCAAGGATGTGGATGCGATCATCCGGGACCTTGTGGAGATCGCCGTCAAGCAAACGCGCGAGGCCGAGGTCCGCAAGGTGCGTACCCGGGCCGAGGACCTTGCCGAGGACCGCATCCTGGACATCCTGATTCCGCCGCCGCGGCTGGCTGATTCGGCCGGCGCGCCGCCTGACGGCGCGGCCCGCCAGTCCTTTCGCAAGAAGTTGCGCGAGGGGCAGCTGGACGACAAGGAGATCGAGATCGACCTGGCCGAGTCCCGCGCGCCGCTGGAAATCATGGGGCCCGCGGGCATGGAGGAAATGACCGAGCAGCTGCGCGGCATGTTCAGCCAGCTCGGCCAGAACCGCCGCAAGACCCGCCGCCTCAAGGTGTCCGAAGCCCTGAAGCTGCTGGTCGAGGAAGAGGCGGCCAAGCTGGTCAACGAGGACGAGATCCGCGCGGCGGCCATCGTCAACGCCGAGCAGAACGGCATCGTCTTCATCGACGAGATCGACAAGGTGGCCTCGCGCAGCGACGTCAGTGGCGCCGACGTGTCGCGCCAGGGCGTTCAGCGCGATCTGCTGCCCCTGGTGGAGGGCACCACCGTGTCCACCAAGTACGGCCCCATCAAGACCGATCACATCCTGTTCATCGCCAGTGGCGCATTCCATCTGGCCAAGCCGAGCGACCTGATCCCCGAGCTGCAGGGCCGGTTGCCCATCCGCGTCGAGCTGCAGTCGCTGTCGGTGCAGGACTTCGAGGCCATCCTCACGCAGACCCATGCATCGCTGGTCCGGCAGTACCAGGCCCTGCTGGCCACCGAGAATGTGACCCTCAGTTTCACGCCTGAGGGCATTACCCGGCTGGCGTCCATTGCCTTCGATGTCAACGAGAGCACCGAAAACATCGGCGCACGCCGCCTGGCCACCGTGATGGAGCGCCTGCTGGACGAGGTGAGCTACGAGGCGACGCGCCTGAGCGGCCAGACGGTCACGATCGACGCGGCCTATGTCGATGCGCGGCTTCAGGCGCTGAGCCGCAACGAGGATCTGTCCCGTTACATCCTCTGAGGGGCGCCGCGCTGCCGGCGCCTCTTTTTTCCTCACCCATCACTTTGAGTGTGCGCTCTAAGTGCTTCATTTAGAACGTTTTTCGAGCACTTGCCGCTTGCAAAAACGCGTCTAAGTCGTTGATTTCATTGCAAAAAATTGTAGCCGGCCGCTTGCGGCCGGATTTTTTCCTGCTACAGTGCAAAAAAGTGCAATTAAGTGGTGAAAAGTGCGTTTGCCGCTGCTCGCCTGCCGTTTTCATTGTGAGGGTTCAACAAGGTGTTTCAAGGGGCTTCGTCTCTGAGTCTGGATGCGAAGGGTCGGCTTTCCGTGCCGACCCGGCATCGTGACGTCCTGAGCGCGACCGCCTCCGGCCAGTTGACCATCACCCGGCACCCGCATGGCTGCCTGATGATCTTTCCGCGCCCCGAATGGGAGAAGTTCCGGGCCCGGGTGGCCGAGCTGCCCATGTCCGCCCAGTGGTGGAAGCGTGTCTTCCTTGGCAACGCCATGGACGTGGAGCTCGATGGCACCGGGCGCGTGCTGGTATCGCCGGAGTTGCGCGAGGCAGCCGGCATTTCGCGCGAGACCATGCTGCTGGGCATGGGCAACCACTTCGAGCTGTGGGACAAGGCGACCTACGAAGCCAAGGAAGCCGAGGCGATGCAGGGCGAGATGCCCGACGTATTCAGGGACTTCTCTTTCTGAAGGCCGGCGGTGGAACCCACATGGCAACACACCACCGTCCTGTTGAGCGAAGCAGTCGAATCACTCCTCACCAGGCCGGATGCAACCTACATCGATGCCACGTTTGGCCGCGGTGGGCATTCGCGCCTGCTGCTGTCGCGGCTGGCGCCGCAGGGGCGCCTGATCGCGTTCGACAAGGACCCCGAGGCCATTGCCGAGGCCGGGCGCATCCAGGACGCACGTTTTTCGATCCGCCACGAGGGGTTTCGCCATCTGGCCGATGTGCCTGCAGGGAGTGCGGCTGGCGTGCTGATGGACCTGGGCGTGAGCTCGCCGCAGATCGACAACCCGTCGCGCGGCTTCAGTTTCCGGTTCGATGGCCCGCTGGACATGCGCATGGACACCACGCGCGGCGAAAGCGTGGCGCAGTGGCTGGCTTCGGCGGAGGTTCAACAGATTGCGGAGGTGATACGTGACTATGGCGAAGAACGGTTTGCTGTTCAGATTGCAAAGGCGCTTGTTGCTCGCAGACAGGAGCGGGGCCCAATTTCAACCACCGCCGAGCTGGCCCAGCTCGTGGCTGGCGCGGTCAAAACCCGCGAGCCGGGCCAGGACCCTGCAACGCGCACATTTCAGGCTCTTCGGATTTTCATCAACGCCGAGCTTGAAGAGCTGCAACAGGCGCTAGAGGCGAGCCTCGATGTGTTGCAACCCGGAGGCCGGCTCGTGGTGATCAGCTTTCATTCGCTGGAAGACCGCATCGTCAAGCAGTTCATCGCCCGGCATTCGCGCGAGGTGTATGACCGGCGCGCGCCCTTCGCTGCGCCCCAGCCCATGAAACTGCGCGCGCTGGAGCGCATCAAGCCCACCGCCGCGGAAATCGCGGGCAACCCGCGCTCCCGCAGCGCGATCATGCGCGTGGCGCAGCGCACGGAGGTGCAGGCATGAGCGCCGTCCGGCTGTCCGCAGGCATGCAAACCCTCAAGGGAAGCGGCGTCGTGCACGCGGTGACCGGCGCGGGGGCCGCCCTGTGACCCGGCTCAACCTCGTCCTGCTGCTGGCGGTGCTGGCGAGCGCGCTGTACCTGGTGCGCACGCAGTACGAGTCACGCCGCCTGTTCACCGAAATCGACAAGGCCGAGAGCGAATCGCACCAGCTGGAGATCGAGGCCGAGCGCCTCAAGGTCGAACGGCGCGCGCAGGCCACGCCGGCACGCGTGGAAAAGCTCGCCAAGGAAAAGCTGCAGATGCGCACCACCAGTCCCGCCATCACGCAGTACGTCACCTACCAGGGCGCCACGGCACCGGCCGAAGGCGCGGCGGCAGGCGCGGCGCGCAGTGCCAACGGCGAGGTGCGCCCATGAGCCGCAGCGTGCTCTACACCTCCAGCCCGCTGCTGGCGAGCAAGACGCCGGTCTGGCGCAGCAAATTCATCGTGGCCATGGTGGCGCTCGGATTCGCCGGGCTGGTGGGTCGCGCGGCCTGGGTGCAGGTGTTTGGCAACGACTTCTTCCAGAAGCAGGGCGAAGTGCGCTTTGCGCGCACCCTGGAGCTGCCGGCCAACCGCGGGCGCATCCTGGATCGCAACGGCGTGCTGCTGGCCACTTCCGTGCCCGCGCCCAGCATCTGGGCCATCCCGGAGGACGTGAACGCGTCTCCCGCGCAACTGACGCAGCTGGCCCGCCTGCTGGAGATGACGGCCGGCGAGCTGAAGAAAAAGCTGGCCGACGAGGACAAGACCTTTGTCTGGCTCAAGCGCCAGGTGGACGAACCCGTGGCCCGCGAGATCGCGGCGCTCAAGCTCAAGGGCATCTACCAGCGCAAGGAATACAAGCGCCAGTACCCGGAAGGTGAGGCGGTGGCGCACGTGGTGGGGTTCACCAACATCGAGGACAAGGGCCAGGAAGGCGTCGAGCTGGCCTTCAACAAGGAGCTGGCCGGCCGGCCCGGATCGCGCCGCGTGCTCAAGGACCGGCTGGGCCAGGTGGTGGAGGACATGGGCGACACCGTGCCCGCCGTGGACGGCAAGGACCTGCAGCTGTCGATTGACAGCAAGGTCCAGTTCTTCGCTTACCAGAAGCTGCGCGACTCGGTGCTGGCCAACAAGGCGCGCGCCGGCAGCGTGGTCGTGCTCGACACCGTGACCGGCGAGCTGCTCGCCCTGGCCAACTTTCCCAGCTACTCGCCCGACAGGCGCGAGACGCTGACCGGCTCGCGCCTGCGCAACCTCGCGCTGACCGATGTGTTCGAGCCCGGCTCGACCATGAAGCCGTTCACCATCGGCCTGGCGCTGGAGACGGGGCGCGTGACGCCCCACACCATGATCCAGACGGCCCCGGGTTACATCACCATTGGCGGGGCCCGCATCTCCGATTCCCATGCGCACGGCCTGCTGTCGGTGCAGGAGGTGATCCAGAAGTCCAGCAACATCGGAACGCTCAAGATCGCGCTGCAGATGCAGCCTCGGGAAATGTGGGAGTTGTTCTCGCAGGCCGGCTTCGGGCAGAAGCCGCAACTGCGTTTCCCGGGCGCGGTGACCGGGCGGCTGCGGCCTTACAAGAACTGGCGTCCCGTGGAGCAGGCCACCATGTCATACGGCTATGGCCTGTCGGCCAGCCTGTTCCAGATGGCGCGCTCCTACACCGTGTTCGCGCATGACGGCCAGATCATTCCGGCCACGCTGCTCAAGTCGGACGAGCCCGCCTCGGGTGTGCAGGTGCTGTCGGCCAAGACCGTGGCCGAGGTCCGCACCATGCTCCAGATGGCGGCAGGCCCTGGTGGCACCGGCCCCAAGGCGCAGACCGTGGGCTACTCGGTGGGTGGCAAATCGGGCACGGCCTACAAGCAGTCGGGCAAGGGATACGCTACCAACAAGTACCGCTCCTGGTTCGTCGGCATGGCCCCGATCGACAAGCCGCGCATCATCGTCGCGGTCATGGTGGACGAGCCCAGTGCCGGCAAATACTACGGGGGCGACGTGGCGGCGCCCGTGTTCAGCGAGGTGGTGCAGCAGACGCTGCGCATGATGGGCGTGCAACCCGACATGGCCGTCAAGCCGCAGATCGTGGCCGAGTCGGTGGAGGAGTCGTTCTGATGCTGGAACTGCACTCACCCGAGGAAGCCGCCCGCTGGCTGCGCGGCCGCGTCAAAGGCGTGCTGCATACCGACAGCCGCAAGGTCGGCGCGGACGACGGCTTCATTGCCTGGCCCGGCGCCGCGACCGATGGCCGCCTGCACGTGCCGGCCGCCCTGGCGCAGGGCGCGGCGGCCTGCCTCGTCGAGCAGGACGGCGTGGCGCAGTTTGAGTTCACGGGCGAGGCCACGGCGGCCTATGAGCGCCTGAAGGCGGCCACAGGCCCGATCGCGGCGGCGTACTACGAGTCACCGTCCCGCCAGCTGGACGTGGTGGCGGTCACGGGCACCAACGGCAAGACCTCCACCGCCTGGTGGTTGGCCTGTGCGCTATCAAATCTGGAGCAGCCGAGCGCCATCCCGTGCGGGCTGGTGGGCACTTTGGGCATAGGCCAGCCGCCAGCGGTGCAGTTCAACGGCCTCACGACCCCGGACCCGGTGCTGCTGCAGCGGCATTTCCGCCAGTTCGTCGCGCAGGGGCTCAAGGCCTGCGCCATCGAGGCTTCGTCGGTGGGCATCGTGGAGCGCCGCCTGGACGGCACGCGGATCCGCGTGGCCGTGTTCACCAATTTCTCGCAGGATCATCTGGACTACCACGACACCATGGAAGCCTACTGGGCTGCCAAGCGGGAACTGTTCCGCTGGCCGGATCTGGCCGCCGCGGTCGTCAACCTGGACGACACCCGCGGCGCGGGGCTGGCGGCCGAACTGGCGGGGCAGGCGCTGGATCTGTGGACCGTCTCGTGCGTCGAGCCGGCGCGGCTGCAGGCGCGGGACATCAGCCACGAGGCCCAGGGCCTGCGTTTCACCTTGACCGAAGGGGACGAGCACCATGTGCTGCAGACGCAGCTGATCGGCCAGTTCAACGTGTCCAACCTGCTGGGCGTCGTGGCCGCCATGCGCGCGCTGGGCGTGGCGCTGGCCGATGCGGTGCGGGCCTGCGGCAGCCTGCTGCCCGTGCCGGGCCGGATGGAACGCATCGCCCTGCCGGGCCAGCCGCTGGTGGCGGTCGACTACGCCCACACGCCGGACGCGCTCGACAAGACCCTGCAGGCCCTGCGGCCGCTGGCCGAGCAGCGCGGCGGTGCGCTGTGGTGCGTGTTCGGCTGCGGCGGTGAACGTGATGCCACCAAACGCCCGCTGATGGCGGCAGTCGCCGAAAAGAGCGCCGACCGGGTGGTCGTCACCAGTGACAACCCGCGCGGTGAACGGCCCGAGGCCATCATCAGCCAGGTGCTGCTGGGCCTGAGCCACGACCAGTGCGTGGAAGTGCAGGTCGACCGGGCCCTGGCCATTGCCGACGCCGTGCGCAAGGCGGCCCCTGCCGATGTGATCCTGATTGCCGGCAAGGGCCACGAGGACTACCAGGAAGTGGCGGGCACCAAGCACCCGTTCTCGGATGGGGCCCATGCCCGCCAGGCGCTGCAGGCGCGGGGAGCCGCGGCATGATGCGCCTGCAGGATGCCCTGACCTGGCTGCCGGGCGGCCGCCTGGTGGGCGAACCCGCGACCCGGGTGCAGCGGGTCCACACCGACACCCGGACCTTGGCGCCCGGCGATCTGTTCGTCGCGCTCAAGGGCGAGCGCCATGACGCCAACGCCTTCCTGGCGGACGCCGCGCGGCAGGGCGCGGTGGCTGCGATTGCGCACCGCGGCATGCTGCCCGCGGGCCTGCCGGGCATCGAGGTGGACGATACGCGCCAGGCCCTCGGCGCGCTGGCGGCGGGCTGGCGTTCGCAGTTCAGCCTGCCCCTGATTGCCGTGACCGGCAGCAACGGCAAGACCACCGTGACGCAGATGATCGCGTCCATCCTGCGCGCCTGGCGCGGCGAAGGCGCGCTGGCCACGCAGGGCAACTTCAACAACGACATCGGCGTGCCGCTCACGCTGCTGCGCCTGCGCGCGACGCATCAGGTCGGCGTGGTCGAGCTCGGCATGAACCATCCCGGCGAGATCGCCTACCTGGGCCGCATCGCGCGGCCGACCGTGGCCCTGGTCAACAACGCCCAGCGCGAGCATCTGGAGTTCATGGCCACGGTCGAAGCCGTGGCGCGCGAGAACGGCGAGATCATCCGCGCGCTGGATGCGCGCGGTGTGGCGGTGTATCCCGCCGATGAAGCATTCACCTCCGTCTGGGCGGGCCTGGCCGGGGAGCGCGCCAGCCTGCGCTTTGGCGCCACGGCCGGGGCGGACATCCTTTTGGCCGGTACTGAGTGGACTGCAGGGCACTGGCAGGTGGGGGTGCAAACGCCCGCTGCGGCGCTGGCATATGCCCTCCATATCGCCGGCCGCCACAACGTGCGCAACTCGCTGGCCGCGGTGGCCTGTGCGCTGGCGGCCGGTGCGCCGCTGGCCGCGATCCGGCAGGGGCTGGAAGATTTCGCCCCGGTCAAGGGCCGCTCGCGCGCCTTCAGCGTCGCGCTGGGCGCGCGCCAGCTCACCGTGGTGGACGACACCTACAACGCCAACCCCGACTCGGTGCTGGCCGCCATCGACGTGCTGGCCGAGCTGCCGGGTCCGCGCCTGCTGGTGCTGGGCGACATGGGCGAAGTCGGCGACGAAGGGCCACGCTTCCATGCCGAGGTGGGCGCCCACGCAAGGGCGGCGGGAATTGAACGGCTGTTCACGCTGGGCGAGCAGTCGCGCGCCATGGGCGGACGCCATTTTGACGACGTGGACGCGCTGAACGCCGCCGTGCGCGCCGAGCTGCCGGCCACCGGCAGCGTGCTGGTCAAGGGCTCGCGCTTCATGAAGATGGAACGGGTGGTCGAGGCCATCAACGCCTCACAACAACAGGCTGCCGAGGAGACCCGTCATGCTGCTTAGTCTGGCCCAGTGGCTGCAGACCCTTTCGCCCGAGTTCGGATTCTTCCGCGTGTTCCAGTACCTGACGCTGCGCGCCGTGATGGCGGCCATGACGGCGTTGCTCATCGGCCTGCTGGCGGGACCGTTCGTGATCCGCCGGCTGACCGAGCTCAAGATCGGCCAGCCGGTGCGCGGCTATGGCATGCAGACCCATCTGGCCAAGAGTGGCACACCCACCATGGGGGGCGTGCTGATCCTGATGTCCATCGCCATTTCCACGCTGCTGTGGTTTGACCTGTCCAACCGGTTCGTGTGGATCGTGCTGCTGGTCACGCTCGGCTTCGGCGCGATTGGCTGGGTCGACGACTGGCGCAAGGTGGTGCACAAGGACCCGGAGGGCATGCGCTCGCGCGAGAAGTACTTCTGGCAGTCGCTGATCGGCCTGGTGGCAGCGCTCTATCTCGTGTTCAGCATCTCCGAAAGCTCCAACCTGCGCGTGGTCGAGCTGTTCTTCCGCTGGGTGCAGTCGGGCTTTGACCTGAGCCTGCCGCCCAAGGCCGGGCTGATGCTGCCGTTCTTCAAGGAGGTGAGCTACCCGCTGGGTGTGCTGGGTTTCGTGATCCTGACCTACCTCGTCATCGTCGGGTCCAGCAATGCGGTGAACCTGACCGACGGGCTCGACGGCCTGGCCATCATGCCGGTGGTGATGGTGGGCTCGGCGCTGGGTGTCTTTGCCTACGTCACGGGCAGCGCGGTGTACTCGAAGTACCTGCTGTTCCCTTTCATTCCCGGGTCGGGCGAACTGCTCATCTTCTGCGCCGCCATGGCCGGCGCGGGGCTGGCGTTCCTCTGGTTCAACACCCACCCCGCGCAGGTGTTCATGGGCGACGTGGGGGCGCTGGCGCTCGGCGGGGCCCTGGGCACCATCGCTGTCATCGTGCGCCAGGAAATCGTGCTGTCCATCATGGGCGGCATCTTCGTGGTCGAAGCCCTTTCCGTGATGGCGCAGGTCACCTATTTCAAGTACACCAAGCGCCGCTATGGCGAGGGCCGGCGCATCCTCAAGATGGCGCCGCTGCACCACCACTTCGAGAAGAGCGGCTGGAAGGAGACGCAGGTGGTCGTGCGCTTCTGGATCATCACCATGCTGCTGTGCCTGGTCGGCCTGTCCACCCTGAAGCTGCGATAAGCCATGAACCTGATGCAAAACCTCCACGTGCTGATCCTGGGCCTCGGGGCCTCGGGCCTGGCCATGGCGCGCTGGTGCGCCCGTCAGGGCGCGCGCGTCACCGTGGCCGACACGCGCGAGGCGCCGCCACAGCTCGGCGCGCTGCGCGAGCAGGTGCCGCAGGCGCACTTTGTCAGCGGACCGATGCAAGCCGCGCTGCTGGAGGGGACCGGCGTGCAGCGCGTGCTGCGCAGCCCAGGCCTGTCCCCCGCCCAGATTGCTCCTGTTTTGATAGCTGCCGAAGCCCAGGGGATCAGGGCTACAGGTGAATTGGGCTTGTTTCAGCAGACGCTGACCGAACTCAAGGCACTCAACGGGTATGCGCCGCAGGTGCTGGCCGTGACCGGCACCAATGGCAAGACCACGGTGACCGCGCTGGCCGGGCAATTGGTGGCGCGCACGGGCCGCAGCGTGGCCGTGGCCGGCAACATCGGCCCGACGCTGCTGGACACCCTGGGCCATCTGCTGGACACCGAGGCCCTGCCCGAGATCTGGGTTCTGGAACTGTCCAGCTTCCAGCTCGACGGTGTCGACGCCTTCGAGCCCGCGGCGGCCGCGGTGCTCAACGTGACCCAGGACCACCTGGACTGGCATGGCGACATGCCGGCCTACGCCGCCGCCAAGGCACGCGTTTTTGGCACGCAGGGGCTGATGGTGCTGAACCGCGATGACGCCCTGGTGATGGCCATGCTGCCTGAACCGGTGCGACTCAAGGGCGGCAAGACCGAGCAGCGCGCCCACCTCACGTTCGGTGCCGATGCGCCGCAGCGCCCTGGCGACTACGGCATCGAGATGGTCAACGGCATGGCCTGGCTGGTGCGCGCCCTGGAAGCCGACGAAACCCTGAAGAAGCGCCGGGATGAGGCGGAGGAAATCCATTTGCAGCGCCTGATGCCCGCCGATGCACTGCGCATCCGCGGCCGGCACAACGCGGTGAACGCGCTGGCCGCGCTGGCGCTGGCGGGCGCCGCTGGCTGCCCGCTCGGCCCCATGCTGTTCGGCCTGCGCGAATACCGCGGCGAGCCGCACCGCGTCGAGCCGGTGGGCATCGTCAACGGGGTCGAGTACTTCGACGACAGCAAGGGCACCAACGTCGGCGCCACGGTGGCCGCTCTCAACGGTCTGGGCGCCGAGCGCAAGGTGGTGGTGATCCTCGGTGGCGACGGCAAGGGGCAGGACTTCTCGCCGCTGGCCGGTCCGGTCGGACGCCACGCGCGCGCCGCCGTGCTGATCGGCCGTGATGGCCCGCTGATCCGCGGCGCGCTGGACAACGCCGGCGTGCCCCTGCTCGATGCCGCCACGCTGCCCGAGGCCGTGGGCCTGGCCACGCAGCGTGCCCACGCCGGCGACGCTGTGCTCATGTCGCCGGCCTGCGCCAGCTTCGACATGTTCGACAACTACCCGCACCGCGCCCGCGTGTTCCGTGAAGCCGTCAATGGCATCGCGCAGCAGGCCGGCATCGACCTGGAGGCCTCGGCATGAGCGCCGCCGCGCAGGCCCGCATCAAGCCGGGGCCTACCGCTGCGGCGGGGGGCGGCGCGCGGGGGCTGCTGCGCGCGCTGGGCCAGCGGGTGGCGGGCCTGTTGGGCGGCGCCGACGCCTCCGGCGGCAGCGCGGCGCGGGTGCAGCCGTTTGACCAGGCCCTGCTGTGGGTCACGGTGGCGCTGCTGGCTTTCGGGCTGGTGATGGTCTATTCCGCCTCGATCGCCATGCCCGACAACCCGCGCTTTGCCCGCTACGGGCATGCGCATTTTCTGGTCCGGCACGTGATCTTCATGGGCATTGCCTTCGTGGCGGCGCTGCTGGCGTTCCAGGTGCCGCTGGCCACCTGGGAAAAGTACGCGCCCTGGCTCTTTGTGGTCTCGCTGGTGCTGCTGATCGTGGTGCTGGTGCCGCATGTGGGCAAGGGCGTCAACGGCGCGCACCGCTGGATCGGGCTGGGCTTCATGAGCTTCCAGCCGTCGGAGCTCGCCAAGTTCGCGGTGCTGGTGTACGCGGCCGACTACATGGTGCGCAAGATGGACGTGAAGGAGCGCTTCTTCCGCGCGGTGCTGCCCATGGCCGTGGCCGTGGCCGTGGTCGGCTCCCTGCTGCTGGCCGAGCCCGACATGGGGGCGTTCATGGTGATCGCCGTGATCGCCATGGGCATCCTGTTCCTGGGCGGGGTCAATGCCCGCATGTTCTTCCTGATCGCCTCGGTCATCACGGTGGCCTTCGTGTTCATGATCGCGCTGTCGGACTGGCGGCGTGAGCGCATCTTTGCCTACCTCGATCCGTGGAGCGAGAAGCATGCGCTGGGCAAGGGCTACCAGCTGTCCCATTCGCTGATCGCCATCGGCCGCGGCGAGATTTTCGGTGTCGGCCTGGGCGGCAGTGTGGAGAAGCTGCACTGGCTGCCCGAGGCCCACACCGACTTCCTGCTCGCCGTCATTGGCGAGGAGTTTGGCCTGATCGGCGTGACCGTGGTGATCGGCCTGTTCTTCTGGATGACCCGGCGCATCATGCACATCGGGCGCCAGGCCATTGCGCTGGACCGCGTGTTCGCGGGGCTGGTGGCCCAGGGCGTTGGCATCTGGGTCGGTTTCCAGTCGTTCATCAACATGGGGGTGAACCTGGGCGCGCTGCCCACCAAGGGCCTGACGCTGCCGCTCATGAGCTACGGCGGTTCGGCCATCCTCATGAACCTGGTGGCGATCGCGGTGGTGCTGCGCATCGACTTCGAGAACAAGCTGCTGATGCGGGGAGGCCGCTCATGAGCGACGCACGGCACGGCAAATGCGCGCTGGTCATGGCGGGCGGGACCGGTGGGCACATCTTCCCCGGGCTGGCCGTGGCCGAGGCGCTGCGCGAGCGCGGCTGGCGCGTGCACTGGCTGGGCGGCCCGGCCAGCATGGAGAGCCAGCTCGTGCCGCCGCGCGGATTTGCCTTCGAGACCATCGACTTCTCGGGCGTGCGCGGCAAGGGGGCGGCCACACTGGCCCTGCTGCCGCTGCGCCTGCTGCGGGCGTTCTGGCAAAGCATCGGCGTGGTGCGCCGCGTGCGGCCGCAGGTGGTGGTGGGCCTGGGCGGCTACATCACCTTCCCGGCAGGCCTGATGAGTGTGCTGCTGGGCCGGCCGCTGGTGCTGCACGAGCAGAACTCCGTGGCGGGCATGGCCAACCGTGTCCTGGCCGGCGTGGCCGACCGGGTCTTCACGGCGTTTCCCCAGGCGCTGCGCAAGGCCGCGTGGGTGGGCAACCCGCTGCGCGCAGCGTTCCTCACGCAGCCCGATCCACAGGCGCGCTTCAGCGGCCGCAGCGGCCCGCTGCGCCTGCTGGTGGTCGGCGGCAGCCTCGGGGCCCGGGCGCTCAACGATGTGGTGCCCAAGGCGCTGGCCCTGATCCCGCCCGCGCTGCGGCCCGTGGTCACGCACCAGAGCGGAGCGCGCCAGATCGACGAGCTGCGTGCCAATTATCACGCCGCTGGCGTGGAGGCCGAACTCACGCCGTTCATCGACGACACCGCGCGTGCCTTCGCCGATGCCGACCTCGTGATCTGCCGCGCCGGCGCGAGCACCGTCACGGAAATCGCGGCCGTGGGGGCGGCGGCATTGTTTGTGCCGTTCCCCTCGGCGGTGGACGACCACCAGACCACCAACGCGCGCTTCCTGACCGATGCCGGCGGCGGCTGGCTGGTGCAGCAACGCGACCTCACGCCCGCATGGCTGGCGGATTTGCTACAGAAAACAGAGCGGCCAGCGCTGATCCAGTGCGGGCTGGAGGCCAAAAAGATGCAGAAGACAGGCGCAACCGAAGCGGTGGTGGCCGCGTGCGAGGAACTGGCGCGATGAAACACGCGATCAAGCACATTCACTTCGTGGGCGTGGGCGGCTCGGGCATGAGCGGCATTGCCGAGGTGCTGTTGAACCTGGGGTACACCATCAGTGGCTCCGACCTGTCCGACAGCGCCACGCTGCGCCGCCTGGCCGGCCTGGGCATCCAGACCCACGTGGGCCACGCGGCGGCGCATGTGGCCGGCGCCGACGCCGTGGTCACGTCCACGGCCGTGCAGGCCAGCAACCCCGAAGTGATCGCCGCGCGCGAGCGGCATATCCCCGTGGTGCCGCGCGCGCTGATGCTGGCCGAGCTGATGCGCCTGAAGCAGGGCGTGGCGATTGCCGGCACCCATGGCAAGACCACCACCACCAGCCTGGTGGCCAGCGTGCTGGCCGAGGGCGGGCTGGACCCGACCTTCGTGATCGGCGGGCGCCTGAACAGCGCCGGCGCCAACGCCAAGCTCGGCAGCGGCGACTACATCGTGGTGGAGGCGGACGAGTCGGATGCCTCGTTCCTGAACCTGCTGCCGGTGATGGCCGTGGTCACCAACATCGACGCCGACCACATGGAAACCTACGGCCACGATTTCAGCCGGCTCAAGGGCGCCTTCGTCGATTTCCTGCACCGCATGCCGTTTTACGGCACGGCCATCCTGTGCACCGACGATCCGGCCATCCGCGAGATCGTGCCCCGCGTGTCCTGTCCCGTGACGAGCTACGGATTTGGCGAGGAAGCCCAGGTGCGTGCCGTCAACGTGCGCGCCGTGGGGGCGCAGATGCATTTCACGGCGCAGCGGCGCAACGGCGTCACGCTGCCCGACCTGGACATCGTGCTGAACCTCGCGGGCGAGCACAACGTGCGCAATGCGCTGTCGGCGATCGCGGTGGCGGTGGAGCTCAACGTGCCCGACGCGGCGGTGCAGAAGGCCCTGGCGGGCTTCAGGGGCGTGGGCCGCCGCTTCCAGAGCTATGGTGACGTTCAGGTCAAGGCCGCTCACGGCGGTGGCCGTTTCACCGTGATCGATGACTATGGCCATCACCCGGTCGAGATGCAGGCCACGCTGGCTGCGGCGCGCGGCGCGTTCCCGGGCCGCCGGCTGGTGCTGGCCTTCCAGCCTCACCGCTACACGCGTACGCGCGACTGCTTCGAGGATTTCGTCAAGGTGATCGGCCATGGGGCCGACGCGGTGCTGCTGGCCGAGGTCTACGCCGCGGGCGAGGAGCCCATCGTGGCGGCCGATGGCCGGTCCCTGACGCGCGCGCTGCGCGTGGCGGGCCGGGTGGAGCCGGTGTTCGTGGACGACATTGCAGCCATGCCGCAGGCGGTGCTGGACAACGCGCGCGATGGCGATGTGGTGATGTGCATGGGCGCCGGCTCGATCGGCGGTGTCCCGGCCCGGCTGGTGGAACTCGGGGGGGCAGCATGAGCCATCATGGCACTGTTCGCCCCGAGACCGGACCGACGGAGTTCGGCAAGGTGGCGGTCCTGATGGGCGGCAGGTCGGCCGAGCGCGAGGTCTCGCTGATGTCGGGCAGTGGCGTGCTCAAGGCCCTGCAGTCCCGAGGCGTGGACGCCCACGCCTTCGACCCCGCCGAGCGCGACCTGGCCGAACTGAAGAAGAAGGGCTTTCGCCGCTGCTTCATTGCGCTGCATGGCCGCTATGGCGAGGACGGGACGGTGCAGGGCGCGCTCGAGCTGCTGGGCATTCCCTACACCGGCTCGGGCGTGATGGCGTCCAGCATCGCCATCGACAAGATCATGACCAAGCGGGTCTGGCTGGCCGAAGGGCTGCCCACGCCCCGCTACCGGCTGCTGCGCCGCGGCGCGCTGGACCATGGGCAGGTCATCGGCATTCCCGACGAACTGGGCCTGCCCGTGATCGTCAAGCCAGCGCGCGAGGGCTCGTCGATCGGCGTGGTCAAGGTCGAGGGCTACTCGGGCATGCAGGCCGCCGTGGCGCAGGCCGCCGCCATGGACGCCGACGTGCTGTGCGAGGAGTTCGTCAGCGGCGACGAGGTCACCTGCCCGGTGCTGGGCACGGGTGACGCCGCCCGGGCGCTGCCGGTGATCCGCATCGTGGCGCCCGAGGGCAACTACGACTACCAGAACAAGTACTTCACCGACGACACCAAGTACCTCGTGCCCTGCGGCCTGCCCGCGGGCGAGGAGGAGGCCATCCAGGCCCTGGTGCTCAAGGCCTACCGCGTGCTGGGCTGCCGCGGCTGGGGCCGGGTCGACGTGATGATCGACGCCGCCACGCGCCAGCCGTCGCTGCTGGAGATCAACACCTCACCGGGCATGACCGGGCATTCGCTGGTGCCGATGTCGGCCCGTGCCGCCGGCATCAGCTACGAAGAACTGTGCGTCCAGCTGCTGGCCTCGGCGGCGCTGGACCACGACATCACGGAAAAGGCCGGCGCATGACCGACACGCTGCCCGCACCCTTTGACGTCAAGCTCATGAACATCGCCGCTTCGGCGGTGTTCATGCTGTTTGGCGGGCTGGTGCTGGCAGCGGGCGTCTGGTGGGCGCTGCGCAACCCGGTGTTCGCGCTGGCCGGCATTTCGGTCACGGGCGACGTCACCCACAACAACGCGGTCACGCTGCGCGCCAACGTGGCGCCGCGCCTGCGTGGCAACTTTTTCACGGTGGATCTGGCGCAGACCCGTGCGGTGTTCGAGGCCGTGCCCTGGGTGCGCCGGGCCGTGGTGCACCGCGTGTTCCCCAATCGCCTGATGGTGGTGCTGCAGGAGCACCAGGCCGTGGCGTACTGGGGCGAGGAGGGTGAATCGCGGCTGGTCAACAGCTTCGGCGAGGTGTTCGACGCCAACACCGGCGATGTCGAGCAGGACGATCTGCCACGCCTTGCAGGTCCCGAGGGCCAGGCTCCGGCGGTGCTGGCCATGTACCAGGCGGTCAAGCCGCTGCTGGCCACGCTCGACCTGGGGCTGGAGGAGCTGACGCTGTCGGGTCGGGGTGGCTGGCAGGCAGTGCTGGACACCGGCGCCACGATGGAACTGGGGCGTGGCACGCCGCAGGACGTGGTGCCCCGCGTGGAACGTTTTGTGCGGACGCTGACACAGGTGACCTCCAAGTACGGGCGCCGGGCGGACGCGGTGGAATCGGCGGACTTGCGCCACGGTGACGGCTACGCACTGCGGCTGCGGGGCGTGACCACGCTCGTCAAGGACGAGCAGGGCAAACAGGAACAGAAATAACAGGTGCAGACATGGCAAAGGAATACAAGGACCTGATCGTTGGGCTGGACATCGGCACGGCCAAGGTCATGGTCGTGGTGGCCGAGGTGCTGCCGGGCGGCACGCTCAAGCTGGCCGGGCTGGGCATTGCGCCCAGCAACGGGCTCAAGCGCGGCGTGGTGGTGAACATCGACGCCACGGTGCAGAGCATCCAGCAGGCGCTGAAGGAAGCCGAGCTGATGGCCGACTGCAAGATCACGCGGGTCTACACCGGCATCACGGGCAGCCACATCCGCGGCATCAATTCGAGCGGCATGGTGGCCATCAAGGACAAGGAAGTCACCGCCGCCGACGTGGCCCGCGTGCTGGAGACGGCGCGCGCCATCAATATCTCGACCGACCAGCGCCTGCTGCTGGTGGAGCCGCAGGAATTCGTGATCGACGGCCAGGACGTCAAGGAGCCGATCGGCATGAGCGGCATCCGCCTGGAGGCCAAGGTCCATATCGTGACCGGTGCCCAGAGCGCGGCCGAAAACATCATCAAGTGCGTGCGCCGCTGTGGGCTGGAGGTGGAGCAGCTGCTGCTGAACCCGCTGGCGTCGAGCCAGGCGGTGCTGACCGAGGACGAGAAGGAACTGGGCGTGGCGATGGTGGACATTGGCGCCGGCACCACCGACGTGGCCATCTTCACCAACGGCGCGATCCGGCACACGGCAGTGATCCCGATCGCCGGCGACCTGATCACCAGCGACATCGCCATGGCGCTGCGCACGCCCACCAAGGACGCTGAGGACATCAAGGTCGAGAGCGGCTACGCCAAGCAGCTGCTGGCGGACCCCGACCAGCAGGTCGAGGTGCCCGGCCTGGGCGACCGCGGCCCGCGCATGCTGAGCAAGCAGGCGCTGGCCGGCGTGATCGAGCCGCGCATCGAGGAAATCTTCTCGCTGGTGCAGCAGGTGGTGCGGGAGTCGGGCTACGAGGAGGTGCTGTCCTCGGGCATCGTGCTCACGGGAGGCAGCGCCGTCATGCCGGGCATGGTGGAGCTGGGCGAGGACATATTTCTCAAGCCGGTGCGCCGGGGCAACCCCAAGTACATCGGCGCGTTGTCGGACATGGTGGCCCAGCCGCGTGCCGCCACCGTCATGGGCCTGATGGAAGAGGCCCGGCTGGCGCGCCTGCGCGGCTTCAAGGTGGCGCAGAAGAACGGCTCCATGAAGACCGCCTTCGGCCGCTTCAAGGATTTCATCGTGGGGAACTTCTGACCATGAAAGCCAAGCTCTGGCTGGCCCGCGGCAGCCCCCCTGAACACCGCCGGCGACGATGGCGGTGCACCGATCCGCCCTCATGAGCGTTGACGCTCACACAGACAACAATTTTTATCAGGCAACTGCAAATTTCAGGAATCACAGGAGAAAAACATGAGCATCGAAATGATTGAAGTCGAAGAGTTCCACTCGGGCACGCAGATCAAGGTGATCGGTGTCGGTGGTGGCGGCGGCAACGCGGTCGAGCACATGATCGACCGCGCGGTCCAGGGCGTGGAGTTCCTCTGCGCCAACACCGACGCGCAGGCGCTCGCGCGCAGCGCGGCGCACAAGACCATCCAGCTGGGCAACAGCGGGCTGGGCGCGGGCAGCAAGCCCGACAAGGGCCGCGAGGCGGCCGAGCTGGCCGTGGACGAGATCCGCAGCGCCATCAACGGCGCCCACATGCTGTTCATCACCGCGGGCATGGGCGGTGGCACCGGCACGGGCGCCGCACCCGTGATCGCGCGCGTGGCCAAGGAGATGGGCATTCTCACCGTGGGCGTGGTGACCAAGCCGTTCGACTGGGAAGGCGGACGCCGCATGACCAACGCCGACCAGGGCCTGACCGAGCTGGAAGCCAATGTCGATTCGCTGATCGTGGTGCTCAATGAGAAGCTGCTCGAAGTGCTGGGCGACGACGTGACGCAGGACGAGGCCTTCGCCCATGCCAACGACGTGCTCAAGAACGCCGTGGGCGGCATTGCCGAGATCATCAACGAGTACGGCAACGTCAACGTCGACTTCGAGGACGTGCGCACCGTCATGGGCGAGCCCGGCAAGGCCATGATGGGCACCGCCGTGGCGGCGGGCCCGGACCGCGCCCGCATTGCCGCCGAGCAGGCCGTGGCCTGCCCGCTGCTGGAGGGCATCGACCTGTCGGGCGCCAAGGGCGTGCTGGTGCTGGTGACGGCGGCCAAGGGCTCGCTCAAGCTCAATGAGTCCAAGCTCGCGATGAACACCATCCGTGCCTACGCCTCGCCCGACGCCCATGTGATCTACGGCGCCGCCTATGACGACACCCTGGGCGACGAAATGCGCGTCACCGTCGTGGCCACGGGCCTGAGCCGCCAGGGCCAGCGCCGCACGGCGCCGCCGCTGCAGGTGCTGCGCACCGGCACCGACAACGTGCCGTTCAACGTCCCCACGGTCAACAACGCCGTGGGCGGCCCCGGCGCGGCCGTGCCCCAGGGCGGGCCGGACTACCAGGGCATGGCGGTGCCCAGCGTCTGGCGCACCAACCGCACCCAGGCCGCGGCCAAGGTGGATGCGCTGGCCTCGGGCGGCATGGACGACTTCGAGATTCCGGCATTCCTGCGCAAGCAGGCCGACTGATTGTCAGAGAGAGAAGTGTTCTCCAAGGGGAGTGCTTGGGGTGGGCTGTGAAGCCCACCCTTTTTTACCTCCGGGTTTCTCGCAAAACGTAAAATTGAGTCTATGCTCCAGCAACGCACCCTCAAGACCCTGACCAAGGCGGTGGGTGTCGGCCTGCACAGCGGCCAGCGCGTGGAGCTGACCCTGCGCCCCGCGCAGCCCGACACCGGCATCGTGTTCCGCCGCGTGGACCTGCCGCAACCGGTGGACATCCCGATCTCGGCGCTGGCGGTGACCGATACCCGGCTGGCCTCCACCATTTCCACGGGCGGGGCCAAGGTGCACACCGTGGAGCATCTGATGTCCGCCTGTTCGGGCCTGGGGCTGGACAACCTGTATGTGGACATCACGGCCGAAGAGGTGCCCATCCTGGATGGTTCCTCGGCGTCCTTTGTGTTCCTGCTGCAAAGCGCGGGCATCGAGCTGCAGCGGGCACCGCGCCGCTTCATCCGCCTGACCGCGCCCGTCGAAGTGCGCGAAGGCCAGGGCGACAACCTCAAGTGGGCGCGGCTGGACCCTTACCACGGCTACAAGCTGAGCTTTGAAATCGACTTTGACCACCGCGTGGTCGACTCCACCGGCCAGCGCGTCGAGTTCGACCTGGGCAGCGGCTCGTATTCGCGCGACATCGCCCGGGCCCGCACCTTCGGCTTCACCAAGGACCTCGAGATGATGCGCGCCAACGGGCTGGGCCTGGGCGGCGGGCTGGACAACGCCATCGTCATGGACGACTACCGCGTGCTCAACAGCGACGGGTTGCGCTACGACGATGAATTCGTCAAGCACAAGATTCTCGATGCCATGGGCGACCTGTACCTGATCGGCAAGCCGCTGCTGGCTGCCTACAGCGCGTTCCGTTCGGGGCACGCGCTCAACAACAAGCTGCTGCGCGAGCTGCTGTCGCGCCCGGACGCCTACGAGGTGGTGACCTTCGCTGACGAGCGCCAGGCGCCGGCGGGTTTTGCCCAGCCCGCCCGCGCCTGGTAGCCGGGGCCAGCGCCGCGCGCCATGCTGATCTTCCGCTGGGCCATCCTGTTGCTGCTGCTGGCCGCGGGAGTGTCATTCGCCTTCTATGCCGGCACCGGCCAGAAGCGCTACCGGCGCTGGGGCCTGGTCACGCTCAAATGGACGCTGATCGCCGCGGGCGGCTTCTTTGCCGTGCTGGTCATGGAGCGCCTGCTCTGAGGCGCGCCGCGTCACCGAAGCCACGCACTGCATCAGCTCCGCCAGCGGCGCCCTTTTGGACATGCCGGGCCGGCCGCTGATGTAGCCGTCGAGTTCCCGCAGCTCCTCGGGCGAGACCAGGCCCGTCAGGTAGATCAGCGGAATGCCGGCCGTGTGCTCGTCAGCGGCCAGGGCGGCGGCCACCTCGCCCCCGGACATGTCGGGCATGTCGATGTCGCACAGGATCACGTCGGGCTTCACGTGGCGTGCCAGCGGCACGGCCATTTCGGGCAGGGTGGTGCCCAACAGGTCGTAGTAGCGACCCAGCTTGGCCTCGAGGTAGCTCACCGTCGCGGCATCGTCGTCAATCAGCAGCATGCGGGGTTTGGGGCCCATGGGATCCTCCGTTCTTGCGTTCAGGCCCCCAGTCTGCCGGGGCAATGTGGAGGCTTTGTGGAGGCAGTGCCCCTCTTCAGTAACTGCGGCCGTGCTTGAACATGGCGGTGCTGCGCCGTGCGAGCTGCGTCGCCTGCGCCAGCCGGTCCATGCCGGGCCCGATGTGGGCGTGCGCAATGGCCAGGCCCAGGGCATCGGCGGCGTCCTTGCCCGGCACGCCAGGAAGCTTGAGCAGGCGCTTGACCATTTCCTGCACCTCGGCCTTGCCGGCCTTGCCGTAGCCGGCCACGGCTTTTTTCATCTGCAAGGCGGTGTACTCCGCCACCGGCAGGCCCCGCGACACCAGCGAGGTCACGCAGGCGCCGCGCGCCTGCCCCAGCAGCAGCGTAGCCTGCGGGTTGACGTTGACGAAGACGATCTCCACGGCCGCCGCATCGGGCTGGTAGCGCTGCACCACCTCGCAGATGCCGTCAAACAGCACCTTGAGCCGGGCCGGCAGGTCGCCGCGCGAGAGGTGATGGGTGGTGATGGTGCCGCTGGCCACATAGCTCAGGGTGTGGCCGTCCTGGTCGAGCACGCCAAAGCCCGTGGTCTGCAGGCCGGGGTCGATGCCGAGGATTCTCATGTGCTACTGATTTGATAGCGTAAGGTGACCAACTGGCAAGGGCTACAGCCCGAAATACCACCGAACCGAGTGAAAAAACACCGGCGCGGCGAAACACAGGGCGTCTACCCGGTCCAGCAGGCCCGTGGCCCCGGTGACCGAGGCCATGCCGCTGCCCCAGGGCGTGGCGCCGCGGTCGCGCTTGAGGGCCTTCATCACCAGATGACCGAGTGAGCCGGCGGCGCAGGCGATCAGCGCCATGCCCAGGGCCTGGCCCGGCTTGAACGGGGTGATGGCGCCGAGCAGCCCGCCCAGGATGGTGCCGGCCAGCACGCCACTGGCCCAGGCGCGCCAGCTGAAGCTGCTGCTGATGCCGGGCGTGCGCAACTGCAGCATGCTCTTGCGGCGCAGCTGGCGCGAGGCCAGGTGCTGCACCACCATGGTGGTCTGGACCACGATGGCCAGGAAGAACACGAGGAAGGCGTTCTTGCGGCTGTCCCAGTTGGGAAACTCCAGCAGCAGCAGCGCCGGCACATGGCTCATGCCGTACACGCAGACCATGATGCCCCACTGCAGCTTGGCGTTGCGTTCCAGAAACCGGTGCGGGTCGTCGGCCAGCGCGCTGACCACCGGAATTGCCAGGAACACGTACACCGGAATGAACACCGTGAACAGGTTGAAGTGCTCGGTGGCCGTGAGCCAGAACTGCACCGGCAGGACCACAAAAAACGCCAGCACCAGGCTGCGGTGGTCCCCACGGCGGGTGGGCGAGAGCGTGACGAATTCGCGCAGCGCAAAAAACGCCACCACCGCGAACAGCAGCGTGGCCATGCTTTCGCCCAGGGCCCAGCCGATCCAGAACACGGTGGCCATCACCCATGAGGTGCGCAGCGTGCCCTGGAAGGTCTTGAGCTCGGCGCGGGTGGCGTCGCCCTCGGGTGTATCGGGCGGCTCGCGCAGCGAGGCCAGCAGCAGGCCGGTGCTGGCCAGGGCCAGCAGGCCGAACAGGATCACGAACAGCAGGCCAACCTGCTGCCCGGGCGTGAGGCTGCGCAGGAACGTGTTCATACTTCGGCCAGCGCCATCACGACCCGGCGCGCGCGCTCCAGGAACAGCTTGCGGTCTTCGCCTTCTTCCACGCGCACCGGGGCACCGAAGGTCACCGAGCACAGCACCGGCACCGGGATCACCTCGCCCTTGGGCAGCAGGCGCTGGATGTTGTTGATCCAGGCCGGCACCAGCACCACGTCAGGAAAACGCTGCGCCAGGTTGTACAGCCCGGCCTTGAAGGCCTGCGGTTCGCCCGTGTGGCCTCGCGTGCCCTCGGGGAACAGGATGATGGAGTCACCGTTGGCCAGCGCGTCGATCAGCGGCTGCAGCGGGTCTTCGTCGCCCTTGCGCTCGCGATCGACATACACCGCGTTGAACACGGCCGTGGTGATCCAGCGCTTGAAGGGGCTGGCCGTCCAGTAGTCCCTGGCGGCAATGGGGCGGGTGATGCTGCGCAGCTCGCGCGGCAATGCGGCCCAGATCATCACGAGGTCGGCGTGGCTCTGGTGGTTGGCGAAATAGATGCGCTGCTCCGCCTTGGGCGGGCAACCATACCAGCGGGCCTGCGCCCCGGTCAGCAGGCGCACCAGGGCCAGCAGGAACCAGCTCATGACTTTGGCGGACATGCGGCGATGATAGCGGCGGACTGAGCCTGCATTCCTCAAACTAGGGGATGCGCGGGTGCACCCCGGGAATTAGAGTACGGGGCGTATTCCGGAGGAACATGCGTGGCAAAAACCTACATCGTCCTGACCCCCAACAACCAGGTCAATTTTTCGACCACGAGAGCTGTTCTCATCAACAACGCCCACAAGATTGCCTCCGCCTTCAAGAACTATGGAGCGGGCACTGAGGCAGCCTACGAGTGCGTCGGGTGCAATCGGGAACTCCCCATCATCCTGTTTCATCTGGACCACATCCGCTCGCAATCACGTTACGCGGTGTCCAACCTAGGCATAAAAGGCTCGGGCGGATTTGTAACGCTCAATTCTGATCTGGATAAGGTCGATGCCAAGGTCAACGCGACCGGCGGGATGGTGACCGTCGCCACAGGCAGCATCTACAACCCCAAAATCGGCTACATCCAGTCCAGTGAAATCTGGAAGAACGACCTGAAGAATCTGCAACTCCTGTGCCCTACTTGCAATGAGTCCAAGGGGTCCAAGGACTGGGTGGATTGGGGCCGGGCGCTCAATGCGGCCAAACCGCTTTCCAAGGTCATCAAAGGTGTGTGGGATGCATTGGACGACATCTTCGCCTGATCACGGCAACACCGCATCCCCCATGCGCGCGGTGATGGTGCCCGCGCGACTGGCCAGGTAGCCGGAATTGGGCACTTTCTCGAAGTACTTGGGCCGTGGCAGCATCACGGCCAGGCGGGCGGCCTCCCAGGCGCTGAGCTTGGCCGCGGGTTTGCGGTAGTAGTGCTGGGCCGCGGCCTCGGCGCCGAACACGCCTTCGCCCCATTCCACGCTGTTGAGGTACACCTCCAGGATGCGCTGCTTGCCCAGCAGCAGCTCCAGCGCGATGGTGAGCACAAACTCCTGGCCCTTGCGCAGCAGTGTGCGCTCGCCGGACAGCAGCAGGTTCTTGGCCAGTTGTTGCGTGATGGTGGAGCCGCCCACGATCTTGGCGGGCCTGGCATTGGGCCGCGCCTGGGCCCTTTTGGCCGCCAGCTCTTCGGCCTTGGTGTTTTTCTTCCAGGCCTTTTCAATGGCCTCCCACTCCACGCCGTCATGGTTGATGAAGTCGCCGTCTTCCGAGGCGATCACGGCGCGCTTGAGGTGATCGGAGATCTGGCTGTAAGGCACCCACTGCTGGCGCCAGCGCAGGCTGCCTTTTTCGGTGGCCAGGCGCCAGGCTTCGGAGCGCTGGAAGCTGGTGGACTGCGGGTCCACCGCCACCATGAGCGCGATGCGGCCCACAAAAAACAGCTGCAGCGCCAGCGCCGCGAGCGCCAGCAGGCCGATGAAGCGCAGCACCGCTTTCATGGCGGGCTCAGTCCAGCGCGGCGCGCAGCTCGGCCAGCACCTGGGCCGACGGCGGACGCACTCCGCGCCAGAGCATGAAGGCCTCGGCCGCCTGCTCGACCAGCATGCCCAGGCCGTCGCGCGGCACGGCACCATGGGCCGCGGCCCAATCCATGAAGCCGCGCGCGGCAGGCCCGTACATGAGGTCCACCGCCAGGGCGGCGGGCTTGAGCACGCTGGGGGGCACCGGCACTTCGCCGCCCGACAGGCTGCTGCTGGTGGCGTTGATGACCACGTCGAAGCCGCCGCTCACGTGGTGCAGCTCGCAGTCCTGCAACTGCACGCTGTGCTGCGCGGCCAGCGCGGCGTGGCGCTGCACCAGCGCGTTGGCCTTGCCCAGCGTGCGGTTGGCCACGGTGATGCTCAGGGGCCGCGCCTCGATCAGCGGGCCCAGCACCCCGGCGGCCGCGCCGCCTGCGCCCAGCAGCAGCACGCTGGCGCCGGCCAGCGCCACCGCGGCGTTGCCGGTGATGTCGTTGACCAGGCCCACGCCATCGGTGTTGTCGGCAAAGATGCCGTCGGCTTCAAAGCGCAGCACGTTGCAGGCATGGGCCAGCGCGGCGCGCTCGGTGGTGCGGGTGGCCAGCGCCGCGGCCTCGAACTTGAACGGCACGGTGATGTTGCAGCCCTTGCCGCCCTCGGCCTGCCAGGCGGCTACGGCGCGGGCGAAATCGTCCACCGCGACCAGGCGCTTGACGTACTGCAGGTCCTGGCCGGTCAGCTCGGCAAAGCGGGCGTGGATCCAGGGGGACTTGCTGTGCTCGACGGGGTTGCCCATCACGCAGTAAAGGTCGGTGCTCATCGGTTGGTTAGTTTGGTTTCGAGCTGGTCGTCTCGCGTGAACTTGAAACGCGACACCACCACGATCTGGTCGGCCTTGCGGCGCATGGCGTCGCTGAAACGGCCGAACGGCCCGGCCGACTTGGCAATGGCCTGGGCCCGGCGGTCCAGCGCCGTGATGCCCGAGGACACGACCACCTCGGTCTCCAGCACCCGGCCGTCGTGGTTCACGGTGACGATCATGGTCAGCTCGCCATAGAGCTTGCGCCCGGCCAGCTCGGGGAAGTTCTGGGTGCCGCGGTCTTCGATCTTGCGGCGCAGGCCGTCGTAGTAGATGGCGTACACCTCTTCGCGCGTGGCGGGGCTGATGTAGCGCTTCTTGGGCCGGGCGTTTTCCTCGTTGATGCGCCGCTCGATCTCGGCCAGCAGCTTGATGAGCTGGCGCCGCTTTTCCTCGCGCGCCACGGCCGTGGCGTTGTTGCTGGCCTGCTTGGGATCGGGCGGGGGCAGGGCGGCGAGCTGCTTCTTGATCTGCGCCAGCAGCATCATCTGCTGCTCCTGCATGGCTTCGATCTTTTGCTGCGCGTCCTCGGCCGCGTCGCCCAGCGAGGTGAGCGCCGAGGGTGGCAGCGGGCTGGTGGTGCGGCCCTTGTCGGCATCGCCCCCGCCGGCCAGCGCCGCCTGGGCAATGGCCTGGGCCTTGTCAGCGCGCTCGCTGGTCCGGGCGTTGACCAGGATCACTTCGAGCGGCGTGTCCTGAAAGACGCGGTTGAAGCGCTCGGGGTCCACAAAGCGCACCGTGAGCAGGGCCGCGTGCACGGCGACGGAGGCGCCAATCGCGATCTGCAGGGTGCTGAGGGACTTCAGGTTCACGAGGGTGAATTATCAGCGCTGGCGGCTTCCGTTTCGTTCACGTCCACCGCAATCGCGATCGGGCCGGCCACCGGCTCGTCCTCGCCGCCATCGTCCTCGGCGGCGTCAGGGGCGGGGCCGGCGTCGAGCCGCTCGATCAGCGTGCCGCTCACGTCGAGCGAGATCTCATCCACAGCCCCCAGCTTGACGCGCACGCGCGCTCCGCGCGGCAGGCCCTGCGCGCCCAGCACCGGCAGCACCAGGGGCAGCTCGTCAGCGCGTGCCAGCGGCGGCCCGCCCATGCCGTCCTTGAACACCGTGGCCACCAGCTCCGTGAGGCCCTGCTGCTCCAGGTACTTGAGCGTCCAGAAACGCTCCATGCCGGCCTGGTAGCCGTTGTAGGCGCTGTAGGCCGCGTCAAAGCCGCTGATGATGGAGAACAGCTCGGCATCCTTGGGCTTGAACGGCGCGGCCAGCGCGGCCGTCTTGCCGTGGCGCGCCGCCGCAATGATCTGCCACTGGTTGACCAGGTCGGTGTAGCGGCGCAGCGGCGAGGTGCTCCAGGCGTAGCTGGGCACGCCTATGCCCGCGTGCGGCAGCGCCTTGGTGCCCATGCGCACCTTGACGCCGGGCGCCAGGCTGGCCTGGCTGCGGTAGATGCCGGGAATGCCAAACTCCGCCAGCCACAGGCCCCAGGTGCTGTTGGCCAGGATCATGGCCTCGGCCACGATCAGGTCCAGCGGCGCCCCGCGCTGGCGCGTGCTGATCTGCACTTGCTCGCTGCCCTGCGGCTCGGCGCCGTCGTTGCCGACCAGGCGGAAGTTGTAATCCGGCCGGTTGAAGTTTTCGGGCTTGCCGCGAACCACCTCGCGCTGGGCCTTGAGGTGGCGCGCCAGTCGGTGCAAAAATGATAGCAAACTGCGAAGGTCCGGCAAGGGCTGCGGAGTGTTTTGATGCTCAAACGCCGGGTTGTCCAGCCATTCGGCCGTGACCAGGCCATCGAGCTGGTCGTGGCGCAGGTTGTGGGTGATGGGCACGCGCTCCAGCCGGGTCTGCGTGCCGCGGATCTCCAGCGTGGCTTCATCGAGCGTGACGTACAGCGACACGGCGGGGCAGTCGCGCCCGGCCTGCAGCGTGTAGGCCTGCACCACGTCGTCGGGCAGCATGGTGATCTTGTAGCCCGGCATGTAGACGGTGGACAGGCGGTGGCGGGCCACCTGGTCCACCGGGCCGCCCGGCTGCAGTGCCAGGCCCGGCGCCGCAATGTGGATGCCCAGCATGACCGTGCCGCTGCCCAGGCCCTGCAGCGAGAGCGCGTCGTCGATCTCGGTGGTTTGCGAATCGTCGATCGAGAACGCCTGCACGCCGCTGGCCACCGGCAGGTCGTCGGTGATGACGGGGGCCTCCAGCGCCGGAAAGCCGGTGCCCTTGGGAAAGTTCTCGAACAGAAAGCGCTTCCAGTGGAACTGGTAGGCCGAGTCGATGGCGCCGGCCTGCTGCAGCAGCGCCAACGGGGCCGTCTGGGTGGCGCGCGAGGCCTCGACCACGGCCTTGTACTCGGGTGCGTTCTTGTCGGGCTTGAACAGGATCTTGTAGAGCTGCTCACGGATGGGCGCCGGGCACTCGCCCCGGCCCAGGGCCGCCGCCCAATCGGCTATCTGGGCCAGCACCTGCTTCTTTTTCTCGATGGCCAGCAGCGCCTGCTGCAGGATCTCGGCCGGGGCTTTCTTGAAGCGGCCCTTGCCCGCGCGGCGGAAGTAATGCGGCGCCTCAAACAGGCGGAACAGAGCGCCGGCCTGCTGCTCCAGCGAGGCCTGGGCGCTGAAATAGTCGCGCGCCAGGTCGGCAAAGCCAAACTCGTCCTCGGGCGCGAACTCCCAGGCCAACTCGAGCTCGATCGTCTCGGCCACGGCCTGCGCGCTGCGGATCAGCTCAGCGGGCGCCGGCTTGTCAAACTTGAGCAGGATGTTGGCCGCCTTGACCTTGACGCGCTTGCCGCTGTCCAGCTCCACCTGGGAAGAGGCCTCGGCCTCCGACAGCACGCGACCGGCCTGAAACTTGCCAGCTTCTTCGAACAATACAAACATGGGCGGGATTGTCCCATGCGGGGGAGGGGGCTCAGGCGTAGGCGGGCTGTGGCTCGCGCAGCACTGGGGGCTGGTGCTGCGCGGTGCTGGCCAGCAAAGCGTCCAGTTGGCTGGCCGTGCCGCCCGCGGCCACCTTGAGCACGTGGGGGGCAAAGCTGTGGCGCAGGGTGTGCACGGACACGGGCTTGTGCAGGCCCGCCAGGGGGAGGGCTTTCTTGAGTGCCCTTTGCAGGCGCTCTCCAAAAAGGTGGTGCCTGCGTTCTACGCCGGTGCGCGAGTCAATTGACAGCACTGGCGGCGGGAACAGCCAGAACCATCCCCATGTCTGGACCACCTGCGCAGCGCACCAACGGACGTAAAAACGTACCCAATAGAGGTGAGCTTTCTCAGTCTTAAGGCTATAGTGCAAATACCAACAAGGTTCGCGCAGCTGATCCAGCAGCTTGGCCGCGCGCAACGGAGGAGCACCGGGTTTCATGGGATTTATACTGATGATTTGTACAGTATATTTGGCGAATAACCAATACACAAGCCACCTCCGGGCAGCTTTGGAAAAAGATGTATCCGGTGGGTCTGGATGTATCGTCGTGGGCTCACCGACTACATTGCGTTAGAGCTCAGGAGGCAATGATGGCGGAACCACAACCTAAGAAGAAGCGCTGCTTCTTTATCACTCCCATCGGGAGTGCTGATTCCGAAATCCGGCGATCGACGGACGGATTGATCAACGCGGTCCTCCGCCCACTTTGCGATGAACTCGATCTGGATTTCTACGTGGCCCACGAAATCGCCGCACCCGGATCGATAACCACTCAGGTTATTCAGCACTTGGTCGAGGACGACCTTGTAGTTGCAAATCTGTCGGCCTTAAATCCAAATGTGATGTACGAGCTCGCGGTTCGGCACGCCAAGAGACTTCCGGTTGTGATCATCGCTGAAGCAGGGACACTCCTCCCGTTCGACGTCTCTGATCAACGGACTCTCTTCTTTCGGAACGACATGGCCGGTGTCAATGAGCTTGAATCGTCGCTGAGTGCGGCAATTGAAGCCGCACTCCAAGATCAAACTCCAGACAATCCGATTTATCGAGCGGTCACGCACATATCAATACAAGAAAGCGCGACTGAAAGTGACGCGACAAAGTTCCTGGCCAGGAAGCTTGAGGTGATCGAAGAGCAGCTTGGTCAACTCGTAAGTCGTGCGCAGGCAAGCGTTCCCGCAAACGGAGGGAAGAAGTACTTGCTGCATCTCAATGGAGAGCGCGTCAAGCTAGAGGAATTCGCTCAAAGTGCAGCAGCTCTTAGGGGGGTAACTTCATTCTCGAAGATCGAAGCGACAGAGGGTGTGAAATTCGAGATCGCTTCCGACCGGGCGCTCATGCCAGTATTAGACATGCTTAGCTCCCGGCTGGGCGTTTGGGGAAGAGTGCTGTTCCAGCACAACGGCAACGAAAGGCCGCTGGGGCGGAAGCCATTGGCCGCGGGCTGAGCTCTAACATGTCGATCGACACGGACGTCCTATCGGCTGGCTTCGCCGGCCTACTGTCCGCCGGTCATCTCCGACGTTAGCGCTCAGGAACAACTATGAACTTTGCGCTGTGGTTTGTTGGAGCAATCGCCAGCGGACTGATTGGTGTTCTTCTGGCCGTGGCATTCCAAGATCAAACTCGGGTCTGGTTGGCCAATCGAATCAGATATTTTCGGCGGTCCCGTAAGAGAGGAATTGAGGGCCAGTGGAAGGCCACATTCAGCATGAACCGGGATGAGAACACCCAGAGTTATGTCGAAGTCATTGAAATGACATCTGCTCTCGGCGTCGTCGAAGGACGCATAGTGCCCGACGATCGAAACTATGAGGCGCTAAAGGAACAAGCAAACACTAAACCCTTACGGATAAGAGGAGAAGTTGGCGAGAGCTTTTACCTCACCGGCGTGTGGTTCCATCCATTGGACACCCATCGGTTTATGGGGTCCTTTCAGCTTCTGCTGAGCCCGTCTGGAAAAGAGATGCGAGGCAAGTGGCTAGGCTTCTCGGAGACCTTGGGTTCCATAGATTCGGGGGAGTGGGTATTCGAGAGATGAGCGCTAACCATGCCTTCCAGCCGACGTATTTGCCGCCGCTTCGCGTCGTCAAATCCGCGGCTGAAGGCGGGCGTTAGCCGGCATAGGCAAGCTCAGTGGACCGCCAGCGCTACAAGGAAATACTCTCGGAGTTTGATGCCGCGGGTGACCATGCTGCCAGCGTCTCTGCTGCGCTCGTCGGGCTTGCGCCGGCTGAGCCGCATCGGATGTACGCCGAGCAGATATTCGTCAAGCTGTTGGCGCACTGCCTGACGCTTCGACGTCTCTCTCCCGCGCCAGAGTCTTCATCGCAACCTGAGCTCTGGGACCTGTCATCGAACTCAGTGCTTGCCCGCGCAGCGATCGAAGCATTCGATGCTCTCGCATATTTGGCGCTCACTCCACAGGAGCCAGCCCTACGGGAGTTCCGGCTTTTGCTTTGGGAGCTGCACGACGCCAACAGGCGCGCAAAGATGCTTGGACACATTGGGTCCGTGGACCCTCGGCTTGCCGACATTCAGGCATCATCAAAGCAGCTCTACGAACGAGCCGTAAGACACAAGCACTTTGGAAGTCTTTCCAAGTCACTGCAGAAGCGAGTTCACGAGCAAGACCCTCCGTCATTCATGAATTCTCAGCGCGAACGTTGCCAAGCGAACGGGATCGATCACGACTACTTTAATGCCCTGACGATGCAGCTTTCGCAGTACGCGCACACGTCGCCGTTCTCTGTACACCAGCTCTTCGAATTCCGCGCCGGCAGTCCAGATGCGCTTCGCATGATGTCGCTCCCCGTCCAGTTCGTCCTGCCTTTTATGCTTCGAGCAACTGCGGGAATGCGCTCTCTCTTTCCCGGAATTACTCCGGACCCTTCGGAGGGAGTCAGCGTATCTCTGGCGGTCTGGACAGAGATCTCTTCACGAGGCGTCAAGAATGCCGTCTAACCCGTCGTATATGGACTGTCCCTCAACGGCAAGAGGCTGATCGATAGATTGGCTGTTGGGGAAACACCTGCAGTCGTATATCCGGCATCTCTTGTGGGATCGTTTGCGGCCTGTGCCGACATGGAATCTGCGTCACCGAAGCGCCAGTCGCTACGAGTGGCAGGCAAGCTGCCGGAAGAGTTATCGGCGTCTGTGGGTGCGGGGAGGGCCCCGGTAGCCATGATGGTCGATCAATCTCGTCGCAAGCGTGGATGGGGGTTCAATACTTCTTCTGGTTGACGACTGTTTTTGAATGCTGGCAGTCAAGCCGGCATCGCAAAGCTCTCCCTGCTGATCTTCTTGCCAAGCCGCACGGTGGGCTCACCAAACCGCGTCTTGTCTCGAAGCGTGGCATAACAAACGCGCGCCAGCTTGTTGGCCAGTACACAGGTGGCCTTGTTGTGGTTGCTACGTGGAAGTCTGTTCCTGATTTTGGGTCGAATGAGGCGTCTTCTGGCATGCTCCTTGTAATTTCTCTTAGGCGTAAAGGAGCCGCTCGTGGCGCTGACGTGGACCGACAAGCTCGACACCGTGGACTGGACCGAACTCTCGGCCCTGTACCGCGCGGCGCCGCTGGGCGACAAAGCGCCGCGGCATTTGCAGACGGTGTTTTCCAACAGCCTGTTCCGCTGCTTTGTCCATGACGATGGCACCCTGGTGGGCGCGGGCCGTGCGCTGGCCGATGGCGGCGACTGTGCCTATATTTGCGACATCGCCGTCCTGCCCAGCCACCAGGGCACGGGCCTGGGCAAACAGATCGTCGCCCACCTCGTGGAGGCGTCCCGGGGGCACCGCAAGATCATTCTTTACGCGGTGCCGGGCAAGGAGCCGTTCTACCGCCGCTTCGGCTTCCTGCGCATGAAGACGGCCATGGCCATCTTCCAGAACCAGCAACAGCAGCTCGAGCGCGGCTACCTCGGCGAAGACTGACTAGCCCGGCGGCTCCGCCAGGTCGAGGAACTCGAACACCTCGTCCACGTGTTCGTCAAAGTCGCTCAGCGCATGGTCTGAGCCTTCCAGCAGCTTGATGCGGGCGCCGGGGTAGCGCCCCGTCATTTCGCGCCAGTCCAGCACCTCATCACCCTTGGCAATCACCGCCAGGTAGCGGCTGGGGTCGGCAACGGGGCCGGATTGCAGGGCGCGCAGTTCATCCACAAAGGCCGGCTCAAAAAAGAAGCGCTCCTCGGGGTTGTGCCAGGTGGTCTGCTCGCCAATGTATTTGGCCAGGTCGCGCGCAGGGTCCACGGCCGGGTTGAGCAGCACGGCGGGGCAGCCCCGTGCTTCAGCCACGGCCGTGGCGTAGAACCCGCCGAGCGACGAGCCCACCACGGCCATCTGGTGGGCCGGCCAGTGCGCCGTGCCCTCCAGCGCCAGGGCCATGGCTTCCCGCGGCGAGGGCGGCAACTGCGGGCACCACCAGGTCACGCCGGGGTGCCGGGCGGCGACGCGTTCCGCCACCTTCCGCGATTTCATGGACTGTGGCGACGATCTGAAGCCGTGCAGGTACAGCAGGTGGGTGGTGGGCATGCCGGAATGATAGGGGGCTGCGGCGCAGACCAAGGGGCTGATCGATCGATAATGGCGCATGTCCGCCGTATTCGAAAAGCCTTCGCTCTGGCAGCGCGCCGCCCCCCTGCTGCGCGGTTTTGACGGGCCGCTGGCCTTCGGTGTGTTCCTGCTGGCCTGCGCCGGGCTGCTGACCATGTATTCGTCCGGGTACGACCACGGCTCGCGCTTCGTCGACCATGGCCGCAACATGCTGATCGCGGGCACCATCATGTTCCTGGTGGCGCAGGTGCCGCCGCAGCGGCTCATGGCGTTCGCGGTGCCGCTGTATGTCTTCGGGGTGGCGCTGCTGGTGGCGGTGGCCGTGTTCGGCATCACGCGCAAGGGGGCCACGCGCTGGCTCAACGTGGGCGTGACCGTGATCCAGCCCAGCGAAATCCTCAAGATCGCCATGCCGCTGATGCTGGCCTGGTGGTTCCAGAAGCGCGAGGGGCAGTTGCGCCCGCTCGATTTCTGCGTGGCTGGCCTGCTGCTGCTGGCGCCGGTGGGCCTGATCATGAAGCAGCCCGACCTGGGCACCTCGCTGCTGGTGCTGGCGGCAGGCCTGTCGGTCATCTACTTCGCGGGCCTGAGCTGGAAGCTGATCCTGCCGCCGGTGCTGCTGGCCCTGATCGGCATGCTGCTGCTGGTGATTTTCGAGCCGCGCCTGTGCGCCGACGGGGTGCGCTGGCCGGTGCTGCACGACTACCAGCAACAGCGCATCTGCACGCTGCTGGACCCCACGCGCGACCCGTTGGGCAAGGGTTTCCACATCATCCAGGGCATGATCGCCATTGGCTCCGGGGGCCTGTTCGGCAAGGGCTTCATGCAGGGCACGCAGACTCACCTGGAGTTCATCCCCGAACGCACCACCGACTTCATTTTCGCGGCCTTCTCCGAGGAATTCGGCCTGCTGGGCAACCTGCTGCTCATCGCCGGCTTCGTCTTCCTGATCCTGCGGGGCCTAGTGATTGCGCTGGAGGCGTCGACGCTGTTCTCGCGCCTGCTGGCGGGGGCGGTGACGCTGATCTTCTTCACCTACGCCTTCGTCAACATGGGCATGGTCAGTGGCATCCTGCCCGTGGTGGGGGTGCCGCTGCCCTTCATCAGCTACGGCGGGACCGCCATGGTCACGCTCGGGGCAGGGCTGGGGATCCTCATGTCCATTGCCAAGACCCGGCGCCTCGTGCAGTCCTGACCGGTTTTCCTCCATGCCTGACACCTTCTCCATCATCGGTACCGGCAACATGGGCGGGGCCATGGCGGCCCGCCTGCTGTCGCTGGGCTACCCCGTCCGGATTCATGACATCAACCCGGCGCAAACCGAGGTTTTGGCATCAAAAGGGGCTGTAGTCCTTGACAGTCCGGCACAGTGCGCTATGGATTCTGTAGCAACCATCGTCTGCGTGGTGGACGCCGCGCAGACCGCCGAGGTGCTGTTCGGCGCGCAGGGCCTGGCGGCGGCGGTGCCCCGGGGCCATGCCGTGGTGCTGTGCCCGACCATTGCGCCCCAGGACGTCGAATCGTTCGCGCAGCGGCTCGACGCCCTGGGCATTGCCACCGTGGATGCCCCCATGTCGGGCGGCCCGGTGCGCGCACGCGAGGGCACCATGAGCCTGATGGTGGCCTGCGCGGCCGCCGTGTTTGAACGCCACGCGGCGCTGTTCCAGGCGCTGTCGGCCAAGGTCTTTCGCATCAGTGAGCGGCCCGGCGACGGCGCGCGCACCAAGCTGGTCAACAACCTGCTGGCCGGCATCAACCTCGTCGGCGCCGCCGAGGTCATGGCCCTGGCCCAGCGCCTGGGGCTGGACCTGGGCACCACGCTGGACGTGATCGAGCAGTCCAGCGGCCAGAGCTGGATCGGCTCCGACCGGCTGCGCCGCGCCATTGCCGGTGACTACGCGCCGCGCGCCCATGTCACCCTGCTCGAAAAGGACACCCGGCTGGCCATGCAGGCCGCGCAGGCGGCCGGTTTTGCCGGCCCGCTGGGCGCGGCCGCCCGCGACACCTTTGCCCGTGCCCATGCCGCCGGACTGGCCGATCTGGACGACGGGGCCATCTTCCAGTTGCTGAGCCAGCCGCGCTGAGCGGCGCCACGGTCTGCCGGCATGGACCCGTCGCTGCCTTCCCCCGACCCCGTGGCGGCCGACCTGGCGCGCTACCGCACCATGGTCGAGCATGCAGCCGAGGGCATCTGCGTCGGGCAGGGCGGTCACATCCGGTTTGCCAATGCCTGCTGCCTTGACCTGCTGGGCGCCACGGCGGCCGATGTGGGTGTGAGGCCGATGATCGAGTACGTGCACCCCGACGACCGCGTCTTCGTCGCGGCCCAGCGCGACCGCCGCTCGCGGGGCGAGGCGGTGCCGGCCTTCGAGGCGCGCTTCCAGCGGCCCGACGGCACGGTCTGGTGGGTCGAGATTGCAGGGGTGGTGGTCGAGTGGGAAGGCGCGCCGGCCAACCTGTTCTACCTCCGCGACACCACCCAGCGGCGCCTGCTCGACGAGCAGCTCAAGGCCACGCTGGCGCGCGAGCGTGAACTGGGCGAGCTCAAGAGCCGGCTGGTCGCCATGGCCTCTCACGAATTCCGCACGCCGTTGGCGGCCATCCTGTCCTCGGCGGAGCTGCTGTCTCACTACGGCGGCCAGATCGACGCCGAGGAGCAGCGCAGCATCCTGGGCGAGCTGGTCGCGGCCTCGGGCCGCCTGCAGCACCTGCTGGACGATCTGTTGCGGCTGCGTGACGCCGACGAGGAAAAGCTCAAGCAACATCTCAGCACGGCGGTACGCCCGCCGCCGCCTGGCCCGGCTGCTGGGTAAACTGCTGCACGGGACACGCCTGCCATGACCACCATTCTGATCGTTGAAGACGACGACGCCATCCGCAACAACATCACGCGGCTGCTCAAGCTCGAAGGTTTTGACATCGTCTCGGCGCCTAATGGCCGGCTGGCGCTGGAGCGGCTGCGCCAGGTGGCCACCGACGTGGTCATTTCCGACGTCAGCATGCCCGAGATGGACGGTTTTGCGCTGCTCGAGGCCATCCGCACCGACAAGGCGCTGGCCTCGCTGCCGGTGATGCTGCTGACCGCGCTGGACGACCGTGCCAGCATGCGCCGCGGCATGACGGGGGGCGCCGATGACTACCTGGCCAAGCCCTTCACGCGCGTGGAGCTGCTCGACGCCCTGCAGGGCCTGCTGGCCAAGCGCCAGCGCGTGGCCGATACCGTGCACTCGGCCGTGACCACGCACGAGGAGCACCTGCGCCAGGCCTTTGCCGAGAGCCTGGGTGGCGCCGCGAGCGAGAAGTTCGGCCTCGAAATGCCCAGTGGTGCCGTGCCCGACCAGGTGATCGACGCCACCGTGCTGTTTTCGGACATCCGCAATTTCACCTCGCTGGCCGAGCGGCTCAATTCGAGCGAGGTGGCCGAGCTGCTCACGGTGTATTTCGAGCGCACCTGCGAGCCGGTGCTCAAGAACGGCGGGCGCCATCTCAAGTTCATCGGCGACGGCCTGATGGCGGTGTTTTCCGACACCCAGACCAGTTCCCCGATCGCCGCGGCGCGGCGCGCCGTTTCGGCCGCGCTGGCCATGGCCCTGGCCACCCATGAATTCCGCAGCTGGCTCAGCCACCGCTTCGCCGACCGCGGCCTGCCCCCGTTCGCCATTGGCGTGGGCTTGCACGCCGGCGAGGTCACGCTGTGCCGGCTGGGCACCATCCAGAACAAGGAAATCACCCCGATCGGCGACACGGTCAACACCGCCGCCCGGCTCGAGGCCTCGAGCAAGGAGCTGGGCTGGACCGTGGTGGCCAGTTCCGGGGTGCTGGAGCGCTCGGGCGAGGGGGTGCAGACCGGCGGCATGACCTCGCTCGCGGTGCGCGGCAAGAACGTCTATGTGGACGTGGCCGAGATCACGGGCCTGGTGACCAACATGGATGACAAGGTCCATGGCATGGCCACGCTGACCGAGCGTGCGGCCGAGGTGCGCGCGGCCGTGCAGATCAACTCCGAGATCACGGCGCGGGCCGTCAAGGGGGCGCTGACTTCCAAGCTGTCGGCGCTCAAGGACCTGTCCTTCGAGGCCGGCGAGGCGCCGCTGCGGCTCAAGGGCTACCGCATCACGCGCAAGATCGGCGCCGGCGGCATGACCCAGGTCTACCTGGCGGTGCGCGAGTTCGATGGCCTGCCCGTGGTGCTCAAGGTGCTGGACGCCAGCGGGCAGGACGCCAGCGTGCACCTGTCGCGCTTCATCCAGGAGTACGCGCTGCTGTCGCAGATCGACCACCCCAACGTCATCAAGATCTACGATCAGGGCTTCACCGACGACCACGCCTACATCGCGATGGAGTATTTCGAGCGTGGCGACCTGCGCTCGGCGTTCACCACGGGCATGACCCAGGCCCGGGTCTGCCAGATCATCGGCCAGGTGGCGCAGGCGCTGGCGGTGATCCACGGGCGCGGCGTGATCCATCGCGATCTCAAGCCCGAGAACATCATGCTGCATGCCGATGGCTCGGTGGCCCTGGCCGACTTCGGCATCGCCAAGTCCATGCTCAAGGCCGAGAACATGGCCATGACCCAGACCCGCCACGGTGACGTGGTGGGCACCCCCTATTACCTGAGCCCCGAGCAGGCCACCGGCCGGGCCATCACGCCGCAAAGCGACCTGTACAGCCTGGGCATCATGATGTTCGAGATGCTGGCGGGCCGCCGCCCGTTCGCGGCCGAGACGCTGGAGCAGCTTCTGGCGCACCACCTGCACGCGCCCACGCCGGCGCTGCCGGCGCAGCATGCGCGGCTGCAGGCCATCGTCAACAAGCTCACCGCCAAGAAGCCCGAGGAGCGCTACGTGTCGGCCCAGGCCCTGCTGGCCGATCTGGCCGGCGTGACCGGGACACCGGCCTGATCCCGCCATGCTGACGGTGGTGGGGGCCTGCCTGGTGCTGATCGCCGTGACCACGGTGATCCACTACGAGGTGCTGCGGGGACTCAACGCGGCGCTGCCGGGCCTGAGCATTCCCAAGCGCACCAAGGTGCTGGTCGTGATTTTCTCGACCTTCCTGGCCCATGCGCTCGAGATGGCGGTGTACGGCACGGCGCTTTACGTGCTGGTCCGCTTCCTGGGTGCTGGCGCGCTCACGGGTTCGGCGGGGTTTTCGTTCATCAACTGCCTGTACTTTTCCGCCGAAACCTACACCTCGCTGGGATTTGGCGACCTCACTCCGGTGGGACCCGTGCGTCTGCTGGCCGGGGTGGAGGCGCTCAATGGCCTGCTGCTGATCGGCTGGTCCGCGTCCTACACCTACATTGCCATGGAGCGGTTCTGGAGTCAGCACCCATGAGCGCGGCCACCTCGGCGCTCGAGTGGAGATCGGCATCGGCCTAGAATCTGCGGATGATCTCCCGCGAACCCACCCTCGAACGCCTTGCCACCGCCCGACGCCTGCTGCTGGAGCCTTTCGGGCTGGACGAGTCCCACCTGAGCCGCGCCCTGGCCGAAATCACCGCGCACCGCGTGGACGACGCCGACCTGTATTTCCAGTACACGCGCAACGAAGGCTGGAGCCTGGAGGAAGGCATCGTCAAGACCGGCTCGTTCAGCATCGATCAGGGCGTGGGTGTGCGGGCCGTCAGCGGCGAGAAGACGGCGTTCGCTTACTCCGACGACATTTCCGAGGCCTCGCTGCTGGATGCCGCCCGCACGGTGCGGTCCATTTCGGCGGCAGCCCGCACGGGCCGGACCAAGGTTGCTACCAAAAAAGTAGCAAGCAGCCGCTCGCTCTATGGCGGCCTGGACCCGATCGCCTCCCTGGACAGCACCGCCAAGGTGAAGCTGCTCGAGCGCGTGGAGCAGCTGGCCCGCGCCCGCGACCCGCGGGTCGCGCAGGTCATGGCCGGTCTGGCCAGCGAATACGACGTGGTCATGGTAGCGCGCGCCGACGGCACGCTGGCGGCCGACGTGCGGCCCCTCGTGCGCCTGTCGGTCACCGTCATTGCCGAGCAGAACGGCCGGCGCGAGATGGGCTCGGGCGGGGGTGGCGGCCGTTTCGGGCTGGCCTACTTCGACGACGAGCGCATCAGCCGGTATGTCCATGACGCGGTCAACGCGGCGCTAACCAACCTCGAGTCGCGGCCCGCGCCGGCTGGCGAAATGACGGTGGTGCTGGGCCCGGGCTGGCCCGGCATCCTGCTGCACGAAGCCATTGGCCACGGGCTGGAGGGTGACTTCAACCGCAAGGGATCGAGCGCCTTCGCGGGCCGCATCGGCAAGCGCGTGGCGGCCAAGGGCGTGACCGTGCTGGACGACGGCACCATCGCCGACCGCCGTGGCTCGCTCAACGTGGACGACGAAGGCAACACCAGCCAGCGCAACGTGCTGATCGAGGACGGCATCCTGCGCGGCTACATCCAGGACTCGATGAACGCGCGCCTGATGGGCGTCAAGCCCACCGGCAATGGCCGGCGCGAGAGCTATGCCCACATCCCCATGCCGCGCATGACCAACACCTACATGCTCGGCGGCGACAAGGATCCCCGGGAAATCGTGGCCAGCATCAAGAAGGGCCTGTACGCCACCAATTTCGGTGGCGGCCAGGTGGACATCACCAGCGGCAAATTCGTGTTCTCGGCCAGCGAGGCATTCTGGGTCGAGAACGGCAAGATCCTCTACCCGGTCAAGGGCGCGACTCTCGTGGGCAACGGCCCCGACGCATTGACCCGCGTGACCCTGATCGGCAACGACATGTCGCTGGACAGCGGCGTGGGCACCTGCGGCAAGGAAGGCCAGAGCGTGCCCGTGGGCGTGGGCCAACCGACGCTGCGCATCGACGGCCTGACCGTGGGCGGCACGGCCTGAAGCCGGGGCGCCAAAGGGGTCTGGTTTTCCGATGAGCATCTCGTCCCGCCTCCCGATCGATCCCAGCACCCACCTGCCGAGCATCCACACGTTCGGCGAGCTCGGCGAGTTTCTGCGCGGGTCGGTCGCCGACGAGGATTGCCGAGAGGTGAGCGAGAGCATGGGCACGCTGGCCACGCATGTGGAGGCCATCGTGGCCAGCCTGCGCCTGACCCGGGTGCGCGAGGCGTCCGCTCCACTGCTGATGGACCTGCTCACGGTGCTGCGCAATCACCGGGCGCTGATCATCGCGCTCGGACCGGCCTGGCGTGGGCTGTACGAATACGCCTCCTACCTTACCACGCTCAACAACTTCCGGGTGCTGATCGGGCAGTGGCTGCTCGAGGGCGATTCACACAGCGAGACGCTGGGCCTGTCGGCCGAAGACTTCGAGCTGGTCGCCTGGCGAACGCTGGGCGAGGGCATGCTGATGCTGGACATGTACGAGCAGCTTGCGGCGCGCGCCGTGCCCGAGGAGTCGTCCATGGCCGCGCTCGAAGAGCCGCGCGTGGAGCGGGCGCTGGCGTGGTGGCAAAAACTCAGGCTGTGACGCCCGCGCCACAGGCTGTCATGGCCTGTGAGGACTGTTGTGCTACATTTCGCCTCATGCATTTCGCAGCCCGTTTTTACTTTTTTGGCTATTTTTGGTTCTCGAACGCCCCGGCGGTTGAGAGATCTGAGCGAGCCTGCAAGTAAGAGCACCCCAGAATCTCCTCAAAAACCGCCGGACCCCCGGCGGTTTTTTTTTGCCCCGATTTCCCATCAAAACCACGACAGCACAGGAGTGAACCGATGAACGCCAAAGCCACCGCCCCCGGCACCGATGCCTGGTATGCGAACCCCGTCGACAAAACCAGCCAGACCGACGACGAACGCATCAAGGACATCACCGTGCTGCCCCCTCCTGAACACCTGATCCGCTTCTTCCCGATCCGCGGCACCGCCGTTGAATCGCTGATCACCGAGACGCGCAAGAACATCCACAACATCATGGCGGCCAAGGACGACCGGCTGCTGGTGGTGATCGGCCCCTGTTCGATCCACGACCCCGCCGCCGCGCTGGACTATGCGCGCCGCCTCAAGGAGGCCCGGGCCAAGCACAGCGGCACGCTGGAAATCGTGATGCGCGTGTACTTCGAGAAGCCCCGCACCACCGTGGGCTGGAAGGGGCTGATCAACGATCCGTACCTGGACGAAAGCTTCCGCATCGACGAGGGCCTGCGCATCGCGCGCCAGTTGCTGATCGAGATCAACCGGCTCGGCCTGCCCGCGGGCAGCGAGTTCCTGGACGTGATTTCGCCCCAGTACATCGGCGACCTCATCAGCTGGGGCGCCATCGGCGCGCGCACCACCGAGAGCCAGGTGCACCGCGAGCTGGCCTCGGGCATTTCCGCGCCGATCGGCTTCAAGAATGGCACCGACGGCAACATCAAGATCGCCACCGACGCCATCCAGGCGGCGGCGCGTGGCCACCACTTCCTGTCGGTGCACAAGAACGGCCAGGTGGCGGTGGTGCAGACCAGCGGTAACAAGGACTGCCACGTGATCCTGCGCGGCGGCAAGGCGCCCAACTACGACGCTGCGAGCGTGGCGGCGGCCTGCAAGGAGCTGGAGGCCGCCAAACTGCCGCCCACGCTGATGGTGGACTGCAGCCACGCCAACAGCAGCAAGCAGCACGAACGGCAGATCGACGTGGCGCGTGACATCGCGGCCCAGGTCGCCGGCGGCTCGCACCAGGTGTTTGGCCTCATGGTGGAGAGCCACCTGATGCCGGGGGCCCAGAAATTCACCCCGGGCAAGGACGACGCCGGCGTGCTCGAGTACGGCAAGAGCATCACCGACGCCTGCATCGGCTGGGGCGACTCGCTGCAGGTGCTGGACGTGCTGTCGGACGCGGTGAAGACCCGCCGGGCGCGCAAGTAGTCCGGCCCGCCGGGGGCCCGCCCTGCGGGTTTGACGGGGTTGCGGCGGACTGCGGCTCGCGGCAAGCTTGCGGCTTAGGAGGCCGACATGCGCAGTGAAGTCACCGTCAAACTCGCCGATGGAGCCGAGCTCCGCTTCGATCTCGATGAAGTCCAGCCCATGCCCCACGACGTGGCCCGCTGGTGGCTGGACGAACAGTTCACCCGGCTGGGCTGCGAGCCGCTGCGGCCCACGGGCAAGGTGCTGATCGCCGACAAGGTGCTGTGCGTGGCCCAGGCGGCGGGCGGGGCGCAGTTTGCCGATGCGCAGTGGGGCGGGGCCTTTGCGCGCGCCGCCAGTGCCGCGCTGGCCAAACCGGTGGTCCATGTGGACGTGCCGGAGATGGCCATTTCTTTCTGATTTCAAGCCAGATTGGCCGTCAGCCCTTGCTGGGCGGCCGTTGTTTGCTATTTCTTTTGTAGCAAATCAAGCAGGCGTGCGTGGATGCCGCCGAAGCCGCCATTGCTCATGCACAGGATGTGATCGCCCGGCCGGGCGGCCGCCGTGACCTGGGCCAGCACGCCGTCGATGCTGCTTGCCACGTGCGCGCGTGGGCCCAGTGGTGCCAGGGCGTCGGACGCGTCCCAGTCGAGCCCGCCGCTATGGCAGAAGGCCAGGTCGGCCTGCTCCAGGCTCCAGGGCAGTTGCGCCTTCATGGCGCCCAGCTTCATGGTGTTGCTGCGCGGCTCGAACACCGCGAGGATGCGCGCCGCGCCCACCTTGCGCCGCAGGCCGTCCACGGTGGTGCGGATGGCCGTGGGGTGGTGGGCGAAATCGTCATAGACGGTGATGCCGTTGGCCACCCCGCGCACTTCCATGCGGCGGCGCACATTCTTGAAGCGGCCCAGCGCTGCGGCCGCCTGCGCAGGCGCCACGCCCACATGATCGGCCGCGGCGATCGCCGCCAGCGCGTTGAGCTGGTTGTGCACACCGCCCAGTGCCCACTCGACACGGGCCACGGGCTGGCCGCGCAGCAGCACGTCAAACGCATCAGGCTCACCGGCAGCCGAAAAGTCGCTCACCGCGGCGCCAAAACTGCGCACTTCGCTCCAGCAACCGGCGTGCAGCACGCGTTGCAGGCTGTCTTCCAGCCCATTGACCACCACGCGGCCCGACGGCGGCACGGTGCGCACGAGGTGATGGAACTGGCGCTCGATCGCGGCCAGATCGTCAAAGATGTCGGCATGGTCGAATTCCAGGTTGTTGAGCACGGCCGTTCGGGGCCGGTAATGCACGAATTTGCTGCGCTTGTCGAAGAAGGCCGTGTCGTACTCATCAGCCTCGATCACGAAGACGCCGGGCCGTCCCGCCGCCGGGCCGCCCCAGGGCGGGACAGCCCCTCCGGAGGGCAGCGAGCCACGCGCAACGGGAAGAGTGGGGGCTCCGAGCCGGGCCGAGACCCCGAAATTCAGCGGCACCCCGCCGACCAGAAAGCCCGGCTCAAGCCCCGCCTGCTCCAGCACCCAGGCGAGCATCGAGGTGGTGGTGGTCTTGCCGTGCGTGCCGGCCACGGCCAGCACATGCCGGCCCTGCAGCACATGCTCGGCGAGCCATTGCGGGCCGCTGGTGTAGGGCGCCCCGGCGTCCAGGATGGCGTCCATCAGCGGGTAGCGCGCCGCACCGTGGGCATCGCGGGCACGCGAGACCACATTGCCGATCACCCACACGTCGGGTTGCAGGGCCATTTGCCCGGCGTCGAAGCCCTCGATGAGCTCGATGCCCAGCGCGCGCAGCTGGTCGCTCATGGGCGGGTACACGCCCGCGTCGCAGCCCGTTACCCTGTGGCCCGCCTCGCGGGCCAGCGCCGCCACGCCACCCATGAACGTGCCGCAAATACCGAGGATGTGAATGTGCATGGCGCCCGATTATCGGGGCCGATGCCGATCAGGCCGGAAAACGCTCGCGCAGTTTCATCTTCCAGAACTTGCCGGTGGATGTGCGCGGCACCGCGTCGATGAATTCGTAGCGGTCGGGCAGCTGCCATTTGGCGAAGTGGTGACCGGCCAGGTGCGTGCCGAGGTCCTCGGGGCTCGCGGTCTGCCCGGGCTTGAGTACCACACAGGCCAGAGGCCGCTCGCTCCATTTGGGGTCGGGGATGGCGATCACCGCGGCCTCGGCCACGGCGGGATGGGCCATCAGCGCATTCTCCAGATCCACCGAACTGATCCACTCGCCGCCCGACTTGATCAGGTCCTTGGTGCGGTCGCTGATCTTCACGAAGCCCAGCGCGTCCACCGAGGCCACATCGCCGGTACGCAGCCAGCCGTCGGGCGTGAATTTCTCGGCCTCGCGCGGCACTTCGTGGTACGAGCCCGTGATGAACGGGCCGCGCACCTGGATCTCGCCCACGCTCTGGCCGTCCCAGGGCTGCGGCCCTTCATCGCCCTGCACGCGCAGGTCGACCAGCGGCACCGGCACGCCCGCCATGGCGGCGCGGCGGTAGCGCTCGTCCTGGCTGGCCTCACGCAACTCGGCGCGCGGGTAGGAAATGGTGCAGACCGGCGAGGTCTCGGTCATGCCCCAACCCTGCAGGATCCAGATGCCATGCCTGTCGAAGGCCCGGATCAGCGCTTCGGGCACGGCCGCCCCGCCCACCAGCGACTTCATGCCGCGCGGCAGCTGCCAGCGGCCCCAGTTGGGCGAGCCGGTGGACAGTGAGGCGTCGTAGGCCTGGATCAGGCTCATCCAGATCGTGGGCACGCCCAGGGCCAGTGTCGGGGGCTCCTGCTGGATCAGGTCGAGCAGGTCTTCGGGGTGCAGGTGAGAGCCGGGAAACACCAGCTTCACGCCCATCATGACGGCTCCATAGGGCATGCCCCAGCTGTTGGCGTGGAACATGGGCGTGACGGGCATCACCACGTCGGTGCCGCGCAGCCCCCAGAAGTCGCCCAGGCTGGCCACCAGCGTGTGCAGGATGGTGGAGCGGTGCGAGTACACCACCCCTTTGGGCCGGCCGGTCGTGCCCGAGGTGTAGCACATGGCCACCGGGTCATTCTCGTCGTGCGGCGCGTAGTTGAACCCGTCGGGATCGGCGGCGGCCAGCAGGGCTTCGTAGTCGTCAAATTCCGCGGGCACCGGTGCGCCGGAAAACGGGAACACAATCACCCGCTCGAAGTTGTACAGGTGGGCAAACTGCCGGTACAGGGGCAGCAGCACATCGTCGATCACCAGGAAACGGTCCTTGGCATCGGCGGCGATCCAGCCGATTTCCTCGGGCGCCAGGCGCAGGTTCAACGTGTGCATGACACCGCCTGCGGCGGGGATGCCGAAATAGCATTCCAGGTGGGCATGGTGGTTCCAGCTCAGGGTGGCCACGCGGTCGCCCTTGCGCAGGCCCAGGTTCAGCAGGGCGGCTGCCAGCGAGCGCGTGCGGCGGTGGTACTGCGCAAAACTGTGACGCCGAAGGGTCTTGTCAGGCAGCCGCGACACGATTTCATTGCCGCCAAACAGGGTGCCGGCACGCTCCAACAGGTGGTTGAGCGACAACGGCACGGCCATCATGGTGCTTTTCACGGGCTTGTCTCCTTGTGGGTTCGGGGGCACTTTAAGGGCAGGGCCGCGTCCGGGCAATGCACAATTGCCCTCACCATGACTGACGCCAGCACCGAAATTGCCGCCACCGCCGCCCGTCTGGTGGTCGAGGAGGGGCTGGAGTACGGGCCCGCGAAACGACGGGCGGCGCGTCAGCTCGGGCTCACGGGCCGTGCCGCCCTGCCGGACAACGACGCCGTGGAAGAGGCCGTGCGCGAGTACCTGGCGCTGTTCTGTGCCGAGACCCAGCCGGCCGAGCTGGCGGCGCTGCGCCGCCTGGCCCTGGTCTGGATGGAGCGGATGTCGGCATTCCGGCCCCATCTGGCGGGGGCGGTGTGGCATGGCACGGCAACGCGCCTGTCGGATATCTACATACAGATGTTTTGCGATGACCCCAAGTCGGCGGAAATTGCGCTCATCGATCATCAGGTGGCCTATGAGCCCCGCACCGTGACCGGCTTCAACGGAGATTCGGTGGAGGCACTGAGCCTGTCCAGCTCCTGCAAGGAACTGGGTGAATCCATCGGGGTCCATCTGATGGTCTACGATCGGGACGACCTGCGCGGTGCGCTCAAGCCGGATGGCCGGGGCCGCACGCCGCGGGGCAGCCTGGCCGCGGTGCGTGCCCTGATGGAATCTCCAGCGAATGAATACTGATCTGCTGTCTTCTGAAGCCTCCTCCCCCGAAACCGCCTCCCCGGCGCGTCGGCGACTTCTGATTGCCGGGGCGGGCTTGGCGGCGGGCCTGGCCGGTGCGGGCGTGGCATGGTGGCGTTACCAGCCCCATGCCGTTGCCCCGGGTGCCAACGAAGCCCTGTGGCAGCTGAGTTTTGAGACACCTGGCGGCCCGCCGCTGGCCCTGCAGACCTTTCGCGGACGCCCGCTGCTGATCAATTTCTGGGCCACCTGGTGTCCGCCGTGTGTGGAGGAATTGCCGTTATTGGATCGCTTTTATGGTCAAAATTCGGCCAACGGATTTCAAATCATTGGATTGGCCATTGATCAACCCACGCCAGTCCGGGCTTTCCTGCAAAAGACACCGGTTCGTTTTCCGGTAGGATTGGCGGGCCTGACCGGAACCGATCTGGGCCGGAGCCTGGGTAACCTGACCGGGGCTCTGCCTTTCACCGTGGTCTTCAACGCCGCGGGCGAGGTGGTCCAGCGCAAGATGGGCAAGGTCTCGTCAGAAGACTTGCAGCAATGGCTTGCGCAGACGCGTTAGGTAAAAATAACCGAACAAGTAAATAAAAAGCTGTGAGATGGCGTTTTTTGATGTAAATTCGCCTTCCCTCGTTGGCAGCCGCTGGAGATAGCATGGATTTGCGCAAACTCAAGACCTTGATCGACCTCGTGTCGGAATCAAACGTCTCCGAACTCGAAATCACGGAAGCAGAAGGCAAGGTCCGCATCGTCAAGGGTGGTGGCGCCATGGTGCAGTCGTATGTGCCCGCGCCCATGCCAGCGGCGGCCGCCCCGGTGGTGGCCGCGCCCGTGGCCGCAGCCCCGCCAGCCGCTGCCGAGGCGCCCGCCGGGCACGTCGTCAAGTCGCCGATGGTCGGGACTTTCTACCGCTCCTCGAGCCCGGGCGCCAAGCCTTTCGTCGAAATCGGCAGCCAGGTGAAGCAGGGCGAGACCATCTGCATCATCGAGGCCATGAAGATCCTCAATGAAATCGAGGCCGACAAGACCGGGACCATCTCGCAGATCCTCGGTGAAAACGGCCAGGCCGTCGAGTACGGACAACCGCTTTTCGTGATCGAGTGAGCGGTCCGGCAAAACAACAGGCAAGTGCCCACTCATGTTCAAGAAAATTCTGGTTGCCAACCGCGGTGAGATTGCCCTGCGGATCCAGCGCGCCTGCCGGGAACTTGGTGTCAAGGCCGTCATGGTGTATTCCGAAGCCGACCGCGAGGCCAAATACGTCAAGCTGGCCGAGGAGGCCGTCTGCATCGGGCCCGGCCCGTCCGCGCTGAGTTACCTCAACATGCCGGCCATCATCTCGGCGGCCGAAGTGACCGACGCCGAGGCCATCCACCCGGGTTATGGCTTTCTCAGCGAGAACGCCGGCTTCGCGGAGCGGGTGGAAAAGAGCGGGTTCCAGTTCATTGGCCCCACGCCCGAGTCCATCCGCATCATGGGGGACAAGGTCTCGGCCAAGCAGGCCATGATCAAGGCGGGTGTGCCCTGTGTGCCGGGCTCGGAGGGCGAGTTGCCCGACGATCCGGTCCAGATCCGCCGCATCGCCCGGTCCATCGGCTACCCCGTCATCATCAAGGCCGCGGGGGGCGGTGGTGGCCGCGGCATGCGGGTGGTGCACACCGAGGCAGCCCTGGTCAATGCCGTGCAGATGACCAAGGCCGAGGCCGGCGCCGCGTTCAACAACCCGGCGGTGTACATGGAGAAATTCCTCCAGAACCCGCGCCACATTGAAATCCAGGTGCTGGCCGACAAGCACCGCAATGCCGTCTACCTGGGCGAGCGCGACTGCTCCATGCAGCGGCGCCACCAGAAAATCATCGAGGAAGCTCCGGCACCGGGCATCCCGCGCAAGCTGATCGAGAAGATCGGCGAGCGCTGCGCGGCTGCCTGCAAGAAGATCGGCTACCGCGGAGCGGGCACTTTCGAGTTTCTCTATGAGAACGGCGAGTTCTACTTCATCGAGATGAACACCCGTGTGCAGGTGGAGCACCCGGTGACCGAACTCATCACGGGGGTGGACATCGTCAAGACGCAGATCATGGTCGCGGCTGGCGAAAAGCTGCCCTTTACCCAGCGCGACATCCAGATCCGCGGCCATTCGATCGAGTGCCGCGTCAATGCCGAGGACCCTTACAAGTTCGTGCCCTCGCCCGGGCGTATCAGCATGTGGCACGCCCCGGGCGGCCCGGGGGTGCGTGTGGACTCGCACGTTTACACCAACTATTTCGTGCCACCGAACTACGACTCGATGATCGGCAAGATCATCGTGCACGGCGACACGCGCGACGAAGCGCTGGCCCGCATGCGCACGGCCCTGCTGGAGACGGTGGTGGAAGGCATCAACACCAACATTCCGCTGCACCGCGAACTGATGGTCGACGCCAAATTCATGGCCGGCGGCACCAACATCCACTACCTTGAAGAGTGGCTGTCGCAGCACAAGCGGTGATGGCGCGAGCGGCGACCCGGCATGTTTGAACTGCGGTTGATGGCGCCCGAGCAGCGGGTCGAGATCCTTAGCGAGGCTCTGGATGCGCTCGACGCCCTGAGTGTCTCGGTCGAGGATGCCGATGCCCAGACACAGGCCGAGCAGGCGTTGTTTGGCGAGCCTGGCATGCCGCCACCCAAGGACGGCTGGCAGCGATCGCGCGTGCTCGCTCTGTTTGCCCAGGAATCCGCCGCACAGGACGCGGCCACGCTGTTGCAGGCCCAGGAATTTTTTGAGGGCTGTGCGGTGCTGGGCGTGTCGCCCGTGCCGGATCAGGACTGGGTCAGGCTCACCCAGTCGCAGTTTGCGCCGGTGGAGATCACCCCGGAGTTCTGGATCGTGCCGACCTGGCATGAGCCGCCCGCCCAGGCCCGGCAGGTGATCCGCCTGGACCCCGGCCTCGCCTTTGGCACCGGGACCCATCCCACCACCCGCATGTGCCTGCGCTGGATTGCCCGCGAAACGCTGCAGGGCCAGCGCGTGCTGGACTATGGCTGCGGCTCCGGCATTCTGGCCATCGGCGCCGCCATGCACGGCGCGGCTGCGGTGGACGCGGTGGACATCGATGAAGCTGCGGTCGAATCCACCCGCGCGAACGCCGAGGCCAACCATGTGACCCTGCGAGCGGGCCTGCCCGAGCTGGCGCAGGGCCCCTACCAGACGGTGCTGGCCAATATTCTGGCCACGCCGCTGAAGATGCTGGCGCCCCTGCTGTGCGCCCAGGTCGCCGCGGGGGGGGCGTTGGTGCTGGCCGGCATCCTGGAACGGCAGGCTCAGGAATTGCAGGATGCCTATGCGCCGTATGGCCGGCTCGAAGTGGCCGACAGCGAGGACGGCTGGATCCTGATGACGGCACGGCTGTAGCCGCCCCGGGGGCTGCGGACGGGCCTCTACAATCTCCCGCTCATGAGCCTGATCACACGCTGCCCTGCTTGCGGGACGATGTTCAAAGTCGTGCCCGACCAACTCAGGATCTCCGAGGGCTGGGTTCGTTGCGGCCATTGCGCCGAAGTGTTTGACGCCTCGACGCACATGCAGCCCGATGCCGCGCCCGAAGCGCCCATGGCGTCCTCCGGACCCGCGTCGCCCGAGGTCGATACCGCGCCCCTGCCGCCGCAATGGCCGGACGAACCGTTACCGCCACCCATGGCCCGGCCGCCGGCCCCTGTCGTGCACTCCGCGCCAGACGTCGAGCCCGCCCTTGATCCCGGCCACGGGCCGGAGCCCGCGCCTGTCGTGGCGCCACTGCCCCCGGCAGCCGTGCCGGTGGCCCTGGTGCGCGAGGTGCCGGCCGATGCCGACAGCGAAGACGACCCCGCGGAGCCGGTCGCCGAGCCCGCACCCGGCGACACCGACTTCGACCACGTGCCTTTCGTCCGGCAAGCCCGGCGCAAGGCTTTCTGGCGCCGGCCGCTGGTGCGTGTCACGCTCGGCCTCGTGAGCCTGGCCTTGCTGGCTGTGCTGGTGCTGCAGGTCGCGGTGCAGGAGCGCGACCGCCTTGTGGCAAGCCATCCGGTGCTCAAACCCTGGCTGCTCGCCGTGTGCGAGCCGCTGCGCTGCACCGTGGGACCACCACGCCAGATCGACGCCATCGTGATCGATGCTTCTTCCTTCAGCAAGCTGCGGGGCGAGGCCTACAGGCTCAACTTCACCTTGCGCAACCAGGCCCCCATCGAGATCGCGATGCCGTCGATCGAACTCACCTTGACCGACGGACAGGACCAGCCCGTGGTGCGCCGCGTGCTGGCTCCGGCCGACATCGGTGCCGCGCGCAGCACGCTGCCGGCCTCGGGCGACTGGCAGGGTTCGTTCGCGATGAGTGTGGCCCCCGCAGCGGGCGCCGGGCGCATCGCCGGTTACCGGGTGCTCGCGTTCTACCCCTGATTCAACCCACTCCAACGACAGCAGGATTTATGGCAGCAGTGATTTGTGGCTCTCTGGCCTTTGACAGCATCATGACCTTCGAGGGCCGGTTCTCCGAGCAGATCCTGCCCGACCAGTTGCATATCCTCAACGTGTCGTTCCTGGTGCCGGCGCTGCGGCGCGACTTCGGCGGGTGCGCCGGCAACATCGCCTATGCGCTGAAGCTGCTGGGGGGCACGCCGCTTCCGATGGCGACCGTGGGCAGCGATGGCGGCGACTACCTGCGGCGCCTGGCGACCTTGGGCATCAGCGCCGAATTCGTGCGCCAGGTGGATGACACCCTGACCGCGCAGGCCATGATCATGACCGACCGCGACAACAACCAGATCACGGCCTTCCATCCGGGCGCGATGATGCAGGCCCACATCACGCGGATTGCGGCTCGCGAGGACATCAAGCTGGGGATCATCTCGCCGGATGGGCGCGACGCCATGCTGCAGCATGCCGAGCAATTCAAGGCAGCGGGCATTCCCTTTGTATTCGATCCGGGCCAGGGCCTGCCGATGTTCAATGGCGAGGAACTGGCGGCCTTCATCGACCAGGCGAGCTGGGTCACCGTCAATGACTACGAAGGCAAGATGCTCAGTGAGCGGACGGGCCTGGACAGCGCCGCGATTTCGCGCCGCGTGCAGGGCCTGGTGGTGACACTGGGCGCCGAAGGCTGCGAGGTCTGGGTCGATGGCCAGAAGACCCTGGTCCCACCCGTCAAGGCCGCTGAAGTCGTGGACCCCACGGGCTGTGGCGATGCCTGGCGCGGCGCGCTGTTGCACGGCCTTGAACAGGGCTGGAGCCTGGCGCGTTGCGCCGAGCTGGGCAACCGGGTCGGCTCGCTCAAGATCGCGAGCCGGGGCCCGCAGAATTACGTGCTCGACGCGGCCTGAGGCGGGGGCAGGGCGCCCCCCGTGGGATCGGCGTCCTACCCGCGCGCCAACGTGATGCCGCCGTCGACGGCGAAGGTCTGGCCGACTACGTAGTCGCCCGCGCGCGAGGCCAGGTAGATGGCGATTCCGGCCATGTCGTCATCGACGCCGATGCGCCCTGCCGGGATGCGGCCTGCCACCTCGTCGCCGTGGTCGCGGGCATCCTTGTTCATCTCCGAGGCGAAGGCGCCCGGGGCAATGCCGCTGACCATGATGTTGTCCTTCACCAGCCGAAGCGACATGCGCTTGGTCAGGTGGATCAGTCCGGCCTTGCTGGCCGCGTAGGAGTAGGTCTCCCAGGGATTGACCGACATGCCGTCAATCGAGGCGATGTTGATGACCTTGGCCGGGCGGCTCTGGCTGGCCTTTGTGAGCAGGCCATGCAGCGCCTGCGTCAGGAAGAAGGGGGTCTTGACGTTGAGGTCCATCACCTTGTCCCAGCCTTTTTCCGGGAAGGTTTCAAAGGCCTCACCCCAGGCAGCGCCCGCGTTGTTGACCAGGATGTCCAGAGCGGGCACCTGGGCAGCCAGTGCCGTGGCGAGTTCCTGAGCACCTGCCACGGTGGAGACGTCGGCGGGCATGGAGATACAGGGCCCCAGCGCCGACAGCTCGGCAGCCGTGGCATCGCAGGCGGCGGCCTTGCGGGCCGTGATGTAGACCGTGGCGCCCTGCTTGAGGAAGCCGGCCGCGATCATGCGGCCGATGCCGCGTGAGCCGCCGGTGACCAGCGCAGTACGGCCTTGCAGGGAGAAGAGATCGTTCATGGTGACAGCTCCAGTTGATTGCAGGCGCAAGGGTAGCGCCTGTGGCTGGGGCCGCCAATCACCTGCATGACAGGCGGGCGGCGCCGCTGTCCCCCTGTTCATGGCGCCGCTGCGGCGCTACGATGCCGTTCAGGCGGGGAGTCCGCTCCAGGAGGTCAAGATGCAACGCGGAACATGGGGAGGTGTGGGCGGACTCGTCCTGGCGGGCCTGCTTGCGGCCTGTGCTTCGCCGCCGGCCGACTCGGCGTTGAGCCCGCTTCTGGCGGCGCGCAAGGCCATGGGTGGTGGTGAATCCCTGCAAACCTTGCGCTATGGGGGCCATGGCACGGGCGCAACGCTGGGGCAGGCCTGGTTGCCAGGCATGGCCTGGCCCCGCACCGAGATCAGCAGCTTCTCGCGCTTTGTGGACTACGGCCACGCCGCCTTGCGCGAGGACGTGGTGCGCAGCCGCGCCGAGGCCACCGGGGGCGGCGCCTTGCCGCTCATGGGGCAGGGCATGCAGCGCACCAGTGGTCTGCTGCGCGGCCCCTACGCCTGGAACCTGGCCGGCACGTCAGCCGTGGCCGCGCCGGTGGCCCTGGACAGCCGCATCCATGACCTGTGGACCACGCCTCACGGGGTGGTCGAGGCGGCGTTGCGCAACCGGGCGTCGGTGCGCGTCGAGGCCGGTGTCACCGCCGTGTCGTTCAGCATGCCCGACCAGTTCAGCGCCACGCTCTACCTCGATGCGCAGGGGCTGGTCGAGCGCGTGGACTCCGTGCTGCCCAACCCGGTGCTGGGGGACATGCCGTCCACCACCGTGTATTCCGACTACAGGGAATTTGGCAGCGTGAAGTTCCCCACGCGCATCCGGCAGAACCAGGGGGGCTTTCCGGTGCTGGACCTGCAGGTCACGCAGGTCCAGGTCAACGGCACCGAGGACACCGCCGTCCCCGAAGCGGTGCTGCAGGCCACCGAGCGGGTCGTGGCCCAGGCTGCCGCGCCGGGGGTGTGGTTTCTTGGCGGTGGCTCGCACAACAGCGTTCTTGTCGAGATGAAGGACTACCTGGTGCTGGTGGAAAGCCCGCTGTACGACGGACGCGCTCAGGCGGTGTTGGCTGAGGCGCGCCGGCTGGTGCCAGGCAAGGAGCTGCGCTACGTCATCAACTCGCATCACCATTTCGACCATGCTGGCGGGCTGCGTGCCGCGGCCGCGCAAGGCGCCGCGCTCATCGTCAGTGAACAGGCGCGGCCCTGGTTCGAGCGGGTGTTGGCCCATCCCAATGCCATCAAGCCTGATGCGCTTGCCCGCTCGGGCCGCAAGGCGGTGGTGCAGGGCGTGAACGGCCAGCGCAGCCTGAGCGACGGTGAGCGCACGATCGACATTTTCATGATCGAGGACAGCGCGCACGCGCAGGGTTTCATGATGGTGCATCTCCCGCGCGAACGTCTGCTGATCGAGGCCGACGCCTTTACTCCCGGGCCGCCGGGCGCACCGCCCCCTGCGGTACCCAATGCCAACCAGGTCAATCTGGCGCAGAACATCGAGCGGCTGAACCTGCAGGTGGACCGCATCCTGCCGCTGCACGGGCGCATGGTGCCCTTGGCGGACCTGTACGCGGCGATCGGCCGCAGGCCCTGATCCGTCTGGCCCACCTGAAGCCGCTTTCACGCCGGCTTTCAAGTCAAATTAACTGTCAGCCCTTGCTAGCTGGTCACTTGTTGCTATTGAAAATATAGCGAATGATGTGACTGCTACATGTTGCGGCGGTATTGCCCGCCGACTTCAAACAGCGCGCTGGTGATCTGGCCCAGCGAGCAGACACGCACCGCGTCCATCAGCACCTCGAAAACGTTGTGGTTGTCGATCACCGCCTGGCGCAGCCGCGCCAGTGTGGCGGGTGCGGCGTCGGCGTGACGTGCATGGAAGTCCTGCAGGCGCTGGAGCTGGCTCTTCTTCTCGTCGTCGGTGGAGCGCGCCAGCTCGAGCTTGTCCATGACCTGGTCGCCCTGCGGATTGCGGAAGGTGTTGACGCCGATGATGGGCAGCTCGCCGGTGTGCTTGAGCATCTCGTAGTGCATGGACTCATCCTGGATGCGGCCGCGCTGGTAGCCCGTCTCCATGGCGCCGAGCACGCCGCCACGCTCGGCGATGCGCTCGAATTCGGCCAGCACGGCTTCCTCGACCAGCTCGGTCAGCTCCTCGATGATGAAGGCGCCCTGGTTCGGGTTCTCGTTCTTGGCCAGGCCCCACTCACGGTTGATGATGAGCTGGATCGCCATGGCGCGGCGCACCGAGTCTTCGGTGGGCGTGGTGATGGCCTCGTCGAAGGCGTTGGTGTGCAGGCTGTTGCAGTTGTCGTAGATGGCGATCAGCGCCTGCAGCGTGGTGCGGATGTCGTTGAACTGGATTTCCTGCGCATGCAGGCTGCGGCCCGAGGTCTGGATGTGGTACTTGAGCTTCTGGCTGCGTTCGTTGGCGCCGTATTTTTCCTTCATGGCCACGGCCCAGATGCGGCGCGCCACGCGGCCCATCACCGTGTACTCCGGGTCCATGCCGTTGCTGAAGAAGAAGCTGAGGTTGGGTGCGAAGTCATCGATGTGCATGCCGCGCGCCAGGTAGGCCTCGACGAAGGTGAAGCCGTTGGACAGGGTGAACGCGAGCTGACTGATCGGATTGGCACCGGCCTCGGCGATGTGGTAGCCGCTGATCGACACGCTGTAGAAGTTGCGCACGTTGTGGTGCACGAAATACTGCGCGATGTCACCCATGACCTTGAGGCTGAACTCGGTGCTGAAGATGCAGGTGTTCTGGCCCTGGTCTTCCTTCAGGATGTCGGCCTGCACGGTGCCGCGCACATTGGCCAGCACCCACTCGCGGATCTTGGCCGCTTCGGTGTCGGTGGGTTCGCGGCCATTCTCGGCCTTGAATTTGTCCAGGTTCTGGTCGATGGCGGTGTTCATGAACATCGCCAGGATGGACGGCGCCGGGCCGTTGATCGTCATGCTCACGCTGGTGCTCGGATTGCACAGGTCAAAGCCGCTGTACAGCACCTTCATGTCGTCCAGCGTGGCAATGCTCACACCACTGTTGCCCACCTTGCCATAGATGTCAGGCCGCAGGTCAGGGTCGTTGCCGTAGAGCGTGACCGAGTCGAACGCGGTGGACAGGCGCTTGGCCGGCATGCCCTCGCTGAGCAGCCGGAAGCGCCGGTTGGTGCGGAACGGGTCGCCTTCGCCCGCGAACATGCGTGTGGGGTCCTCGCCCTCGCGCTTGAAGGCAAAGGTGCCGGCGGTGTAGGGGTAGCTGCCCGGGACGTTGTCCAGCATCAGCCATTTGAGAATCTCGCCATGGTCCTCGTACTGCGGCAGGGCCACCTTGCGGATGGTGGTGCCCGAAAGGGACCGGGTGGTCAGCGCGGTGCGGATTTCCTTGTCGCGGATCTTCACGACATACTCGTCGCCCGCATAGGCCTTCCGCATCTCGGGCCACTGGTCCAGCAGTTTCTTCTCGGCGGCGCCCAGATGGGCTTCGCGCTGCCGGGCCAGCTCGTCCAGCGCCTTGACGGCATTCTCCTTCTGGGGCGCGGCGGCCTGCAGCATGCGCATCGATTCGCGCAGTTGCTGGGTTTCCCTTGCAAGGACGGCCTGCCCGCGCGCCCGCTTCTTGTAGCCGCGCACGGTGTCGCTGATCTCGGCCAGGTAGCGCGTGCGGGCGGCGGGGACCACGGGCGTCTGGTTGGTGCTGTGGCGCCCCCTGATCTGCGGCAGGCTGCCGGCCTTCAGCGCCAGGCCGAGGTCGGCCAGGCGGCCCTTGAGTGCCTGGTACAGGGCGGTGACCCCATCGTCGTTGAAGCGCGCCGCCATGGTGCCGAACACGGGCATCTGGTCGGGGCTCTGGCCCCAGGCTTCCCGGTTGCGCTGCACCTGCTTGGCCACATCGCGCAGTGCGTCGGCTGCGCCCTTGCGGTCGAACTTGTTGATGGCAACGAACTCGGCAAAGTCCAGCATGTCGATTTTTTCGAGCTGGCTGGCCGCGCCGAATTCGGGGGTCATCACATACATGGGCACGTCCACATGGGGCACGATGGCGGCATCCCCCTGGCCGATGCCGGAGGTTTCGACCACGATCAGGTCAAAACCGGCGGCCTTGCAGCTGGCGATCACGTCGGGCAGGGCGGCCGAAATCTCGCTGCCGAAGTCGCGTGTGGCGAGGCTGCGCATGAACACGCGGGCGCCCTGCTGCCAAGGTGCGATGGCGTTCATCCGGATGCGGTCGCCAAGCAGGGCGCCGCCGCTCTTGCGCCGGCTGGGGTCGATGGAGATGACGGCCACGCGCAGGCTGTCCGTCTGGTCCAGCCGCAGGCGGCGGATCAGCTCGTCGGTGAGGGACGATTTGCCGGCGCCGCCGGTGCCCGTGATGCCCAGCACCGGAATCCGGGTGCCGGCCGCGGCCTGCCGGATGGCCTCGACCACGCGGGCGTCGGCGGCGCCATTTTCCAGAGCCGTGACGAGCTGGGCCAGCGCACGCCAGTTCATTTCGCCGTGCCCCTGGATGGCCTGGATGTCGGTGGGCGCATAGGGTGTGAGGTCCTTGTCACAGCGCATCACCATTTCGCCGATCATGCCGGCCAGACCCATGCGCTGGCCGTCCTCCGGGCTGTAGATCCGGGTCACGCCGTAGGCCTGCAGTTCCCGGATCTCGGGGGGCACGATCACGCCGCCGCCGCCGCCGAACACCTGGATATGCTCGCCGCCGCGCGCCTTGAGCAGATCCACCATGTACTTGAAGTACTCCACATGGCCACCCTGGTAGCTGCTGATGGCGATGCCCTGCGCGTCTTCCTGAAGGGCTGCCGTGACGACCTCATCGACGCTGCGGTTGTGGCCCAGGTGGATGACCTCGGCGCCCATGCCCTGGAGGATGCGCCGCATGATGTTGATCGCCGCATCGTGCCCGTCGAACAGGCTGGCCGCCGTGACGAAGCGCACCTTGTGCGTGGGGCGGTAGTTGGCGAGCGCCTTGAATTCGGCGGACAGGTCGGTCATGGTGTTGTCTCCGGCTTCGGTTAGAAGCTTTACGTTTACGTAAACGTCAATCTTAGCGATTTTCCCGCAAATGAAAAGCTGCCACCGGATCTGTGCCCTCGGGCGCGCCCCTGAACCGGCGCCAAGCCGGTAAAACCCGTGGGGCGGGCCAGAGGCTGGCAAAATTGGCACTGATCATGAACCCATCCAACCCACTCCAACCCCTGTCTGCCGATGCACCCCCAACCGCCCCTGCGGCGGGCGGCGAATCCTCAACGGTGCGGCCAGCCCAGGGCTATGCCGGTGACGTATCGCCTGAACTGGCCTGCCAGTGGTGGCAGGCAGGCGACGCGGTGCTGGTGGACGTGCGCACGGACGCCGAACGCGAATGGGTCGGGTTTGTGCCTGGCGCCGTGCCACTGGCCTGGAAGCAGTGGCCGGGCATGGCGATGAATCCCGGTTTTGACGATGGCCTCAAGGCGGCGGTGCCTGCGGGCGGCAAAGTGGTCCTGCTGTGCCGCAGCGGGGCACGATCGGTTGCTGCCGCCCGGCGTGCCACCGAGCTGGGCCTTCAGGCCTACAACATCCTGGAAGGCTTCGAAGGCGATCCGGACGCCCAGGCCCAGCGTGGCCACGTGGGCGGCTGGCGCTTCCGCGGCCTGCCGTGGCGCCAGGGCTGAGCCACAGCGCCTTTTCATTCTTTCCCTGTTTCCTCTTTCTGAAAGCGACCCCGCGCCATGCCCGTGAACCTGCCTTCTCCCCTCTCTGCTGACCTGCATGCCGTGCCGGGCGTGCGCATTGGCGTGGCCGAAGCGGGCGTTCGCAAGGCGAATCGCAAGGACCTGACGGTGGTGCTGATCGACGAGGGCGCGGCGGTGGCCGGGGTGTTCACGCGCAACCGCTTCTGCGCGGCACCCGTGCAGGTCTGCCGGGAGCACCTGGCGGCGGGGCAGGGCATTCGCGCGATGGTGATCAACACCGGCAATGCCAATGCCGGCACGGGCGAGGATGGCTTGGTGCGCGCGCGCTCGACCTGCATTGCGCTGGCGCGCCATCTGGACCTGTCGCCTGAGCAGATCCTGCCCTTTTCGACGGGCGTGATCATGGAGCCGCTGCCCACTGATCGGATCGAGGCCGGCCTGCCGGCTGCGCTCGCCGACGCCCAGGCCGGGCACTGGCTGCGCGCTGCTGAAGGCATCATGACCACTGACACCGTGCCCAAGGCATTCAGCACGCGCATCTCGTTGGGTGGCGTGCCCGTGACCATTACCGGCATCAGCAAGGGCGCCGGCATGATCCGCCCCAACATGGCGACCATGCTGGGTTTCATGGCGACCGATGCGGCCATCGCGCCCGCGCTCATGCATCAGCTGGCCACGGAACTGGCCGACGGCTCGTTCAATCGCGTCACGGTGGACGGTGACACGTCGACGAACGATTCGTTCGTGGTCATTGCCACCGGCAAGGTGACCCATCCGGTCGTCACCTCGCTGGACAGCGCGGACGGCCGCGTCCTGAAGGAGGCCATGCTGGACGTGGCGCGGCGCCTGGCGCAGGCCATCGTGCGGGACGGCGAGGGCGCGACCAAGTTCATCGCGATCCGGGTGGAGGGGGGCCGCACGGGCGACGAGTGCCGGCAGGTGGCCTATTCGATTGCGCATTCGCCGCTGGTCAAGACGGCCTTCTTCGCGAGCGATCCGAATCTGGGCCGTATCCTGGCGGCCGTGGGCTACGCGGGCATCGAAGACCTCGATCAGACGCGGATCGACCTGTACCTGGACGATGTGCATGTGGCCGTCAACGGGGGGCGCAATCCTGCCTACCGCGAGGAGGACGGCCAGCGCGTGATGAAGCAGAGCGAAATCACGGTGCGCGTGAACCTGGGGCGCGGCGACGCGGCCGACACGGTCTGGACCTGCGACTTCAGTCACGACTACGTGACCATCAACGCCGACTACAGGTCCTGACCCGTCGCTCGTCGGTCGGAAGGCACCCGATGCGCGGTGCGGCGAGGGACCGACAGGCCGGTGCCGGACAAGAACCTCTGAAAGGACAAGCTGGTGAATGAAAAGTTCGAGCAACTGATGGAGCGCGCCGGCGCGCTGCTGTCGCGCATCGAGGCCATCCTGCCGCAGCCGCTGGGCGCACCCGACTGGCATGCGGCCGTGGCCTGGCGGTACCGCAAGCGCTCATCGGGCCATGGCTCGCTGGAGCCGGTGCGGCATGTGTCGGACATGCGGTTGGGCAGCCTGCGGGAGATCGATCCGCAGAAGGAAAAGATCCAGCGCAACACCCTGCAGTTCGTCGAAGGCAAGCTGGGCAACAACGTGTTGCTGACCGGCGCGCGTGGCACGGGAAAGTCCTCGCTGATCAAGGCCTGCCTGAACGAATACGCGCCACGGGGGTTGCGGCTGATCGAGGTGGACAAGTCCGATCTGGTGGACTTGCCCGACATCGTGGAGGTGGTCTCGGGCCGGCCCGAGAAGTTCATCGTGTTCTGCGACGATCTGAGCTTCGAGGACGGCGAGCCTGGCTACAAGGCGCTCAAGTCCATTCTTGACGGATCGGTGGCGGCAGCCACGCCCAACGTGCTGATCTATGCGACCAGCAACCGGCGCCATCTGCTGCCCGAGTACATGAAGGAAAACCTGACTTACCAGCACACCGAAGACGGTGAGGTGCATCCGGGCGAGGTGGTCGAGGAAAAAATATCCCTCTCGGAGCGTTTTGGCCTGTGGGTCAGCTTCTACCCGTTCAGCCAGGAGGAATACCTGACCATCGTGGCGCAGTGGCTGTCGTCGTTCGGCGTGCAGGCCCCCGCCATCGAGGCCGCGCGGCCGGAGGCCCTGGTCTGGGCACTCGAGCGTGGCTCGCGCAGCGGCCGCGTGGCCTACCAGTTCGCGCGCGACTACGCGGGTCGGCAGTGAGCCGGGTACTGGTCGCGGACGCCGATCGCCCCCGCGAAGGCGGCGCGAACCGGCCGCCGGTGGATGTGGCCGTGGGGGTGCTGGTGCGGGCCGATGGCGCATTTCTGCTCACCTCGCGGCCCGAGGGCAAGGTCTATGCGGGGTACTGGGAGTTTCCGGGCGGCAAGGTGGAGCCCGGCGAAACCGTGGAACAGGCGCTGCGCCGTGAACTGCAGGAAGAGATCGGTGTCGCGGTGGTGTCGGCAACGCGGTGGCGCGTCGAGCGGGTGGACTACCCGCATGCACTGGTGCGGCTGAATTTCTGCAAGGTCCACGAATGGACCGGCGAATTGCAGATGCGCGAAGGGCAACATTGTGCGTGGCAGCAGCTGCCGGTCGAGGTCGCGCCGGTCCTGCCTGGCACGATGCCCGTGCTCGACTGGTTTGCCGAGGAGCGGGGGCATGTTGGCGCTACAACTTCTGTAGCGTAAAGTGACCGACAGGAAAGGACTGACAGCTGATGGGCTACTGAAGCCGGGGGTCCCCGAAGGGCTGGTCTTCCGGAGGAGCCTCGGCGGGCATGCGAAACGATTCGTTGGCCCAGGCCCCCAGGTCCAGGTTCTTGCAGCGTTCGCTGCAGAAGGGGCGGTAGGGATTGGCGGAGGCGTAGAGGCTGTCACCTCCGCAGCCGGGGCAGCTCACCGTACGCGCCTTGGGATCCATGGTCAGGAGCAAAGGGTCAGTTCGAAACCTGCGCTCTCGCTGCTGGCATGCAACCGGTCGTCATCGCCCAGGCTCATCAGTCGCACCGAAATCATCAACCGGTTGCCGCTGATTTCCGGCACCAGGTCCATGGCGGGGTCGATGCGCAGGCGCAGCAACTGGAACGTCCGGCCCTGGGGCAGGTTCTGCTGGAGCTGGCCGCCTGGCGCCATGACTTTCTGGGGCACGCCCGAGTCGCGCAACAACTTGAGCAGCAGGTGGATCGATTCAGCCAGCGGGGCCAGTGTGGCCGTCCAGCGTTCGAGATCCGTGCGCCGAAGGGTGGCGCTGCGGTGCTGCCATGCGTAGTAGGCCGGTAGGTCGAACTCGCAGGTGCCCCCGGGGATCCCGACGCGACTGCGGATGCTCATGAGCCAGTCGTTTTCCGTCAGCGACTGGCCTGCCTTGCCAGGCAGGTTGTTGAGCGCGCTGAAGCATCGGTCGAGCTGGCCAACCACCTCGTCGAGCACGCCTTCAGCGATGGCCGGATTGCCCCGGTAACCGTTGAGCAGTTGCTTCTGCTTTTCCAGGTCCTTGAGCACGTCAGACTTGAGGTCGGCGCGGGCCGCCACGTCCATCACTTCAAAAATGGTGGTGAGCGCGTAGTGATGGTCCAGGGCCTGATCCCGCTGGACCAGTTCCCCCAGGTGCTGGAACAGATGCTCCAGGCGCAAGTACGTCCGGATGCGTTCGTTAAAGGGGTACTCGTACAGGATCACGCGGCAAATTCCAATCGTCCGATCATAGCCCGAAGGTGCCTGCCCATTGGGTAACCAGCGCCTCCAACTGCTGCAAAGTGACGCCATCGTTGAAGATCACGTCGTCTGCAGCGGCGAGTCTCAGCGCCCGCGGTGCCTGGGCGGCCATGATGGCGCGTACCGCTTCCGGTGCCAGGCCACTGCGTGCGGTGACACGTGCGACCTGGGTCTCGGGCCGGCAATCCACCACCATCACCCGGTCCAGTTGCCCCCGCCAGCGACCGGACTCCACCAGCAGGGGGATGTCGAATACCAGGCAATGGTGGCCGGCCTGAATGGCCGCTGCGGCGCTGCGGGCAGTTTCCTGTCCGACCAGGGGGTGCACGATGGCCTCCAGGCGTTCCTTGGCTCGGCCGTCGGTGAAAGCGAGAGCCCGCATCCGATCGCGGTCCAGCGCGCCTTCCGAAGTGATGAAGTCCGGGCCAAAGGCCTGAGCGATGGCCGCAATGGCCGCGCCGCCTGAAGCGGTCACCTGACGGGCGATCGCGTCGGCATCCAGCAGAGCCGCGCCCCGCCCGACCAGTAAACGTGCCACCGTGCTTTTGCCGCTGCCAATGCCGCCGGTCAGGCCCAGCCTGAGCACGCCGGCCACGCTAGAGCCCCAGTACGCGCAGGATGGAGCCTGGCCCGAAGATCATGGCCGTCAGGCCGCCCAGGGCCAGGAACGGGCCAAACGGGACGTAGCCGCCTTCGCGCAGACGGCTCGCGAACTTCATGCCGATGCCGACAATGGCGCCGATCACGGAGGCCATGAGGATGATGGGCACCAATGCCTGCCAGCCGAACCACGCGCCCAAGGCCGCAAACAGCTTGAAGTCCCCGTAGCCCATGCCCTCCTTGCCCGTGAGCAGCTTGAAGGCCTGGTAGACCAGCCACAGCGACATGTAGCCTGCCACGGCACCCCACAAGGCATCGGCCAGGGGCAGGGGCGTCCATCGCAGCGCGGCCACGATCAGACCCGCCCAAAGCAGGGGCAGGGTGAGGTCATCGGGCAAAAGCGTGGTGTCCCAGTCGATCAGCGTGAGTGCGACGAGCACGGCGGAAAAGCCGCACCAGGCCAGTGCCAGCGGCGTGGCGCCTGCGTGCCAGACGCACCAGCCAAACAGCAGTCCGGTCACCAGCTCTACCGCCGGGTAGCGCAGGCTAAAGGGCGCTTTGCAGGCCGAGCATTTGCCGCGCAACACGCAGTAGCTCAGCAGGGGAATGTTCTCGTACCAGCGGATGGCATGGCCACACTTCTGGCAATGCGAGCGTGGAACCAGAAGGTTGAAGGGCTTGTCCTCGTCTTCCGGGGCCTTGCCGGACAGTTCGGCGCACTCCGCCGCCCACTGGCGTTCCATCATTTTGGGCAACCGATAGATCACCACATTGAGAAAGCTGCCCACAAGCAGACCCAGGACGCCCGCCATCACGGCGTCAGCCACAGACGAAATCAACATCAGACCACTTGTCCCAGTTTGAAGATGGGCAGGTACATCGACACCACGATGCCACCGATCAAGCCGCCGAGGAACACGATGATGATCGGCTCCATCAGGCTGGACAGGCCAGCGACCATGTCATCCACCTCGGCCTCATAGAAGTCGGCGGCTTTGCCCAACATGTGGTCGATCGAACCCGACTCTTCACCGATGGCGCACATCTGCAGCACCATGGTGGGGAACAGGTTGGCATTGGTCATGGCGGCGGTCAAGCTGGTGCCCGTGGACACCTCCTGCTGGATCTTGGCGGTGGCCATGGAGTAGACCGAATTGCCGGAAGCGCCGCCCACCGAATCCAGCGCCTCGACCAAGGGCACGCCTGCGGCAAACATGGTGGCGAGGGTACGGGTCCATCGGGCAATCACCGATTTTTCGACCAAGGCCCCGAACACCGGCATCTTGAGCATGAACCGGTCCATGACCATCTGGACTTTTTCACTGCGCTTCCAGGCCTGCATGAAGAAATAAAAGCCTCCTCCGATGCCGCCGAAAATCAGCCACCAGTACTTGACAAAGAACTCGCTCATGCCGATGACGAACAGTGTGGGCGCAGGGAGGTCGGCGCCAAAGGAACTGAACACCTGCTTGAAAGCCGGAATCACGAAGATCATGATCACCGCAACGACCACAAAAGCCACCACGACCACCGAAATGGGGTACATCAGGGCCGACTTGATCTTGGACTTGATGGCCTCGGTCTTTTCCATGTAGACCGCGAGGCGGTCGAGCAGGGTTTCCAAAATACCCGCGGCTTCACCGGCTTCCACCAGATTGCAGTACAGGTTGTCGAAATAAATGGGGTACTTGCGGAACGCGGCCGACAGGGAAGTACCCGTCTCCACGTCGGTGCGAATGTCGTTGAGCAGCTTGGTGACGCTCGGATTGGCGTTGCCGCGACCCACAATGTCAAAAGCCTGCAGCAAAGGCACGCCAGCCTTCATCATGGTGGCAAGCTGCCGGGTGAAGATGGCGAGGTCCTTGGGCTTGATGGCCTTGCCCGAGCGCATGCGCCGCTTCTTGATCTTGGTGGGGGTGACGCCCTGGCGACGCAATGAGGCCGTGACCTGGTTTTCGCCGGCGGCCCGGGTTTCCCCCCGCACCTGCTTGCCGTTGCGGTCACGCCCCTCCCATTCATAGATGAATTCAGCGATTTTGTGGGTTGCTGTAGCCATTTTTTCGTTCCTTGCCGTGCGCGATCCGCCCGTCTCTACTACTCGTTGGTGCAGCCGAGCACTTCTTCCAGCGAGGTCAGGCCCATGCGGACCTTGTACAGGCCGGATTGCCGCAGGCTGCGCACGCCCTCAGCCTGGGCCTGGGCCGCAATCTCGAGCGAACTGCCGTCGCGCAGGATGATGCGCTGGATGTCCTCACTGATGGGCATGACCTGGTAGATGCCTACCCGGCCCTTGTAGCCGTTGTTGCACATCGAGCAGCCCACCGGCCGGAACGGGGTCCAGGTACCGTCGACGTCTTCCTCCTTGAACCCCGCCTCCAGCAGCGTTTCATGGGGAATGTCGGCAGGCGCCTTGCAATTGACGCACAGGCGCCGGGCGAGCCGCTGTGCCGTGATGAGGATCACGCTCGACGCGATGTTGAAAGGTGCAATGCCCATGTTGCGCATCCGCGTGAGGGTCGTCGGCGCGTCATTGGTGTGCAGCGTGGAGAGGACGAGGTGGCCTGTCTGCGCTGCCTTGATGGAGATGTCCGCGGTTTCGAGATCGCGGATTTCACCGACCATGATGACATCGGGATCCTGGCGCAGAAAAGACTTCAGCGCAGCGGCAAAGGTCAGGCCGGCCTTCTCGTTCACATTCACCTGGTTGACGCCAGGCATGTTGATTTCAGAGGGGTCCTCGGCCGTGGAAATGTTGACGCCCGGCTTGTTCAGCAGGTTCAGGCAGGTGTACAGCGACACCGTCTTGCCCGAGCCGGTGGGGCCGGTGACCAGCACCATGCCGTAGGGCCTCTGCACCGCCGCCAGCAGGCGCTCCTTTTCCTCCGGCTCGTAGCCGAGGGCATCAATGCCCAGGCGGGCCGAGCTCGGGTCGAGAATCCGGATCACGATCTTTTCGCCGAACAGGGTGGGCAGGGTGCTGACCCGGAAGTCGATGACGCGGTCGGCGCCGACCTTGAGCTTCATGCGTCCGTCCTGTGGCACGCGCTTCTCGGAAATATCCATGCGCGAAATCACCTTGATCCGCGAAGCCAGCTTGTCCTTGATGGCGATCGGCGGGGAAGCGATCTCGCGCAACTCGCCGTCGATGCGAAAGCGTACGCGGTAGGTGTGCTCGTAGGGCTCGAAATGCAGGTCCGAGGCCCGCATGCCAAAGGCGTCCAGCAGCATCTTGTGGAGGAACTTGACGACCGGGGCGTCCTCGACTTCCGAGGGCGAAGCCTCGGCCTCTTCCGCGCTGGCCGAGTCCATCTGCGACTCGTCGAACTCGAAGTCGTCGCCGATGATGCTGTCCATGGCCTCGGACGCGGTGGTGGCGTTGGCCTCCACCATCTTGGACAGCTTGTCATACTCCGCGATGACCCAGTCCACCCCGGCCTGGGTGGCGAACTTGATTTTCTCGGCCGCTTCCTGGTCCGAGGGATCGGCCGTGGCAACGATCAGGCGGTTGCTGCGCTTGCTCAGCACGACAACACGGTAGGCCTGGCAGATCTTGGTGTCCAGCAGGTTGCGGGGCAGCCGCTGGACATCAATGGCATTGAGGTCCAGCAACGGGGCACCGAATGCCGCAGACATGCTGTGTGCGAGATCAGCCGCAGAGACCGCTCCCGAACCCGTCAGCTCGGCAATGAAATTGGTGCGGTTGGTTTGCGCCTTGCGGTAGAGATCTTCGGCCGCTTTCTGGCCCAGCTTGCCGGCGGACACGAGCGCGCGCGCCAGTCCGGGAAGGGCCATGGTCGGGGTGTCGGTGGCGGAAGTGTCTACAGCGGCCATGTCTGGCAATGTTCCTGGATAACGGGTACCCGGACAATCATCGCCGATTGGCTGGCCTGTGTAAATCGCAGGCTGAGGGCAAGCCGGTCAGGCGGATGTCGATGCGGACAAAAAGAAACAGCCGATGCTGGTCGGGGTGAGAGGATTCGAACCTCCGGCCTCTACGTCCCGAACGCCCGGCACTTGCCTAGCATCTATTGGTGCTCTAAGCTGTCCCAGCATTAATTGGGACAAATTTGGGACACAAGAGACATGGGCACGATCACGAAGCGCGGGGAATTGCAGTGGCAAGCCAAGGTACGGCGTAAAGGCTACCCCGCACAGTCACGCACTTTCTCCTACAAGGAGGACGCAGAGAAGTGGGTTCGTGAACTGGAGCGCGCCGCCGACACGGGCGGCGTGGTGGATCGGCGCGAGGCTGAGAAGAACACCCTCGGAGCCATTTTGCGCCGCTATCAAGTGGAGGTCACGCCGTCCAAGAAATCGGCCGACATCGAGTCCGTGAAGATCGACGTCCTCATGAAAGACGCAACCCTGCCCAAGCTGAAGATGTCAGCGGTGACCAGCAGTGCGGTCGCCAGTTGGCGAGACCGGCGCCTCAAGCAAGTCAGTGGCGCCACCGTCAATCGCGAAATTGATGTGCTGTCTGCCGTCATCAACCATGCCCGCCGCGAGTGGGGTGTACACGTCGAAAACCCGATCCCTCTGATCAAACGCCCAGAAAAAGCGCGAGCTCGGGACCGTCGCTTTTCCGCAGATGAGGAGACCTATCTCCTGGCTGCACTGACAGGTGGTGAGCGCCTGACCGATGGCACGTTCAGCAAGGGCGCCCGCAACCCCTGGCTGCAGCCTTTGGTCAAACTGGCCATCGAGACCGCCATGCGACGAGGTGAGCTGCTGTCGCTCACCTGGGAGAACGTGGACCTCAAACGCCAGACCGCGCACTTGCCAGACACCAAGAACGGTGACCCCAGAACGGTGCCCCTGTCCACACGGGCCGTTGCGATCCTGAAAGCGTTAGCTCTGCCCGAGGTTGACGATGAGGGGCGTGATGGCGAAGAACCCGAGCGAGCCGGTCCCGTGTTCCCAACCACCGCCTTGGCATTGCGTAAGGGCTTTGCCCGAGCCATTGAGCGCGCTCAAGAGCAATACCGAGCCGATTGCAAACAAGCCAAACGTCGCCCTGCTGCCGGCTTTCTTGAAGACGTTCATTTCCACGACACACGCCATGAGGCCGCATCGCGCTTGGCAGAGAAGCTGACAAACGTTCTGGAGCTGTCGGCGGTCACGGGCCACAAAGACCTGCGCATGCTCAAGCGCTACTACCACCCTCGCGCCGAAGACCTGGCCAAGAAGCTCGGTTGATGTGGACAAGGTCGTGGACAGCCGAAGTTATCCACGATAAATCGCCCCTGCCAGATCTCGATAGATCACCCCTGCTGACGGCAGCCTTTCCTCGATAGATCACCCCGAGCGTGTTCGATAGATCGCCCCTGCTCTGTACAGATAGGGGCTCTGATAGCGTTCAGATAGCTCAACTGGTAGTGGGTGGGGCCACTTCTGTGGACAAGCCACAGGTCGGCGATTTGGCGCTGACCAAGCAACGCTTTGTTACTTGCCGAGTTGTTGGTGTGCGATGCGGGCCTGCTAGATTTGCTCCCCAAAAATGACAGGGGAATAGATGAGGCCATTCATCGTGATTGGCGACCAGACCAGCCATGGCGGCGTGGTCGTTGGTTCCACGCAAACCACGGACACCCATGGCAAGCGCCTTGCTCGCGTGGGTGACCAAGTCACTTGCCCGAAGAAGGGCCATGGCACCACCGTCATCGTCACAGGCGATCCGACCATGATCGTGGATGGCGCTCCTGTCGCGCGACACGGTGATCTGTGTGCATGTGGCGCGGTGTTGATTTCCAGTCAGGCTGTTTCTCGCGTGGGTGAAGGCGGCGGTTCATCAAGCGCCAGCCATGCTTCGCAGCCTGCGGCTGCCAGTTCAGGTGCAGCTGCTGCCCAAACCGCCATCGACGCGATCAACGCCTTGTTCGACCATCGCTTTGTGCTGAGGTGCGATTTGACCGACATGCCCTTGGCCAAGCAGCCGTACCGTTTGCGTTGGAGGGATCAGGTCATCGAAGGCGTGACCGATGAGAAGGGGCAAACCTCTGCGATCCCCACAGGCAGCTCCGCTGCTGAAGTGACGTGTGAAATCCTCGGGGAAGCAATCGATGGCTAACGGCCCAGCACTCAGGGTCATCACGACCCAAAAATCTCAGTCCACCGTCAAGAGCGACACGACGCCAGCGCAGGCACAAGGCAACGAGCTTGCCATGGCGCTTCAGGGCATGGAAGCGGCCTCTGCTGCGTTTGCCGAGAGCATCATCAAAGACCCACCTGCGCGCGCCGACTACACCCGCAAGACAGCCGCCGCCAGGGCAGAACTGATCCAGCTCGTGAAAGAGGGCAAGATCACCCCGCACGAGGCGGCCAGGACGGCCAATGCCATCCGCAATCAGATCATGGAGCTGACGCGAGCCAGGAGCACCGACTTCGGTCTGGCCTTGTCAAAGGACATGAAGGCCTCGGGACGTCCTCTCGACTACATGCAAAGCCATAAGGCCAATGAACTGTTCGGTCGGCCATTCGAGTCGTTGACCTCTGCACAGAAGGAAAAGGTTTGGGTGCAGATCGTCGAGAGCGCAGGCAAGTCCAATCATGGCGTCAACATGCGCGTGAAGCTGTACGGCGCTGCGGGGCGAGTTTTTTTGGTGGCGACCCTCGCGTTCGCCGTCTACAACGTTGCCACTGCTGAAGACAAGCCTCGTCAGGCGGCCAAGGAAGGCGCCACGGTTGCGGGTGGCTTTGCTGGTGGTGCTGTGGCCACGGTCGGCGTTGTCGCGGTGGCCAGCAACCCTGCGGGCTGGGTGGTCGGTGTCATGATGTTCGTGGGGGCTGCTGTCGGAGCGACCGGCGCATCATCCACCTTTGACTACTTTTGGCCGGAGAGAGAGCATTGAATCAGCTTGCCGTGATTGCCGCGACACAAGGCATTGCCATGGCGGCAGCGATCATCATGTCGATGCGCCTCACGGCCGATGTACCTTTAGCGCCCACCTCACAGGGTGAGCGTTTGCGGGCCTGGGCGACCATCGCTACGTGCTGTGCTGGGCTTTGCCTACTGACGGCAGGCATGTTTCAGGCCGGTTGGCCATACAAGACGCACTTGTTGGCTGCACTGGGCGTGGCAGGGCTTCTGTACCTGCCTTTCTCCACGTCGTCTGAGTCGGATGAGGATGACTCACCAGTGCCCATCCTCGAGTGGGTCAAAGTGACCTTGGCAATCGTGGCATGCGCGGCATCCCTTGCGGCCATTGGCGCCTACGCCGTGCTTCTCAAGCTCTGACGCTATCCCTCGTCCAGCTGTTGGGGGGCGCCTCACGCTGCCATTGCTTGGTAGCGCGCTTCGACGCGACCACACATTTCCGCCATTGACAGATCAAGTGCCCCGGCCAGCCGGTGCAACACGCTGATGGTGGGCTGCTTGCGACCAATCTCGATCATGGTGATGTAGGGCCGATCCAACTCACAGCGCCCCGCCAGGTCTTCCTGCGACAAGCCGAGTTCTAACCGGCGCACCTTGATCTCCACCCCAAGGGCTTCGATCAACGGTTGGTTTCGACTCGGTCTCATAGACAGCGAGTCTTCCGAATATGTACACTATTGACACGTGTCTATAGATAACATTCTGGAGGGCTAGGGTATGAAGGGCTGGCGAAGATTCCACACCACAGGCTGCGTGCCGTCTCGCTGCCGTAGCAAGACACGCAGCCTGCGCCTGATGACACCTATCGGTTTGCTTGCTCTGATGCAGGCCCTGTCAGGTTGCGTTACCACCCAAGCGCAGCCCGACGGCTCGACCAAAGTGCGACTCTCTCTGGGGGCCTCGACCAAGCCTGCTCAGGCGGCTGCCCCCGACAACGTCGATCACAACGAAGTTGTTGTCTTGCCTGATATCCGCTCGACATCACTGGCACGCGTTTTCAGCAAGCACCCATACGACGGCACGACCAAGGCGCACTTTCCCCGTGCAGCCGTCACGGTGACGGACTGGGCCCGGAACGACTGCTGGTCGGCAACCGCCACGATCTGGTGGAGCGTGAGCAGGTCAGAAGCGGTGCCCACCTTCTCCGTATGCTGGGGTCAATCGCTCGGTTACTCGGTCAACAACGCCGCTAACTTGCACTTGTTCATGCAGCAGTCCGCCTTGGAGCACAGCGGCAACGTGCGCACCTCTGGGCCGAAGCCACCAATGCTGGCCATTCCCGACAAGCAACCGATCAGCGAGCGGCAACAGCTCGCCTTCCAGGGCTTCATTCAGCAACTGGTGCGCGACACCGGCTGGCAACCGGGCGCGCCGACTAATCTGTGGCTGGTCGGTTATGGCGCCAGCACAACTACGCAGCCAGTCGGTAGCAAAGCCAAGAGCCAGCTTGAGCAGGCACTGTCTTGCGCCTCGGTCAGCCAACGCTTTGATCAAGCAGAAGCCGCACTCAGGTTGTCGGGATGGCGGCCAGGCCAAGGCATTACCCCGGTCACATTGCCCGAGCCCCTCAGTGTTCATGGACTCACGGTGCGCAAGGTCGCCGTGTCTCGTGATGGTGGCGAACAGGTCTATCGCAGCTTCTTGGCCGGTGTGAACTTGCAGCAGGTGGTGAAGGCGGCTGCCTTGAAGTTGGGCAAAGACGGCAAGAGCTATGGCCGTGTGACCAAGATCGGAGTGCTCTCTACAGATACGGAGGGCAGCGACATCACGCTGACTTGTACCGTCAATACCGAAGGCGCGGAGGGGTGACCATGTCGATGCAATGCCCTCGTTGCGGGAGCCACCACATTCAGCCGATGGCTGTGGTGCATGCTGATGGAACACAGCACTTTCAAGCTGAGCACATCGCCTTCTCGTCGAATGGCCAGTTTGCGCAGGGGAGCAGCCACGGCTCGCAGGTCACGCTGCTGGCTCAGCACTGTGCGCCACCTTCACCGCCATCGCCTTTGCCTTTCGTGGTGAGCTATGGGCTTGGTGGCGCAGTCACGTACCACGCCGCGACGAGCTGTGACGTGTTCGAGCGAAGCTGCAGGCTTGATATGTCGGTGGTCGCCATGCTGGCCCACAACTGGAAAGCGGCACTTGCTGGCTTGGGCCTCATCGCATTGGGTTGGCTGCTGATGAAAGCCTGGCACATCCAGGCCAAAGACTACAGCGTTGCCAAAGATCAGTGGCGGAAGACATGGTTCTGCCATGGGTGCGGTCAGTCGCACCAACGCGGCTAGATTCCCGCTTGATTACGGTAATTACAGTAATCACCGTAATGACGGTAGTCAGCTCCGCGCCACGTTGTGCTGGACGTCAACGTGGTGCGGTCAACGACGTGATCGGCACCCACTCTGACTGAGGCTTGCCAAACATCTGGCGCTGAAGCTCGCTGTACTGGATCAACGCGAGCGGTGGCCGCAGGTCCACGACGATGCCGTCGATGGTCTGGTCGCCTACCTTCGGCGCACTGCGCAGGCGACGCGTTTCTTCAGCCTGACGATCAGAGCGACGCTGGCTTTCTCTGGCGGTGGCCTCGCCGCGCTCCTTTTCCTTGGCGTTGTAAAAGTCCGTGAACTGTGCGGCTTGCTCAGGCGTGTAAAAAGCAATCACAGGTGCCGGCAGCTTGTCCGGTTCATAGCGGGCGTTACGATAGCCGCCATAGGTCCGGACAAACATCACGGCCATCAATTGCGCTTGCCCGTCGAAGCAGAACAGCGATGTGCTGCTGTAACGCTCTCCACGCAGTACGAGGTCCTGGTTCGACCAAGCTGCAGCGGCGGCATAGAAAGATTGCGCCACGTCAGTGCCGCGCGAAAGTGGCGTGTCAGTGGACTTGCCACCATGGGTTTGGCACCACGCCCCAAAGCTGGCCTTGGTTTGAGAGAGGCCCGGCGTATTGGCCCGATGTGCGCTGCGCTTGAGTGTCGAGGTCCGATAGTCCAGGTCGCTGATCGCCGAACCTGGCACCGATGTAATGAATGCCGCCCAGTCCATGGTTGCCTCCTTCGGCAACGACGTCGCACATCCCGCCATGGTCAAGCTCGCCCACAAGGCCAGTCTTTTCATACCCATTCCATCCCCTTGTGTTTTATGAATCAACTCATATTTTCTACCGAGATACAGGGGGGCGGAGCGCTTGCCCTATGTTGCGATGAATCCAATCCCCCGAGCAGCTGGCCCCATCGCTGGCGGCAAGTCATGGATGGTGATGTGATCGCGCTCATGCCGAGCCGCCCGACCAAGGGCTCTGCGCAGCGCGTGTCCCAGCTGACGCGGAGGCAACCCTCGTAGCTGCTCCACCACCACAGCATCAAGCCTTGGCACAAATGCTTCGCCCCACCGTGCCTCTGCGCGCATGCGGCCGTAGATGGCCTGCGCAATGCGCGTCACCTGCTCAGGCGTGGGTGCCTGCACATGGATGACGGTCATGCGTGACAACAGCGGTGCCGGAATGTTGTCCGCACTGTTGGCCGTGGCGATCCAGTTCACATGGCTGGTGTCAATCGAGAAATCTCGAATGGACAGGTCAATGAAGCTTCGAGCGCTGCGAGGCTCAAGCAAGGTGTATAGCGCCGCCAGCGGGTCGTACGGGCGGTCCTTGTCGGTCTTGTCCAACTCGTCCAGCACCACGACCGGGTTGGCTTGCGGTTGATAGGCCAGCAGCTCGAACAACACACCGGGCTCCGAGTTGCTCCAAAACGACTCCGACCCGGCCAGAGGCGAGCCTGATTGCGTGCTGGCCATGTCCATGACGCGGAAAGGCAGGCACAGCCGTTCTGCCAGCCACCGTGCTGCCTCAGTCTTGCCGATGCCAGCCGGGCCCACCAACAGGATGGGCGACCAGGACACCCGCCCATCCCCCATGGCGTGCAAGGCGAAATGGTCTTGCAGCACCTCGGCGACTTCGCCGAAGTTCGGGAAGTCAAGAGAGAAGTCTTCAATGAGGCCGCGCCAATCGTGCGGGAGCACGCCCAGGCTGCGGCGCTCATGCCCTGCGGCACGAATGCGCTCGGCAATGTGCTGTGCTCGCCGGGCTTTTTCTTCCTGTCTTGTGCGGTGCCGTTCCACAAAGCTGCTTAGGCCGTTGGCGTCCAGAAGCACGATTTGTGGTGTGGCGCGCTGGACCGGCGCCTCGGCAAGCGTGATTAAAGGATCGGTGGGCGCTTCATCTGGCAAGCCCCGAACCACCAAGGTCACGACCTCTTCCATAGGCACAGACGAATCGATGGGCTCACCTCGGATAGAGCGCTCGCGTTGAGCGGGTGCAGGCTTCAATCCATGCCCTGAAGCCAGCCTGCGGTTGCGCTTGATATCCTCTGTGAACAGCCCGATGGCAGTTTCGTGCTTTTTGCATCTCACGCCCTGGCCTGCATTGGCGTCGCCGCCGATGACTGGGCCACCGCAAACGGGGCAGTGCTGCTGTGCGGCGTGTCGCGCAACATCGATCAGGTCCTGCAAGGCCCGGTCGCGGCTCACGCTGGCATCGGTGAGCTCCATCCGCAGGCAGAGCCTGTCGCGAAAGGTGGTCGCGCAGAACAGTGGCGCGCACTTCAAGTGCTCAGGCTGCATCAGCAGCTCAGCCTTGGCCAGAAACTGCTCCACCACCAGCAGATGGCCCGGTGCGGGCTCGACCACCTGGCTTGCCAACCAAGGGTGGCTCGCCTTCATGGCCGCGATGGCTCGCAGGTAGGCGGCTCGGCTCATGGTGCGGTAGCGGGGTGAGAGTGTCATGGGCTTCAATTTCTGAACTATAACTTACTATAACAACAAGAAATGAGTCATGCAAAACCGAAATCGCTCAACCTTCTCGTCTTATAGTGAATTACAGTGATGACTCGTCCCACGGCATGTGCACCATGAGCCCAGACCGAATACCCCAACTGGCCAGCGCCTTGTTGCGCTTGAGTGGGCAAACACTGAGCGCCGTTTCCCAAGCCACGGGCATCCGCACGGCGAACCTGTCGGTCTGGCTGCGTGGCAAGCCCCAGGTGATCTCTGCCGCGCGGGTGACGGCTCTGATGCATCACCTGGGCATCGAGGGTGGACAGTTGCGTGGTGACGTGCTGCACCAGTGGGCAGACCACGGGCAGTTGGATCTATTGAGCGCGGTATGCACACTGCTGCACGCCAAGGACAGCCCTCCTGCATGGCTCTTTCAGGACGAGCAGCCCGGACTGACCAAGACCCGCTTTCTGCAATGGGGCAACGCCTGGATACGGCTGGCTGTGACACCGGACACCAGCGGTTTGGCAGACCTGGCCAGCATCACCCGTGCGCAGCGAGTGGTGACAATGCCGTACGCCTTGGCAAGCATCAATACAGATTCCGCTCAGATGGCAAGCCATGCTTTGCTGGAACTGGCGCAGCAGGTTGCTGTGGACGTGGGCGATGACGAACTGCTGGATGGCCTCATGCATCGGCTCAATGAGGACCAAGCTGCTGAATTAGCGTTCAGCACGACCAACCCTGCAGGCTGGGCGCAGTTGGAACGCGCGCTGAGATCAGCTTTGAAAAACGGCGTCAGCCCCGCAGGACTAGCGCGATGGATCGCCCGCTATCACTGCCAATGACCTTCTCAATGAGTGGCTAGAGACCGGCGGAGTGCCTTGCACGAGCCACAGCAATCAATGACGATGGGCTCCGAGTCCGTGATGGCGTCCAGCCCTAAGACTTCAATTTGCCTGTTTCGAATGTTACGCGGGCTACTCCGCCCATCGTCATCGAATCGCAATACGGAAAAAACACCATGAGGTTCTCTCACCCCTCTATAGGGAGCTCGTGGTGGTTTATGAAAACTCACAAGAGGATCTGACCACCGTGCCGGTGGCGCAGTACGTTCGGATGTCTACCGAACACCAGCGATATTCCACCGACAACCAATCGTTGGCCATCTCTGAGTACGCAGCTGCTCACAAGATGCGGATCGTCAAAACGTACACAGACGCTGGCAAGAGTGGCTTGAACATCAGAGGGCGGCCAGGCCTTCAGCAACTGCTTGAAGACGTCGAGAACTCCGCCGTCGAGTTCCGGGCCATTCTCGTATACGACATCAGCCGATGGGGGCGCTTCCCTGACCCGGATGAAGCAGCCGTTTACGAGCAAACCTGCAAGCGGCGCGGCATCAAGGTCATTTATTGCGCCGAGCCGTTCACCAACGACGGGTCACTGTCGTCCACTGTCATGGTCGGCCTCAAGCGCAGCATGGCGGCGGAGTACAGCCGTGAGCTGTCGGTCAAGGTCTTCGCTGGACATCGCAACCTGGTGCAGCGAGGCTATCGCCAAGGTGGAGCGCCAGGCTTTGGCCTTCGGCGCCAGCTGATTGACGAGCAGCACAACATCAAAGCAACCCTTGCGAGGGGTGAGAAAAAGAGCATCCAGACAGATCGGGTGCTGCTCATCCCTGGCCCGGCCGAAGAAGTCGAAACTGTTCGACAGATCTACCGGATGTTTCTTGATGACGGCATGCCCGAGCGCGTGATCGCCTCGACCCTGAACAGGCGCGGCGTGTTGACGGACCTTGGCCGCCTATGGACACGAGGCACGGTTCATCAGATCTTGACCAACGAAAAGTACGTCGGCAACAACGTCTACAACAAGACGTCATTCAAGTTGAAGATTGAACACAAGCGCAATGCGCCCGATGAATGGATCCGCAAGGATGGCGCCTTCCCTGCAATCGTCCAGCTGGATGACTTCATGCGCGCGCGAGCCATCATTGCGGCCCGATCCAGGCATCTTGACGAATCGCAGATGCTCGACCTGCTCAAGTGCCTGCTTGAAAAGCACGGGGCGCTGTCCGGGCTTCTGATCGATGAGGAAGACGGCGTCCCCTCCAGCTCAGCCTATCGCACTCGATTCGGCAGCTTGCTGCGTGCCTATAGCCTGGTTGGCTTCAACCCCAAACGTGACTTCGCATACCTGGAAATCAATCGGGAACTGCGGCGGCGACATCCTGACCTGATCGCCGAGATCTCTCGGTGCATTTCATCTGGCAGGGGCTGGGTCCGACAGGACGCAGAGAACGATCTTTTGATCGTCAATGACGACTTCACCGTCTCGGTCGTGATCGCCAGATGCAAGCCCACTCCCGCAGGCAGTTATCGATGGCGCATTCGCCTGGACACAAGTCTTCGGCCAGACATCACCGTTGTGGCACGCATGAACGCCACGAACAGCACGGCACTTGACTACTACGTGCTGCCCTCCATCGACTTCTCTGTTGATGCACTCCCCACGATGGAACAAAACGGCTTTGTTCTTGACGCCTACCGCACAGACACGTTGGATGACTTCTACACCTTGACGGCACGAGTTCCACTTGAGGAGGCAGCATGAACAAAGCATCGAAGAATCAAGTCGAGATGATTCCCATTGACGAGATCATTGTCGCCAACCCCCGCGTCCGCAACAGCCGGATCCATCAGGAAATCACCGACAACATTTCATCGGTTGGCCTAAAACGCCCCATCACAGTCCGACGCCTGCCTCATGGCGAGGAAAAGTCATATGCACTGGTTTGCGGCCAGGGCCGACTGGAGTCGTGCAAATCGCTGGGCCACGAGCACATACCGGCCATCGTGGTCGACGCCAATGAAGAGGTCGGGCACGTGATGAGCATCGTCGAGAACATTGCGCGCCGCACACCTCGCGCCAGCGAAACGATTGAACAAGTGACGGTTCTCCGGGCACGGGGGTACAGCGACGCCGAAGTCGGTAAGAAGATAGGCTGCTCCGCGTCGTGGGTGAACAATGTCGCCACCCTCCTGGAGCGCGGCGAGAAACGCCTGCTTGCGGCGACAGAGGCCGGTCACGTGCCGTTGCATGTGGCGGTTCAAATCTCACGCGCATCTGAAACCGAAGCTCAACAACTGCTGCACGACGCCTACGAAAGGGGTGACCTCAAGGGGAAGAAGATCAGCGTGATGCGCCGGATCCTGGAGCATCGCATGCGCAGCGGCAAGCGCCATGGGCCGGAGGTCTATGGCGCAAAGAACCCCTCCCGACATCTGAGCCCCGAGGACCTCGCGAAGCTGTACCAGCGCAATACCGACGAGCACAGGCGAATCCAGAAGAAGGCTGAGCATGCGCAAGAGTCCTTGATTTTGTCAAAGCAGATTTTCAAGGAGCTGTTCACGAGCGCAGATTTCTGTGCGTTACTGAAAGCCGAGAAGTTGACCAGCGTTCCTCAGCCGCTGGCCGAGAACGCCCAGATCGGAGGGCTATTCTGATGGAACGCGCAAACAAACCATTGAAGCTGGGCTTCGAGCGCGATCTGGTCGAGGTCTCTCTGAACCTGCTTCTAGGCTCCAAGCCCCAGCCAGCAACACTCAAGCAGAGCGTCAAATACTCGCAGATCCGGGCATCCATCAAAGCCATCGGGATCGTCGAGCCACTGGCCGTGATTCCACATCCGGCACATCAAGGGTCCTACATGGTTCTTGATGGCCATCTCCGACTCGAAGCGCTCAAGGAGTTGCACTCCGAAAGCGCTTTGTGCCTCATCTCAAAAGACGATGAGGCCTACACGTACAACAAGAGGGTCAATCGGCTATCAGCCATACAAGAGCACCGGATGATTGTGCGTGCGGTGGATCGTGGGGTTTCCCCAGAGACTCTGGCCGATGCCCTGGACATTTCCAAGGCATCCATCATTGCCCGATTCAAGCTGCTTGATGGCATTTGCGAAGAAGCCATTCGCCTCTTGGCCGACAAGCCGGCATCCAGGTCAATGTTCAACGTGCTGCGCCAGATGAAACCACTGCGCCAAATCGACGTTTCGAAGTCGATGATTGACCTGAACAATTACTCGGTCAAGATGGCCATGGCCATGTTGCAAGCCACCGCGCCAGAACAGATGGTGGATGCGGTCCGAATCAAAACCCAGCAGAGCAGCTCCTCAGAGACGCTCAACCGGTTGCGGAGGGAACTCGCTGCGGTTCAGGCAGACACGAAGCTGCTGGAGGAGCGCTATGGGCCTGACAACCTACAACTGGTGATCATCAAGACGTACATCAAGACCCTGCTTGAAAACGCCAAGGTCGTCCGTTGGCTTGCGCGGAACCACGGTGAATACCTTCATCAACTGCAGCTGATTGCGGACATGGAGAATTTGGCTGCCTAGTCTTCCTCGCCGACCTCCACGAGAACTGAGCATTTCGGGGGAACGCTGCTCGCATGATGCGCTGAGCGGGCTGATCGCAATTCAGATGAGATAGGACGTGTCCGCCCGCACCAGGCGGAGCCACGACAGCAAGTTGGTCACACGAGCCCATTTGCTGCGGGACATCACAGTCAATGTATCGGTACGATGACCTACTCGCAAAGGACCTACACTCATCAATTCAGGGTGAAGGTCATCGCAGGCTTGGCATCGTACCCATTGACCTTCCACGAATAGGACTTTGAAAACAAGCCCGGCGTGCTGCTTGCGTTCTGCGTCAGCACCTTTGCATTGGCTGGAAGCGTCACCTCTACGGTACCATCTACCTTGATACCCAGGCCCATCAGTTCGGCTCGTTCTTTCTCCTTCAACTGAGATGCCGACAGGGTGTAGACGCCATCTTTTGACGTGGTCAGGGAGACGATGCTCAACACTTCCGCCCTCTGCCCCACCTTCAAGTCACGGTCAACTGACACTTCATATCGACCTGAGCCTTGATAGGTCAGCTTCTTGACGCCCGGCGCTTTTGCCGCCTTCTCGGCATCTGCCTTGAGCTGGCTTTCTGCCTTGGCGCTCAAACTCCCGCTTTTCTTGATCTCCATGGCTGCCAGCATGTGCACTGCTGTGCCCTGATATTTGTAGGTGTAGGCGCCATCCGGGTGAACGGTTACCGAGGCATTGAACTTTTCCGGCACCAGGCATCCGGTTAAAGCCGTAGAGGTTGCCGCCACGATGACTGCGCGAACGAGATGATTCACTTGCATGATGTTTGATCCCTTGAATATTTTTAGATGCTTCCGAAGTCCCCCTCGGGCCGCAGAGATTAGCGCATGCGCGCAACCGATCACACACTGATCGGCAACATGTTGACACTGCATCGGCTGGTTGTTCGCACATGGATGACACAGGCTTCACACAGACCTGACACAGTGCGCGTCATCAAGACGCCACATTGCTGACACTCTGTTGGCACAGGGTTGACACCATGTCAGTCACATTCTTGGATGGACGCAACACCAAATCGATTTGTCCCCAGCTGCCCTGCACATTCTTTGTGCTTTCTTTCCAGAGCACAAAGAATGTGGCCGTTGGTTGCGATTTCGCTAGGAATCGCGGCCAGCGGCCATATTGGGGACAAGGCGTGAACGTTTGCGTCCAAGTTTGAGATGGCTTCGTTGGCGTCCTGTTGCGGCCACAGGCCGACATGCCGCCACAGCTGCGGCACCAATAACTCTTCGTTACTTCAGCGCGTGATCTGCATCGCAGCTCATGATGGGGCCAACACATAAGATGTGGCTGCCATTCAGACCAACTCAACAGGGGCCAAGATGACAAGACCGATGTTCAAGCAGGTACGCAAGCCAGTGAGCTGGGGAATGCGGGAATTCGGGCTGGGAAGGCCTTATCTGGTGACGCCTGAATTTGTCTGGCGCCAAACAAGCGCTGGTCGCTGGATTGCAATCGCCGTTGGCATGGGCGGCGGCACGTTGTCCTACTTGGAACACATCCACGACCTGCCTGCGTTCGCTGTTGAGATGCTTGATGTATTTGGCAAGCAATCGGCGAACAAAACGCTTGAAGCCTTCATGGGCGAGCTGCTGAGTCCCATGTTGTGGATGGCGGCACTGTTGATGTTGACCTTCTTGGCTGGCGTCAGTCGCCTCAAAAATGGCGGCTTGGACCGCACACCAAATGACGCGCTGACGAAGGTAGTGACTGGCTGCTATGTCACGCTCATGAGCGGGCTGATGTTTGTCGCCACTGCATCAGCATGCTTTGCCACACTAGCGCTGGTCACTGGATACTGGCGCAATGCGTTGGGTTTCTCATTCGTGGTGGCTCTGGCGGCAATGCATGCGGCAGTTGTCTGGTCCGTGCTGAGGATGATGTTTGTTTTGGCTGACGACGACAACGACTCGGCGAGATCACGCGGCCTAGGGTTGTTGCTCGTTGGGGTGGTCGTCGCGATGCCTGTACTGCTCCCGCTTGCTGAACGGGCTGAAGCACTCGCCAGATCCTTGAGCATCTAAACGTGACTGGCCATGACATGGACCTGTGCGCCCCTACAGGCAAAACCTGGCCGCCCACCATCATTGGCGGTATGGGGCTGGAGCGCTACACCTTTGCCGTCTTCGCCCCTTGAGGAGCTGCGTCAAGTTAGCCTATGCGATCCTGACTTGCAAGAACAGGTGGCGCCACAGCCCCCCCTTAAGACACCCGCACGTGCCCGCCACCGAGCAGGTAAAGTGATCCCATAAGCAGAACAGATTCCCACTTCTCACCGACCTTGCCCTGTCATGAAAAACTCGTTTCTTGCACGTATCGCAACCATCGCCCTGATCGCATCCACAGCAGGCTGTGCATCTGTCGCCGTCAGCAACGATGCCATCGAACAAAACACAGCGTTCACCCTCGGCTTGCCCAAGGGAAGCTTCACCATTTCTGACCGAGTGGATGATGGCGTGAAGTCCACTTACGTCGTCAAAACCAATACTGGCAAGCTGTACAGCTGCTACGTGACCGGCTCTGTGGGCATCACGGGCCGCGTTGTCTCTGATGCCATTTGCCAAGCACAGCAAGGCCGGCCTTCGTCCAAGCCTGCAGTATCGGCGAGCGGCAGCGGCAGTTCAGCTTCGTGCAATGCCTTGCTCAAGGCTGCTGGCAAGTGTCAGTGAGCTAACTGAAGAGCGATGATGACGCCTGCTGAAACGGAGTTGTCCTCCCTTTGCAACGTGCGCACTACCAAAGCACCGAGCAAACCCCGTTAATTCTCAGGCAGCCAGACCGCCTCTTGCTCCAGCGCGAGACCCAATCGCTGCATCTGCTCTGCGAGTTCCAGCATGTAAGCGGGGAGATGATCAACGGCACCGGTGAAGTAGCGCAAAGTGTCTCGCCAGAGCTGGTTGCTGCCGTAGCGTGCGAGCTTGCTTTCCCAACAAGGCATCAACCAGCACTCGCACGTGGCGCCTAAAACCTGATGCAAACGCGCGAAGTTGGCCAGGCCGACACCGTCGTAATCTGGGAAATGGATCACCCGGCTGGCTCGGGGACGGCGACCCAGCCACGACTGCAGCCTGCCGTCGAGTTGCCCGCCGTAGTAAAGCACCGTGGCATGCGTGCCTTCGGGCAGCCAGTCAGTGCGGTCAAACAGGGCCTGATTCTCGACCAGCCAAAGAACCTGATCACTGTGCCAAGCATCGTCGGGTTGAACGCATAGAGTGGCTGCGCCGAAGTCTCGGGTGACGGGGCTCAGCGCCAGCTCCACACCGCGTTCGTCGTCGCGCCAGGTCACCTCATGCCCGACCGCCTTGAGAAGCGGGTAATAGCTGTCGTGTTGATGATGCCGGGCCTTGCTGTTGCGCGCATGTGCTACGTGCTGTGCGCGTCGTGGGATTTGATAGGCGATAGAGGTCTCCACCTGAGGGGAGAGCTCGGTGATATGAGCCGCGAACACCGCCTGATCGCAAACGTTGTACACGTCCCCTCGCCCTTGGCGCTGGCAGGTCACGGCCCCCGTTTGCCGTGCAAAGCAATCTAGGGCGCTGCGCTGCGCAGTGGTGAACTGACTGGCGGGTAATGGGCTCTTACCTTGCAGCTTGAGCAGTGCTGCGCGAAGGGCTTGATCTGCCATCAGGCCTCCAGGGGTTCGATGATCTGCCAGCTGAAGCGGCTGATCTGGTTGCTACCCTGACGGTGGTGAATGGGCACGCAGTAACGCACCGTGATCAGCGGCGCCGGGGAGGCGAAGATCAGCGAGAAGCCAAACTCTGCAGCGGTCTCGATCAAACTGCGCTGGTTACGCGCATCCAGTGCCAGCGCTTCGTCCAGATAGCAAACGCCTTGGATCGGGCGCCGCTGATCCTGCATCAGGTGCAGCATCGCCAAGCCCGTCACCAGCTTGGCCATCAGCACTGTGCCGTTCGAGGCGGCGCTGTCGAGGTCGTCAAAGGCTTCCGGCTCGCGGCCAGCCTTGCCCACCCAGAAGCGCAGCCGGAACAAGTCGGCCACGCGCAAGCCGTGGCGGGCGTTGCCTTCCTCGATGAGCAGGGTCTTGGCGCGGTTGAGCTGGTCATCATCCAGTACGCTCTGCTGGTTGAAGAGTTCGAAGGTATCGCCATTGCCGACTGTGGCGGCCGTGTTAATGAGCAACTCGATGGCCTCGACCAGCGCGGTTTCGTCTTCGGGTTCGATCTTAAAAACCGCCAGATCGGAGAGCTGACGCCCGCTGATCTTGCGATTGAACTCGCGCATTCGCCGTTTGAAGGCGGCCAAGCCGTCGCGCAATTCGCGCAGGCAAGCCGCAACGTTCACCACAGCCGATCGCACCTTTTTTTCCAAGGCCTCGGCTTCCTGCGGCAGGTGATGGGCGAACTCCACCAGGCGGACGATTTCGGCCTCAGGGTCGCCGACGAACTGGTACTTGGTGAGCCCGCCCGTGTGGATTTCCCCCAGCACGCGGCGGATCAGGTCATCCAGCTCCAGCAACTGCCGACAATCTGCCTGATAGGTCTGCAGGCGCTCGGCTAGCTGGTCCAGCGCGAACTCCGGCTGCGCCAACCAGCGGTGGTGGGGTGACTCGGACAGCCAGGTGAACGGGCCTTCCTGATCGATGCGCTGGTTGCGGCGTTGCTCGATCTGGCGATGCTGCTGCTTCAGGGTTTCCAAATCCTGCTGCCGCTGTTGGCGTTGCTGGTCCAGCGCCCGGTATCGGGCAGCCGATTGCGCCAAACTGGTGGCCAGCTCGGCGAGCTTCTGGTCGAGTGTCACAAGCCGTGCTTGCCGCTCAGCATCGCTGTCTTGCAGGGCCTGCATCTGGGTGTAGTCCCGCAATTCGGCGTCCAGTTGCACCAGCTGCTGTTCCAATCCATCACGTTCGCGTTGGACGAGTTCCAGCGCTTGTGCCGTCGCCAGCTGCTCCTTCAGCTGCACCTGCTGTTGCTGCAAATCCCGCAGCAGCTCGCCCAGCTCGGCCAGGCTGCGCTGTTGGTGCTGCTCAGGCAGGGCGGCGATGCGCAGCTGCAGGCCCGGCAGGCCAGCATGCTCGCCATTGGCATCTCCCAAAGCCTTGGAGAGCGCTTGACCATCGAGCTGGAAGTCTTCGGCGCCCAAGGTTAGCACGGGTCTGGCCAGCACCTTGTTCAGCGCCGCCAATTGATCGGGCGGCAACGCGCCTGCCAACTGCTGGTGGAGGTTGTGGCCTTGGGTGCGCATCTCCTGCGTCAGCTGGGTAAGCTCCTTGTCTACGCGGGCGAGCTCGCGTTCGATGGATGCCGGTGGCCGGCTTTGCGCTTGGCCCAAGCGGACCACCAGAGCATCTCGTTGGGCCTGCAGGTCGCGGCGGCACGTCTCCAGAACCGCCCGGCTTTCCACCAGAGCGAATCGCTGTTGCAATGCCTGCAGCTGTTGGCGCTCCTGGCGCAGTTGCTTCTCCTCCTGCTCCCACTGGCTCTGCTCCCGCACAGCCTGCCGATCCTGCTCTCGCAAGCGGTCCAGCTCGCCATCGCACTGCTGCAGCTCGTGCTGAAGGGCTTGCTGGCGTGATTCGAAGTGCTGCTGCCACTGGCCCAGGGCTTCTTCGATCATGGGCCGCCAGCACAGCAGCTTGCCGCGCAGGGTCAGTCGAGCATCTTGCTTGCGCTCCAGTTCAGCGAGGCTGCCTTTCAGGCGTTCGGCGGCCAGGTACTGACTGCGCTCAGCGTTGAGGTCGGCAAAAGCCTTGTCCCACTCCGCCTTGAAGTCGATGCTGGCGTCCGGCAGATCGCGCCGGAAGATTTGCAGCAAGTAGTCTTTCACCTCGCTGGACCGCAGCTTGTCCAGCCGCAGCGTCCGGGTGAGCACACGCTGGAAGACGCTGGCGTCACTGGCGTGCTCCAGGCGGAACACGCAGAAGTCTTGTGAGCCGCTGAGCTTGCGGTTCCGGCCGCCGTACACCATGTCGGCGAACTCGCTGCCGCTGTAGCTGAACACGCGGCGCCCATGGGTGGCCAGATGGCTGGCCAGCTTGGGCTGTGCCACGAGCGAGCCATCGGGCAGGCAGAACTCTTCCACCTTGAGCGGGCCTGCGTAGGCAAAGTACTCGTACTCGAAGCTCACGCCCTTGCCGACGCACCCGAGCACCACGGTGCCGGATTCCGGCAATGACACCTCCAGCAGCACGTAGGCGCTGTTGTTGGGGAAGTAAAACCGCCTGCTCTTCTCCACGTCGTGCGCGCCAAAGTCCATGCGGCGCCTGTCAATGATCAGCAGGAACTGCAGGGCATTGATCAGGCTGGTCTTGCCCGTGTTGTTGGGCGCCACCAGGGAGACTGCGCCATCCAGCGGCAGCTCGGCGCGGGAGTAGCCCGCGCTGCCGAGCAAGACCAGGCGTTGAAAGCCGTGCTGCATCAGTCGATCTCCTCGTCGTTCAGCACGTCGTCGCTGCTTTCCTCAGGGGCAGCATCCGCCTCGTTGTCGTCATCTCGGGATGCTGCGGCCAGGCCCTCAAAGTGGTCCAGGTAGCGGCAGACGGCGGGCAACAGCCGCCAGCCTGCCGGCTCCGCCACTGCAAATCCCAGCGTGCAGGCGCGGCCCAGCAGATCGATCAGCCCATCGGGAGACAGCCCTTCGGCGTCCAGCAGGTCTTTCTGCTGTTCGTGCACCTCGGCCAGCCATTCCCGATCAATGAGCCAGTCAGTGAAGCGCTGTAGCGCTTTGCCGGCATTGGCTTGGGCGTCGAAGATGACCATGAACAGCAGCGCCAGTTGACGGCTGACCTTGCCGATGTTGCTGCTGGCGTCGGTGCTGTGGAACCAAGCAAAGCCTCGCGCATCCACGCGCAGCTCAAAGCCCAGCGCTGCGAAAAGACCTGCGTAGGCCGGTTCGTGCTGCTCAAGCTCGGCCCAAAGTGCAGGCTCGGCCATGCGGTTCAGGTGCTTGCCGGACAGGAACAAGCGGAAGAGCTCGGCCAGTGCTGGCATCTGCGCCAGTTGCGGTGTCAGTGGATGAGGCGTTGTCATTCCGGAATGCTCACTCGGTGAGGATGGTGCAGCACGCGGATGGCCTGCAAAGTGGTGGTCTCAGGATGCTCGCTGGCTTCGATCTGCCAACTGCTCTCGTGCTGCAGTTCATGGAACAGCCGCAGCAGCGTCCCATCCTGCAGATGACTGTGATGGGTATGCAGCCAGTCCAGCAGGCTGTCCACTGGTAGGCTGCTTCTCAGCTGCTGCCGGATGGCTTCCTCGTCCACGTGCTCCAGTAGCGGCGGGGCGTTGCCAGGGTCATCTTGCGGGAAGGCCACCGACTGCGGTTGGTACTGCTGCGCTGCGGCCATCACGGCGCGGACTTCATCGCCCAGTTGCAGGCGGAAGCCGCGTTCATTGCGCCAGACGGGCAGTGTTGTGCCTGCGGCATGCCGCGACAAGGCTCGGCGCAGACCCCGCTTGCGCACCTGCCCCAACAGCAGGCTGACCGCACTGGTGAGCGCATTGTGTTGCCGCATCTCCTCGCGCAACGGCAGCACCGTGTCGGCGCATTGTTGGGCGATCAGGCGGCCGAATCGCCGCAGCTCCTTGGCCTGGTGCGCCACCTGCCTGAGCTGCAGGCGATGCGAGTACAGCCCGCCTTGAACCGACAGCTGCTCAAAGGCCAGATCCAGCGAGCGCTCGGCGTCTTCCAAGTAACGGTAAAACGTGCCTTGCGGGCCGGTGTCCATCATCTGGTTCATCGGCTCGACATAGTGGTCATAGGCCTCCAGCACACGCCTGTAGCGCTGGGCGATGGGCATGCCGGCGTCCGCGCTCTTGGCGTCTTCGGCGAGTTCCAGCAGTGCGTGGCGGTCTTGATCCAGTTGTAGGCTGATCTGGCGGAAGAGTTCAGCGAGCTTGTTGGCAGCCCCCCGCGCTCGATCCATGTCGGCAGCTTGCATGCCCTCGTTGAGGCCCTCCGTGGCCTCACGGATGGCGGCAACACGTGCTTGAAGCACGGCAGCCAGACCGAGCTCGTGCTCGCGAGTCAGCCCGCGCACAAAATCCAGCACGTAGGCATTGAGCTGCAGGTCGTTGCTGCGGGCGCAGGGTTGGAGGATGTCTGCATTCACCATGGCGCGCAGGGCTGCACCCTGGGCTTCGGCATCCAGCTGCGGTGCCACCTTCGCGATGCAGCCCAGCACTTGTTCGGTGGTGAGCACCGCAAACTCGCGAGACAGCCTTACCAAGACCTCAACGGTGTCCCAGTGTATGTACAGCGCGTAGACCAGCGAGCGCGGATTGGCCATGCCAGCTCAACCTCCCCACATCGCGCGCATCGTGCTTGGCGCGCGATTCCAACCTTTTGGTGTCATCCACAGCCGCGCATGACGGCACAACGGCCCATGGCCGCCACGAGGAGATGGTGCCAGCCCATGCGCGTAGACCGGTGCCTGCCTTGTGCGAAAAAGGTGGAGACCATGTGCGAAGTCTGTGCAAAGAGGTGGCTGGCTACCGAAGTTCTCTGACATTTTTCCCTCTTCTTTATCGGTGCCGTTAAGCCAATGACCTGATGTCGCTGCAGCGCGCACGATGCCATGCCAGGTAGCTTTTGTGTTGCTCGGTCACCCAGCGCAGCTTCAAATCTGTCGCAAAACCCAGCTGTCGTAGCTCGGCATGTCCAATTCGAGACGAGAACAGTTGCTTAGCTAGACGCCCCTCGCTCAGCCACTGGATGCGCTGGGCGCGCTCGGCCTTGTTTTTGGCCAGGGCCACATCACGGTGGCGGGTGGCAAAGAACTCTTCTTCTTGCAGTTTGATGCGCTCCCACGGCGGGTTGCCCAACACGCAGTCGAAGCCGCCCTGCGCAAACACCTGCGGAAAGGCCAGTGGCCAATGAAACACGTGGGCCTCGCTGCAGGCGGCTTGCGCCGCGGCCAGGGCGTCTTGCTGGTCGGCCGGCAGCGGCACGCATTGCAGGGTGAGATAGAGGGTGGCGGTAGTAGGGATGCTGCAGGCGGTATCGGCCCGCTTCGGCAATAGGTAGGCTCCCAGCAGCAGGTGAGCGGCCTGCGCCAGGTGGCTGCCATGGGCTTGACGCAGGTAGGCGTCGTAGGCCGCCGCCTTGGCGGCAATTTGCTCGGTGCTGTCCTCCGGCAGCGTCTCCAGAGCTTGTAGCTCGGCCAGGCCGCTGCCAGATTTCCGATATGCCGGTTTAACTTTGGGCTCGTCGCGACTCAAGTCAAGCCAGGCTTCTGGTAAATCCTCGATCTGGCCGCTGTATTGTTGACCGCCCTTGACTGGGCACAGAAATCCATAGCTGAGGTCTTCTTTGTCGTCGGCACTGACGTCATCGACCTCTCGTGGCAAGTAAGTCGTGTGGTGCTGCCCAGAGCTCCAAACGGGGAAATACTCCTGGCCACAGTCTCGGCAGAAATGTGCAGAGTAGAGGTGAACGCCTTCACTCTGTCGCCCTGGGGCGAAGCGCTGGGCATCAAGCGTGATGTGCCTGTAGCCAGGAGCCTCCAGAGTGGTGAGCACCTTGCCTGGACCGCTGATGAACTGGTGGAGTTTGAAAGCGAATGGCGGGCGCCCTTGAGGTGTCCTGACGTTGTGGGCGGCGACCAAAAAGCGCTGCAATGCAGCGCGCGCCACGGGCACGTCACAACCCGCATCACGGGCAAGATCATCGCAGGCGGACTGAAGGGTCTTGGGTTTGGCGCGGCGCGGCGGCTCGTGCTCTGGCAACTCAATGCCGAGGTTGAGCTCGACCCAGATGGACAAGGGGTCTTTCTGAAAGGCCTCGAAGGTCGGCCATTCAAAATGCTCAAGTTGAACCGTTGCGTGCAAATCTGCAGCAATAGATGCCACGTCCTTGAGCGGATCGGTGACGCGTTCAAGCGTCTCGCCAATCACATCGTGCTCACTGATCGTCGTGCCAAACAATTTGGTTGCGACTTCCGCCACCGTTCGGTTGCGGTCAGCTTGTGTACCAGCACTCGACATGGTGGCTGAGGTGCCAATACAAACGAGCTTGTTAGCCTGGAGCCGCTCGCGCAGGCGGCGAACAAGCAATGCCACGTCGGCGCCCTGACGGCCTCGGTAGGTGTGGAGTTCATCGAGCACCAGGAACTCCAGCCCCTCACAGTGATCCACAACCCTTCGATCCACGTCGTCGAAGCGGGTGAGGATGTACTCCAGCATCATGAAGTTGGTGAGCAGGATGTCTGGCGGGTTGTCCGCCATGGCATCACGCTCAGGCTTCTTCTCTTGGCCGGTATAACGGGCCACAGTGAATGGCTTTGTGTCAGTCGCATAGCCATGGAGGAACTTGTCCAACTCTTCCAGTTGGCTGTTGGCCAAAGCGTTCATCGGGTAGATGACGATTGCGCGGGTACGAGGCTTTCCGCCCTCAGCCTTGGCTTTGATGATGCGGTCAATGATCGGGATGAAAAAGGACAGCGACTTGCCGGAGCCTGTGCCCGTGGTCACCACATAGCTTTGCCCGGATTGCCCCTTGGCAAGGGCCTGAAGTTGATGCGCGTACAGGTGAAGTGGCTGGGGGTTGCCCTCTGGCTTCCCCACCTGGAATACGTCTGCGCAGAAGGGGTGCAAGACACCTTCCACCGCCAACGATTGCACGGTGCCTTTGCGTTGGTAGTTCGGGTTGATCTGAACCAAGGGCTCGGGCCAGTACCGGCCATCCTGGTACTGACGCTCAACCTCTTCTCGAATGTCGCGTGCAGCAATGCGCACGAAGCTGCGAGAAAAGTTGCTGTAGCGTTCAACCAATTGGTTGCGAAACTCAAAAACGTCGTCCATGGCTGGTTCGTCCCTGTTCTGTTTTATGAGGGCATGGCTCTGGCGTCATCCAGGCTGACGAGGGCGAGCTCAGGGCTTTTTGTGCTGCCATTTGGCGCCCCGTCCTTTGCCATTCGGTTCGATCAGGCCCTCTGCCTTCATTGCCCGCAAAATCACGCGCACCATGTCGCGGCTGATGCCGGGGCACGCTTCCTCAATCTCCGAGATGGAAAAGGGCAATTGGCGCTTTAGTATCTCTGAGCGAACGCGGTCCCCCTTGGCTCCCCGCCCGCGCTCAATGGTGCCCACGCGCTCCTCGAATTCTTTGTAAGCGCGAAGGAGCGCACCCCAGAAGTAGTCGAGCCATGGGGCGATGTTGTGATCCGCTTCGTGCCAGCCTTGAGAACTGGCTTCCAGTGTTTCGTAGTAGCTTTCCTTTGACTCCTCGAAGATGCGCTCCAAGCTGATGAAGCGACCCACCGCATAGTCAAAGTGATAGAGCAATTGCAAGGTCAGCAGCCGCGCCATGCGGCCGTTGCCATCTGGGAATGGGTGGATGCACAGGAAGTCGAGAATGGCCAGCGGCACCAAGACCAACGGATCGGCCAGATGCAGATCCAGCGCAGTGCGGTAGCGACTGATCATGTCAGCCATCGCCATGGGAGTCAGATGCGCGGCAACGGGACGGAAACGCACCCGTGAACTGCCATCAGGGTGGCGCTCAATGATGTCGTTGTTCGTCGCCTTCCAATGCCCGCCAGGCTGAGGCATGTATCGGTACAACATGCCATGGAGCTGCAGGACGGTGCCCTCTGAAAACGGCATCTGGTCACCGCTTTCATGGATCAGGCCCAGGGCGTCTCGGTAACCCGCCACCTCCTGCTCGGACCGGCTTTGTGGCGTGGCATTTTTCAGCACCAGAGACTTGAGCCGATGGGCCGCGACGACCACGCCTTCCAGCCGGTTGGACGACTCGGTGGACTCAACGACAGCAACCTGCCGCAGGTCACTCAAGACCTCAGGCGACTGCGCCACAAAAAGCTGCTGCTTGCCCCTGTACTCACCCAAGGCGCGCAGCGTCGCCAGTTGCTGAGCATCGAAGCGCAGCTTGGCGAGATAGTCTGGCGAGAGTGATTGCATGCAGCGGCTTCCAGGTCGGCAAGAATGGGGTAATGCTAATGCAAATAAGGGTATATCGAGGCCCATTTACCCCAATCTCCAAGTAATTACCCCATTCGGCCGCCACTCTCAGCTCACTGGCTCGGGTTCGTCGGGCTCGCTCGTTACAGCCGGGGCCGCAACGTCTTTCACGGGGCGCTCAGCCTCAACGCTCACGGGCCGCAACACATGGCCACGTCTGCCCTGCGATGCCGTGCCGTAAAGCTTCTGAGTCTTGGCAGACAGGTGCCCAAGCCCCCGACTGACAGCTCCAGCGTCACCGACCCGCTTGGCATCCGCCGCCCATTGGTGCCGCAAGCAGTACGCCGTGATCGGATGCTGATGCGCGGGCCAGAGGCTGGCAGCCAGTCGTCGCACCTCCACAGAGAAGTTGCCCGCGTGGTCGATCTGGACGACCATGGGCGTTTGCTGCGACTGGCTCAATGCCTCTTTGAGCATCAGCACCAGAGGGTGGTCATCGTCTTCGGCATATCGCAATCGGCGGATGGGCTGTCCTTGCGATTTCTTGACCTTGACCCCGTCGATCACGATCTGGATCAGTGATTGCTCGGTCTCGGCATTGACCACCCGCGAGACCTCAATTCCCCTCTCCAGCTCGGAGGGGCGACACCCTGTCAGCGCAGCCAGCAGCAAGGCGCCGGCGTACCGGCCGCTGCTGCCTCGATGACACAACTGCTCCCGCCAGTCTGGGGGCAGTCCGCCCAAGGCAACTCGCTTGCTGCGGCGCCGCACCCTCCGGCCCACCAGGCCCTGCTGCTTTAGTTCAATGACCGATTGGATGTGGTCGATCTGCTCGTCGAGCAAGCGCAGGCACTTCTGAGCCAGCTCTGGTGTCACCGGCTCCACGATGCTGTCCAGCAGTTCCAGCTGCCTCGACTGCAAGGTGAAACGCAGTGCAGCGATGCGCTTCTGGAAGGTGGTTGGGCGGCGGGTGTTCAACACGGCACCGATCAGCCCGCCATCCGTCGTTTTGGCGCGCATCAGCAAGGTCTGGCCAAGCCGCAGGTAGTCGTGCTCCGTGTTGGGGGAGCGGCCAGTTCTGCGATTGCGCTCCGAGGCGATCTGTTGAATCAACTCAGAGGAGTGCAGCAACTTGGCCTTCAAGTCTTCGATGAGGTCATCCATGTGAGCCTCCGTTCAGCTTGGTCGTAGCGAAGACTTGCTTGGCGACGGGAGGCGGTGAGGCGTGCAGTGCCAGGCCGCCGTCGAAAGGTTCGACCTTCGCCTGCGGGTAGACCATCTGGACTTTGTGAAGGCCATGCAGGAACCCTCGTCGGAAGGTCTCTTTGGCATGCAGCCCTTGGGGCTGGTGGGCGAACTGGCCCATCAGAGCGGCCCACGGGATGGCGACGGGGCCACCTTGGATACGGTGCAGTCGGTAGGCCAGCCAGGTGTAGATGTCCAAGGCTAGAGCCGAGCCCTTCAGCGCGGCAAGGGCTCGGCCATCCAGAGGGACGCCGTGTTCAAGCAGCTCAGCGTAGAAGGGCTCAGACAACACAAGCAACCCTGGCCAACGAGACGTGGCCCCGTGCGTTCGCGGATGCCAAGCTTCAAATTGCTGTACCGGCAGGCTATTGAACGTACGCCCCTGGAACCCGAGCTGCAAACGACATGCAGCCAGGGCATGTATCTGCTTGCGGAGCATCCTGTAGCGGTGCCCCTGAAGGTCATAGCCCAGCATGTGCAAGAACTCGGCGGCGCTTCGCCCAATGTCAATTTCGCGTGTTTTGTAACGCAGGGCAAGCGTCGAAATGCAAGTCAAGGCCAGCCTCGCTGTGGCTCCGTACGGCACGGGTTGCGACACCGGCCCCGTCCCCTCATCCAGAAAGCCAGCCTGAACACTCAGCCACGCTGCGCCAAAACTGTGCTGGAACTCTCTACCCTTGACCTCGCTGCGGGGCAAACCGATCTGGGTCAGGATGGAGTGGCAGAACATCAGCTCATCGCCCCCGGGGGCATCAGAGCTGATGATGACATTGGCGTCGATCAGCTTCGAATCGGTCATTGGCCCCTCCCTTCTTCAGGGGCACGTGCTGCCGAGGTTTGAGCCCATCGCTCGCGAGCAAGCTGCTCGACTTTCGTGGGGCGACCACGTGGACGCTTCTGAGGAGGGGGCTCGGCTGGGCGGTTGGACTCGATCCAAGCCAAAACATCGTCCAACCACCAGCAGAGGCGCCGGCTGTGCGGCATTTTGAAAGGCCGTGGGATTAGGTGCTGGTACTTCTTATTGGTCGCGCACGTTCTGATCGTGTTTTCTGATTTGTGGATCAGAGCCGAGAGTTCTTCAATTTGTATGGACTTAGGGATGCCACTGCTTTGAGTGGCTGGATGTTGGGTCATTCTCTTCACCATCGCGAAGCGTTGAGCGACAGGGTCGCCTTGGCAGCGCTGTCGAGCGCTGCGACGCAAATTCAGCGATGGACGGCTCGGGGGGGCGGTGTTGCCCGGAGGGGTGAGACCGAGAAGAAGTGGTCGACCAGGGTGATCCGACGAACGTGGATGCCTTCGTAGTAGGGCTCGTTCTTGCGACGAACAAGCTCGTCGCGCGAGGGCGCCCACATGAAGTAGATCGCTCCCAGGACGCCTACGATGCACAACGCTACTAACAAGCCCAGTGCGTGCATCAAAAGTCCGCCTGTGACGCCGGAAAGAATCGATGGCACCCAAAACATGAGCAACATCAGGAAGCCCATGGCCACGCAGTAACGAACAGCCGCGCGCATCCCGGCTTCTCGGTATTCAGCGAGAAACTGCTTCGGGGTGGGGATGAACGGCGCGAGATGCATGGCTGTTCATAACAGTACAGAGCCATGACCAGCCTGTCAAAGGCATAAGCTGCGCGCCGCCAGAGGTTGCATTCATGCCCATTCAAGTCTTGGGACAAATTTGGGACACTGAGCCCGGAAATTTGCTTTGAAACGACATTCATGACGATTCAAAGCAAAAAGCCCAAGTGCTTGATTCACTTGGGCTTTTTGGTGTGTGTCCTGGTCGGGGTGAGAGGATTCGAACCTCCGGCCTCTACGTCCCGAACGTAGCGCTCTACCAGGCTAAGCTACACCCCGATGGCCTCTGCCGGCCACCGTGAGCCCCAATGTGAGTCAGGAGCGGCGGTCCAAAAGCTGAGCCGCTAATTGTAGCAAACCGCGGGAGAACGCATTGTCCGGCAGACGCCGCGCGGCATCGATGGCCCGCTGAGCCTCGTTTGCGGCGGCCTGTCGCGTGACGTCGAGGGCGCCGGTGGACCGCACGATGTCGACGACCTGATCCAGTCCGGTGGTGGCACCCTGTTCGATGGCATGGCGAACGAGGTCGCGCTGCGCCTGGTCGCCCCGCTGCATGGCCACGATCAGTGGCAATGTGGCCTTGCCCTCGCGCAGGTCGTCGCCGATGTTCTTGCCCATTTCCTGGGCGTCGCCCTCGTAGTCGAGCACGTCGTCAATCACCTGGAAGGCCGTTCCGAGCGCCTGGCCATACTCGGCGCAGGCTTCTTCCACGGAAGGTGGGCTGCCGGCGAGAACGGCACCCAGCCTCGCACTGGCCTCGAACAGTTTGGCCGTCTTGGAGCGGATCACGCGGAGATAGCCGGCCTCATCCAGCGAGGCGTCGTGCATGTTCATGAGCTGAAGGACTTCTCCTTCGGCAATCACGTTGGTGGCATCGGACAGGATCTGCATGATGCGCATCTCTCCCGCGTCCACCATCATCTGGAAGGCGCGTGAGTACAGGAAATCGCCGACCAGGACGCTGGCCGGGTTACCAAAATTTTCATTGGCTGTGGCGCGGCCGCGACGCAGCGTCGAGTCATCGACCACGTCGTCATGCAGGAGCGTCGCCGTATGAATGAATTCCACCACCGCCGCGAGACCGAAGCGACGGTCTTCCTGGTAGCCCAGCGCGCCGCAGACCAGCAGCAGCAGGGCAGGTCGCAAGCGCTTGCCGCCGGCGGAGATGATGTAGCGGGAGACGTCGCCTACGAGCGGAACGCTGGAATCCAGCCGCCTGGCGATGACGCGGTCCACCTCGGCCATGTCGTCGGCGACGAGGGCAAGAGCGGCGCTGGTGCTGGAAGAGTGGGAAGACAAGGCAAAGCGGGCGGATTAGCCCGGATTATAGAAAACGCCGCGCTGCGTTTGGGCCGGGCCTGGTGGAAGAATGTTAGTGCGCGCAAACCGTGCTATACTCTTGGGCTCTGTGGAAATCCGTCCGCAGAGCTTCATTTCAAGAGGTCAACATGTACGCGGTCATAAAAACCGGTGGCAAGCAATATCGCGTTGCTTCCGGCGAGAAAATCAAAGTAGAACAGATTGCTGCGGACGTAGGCCAGGAAATTGTGATCGACCAGGTTCTGGCCGTCGGCAACGGCAGCGAAATCAAGGTTGGCACTCCCCTGGTGTCCGGCGCAACTGTGACAGTCACTGTGGTGGCTCACGGCAAGCACGACAAGGTGCGCATTTTCAAGATGCGCCGTCGCAAGCACTATCAGAAACGCCAGGGGCATCGCCAGCAGTTCACCGAACTGCAAATCGGCGCGATTGCCGGCTAAGGAGTCACTGAAATGGCACAGAAAAAAGGCGGCGGCTCTACGCGAAACGGGCGCGATTCAAAGCCCAAGATGCTGGGCGTCAAGGCGTTCGGTGGTGAACTCATCAGCGCCGGTTCCATCATCGTGCGCCAGCGCGGCACCCGGTTCCACCCCGGCACCAATGTGGGTGTGGGCAAGGATCACACGCTGTTTGCCCTGGTGGACGGCCACGTGTCGTTCTCGGTCAAAGGCGCGCTGAACAAGCACATGGTCAATGTGACCCCGGCTTGAGCCATCAGGCTTTCCGGCACGGAAGCCCTGCGGTGTCATCGCAGGGCTTTTTTGTTGGCCCCTCTAGAATGGGTTCACCATGAAGTTCGTTGACGAAGCCTACATCGACATCGCCGCTGGCGATGGGGGGAACGGCTGCGTCTCGTTCCGCCACGAGAAGTACAAGGAGTTCGGCGGTCCCAACGGCGGTGACGGTGGCCGCGGTGGCCATGTCTACGCCGTCGCTGATCCGAGTCTGAATACCTTGGTCGATTTCCGCTTTGCGCGCCGTCACGAAGCCAAGCGCGGCCAGCATGGCATGGGCTCGGACATGTTCGGCGCCGCCGGCGATGACATCACCCTCAAGATGCCCGTGGGGACCATCCTCAGCGATGCGGAGACGGGTGAAGTCCTGTTTGAGTTGCTGACGCCGGGCGAAGTGATCACGATTGCCAAGGGGGGCGACGGCGGCTTTGGCAACATGCGTTTCAAGAGCGCGATCAACCGCGCACCACGCCAGAAGACACCGGGCTGGCCGGGGGAGAGGCGCAGCCTCAAGCTGGAACTCAAGGTGCTGGCCGACGTGGGCCTGCTGGGCATGCCCAACGCGGGCAAGTCCACGCTGATTTCGGCGATTTCCAACGCGCGTCCGAAAATCGCGGACTACCCCTTCACCACGCTGCACCCCAACTTGGGCGTGGTGCGCGTCGGACCCGAGCAGAGTTTTGTGGTCGCGGACGTGCCTGGCCTGATCGAGGGGGCCTCTGAAGGGGCGGGCCTGGGGCACCAGTTCCTGCGCCACCTGCAGCGGACGCGGCTGTTGCTGCACCTGGTCGACCTGGCGCCCTTTGATGAAGGCGTGGACCCGGTGGCTCAGGCCAAATCGATCGTGGCGGAACTCAAGAAATACGATGCCGCGCTCTACGACAAGCCGCGCTGGCTGGTCTTGAACAAGCTGGACATGGTGTCTGCGGACGAGCGCGCCGCCCGTGTCAAGGATTTCGTCAAGCGCTTCAGGTACAAGGGGCCGGTGTTTGAGATCTCGGCCCTCACGCGTGAGGGCTGCGAACCGCTGACCAAGGCCATCTTCGAACATGTGCAGGCGCAGCATGTGGCAGAGCAGCCGGCGGTCGAGGTCGATCCGCGCTTTGCAGGCGACTCCGCAGCCTGACGCTGCTCCTGAATTGATAGCGAATAGTGTCCGCCCGGCAAGGGCTACAGCCCAAAATGACTGAAAAGAAAGCTTCCGGCGTGCTGCGTGATGCCCGCCGAATCGTGGTCAAGGTCGGTTCCAGCCTGGTCACCAATGAAGGCCGCGGACTGGACGAGGCGGCCATCGGCGAATGGTGCCGGCAACTGGCCAGCCTGTCGCAGGACGGGCGGGAGGTCGTTATGGTGTCGAGCGGGGCCATTGCCGAGGGGATGAAGCGCCTGGGATGGCGCACCCGGCCGCATGAGGTGCCCGAATTGCAGGCGGCGGCGGCGGTGGGGCAGATGGGCCTGGCGCAGATGTACGAGACCAAGCTGCGCGAACAGGGGCTGGGCTCTGCGCAGGTGCTGCTGACCCACGCGGATCTCGCGGACCGCGAGCGCTATCTCAATGCCCGGTCGACCCTGCTGACCCTGTTGCGCCTGCGCGTGGTGCCCGTCATCAACGAGAACGACACCGTGGTCATCGACGAGATCAAGTTCGGTGACAACGACACCCTGGGTGCTCTCGTTGCCAATCTGGTGGAGGCCGACGCGCTGGTGATTCTCACTGACCAGAAGGGCCTGTACAGTGCCGACCCCCGCAAGAATCCCGAGGCCGTCTTCATTCACGAAGCCAAGGCGGGCGACCCGGCTCTGGAAGCCATGGCAGGAGGCGCGGGCTCGAGCCTGGGCCGCGGAGGCATGATCACCAAAATCCTGGCGGCCAAGCGCGCCGCGGGTTCCGGCGCATCCACCGTCATTGCCTGGGGCCGCGAGCCTGATGCGTTGCTGCGCCTGGTGCGTGGCGAGCCCATCGGCACCCTGCTGGTGGCGCAGACCCAGAAGCAGCAGGCCCGCAAGCAATGGATGGCTGACCATCTGCAGCTGCGTGGGGCGGTGGTGGTCGACGATGGGGCGGTCGCCAAGGTGCGGGACGAAGGCAAAAGCCTGCTGCCCATCGGCATGACGGCCGTGGAGGGGGATTTTTCGCGCGGCGACGTGATTGCCATCAGAGGCCAGACCGGTGGTGAAATTGCCCGCGGGCTGGCCAACTATTCGAGTTCGGAGGCCCGCCTGATCTGCCGCAAGCCATCCAGTGAAGTGGAGCGGCTGCTGGGTTACGTGGCCGAACCGGAAATGGTGCACCGGGACAACCTGGTGCGCATCCGTTAGCGCAGTTTCTCGAAGTCCTGGTTCTTCAGGTCGCGAACGATCTGCGCCACGCTGCGCGGCGCAGAGTTGCCGTTGCATCCCCCCTGCTTGGCAAACATCAGCGAGTGCTTTGACGGCTGCGTCGCCCAGAGTGATCGCCACCCGGCCTTCTCCAGGGGACTCCAGCCGCTACTGGCGTTGTAGCGCGCAAAGGTGCGTACCTCGCCGGTGCTGCAGCGCAGTCCTTCGTACATGGCGTTGACCACGCCGGTGGCGCTCTGCGCCACGATGACGTAGCGCACGATGCCGTCGCTGCCAATCTGGATGGTGGCCGGATCGACGCCGAACTTCAGCTGGGAGCCGATGTTCACCTCGAAGGGCACGAGCCGCCCCAGGTCAAAGGCCGGTGGCGGCGGAGCATCCAGCTCCTTCCAGTCGGGATCGTCCGGAGTGAGTTGCGCGGCCGCGGCCGTGACTGACAGGGCCAGCGCGCAGGCGAGCCATTTACGAAGAGGCATGGCGGGTTTCCTGCGAATCGGGTGGCTGCCCCGTCTGCGGATCGGGCTCAAAGGTGCCTCCTGGCGGCAGCTCGAAAGCCGGACCGCGCGGTGCCTGCTCCACGGCACCCTCTGCGGTCTCATGCTCACGGGTCCGGATGCCACCTCGCAGGTAGCGGTTGCGGTGGTCGTGGCGGGGCAGATAGCGTGCAAGTTCGGTCAGGGCCATCTCGTAGACTCCGCGCTTGAACTCCACCACCACGTCCAGCGGCACCCAGTACTCGTTCCATCGCCAGGCATCGAATTCCGGGTGATTGGTGGCGCGCAGATTCAGGTTCCAGTCGTGGCCGGTCAACTGGAGCAGGTACCAGATCTGTTTCTGGCCCTTGTAATGTCCGCGCGCATCGCGGCGGATGTACCGGTCGGGCACCTCGTAACGCAACCAGTCCCGGGTGCGGGCGATGATGCGCACATGCTCCGGCAGGAGTCCCACTTCCTCGTGGAGTTCACGGTACATGGCCTGCTCGGGGTTCTCGCCCCGGTCAATGCCGCCCTGCGGGAACTGCCAGCTGTGGGTGCGTATGCGCTTGCCCCAGAACACCTGATTTTTCTGGTTGAGCAGGATGATGCCGACGTTCGGCCGAAAGCCGTCCCGGTCAAGCATAATCAAACCTCAAATTCTTGAACTGAGTTCATTATGCACGCCGGTACGCGCGGGGCAAGGGGCTCAGCCCCAACCGACCCGATACCCGCCTGATGAAAGCATCACAGTTCTTCATTTCCACGCTCAAGGAAGCCCCTGCCGACGCCGAGGTGGTCAGCCACCAGCTCATGATGCGAGCCGGCCTGATCAAGAAGCTGGGCGCCGGCATCTACAGCTACATGCCCATGGGCCTGCGCGTGGTGCGCAAGGTCGAAGCCATCGTCCGTGAAGAAATGAACCGCGCCGGTGCGGTGGAGCTGCTCATGCCGGTGGTCCAGCCGGCCGAACTGTGGCAGGAGACCGGCCGCTGGGACAAGATGGGTCCCGAGCTCATGCGGGTCAAGGATCGGCACGATCGCGACTTCATTGTCCAGCCCACCAGCGAGGAGGTGGTGACCGACATTGCCCGGCAGGAGCTGCGCAGCTACAAGCAGTTGCCCAAGAACCTGTATCACATCCAGACCAAGTTCCGCGATGAGCGTCGTCCGCGTTTTGGCGTCATGCGCAGTCGCGAATTCATCATGAAGGACGCCTACAGCTTCGACCGTGACATGGCCACCGCGAAAGCCAGCTACCAGGTCATGGCCACGGCTTACCGAGCCATCTTTGACCGCTTTGGCCTGCGCTACCGCGCTGTCGCCGCGGACAGCGGTGCCATTGGCGGTGACCTGTCCGAAGAATTCCAGGTGATCGCCGCCACGGGTGAGGACGCCATCGTCTACTGCCCCGACAGCGACTACGCGGCCAACATGGAAAAGGCCGAAGCGCTGGCGCCGCAGCAAGCCCGGCCGGCTGCAGCGCAGTCCATGTCACGCGTTCCCACGCCCGGCAAGAGCACTTGCGCCGACGTGGCGGCCTTGTTGCAATTGCCGCTGCAGCGCACCGTCAAATCGCTGGTGCTTGCCACCGACAAGACCAACGACAAGGGCGAAATCGTGGGGAGCCAGGTCTGGCTGCTGCTGGTCCGCGGCGACCACGACATGAACGAAATCAAGGTCGGCAAGGTCCCCGGCCTGGACAACGGGTTCCGCTTTGCCAGCCTGCCCGAAATCGAGGCTCATTTCGGCACCCGGCCGGGCTACCTGGGGCCCGTGGGCCTGAAGCAGCCGCTGAAGATCGTGGCGGACCGCGACGTTGCCGTCATGGCCGACTGGGTCTGCGGTGCCAATGAAGAGGACTTCCACCTCACGGGTGTGAACTGGGGCCGGGACCTGCCCGAACCGGATGTGGTGGCCGACCTGCGCAACATCGTGGAAGGTGACGCCTCGCCCGATGGCAAGGGGACGCTGGCCATCGAGCGTGGCATCGAGGTCGGGCATGTGTTCTACCTCGGCACCAAGTACAGCAAGGCCATGAATGCCACCTTCCTGGATGAAAACGGCAAGCCCCAGTTCATGGAAATGGGGTGTTATGGCATTGGCATCACGCGGTTGCCCGCTGCCGCCATTGAGCAGAACCATGACGAGCGCGGCATCATCTGGCCGGATGCCCTGGCGCCCTTCACGGTGGTGCTGTGCCCGATCGGCATGGACCGCAGCGCCGAGGTGAAAGCGGCCGCCGAGAAGTTGCATGATGAACTGGCCGCTTCGGGCATCGATGTGATGCTGGACGACCGGGGTGAACGGCCCGGCGCCATGTTTGCCGATTGGGAGCTGATCGGTGTTCCGCACCGCGTTGTCATCTCCGACCGCGGGCTCAAGGAAGGCCAGCTCGAATACCAGCACCGTCGGGACAGCGCCGCCACCAAAGTGGCGGCCACTGAGGTAGCCGGATTCCTGCTGGACCGTTTGAAGGCGTGATCACCCGACGCGGCTGCCTGCTTTCACTGCCCGCCGGATGGGGGCTGCTGTCGACGGCCACGCCCGCGCGGGCCGGAGCCCAGGTGGAAGAGCCGCTGGTGGACTCCGTGCGCACGGCCCTGAGTTCGGCGATTGCCAACAGCGCGCCGCCCGTTCCCGAATTTCCCACCACCGAGGCCCGGCTGGCCTACCTGCGCTGGCTGGGCCATATGAGCCCCCGACTGGCGCGCCGCAAGCCCGACTGGCAGGTGCGCAAGGAGTTCCTCCAGACGGTCTGGTACGAAAGCAAGCGCGCCGGACTCGACACGGCCCTGATCCTGGGCCTGATCCAGGTGGAAAGCGGTTTTCGCAAGTACGCCGTGAGCAGTGCCGGTGCCCGCGGCTACATGCAGGTCATGCCGTTCTGGACCCGGGTGATCGGCGACGGCGATGCCGGCAAGCTGTTTCACATGCAGACCAACCTGCGTTTTGGCTGCGTGATCCTGCGCCACTACCTGGACCGCGAACGCGGCGACCTGTTCATGACCCTGGGCCGCTATAACGGCAGCCGGGGCAAGGCGCCCTATCCCAATGCGGTGCTGGGTGCCCGTCGGCAGTGGGAATATTCGCCAGCGCCTTGAACGGCAGCGAGACGTCGCGTGGACCACAAATGGCTTGAAGACTTCGTCACGCTGGCGGCCGAGCGCAGTTTTTCGCGCGCGGCCGAACTTCGCCACGTCACCCAACCCCAGTTTTCGCGTCGCATCCGGGCGCTGGAGCTGTGGGCAGGCACCGACCTGGTCAATCGGGCCGGCATGCCGCTGGAACTGACGGTCGCCGGCCAGGAATTCCTCGGCGTGGCCCGTCGCGCGGTGGAGTCACTCGGGCACGCCCGTGCCCGGATCCGGCATGCCCAGGGAGGGCTCGAGGGCATCACGCTGGCCACCGGCCGGTCGCTGGCCCTGACCGCCGTGCCGGACTGGCTCGACGCCATGACCCGGGCCGCCGGCGCATTTCGCCTGCGGATGATGACCGGTTCGGTGCACGACGGCGTGCTGGCGCTGGAACAGGGCGGCGCCGATTTCCTCCTGTCCTTTGCCCACCCGCGGTTGCCGTTGGTGCTTGACGAGAAACGTTTTGAAGGCGTGACGGTGGGGCACGATCAACTGGTGGCGGTGTGCTCGCCCGCCGTCGATGGCCGTCCGCGCCACCCCTTGCCCGGCAGCCCGGGCGCACCGGTCCGGTGGCTTGGCTACACGCCCTCGCTGGCATTGAACCAGATCCTGCAGGACGGCCTGTCAAGGGCGGCGCGCGACCTGCATTTGCAAACCGTCGTCGAATCCGATTTCGCCGACTTCCTGCACGAGCAGGCGCTCAGGGGGACCGGCCTGGCCTGGCTGCCGCAGCGGCTGGTGGGCAATGACCTGCGCGACGGGCGACTGGTGCGGGCCGACACGGAGGGCGCGGAGTTCCGGTTCGAAATCCGCCTGTACCACCCGCGCGAGCCGCGCAGCGAACTGGCCCGGCAGATCTGGGCCGCCAGCCAACGCGCATAGCGGCATGCGTGTTGCGCATGCCGCTGCGGTGGCGTGTTCCTAGACTGCGGGCTTCGAACACGGAGCCCTTCATGCGAACCGCCCCAACCCTCCTGCGTCTGATTTTCTGGCCGATGGCCGGCCTGCTGCTGGGGTGGTGTGCGCCCCTGGCCGCGCAGGGCTGGCCTGTGGCCAGGCCCATCACGCTGGTCGTCGGCTATCCGGCGGGCGGTAGCGTGGACCTCGTCGCGCGCACCATCGCCCAGCCTCTGGCGCAGCGGTTGGGCACGGCCGTGACCGTCGAAAACATTGGGGGGGCAAGCGGCACGCTGGGGGCCCAGAAAGTGGTCAATGCCGCACCGGACGGGTACACCCTGCTGCTGGGCACCGGCAGCGAGGTTTCCATCGCCCGACTGTTCAACAGCTCGATCAAGTACAACGGCGAGTCCGACCTGTCGGCCATTGGCATGGTTGGCGTGACGCCCATGGTCTGGGTCACCAGTCCCCGGACGGGCCTCAAATCCGTCGATGAGGCCTTGGCCCGAGCCCGGCGCGAGCCCGGCAAGCTGCGCTTCAACTCGTCGGGTGTGGGCACGCCTCTTCATGTGGCCGGTGAACTGATCAACCTGACCGCAGGTGTGAACATCCGGCACCAGCCCACCAATGGCGCGGCCAACATGGTGCGGGACATCGTGTCCGACAAGGTGCAGTTCGGTGTGATGACGCTGTCCACGGCCCTGCCACATCTGGAGGCCGGAACGCTCGTGCCGCTGGGCGTCACCACGCTCACGCGCAGCATGACGGCGCCTGGCATTCCCGCGCTGGCCGAGAGCGCCCGGCTCAAGGGCTACAACATGAATGTGTGGTTTGGCCTGTTTGGCCCCGCCCGCCTTCCGGCCCCACTGGTCGCCAGCCTGAACCGGGCTCTGAATGAGGTCCTGCGCGATCAACAGGTCTGGCAGACGCTTCAGAAGGCCGGCATCTCCAATGAAGGTGGAGCGGCCTCGGCGCTGAATGCTTTTGTGCGCGCCGAGACCCGCCGCGTCAGGGCCGTGATCATGCAGGCCGTGGTGGTTGGGCCCGCCTCATGAGGCAGGAAGTCTTAGTGGCTCACCAGCGGGTTAGTCCCGGTATCGCGTCGGACGCCGCTGGCTATGCTTTTGCACCAAGGCGTGAGTCAGGCTCACTTCTTGCAGATTCGTCTGACGCAATTTTTCATTTCCCTCGTTTCAATCAGCCATCCTCAGGAGAATTTCACATGCCAGTCCACTCCGCCGTCCGACGGGCCCTGCGTCACGGAATGATGACCGCCACCATGGTGGCCATTGCTGCCCTGGCGACCGGCGCCCAGGCGCGCGACCTCGTGGTGGCGCTCAAGACCGAGCCCACGTCGATGGACCCGCAGTACCACGCGCTCACGCCCAACATCCAGTTGTCGCAGACCCTGTTCGATGGCCTCGTGTGCTCCGATGCCGAGTTGGCCATCAAGCCTTGCCTGGCGGAATCGTGGACGGCCAGCGGCAGGTCCTGGACCTTCAAGCTGCGGCCCAACGTCAAGTTCTCCGACGGCTCGCCGCTGACTTCGGCCGACGTGGTGTTCACGCTGGACCGGGTGGCCAAGGTACCCAACAGCCCGTCTTCCTTCAAGGTCTATCTGCAGAAGGTGGAAAAGGTCGAAGCCGTCGACCCGTTGACGGTGCGAATCACCACCTCCGAACCGTACCCCTTGCTGGCCATCAACATGGTGGGGCTGCCCATCATGTCGGCCAAGGCCGCATCCGGACCGGCCCCCGAAGGCAAGACCACCACCGAGCTCAATGCGGGCAACGGCCTGGTGGGCGCGGGTCCCTATCGCTTCGTGTCCTGGAAGCGCGGCAGTGAAATCGTCTTTGAGCGCAACCCTCACTATTGGGGTCCTGCGCCCGCCTGGGACAAGGTGATCTACCGGCCCATCAGCAACCCGGCAGCGCGCGTCGCGGCCTTGCTGGCCGGCGACGTGGATCTGGTCGAGGACCCACCCACGGACGATCTCGAGCGCCTGCAAAAGGATCCCAAACTGACGGTGGAGACCAAGGCTTCCAATCGCGTCATCTATGTGGCGCTGGACCAGCACGGTGAGACCACGCCCGGGATCCAGGGCACCAACGGCAAGAACCCGCTGCTGGACAAACGCGTGCGTGAAGCGCTCTCGCTGGCGGTGGACCGGCAGGCGCTGGTGGCCCGCATCATGGGCGGGGTGGGGACTCCGGCGGCGCAACTGCTGCCGTATCCGATGTTCGGTGCCAGCAAGAACCTGGCGACCGCTGCCAAGGCCAACCCCGACAAGGCCAAGGCCCTGCTCAAGGAAGCCGGCTATCCCGACGGCTTCACCATGGTGCTGGGGGCACCGAATGGCCGCTACATCAACGACAGCAAGGTGGCGCAGACCCTGGCCGCCATGTGGACGCGCGTGGGCGTCAAGACCAGCATCGATTCCAACGCCCCGGCCGTGTTCTTCAAGAACCGCGATGCCTTTGCCTACAGTGCCTACATGGCGGGCTGGGGAACAGCCACGGGCGAGATGTCCAACACCCTGAACTCCCTGCTGGTTACTCCCAACAAGGAAAAGGGGCAGGGCACCACCAACCGCAGCCGCTACTCCAATCCGGAGATGGACAAGCTGGTCGCCGAATCGGCCACCCAGATGGACGACGCCCAGCGCGCCGCCACCCTGGCCAAGGCCAGCGAGGTGGCCATGGCCGACTTTGCCATGCTGCCCATCCATTTCGAGCACTCGGTCTGGGCCATGAAGAAGGGCATCAGCTTCAAGGGCCGTGCCGACCAGCAGACGATGGTGCAGTACGCCACCGTGGCCAAGTAACTCCCGCTTCACGACCTCGCAACGCTGAACCCGCCGCTACGGCGGCGGGCCTTTCAATCCATGCTTGCCTTCATCATTCGCCGCCTGCTTCAGGCCGTGCTGGTCATGGCCGTGATGTCGGGCCTGGTTTTCGTCGGTCTCTATGTCGTGGGTGATCCGGTCTCCATGATGGCCAGTCCCGAGGCCACCGAGCTCGAGCGTGACGCCATCCGCGCCAATTTCGGCCTCGACAAGCCGCTGTGGGAGCAATACGCCATCTTCATGTCGCACGCTGCCCGGTTTGATTTCGGCAAGAGCTTTCTCACCGGTCAGTCGGCCATGGGCCTGATTCTGGAGCGCATGCCCGCCACACTGGAACTGGCCGTGGTGGCCATGCTGCTGGCCGGCCTGGTGGGGGTGCCACTGGGCATCTGGGCAGGCTTGAGACCGCAGGCCCTGAGTACACGCGGCATCATGACCGGATCGGTCCTGGGCTTTTCCCTGCCCAATTTCTGGGTGGGGCTGATGCTCATCATGGTGTTCGCCGTCTACCTGGGTTGGGTGCCGGCCAGTGGGCGCGGCAAGACCGTCCTGCTGGGGCCGCTGGACCTCAGCGTCTTGACACTCGATGGCTGGAGCCGCCTGATCCTGCCGGCCTGCACCATCGCCATGGCCAAGGCCGCGCTGATCATCCGCGTGACGCGGGCGGCCACGCGCGAAGCCCTGCCCATGGACTACATCAAGTTTGCGCGGGCCAAGGGCCTGGCCTGGGGCCGCATCCTGCGCGTGCACCTGCTGAAGAACATTCTCATTCCGATCGTCACCGTGTTCGGCCTGGAGTTCGGCCAGGTGGTGGCCTTTGCCGTGGTCACGGAGACCATCTTCGCCTGGCCCGGCATGGGCAAGCTGCTGCTCGATTCCATCGTCACGCTGGACCGGCCCGTGGTCGTGGCCTACCTGATCCTCATTGTGTTCTTCCTGGTCATGCTCAATCTGGTGACCGACATCCTCTACTCGGTGCTCGACCCGCGCGTGCGCCTGCAGGCAGCCAAGGCATGAACTCCCTGACCCGATCCGCCGAGATGACCGACTCGACCCCGCTGCCTCCTCCCGAAACGCCCTGGCAGCGCCTGCGTCGCGAGTTCTTCGCCAACAAGCTGGCTGTGCTGGGCCTCGCGCTGTTGCTGCTTGCCGTGTGCGTGGCGCTGCTGGCGCCCTGGATCTCGCCGCAGAATCCTTATGACATCGGCAAGCTCGATATTTTTGATTCCAAGCTGCCTCCCGGCAGCAAGGATGCGGCCGGTGGCATGACCTACTGGCTGGGCACCGACAGCCAGGCGCGCGACCTGCTTTCGGCCATCTTCTACGGCCTGCGCACCAGCCTCCTGGTCGGGGGCATTTCGGTGGCGGCGGCCTTGGCGATCGGAAGCCTCGTCGGTCTGGCGGCCGCCTACTTCGGCGGCTGGGTTGACGCGCTGCTCATGCGCGTCGTCGATATCCAGCTCTCGTTTCCGGCCATTCTTGTGGCGCTCATCCTGCTGGCCATCCTGGGCAAGGGCGTGGACAAGGTCATTCTCGCGCTGATCATCGTCCAGTGGGCGTACTTTGCCCGTGCCGCCCGCGGCGCGGCGCTGGTGGAGCGGGCCAAGGAGTACGTGGAGGCTGCGCAGTGCATGGCCTTGGGCTCGCCGCGCATCCTGGTGCGCCACATGCTGCCCAACTGCCTGCCGCCGCTGATCGTCATCGCCACCATCGACCTGGCCCATGCGATTGCGCTGGAGTCCACGCTCTCCTTTCTCGGGGTGGGCGTTCCGGTGACCGAGCCTTCCCTGGGCATGCTGATCGCGAATGGCTTCGAGTTCATGCTGAGCGGGCACTACTGGATCTCGTTCTTTCCCGGCATTGCGCTTGCCCTGGCCATCATCGGCATCAACCTGGTGGGTGACCACCTGCGTGACATCCTCAACCCGCACAACGCCCACTGAGCCATGGACGATTCACAGAAAGCGCTGGTGCTGCAGGTCAACGGCCTTCAGACCCATTTCTTCACGCACGGCGGAGTCGTCAAGGCGGTGGACGGTGTGGATCTCGAAGTCCATGCCGGCGAGGTGCTCGGACTGGTCGGTGAATCGGGTTCGGGCAAAAGCATCACGGGTTTTTCCATCATCGGCCTGATCGATCCTCCCGGCCGCATCGCGGGCGGCCAGATCCGCTACCTGGGCGAAGATCTCGTGGGGGCGCCGGAGAAGCGCCTGCGCCAGCTGCGCGGCAAGGAGATCGCCATGATCTTCCAGGATCCGATGATGACGCTGAATCCGGTGTTGAGGGTCGACACCCAGATGGTCGAGGCCATCCATGCCCATGAGCAGGTGACCGGGGCGGCGGCCCGCGCCCGCGCCCAGGAGGCGCTGGCCATGGTGGGCATTCCCTCGCCGGCCGAACGCCTGTTGGCCTATCCGCATCAGTTGTCGGGGGGCATGCGGCAGCGGGTGGCCATTGCCATCGCCTTGCTGAACCGGCCCAGGCTCATCATCGCCGACGAACCCACCACGGCGCTCGATGTGACCATCCAGGCGCAGATTCTTTACGAAGTGCAGAAGCTCTGCCGTGAGACCGGCACGGCAATGATCTGGATCACGCATGACCTGGCCGTGGTGTCGGGCCTGGCGGACCGCATTGCCGTCATGTACGCCGGGCGCATCGTTGAAAGCGGCGCCGTGGCGGACGTGGTGCATCACCCCGCGCACCCCTATACGCAAGGCCTCATCCACTCCATTCCCACGCGCGCCACCCACGGTAGCCCGTTGCAGCAGATTCCAGGCATGACGCCCTCGCTGCTGCAACTGCCCCAGGGCTGCGCTTTCCGGCCCCGGTGCGGCCACGCCGCCGACCAGTGTCTGACCGTGCCGCAGCCCGCTCAAACCGGTCATCACCAGACCGTGCGCTGCTGGCACGCGCTGGCCTGATGCGCTTCGAATGACCCGTATGGATGCTTCCGCCAATTCCACTCCGTCCGCCAGCGTTCCCTTGCTGCAACTGCGCGGCATCAGCAAGCGCTTCGTCCAGCCCGTCGATCTGGCGGGCCGGATCGCCAACCTCCTGGGCGCCCGCCACGCCCCGGCCGTGGTGCAGGCCGTCTCCGACGTGGACCTCGAGGTCCAGGCGGGCGAAGTCATTGGCGTAGTGGGCGAGTCGGGCTGTGGCAAATCCACGCTCGGCCGTGTGATCGCGGGCATCAACCCGGCCTCCGCGGGCGAGGTGAGCTACAAGGGCACCCGGCTGGCTGACATGACCGCCGCACAACGCCATGCCTATGGCCTGGGCGTCCAGATGATTTTCCAGAATCCCATGGCGTCGCTCAACCCGCGCATGCGGGTCCTCGACATCATTGGCGAGGCGCCGGTGGTTCACGGCCTCGTGGCCGCCGCGGACAAGGCCGATTACGTGGCTGGCCTCATGCGCCAGGTGGGGCTGGACCCGGCCTACGCCCAGCGCTACCCGCATCAGTTTTCGGGGGGGCAGCGTCAGCGTATCGGCATCGCACGCGCCCTGGCCCTCAAGCCCGAGCTGATCGTGTGCGATGAGGCCGTGGCAGCCCTGGATGTGTCCATCCAGGCCCAGGTGCTCAACCTGTTCCTCGAACTGCGCCGCAGCCTCGAACTGACCTATCTGTTCATCAGCCACAACCTTGGTGTGGTGGGCCATGTGTCGGATCGCGTGGTCATCATGTACCTGGGCCGCGTGGTTGAGGTGGCGCCGACGGAGGAGATATTCAGCCGGCCCAACCACCCCTACACGCAGGCCCTGCTGTCGGAACTGCCCACGCTCGATACCCAGCGCCGTGACTACCAGCCCATCAAGGGCGAACTGCCTTCCCCGTTGCGCCCGCCCACGGGTTGCGCCTTCCATCCGCGCTGTCCTCACGCGATGCCGCGCTGCCACGCCGAGCAGCCAGTCCTGCGCACCCTGGCCACCGGGCACCTCAGCGCCTGCCACTTGAACGACGCGGCCGCGGCCGCGCCCAGTCCCACTCCATGACGTCACCCGTTCTGCCCCGAGTTCCCACTCCTTTTGACCCCTATACCCTGCGGCTGCCCGAGGGCGGTGCGGTGCCGCTGGTCTGCGACTCCCCGCACAGCGGCACGCTGTACCCCGATGACTTCGGGTACGCGCTGCCCTTCGAGACATTGCGCAAGGGAGAAGACACCGACGTGCATGTGCTCTGGCAGGCCCTGCCTTCAGTGGGGGCCACGCTGCTGGCCGCCAATTTCCCCCGGGCCTACGTGGATCCGAATCGGGATGTCGAAGACCTCGATGCCGGCATGCTCGACGGGCCGTGGCCCACTGCGCTGGCGCCCAGCGAAAAGACCCGCCTGGGCATTGGCCTCATCTGGCGCGATGCCGGCAAAGGGGGGCAGGACCCGATCTACAACCGCAAGCTCGGGGTGGCCGAGGTGCAAAGCCGCATTCAGCGGTATCACGCGCCGTACCATGCCGCCCTGCGCGAGCAGATCGAGGCGGCCCACGCGCGATTCGGTGCGGTCTGGCACCTCAATCTGCATTCCATGCCGGCCAATTCCTATGAGAGCCTGCAGATCCGCAGCCCGCATCCGCTGGCTGACGTGGTGCTGGGTGACCGCGAGGGGACCACCGCGGCCCCGGAGTTCACGGCGATGGTGGCTCACGCCTTCCGCCAGCGGGGCTTCAGCGTGGCGCTGAATGATCCGTTCAAGGGCGTGGCCCTGATTGCGCGCCTGGGGCGCCCCGCCGTGCGTCGGCACAGCCTGCAGATCGAGCTGCACCGTGGCCTCTACATGGACGAGCAGACCCGCGCGCGCAGCGAGGACTTCATGGCCCTGCAAGGCGCACTCACCGGCATTTCTGCTGAAATCGCCCGATACGTCAAAACCCAGCTTCCTTCCTGAATCCTCCGCATCCCACCATGAGCCTCATTGCCGAAATCGAAGCCACGCACGCCGAATTCACTGCCCTGCGCCGCGACATCCACGCCCACCCCGAACTCGCGTTCCAGGAGAACCGCACCTCCGACGTGGTGGCCGAGCGCCTGGCGTCGTGGGGCATCGAGGTGCATCGGGGCCTGGGCCAGACCGGCGTGGTGGGGGTGCTCAAGGGCGCCCGGACTCCGTCCGGCGGCAAGCCGCGCTCCATCGGCCTGCGGGCCGACATGGACGCGTTGCCCATGCCGGAACACAACCGCTTTGCCCACGCCTCCAGGAACCCCGGGCGCATGCACGGCTGCGGCCATGACGGCCACACCGCCATGCTGCTGGGCGCGGCCAAGTACCTGGCGGCGCACCGCGACTTCGATGGGATCGTCAACTTCATCTTCCAGCCGGCCGAGGAGGGCGGCAACGCCGGTGCCCGCGCCATGATCCAGGACGGGCTGTTCGACCGCTTCCCCTGCGACGAAATCTACGGCATCCACAACATGCCGGGCTTTGACGTGGGGCACTTCGGCTTCCGCAAGGGGCCGACCATGGCTTCGAGCAACCGATTCGACATCTTTGTGCGGGGCACGGGCGGCCATGCCGCCCAGCCGCACAAGTCGGTGGACACCATCGTCATTGCTGCGGAAATGGTGGGCGTGCTGCAGACGCTGATCTCGCGCCACAAGAACCCCATCGACATCGCGGTGCTCAGCATCACGCAGATCCATGCGGGTGACGCCTACAACGTGTTGCCCGGGGAGACGGTGATCCGCGGCACGGTGCGCACTTTCAGCACCCAGGTGCTCGACGAGATCGAAGCCAACATGCGACGCGTGGCCGAGATGTTGCCGCAGGTGCATGGCGGCAGCGGCGAGCTCAAGTTCCACCGCGCCTACCCACCGCTGGTCAACTGGGACGCGCAGACCGACTTCGCCATGAAGGTGGCGCAGGAAGCGTTTGGCGCGGACCGGGTGGACGGCAACACGCCCCAGCACGGGGGCGCCGAGGATTTCTCGTTCTATCTGGAGAAAGTGCCCGGCTGCTACCTCTTCGTGGGCAACGGCGAAGGCGCCCACCGCGACGACAAGTACGTCGGCATGGGACCGTGCGAACTGCACAACCCCAACTACGACTTCAACGATGCGCTGCTGCCAATCGGGTCCAGCTACTGGGTCAAGCTGGTCAGCGCGTTCTTCGCGAAGTAGGCCTTCAGGCCACGCTCTCCGGGGTGGCGGCGGCGCGGGTCACCAGCACCTGGTCGATGCGGTAGCTGTCCACGTCCATCACCTCGAACTTGTAGCCGGCCCAGGCCACGCTGTCGGTGCGGCGCGGCACACGGCGCAGCATCACCATCAGGAAGCCGGCCAGGGTCTCGTACTCATCGCCATGCGGCAGCTCGTCGATGTCGAGCGCGCGCAGGACATCCTGGATCGGGGTGACGCCGTCGATCAGCCATGAGTTCTCGTCGCGCCGAACGATCTGCTCCTCGTCCGGTGTGGACACCAGTTCACCCATGACGGTGCTCATCAGGTCGTTGAGCGTGACCACGCCCACCACCAGGCTGTATTCATTGACGATCACGGCGAAGTCGTCCTGCACCTGGCGGAACTGCTCCAGCACCTCGGCCAGGCTCAACCGGTCGGGCACGATCAGCGCCTTGTGTACCAGGGTGTCGTCGGTCAGCGCCAGCGGCTGCTTGTTGAGCAGGCGCTGGAACAGGTCCTTGGCGTCCACATAGCCCACCACGTCGTCGATCACGCCGTTGCATACCGGGTAGGTCGAGAAGGGCTCGGCCGCGATGCGTGCGCGCACCACGGCTTCGGGGTCATCGCGGCTGAACCAGGCGATGCGGTCGCGTGGCGTCATGGCGCTGGAGACCACGCGCGTGTCCAGCTCGAACAGGTTGGCAATCACCTGCTGCTCGCGCCGCTGCAGCACGCCCGCCTGGGCGCCCGCCTCGGTCAGGGCCAGGATGTCGGCCGAGGTGACCTTGTCCTCGCGCTGCGCGGGCAGCCCGAACAGGCCGAACAGCGCATCCGTGCTTTTGCTGAACAGCCAGACGACGGGCTTCAGGACCACCATCAACCAGAGCATGGGCGTGACGAGCCGGATCGCCGTGCGCTCGGGGTCGTTCATGCCCAGCCGCTTGGGGAACAGGTCGGCAAACACCAGGAACAGCGAGATCGTGGCGGTGAAGGACGCGATGAAGCCCGCCGTGGCGGACGCCGCCGGGGACAGCCACAGCGCGAACAGCCGGGCGAAATAGGGGCTCCAGGCGCCTTCGCCCACGATGCCGCCGAGGATGGCCACGGCGTTCAGGCCGATCTGCACCACGGTGAAGTAGTGGCCCGGCTGCTCCTGCGCCAGCAGCACCTTCTCGGCGCGGGGCTCGCCTTCGTCGGCGAGCTGGCGCAGGCGCAGGCGGCGCGACGCCGCCAGCGAGATTTCAGCCAGCGAGAAGAACGCGCTCACGCCGATGAGCAGCGCGATGAGGAGCAGGCTTTCCACGAGGTTCATGCGCAGACAAGTGTAGCGGGGCCCCGTGGCGCCCGTGCCATCGCGCGGCCTCGCTCGGGCGGGGGCGCGCCTACTGCATGAAGCCGATGCGGCTTTTCTGTGCGCCGGGCCGGGGCAGGTCGGTGCACAGGATTTCGTCGCGGCCCTCCAGCCGCGCGTTGCCGAAGCCGGTCATCAGCGCGCGGCGCATTTCACGCGGCGCGAGCTCGGCCAGGCTGTCGAGCACGTCGGCCTGGGGGTCGGCGGCAAAGCGCGCACCCCAACCGTGCTCCGACCGGATCGACTGGTAGAGCTGGCACGCGATGCGGCGCGCCGCCTCGGGCGAGGGGGGCTGCACCTCGTACACGTTCATGCGGTTGAGAATGGGTTCGGGGATGGCGCGGTCGTCGTTGGCGGTGAGGATCCAGATCACCTGGCTCGCGTCAATCGCCACTTCGGCGAACTCGTCCATGAAGTCGAGCGCGCTGTCATGCTCCAGCAGGCCGTACAGCGCGCCCAGCGGGTCGTACTGCGCGTCGGCGCTGGCCTTGTCGACTTCGTCCACCACCATCACCGGGTTGGCGTACTGGCCGTCAACCAGGGCCTCGAACACCTTGCCCGGCTTGGCCCCCTTCCACTGCGACGACGAACCCGACAACAGCCAGCCCGCGGTCATGGAGCTCATGGGCACGAGGTTCATGCCCGTGCCCAGCAGCGCCGCGAGCTGGCGCGCGAAATGCGTCTTGCCGATGCCCGGCGGGCCCAGCAGGAGCATTGGCGTGACCTCCAGGCCGTCGCGGCTGTCCTGGCTCAAGGCCACGTGCCGCCGCACGTCGTCCAGCGCTTCGGTGAAGTTGGGCAACTGCTCGTACAGCGCGGCCATGTCGGGCACGCCACTGGGTTTGACCTGGAAGCGCTCTGGCCCGCGTTCGAGCATGCGTTCGTAGGTGCTGCGCAGGGATTCGTATTCGCGCTGGTTGCCCGCGTCGTTCAGCTTGGCCAGTTTGCGCTCCACGTCCTGCGGGCGGAACACGCTGCGCACCTGGGCGATGGGCAGCCGGAAGGAAGAAGACTGTGGAACGAGACTGCGGGATTCCATCGATCACTCCTTTCGAAGAACACAGATTCATTCCAGCATAAGCCGTGCCAGTGTTCAATCGGGAGTGGGGGCACTGTCGGCGCAGCGCGACAGTGCACAGGCGGCGCAGGGCGCCGCGGGTTCAGCCGACCTGGCCGCCCAGCACCTGCTGCAGTTCACCGTTCTCGTACATCTCCATCATGATGTCCGAGCCGCCAACGAACTCGCCCTTGACGTAGAGCTGCGGGATGGTGGGCCAGTTGCTGTATTCCTTGATGCCCTGGCGGATCTCCGGGTCCTCGAGCACGTTCACGGTGGTCACGGCCCGGGTGTCCACGCCGCAGGCCTTGAGGATCTGGATGGCACGGCCCGAAAAACCGCACATGGGGAAGCTGGCGTTGCCCTTCATGAACAGCACGATGTCGCTGTTCTTGACGAGTTGGTCGATGCGTTGCTGGGTATCGCTCATGGTGGGGTCCTTCAATCGTCCAATTATCCCTTTTCGGGCCATTGCGCGCCCGAACAGCGCTCAATGCCCGCAAGGTCCCTGCGGCTAGCGACCGCGCCAAAACCCTGCCGTGTCAGCAGGTCGCGCACGGCCGCAGCCTGATCGTGGCCATGCTCCAGCAACAGCCAGCCGCCGGGCTGCAGGCAGGCCGGGGCCTGGGCCACGATGGCGCGAAGGTCGTCCAGCCCGTCAGGGCCCGAAGCCAGCGCCTGCAGCGGCTCGTGACGCAGCGCGGCAAGGTGCGGGTCGGCACGGGCAATGTAGGGCGGGTTGGAGACGATCAGGTCGTAGCGGCCGGTCGTCCCCCGCAGCCAGTCCTGCCGTGCAAAGGCCACGTCCAGGCCCAGTCGCTGCGCGTTGGCGGCTGCCACGGCCAGTGCGCCGTCACTGGCGTCGACGGCGCTGAGCTGCCATGAGCCGCGCTGCGACTTGAGCGCCAGCGCGATGGCACCGCTGCCGGTGCCCAGGTCGATCACCCGGGCGGCGAGCGGAAGGCCGGGCAGAGCGAGTGCCCACTCGACCAGGACTTCGGTGTCGGGCCGTGGATCGAGCACACGGGCGTCCACCTGCAGCGCCAGGCCGAAGAATTCGCGCCGGCCCGTGAGGTAGGCCACGGGCTCGCCGTCGCGGCGGCGTTGGCACAGGGCCTCGAAGGACTCGGCAGTCGCCGGCGGCAGGGGGTCGGCGTCATGGGCCAGCAACCAGGCGCGGTCGTGGCTGGCGCGTCCCAGCGCGTGCAGCAGCAGGATCTGCGCATCGAGCCGTTCCAGCCCCTGGCTCTGCGCGTCCCGCAGTGACGTGGCGAGCGATTTGCTATCCATTTAGTAGCAATAAGTGGCCAACTGGCAAGGGCTACAGACCATTTTGACCCTCAACCGGCGTTGAATTCGAGCTCTTCGAGCTGCTCGGCCTTGCGGGCGAGCAGCAGCGCGTCGATCACTTCGTCCAGGTCTCCTTCCATGACAAAGGCCAGCTTGTACAGCGTGAGGTTGATGCGGTGGTCGGTCAGCCGGCCCTGGGGGAAGTTGTAGGTGCGGATGCGGTCGCTGCGGTCGCCGCTGCCGATCAGGCCCTTGCGCGTGGCCGCCTCCTTGGCGGCGCGCTCGCTGCGTTCCTTTTCCTGGATGCGCGCCTGCAGCACCTGCAGCGCCTTGGCCTTGTTGCGGTGCTGGCTCCGGTCGTCCTGGCACTCGGCGACGATGCCCGTGGGCAGGTGGGTAACGCGCACGGCGCTGTCGGTCTTGTTGATGTGCTGGCCGCCGGCGCCGCTGGCACGGAAGGTGTCGATGCGCAGGTCGGCCGGATTGATCTGGACCGCCGTGGCCTCGTCGGGCTCGGGCAGGGCGGCGACGGTGCAGGCGCTGGTGTGGATGCGGCCCTGGGTTTCGGTGGCCGGCACGCGCTGCACGCGGTGGCCGCCCGATTCGAACTTGAGCTTGCCGTAGCTGCCATCACCGACCACCCGGATCACCACTTCCTTGTAGCCACCCACCTCGCCCTCGCTCTCGCTGACGATCTCGCAGCGCCAGCCCTGGCGCTCGGCGTAGCGCGTGTACATGCGCAGCAGGTCGCCGGCGAACAGCGCCGATTCGTCGCCACCGGTGCCGGCGCGTATTTCCAGGAAGGTGTTGCGCACGTCGTCCGGGTCCTTGGGCAGCAGCAGGCGCTGCAGCTCGTCCTCCAGGACGGGCAGCTCGGCTTCGGCGCTGGCGATTTCCTCCCGGGCCATCTCGGCCATGTCGGGGTCGTCCAGCATCTCGCGGGCACCGGCCAGGTCGGCCTCGCGCTGCACGAAGGCGGCAAAGCGGCCTGCCACCTCGCTGACTTCGGCGTGCTCGCGCGTGAGCGCGCGAAAGCGCCCCATGTCGCTCACCACCTCGGGTTGCTGGAGGAAGAAGTCCAGCTCCTGCAGGCGCACGGGGTAGCGGTCAAGTTGCTGGCGGAGAAAGGGTTTCATTCGGTGGGGTCGGCGGAAAAGGGCTTCGGCAGGCTCGGCCCGGGCGGGGTCGGAGGATCGGGCGAAGGCGCGGCCCTTCACCCCGGGGCTCATCGAAGGGCGCTAACGCTCTTTGCGCAGGAAGAAATGCTGGATGGCGGAGGTGGCGCGTTCGCGCGCCTGCGCATCGCCCGCGTGCAGCTCGGCCAGCGCGCCGTGCAGCATCTTCTGGGTGAGGCCGCGTGACAGCGCCTCCATCACGGCGTCCACGTCTTCCCCGCGGGCCAGCAGCTTGCGCGCGCGCGCCATCTCGGCGGCACGCCACTGGTCGGCCTGGGCATTGAGCTGCTGGATCAGCGGCACCACGCCGGTGTGCGGGTCGCGCTGGTCCATCCAGTGCATGAAGCTCTGCACGCCGGCATCGATGATGGCTTCGGCCTGCGCCACGGCGGCCTGGCGGCTGGCCTGGGCGGTCTGCACCACGCTGGCGAGGTCATCCACGGTGTAGAGGTACACGTCCTCCAGCGCCTTGACCTCGGGTTCGATGTCACGCGGCACGGCCAGGTCGACCATGAAGATGGGGCGGTGCTTGCGCCGCTTGAGCGCGCGCTCCACAGCGCCCAGGCCAATGATGGGCAGGGTGCTGGCGGTGCAGCTCACCACGGCGTCGAACTCGTGCAGGCGTTCGGGCAGCTCGCTCAGGCGCATCACCTCGCCGCCGAAGCGGCTGGCCAGCTTCTCGCCGCGCTCCAGCGTGCGGTTGGCGATGGCGATGGCCTTGGGGTTCCGGGCGGCGAAATGGGTGGCCGCCAGTTCGATCATTTCACCGGCGCCGACGAACAGCACGCGGATCTGGCCCAGGTCCTCGAACAGCTGGCCCGCCAGGCGCACCGCGGCGGCGGCCATGCTGATGGAATGCGCGCCGATCTCGGTCGAGGTGCGGACCTCCTTGGCCACGGCGAACGAGCGCTGGAACAACTGGTTCAGCGTGGTGCCCAGGGCGCCGGCCTCGTTGGCGGCGCGCACCGCGTCCTTCATCTGGCCCAGGATCTGCGGCTCGCCCAGCACCATGGAGTCCAGCCCGCTGGCCACGCGGAAGGCATGGCGCGCGGCCAGTCCGTCCTCCAGGGTGTAGGCGTGGGAGCGCAGCAACGCGGGCGAAACCCCCCCGGAATGGGCCAGCCAGTCCAGCGTGTGGTCCAGTTCCTGCCGCTCGCCGGCGCAATACACCTCGGTGCGGTTGCAGGTGGACAGGATGGCCGCTTCGGGGCGCCGCGCCAGGGCCTCGCGCAGGCCCTTGAGCGTGGGTTCGATCTGGTCGACGGCGAACGCAAAACGGCCGCGCAGGTCGAGCGGCGCGGTCGTGTGGTTGATGCCCAGGGCCCAGACTGCCATTAGATCGTGAGGTGTTTGCCCCCGATTATAAAATTTGCGGCCTGGGCGGGCACTTGCGCCAGCTCAATCGCCCTCAAACGGGAGTTTTCATGGGACCGCTGGACCTGCTGCTGCACCTGCTGAATTTCCTGGCGCCTGCGCTGTTCGTGGCCCTGGTGCTGACGCTGCTGGCCCGTCTTTTCATGAAAAACAAGGCCGTAGCCCTTGCCTGGTATGCGCAGGCTGCTATCAATTTCGTAGCCGGCGTGGCCGCCCTGGGTGCGGGCCTGGCGTTTTTCGGGCGGGACGGGAAGATGGCCACCTATGCAGCGCTGGTGGTGGCCTGCGCGGCCAGCCAATGGGCCGTCGGACGCCACTGGCGATAATCAGCGCCACCTATGTTGTTCCTGCTGTCTCCCGCCAAAGCCCTCGACTTCGACACACCCGCCGGCCATCTGCCGCACACCCAGCCGCAGTTTGTGCCCCAGTCGACACGGCTGATCGAGGTGCTCCGGAAGAAATCCCCGCGCCAGATCGCCAGCCTGATGGGGCTGAGCGACGCGCTGTCGGCGCTCAATGTGGCGCGCTACCAGGCCTGGACGCCGCAGTTCACCCCCGCCAATGCCAAGCAGGCCGCGCTCGCATTCGATGGCGATGTGTACGGCGGGCTGAATGCCAGGACCCTCAAGCCCGCGCAGCTGGACTGGGCCCAGCAGCATGTGTGCATCCTCAGCGGCCTGTATGGCGTGCTGCGGCCACTGGACCTGATGCAGCCCTACCGGCTGGAGATGGGCACCCGGCTGGTCACCGGCAAGGCGAAGAACCTTTACCAGTTCTGGGGCGCGCAGATTGCGGAGCACCTGAACCAGCGCCTGGCCGCCGATGCGACGCCGGTGGTCATCAACCTCGCGTCGCAGGAGTATTTCAAGTCGGTCGACCGCAAGGCGCTGCTCGGGCGCGTGGTGGACTGTGTGTTCGAGGAATGGAAGAACGGGCAGTACAAGGTCATCAGTTTCATGGCCAAGCGCGCGCGCGGCCTGATGGCGCGTTACGCCATCGAGCACAAGGCCGCGACGCCGCGCAAGCTGCAGGGGTTTGATCTCGAAGGCTATGCGTTCGACGCGGCCGGGTCGCTGCCCGATCGCATGGTCTTCCGGCGAAAGGCAGCGGCATGAGCACCCATCAGACCATCACGCCCGAACTGCGCCAGTGGATCCTGGAGCAGGCGCAGGCCGGCTACCAGCCCGAAGCGGTGCTCAAGTCCATGGTGGCGTCCGGCTGGAGCGAAGACGTGGCCATTGCGGCCATGGAGAGCACGCTGCAGGGCCACCTGCAGGCGCAGGGCGGCGTGCCAGTGCCCACGCCCGCGATCGACGACTCGCCGCTGTACCTGGACGTGGCGGACCGGCGCGTCCATGTGCTGCAGGTCATGGCCCAGCCACGCGTGGTGGTGTTCGGCAATCTGCTGTCCGACGACGAGTGCGACGCCCTGATCGAGGCCGCGCGGCCCCGCCTGGCGCGTTCGCTGACCGTGGCGGTCAAGACCGGGGGCGAGGAGCTCAACGACGACCGCACCAGCAACGGCATGTTTTTCCAGCGCGGTGAAACCGAGCTGATCCAGCGCATCGAGGCGCGCATTGCCGCGCTGGTGAACTGGCCGCTGGAAAACGGAGAGGGCCTGCAGGTGCTGCACTACCGGCCGGGCACCGAGTACAAGCCGCACTACGACTATTTCGACCCCAACGAGCCGGGCACGCCCACCATCCTCAAGCGCGGCGGCCAGCGCGTGGCCACGCTGGTGATGTACCTGGGCGAGCCGGAGAAGGGCGGGGGCACCACCTTCCCCGACGTGAAGCTGGAGGTGGCCCCCAAGCGTGGCAATGCCGTGTTCTTCAGTTACAACCGGGCCGACCCGAGCACCCAGACGCTGCACGGTGGCGCGCCCGTGATCGCCGGTGAGAAATGGATCGCCACCAAATGGCTGCGTGAGCGGCGTTTTGAATAAAAAGTGTGTTCAGCCCAGGTCAGTCGGGCGCATCTAGCTATGAAAATCAGAGCAAACGGGATCGGAATCGAGGTCGAGGACACGGGGGCTGGCGCCGGGCAGACGCAGCGCCCCGTGGTGCTGCTCATCATGGGCCTGGGCATGCAGCTGGTGGCCTGGCCGCCCGCCATGGTGGAAGCGCTCGTGGCCGCGGGCTTTCGCGTGATCCGGCACGACAACCGGGACATCGGCCTGAGCCAGCATTTCGATCACCTGGGGGCCCCCAACATCCTCTGGGAGTCGATCAAGCTCAAGATGGGCTTCACGCCCAAGGCGCCCTACCAGTTGCAGGACATGGCGCTGGACGCCATTGGCGTGCTGGATGCGCTGGGCGTGCAGCAGGCTCACGTGGTGGGAGTGAGCATGGGCGGCATGATTGCCCAGCGCGTGGCGCTGGCCGCGCCCGACCGCGTGCTGAGCCTAACCAGCATCATGAGTTCCAGCGGCGCGCGCGGCCTGCCCGAGGCGCAGCCCAAGGTGCTGCGAGCGCTGCTCAGCCGGCCCGAGGGCACCGATCGCGACGCCATCATCAACCACTACATCAAGCTGTTCAGGGTCATCGGCAGCCCGGCGTTTCCGCTGGACGAGGCGCTGACGCGTGAGCGCATTGCCATGGGCATTGCACGCAACCACCACCCGGTGGGCACGCTGCGCCAGATGCTGGCCATTGCCGCCGACACCGGTCGCCGCGCGGCCGAACTGGGCCGCATCCGCGCACGCACGCTGGTGCTGCACGGCAAGGACGATCCGCTGGTGCCTTTTCCCTGCGGCGAAGACACGGCCCGCCGCATTCCGGGCGCGCAGCTCGTGGGCATCGCGGGCATGGGCCACGACCTGCCACCCGGCGTGGTCGAGCGGCTGCTGACGCCGATGATCCCGCATCTGCAGGCCGCATGAGTACCTCCAACACGCCCGAGAGCTCGCTGCTGGGCAAGCCCGCGCCTTACGTCGACCAGTACGACGCGTCCCTGCTGTTCCCCATCGCACGCCAGGCCAAGCGCGACGAGATCGGGTTGAGCGGTGCCCTGCCGTTCGCTGGCGCGGACCTGTGGACGGCGTTCGAGCTGAGCTGGCTGAACACCCGCGGCAAGCCGCAGGTGGCCATTGCGCACATCACCGTGCCTTGCGAGTCGATCAACATCATCGAAAGCAAGTCGTTCAAGCTGTATCTCAACAGCTTCACCAACACGCGCTTTGCCACACCCGACGACGTGCGCGAGCGCCTGCGTACCGACCTGACCGAGGCCGCCTGGCGCGGCGCGACGGTGATGTCGTCGGTGGGTGTCCGGCTGCTGCTGCCCGAGCTGTTCGACCGCGAGCCCGTGCATGAGCTCGATGGCCTGAGCCTGGACCGGCTGGACATCGAATGCACCCAGTACACCCCCGCGCCCGAGCTGCTGCGCGCCGAGCACGACGAGGCCCCCGTGACCGAAGTGCTCACCAGCCACCTGCTCAAGAGCAACTGCCTGGTCACGGGCCAGCCCGACTGGGGCAGCGTGCGCATCAGCTACAGCGGCCCGCAGATCAACCAGGAAGGGCTGCTGCAGTACCTGGTGAGTTTTCGCAACCACAACGAGTTCCACGAGCAGTGCGTGGAGCGCATCTACACGGACCTCTGGACGCGCTGCCGCCCGGTCAAGCTCGCGGTGTACGCGCGCTACACCCGCCGTGGCGGGCTGGACATCAATCCCTTCCGTACCAGCCACCCGCAGGCGCTGCCTGCCAATGTGCGCACGGCGCGGCAGTAGGTCTGTCGCGCGCCCCAAGCTTCACGTTACGCATGCCTGCTGCACGCCTGCACCCAGGCGCCCAGGTGCGGGAAGGATCGTGTGAGCGCGTTCGCGCAAAGCCTGCTGGTGGGGCGTGGCCCTTGAGCCACCGATCAAGAGTCCCGGGCGCGAAGCACGGAAAAAACTGCCGTGCGATGGCTGCGCGCTGCAAGCGTCAAACCCCATGGGACTGGGCCCGCAGTTTTGAGTACTGCAGCGGCTCACCTGAAGGGGCCGGGGCTCTGGTGGCACAAGGGCCACACCCCGCCAGCAGGCGTCCCAGGCAACCGCAGAGCTACCCCGCCAGATCCTTGAAGGACGCCAGCTCGGGCAGCGCAGTGAACTCACCAGCGCGCTTTTCCTTCATCGCCGTCACCGCCTCGCGCACGTGCGCGTTGCTCCAGATCGCGCCCTGCACCCAGCCCATCTGCTTGAGGCTGTCTTCCACGGAGTGGTCGCGCGTGTAGTGGATGACCTGCTTGGTGCCCCAGATCGCCACGGGGGGCTTGGCGGCGATCTCCCTGGCGCACTGCAGCGCGGCGGCCAGCATGGCCTCGGGCGTGTCGAACACCTCGTTCACCAGGCCGTAGCCCAGCGCCTTGCCAGCGGACAGGCGCCGGCCGGTGTAGGCCAGCTCCTTGACCACGCCGAGCGGCACCAGCTTGGGCAGGCGCTGCAGCGTGCCCACGTCGGCCACCATGCCGATGTTGATCTCCTGGATGCAGAAGAAGGCGTCGGCCGTGGCGTAGCGGATGCAGCAGGCCGTGACCATGTCCACCGCGCCGCCGATGCAGCCGCCCTGGATGGCGGCGATCACCGGGATGCGCAGTGTCTCGAGCTTGGTGAACGTGCCCTGCATGTCGGTCAGCAGGTCGTAGATGGCGGCCCGGCCCTCGGGTGTCTGGTCGTCCATGGTGATGGCGCCGCCAAAGGTGTCCAGCGACATGCCGGCGCTGAAGTGCTTGCCCGTGGAGCTGATGACCAGCGCGCGGGCCTGGCCCCCCTTGTGCAGTATGGTCAGCAGCCCGTCCAGCTCGCGCCAGAAGGTCGGGTGCATGGTGTTCATGGCCTCGGGCCGGTTCAGCACGAGGTGGGCGATGTGGTCGGTGACAGTCAGTTCAAAGCAGGTCATGGGGGTCTCCTGGACCGGCCACTATAGCCACCGCATGCCCTGCGGCAGCCGCCTGGGCGACAGCATGCGCCGTCGGCCTTACCAGAGCTTGGCGCAGTTGCCGCTGTAGACCGGCGTGCCCGGCGCGGCCGGTGACGCGGCCGTCTCCTGGGTGACCAGCAGTCGGGTCACCCTGGAGAGCAGCTTTTCCGAGGTGTCGGGCAGCTGTGACACCGCGCTGCCGTTGGCGGGCACCTCGCCCAGCACAAAGGCCGGGCCCTGCGCCGGCACGGCCCATAGCACCAGGCGTCCGGCTTCCGGGGGCGCAATGGGGCCGATCACCTTGACCGTCATGGTCTTGCCGTGGCGCAACGAGCTCACGAGCAATTTGCCGTTGCCCTGGGCGTCGGTGAGCAGGCCCACGTAGCTCTGGGGCAACCGCTCGCCGGCGCTCATGGCCACCTGGTCGGCGCTGATGAACAGGGTGGGCGCGCTCAGCAGGGTGGCCAGTGCGAGCGCTGCTCCGGCCAGCACGCCGCCCAGGCCCCATCCAGCGGGCCGCAGCCAGCTTGCCGGCCCCGCGGCCTGCCGTTGCGGCGCCGACGGCCGGGTGCGGGCCTCGATGGCGGCCCAGACGCGCGGGGGGGCCGTACGCGACGGGACCGACTGGGCCAGACCGCCCAGTCGCTGCTCCCACTGGGCGAGTGCAAGCTGCACGTCCACCCTGTCGCGCAGCAGGCGCTCAAAGCGGCGACGCGCGCGTTGCGTGAGCGTGCCCAAGGCGTAGGAGGCCGCCAGATGATCGACGAGGGCCGGGCTGGAATACCTCATACCACCCCCCGAGTGGCCAGGCAGTTCTTGAGCTTGTCCAGGCCGCGCCGCAGCCAGGCCTTGACCGACCCCAGTGGCGCGCCCATCTGCAGGGCGATTTCCGAATGCGACAGTCCCTGGTAGTAGGCCAGGGCCAGGCTCTGGCGGTGGCTGCCGTCGAGTGCGCCCAGGCAGGCGTCCACGTGCAGGGCCTGGCTGGCCTGGGTCAGCAGTTCCAGCGGGCTGGGGGCCTGGGGCGTGTCGGCGCCATCGTCGGCGGAGTCGCCGTCGGGGAGTGCGTCTTCCGCGCGGCGCTTGCGCTGGCGCAGGGCGTCCAGCGCCTTGTTGCGCACAACGGCGATCAGCCAGGTCATGGGCTGAACCGGTTGCCCATTGACCTCGCTGCGGTAGCTGCCAGCGTTTTTCCAGATGCTCACGAAAGCCTCTTGCAGCACATCCTCGGCTGCCTGTTCACGTCCCAACATACGCACGGCAACGCCAAACAGATGCGCCTGGGTCCGTTCATAGACCTGCGCGAAGCACGCGTGGTCGCCTCGCGCGCTGCGCGCCAGCAGCTCCTGCAGGCTGAGAGGTTCGGTGGCCATGGCCGGGAGTATAGGGACTGCCGCGCCGTCTGCTGCCCCCTGCGTCAGCCCGGCCTGTGTGTCAGACCCGGCGTCGGCGCGGCACCACCTGCAACTGCACGGTGGCGCGGGCCGGGTTGGCTCCCACGGTGACGGCCTGCAGCGGCAGGTCGATCAGCTGGTCGGCCTGCCAGACGCGAACCTGGGCCGGGCCGTCGGGCACGTCGTCAAACACCGCCAGGCCTTCAGGCGTGGTGCGCTGGGCCCAGGGCGAGTCAGTCACATACATGTGGCCGCGCATGGAGCCATGGATGTGGCAGCCCAGCAGCACCGGGCCGGCCTTGTCGGCGGTGATCTCGGCGGTCTTGGCGGGCTTGCCTTCGGGCTTGCCGTCCAGCCGCAGCTCAAAGCCGCCAGTGCTGGAGAACTGCGCCAGCCCGGCGGCCGAACCGCGCACGTGATGCTCCCAGGGGTCCTTGTTGACGAAGGTGACGCGGGCGCCCACGGGCGCCAGGCTCACCGGCGGGATGAAGCGCATCTTTTCCTGGTCGATGGTGATGGCCATGGGCAGCGGCACCTTGGGTTGGCCCCTGGCGGTGGTGCTGACCACCACCACCGCATCCTGCACCGGCTTGCCCTCCTTGTCCACCACGGTGACAGAGACAATTCCGGCGCTGGCCCCCGTGCTGAGGGCACAATACGCTATCAAAAGAGTAGCAAATCGCATGGCATTCACCTCACGGTGATGGTGTCACGGTGCATGGGCGCGAGTTGGGCCAGCAGCTGGTTCTGCGCGCTGAACGGAATGCCCTGCGCGTCCATGCTCTGCTGCAGCACTTCCACCAGCGCGTTGAAGTCGGACTTCTTGATGTCCAGGTTGGCGTGGGCCGACTTCATGTCGGCGCCCTTGTACTCGCAGGGGCCGCCCATGACCTTGCAGAACTGATCCACCAGTTGTTCTTTCACGCGCTGCTGGTTGGCGGGCTTGAAGTGCGGCCCGGTGCGCGGATCGGCCAGCAGCCGCACCATGAAGTCGTCCATCAGCTTCACCAGGCCGGGCTTTTCGCCAAAGGTCTTGTAGAGCTGGTCGCTGGGCGCGGTTTGCGCGAACGCGGGGGTGGCAAAGGCGGCGCCCAGGGCCATGGCCAGGGCAATCAGGGTCTTGTTCATGGGGTGTCCTTTGAAATGAAGGGGGCGGCCGTTCAGAAGGCCACTTGCGCCGACAGGTAGGCGCCCTTTTGCTTGCGGTTGCCGGTGATGCCCGGCACGATGCGGCCCAGATCGACGTAGGCCAGGGTCAGCGACAGGTGCTTGCTGGGCGCCCAGGCGATGAAGACGTCTTTCCAGTCGTCCTCACGCAGTGCGTCGCCCAGGCCGGCCGCGCGGCCCAGCGCTTCCAGGTTGTTGGGTTTGAAGCGGTATTCAGCGCCGATCGCCACGTTTTTGCTCAGCAGGTAGGCCACCGAGAACTCGGGCTGCAGGCTGTAGAGGTTGCGGCCCGGCGCGCCGGAGCCGAAGCCCAGCAGGCCGTTCTGATTGGCCTTGGTGTAGCGCAGCGTGCCGTTGACGAGCACGCCCTGCGCCAGAAACAGCTTGGTGGCGCTGACATACAGGTCGGTTCCGCTGGTTTTGGTGCCGAGGAAATTGAGCACCGAGCCGATCGAGCCCGGGCGGGTGTGCTTGAACTCCACGCCCACGGCCACCTGTGGCATGAGCGTGTCGCTGTCCAGCACGGCGTCACCGGCCAGGCGCACCTTGACACCCACCACGTCCATCCTGATGTGCTGGCCCGGCGTCACGCCAAATGGCGCAATGCCGTTGAGTGCCAGCGCCGGCGAGGCATTGAAATCCTGCCTGGCCACCGACAGCTCCACGCGGTCCCTGATGCCCACGGCCGCGCCGTAGGCCGTGAGTCCATAGTCCTGCGTGCTGGTGCGCGTGACGTGGGCCGTGGCGCCGATCTCGCCCTCCGTGGCATTGCTGCCGATCACCGCCCAGGGCGTCAGGCCGCCGCCGGCCGCGCCATCGATGCTGCTGACGCCACCGGTGAGCAGCAGCTTGCCGGTCTCGGCTTGAGCGAGACCCGCGCACAGGGTGAGCGCGGCCAGCGCCGCGACTTGAAGCGTGAATTTCATGGGGGGGAACTCCGTCCGACAGGTTGTTGTGTGCCTGCAGTACGGGGTGGGGTTACAACTGGATTCAAAAAACGTCGAAGGCCTTCAAAAAGAAGAATGGCCGAATCGGCGGGGCCTGCAGGCGCGTACGCGTTCCGATGCCTCATCGATTTCCGCTCCGGGTGGCGTGCCTGGCCGCCTCGCGCCCGACCTGGACGTTGCAGACGCTGAACACCAGGCTGGCGACGCGACGTGGGCCCCGTTGGCGGCCAACGCCTCCACCCTTCGGGGGATGTCGGCACGCGCGCAACGTGATAGCGTCTTGCTCTTCGGGGAGGGACCACGGCGTGACCAAGCTCGTCAACCAGATCAACAATTTTGTGGCGCAGAACCAGGACGGAGCACGTCTCACGGCTTACAACAGCCTCAACGGCCAGATCGTCCAGGAGCACCGCTGGGAGCTGGTGTTCAACAAGACCCTCTTCGTCGACAACTGCTCGATGACGATGTGGGAAACCCAGCAGGTCTTTGGACAGTACAAGAAGGTCCATACCCTGACCATCGGCTTCATCAAGGAAATTGCGGGTTGGATCGACACCATGTACATGACCGGGTATGACTACCGGCGGTGTTGAATGACGTGAACTGGCGCACGCTCTTTCAGAGCGACCAACGCTCGGTTGATTACATCCATGGCCTCGCACCGCAGACCCAGATGGAGCAGACGCTGCCCTGCTTTCGGTGCGGCATTGTCCTGCCCGACACGCACATCACCATCGATCACCACAAACCCCAGGGCGGCGGTGGCGACCAGGCCATTCTCAAGAACCTCCGCAACATGGGCTACAACCTGACCCATGCCCCTGGCATTGGCAGCGTGAGCACGGCCTTTCTCAACGGCCAGTTCAACCCGGTGCCCACCAAATCAGGCGGCGTGGTCAACCAGGGTGACGATGAGGGCAAGGCCAGGCGCTACACGCTCACTGATCGTGGCGCCGTTTTTCTGAGCGCGGCCATTGCCGCGTCCAGCGAACAGCGAGTCACGGACCTGTGCATGCACTCCATGCTCAATCTCAAGCCCTATTGCGCCAAGTGCAACATCCAGAAGAGCAACGGTTTGAGTGATCTGCAGTGGATCAATGACTGAAATTCCTGCCGTCCCCTTGATTCAGAAATAGACCTTGAGCGCCACCCGTGCCGTGCGTGGCAGCGAGGGATGGAAGTGCGTGGTGGGTGCGGTGGTGCTGTCGTTGAAGGCAGGCTCGCCGGGCAGGCGTGAGGCGTAGGCGTAGCTGATGTCGTTCACCTGCCGGTTGAACAAGTTGAACAGGTCCAGCGAGATTTCGGTCTGGCGGTTGATGCGCCACGCGGCCTTGACGTTGACCAGGGTGCTGCCCGCGCCGCGGATGGCGTTGTCCTCGATCAGCGCGCTGGGGCCAAAGTGGCGCAGCCGCGCGCCCAGTGTCCAGGGCCCGCTGGCCCAGGTGGCACCGAGCGTGATCACCCGGTCGAGCGCGCCTGGAATGCGGTTGCCGGCCGGGTCGGCGTCGCGAAAGCGCGGACGCGACAGCGACACGTCGGCATCGATCTCCCAGGAGCTGGCGGGCCGCCAGTTGGCGGTGAGCTCGATGCCGGTGCGACGCGAGGGGCGCGACGGCTCGGTGGTGCCGGCGTCGCCCACAAACAGCAACTCCGAATCGAGGTTGAGCGCCCACAGAGCGGCCGTGGTGGACAGCTGCGGGCTCCACTTCTGGCGCGTGCCCACTTCATAGCCGGTGGCGCGCACCAGTGGCGTGGCGCGGTCCACTGGGGTCACACCGTCACGTGGGTCGACGCGGATCACGGTGCCCCGCGCATCATTGCTGTGAAAGCCGCGGCCCCAGTTGGCGTACAGGTCCGCGCGCTCGCTCAGTGTGTAGACCAGCGAGGCCTTGGGGCTGAAGATGGCGGCGCGCTCGTGGCCGCTGTTGGCGGCTACCGAGCTGTTGACGTCGATGCGCCGCTGGTCCCAGCGCAGTCCGGCAATGCCGCGCAGCCGCGGCGTGAGCTGCAGGTCGGCCTGACCCCACAGGCCCAGCGCGTCAAGGCGCACGCGGTCGCTGCGCACGGTGGCCAGCCGCGCGCGGGCCTGGGTGTCGTACAGGCCGACTTCGCCGATGTGGTCGCGCCGCAGGTCGGTGCCCACGGTCCACACGGTGTCCAGGCCCGCCCATTGGGCTGGCTCGCTGTGCGAGGCCGACAGGCCCAGCGCCGTGCGCCGGTCTACCTGCTCGAACTGGTCCAGCGCGGTGCTGCTGTTGCACTGGGGCGGCAGCGGCTCGGCGTCGCAGCCGCGCGTGGCATAGCTGAAGTTGGAGAACAGGTCAAAGCTGTAGCGCAGCGCCCAGAGGTTCACGCGTGTCTTGCGCGCGCCGGCGCTTTGCGCCCATTCGGCGGTCAGGCCCGTGCGCCGGGTGCGCCCGCCACTTGTCGGGTCCAGTGAGTCGTAGCGGCCCAGGCTGCCGGCATCCACCGCGCGCTGCGGGATCTGGTCGGTGGAGATCCAGCGGGCCTCGTAATGCGTGACCCCAACGGACCAGCCGTTGTCGGTACTGCCTTGGGAGTAGCGGCCCACCAGGTTGGTCTTGCGCAGGTGCTGGGCCACCGTCCAGGGGCCATCGTCGTGGCCTTGCTCGGCGGCCAGCAGCAGGTCGCCGTTGCCGGCGCCGAACGAGCCCGCTGCCAGCGCGCGCCGGTAGTGCCCGCCGCCCACCTCCAGCAGGCCCAGTGGTGCGGGCAGTCGGCGCACGGTGCGCAGGCGGGCGGCACCGGCGGCGGCGAAGTCGCCCTCTTCGGCGTAGTAGGGGCCCTTGCGGTACTGCACTGAGTCCACCAGTTCGGGGATCAGAAAGTACAGGTCGGTATAGCCCTGGCCGTGGCCGTGCGTGGGCAGGTTTACCGGCACGCCATCCACATACGTGGCGAAGTCGGTGCCATGGTCCAGGTTGAAGCCGCGCAGGAAATACTGGTTGGCCTTGCCTTCGCCCGCATGCTGCGTGGCCACGAGGCCGGGCACCGACTCCATCAGGTCGCCCGCGCGCAGCAGCGGCCGGGTGCGCAGCTGCTTGGACGTGACGATGCCCTCGCTCGCGCTGCCGGCCACCCCCTGCAGGTCGGCGCGGGTGCTCACGATGTTGACCTCGGGCAGCTCGCCGCTCGTGGTGTTCTGCGCCAGAACGGGCAGTGCGAGGCAGCAGGTCGCCACGGCGGCAGACAGCGGGGCAAGGCGCGGCATCAGGGTTTCTCCTCGGTGTGCCTAGGGGGTGGCCGGTGTGACAGGTTCAGAGCATTACGCGGCGCGGCGGCGCGTGGATGCAGCGGGTGGTCGGGTGGCAAATTATTGCCTCGCTGACCATCACGCTGAATCCATCGAACCCTTCGGGGCGTAAGGGGAGGGCGCCTTGCCATTCACAACACGTTTACAAACAGGAGAGAACCATGCGCGTCAACAAACTGAGTTTGACCCTTCTGGCGGTCGCCGCGGCCTGCGCCGCCGGCACCAGCCTGGCATCCAGCCACCGCGAAGCCCCGTTCATCACCACCAGCCCCAAGGCCGACGGCACGGACTTCTACATGTTTCGAAGTTACGAGACCGGCCGCAGTGACTACGTGACGCTGATCGCCAACTACCAGCCGCTGCAGGACGCCTATGGCGGGCCGAACTATTTCAAGATGGATCCGAACGCGCTGTACGAGATCCATGTGGACAACAACGGCGACGCCAAGGAAGACATCACCTTCCAGTTCCGCTTCAACAACACGCTGGCCAATGGGGGCAAGGGGGTGGAATTGCCGATCGGCTCCAAGTCCGTGGCTATCCCGCTCACCCAGGCGGGCACCGTGGCCAATGTGGCCGACGCCAACCTGAACGTGGCCGAGACCTACACCGTCAACGTGGTGCGCGGTGACCGCCGCAAGGGCTCCGTCCAGGCCGTCGCCAAGACCAGCGGCGCGACCAGCTTCGAGAAGCCCGTGGACTACATCGGGGTGAAGACGCTGGGCAATGCCGCGGCCTACGCGACCTATGCCGGCAAGCACATCCATGACGTGAAGATTCCCGGTTGCCCGGCCGGCAAGGACACGGGCAAGGTGTTCGTGGGGCAGCGCCAGGAAGGCTTCGCCGTGAACCTTGGTCCGGTCTTCGACCTGGTCAATGCGACGGCGGCGCAGATCACCAATCCTTCGCTGATCAACGCCTTTGCCGCCAACTCGATCCAGAACAAGAACGTAACGTCCCTGGCCATCGAGGTCCACAAGGACTGCCTGACGGCGGGGACCGAGCCAGTGATCGGCGCCTGGACCACGGCCAGCCTGCGCCAGGCGCGTGTGCTGTCGGGCGCGCCGGCTTCGGGCCATCAGGCGAGCGAGAAGGCAGGTGGGGCCTGGACCCAGGTCTCGCGCCTGGGTAACCCCCTGGTCAACGAAGTGGTGATCGGCCTGAAGGACAAGGACAAGTTCAACGCGTCGAAGCCCAGCGGGGATGGCCAGTTCCTTGACTACGTGACCCACCCCACGCTGCCGGCCTTGCTGGGGCTGGTGCTGGCCGGTGACACCAAGGCGCTGGCACCCACCAACCTGCCGCGCACCGACCTGGCCACGGTGTTCCTCACGGGGATCACCGGCGTGAACAAGCCGGCCAATGTCACGGCTTCGGAGGAGTTGCGGCTGAACACCGCGATCGCGCCCGTGCCCTATGCCGAGCAGAACCGCCTGGGCGTGGCGGGCGAAGTACTGAAGGTGGGCGGGCTGGCGAACCTGTCTCAAGCCAAGGACCTTGCGGGCTTTCCCAACGGCCGGCGGCCCAAGGACGACGTGGTTGATATCGCGCTGGTGGCGGTGCTTGGCGGGCTGTGCGTGATCAATGGCGACAACGACGGGCTCAAGCTCAACAGCATCCCGGGCGTCGCGGGCGTGACCTCGGCCTGCAAGCCGTCCAGCGTGCCGCTCGGTGCGACGGCTGCCAATGTGCACGATGGCGTGGACCAGGCCGCGGTGCCGTTCCTCACCAGCTTCCCGTACCTCAACACCCCCAACGCCGGCTCCCAGTAAGCAGACGTCACCAAGGAGCAACACCATGAAAAAGATTTCACTCCATCGGCCCTTGCTGAGCGCAGTTACGGGCGCTGCCTTGCTGGCCGCCTGTGGCGGGGGCGGCAGCAGCCTGCCACTGGATCCGCTGGTGGGCGGGACCGACATTCCGGTGTCGGCCACCACCAGTTCGGCCGGCGCGTTCGCGTTTGTCAACGGGCTGGCCGGTTCCCCTGACAATACGGCCGAACCGCTGACGGTCGGCGATGCCGTGCTGGCCACCAGCGAAACCGACGAGCCCGACGCCAGCGTCTGAGCCGCGCGCGGGCCCTTGCGGATCGGCGTGCCGGGTGCACGCCGTTTTGTTTCTGGAGAACCTTGTCCGTGATTCGACCGAGCCTTCTCTCATTGCTTCTGGTGCTGGGTGCGAGCCTGCAGGCGACGGTGCCAATGGCGCTTGCGGCGGGACGCGACCTTTCACCCACCAGCGACAGCCAGGTGGTGGAGAGTCTGGGGCCGCGCATCCGGCCGCTGGCGGCCACGCCCGAGGCCGCCGCCGCGGCAGCCCGCCAGGCCATCACGCAGGCCCGGGAGCTGGCCGACCCACGCTACCTGGGCCGCGCGCAGGCCGCGCTGGCGCCCTGGTGGAACCAGGCCGACGCACCTGCGGCGCTGGCCGTGCTGCAAGCCACGGTCCAGCAGAGCCGGCATGAGTTTGCGGCGGCGCGCGTCACGCTGGAGCGGGCGCTGCAGCGTGACCCATCACAGGCCCAGGGCTGGCTGACGCTGGCCACGCTGGATCGCTTGTCCGGTCGCTACGCGGACGCGCTGGTCGCGTGCGGACAGGTGGCGCGCGCCGGGGCACCTCTGTATGCCGCGGCCTGTCAGCTGGAGACACGCTCGCTCAGGGGGGAGTACGACGAGGCGAGCCGTGGACTGGAGGCGCTGCGCCGTCAGGCCCCCGATGCGGCGACCCAGGCCTGGCTCCTGTCGCTGTTGGCTGAAAACGAGGAGCGCGCAGGGCGGGATGCGGCGGCGCTCGCGTCTTACCGGGCCAGCCTGGCGCTGGCCCGCGATGGCTACACCGCGCTGGCCGCCGCCGACCTGCTGCTGCGCACCGGACAGGCGGCCGAGGCGCTCAGGGTACTGGCTGCCGAGCCGGCCAGCGACGCGGTGATGCTGCGCCGCGCCCATGCCCTGAAGCTCATGGGAGACGCCGGCTGGAAAGCCATGGCCAGCGAGCTGCGCGAACGCTTTCTCGCGCTGGATGCGCGTGGTGACGATCCCGCCACGCATGCCCGCGAGCGTGCCCTGGGGGCGCTGTGGCTCGAGGCGGACCCCCGCCGTGCCCTGATGGCTGCGCAGATCAACCTGGGCTTGCAGAAGGAGCCGCTGGACTGGTGGCTGGCGCTGCAGAGCGCGGACCAGGCCGGCCATGCGGCCGAACTGGCGGCGTTGCGCGCCGCGCTGGCGCAAACCGGCCTGCGGGATGCACGGCTGTCGCGCTGGCAGAACGGGGGCAAGCCATGAGGGCGCTACGAGGCGCTGCACGCGCGCGCCGCGCCCTGCTTGCGCTGGGCCTGGCGATCGGGCTGGCCTTGGGGCTGTGTGCGCCCACGTGGGCACACAAGGCCAGCGACGCCTACGCCACGCTGGCGGATGCACCTGTACCGGGTGGCGTGGCCATCCATCTGTCGCTGGTATTGAAGGACCTGGATGCTGCGGTGGACACGCTGGATGCCGACAACAACCGGCAGTTGACCTGGGGCGAGGTGCGCCAGGCGATGCCGGCCGTGCTGGAATGGGTGCGCGCAGGCGTCACGGCGCGCTGTGACGAGGCCCCGTTGCAGCCCTCATGGCGCTTTGAATCGCTCGAGCAGCGCTCCGACGGTGTCTACGCGCGCCTGAGCGCGACGCTGGCCTGCGAGCCACAGGGCACGCTCGCGCTGGACTACCGGCTCATGAAAGACCTCGACCCCACACACCGGCTGCTGGTGGCCGGCACCGTGGAAGGCCATGCGGTGGCAGGGGTGCTGGCACCCCAGGGACGCTCGGCGCTGGCGCTGAGGGGGCCGGGAGCCAGTCCCGAGGCGGATGCGATGCTGGCCTTGCCGAAGACCGGGCCGGCCATTCTGGTGCATTTCCTGCCCGAGGGGATTCACCACATCGCCACGGGCTACGATCACCTGGCGTTTCTGCTCGCGTTGCTGTTGCCCATCGTGATTTGGCAGCGGGACCGGGATCGCCTGATGATGGACGGGCACCTGCGGCCGGGCCTGAAGTCGCTGCTGACCACGGTGACAGGCTTCACCGTGGGGCATTCGGTCACGCTGGTGCTGGCCACGCTGGGGCTGATCGCGTCGCCGGCGTGGGTCGAGCCGGCCATCGCCCTGACCATCGCGTTGTCCGCGCTGCTCAACCTGTTTCCGGTGCGCCGGGTCCGCAGTGATGTGCTGGCGCTCGGGTTTGGCCTGATCCATGGGTTGGGCTTTTCCAACGTGATGCGCGAGGCCGGCGTCAGTGGCCCGCTGCTGCCCTGGGCGCTGGCCGGATTCAACCTCGGCGTGGAGGTGGGCCAGCTCGCGGGTGTGGCCCTCTGGTGCGGGGCTCACCTGTTGCTCGTGCGCTGGTCGGGCTACGAGCGCTACGTGGTGCGTGGCGGCTCGTGGGCACTGCTGGTGCTCGCGCTGTTCTGGGTCGTTGAGCGTGTGGCCGGTGGCTGAGGCCGTTCCGGCTACTCAAAAATGATTTCGTCAGCCACCAGCACGCCGCTGATCACCTGAGACCCCTTGGCCGTGACTTTCACGCCGTTGCGCAACTGCGCAGCTGTGCCGCCCGTGAAGACGACGGCCGGGCCGCTGGCATCGATCAATTGGCCCTGCACCCGGAAGCGGGCCACCGAGGTGAATTGGCCAATGGCACCGGTCGCGCTGAATTGAGCCGGTCCGCCGGTTCCCGGCACGTACCTGATCTTCAGCTTGGTGACAACGAGGGTTCCACTGCCGTTGATGGTGCCGGTCACTTCCAGCTTCACGCCATTACCGATGGATCCTGAGGGCCCGCCGGTGACGAGGGCCCCGGAGGCGTCGATGGCAACCCCTCCCAGACGGAAGTCACCCAGCCCCGCGAACTGAGTGACGATGCCCCCGAGGTTGGCCGGAGTGCCGTTCACGGCCGGCGTGACGTACCAGGGCTCGATAGTCACGGCATTCAGAAGATTCGCCGCCGGCTCCGTATAGGCAATGACCCGCACGACCAAGCCGTTGGCCAATGCGCCAGCGGACAGGGGCGATGCAAAAATGCCGCGGGAATAGTCCACCGTGACGTCGCCGATGCGGAAAGTGCTCGAACCGGTGGCGAGGTTCTGCACCACCCCCGTCAGAAGGGTGGACGATGTGCCGGTCTTCAGCTCAATCCGCGTCGCGCGCAGGGTTCCGGGTTCTCCGGGCAGGCCGTAGACCTGGACCAGATCCCCTGGAATCAGGCTCGATACCCCTGAAACACCGTCGAACAGCGTGGCGCTGTCGATCGTGACCGTGGTGCCCATCACCTTGAAGGTGGCGGAAGCGGTGTCCACGATGGTTACCTTGCCGCGCAACTGCGCCGCCGACACCACCGTGCTGGCGGTACCGCCAGTCAGCGAGGCACTGACCGTGCCCGTCAGGCGGACGGTCATGCCGAGCTGCAGCGAGCTGGCGTCGCCCAGAGAGACGACCGCGTTGCCAATGTCGTGCCGGATGCCATTGACGATGACGCTGCCGAACCCGTCGATGGAGCCGATGCTGACCGAGGCGATGCCGATGCCGGTGCCTCCCGAGCCCACACCGCCATCACCGCTGACACCTGTCCCGCCCGAACCCACACCTCCTGCCACACCAGTTCCGTCACTGCCCGAGCCGCTGCTGCCGGAGCCACTGCTGCCGGAGCCACTGCTGCCGGAGCCGCTGCTACCGGAGCCACTGCTACCGGAGCCACTGCTACTGGAGCCACTGCTGCCGGAGCCACTGCTGCCGGAGCCGCTGCTGCCGGAGCCGCTGCTACCGGAGCCACTGCTACCGGAGCCACTGCTACCGGAGCCACTGCTACCGGAGCCGTCTCCCCCCGTGCTGCCAGAGCCGGAACCACTGCTGCCAGAGCCATCGCCACCGGTGCTGCCGGTACCGTCGCCTCCGGAACTGCCCCCTGCGGTGCCGTTGCCGCCCGTGTCACCGCCGCCGATGGCGGGTGTCGAGGGCGAGCAGTTGCTGCAATCGGTCGAGGTTTCTCCTCCTCCGCAGGCTGCGAGGGCAAGGGTCAGGGCGAGCAATGCGCCGCAGACGAGCCGGTTCATGGTGTTGAACCTTCCTCGCCCGGTCGCGGCGCCGTCGACGGGTCCGCTTCTTCGTGGTACACGTAAATTCCGATTCGCATGCGTGAGGTTCCGCTGCCGCCATGGCGGTCGACGGCTTCCGTGAGCTGCCCCACCAGGTCATGGTGAAGGGTATCCCAGCGTTTCCGCACATTCAAATGGATATTTTCGCAGTCTTGCTGTGACAGGCCGTCGGCAAACACGGCACGTTCGAGAAATGGCGGTGCTGCATCGAGGGTATTGGAGACCGCAGCCAGCAGATGGTCGCGTGTGTTGTCGCCCAGGAACGCGAGCGTGGCCTGCAGATCCTGTGTTGGTACGAAGCCATCGGCCAGCAATTCCGCCCACCCCTCGTGCTCCGACACCATGCCGAGGCGAACCAGTTCGTCGAGGACCGCGCGGTGGTGGACATCCCCGCGGCTGGCCTGCCTCGCGATGGACTCGAAGGACGGGCCTTCCGTCTGATTGGCCGTGGTCAGCCGGCGATAGAGCGGGTCCTCGTTGGCACGCTGCAGCCACAGAGTGAAGGTCTTCGCCGCGGCAGACAGTTCGGTATGGGGAAGGGGGTCGGCCGCGTTGCGCACCCGCAGGGTCACTTCCTTGCGGTTCAGGCCGGTGGTGACGGCGATCTGGCTGATGTTGGGCTTGACGACACCTTTTGCCCGCCAGAGGCTGCGCGCCTCGTCCACCAGCAGGTCGCGCAACAGCTCTTCCAGATGGGGGTGCTTGAGCCCCATGCCCAAGGCCAACCGCACCAGAGGGCGCAAGATGCGCGCGCATGCGGACTGGGCCCAGGACAAACGGTTTTTCATTGACGACAAAGAGAGGGTCGCAAAGTTTAGGGGCCTTCACCAGCGCGCATGTGACTTAGCGTGCACTGGAAGGTAATACACCACCGCCTTGTGATTTTTTCACATATAAAAATGTAACTCAATGTGTGTGAGGTTACATCTGATTTATGCCGGGTTACACTGATTCAAATGTGAAATTGTCACATTTAAGACAGCCCCATGCATGGTTTCACCCCCAATTCAGAGTCCAGCCGGCTTGGCGTGTTGACCGGCTTCGGCTGGTCCGCGCTGCGCTTTTTGCTGCTGGCGGGCGCTCTGCTGTGGGGAGGACTACAGGTGGCGCAGGCCCAGACGGCCAGCGTGGGTGCCCTGATCGACCAGGACTGTACCGGCACCCGGGCCGGCAAAAACCTGGGGTGCACCGCTAACGACTTGACGGCCAGCATTTCATTCACCCAGCCCACGGCCACCGCGATCACGTCCTGCATTGCCGGCCAGTTCCTGACTCTGGATGCCATTGCCAGCCTGACCTCGGGCTCGCCGAATCGTTACAACATCGGCTTGTTCACGGGCCAGGTGGGCAACGATCCCACACGAAACAACGCCGCCAACCAGTGCTCGCTGGGCGTTTTTCCGACCACGCCAACCCCGTTTTCCAACTTTGACGGGGGAGCGGTCTGCGGCGACTTTGCCGGCTCCTCAACCGCGACGCTTCAGATCACGGCACTCAAGGTGACCTGTCTGCCGGCCCCCGGCACCAATCAGCTCGGTATTCCTTATGTGTTGGCGTGGGACAACGCGGCTGACGCCTCCTGCACGGCGTCCAGTCTGACGGCTTCCACCAATTCGAAGTGCAACGTGGGGCTGGCGTCGTACGTGACCGGGGTGTTCGTTCAGGGCTGGATCAAGATCATCAAGCAGGCCACACCGGCGACGTCCACACAAACCTTCTCGTTCACCACTGCCGCGAGTCCGACGGCTTCCATTTCTCCGGCGACACTGACCCTGTCCCATGGTCAGAGCCAGACCTTCACGATCCCGCTGGACCCGGCAGGAGGCGTGCAGAACATCACCGTCACGGAGACGCTGTCGGCCGGCTGGGAGCAGACCGCGACGATCGTCTGTACGTCTCCTTCCGGTGGGTCCGCGACGTACGTGACGGTCAACAATGCCAATCGCACCATCGCGGCATCGCTGGACGCGACCAACTACGGGGCCATCTGCACCATCACCAACTACAAGCAGACGCGGGTGCGTGCACGCAAAACGGTGGCCAATGGGGACACCGGGACGTTCAACCTCTCGGCGCAGACCGGGTTTGGGACCAGCACAGCCAGCAATCAGGGCAATGGCGGGGCGACGGCGTACCAGCAAAGCATATCGGGGTCGGTGACCCTGACCGAGACCTCGGGGAGCAGCTCCAGCATCACCAAGTACGTCACGGGCGTGTCCTGCACCAACGATGACACGGGCGCCACAGTCACTCCCACGGCCTCCACGCTGGCCGGCGCCACACGCTCGGTCACCCTGACGCCACCGGCCAACGCGGACACCAGTTGCACGTTCGTCAACACCCGGACCGCCGCGCTGAGCGTCATCAAGACGAACAGCGTGAGCTCACTGGCGGTCGGCAGTACCACCAGTTACGCCATCACCCTGACCAATGGAGGCCCTTCGGATGCCGATGGCGCGACCTTCCGCGATCCGGTGGCCACAGGGCTGTCCTGCACCAGCGTGAGTTGTACCAGTGCGCTGGGCGGGGCCGTTTGCCCCACCGCGGGAAGCGTGACGCCCTCGGCCCTGCAGGGCAGCGGCATCGCGCTGCCAACGTTCCCGGCGAACAGCACGGTCACTTTTTCGGTGGGTTGCCTGGTGACGGCGACGGGAACCTAGGCCCGACGGACGGGTGGGATGCCGCTCATCCGGCTTTGTGTGCCGCTTGTCGGCGGGGCCGCAAATCCGAGGTTGGATCAGAAAAATGGGAAATAATCACATTCAACGGAGAGATCCATGATTTCAAGGCAAAAAGGGTTCACGCTGATTGAATTGATGATCGCTGTGGCGGTCGTCGGCATTCTGGCGGCGGTGGCATACCCGTCCTACCAGAATGCGATGGTCAAGAACCGCAGGGCTGCGGCGCAGTCGGTCCTTGCCGATGTTGCTCAACGGCAACAGCTGTTCCTCACGGACAACCGGGCGTACGCCTCGGCGTTGTCCAACCTGAACGTCACGGTCTCGTCGGACGTCAGCAAGTACTACACGGTGTCGCTGAACGTCGGGACCTCCACGGTGCCTTCCTTCACCGTGACGGCCGCCCCGGTTTCCGGCTCTTCGCAGGTGGCTGACGGGACGCTCACCCTGACGCACAACGGAACCAAGAGTCCGGCCGGCAAGTGGTAGGAGGCGAAGGTGATGTTCGATTCCGCCCGTCGTTTCTCTGCAGGCTTCACGCTGCTTGAACTGATGGTGGCCGTCGCCATCGTGGCGTTGATGGTGTCGCTGGCGGGACCGGGCATGAGCGGCCTTGTGGCTGCGCAGCGGGTCCGGACCATGGCTTCGGATTTCCACCAGGAACTGGTCAGGACGCGCTCCGAGGCGATCAAACGGAACGTGAATGTCACCCTGAGCCCCATGGGCTCGAACTGGGGCGCGGGATGGTCAATCCTCGATCCTGTCACGCCTTCGGGCCCGGTGCTGGACACGCGGGCAGGCAGCCCAGGCGTCAGCGTCAGCACCACCCTGACCCAGGTGGTGTACCGCGCTTCCGGGCGGATTACCGCGGTTGCCAGTCCGACGTTCGTGTTCTCGTCCCCGTCCACGAGTGAAGTTCGATGTGTGGCCATTGACCCCAGTGGCAGGCCCTACGCGAAGCGGGGGGCCTCATGCTGAATCGCCTTGTTGTCAGTGCCGGATTGCAGCGCCGCAACCAGCGCGGAGTGGGCCTGATCGAGATCCTGGTCTCCGTGCTGATCACTTCCTTCGGACTGCTTGCGCTGGCGGGCCTGCAATCGCGTATGGGCCAGGCCCAGTTCGAGTCTTACCAGCGGGCCCAGGCCCTCACGCTGCTGAGCGACCTGACCCAGCGCATCCAGTCCAACGTAGCGCAAGCGGGTACCTACGTCACGGTGTCACCGATGGGGACTGACGACACCAGCTCTTCCGCGTGCTCGACACTGACCACCCGCAGCGGGATCGACCTGTGCGAATGGAGCCAGGCGCTCAAGGGAGCGTCCGAAACCAGCGGCGGCGCCAATGTCGGCGCGATGATCGGCGCGCGCGGCTGTGTGGAACTGGTTCAGGCGGCTGACACCACCCCGGGCATCTGCCGACCGGCGACCTATCGGGTCACGGTCGCCTGGCAAGGACTGGCAGCCACCGTGGCACCCGCCGTGAACTGTGCCGAGGATCTGTATGGCGCAGACAGCCAGCGCAGGGCCATTTCATCCCAGGTGGTCGCGCCAATGCCGACCTGCTCATGATGAAGCGCACATCGTTCACCCATGGTTCATCGCTTCGCGCCCGCGGGTCGCGTGGTATTTCTCTGGTCGAGCTCATGGTGACCATTGCCATCGGGATGCTGATCGTGGCGGCCATGGCAATCCTTTTTGCCAACAACAGCCGCAGTCGCGCCGAGCTCGAGAAGACCAGCCAGAAAATCGAGAACGGGCGGTATGCCCTGGATGTCATGGCGGCCGATATCCAGAACGCGGGCTACTTCGCGGAATTCGAGCCGCGGGTGTTGACCATGCCGACGGACAAGCCCGATGCGTGCGCCACGGACGTCGCCAGCCTGACCGCAGCGCTGCGGGTGCACGTTCAGGGCAACAACGATGTGGCCGCCAGCACGCTGAGCTGCCTGTCCGACGTGAAACCGGGGACCGACGTCCTGGTCATCCGCAGAGTCAGCGGGTGCGTGGCCGGCGTGGCCGGGTGTACCGCACTGGCCGCCGGCGATGTCCGGTTCCAGGCTTCGTCCTGCAACAGTGCGACGGAGCTGGGGTCTGGCGCCGTCGCGGACTCCTTCAGGCTGGACACCTCCACCAGCACTCTCACCCTGACACGGCGAGACTGCACGACCGTGGCAGATGTCCGGCGCTTTCTGGTGCGCATCTACTACATCGGGAACAACGACAAGGCCGGCGACGGCATTCCCACCCTGAAGCGGGCCGAGTTGACCGGAGGGGCGTTCGTGCCGGTCTCTCTCGTCCAGGGGGTGGAGAACATGCAGATCGAGTATGGCCTGGATACGGACGGCGATGGCGCACCTGACGTCTACACGCCAGCCCCCGACAGCTACCTGGCGTGTACCAATGCCACGAGCCCCACCTGCGCCCAGCACTGGGCTTCCGTCATGACCGCCAAGGTCAGCCTTTTGAGCCGCAATGTGGAGTCGACCGCGGGGTATGTCGATGCCAAATCCTATGTCGTGGGCAGGAAGCCGGACGGCGCCGGCGCGATCAGCGGGACCGACAACGTGATCGGTCCCATGAATGATGCGTTCAAACGCAGTGTCTTCGAGACGGTCATCCGCTTCCAGAACCCGGCCGGCAGGGCCTCATCATGAGACGACCACTGAAAAGCTCCTCGGGCCAGCGTGGCATCACGCTGATTCTCTCGCTCATCATGCTGGTGCTGCTGACGATCGTGGCGCTGACCTCCTTCAATATCGGCAAGGGAAGCCTCCTGATTGTCGACAACGCCCAGCAGCGAAGCCAGGCGCAGAACGCCGCGCAGGGCGTGATCAACACGGTGGTGAGTTCTCCCGTGTTTGTTGACACGCCCGGTGCCGTGCTCGACAACGGGAACTGTCCGGCTGCGTTGGGTGCGCCGGCCAACAGCCGGTGTACCGATCTCTATGGCGATGGGAAGACCGTCATCCTCGTGGCACTGTCTCCGCAGCCCGCCTGCGTCCAGGCCAAGGCCGTCTCCAAAGCCAGCCTGGACCTGACCAAGTCCGAAGACCTCGGTTGCACCCTGGGCGAGGCCCAGAACTTTGGCATCGAGGGCGGGGCTACCGGTGGCTCGCTTTGTGCTGACAGTCTCTGGGAAATCAATGCTGTTGCGACGGAACAGGTGTCGCAAGCCAGGGCTTCGGTGACGCAGGGCGTCTCGATGCGCGTTTCCAGCGATGCCGTGGCGTCTTCTTGTCCTTGAACCGGATTCAACCCTGCCAGCAGAAAGGCACACCATGACTATCAATCTGCTTTCCAGAATGCGCCGCCGGTTCACGGCGGTGGGTGTGATGGCCGGCTTGCTGCTTCTGTCGACGGGGACGCGGGCGGAGGACATCGACATCTTCACTGCGGGTTCGACCGGCACGGCGGGCGCCCCCAACATCATGTTCCTGATCGACAACTCGGCCAACTGGTCGCGTGCGTCGCAGAAATGGCCCGACAGCTCGGGCAATCAGGGCGAGGCGGAACTGCAGTCGATCCAGAACATTCTGGCCGGCATGTCGACCACGACGCCCATCAACATGGGCCTGGCCTTGTACAACCAGTCCGGCAGTTCCTACGGTGGCTACATCCGTTTCGGGGCACGCGACATGACGGTGGCGGCCAACCGCACGGCTCTCTCGAATATCCTGGGCGGCATCCGCTCCAACATCAATTCGCCCAATGAAAAGGTGGCGCAGAACTCCGGCGAAGCCGAGGCGCTGTACGAGCTGCACAAGTATTTCAGCAACACCGCGCCGTATCTGGGTGCGCTGTCTCGCAGCCCGAATCTGGACGTCTCCGGCAACGCCGGCGTGTCCTCGCCCTACACAGCCGTCGGCCAGGGACTCGCATCCTCCCACGCGGTGGTAGGTGGCACCTATTCCAGTCCCGTGTCGTCAGGCACCTGCGGGCGCAGCTATGTGGTGCTGATCGCCAACAATGCCAACGGCACTTACCCCGCGGGCAGCCAGACCTACGAGACCACCAGCGCCGGCAACGCCATTCCCGGCACGGCCGCGAGCTGGACCGACGAGTGGGCACGGTTCCTCTACCAATCCGGCGTCAGCGTGTACGTGCTGGACGCCTACAACGCGCAGAACAACGCGGCTTACTCGGGTGTTCTGCAAAGCGCGGCCCGCAACGGCGGGGGCAAGTACTTCCAGGTGGGGAACCAGGCCCAGATCGAGTCGGCGCTCAAGCAGATCATGGCGGAAATCCTGGCAGTCAACAGCACCTTCGCCACGGCGAGCTTGCCAATCAGCGCCACCAACCGCTCGCAAAGCCTGAACCAGGTGTTCATTGGCATGTTCCGCCCCGATCCTGATGGTGCACCGCGCTGGATGGGCAACCTCAAGCGCTACCAATTGATCAACACTGGCACGGCCGTGGACCTCGGCGATGCGCTGGGGGTCAACGCCATCAACCTGCAGACCGGCTTCGTGTCGGAGTGCGCGGCGAGTTACTGGACGTCCGACTCCGCCTCGTATTGGCAGGACGTACCGGTCAATCCGGTCCCCTCAAGCACCTGCTCGGCTTTCCCCACGGTGGGAGGTTTGACGGGTAGCCGCTGGTCGGACCTGCCGGACGGACCCACGGTGGAGAAGGGCGGCGTAGCGGAAATCATGCGCAAGGGCAATTCGCCGCCGACGACGGATACCTCGCCGACCTGGACGTCGAACCGCACGCTGTACACGCTGGCCTCCAGCTCGTCCCTCTCGCTGGTGACCCTGTCGGCCTCGACCACGGGGTTGTCCGGAACCCTGGTGAAATGGATTTCCGGTAGCGAAGACGCCGCAGCGGGTCTCGAGAAAACTTCCAACACCGGCACCAGCACCCGGCCCTCGATCCATGGCGACGTCATCCACTCGCGGCCGCTGCCCGTCAATTACGGGGGTTCGACCGGCGTTACCGTCTACTATGGTGCCAACGATGGCTTCTTCCGGGCGGTGGATGCCGCCACGGGCCGCGAGCGCTGGGGCTTTGCAGCGCCTGAATTCTTCCCGCGGATGCAGCGTCTGCATGACAACAGCCCGATGGTCAACTACCCGACCCTGCCGTCGGGCATCACACCCACGCCGACGCCGAAGGACTACTTCTTCGATGGCTCCATCGGCCTGTACCAGAAGGCGGACAACTCAAAGATCTGGATATTCCCCACCATGCGTCGTGGCGGGCGGATGGTCTACGCGATGGACGTGACCAACCCGGCGTCTCCGACCGTCAAGTGGCGCGTCGGATGCCCCAACCTCACCAACGACACGGGGTGCACGGCCGGTTTCAGTTCCATGGGCCAGACCTGGTCAACGCCCAACGTCGGCTTCATGAAAGGCTACTCCACGAGTACCCCGCTGGTGGTGGTGGGTGGCGGCTACGACGGATGCGAAGACACCAACGGAGCGTCTCCGGCCTGTGCCAGCCGCAAGGGCAACGCGGTGTACGTGATCAACGCGGACACGGGCGGTCTGGTGGCGTCGTTCGCCACCTCGGGCAGCGTGCCGGCCGATGTGGTGATGTCGGACGTGAATGCCGACGGCTCGGTGGACTACGCCTATGTCACCGACTCCACGGGCAACATCTACCGGATCGACTTCTCCAACGCAGCGGGAACGCCGCTCGCCGCGGCGTCCTGGGGCATGCGCAAGGTGGCGTACACCAGCGGTGGAGGGCGGAAGTTCCTGTATCCCCCCGCGCTGCTCAATGTGCCCGGAAAAATGTACCTGGCGCTGGGCACGGGGGATCGTGAGCATCCGCTGAACACCCACTATCCCTACTCCACGCCGATCACCAACAGGTTCTATGTCTTCCTGGACGATCTCTCGGTGCTGCCAAGCTCAGCCGCACCCGCGGTGGCCATGGACACGGACACCAACATGAAGGACTACACCGTCGCGCCGGCCTGTGCCGAGGCCGGAGTGACCCCGTCATCAGGCCTGAAGGGATGGCGCATGGATCTCACGGGTCGGGGCGAACAGTCGATCACATCGGCCCTGATCGCTGGCGGTCTCGTGACCTTCAACACCAACCGGGCCACTCCGTCGGCCGGCACCTGCTCTGCCTCATTGGGTGAGTCCCGGGGCTACTGGATGAACCTGCTGAACAGCACGGGCGCGATCGGCACCACGGGCCTGTGCGGAGGCGACCGGTCGTCGGCCTTCGTCGGCGGGGGCCTCACCCCGTCACCCACCGTGGCCACGGTGGAAATCAATGGCAAGCCGACCACGGTGGTGATCGGTTCGGTGCAGCGCACGGGGGGGGCCAGCTCGGGGATTGCTCCGCAGCGCGTGAAGCCGACCATCTCGTCGCGTCGCCGCTTCATCTTCTGGAAGTCGGACGCCGCCAGCGAATAGTCCCCGCTCAGAATAACTGGTCACCGCCTGCTTCAATCTTTGTAGCAGGCGGTGACCGTTTGACGGGCACTACCGGGGGTTTTTCTTCGGATCCGTCCAGATCGGCGACTTTCAGCAGGTTGCCAACCCGCACCCCCAGGAGCCGCAGTCGTGGACCGAGGTCCACGCGCTTGAGGCACTGACCGGCGGTCTGCCGGATCGTCTTCGCGTCGGCGGTGAAGTGGTCCAGCGTCTGGTCTCGCGTGACGATCTTGAAGTTGTCGTAACGCAGCTTCACGCCGATGGTGCGCCCCACATAGCCTTTTCGCTGCAGGTCGCCAGCCACACGCTGGCACAGGTCGGTGAAGATGGCCCCGAGCTCGGCCTTGTCGCGAACCGCGTGCAGGTCACGGTCGAAAGTGGTTTCCCGGCTCATGGACACCGGCTCGCTCTCGGTCACCACGGGCCGGTCGTCGCGGCCCCAGGACGCGTCGTGCATCCATGCGCCGTAGGACTTGCCGAAATGCGCCACCAGCCACTCGCGCGGCCGGGCAGCAATGTCACCCACGGTCTGCAGCCCGAATCCGTGCAGCTTGACTTCGGCCTTGGGCCCGATGCCGTTGATCTTGCGCACGGGCAGCGGCCAGATGCGGCCCTGAACGTCGTCCTCGTGCACGATGGAAATGCCATTGGGCTTGTTGAACTCGCTGGCCATCTTGGCCAGCAGCTTGTTGGGGGCCACGCCAATGGAGCAGGTGAGCCGCGTTGCCTCGAAAATGCTCTTCTGGATCAGGCGGGCGAGCACGCGACCTCCCTCGCGCTGGCCACCGGGGACGTTGGTGAAATCGATGTACACCTCGTCCACGCCGCGGTCCTCCACCAGCGGCGCGATCTCGCGGATGATGGTCTTGAACTGGCGCGAATACCTGCGCACCTCTTCAAAGTCCACCGGCAGCACCAGGGCCTGCGGGCACAGGCGCGCGGCCTTCATCATGCCCATGGCCGAACCCACGCCGAACTGGCGTGCCGGGTAGGTGGCGGTGGTGATCACGCCGCGGCCGACGTAGTCCTTGAGCAGGGGGAACGCGGTGGCGGGGATTTCGCTCAGGGGCAGGCCGGCGTACTGGTCGCGCAGCATTTCGTCCACCTTGCGCCGGCCGCCGCCGATGACCACGGGCAGCCCCTTGAGCTGGGGGTAGCGCAGCAGTTCCACTGACGCGTAGAACGCGTCCATGTCGAGGTGGGCGATGCGGCGCAGCGGCAGGTCGGGGGTCACCGTCCGAGCATAGCGCCGAGCCCGTCCGGTTGCGTCAGTGCGCTTTCAGCACGGCGATGTAGCCGGCCGTGTCCACGCCATTTTCCTTGCGGATCACGCTGGGCGCCAGGTGCAGCACTTCAAAGCCGTGCTGTTCCGCCAGACGCCGGATGTAGGCGGGCGATTGGGCGTAGCGGCGGGTGGGCCGGAGCACGAAGTCCTGCTCCTCGCAGGCCTCGATCGAGAAGCCGAACAGACCCGCACCGCGCAGGCCGCGCCGCACACCCGCGAACACCGGTTGCAGGTCGCCGATGTAGATGAACACGTCCGTGGACACCACCAGATCAAAGACCTGGTCCTGGTCCTGCAGGAATTCGGTCACGTCGCGGCACAGGAGCTGGCTGTACAGGCCGCGCGGGCGGGCCGCATCGAGCATGCCCGGCGACAGGTCCACCCCCACCAGGCTGCGTGTCACGGGCTGCAGCAGCGGGGCGCACAGGCCCGTGCCACAGCCCAGATCGAGGATGTCGTGCGGGCCCGGTCCCGCCAGCGGCAGCAGGGCTTCGCACAGGCGCTCATGGGCCTGGTACTGCAGCTTGCCCACCAGGTGATCATCGAAGCGATCGGCATAGCCGTCGAACAGGCTGACGATGTAGTCCGCCGGCGCCACGGGCGGCGCCGCTTCGCGGCCCATGGCCGCCAGTGCGAACAGGCCCGCCTGGGCGTCGCCGCCGCAGCGCAGGGCTTCGCGGTAGGAGTCGGCGGCCTCGTCCAGCCGGCCCAGCTCGCGCAGCGCATGGCCCTGGTTGATCAGAGCTTCGTGGAAATCGGGCTTGATGCGCAGCACGGCCTGGTAGTTTTCCAGCGCCTCCGCGTACTGCTCCATCTGGCCCAGAACATTGGCCCGTCCGTTCAGCGCCTCGAAATACCCCGGTCGCAGGTGCAGGGCGCGATCCAGGCTGGCCAGGCTGTCGTGTGTCGAGCGCCGCAGGGCCTGCAGCGCGAAGGCGCGGTGCACCAGGGCTTCGGGGTACTGGGGCCGAAGGCGCAGGGCCTGCTCATACCGGGCCAGGGCCTCATCAAACCGGCGGGCCTGCTGCAGCGCCAATCCGTGGTTGAACAGCGCTTCGGGAAACGCCGGTTGCAGCTGCAAGGCCTGGAGGAAGCTGGCAGCTCCCTCGTCATGCCGGTCCAGCAACGTCAGGCTGGAGCCTCGGTTGTTCCACACATCGGCATTGCCGGGCTCGCACTGCAGCGCCAGGTCATAGGTTTCCAGTGCCTGCGCGTACTGACCCAGGCGGTGCAGGCACTGGCCGCGGTAGTTCAGCGCTTCGTAGAGATCGGGCTTGAGCGCCAGTGCCTGTTCGAAGGCGGCGATGGCTGGCTCGAACTGCCCGGCCATGCGCAAGGCCATGCCACGCGTGAGGTGGGCTCGCGCGTGTCCGGGCGACAGCGCAATGGCCTGGTCGCACCGCGCCAGCGCCTTGTCGTGCAGGCCCAGGTTCACCAGCACCCAGGCCAGGTTGGCCAGGGCGTCCGGGTCGCTGGCCTGCAGTTGCAGCGAGGTTTCGATCAGGCGGCGCGCGAGAAACCAGTCCCCTTGCTGGCTGACGATCACCCCCAGCAGATGCGGCACATGCAGGTACGCCGGGAAAGCCGCCAGGATCTGCTCGTACAGCGCGCGGGCGGGATCCAGCTGGCCACTTTGCTGGAGTTCGATGGCCTGGGCAAATGCGGCGTCCGCTTCGGTGGGGGTCATGCGCCCGCATGTTACCCGCCGCAGGAGCGGGCCCGTCGGCAGGTCAGGCGCGCGGACCGCCCATGACCGCCAATGCGAAGTGCGTGACGGGCTGCGCGAGCTCGGGCAGGGCCGTGGCACCGCGCCGGCGCAGGCAGTCGCGGACCAGCTCCTCGATGCCGCCCACCATGGCCAGCAGGCTGGCATCCGACACCGGGGGCGACGTCGGGTCGTCGCGCTCGCGCAGCGTCTGCAGCGCGCGCCATTGCGCCACCCACTGGTCCAGCACCCAGCCGCGCAGCTCCAGCGCCCGTGCACCCGCTCCCAGCGTCTCGACCGAGAAGGCCCAGGTCACCTCGGGTGCGGCGGCCAGGGCCTGCAGGTAGGCCGCGATCGCCACCCGGGTGCGGCCCTGCCAGTCCATCGCCTCGGCGTCCCGCAGGGCCGCGCGGATCGCGCCAAACAGCGACTTCATGCCGCGGTCATAGGCGGCCAGGAAGCAGGCCTCCATGTCGGTGAACTGCTCGTAGAACGTGCGCCGCGACACCCCGGCCAGCGCGATCACGTCGGCCACGGTGGCCGCCTTGAAGCCCTTGGCCGCCACGATGTGTCCCATCGCGTCCAGCAGGCGGTTGCGCTGGGAGGCGGAGACGGCTTCCTGGGTGAGCGGGTGCCGCCCGCCTCGGGGCAACGTGCGTTCAGGCACGGCCGGGCGGGAAGGCAGTCGGCTTGCGGACATGATTGAAAAACGATAACATACCATTCAGAAACAATAATGTTTCTCAAAACAGGAGAACTCCATGATCGCCATCGTGCTGACCGCGCTGGTCGCCTTGCTTCACTTCTACTTTCTGGTGCTGGAGATGTTTCTCTGGGACAAGCCCATGGGCCGCAAGGTGTTCAACACCACGCCCGAATTCGCCACCGCCTCCAAGGCGCTGGCCGCCAACCAGGGCCTGTACAACGGCTTCCTGGTGGCCGGCCTCGTCTGGGGCCTGCTGCTGGGCGCGGCAGGCCACGCGGTGCTGGTGTTCTTCCTGGGCTGCGTGATCGTCGCCGGTGTGTTCGGCGCTGCCACCGTCAACAAGCGCATCTTCTTTGTGCAGGCGGTGCCGGCCCTGCTGGCGCTGGGCACGCTGCTGCTGGGCTGAGGCGCCGTCGGCGCCCGGGCGCGGCGGCTCAGTAGCTGCCGGGCAGCAGGATGCCCTTGTCCACGGTGCCGACACGGGTGTGGCCGCAGAAGGCCATGGAGAGATCCAGTTCCTTGTGGATGATTTGCAGGGTCTTGGTCACGCCTTCCTGGCCCAGGGCGCCCAGGCCGTAGAGGAACGCCCGGCCGATGTAGGTGCCCTTGGCGCCCAGCGCCACGGCCTTGAGCACGTCCTGTCCGCTGCGCACGCCGCCGTCCATGTGCACCTCGATCTGGCTGCCCACCGCGTCCACCACCGCGGGCAGGGCGCGGATGCTGGACTCGGCGCCGTCGAGCTGGCGCCCCCCGTGGTTGGACACGATCAGCGCGTCGGCACCCGACTGCACCGCCAGGCGCGCGTCCTCCACGTCCTGGATGCCCTTGAGGATCAGCTTGCCGCCCCAGCGTTTCTTGATCCACTCCACGTCCCCCCAGTTCAGCGCGGGGTCGAACTGCTTGGCGGTCCATTCGCTGAGCGAGCCCATGTTCTCCACGCCCTTGACGTGGCCGACGATGTTGCCGAAGCCGTGGCGCCGGGTGCCGAGCATGCCCAGACCCCAGCGCGGCTTGGTCGCCATGTTGAGCATGTTGGTCAGCGTCAGCTTGGGCGGCGCGCTCAGGCCGTTTTTCAGGTCCTTGTGGCGCTGGCCGAGGATCTGCAGGTCCAGGGTGAGCACCAGGGCCGAACAGCCGGCGGCCTTGGCCCGGTCGATCAGCCGCTCGATGAAATCGCGGTCGCGCATCACGTAGAGCTGGAACCAGAACGGGTGGTTGTCCGTGCCCGCGGCCACGTCCTCGATCGAGCAGATGCTCATGGTGGACAGCGTGAACGGGATGCCGAAGGCCTTGGCCGCGCGCGCCGCCAGGATTTCGCCGTCGGCGTGCTGCATGCCCGTCAGGCCCGTCGGCGCAATCGCCACCGGCATGGCCACGTCCTGGCCGATCATCTGCGTGGCGGTGCTTCGGTTTTCCATGTTGACCGCCACCCGTTGGCGGAACTTGATGGACTGGAAATCGGCTTCGTTGGCGCGGTAGGTGCTCTCGGTCCAGCTGCCGGAGTCGGCGTAGTCATAGAACATGCGCGGCACGCGTCTTTTGGCCAGCACGCGCAGGTCTTCGATGGTGGTGATCACGGTCATGGGCTGTCTCCTCGCAAGCCTTCGATGCTATCGGGTCCGGCCGCTGGTGGATTGAAGAAATTTTGTGCCCGCCGCCCGCTGGCACAATTTTGCTCATGCCTGCACCCCCCGTCCGCCCGTCGGCGCCGCTGCGCCGCGTCATCAATGCCTGGGGCACGCCGACGCCGTATGGCGTGTCGCGCAGCGACGCCATCGTCGCCCAGGCGGTCGCCGACATGCTGCAGCGGCATGTGGTCGTGGCCGACCTGCAAGCCGAGGCCGGCCTGGCCCTGGCCCGCTGGGCCGGCGCGGAGGCGGGTTGTGTCACGCATTGCACGGCCGCGGCCATCACGCTGGCCGTCGCGGCCTGCATGGCCGGTCACGACCCCCGGCGCATTGCCCAGCTCCCGGATGCGACGGGCCTGCCCTCCCGGGTGCCGATGCTGGCTGCGCACCAGGTCGATTACGGCCAGCCCATCACGCAGGCGATCCGACTGGCGGGGGCACAGCCCGTGCCCTGCGACAACCCCGAAACCCTGGGCGCGGCGCTGGACCAGGCGCCTGCAGCCTGCGTGCTGGCCGTCGAGTCGCACCTGGCGCCGGGGTCGGGCCCCGACACCACGCAGGCGTTGCTGGCGCAGGCCCGGCGAGCCGGCGTGCCCCTGGTGCTGGATGCCGCGGCCCAGGACTGGCGCGCTCCCGCGCTGGTGGCTTCGGGCGCCGATCTGGTGCTGCTCAGCGGACAGAAATACCTGCGCAGCCCCACGGCGGGGCTGGTGCTGGGCCGGGCCGGTCTGGTGCAGGCCCTGCAGGCCCAGCACGCCGGCATCGGGCGTGCGATGAAGCCCACCAAAGAGTCACTGGCCGGTGTGCTGGCCGCCCTGCAGCAGCGCGCCGCAGAGTCACCGGACGCCTGGCGGGCCCGGCAGCAGCGCAAGGTGCAGGACCTGGCGGCGCAGCTCTCGGGCCAGCACGGGGTGCGACTCCTGCGCGAACCCGACCCCCTGGGCGGTGGCTTCGACCGCCTCTGGCTCGACATCGATGCAGGTCTTGCGGGCTGCGACGCGAATGAGCTGGCGCGCCGGCTGCGGGAGGGCGACCCCGTGGTGGCGGTGGCGCCGCACCGGCTGGCGCGCGGGCAGGTCGGGCTGGAGCTCACGGCCGTGGACGACGCGGAACTGCCCGAACTGGGCCGGCGGCTGCGGCAGGCCCTGTCGGGCACCTGAGGGCGCCCGCGGCCCTCAGCGGCCCGGCGTTGTCCTGGCGGCGCGGACCCCGGCGCCGCGCACCTCGAAGCGCACCTCATCCAGCACCCGGCCCCGCGCATCCACGATCTGCGCCGTATGGCGACCGGGCCAGGGCAGCCACTGCGCGGTGGCGCCGCGCGCCAGCGGCTGGCCGTCCAGCGTCCAGCGCAGCTGCTCGCCCTCGGCGCTGAACTGCAGGCGCTGTCGCGAAGGCGGAATGTCGGGGTCCAGCGCGACGATGGTGCCGGACACCGGCGCCACGATGCGGGCCGGCTCGCCGTCGCCCGATGAGGCATCAAAAGTGCTTCCAGCCCTTGCCAGTTGGCCACTGTTTGCTACGCTATCCATAGCAAACAGGGTTTGCTGCGTGCCACTCAGGAACCACTCGGACCGGGCCGCCTCGAGCTGCCCGCCAAAACGCACCGGCACCCGCACCACCCCGGGCGGCGGGTCGGGGGTCCGGCTGGGTTCGCGCGCGTGCAGGAAGTGCATGACCGCGGCCCACACCGGGGCCGCGCCGCTGGTGCCGCTCACGTCCCACATCGGCTGGCCGCTGGCATTGCCCACCCAGACCGCCACGGTGTAGCGGCGGGACCAGCCCACGGCCCAGTTGTCGCGCATGTCCTTGCTGGTGCCGGTCTTGACGGCGCTCCAGAACCGGGTGGCCAGCACGCTGTCGGTGCCAAAGGTGCGCGCCCGCGCATTGGGGTCCGACAGCATGTCGCCCACGATGAAGGCCGCGGCCGCATCGAGCACCTGCCTTGGCGGGGCCGCCGCCCGCGCGCGGGCATCGGCCGGCAGCAGCGTGGTGGGGCTGAAGCGCCCGCCGTTGGCCAGCGTGCGGTAGGCGTTGGCCAGGGTCAGCACCGACACCTCGGCGCTGCCCAGCGCCAGGCTGTAGCCGTAGTAGTCGCCGGCCTCGCGCAGCGGCAGGCCGACGGCGCGCAACTGGCGGCCGAAGGCGTCGGGCGTGACCATCACCAGCGTGCGCACGGCCGGCACGTTGAGCGAGGCGGCCAGCGCCGTGCGCGCCGACACCCAGCCCTTGAACTGGTGGTCGTAGTTCTGCGGGATGTACAGGCCGCCCGCCGTGGGGATGTGGGTGGGCGCGTCCTCCAGCAGCGAGGCCGCCGTGATGCGGTGGCTGGCAATGGCCTGCGCGTAAAGAAAGGGCTTGAGCGTGGAGCCGGCCTGGCGCAGCGCGGTGACGCCGTCGACCTCGCCGGCCTGGCTGAGCCCGCCTGACGAGCCCACCCAGGCCAGTACCTCGCCGGTGGCGTTGTCCAGCACCACCAGCGCGCCGTCTTCCACATGGCGGCCGCGCAGCTCGCGCAGCTGCTGCTGCAGGGTCTGCACGGCAAAGCGCTGCAGCGGCGCGCGCAGGCTGGATCGCACGTCCGCGGTCCGCACGAGCTGGCGGGCCACATGGGGTGCCACGCCCTCGGTGGCGTCGAACGCGCGGCGTTGCAGCGCTCCGGCGGTGAACAGGTCCAGCGCGGCGCAGTCGGCCCGCCCGCCAGGGGGCTGCAGGGCCTGCAGCACCCCGCAGGCGCGCTGCGCGACCAGCGCGGGGCGGGCATTGGGCGCGCGCACCAGGGCCGCCGCCACCGCCGCTTCGCGCTCGTCGAGCCCGTGCGCCGCCTTGCCGAACAGCGTGCGCGAGAGCGCGTCGATGCCGACCAGCTCGCCACGAAAAGGCACGAGGTTGAGATAGGCCTCCAGGATGTCGTCCTTGCGCCAGCGCCGGTCCAGCACCTGGGCCGCCACGGCCTGGCCCAGCTTCTGGACCACGGTGCGCCCGCCCGGGCCCTGGCGCCAATCGCCATCCACCAGGCCCGCCAGCTGCATGCTCAGGGTGGAGGCACCGCGCGTGCGGCTGTGCCAGAGGTTGCCCCAGGCCGCGGCCGATACCGCGCGCCAGTCCACGCCGCTGTGCTCGTAGAAGCGCTTGTCCTCGCTCAGCACGATGGCCTGGCGCAGCGCGGGTGACATGTCGGCCAGCGGCACCCACTGCCCGCGCCGCACCGTGGCATCGGTGCGCAGGCGCTGCAACACGTCGCCGTGGCGGTCCAGCAGCCGGGCGTCCGAAGGCCTGAAATCCTGTCGTACTTCGTCAAAAGTGGGGATAGCCCACGCCGGCTGGGCACAAAGTGCTATTAAAAAGAGAGCAAATCTGCTCCGCAGCCTGGCCATGACTAACGTCCTGCCCCGACCTTGAGCGGAGCGTTGGGGGACTCACCGAAGACCTCGGGCGCGTACATCGCCTCCACCCGCGTGGGCGGCAGCGAGAACTCGCCCACGTTGTTCAGGCGCAGCGTGTAGTCCAGCTTGACCGTGCCCTTGGGCAGGAACTCGTAGTAGCTGCGGAAGGCTTCGAAGCTGCGTTCCTCGAAGGCGGGCCAGCCCGCGCCGGTGCGCTTTTCGCCCTGCGTGGCGATCTGTGAGTCGCGGCCCAGGCCGCTGCCCAGCAGCGTGGCGCCGGCGGGCACCGGGTCGCTGACCACCACCCAGGTCATGTCGGCGGCGGCGGTGACCTCCAGCGTCACGCGCAGCACGTCGCCGCGGCTGTACTGGCCTGGCGGCAGTGACTTGTCGGTCTGTTCCACCGGGGTCACGCTGCGCTTGATCTGGTAGCCCGCGCTGAAGGGGGCCTTGAGCGCGACGGCGGCCAGCGACTGCAGGGTCAGCCAGGGCTTGCCGCTGCCCTGGTGCACCACACCCAGCGTGTCGCGCGCCATGTCGGCGCTCCAGGGCAGGAACAGGGCGCGCTGGCCAGGCTGGCGCCAGTCGAGCTGCGCCGTGGTGCCGCCCAGCGCGGCGCGCGTGACGCCGTTCACCGCCACGGCCTCGTGGCGGGCCGAGAACTTGTCCAGCGCCAGCCCGCCCCAGAGGTTGGCCGTGGTGGTGGCCCAGGCGCCGCGCTGTTGCCGTGCGATCAGGCCCGTGGCCAGGCGGCCCATGTCGTCCTTCCAGGCCGCATCGTCCATCACCGCGAGCAGCAGGCGCGCGGCATTGACGTCGCCGTTGGTCATGAGCCACCACCAGTAGTCGTCACGCTCGGTGCTGAAGACGGCCCGCGTGCCCTGCCAGGACAGGCGCGCGCGCAGCACCTGCATGGCCTCGGCCAGCCGCTGTTCGCGCTGCGGCGCATCGGCCACGCGCCGCAGGATGTTGATCCAGTCGATCACGGCGCTGGTGGGCCACTGGTTGGGCGCGATGGTGATGCTGCCCAGCTGGCGGCCTTGGGCATGGCCGTAGCGCGACAGGGCTTCCAGCGCGGCCAGCTTGCGCACGTCCAGGTCCTTGCGCGGCGCCCAGAAGTCGCGCTGGATGCGGCCTTCGACAAATGCCGTGAGGCCGCGCTCCAGGGGCGCGCGCGCGTCGTCGGGCAGCGCGAACGCCGGGTTGAGCGCGGCGGCCTCGTGGCTCGCCGCCAGCAGGTAGGCCGTGAGCACGTCGCTGCCGCGGCTGGCCTCGCCGTCACGCGGCGGGAAGTAGCTGGCCAGGCCGTCGCTGTCGAGGTAGGACGGCAACTGGCCCACCAGGGTCTGCCACAGCTTGGGGTCGCGCAGCCCGATCGCCTTGCTGGTCCTCTGTTCGAGGCACGAGAACGGGTAGCGCTCGAACCAGTCGCGCACCCCCGGCAGTCCGCCATCGGCGAGGCGGGGTTGCAGGGCCAGCCGCAGGCCGCCGCGGCCGGGCAGGGCATCGGCCGGCGGCCCGACGCCGAGCGACAGCGACTCGTCGATCTGCAGCAGCGTGGCTTGCTGCACCGTGAGCGGCACGGCGGGAATGATGCGCTGGCGGGCCTTGACCGCGTCGCGTGCGCCGCCCACCGTGTCACGGGCCTCGATCTCCCAGAGCACGGCCTCGGCCCGGGTGAAGGCGAGCTGCTCGGGGGCCGTGACGCTCCAGGCCAGTTCGCGCGCTTCGCCCGGCGGAATGTCCAGGGTCTGTGGCTCGAGCGTGAGCAGGGTGGCTCGCGCGGTGGCCTGCACCTTCATGGCCTTGGCCGTGGTGTTGCGCAGGGTGAACTGGGCACGGAACTGGTCGCCCTCGCGCACCAGCGGAGGCAGGCCGCTGATGATCTGCAGGTCCTGGGTGGCGCGGATGGTGGCCTGGCCGGTGCCGAACAGGCCGGCGGCGGCATCGGCCACGGCCACGATGCGAAAGCTCGTGAGCGCGTCGTTCAGCGGCACCTTGACCACGGCCTGGCCCTGCGCGTCCAGGACCACGCGCGGGTTCCAGAGCAGCAGCGTGTCCAGCAGCTCGCGCGTGGGGCTGCGTCCGCCCCCGCCGCCGGCCGGCACGGCCTTTCGGCCGTAGTGGCGCCGGCCGATGATTTCCATCTGCGCGGTGGAGGTCTCCACGCCCCAGGCGCGCCGCTGCAGCATGGCGCCCAGCAGGTCCCAGCTGTCGTTGGGCATCAGCTCGAGCAGCGCCTGATCCACGGCAGCCAGCGCCACCTCGGCGTGGGCCGCAGGCTGGCCGTTGGGCAGCCGGGCACTGACCGTGACGGTGGCGGTGCCGCGCACGGGGTAGCTGTCCTTGTCGGCCTTGACGCTCACCGCGAGCTGGTGCGCCTGCGTTCCCACGCGGATTTCGGCCAGGCCCAGGCGGAACGCGGGCTTGCTCAGGTCCACCAGCGCCGTGGGCGCCACGTATTCGCGGCCCTCGTACCAGAAGGCCGTCCACCATTCGCGCGGGGCCTGGTAACCCCAGGTGAAAAAGCTGTACCAGGGCACCTCGCGCAGCCGCCCGCGCAGTGCCAGCACGCTGACGTACACGTTGGGCGCCCAGTCCTTGAGCACCGGCAGGCTGATGGTCGGGTCGTCGCCCTCGAGCTGCACCACCTGCGTCTGAACGATGCCCTCGCGCTCCACCGCGACCAGCGCGGTGGCAAAGCGGAACGGCATGCGCACCTGGAACTTCGCGGTGTCGCCGGGCTGGTAGATCTTCTTTTCGGGCAGCACGTCGATGCGGTCATGGTTTTCGCCGCCGAACCAGAGTTCGCCCTGCCGCGTGACCCAGACCGACCCGGCCGCCAGTGCCGCGTTGCCCTGCGGGTCCTGGGCGGTGACCACCAGCTCCACCTCGCCGGGCTCGCCGAGTTTCGCCTCGCACAGCAAAAGGCCGCGGGCATCGCTCTTGCCGCTGCACACGGTGCCCAGGTCCTTGATCTCGGTCTTGTTGTCGTAGCTGTAGAAGCCGCCCACCATGCGCTTGCGGCTGGTGGTGGCGATGCGCGCCAGCGCCTTGACGCTCAGCGGTGTGGCGGCGGCGGGGTGGCCGGCCAGGTCCAGCGCCAGCGCCTGGAAGCGGACTTTCCGGCTGGCCGACACCCAGCCCTCGGTCTTGATGCCCGCCACCACCGAGGCGGGCCACAGCGTCGTGCTGCTGCGCAGGGTCTGGATCTCACCGTTGGGATCGGCGTAGCTGGCTTCCAGCAGCAGGTCCTGCGGCTGGCGCGCCGCGGGCAGCTTCTCGATGCGGGTGTGGCCGGTGCCGTTGCGATCCAGCGTGAGGGGCAGCTTGTCGGCCACCACGCGCTGGTCCTGCACGGCCGTTTCTTCCTCCTCGCCTTCGGCCGAGGCGGCGCGGGCCGGCCGGGGTGGGCTGAAGCTGAATTCGTCATAGTCGCCAAAGGCGGGTACCTTGTTGCGCAGCAGGGCCGAGACTCGCACGGGCAATTGGCTGGCCGGCCCGCCCGAGACGTAGTGGACCTGCACGTCCACCGGCACCTGCGTGGCATTGACCAGCGCCCCCGGGCTGGCGGCAGTCACCCGGCCTTCGAGCACGGGCAGGCGGAACTCCTCCACGCGGAACTGCCCGGTGGTGACCACGCGGCCTCCCTCCGCCGTGGACTGCAGGGCGACCTCGTACAGGCCCAGTCTGGCGGCAGGCGGCACCTGGAACTGGCTTTCGGCGCTCAGGCCGCCGCTCGCGGTCTTGCGCCACTGCACCGGCTGCGTGGTGCGCTGGCCGCTGCCCACGTGGGTGATGGCGAGGAAGCCCGGCAACGTGGCCGGCAGGCCGAAGCCCTCGCGCGTCTCGGTGCGGATCAGGTGCTTCATGCCCACCGTCTCGCCCGCGCGCAGCAGGGTCCGGTCGAACACCGTGTGGACGCGCTCGTCGGGGCGTGCCTCGCGGCTCGTGGGCACGTTGAAGCGCCAGGGCTCGATGCCGCGGTACCAGTCGCTCCAGGTGAAGGCCATGTCGTCGGTCGCGGGGCCGCTGTGGCCCGCCGCGGGCGTTCTGGCACGGGCACTGATGAAGTAGGCGCTGCGGTAGTTGTCGTCCTCGCTCACGCGCGCGCAGGCCGGTGGCTCGGGCGCCAGGCCGCTGAAATGGGCGATGCCCTGCGCATCGGTGGTGGCCGTGGCCAGCGACTTGCCATTGCAGTCCGAGACGCGCACCGCCGCGCCCTCGACCGGCTGGCCCTTGTCCAGCGTGGTGACCCAGGCCAGCGCGTTGTCTCGGCCCAGCTTGAAATGCACCCCCAGATTGGTTACCAGCACCGAGGTGCGGACATACATGGTGCGCGGCGCGCCGTGCCGCGCGTCCAGCAGCGCGGCGCCCAGCAGTGGCGAGGCGACCTCCACCACATGAAAGCCCGGTGTGAGCGGGATGCCCACCACTTCGAACGGGCGGGTCGCGGCCTCGGCCCCGGTGGCGCCGGCCGGCGGCTTGGCGGGCTGGGGCAGGTTGAGCGTGCGGACGCCGCCCTGTCCGGCGAGCAGCGACACCATGCGCGACTGCACCCGGTCCTTGTCTTCGGGGTTGAGCACCCGCGGCAGGGGTGCCTTCACGTCGGCCGCAGCCTGGCGGCGCGTGACGAAGAAGTCGTCGTAACGCTGGACCTTGCGGAACCAGCCGATGATGGCGGCGTCGCCCTCGGGCCGCAGGTCATTGACCTGGCCCGGGGCCAGCGCGCTGGCCTGCAGTGCGGGTTCCACGCGGCGCAGCGTGACCGGCAGCACGGGCGGGCCATCGGGCTCGGCGAACCGCTCGACGATGCCGAAGGGCGAGGCCGGGAACTTGGCCAGCGGCGGCATCGGGCCGGTGGCGACCTTGAGCGGAAAGCTCGCCGCGTTGCTCAGCGCGCGGCCCGAGGCGTCCTTGAAACCTCCGGGCAGGTCCAGCGTGAAGGCGGTCTGCTCCGGCAGACGGGTGGCGAAACTCACGCCGTTGACCAGTGCGTCGCCAGCCTCCTCGCCATTGTCCAGCGTAGGCTGCAGCGTTTCGTTCGCGGACTTCAGGCGTATCCCCGAGGCCAGCTTGCGCGGCACCGGTGCATTGAAGCTCAGGGTCAGTGGCCGGATGGGCAGGCAGGCGGCCTGGGCATTCTCTCGCTCGCAACTGAAACTCGCGGTGAAAGGCTCGCGCACCTGCCACGTGAAGCGGCGTTCCACGGCGTTGGCCACGCCACCGGGGGTGGCCACGCCCTTGCCGTACACCAGTTGCACCTTGGCGGCGGCCGGCAGGCGGCGGTTGCAGGTGAGGGTGGCCACGCTCAGGGGCGACTTCGCGGCCTGCTTGTCCAGCCTGAGCGACTTGAGCAGTGCCGTGCGCTCTGCTCCGTCGATCATGCGCACCGGCACGCGTTCGCCCAGGCCGTCAACCGAGCACCACACGCTGGCCTGCAGGCTGGCCAGGGTGGCTGGGCCATTGAGCTGCAGCACGAAGTACTGCTGCTCGTCGATGCGCTCCCAGGTGCCCGGGCGCACGGACCGCACGAACGGGCCGCCGGTGTTGAAGCTCCACTGCCGTGGTGTGAGTTCGGCCCCGGCGGGCGACTTGTAGCCGGGACGCGGCTGCACGGTGCAGCGAATGCCCGGGGGCAGGTCGTCCTTGAAGTCGTAGGCCCATTCGCGGTCGCTGACCCAGCGGCTCGTGCCCTGGGTGGCCTGCACGTCATTGCAGCTCAGTGCCAACGGAGCAGGGGCCTTGGGATCCCCAAGCGCTGCCGCGGCGGCGTCGAATTTGGCGACGAGCTGCCGGACCCTGGACACCTCTCCCTGCGGCGACAGGCTGATGACCTGCAAGGCATGCGCCTGCCATGCGGATGCGGCAATGAGCGCGGCGATGATGGTTCTGGCGATTCCGGTGATCTGGGCCACGGCTGTCCTCCTGTGCAGTGGGGGAGGTTAGCACTGCAGTGTGTTTCCATTCGTTGCGCCGCACCTGCGGCCAGGGCGGGCTGGCGGGCCCTTGGGCAGCCCTGGCCGCGAGTGCGGGGCAGCGCTCGCATGGCGTTTCTGATCCAATACGAGCCACCTCCATTGGGTAAGGCCTATGCCATGAGTAGTTTCGTTTTCAAGGTGCACGCATGGTGATGGGTCGCATCTACCAGGCGCCGGCCATTGTGTGGAATGGCCCGGCCAAGAAGAAGCCACAGGCGCAGATGCCCGAGCAGCCACCGGGGTACTGCTCCACATTTCTGCCCTGGCCGGTGTACCTCACGCTGCAGAACCGCTTTCCGCAGCGGATCAACGAGAGCGACAAGAGCTGGGTCGCCCGTGTCAAGCCGTTGCTGGAGGCGGAGCGGGCCACGCTCATGCCGCTGTCCACGCAGGACTTTCGCGACCAGCTCAAGGCCGCGGCCCTGAACCGGGGGTTGCGGCGCATCAATGCGCTGAAGGACGCGCAGGAGGAGCGCCTGCGCCAGGAGCGCAACGGGCAGGTCATCTCCACCAACCCTTACCTGCAAGGTGCCGCCAGCCCCGAAGCCGCGGGCGCGCGCTTCCAGGACGAAATGGTGCAGTGGCTTGCCGACATGTCGGACGTGTCCACACCCGCCGACGGCGCGATCTTCTGGAACGGCATCAATGAAAACCGCCTTGCCGAGCGGATCACCGACTGGAACCGCAGCTTTGCACCAGGCCAGATCTGCTTTGGCCAGCTCGAAGCAACGACCGACGTTCGGCACGTGAACAACAAGTACGTCTGGAACCACGGCAACGCGTACCACAAGTATGGCGAGAAGGTCTCTGAAATGCTGGGGGTGGGGGCCACCGGGCATGTCACGGCGGTCGTGCGCTGGGGGCTGAACAAGTGGTCGATCTTCACCAACACCGAGCTGCCCCGCATGCTGGCTCTCATGGAGGGCCAGATCCTTGCAGGCCAGACTCCGAGGATGACCGACCTGACGATCATCGTGATCGAGCCGCTGGGCCTGATGGACCGTGTGAAGTGTTACGTGAACGCCGACATCCTGCAGGCCCCGGTGTGGGCCAAGCGCGATGGCCTGGCGGGTTTTCCCGTCACGCCGGACGACTGCACCAAGATCAGCGAGCTGGGGCCTTACGTGGCTGCAGACGGCGTTTTCAACGGGAAGAGGGTGGTTCCGACGTCGTCCCGATTCATGGACTACCTGAGCAGTCGGCCCCGTGTCCCGAGCCCGGCCACCCCCAGGCTGCTGCGCGACATCGACGCCATCATCCACGCCAACCAGCCCATGACCCGGGTGTGATGCGTCCATAAAAAAACCCCCGCGTCCGCGAGGACGCAGGGGCCAGGGTGTCCAGGCCGCAAGGCCTGGCAGGGGTCATCCCAGATTGACGGGCACAAAAATCTTGTTGTCGCCGCGCTGGATCAGCAGCGCCACCGATTTGCCCGACTTGGCGACCATGGCGCGGACCTGATCAATGCTCTGCACCGGCGTGCCATTGATGGCCAGCAGCACATCGCCCTGTTCCACACCGGCCGAGGCTGCGGCGCCGCTGGCGTCTTCCACCAGCAGGCCCCCCGGCACACCGGCCTGGCGCTTCTCACCGGGTTGCAGGGGCCGCAGGGCCAGACCCAGCTTGCCCTGGCCAGCCATGCCGCTGTCGGCCACGGTGTCCGGCTTGTCACTGAAGCCTCCCAGCTTGGCCACCACGCTCTCGCCGCTGCCCTTGCGCCAGATGTCCAGCTGCACCTTGTCGCCAGGCGAGGCCAGGCCGATGAAGGCCGGCAAGTCGCTGGATGACACGATGGGCTGCCCGTTGATGCGCTGGATCACGTCACCGGGCTGCAGGCCGGCGCGGTCCGCGGCGCTGCCCTTGCTCACGCTGGCCACCAGCGCACCCTCGGGCTTGGCCATGCCGAAGGACTCGGCCAGGGCCTGGTTGACCTGCTGCACGGCCACCCCGAGCTGCGCATGCTCGACCTTGCCATGCGCGATGAGCTGGTCCTTGATCTTACCCGCGACGTCGATCGGGATGGCAAACGACAGGCCCTGGTAGCCGCCGGTCTGGCTGTAGATCTGCGAGTTGATGCCCACCACCTCGCCGCGGGCATTGAACAGCGGGCCCCCCGAGTTGCCAGGGTTGACGGCCACGTCGGTCTGGATGAAGGGCACGAAGCTGTCATCGGGCAGGCTGCGGCCCTTGGCGCTCACGACACCGGCGGTCACCGTGTTCTCGAAGCCGTAGGGCGAGCCAATCGCGAGCACCCACTCGCCGACCTTGAGGTCACTGGTCTTGCCAATGGCCACCACGGGGAGATTCTTTGCATCGATCTTGAGTACCGCCACGTCGGTCTTGGGGTCGGCACCGAGCACCTTGGCGCGGAACTCGCGGCGGTCGGTGAGCTTGACGGTCACCTCCTTGGCATCGCGTACCACGTGGGCGTTGGTCAGGATGACACCGTCCGCGCTGACGATGAAGCCCGATCCCTGGCCGTGGGTGGGCACTTCGCGCGGCTGCATGCGGCCCCCGCCCTGACCCTGCTGGAAGCGGCGGAAGAACTCGAAGAACGGGTCGTTGCCAAAGGGATCGCCACCCTCTCCGCCCCCGCTGTAGGCCGTTTTGGTGGTGCCTGTGACGCTGATATTGACCACCGCCGGTCCGTAGCGCTCGGTGATGCTTGAAAAGTCGGGCGCGGTCACCACGGCGGCACCGGCCACGGGCTGGCTCACTGCGGGCGGCAGGCCCAGTGCGTGGGCGTGACGGGTTTCAAACAGCGTGGCGCCGGCGCCGCCGATCACCCCGGCCGCCACCAGCGACAGCACGAGGCGGGAGGTCTTGAGGGAAACGTTCTGCATGGTCATGGCTCTCTCCAGGTAGTTGATCCGAATGCATCAACTATGGTCCCCTGACCTTAGACCGGCCTTAATCTCACCGGGGCCGATCCAGGGGCGGGCGTCAGGTCCCGCGTGGCGGGAACCGCACCTCAACCAGGAGGCCGCCGAGACGGCGCGACGAGTCCAGCCGCAGGCCCGCGCCATGGCGCTGCGCGATGGCGCGAACGATGGCCAGGCCCAGGCCACTGCCCCCGGCGGTGCCCAGGCTGGCCGCGTCCGCGGCGCGGTAGAAGCGGTCAAAGACCCTGTCGCGGTCGGTGGGGGCGATGCCCGGTCCGCTGTCCTCCACGGTCAGCAGGGTGGCCCCACCGTCTTGCCGCAGGTCGATGTCGATCTGTCCTGGCGCCGGGGTGTACTTGATGGCGTTGTCGATCAGGTTGCGCAGCAGCATGCGCAGGGCCTCGCTGTCGCCCTGCACCGCAGCGGCACCGGTCAGGGCCTGTGGGCCCATTCCCAGATCGATACCCGCGGCCTGGGCCAGCGGCAGGGCGTCCCCGACCGCAAGGCGCACCACCTGCTGCAGGTCCACGGGGCCGCTGGCTCCCGGTGGTTCGGTCCCTTCGGCCCGCGCCAGCGCCAGCAACTGTTCGACCATGCGGATGGCGCGGTCGATCCCCTGGTTCAATCGCGCGACGGCGGCTTCCTGCGCCACGGGGTCGGGCGGGAGCCCGCTGGCGGGGTGGCGCAGCGCCTGGGCCTGCAGCTTGAGCGCCGCCAGGGGGGAGCGCAGTTCATGCGCCGCGTCGGCCACGAAGTTCTGCTGCGCTTCAAACGCGTCCCGCACGCGCGCGAACAGGCCGTTGAGTTCCTGCACCAGCGGACGCACCTCGTCGGGCAGGCCGCCTTCAGCCAGCGGGGACAAATCGTCCGCGGCGCGTGCAGCCACCTGGCGGCGGGCCCGCTCCACCGGGGCCAGTGAGCGGCTGACCACCCAGCCCACCACGAGCATCAGCAGGGGCGCCATCAGGGCCACGGGCAGCACGGCGCGAACGGCCAGCGCGCGTGCCCGCGCGTCGCGCGCGCTCACGTCCTGCGCGATCTGCACGGTCTGCAGGGGGGTCTGCAGCGTGTAGACACGGTAGGCATTGCCTTGCACCGTGAGGTCGGAAAAGCCCAGCACCGCGCTTTGCGGCAGCAGGGAACGCGGCGAGCGGAACAGCCGCACGCCATCGGCCCCCCAGATCTGCACGAGGAACTCCAGGTCGTCGTCGTTGTCGACGCCCGGGGGCAACTGCCGCAGGTAGCCGCTGCGCATCGAGTGCGCCATTTGCTGCAGGTGGTAGTCAAACATGGCGTCGGCCTGCTGCAAGGCCCCGCGGTAGGCGCCAATGCCCTGAGCCGTGGCGAACAGGGCAATGGTCGCCAGCAGCAGCAGCAGCAGGCGCTGTCGCAGGGAGTGGTGGCCGGGCGCGCCAATCATGAACGGGGCACCAGGTAGCCCAGCCCGCGCACGGTCTGGATCACGTCAGCGCCGAGCTTCTTGCGCACGCCGTGGATGTAGACCTCGACCGCATTGCTGCTGACCTCATCCTTCCAGCTGAACAGCTTTTCCTCGAGCTGGGCACGCGAGAAGACCACGCCCGGACGCGCCAGCATGGGCTCGAGCACGGCCCACTCGCGGGCAGAAAGGGATACCGGCGCGCCCTGGACCGATGCCTCGCGCGTGGCGGGGTTCAGGCTGACGCCGTTGTGCTCGAAGGCCGGACCGGCCTGGCCCGCGCCGCGGCGCAAAAGGGCCCGGATGCGGGCCTGCAGCTCGTCGATGTCATAGGGTTTGACCACATAGTCGTCGGCGCCGGCATCGAGGCCGGCAATGCGGTCGCCCACGGCGTCGCGCGCGGTGGCCACCAGCACCGGCAAGGTGCTCTTGCGCGCGCGCAGGGCCCGCAGCACCTGCAGGCCATCCCGCCGGGGCAGGCCCAGGTCGAGCAGCATCAGGTCATAGTCCTGGGAGGCCAGGGCGGTGTCGGCCATGGCCCCATCGCGGACCCAGTCCACCGCGTAGTGGGCGCCGCGCAGGGCTTCCAGCACGGCCTCACCGATCATGGTGTCGTCTTCGACGAGCAGCAGTCGCATCCTTCGTTCCTTGTGGAACGATGATACGACCCGCTGCTTAGGTTGCGCTTAGGGGTACAGGCCCCGCAGTTCGCGGGTGTGCAGGATGCGCTTGCAGGCCACGATGAAGGTGGCGGTGCGCAGGCTGACCTTGTGGTCCTGAGCCACCTGCCAGATGCCCGCGAAGGCCGCCTTCATGATGCGCACCAGACGGGCGTTGATCTCGTCTTCGTCCCAGAAGAAGCTGGAGAAGTCCTGCACCCATTCGAAGTAGCTCACCGTCACGCCACCGGCGTTGGCGATCACGTCGGGCAGCACCAGGATGTTGCGGTCGTGCAGGATGTCGTCGGCCTCGGGGGTGGTCGGGCCGTTGGCGCCCTCGATCACCATGCGGGCCTTGATGCGGCCGGCGTTGTCCTTGGTGAGCTGGGCTTCGAGCGCGGCCGGCACGAGGATGTCGCAGTCCACGTCCCAGAACTGGTCGTTGGGAATGGATTCAGCGCCTTCAAAGCCGGCCACCGTGCGGTGCTCGGCCACATGCTTGAGCAGCAGGGGCACGTCCAGGCCCGCTTCACGGTAGATGGTGCCGCCATGGTCCTGCACGGCCACCACGCGGGCGCCGGCCTCGGCAAACAGCTTGCCGGCCACGCCGCCCACGTTGCCAAAGCCCTGGACGATGACGCGTGCGCTGGCGATGTCGAGGCCGATGTGCTTGGCTGCCTCCACGCCCACGGTGAAGACGCCGCGGCCCGTGGCCTCGCGCCGTCCCAGTGACCCGCCGAGGTCGATCGGCTTGCCGGTGACCACGCCGGTGGCCGTCGAGCCCTGGTTCATGGAGTAGGTGTCCATCATCCAGGCCATGATCTGCTCGTCGGTGTTGACGTCGGGCGCGGGGATGTCCTTGTTGGGGCCGATGATGATGCCGATCTCGCTGGTGTAGCGGCGTGTCACGCGCTCGAGCTCGCCGCGCGACAGCCGGCGCGGGTCGACGCGGATGCCTCCCTTGGCGCCGCCGTAGGGCACGTTGACCGCGGCGTTCTTGATCGACATCCAGGCCGACAGCGCCATCACTTCCGACAGCGTCACGTCCTGGTGGAAGCGCACGCCGCCCTTGCCGGGGCCGCGTGACGTGTTGTGCTGCACGCGGTAGCCCTCGAAGTGCGCCACGGTGCCGTCATCCAGGTGGATCGGGACGTCCACGATCAGCGCGCGCTTGGGCCGCTTGAGGGTTTCCACCCAGCGGGCCAGGTTGCCCAGGTAGGGCGTCACACGATCGACCTGCTGGAGGTAGATGCCCCACGGCCCGAGGTTGCTCGGGTCAAGGTAGGAGGGCAGGGCATTGGGGGACGGTGCGGCGGAAACGGGCCCACCGGGGGTACGCGACATGGAATCTCCTGAAAGAAGGCAAACTTGCAGACTCGAAGCGTAGGAGACCGTCGTGCGGGTGTCCAAGGCCGTGTTGGCCGCACGCCATGCAAAGGATGCATAACATGCCGTCAACCCCTTCAGCCCCCGCTGCCGGCGCCTATCCGGTACCGCGCCGTATCCTGCCCGTCATCGTGCTGTCCCAGTTCGCCGGCACTTCGCTGTGGTTCGCGGTCAATGCGGTCATGCCTGACCTGCAGGTGGCCTGGGGCCTGCCCGGCAGCGCAGTGGGGTCGCTGACTTCGGCGGTGCAGCTCGGCTTCGTCGCGGGCACGCTGGTATTCGCACTGCTGCTGGTGGCCGACCGGTTTTCGCCGTCGCGCGTGTTCATGGTGTGTGCGCTGCTGGGGGCGCTGGTGAATGCTTCCGCGGTGTTCCTGGACGGGCAGTACGTGCTCCTGCTCGGATTGCGCTTTGCGGTGGGGTTCCTGTTGGCGGGGGTCTATCCGGTGGGCATGAAGATCGCCGCGAGCTGGTACCGCGAGCGGCTGGATGCGGTCATGGGAGTGCTGATTGGCGCGCTGGTCCTGGGAACGGCCTTGCCCCACGGCCTGCGTGCGCTGGGGCTGCAGGCCACGGGCCAGGGCCTGTTCGGGCTGGCCTCGTGGCAGCTGGTGCTGCTTGCGGTCTCGTCGCTGGCGGCGCTCGGGGGCCTGGCCACGGCCCTGTGGGTGCCGGACAGCCCGGGCCTGGTCAAGGCTGCGCGCATCACGCCCCGCGCGCTGGGCGTCATCTGGGCGGATCGCCGGGTCCGGGCTTCGGTGTTTGGCTACTTTGGCCACATGTGGGAGCTCTATGCCTTCTTTGTCCTGCTGCCGCTGGTGCTGGCCACGCGGCTGGCGGGAGCACAGGTGAGCGCTGCCGCGTTCGTGATGATCGCCGCCGGGTTCGTTGGCTGCGCTGGCGGGGGCTTGTGGGCGCGCCGCATCGGCAGTGCCCGGGTGGCGGGCGTTCAGCTGGCCACCAGTGGCCTGTGCTGCCTGCTGGCGCCGCTGCTGCTGACGGCACCGCTGCCGCTGTTCATGCTGTGGCTGCTGGTGTGGGGCGTGTCGGTTTCGGGTGACTCCCCCCAGTTCTCCACGCTGACCGCGCACAACGCACCCCGTGAGATCGCGGGCAGCGTGCTGACGTTTGCCAACTGCATCGGCTTTGTGATCTCGGTGGTCAGCATCGAGCTGTTCGTGCGCGCATCGCACAGCCATTCGCTCGGCACCGTGCTGCCCTGGCTGGGGCTCGGACCGGCATTGGGGCTGTGGCTGTTCCGCCCACTGCTCAAGCGCACGCAGGGCGGATAGCCCGCACTGTCCTGCGGGCTCGGCGGGGATCTAGGCCCCGAGTCGGGCCCGATGCCGTGCCACCTGCGCCTTGACCTGCACGGGCGCCGTGCCGCCCAGGGTGTTGCGGGCGTTGAGCGAGCCGCGCAGGCTCAGGTGCTCGTACACGTCCTTCTCGATGGCCGGGTTGAACTCCTTGAGCACGGCCAGGGGCAGTTCCGACAGGTCCACGCTGTGCGAGATGGCGGCCTTCACGGCGTGCGCCACCGTCTCGTGGGCGTCGCGGAAGGGCAGGCCCTTCTTGACCAGGTAGTCCGCCAGGTCGGTGGCCGTGGCGTAGCCGCGCAGTGCGGCCTGCTCCATGGCTTCGGGACGCACCGTGATGCCGCCGGCCATCTCGGCGAAGATGCGCAGGGTGTCCTTGAGCGTGTCCACGGTGTCGAACAGCGGCTCCTTGTCTTCCTGGTTGTCCTTGTTGTAGGCCAGGGGTTGGCCCTTCATGAGGGTGATGAGCCCCATCAGGTGGCCGACCACGCGGCCGGTCTTGCCGCGCGCCAGCTCGGGCACGTCGGGGTTCTTCTTCTGCGGCATGATCGAGCTGCCCGTGGTGAAGCGGTCGGCGATCTGGATGAAGCCGAAGTTCTGGCTCATCCAGAGGATCAGCTCCTCGCTGAAGCGGCTGACGTGGACCATGCACAGGCTGGCGGCGGCACTGAATTCGATGGCGAAGTCGCGGTCGCTCACGGCGTCCAGGCTGTTCTGGCACACGCCCTCCATGCCCAGCGTCCTGGCCACGAGTTCGCGGTCCAGCGGGTAGCTGGTGCCGGCCAGTGCGGCGGCGCCCAGCGGCAGGCGGTTCACGCGTTTGCGCACGTCGGCCAGCCGTTCGGCATCGCGCGCGAACATTTCCACGTAGGCCAGCATGTGGTGGCCGAAACTCACCGGCTGCGCCACCTGCAGATGGGTGAAGCCGGGCAGGATCACGTCGACATGCTTGTCGGCGAGCTCCACCAGCGCTTTCTGCAGGTCCGCCAGCAGGGCGTCGATGAGGTCGATCTCGCCGCGCAGCCACAGGCGCACGTCGGTCGCCACCTGGTCGTTGCGGCTGCGGCCGGTGTGCAGGCGCTTGCCGGCGTCGCCCACCAACTGGGTGAGGCGGGCCTCGATGTTGAGGTGCACGTCCTCCAGGTCGAGCTTCCACTCGAACGCTCCGGATTCGATCTCGCCGGTGATTTGCGCCATGCCCTTCTGGATGGCGGCGTGATCGTCCGCTGAAATGATGCCCTGCGCCGCCAGCATGCCGGCGTGGGCGAGCGAGCCGGCGATGTCGGCCTGCCAGAGCCGCTTGTCGAAGAACACGCTCGAGGTGTAGCGCTTGACCAGGTCGCTCATGGGTTCGGAAAAGAGCGCCGACCAGGCTTGGGATTTTTTGTCGAGTTGGTTCTGTGACATGTCAGGGCAATAATCAGGTTCTGACCCGATCAGGCGAAAGTTGGATGCAGGACTCCCAAATTTTATCGGCCTTCCAGGAGCCGCCCGCACGGCGGCCCGTGCCGCGGCCTGCCGGCGTGCTGATCTTCGATGCCTGCCAGACGGGCGTGATCCTGCGTGCCGTGCTGTTTGTCGAGGCCGTGGTGGGCGTGGGCGCGATGTTTGGCTCGGCCGGGTTCATGGACTGGCTGGCGCGCCTGTCCGTGCTGACCGGCGCCGCGCTGCCCGCCACGCTGGCCTGGCTGATTGCCGCATGCAGTGCCAAGCGGCTGTTGGCACGCCTGCCGCGCGCCGGGCAATATGCCTGCGGCGTATTGCTCGGGGTGCTGGCCGGACTCTACGGCTGCGGGCTGCTGGCGCTGGTGGGCTTCATCGGCGACGTGCCGTGGGTGGCGGCGGGCTTCACGGGCGCGCTGCTGGCGTCGGCGCTGGTGGCGGCGCTGGTCTGGCGGGCCAAGGCCCGCACCCCGGCGGACACCGCGGCGCGGCTCACCGAACTGCAGGCGCGCATCCGCCCCCACTTCCTGTTCAACACGCTGAACAGCGCGATTGCGCTGGTGCGCCAGGACCCGGCGCGCGCCGAAGCCCTGCTCGAGGACCTGAGCGACCTGTTTCGTCATGCGCTGATGGACCCGGGCGACTCGGTGACGCTGGCCGAGGAGACGGACCTGGCCCAGCGCTACCTCGCGATCGAGCAGGTGCGTTTTGGCGAGCGGCTGCGCGTGGAATGGGCGCTGGACCCCGCAGCGTCGGATGCACGCCTGCCGCCGCTGCTGCTGCAGCCCCTGGTGGAAAATGCCGTCAAGCACGGGGTGGAACCCAGTGCGACAGGCGCACAGGTTCGCGTGAGCAGCCAGCGCCGGGGCAGCAGCGTGGTGGTGAAGGTCACCAACACCGTGCCGGGCGGCCAGGGGCAGCCCGGGCATGGCCTGGCGCTGGACAATGTGCGTGACCGGCTGCGCCTGCTGCATGACGTGCAGTCGCAATTCCAGGCCGGACTGAAAGACGGGGTTTACCAGGTGCGCATCGAGGTGCCCGCATGACACTCAAACTGCTGGTGGTCGACGACGAGGCGCTGGCCCGGTCGCGCCTGTGCACGCTGCTGGGCGACTGCAGGACGCCTGCGGTGCACGTGGCGGGCGAGGCCGCCAACGCCGCCCAGGCCATGGAGCTGATCCAGCATCAGCGCTTCGACGCCGTGCTGCTGGACATCCACATGCCGGGCGCTGATGGCATGACCCTGGCCTCGGCCCTGCGTGCCCTGCCGAGGCCTCCCGCCATCATCTTCGTGACCGCTCACCCCGAGCACGCGGTGCAGGCCTTCGAGATCGACGTGGCCGACTACCTCACCAAGCCCGTCCGGCTCGAGCGGCTTCAGCTGGCGCTACAAAAAGCAGAGCGCCTGGTGGCCGCTGGGCAAGGGCCAGAGCCTGATCTGGTGCAGGAAAGCCTGCTGATCCAGGACCGCGGGCGAACCGAGCGCGTGCCGCTTGCCGAAGTGCTGTACTTCAAGGCCGAACTCAAATACATCACGGTGCGGACCCTGGCGCGCAGCTACATCCTCGATGGCTCGCTCAACGAGCTCGAGTCACGCCATGGTGATCAGTTCATCCGCGTGCATCGCAATGCGATGGTGGCCCGCCGCGCCATGCGCGCGCTCGAGAAGCACCATGACCCGGAAGAAGGCGACGGCTGGGCCGTGCGGCTGGCCGGGGTGGACGAAGTGCTGGCCGTGTCGCGGCGCCAGGTGGCCGCCGTGCGCGAAGCCATCGCCGGCTGAAACGCTGCCCCGCATGGACCCGATGCCCGAAACCTCAGACGCCCGGCCCGAGCCCGTGGCCGCGCCGGCCGAGGCGGCCTCCCCGCCGCGCGTGCTGCTGCACATGCCGGTGGACGTTCGCAGCCTGTCGCTCGCCATCCTGGCCGTGCTCGCGGTGCTGGCCGTGCTGCGCTGGGCCAGTCCCTTCTTCATTCCCCTGATGCTGGGCCTGATGTTCAGCTATGCGCTGTCGCCGCTGGTCAATGCGCTCGAACGCCTGCGGCTGCCCAGGGCGCTGGGCGCGGCGCTGTTGCTGGTCGCCATCCTGGGGGCACTGGGGGGCACGGCCTACGCGCTGACCGACCAGGCCAATGCCGTGGTGGAGGCTCTGCCCAACGCCGCCCGGAAACTTGGAGATGTGATGCGCCGCCAGCGCGCGGCCCAGCCCGGCGCGCTGGAGACCGTGCAGAAGGCCGCGGCCCAGCTGGAGCGCGTGGCGGAGGAAAATGGCGGGCCCACCACGGCCAGCCGGGGCGTGACGCGCGTGCAGATCGAGCGGCCGCGGCTCAACGTCAAGGACTACCTGTGGAGCGGCACGCTGGGCCTGATGAACCTGCTGGGCCAGATCGTGGTGGTGACCTTCCTGACCTATTTCCTGCTGATCTCGGGTGACACCTTCCGGCGCAAGCTGGTGCGGATCGCCGGCCCCAGCCTCAGCCGCAAGAAGATCACCGTGCAGGCGCTGGACGAGATCAATGGTCAGATCCAGCGCTACCTGCTGGTGCAACTGGGCAGCAGCCTGCTGGTGGGTCTGGTGACCGGCCTGTCGTTCTGGGCCCTGGGGCTCAACAACGCCGCGGTGTGGGGCGTGGCGGCCGGGGTGCTGAACCTCGTGCCCTACGTGGGCTCGATCCTGGTCACGGTGGCGGCGGCGCTGGTGGCCTTCCTGCAGTTTGGGCAACTCAACATGGCCCTCTGGGTCGGCGGCGCCTCGCTGGTGATCAACATGATCGAGGGCTACCTGCTGACGCCCTGGCTGACCAGCCAGACCAGCCGGATGAACCCGGTGGCGGTGTTCGTCGGCGTGCTCGCCTGGGGCTGGTTGTGGGGCGTGTGGGGCCTGCTGCTGGGCATCCCGATCCTGATGGCGGTCAAGGCCATTTGCGATCGGGTCGATGACCTCAAGCCCGTGGGAGAACTGCTCGGCGCCTGAGCCCCGCCCGCGCCTCAGCCCGTGTTGCGCAGCCCCGCGGCGATCCCGTTGATCGAGATGTGGATGCCCCGCTGCACGCGGTCATCGGCCTTGCCTTCGCGGTAGCGGCGCACCAGCTCCACCTGCAGGTGGTGCAGCGGGTCGATGTAGGGAAAGCGGTGGCGGATCGAGCGGGCCAGCGCGGCGTTGTGGGCCAGGCGCTGCTTGTCGCCGGTGATCTGCGACAGGGCCTCGGCGGTGCGCTGCCATTCGACCTCGATGGCGCTGAAGATCTTCTTGCGCAGGCGCGCATCGGCCACCAGTTCGGCATAGCGCGAGGCCAGGGCCAGGTCGCTCTTGGCCAGCACCATGTCCATGTTGGACAGCAGGGTGCGAAAGAACGGCCACTGCCGGTACATCTTCTGCAGCAGCGCCAGGCCTTCACGCCGGGGCTGGCCGGGCGTGTGGTTGAGGAACTGGTCGATGGCCGAACCAAAGCCGTACCAGCCCGGCAGCGTGAGCCGGCACTGGCCCCAGCTGAAGCCCCAGGGAATGGCCCTCAGGTCCTCGATGCGCTGGCTGGCCTTGCGCGAAGCCGGGCGGGAGCCGATGTTCAGCTCGGCGATTTCGCGGATCGGCGTGGCATTGAAGAAATACTCCGTGAAGCCCGGGGTCTCGTAGACCAGCGCGCGGTAGGCGGCCATGCTGGCGCGTGACAGGGCCTCGGCGGCCTCGAGGTAGGCCCGCGTGGCGGGCTTGGTGGGCTGCAGCAGCGTGGCCTCGAGCGTGGCGGCCACCAGGGTCTCGAGGTTGCGCCGGCCGATCTCGGGATTGGCGTACTTGGATCCGATCACCTCGCCCTGCTCGGTCAGGCGGATCTGGCCGCGCACAGTGCCCGGCGGCTGCGCCAGGATGGCCTGGTAGCTCGGGCCGCCGCCACGGCCCACCGTGCCGCCACGGCCGTGGAACATGCGCAGCTGGATGTTGTGGGAATTGGCAAGCTGGTCGAACAGGTCCACCAGTGCGATCTCGGCGCGGTACAGCTCCCAGTTGCTGGTGAAGATGCCGCCGTCCTTGTTGCTGTCCGAGTAGCCCAGCATGATGTCCTGCTCGGCGCCGCTGCGCTGCACCAGCGTGGCAATGCCCGGCAAGGCGTAGAACTCGCGCATGATCGGCGCGGCATTGCGCAGGTCCTCGATGGTCTCGAACAGCGGTACCACGATCAGGTCATTGGTGGCCGCGTGGTCCAGCGTGCCGTGCATCAGGCCTACTTCCTTCTGAAGCAGCAGCACCTCCAGCAGGTCGCTCACGGTTTCGGTGTGGCTGATGATGTAGTGGCGGATCGCCTGCTTGCCAAAGCGCTCGCGCATGAGGCGCGCCATCTCGAAGATGGCGATCTCCTTGCGCGCATGTTCGGAGTACGTCGCGCCCACCACGCGCAGCGGCCGCGCGTCATTGAGCAGGCGGATCAGCAGCGCGCGGCGGGCCATTTCGTCCAGCGCGGCGTAGGCGGGCTCGACGCGCGCAGTGGCCAGCAGTTCGGCCACCACCTCCTCATGCTTGTCCGAGCTCTGGCGCAGGTCCACGGTGGCGAGGTGGAAGCCGAACACCTCCACCGCGCGCACCAGCGGGTGCAGCCGCTGCGCCACCAGGGCTGCGCCGTGGTGTTCGAGCAGCGAGGTTTCTATGACGCGCAGGTCGGCCAGGAACTCCTCGGCCCGTGTGTAGGGGTTCTGCGGCGTCACGGCGTGGCGGGCGGCGTCGCCGCCCGTGAGGCTCTTGAGCGTTGCAGCGAGCCGCGCATAGATGCCCGTCAGCGCGCGCCGGTAGGGCTCGTCCTGGCGGTGCTCGTTGCTGTCGGGCGACCGCTGCGCCAGCGCCTGCATGTCGGGTGTGCAGTCCACCAGCATGGCCGACAGCGACAGCTCGCCGCCCAGTCGGTGCACCTCGGTCAGGAAGTGGCGCAGCGCCACCTCGGCCTGCCGGCGCAGCGCGTACTCCAGCGTCTGGGCACTGACGTTGGGGTTGCCGTCGCGGTCGCCGCCGATCCATTGGCCCATGCGCAGGAAGCTCGCCACGGGCTGCTGGCCCAGTTCCTCCTCGAGTTCGGCGTAGATCCGCGGGATTTCGCGCAGGAAGGTGGCTTCGTAGTAGCTCAGCGCGTTCTCGATCTCATCGGCCACCGTGAGCTTGGTGAAGCGCAGCAGCCGGGTCTGCCACAGCTGCATCACGCGGGCGCGGATCTGCGTCTCGTTGGCGGCGAGCTCGCGCGGGGCCAGCGCGTCCTTGGGCAGGGCCCGGGCCTTGATCTCGTCACGCGCGGTCAGCAGTTGGGCGATGTCGCGCTCGGCGTCCAGAATGCTCTTGCGCTGCACCTCGGTCGGGTGGGCCGTGAGCACCGGAGACACGTAGGCCGCGGCCAGGGTCTGCGAAATGGTCTTGGGCGCGATGCCGGCCCAGCGCAGGCGAGCCAGCGCCACCTCGATGCTGCCTTCCTGCGTGTCGCCCGCGCGCTCGTGCACGATGCGCCGGCGGATGTGGTGGCGGTCCTCGGCCAGGTTGGCCAGGTGACTGAAATACGTGAAGGCCCGGATCACGCTCACGGTCTGGTCGCCACTCAGCCCCTTGAGCCGCTTCTTGAGCGCGCGGTCGGCGTCCTGGTCCGCATCGCGGCGAAACGCCACGGACAGCTTGCGCACCTGTTCCACCAGTTCATAGGCTTCAACACCTTCCTGGTCGCGGATCACGTCGCCCAGGATGCGGCCGAGCAGTCGGATGTCTTCCACCAGGGGCCGTTCGTTGTCGCGGGCGCGGCGTGACGGGGTGTCGGGACGGGTCTTTTCCACGGTGGGGGCTTCCTCGGAGTGCTTAATTTTTTGGCAGCGTGCATGCTAGCATCGACTCCCCCCAAAGCATTACAGGCAGGTTACGAGATTGAGCAAGATAGTGATCGCCACGCGCGAAAGCCGGCTGGCCCTCTGGCAGGCCGAGCATGTCAAGGCCTTGCTGACCCGCCACGGCCATGACGTGAGCCTGCTGGGCATGACCACCAAGGGCGACCAGATCCTGGATCGCTCGCTCAGCAAGATCGGCGGCAAGGGGCTGTTCGTCAAGGAGCTGGAAGTCGCGCTCGAACAGGGGCAGGCCGACATCGCCGTCCACTCACTCAAGGACGTGCCGATGGACTTGCCGGACGGCTTCGCGCTGGCCTGCGTGATGGAGCGCGAGGACCCGCGCGATGCGCTGGTGTCCACCCGCTGCGCGTCGCTCGCCGAGCTTCCGCAGGGCGCGGCGGTTGGCACCTCCAGCCTGCGTCGCGTCGTGCTGCTGCAGGCCCAGTTCGCGCAACTGGGCCGCGCGGATGTGCGCATCGAACCCTTGCGCGGCAACCTGGACACCCGGCTGCGCAAGCTCGACGAAGGGCAGTTCGATGCCATCGTGCTGGCGGCGGCAGGGCTCAAGCGGCTGGGTCTGGGCGAGCGCATCCGCGCGGCCTTCGAGCCCGTGGAAATGCTGCCCGCGGCCGGGCAGGGCGCCCTGGGCATCGAGGTGCGGGCCGACCGCGCCGACCTGATGGAGGCCCTGGCGCCGCTCTCGCACCAGACCACCTGGCTCGCCGTGGCGGCCGAGCGTGCCGTGAGTCGCGCCATGGGCGGCAGCTGCTCGATGCCGCTGGCGGCGCACGCCACCTTTGCTGGCGAGTACCTGCAGCTGGACGCGGCCTGGGGAGACCCCGAAGGCCGCAGCCCCCTGGTGCGGGCGCGGGCTGTGGCCGCGGTGGCCGACCTCGACGCGGCGGGCGCGCTGGGCACGGCCGTGGCCGAACGGCTGCGCGACGGCGGCGCGGGCTGAGGCGCGGCACGCCATGCGGGTGCTGGTGACCCGGCCGCCGCGCGAGGCCCAGCGCTGGGTCGAGGCCCTGCAGGCCAGCGGCTGCGACGCACTGGCGCTGCCGCTGCTGGAGATCACCCCGACGCGCGATCGCGCGGCCTTGCAACAGGCCTGCCGGGCCCTGGACAGCTACCAGGCCCTGATGTTCGTCAGTGGCAATGCGGTGGACCATTTTTTCAGGGAAAAAGCAGTGCTAGCCCAGAACGGACAGCCACTTTCTGCTATCAAAAACAGAGCATGGGCCACCGGCCCGGGCACCCGCGATGCGCTGCTGGCCGCCGGTGTGGCGCCCGGGCAGATCGAGGCGCCGGCGGAGGACGCCGGGCAGTTCGACTCGGAGGCACTGTGGCAGCGTGTGGGCGGCACGGTGCAGGCCGGCGACCTTGTGCTGATCGTGCGCGGAGCCGACAGCCGCGGACAGGCGTCCGGCCGCGACTGGCTGGCGGGGCAGCTCCAGGCGGCCGGTGCCAGGGTCGACCAGGTCCTGGCCTACGAGCGCCACGCGCCGCAATGGACGGTGGCGCAACGGGCGTTGGCCCAGGCCGCGGCCGGCGATGGATCGGTCTGGCTGTTCAGCAGCTCCGAAGCCGTGGCCAACCTGCGGCATGCGATGCCCGGACAGAGCTGGCAGCGCGCGCGCGCGGTGGCCACGCACCCGCGCATTGCCGGTGCGGCGCGCGAGGCCGGCTTTGGTGTTGTTTGCGAGTCACGGCCGGCCCTGGCCGATGTGGTCGCGTCGATAGAATCGTTCGCATGAACCCCGATGAGTCCGTGACGCCGCCTGAACCCCAGGCCCTCGCGCCGCTGGGTTCCGTCGCCGCCCCCGGTCCGGCGGCCGAACCCCGAACGCCCGCCGCTTCGCGCAACCTGCTCTGGCTGACCAGCCTGGTCGCGCTGGTGGCGCTGACGATGAGCGGACTGCTCTGGCAGAAGCTGGCCACCATTCAGGAGCATCTGGCGCGCCAGAGTGCCGACGCCGGGGCCCACGCCATCGAGGCGCGCGCGCTGGCCCGCCAGGCGCAGGAACTCGCGCGTGACACCGCGGCCCGCCAGGCCGTGGCCGACACCCGGCTGGGCGAGGTGGCGCTGCAGCGCACCCAGCTCGAGGAGCTGATGCAGACGCTGTCACGCTCGCGCGATGAAAACCTGGTCATCGACATCGAATCCGCCGTCCGGCTGGCGCAGCAGCAGGCGCAGCTCACCGGCAGCGTCGAGCCCCTGCTCGCGGCCCTGCGCACGGCGGACCAGCGCATCGCGCGCGCCGCGCAGCCGCGGCTGGCCCGGCTGCGCGCGGCAATCGGCCGCGACATCGACCGCATCAAGGCCACCAGCGTGACCGACATGCCGGGCCTGCTGGCCCGTCTGGACGAACTGGTGCGCCAGGCCGACGACCTGCCGGTTGCGAATGCCGTGCCGCTGGGCGGCGTGCCCCGGCCCCGCAAGGTGGAGCCGGCCGAGGCGCTGCCCCAGTGGTGGCAACGCGCCATGACCCTGCTGCGCGACGAGGCCCGCAACCTGGTGCGCGTCAGCCGCATCGAACAGCCCGAGGCCGCACTGCTGGCGCCCGAGCAGTCGTTCTTCCTGCGAGAAAACCTCAAGCTCAAGCTGCTGAACGCGCGGCTGGGCCTGCTGGCGCGGCAGACCGAGTCGGCGCGCGCCGACCTGGCTGCGGCGTCCGCCTCGCTGAACCGCTATTTCGATCCAGCGGCGCGCAAGACCCAGGTGGCCGCGGGCCTGCTGCAACAGGTCCAGGCGCAGATGAAGGCCGTGGAGCTGCCGCGCGTCGACGAAACGCTGGCGGCACTGTCCACCGCCTCGGCAGGGCGCTAGATGAGGGCCGCACTCTGGCTGCTCGCCCTGTTCGGCGTGGCCGTGGCCATTGCCCTGTTCGCGGGGGAAAACCAGGGCACGGTGACCCTGTTCTGGTCACCCTACCGCATCGACCTGTCCCTGAACCTGGTGCTGCTGGTGCTGTTCGGCGCCTTTGTGCTGGTGCATGCGGCCTTGCGCGCGCTGTCGGCGCTGCTGGACCTGCCCCGGCAGGCCCTGCGCTGGCGTGTCCAGCAGAAGGAGCGTGCCATGCATGCCGCTTTGCTGGACGCGCTGTCTCAGCTCACGGCGGGGCGCTTTCTTCGCGCCCGCAAGTCGGCCGAGGCCGCTCTGGCCCAGGAGAAGTCCTTGTCGGGTGCCGGCCATGCACCGGCCAACAGCGCCCAGATCCGCGCGCTGGCGCACCTGCTGGCGGCCGAGAGCGCGCAATCGCTGCAGGACCGCGTGGCGCGCGAAACGCACCTGAACCAGGCCATCGAACAGGCCACGCGCCGCCCCGCGTCCCAGGTCGTGCAGGAGACCCACGAAGGGGCGGTGCTGCGCGCGGCACGCTGGTCGCTGGACGACCGCGATCCGCAAGCCGCCGTGGCCTGGCTGTCCGGCCTGCCGCAGGGCGCCGCGCGCCGGACGCTGGCGCTGCGCATCAAGCTGAAGGCGGCGCGCCAGGCCCGCCAGACCGCGGTGGCGCTGGACACGGCCCGACTGCTGGCCAAGCACCGTGCGTTTTCACCCCTGGCGGCGCAGAGCATCGTGCGCGGCCTTGCCACCGATCTGCTCAATGCGGCGCATGACACGACCCAGTTGCAGCGCACCTGGGAGTCGCTGGAGGCGGCGGAGCGCCAGATGCCCGAGCTGGCCGTGCACGCGGCGCAGCGCGTGGTCAGTCTGGGGGGTGATGCCTTCGTGGCGCGCGCCTGGCTGCTGCCGGTCTGGGAGCGCGTGGACACCCTCACCGACAGCCTGCGCGTCAAGCTCGTGCGCGCGCTCGAGGCGGGGCTGGATTCCATCGACGGAGCCTGGCTGGCGCGCATCGAGCAGGGCCATCAGGCCAATCCCCGCGACGCCACGCTGCAGTACCTGGCCGGCATGGCGTGCATGAAGCGCCAGCTCTGGGGCAAGGCGCAGCTGCATCTCACGCAAGCTGCGCTGGGCCTGCAGGACGCGGGCTTGCACCGCAATGCCTGGCGCGCCCTGGCCACCCTGGCCGAGCAGCGCGGCGACACCCCGGCGGCGGCTCAGGCCTGGAAGCAGGCCGCGCAGGCCTGAGGCCGGCGCCGGTCGAAAATCACCGGGATTCCTATTGACCCGTCGCGGTCACGCTGCAGGTCAGCTGCAGGGTGACCGACCCGCCCGCGGGCAGCACCGGGATGGTGAAGCCTCCCTGAACCGTGGCGGCGGGCACGCTCGCCACGCCGCACGAGGCTCCGCCGCTGGCGGTGCACGGCGCTGCGGTCACGCACGACAGGCCCGTGGCGACCGGGTCCATCAGCACGGCGCCGTCGGCGCTGGAGGGGCCGTTGTTGGCGACGGTCACGGTGTACGACGTGGTGGCACCTGACGTGACGGTGCCCAGGCCGTTGCTCTTGGCCACCGTGAGCAGCACCGAGCCTCGCACGGCGTCCGCGTCCACGGCCGTGTTGTTGGCGGTGTTGCTGTCGTTCATGCCGGCAGGCAGACCGATGGAGGCGGTGTTGGTGACCGTGCCGTTGAGCGCGGTCACCGAAGCGGTGACGGTCAGCACCAGCGTGGTGTTGGCCGGCAGCGCCGGCACGGTGAGGCCACCCCCCTCCAGCGCCGCCAGGCTCAGGCTGAGTGGGCATTGCGCGCCCGCGCCGCTGGCGGCGCAGGCCAGCGCTGTCTTGCTCAGCCCCGCGGCAGCCGGGTCCGTGATGACGATGCCATCGGCGGGGCCGGGGCCGTTGTTGCCCACGGTGAGGACGTAGCTGGTGGTGGTCAGCGTCTGCACGGTGCTGGTGCCGTTGCTCTTGGTGATGAAGGGATCGGCGTCGGGCGTGCACTCGCGCAGCAGGATCTGGGTTGCGCCGAAGGTGTCGCCGGTGCCGCCGCCCGCGGTCTGGGTATCCCACAACTGGAGCGTGACGCCGGTTGTGGTGGCGCCAAAGCTGCGCTGGCGCAGGGTCCAGGTGTCCGAGGTGCCCGAGCCTTCATTGGCGTAGCCGTCGGTGCCGCCCAGGGTGAAGGTGGTGGTGCCGGCCACCACGCGGAACTGGATCTGCGGGGGATTGGCCACGGCCGATCCGGGGTTCTGCGCGTTCGAGCCGTAGTACAGCCATTCGTAGGTGCGGCCGGCCACGAGGCCGGTCACGGCCTGCGACCACAGGCGGAAGGCCGCGCCGGTGTTGTTGCCGTTGCTGTAGAGCCAGTTGGCGGCCGTGGCCACGCTGCGTGCCGGGTCTCCGGGGAACGGGCGCTGGGTGACGGTGCCATAGGTCTGCGCGCCGGTCTGTGGACCCACGCTGGTGTCGGGCAGGTTGGTGTTCACGGGGTACTGGGTGACGCCACTGCCCACCGACGAGCTGGTGTCGGCAAAGTCGCTGTTGACCAGCAGGTTGACGATGGATTCCGTGGTGCCTGCAGGGCAGATGCCGGCGCCGGAACTGATCGCCGCGGTGGAAGCCGCGACCCGGCTGGTGTCGAGCGCGCTGTTGTTGGCGGTGTTGATCTCGGTGACGCCGGCGGGCGCGGTGATCGATACCGAGTTGGTGACCGTGCCGGTGGTGGCTGTGACCTGGGCGTTGAGCACGAAAGTGACCGTGCTGCCGGCGGGAAACACGGGAATCTGGGTGCCAGCCTGGAAGGTGGCCGTCGTGAGGCCGACGGGGCAGCTTGCCCCCCCCTGGGCCGAGCATGAAATGCTGAGCTTGGCCAGCCCCGTGGCCACCGGGTCGGTGACGGTGGCGTTGGCGGCCGCGGAGGGCCCCGCGTTGGCGGCGACGATGGTGTAGACCGTGACGCCGCCTGCGGTGACGGTGGTGACGCCATCCGACTTGGTGACGCTCAGGTCTGCCGACGGGACGCTGATGACCGTGGCCACGGTGCCCGTGTTGTTGCCCGGGGTGGGGTCGGTGTAGCCTGCGGGCAGGCTCACCGTGGCCGTGTTGGTGATGCTGCCGGCGGACGCGGCGATGCCGTCCACCGTGATCTGCAACTGGCCGCCGCTGGCGATCTGGATGCGCGGCAGCGTGATGGTGCCGCTGCCCACGGCACCGGTTCCGCCCGAGGCGGTGTCGCAATCCGCCGAGCCCGCCAGCACACTGCAGGCCCAGGTCACGGTGCCGATGTTGGCGGGCACGATGTCGCTCACTGTGACGCTGCCCGCGACATCAGCGGGGCCCGCATTGGACACCAGCAGGATGTATTGCACCGCGCTCCCCACGTCAGCGGTGGCAGGCCCGGTCTTGGTCAGCGAGAGATCGGCGCTGGTGGCGGTGGAAGATCCCGAAATGGTGATGTCCTCACCGGTGCTGGAACCCGAGGCATAGCTCGCCCCGCCCACGGCGTTGCCGGCCGCGTCGGTGCCGCCGGGGCTGACGGCGCCGTTGAGCGCGCTGTTGCCGGCGCCGCCGGTGAGGCGTGTGGCGTCGGTCAGCGACAGGGTGGCGCCATTCTGGTAGGTGCCGTTGGCGGCCGCATTGAGATTGACCGCAAAGGTCAGGGTCAGGTTGCCGCCCGGGGGCAGCGTGAACCCGGACGTGCCGCTGCCGGCAGTGCCGAACACCAGGGTGGCGGTGGTGCCGCCGAGCGTGATGGGCGATGTGGGGCCGCTGGCGCCGTTGGCGTAGGCCACGGTGGCCGTGGTGGCATACCGCGAGAACGGCGAGGGTAGACTGTCGGAAATCGACACGCCGTAGGCCACGCCCGAGCCGGTGGCCGGGTTGGCGATGCTGATCACGTAGTTGCCCGTGGTCTGACCGGGCAGGGTCCGGGTGGGCGTGGTGGTGGTCTTGACGACTGTGAGCTGCGGCTCGCAGTCGTAGCCCGGCCGCACCCCGGCGATGGCACTGGCGCTGATGGTGCTGGCGCTCACGCCGGCCGAGCCGGGCTGGGCCAGCATGTTGCCTGAAAAGCCCTGGTACAGATCCTCGGCCGAGTTGCCGTTGGCGCCGCCTGCGAGGGCGAGTGACCCGAGGGGGCTGTTCGAGTACACCGCGCCGCCACCGGCGCCGCCGCCCGGTCCCTCCCGCTCGCCGTCGCAGCAGGGTTGGTTGGGCGCGCCGGTGCGCGGCGTCTTGTTGGAATTGGCACCGTTGCCGCCGCGCGCCTGGGCCGTCACGTTGCCGTGGCCGCTGCCCGCGGTGACCACAATCGAGCCGCCAGCGCCGCCGCCGCCGCCTGCGTCGTTCCCGTTGTCGTCGTCCCAGCCGCGCTGGCCGTCGGCGCGCAGCACCAGCGCGCCGCTGATGCGGCCGGCACGCAGCATCACGATGCCGCCTCCGTTCCCCCCGGAGCCGCGGGGTGGGGTGGAGTTGTTCATGCTGCCTGACCCGCCGCCGCCGCCCATGAAGACCCGGCTGGCCAGCAGCACGCCGTCCTGCGGGGTGCGTGAACCCCCGTAGCCGCCGCGGTCGGCGAGGCCGGGCGTGTCGCCGTTGTAGGTCTGGCCCCCACTGCCGCCTTCCCCGCCGTTGCCGCCGCCGCCGCCGGCGGCGTTGTGGCTGTTGCCGCCCCCGCCGGCGTTGGCGGGTGCACCGCGCATGGCATCGCCATTGGTGTAGCCGGTGGCGCCGTTGTCGATGAAGGTGGCGTTGGCGTTGTTGAACGCGGTACCGCTGTTGTAGCCGCCGGCGATCGAGGTCTGCACGTAGCGCGGCGTGCCCGCGATGCCTTCGCCCTTGGAGCCGCCGTCGTTGTAGTTGGTGGAGCGGTAGAGGTAGTTGCCGGGGATGTTGGAGTTGGGCGCGGTCTGGTGCACTCCGCCGCGGAAGCCGCGGGTGGAGGCGTCCAGATGGGGGCCGGCGCCGCTGGCCGTGAGCACGCCCGTGACGTCGATCGCCAGCACGCCGCCCACCAGGCCTGTCCAGCCCAGGGCGAGCAGCGTGCTGGCGCCGCTGACGGTCACGCCCGGATACTGCGGCACCCGGATGACCTGGTAGGTGCGCCGTGGGGCGGTGCCCGTGTTCTGCACGTAGGCATTGGTCAGCGCCGGGGTGAAGGTGATGACCGAGCCGGCGACCTGGGTCACGCGCACGTACTCGTACAGCCCCGCCTGGTTGAGGGCGGTATAGCCATTGGCCTGGGAGGCCGTGGTGACGGGCGTGTTGCCGGCGGTGCCGGTGCCGTCGCCATAGCGTTCGTCGTCGTTGGTGTTGATGCTCGCGCCCTGCATCTGGATCACCAGCAGCAGGTCGTTGACGGTGACCGTGCCTGCGGCGCCCGACGCCGGTGTGCCGAGGGTGAGGCTGGTGGCGCCGGCGGCGGGGCTGCCTGTGCCCGGGTAGTAGGTGTTGACGATGCCTGACGGTGTGCCTGGAGCGTCCTTGCCCGGGGCCGCGCAGGTCTGTGCCTGGACCGTGAAGGCCAGCATCCAGCCTGCCGCAGCCAGCAGCAGGGCTCTTGCCCGGAGGTGTTTCATGCCAAAGCGAGTGGGTTGTTGCCGGCGGATGCCGGCGCCCGCGAATTGTCACATAAAGTTACAAAACAGCAATGGAAAAGGCGCCCGAAGGCGCCCTCCAGAGTCGGGCTCGTGCCCGGCAGGTGGCCTGGACGGGGCCGTGCCTCAGGCTGCCGTGCTGGAGCCGGCTTCAAACGGCAGCGTCATTTCGCGCAGGTCGCGGCGCGTCTCGACCAGCACCAGCGGGCCCTCGTCGAGGACCACCATGGGCGGCCGCTCGCGCGGCACGTGCACCGGCCGCGGCTCGGCGGCAATGGCGGCCTGCGCGGCCGCGATCTTGCCGGCGTCGGAGTTCACCCACTGCAGGCCGGAGTCTTCGGCGACGCGGATCAGGTCGGTGAGGGGCAGCTCGAAGGGCTGGACCTTGGGCAGACCTGCAGGTGCTGCGGCGGCCGGCGCCTGGGCGGGAGCCGCAGGAGCGCTTTCTGCTGCAAAAACAGGAGCATCAGGTGCCCGGGTGGCGGGGGCTACAACCTTATTTTCCTCAAACATGCTGGCCTGTGCCGGTGCCTCGTCGCGGGCAGGCGCCCGGTCTCCACGCTCGCCGCGCTCGCGGCGGTCACGGCCATAGCGGTCGCGCGAGCGGCGGTCGCGGCGCTGCTCGTCCTGGACGGGCTGCGCCGGTGCGGCGTCCGTGTGGGCGTGGGATTCGAGCACGGCGTCGGGAGCCGGAGCCGGCTGCGCCAGCCCCAGATCGGCCACAGCGGCCACGGTCTCGCCGGTCGTCGCGGGGGCTTCGCCACGCGGCGCCTGATCGTCGCGTGGCCCCCGGTCGTTGCGGCGTTCACCGCGTTCACGGCGACCCTCGCCACGTTCTGCGCGCTCACCGCGTTCTCCACGCTCGCGGCGGCCCTCGCCGCGCTCGCCCGGAGCCTGGCGGGGCGGGCGTTCTCCGCGGGTTTCGCCGCCCTCGGTGCCGGGCGGTGTGGTCACCTGACCGGCGGTGGGGTTGGCGGTGCCACGGGCGTCGGCATCGCGCCGTTCGCGCGGACCCTGGCGTTCACCGCCGCGGTCATTGCGGCGTTCGCCGTCGCGGCCGCCCCGGCCTTCGCCGTTGCGCCCGCCGTTGTCGGCCGCTTCACCGCGGGCGTCGCCACGGCCTTCACGGCGGTCGCCATCGCGGCTACCGCGTCGGCCACCACGGCGCTCGCCGTCGCGCCCGCCACGGCCTTCACGGCGTTCACCATCGCGGCCGCCACGGCCGGCTTCGCGCTTTTCTTCCTTCTTGGGTTCAGCCACCGGTGCGGGCGGGGCCACGGGAGCCGGCGCGCCGAACAGGCTCTTGATCCAGCCAAGGAAGCCGGCTTCAGCGGGGGCGGGCACGGGCGCCGGAGCCGCCACGGGGGCCTTGGTGGCAGGCTTGGCCGCGGCAGGTTCGGGACGCGGCAGGGCCACGGGAGCGGGCGCGTCGGGCAGCACTCCCTTGATCACCGGATCCTGTTTGTTGGCACGTTCCTGCGAGCGGCGCGTCACGGTCGTCGGGTCCTCGACTTCCTCGGCCATGCTGTAGCTGGCTTCGATGCGGTCCAGCCGCGGGTCGTCGTGCTTGAGCCGGTCCAGGCGGTAGTGCGGTGTCTCCAGGGTCTTGTTGGGGACCAGCAGCACATTGATGCGCTGCTTCAGTTCGATCTTGGCGATTTCGGCGCGCTTCTCGTTGAGCAGGAACGAGGCCACTTCGACCGGCACCTGGCACAGCACGGAGGCGGTGCTGTCCTTCATGGACTCTTCCTGGATGATGCGCAGGATCTGCAGCGCCGAGCTTTCCGTGTCGCGGATGTGGCCGGAGCCGCCGCAGCGCGGGCAGGGAATGGAGGAGCCTTCGGACAGCGCGGGCTTGAGCCGCTGGCGGCTCATTTCCATGAGGCCGAACTTGCTGATGGTGCCGAACTGCACGCGGGCACGGTCCTGGCGCAGGGCGTCGCGCAGGCGGTTTTCGACCTCGCGGCGGTTCTTGGACTCTTCCATGTCGATGAAGTCGATCACGATCAGGCCACCCAGGTCACGCAGGCGCATCTGGCGGGCCACTTCGTCGGCGGCTTCCAGGTTGGTGCGGGTCGCGGTCTCCTCGATGTCACCGCCCTTGATGGCGCGGGCCGAGTTCACGTCCACCGAGACCAGTGCCTCGGTGTGGTCGATCACGATGGCGCCGCCCGAGGGCAACTGCACGGTGCGGGCATAGGCCGACTCGATCTGGTGTTCGATCTGGAAGCGGCTGAACAGCGGCGCGTCGTCCTTGTAGCGCTTCACACGCGGGGCGTGCTCGGGCATCACGTGGGCCACGAACTGGCTGGCCTGCTCGTAGATGTCGTCGGTGTCGATCAGGATGTCGCCGATGTCGCTGTTGAAGTAGTCGCGGATCGCGCGGATCACCAGGCTGGACTCCTGGTAGATCAGGAAGGCGCCCTTGCCGCCCTTGCCCGCCTCGTCGATGGCGCTCCACAGCTTGAGCAGGTAGTTCAGGTCCCACTGCAATTCGTTGGCGGCTCGGCCGATGCCGTTGGTCCGCGCGATGATGGACATGCCGTTGGGGTATTCCAGCTGGTCCATGGCCTCCTTGAGCTCGGCCCGGTCGTCGCCCTCGATGCGCCGGCTGACGCCGCCGCCGCGCGGGTTGTTGGGCATCAGCACCACGTAGCGGCCGGCCAGGGAAATGAACGTGGTCAGGGCAGCGCCCTTGTTGCCCCGTTCTTCCTTCTCGACCTGGACCAGCAGCTCCTGGCCTTCCTTGATCACATCGCTGATGCGGGCCTGCGACACCGGCACGCCCTGGGCAAAGAACTGCTTGGAGATTTCCTTGAAGGGCAGGAACCCGTGGCGGTCCTCGCCGTAGTCCACGAAGCAGGCTTCGAGGCTGGGCTCGACGCGCGTCACGACCGCCTTGTAGATGTTGCCCTTGCGCTGCTCGCGCCCTTCGATTTCGATTTCGTAGTCGAGGAGTTTTTGTCCATCGACAATGGCCAGCCGGCGTTCTTCAGCCTGCGTGGCATTGATCAGCATGCGCTTCATCGCATCACCTTCTTTTTCTCAAAACGTCACACGCCCGCAAGGGGCAACGATGCCGGACTGACGCGTCTTGAAACGAAGGGAATTGCCGTGGCGTCGCGTCTGCTGAGCTAGATCAGCAGGCGGGACAGGGGCACATGGATGGGGGCGAGGAGGAGGGAATGCCGATCCGCTGCGGCCTGGGCAGCGTCCCGCGCAGAGTGGGCGCGGGCTCCTGGCGTCTCCATGCCGCGGGCCGGGGCTGTAAGCCACCGCCAGCAGGCCATCAGAAGCGCCATCAACACAACAATTCTCGCTTTGATCCGTCCCGTCGCAATTGGCGAAGGGACTGGGTATTCCGTATCAGTGTTTCAATGCGTCGGCTTGACTTGTGTCATGGCGTACCACGGTCGGCGTTGGCCTTCAGTCTGCACGCGATGCAACAAATGGCATCGACCTTCCAGCGCGGCTTGTGGTGACGTGGACTAAACTCCAGATAAATCAACCACTTACAGCGTCACGCTAGTGAAACACATTATAGGGGGCGGCGGATCGCCCGCAAGTCCTCAGGTGAAATCCGTCACGGTGGACGAGGATTCCGCCGGGCAGCGGCTCGACAATTTCCTGATCCGCGAGCTCAAGGGCGTGCCCAAGACCCATGTGTACCGGATCATCCGAAGTGGCGAAGTCCGGGTCAACAAGGGGCGGGCGGCGGCCGATACGCGCGTGGCGCTGGGCGATGTGGTGCGGGTGCCCCCGGTGCGGACCTCGGAAGCCGCCAGCCAGAAGATCGAGCGGCCGGCCCCACCGCGGGAATTTCCCATCCTGTTCGAGGACGACTACCTGCTGGCTGTCGACAAGCCGGCGGGCGTGGCCGTGCACGGTGGCAGCGGCGTGAGCTTCGGGGTGATCGAGCAGCTTAGGCGGGCCCGTCCGGACGCGAAGTTCCTGGAACTGGTGCATCGGCTGGACCGCGAAACCTCGGGCATCCTGCTGGTGGCCCGCAAGCGGTCGGCGCTGACCCGGCTGCAGGACCAGTTTCGCGAGCGGGAAACCGGCAAGACCTATCTGGCGCTGGCCAAGGGCGAGTGGCCGGCGAACCTCAAGGTCATTGACGTGCCCCTGCACAAGTACCTGCAGGCCGATGGCGAGCGACGCGTCAGGGTCGTCGACCGGGACGACCCGCAGGGGCTGCGCTCGGTCACCCTGGTCAAGGTGGCGGCAAGGCCGGCCGGCTTCAGCCTGCTGGAAGTCACCATCAAGACCGGACGGACCCACCAGATCCGGGTGCACCTGGCCTCGCAGGGGCATCCGATCGCCGGCGACGACAAGTACGGCGACTTTGAGCTCAACAAACGGCTGCACAAGCAGGGCCTGAAGCGCATGTTCCTTCACGCCTGGCGGCTACAGTTCACCCACCCGGACAGCGGCGAGCGCATTGAACTGCACGCGGCGTTGCCCCCGGAACTCCAGGAATTCCTTGACCATGCCGCAGCCCCGACAGTTTGACCTGATTGCCTTCGACTGGGATGGCACGCTTTTCGATTCCACCCAGATCATCGTTCGCTGCATCCAGAGCGCGGTGGTCGACGTGGGCGGCGTGCGCCCGACCGACAAGGCTGCGGCCTGGGTGATCGGCATGGGGCTGATGGAAGCCCTGGCCCATGCCGCGCCCGATGTGCCGCCGGACCGGTACCCCGAGCTCGGCGCGCGCTACCGCCACCACTACATGGCGCACCAGAACGACCTGAGCCTGTTCGACGGCGTGCTGCCTCTGCTGGCCGGCCTGCGGGAGCGGGGCCACCTGCTGGCCGTGGCCACGGGCAAGTCGCGTCGCGGGCTCGACGAAGTGCTGCGCACGGTGGAGCTGCAGGGCATGTTTGACGCCTCCCGCACCGCCGACCAGACCGCCGGCAAACCGCATCCGCTGATGCTGCAGGAGCTGATGGCCGAGCTGGGGACCGAGCCGGCCCGCACCTTGATGGTGGGCGACACCACGCATGACCTGCAGATGGCCCTGAACGCGGGCTGTGTCAGCGTCGGCGTGAGCTATGGCGCGCACGAGCCCGATACGTTCCACGCGCTGAATCCGCGGCAGGTGGTGCACTCGGTGCCGGAATTGCAGGACTGGCTGCAGGTTCATGGCTGACGCGCTGATTCCCCTGTGCGCCTCGACCGATCTGCATGACGGCGGCGATGCCGTGCCGTTCGACGTGGTGTTTGGCGGCCAGACCTGCCGCGCGTTTGCCGTGCGTTATCAGAGCCATCCGCATGCTTACCTGAACCGCTGCGCCCATGTGGCCATGGAAATGGACTATCAGCCCAACCGCTTCTTCGACGACACCGGCCGCTGGCTGCTGTGCGCCACGCATGGCGCGGCCTACCAGCCCGATACAGGCGCCTGCGCGGGCGGGCCCTGCCGGGGCGGGCTCGTCAAAATCGGCCTGACGGAGCGCGACGGCGTGGTGCACTGGCATACTGCCTACAACCTGCAACCTGTCGAGTTCTGAAATGAATGAATCCTATCCTCCCGGCACGCCGGAATCTGAGGAAAAAGCATCTGTAGTCCAGGAGGGGCGGGCACAGTCTGCTAGCAAAAATGTAGCGAGCGAGAGCCCCGGCTGGGAGCGCGCCGCGCTCGAGAAACTGGCGCTCGCCGCCATCGCGGAGCAGCGTTCCGCGCGCCGTTGGAAGAGCTTTGTGCGGCTGGCCTGGCTGGCCTTCTTTGTCTTCCTGGTCTGGGCGCTGATGTACCGCGGCGCCCCCTCCACCGACAAGAGCCTGCCGCACACGGCGGTGATCGAGATCAAGGGCGAGATTGCGTCGGGGGCGGATGCCAGCGCCGAGTTCGTCGTTGCCGCCATGCGCGCGGCGTTTGAGGACGATGGCGCGCAGGCCGTGGTCCTGCTGATCAACTCGCCTGGCGGCAGTCCGGTGCAGGCCGGCATCATCAACGACGAAATCCACCGGCTCAAGACCCGGTACAAGAAGCCGGTCTATGCCGTGGTCGAGGAGTCCTGCGCGTCGGCGGCCTATTACATCGCGGCTGCGTCGGACCGCATTTTCGTGGACAAGGCCAGCATCGTGGGCAGCATCGGCGTGCTGATGGACGGCTTCGGTTTCACCGGCCTGATGGACAAGCTCGGCGTGGAACGGCGCCTGATGACGGCCGGCGAGAACAAGGGCTTTCTCGACCCGTTCAGTCCCCAGACCGAGAAGCAGCGCGCGTTTGCGCAGGCCATGCTGGATCAGATCCACAAGCAGTTCATCGACGCGGTCAAGGCCGGGCGCGGCAAGCGGCTCAAGGACAACCCCGAACTCTTCAGCGGCCTGTTCTGGACGGGCCAGCAGGCCATCGAGCTGGGGCTGGCCGATCAACTGGGCAATCTGGATTTCGTGGCCCGCGAGATTGTCAAGGCAGAAGACCTGGTGGACTACACGCGCCGCGACAACGTGGCCGAGCGCCTGGTCAAGAAATTCGGCGCCGCGATGGGCGAGGGCGCGGTGCGCGCGCTCAAGTCGATCCCGGCGATCCGCTGAGCGGGGGCTCAACGCCCTATCGCGAACACGGCTGGTGTCTGCGCCGCCAGGGGCGCGGGCTTCTGTTTCCAGCCCTTCACGCTGTCGCTGTGGCAACGGGCACCGGCCAGGGTCAGTCCGCTGGCCACGGCCAGCCGCGTGTTGTGCTGCAGGGTCTGCATCAGCGCCTGCCACAGTGCGGCATTGCGGTAGGGCGTCTCGATGAAGAGCTGCGTCTGGCCGGTGCGCAAAGCCAGCGCTTCCAGTTCGCGCAGCCGCCGGGCGCGGTCGGCCGCCTCCTGCGGCAGGTAGCCGACGAACGCGAAGTTCTGGCCATTCAGGCCGCTGCCGGCCAGGGCCAGGAGCAGCGATACCGGGCCCACCAACGGCACCACCTCGATGCCCAGATCGTGTGCCGCGCGGACCACCGATGAACCGGGGTCGGCCACGGCGGGCATGCCTGCCTCGCTGGCCAGCCCCATGTCGCGGCCCTCGATCGCAGGGATCAGCATGGGCCGGGCATCGAACTGGCCGGCGTGATCGCCTTTCTTGTGGACCTCGCGCGGCAGTTCCTGCACGGACAAGGCCTGCAGCGGCTGGGCCAGTGGCGCCAGGGCATCGACACGTTTGAGGTAGGCCCGAAGCGACTTGGCGTTTTCGCAGACCCAGTGGCCCAGCCGTGCGGCGGTTTGCAGCGTGTGCTCGGGCATCACCTGCTGCAAGGGGGTTGTGGTGTCGCAGCCGAAATCCAGCGGCGCCGGCACCAGGAAGAGGCGCCCAGGCGAACTCATGCCAGCAGCCGCACGCCGGCGGCCCGGATCATCCGGCTGGTGCGGATCAGCGGCAGGCCCACCAGCGTCGTGGGGTCGTCGCTCACAATGGCCTCGAGCAGCGCGATGCCCAGGCCTTCGCTCTTGGCGCTGCCGGCGCAATCGTAGGGCTGCTCGGCCTGCAGGTAGGCTTCGATTTCGGCGTCGCTGAGGTCGCGGAACCGGACTTCGACCGGCGCCAGCGCCAGTTCTTCAAAGCCACTGTCCTGGCAGACCACGGCCACCGCGGTCTGGAAAATCACGGTGTGCCCGCGCATGCGGCGCAGTTGCGCCGTGGCGCGTTCGTGGTTGCCGGGCTTGCCGAGCGGTTCGCCCGAGAGATCGGCGACCTGGTCCGACCCGATCACGACGGCATGCGGGAATTTGGCTGCCACGGCACGGGCCTTGGCCAGCGCCAGCCGGCGGGCCAGGGTGGACGGAGCTTCGCCCGGCAGGGGGGTTTCGTCGACCTCGGGGGCGGCGGTTTCAAAGGGGATCCGCAGGCGCGACAGCAACTCGTGCCGGTAGCGGGAGGTCGAGCCCAAAATCAGGGGCCGTGGCGGGTCTTGGTTCATCACGCGATTCTCTTACACTGCCCGGATGAAGAAAGAGTTTGTGGCTGGCCACCTGGACGTGGCGGCCTTCGCCCGCGAAGGCGCCCGGCTGCAGGGGCTGGAGCCCCTGCGCAGCCGCACGCGCCTGCTGGCTGAAACGCAAGGACAGGGTGCTGACCTGGCCATCCGGTGGGCCGCGGTCGGCGAGTCGCGACCCGTGGCCGGTGGCGAACCCGAGGTTTGGCTGCACCTGACGGCCATGGCGGTGCTGCCACTGACCTGCCAGCGCTGCCTGGGGCCGGTGGACATCCCGCTCGAAGTCGAGCGGTCGTTCCGGTTCGTGGCCGATGAGGAAACGGCCAGCGCACAGGACGACGAGGCCGAGGAAGACCTGCTCGTGCTGAGCCGCAGCTTCGACCTGCATGAGCTGGTGGAGGACGAGTTGCTCATGGAAATGCCCCCTGTCCCCCGACACGAGCAGTGCCCGACCACCGTGACCCTGTCGGTGGCGGACGAGACCTTCGAGGCCGAAGAGCAGGGGCGACCCCACCCGTTTGCCGTGCTGCAAAAGCTCAAAACGGATAAACGCAATTAAATCAACAAGTTGGGCTATAATCATGGGCTTCGCGCAATTCGACCCTTTCGGTTGCCGCGGTCAGAATCGTCCAACCCTTAACCCGGTGCCTTGCGGAATGCGTGGGCGCCAACCTTCTCCAGGAGCCCCTCATGGCCGTCCAGCAGAACAAGAAATCGCCGTCCAAGCGCGGCATGCACCGCTCGCACAATGCCCTGACCGTGCCGGGCATTGCCGTGGAACCCACCACCGGCGAAACCCATCTGCGTCACCACATCAGCCCCAACGGCTTCTACCGTGGCCGTCAGGTGCTGAAGAACAAGTCCGAAGCCTGATTCCGCTTCCCCCTGCCGAAGGCCCGGCGCCACAGTCCCTGTGGCCACGGGCCTTTGTCTTGATGCTTTCGTCCTGCCTGCCACGCTCGTGGCGCTGTTTGCAGAACCTCCATCTCGCCCCATCGTGGAACCCATGATCACCCTGGCCGTTGATTGCATGGGGGGCGACCATGGCCCCCGCGTTACCCTGGCGGCCTGCCGCCAGTTCCTCGAGAGCCACCCTCAAGCCCGCCTTTTGCTGGTGGGTCAGCCCGACAGCCTTGCTGCCTTCAACCATCCGCGGGCCAGTGTGGTGCCGGCCAGCGAAGTGGTGGCCATGGACGATCCGGTCGAGATCGCCCTGCGCAAGAAAAAAGACTCCTCGATGCGCGTCGCCATCCAGCAAGTGAAGGACGGGGCAGCCGAGGCCGCGCTGTCCGCCGGCAATACCGGGGCGCTGATGGCCATTGCCCGGTACCTGCTCAAGACCGTGGACGGCATCGACCGGCCGGCCATTGCCACCCAGATGCCCAACGCGCAGGGCGGTGCAACCACCGTGCTCGATCTGGGGGCCAACGTCGATTGCACGGCGGAGCACCTGTTGCAATTCGCGGTGATGGGGTCGGCGCTGGTGTCGGTGCTCAAGAATGACGACGAGCCCAGTGTGGGCCTGCTCAATATCGGCGAAGAAGTGATTAAAGGCAGCGAAGTCATTAAAAAAGCCAGCGAACTTCTTCGATCTGCCGCCAATTCTGGTGATTTGAATTTTTTTGGAAATGTCGAGGGCAATGACATTTACAAAGGCACCACGGACATCGTGGTGTGCGACGGGTTTGTGGGCAATGTGGCGCTCAAGGCCAGTGAAGGGTTGGCCTCGATGATCGTCGGGTTCATCAAGGCGGAGTTTTCTCGCAACATTTTCACGAAAATTGCTGCGATCGTTGCTTATCCTGTCTTATCTGCCTTTAAAAATCGAGTGGATCACCGTCGTTACAACGGCGCCGCGCTGCTGGGGCTGCGCGGGCTGGTGTTCAAGAGCCATGGCTCGGCCGATGAGATGGCCTTCGAACAGGCCCTGAACCGGGCGTATGATGCGGCCCGATACAAATTACTGGACCGGGTCCAGGCCCGCATAGCGCACGCGGCACCGCTTTTGAAGGGTGCGGAAGCGCTGGCCCAGCCTCTGGAACCGGCACCCCTGACCTGATGAGACGCTATTCCCGCATCACCGGCACCGGCAGTTACCTGCCACCCCGCCGCGTGACGAATGCCGATCTGGCGACCGAACTGGCCGGCCGCGGCGTGGAAACTTCGGATGAATGGATCGTGGCGCGCACCGGGATCCAGGCCCGGCATTTCGCGGCCCCCGAGGTGACCAGCAGCGATCTGGGCGCGGAGGCAGCACGCCGCGCACTGGAAGCCGCGGGTCGAGCCGCTTCGGACATCGACCTGATCATTGTGGCCACGTCCACCCCCGACATGGTCTTCCCGTCGGCGGCCTGCATTCTGCAGCGCAAGCTCGGGGTGGCGGGCTGCGCGGCGTTTGACGTTCAGGCGGTCTGCAGTGGCTTCGTCTACGCGCTGACGGTCGCCGACGCCATGATTCAGTCGGGCGCGGCCAACAAGGCCCTGGTGATTGGTGCCGAAGTGTTCTCGCGCCTCCTGGATTTCACGGATCGCACCACCTGTGTCCTGTTTGGCGATGGCGCCGGTGCCGTGGTACTCGAAGCCTCCGACACCCCGGGCATCCTGGCCAGCGACCTGCACGCGGACGGCCAGCATGTGGGCATTCTGTGCGTGCCCGGAACGGTGTCGGGCGGACAGGTCCTCGGCGATCCACTGCTCAAGATGGATGGTCAGGCCGTGTTCAAGCTGGCCGTGGGCGTGCTTGAGGATGCGGCGCGTGCCACGCTGGCCAAGGCCGGGAAGACCGATGCCGACATCGACTGGCTGATCCCGCACCAGGCCAACATCCGGATCATGCAAAGCACGGCCAAGAAGCTCAAGCTGCCGCTGGAGAAACTGGTGGTCACGGTGGATCAGCACGGGAATACTTCGGCCGCGTCGATTCCGCTGGCGCTGGATGCGTCGGTGCGAAGCGGCAAGATTCAACGAGGCGACACCCTCATGCTCGAGGGCGTGGGTGGGGGCTTCACCTGGGGCGCGGTCCTGCTGGACTTCTAGTGCGCCCCTCCAGAGGTAGATAGCGTCATGAACTCTTTTGCATTCGTTTTCCCCGGCCAAGGTTCTCAAGCCGTGGGCATGCTGGACGCATGGGGCGATCACCCCGCGGTCGTGGAGACCCTCCGGGAAGCGTCCGATGCCTTGAACGAAGATGTCGGGAAACTGATCCACGAAGGGCCCAAGGAGGCGCTGGCCCTGACCACCAACACCCAGCCCGTGATGCTGGTGGCGGGTGTCGCGGCCTGGCGCGCCTGGCGCGCCGAAGGGGGCGCCGAGCCAGCCGTGGTGGCGGGCCATTCGCTGGGCGAGTATTCGGCTCTGGTCGCCGCAGGCGCCCTGACGCTGGCGCAGGCCGCTCCGCTGGTGCGCTTCCGGGCCCAGGCCATGCAGGATGCGGTGCCAGTGGGTGCCGGTGCCATGGCCGCAATTCTTGGCATGGATGCCGCGCGTGTGGTGGAAGGCTGTGCTGAAGCGGTCCGGACCTTCGGGGCCAACACCAGCGAGGTGGTCGAGGCGGTCAATTTCAACGACCCTGCGCAAACCGTCATTGCCGGCAGCAAGGCCGCCGTGGAAAAAGCGTGCGAAGTGCTCAAGGCCCAGGGGGCCAAGCGTGCGCTGCCGTTGCCGGTGTCTGCCCCGTTCCATTCCAGCCTCATGAAGCCAGCGGCGGACAAGCTGCGGGAGCAGCTCTCGACCGTGGCGCTGGTGTCGCCCCGGATTCCGGTGATCAACAACATCTCGGTTGCCGTCGAGACGGAACCGGACCGGATCCGCGCGGCCCTGTATGAACAGGCATTCGGGCCCGTGCGCTGGGTGGAGTGTGTCCAGGCCATCAAGGCGCGCGGCATTGCGACGCTGGTGGAGTGCGGTCCGGGCAAGGTGCTCTCGGGCATGGTCAAGCGCATCGACGCACAACTGGCGGGCCTGGCCGTATTCGACCCGGAATCGCTCGCCGCCGTCAAAGGACAACTGTCATGAGTGAAGCCACATTGCAGGGCCAGGTGGCGCTGGTGACCGGCGCCTCGCGGGGCATTGGCGCCGCCATCGCCCTCGAGCTTGCACGCCGGGGCCTGAAAGTGGTGGGCACGGCCACCACGGAAGCCGGGGCCAGCCAGATCAGCGCTGCGCTGGCCGGTTTTGACGGATGTGAGGGGGCCCGGCTCGATGTGAATGATCTGGCGGGCGCCGAAGCACTGGTCGACAGCCTGGTCAAGGGCCGCGGAGGCCTGCAGGTGCTGGTGAACAATGCCGGCATCACGCGGGACATGCTGGCCATGCGACTGAAGGACGAGGACTGGGATGCCGTGCTCGACACCAATCTCAAGGCCGTGTTTCGCATGAGCCGCGCCGTGATGCGCACCATGATGAAGCAGCGCTACGGCCGCATCATCAATATCACCAGCGTGGTGGGTGCTTCGGGCAACCCGGGGCAGGCCAACTATGCGGCTGCCAAGGCTGGCGTGGCGGGCATGACGCGGGCCCTGGCGCGGGAGTTGGGCAGCCGCGGGATCACCGTCAATTGCGTGGCGCCCGGGTTCATCGAGACCGACATGACCGCCAGCCTGCCCGAGGAACAGCAAAAGGCCCTGCTGGGGCAGATTCCGTTGGGGCATCTGGGCAAGCCTGCCGATATTGCGCACGCGGTGTGCTGGCTGGCATCGCCGGGCGCGGGCTATGTCACTGGCCAGGAAATCCATGTGAACGGCGGCATGTACATGGCCTGACCCCGCAGGGTGTCAGGGCCAGAGGACCAGCCGGTATATCCGTCCGGCGGCCGCCACCGGGGCACGACTCCGGCGCGGCTAAAATTGCGGATTCATTCACAACCCTTTGAGGGAACCATGAGCGATATCGAATCACGAGTCAAAAAAATCATTGCCGAGCAACTGGGTGTGGAAGAGTCCCAAGTCACCAACGAAAAAGCCTTCGTGGCCGATCTGGGGGCGGACTCGCTGGACACCGTTGAACTGGTGATGGCCCTGGAAGACGAATTCGGCATTGAGATCCCCGATGAGGATGCCGAGAAGATCACGACGGTGCAGAACGCGATCGACTACGCGAACACCCATCAGAAGGCCTGATCGCAGATGAGTCGCCGTCGTGTCGTCGTGACGGGTCTGGGCTGCGTGAGTCCGGTGGGCAACACGGTTGCCGAATCCTGGGCCAATCTGCTGGCCGGCCAGTCCGGCATTGACCTGATCACGCAATTCGATGCCAGCAACCTGGCCTGCAAGTTCGCCGGCGAGGCCAAGGGTTTCAATATCGGGGAGTACATCTCCGAGAAGGAAGCCCGGCACATGGACCGTTTCATCCACCTCGGGCTGGCAGCCGCCTGCCAGGCGATTGCCGACAGCGGCCTGCCCACCGGCGACGCCCTTGACGACGAGCTGGCGATCCGGATCGGCGTGAACATCGGCTCGGGTATCGGTGGCCTGCCGATGATCGAGGACATGCACACGGAAATGGTGAACCGCGGCGCGCGCCGCATTTCGCCATTCTTTGTCCCGGCCTCGATCATCAACATGATCTCGGGCCAGGTGTCGATCAAGTACCGCTTCAAGGGTCCGAACATCGCCGTGGTCACAGCCTGCACCACTGGCTTGCACGCGATCGGCCTGTCGGCCCGGATGATCGAGAGTGGCGACGCCGATGTGATGATTGCCGGAGGTGCGGAGTCCTGCGTGTCGCCGCTGGGCGTGGGCGGTTTTGCCGCGGCCCGGGCATTGTCGGTGCGCAACGACGACCCGAAGACGGCGTCCCGTCCCTGGGACAAGGACCGTGATGGCTTCGTGCTCGGCGAAGGCGGCGGGGTGCTGGTGCTCGAAGAATACGAACACGCCAAGGCCCGCGGCGCCCGGATTTACGCTGAGGTGGCGGGGTTCGGCATGAGCGCCGACGCTTTCCACATGACTGCGCCCGATGTCGATGGCCCGCGTCGCTCCATGGTCGCGGCGCTCGCCAATGCGGGCGTCAATGCCGACCAGGTCGACTACCTGAACGCGCATGGCACGTCGACGCCGCTGGGCGACCTGAACGAAACCAATGCGATCAAGGCCGCTCTCGGCGACCACGCGAAGAAGACGGTGGTCAATTCCACCAAGTCGATGACCGGCCACCTCCTGGGTGGCGCGGGAGGCATCGAGTCGGTGTTCACGGTCCTCGCCGTGCACGAACAGAAAAGCCCGCCGACCATCAATATTTTCAACCAGGATCCGGAATGCGATTTGGATTACTGCGCCAACACGGCGCGGGATCTCAAAATTGATGTGGCCGTCAAGAACAACTTCGGCTTTGGCGGGACCAATGGCACGCTGGTGTTCAAGCGCGTTGCCTGAGTCCGGCTTTCTGTTTCCTTCATGCACAACGCCCCATCGGTCAGTTACCCGGTGGGGCGTTCGCGTTTTGCCGCGGGTTTGATGGCTATTCTCTGGTGTGCCGGCCTCGTGGCTGCCTGTGTCTGGGGTGTCCAGGCCGGGCGGGCTGGGTGGCGGCTGGGTGTCATGGCGGCTTGTGTCGCGGCTTCCGGGGCCTGGGCCCTGCGCGCCCTCTCTGCGGCGCCGCAAGGCGTGCTGAGCTGGGATGGGCAGGCCTGGGCCTGGCGTCCGGGCTCTGCCGCCGAGGAGGCGGGCCGACCGGTCGTCGTTTTGGACCTGCAGCGCTGGCTGCTGCTGCGCTGGACCCCGGCCGGGGAGGAACGCTGGCTCTGGTTGGGCCGCACCCAGGCCCCCGCCCGGTGGCGCGCACTGCGCCGCGCCGTGCATGCCCGAGCCCGGTCGGCTGCGCCAGATCCGGCCGGAGACGAGGTCGCGGCACCATGACCGCGCCACCGCCGCTTTCCGCGACCCCCGCTTCGGCTGCCGACACCGACCTCATGCTGGTGGAGCGCACCGTGGCCGGCGACCAGCGGGCCTACGAACTGCTGGTGATCAAGTACCAGCGGCGGATCGAGCGGCTGATCGGGCGCATGGTGCGCGACGTCGATCTGGTTGAGGACATCGCCCAGGAGACCTTCATCCGAGCCTACCGGGCTCTGGCCCAGTTCCGCGGTGAAGCCCAGTTCTACACCTGGCTGTACCGGATTGCGGTCAATACCGCCAAGAAGGCCCTGGTGGACCTCAAGCGCAACCCGCTGATCTCGCACAGTGCATTGCGGGCCGGCGAGGACGAGGATGAAACTTATGGGGGTGAAAACGAACTAACCACCTCCGAGACACCCGAGACGGAGCTGGCCGCCAAGGAAATCGCGGCCACGGTCAATGCGGCCATGGAGGCGTTGCCCGAGGAGCTGCGGCAGGCGGTCACCCTGCGCGAGATCGAAGGTTTGAGCTACGAAGAGATCGCGGAGGTGATGGGTTGCCCGATCGGCACGGTCCGGTCCCGGATATTCCGGGCGCGGGAAGCCATTTCGGCCAAGGTAAAGCCCCTGCTGGAAAACCAGACGGGCAAGCGGTGGTGAGGTACACATGAGCAGCAGAGCTGACAGAGACGACACGATTTCGGCCCTGGCCGACGGGCAACTGCGCGGTGCGGAGTTCGCGCGCGCGGTCGAGCACGTTTCGGCCAGTGCGCAGGCGCGCGCCACCTGGCAGGCCTACCACCTGATCGGCGATGTGCTGCGCTCGCCAGAACTGGCACCTTTGCCGTCTTCTGCAGGTTTCATCGAGCGATTGCAGGCCAGTCTGGCACATGAGCCGATCCAGCCTCTTGCTATTCATTCTGTAGCGGATGCTGGCGATTTGACGGGGGCTGAGAGTACTTTTGGTGCCCAGACTGCACCGGCCAATGCTTCCACCTTCCGTTGGAAGCTGGTGGCGGGCCTGGCCTCGCTGGCGGCCGTGGCGGCGGTGAGCTGGAGTGTGACCGGCGGTGGGTCGGGTCCGCCACGGGCCCAGGGCGAGCTGGCGCAGGTGACGCCTGCCACACCGCCCCAGATGGTGCTGGCCGGCAATGAGCGGCAGGCCATGATCCGCGATCCCCGCCTCGATGAACTGCTGGCCGCGCACCGGCAGGCTGGCGGTGCGTCGGCGTTGCAGATGTCGACGGGTTTTCTGCGCAATGCCACATTTGAGGGGCCGGCCCGCTGAGGCGGTCCGAGGGTGATGCGAGCAAGCCTTCTTTGCCGTTGCGTGCTGCTGTGGACCGCCCTGGGAGCTGCGGGGGCGTCGCTCGCCCAGAGCCCGGGCGCGCCCCCGGCATCGGGTCCTGCGGTCGCCGCCGACGCACGCAGCGTGGGCGACTGGCTGATGCGCATGCACGAGGCGTCGCGCCGCCGGACCTATGTGGGGACGTTCGTGGTGTCCTCGGGATCTGACAGCCTCGCCAGTTCGCGCATCTGGCATGCCTGTGATGGCAGCCAGCAGATGGAGCGCGTGGAATCGCTGACAGGCGCCCCGCGTTCCACCTTTCGCCGTAACGACCACGTCGTCACCTTTTTGCCCGACGCGCGCGTGGCCCGGACCGAAAAGCGCGAGTCGCTGGGCATGTTTCCAGGCCTGCTCAAGGCGAGCGAGGCCTCCATTCCAGATTTCTACTCGGTGCAGGTGACGGGCGCCGAGCGCGTGGCGGGCTTTGATGCGGATGTCGTCCAGCTGGCGCCCAAGGACAACCTCCGTTTCGGCTACCGGATCTGGAGCGAGAAGAAAACCGGTCTCGTGGTCAAGCTGCAGACGCTTGATGGCGATGGACGGGTGCTGGAGCAGGCCGCGTTCTCGGAATTGCAGCTGGACGTTCCTGTCAAGATGGACAAGCTGGCCCAACTGATGGCCAGCACCGACGGCTACACCGTGCAGAAGGTCGATCCGGTCAAGACGACGGCGGAAGCCGAGGGCTGGGTGCTCAGGAGTCCGGTGGCAGGGTTCCGGCCCGTGACCTGCTACAAGCGCCCCATGGTGTCGCATGGCGAGGGCAACGGGACGGTCCAGTGGATCTTTTCGGACGGACTCGCCTCGGTGTCGCTGTTTGTCGAAGCTTACGACCGCCGCCGCCACCCCAAGGAGGTGATGCTGGCCATGGGCGCCACCCAGACGCTGACCCGCAGGCTGCCGGATAAGACCGGCGACTGGTGGTTGACTGCCGTGGGTGAAGTGCCGCCGCAAACCCTCAAGGCCTTTGCCCAGAGCCTCGAGCGACGCAAGTAGAACCCGAATGGGAGCAGGGCTCCCGCAATTGTTGAAAGGCCGATGATGAAGCGATTCGACTGGAAGAAGCTGCAGTCCCAAGTGATGGCCGGTGCGCTGATGCTGACGGCCGTGCTGGTGATGATGCCTGTCCAGCCCGTGTCGGCCCAGGTCCGGGCCTTGCCCGATTTCACCGACCTCGTCGAGCAGGTAGGGCCGTCGGTGGTCAATATCCGTACCCTCGAAAAGGCGCATGGCCTCAACGGCTTGTCGGGCAACAACATGGACGAAGAAATGCAGGAGTTTTTCCGGCGGTTCTTCGGCCAGCCATTGCCGGGCGTGCCACGGTCGGCTCCTCGGCCCAGCCAGCCGCAGGATCAGGAGCCCCAGCCACGGGGCGTGGGTTCGGGCTTCATCCTGACCCAGGATGGCTACGTGATGACCAATGCCCATGTGGTGGACGGCGCTGACGAGGTGGTGGTCACGCTGACCGACAAGCGTGAATTCAAGGCGAAGATCGTCGGAGCCGACAAACGGACGGATGTGGCCGTGGTGAAGATCGAGGCCACGGGACTGCCTGCGGTCAAGGTGGGGGACGTCGGTCGGCTCAAGGTCGGCGAGTGGGTCATGGCGATCGGGTCACCGTTTGGCCTCGAGAACACCGTGACGGCGGGCATCGTGAGTGCCAAACAGCGCGACACCGGCGACTATCTGCCCTTCATCCAGACCGATGTGGCGATCAATCCGGGCAACTCCGGCGGTCCGCTGATCAACATGCGCGGCGAGGTGGTCGGCATCAACAGCCAGATCTACTCGCGCTCAGGTGGTTTCATGGGCATTTCGTTCGCCATCCCGATGGACGAGGCCATCCGCGTGAGCGACCAGTTGCGGGCCACGGGCCGGGTGTCCCGCGGCCGCATCGGCGTGCAGATCGACCAGGTGACCAAGGACGTGGCGGAGTCGATCGGCCTGGGCAAGCCCCAGGGTGCGCTGGTGCGCAGCGTGGAAAGCGGGGCGCCGGCCGACAAGGCCGGTGTGGAGGCCGGGGACATCATCACGCGCTTCGATGGGAAGGTGATCGAGAAGGCGTCGGATCTGCCACGCCTGGTGGGCAACACCAAGCCGGGCAGCAAGAGCACGCTGACGGTGTTCCGCCGTGGCGGCTCCAAGGACCTGAGTGTGATCATCGGTGAATTCGAGGCGGAGAAGCCCGTCAAGAAGGCGGCCGAGAAAGAAGCCAAGCCCAAGGCGTCTGCGGCGGCGCAGTCCGTGGGACTCACGGTGAGCGAATTGACCGATGCGCAGAAGAAAGAGGCTCGGCTCAAGGGCGGTGTGAAGGTCGATGCCGCCGTGGACGCGGCGGCCCGCGCCGGCATTCGCGAGGGTGATGTGATCGTGGCCATTGGCAACGTCGAGGTGGGGAGCGTGAAGGAATTCGAGGCGGCCCTTCTCAAGGCGGATCGGAGCAAGCCCTTGCCGGTGCTGCTGCGCCGCGGTGACCTGGCGACCTTTCTGCTGATCCGGCCCCAGCGCTGAGCTCGCAGCGCCTTGTCAAGAAGCCCCGACCCGGGCTCGGGTTTGGGGCTTTTTTTCGGAATCAAAGTCGCGAAAAGACACCACCCCCTATTATTTTTTCGGCCTTGAACGAAGCTCTTTGATGTATGTGTTCACTAACTTTTCTGCCCGCTAATTACAATATTGAGTAGAATTCCGGGGCCGATCCGGTGATTACCGGCATATCAAAAAGCCTTCAATCCACGATACGGGATGAAATCGGGTCGTGCACCGTCGATCCACAGATCACCCACAAGTTGTTCAGAGTTTGACCGCTGATTCATGTTGATAAGTTGTGTATAAATTTCTTGTTGCTGCGCTGCAACGACGTGGTTTCGCGGGTTTGGGGTCTGTACGTTCGGGGCTTTTTGCCTACAATGAAGCTCCAACTATCGCAGTTGCCATAGATTGTTGGTTTAGGGCGCGTCATCACTCGACGCGCCCTTTTTTCTTTTCTGCGCCGTTTTAATTCAATCACTTAAGCGTTCTCGTTGATGAATCACATCAGAAACTTTTCGATCATTGCCCACATCGATCACGGCAAATCGACGTTGGCGGACCGGTTGATCCAGCGTTGCGGGGGGCTGAGTGATCGTGAGATGGAGGAGCAGGTCCTCGATTCGATGGATCTCGAAAAAGAGCGTGGGATAACCATCAAGGCGCAGACTGCGGCACTCAAATACAAGGCGCGTGACGGGCAGGTCTACAACCTCAATCTGATCGATACGCCGGGCCACGTGGACTTCTCCTACGAAGTCTCGCGCTCCCTGTCGGCGTGCGAGGGCGCACTGCTCGTGGTCGACGCAAGCCAGGGCGTCGAGGCGCAGACCGTCGCCAATTGCTACACCGCGCTGGACCTCGGCGTGGAGGTGCTGCCCGTGCTCAACAAGATGGACCTGCCTCAGGCCGACCCGGACAACGCCAAGGCAGAGATCGAGGACGTGATCGGCATCGATGCCGGTGATGCCATCCCGTGTTCGGCCAAGACCGGCATGGGCATCGACGAAATTCTCGAGGCCGTGGTCGCGAAGATTCCGCCGCCCAAGGGCGAGCCGGCCGGACCGTTGCGCGCCATGATCATCGACAGCTGGTTCGACAGCTATGTGGGCGTGGTCATGCTGGTGCGCGTGGTCGATGGCCGGCTGGCGCGCGGCGACCGCATCAAGCTCATGGCGACTGGCGCCACCTACAACGCCGACAATCTTGGCGTGTTCACGCCGGGCAATGAGCCGCGCCAGGCTCTGGAAGCGGGTGAGGTGGGGTACATCATTGCGGGCATCAAGGAGCTTCAGGCGGCCAAGGTCGGCGACACGGTGACGCTGATCAAGGGCGGCACGGGGGGGGCGGCCTTCACCGCGACCCAGCCGTTGCCTGGATTCAAGGAAATTCAGCCCCAGGTGTTCGCCGGGCTGTATCCCACCGAGGCCAATCAATACGATGCCCTGCGCGACAGCCTCGAAAAGCTCAAGCTCAACGACTCGTCCTTGCATTACGAACCCGAGGTGTCCCAGGCGCTGGGCTTTGGCTTCCGCTGCGGATTCCTGGGGCTGCTGCACATGGAAATCGTCCAGGAGCGGCTGGAGCGCGAGTTCGACCAGGACCTGATCACCACGGCACCCAGCGTGGTCTACCAGGTCGTGACGGCGGGGGGCGAGGTGTCCATGGTCGAAAACCCGTCCAAGATCCCGGATCAGGGCCGTCTCGATGAAATTCGTGAGCCCATCGTCACGGTGCACCTCTACATGCCACAGGAGTACGTTGGCCCTGTCATGACCCTGGCCAACCAGAAGCGTGGCGTGCAGATGAACATGGCCTACCACGGCAAGCAGGTCATGCTGACCTATGAAATGCCCCTGGGTGAAATCGTGCTGGACTTCTTCGACAAGCTCAAGTCGGTGAGCCGGGGCTATGCCTCGATGGACTACGAATTCAAGGAATACAGGGCTTCCGACGTGGTGAAGGTCGACATCCTCCTCAACGGTGAGAAGGTTGACGCGCTGTCCATCATCGTGCACCGCACCCAGGCGCAGTACCGGGGACGGGCGGTCGTGTCCAAGATGCGTGAGATCATCAGCCGCCAGATGTTCGACGTGGCCATCCAGGCCGCCATCGGGGCCAACATCATCGCGCGTGAAACCATCAAGGCCCTGCGCAAGAACGTGCTGGCAAAATGCTACGGTGGCGACATCACGCGCAAGCGCAAGCTTCTTGAAAAACAGAAGGCAGGCAAGAAACGCATGAAGCAGATTGGCTCTGTGGAAGTGCCCCAGGAAGCCTTTTTGGCCATTTTGCAGGTGGAGGAATGATGCAGTTTCTGACTGCCGCGATACTCGCGGCGTTTGCCGGCTATGCCGGTGCCTGGTATCTGGGCGTGGTCGAGGGCAATTTCGCCCTGATCTTGTTCCTGGCCACGCTGGTGACCGGCCTGTACTGGCTTGCGGAGCGTCTGTATTTCCTGCCGCAGCGCCGTGCCGCGGCCGCGACGCTGGAGGCCCAGGTGGCGCAGCGCCGCACCGAACTTGCCGCACAGGGCATCACCCAGGTGGATGACGACCTTCCCGCCGCCCGGGAACGTCTCCTGATGCAACCCTGGTGGCTGGACTGGACCGCCGGCCTGTTTCCGGTGATCGCGGTGGTGTTCCTGCTGCGGTCGTTCCTGTTCGAGCCTTTCAAGATTCCGTCGGGATCCATGATCCCCACGCTGCGGGTGGGGGACCTGATCCTGGTGAACAAGTTCACCTATGGCATCCGGCTGCCGGTGCTCAATACCAAGATCACCGAGGGCCACAAGCCGCAGCGCGGGGATGTGATGGTGTTCCGCTATCCGCCCAAGCCCAGCCTCGACTACATCAAGCGGGTGGTGGGCCTGCCGGGGGACGAGGTGGCCTACCTGAACAAGCGTCTGACCATCAACGGCCAGCTCGTGAGCAAGACCGCGTTGCCCAACTTCTTCGACGGGGATGTGATGCGGTACTTCAAGCACTACGAGGAAGTCCTGGGCGATCACCGTCATAAATTGCTCAATGACGATGACCGGCCAGCCTTTGTTTCGGGGGCCGATGACTTCCCGTTCAAGCAGAATTGCCGTTACAGTGTCGAGGGCGTGGTCTGCAAGGTCCCCGAAGGGCACTATTTCATGATGGGCGACAACCGCGATAATTCGCTGGATTCGCGTTACTGGGGCTTTGTGCCGGACCAGAACATCGTGGGCAAGGCGTTCTTTGTCTGGATGAATTTCAGCGACCTGAAGCGCATTGGCTCTTTCGAATAGACATTTTCTTGCAGCAAAGGTTGGCGTATGAATTTTCAGCTCAAGTCCAGGCAACAGGGTGTGTCCTTCATCGGCCTGATCTTTGTCGCAGGGGTGCTGGCCTGTGCCGGTGTCATTGGTGCCCAGGTGTTTCCTACGGCAGTGGAGTACCAAGCGGTTCTCAAAGCTGCAGACAAGGCCAAGGTGGGGAGTACGCCGCTGGATGTGCGGACCATTTTTGACAAGGCCGCCCAGATCGATGACATCAAGTCCATCACGGGAAAAGACCTCGAAATCACCAAGGAAGGTGACAAGGTGGTGGTGTCCTTTGCCTACACCAAGGAAATCCACCTTGCCGGTCCGGCCTACCTGCTGCTGAAATACGCCGGTAAATCCAAATAGCGTGGAGGGCGGCCTGTCAGCTCTGCAGGGGCGCTTGCAGCACGCATTCTCCGATCCGCTGCTGCTGCAGCGTGCGCTGACGCACCGCAGTTTTTCCGCCGATCACAACGAGCGTCTGGAATTTCTGGGTGACGCCGTGCTCAATCTGGCGGTGGCCGCCCTGCTGTACGACCGCCTGAAATCACTGCCCGAGGGGGATCTGTCGCGCGTGCGGGCCAATCTGGTCAAGCAGGAGACCCTGCACCAGCTTGCCCTGGGGTTGGACCTGCCGTCCGTCATCCGTCTGGGGGAGGGGGAAATGCGTTCGGGGGGCCACAAGCGGCCTTCGATCCTGGCCGACGCACTCGAGGCCCTGATTGGTGCCGTGCACCTGGACGCTGGCTATGGTGCCGCCGAGGCGCTGGTCCTTCGCCTGTTCCAGGCCATCGAGATCACGCCCCAGATGACCGCCGCTGCCAAGGACCCGAAAACCGAGTTGCAGGAATGGCTGCAAGGCCGCAAGATGAAGCTTCCCGTGTACCGTGTGGCGGGGACACTCGGCGCGGCCCACAAGCAGACCTTTGACGTGGAGTGCGAGATCGCTGAACTGGGGGTGACCGAGCGCGGAATTGGCGGATCGCGGCGCTCTGGCGAGCAGGCCGCCGCCGCCGCCATGCTGATCACCCTGAAAGCGAAGATGAAGTGATGGACGCTACAAAAAAAGAAGCGACTGAAGACCCTTCGGCGGAGGCTGGAGACGAATCGGCTTCGGCCGACCCGGAAGCCATGCCCGGCGCGCAACGCTGCGGCGTCATCGCCATCGTGGGCAAGCCCAACGTGGGCAAATCGACCCTGCTGAATGCGCTGGTGGGTCAGAAGATCAGCATCACCTCGCGCAAGGCCCAGACCACCCGTCACCGCATTACCGGCATCCGGACCCGGGCGCAGACCCAGTTCATCTTCGTGGACACGCCCGGTTTCCAGACCCGGCATGCGACGGCGCTGAACCGCTCGCTCAACAAGACCGTGATGGGGGCCATCGGCGATGTGGACCTGGTGCTGTTTGTGGTCGAGGCGGGCAGCTTCACGCTCGGGGATGCCAAGGTGCTGTCGCTGCTCAAGCCGGATGTGCCGGCACTCCTGCTGGCGAACAAGCTGGATCAGGTGCATCGCCGGTCCGAGCTCGCGCCCTGGCTGCGCGACATGCAGGAGCGCCATGCGTTCACCGAATTCGTTCCCATGTCGGCCAAGAACGCCAAGGACATTGCGCGCCTGTTCGACATCTGCGAGAAATTCCTGCCCGTGCAGCCCTGGTGGTACGCCGAGGACGAGCTCACCGACCGCTCCGAGAAATTCCTCGCCAGTGAGACGGTGCGCGAGAAGCTGTTCCGGTTCACCGGAGACGAATTGCCCTACACGTCCACCGTGGTGGTGGACAAGTTCGAGGAAGAGCCCAGCCCCAGGCATGGCCGGATGATCCGCATCGCCGCCACCATCGTGGTCGAGCGCGAGGGCCACAAGGCCATGGTCATCGGCGAAGCGGGCGAGCGCCTCAAGCGCATTGGCACGGAGGCCCGCCAGGAGATGGAAAAGCTCATGGGCGCCAAGGTCTTCCTGGAACTCTGGGTCAAGGTGCGCTCGGGTTGGGCCGATGACGAGGCTCGGGTGAAGTCCTTTGGCTACGAATAGCGCTCCCTCTCCTGCGCCCGGCCACGTGGCACTCCGTGCCGGGCCGGGACAGGACCGGCACCGGGCCTGACCGCGATGTCGCGCCGCATCGCGGACGAGCCCGGCTACGTGCTCCACCGCTACGACTGGAGCGAGTCCAGCCTGATCCTCGAAGTCTTCACGCGGCATCATGGCCGTGTGGCGCTGGTGGCACGCGGCGCCAAGAAGCCCAGCTCCAATTTCCGGCCCGTGCTGCTGCCGCTGCAGCCCTTGCGCGTGGGGTTTGGCGGCGACGCCGAAATCCGCAACCTGAAGGGGGCCGAGTGGGTCGGTGGTCATGTGATGCCCACGGGTGACGGGCTGCTCTCGGGCTACTACCTCAACGAACTGCTGCTGCGGCTGCTGGCGCGTGACGATCCCCATGCGGCCCTGTTCGATGCCTATGCCAGCATGGTGGAACTGCTGGCGTCGTCACACGGCGAACTGCTGCAACCGGCGCTGCGGGCCTTCGAACTGCTGCTGCTGCGCGAGATCGGGCTGCTGCCGTCGCTCGATGTGCAGACCCTGACGCTCGGGCCGCTGGAACCGCAGGCCCGCTACGGCCTCGTGCCCGATGGCGGCTTGCTCCAGGTCGGCGACGCCGAGCGTGCCAGCCTGACGGGGGCCCAGTGGCTGGCATTGCAGGCCGCGCTCGACGATGCGACGCCCTTTGGCGCCACCTTGCGGGTCGCCACGACCGTGATGACAGGTTTGAAGCCCCAATTGCGGGCCTTGCTGCACTACCATTGCGGCGTGGCCACGTTGCGGACGCGGCAAATGATGATGGACCTTCAATCGCTATGAAAACCAGTTCCGGCGGCCGGGCGGGGACACGAACCGCGCTCTCGGTCAATCTCAACAAGGTGGCGCTGGTGCGCAACACGCGGCACCTGGGGATTCCCAGCGTGCTGCGCGCGGCCACGCTGTGCCTGGAGGCGGGAGCCCACGGCATCACGGTCCACCCCCGGCCCGATGCCCGTCACATCCGGGCCGAAGACGTGCACGTGCTGCACAAGCTGCTGCAGTCCTGGCCGCGGGCCGAGTTCAACATCGAGGGCAATCCCTTCCACAACCTGATGGACTTCGTGCGCGAGCTGCGGCCGCACCAGTGCACGCTGGTGCCCGACAGCGAGGGCCAGCTCACCAGTGACCACGGCTGGGCGTTCCCCGACGACGCGGACCGGCTCCAGCCGGTGATCGATGAAATCCGTTCGCTCGGCGTGCGTGTGAGCCTGTTCATGGACCCCCAGCCCGAAGCCATGGCCGCCGTCAAGGCGCTCGGTGCGGACCGGGTCGAGCTCTACACCGAGAGCTATGCCAGCGCCTATGGCACCGGCTCCAAGGACAGCGTGCTGCGGGCATTCGCCGCCACCGCGCAGGCGGCGCTGGAGGCGGGCCTGGGCGTCAATGCCGGCCACGACCTGAACCAGGACAACCTCACCGCCTTCCTGCGCTCGGTGCCCGGGGTCCAGGAAGTGTCGATTGGCCATGCGCTGGTGTCCGACGCGCTGGAGTCCGGTTACGCCGCCACCGTCAAGGCCTATCTGCGCTGCATTGCCGCTGCGGCCGAATGATCTACGGCATCGGTACCGACATCTGCGACGTCCGGCGGATCCGCGCCTCGCTGGAGCGCCACGGGGAGCGCTTTGCGCGCAAGATCCTCAGCGACGCCGAATTCGCCACCTGGCAGATGCGTGGCCAGCGCTGGCCCGAGCGCGGCGTGCGCTACCTGGCCACCCGCTTCTCGGCCAAGGAAGCCTTCAGCAAGGCGATCGGTCTGGGCATGCGCATGCCCATGACCTGGCGGCTCTGCGAGATTGGCAAGCAGGCCAGTGGCAAGCCCGTCATCCTCCTGCATGGCGGCCTCAAGACATGGTTCGAGGATCAGGGCCTCACGGCGCTGGTGAGCGTGACCGACGAGACGGACTACGCGGCCAGTTTTGTGGTCGTTGAAAAGAAGGAAGCCTGAATGACCCCGCATGCCCCGCTGATCCTCGATGTGGCCGGCACCTCGCTCGAAGCCGCCGACCGCCGGCGGTTGCGTCACCCGCTGACGGGCGGCGTGATCCTGTTCTCGCGCAACTGGCAGAACCGGGCACAGCTGTTGGCCTTGTGCGCCGACATCAAGGCGGTTCGCCCAGACGCGCTGATCTGTGTCGACCACGAGGGCGGGCGGGTCCAGCGCTTTCGCACCGATGGCTTCACCCATCTGCCGCCCATGAAGGCGCTGGGCGAGCTGTGGATGAAGGACGCCATGGCCGCCACCCGCGCCGCCACGGCCTGCGGCTATGTGCTGGCGGCCGAATTGCGGGCCTGCGGTGTTGACTTCAGTTTCACGCCGGTTCTGGACCTGGACCACGGGGAAAGCGGTGTGATCGGTGACCGCGCCTTCCATCGTGACCCCCGGGTGGCCGCGCTGCTGGCCAAGAGCCTGATGCATGGCCTGCTGCAGGCCGGCATGGGCAACTGCGGCAAGCACTTCCCAGGGCATGGTTTCGTGAAAGCCGACTCGCACACCGACATCCCGGTGGACCGGCGCAGCCTCAAGGCCATCCTGGCCGACGATGCCATGCCGTACGACTGGCTCAGCACGTCGCTGACCAGCGTGATGCCGGCCCACGTGATCTACCCCCGGGTGGATGCCCGCCCCGCAGGCTTCTCCAGCCGCTGGCTGAACGACATCCTGCGCGGGACGCTGGGCTTTGGCGGCGCCATCTTCAGCGATGACCTGAGCATGGCCGGCGCGCGCCGCATCGACGGACGCGAGGTCAGCTACACCGAGGCCGGTGTCGCGGCCCTGCAGGCCGGCTGCGACCTGGTGCTGCTGTGCAACCAGTCGCTGGAAGGGGGGGGCGCCGTGGACGAATTGCTCGACGGCCTCGCGCAAGCCCAGATCGCCGGCCATTGGCAGGCCAACGGCGCCAGCGAGCAGCGGCGGCTCGACCTGTTGCCCACCGCACCGGCACCCGGGTGGGAGCCGCTCATGACCTCCGCGGCCTACCTGCGTGCGCTGGACCAGTTGCCCTGAGCGCTGATTTGCTTCACTTTTGATAGCGTAAAGTGGCTGCCCCGCAAGGGCTGCGGGCTCAAAACCTGTAAAGAACCGCTCAGGACTCGCGGCGCAGCGCGGGGAAGAGGATCACGTCGCGGATGCTGGGGCTGTCGGTCAGCAGCATCATCAGCCGGTCGATGCCGATGCCGCAGCCGCCGGTGGGCGGCATGCCGTACTCAAGCGCGCGCACGAAGTCGTGGTCGTGGTACATGGCCTCGTCGTCGCCGGCATCCTTGGCGCTGACCTGCGCGGCAAAGCGGGCGGCCTGGTCTTCGGCGTCGTTGAGCTCGGAGAAGCCATTGCCGAATTCACGGCCGGTGATGTAGAGCTCGAAGCGCTCGGTCACCTCGGGCCGCTCGTCATTGGCGCGTGCCAGGGGCGAGATCTCGGTCGGGTGCTCCATGATGAAGGTCGGCTGCCAGAGCTTTTCCTCCACGGTCTCCTCGAAGTACAGGACTTGCAGACCCGCCAGCGAGCGGCTGCCGAGCTTGTTCTTTTCCTCGTTCAGACCGAGCTTGCGCAGGGCGTTGACCAGCCATTCGCGGCTGTCCACCGTGGCGGCGGCGCCGGCCTCGCCGTTGGCGCCGGCTTCCGTGTGCCGCAGGATCGCGTCCCGGATGGTCAGGCGCTCGAACGGTGCGGCCAGATCCACCGGCTTGCCACCGTAGCTCAGTTCGAGCGTGCCCGCGGCCTTTTGCGCGGCATCGCGGATCAGGGCCTCGGTGAAGTCCATGAGGTCGCGGTAGTTCCAGTAGGCCGCGTAGAACTCCATCATGGTGAACTCGGGGTTGTGCCGGACGCTGATGCCTTCGTTGCGGAAATTGCGGTTGATCTCGAACACTCGTTCAAAGCCGCCCACGATCAGCCGCTTGAGGTACAGCTCGGGCGCGATGCGCAGGAACATCTCCTGGTCCAGCGCGTTGTGATGGGTCTTGAACGGCTTGGCATTGGCGCCACCGGGAATGGGGTGCAGCATGGGGGTCTCGACCTCAAGGAAGCCGTGGCCCACCATGAATTCGCGGATCGAGCTGACGGCGCGGCTGCGCGCGGTGAAGCGCCTGCGCGCCTCCTCATCCATCATGAGGTCGACGTAGCGCTGCCGGTACTTCACCTCCTGGTCGGCCACACCGTGGAACTTGTCGGGCATGGGCCGCAGGCTCTTGGTGAGCAGCCGCACCTGGCTCGCATGCAGTGACAGCTCGCCGGTGCGGGTCTTGAACACCTTGCCCTCGGCCGCCACGATGTCGCCCAGGTCCCAGTGCTTGAAGGCGGCATAGGCTTCCTCGCCGACGTCGTCGCGCGTCACGTAGATCTGGAAGCGCCCGGTGGCGTCCTGCAGGGTGGCAAAGCTGGCCTTGCCCATCACGCGCTTGAGCATCATGCGGCCCGCCACGCTGGTGACGGTGCCTTCCTCGGCCAGGGCCTCCGGGGTCTTGTCGCCGTGGTCGGCCAGCAGCACGGCGGCGCGGCCCGCGGGCTTGAAGTCGTTGGGGAACGCCACGCCCTTGCCCGCGCGCTGGGCCTCGCGAATGGCCTTGAGCTTGTCGCGGCGCTCGGCGATCAACTGGTTGTCTTCCGGGGTGACGGGTGTGTTCGTGGATTCGGACATGAAGTGCCGCCCATCGGTGGGCGTTGGCTTGAAGGGGCAGGGATATGGCCTGAAAGGGCCGGCTGCGGGGCCGGCGCTTTTTTGCCGCAACCCGTGATTTTAGGTTTTCGGCGCAGCCGCTGCCATGTCGCCCCTTGATAATCGGCGCCATGTTTCTCAAAGCCGGGGTGATTTCGCTGGCGCTGCTGCTGGCCAGCCGCGTGCTGGGTCTGTTGCGCGAGTCGGCGCAGGCGGCGGCATTTGGCGCGTCGGGCCTGGGCGATGTGGCGGTGCTGATGCTGACCTTGCCCGACTGGGTGGCGGGGCTGGTGGCCACCGGCGCCCTGGCTTATGTGCTGCTGCCGCATTGGGTCGGGCAGCAGGCGCAGGCCCAGGCCGCGACCCAGCGGCAGGTGGCCCGGGCACTGCTGGCCGGTGGGGCCGCGCTGGCGCTGGCGCTGGCCGCGGGGGCGCGGCCACTGGCCGGGCTGCTGGTGCCCGGCCTGCAGCCGGGGCTGGCAGATCTGGCGGCGCACGGCCTGTGGTGGAGCGCGGCGGCCGTGCCAGCGGCTTTGCTGGCGGCGCTCTGGGTCACGCGGCTGCAGCACGAGCGCGATTTCCTGGGCATGTACGCGGCCAATCTGGTGGTCAACGGGGTGCTGGTCGCGGGGCTGCTGACGGTGGGCCGCGGGGGGGTGGGGCCCGCCGTGGCCAGCGGTCTGGGTCTTTCGCTCCTGCTGGCGATGGGGCTGCGGCTCGTGTGGCTGGGCTGGCGGATGCGGCCCCTGGCCCGGCGCCCGGCGGCCGAACCGCCGGCGGCCGCGGCTGCCACCGCGTTGCCCGCGGCGTCGCTGTGGACATGGGCCGCCCTCTCGGCCGGGCTTCCCCTGGCGTTGCCTTTTGTTGCGCGTTCGCTGGCCTCGCAGTCCGGCGAGGGTGCGCTGGCCCTGTTCAATTACGCGTGGAAGCTGGTGGAGCTGCCGCTGGTGCTGGCCATCCAGCTCGTGGCCAGCCTCGCATTCCCCGTGATCACGCGGGCCTTCGCCACGGGGGATGACCCGGCGCAGGCCGTACGCCGCGCTTTTGCGCTGGCCTGGACGCTCGCCTGCGCGGCCTTGGGCGCGCTGATCGTGGGCGCGCCGGCCGTGGCCCGCCTGCTGTTCGGCTGGGGCCGCATGGATGCCCGCGGGCTGGACTCGGTGGCCCAGTGGGGACAGGTGGGCGCCTGGAGCCTGCTGCCCCAGGCGCTGATTGCCGTGGCCTTGACGGTCCTGGCCACGCAGGGCCGCATGAAGGCGGTGGCGGCGGCCTATGCCCTGGCGCTGGGCGGGCTGCTGGCCGTGGGGCCCGCACTCGGGGGCAACGGGGCTCGCCTGATGGGGCTGCTGGACGTGGTGCTGGTGGGGGTGGCTGCCGTGGCCGTGGGCCTGCTGGGGCCGGCGTGGCGCCGTTGGCTGCCCTGGCGGGCCATGGGCCTGACGGCGGCCAGCCTGGTGCTGCCGGCCCTGGCCGCGCTGGCTTTGCCCATTGGCTCGATGAATATGGTTGTAGCCCTTGTCCTGTCGATGTTGTTTGCTATCGGAATAGTAGCAATCGGGTGGCTGGGCAGCGCCGACGTTCGCGCGGCCGTACGGCGATAATCAACGCTTCGCGAATGATCGAACTGCTCCAAATCACGAACGACCCGGCGTTTGCGCGCCGATGCGACGCATTGCCCGGCATGCGGCTGTTTGTGGACCTGGAGCGCCTGGGCAAGGCGGAGCGCCAGGCGGGGCTCAACACCTTCATCAGCGCCCACGAGCTGGAGGATGTGGCCCGGATCAAGGCGGTGCTTCGGCATTCCCGGCTCATGGTGCGCGTGAATCCGCTGAACGCGGCCTCTGCGGCCGAGATCGAGGCCGTGCTGGCGCGCGGCGCCGACCTGTTGATGCTGCCCATGTTCCGCACCGCCGCCGAGCTTGCCGAATTTTCCCGGCTGGTGGCCGGGCGGGTGCCGATCGTGCCGCTGCTCGAGACGGCGGCGGCGCTGGCCAGCCTGGAGCAGTGGGCCGGCACGCCTGGCCTGGAAGAGGTGTTCGTGGGGCTGAACGACCTGCACCTGTCCCTGGGCTGCCGCTTCATGTTCGAGCCGCTGGCACTGGGCCATGTGGACCGCGTGGCCGAGGTCGCGCGGCGCCACGGGCTGCGCTTCGGCTTTGGCGGCATTGCCCGGCTTGACGAGGGCCTGCTGCCAGGGCGCGATGTCCTGGGTGAGCATGTGCGGCTCGGATCGCAGGCGGTGATCCTGTCGCGCACCTTTCATCGTGCGGACGGCGCCTCGGCCTTCGAATCGGAGGTCGCGGCCCTGCGCGAGGCCGAACAGGCGTTGTCGGCACGCGCGCCTGCGCAGCAGGAGGCCGACCATCGCCACGTGCTGTCGCGCATCGCCCAGCTGGCGGGCAGGACAGCGGGCGCGGAGGCCACGGGCGCATGAAGCGGCTGGTGGACCTGGTCCTGTCGCTGGTGGCGCTGCTGTTGCTGTCGCCGGTGCTGGCTGCGGCCGCGCTGGCGGTGCTGCTCAACGATGGCCGCCCGGTGCTGTTCAGGCATCAGCGCGTCGGCCTGGGCGGGCGGGAGTTCGGCATGCTCAAGTTCCGCAGCATGGTGGTCAACGCCGCCACCCTCGGCCCCTGGCACACCGCCAGCGATGACCCGCGCATCACACGCGTGGGCCGTTTCCTGCGGCGCAGCAGCATCGACGAACTGCCCCAGATCATCAATGTGCTGCGTGGCGACATGAGCCTGGTCGGCCCCCGGCCGGACGTGCCGGCGCAGCGCAGCCTGTACACGGACGAACAATGGCGCCAGCGTTGCAGCGTGCGTCCCGGCATCACGGGGCTGGCGCAGGCGCTGTACCGGTCGGATTCCACCCCGGCGCAGCGCCTGGACGCCGACTTGCGCTACACCCGCGAAGCCGGGCTGTGGCTGGATCTGAAAATCATGGTCTGGACGCTGTCGCGGCTGACCGGCAGGGGCAGCAATTGATGCCCGGAGGCAAGGACTGACATGTGCGGCATCTTCGGCTACTGGGACCGGCAGCGGCGCGCGCTGCCCGACGCCGCGCTGGACCGCATGGCCTGCAGCCTGGTCCATCGCGGGCCCGACGATGAGGGCATCTGGCACCGGCCGCAGCGCGGCGTGGCCATTGGCAACCGGCGGCTGTCCATCATCGACCTGGGCGGCGGCCACCAGCCCTTTGTCTCGGATGACGGGCAGGTGGCGGTGGTGCAGAACGGCGAGATCTTCAACTACATCGAACTGGCCGACGAGCTGCGTCGCCAGGGCGTGACGCTCAAGACCGCCTCGGACACCGAGGTGATCCTGCGGCTTTACGAGCGCGAGGGCATTTCCTTCGTGGACAAGCTCAACGGCATGTTTGCCATCGCCATCGATGACCAGCGCGAGGACGCGCTGTACCTCGTGCGCGACCGCATCGGCGTCAAGCCGCTGTACGTGGCCGACGATGGCCGGCGTGCCGTGTTTGCCTCGGAAATCAAGGCCATTTTGCCTGTAGCCCTTGCCAATCGGACACATAGTGCTATAGATTTTGAAGCAATTCACCACTACCTGAGCTTCAACTACATCCCGGCGCCCTGGACCATCTGGCAGGGCATCCGGCATGTGATGCCGGGCACCTGGCTGCGGTTCACGCGCAGTGGCGTGCAGACCGGACGCTGGTGGCGTCTGGCCGACCAGCGCGAGCAGGACCACCGCTATGAGGACTGGGCCGAGGAGTTCTTGGCCATCCTGGACGACGCCACGCGGGTCCGCCTGCGGGCCGATGTGCCCTGGGGGGCCTTCCTTTCGGGCGGCGTGGATTCCAGCACCATCGTGGGCCTGATGGCGCGCCATGTGGACCAGCCCGTCAAGACCTTTTGCATCGGCTTCGCGGACCCCCTGTATGACGAATCGGCGTTCGCTGCCGAGGCCGCGCGCCGGTTCGGCTGTGAGCACACCAGCGAGATCGCCGAACTCAACATGCTGGCCCGCTGGCCGCAGGTCATGCACCACCTCGACCAGCCGCACGGGGATGCGTCCTTCATGCCGACCCTGCGTGTGAGCGAGCTCGCGGCGAAGCACGTGAAGGTGGTGCTGACGGGCGATGGCGGTGACGAGCTTTTTGCCGGGTACGACAAGTACGCGGCGTTCTTCGCGCGTGCCGGTGTGCAGGCGCTGGACGCCGGTGGGTTTCAGCGCGCCTATTTCGACTCGATTTCGCTCTTCTCGCGCGAGGCCAAGCAGGCGCTGTACCAGCCAGCCATCGCCGCGCAGCTGGCGGATATCGACAGCTTCGACGCCGCGGCACGGCCCTGGTTCGATGAGGCGCAGCACTTTGACCGCGTCAACCAGGCCCTGTACCTGGACATGCAGCTCCTGCTGTCGGGCAACAACCTCGTCAAGCCCGACCGCATGGGCATGGCCGTGTCCATCGAGGCGCGCACGCCGTTTCTGGACTGGCGGATGATGGAACTGGCGTTCCGCTCGCGCGGCGACACCAAGTTGCATCAGGGCGACAAGAAGCATTGGTATAAAAAAGCCGTCGCCCCGCTGATCGGGGATGACCTGGCGCACCGGCGCAAGCAGATGTTCACCGTGCCGATCGGGGACTGGTTCCGTCATGAAAGCCAGGCCTGGCTGCGCGAGAAGATCACGGGTAGTGAGTTGCTCGGACGGTTGTTCCACCTCAATCAGATCGACGCTATGCTGGATCGTCATTGCGATGGCCGCGCCAACTTTACCCGTGAGCTGCGGGCCCTGGTCGCTCTGGCTTTGTGGGGAGATGGTTTTGCGGGCTGACAAGCCCTGCTGGCTCTTTGTTGCCTATGGTGGCGGCCACGTGCGCGCCCTTCTTCCTGTAGCGCAGCAAGTGAGAGCCCTGGGTCTGGCTGAGCCGCGTGTGCTTGCTTTGACCACGGCCGCATACGCCGTTCGCGAGGCCGGCTTCCTGCCTTTGGGGTTTGCTGATTTCGTTCGCCAAGGTGACGATGCCGCCTTGGTTCAGGGCCTACGGATGGCACAGGTCTTGCCTGCTGCGCCGCTGGACCTGCGCGAGAGTAGTGCCTATCTGGGGCTGTCATACGCCGACCTAGAGGCACGGTACGGAGCGGAGCAGGCAGCCGAGCGCTATGCCCGGGACGGCCGTCAGTGCTTTGAGCCAGTGGGCGTCATGGAGCGTATCCTGCGTGAGATCGCGCCTGCTTTGGTGGTGACTACCAGTGCGCCGCGTGCTGAGAAGGCGACTGTGCTTGCGGCTCGGCGCCTGGGTATCCCCGCCGCGTGCGTCGTGGATCTTTTTGCCGTGGACGAGGTCGGATGGGTTGGTCAACCCGGATTCGCCGACCGCATCTGTGTGCTCAATGAGCGCGTGCGCGAACGCGTGCTCGCGGCAGGGCGGCAAGCTCAAGAGGTGGTGGTCACGGGCAATCCGGCCTTCGACGCCGTTAACTCGATCGAGGCCCGGAACAGAGGCGTGCGGCTGCGTCGCGAACAGGGTTGGGACGGCGCCCAGGTCGTGCTTTGGGCGTCACAGCCGGAACCTCTAAGCCATCCATCCGTGCCAGGACGCAGCGGTGACCCCGACTTGCCGGGTCGCATCGAAGCCAGCTTGGTGAACTGGGCTGGCTATGAACCCAATCGGGTTCTGGTCGTGCGTCCCCACCCGAGCGAACCCGAGCGGCAGGCCTTCCCCTTGCCGGGTGTGCGCTGGGATGGGCGACAATTCGAGCTACATCCGCTGATCCATGCGGCCGATGTGCTTGTGACCATGAATTCGACTGTGGCTGTGGAGGCTTGGCTGGCGGGCACACCGGTTATCCAGGTTCTGGGGTCGCTCTTCGATGACTCCGTGCCGTTGGCTCGGTACGGTATGGCTACGGCCTGCAGGGATCCAGCTCGTTTGGACTCTCTGTTGCGCGCGGTCGGGACAGGGCGCGGAGCGGCGGGCAGCAGCCAAGGCAGCGGTCAGGCGGCCACAAGGGTGTTGGCGGTATTGAAGGAATTAGTGAAATGAGTTCTTATCTGAGTATCGAGCCGCGCAATGTGCAGCAGCGCTACAACTTGCCAAGTGACGTTAAATTCTGCAAGCGGTGTACCGTGTCAAACCAGCGTCCACGCATCGTCTTCGACTCCGATGGCATATGCTCGGCCTGCCACTATGCGGTTTACAAGCGCGAGAAGGTGGATTGGGCCGAGCGCGATCGAGAATTGCGCGAGCTTTGCGATCGCCACCGTAAGGGTGACGGCAGCTATGACGTAATCGTGCCGTGCAGCGGTGGCAAGGACGGCAGCTTCGTCGCCCACCAACTCAAATACCACTACGGAATGAATCCATTGTGCGTAACCTGGGCGCCGCTACTGCCCACCGAGATTGGTCGGCGAAACCTGGATGCCTTTGTCCATGCGGGCTTCAACCACGTGCTGGGAACACCCGATCCTGTGACCACACGCAAGCTCACACAATTGTCTTTCGCCTATCTTGGGGATCCATTCCAGCCATTCATTTATGGCCAGACGAACTACCCGTTGCACATGGCGGTCAAGCACGACGTGCAATTGATCATGTACGGCGAGAACGGCGAGGTGGAGTACGGCGGTGACATGAAAAACGCCTTCAAACCCACGCGTGACATTGCCGACCACGACAAGCACTATTTTTCAGGCCTGCCACCGGAGTTCTGGGCCGACCATGGGGTGTCGCTCGCTGAGCTTTACCCCTTCACTGCCCCGTCGTATGCTCGGATCCTCGAAAACAGAACCCAGATTCATTTCTTCGGTTACTACAAGTTCTGGGATCCGCAGGAGAATTTCTACTACTGTGTGGAAAACACTGGTTTCTCACCCAACACTGAACGCTCGGAGGGCACCTACTCCAAGTACGCGAGCCTGGATGACCGCATTGATGGCTACCACTATTACCTAGCGTATATCAAGTTTGGCATCGGCCGCACTACCTCGGACACGGCGCACGAAATACGCGACAGCAAGATCACTCGCGAGGAGGGCATCGCCTTGGTGCGCCGGTACGACGGTGAATTCCCGCAGCGCTACTTCCGCGATTTTTTGGATTACTGTGAAATCAGTGAAGAGGATTTCTACGCCGTAATCGACAGTTGGCGGTCCGACCATCTTTGGAAGCGTGAGGATGGCCACTGGCGGTTGCGTCACCCCATCTGGGAAAACTGAAGAGCGATGGTCAAGCCCAGCGTCCGCATCATCCCCCGCCTGGATATCAAGGGCCCCAACCTCATCAAGGGTATTCACCTGGAGGGCCTGCGTGTGGTGGGCGACCCGCACGAGTTCGCGCTTCGCTACTATGCGGAAGGCGCCGACGAGTTGCTATTCCTTGACATTGTGGCCAGCCTCTATCAGCGCAACAACCTTACCGACATCATCAAGCGAGCGGCCGACCGCATCTACGTGCCCATTACCGTGGCCGGCGGTATCCGTTCGCTCGACGACGTGAGCAAGATGATGGCTTCGGGCGCCGACAAGGTGGCGATCAACACCGCCGCCATTGCGCGGCCACAGCTGGTGACCGAAGTGGCGGGGCGCTACGGCTCGCAGTGCATGGTGCTGGGCATCGAGGCCAAGCGCGTGGGCGAGGGCCGCTGGGAGGCCTATACGGACAACGGACGCGAGAAGACCGGCAAGGACGTGGTGCAGTGGGCGCGCGAGGCGGTCGACCTGGGCGCCGGCGAGATCCTGCTGACCTCGGTAGACCAAGAGGGCACTCGCAAGGGTTTCGACGTGGCGCTGCTGCAGCAGGTGTGCGACGCTGTTCGCGTGCCGGTGATCGCGAGCGGCGGCTTCGGCAAGGCCAGTGACCTGGCCGTCGCGTGCGCGACCGGCGCGTCGGGTGTGGCGATCGCCGATGCGCTGCACTGGAAGCGCATGTCGCTAGGGCAGGTCAAGCAGGCAGCGGTGGATGCGGGGCTGGATGTGCGGCTGTCTGAACCGGGAGGTGCATCATGAACTGCCAGTCAGTCCAAAGGCTAATAGCCCCACAGCCGAGGGCGGCAGAGGGTGGCAGGTGAGCATTCCAGTCACGGTGATTGACTACGGTATCGGCAACCTGCTGAATGTCGTGCGGGCGCTGGAGCATTGCGGCGCGTCAGTTCGCCTGGTGGATAAGGCGTCCGCCTCCGACATCGATTCGCCGCGGCTCGTCCTGCCGGGTGTAGGCGCTTTCGGCGACGGTATGGTGGAGCTGCGCGCGCGCGGGTTGGATGACCTTGTCAAACGGTTTGCTGATACCGGCCGCCCGTTCCTGGGCATCTGCGTCGGCATGCAGATGATGTTCGAGGCCAGCGAAGAGATGGGCGTGCACGAGGGCCTGGGCTTGTTGGGCGGGCGCGTGCAAGCGGTGCCTGCGGTGGGCGTGAACGGCGCGCCGCACCGCATTCCCCACATCGGCTGGAGTCCACTGGAGCGGGCGCGCGAATCGTGGGAAGGCAGCGTTCTGGAGGGGATGGCGCCGCGCGAGCGCGTCTATTTCGTCCATTCTTTCGCTGCTCAGCCCACGCAGACCGGTGACCGGCTGGCGAACGTCGACTACGATGGCCAGCCGATCTGCGCGGCCGTACAGCGCGGCAACCTGCATGGCTGTCAGTTTCATCCTGAGCGCAGCGCCCTGCCGGGCCTGGCGATGCTGCGAAAGTTTCTTGCGCTATGAGTGGCGGCAGCATCATTGCCACTATCTGCGCGCGCGGCGGCAGCAAGGGCCTGCCCGGCAAAAACATCCGGTTCTTCAATGGTCGACCGCTGATCGCGCACAGCATCGCGCAAGCGCTGGCCTGCAAGCGCATCGACGTGGTGTACGTGTCCACCGACGACGAGGCGATTGCTGGGGTAGCGCGCGAGGCAGGCGCGCAGGTGCCTTTCCTGCGACCGGCGGATCTGGCGAGTGACAGCGCGCCCAAGCTGCCAGTGATCGAGCACATGGTGTCGTGGCTGGAACGGCAAGGTCAGTCTGTTGTGCGCATCGTTGACCTGCAGCCGACCTCGCCTCTGCGTCAAGCGAGCGACATCGCTGCGGCACTGGATACCGCGCCCGATGCGCAGCTCGTCGTGAGCGTCACGCCCACCGGCGACAACCCGTACTTCAACCTGGTCGAACAGCGCGCTGACGGCAGCGTGCATCTGTGCAAGGGCGACGGCAGCACGCGACGGCAGGACGCGCCGCCAGTCTATGCGCTCAACGGCTCTGTCTACGTGTGGCAGCGTGCCGCGCTCGCGCATGCAGCGCTGCATGGCTTGTGGAGCGTGAAGATCGCGCCCTACGTGATGCCGCGCTGGAAATCGGTGGACATCGACGTGCTGGAAGACTTCGAGTACGCGCAGTGGCTGGCTGCGCGGCATGCGGGAGAGCTGGATGGCTGAGAAGGTGTTCGTGATCGCCGAAGCCGGCGTCAACCACAATGGCGAGCTGGCGCTGGCGCTGGCCTTGTGCGATGCTGCCCACGCGACGGGCGCAGATGCGGTCAAGTTCCAGACCTTCCGTGCGCAGGACTTGGTGCTGCCCGGCGCGCCCACTGCTGGCTACCAGGCTCGCGAGACCGGCGAGATCGACCAGTTCGCGATGCTGCAGAAGCTGGAGCTGTCCGAAGAGGTGCACGGGAAGATCAAGGCGCATTGCGACAGCATCGGCATTGAGTTCTTCTCCACGCCGTTCTCGGTCGATGCGGTGGACATGCTGGTGGCGTTGGGCGTGCGCCGGCTCAAGCTGTCGTCGGGCGAGCTCACCCATCGCGCGCTGGTCGAGCACGCGGCCGCCACCGGCTTACCGCTGCTGCTATCCACTGGCATGGCGACCATGGGCGAAATCCGCGAGGCCTTGCTGTGGACTCAGAAAGTGCGCGGCGACCTGGACGGGGTGACTGTTCTGCACTGCACGTCGGCCTATCCGGCCAATGATGAGTCGCTCAACCTGCGAGCCATACCCGTCATGAGAGGCGATCTCGGTCTGCCCGTTGGCTACTCCGACCACAGCCTGGGTATCGAGGCTGCGCTCGCTGCGGTCGCCCTGGGCGCAACCGTGGTGGAGAAGCATCTCACCCTGGACCGAGCGATGGCGGGGCCCGACCACAGCGCCTCGCTTGAGCCGGCTGAATTCGAAAGCATGGTGTTGGGCATCCGGCGCACGATTGCCATGCTGGGTGACGGCGTCAAGGCGCCCACAGCGCAGGAGCTGGATACGACGCGGGTGGCACGTCGCAGTGTCGCCGCTGCGGTCAGCATTCCAGCCGGCACCGTGATCGAGGCTTCCATGCTGCTGTGTCGTCGGCCTGCCACTGGCATCCCTCCGCGTCAACTTGAACAGGTCGTGGGCCGCCGCAGCCGCACGGCTATTGCTGCGGGTACGGTGTTGCAGTGGGATCAGTTCGAAGGAGAGGCCGGGCCGTGAGAACTGTCCCGCGCCGCGTGGTCTACCTGAGTGGGACACGGGCCGACTTCGGCTTGATGCGCAGCACGCTCAACTGCATAGCCTCGGTCCCAGGACTGGCTCTAGAAGTGTTGGTCACGGGCATGCACCTTAGTGCGGCCCATGGCATGACCGTGGAAGAAATCCGGGCCAGTGGCTTGGTGGTCGCAGGCGAACTGCAGTTGGACATGGACACGCGCAATGCTACCAGCATGGTCCTGGGGATCGCCGACTGCCTGCACGGGATCACCGGAGTGCTGGCGCGCGAACGACCCGACATGCTGTTGTTGCTCGGCGATCGCGGCGAAATGCTGGCGGGCGCCATCGCCGCGCTGCATCTGGGTATCGTGACGGCACATATCCATGGCGGCGAGCGTTCGGGCACGGTGGACGAACCCGTGCGGCATGCGATCAGCAAGCTGTGCACCTACCACTTCGTGGCCACCCGGCCATCGGCCGATCGGCTGATTCGCATGGGCGAGGACCCCGCGCGCATCTTCGTGACGGGTGCGCCAGGGCTTGACGGGCTCGAGGCCGCAGCGGCCATGGACCCGCAGTCATGCCGCCAGGCCCTGGGGCTGGAAGGCGACCGAGACTTTGTGCTCGCGTTGTTCCATCCGGTGGTCCAGCAGGCGCGGGACGCTTTCATCCAGACGCAAGCCCTGGCGCAGGCCCTGTCCAGCCTGGGGCGTCCGGTGGTGTGGCTCGCGCCTAACTCAGACGCCGGGTCGGCCGACATCCTGCGTGCGCTCGAAACTAGTGGCCTGCCCGCAGGCTCGGTGCGGCTGACGCACCTGCCACGCGAGGTCTTCTGCGCGGCCATGCGCCATTGCAGCGTCATGGTGGGCAATTCGTCGGCCGGTATCATCGAAGCGGCGAGCTTCGGCACACCGGTGGTCAACGTGGGCGATCGGCAGAAGCTGCGCGAGCGCAACGACAACGTGGTGGATGTTCCCGTGCAGGCGGAAGCGATTGGCAAGGCGCTCGAGGCGGCGCTCGCGCATGGGCGCTGGCCGTGTATAAACCGCTATGGCGACGGGGCGACTGCCGGACGCATTGCGGGCCTTGTCGAAACGCTGGCGTTGTCCGCCGACCTGCTCGAAAAAACCAATACGTACTGACGCGCTGATGACCTCTGCCCCCCCAACCCGATTGCTGATCTTCGGCGCTGGCGGGCACGCGCGCGTGGTCGCGGATGCGGCCCTGGGTCAGGGCCCTTGGGCGTCTCTGTCGGGGTCCGACCGCGACGCCGCCAAATGCGTAGGCCAGTTGATGCCGGGTATTGATCTGATCGAACCCTCGAACGCGATGGCGTGGGACGGGGCGATTCACGTGGCGATCGGCCACAATGCCTCGCGTGAGCGGGAGGCCCACACACTGGGCATGCAGCGTCTGGCCACGGTCGCCCACCGCGCGGCCGTGGTGTCTGCGATGGCTTCGCTGGGCCCTGGGTGCTTTGTGGCGGCGACGGCGGTGGTGGCTCCGCAGGCGTCGCTGGGGGCCGGCGTCATTGTCAACCATGGGGCGGTGATCGACCACGATACCGTGGTGGGTGAGTTTTCGCATGTGGCGCCGGGCGCCGTGCTGTGCGGTGATGTGCGGCTGGGTCGGCGCGTGCTGGTGGGCGCTGGCGCCGTGGTGCTGCCAGGCGGGCGGGTGGGCGATGACATCGTGGTGGGCGCCGGCAGCGTGGTGGACAGGGCGCTCGAGGAACCCGGGACCTATGCCGGAACACCGGCCAGGAGACTGAAATGAGCCCCGCCGACTTCCAGGCGCTGTGCGTGCTGCCAGCGTTCACGCTGCGTGAAGCCCTGCTCAGGCTGGACAGCACCGCGCACGGCATCCTGCTGGTGCTGCGGGAGGACGGGACCCTGCGCCGTACGCTGACCGACGGGGACCTGCGCCGCGCCATGCTGAGCAACCTGGCGGCCGATGCGGCACTGTCCGCGCTGCCGGAGCAGACGGCCATCACGGTCGGTGAGGAGGCCAATCAGGCGACGGTGCTCGGTTTGATGGACCAGCACCAGATTGACCACATCCCCGTGCTGGACGGGGCCGGCAAGCCCGTGGACGTGGTGTTCCGGCGCGAATTGTCGCAGCGGGTCTGGCTCTCGTCCCCGCATCTGGGCGAGGAGGAGACCGCGTTTGTCGAGGAGGCGTTCCGCACCAACTGGATCGCTCCGCTGGGACCGCACGTGGACGGCTTTGAACGCGAGCTGGCGGCGCACGTGGGCATGGGGCACGCGGCGGCGGTCAGTTCCGGCACGGCGGCGATTCACCTGGCGTTGCTGTTGCTCGGCGTCCAGCCGGGTGACACGGTGTTCTGCTCCTCGCTGACTTTTGTGGGCAGCTGCAACCCCGTTCTGTATTGCGGGGCGCGGCCTGTCTTCATTGATTCGGAGCCAGGGACCTGGAACATGTCTCCCGCGGGGCTGGAGCGGGCACTGGAGTGGGCCCGTCGCGAGGGCCGCCTTCCGCGCTGCGTGATCGTCGTGAACCTCTATGGTCAGAGCGCCGACATGGATGTGCTGGCGCCGCTGTGCGAGCGCTACGGGGTTCCGGTTCTCGAGGATGCCGCGGAGTCGCTGGGCGCGATGTACAAGGGCCGTGCCAGTGGCACGATGGGCCGGCTCGGGGTGTACTCGTTCAACGGCAACAAGATCATCACCACCTCGGGCGGCGGCATGCTGGTAGGCGACGACGCGCAACTCATCGCGCGCGCGCGCAAGCTGTCCACCCAGGCCCGGGAGGCCGCGCCGCACTACGAGCACGTGGAAGTGGGCTTCAATTACCGCATGAGCAATGTGCTGGCGGGCATCGGCAGGGGCCAGCTACGGGTCCTGGAGCAGCGCGTGGCCCAGCGGCGCAGGGTGTTTGACGTCTATCGCGCGGCCTTGGCCGATCTGCCCCAGGTGCAATGGATGCCGGAGCCCGAAGGGTATCGGTCCACCCGCTGGCTGACCTGTTTCACGCTGGCCGTGCCGGATGCGGCGTCGGCGTGCCGCCGGGTGATGCGCTCGCTGGAGCGGCATTCGATCGAAGCCCGGCCGGTGTGGAAGCCGATGCATCTGCAGCCGCTGTTCCGCGACGCACCCTATTTCCCCCATGCCTCCACGCAGGACGTGTCGGCTGGCTTGTTCGAGGCGGGCATCTGCCTGCCGTCGGGCTCCAACCTGACCGACGACCAGTTGCGCCGCGTGGTGGACCAGCTGCGGCGTGCCCTGACCCAGGTGGAGGACCAGCGTGCGGTGGCCTAAGGCGGGCTTGTTGTTCGCATTTGACCTCGTGCTGGTGATGCTGGCCTGGGCGGTCGCGTTCTGGCTGCGCTTCAACCTCGAGGTCCCTGCGGAGTTCGAGAGCCTGGCGCTGGAGGCGGCGCCCTGGTGCCTGGCGGCCTATGTCGTCGGCCTGATGGCCGCGGGTGTCAACCGCCAGGTGTGGAGCTACATCGGCCTGCCGGAATTGCGCCAGCTGGTGCTGGGCATCCTGCTGGGCGGGCTGCTCACCACCGCGGCCGTGCTGATGCAGCGCCTGCCCGCCTTTCCGCGGTCGGTGCTGTTGCTGCAACCGCTGATCGCGCTGGTGCTGCTGGGGGCGGCACGCGCCGCACGCCGCACCATGGCCGAACGCCATCTGGTGAGCCGGTCGGCACGGCCACTGCTGATCGTGGGCACGCTGCAGGACGCCTCCAACGCGTTGCGTGCGCTCAAGGGTTCCGCGCAGTGGCTGCCGGCCGGTATCCTGTCGCCGTTGCCGGCCGAGGCCGGCCGTTCGCTGCAAAGCATCCGGGTCCTGGGCCCGCCCGGTGCAATCGCCAGGGTCTCGGCGTCCACCGGCGCGCAGACCGCGCTGGTGGCCAGTCCGCCCGGCTCCGCCGAACGACGCGATGTGCTGCTGCATGCGGCCGATGCCGGCGTGACCCTGCTGACCATGCCCCGGCCTGACGAGTGGCTCAAGACCGATGCCGCGGCGCCGCGCCGGATCGAGCTGGAGGACCTGCTGGGCCGAACACCAGTGAAGCTGGATATGGCGGGCCTGGCCGAGCTGTTCTCGGGCCAGACTGTGATGGTCACCGGCGCGGGCGGATCGATCGGCTCCGAACTGTGCCGCCAGATCGCGCGCCTGGGCGTGGGTCGCCTGGTCTGCGTCGACATCTCGGAGTACGCCGTGTACGGCCTGGAGCAGGAGCTGCGCGGCGCCCATCCCCAGATGCAGGGCAGCTACTACACCGCCAATGTGCGTGAAGCCGACCGCCTGCTCGCCATCGCGCTCAGGCACCGACCCACCGTCGTGCTGCACGCGGCAGCCTACAAGCATGTGCCGCTGATGGAGGACCTCAACGAGATCGAGGCCCTGCGCACCAATGTGCTGGGCACGCTGCACTCCGCGCGCGCCGCGGGGGAGTGCGGCGCGCGCCGCTTTGTGCTGGTGTCCACCGACAAGGCCGTCAACCCGACCAACATCATGGGGGCCAGCAAGCGGCTGGCTGAGTTGATGGTCCAGGGCGTGGCCGTCTCTTTCCCGGCCACGCAGTACGTGTCGGTGAGATTTGGCAACGTGCTGGGCTCCAGCGGCTCCGTGGTGCCCTTGTTCACGGCGCAGATCGAGCGCGGTGGCCCGGTCACGGTGACCCACCCCGAGATCGTCCGCTATTTCATGACCATCCCCGAGGCGGCGCAACTGGTGCTGCAGGCCGGCCTGATGGGCCAGTCGGGCCAGATTTTCGTGCTCGACATGGGTGAGGCGGTCAAGATCGTGGAACTGGCGCGCATGCTGATCCGCCTGTCCGGCAAGACCGAGCAGGAGATTCCGATTGCCTACACCGGCTTGCGACCCGGTGAAAAGCTCTATGAGGAGCTGCTGGCCGATGACGAGACGACCGAGCCGACGCCCCATCCCAAGCTGCGCATCGCCAAGACCTCGGGGCAGCAGGTGGTGGACATTGAGGCGGTGGTGCGCTGGGTGGTCGAGGCCGGTCCCGCACCCACCAGCGTGGCCGTACGCGAGTGGCTGCGGGCCCAGGTGCCTGAATACGTCAGCCGCTGAAGCGTGTTCTGATCAAAAAGGGGCGGTAGCCCTTGCCGGGCGGCCATTTCCTGCTATCAAGACAGTAGCAAGCGGATCAACCCGAGATACCGGTCCGCGCCAGCACGTCGCTCACCAGTTCGAGCCGCACCAGGGGATTGTCCAGTTCCATCAGGCGCTGCTTGAGCGTCACGGGCAGCGGCAGCAGTTCGCACCAGCGGTTGGCGACCCAGCCACAGTCGTCGAGCCGCCAGGGCCCTTCCAGCGGCAGCGGCTCGCTGCCCGAGCGCGCCTGCAGGGTCTGGATCAGTTTGCCCAGCGCGTCGGCCGTCCCCTGCAGGTCCTCGGGCACGGGCACGGGCAGGTCGTCGTCCATGCGCTGCACGTCGGCCACCCACAGGCCGTGCTTGAGCTGGTCGCTCGCCGTGATCCTGAAGCGCTGGGCACCGCTGCATCGGATGGTCATGAGCCCCGGCTGTGGTGACTCGAGCCGGGTGATCGTGGCCAGGGTGCCCACCGTGGCAAAGGCTTCGCGCCCGCCAGGCTGGCGGACCTCGCTGCCCTCGGTCAGCGACACCACGCCAAAGGGGGCGCCGGCCCGGTGGCAGCGGCCGATCATGTCGAGGTAGCGGACTTCGAAGATTCTCAGGGGCAGCACGCCTGCTGGAAACAACACCGTGCCGAGCGGGAACAGGGGGAGCGAAGACAGGGTGAGGACGGATGACATCTGGAGGCCGTTTCTGCCCGTTATCATCCCACGAGCCGTTTATCCTGTAGCGATGCTCCACCAAATCATTTCGTTTCTGCTTGACGTGGCCGCCGGCCTGTTGGGGGGCGCCTGCCTGCTGCGCCTGTACATGCAGGCCCAGCGCGTGCCATTTGGCAATCCGGTGGGGCGCTTTGTCTTCGCCGTGACCGACTGGCTGGTGTTGCCACTGCGCAAGGGGCTGCCCGCCGTGGGGCGGTGGGATACCGCCAGCCTGGTCGGTGCCTGGCTGATCGTGTTGGCCCAGTTCGGCGTGCTCTGGCTGGTGTCGTCAGGCAGCGCGGCCTGGTTGCCGGTGCTGGCCACGTTTGGCGTGGTCCGGCTGGCCATCTCGGGCCTGATGGGCCTGGTCATCGTCTACGCGGTGCTCTCGTGGGTGCAGTCCGACGCTCCACTGGTGGAGGTGATCAGCCGCCTGTGCACGCCCTTGCTGCGGCCGCTGCGGCGCTGGATCCCGCTGGTGGGGGGGATTGACCTGTCGCCGCTGGCACTGCTGGTGATACTGCAGATCGCCGCCATGGTGCTGGCGGCGTTGCAGGGGGCCGTGCTGTTCTGACCGGCAGTATCAGCCAACGGCGTCGGCGGGCTGGCGCTGCAGCATGGCGAGCGTGGTGGCCACGGTCTTGCGCAGTTCGCGCCGGTCGCAGATGAAATCCACGGCGCCTTTCTGCTGGAGGAACTCGGCTCGCTGGAAGCCCTCGGGCAGGGTGACGCGCACGGTGGATTCGATGACACGCGGGCCGGCAAACCCGATCAGTGCCTTGGGCTCGGCGATCACCACATCGCCCATGAAGGCGAAGCCCGCGCTCACGCCCCCCATGGTCGGGTCGGTCAGTACGCTGATGTAGGGCAGGCCTTTCTTGGCCAGCCGCGTGAGTGCTGCATTGGTCTTGGCCATCTGCATGAGGGACAGCAGGCCTTCCTGCATGCGCGCGCCGCCCGTGGCCGTGAAGCACAGGAAGGGCACTTTCTGCTCGACCGCGGCCTCGACGCCGCGCACGAAGCGCTCTCCGACCACGCTGCCCATGCTGCCGCCCATGAAATCGAACTCGAAGCAGGCCGCGACCAGGTTGATGCTGTGCACGGCGCCACCCATCACCACCAGGGCATCGGTCTCGCCGGTGTTCTCCAGTGCCTCCTTGAGGCGCTCGGGGTACTTGCGGCTGTCCTTGAACTTGAGCGCGTCCACGGGGAGCACTTCCTGCGCCAGCTCGTAGCGGCCTTCGGCGTCGAGGAACGCGTTCAGGCGGGCCCGTGCGCCGATGCGGTGGTGGTGGCTGCAGGTCGGGCAGACGTTCTGGTTCTGTTCCAGATCCGTCTTGTACAGGACCGTTTCGCAGCTGGGGCATTTGACCCACAGCCCCTCCGGCACCTGGCGGCGCTCGGTGGGGTCGGTTTGCAGGATCTTGGGGGGAAGCAGTTTTTCGAGCCAGCTCATGGTGCGGGGTCTCCTGAACGGTAGGGGGACATTATGCGTCGAGCGCCTGGCGAATCTCCCCGAGGAAGGTGGCCGCCGCGGCCACCACCTGGTCACGCGGCTGGTTCTCGATCAGCTGGATGATGCGGGTGCCGATCACCACGGCGTCAGACACTTTCCCGATGGCCTGTGCCGTGGCCGCGTCACGGATGCCGAAGCCCACCCCCACGGGCACTTTCACATGCTCGCGGATGCGCGGCATCATCTCGCTGACGGCCTGGGTGTTCAGGTGGCCGGCGCCGGTGATGCCCTTGAGGGATACGTAGTACACGTAGCCACTGGCCATCCGGGCCACCTGCTCCATGCGCTGCGCGGTGCTGGTGGGGGCCAGCAGGAAGATCAGGTCCATACCCCGGGCCCGGAGTTCTGCGGCAAAAGCCTCGCACTCCTCGGGCGGATAGTCGACCACCAGCAGGCCATCGACCCCGGCGGCCGCGGCATCCCGGATGAAGCTGGCCGGTCCGTGGGTGAGGTCGTAGCGCTCCACCGGGTTGGCGTAGCCCATCAGCACGACCGGTGTGCGCGAGTCGGACTCGCGGAAGCGGCGCACCATGGCCAGTACCTGAGCGGTGCCCACCCCCTGAGCCAGTGCCTGCTCGCCGGCTTTCTGGATCACGGGGCCATCGGCCATCGGGTCGGAGAACGGAACCCCCAGCTCGATCACGTCGGCGCCTGCCGCGACCATGCCGTGCATGAGCTCAGGGGTGACGTCGGCGAACGGAAAGCCCGCCGTGACATAGGGAATCAGCGCCTTGCGGCCTTGCGCCTGAAGCGCGTCGAAGGTAGCTTGGATGCGGCTCATGCCTTGCCACCTTTCACTTGCAGGCCACGCATCGAGGGACGGTCGTAGAAGTCCACGCCCGCGAGGTCCGCCACGGTGCCGATGTCCTTGTCGCCGCGCCCGGACAGGTTGACCAGGATGCTCTGCTCGGGCGTCATGGTCCTGGCCAGCTTCATGGCGTAGGCTACCGCGTGGCTGGATTCGAGCGCCGGAATGATGCCTTCGGTGCGGCACAGGTAGTGGAACGCCTGCAGGGCCTCGGCGTCCGTGATGCCCACGTACTCGGCTCGGCCGATGTCCTTGAGCCACGCGTGCTCGGGGCCGACGCCGGGGTAGTCGAGCCCCGCGCTGATGCTGTGGGTTTCGGTGATCTGGCCGTCGTCGTCCTGCAGGATGTAGGTACGGTTGCCGTGCAGGACCCCTGCGCTGCCGCGCTGCAACGAGGCCGAGTGCTTGCCGCTGTCCAGGCCTTCGCCGGCCGCCTCGACACCGATCAGGCGGGTGTTTTCATGCGGGATGTAGGGATGGAAGATGCCCATCGCGTTGCTGCCTCCCCCCACACAGGCGACCACTGCGTCGGGTTGCCTGCCGCCGGTGAAGGCGGGCATCTGCTTCAGGCACTCCTCGCCGATCACGCTCTGGAAATCGCGCACCATCATCGGGTAGGGGTGGGGGCCGGCCACGGTACCGATGATGTAGAAGGTGTTTTCGACGTTGGTGACCCAGTCGCGCATGGCCTCATTGAGGGCGTCCTTCAGCGTCTTGCTGCCCGACTCCACCGGCACCACGGTGGCGCCCAGCAGGTTCATGCGGTAGACATTGGGGCTCTGGCGCTTGACGTCCTCGCTGCCCATGTAGACCACGCATTCGAGGCCGTAGCGTGCGCAGATGGTGGCCGTGGCGACGCCGTGCTGGCCGGCGCCGGTCTCGGCGATCACGCGCGGCTTGCCCATGCGCCGGGCCAGCATGGCCTGGCCGATGGTGTTGTTGACCTTGTGCGCGCCGGTGTGGTTGAGGTCCTCGCGCTTGAGGTAGATCTGGGCACCGCCCTGTTCCCGGCTCATGCGCGCCGCATGGTAGACCGGGGAGGGACGGCCCACGAAGTGGGCCAGCTCGCTGTGGAATTCGGCGATGAATTCCGGGTCGTTCTGGTATCGGGCGTAGGCCTCGCGCAATTCACTGATGGCGTGGGTCAATGTTTCGCTGACGAAACTGCCGCCGTATTTTCCGAAATGGCCTGTCGTGTCAGGCTGGTGGTACTCGAACATGATGGGACTCTGCAAGAAGTCTGTCGGCGGCGCGCACGGCCGCAACAAACTGATGGATCTTTTCCGGGTCCTTGAGGCCCTTGCGGCCTTCAAGCTCGACCCCGGAGCTCACGTCAACGGCCAGCGTCGTGCAGCGCGGCCGTACCTGCAGAATGCCATCGGTCACGTTTGCAGGCGTGAGTCCACCAGACAAAACGAGGTGACAGTTGACGCTTGCTGGAAGACGTGACCAATTGAAGGCTTTTCCGCCCCCGCCGTACCCGTCGACATGGGCGTCGAGCAGGATGGCCTGGGCCTGTGAGTAGTTGGAAGCAAATTCTAGCAAGTCGAAGGGCACGCCTTCGTCCAGCGGGATGCGGGCCGCGCGCAGCCAAGGTCGGGCGCTCTCCCGGGTGGCCTGCCGGCATTGCCCGGGCGTCTCGTCCCCATGAAATTGCACGGTAGCCCCTGCCAGCTGGTCACATATTGCTATGATTTTTGAAGCAGACTCGTTCACGAACAGCAGCACGGGGGTGACGAACGGGGGCAGCCGGCGTGCCAGTTCCACGGCCCGCTCCGGGGTCACGTGGCGTGGGCTGGGGCCGTACATGACAAAACCCACGGCATCGGCGCCGGCCGCCACGGCCGCATCGACGTCCTGTTCGCGGGTCAGTCCGCAGATCTTGATGCGCGTCCGGTCGGTCTTCATGGCAGCCAATCATACGCAGCGGTGCGCTGCGGCAGGCCCCAGTGAGCCTCATAGACCGGGCCAAGGAAATACAGTCCGTCGGGAGAGAACGTGGGGGCTGCGGCATCCCGCGATCGTGCAGCGAGCACGTCGCCCATCCACGACGGCGGCCGCTGCCCCTGACCCACGACCAGCAGGCTGCCCATGATGTTGCGGATCATGTGGTGCAGAAAGGCGGTCGCTTCGAACTCGAAGCGCCAGTAGGCACCGTGCCGCTGGATGTCGATGCGCTTCATGGTCTTGACGGGCGTCAGGGCCTGGCAGCTCGAGGCGCGAAAGGAGGTGAAGTCGTGCTCGCCGACCAGCAGGGCAGCGGCAGCGCGCATGGCGTCCGCCGCCAGCGGCCGGAAAATCCAGCCCACCCGACCGGCGTCGACGCTGGGACGCACGGCGGACTCGAGCAGCACATAGGCATAGCGGCGGGCCGTGGCGCTGGCCCGGGAATGGAAGGCGTCTGGCACGGGCTGCGCCCACTGGACGGCGATGTCCGGGGGCAGGAACCGGTTGGTGCCGCGCACCCACGAGAAGGGTTCCCGCTCGAGGGCGGTGTCCAGGTGCACCACCTGCATCAGGCCGTGCACCCCCGCATCGGTGCGCCCCGCGCACACGGTGGAAACGGTCTGGGTGGTGAACTGCGCGAGTGCGCCTTCGAGCTGATCCTGGATGGTGCGCCCCGACGGCTGGCTCTGCCAGCCATCATAGGCCTGACCGTTGTAGCTGATGCCCAGCGCCAGCCTCATGTCGTGATCCTTGAGGTCATCGGCAGGAGGGGCGGGCCGTCAGGCCTGCCGGGCCGGCGCTCAGGCCAGTTCGGCAAGGAAGCGCTGAGCCTTGGCCTTGAGCGCCCCGGTGGCCTCGGCCACCACTTCTTCCGCGAGGCTGCGCGCCCCGTCAGGATCACCGATGGCGCTGAACTCCTCCGCCAGGGCCAGCTTGGTGGACAGCGGGTCGGCGCCGGAATCATCAAAGCCGGTGCTCAACGGTGTGCCGGCCGTGTCGCCGCCTTCAGCCGGGGCGCTGGGGGCCGAGGCCGGGAGGTCCAGGGACAGGGCGCCGAGGTCAAACTCGATCATGCCGGCATCGGCCTCAGGTGCCGGGGCCGGTGGCGGGGGCACCGGGGTGGGCAGGGCCATGATCGGCGCCGTCTTGCCCAGGGTGTCAGGCGAGAAGCTGAGATCGTTCTCCGACAGGGCCAGATCAGGTGCCGACAGCCGCACGGGCTCCTCGATGACCGGTGCAGCGACAGGCGCTGGGACCGCCGAGGGCGGCAGCGATATCGTGGCGCTGCCAAAGTCCATGTCCAGCGCCGGCGCAGGCTCCACCGGAGCGGGGGGCGCCGCGAACGCCACCGTCGGCTCGACCTGCATCGGCGTGGTGGCCTGGAGGTCGACCGGTGCGTCATCGCCGATCGAAAAATCGAGGTCCAGATCGAGGTCGACAGCCGGCGGTGCCGGTGCCGCGTCCTGCGGCAACACGTGAGTGGCCGTGGCCATGGCGAAATTGTCCTGGCTCGCCGGGGCGGGCGGTGCAACGCCACCGGGCGACGGCTGGCCGCCAGGCTGGTACATCGGATTGGCGGGATCCAGGTCGCGGCCAAGCTCGCAGATGTGTTCCCAGTCGGGGCCTTCGCCGCGGGTCAGGCCAAAGGCCTCGGAGGCAATGTATTCAAACGCCTTGGCATCACGCCGCTTGGAGTAGATCTCGAGCAGTTTGCCATGGATGGCTACGCGCTGCGGTGTGGTGCGCAGGGCTTCCTTGAGGATTTCCTCGGCCTGCAGGTCGCGGCCGTAGGCGAGATAGACGTCGGCTTCCGCCACGGGGTCCACGTCGCCCGCAGCGTCCAGCTGGCTGGGTGAATACACCATCGACGAGCCGGTGGGGCCCCCCTCGTTGGTGTCGATGCGTTGGCCACCGCTCGCACCGAAGAAGGAGTCGGGTTGCAGCCGGCTTTCCAGGAAGGAACTGTCGACCTGCGTGGACTTCTTGCGCTGGCGGATCCGATAGAAACCGAAGCCCAGCAACAGCACGACCACGCCGGCAACGCCGGCCAGGATCGGCCAGTTGTCCATCAGTTCGTCGAGCAGACTGGGTTCGACCGGGGGCGGCGGCGCGACCTTGGGTGCGGCAGGCTTGGGGGCCGGCGCAGGAGGGGGCGGAGCTACCGGAGCCGGGGCCGGCGCGGCCACTGGCGCAGGTGCGGCGGCGGCCGGTTCAGCAGGTGCGCTGGCTGCAGCCGCGACCGTTGCCGCAGCGGGGGCTGAGGCCGGGGTGACGCTGGCCACGGCGGCAGATGCAGCGGCCGACGCAGGCGCGGCGGCGGCCGGCGCACTGGCGGCGGGCTTGGCTGCGCTTGCAGCCGCGACGGCACCGGTGGCGACTTCGACGCCCACCTTGGGCGCACTGGCGGCCGGTTTGGCCGCGGCAGCGGCACCCCCGGGGCCGCTGCTCGCGGCGCCCAGCTTGCTCAGGTCGGCAATGTTCTTGTTGAGTTCGGCGACGCGTGCAGCTGCGTCCTGCGCTGCGCGGTCCTTGGCAATCTTGTCCACCGCGTTCTTGCCCTGGACCGCACCCTTGGACAGAGTGAGCTTGTCGGGGGCCTGGGCTGCGGGCTGTTTGTCTTCCACCTTGGCCTGGACCTTGCCGCTGGCCTGACGGTTGGCGGCAGCCACCTCGGTAGCGGGCACGGTGCCGGCGAGCTTGCGGCGGAACTCGTTGAAGTCCCGGGCCTGGGCCACGATGGTTCGGCGGGCCTCGCCCGGCTCCACCAGGGCCGCCTGTTCGGCCGCGGGAATGTCGAGGACGGCGCCGGCCTTGACCCGGTTCACGTTGCCCTGGATGAAGGCGTCGGGGTTGGCGCGCAACAGAGCCACCAGCATCTGGTCGAGCGACACATTGGCCGGCATGTTGGCCGACGCGATGCGGCCCGCCGTGTCGCCCGCCTTGACGATGATCTGCCGGGTGGCACCCGAACTGGCGGGGGCCGGCTGCGGCGTCGCCGTGACGGCGGGTCGGGGTGTCTGGGGGCGCAGCGGCTGGGGTGATGCCGCCATGGCAGGAGCGGGGGCCACCGGCCGGGCGGTGGCCGCGGCTGGTGCGGGCGATGCCGCGGCGGCGGGCGGCGGGGCGGCCGGGACCTGGGCGATGGTGGCCGGCGGCGGGCCCAGCGGCCGCAAGGCCGGCGGGTCGAACAACATCGTGTAGTCGCGCACGATGCGGCCCGAGGACCAGTTGGCTTCGAGGATCAGGTCGATGAAGGGGTCGTTGACGACCCGATCACTGGTCAGGCGCAGGAACATGCGTCCGCCCGGACGTTCATGCAGGCTGATCTGGAGATTGGTGATGACGGCGTTGTATTCGAGTCCCGCAGCGCGGAAGGCGTCAGGCGACGCGACGACCGCCTTGAGGCTGGAGGCCTCATCGGGGGTGATCTCGGGAATGTCGATGTCGGCGCGCAGGGGCTCGCCCAGCGCCGATTGCACGGTGATCCGACCCAAGGCAAGTGCATGCGCCTCGGGGCTGGCGATGCCGGTCATCATGGCGATGCCGAGGGCCATGGCGGATGCCTGCCAGCGCGTTGGCTTTCCAGTCAATTTGTGCGCCTCCATTGCTCGACCTGCAGGCAACTTTTTTCTGATCATGCGGACTAAAGCCTCGCCACTGAATTTGCTAAAACGACCATAACATCAATGTCTTAGCCTGACAAGCTGAGACAGCTTTTAACTTCTGAGCGTACCTCGGGCCGGTGGTTACACCTAGCGGGCTGTTGTCAAGCGACAACGGCCTGTAACCAGAGATTACAGGCCGTTGCGGGTGCACTGCAGCGCGCGATTATGCGTCAAGCAGGATGCGCAGCATGCGGCGCAGCGGTTCGGCTGCGCCCCAGAGCAGTTGGTCGCCGATGGTGAAGGCGCCCACGTAGTCCGGGCCCATGGCCAGCTTGCGGATGCGGCCCACCGGGATGCCCAGGGTGCCGGTCACGGCCACGGGCGTCAGGTCCTTGAGCGTGGCCTCGCGGGTGTTGGGCACGACCCGGACCCAGTCGTTGTCGGCGGCAATCATGGCTTCGAGGTCGGCCAGCGGCACGTCCTTGCGCAGCTTGAACGTGAGAGCCTGGCTGTGGCAGCGCATGGCGCCCACACGCACGCAGAAGCCGTCCACCGGCGTCGACGGGGTGCCGAAACCGGGGCCCCGGCCGAGGATCTTGTTGGTTTCGACGCCCGCCTTCCATTCTTCCTTGCTGGTGCCGTCGCCCAGGTCCTTGTCGATCCAGGGAATCAGCGACCCGCCCAGCGGCACGCCGAAATTGGCGGTTTCATCCGAAGTGAGCGATTGCTGGCGCGCCAGCACCTTGCGGTCGATTTCAAGGATGGCCGACTTGGGGTCGTCAAGCAGGCTGCGGACTTCGGCGTTGAGAGTGCCGAACTGGGTCAGCAGTTCGCGCATGTGCTGGGCACCACCGCCCGAGGCGGCCTGGTAGGTCATCGCGCTCATCCATTCCACCAGGCCGGCCTTGTACAGCGCACCCACGCCCATGAGCATGCAGCTGACGGTGCAGTTGCCGCCGATCCAGTTGCGGCCTCCCTTGACCAGCGCGTTCTTGATCACCGGCAGGTTGACCGGGTCCAGGATGATGATGGCATCGTCCTTCATCCGCAGCGTGGAGGCGGCGTCGATCCAGTGGCCCGTCCATCCGGCCGCGCGCAGCTTGGGAAAAACCTCGGTGGTGTAGTCGCCGCCCTGGGCGGTGATGACGATGTCGCACTTGCGCAGCGCCTCGATGTCGTGCGCGTCCTTGAGCGTGGTCTCGTTCCGGGCCTGCGGCGGCGCCTTGCCTCCGGCGTTGGAAGTGGAGAAGAACACCGGTTCAATCAGGTCGAAGTCGCCTTCAGCCTGCATGCGGTCCATCAGGACCGAACCGACCATGCCGCGCCAGCCCACGAGGCCGACCGTATTTCCAACCTTGCTCATCACGTTTGCCCTTTCAGAAAGTTATCTGTTCCCCCGGCTCGTCTGGCCGGGGAGGGCGCGCGACGAACCGGAGCTTATCTAGCCCTTGGTGGTCTTTTTGGTAATGGCGGCCACGACCGCGTCACCCATGTCGCGGGTGCCGACCTTGGTGGTGCCTTCCGACCAGATGTCCGTCGTGCGCAGACCCGACGCGAGCACGTCCTTGACAGCCGACTCGATCCGGTCGGCGGCCTGGGGCTGGTTGAGTGAGAAGCGGAGCATCATGGCAGCAGACAATATTGTAGCCAAAGGATTGGCGATGCCCTGGCCCGCGATGTCCGGGGCGCTGCCGTGGCTGGGCTCGTACAGCCCCTGGTTGCTGGCGTTCAGGCTGGCCGAGGGCAGCATGCCGATCGAGCCCGTGAGCATGGCGGCCTCGTCGCTGAGGATGTCGCCGAACATGTTGCCGGTGACCACCACGTCGAATTTCTTGGGCGCCTTGACCAGTTGCATGGCAGCGTTGTCCACGTACATGTGATCGAGCGCCACGTCGGGGTATTGCTGGCCGACTTCGCTGACCACGTCCTTCCAGAACTGGAAGGTCTCCAGCACGTTGGCCTTGTCGACGCTGGTCACGCGCTTGCTGCGCTTGCGGGCGGCCTGGAACGCCACGTGGGCGATGCGCTCGATCTCCGGCTTGCTGTAGCGCATGGTGTCGAAAGCTTCCTCGGCGCCGGGGAAGTGGCCGTCCACCGCCGTGCGGCGTCCGCGCGGCTGGCCGAAATAGATGTCACCGGTCAGCTCGCGGATGATGAGGATGTCCAGGCCCGCGATCAGTTCGGGCTTGAGGCTGGAGGCACCGACCAGTTGCTCGTAGCAGATCGCGGGTCGGAAATTGGCGAACAGGCCCAGGTTCTTGCGCAGGCCGAGGATGGCCTGTTCGGGACGCAGCGGCCGGTCGAGCTTGTCGTACTTCCAGTCGCCGACGGCGCCGAACAGCACGGCGTCGGCTTCCTTGGCCAGCTTCAGGGTGGACTCGGGCAGCGGGTGGCCGTGCGCTTCGTAGGCCGCGCCGCCGACCAGCGCCGATTCCATTTCGAGGGGCAGGTCCAGCACATTGAGGACCTTGATGGCCTCGGCCACGATTTCGGTGCCGATGCCGTCACCCGGGAGAACTGCGATTTTCATGGTTGCTCTACTTTTGATAGCGAAAAGTGTCCGCCCAATAAGGGCTACAGACTGATTTGACGATGAAACGGGCTCAACCCACCAGGGTCTGGGCCAGCCAGGGCTTCTGCGCGAGGCGCTGGGCCTCGAAGGCCTGGATCTTGTCTTTCTGGCGCAGCGTGAGGCCGATGTCGTCAAAGCCGTTGACCAGGCAGTACTTGCGGAACGCCTGCACCTCGAAGGCCAGCTCGCCGCCATCGGGCTTGACCACCACCTGGCGCTCCAGGTCCACCGTGAGCTGGTAGCCCGGGAAGGCCAGGGCCTCGTCGAACAACTGGCCGACCTGCTGTTCACTCAGCACGATGGGCAGCAGGCCGTTCTTGAAGCAGTTGTTGAAGAAGATGTCGGCATAGCTGGGCGCGATGATGGCGCGAAAGCCGAACTGGTCGAGCGCCCAGGGGGCGTGCTCGCGCGACGAGCCGCAACCGAAGTTCTTGCGCGCCAGCAGGATCGAGGCGCCCTGGTAGCGCGGCTGGTTGAGCACGAAGTCGGGGTTGGGCTTGCGGCTCGCCGGGTCCTGGCCGGGTTCGCCGTGGTCCAGGTAGCGCCACTCGTCGAACAGGTTCTGGCCAAAGCCGGTCTTGCGGATCGACTTGAGGAACTGCTTGGGGATGATGGCGTCGGTGTCGACGTTCTCGCGGTCCATGGGGGCCACGAGGCCCTTGTGTACGGTGAATTTCTGCATGTCGTTCTCGATCAGTGGGAGACAGGCTACGCGAACTTGCGCACGTCGACGAAATGGCCGTGCACGGCGGCGGCGGCGGCCATGGCCGGGCTGACCAGATGGGTGCGCCCGCCGGCGCCCTGGCGGCCCTCGAAATTCCGGTTGCTGGTGGAGGCGCAGCGCTCACCCGGCTCCAGCCGGTCGGCGTTCATGGCCAGGCACATCGAGCAGCCGGGCTCGCGCCACTCGAAGCCCGCGGCCTTGAAGATGTCGTGCAGGCCTTCGCGCTCGGCCTGTTCCTTTACCAGGCCCGAGCCCGGTACCACCATGGCGAGCTTGATGTTCTTGGCGACCTTGCGGCCCAGTTTCTTGACCATGGCCGCGGCTTCACGCATGTCCTCGATGCGGCTGTTGGTGCAGGAGCCGATGAAGACCTTGTCGACGTGCAGGTCGTCCAGGGCCTTGCCCGGCTCCAGGCCCATGTAGGTGAGCGCGCGCTCGATGGCGCCGCGCTTGTTGGCGTCCTTTTCCTTGTCGGGGTCGGGCACACGGGCGTCCACGCCCAGCACCATTTCGGGCGAGGTGCCCCAGGTGACCTGCGGAATGATCTGCGTGGCGTCGAGCTCGACGACGGTGTCGAATGTCGCGTCCGCGTCGGAGTGCAGCGTCTTCCAGTAGGCCACGGCCTGATCCCACTCCACGCCCGTGGGGGCCAGCGGGCGGCCCTTGAGGTAGGCCAGGGTCTTGTCGTCCACGGCCACCAGGCCGGCGCGGGCGCCCCCCTCGATGGCCATGTTGCAGACCGTCATGCGGCCCTCCATGCTCAGCGCGCGGATGGCCGAACCACCGAACTCGATGGTGTAGCCGGTGCCGCCGGCCGTGCCGATCCTGCCGATGATGGCGAGCACGATGTCCTTGGCCGTCACGCCCGGGGCCAGCTTGCCCTCGACCCTGATCAGCATGTTCTTCGCCTTCTTGGCCAGCAGGGTCTGCGTGGCCATCACGTGCTCGACCTCGCTGGTGCCGATGCCGTGCGCCAGCGCGCCGAATGCGCCGTGCGTCGAGGTGTGCGAGTCGCCGCAGACCACCGTCATGCCCGGCAGCGTGGCGCCCTGCTCGGGGCCGATGACGTGCACGATGCCCTGGCGCTTGGACAGGAAGGGGAAGTAGGCCGCGGAGCCGAATTCCGAGATGTTCTTGTCCAGCGTGGTGACCTGCTCCTTGCTGATCGGGTCGTCGATGCCGTCGTAGCCCCGCTCCCAGCCGGTGGTGGGGGTGTTGTGGTCGGCGGTGGCGACGATCGAGCTGACGCGCCAGACCTTGCGGCCGGCCTGGCGCAGGCCCTCGAAGGCCTGCGGGCTGGTCACTTCATGGACCAGGTGGCGGTCGATGTAGAGGATGGCGGTGCCGTCTTCCTCGGTATGGACGACGTGTTCGTCCCAGATCTTGTCGTAGAGGGTGCGTCCCATGGTGTTCCTGGCTTTCCTTTGGCTGTGGCAATTTTATTCGGGGGTGGGCCCGGCGTCGGCGCAGGCCCGCAGATGCTCGACGAGCAACCGGGCCGTGACCGGCAGGGTGGAGAAGTCGCGCGCGAGCAGGTCGATGCGGCGGTTCGCCCAGGCGTCCGCCAGCGTCACGCATTCGAGGCCATCGCCGCCGTGCACGATGCCGAAGGCGCGGCGGGGCATCACGCCCACGCCCAGGCCGTTGGCGATCATGCGGCACATCGTGTCCAGGCTGGTCACGCGAATGCGAAGCCTGATGTTGCGGCCGGTCTGGGTCGCTGCCTGGTGCATGGCCAGGTAGATGGAGCTGTTGGCGTGCAGGCCCACGTGGTCGAACGCCAGGGTGGCGTCGAACGGCACGGCGCGGCTGCCGGACAGCGCATGGCCACGCGGCACCACCAGCACCAGTTCGTCCTGCCGGTAGGGCAGGGCCTGCAGTTCACCCAGGCCGGCCTTGGTCAGCGCGCCGGCGTTGCAGATGCCCAGGTCGGCCGCGCCTTCCTGCACTGCGCGGGCCACCTCGGTGCTCAGGTGCTCCTCGAGGTCGATCTTGACCTCGTCGTGCTGGCGGATGAAGGAGCCTAGGTCCTCGGGCAGGAACTGCACCACGGCCGAGATGCTGGCGTGGATGCGCACGTGGCCCCGCACGCCGTCGGCGTACTCGCTCAGTTCGGCCTGCATCTTCTCCAGGCTGAACAGCACGGAGCGCGCATGGTGCAGCAGGCTCTCCCCGGCGGGGGTCAGGTCGACACCGCGGGTGTGGCGGTGCAGCAGCGGCGTCTCCAGCGTGGCCTCGAGGTCCGACAGGCGCTTGCTCACCGCCGAGGCGGCGATGAATTCGCGCTCGGCCGCGCGGCCGATGCTGCCGAGCTCGCAGACCGCCACGAAAAGCTGCAGCGAGGTCAGGTCGACACGGCGGGCGAAATTGCGTTCTGAGGGTTTCATCGGGAACCATCGTAGCTGGCGATGGGTTGTCTATTTTCCCCAATAAATTCATCTCCTGTCGTCGCAAAAAGAGATGGCCGTGCTGATGGACCGCGGCCACGGCCTGCAGCGCGTATTTCATGGTGAAATCGAGCTGTAGCCCTTGCCAACAGGGCACTGTGCGCTATGAATTCAGGAGCAAAAACACCGCAGGGCCCGCGACGGTGACGTCGCGGGCCCTGCGGGCGGGGGTTCAGCGCGGGATCAGCGCTGGGCCAGCGGCTTCACGTCACGCGCCGTGGCGCCGGTGAACAGCTGGCGCGGACGGCCGATCTTGTACTCGGGGTCGCCAATCATTTCGTTGAGCTGGGCGATCCAGCCCACGGTGCGGGCCAGCGCGAAGATGCCGGTGAACAGGTTGACCGGGATGCCGATGGCGCGCTGCACGATGCCGGAGTAGAAGTCCACGTTCGGGTAGAGCTTGCGCTGCACGAAGTAGTCGTCTTCCAGGGCGATCTTCTCGAGGGCCTTGGCCAGCTTGAACAGCGGGTCGTTTTCCAGGCCGAGTTCGGCGAGCACCTCGTTGCAGGTTTCCTGCATGAGCTTGGCGCGCGGATCGTAGTTCTTGTAGACGCGATGGCCGAAGCCCATGAGCTTGACGCCCGAGGACTTGTCCTTGACCTGGCTCATGAACTCGCCGACCTTGGCCACGCCACCCATCTTCTGGATGTCCTCGAGCATGTTGAGGCAGGCCTCGTTGGCGCCGCCGTGGGCCGGGCCCCAGAGACAGGCCACGCCGGCGGCGATGGCCGCGAACGGGTTGGTGCCCGACGAGGCGCACAGGCGCACCGTCGAGGTCGAGGCGTTCTGCTCGTGGTCGGCATGCAGGATGAAGATGCGGTCCAGGGCTTTTTCGAGCACCGGGCTGACCACGTAGTCCTCGCAGGGCGTGCCGAACATCATGCGCATGAAGTTGCCGGCATAGGAAAGGTTGTTCTGCGGGTACATGTAGGGCTGGCCGACCTTGTACTTGTAGGCCATCGAGACCAGCGTGGGCATCTTGGCGATCAAGCGGATGGCCGCGATCTCGCGGTGCTCCGGATTGTTGATGTCGGTGCTGTCGTGGTAGAAGGCCGACAGCCCGCCCACCAGGCCCGTGAGGATGGCCATGGGGTGCGCGTCGCGGCGGAAGCCGCGCATGAAGAACTGCATCTGCTCATTGACCATGGTGTGGTTGGTCACGAGCTTGTGGAAGTCGGCGCTTTCCTTGGCATTGGGCAGTTCGCCCTTGAGCAGCAGGTGGCAGACGTCGAGGTAGTCGCACTGCGTGGCCAGCTGCTCGATGGGGTAGCCGCGGTACAGCAGCTCGCCCTTGTCGCCGTCGATGTAGGTGATGGCGGACTGGGTGGCCGCGGTGGACAGGAAACCCGGGTCGTAGGTGAACATGCCGGTCTGCGCGTACAGCTTGCGGATGTCCACGACGTCCGGGCCCATGGTGCCGTGGTAGACGGGCAGCTCAACGCTGGGGCTGCCGTTGGAGAACGACAGGGTGGCTTTGTTGTCGGCTAGTTTCATTTTCCGGGTTCCTTGTGTTTCGTGCCCAATCCTCTGGTGTGTACCCAGCCCGCGGCGCATGCGCCTCAGGTCCGCAGCATCTCCAGTACGTTTCTAACTTCGCTTGTATTTATGTCGGCCTGCGGTTCCTTGCGCCGAAGCAAAAGGTCGAGCAGGTCGTTGTCTGCCAAATCCATCAGTACATTCAGGCCTTCCGCCTGGCTGACCGTCAAGCCAGTTTCGTGCCGGGCAAAGAACCGCTGGATGAACAGGTCGTTCTCGAGCAGCCCGCGGCGGCACCGCCACTTGAGCTTGCTGAGTGAGCGTTCATCGAGCCGTTCCGCGGTCATGGTTACACCGCCCGGCGGACCATCAGTTCCTTGATCTTGCCGATGGCCATCGTCGGGTTCAGGCCCTTCGGGCACACGTCCACGCAGTTCATGATGGTGTGGCAGCGGAACAGGCGGTACGGGTCTTCCAGGTTGTCCAGACGCTCGGCGGCGGCTTCGTCACGGCTGTCGGCCAGGAAGCGGTAGGCCTGCAGCAGGCCCGCCGGACCCACGAACTTGTCGGGATTCCACCAGAAGCTGGGGCAGCTCGTGGAGCAGCTTGCGCACAGGATGCACTCGTACAGGCCGTCGAGTTCCTCGCGCTCCTCGGGCGACTGCAGGCGCTCCTTCTCGGGCGGCACGTTGTCGTTGACGAGGTAGGGCTTGATCGAGTTGTACTGCTTGAAGAACTGCGTCATGTCCACGATCAGGTCGCGGATCACGGGCAGCCCGGGCAGGGGCTTGAGCACGATCGTGCCCTTGAGCGTGTTCATGTTGGTCAGGCAGGCCAGGCCGTTCTTGCCATTGATGTTCATGGCGTCGGAGCCGCACACGCCTTCGCGGCAGGAGCGGCGGAACGACAGCGAAGGGTCCTGGGCCTTGAGCTTCATCAGCGCGTCCAGCAGCATGCGCTCGTGGCCGTCGAGCTCGATCTCGACGGTCTGCATGTAGGGCTTGGCGTCCTTGTCCGGGTCGTAACGGTAGATCTGGAAAGTGCGTTTTTGCATGGTGGGGTCCGTGTTTCTTGAATCTAGGCGCTTTGGTTCGCGGGCGGAAGTACGTACTAGAACGTACGGACCTTGGGCGGTACCGAGTCAACGGTCAGCGGCTTCAGGTTGACGGGCTTGTAGCTCAGGCTGTTGGTGGCGCTGTCCCACAGCGTGTGCTTCATCCAGTTGGCGTCGTCGCGCCCCAGCGGGGTGGTCGGATCGTCGGCCGGCTTTTCGTAGTCGTACACGGTGTGGGCGCCGCGGCACTCGCGGCGCGCCGCGGCCGACACGATGGTGGCCTGCGCGCACTCGATCAGGTTCTCGACCTCCAGCGCCTCGATGCGGGCGGTGTTGAAGACCTTGGACTTGTCCTTGAGCGCCAGGTTGTTGACGCGCTCGCGCATGGCGCCGATCTTCTGCACGCCCTCGTCCATGCTGGCCTGGGTGCGGAACACGCCGGCGTGCAACTGCATGGCGGCGCGCAGGTCATTGGCCACGTCCTGGGCGTATTCACCGCCGGTGGCTTCGTCCAGTCGGTTCAGGCGAGCGAGGGAGGCGTCGGCGGCACCGGCGGGCAGCGGCTTGTGGGACTTGGAACTGCTGGCGAACTCCACGATGTGGTTGCCGGCCGCGCGGCCAAAGACCAGCAGGTCCAGCAGCGAGTTGGTGCCCAGGCGGTTGGCGCCGTGCACGCTCACGCAGGAGCATTCGCCCACGGCGTACAGGCCGTTGACCACGGCATTCGGGATGTCTGCGTTGGGGACCACGACCTGGCCGTGGATGTTGGTCGGGATGCCGCCCATCTGGTAGTGGATGGTGGGCACCACGGGGATGGGTTCGCGCGTGATGTTGACGTTGGCGAAGTTCACGCCGATCTCGTAGACCGAGGGCAGGCGCTTGTGGATGGTGTCGGCGCCCAGGTGGTCCAGCTTGAGAAGGATGTAGTCCTTGTTCGGGCCGCAGCCCCGGCCTTCCTTGATTTCCTGGTCCATGCAGCGCGACACGAAGTCGCGGGGCGCCAGATCCTTCAGCGTGGGGGCATAGCGCTCCATGAAGCGCTCACCGTTGCTGTTGAGCAGGATCGCGCCCTCGCCGCGGCAGCCCTCGGTCAGCAGCACGCCCGCGCCGGCCACGCCGGTGGGGTGGAACTGCCAGAACTCCATGTCCTGCAGCGGGATGCCGGCGCGCGCCGCCATGCCCAGGCCATCGCCGGTGTTGATGAAGGCGTTGGTGCTGGCGGCGAAGATGCGGCCCGCGCCGCCGGTGGCCAGCAGCACCGTCTTGGCGTGCAGCACGTGCAGGTCGCCGGTCTCCATCTCGAGGGCGGTGACGCCCACCACGTCGCCTTCGGCATCGCGGATCAGGTCCAGCGCCATCCACTCCACGAAGAAGCTGGTGCGGGCCTTGACGTTCTGCTGGTACAGCGTGTGCAGCATGGCGTGGCCCGTCCGGTCGGCGGCAGCGCAGGCGCGCTGCACCGGCTTTTCACCGTAGTTGGCGGTATGGCCGCCAAACGGGCGCTGGTAGATGGTGCCATCCGGGTTGCGGTCGAACGGCATGCCCATGTGTTCCAGGTCATACACCACCTTGGGCGCCTCGCGGCACATGAACTCGATGGCGTCCTGGTCGCCCAGCCAGTCGGAGCCCTTGATGGTGTCGTAGAAATGGTAGTGCCAGTTGTCCTCGGACATGTTGCCCAGCGAGGCGCCGATGCCGCCCTGCGCGGCCACGGTGTGGGAGCGCGTGGGGAAAACCTTGGAGAGCACGGCCACGTTGAGGCCGGCGCGTGCGAGTTGCAGCGAGGCGCGCATGCCGGAGCCGCCGGCACCGACGATGACGACGTCGAACTTGCGCGTGGTGATGTTGTTGCTTGTGTAGCTCATGGTCTTGCAGTCTTTTTATGCGGCGTGGCTCACAGGCGCCACAAAACTTCGATGGCCCAGCCGGCGCAGCCGGTCAGCCAGACGATGGTGAAGACCTGCAGCAGCAGGCGCAGCGAGACCGGCTTGATGTAGTCCATCCAGATGTCGCGCATGCCGACCCAGACGTGCCACAGCAGGGCCGCGATCACGCTGAAAGTGAGAACCTTCATCCACTGGCTGGCAAAGATGCCGGCCCACTTGTCGTAGCCAATCGGTCCCTTGCTGAAGATGACCTGGGCCAGCACGACGAGGGTGAAGAGGGCCATCAGGGCGGCGGTCACGCGCTGGCTGAGCCAGTCTCGCAGACCGTAATGTGCGCCGACGACGATGCGCTTGGAGCCGTAGTTCACGGACATGTTGTTGCTCCTTGGATGGGGTCAGTACAGGCCGAACAGCTTGGCACCCAGCACCACGGTCAGGCCGATGCTGATCGCGAGGGTGGCCACGGCGGAGGTCTTGCCGAATTCCTTGCTCACCGCCTTGTGACTCACGTCCATCCAGAGGTGGCGCAGGCCGGCGACGAGGTGGTGCAGGAAGGCCCAGATCAGCGCCAGCGCCACGAGCTTGAGGAACCAGCCGGGGACGGGGCCGATGCCCATGTGGAATGCCGCGCGGAAGCGGGCGAAGGAAATCTCGGACGAGACCGACTTGTCGAACATCCAGATGATGAAGGGCATCAGCAGGAACATCAGGGCGCCGCTGATGCGGTGCAGGATGGACACGATGCCGGCGGCCGGCAGGCGGTAACTCGGCAGGTCGCTCAGGGCATGGATGTTGCGGAACTCAGGCCGCTTCTTGGCTAGCTCGGTCATGGGGGGCTTTCGTGGATGAAGGTAACCGCGTTGTAATTCGAGGAAGGCAATCAGCCCAAAATTCTATTGCAACGCACCAAACTGACATGGGCATTGCATCTTTTGTCGATCAATCCGCTCAGTTGGCGGCTGAATCAGGGTTCAGTTCAGTTCGTTGCGGTAGTGGTGCGTGTCGGTACGGTAGAGCCCCCGGCGCAACTCCATCGGTGTGTCCTTGTAGGTGTAGGCCAGGCGCTCGACGCTGAGCAGCGGCGTTTGCGCCGCCACCTGCAGCAACGCGGCCTGTGCGTCGTCAGCGGCCACGGCACGGATCTTTTCCTGCGCGCGCACCATGCGCACGCCAAATTCGACTTCGAACATCGCGTAGGTCGGGCCCTGGTAGCCGGCCATCTGCTCCAGCGTCAGGCCCTTGAAGGTGGTGCCCGGCAGCCAGAGGTCCTCGAGGATGGTGGGCACGCCCCCGAACGAGAGCACCCGCCGGACCTGCAGCACGGCATCGCCCGACCGCAGGGCCAGCAACCGCGCCACGTCGGCGCTGGCGCGCACGCGCCGGCATTCGACGATGCGGCGCTGTGCCGGCCCCTCGCTGTCCAGGTCGCCGCTGTCAGGCATGAGCTTGAGAAAGCGGTACTGCACGTGCTGCTCGGAATGCGTCGCCACGAACGTGCCCTTGCCCTGGCGGCGCACCACCAGGTTTTCGGCGGCCAGGTCGTCGATGGCCTTGCGCACCGTGCCCTGGCTGACGCGGTAGCGGGCGGCCAGCTCCATTTCGCTGGGAATGGCCTCGCCGGGCTTCCATTCCCCCGCCTGCAGGCTTTGCAGGATCAGGCCCTTGATCTGCTGGTACAGCGGGCTGAAGGCCGGCGCGGCCTGGTTCGCGGCGTCGCCGGAGGGCAGGCTGGCTTCAGTGGTGGACGGGACGGTCTGGGCCATGGGCATGCGGTGGGGAGGTCGGGCCTGACGGGCCTGAAACATGTTGAATCATATCTTATATAAGACATAAGACAAATTGACGCCTCAGGGTTTTCGCGGGTACACTCGCGGACTGATTCAGCAGGGCTCCGCCGGTGGTTTCGGGGCCGTTGCCGACACCGTTTTAGCAACTCTTCCTCTGGAGATCCCCCATGAGCAAAAAGCCCGTCCGCGTTGCCGTCACCGGCGCCGCCGGTCAAATTGGTTACGCCCTGCTGTTCCGCATCGCTTCGGGCGAAATGCTGGGCAAGGACCAGCCCGTCATCCTGCAATTGCTGGAGATCCCCGACGAGAAGGCCCAGAAGGCGCTCAAGGGCGTGATCATGGAGCTGGAAGACTGCGCTTTCCCGCTGCTGGCCGGCGTGATCCCCACCGGTGACCCGGAAGTGGCCTTCAAGGATGCGGACTACGCCCTGCTGGTCGGTGCCCGTCCCCGTGGCCCCGGCATGGAGCGTGCCGACCTGCTGGCCGCCAACGCCCAGATCTTCACGGCCCAGGGCAAGGCGCTGGACAAGGTCGCCTCGCGTGACGTCAAGGTCCTGGTCGTCGGCAACCCCGCCAACACCAACGCCTACATCGCCATGAAGAGCGCGCCCAGCCTGCCGCGCGAGAACTTCACCGCCATGCTGCGCCTGGACCACAACCGCGCGGCCAGCCAGATCGCGGCCAAGACCGGCGGCAAGGTCGGCGAGATCGAAAAGCTCACCGTCTGGGGCAACCATTCGCCCACCATGTACGCCGACTACCGCTTCGCCACCATCGGCGGCAAGTCCGTCAAGGACGCCATCAACGACCAGGTCTGGAACGCCGACGTGTTCCTGCCGACCGTGGGCAAGCGCGGCGCCGCCATCATCGACGCGCGCGGTCTGTCGTCCGCTGCCTCGGCCGCCAATGCCGCCATCGACCACATGCGTGACTGGGCCCTGGGCTCGCAAGGCAAGTGGGTCACCATGGGCGTGCCCAGCAACGGCGAATACGGCATCCCCAAGGACGTGATGTTCGGCTTCCCGGTCACCACCGAGAACGGCAAGTACAAGATCGTCGAGGGCCTGGAAATCGACGCCTTCAGCCAGGAGCGCATCAACAAGACCCTGGCCGAGCTGCAGGGCGAGCAGGACGGCGTCAAGCACCTGCTGTAAAGCTGGCCGATGAACACCTGGGACCCTGCGCTTTACCGTCGCTACGAAGATGAGCGCACGCGTCCGGCAGCCGAGTTGCTGGCACGGGTTCCCCTGGTGGAAGCGGCCCGGGTGGTCGACCTGGGCTGCGGGCCCGGCAACTCCACGGAGTTGCTGGTGCGCCGTTTTCCTGGGGCCGAAGTCATCGGTATCGACAACGCGCAAGCCATGCTGGACAGCGCGCGCCAGCGCCTGCCCGGCGTGCGGTTCGAGTCGGGTGACATCGCCGAATGGCAGCCCGAGGTCGCGCCCGACCTGATCTACGCCAATGCCGCGCTGCAATGGGTGCCTGATCACGAGGCCCTGGTGCCGCGCCTGCTGGCGGCGCTGGCGCCGGGCGGGGTGCTGGCGATCCAGATGCCCGACAACCGGGACGAGCCCTCGCATCGCCTGATGCGCGAGCTGGCCTCGATGGCGCCCTGGAAAGACCCGATTGGCGATTACACGCGCCTGCGCACCGATCTGCTGCCCATAGGCGCGTACTACGACCTGCTGGCGCCGCGGGCCGCCCAGGTGGACGTGTGGCACACCGTGTACCAGCACCCCATGGACTCGGCCGCGGCCATTGTCGAATGGGTGCGGAGCACGGGGCTGCGGCCCTTCATCGATCCGTTGCCGGCCGATTTGCGCGCCCGTTACCTCGAAGCCTACGAGCAGCGCGTGGCCGCCGCTTACCCGGCGCGCAGCGATGGCCGGCGGCTGCTGGCCTTTCCGCGCATGTTCATCGTGGCCCGGCGCGGAGCATGACCTTGGACACCTCGCTCCATCCCCGCCAGGTGCTCCTGGGCGCCCAGGCCCAGACCGGGCTGCTGCCGGTCTGTGACCACTACAGCGGCGTCGAAGCCCGGATGCGCAAGAGCCTGGACCTGCAGGCCGAGATGACCGAGGAGTTTGGCGCCTGCGTGTTCGACGTGACGCTGGACTGCGAGGACGGAGCGCCCGTCGGCGGCGAAGCCGAGCACGCGGCGCTGGTGGTGGCGCTGGCCACGCTGGCCGGTGACAAGGCGCGCGTGGCGGTGCGCGTCCACCCGGTGGACCATCCGGCTTTCGAGCAGGATGTGGCCACCATTGCCGGCAGTGCCGGCCACCGGCTGACGCACCTGATGGTGCCCAAGGTGGAGACGGTGGCCGACGTGCGCCGGGCCGTGCAGGCACTGGATGCCGCCGGCGCGGAGCACCTGCCCTTGCAGGTGCTGATCGAATCACCCGCGGCCGTGTACCACGCCCATGACATCGCCGCGCACCCGCGCGTCCAGTCGCTGAGCTTCGGGCTCATGGACTTCGTCTCGGCGCACGGGGGGGCGATCCCGGCGCAGGGCATGTCTTCCGAGGGCCAGTTCAGCCACCCGCTGGTGGTGCGGGCCAAGCTCGGCATCGCCGCCGCCTGCCATGCGCACGGCAAGGTGCCGTCGCATTGCGTCGTGACCGAGTTCAGTGACGCGGCCGCCATGCGTGCCGCGGCCCGGCGGGCCGCCCGCGAATTCGGCTACACCCGGATGTGGAGCATCCATCCGGCGCAGATCCGGCCTATTCTGGAGGCCTTTGCTCCTGATGAGGAGGAGATCGAGGATGCTACAAAAATAATAGCGGCTGCGGCCCGGGCTGATTGGGCTCCCATCAGTTTTGGCGGCAAGCTGCATGACCGGGCGAGTTATCGCTATTTCTGGCAGGTGTTGGAGAGGGCCCACCGTACAGCCAGAGCCTTGCCACAGGAAGTCCGGGGCTGGTTCGCCACCCCGGTTCATTGAAACCCGGAGACAAACACCCATGAAAGCCCTCATTACCGCCGCCCTGTTCCTGACCCTGCCGGGCCTGCTGCTGGCCCAGGCCCCCAAAAAGGGGCACAAGCTCGCGCCTTCGGCCCAGAAAGCGGTGGAAGAAGTCACGCCGATCGACGAGGAGCCCGATGTCAAGCTGACCGAGGCCGACCTGGCCGTGGCCGAGCGTGTGTACACCGGCAACATCCCTTGCGAGCTGGACGCGACGGTCATCATCACCGAGTCGCGGCGCCACAGGGGCTTCTTTTCCATCATCACGCGCGGCCACCGCTTTTACATGCACCCCGTCGAAAGCCGTACCGGCGCGATCCGCCTGGAGGACCCCAAGCGGGGCGCCATGTGGCTGCAGCTGGGCAACAAGTCGATGCTGATGAGCCAGAAGCTGGGCCAGCGGCTGGCCGACGACTGCATGAATCCTGCGCAGCAGGCGGTGAACGAGGCGCTCAAGAAAAACCCGATGCCCAGCCTGCTGGAGCCGCTGCCACCCGAAAAGGCCGCCTCTGGCCCGCAAAGTGCATCACCGGCCAAGGCCGCTGCCAACTGATTGCCGATTCTTTTTGATTTAAACGGAGAACCCCATGTTGAAAGCCTATCGTGAACACGCCGCCGAACGCGCGGCGCTTGGCATTCCACCGCTGCCGCTGTCCGCCCAGCAGACGGCCGACCTGATCGAGCTGATCAAGGCGCCGCCAGCGGGCGAGGAGGCCTTCCTGATGGACCTGCTGACCCACCGCGTGCCGCCGGGGGTGGACGATGCGGCCAAGGTCAAGGCCAGCTTCCTGGCCGCGGTGGCGCACGGCGACATTGCCGTGGGGCTGGTTTCCAAGGCCAAGGCCACCGAACTGCTGGGCACCATGGTGGGTGGCTACAACGTCAAGCCGCTGATCGACCTGCTGGACGATAAGGACGTGGCGGCGGTGGCCGCGGCCGCGCTCAAGAAGACGCTGCTGATGTTCGACTTCTTCCACGACGTGGCGGAAAAGGCCAAGGCGGGCAATGCCTTCGCCCAGGAAGTGATGCAGAGCTGGGCCGATGCCGAGTGGTTCACCAGCCGCCCCGAAGTGGCGAAGAAGATCACGGTGACCGTGTTCAAGGTCACGGGTGAAACCAACACCGACGACCTGTCGCCCGCGCCCGACGCCTGGAGCCGCCCCGACATCCCGCTGCACTACCTGGCCATGCTCAAGAACGCCCGTCCCGGCATCACGCCCGAGGAAGACGGCAAGCGCGGCCCGATGAAGTTCATCGATGACCTGAAGGCCAAGGGCCACGTGGTGGCCTATGTGGGCGACGTGGTGGGCACCGGCTCCAGCCGCAAGAGTGCGACCAACAGCGTGATCTGGGCCACGGGCCAGGACATTCCCTTTGTGCCCAACAAGCGCTTTGGCGGTGTCACGCTGGGCGGCAAGATCGCCCCGATCTTCTTCAACACGCAGGAAGACTCGGGCTCGCTGCCGATCGAGGTGGACGTGACCGCCTTCAACATGGGCGACGTCATCGACATCTACCCCTACGACGGCAAGATCGAGAAGGACGGCAAGGTCGCGGCGCAATTCAAGCTCAAGAGCGACGTGCTGTTTGACGAAGTGCGCGCCGGCGGACGCATCAACCTGATCATCGGGCGCAGCCTGACGGCCAAGGCCCGCGACTTCCTGGGCCTGCCCGCGAGCGAGGCGTTCCGCCTGCCCACCGCACCGGCAGCCACCCAGGCCGGCTTCACGCTGGCGCAAAAGATGGTCGGCCGCGCCTGCGGCCTGCCGGTGGTCAATGGCCACCAGCAGGGCATCCGGCCCGGGACCTACTGCGAACCCAAGATGACCACCGTGGGCAGCCAGGACACCACCGGCCCGATGACCCGCGACGAACTCAAGGACCTGGCTTGCCTGGGCTTCAGCGCCGACATGGTGATGCAGAGCTTCTGCCACACCGCGGCCTATCCCAAGCCGGTTGACGTGAAAACCCACCGTGAGCTGCCGGCCTTCATCAGCAACCGCGGCGGCGTGGCCCTGCGCCCGGGCGATGGCGTGATCCACTCCTGGCTGAACCGCCTGCTGCTGCCCGACACCGTGGGCACGGGCGGCGACAGCCACACCCGTTTCCCGATCGGCATCAGCTTCCCCGCCGGTTCCGGCCTGGTGGCCTTCGGTGCGGCCACCGGCGTGATGCCGCTGGACATGCCCGAGTCGGTGCTGGTGCGCTTCAAGGGCACGATGCAGCCCGGCATTACGCTGCGCGACCTGGTGCACGCCATTCCGTACTACGCGATCAAGCAGGGGCTGCTGACCGTGGCCAAGCAGGGCAAGAAGAACGAGTTCTCGGGCCGCATCCTCGAAATCGAAGGGTTGCCGGACCTCAAGGTCGAACAGGCCTTCGAGCTGAGCGATGCGTCCGCCGAGCGCTCGGCCGCCGGCTGCACTGTCAAGCTCAACCCCGAGCCGATCAAGGAGTACCTCAACAGCAACATCGTGCTGATGAAGAACATGATCGCCGACGGCTATGCCGACAAGCGCAGCCTGGAGCGCCGCATCAAGGCCGTCGAAGCCTGGCTGGCCAAGCCCGAGCTGCTGGAGGCCGACAAGAACGCCGAGTACGCGCACGTCATCGAGATCGACCTGAACGAGCTCAAGGAGCCCGTGCTGTGCTGCCCCAACGACCCGGACGATGCCAAGCTGCTCAGCGAAGTGGCCGGCGCGAAGATCGACGAAGTGTTCATCGGTTCCTGCATGACCAACATCGGCCACTTCCGCGCGGCGTCCAAGCTGCTCGAAGGCAAGCGCGATATCCCGGTCAAGCTGTGGGTCGCCCCGCCGACCAAGATGGACGCGGCGGAGCTGACCAAGGAAGGCCACTACGGCGTGTTTGGCACGGCCGGCGCCCGCACCGAAATGCCGGGTTGCAGCCTGTGCATGGGCAACCAGGCCCAGGTGCGCGAAGGCGCGACCGTGGTGTCCACCAGCACCCGCAACTTCCCCAACCGGCTGGGCAAAAACACCAACGTGTACCTGGCTTCGGCCGAGCTGGCCGCGATCGCGTCCAAGCTGGGCCGCATTCCCACGGTGGCCGAGTACCAGGCCGACATGGGCGTGATCAATGCCGACGGCAGCAAGATCTACAAGTACATGAACTTCGACCAGATCGCCGAGTACAAGGAAGTGGCGGACGGCGTGACCGTGTGACGGCATTTCCGCAATAGATAAAGCGGCCTTCGGGCCGCTTTTTTCATGGGCCGGATTCGAGCCTGTTGCGCTACTTTTTTGATAGCAAGGAGTGGCCGACTGCTCAGGGCTCCAGCCCTTTTTGGCTTGCCATCAGAGCGCTTCGAGCTTCTGGTGTTCGCCCAGGCTGCGTGGCGGCTTGCCGGTGAGCGCGGCTTTTGCCATCTTGAGCACCTGCATCACCTTGCTCTCCTTCACGTCCCAGAACTCGGCCTGGTGCGGCCAGACGATGAGCAGGGCCAGATCGGGGTCGTCCAGTCCGCCGGGGAACCAGGCACGCACCGCGGGCGACCAGAGCCTTTCGGCCTGCGCGCGGTCACTGGAAAGGCTGGCCGAGCCGGACACCGAGACATAGCTGTCGGCGTCGGTGTTGGCATAGGCCACGTTCACATGGTCGTCCTGCGCGATGCGCTGCGCCAGGTGCGAACCGCGCGAGATGAAAAAGTACAGCGGCGAACCCTCGTCGAACGAACGGTTCTGCGTGGTCAGCGGCTGGGAGTGCAACTGGCCGTCCGCGTCGCGGTGGGTCAGCATGCAGAAACGGGTGGTCTTGATGATGTTCCACAGCGTGTAGTGGGTCATGTCTTGGTCGGTCATGAGGGCTCCTGAAGTGGTTGAAACCACTCTAGACACCCCGGGCCGCGCGCCCCATCGGTCAAGCCCGCGCGCGCCCGTGGGCCGGGTCCCACAAGCGCGGGCCGCAGCCCCGGCGTCAGGGCCCGGAACAGGCGAAGGGGCTGGCCCCTACCGGGATGGCCTTCCCGCCCGACGACCCGATGCCGCAGCAGTTGTGGCCGCTGCCGCTGGGGCTGGTGAACCCCGTCCCGCCGCTGTTGACGGTGATCTGCTGCTGGCAGGTGCAGACGGCGGTGCCCGTGCAGCCGCTGCCGGTGGCCTGAAACAGGTAGGTCTGGCCGGGCGTCAGGCTGAAGTCCGATGAAGGCGGCTGGGTGGTGACGGTGGCGGTGGAGCTGCCCGTGGCGGATACGGTCACGGTCACGTTGGCCGGCAACTGGACGCTGAATCCCGAGCCCGGGGGAGGCGGCGGTGGCGGGTTGGGGCCGGGGCAGGCGTAGGGCGCGGCGCCCACCGCCAGCGTGCGGTTGGTCAGCCCGATGGTGCCCGTCCCCAGGCCGCAGCAATTGGGCGCTGCACTCTGGATCGACGTGCCGTCGGCGTTCAGCGTGAAGAACTGCTGGCAGCTGCATGACGGGTTGCTGGTGCTGGTGGTGCAGCCCGTCGAGGCCGTGGCGCTGAAAGTGTAGGTGGTGCCACTGGCCAGCGGCACCTGCGCGGGCGTCAGGCCCGTGATCGGCGTCACCCCCAGGACCGAGGCCGTCACGCCGGAGGGTGGGCTCAGGACGTAGAGCGCGGCGCCGCCCGGGGACGGGGGCCAATCGGGCTTTCCGGGCTTGTTGACGGGGCAGAACCCGACCGGCGTGTTCGTCAGCGACTGGTGCGGGTAGCCGCTGATCGTCTGCGACAGGGTGGTGGCTACCGCCGTGCCGGTGGCGGTCCCCGGCCCGTAGGCCAGGCGGTTCAAGGTGGTGGGGTAGGGCTGTGCGTAGCTGGTGCTGCCGCTGTAGGGAGTGCAGTCCGACGGGCCCGATGGGCTGTAGCTGGCGGTGCCGGTGCCCACCGAGTAGCTGGCCGTACTGACGCTGATCGTGTAGAGCTCACAGCCCCCCCCGGGGCAGGAATAGAAGTTGTCCTCGGCGCAGATGCCGTTCTTCTCGCCTGCGCAACTGCCCAGCGGCGACGAATATTTGCCCCCGGCGTTGGGCTGCTCCTGCACCATGTTGATGAACAGCAGGCCGCTGGCCTGGTCATAGAAGAAGCATTCGCCATGCGGGCACTTCGTCGGGTCCAGCAGGTCGGCGGTCTGGGTGACTCGCGGCAGGGTGGGCGTGGCCGCCGTGGGGCTGCTGGTGCCGTAGAACGGAGCGCTGGGGCAGAGGTCACGGTTGCAGTTGGCGTTGCTCACGGTGGCGGTGGCTGTGCCGGTCGAGACAGTGATCGTCACGGTATGGGTGGAGGGCACGCCGCACATCACGTTGTCCAGCCCCGCACAGGGCAGCTGCTGGTAGAACGGCGCCAGCGGGGCCGGGTTGCCGTTGGGCCCGGAGAAAGACTTGCTGCCCTTGCGCACCGTGAACACCGAGGCCGGCGGCGCCGCCCGCCCCTGGTTCTTGTAGCAGATGCCGATCCGCGTGCTGAATGGATTGGTCGGCGAAATGCCGCCGGGCACGCTGGCATCGCCATACATCAGCGACACAAAGCTCGGCATGCCGGCCGAGGCGCCCACGGTGTAGCCCAGGCCGTTCACGAGCTTGGGCTCGTACACGCCGTTGCCGTTGCGCCCCGACAGGGCCACGCAGGCATGGCCCGGCACGCCCGCGCTGCCTGTCACCGCCGACCCGCCGCAGTTCAGCTGGTAGACCCCGTGGGGGCTGGTGCTGGTGCTGGTGATGGCGGTGTCGGTGAACTGCAGGGCACCACCATAGTCCTTCTGGTCCTTGGTGAAGACCATCACGTTGTTGTTGGCGCAGTTGGCAGACCCCGCGCTGGTGCCGTCGCATGGCGGGGTCAGTGCCGAGAACTCCAGCGTGGCATAGCTGTAGGGGCTGATGAGGGACGTGGGCCGGCCTTCGAGCAGGGCGTCCTGCTGGCCGGTGGAGTGGCATTCGTCCGCCGTGTCGGGGCCCGCGAGGAAGGGGATGTTGTTCAGCGAGATCGGATAGGTGTCCGTCACGCGGGGCAGGCTCGTGGTCTGGGTGCCCGGCGGCGCCACCTGGAAGCCGGTCAGGCTGCCGTCACGGTCCAGGATGACGGTGAACTTGTCGCCGTCGCGGAAGTTGCCACCCTTGGCGGGTGACGGCGCGCAGGTGAGCTCCACGTTCTGGGTATAGACCTGGTGGCGCAGGTCCACGTTGTAGAAGCTCACGTCCTGCACGTACTGCGTGGGCGGGTAGCTGTTCTCGTTGGACTGGAACCAGCCCATGGCCGCGTCGCCTTCATAGACGAAGGGGTGGGCATGGCAGGGAATGGTGTTCTGCGCCGAGAAACTGTTGAAGTAGGTGAGGTCGGCCGTGGTCAGGTAGGGCGTGATGTCCTGGTTGAAATTGACGAAGTGCACGTGTTCGAGTCGCGCCGGGCCGTCGTAGAACATCATCCCCGCGAAATTCCAGTTGGGCAGCGGGTAGCCGTTGCCCGACACGGGTTCGTAGCAGCCCGCGTTGCCGCCAAAACCGTTCTGGCCGCTGTAGGGGCAGGGGCCGAAGCGCAGCACGTTGTTGGCGCTCAGGCCCACGATGACCGCATCCTTGAGCAGCAGCCACTCGCCCGGCGGGGAGCCTTCAGTGCCACCGCTGGACACCAGCGACACACTGTCGCGGTTGGTGGCCAGCCGCGCATCGTGCAGCGCGTACCAGCTGGCCCGCACCCAGATGCCGCGGTTGCGGTTGCGGCTGGCGGTCAGGTTGTCCAGTTGCGCCACCACATCGCAGGTGGCCGGTGCGCCCGTGCTGGCGCCGGCCAGGCAGGTGCCCTTGGGCGTGTAGAGCGCAGCGCCCGTGACCCCGTCGTCCGAGGCCGTGTCAAAGCCCGCGTAGCAGCCATGGGCGCGGTTGTGGGCAAAGGTGCCGGTCCCCGTGGCGGCGCTGGCCGCCGGAAGAATCCAGAAGCCGCGGCCAAAGGCCTGGCAACCCGCCACCGAATTGCCGGTGATGGTGTTGCCGGTGAGCGTGGTGATCCAGAAGCCCGAGGCGGTGGTGGCCGTGCCGATCACCGAGCCCTCGTCGTTGAAGGGCACGTTGAACCCGCTGTAGCCATTGCCGCTGACCGGGCCGTGGCCGCGGGCCAGGTAGTCGCCGGGCCAGAACGAGGCGAGGGCCGTGATGCTGCCGGCGGGAATGCTGAAGGCGCTGCTCATGGCGCCAATGCCCAGATTGTTGACGATGCGGTTGTTGTTCTCGTCGCCTTCCTCCATGTAGAAGAGGTGGCCCACGGCCCGTGCGCAGACATTGTTGGACAGCGTGACGCCGCTCGTGGAGTGCAGCGTCATGCACTTGTTGTAGCTGTGGTGGATGCTGTTGCTGTCCACCAGCACCGAGCCGGCCGGCACGGTGCCCGCCTGATGGAAGTGGATCGGATAGCTGCCGAGCCGGGCCTTGCCGAACTTCTCGATCTCCACGCCCTGGATCGCCACTTGGGCAAAACCGGCCATGACCATGATCTCGCCGCCGTAGGCCGTGGCGGTGCCCGATCCTGTGCTGGGCACGGCGGCGGTGAGCCTGATGTTGCGGCTGATCAGGCCGACCTCGGCGCGCTCGTCCACGCCATAGTTCTTCGATACGCCGTCGGTGAACGAGGCCGTGCCCTGGCTGGGGGCGCTGCTGCCGAAATGGTAGTTGAGCAGGGGCGTGTCAGCGTGCAGCGTGACGGTGCAGCCGGTGCCGCAATTCACGCTCTTGATGCGCACGAACTCGGCGCTGTCGGGCGAGAAATCGGTGCCCGCCACCACGATCCAGTCATCGGGCTTCCAGTCCACGGCGTCGGCCAGCCGCAGCGTGGTGGCGCCGTCCGAGGAGACCGGGGCACCCACGCCCTGGCCCGCGCCATAGAGCGCGGGAGGTCCCGCGGGCCGGCTCAGGTAGGTCCAGCTCGGGGCCCTGCTTCCCGGCGCCTTCGCCACCCCAGTCTTGCCAAACAGTTGCAGCCGGCCTCCCGCGGCCACGGAGAGGCCCTTGAGCCCGCCGGCCACCGGTGCGTCGCCAGTGAAGTTGAAGGTGACGCGATGCCTGAAGGGGCTGGCCGCCTGGCCCGCCTGCAACGTGCCCGCCACACTGATGCCCGCGGTGTCGAGCTGAAGATCCTGGGTATCGGGCACCGTCAGGGTGGCACCGGAAGCGATGGTGATGAAACCCAGGCCGGAGCCCGCGGTGAATGAGCGATCCACCTGGACCCTGGGGCCGCAGCCGGGGCCCCCGATCTGCACGTTGCGATGGGCGTCCATCGGGCAACCTGACAGGGGGGCGAAGGTCGTGGTGCCGGCCGCCGAAGCCGGTAACCCGGTGCCCAATGCCGCGGCCAAAGCCAGGATGGTGGTGCCCAGGATGGACGATAGGCGTGACAGTGCCTGCATGTGATTTCCCCCCCTCTTTTCGGGCCATTGTGTGACAGGCGCGGCGTGGATGCCAGTGCAATATGTCACTGCAAGAGCGGCTAGCCAACCGCCACAGGGTGGCTCACAATGCCCTCGCATCCGAAGGGAGGAACCATGGCACAGGAAGCACTGGCGCGCGAGGTCGTGCCACCGGAAGAGGCTGCCTGCACGGCGGACCTGGCGGCGCGGCTGAAGAGCAAGATCATCCGGGACAACGCCGGTGGCCTGATGCGGCGCGACGCCCATCCCAAGATGCATGGTGTCGTCAAGGCCGAGTTCATTGTCGAACCGGACCTGCCCCCCGAACTGGCCGTCGGGCTGTTCAGCGGGCCGGCGACCTACGAAGCCTGGATACGCTTTTCCAACCAGAACGGCACGATGCAGCCCGACCTGAACCGGGACATCCGCGGCATGGCCATCAAGCTCATGGGCGTGCCCGGACTCAAGCTGCTGGAGGGGGAGGAGCAAGAGCAGACGCAGGACTTCATCCTCATCAGCACCAATGTGTTCGTCACCCGCGACGTGAAGCAGTTCGACGGGCTGATCCGCGCGTTGACGGGCAGCTTGTGGGCCAAAGCGGTCTTCTTTGCCACCCACTGGCGGGTGATCCGCAACCTGTGGCGGTCGATGCGCCGCTTCGCCAACCCGATGCAGATCCGCTACTGGAGCACCACGCCCTACCTGCTGGGCACGCGGGCGGTGAAGTACTCGGCCCTGCCGGTGGTGAGCCAGCCCGACCCCCTGCCCGATCCGGCGGGCGATGACTTTCTGCGTGAGGCCATGGTGCGCCAGCTTGCTGCGGGAGAAGTCCGGTTCGACTTCGCGGTGCAATTGCAGACAGACGCCGTCTCGATGCCGATCGAGGACCCGGGGACCGCCTGGTCGGAGGTCGCCTCGCCCTTCCGCAAGGTGGCCACCGTCCGGGTGCTGCCGCAGGCGTTCGACAGCGAAGCCCAGCGCGCGTTCGGCGAGAACCTCTCGTACACACCCTGGCATTGCCTGCCGGCGCATCGTCCCCTGGGCGGCATCAACCGGGCGCGCAAGGTGGTGTACCGCGCCATCTCGATGTTCCGCCATGAATGCAACGGCGCACCGCGCCGTGAGCCCAGTAGCTGGGACTTCTGAGCCGCCCCGCGGGGCCCTGGGTCAGGTCGGGTCGACCAGCCCCTTGGCGATCACGCGCAGCGCCGTGAGACTGGGCACGAAGAAATACTCGCCCCCCCGCGTCTCGACGAAGCGCGGCAGCCGTGGCAGGAAGTAGGGCGTTTCGCTGCCGTCCGGGTCGACCTGCAGCACGGCCTTGCTCGGAAAGCGGTCGTCGGCGCTGTGGTTGCCCAGCAGGATGTCCTTGTCATTGCCGGCCTTGAAGTCGTTGCCGTAGTTGACCCACTGCTGCTGCACGAACTCGAATTGCCGGTTGATGTCGGCATTGAGCATCATGATGATGATGCCGTGGTTGCCGTCGTCGCGGGCCGGGTCCTTCACGTCGCCATAAGGCAGTCCGCGCCGCAGCACGCGGCGGCGGTTGCTGAGCGCGCCCGGCGTGTCGAAGGCGTCCTGGCTGATCTTCAGCGAACCCGGTGTGTCGCCGGGTTCATGGATCATCTGCAGCGCCGCACGCGGGTTGACGCGGCGAAGGTGCGCGCTGAACGGGCATTTGCCGCCGCTCATGTCGTCATCAAAGGTGAAGTTGCACAGCATGTCCTCGCGCGTGGCCTCGTCGGCGGCGTTGAAGCGGGCGTCGAAAGCCGCCTTGCTGGCTGTGTCGGGCGCGCTCACGAGCGGCGCGCCGTTGTCGCGCCAGCGGCCCGAGAACTTGGCGGCAAGCAGCTCCCGGCCCCCGGGGTAGCGGCTGCCATGCTCGTCGAGGTAGGCATTGAAGGTGCCCACGTTCTCGTGCAGCTTGCGGTAGATCATGTAGGTGCCGTTGCGCGCCAGCAGCGTGGGGTTGGGCGCGGGGGGATACTCACGCGCCTCGTCGATGTGCCCCAGCAGGAATTCGCCGGTGGCCAGCGGTGCCCAGGTGCCGTCGGCAAGCTGCTTGCCCCGGCCGTTCACGTAGGCAGCGCTCTCCGGCAGGCCCTCGAACGCCGGGTCCCCAATGCCGTCGGTATAGCCAAAATGCTCCTTGGGTGTGGGCCGGCCGTTCTCCATGACCACCTTGGCGTCCTGATAGTCCTGCAGTTCGCCGTCGTCGCCGCGGTGGCCTCCGAGCACCACCACGCCACCGACGTGCCGGGTGATCACGTCCTGCAGCCAGGCCCAGGCGGCCTCCAGGTGGCCTTGCGCCGTCTCGAGCAGGCCCAGGCCGTTGCCCGGCCAGCCGCTCACCCCTGCGTTGAGGGAGATGAAGATGTGCACGTCCTTTTCGCGCGTGACGCGGTTGTCACGCCAGACCGGATCCCAGAGTTCGGGGGCACTGGGTCCGTCGTCACCAAGGATGTCGCGGCGCGCTGCCATGCCATCGGCGAATTCAGGCGGGAAGTCCACGAGCGATGCGCGTGGCACTTCCAGCTCCTTGAGGCCCTGGTAGGAGAACGCGAGGTTCACCGTCCATTCCGGCTTGGGCACCTCGCCCGGTCCGCTGCCCCAGTGGGCGGCGGTGGTCACCCGCCGTGTCACGGCGCCGACGAAGGCGCGGCCGCGCTCCGCGTCGCGGACGTTGAGGCAGACATAGCGTGCGGCCGGAAACCCGAAGCGCCCATAGGCGCGCACCACGTTGCCCTGGATGTCGAGCAGGTCCAGTTGTTTTGTCACGGTCACTCCCTTGATGCGCTGCGCGCTATGGACGGTATTTGCCGGCGGGCCAGGTCGGGCCGGAGAGGTCGGTGGGCGCGACGCGCCGGATGAAGTCCCGGTAGTTGGCGCGCAGCTGCGGTGTGTCCAGGCCCTGGTTCGCCAGCACGAAGCGCGTGAATTCCTGCTTGAGATAGAGCGCCTTCAGCTGCTCGGGCAGCGGGTCGTCGTTGGAGCCGACGAAGAACAGCGCGGCGGGCAACTGGCAGCGTTTGATGTAGTCCGCGAAGCTGGCCGCGTCGTGCACCTGCTCGAAGCCGTAGCAGTAACCCCACACGTCGCGGATCGAGCCGCTGATGGCGTCCCACATGCCGCGCAGGTAGGTGTCCACGTCGCCCTCGGGGCCGCCATGGAAGTTGCACGAGAACACGAGGTAGCGTGAGCGCAGGTGGTCCTCGGCCGGCATGGCCCACCGCCGGAGGGCATCGGGCACCACCGGGAGCCAGTCGTTCAGCGTGTCGAGCGCGCCGCCACCGGGCAGCGACTCGGTGTACACGTCGTCGAGCACGAAGTAGCGGCACAGGTAGGTCTGCGGAACCTGCGTCATGGGGCTGTTGTCCAGCAGGTTCCAGTTCTGCAGGGTGTCGCGCACCTTGTCGGCGAAGGCGATTTCCTCGCCGGGCACGATGCCCTCGCGGATGGGGGACAGAACGGTCAGCGCGTAGGCGCTGCCGCTGAGATTGCCGGCCATCAGGGCCTCCTTTCACCGCTGTGGGCCGCTGCGGCCCGGACGGCCTGCAACTGCCGTTCGTGACGCTGGTGGCGCCGTTCGATCTGATAGGCGGACATGCTCACGATGGGGGTGGGGTACATGTCACCCAGGTCATGCTGCAACCCGCGCAGCAGGCGGTTGTAGCGGGCGAGGAATTCGGCATCGCTGCCTTCATCCGCGGTCTGGTCGAAGTCCAGCAGCGCGGCCTTGAGCGACTTGGCGCTTTTCACGTCGTTGGAGGTGGCCAGCGGGTAGGCGTTGTAGTAGTGCTGGGTTTCGATCTGGTTGTACTGGATGTAGTGGTGAAACGGCGTCAACGCCACCGACTTGGAGTAGCGGATGTTCCACTTCCAGAACATGTCCAGCCCGCCGGGAATCGAGAAGGTGAACGAGTCCACGTACTGATCCCAGCTGCCGTTGAAGTTGCTGAAGAACAGCATGTAGGAGTAGCGCAAAGTCTCGCGCGGCTGGTCGGGCGAGAGATGGGGGAACTGGTGGCGGCCGATGATGACCCAGCGCGCGTAGTGGATCAGTGACAGGGTGATCAGTCCCTTGAGGGTGCGCGGCATCTTGAGCGCGGCCCAGAAGATCAGCTTGTTGAACCACGCGAGGTACCAGCGCACCGGCGTGATCACGTTCATGGCATACGCCTTGCCCGCGATATTGAACATTTTTGTTCCCCTTCCCTGAGCGGCGGATTATCAGCGGCGCCATGGCGGATGGCAACCACTTTTGCCCGCCCCTGCGGAGAGGGGCATCGCGCGTTGCGCGCGGCTTCAGGGGCTGGGCAACTGCCGCAGCACCTCGCGCGTGAAATCGTCGGCCGGGAAGAAGGTTTCGAGGGCCAGTTCCTGGAGCGTCACGTCCACGGGCGTACCGAAGATGGTGGTCGTGCTGATGAAGCTCAGCACGCCCTGAGGCGTGCGGAACTGCAGGGGCATGACCACGCCGAGATGCTCGCCTTCGAGGGTCAGCGGCTGCGCCTGCGCCGGCACGGGGTAGCCCTGGAGCTCCTCCAGCAGGGCGGCCAGCACCGGGTCGGCGGTGCTGGCGATCTGCTGGCGCAGGCGTTCGAACAGGTGGTTGCGCCACTGGACCAGATTGACGATCCGCGGGGCCACCCCCTGGGGGTGCAGGCTCAGGCGCAGGATGTTCACCGGGGGCTGCAGCAGCGCGGGGTCGGCGCCGCCCATCAGCAGGGGCACGCTGGCGTTGTAGCTCACCAGGTTCCAGTGGCGATCCGCCGCCAGCGCCGGAAAGGGCGCGTGGCTCTGCAGGATCAGCTCGACTGCCTGCCGCGCCGATGCGAGCGCGGGGTCATCCAGCGGCCGTTCACGGTACATCGGGGCATAGCCGGCTGCCACCAGCAGCGCATTGCGCTCGCGCAACGGCACGCCCAGGCGCTCGGTCAGGCGCAGCACCATTTCGCGGCTGGGCACCGAGCGCCCGGTTTCCATGAAGCTCAGGTGGCGCGTCGAGATCTCGGCCTCGTCGGCGAGATCGAGCTGGCTCAGGCGCCGGTGCAGCCGCCATTGGCGCAGATGCTCGCCAAACGGGCGGCGCGGGTCGGTCATGGCGGGAAGGGCGGGGGCGGTGACGGCAATCATGACCCGCATCCTAGGCCCTGTCGCGCGCAGCCGCCATGACCCGGGGGGTAATCGACGCGCTGCACGGCCTCCGTGAGGATCACGCCGGTGCCGCCCGCCGTGGCGGTGTTTGTTCCCCTGTTCAAGGAGTGTTTCATGTCGTTGCTTTCTTCTCCCCGTTTCCTGCAGCGTGTGCTGTGGGTGGATGCGGCCTCCTGTGTGGCCGTTGGCGTCCCGCAGGTCGGCCTGAGCGCCGAACTCGCGGCGTGGCTGCATCTGCCGGCGGCGCTGCTCATGGGCACGGGTGTGTTTCTGCTGGCCTACGCCGCGGCGGTGCTCTGGATCGCCGCGCGCGATCCGTTGCCGCGCCGGCTGGTGGGCGTCATCGTCGCGGGCAACCTTGCCTGGGCCGTGGGCTGCGTGGCCCTGCTGGCAGCCGGCGGGCTGGCACCGACCTGGCTTGGGGTGGCCTGGGTCATGGCCCAGGCGCTCACTGTCCTGGTGCTGGCCGAGGTGCAGTGGTTCGCCTTGCGCAAAGTGGTGATTCAGCCCGCATGGTGAATTTCCGGGCTCAGCCTGCCAGAATGGGACTCATTGAACCGCTTCAAGGAGTTCCGACATGGCCAAAGCAGCCCCCCACGCCTTCGCGACCACCCTCAAATCCTTCAAGACAGCCTCGGGCAAGGCCGGCAAACTCTATTCGTTGCCGGCGCTGGCGAAGCAGTTTCCTTCTGTTTCGAGGCTGCCGGTGTCGATCCGCATCGTGCTGGAGTCGGTGCTGCGCAATTGCGATGGCCAGAAGGTGACGGCCGAGCATGTGCGCCAGCTTGCCCAGTGGAAGCCCAAGGCCGCCCGCACCGACGAGATCCCCTTCGTGGTGTCGCGCGTGGTGCTGCAGGATTTCACGGGGGTGCCGCTGCTGGCCGACCTGGCGGCGATGCGCAGCACGGCCCAGCGCATGGGCCGGAATGTGCAGGCCATCGAGCCCCTGGTCCCGGTGGACCTGGTGGTCGATCACTCCATCATGATCGACTACTACGGCACCCGCAACGCGCTGGACCTGAACATGAAGCTCGAGTTCCAGCGCAACCGCGAGCGCTACGAATTCATGAAATGGGGCATGCAGGCGTTTGACACCTTCCGCGTCGTGCCACCGGGCTTTGGCATCGTGCACCAGGTCAACCTCGAATACCTCGCGCGGGGCGTGCACAAGGGTTCGAGGGAGGTCCATTACCCCGACACGCTGGTGGGCACCGACAGCCACACCACCATGATCAACGGCATTGGCGTGGTGGGCTGGGGTGTGGGCGGCATCGAGGCCGAGGCCGCCATGCTGGGCCAGCCGGTGTACCTGCTGACCCCCGACGTGGTGGGCTTCGAGCTCACGGGCCGGCTGCGCGAGGGGGTGACCGCCACCGACCTGGTGCTCAGCGTGACCGAGATCCTGCGCCAGCACAAGGTGGTGGGCAAGTTCGTGGAGTTCTACGGCGAGGGCACGCGCAGCCTGGCGCTGCCCGACCGCGCCACCATCGCCAACATGGCCCCGGAGTACGGCGCGACCATGGGCTTCTTCCCGGTGGACGAGAAGACCGTCGACTACTTCAGGGGAACCGGCCGCAGCAAGGGCGAGATCGAAGCTTTCGAGGCCTACTTCCGGGCGCAGGGGCTGTTTGGCGTGCCCGGGGCCGGCGAGATCGACTACTCGCAGGTGGTGAGGCTGGACCTGGGGGACGTCACGCCCAGCCTGGCCGGGCCCAAGCGGCCGCAGGACCGCATCGAACTGGGCAAGGTCAAGGCCCAGTTCAGCTCGCTGTTCAGCAAGCCCAACTCGGAAAACGGCTTCAACCAGCCCGCGCAGTTGCTGCAGACGCGCCATCTGCTGCATCTGGGCGGCCAGAAGCCCGCGCCCAAGGTGCCCGACAGCCCGCCCGCGCCCGCGGGCGCCGCGCGCACCGTGACCGAGATGGAGAGCAACAAGCCCAGCCTGGAGGCCGCGCAGGCGGGAGCGGCCACGCAGGCCCGGGCCTCGGGCGGCGTCACGATTGGCAATGGCGATGTGCTGATCGCCGCCATCACGAGCTGCACCAACACCTCCAATCCCAGCGTGCTGCTGGCCGCCGGCCTGCTGGCCAAGAAGGCGGTGGAAGCGGGCCTGAAGGTGCAGCCGCACATCAAGACCTCCCTGGCGCCGGGTTCGCGCATCGTGACCGAGTACCTGACGGAAACCGGCCTCCTGCCCTATCTGGAGAAGCTCGGCTTTGCGCTTGCGGGCTACGGCTGCACCACCTGCATTGGCAACGCCGGGGACCTGACTCCCGAGATCAACGAAGCCATCACGCAAAGCGACCTGGTCTGCGCGGCCGTGCTGTCGGGCAATCGCAATTTCGAGGCCCGCATCCACCCCAACCTCAAGGCCAACTTCCTGGCCAGCCCCCCGCTGGTGGTGGCCTATGCCATCGCGGGCACGGTGCTCAAGGACCTCATGACCGAGCCGGTCGGCCAGGGCAGGGGCGGCAAGGATGTCTATCTGGGTGACATCTGGCCCAGCAGCGATGAAATCCACCGGCTCATGAAGTTCGCGATGAACGGCAAGGCCTTCCGGGAGAATTACGCCAAGGTTCAGGCCGAACCCGGCAAACTCTGGGAAAAGATCAAGGGCGTGAAGGGCGAGGCCTATACCTGGCCGCAGAGCACGTACATTGCCGAGCCCCCGTTCTTCAAGGACTTTGCTATCAATCTCGTAGCGCCTGAGGCCCAGGGAACAAGGGCTGGCGCTGCAAAAGAGGCAGTTTCGGTGAAGGGGGCGGCGATCATGGCGCTGTTTGGCGACTCCATCACCACCGACCACATCTCCCCCGCGGGCTCCATCAAGGAAAGCTCGCCCGCGGGCCAGTGGCTGCTGGCCAACGGCGTGAGCAAGACGGAGTTCAACAGCTACGGGGCGCGGCGGGGCAACCACGATGTCATGATGCGCGGCACGTTCGCCAACGTGCGCATCAAGAACCTCATGATTCCGCCGGCTGCCGACGGTTCGCGCGAAGAGGGCGGCGTCACGCTCTACCAGGGCGCGGGCGGCAAGACCGAGAAGATGTTCATCTACGACGCGGCCATGCGCTACATGGCCGAGGGCCGGGCCACCGTGATTTTTGCGGGCGAGGAATATGGCACCGGCTCCAGCCGCGACTGGGCCGCCAAGGGCACGCAACTGCTGGGCATCAAGGCCGTCGTGGCCCGGAGCTTCGAGCGCATCCACCGCAGCAACCTGGTGGGCATGGGCGTGCTGCCATTGCAGTTCAAGGGCGGTGACAGCTGGCAGTCGCTGGGGCTGACGGGCTCGGAGACCGTGGAGGTGGTGCCGTCGCCCGACCTCAAGCCGCAGAGCGAGGCACGGCTGGTCATCACCCGCGCCGATGGCAGCCGCCAGGAGCTCAAGGTGATCCTGCGCATCGACACCCCGATCGAGGTTGACTACTACCGCCACGGCGGCATCCTGCCCTTCGTGCTGCGGCAACTGCTGGCCGCGTGAGCCCGCAGGTCCTGATCGCCGGCGGCGGCATCGGCGGGCTTGCAGCGGCGCTGGCGTGTGCCCGCGCGGGCTGCGAGGTGCGGCTGTATGAGCGCGAGCCGGTCTTTGGCGAAGTGGGGGCGGGCCTGCAGCTCGGCCCCAATGCCGTGCGCGTGCTGCAGGGCTGGGGCCTGGGTGATGCGCTGGCGCGCGTGGGCGCGCGGCCGGAGATGCTCACTGCCCGTAGCGCGCTGACAGGCGAGCGGCTGGCCGGCCTGCCGCTGGGCGACGGCTTCCAGCAGCGCTACGGCGCGCCCTATGTGACCGTGCACCGGGCGGACCTGCATGCGCTCTTATTGCAGGCCGTGCAGCAGCAGCCAGGCGTGCGACTGAACCTGAATGCCGCCGTGGCCGCGGTATCCACCAGCGCCACCGGCGTGCAACTGCGCACCACGGACGACCTGCAGGTGGAAGGCGACGCGCTGGTGGGCGCCGACGGCCTGTGGAGCCGGGTGCGGGGCGAGTGGTTCGCGGACGGCGAGGCGCGGCCCACCGGGCATGTCGCCTACCGGGCGCTGGTGCCGCAGACGGGACTGCCCGAGGCGCTGCGCAGCCAGGAAGTGACCGCCTGGCTCGGGCCCGGTCTGCACGCGGTGAGTTACCCGGTGTGTGGCGGTGAGGCGCTGAACCTCGTGGTCATTGCCCAGGGCCGGGTGGCGGGCGACCCCAGGGACTGGGACCACCACGCCGTGGCCGGGGACCTGCAGGCGCTTCTGACGCCGGCCTGCGCGCCGCTGCGCGACCTGGCGCAGGCGGCGCCGCACTGGAGGCTGTGGATGCTGAACGACCGTCCGCCGGTCAGCGGGCCCGGCGAGATGGCGCGCGGCCGCGTGGCGCTGCTGGGCGACGCGGCCCATCCCATGCGCCCCTATCTCGCGCAGGGTGCTGGCATGGCGCTGGAAGACGCTGCCGAGCTGGGCCGTGAACTGGCCATGACCGATACCGGGGTGCTGGATGTGCCCGCGGCCCTGCACCGCTATGCGCTGAACCGCTGGCAGCGCGTGGCGCGCGTGCAGGCGCGTTCGCGGCGCAACGGCCAGGTGTTCCACGCCACCGGCCCGCTGCGCATGGCGCGCGACCTGGCATTGCGCTGGCGGGGGGAGCAGTTGATGGACCTGCCCTGGCTGTACGGACGCTCCGAAATGCTACGCTTTTAGTAGCAAGAGGCGGCCGAATAGCGAGGGCTACAGGCCTTTTTGCCCATCAATCCGGGCTAGAGGCTGGTACGCAGCTTCCAGATTTCAGGGAACAGCACCACGTCCAGCATCTTGCGCAGGTAGCTCACGCCGCCGGTGCCGCCAGTGCCGCGCTTGAAGCCGATCACGCGCTCCACCGTGGTCACGTGGCGGAAGCGCCAGAGACGGAAGGTGTCTTCGAGGTCGGTGAGTTCCTCGCCGAGCTGGTACAGGTCCCAGTACTTCTTCGGGTCGCGGTAGACCTGCAGCCAGGCCTGTTCGACGCCATCATCGGCGTTGTAGGGCAGGGTCCAGTCGCGCTGGAGGTGGCCGGCCGGCACGTCCAGGCCGCGCCGCGCCAGCAGGCGCAACGCCTCGTCGTAGAGCGAGGGGGCTTCGTACGCGGCCTGCACCTGGGCCAGCAGGTCGGGGCGGTGGGCGTGGGGCTTGAGCATGGCGGCGTTCTTGTTGCCCAGCGCGAACTCAATGCAACGATACTGTGCGCTCTGGAAGCCGCTGGAGCTGGCCAGGTAGGGACGGATGGCGCTGTACTCGGGCGGCGTCATGGTGGCCAGCACATCCCAGGCGTGCACCAGCTGCTCCATGATCTTGCTGACCCGTGCAAGCATCTTGAAGGCGCCACCGAGCTCGTCGGCGGCCACGCTGGCGATGGCCGCGCGCAGTTCGTGCAGCAGCAGCTTCATCCACAGTTCGCTGGTCTGGTGCTGGATGATGAACAGCATCTCGTTGTGGTCCGGCGACAGCGGTTTCTGCGCGCTCAGGATGGCGTCCAGCTGCAGGTAGTCGCCATAGCTCATGTCGGCACGGAAATCGAGCTTGGCGTTTTCTTCACGGACGATGTCTTCGGGGCGGGGCGTGCTCATTCAGGTCACCGCATGTTTCTGGTTGAACTCGGGGCGCTGCCATTCACCGGTGTCCAGGACCTCGCGCAGGTGTTCGACGGCGTTCCAGACGTCCTCGAAGCCCAGGTACAGCGGCGTGAAGCCGAAGCGCAGGATGTCGGGCATGGGCGGCGTCCCGTTGGCCGGGCCGGGCGGGTCGCCCGCGCGGAAATCCCCGATCACGCCACGCGCGATCAGCGCCTGGATGATGGCGTAGGCCCCGGTCTGGCGGCTCAGGCAGACCTGGGAGCCGCGCCGGGCCGCGTCGCGCGGCGTGACCAGCGCGAGACCGTGGCCGCCGCAGCGCGCCTCGACCAAGGCCATGAACAGATCGGTCAGCGCCAGCGACTTCGCGCGCAGCGCGGCCATCCCGCCCAGGGGCGCGGCGGCCAGCAGCGTGTCCAGGCCGCATTCCAGCGCGGTCATGCTCAGGATGGGTTGGGTGCCACACAGGTAACGCGAGATGCCCGTTGCCGGGCGGTAGCCGGGGGTGAATTCGAACGGCGCCGCATGGCCCCACCAGCCGGCCAGCGGCTGCCAGAAGCGGTCGGCGTGCCGGGGGTGGACCCAGACGAAGGCCGGTGCGCCGGGGCCTCCGTTCAGGTACTTGTAGCCGCAGCCGATCGAGAAATCGGCGCCCGCGCCGTTCAGGTCCACGGGCACGGCGCCCGCACTGTGCGCCAGGTCCCAGACCATGAGCACACCGGCTTCGTGCGCCGCGGCCGTGACCGCAGCCATGTCATGCATGGCACCGGTGCGGTAGTTCACGTGGGTCAGCATGAGCACGGCCACGTCGGGCGTGAGGGCCGCCGTGACACCCTCGGGCTCCAGGAGCTGCAGTTGGTACCCCCGTTCCTGGCACAAGGCCTCGGCGATGTAGAGGTCGGTCGGGAAGTTGCTGCGCTCGCTCACGATCACCTTGCGCTGCGGCGCATCCTGCGCGGCGATGCTCAACGCGGCGCTGAGCACCTTGTACAGGTTGATGGACGTGCTGTCGGTGGCCACGACCTCGCCGGGCCGTGCGCCGACGAGCTGCGCGATCTTGTCGCCCAGGCGCTGGGGCAGCGTGAACCAGCCCGCGCTGTTCCAGCTGCGGATCAGTCCGTCGCCCCATTCCTGCGTGACGGCGGCGGCCACGCGCGCGGGCGCGGCTGCCGGCATCACGCCCAGCGAGTTGCCGTCCAGGTAGATCACGCCGGGCGGAAGGGTAAACAGGGTGCGCAACTCGCGCAGCGGGTCCTGCGCGTCGAGCGCGCGGCAGTCTTGCAGGGTGGTCATAGGCTTCTCAGGACGGCCCGCACGGGAGATGCGTCGGCGGTCATCAGTTTCAGGGGGAGCGCAATCAGTTCGTAGTCGCCTTCAGGGACATCGTCGAGCACCAGGTTTTCAAGCACGCGCAGGTTGCGCGCGCGAATGACCTGATGGCTGTCCAGGGTCTTGCTGTCGGCGGGGTCGATGCTGGCGGTGTCGATGCCGATCAGCACCACGCCCGCGTCAGCCAGCCGGCGGACGGCCTCCGGCGCGTAGGCGGTGAGCGCGCCGTCCCACCGGTCCACGGGCATGCGCTCGTAGGTGCGCACCAGCACGCGCTGGGGCTGCCCACCGAGCGCGTGAGCCATGTGGTGCCACTCGATCAGGGGGCCGCAACCGATGGCATGGATCACGCGGCACGGGCCGATGAACGGCGCGAGGTCGAGTGCGCCTACCGCGGTGCCGGCCGGGTCATAGTGCAGCGGGGCATCGGCATGGGCGCCGACGTGCGGGGACAGCGTGATGGCGCTGACGTTCACCGGGCAGCCGGGCGCCATGCTGGCCGACCATCGCTGCTGGTAGGGCGTGTCACCCGGAAACACGGGCGAGCCCGCGTCCACGGGGGGAGAGATGTCCCAGATGCGTTTCATGGCCGGAGTGTGCACCGGTCAAAAACGCCGTGGTGTCGGTTATTTCCAACAATCCACGAAAATAGTTTAGGCCTAAAGCAACCGCGCTTCGCGGGCCGCCACTCTCAGGACGCGATGCGTCCGATCAGCAGGAACTCCATCAGCGCCTTCTGCGCGTGCATGCGGTTCTCGGCCTCGTCCCAGACGACCGACTGCGGGCCGTCGATCACATCGGCCTGGACCTCTTCGCCGCGGTGGGCTGGCAGGCAGTGCATGAAGAGGGCGTCGGGTTTGGCCACCTTCATCATCTCGGTGTCCACGCACCAGTCGGCAAAGGCTTTCTTGCGGGCTTCGTTCTCGGCTTCGTAGCCCATGCTGGTCCACACGTCGGTGGTGACCAGATCGGCGCCGCGGCAGGCGTCCATCGGATCCTTGAAGACCTTGTAGCTGTCGCTGCTGCGAATGCCGGCCACGTCCTGATCCACCTCGTAGCCGCCGGGCGTGCTGACGTGGACCTTGAAGCCCAGCAGCTCGGCCGCCTGCAACCAGGTGTTGGCCATGTTGTTGCCGTCACCCACCCACGCGACAGTCTTGCCCCGGATCGAGCCGCGGTGCTCGATGAAGGTGAAGATGTCCGCCAGGATCTGGCAGGGGTGAAATTCGTTCGTCAGCCCATTGATCACGGGCACGCGGGAGTGCTCGGCAAACAGCTCGATCTTGTCCTGGCCAAAGGTGCGGATCATCACCAGGTCCACCATGCGGCTGATGACCTTGGCGCTGTCCTCGATGGGCTCCGCGCGCCCGAGCTGGCTGTCGCCCGTGGTCAGGTGCACCACGGAGCCGCCGAGCTGGTACATGCCGGCCTCGAAACTCACGCGCGTGCGGGTGGACGCCTTTTCGAAAATCATGGCCAGCGTGCGGTCGGCCAGCGGATGGTACTTTTCGTAGGCCTTGAATTTCTTCTTGATCAGCGCTGCGCGTTCGAACAGGTAGGCGTAGTCTTCCGCGCTCAAGTCGCTGAACTGGAGGTAGTGCCGGATCGGCGCGCTCATGGCTGCTCCGCCAGAAATGCCTTGACCAGCGGCGCGAGGATGGACACCACTTCGTCGGCCTCCGCGGCCGTCATGATCAGCGGAGGCACCAGGCGGATCACGCTGTCGGCGGTCACGCTGATCAGCAGGCCCGCGTCGGCCGCCCGCAAGGTCAGCGCCCCGCAGGGGCGAGCCAGCTCCACGCCAAGCATCAGGCCCTGGCCACGGATCTCCTTCACGCCGGGGACGCTCCCCAGTTCGCGCTCCAGCGCGGCCTTGAGATGGGCGCCCACCGTGGCGGCGTTGGCCAGCAGGCCGTCTTCCTCCATGATGCGCAGCGTTTCCACGCCGGCCCGCATGGCCAGCGGGTTGCCGCCGAAGGTGGTGCCGTGGTTGCCCGGCTGGAAGATGCCCGCGGCCTTGGGGCCCGCGACCACCGCGCCGATCGGTACGCCCGAGCCCAGGCCCTTGGCCAGCGGCATCACGTCGGGCTGGATGCCGGCCCACTGGTGCGCAAACCACTTGCCGGTGCGGCCCATGCCGCACTGCACCTCGTCGATCATCAGCAGCCAGTCTTTCTGGGTGCACATCTCGCGCACCTGCTTGAGGTACTCCACGCGCATCGGGTTCACGCCGCCTTCGCCCTGGATGGTCTCGAAGAACACGGCCACCACGTTCGGGTTGCCCTCGGTGGCCTTCTTCAGGGCCTCGATGTCGTTGAGCGGCACGCGCACAAAGCCCTCCACGAGCGGGCCGAAGCCCTTCTGCACCTTCTCGTTGCCGGTGGCCGACAGCGTGGCGATGCTGCGCCCATGGAAGGCCTTTTCGTAGACCACGATCTCGGGCCGCTCGATGCCCTTGTCGTGGCCGTACTTGCGCGCCAGCTTCAGGGCTGCCTCGTTGGCTTCAAGGCCCGTGGAGCAGAAGAACACATTGGTCATGCCCGACAGCTCCACCAGCCGCGCCGCCAGCGCCTCCTGGCCCGGTACGTGGTAGTAGTTGGAGCTGTGGATGATCTTGCTCACCTGGTCCTGCAGTGCCGGCACCAGCTTGGGGTGGTTGTGGCCCAGCGTGTTGACGGCAATGCCCCCCAGGGCATCGAGGTACTGCTTGCCGTTGACATCCCAGACTCGCACGCCCTGGCCATGCGACAGGGCGATGGGCACGCGGGCATAGGTGTTCATCACGTGGGGCGACGAAGCTTCGGGCAGGGCAGTCATGCGGGTCCTCCAAAAAACAAAGCGGCCCAACGAAAGTGGGGCCGTTGAAACGCGATTTTAGGCGCACAGTTTGCTTGGCTTGATTGACAATTCCGCATCACAGCGATGCGCCCGCCAGACCGACTCAAGTCTTATATAAGATACAATACTTGTGCGCCGCAGCAATCAGTGATCCTGATGCTGGCGCCCCATTCCAGAACGTCTCTACCCGATGGTCTCCGACGCCGCCAAAGAAGTCTTCATCCAGGGCCTCACCCGTGACGGGAAGACCTTTCGCCCTAGCGACTGGGCCGAACGGCTGGCGGGCGTGATGAGTTCCTTCCGCCCGGGTGGTGCTCACCCGGGCAGCCACCTGGGTTACTCGCCGTGGTGCGTGCCCACGGTCATCAACGGCATCAAGTGCGTGATCGTGAACCGTGAGCTGCGCGACCTGGAGCCCATGGCCTGGGACTTCTGCCTGAACTTTGCGCGGGACAACAACCTGCAGGTGGCCGAAGCCTGCCTGGTGCCCGATCCCCCCCCGCTTTCAGCGCGTTGAACCGCGGGCCTGCGCCCTCAACTCCTCGAGCGTGCCCGACCACAGTGGGAAGAAGCCTCCCTGGGCCGAGGTTTGCAGCCAGCTGTCCCAGCGCGTGCGGGCCAGGCGAGGGTCGTCCACCGCGATGCCTTCCTGCGAAATGCCGATGCCGAGCGAGCCTCCCGGCCGGCCTTTGCCCTGCGCCTGCAAGGCCGACATGCGCTCGCGCAACTGGACAAGCTCACGCTGCGAGGAGGGCCCCAGGCTGTACACCAGCCAGTGCCGCCCGCTGCCCGCGCGGGGCAGGCCCGGCGGCGCGGCATTGGCGGTGACTGCCATCGGCAACTTGCGCTCCCAGGGCTCGAAGCCGCCCGCTTCCCGGGGCCGCAGGGCGATGTCCAGGGTGGGCGTGGCGCCGGCCGGCGGGACCATGCGCTCGTCGGTCTGGATGGCCAGCACGAACTGGCTCGGGTCGGCCTGGAGCAGTTCCGACTGGAGCGTGAGCAGGCGCGGCACGGTGGACAGCGGGATGCCCGAACAGGCGGCTAGGCAGGTGGCCAGCGCCATCAGGCCGAATCGGTGGGACAGAGAGCTCATAAATAAATTATTGTTTTACAGAAATTAAATGTCAATCTACAATGATTTTTTTACACGCGAGGAACCTCCGATGCAACGACTCACCGATCTCGAGCGAATCCAGCGCGTGAGCGCGGCTTTGGCCTGGGCTTGCGGCGCTTTTGCCGTGGCTCTGCCGGTCTGTGTTCTGATTCTCTGGGCCATGGCCGATGCATCGACCCTGGCATCGCGCGGCAACCTGGCCGCGAACGCCATCTGGGGCAACCTGCAGCCGTGGCAGCGCGCGGTGGGTGCGCTCGTGTCGGAAATGCCGGCGATGCTGGCCGCGCTGGGCTTGTGGCACGCCCGGCGCTGCTTCGCCGGCTTTGCCCGCTCGGAGGTCTTCACGGCCCGCGCGGTGCAATGCCTGCGCCGGTTTTCGGCCTGCGTGGCGGGCTCGGCGCTGGCGGCTGTGGTCGCCGGGCCCTTGCTGTCGGTGGTGCTGACCTGGGGCAACCCGCCGGGCCTGCGGCACCTGGCCCTGGGCGTGGGTTCCGACCACCTCTTCACGACGCTGTTCGCCGCGGTGGTCTGGCTGATGGCGGCGGTCATCGGCCAGGGCCGGGCGCTGGCCGACGAAAACGCGTCCTTCGTCTGACCCGCCGCCATGCCCATCGTCGTCCAGCTCGATGTGATGCTCGCGCGGCGCAAGGTGAAGTCCAAGGCGCTGGCCGAGCACGTGGGCATGACCGAGGCCAACATGTCGCTGCTCAAGCAGGGCAAGGTCAAGGGTGTGCGCTTCGAGACGCTGGAAAAGATCTGCGCCTACCTCGACTGCCAGCCCGGGGACCTGCTGGTCCACGTCCCCCAGTCGACGCGATAGGCAACAAAAAACCGCCCGAAGGCGGTTGTTTGCTTTGCTGGCAGCGCACCCGTTTCAAACGGCGCAGCGGCAGGGCCGCTACGGGCTGTTTGCCTGAAACGTCAGGCGGCGGCTTGGGCCAGGGACAGAGCCTTGACCTTGGCGGACAGGCGGCTCTTGTCGCGAGCGGCCTTGTTCTTGTGGAAAATCTGCTTGTCGGCCACGGAGTCGACAATGCTCTGGGCCTTGGCGAAGGCTTCCGTCGCCTTGGCCTTGTCGCCAGCGGCAACGGCCTTCTCGACGTTCTTGACGGCGGTGCGGTATTTGGAGCGCAGCGAGGTGTTCGCGGCGTTGATCTTCACGTCCTGGCGGACGCGCTTGCGGCCCGACGCGAGGCGCGGGTTCTTCTTCTTGGGTTTGGCTGAGGCCATGGTGTGGGTTCCTTGTGTCTGAGGATGATGCCAGCAAAGCCCTCAATTATAGCCGAGCCAGCTACACTCGCCCCGGTGACCCTTTTCAAAGCCGCTTCCACCGTTTCCCTGCTGACCCTGGCCTCACGTGTGAGCGGCCTGGCACGTGACCTGCTCATGGCCTCGGCCTTCGGTGCCAGTGCGCTGACCGACGCGTTTTATGTGGCCTTCCGCATCCCCAACCTGTTTCGCCGGCTGTTCGGCGAGGGGGCGTTCAGTCAGGCCTTCGTCCCGGCGCTCGCCGCGTCGCGCGAGAAGAACGGCGAACCGGCTACCCGCCAACTGATCGACAGTGTGGCCACGGTGTTGTCATGGGTGCTGGTCGCGACCTGCATCGTGGGCGTTCTGTGTGCCCCGCTGCTGGTCTGGGCACTGGCCAGCGGACTGCGCCAGGAACCCCAGGGCTTCGAGGCCGCGGTGCACATGACGCGCTGGATGTTCCCCTACATCGGCTTCATGTCGCTGGTGGCCCTGGCCGCCGGCATCCTGAACACCTGGAAGCGCTACGCCGTGCCCGCCGCCACCCCTGTGCTGCTGAATCTGAGCATGATCGTTGCCGCGTGGTGGGGTGCACCCTGGTTTCAGGCGCAGGGGATCGAGCCCATCTATGCCATGGCGGCGGGCGTGATGCTGGGGGGCGTGTTGCAACTCGGGGTGCAGGTGCCGGCTTTGCGGCAACTGGGCCTGCTGCCCCGCATCCGCCTGAACTGGACGGGCCTGCGCGCGGCGTGGCAGGACCCGGGGACCCGGCAGATTGCGAGCATGATGCTGCCGGCCCTGCTGGGGGTGAGCGTGGCCCAGATCTCGTTGCTGATCAACACCCAGATCGCCTCCCACCTGGCGCCGGGCAGCGTGAGCTGGCTGTTCTACGCTGACCGGCTCATGGAATTCCCCACGGCGCTGCTGGGCGTGGCGCTGGGCGTGGTGCTGACGCCGCAACTGGCGGCCGCGCGCGCGGCCGACGACGCGCAGCGCTACTCGGGCATGCTGGACTGGGGCTTGCGACTGGTGGTGCTGCTGTCGGTGCCTTGTGCGGTGGCCTTGCTGACTTTTGCCACGCCCCTGGTGGCCACGCTGTTTCAGCGCGGCGCTTTCCAGGGCAGCGATGTGGCCCAGGTCTCGGTGGCGCTGGCCGGGTATGGCGCCGGGCTGGTGGGGCTGGTGGCCATCAAGGTGCTTGCGCCCGGCTTCTATGCCCAGCAGGACTTGCGCACACCGGTGCGCATTGCGGTGGCCGTGCTGGTCATTACCCAGTTGCTCAACCTCGTGCTCGTGCCACAGCTTCAGCACGCGGGGCTGGCCCTGTCGATCGGGCTGGGCGCGCTGATCAATGCGGCCTGGCTGTTGACCGGGCTGCTGCGCCGCGGGGCCTACCGGCCGCTCCCAGGCTGGGGCGTGTTCCTTTTGCAGGTGCTCGCTGCCACGGCTCTGCTGGCGCTGTTTCTGGTGTGGGGCGCCCGGGCTTTCCCGTGGGTCGAACTGGGAGGCGCCGGGGGGATGCGGCGCATCGGCCTGCTGGCCCTGATGATCGTGGGCGCGGCGGGCCTCTATTTTGTGGCGCTGGCCGCGGCGGGACTGAAACTCAGGCAGTTTGTGCGAAATTAGCCGCACCCTGCGGCCTGCCGGTTGACGCGTTCCGCGCGGTCCACTACAAATAGCCATGCCGCTGAGCCTGATTGCGCCGACCCCTCTCGAGTATTTCGCGTCGCTGGTCCAGAGCGACGATCATTTCCCCCTGCTGGAGGCCGCCGCCAGCCTGGCGCAGGACGAGTACCCAGATCTCGACATCCAGCAGGTGCTGGGCGACGTGGACCAACTGCTCGCGCGGCTCAAGCGTCGCCTGCCGGCCGACGCAGGGCCGCTGCAGCGGCTGCGCGCGCTCAACCAGTTTTTCTTCCGTGACCTGAGCTTTGGCGGCAACGTCAACGACTACTACGACCCCGACAACAGTTACCTGCATGCGGTGCTGCGCACGCGGCGCGGCATTCCCATTTCGCTGGCAGTGCTGTGGATGGAGCTGGCCCAGGGGCTGGGCCTGCATGCGCGGGGGGTAGGCTTTCCGGGGCACTTCATGGTCAAGGTCAACCTGCCCAAGGGCCAGGTGGTGATCGACCCCTTCACGGGGCAGTCGCTCAGCCGCGAGGAACTGTCCGAGCGGCTCGAGCCCTACCGCCGGCGCAGCGGCCTGGTCGATGAGTTCGAGGTGCCGCTGGGCCTCTACCTGCAGGCGGCGCCCGCGCGCGACATCATCGGCCGCATGCTGCGCAATCTCAAGGAAGTCCACACCACGCAGGAAGACTGGCAGCGGCTGATCGCTGTGCAGGACCGGCTGGTCATCCTGTTTCCCCAGGCCTGGTCCGAGTACCGCGACCGCGGGCTGGCCCATGCCGAGCAGGGCCACCCGGCCCAGGCCGTGGAAGACCTGGAGACCTATCTGGTGAACGCGCAGGACGCGCTGGACATCGACGCCATGGCCGACCGCGTGGCCCTGCTGCGGCGCGAGCGCAGCTAGAGGCCCGAATCAGCCGGGTGCCAGGCCCCGCTCAAGCGCCGCGCTTGAGAAACTGCGGAATCTGCGTGACCTCACCCGGATTGACGGCTCGGGGCAGCGAGGGCTTGTGCAGCGGCTGCACCGGCACGGAGGCGGGCCGTGTGGTGGCTGCGTAGGCCGACAGGCGGCCTCCATGGATCAACGACTCCTGAGCCGGCATGAGGCTCTCGGGCCGTGAACTGCCCAACCGCGTTGGTGGGGTCACCGCCCGGGTGGTGGGCGTGGGGTCGTTCGCCGCTTGCACCGGGTTGAGCAGAGGCGTCATCCATTCGATGAGCGGCTGCCACTGAGCGAGGTCGGTGGCGGCCTGGCTGGGCGAGAGGTCGAAGATCGTCAGCCCGCGCTCCAGGCACCGGACGTACATCTGCGTTTCACGCAGGGCCCCCAGAAAGGGCAGCTTCAAGCCCTCGGACCACTGGCGCAGGGTCTCGGCGGCGTGGGTGCGGCCATCGATGCGCATGCCCACGGTCGCCAGGCGACAGCGCCCGCTGGCCACGCGGGGCAGGGCCATCAGCTCGGCGTGGCAGGCCGCCGCCGACTCACGGTCGAACACCGAATGGCATACCGGCATGAGAATCGCATCGGCAAACATCACCACGCGCGCGAGCTCAAAGCCGTGCAGGCCGCCGGGTGTGTCCAGAACCACATGGGTGATGCCGGTCGGAACGCGCAGGGTGTTCTTTTGGTCGAGGGCCCAGGGGGCGATGGCCGGCAGGGCCGGGTCGCGCCGGCGCAGCCAGGTGCGGCTGGACTGCTGGCGATCGACGTCGCCGAGCATCACCGCATTGCCCTGCCGGGCGCACCAGGCCGCAATGTGCGCGGCCAGCGTGCTCTTGCCGCTACCTCCCTTGCGGTTGACGATGGCGATGACCGGCATGGCAGCCTCCAAACGGTACAGAAAATACAGTTTGGAACAAAAATGCCTGAAAGTCCAGACTACGCCTGCATTGTTCGCTAGTGATTTTGTAGCAAAGCAACGCTTGCCGAAGGCTTGCCCGCCGGGCCGAAGCGGTGCCAGGCGCGACGCAGCTGCGTGTCCGAGCTGAATCCGGCCATGGCCGCGGCCTGGGTGACGTTGAGGCCCGACTGCAATGCGGCCTGCGCTGTGGCCAGCCGAATGCGGCGCAGGTATTGCAGCGGAGCGATCCCCGCGTGGGCCAGGAACAGGCGTGTCAGGTGGCGTGCCGAGGTATGGCCCACCTCCGCCATGCGGCTCACGGTCCATGCAGCCTGCGGTTGTGCGCTCACGGCGTCCTGCACGCGGTGCAGCGCCGGATGCAGGTGGTGACGATAGGTCATGAAGGGCGACAGGGCGGGGTCCCGGGGGCCGCGGCGCAGTGGCACCACCAGGGTCTGCGCGACACGTGCCGCCAGGGCCGGGCCGCAGAGGGCGGCCAGGCGATGCAGCGCAAGGTCCACGCCGGTGGTGACGCCCGCGCTGCTGTAGATGGGCGGGTCCTCGACGAACACGCGGTTGGCCTCGACCCGGCATGCGGGCTCGGCCGCCTGCAGTTCGTCCAGGTGCTGGTGATGCGTGGTCACCTGCCGTCCGGCCAGCAGGCCGGCCCGTGCGGCCAGCACGGCGCCACCGCATATGCTCACCAGCTCCAGCTCGCCGGACTTCAGGCGCAGGCCGCGCAGCCAGTGCAGCGCCGCCTGGGCTTCGGCCGAATCGGTGCGGGTTTCCGCCCCGGGCTGCCCGGACACCACCACCCAGCAGGGGGCCGGGAGCCTGGCGGGCAGGGGCTCCAGCCCTGTCAGTTGCAGGCCAAGCGGGCTGGCGCTGTCACCGCGCGGCCCGACAAAGCGCAGCACGAAGCGCGGCGGCTGGCCCGCTGCCTCGAGCTGCTGGTTGGCCATGCGAAGCGCTTCGGCCGGCCCGGCCCAGTCCAGCACCAGGCTGTCCGGCAGCAGCACGAACAGCACGTGGATGGGCGCATCGTCAGGCGGGTTCATCGGCCACCCAGCGGTAGTCCATCTGGCGCGCCGTGCGCTCGGCCAGCGCCTGGCCTGCCCACCGCGCCACGAGGTGCAGGCTCATGTCGATGCCGGCGCTGATGCCGGCCGACGTGACGAGGCGGCCACGGTCCACCCAGCGGCGGCCCTCGAGCACGCGCAGCCCCGGGAAGCCGGTGCGAAGATCGGCCACGTCCTCCCAGTGCGTGGTGACTTCGCCATCGGTCACCACACCGCTGGCCGCCAGCACAAAGGCGCCGGTGCAGACCGAGGCCGTGAGCTGGGCCTGCCGGGCCGTGGCAGCCACCCAGGCCAGCGTGCGAGGGCAGGCCAGGGGCTCATCCATCACGCCGCCCGGCACCACCAGCCAGTCGGGCGGTGGGCTGCCTTCAAAACTCCGCTCGGGCAGCACCCGCAGTCCGGCCCGGGCCTGGACGGCCGCGCCGTCGCGCGAGACGCAGGCGACCTCGAACAGCGGCGGCGCCGTTGGGGCGGTGCGTCCGTGGACCCGGCTGGCCGTGGTGAACACCTCGTAGGGGCCGGCAAAGTCCAGCACCTCCACGCCGTCGAACACGAGGATGTGGACGCGCGTGCTTGCGCTGCGAGGAGGGGTCTCCCCATCGATCAATTCAGGACTCAGTGACATGAAGGGCTCCCGCATCAAAAATGGCTGGAGCCCTTATTTTGCGTAGGCCGGTGCCCACTCGCCATCCGGTGACGGACGGCTTTCGATCAGTTCAGGACATCAGGGCCGCGTCAAGCCACGGTCACGGCGTCGCCGTCGCCACGCGGCGCGATGGTGCCGATGGTGTAGACCGTCTCGCCGGCCGCCGACAGCCCGGCGGCAACAGCGGCCGCGCTGCCGGCGTCCACCACCACCACCATGCCGATACCGTTGTTGAAGGTGCGGTTCATCTCATGGTCGTCGATGCCGGCCGTTGCCTGCAGCCAGGCAAACAGCTCGGTTTGCGGCCAGCTGCCTTTGCGCAGCGCGGCTGCCATGCCCTCGGGCAGCACGCGCGGAATGTTCTCCAGCAGGCCGCCACCGGTGATGTGCGCCAGCGCCTTGATGCCCTGAGCGCCGTCGGCCGACACTGGGTGCGCCGCCAGCGCCGCCAGCACGTTCTTCACGTACAGGCGCGTGGGCGCCATGAGGGCTTCGCGGAATGGCTTGCCGTCGAGCGTGGCGGGCGCGGATGCCCCGGCGCGCTCAATGCACTTGCGCACCAGGCTGAACCCGTTGGAATGCACCCCATGGCTCGCCAGGCCCAGCACCACGTCGCCAGGCTGCACGCCCTGGCCCGTGAGGATGCGCGATTTTTCAACCGCACCGACCGCAAAGCCGGCCAGATCGTATTCGCCGGCAGGGTACATGCCGGGCATTTCGGCGGTTTCGCCGCCGATCAGCGCACAGCCGCTGAGCTCGCAGCCCCGGGCGATGCCGCCCACCACGGCGGCGGCGGTGTCCACGTCGAGCTTGCCGCAGGCAAAGTAGTCGAGAAAGAACAGCGGCTCGGCACCCTGCACCAGCACGTCGTTCACGCTCATGGCCACCAGGTCGATGCCCACGGTGTCGTGCATGTTCCATTCAAAGGCCAGCTTGAGCTTGGTGCCCACGCCATCGGTGCCACTCACCAGCACGGGCTCCTTGTAGCGCTTGGGCACCTCGAACAAGGCACCAAAGCCGCCAATGCCGGCCAGCACGCCTTCGCGCATGGTTTTCCGGGCCAGCGGCTTGATGCGCTCGACCAGCGCGTCACCCGCGTCAATGTCAACACCGGCGTCTTTGTACGAAAGGGGAGTTTGAGTCATGGGGTGGGCCGGCGAGGCGGCGGGTAAACGGGCTGGTGGGACGGGCGGACTAGAATTTGGCACCGATTTTAAGGGTTGACACCTACTCCCCCTGTATGCAATTCACCCCCTCGCAAAAACGTGCCGCGGCCTGGCTGCTGATCGCCTCTGTCACGGTGCTGATGCTGTGGGCCCTGGGGCCGGTGCTGACACCGTTTGTGGTGGCCGCCGTGCTGGCCTACGCGCTCACGCCGCTGGTGGACCGCCTTGACACCGCGGGCAAGGGCCGCCTGCCCCGCGTGGTGGCGGTGCTGCTGGTGGAACTGCTGTTCGTGGTGGTGGTGCTGGCCGTTCTGCTGCTGATCGTGCCCATTCTGGCCAAGGAGCTGCCGCTGATGCGCGAGCAGGTCCCGGTGCTCATGGACCGGCTCAACGCCTGGCTCAAGCCCACGCTCGGCCAACTGGGCTTCGATGTGTCGCTGGACCTGGGCTCGATCAAGGCGCTGGTGCTGCAGTACCTCAATGCCAACTTCGAGGAGGCCGTGGGGCCGCTGCTGTCGTCGCTCAAGCTCGGCGGCAGCGTGGCGCTGGCGCTGATCGGCAATGCGGTGCTGATCCCCGTGGCGCTGTTCTACCTGCTCATGGACTGGGCTGGCCTGGTGGCCCGGGCCATGGAGCTGGTGCCTGTGCGCCTGCGCGCCAGCGTGGACAGCTTCACCACCGAAGCCGACCAGGTGCTGGGCCAGTACCTGCGTGGACAACTGCTGGTGATGCTGATCATGGCGGTGTTCTACAGCGTGGGCATGTTGCTGTTCGGGCTGGATCTGGCGCTGCCGATCGGCTTGTTCACGGGCCTCGCCATGTTCGTGCCCTACCTGGGCTTTGGCCTGGGCATGGTCCTGGCCGTTCTGGCGGGGCTGCTGCAGTTCGCGTCCATCAAGGCGCTGGTGATGGTGGCCGTGGTGTTTGGCGCGGGGCAGGTGCTCGAGAGCCTGTTCCTCACACCGCGCCTAGTGGGCGAACGCATCGGCCTGCATCCGCTGGCCGTGATCTTCGCGTTGCTGGCGTTCGGCCAGCTCTTCGGCTTTGTGGGGGTGCTGGTGGCCCTGCCGGCCAGTGCCGTGCTGTTGGTGGCCATCCGCCGGGTCCGCGCCAACTACCTGGCCAGCAAGCTCTACCAGGGATGAAACAGATCGCGCTCGACATCGGGCTGGCCGCCGGGCCCACGCTGGCAGGCTTCTTCGCAGGGCCGAACGAGGCAGCGCTGCACCACCTGCAGCTGTGGGCCGGCAGCCCCACACGCTCGCCGGTACCCACCTACCTCTGGGGCGCGCCCGGCAGCGGCAAGACGCACCTGCTCAAGGCCGTGCGCGAAGCGCTGCGCGAACAGGGCGCCAGCGCCGGTTGGCTGGACGCTTCGGTGCATGAACCTCCGGCCTTCAACGACAACTGGGCCGTGGTGCTGCTGGACCAGGTGCACCTGTACACGGCCGTGCAGCAGCATGCGGCCTTCAACTGGTTCGTCAATGCCCAGACCTACCAGCGGGGTGTGCTGGCCGCGGGCGACCTGCCGCCGGCCGGCCTGGCCTTGCGTGAGGACCTGCGCACCCGGCTGGGCTGGGGCCACGTGTTCCAGCTACAGGTCTTGAAGGAGACCGAGCTGCGTTCCGTGCTGCGCCAGGCCGCGGACGCGCGCGGGGTTTTCCTGGGCGACGAGGTGATGGACTTCATGCTCACGCGCTTTTCGCGCGACCTGGGCAACCTCATGCAGTTGCTGGAGCAACTGGACCGCTACGCCCTGCAGACCCAGCGCGCCATCACCATCCCCCTCATCAAATCCATGCTGGAGAACGAGTGAGTCGCCCCAAGCCCCGTCTGGCGTTGTTTGACCTGGACCACACGCTGCTGCCCATCGATTCGGACCATTCCTGGGGGGTCTTCACCACCACCATCGGCTGGACCGACCCGGTGGTCTTCCGCCAGAAGAACGACGAGTTCTACGACCACTACAAGGCCGGCACGCTCGATATTCGCGAGTATGTGCGCTTTGCCGTCGAGGCCGCGCGGGTGCACGGCGCCAGCCAGTCCATGGCGGCGCACGCGCAATTCATGCGCACCGTGATCGAGCCCGCCCTGACGGAAGCCGCCCGTTCCCTGGTGCGCCAGCACCAGGCCGCCGGCGACGAGGTGGTTATCATCACGGCGACCAACGAGTTTGTGACGCGCCCCATCGCCGAGCGCTTTGGCGTGGCGGAGTTGATCGCGGTGGAGCTCGAACGCGACGCCAGCGGCTGGATCACCGGCGAGATCAAGGGCGTGCCTTCGGCGCGCGAAGGCAAGGTCACGCGCATGGCGCAGTGGCTGGCTGACCGCCACTGGGACTGGGCCGATGTGCATAGCACCTTCTATACCGACTCCATCAACGACCTGAGCCTGATGGAGAAGGTCGACACCCCCGTGGCCACCAATCCGGACGACCGGTTGCGCGCCATGGCCCGGGAGCGTGGGTGGCGCATACTGGACCTGTTTGAAAAAAGATAAATGATCAAGAAATTCATCGACAAGCTGCTGGGCAAGACCGGTGGTGGCAAGACCCCGAGGTTCGGCAAGCGCGAGGAGGTGGGCCACGACGTGCACGGCATCGACCCCACCCTGGTGGACGAACGCGCCGTCAACGTGGTGCAGACGCTGCAGCAGGCGGGTTTTGAGGCGTACATCGTCGGTGGCGCGGTGCGTGACCTGCTGGTGGGCCTGCGTCCCAAGGACTTTGACGTGGCCACCAATGCCACGCCAGAGCAGGTCAAGGGCCTGTTCCGCCGTGCCTTCATCATCGGGCGGCGCTTTCGCATTGTCCATGTGGTGTATGGCCGGGGCCGCGAGCACGAGGTGATCGAAGTCTCCACCTTCCGTGCCTACATGGACAACGCCGCCGCCGGGCAGGTGACCGGCAACGAAAAGACCAGCAAGGGCGAACTGGCCGGCATGAAACACGCCGTTGACTCCACGGGCCGCGTGCTGCGCGACAACGTCTGGGGCCCGCAGGATGAAGACGCCACGCGGCGCGACTTCACCATCAACGCCATGTACTACGACCCAGGCACGCAGATCGTGGTGGACTATCACGGCGGCATCAAGGACACCAAGAAGCGCCTGCTGCGCATGATCGGCGACCCCGCCACGCGCTACCGCGAGGACCCGGTGCGCATCATCCGCGCTGTGCGCTTTGCCGCCAAGCTCAGCCCGCTGGGCTTCAAGCTCGACCCCAAGACCGCCGCGCCGCTGGTCGCCTCGCAAAAGCTGCTGAACGACGTGCCCCAGAGCCGCCTGTTCGATGAAATGCTCAAGCTGCTGCAGACGGGCCATGCGCTGGCCACCATCGCGCAGCTCAAGGCGCTGGGGCTGGCGCGCGGCATCTATCCGCTGCTGGACGTGGTGGTGGAGCGCGCCGACCTGACCTTCGTCAAGGCCGCGCTCACCGATACCGACCGCCGCGTGGGCGAGGGCAAGCCCGTGGCGCCCAGCTTCCTGCTGGCCTGCGTGCTGTGGGCCGATGTGCGCGACGGCTGGGCCGAGCGCCTGGCGCGCAAGCAGCACCCGTTTCCGGCGCTGCAGGACGCGATTGACGACGTGTTCAACGCCCGCATTGGCGATGTGTCGGGCCGCGGCAAGCTGGCCGCCGACATGCGCGAGATCTGGATGATGCAGCCCCGCTTTGAAAAGCGCATGGGCAGCACGCCCTTCAGCATGGTGGAGCAGCCGCGCTTTCGCGCCGGGTTTGACTTCATGCGGCTGCGCGCCGACGCCGGCGAGGTGGACGTGGTGCTGGCCGACTGGTGGCAGGAGTTCAGCACCGCGAGCGACGCCGTGCGTGAAGACCTGATCGCCCAGGCGCGCGAGGAAACCCAGGGCAAAGGCGCGCGCCGCGTGCGCGTGCCACGGCCCCAGGTGGCCGCAGGCCCGGCCAGCGTGGTGGCCGGCGCCGAAGACGCGCAACCGGCAAGCCGCAACGAAGCCGGCAGCAACGAAACCGGTGACGGCGCACCCTCTGGCGACGCGCCCCGCAAGCGCCGCCGGCGCCGCCGCAAACCCGCGGGCGAGGGCGGTGGCCAGCCGCCTTCAGACCCTTCGTCGGACGCCTCTGACTGACGGCCATGCGCGACCCCGTCGCCGCCTATGTGGCGCTGGGCGCCAACCTGGGGGATGCGCAGCCAACGGTGCTGCGCGCGATCAAGGCCATCGGGCAGACCCCAGGCGTGAGCGTCTTGCGCGCGTCATCGCTCTACCGCACGGCACCGGTTGAGTCGTCAGGCCCCGACTACATCAACGCCGTGGTGGCGCTGGACACCACGCTCACCGCGCCCGCCCTGCTGGCCGCACTCCAGGCGCTGGAGCAGGCGGCAGGCCGTGAGCGGCCCTATGTCAATGCGCCCCGCACGCTGGACCTGGACCTCTTGCTGTATGGCAGCGCCCGCATCGGCAGCCCGCACCTGACCGTGCCCCACCCGCGCATGGACCAGCGTGCGTTTGTACTGGTGCCGCTGGCGGAGATTGCACCGGGCCTGGTGACGGCCCTGCAGCTTGAGCGAGTGGGGACGCAGGCCGTGCGCAGGCTTTGACGGGCGCATTTGGCCCACCTGCGCAGCGCACCAACGGATGTAAAAACGAACCCAATAGAGGTAAGCTTTCTTGGTTTTGACGCCATAGTGCAAATACCGGCAACGCTCGCGCAACTGATCCAGTAGCTTGGCAGCGCGCAACGGAGGAGCACCGGGTTTTATGGGAATTTTATACTGATGTTTTGTACAGTATATTTGGCGAAGAGCCAGTGCGCAAGCCGTCTCCAGGCAGGTTTGGAAAATGATGTATCTGGTGGGTCTGGATGTATCGTCGTCGTCCCACCGACTACATTGCGTTGAGCATCACTCATGCCATCCATCAAGCGCCTCAGCAGTGTTTGCCACAGTGCCGCACATCACGCCGTGAGCGCGCTGTCCTATGTCCATCCGCATCTCGGACAAGCCTGCAATGCTGCTGGGTTGGAGTCGAGCGCGGTCGATCTGCTGGCTGAAGACATCTACCCAAGTTCACTTCCTCGGGTGGAGCCGCTAGCTCTGGCGCTCACTGGCCTCAAGGCTCGCTTCGGCGAAATACTCGCGTCGGAAGGCTTTGCGCCAAGCGACCTGCATCGAGCGGCACTCCACTTTGAGTTTGCGCCTGGGCTTCCCGACTACTTTTGCAGGCGGTGTAGCGCGGTAGTAGAGGCCACCAACGGGAAGTCGTTCATGCATGCAGTCGATGGGCTGGGCGCGTCAGTTATGCCCAACCCTTCGCTCCAGCGGACGGCTTCGCCGCCCGCTGAGCTTTGACGTTAGGCCACTTTAAGCACACCTGTCCTTCACCATTCACAGAAACCATCAATGCAAACAACCTACTACTTGAGCGTTGCCCCAGAGACAATTAAGGGCTTCATCGAAATCATTGCCGCCTTGCTAATGCTTTTCGGACTTTTTGCTGTTGTTTGGCATCGTTTGAAGCAAGGGCTGGGACTCTCGAACATCTCACTCCAGTTTGTTTCCGTCATCTTTGTTTTCCCCACAATTCTGATCCTTAGCCTCGAAGGAGTGCTCAAGGGTGAGACAGCGGGAACACTGATCGGAACGCTAGCGGGTTATCTGTTTTCTGAGTTCGGAAAATCAAAGTCAACGACGCCCGCGGCTACACCCAAGCCAGCGCCTGCGCCCGCTCCAGCGCCTCCAGACTTCGTGGACTCAAAACCCGTGGCCTAACTGGGCGGTCAAGCGAACCGGCCTTCGGCCATCCGCTTACCTTGTTCGTTAGATATCACGCCTATGGACAACCTACCCACCAAGAAGAGCGCTGGCGATGTTGCACGTGAAGTTGGGCGTGCCGCTGTGTCGTTAGTCCCAGCTGCAGGCGGTACGCTGCAGGTTATGTTTGAGAACCTCTTCACCTCTCCAATTGAAAGGAGAAAGGAGGCGTGGCTTCAGCAGCTCGCCGACGTGGTGAAGGAGGTCGAGAGCCGCGTGGCGGACCTCACGCCTGAGAAGCTGGCGCATAACGAAGCCTTTGTGACAGTGGCTATGCAGGCATCGCAGATCGCCTTGCGGAATCACCATCAGGCGAAGCTTGAAGCATTGCGAAACGCTGTCCTGAATGCAGCACTTCCAAATCCGCCGCAGGAAGACGAGCAGATGATCTTCCTGCGATTGATCGACCAACTCACCCCTTGGCACTTGAAGGTCCTGTCCGTGCTGGACGATCCCGTGCAATGGATGGCGCGCCACGGTGTCGCTAACCCTGGCTGGGGGATGGGTGGACCTTCTACGGTCTTGGAGCATTGCCTTCCTGATCTGCGTGGACAGCGCGAAACTTACGACCAAATCGTTCGAGATCTGCAGTCAGAGGGCTTGGTTGGCCAAGGGCAGTTTCTGCACGTGACGATGACTGGCGGAGGCATGGTGGGTTCGCGCACCACGGATCGCGGCAAGAGATTCATTCGGTTCATTACCTCACCATGAGCTCGGCCCAAATCCGATCTAACTTGGCGATCAACGCGGTCGTCTTGGCGGCCGGCATTTGCCGGCCTAAGGCCCGCCGGTCATCTCTACGTTAGGGGTTGCCAATGAGCGTCTTTACCTTCCAAGCACGGTGGAAAGAGGAGTTGGTTTGTACCGGTCCAGGAGGAACGTTCGTTCTTGAGCTACCGATGGGCGTCTTGTCCGCTTATCTACCGACCGAAGACGTTTGGAAACAGAAGGCACCGGTTTGGGCCCGCGACCTCTGGCCTACTCTCCGCACTGAATTAGCGGAATGGTGCACAGCTAACAAAGCTGAACTCGTCATTGATTCAACGACAGGTATCTTCTAAGTGAACGCAACCCCTAACCCTACGGTCAAGGCGTGGCCTTCGGCCACTGGGACGCTCCGCCTGCCGGCGGCGCGCCCCTTACCTCCACGTTAGGCGTCAGAACCGATGCGACTCCCCGCCTTCGAATTTGCCAAGGCTGTAGACGAAGCCATCGTTGCGCTTCCGAGGAAGGACTACAACCTCCGACTCGGTCGGGCGAAGCGTCTCTTGGAAGAGCTCTACCCCCTCAGCCGCTTCGCACTTCACCTCGTTCATCCCGGATCACGAATCGAGGTAGAGGCGCCAGAAGACGACGGCCCCTATGACGGGTACATCCATCGCGGACCCAAGCTCGACTCAACGCTTTCCGTTCAAGTGACATACGTGCACTCCTACGAAGAGGCCCTCCGCAGAGAGCTGCTCTGGGAGACTGGCAGTGCGCCTGGAGCCGGTCCGATCCACAGAGACAAGACCACGGGAAAGATCGTTGCGACAAGCCAGCTCGTTCCACTTGAGAAGGGGATTGAGAAGCTTGCGTCGGACATGGTTGCCTTGCACGAGAAGAAGTGCAAAAAGGGCTACAAGCGCGGGACGATTCTCATCGTGGCATTCGACGATCCGACCTTCTTTGGTCGAGACCTCTGGGGAAGACTGATCGCCGCGGTCAATGCGAAGAGTGACCTGACGGGTGGCGGCTTCTCGGAAGTTCACTTCTTCAACTGTGGGTCCAACGAGCTGCAAGCTGACGCCTAACCCTTCGCTCGAACGCCACGCCGGCGGCGGCCCGCTCACCTCCAACGTTAGCGCGCTCAGAGCATGAACCCGTTTAGCACGCAATTTTTCCGAGTTTCAACCTAAAAAGGCCTGTAGTCCTTGCTGGGCGGCCACTGTGTGCTACCAAAACAGGAGCAAAAGTGGTCTACGCCAACCCCACCGTCTCCAGGTAATACGGCATGTGGCAGCCCCACCCCAGCTCGCGCTCGATCCGCTGGCGCAGGGTGTCGGCGGCGGTGGGCTCGCCGTGGGTGATGAAGGTGGTGCGGGGCGGCTGCCTGAAGTGTCGCAGCCAGTCCAGGATTTCGCCCGCGTCGGCGTGGGCCGACAGGTCGTCCAGCCGGGCCACTTCGGCGCGCACCGGGATGTCCTGCCCATGGATGCGCACGGTGGCCGCGCCGCCGACGATCGATGCGCCGCGCGTACCCCCGGCCTGGTAGCCCGCAAAAAGCAGGGTGTTGCGGGCGTCGGGTGCGAAGGCCTTCAGGTGGTGGACCACGCGCCCGCCGGTGGCCATGCCGCTCGCCGCGACGATGACCATCGGCCCGGTGCGGCTGTTCAGGCGCTCTGATTCTTCGGGGGTCTCGACGATGCGGGCCACGCTGGCCAGCTCGCGGCACTGCGCCGGCGTGAGCTTGAGCCCTTCAGGGTGCCGGGTGTAGGCCTGCGTCGCATTCGCCGCCATGGGGCTGTTGAGGAACACGGGCAGGTCGGCAATGCGGCCCTGCTGCTTGAGCTGCCCGATGGCATACAGCAGGGCCTGCGCGCGCCCCACCGCAAAGGCCGGGATGATGACGGCCCCGCCACGCGCCGCGGTGCGCCGTATCACCTCGCCCAGCCCGGCCACGGCGTCCGAATGGGGGTGGGTGCGGTCGCCGTAGGTGGACTCGATCACCAGGTAGTCGGCGCCCTCCATGGCCACCGGGGGCTTGAGCAGCAGGTCGTTGGGCCGTCCCAGGTCGCCCGAGAAAAGAATGGAGCGCCGGCCATCGTCCAGCCGCACAAAAGTCGAACCCAGCATGTGGCCCGAATGCGCGAGCCGGGCCTGCAGGCCCGCCACCGGTTCCCAGGGCGTGTCCAGCGGCACGCTGCGCAACTGCTTGAGGCTGGCCAGCGCGTCGTCCCTGGTGTACAGAGGCAGCGCGGGTTCGTGCCGCGACAGATGGTGGCGGTTGGCAAAGGCGGCTTCTTCCTCCTGCAGGTGGCCGCTGTCGGGCAGCATGATGGCGCACAGGTCGCGCGTGGCGGCGCTGCAGAACACCGGCCCGCGAAAGCCCTGGCGCACCAGCAGGGGCAGGTAGCCGCTGTGGTCGATGTGCGCGTGCGTCAGGATCACCGCGTCAATGGAGGCCGGGTCGACCGGAAACGCCGCCCGGTTGCGCAGCCGAAGCTGCTTGTAGCCCTGAAACAGCCCGCAGTCCACCAGCACGCGCGTGCCGCCGTGGCGCAGCAGATACTTCGAGCCGGTCACGGTGTCGGTGGCGCCTAGGAACTGGAGGTCCATTGCCGCAGTCTAGGCAGTGGCCACGCGCGGCCGCTTGCGCTTTGTCAACTGGGCGGGACCGGCCCGTTGTTTGATCTGCATCAGCCCACGGCCGGCTGGCAGCACCTAAGCTGGGTTGTCCAAACTGGTTCACGACCGAAAGGAAGCAAGCATGAAACGCAACGAAGCAAGCTGGGACCGCGTCTTGCGCGTCGTCGCCGGCCTCGCGCTCATCGGCGCGGCAGCGGAGGGCGCCATTGGCGCATGGGGGTATGTTGGCGTGGTGCCGCTGCTCACGGGGGCCGTTGGCATGTGCCCGCTGTACAGTCTGCTGGGTATCAGCACCTGTCCGGTCAAGGCCGATTAGCGGCCTGCACCGTCTCACGCGGCGACGGGGAGGCCGATTTGCCGGGCATACTCGGCGCATGAATCTGCTGTCGTCTTTCTGTCCATTGCTGTATGTCCGGGTGTCCCCCGACGTTCTCAGCGTGAGGGATGTGAAGGCCGGGGTCGAGATTTCGGAGCCTGCCCAGGTGGCGATCCGCGACCAGGGCAAGGCTGTCATCGTGGGTGTGGGCCTGCAGGCGGCGCCGGCAGTGGCGGCTGGTGGCCCAGTGCGTTTGGTCAGGCCTTTTGCGCACCCGCGCTCACTGGTGTCCGACTTTACCGTGGCGCAGCAGCTACTGAAGGCGTTTGTGTTTCGTCTGCAGCGCCGTTCATGGCTGCTGCCAGCCCCACGGCTGGTGATGCACCTTCTGGGCGACCCCGTCGGCGGCTTCACCCAGGTGGAGATTCGGGCTTTTTACGAGATGGCGCTGGGCGCAGGTGCGGCCGAGGCCGTGGTCCGGGAAGGACGCCCACTCACTGACGAAGAACTTCTGGCGGGAGACTTCGCCGCCGGCGGACGGGTGCTTTCGTGACCCTGGCAGACTGAAGGGTCGGCACAATCGGAGGGTCTCATTTGACCTGCACTCCCATGCCACGCTACGTCGCCTTCCTTCGCGGGGTCAGCCCGCAAAACGCCAGCATGCCGGCGCTCAGGCAGTGCTTTGAGTCTGCCGGTTTCACCGAGGTGCGCACGCTGCTGTCCAGCGGCAACGTGGTCTTCAACGCCCGCTCGTCGTCAGTGAGCGCCCTGCAGCGGCGCTGTGAGAAAGCCATGCAGGCCGACCTGCCTCAGGGCTTCGCCGCCATCGTCCGGCCCGCGCTGCACCTGCAGGCCCTGCTGGCGGCCGACCCGTTCGCGGGGTTCGACCTGCCTGCATCGGCCAAGCGCATCGTCACCTTCCTGCGCACGCCGCCACAGGCCGTCGTCCAGCTGCCAATCGAGCGCGACGACGCGGTCATCCTCAAGCTCGACGGCGGCGAGGTGTTCTCGGCCTATGTGCCCGGCGACAAGGGGCCGGTGTTCATGAACCTGATCGAGCGCACCTTTGGCAAGGACGTGACCACGCGCACGCTCGACACAGTGCGCAAGTGCGCGCAGGCCTGAGCCGCCGGGCTTCCCATTACCTCTCACGTCATTGCCCGCATGACGCCGCGGCGCGAACATCCCGTCAACGAAAGATTTTTTCAACCACAGGAGATTCAAATGACTGACACCGGACTCATCGCCATTGCCTGCGGGCTGATCATCGGGCTGGGTGCGATTGGCGCGTGCCTGGGCATCGGGCAGATGGGCGGGCGCTTCATTGACGGCGCGGTGCGCCAGCCCGAGATGATGGAGCCGCTGCAAACCAAGATGTTCCTGCTGGCGGGCCTGATCGATGCCAACTTCCTGATTGGCGTGGGCGTGGCCCTCATGTTTGTGTTTGCCAACCCTTTTGCCGGGTGACAAACCGCGGTTTTGAATGAAAAGTGGCTGTAGCCCTTGTGGGGCGGCCACTTTCAGCTACAAAAACAGGAGCAAAAGGGCAGGGCCGACGTCAGCGCTGCGTGCTGCCGCGCTGCTGGCTCACCTCCAGCTCGCTCACGCCAGCGGCATGGTTGCCCCAGGCATTGCGGATGTGGGTCAGCACGGCGGCCGTGTCGGCGTCGTTGAGCAGCAGCACATACGGCGGCATGCCAAAGGGCTTGGGATTGCCGGCCGTGGCCGGCGCGAAGCCCCCGTTCAGCACGATCTGCACGAGGTTGGCCGTGGTGCCCAGCGTGACGGCGCGGTTGCCGGCCAGCCGCGGGTAGGCTCCCGGCACGCCCTGGCCCTGATCGCCGTGGCACTGGACGCAGTGCTTGTCGTACAGCTCGGCGCCGCGCTGGGCCAGGCGAGAGTTCACCGCTGCGGGCGCCTTCGGGGCGGGGGAGGGCGCGGCAGGCAGGCTGCGCAGGTAGGTGGCCATGGCGCCCAGGTCGGCATCGCTCAGGTGCTGCGTGCTGGCCTGCACCACCTCGGCCATGGGCCCGAGCACCGAGGCCTGTGGCGACACCCCCGTTTTGAGCAGCGCCACGATCTGTTCCAGCGGCCATCGCGCCACGCCCGCCTCGGCGTCGGCCCCCAGCGAGGGCGCGTACCAGTTCTGCATGGGGATCATGCCGCCAGCCAGGTTGAGCGGGTTGCGCGTGGCACCCAGCGCGTTGCGCGGCGCGTGGCAGGCGGCGCAGTGCCCCAGGCCCTGGACCAGGTAGGCGCCACGGTTCCATTCGGCGCTCTGCGAGGCGTCGGTCTCGTAGTCCTGCGGGCTGAACGACAGCAGGCGCCAGGCCCACAGCGCGGTTTGCGTGCTGTAGGGCCAGCGCAGCGCGTGCGGCGTGTTGGCTCGCGCGACCGGCGGTAGGCTCATCAGGTAGGCGTGCAGGGCGTCCGAGTCGGCCCGGGTCACGCGGGTGTAGCTGGGATAGGGGAACGCCGGGTACAGCAGCCGGCCGTCACGCGCCTCGCCTTCGTGCATGGCGCGCCAGAAGTCGTCGGCCGTCCACAGCCCGATGCCGGTCGCTTTGTCCGGCGTGAGATTGCTGGTGTGCAACCGGCCGAACGGGGTGTCGATGGCGCGCCCGCCGCTGTAGGGCGCTGCGCCCGCCACGGTATGGCAGGCCATGCAGTTGCCAGCGCGCGCCAGATAGGCACCGCGCGCCACCTGGGCCGTGGTGCCCGTCACGTCCGGCGTGGCGGGCGCGGCGGGCGCTTGGGGCGTGGCAACTGCCGGCGCTTTCGGGGGGGTGGCCGCGCCGCAGGCCATGGCCGGCGCGCGTGGCAGCGCGGCCGCCGGGTGGCTGTCGCGCGGCACCGGCTGGGCCGCCAGCCAGGTGGCCACGGCGTTGATGTCGTCCAGGCTCAGCGCGCGCGCAATCTGGCCCATGCAGTCGGGCGCGTGGGCCTGGCGCTGGCCGGCACGCCAGGCGCCAAGCTGGGCATTGAGGTAGTCGCGTGGCAGGCCCACCAGACCGGGGGTGGCGGGCTGCACCCCGGTCAGGGCCGCGCCGTGGCACGACACGCAGGCGGGGATCCTGCGCGCGGCGTCGCCCTCCAGTGCCAGGGCTTCGCCGCGCCGCCAGGCCTGGGCGGTGGTGCTGCCGCGGGGCGCGGGCGGTGGGTAGGGTACTTCCAGCGCGGCGAAGTGCCGGGCCATCTCCATGAGGTAGTCGTTGCTCAGCGGTTCGAGCAGGCCGGCCATGAGGCCGTAGTGGCGCCGGCCCTCGCGGAAGTTCAGCAACTGGTTGTAGAGGTAGCCGGCGGGCTTGCCGGCAATGCGCGGGTAGTACCCGTCGGGCCCGGCCCGGCCCTGCGCGCCGTGGCAGGCGGTGCACGCCAGCGTGCGCTGGGCCATGGTGTCTTCGAAGGTGGCGGGGGCGGCGCGCACAGGGGCCGCGGCGGCAGCCAGCCACAGGGCCAGCGCGCCCAGAAGGCGGAAACGGGACATTCAGCTATTGTGGGACAGATCGATCACCACGTCTGACGCCGGGTAGGCCACGCAGGGCAGGATCCAGCCCTCGGCCTTTTCCTCGGCGCTCAGTCCCGGCCACTCGATGCGGTAGCGCACCTGCCCGCTGGCCAGGTGGCGGATGCAGGTGCGGCAGGTGCCGTTGCGGCACGAGCTGGCCAGTTCGATGCCGGCCGCCTCGGCGGCCAGCAGCAGGGGCAGGCCAGCCGGAGCGCTGAAGGCCCGGCCGGTGGGCGCCAGCACGGCGGAGTAGGTGGTTTCGGCTTCGGTCATGGGGCGCGGCCATCATAATCACGCCCCCGGGCGACAATGTCGCCTGCTCCGTTTCAATGACTGTTCCGCAGATTCCGACCATGCCGAGTTACCTTGTCCGCCCCGCCAAGCCTGGCGACGCGCCATCCATCGCCGAAATCCATGTCGCCGCCTGGCAGGCCGCCTACACGGGCCTGATGCCCGACGAGCACCTGAAGGGCCTGTCCGCCGCCAAGCGCCTGCCGCTGTGGCGCGAAGCCATCGAGTTCAGTGAGCCCCAGGTGTTCGTTGCCACCGAGGGCGACGCGGTGGTGGGCTTTGTCGGCTTTGACCGCTCGCGCGATCCCAAGTCCAAGCCCACCACGGGCGAGGTCTGGGCCATGTACGTGGCGCCCGGCCACTGGGGCCAGGGCGCCGGCCTGGCGCTGTGGGACGCCGCGCGCGAAGGTCTGCTCGACGAAGACTGCACCGACGTCACCCTCTGGGTGCTGCTGCGCAACGAGCGGGCGCTGCGCTTCTACGAGCTGGCCGGATTCAAGCGCGAACTCAACACGGCGCGCACCACCACCGTGGGCGGCGCCAAGCTCGAGGAAATCCGCCTCAAGCGCAAGCTGGACTGACATGGCCTCCAGCCTGCTGGCCCTGATCGACGATATCGCGTCCATCCTGGACGACGTGTCGCTGCTGACCAAGGTGGCCGCCAAGAAGACGGCCGGCGTGCTGGGCGACGATCTTGCGCTCAACGCCCAGCAGGTCACCGGCGTCAGCGCCGACCGCGAGCTGCCCGTGGTCTGGGCCGTGGCGCGAGGGTCCTTGCTCAACAAGGCCATTCTGGTGCCGGCGGCCCTGGCCATCAGCGCCTTCGCCCCCTGGGCGGTCACGCCCCTGCTGATGGTGGGCGGCGCGTTCCTGTGCTTCGAGGGCTTCGAGAAGGTGGCGCACCGCGTCCTGCACAGCGCCGAAGACGACCAGGCCCGGCGCGAGGCCCTGCGCCACGCGCTGGACGACACGTCGCAGGACCTCGTCCAGCTGGAGAAGGACAAGGTCAAGGGAGCCGTGCGCACCGATTTCATCCTCTCGGCCGAGATCATCGCCATCACCCTGGGCACGGTGGCCACCAGCCCGTTGCTGACCCAGGTGACGGTGCTGGTGGGCATTGCGCTGCTGATGACCGCGGGCGTGTACGGCCTGGTGGCGGGCATCGTCAAGCTCGACGACCTGGGCCTATATCTGAGCCGCCGCCAGGGTGCCGCCCCGCAGGCCGTGGGCCGGGCCATCCTGCGCGCCGCACCGTGGCTCATGAAGGGCCTGTCGGTGGCCGGCACGGTGGCCATGTTCCTGGTGGGGGGCGGCATCCTCACGCATGGCGTGGGCTGGCTGCACCATGGCATTGAAGGCGTGGCGCAGTGGGCCGCGCAGGTGCCGGGCATGGGCGCGCTGCTGGGTGCGCTGACCCCGCTGCTGCTGGACGCGCTCGCCGGCGTGGTGGCCGGTGGCCTCGTGCTGGCCACCGTCACTGCCATGCAGCGGCTGCTGCCGCGGCGGGCCGGTGCATGACCCCGGTCCTGATGGAATGGAGCGAGGGCGGGGCGCCACGGCAGGCGCTGTGGCGCAGCGAGGCCGGCCTGCCGCCACCGCGCCGCGTGCAGTGCGCCGACGACACATTGAGTGCCGATGCTGCCTACCGGCTGGCCTGCGAGGGCACGGCCCTGCTGTGGCGTGGCGATTTCCAGAACGCGCGGCAACTGCTGCAGGCCCTGGCTCGGCGCGCTGATCGCAAGCCGCGCCGCGGCCGCGACAAGCCGCCGCCAGCCACGCCGGCCGAGGCCTTTCACCTGCACCGCCAGGCGCTGGCGCAGCGCGCACGCGTGCTGGCCGCGGTGCTGATCCCGCTGGAGGCGGACCATGGCATTGCGTTGCGGCGCGGGCCCGACTGGCGGCAGGCGTGCAGCGAGGCCTGGGGCCCGGGCACGCAGGCCAGCGTGGTCACGCTGCGTGAGCTGCTGGGGCTCGTGGGGGCGCACGAGTGGCGCAAGAAGGGCGTGCCTGTGCCGGCCCTGGGGGCGTCCATCCATCCGCACTACGGCGTGTTCTCGCCGGTGCGGGGCGAGTACATCGACCTGGTGGCCCAGGCGCCCTTGCCGGCCACCGGCCTCGCGTTCGACGTGGGCACGGGCACCGGGGTGCTGGCGGCCGTGCTGGCGCGCCGCGGCGTGGCCCAGGTGGTGGCCACTGACCAGGACCCGCGGGCCCTGGCCTGCGCGCGCGACAACCTGGCCCGGCTGGGCCTGGACGGGCAGGTCCAGGTGCTGCAGGCCGATCTGTTTCCGCAGGGCACGGCGCCCCTGGTGGTGTGCAACCCGCCCTGGGTGCCGGCACGGCCCAGCTCGCCCATCGAGCACGCGGTGTATGACGAGGGCAGCCGCATGCTGCGGGGTTTTCTTGCAGGGCTGGCGGCGCACCTGGCGCCCGACGGCGAGGGCTGGCTGATCCTGTCGGACTTGGCCGAGCACCTGGGGCTGCGCTCGCGTGACGAGTTGCTGGGCTGGATCGCCGGGGCGGGCCTGCAGGTGCGCGGCCGGCTGGACGCGCGGCCCCGCCACCCCAAGGCAGCCGACCCGGGCGACCCGTTGCACCGGGCGCGTGCCGCCGAAGTGACGTCGCTGTGGCGGCTGGGCGTGCGGGGGACGGCCTGAACCTGCCGGGCGGCCGTTACACGGTTGCGTTGGCTCACACTCGGAAACAGAGTTTCGCGCGGCTTTGCGGTCCAATGGCAGCCCATGGACACCGTAGCGGACTTTTCCGAAGCCAGCGACATTTTCACCAACCTGCACCAGGTGGAACACTACGCCCGCCGTCGGGGCCGCCGCGAGGTCGAGATCGCGTTGACGTCGGGTTGCCTCAGCCCGCACAGCGAGCGGGTGATCAGCGAGTGGCTGGCCCGCGATGACGCGCGGCAAAGGCGCCGCGCCAGCCTGCCCCTGTGGCTGATGGGCCTGGCTGCGGCCGGGCTGGTGGCCGCCGGCCTGGCCTGGCTGTTCTGACGCCTGGACCCAGGTCCGCTCAGGCCGCCACTTCGGGCGGCAGCAACATGGCGATGCGTTCGCTGATCGAGTCGGCCCGCTCGGGGCCGGCCGCCTTCTCGATGTCCGCAATCATCTCGCGTGCGGCGGCAAGCATGCTGTCGCGGTCGCGCGCTGCGCGCAGCGCCTCGCGGAAGGCCTCGGCGCGCGCCGGGTCGCGCCGCGCGAACATGCGCTCGCAGATGTCGAACAGGAACATGCGCGTGGTGGCCAGCGAGCGTTTGCCCTCGAACGGGTCGGCCGAGTTGCCGGGCGCGGCGGCCGGTGGCTCCAGCGGGGCCGGCGCCGAGGCGGGCGCGGGCTCGCTGATGGCCGGGCTCTGCCGCGAGGGCGAGAGGTAGCCGTCCCGCACCAGCTTCAGGACGATCTGCTCGCCTTCGCCGTCGAACAGGGGGCGGAAGTCGTGGATGGACCGCTGGCCATCGGCCAGCAGCAGCAGCGAGCGTTCGCGCTGGCCCAGCGTGCGCACGCCCGGGCGCAGCTCGGAACGGGCTTTCTCGGTTTTTTGCAGCAGCATGGATGGCACCTCCGGTCAGGCGCCAGTACACCCCAGTCCGGTGACAGCCGCGTGAAGGGCCTGTGCCCCGCCGGGGGATTCAGGCCACGCGACCCGTGTTGCCGTGCACTTCGCAACCCGTGATGAGCCAGGCCTTGTCCTTTTGCTGCTGCAGGGTGTAGGTGGCCAGCCAGGGGGTGCCGCGGGCGTCGGTCATCTGCAGGCGTTGCACCACGGTGCCGTCGTCCAGCCTCTCGGGCACCAGGAAAGCCACGTGCGCCGGGTCATAGACCACCGGGTAGCCATTGCGCACCATGGCCATGAAGCGCTCCGCCGAGCCCAGGCGCTCGCGCACGTTGGGCGCGGCGTACGAGAAGGCTTTTTCCGCGTCCCGCGCGGCAAAGGCATCCAGTTGGCCTTGCACCACGGCGCGCACGGCTTTCATGTCGGCGGGTGCCACGGGCCCCGCGCTGGCGGGAGGCGCCGCCGCGGCGCCCAGGCCGGCGGCCAGCAGGGACAGCACAAGCAACCGGCGGTGCGGTGAAGAGGTCATGGCGAGGCCTTTCAGTTCGGCGGACGCGATGGCTCCATCATGGCGTATTGGCGGCGGGAGTGCAAAAGGCCAGCGCATGGCTCAGGGTCTGGACCGCGCGCGGGTCGGACAGCAGCGACTCGGGGCGCAGCAGCAGGCAGGCCACGCGCCGCTGCGCATGCACCAGCAGGCGCGGGCTGTCGTGGGTGTCGCGCAGCCACACGCTCCAGCCCTGCGGCAGCGCGGCGCCGCCACGCAGGGCCCAGCTGGCGTAGCCTGCGGCGATGAACGCCGTCCGGTCAGCCCATGGCGCCTCGTCCGTGGCGCGGCACGGCAGCAGACGGCCATGCTCGGGCGTGATCGGCGTGACCTCAAAGCCGGCCCGCGCCAGCAACCCGAATGCGGCGTCACCCAGCGCCACGGTGTGGTCGGCGTCGAAGGCCGGTGGCGGGTGGCCGAGCAGCACGGTGGGGCGCGCGGTGGGGCTGAAGCCCAGCCCCAGGCCGAGCAGGAGCTCGCGCACGGCGGCGGGGAACGGGTCGTCGCCGCTGTCATGCAGGTTCACCGCAGCGGGCAGGCGCGGGGGCGCGTCTGGCGCGCCGGCGCCGGGTGGGGCGTCGAGCCCGAGCGCGCGCCACAGCGACAGCGCCTTGTGCCGCGACTCCTGTTCCTCGCGTGCCGGCACGGAATCGGCCACGAGGTCACCGCCGGTACGCACCTCGGCCACCCCGTCCCGCAGCGCGGCTGCGCGCAGCAGGGTGCCCACCATCGCATGGCCATCGGCGCGCACCAGCACCCCCAGGCCGCCGTACCAGCCGCGGGGGCTGGCCTCCAGTTCGGCAATCGCGGCCAGCGCATGCGGCCTGGGTGTGCCGGTGAGCATCACCGGCGCGGCCGTGGCCACCAGCGCGTCCCAGGCGTCGACGCCGGTGCGCAGCCGGCCCTGCAGGCGGTCCACGGCATGCACGACGGTGGCCAGCGCCATCTGGCGCCGCCGCTCGGTGAGACGCAGCGAACCCGGCTCGCACAGAGGCGCAAGGTCGTTGCGCAGCGCGTCGGTGCAGATGGCCAGGGAGGCCGCGTCCACCGTCTCGTTGACAAGCTCGCGGAAGGCCTCGGCCTCGCCCACCGGCCCGGGCGCACGCGCGACGGTGCCGCAGACCGGCAGGGACTGCACGGTGCCGTCCTGCACCACCAGTTGCAGGTCGGGGGAGGCGCCAAACAGTTGCCCGCCCAGGCCGTCATTGAGCAGAAAGCTCATGGGCGCGGGGTTGGCGTGGCGCAGGCGCGCAAAGGCCTGCGCCGCCGAGGCGTGGGTGCGGCGCCGGTAGCTCTGGCTCAGCGTGAGCGACACCAGCGGCCGCTCGCGCAGATGGACCAGCGCGCGGGCCACCATGGCGGCATAGCCGCCCGGGGCATGGTCGTCGCGGGGTTCGGGCGGCTCGGCCGGAGGTGCCTTGCCGGTGGCAGCGGCCCGCAGTGGCGCCGCTGCGGACCCGGCCGCTGCCGGCAGCGACAGGGTCACGTGCGTCCATTGGCCCTGCGCATCGCGCTGCCAGAAGGCTTCGGGCAGGAACAGCACGCCGATGTCCTCGTCCGGCGCCGTGCCCGGGGTGGCCAGCCGGTGCGCGTTGAAGCGCAGCGCCCCGAGCAGCATGACCTCGGGTTGGGGTTCAAAAGCCTGCAGCAGGGCACGCAGCGCCGCCACAGGGGGCTGGCTGGCGGTGGCGCGGGCCCAGTCGGCCAGGGCCGGCTGCGCCAGCAGGTCCTGGCCCAGCGCACTGGCGGGCTCGACCTGCAGCGCGGCCGCACGCACCCGCAGCAGCAGGGCGGGGGCTTCCACCAGCGTGGCTTGCAGCGGGTGCAGGCCGGCGATGCCGGCATCCACACCGAAGTACATGCCCGGCCCCTGATCGAGCCGGGCCAGGGCGGCCTCGACCTCGTCCGCGTCCGCGGGGCGGGCACGGGCCTGCAGACGGAGGAGGCTCAATCGATCCTGACGCCGGTGCGCTTGATCACGGGGGTCATGACCTTGAGTTCCTGCTGCATGAACTTGTGCAGGTCCTGCTCGGAGCCGCCGATCGGTTCCATGTACATGGTGTGCAGCTTGGTCTTGACATCGGGCAGCGCCAGGGCGGCGTTGATCTCCTGGTTCATGCGCTGCACGATCTCGTTGGGCGTGCTCGCGGGCGCCATGATGGCCATCCACGCCAGGTTCTCGATCTCGGGCAGGCCGGCTTCCTTCATGGTGGGGATCTCGGGCGTGAGCTCGCTGCGCTTGGCGGTGGACACCGACAGCGCGCGCAGCTTGCCGGCCTTGACCTGCGGCATCACCGCCACGGCCGGCACGCAGGCAAACTGCACGTCACCCTGCAGGATGGCGGCAATGGCCAGCGGCGACGAGGCGTAGGGGATGTGCACCGCGTAGGTGTCGGTCTTGACCTTGAGCAGTTCCACGCCGAGCTGCGACAGGCTGCCCACGCCGGTGGACGAGAAGTTGAACTTGCCGGGCTCCTTCTTCATGGCATCCACCAGGCCGCGCAGCGTGGTGATGCCCGAATCGGCGCGCACCGCGCACACGTTGGCCTGGCCGCCGGCCAGCACCACGGGGCGAAGTTCGGTGAACGGGTCGTAGCCCAGCTTGGAGTAGATCTGCGTGTTGTAGACCAGCGGCCCGTTGGTGCTGATGAGGTAGGTGTAGCCGTCGCCGGCGGCCTTGGACACGTACGAGGTGCCGTTGTTGCCGCCCGCGCCTGGCCGGTTCTCGACGATCACGGGTTGGCCCAGGCGCGGCGAAATCTTGTCGGCGACGATGCGCGTGATGATGTCCGGCGACGAGCCGGCGCCATACGGCACCACGATGCGGATCGGCTTGCTGGGCCAGGGCGCTTGCGCGAAGGCCCCCGCGCAGGCCGTGGCCACGGCGAGCAGCGCGGCGCCCTTGAGCAGACGGCGGGTGGAGGGGGAGGTGAGACGGGTCATGGTGTGATCCTTTCCGTGTCGTGGAAGAAACGCCCCTCGCCGGCAATGAAGCCGGCGACCAGCGTGCGATAGGTGGCCTCGATCAGATCGGGCAACCCGGGGAACTGGGATTCGTGTGGCGTGGCCAGCTCGCGCACGCGCTGGAAGACCTGCGCCTGGCGGGCGGGTGCCGACACCTGGAATTCATCGAGCTTGAAGCGCGCCGCGTCGCGCACGCACAGGGCGCGCTGGGCGAGCAGGGCCACGATCTGCGTGTCCAGCGCGTCGATGTTGGCGCGCAGTTCGCCCAGTGTTTCGGCCTGGGGGACGTAGGCCGGGTCCTTGAAGCGGCGCACCGGTGCGCCAGCGGTGCTGGGTTCCTGCGGGGATGTCATGGGCGTGCGGGATGTGATTAATAAGCAAGCTTATCAAATGTGCCGGCGCGAAAACCATTGGTAGCTGACACCTTGCCAGACCCGGGGGCCGGGTGTAAGGGAGCCCGCGTCCTACAGCGCGCGGGGCCGCCCGCCCACGGTGGCGGCGGGCCACGCTTCCTAAGCTTGGGGGGCTCAGCCCCTGTGATCTGCCAGCCAAGGAGTCCATCGTCATGAATCCAAGATCCCCCCAATTCCAGGCGGCCCTGCGCGCCGCGGCGGCCGGCGCCCTGATCGGCATCGTGGCCCTGGCCGGCATCCTTTGGGCCTCGGGCCGGGGCTGGTGGCCCGGGGCGCGAGGGCAGGTGGCCGCTGCGCGCACCGCCGATTTTGCGGGCGAGGCCGCCTCACCCGATGCCCGGCGGCTGGCCCAGTGGATCGCCCGCACGGGCGACAACCGCCGCATGAACTTCGTGATCCTCGACAAGAAAGGGGCACGCCTCTTTGTCTTCGGGCCCGATGCGCGGCTGCGCGGGGCCTCGCCGGTGCTGCTGGGCTTCGCGCCGGGCGACGACAGCGTGGCCGGCATCGGCAAGCGGCCGATCGCCGAGGTCCAGCCGCATGAGCGCACCACGCCCGCGGGCCGCTTCGTCGCCGAGCCCGGGCGCAACGCCACGGGCGAGGACGTGGTCTGGGTCGACTACGGCGCAGCGGTGTCGATGCACCGGGTGCGCGCCACCGTGGCCTCGGAGCGCCGGCTGGAGCGGCTGGCCACCCCCACGGTGGAGGACAACCGCATCTCCTATGGCTGCATCAACGTGCCGGTGGCCTTCTTCGAGCAGGTGGTGCAGCCCGCGTTCGACAAGCGCTACGGCGTGGTCTATGTGCTGCCCGAAATCAAGGCACTGGGCGAGGTGTTCGCCCTCGACGACGCGGGGGCCGCCGGCGCCGACGCCGTGCGGCAGATGTAGGCGCTGGCCCACAGCGCAAACCGCCGGCTGCCGACCTCGCGCCCTGGCCCAGCCGGTATTCTGGAATCCAGCCGGAACACACCGGTGTTGTTCAACCCGATGGTTCCGACCATCACTGCCAGGAGATTCTGAAATGACCAAGACCCAATGGACCCAAGGCCTGATTGCCGGTGCGGTGGCCCTTGCCTTTGCCGGCACCGGTGTGGCGATCGCCCAGAGCACCCCGCCCAGCAGCGGCATCAACCCGCCCATCGCCGAGGGCCAGCAAAGCACCCAGAACACGCCCATGGGCTCGACCGGCGTGCAGGGCAACAGCAGCGACACGCTGTCCAGCAGCCCCACGCCGTCGCAGGACACCATGGCGGCCATGCCCGAGGAACGCGCACCCCAGGCCGACCGCAACTGACCGCAAGCCACTCGCGCCAAAGCCGGGCCGATGCCCGGCTTTTTTGTGGGCGCGCAGGTGGGGGCGGCGGTTACCGTGAATCCGTCACACCCTGGCCCGCCCGCCACACCCCGTCATCCACCTGAAATCAGAATCAAATCAGGCTGTAGCCCTTGTCTGTCGGTCACTGTTCGCTACCAAAAACATAGCAAATGAGGGGTCGACCCGAAATGTATCTGTTGTTGCGAGATGCACAGGGCGGCGCTAGCATGCCCTGCATCCCGTGCCAATGCCGGCGCGGTGACAGGCATGGGGACTCGGACAACGATGTGGATTCGCGGATGGATGGCGGCCGGGCTGGCCGCGGCAGGGTTGGCGTGCGGCAGCCCCGCGGTGGCGCAGGACGCGGTGGCACGCGAACTGGCGCGCTGGGTGGTGGCAACCGCCGATGCGCAGGGCCTGCCGTTTGCCGTGGTCGACAAGCGCGGCGCGCGGCTGGACGTCTATGGCGCCGACGGGCAGTGGCGTGGCTCGTCGCCTGCGCTGCTGGGCCTGACCCCGGGCGATCACAGCGTGGCCGGGGTGGCGCAGCGCGTGCTCACCGGGCTGACGCTGGCCGAGCGCACCACGCCGGCCGGGCGCTTTGTGTCCGAGCCGGGCCACAACCTCAAGGGCGAGGCGGTGGTCTGGGTCGACTACGCCTCGGCCTTCGCCATCCACCGCCTGCGGCCTTCGCCCGCCCATGAGCGGCGCGCGCAGCGGCTGGCCTCGGCGGCGCCCGACGACAACCGCATCACGCTGGGCTGCGTGGTGGTGCCGGTGGATTTCTACGAGGCGGTGGTGGCCCCGGTGCTGGGGCGCAGCCGCGCCGTGGTGTACGTGTTGCCGGAGTCGGGCGAGGCGGGCGCGCTGATGCGCCCGGACTGAGCCCGGGCTCAGCGAAACAACGCGTCAAAGCCCTCCATCGGCTCGAAGCGTCGGTTGCGGAAAATCAGCCGCGTCGGGCCGGGCAGGGCGCGCTCGCGCAGCGGGTGGTCCGGATCGCCGGGGTAGCAGACCACGCGTGTGCCCTCGAACTCCTGCGGCTCGGGCTGGATCACCGGCGGGAGCCTGGACCGTGCGGCCGCCAGCACACTGGCCACGCTGGCGTGGCGCGACAGGTGGGCCAGGCTCATGATCTGGGGCGGCGCCAGCGCCATCTGGTCGGCCCAGTACTGCTGCAGCGCGGCGCGGGGCGCCAGCCAGACGCTGTCGGTGGTTTCGCGGTTGTCGTGCAGCGCGGTCTGGCCCTCGGGCAGGGCGGCCACGAAGAAGCGCGTGTCAAAGCGCTTTTGCTGCAGCGAAGGCACCACCGGGGTGATCCAGCGCGACCAGGGCACGAGGTCGCGCGTGCGCAGGCGCAGCGCCATCAGCGCCAGCACGTCGGCAAACGCGTGGCCCTCGCGCAGCAGCGCGGCCGCGCGCGTGGCGTCGGCGTCGTGCGCGAACAGCACGCCGGACTCCTCGAAAGCCTCGCGCACGGCGGCCACATACAGGCCGGTGGCCGCGGGTGCGTCCAGAGCGTGTTCGCCCAGGCTGGCCAGCAGCGCCTCGGCGGGCTGGTCCAGGTGGGCGGCGGCGTCCAGCGTGGCGTCGGCCGCGTCCACCTTGCCCCCGGGAAAAACGAAGGCGCCGCCCAGCACATCCGACAGGCCGTGGCGCTTCATCAGGAAGACTTCCAGCCCGGTGGGGCCGTCGCGCAGCAGCACGATGGAGGCGGAGGCACGGGGCGGGCCCGAAACGCTTTGCGAGTTCAGTTGCATGGGGATTCGCAGTCACCTGCGGTGCAGCGGCGGGCGCCGCTGTCCAGTAAAGTCCGGCAGGCAGGCGCACAGGCTATCAGAGCCGGCGCGCCGGGCGCTTCACCCACATGACAGGAAGACGAGAGATGAGCATTGACTTCAAGGGCCGCGTGGCCATCGTGACCGGTGCCGGCGGCGGCCTCGGCAAACAGCATGCGCTGGCCCTGGCGCGGCGTGGCGCCAAAGTGATCGTGAACGACCTGGGCGGCGCCGTGGATGGCTCGGGCGGTTCGGTGAGCGCCGCGCAGGCCGTGGTGGACGAGATCCGCGCCGCGGGTGGCGAGGCCCTGGCCAACGGGGCCTCGGTGACCGATTTCGCGGCCGTGCAGGCCATGGTGGAGCAGGCCATGCAGGCCTGGGGCCGCGTGGACATCCTGGTGAACAACGCCGGCATCCTGCGCGACAAAAGCTTCGGCAAGATGGATCTGGCCGATTTCAGGCTGGTGATGGACGTGCACGTGATGGGCGCGGTCCACTGCACCAAGGCCGTCTGGCCCGTCATGGTGGCGCAGAAGTACGGGCGCATCGTCATGACCACCTCGTCCAGCGGGCTGTACGGCAACTTCGGCCAGGCCAACTACGGCGCGGCCAAGATGGCGCTGGTGGGGCTCATGCAGACCCTGTCGATCGAGGGCCAGAAGAGTGACATCCGCGTCAACTGCCTCGCACCCACCGCTGCCACGCGCATGACCGAGGGCCTGATGTCCGAGGAGGTGCTGCGCGCGCTGGACCCGGCGGCCGTGGTGCCGGCCATGCTGGTCATGGCCAGCCAGGAGGCGCCCAACCGCACCGTGCTGTGCGCGGGCGCGGGCACGTTCGAGGCGGCCCACATCACGCTGACGCAGGGCGTGCACATCGGCACCGGCGATCAGGCCCCCGAGGCCCTGGCCGCGCAGCTGGCCGCGGTGACCGACCGCCATGGCGAGATCGTGCCGCAAAGCGGCAGCGCCCAGGGCAGCAACGAGGTGGGCAAGGCCCAACTGCATCGCTCGGCCACGCCCTGACGGCTTTTGCCTAGCCAAAAGGCGGGCGGCCGGTGGGCGGCGCAGGGCAAATCCCCGGCCCGCGCAGGCCTATCGGCGCCCCAAGCAGACCGGGCGGCGTCGTGTTAACTTTCGGCCCAAAGCACATTCATTGGGACAAAAACAAGATGACCGCCTTGCAGCAACGGCTTCATGCCCTCACGCCCGACCGGCTGAAAGGCATCCGCCGCGGCATTGAAAAGGAAAGCCTGCGTTCGCTGGCCGACGGCGGGCTCGCGCTCACGCCGCACCCGCAGGCGCTGGGCTCGGCGCTGACGCACCCGCACATCACCACCGACTACAGCGAGTCGCAGCTCGAACTCATCACGGGCGTGCATGCCGGCGTGCAGTCGTGTCTGGACGAGTTGACGCAGATCCACCAGTTCACCTACCGCACGCTGCGCGACGCGGGCAACGAGATGCTCTGGGTCTCCAGCATGCCGTGCGGACTGCCCACCGACGAGACCATTCCGCTTGGCCGCTACGGGCCCTCCAATGTCGGGCGCGCCAAGAGCGTTTACCGCATGGGCCTGGGCCACCGCTATGGCCGGCGCATGCAGACCATCTCCGGCATCCACTACAACTGGTCGCTGCCCGGTGTGGACAGCGACCAGTACTTTGCGCTGATCCGCAACTTCCGCCGTCATGCGTTCCTGCTGCTGTACCTGCTGGGCGCGTCCCCGGCCGTGTGTCCGACCTTCGTGGCCGGGCGCCAGCACGAGCTGCAGACGCTGGGCGCGCATGCGCTGTACATGCCGCATGGCACGTCGCTGCGGATGGGCCGCCTGGGCTACCAGAGCGATGCGCAGGCCTCGCTGGCGGTGAGCTACAACGGGCTGGAAGGCTACGCGGCCTCGCTGCACGATGCGCTCACGCGGCCTTACCCGGCCTACGAGGCCGTGGGCATCCGCAATCCCGGCGGGGACTACAACCAGCTGTCCACCACGCTGCTGCAGATCGAGAACGAGTTCTACGGCACCATCCGCCCCAAGCGCGTGATCTACCCCGGCGAGCGGCCGCTGCACGCGTTGCGCGAACGCGGTGTGGAGTACGTGGAAGTGCGCCTGCTGGACCTCGACCCCTTCGTGCCGATCGGCATCACCGCGCAAAGTCTGCGCCTGCTCGACGTGTTCCTGCTGCACTGCCTGCTGTCGGACAGTCCGCCCGATACACCGCGCGAAATCGCCGACCTCAAGCACAACCAGCATCTCACGGCCGCGCGCGGCCGCGAGCCCGGACTGAAGCTGCTGCGTGAAGGCCGCGAGGTGGGCCTGACCACCTGGGCCAGCGAACTGGTGGAGGCCTTTGTGCCGATTGCCGCCAGCCTCGATGCGGTGCACCAGACCGGCGACTACGGCGCGGCCGTTCGTGCCGCGCAGGTGGCACTGGCCGATGCCGATTCGTTGCCTTCGGCGCGCGTGCTGGCCGCCATGGCGCGCGACCACGACAACTCCTTCATTGCCTTCACGCGTGCGCGTTCACTGCAGACCCGCGACCAGTTGCTGGCGCTGCCGTTCGACGATGCACTGCAGGCCCGTTTCGAGGCTATGGCCGTGAAATCGGTGGCCGACCAGAAAGCGATCGAGGCGGCGGACACGCTGCCTTTTGAAAACTACCGGCAACAGTATGTGTCGCCGGATCGGCTGGGCCTGCCGATGCGCGAAACGGCCGATCACATCTGACCCAATCAGGCTGTAGCCCTTGCCAGATGGTCACTATTTGCTACTGAAAATATAGCAAACTGAATCGTCGCCGGGGCTGCTCAGTCGTCGTCGCCACCCAGCACGCCACCCAGCAGGCTGCCGCCTGCGAAGCCGCCGAGCACCGAGCCTTCCTCGCGTGAGCCACCGCGTTGCGGCGCGGCCGCGAAGACGCGCGAGGCCAGGCGCGAGAACGGCAGGCTCTGCAGCCAGACCGTCCCGGGCCCCGACAGCTTGGCAAAGAACAGGCCTTCACCGCCGAACAGCGCGGTCTTGATCTTGCCCACGTACTGGATCTCGAAATTCACGCTCGGTGTGTAGGCGACCACGCAGCCGGTGTCCACCAGCAGGGTTTGTCCGGCGGCGAGTTCGCGCCGCACGACGGTGCCGCCGGCATGAACAAAGGCCAGGCCGTCGCCGTCGAGCTTCTGCATGATGAAGCCCTCGCCGCCAAAAAAGCCCGTCGACAGCTTCTGCTGCACGGCGATGCCGAGCGCCACGCCGCGTGCGGCGCACAGGAAGGCGTCCTTCTGGCAGATCAGGGTGCCGCCAAGCTGGCGCAGGTCCATGGGCAGGATCTTGCCGGGGTAGGGCGCGGCGAAGGCCACGCGCAGCTTGCCCTGCGCCTGGTTGGTATAGACCGTGGTGAACAGCGACTCGCCCGTGACCAGCCGTTTGCCCGCGCCCAGCAGCTTGCCGAGAAAGCCGCCCTGCTGGGCACTGCCGTCGCCGAACACCGTGTCCATGGCGATGCCGGCGTCCATGAACATCATGCTGCCGGCCTCGCCGATGGCGGCTTCCCCGGGGTCGAGCTCGATCTCGACGAACTGCATCTCCGCGCCGCGGATTTCGTAGTCAATCACATCCATTGCCATCGCCAGCACTCCATCTGTTTTGTAAAGACGCTGGCGATGGTAGCGAATGCGGTGGGCAGTTTCGAGGCGCGCCCGCCCTGGGGGCCGGGTTATTCGGGGGCCAGGGCGTCGCTGGTGCGGATGGACTGGCGGTCGCGCTTGTGGGCGATCTTGCCCAGGGTGTGCTCGAGCAGGTGACGCAGCTTGTCGGTGGCGCCACGGATCGCCAGGTCCTGGGTGGCCGCGTGGTGGGTCGCCGCCACCGGCTGGTGGCTGGCCAGCCGCGCTTCCAGTGTGCAGCGCAGGTCAGCGGCGCCTTTGGCCGCACCGTTCTGGTCGCTGAGCTGCAACTCGACACGCGTGATGTCCTGCCGGAAATGGACGAGCGCCTCGTCCAGGTGCTGGCTGGCCCAGCGCTCCAGTGACTCCTTGTTCTCAAGGCCGTTGCCGGCGTTGACTTGAACCTGCATGTGGGTCTCCTTTCAGGTGTGAACTCCAGTGTGGCCCCAAACGCGGAGCCCGTGCGTAGGAGATTAGCCGCATTGACGCCGCCAGCCTGATGCCCGCCTTAAGATCGGGGGCATTGACCGTTCCGAGGAGTCCCATGAGCGAAACCCTACCGGTATTCGAAGTGCTGCCGCGCGACCTGTCGGCCTATCGAAAGGGCAATGCCGGCGTCGACTACGTCCACCGGTTTGAGTCCGGCCGGCCCGGCCCCCACGTGCTCGTGAACGGGCTGACGCATGGCAACGAGTTCTGCGGCATGAGCGCGGTCACACATCTGCTGGACACCGGGGTGCGGCCCCTGTGCGGCACGCTGACCGTGAGCCTGGCCAATGTGGCGGCCTACGAGTCGTTCGACGCCCAGCGACCGTTTGACAGCCGCCAGCTGGTGCACAACCTCAATCGCATCTGGTCACCCGAATGGCTGGACGGACCGCAGGACAGCCCCGAGCTGGCGCGCGCCCGCGAGCTGCGACCGGTGGTGGCGGCCGCCGACCACGTGCTGGACCTGCATTCCACGAACGCCGACGTGGTGCCTTTCTGGGTCTATCCGCAATACGAGCGCAATGGCTCGGCGGCCCTGGCGATGGGACGGCCATCGGTGCATTTCGTGATGCCCAACGGCCTGGGGTCGGGCACGCCACTGATCCAGTACGGGACATTCGGCGATCCGGCGGGCACGGGGGTGGGGCTGGTGGCCGAATGCGGCCAGCATTTCAGCCGGGCCGCCAGTGACCTGGCCATCGCCGTGGCCCGGGACTTTCTGGCGCACTTTGGCCTGATGGCGCGCGATGAGGCAGTGCCGGTCCAGCCTCAGCGGCGCTTTGAGCTGTTGCAGACCTGGGTCATCAAGACACCGGAATTCAGGCTGGTCAGGCCGCTGCAGGGCTTCGAGGTCTTTGCCAAGGGCGAGCTGATCGCCACCGATGGCGCCGAGGAGATCCGTGCGCCCTGCGACGACTGCACGATCCTCATGCCTGCGCGGCGGGCGATCGTCGGGCGCGAAGGCGTCTACCTGTCGCGGCCGATGTGAGCCGGGGCAGCGCCCGCGCGCCGTGCGGGGGTGTCAGACCTCGCCGCCGAACTTCTTGATGAGGTTGGCGATGTACTTGTCGACGAGCTTCTCGAACTCGCCTTCCACCACGGGGGCGACGACCATCTTCATCAGGCCGGGCAGGGGCACCTCGACCTCGCCCTTGATCTTCAGCTCGATGGCGGTGGATTTGCCCTTGTTGTCGGTGATCTTCCAGCCGCCGCCCACCTGGGCGTTGCCCACACCCTTGACCGGGGTCCACTTGACCGTGCCCTTGGCCTTGTCGCTGACGTACTTGCTGGCGTAGATGGTCTGGATGTTGACCTGGGCGGTGCCCACCTTCTCCATCTCCCACTTGTAGACGCCGTCGCCCATGTCGGTGAGCTTCTCGACTTTGGGAAAGTGGCTGACCGACGTGGGCACGTCGGACAGCACGGCGAACACATCGGCGGCCTTGGCCTTGACTTCAAATTCGTAGCCCAGGTCGATGTTGACGGTGATGGCCATGTTGTCTCCTCTTGGTGGGTATCGGGGGTGGCTCATTCTGCCACCGGCAGGCGGCCTTGCGGCCGCCGCGCGGGGCGTGTCAGGCGGCCTTGCGCAGGCCCGCTTCGGCCAGGGCCGTTGCGCGCTCGGTGGTGGCCAGCGCCATGCCCACCAGGGTGTCCACGGCCACCTTGGCGCCGTCGGCCGTGAGGGCCAGGCCGCGGGCGTAGTAGCCGCTGAACACCTGTTGCGCGTGGGCCGCGTTCTTGCGGGTTTCGGGCGTGAGCTGCGGGCTCGATTCCTTGAGCGCGCGCTTCCAGCGCAGCTCGACAGCGTCATGCAGGCGTGTGCCGCCGGCCTGGTAGGTGTCGATGATCTTGTGGGCGGTGCTGCCAAACGTGGTGATGACACCCGTGGCGGTCTTGGCGAATTCGGTCGTGGTCATGGCAATGTCCTTTCGGTCTGATGGGGACATTGTCGGCAGCGGCCCTAGGGCCTGAAACCTAAACCGGCCGGAATTCCTAGAGCCTGCTGTCTAGCCCTGGCGTTCACAGGTCAATCACCAGCAGCGCACTCCGGCTGCGGGAGCAGCAGGGCAGGAAGCGGTCGTTGGCGGCCTGTTCCTCCGGGGTGAGGTACAGGTCCCAGTGGTCGGGCTCGCCCTCCAGCACCCGCGTCAGGCAGGTGCCGCAGACCCCCTGCTGGCAGGACGTGGCCACATCCAGTCCGCTGGCCAGCAAGGCGTCGAGCACGCTCTGGTCCCGGCCTACGGGAATGATGCGGCCCGAGCGCGCCAGCTTGATCTCGAAGTCCACGTCCACGGCCGTCAGTCCTCCAGGAAATTGCCGGCGGAGAAGTGAACGGGAGGGGCGTCGGGGTCGAAGCTCACGCCGGCCGGGTCCAGGCCCTGCGCCACGGCGTCCAGCTGCTTTTGCAGCAGGCGGCGCAGCATCACGATGCCGCGATCGGACGTGGCCAGGTGCTCCTCGGAGTGACGCGCGATCGGCCCCTGGCTGGTCATGGCCTCATAGTCGCCGGGGAACTGGCGGTGTTCTTCCTCGGTCAGCTCTTCCCAGAGCTTGCCGTTCAGCCGCGAGCGCATCCGGGCCAGTTCGCCCTGTTCGCGCACCCGGCCCACCACGTAGATGCGGAAGTGATGGTCGTCAATGGGCAGCACCCAGCCCAGGGACTCGACCCGGCCGTAGCGGCCGATGCGCGGGCTCGGTATCACGCGCAGCGTGGGCAGCCCCGCCTCGCTGATGCGCCGCAGCGTCTTGCCGTCGGGCAGTTTGCGCAGCGACAGGGTGCGCACGCTGAGTTCCTGCGTGTCCCAAGTGACCTGAGGCATCAGGGCCATCTGCTCCACGAACTGGGTTCCGCTGAAGGACGAATGCAGGATCACCACATGGAACGGGTCCACGAGGTTTTCGTAGTGCTGCAGCCAGTTGCAGGGGATGACCTGCGGCCCACCTCCCCCAATGCTGTTGCCGTCGGCTTCAAGGAATTCGCCCTCGTCCAGGGTCTCCAGGCATTCGTAGCGCGGCAGCACGGGCTTGCGATCGGGCGGGCCCATGTAGGCCCAGATCAGGCCATACAGTTCCTGAACCGGGTACCAGGGCTGGCGCACCTTGTCGCGGGCGCGCCCTCCTTCGGGCTCGCAGGGCTGTTCCACGCAATGGCCCTGCACGTCGAACAGCCAGCCGTGGTAGCAGCACCGGATGCCGCGCTCCTCGACCTTGCCGTAGTACAGCGACGACCCGCGGTGTGCGCAGTGCGGATGGACCAGGCCGGGCCGGCCGGTCTTGTCGCGGAACAGGATCAGGTCTTCTCCGAGCACGCGCAGCTTGCGCGGCGTGTCGCTCGCCTCCTGGCTCAGCCCCACGGGATGCCAGTAGCGCCGCAGCAACTCGCCCATGGGGGTGCCGGCACCGACTTCGGTCAGCTCGGCACGGTGGGTGGGTTGCGGGCGGCCATAGGCCGTGCCGGTGTCCGCAGCGATGGGGATGACTTTCACTGGGCCACCACCCCGGCCGCCTTGATCAGCTCGGACAGCTTCGGAAAGTCGGCCTTGTAGACCTCCATGAACTGGGTCGGCGTGTTCCCCAGCGGCTCGAAGCCGTAGCCGGTGAGGCGGGCCTGCACGTCGGGCATGGCGGTGATTTCGCGCAACGCGGTGACCCACTGATCCTGGATGGCGGCGGGCAGCCGCGCCGGAGCGTACATGCCGATCCAGCTGTCCACATCGAAGCCCTGGAAACCCTGCTCGGCGAAGGTGGGTACGTTGGGCAGGGTCGACACCCGGCGCGTGCCTGCGATGCCCAGCACCTTCATCTTGCCGCCCTGGCTCTGCGCGCGTGCGGTGGAAGGATTGGCCCACGCGAAATCCAGCAACTCGCCAAACAGGTCGTTGTGGGCGGCGGCTTCGGACTTGTACGCCGCATGGATCAATTGCGCGCCGGTCTGGCGCTTGAGCAGTTCACCGAACAGGTGAGCCGTGGAACCATTGCCCCAGGTGCCATAGCTCAGCGGCCTGGGCGAAGCCTTGGCGTAAGCCGCGAACTCCTTGAGGTTGTTGAACGGTGCGTTGGCGCGTGCGACCAGCATCGGCCCGCCGGTGGCCAGCATCGACAGCGGCGTGAAATCCCGGACCGGGTCATAGGGCAGCTTGCTTTGCAGGATGGCATTGTTCACGTGCGTGAGGGGCAGCGTCATCATCACGGTATAGCCGTCGGCCGGCGCCTTGGCCACGTAGTCCGCAGCGATGATGCCGCTGGCGCCCGGCTTGGCGTCGATCACAATGGGCTGGCCCCAACGCTGCTGCAGCTTGTCGCCGTAGACGCGGGCCAGCGTGTCGATCGGGCCGCCGGCCGTGCCAAAGGGCACGATGCGGATCACCCGGCTGGGGAAGGGCGGGGTCTGTGCGAGCACCGGCGCGGCGGCGAGTGCCGCCACACTGGCGACGAAGGTCCTGCGGCTGTGGGTCATGGGTTGTCTCCTGTCGTTGTTTGAAAAGCCGGTGCATGATGCAACGGCTGCCGCGTGCAACACAATTCCAATGTTTGGATATGAGATATGAACCCGCGTGATATCCGCAGCCTCGATGTCGGCATGCTGCGCACCTTCGACGCCCTGATGCAGGAGCGCAGCGTGTCGCGCGCGGCGGCGCGGCTGTTCCTCAGCCAGCCCGCGGTGAGCGCCTCGCTCAACCGGCTGCGCGAGGCTTTCGACGACCCGTTGTTCACCCGCACCGCGCACGGGGTGACGCCCACGCCGCGCGCGCATGCGCTGGCGCCGCAGGTCGCCCGGCTCATCGATGGCCTGGCCGCGCTGATGAGCACCGAACAGGCGTTTGACCCCGCCACCTCGAACCGGATCTTTCGCGTTGCCGGCTCCGATCACCCCAGCCGCACGGTGCTGCCGGCGCTCGGCCGCCGTCTGGCGGAACTGGGGTCCGCCGTGCGTATCGTCTGGGAGCCGCCCGGCACCTGGTCGCTGCCCGAGCGGCTGAACAAGGGGGACCTGGACCTGGCGATGATCGCCCGCATCCGCGTGCCCCGCGACATGGAAACCCTCACGCTGTACGAGGACCACTACGTGCATGTGATGCGGGCCGGCCATCCGTGCGCCTCACAGCCCCTGACGCTGGACAGCTTCTGCGCCATCCCCCAGATATTCCTGGGCTACGGCACGTCCATGCTGGACGACCTGATCGACGAAACCCTGGCCCGCACGGGTCACCAACGGCTGGCGCAGCTGGCGGTGACCAGCTTTGGGCAGATATTCCATCAACTGCTCCATAGCGACCACGCGGCCGTCCTGGGCCACCGTGTGGCTCAAGCGCAAGGCGAAGCCGACGCGCTGTGCATCCGGCCCTTGCCGTTCGAGTTGCCGCGCTATCAGTCGCTGCTGTGCTGGGATGCGCGTTCCGAAGCCGACGCGGGCATCCAGTGGCTCAAGGCGCAGATTCGCGAGATTGTCATGGGCCCGGACAGTCCATGAGCGGAAAATACGACGACGCGTTATAATGCGAAGTGGCCTGCCAATGGCCTGCAGCCTTCCCCCTTGCGGGCTGAGCTGATCCAAGACGCAAACCCGGCCCTCCGCGAGAGGTCCATGCCGCCAGGTTTGCAAGCACCGGCGCCTTGGCATGCCGGACTTTTTCCAAATCATCACCCGTCATGGCCATGGCCCGTGTCGGCGAAGCATATTGAGCATCTCATGAAACAGACCAACAACGTGACCGTGGGCAAGTACCTGATTTCCCCCTTGCCCAAGAAACTCGACAACGGCTGGTGGGCCATTTCCGTGTCCATCCGCTCTGGTTCCGGCAGTGGCACGCATGACCGCGTCCTGCGCCTGACCCGTCTTTTTCGCAACAAGCTGGCCGCGGCCGAGTACGCCGTGGCCGAAGGCCTGCGCTGGATCGGCCCGCGTGCCGCCGGTGCGACCCCCGTTTAAGGAGAACCTGATGGCCAAGGAAGAACTGATTGAAATGCGCGGCAAGGTGTCGGAAGTGCTGCCGGACTCGCGCTTTCGCGTGACGCTCGAAAACGGGCACGAACTGATCGCCTACACCGGCGGCAAGATGCGCAAGCATCACATCCGCATCATTGCCGGCGACAACGTGTCGCTGGAGCTGTCCCCCTATGACCTGACCAAGGGCCGCATCATGTTCCGGCACCTGGCCGGTCGCCCCGGCCCCGCGCCGCGCTGAAGCAGCGATGCGTGGCATGAGGGCACAATGGCCTCATGTCACTCCGAACCATCGAACTGGAAACGGGCGCCAACCCACGCGCCAGCATCGTGCTCATGCACGGCCTGGGCGCTGACGGCAGCGATTTCGTTCCGATCGCCCATGAACTGAAACTGGCCCCTGTGGGGCCAGTTCGCTTTGTATTCCCCAACGCGCCCGTGATCCCCGTGACCATCAACGGCGGCCATGCCATGCCGGCCTGGTACGACATTCTGGGGATCGACCTGGCCCGCAGGGAGGACGAAGCGGGACTGCGCCGCTCGCAGGCGGCCATTGAAGAGGTGCTGGCGCGCGAGGTGTCGCGCGGCATTCCCGCGCACCGCATCGTGCTGGCGGGCTTCTCGCAAGGCTGCGCGATGGCGCTGATGACCGGGCTGCGGCACGCGCAGCGCCTGGCCGGCATTGCGGGCCTGTCGGGCTATCTGCCACTGGCGGGCACCACAGGCGCTGAAAGACACGCCGCCAACGCGGACACCCCTGTGTTCCTGGCTCACGGCCAGATGGACGACGTGGTGGTGATCAGTCGCGCAACGCAGTCACGCGATGCGCTCCAGGCGCTCGGCTACGACGTGCAATGGCACGATTACCCGATGCCGCATTCGGTGTGCCTGGAAGAGATCGCCGACCTGAATCACTGGCTGCTGCGCGTGCTGCAGCCAGCCGCCTGAACCGCGCGGCGATTCAGAGCCGCGCAGGCTCGGTCGCGGCAAATCCGCCGGAGGGAACGTGGGCGTCGGCCGCGCCGCGCTGGGCGAATTCGGCATCCCCCGTCATGAACAGGCGGTTGAGTTCCGCCAGGTCGTCGGCGGTCTCGGGGTCCAGCGTGGAGACCTCCATGCCCCTGGGCACCTTCAGCGCCGGGGCTGGTGCTGGCGCGGGGACAGGAGCGGGCACGACCACGGGTGCTGGCGCCGGAGCCGTCGCAGCGGGGGGCACGGGCGCGGCATCGGCCGGAGCCGTCCAGATCGTGGGGGGAGGCATGGCCGGGCAGCCGGATTCGTCATTGAGCGCGAATTGCCAGGAGATGCCCATGAACCAGTTCATGGCCAGCGGGTCGAACAGCCCGATGCGCTGAAGCAGTGCGTTCTGGAAGGCCACCCCGTGGGTCAGCAGCCGCGTGTCCCAGTGGTGGACCCGCAGGCGCAGGTGCATGCCCGGTTCGCTGTTGCGGCGGGTCATGACAAAAGGTTCACCGGTGATCCAGGCCGTGGGGATGCCGTGCTTGACCAGCGTGTCGCGCAGCACCACGCGGACCAGTTCTCGCCGTGTCGAGGTCTGGCTGGCGGCAGGCATCATCGACACGGGACTGGCCCGGAATTGGGTCGACGCGGGCGCCGAGGGCGGCCGGGCCGACTTGAAAATGCTGGTCAAAAAGCTCATGAAGGCAGGCCTCCGAAGACCCGTGGCAGCCGCCCTCCCACGAACCGGGTGGTGCGGACCATCCCGTAGCGTAACAAAATGTCACGTGTAACGCCACGCCCTTGTGGCGTGCTGGCCTCAGGCGTTCGGTCCGGCGCCAGGGGAGCTGCGGCGCGGCATGCCGAATACAAACAGCAGCACGGCCACGCCCAGGGTCAACAGCCCCTGCAGCGCAAAGGCTCCGGAGAAGCCGCCGCCATGCGAGGCGATCAGGCCGAACAGCGGCGCGCCCATGATCACGCCGAGAAACGTGCAGGCCAGCGTGCCGGAGGTGGCCTTGCCCGCCTCGCCCGGCGGCGCCTGGCGTGCCACTTCGGCGAGGTACACGCCATTCCAGCCGCTCGCGGTGGCGCCGAACACGAACATCAGCGAGGCCAGCGCGAACGTGGGCGGCACCAGGTGCCAGAACGACAGGCCGCCCGCCGTGAACGACGCGGCCGACACCACGAGCGCCAGCGTGGCCAGCATCACCAGCGGGCGCACCAGCCGGTCGCTGAGCCAGCCCCACACGATGCGGCCCATCACGCCGCCCATTTGCGACAGGCCCAGTATCGATCCCGCCAGCAGGGCCGTCATGGCCATTTCGGACGTGAGGTAGCTCACCAGGTAGCTGGTGAGCGAGATCTGGATGCCCGACAGCACGAACGACACGGCCGCCAGGACCCGCAGTGGCCGGTATCTGAAGATCACGGCCAGCGGCTCGAGCAACTGCATCAGGAAGGTCCGCAGGGACAGTTGCAGCGTCGGCGCCGGGTGCGGCGGCGTGATGGCATGGGCATCGAGCTGTGCGCGGATCGGCGTGGCCGAGGCCGCCACGACCACGCAGCCCAGCGCCAGGGTCAGCAGGGTCCAGTGCCAGTTGGTCGCGGCGGCCAGCGGCGGGATGCAGAAGCCGCTGAGCGCCACCCCCAGCGGCACGCCGGTCTGCTTGATGGAGAACACCAGGTTGCGCTGGTGCTCGGGCGTGGTGCGGATCAGTACGTGCGAGCTGGCCGGTGTGATGGGCCCGTAGGCCAGTCCGATGAGCAGGCCGGCCAGCGGCAGCACAGCAGGCACCAGTGCCGCCAGTGCCAGGCCCGCGGCCGACAGCAGCAAGGCCACCTGGCTGCTGCGGATGGCGCCCCAGCGGTCCACCAGCGAGCCGGCCGAGAGACTGCCGATCACCGCACCGCAATAGGCCACGAGCACGAACGCACCGATGCCCGCAGTGGTCAGGCGCGGCGTGCCGGGTTCGACCGGCACCAGGACGGGGACCGCCATCAGGGCCAGGGCACTGAAGGCCTGGATCAGCAGCGTAACAACCAGCGGCAGGAAAGATCTCATCCCGGCAGGATACCGGCTGCTTCCTTGGCACGCATCTTGGCGCCGATGTATTCCCCATGGGTCACATGCAGCAGGCCCGCGATCTTGCTGATCACATGGTTCTCGTTCGCGTCGAGGTGGTCGTCGGCGTAGGCCACACGCCACATGGCTTCGACCATGGCGATCTTCTGCGGCTGCGTGAGCCGTTCGTTGATGCAGCTGGTGAAGTGGAAGTAGTCGTTGGCACGCCGGCTTTCCACCTCGGCCTGCGCCACCAGCTGCGCCAGGGCCTCGTCGGGCAGGTGGAACTGTTCGCGCAAGGCGGCCAGCACGGCTTCGCGCTCGGAAGGCGCGGTGGAAGGTTCCGCCCGCATGACCTCGACCAGCAGCACGGCGGTGGCCAGCCGCAGGGCCTGGTCCTGCGCGGCGGGTGAGTGGGCGTCATCGGGGCCGGTGAAGGCGTCGAAGAGTTCTTTCAGGGTACTGAGCATGGCGAAACGATCGGGGTCTTGTGGGATGGAGCCTGCGGGAACGCGCTTGGTTCCCGCGCGGGCCTCACACCAGGCGCTCGATTTTCTTCTTGCGCCAGACGAACTGGTAATAGCAGGCCTGCAGGGCCAGCATCGACACAAAAGTGATCGGGTACGACATCCACACCCCGTTGATGCCGAAATGCCGGCTCAGCAGCCAGGCCGAGGGCACCTCGATGGCCGCGATGCAGAAGATCGAGATGCCGGTGGGCACCAGCACCGAGCCGCTGGCGCGCATCACGCCGCCCAGCGTGGCGGAGAAGCCGAACACCACGCTGCTCCACAGCATGATGTGCAGCAGCGTCTGCGCCATCTCCACCACGGACTCCTTGGTGATGAAGATGCTGATGAACTGCCGCGAGAACAGGTAGCCCAGCAGCACCAGGCCACCCGTGAGCACGAGATTCATCTTGAGCCCGGTGCGCGCGATGGCGCCCAGGCTGTCGGCCTTGCCCCGGCCGATCGCCTGAGCGCCCAGGATCGAGGCGGTGATGGCGATCGACAGCGCCGGGAACTGCACGTAGTTCACCACCTGGTTGACCGCGCCGTAGGCCGCGGTGGCATCGGAGCCGAAGCCGTTGACCAGCGACAGCAGCACGATCTCGGCCAGCGAGATGGTGATCATCTGCACCCCCGTGGGCAGGCCGATGCGCATCACCAGCTTGAGGATGGCGGGCTCCAGCCGCAGTGCCTTGAGCAGTTCGCGGTCCGGCGCCAGCGCATGCCTGACGCGCCGCATGTACCAGGCCAGGAAGCCCAGTGCCGCGATGAACGACACGATGGACGCGGCCGCTGCGCTGGTCACGCCCAGCTTCGGCAGGCCCGCCCAACCCCGGATGAAGGCTGGCGTGAGCGCGCACGACACCGCGGTGGACAGCGCCAGCGCATACAGCGGCGTCAGCGTGTCGCCCACACCCCGCATGAGCTGCGTGAGCAGGATGAACACCAGCAGCCCCGGCATGGCCAGCATCATCACGCGCGCGTAGCTGGTGGCCTCGGGCAGGATGTCGGCGGGCGTGCCGAGCGCGCGCAGCAACGCATCGGTGAACGTGCCGCCAAACAGCGCCACGCCCAGCCCCAGCAGCAGGCCCAGGGCCAGCGCCGTGCCGGCGATGGACTTGACCTTTTGCGGTTCGCGCGCGCCCCAGGCCTGGCCGATCAGCACCGAGGCCCCGGCCCCGATGCCGATCACCAGCGCGATGAAAAAGAAGATGACCGGGAACATGCCGGCCACCGCGGCCAGCGCGCGGGTGCCCAGCATCTGGCCGATGAACACGCCGTTCAGCGTGCCCGACAGGCCTTGCAGGATGTTCGACAGCACCATGGGGCCGAGGAACATGAGGAATACGCGCCACAGCGGGCGCGCAGGGAGTGACAGCGGGTTGGCGTTGGCAGTCATGTTTTCCTGTTGGAGTGGTTATGGGAAACGGTTCGGATCGTGGGGATGCGGTGGCTCAGGACGAGTCGTTGGCGAATGCGCCCTGCGCCAGTTGCCGGGCGTAGTGGCGCACGTCCTCCGGCCAACCGGCCGTGAGCGCGTCAAAGGCGTCGGCCTGGCGTGCGTACAGCGCGCGCAGTGCCTCCTCGTAGCCGGGCAGGTTGCCCGCCACGGGGCCCATGAAGCGGTAGCAGCGTTCCTGCGCGGCGCGCAACTGGTCGCGGGGCGTGCCCTGGCGCTGGGCTTCGTTGACCAGCTTGCGCAAAGTCACCGAAGCTCCGCCCGGCTGGCGGGCCAGCCAGTCCCAGTGCCGCGGCAGGAGTGTGATCTCGCGGGCCACCACGCCCAGCCGGGGCCGGCCACGCCCGCGCGGTGCGGGCGGTGCGTCGTCAGAGCCGGCCTCGGGCGAGGTGGCGGCCGGGGTGGAGGCGGCCACCTCGTTCAGGGCGCGGGCGACCGCGTCCTCGGGGGTGCCGCGCAGGTCCAGCTCGAGGGTGCGGCCGGTGCCATCGTCAAACACCAGCGGGGTCGGCTCGTCGGGCCGCTCGCGCGTGCTGGCGGCGACCGCGCGCACCACGTCGGGCAGCTGGCCGGCAGCGATCCGGCGCGTGCCGGCGAAGGCGGTATACGACGAAGCACCAGACGGGCTGGGCAGAACGGGGGCGGCTGAACTCATGGCCGCGAATAATACCCGGAATTAAATTAAACCGTCAATATGCCCGGGTAATATTTTTTTGCACTAGAGAAGCCTCCGTCTCAGGCGGGCCGGGTCGCGCGCATGCTTTCGATCTGTGCCTTGAGCCGCAGGATTTCCCGGCGGGCGTTGATGCGCTCGGTGTCGTCGCGGATGCCCAGCGTCAGGCCCAGCTCGGACGCACTGAACTTCATGTGCACCCAGATGCCCAGTGGCGGGTAGAACTTTTCAAACTCGATCGCCACGCCATCGCGGATGGCGTTCTGGCATTTCTCCAGAAAGCGGCCGGCCGCGGTCTCGGGGAATTCGACCAGCAGGCTGCGGCCGATCAGCTCGTTGCGATCGCGCCGCAGGATGCGCTCGGCCTCGGGGTTAACGTAGACGAAGCACCATTCGTCGTCGAGCAGGATGAAGCCGTCGGGCAGGCTTTCCAGGGTCTGCGTGAGGCGCTCGGCCGTGCGGCGGGCCTCGTCGGCCACCGCGCGGAACTTGCTCACGTCCTGAATGGCGCCGCGCACGTGTGTCACGCGGCCCGTGGCATCGCGCTCGGCTTCGCCGATGGCACGGATCCACAGCTCGTTGCCCTTGGCGGTGACGAGCTGCAACTCCAGGTCGAACGGTTCACCGCGCTTGGCGCAGGCGTCAAACGCGGCAATCAGCAGCTCCTGCGACGCGGGGGTGTAGAACTCCAGCGCTTCCTCGGCGTTGGGCTCATAGTCGGCCGGCACCTCGTGGATGGCCTTGACCTCATCGGACCAGACCCAGTGCGTGCCCGCCAGCTCCACGCCCCAGGCGCCCAGGCGCCCGGCCGCGGCGGCCATGCGCAGCAGGGCCTGGGTTTCGCGCACCTGTTGCTCGGTCATCCAGGAGTCGGTGGCCTGGCCGTTGGCCCCGAGGTAGCCGCGGTAGGTCACGCCGGACGTCCAGAAGGAGCCCTCGGCGGAATCGCTGCCGGCGTCGCGGCGGCGCCAGAGCCGGCGCCATGCCGCAGCCACCTCGTCGCCGATGCCGGTGACATCTTTGGCCTGCAAGGCGTGGGCGTGAGTCATGGGTTTTCCTCGCATGGTCTGTTGGATTCTGCTGGAGCCCTTGAGGCGCGCATAAGCCGTGCCACATTTGTGTGCAAATGTCACATCGGGCGGTGAAACGCGGCCATCGGCCGACCGCTCGAACCCGAATGAATACCCAAGTCCTATGCCGGTGGGGCGACGGGCCAACCGCAGGCCGCAGCGTTCAGACGGGCGGCGGCCAGGTCAGGCGCGCAAAGCAGGCGCTGCTGGAGCCGTCGTTGAATGGCGCCGCCTGCAGCAACGCCTGCAGGGCGGCGGGCCGTTCGATCGGGGCCCACTCGCCGGCCGAGCCATGCTGCAGCAGGCACCACTGCAGCCCATTTGGTGCGGCGCGCACCGAAATCCAGCTCTCGTGGTCCTCTTGCGTGAGCGTGAGGCACCAACCCGGGGCAAAACGGTCCAGCACGGCCGGCACCGCCGTGGCAGCAAGCCCCGGCGAGAGGATGCACGGGGCCTCGATCGCGTCCCCCGACCGGCGCCATGGACCAAAAGCCACGCCCGGCACGCGCAGGCTGCACGCCACCACGGGCCGCATGTCTGCCGCAGGCGGGAGCAGGGCGAGGATCAGCGCATCGGTGCCGCTGAACTGGCGCACCACGCGCTGCTGTGAACCGGCCCACTCGCACAACCGCGGCGAACCGATGGCGATGTCGCTGTAGCCCACGGCGTTGCCGTCGCGCCGGCCGATCCACAGCGCCGACGGAAACTGCGCGGCCATCGCCGCGCCGTACAGCTCGCCGGGGTTCTGCGGGCCATCGAGCCACTGCAGGCCGTAGCGCGTCAGCCCCGGCTCGACGCCGGGCAGCAGACGCTGGCAGTCTTCAGGCAGCCACGGGTGGGTGGCCATGATTTCAGCAACGCGCTCAGGTGACATGAACCCTCCGGCGGCGAGTGGGCTTGTGCCGCACCATCATGCTCCTGGCGGAGGGCGGTGTCGAGAGCCACGGCCCCGGGTCCGCTGCAGCGCCGGGCGGCGCCATCAAGACCAGCGATTCTTGCCGAAAACGCCTGCAGCCCTTGCTGCGTGGCCACTTTGCGCTATGAAAAAAGGAGCGAAACCACGCCCGCCAGCACCAGCAGCAGGCCGGCCTGTTCCGCCGGGGCCAGCTTTTCGCGCAGCAGGCGATGCGAGACGGCGTAGCTGAACACCACCTCCACCATGCCCAGCGTGCGCACGTTGGCGGCCGACGTCAGCGCGAACGCCGTGAACCACCCGATCGAGGCCAGCGCGCCCGCCGAGCCGGCCAGCACCGAGACACGCCAGGCCGTGGCAATGGCGCGCAGCGACGCCGGCGCGCGCCAGGCCAGCCAGCCACCGAGCAGCAGGGTCTGAATCGCCTGGGCCCACAGCACCCCCCAGCCGCCCGACAGCCAGGGCGAAACCCCCGGCAACTGCAGCGCTGCGCCGCGGTAGCCCACGGCCGACAACGCAAAGCCCGCCCCCGAGGCCAGCCCGTACAGCGCAGCCATCCCGGCCCAGGCGCGCACGCCGCCTTCGGGCACTGCTGCGGCCTTGCGCGGCAGCGACAGCAGCACCACACCGGCCGTGGCCAGGCCCATGGCCAGCAGCGTGATCCAGCCCGGCAGCTCGCGCAGGAACAGCGTGGCAAACAACGCGACTTGCAGCGCGTCGGTTTTGGAATACGCCACACCCACCACGAAGTTGCGTTGCTTCATCGCCAGCAGCAGGAACGCCGTGGCGGCCAGCTGGCTCACCGCGCCCAGCAGCAGCCAGGCAAAGTAGCCCACGTGGAACGCGGGCACAGCGGCCGCCGTGGCCGGCAACGCATGCAGCACGGCGACCCAGGCCGCGGCAAACGGCAGGCCGTAGGCAAAGCGCGCCAGCGTGGCGCCCAGCGTGCCGGCCTGGGCCACCAGCGAGCGCTGGGCCGCGTTGCGCGCCGTCTGCGCCAGAGCCGCCCACAGCACGATGGGCACCCAGGCATAGGCCATAAGCGGCGCGGGTTCGAGCGGCAGGGCGGGCATGGCCCCGGTTATACGCAAAAGGGCAGGGACCGGCCCCGCGCGTTTGGGCATGGCGGGCATGCCCGGATGCAGTGGCCCACGCGGGCCTCAGCCGAGGGTGAACACCAGCAGCAGGTTGTTGGCCGGCATGGCCAGCCGGTGCCGCAGGTGCAGGCCGGCCCGCGCGGCTTCGGCCTGCACGTCCTCGCGGCGGCGCAGGCCCCAGGCGGCATCGCGTTCGCGCAGGCTCTGGTCGAATGCCAGGTTGCCCGGCGCCGTCGGGACGTCGTCTTCCAGGTAGGGCCCGTAGGTGATGAGCTGGCCGGCCGGCGCGAGGTGGCGTGCCGCGCCCTGCATCAGCGCCGCGCAGGTGGACCACGGCGCGATGTGCAGCATGTTGGCGCAGTAGATCGCGTCAAAACGGCCCAGCCCCCATTCGGGCATCAGCACGTCAAGCTGCACGGGCGCGCGCACGTTGGACAGTCCGGCCTGGGCCACGCGCGCCGCCAGCGCGGGCAGTGCGTCGGATGCGGCCTCGGTGGGTTGCCAGGTCCACCGCGGCAGCGCGGCGGCGAACCACACCACGTGCTGGCCCGTGCCCGAGGCCACCTCCAGCAGCGTGCCTTGCGGCGGCAGCAGGGTCCGCAACGGGTCGAGGATGGCGTCCTTGTTGCGGTCGGCGGCGGGGCTGAAGGGGAGGTCGGACATGGCCTGCGTTGTACCACCATCCCCTGGCAAATCTGACAGGGTTGACCGACCGGCGTGCCCTCGATAGATTGCCCCGGCAAAGGGAGGCGCGCCGCATGAAGATCAGCCTGAACGGACTGACGGTCGAGAAGCAGAGCAGTACTCAGTTTTGCTGGGTGGCGGCTTCGTTCGCGGTGATCCGCTATTTCCGGTTTGTGGTGTACGACCAGTTGGCGGTGGCCTCGCGCTTGGGCGTGACCAGCAACACGCCGGGCAATCCCGGCAAGTTGCTGAAGCACTTTGGCATTCTCAAGGAAACGTTGACCTTTGACGACGCATTGGGCGGGACGCAGGCTCAGCAACGGGCCGCCTCGCTGTTCCAGCAGATCGCCCATTCGATCCAGCAGGGCCTGCCGGTGGTGATCGGCGTCAAGACCACCGACAACATGGTCCCGTTTGCCCATGCCTTGGTGGTGTCAGAAATCGATGATCAGGCCAAAACGCTGAAAATGCTTGATCCGGGCCGGCCGACCGTGCCTCTGGAGGCTAGCGTGGAAACCCTGCTTACCGAATGGACCATCTATCCGAACACCCCCCACGATGATGTGAAGGTGTTCTCTCGCTACTACTATTTCACCCAGAAGCCCCAGGACGGCTCCCGACCCGAGCGCAATGTGCGCTACCACCGCAAGTGACCGGCCACGCCGGGGTGCCGCCCGTCTCAGGTATCGTCGGGGCCCATCCCAGACCAGAACAAGACCTGAAAGCGCACCATGGCCATCCAGTGGTTCCCGGGGCACATGCACCTCACGCGCAAGGCCATTGCCGAGCGCATCAAGGAAATCGACGTCGTCATTGAAGTGCTCGACGCCCGGCTGCCGGGCTCCAGTGCCAACCCGCTGCTGGCCGAACTCACCGGCCACCGGCCCTCGCTCAAGATCCTCAACAAGCAGGACGTGGCCGACGCCGGGCGCACCGCGCTCTGGCTGGACCATTACAACGCCCAACCCGGCACGCGTGCCCTGGCGCTGAGCGCCAGCGACGGCGCCGCCGTGCAGATGCTGGCGCCGGCCTGCCATGCGCTCGCGCCCGGACGCGGCGGCATGGCCAAGCCCATGCGCGTGCTGATCTGCGGCGTGCCCAATGTGGGCAAGTCCACGCTGATCAATGCCCTGTCGGGCAAGCGCCAGGCCAAGACCGGCGACGAGGCCGGCATCACCAAGCTGGAGCAGCGCATCACGCTGGCCGACGACTTCTACCTGTACGACACGCCCGGCTTGCTGTGGCCGCGCATCATCGTGCCGCAAAGCGGCTACAACCTCGCGGCCAGCGGCGCTGTGGGCCGCAATGCCTATGACGAGGAACTGGTGGCGCTGGAACTGCTGGACTACCTGCGGCGCCACTATCCCGGCCTGCTCGCGGCGCGCTACAAGGTCAACGGCGCCGAGGCCCTGAAGGACGAGGAGGTGCTCGAAGCCATCGGACGACAGCGGGGCGCGCTGCTGGGCAAGGGCCGCGTCAACACGCAGAAGGCGGCCGAGATCGTGATCACTGAATTCCGCAGCGCCACGCTGGGCCGCATCACGCTGGAAACGCCCGAGGAGTTTGCGCAGTGGCTGGCCGCCGGGCAGGCGCAGGACGCAGAACGGCTCGCCAAAAAGGAAGCCCGGCGGAACAAGGGCCAGAACAGCGTCTAGCCCAGGTCGGGCGGCCGCTTTCTGCTACGAAAACAATAGCGTTTGCCGGCCCTTCGCTGATCGGTGCGGGGTGCGCAGTGTCTCAGCCCTGGCTGCGCCAGTAGATGCCGCAGCCGATCACCACATCGTCGCAGCGCTCGACATAGGCTGATTTGGGCAGCACCTCGCCGGTCAACGGGTGCGGCACGCGGAAATCGTTCCAGCCCGAACCCGAGGTGCGCGCGATCTCCACGTTTTGCTGCGACAGCAGGTTGCCGTCGGCGTCGCGCAGGCCGCTGTCGTCCTGGCCCACCGTGGACGGGTCGGGCGGGAAGGCCAGCCGCGTGCACTTCATGTCCACCACGAACAGGTAGTCCTCGCCCTGGATGAAGCCGGCGCGCGGGTCCATGAAGTCCTGGCAGGCGCGGCGCACGCCCACCTTGCGCATGTGCCGCACGCCCGCCTTGACCAGCGCCATGGCGCGCGCCCGGTCGTCGGCGCGGTCGGTCTTGAAGCGCCCCACCGCGCGCACGAGCCGGGCCGATTCACGGCCAAAGTCCTCCACGGCGCCAGCGGCCTCTTCGACCAGCGCGGCGTTCTGCTGCGTGGCCGAGTCGATGGAGGCGATGGCGCGGTTGATCTCCTCCACGCTGCCGCTTTGCTGGCGCGAACTCTGGGCAATGGCGCCCAGCACCTCGGTCACCTCGCGCACGCTGGTGACCACGTCGCTCATGGTGTGGCCCGTGGCGCTGACCAGGGCGCGCCCCTTCTCGACGCTGCCGGTGGTCTGGCCGATGATGTCCCGGATCTCGCGCGCGGCCTGCGCGCTGCGCTGGGCCAGCACGCGCACCTCGCCAGCCACCACGGCGAAGCCCCGGCCGTGCTCGCCGGCGCGCGCCGCTTCCACGGCGGCGTTGAGCGCGAGGATGTTGGTCTGGAAAGCCATGCCCTCCACGGTGGAGAGGATGTCGCGCACGCGGCTGGCGCTGTCCTCGATGCGCTGCATGGTGGCCGTCACGTCACGCATGCTGGTGGCGGCTTTCTCCGCCACCTCGCCAGTCTGAGCGGCCAGCGCGTTGGCGCGCGCGCAGTGCTCGGCGTTCTGCCGCGCCAGCGCGGCCAGTTGCTCCATGCCCGAGGAGGTCTCCTCCAGCGAGGCGGCCTGCTCCTGCGAGCGTTCGGCCAGCAGGTGGTTGCCCGCGGCCATGCCACGCGCGCCGCTGGCAATGGCCTCGGCGCTGGACCAGACCTGCTTGACGATGAGTGCGAGGCTGCGGTTCATCTGCATCAGCGTGTCGTGCAGCCGGTCGGCATCGCCCCCCTGGCGCTGGCGCGCCGCGCGCGCCTGCTCGGTGACCAGCTCGCCGCTGGCAATGCGCTCCACCAGTCGCACGGTGCTCTCGGTGCCCTGGGCCGTGGACATCCGCAGGCCGGCCAGCAGATAGCAGGCCAGCAGCACCAGCCCCGCCGCGAGCCAGCCGGCAGCGGGGCGTGGCGCGGCCAGCGCCACCAGCGTGGCGCCAGCCGACAGCGTGCCGACCAGTGCAAAAGAAGGCCCCGGGCCGAGCCGGCCGAGCAGCCGCAGCGCGGGAAGGTAGATGGAACGGTTCATGCGCACCACTCTAAGCGAGCGTTGGCGAACCCGCGCCAATCCACCGTGGCCGTGCGCCGGCGCAGTCGCTCCGGCACAACGCCGCACGCCCATCAGGGCCCGCTGCGGGCCCTGATTAAGAAGTAAGTATGGCTGTAGCCCGCGCGGCGCGGCGGCGCCGTGCTATGAAAAAAAGAGCGGGCCGCGGACCGGCCCGCCCCTTACTGGGCCAGCAGCAGCGAGGTGATCACACCGGTGGCGATGGCGATGAGCACGTAGTCGCTGCCCACCTGCACCCACTCGTGGCCGCGCGGCGGCGCATAGAGGTGGTGGGCGCGCCAGTCGGTCACGACGTACTGCCGGCTGCGGTACTGCGGCGGGATGTGGCCGCCGCGGCGCCACTCGGGGCCGCGCGCACCGTAGTAGTAATGCGTGCCATGCGGGCCGTAGTAGTCGTGGCGGTCGCCGTCGTCGCGGTGGTCCCGGCCCCGCTCGTAGCGGTGGTCGTTGCGGTCGTGGCCGCGGCCCTGGTACTGGGCATGCAGCTCACCCGGGCGGCCGGTGTCCAGGTGAGCGTCGTAGCCCGAAGCCTGCGCAAAGCCCAGCGAGCTGAAGCCCAGCGAAGCGGCGGTCACGGCACAAAGAAGCGTTCTGGATTTCATGAGATGACTCCCGTGATGAATGAGTCTTCATGGTGGGCGCCGCATGCATGGGGCGGGGCAAAGTTGTGTACCTGTTGCGCAAAGTAGTGCTGCAAGGTGTGCCGCGCCCCGCCTGGCGCGGCTTTTTGTTCTTGGCTATAGCTTTAATTAATAAATGCTGTTTGATTGATAGCCAATTGAAAACTAGACTGGACGGCATCGTCAGATCTCAACCAGAAAGGACCTTGCCATGTCATCCGAAGCCCAATGCCCCTTCTCTGGCAGTGCCCGCCCCCAGGCGCGGGCCGGTGCCTCCAGCCATGCCAACTGGTGGCCCAACCAGCTCAACCTGAAAATCCTGCACCAGCAGTCGGCCCTGTCCAACCCCATGGACGAGGGCTTTGACTACGCCAGGGAGTTCAAGAGCCTGGACCTGGACGCCGTCATCCGGGACCTGCACGCGCTCATGACCGACTCGCAGGACTGGTGGCCCGCCGATTACGGCCACTACGGCCCGTTCTTCATCCGCATGGCGTGGCACAGCGCCGGCACCTACCGCACGGCCGACGGGCGCGGCGGCTCGGGCGCGGGCACGCAGCGCTTTGCGCCGCTGAACAGCTGGCCCGACAACGGCAACCTCGACAAGGCCCGCCGCCTGCTGTGGCCCATCAAGCAGAAGTACGGGCGCAGGATCTCGTGGGCCGACCTGATGATCCTGGCCGGCAACGTCGCGCTCGAGTCCATGGGATTCAAGACCTTCGGTTTTGCCGGCGGCCGCGAAGACGTGTGGGAGCCCGATGAGGCCATCTACTGGGGCCCCGAGTCCGAGTGGCTGGGCGACAAGCGCTACAGCGGCGACCGCGAGCTGGAGAACCCGCTGGGCGCGGTGCAGATGGGCCTGATCTACGTCAACCCCGAGGGCCCCAATGGCCAGCCCGACCCGCTGGCCTCGGCGCGCGACATCCGCGAGACCTTTGCGCGCATGGCCATGGACGACGAGGAAACCGTGGCCCTGGTGGCCGGCGGCCACACCTTCGGCAAGACCCACGGCGCGGCCGACCCGTCCAAGTACGTGGGCGCCGAACCCGAGGGCGCCGATATCGCCGAGCAGGGCCTGGGCTGGAAGAACAGCTTTGGCAGCGGCAAAGGCGTGCATACCATCACCAGCGGCCTGGAAGGCGCCTGGACCACCAACCCGATCCGCTGGGACAACGACTACTTCGACATCCTGTTCAAGTACGAATGGACGCTGACCAGGAGCCCCGCCGGGGCCCACCAGTGGACGCCCACCGACCCCGCCGCCAAAACCACCGTGCCCGATGCGCACGACCCGGCGCTGCGCCACGCGCCCATGATGTCCACCGCCGACCTCGCGCTGCGCATGGACCCGGCGTATGAAAAAATCTCGCGCCGCTTCCACGCCAACCCGAAGGAATTTGCCGCGGCATTTGCCAAGGCCTGGTACAAGCTGACCCACCGCGACATGGGCCCCGTCTCGCGCTGCCTGGGCCCGCTGGTGCCGGCCGAGCCCCAGTTGTGGCAGGACCCGATCCCCGCGGTGGACCACGAACTGGTGAACGAGCAGGACGTGGCCGCGCTCAAGGCGAGGCTGCTGGCCTCGGGCCTCAGCACCGAGCAACTGTTGGCGACGGCCTGGGCCTCGGCCTCGAGCTTTCGCGGCAGCGACAAGCGCGGCGGCGCGAACGGCGCGCGCATCCGCCTGGCGCCGCAAAAGGACTGGGAGGCCAACCAGCCCGCCGAATTGGCCAAAGTGCTGCCCGTGCTCGAGGCCGTGCAAAAGGAGTTCAACAGCGCGCAGCCCGGCGGCAAGAAGAAGGTCTCGCTGGCCGATCTGATCGTGCTGGGGGGCAACGCCGCCGTGGAAGCCGCTGCGCTGAAGGCGGGGCACACCGTGACCGTGCCCTTCACGCCGGGGCGCATGGACGCGGTGCAGGAGCAGACCGATGTGGCGTCCTTCGCCGTGCTCGAACCCGTGGCGGACGGCTTTCGCAACTACGTTCGGAAGGGCCATGAAGCGCGGACCGCCGAGCTGCTGATCGACAAGGCCAACCTGCTCACGCTGACCGCGCCCGAAATGACCGTGCTGGTGGGCGGCCTGCGCGCGCTCAACGCGCATGGGGGGCTGAGCGCCCGCGGCGTGTTCACCACGCGGCCCGGCACGCTGAGCAATGACTTCTTCGTCAACCTGCTCGACATGGGCACGCAGTGGCAGCGCTCGGCCACCGCGCCAGGCGTGCTCGAAGGGCGCGACCGCGCCACGGGCACCATCAAGTGGACCGGCACCGTGGCCGACCTCGTGTTCGGCTCCAACTCGCAGCTGCGCGCGCTGGCCGAGGTCTATGCGAGCAGCGATGCCCAGGCGGTGTTCATCAAGGACTTTGTGGCGGCCTGGACCAAGGTGATGAATCTGGACCGGTATGACGTGAGGTGAGGGGAGGACGCTGGCGCCCGGCGCGGCTGCCCTGGGGGCGATGCGTCCTCACAAGGTCTGCCGGTAGCGCTCCAGCATCTGTTCCTGCGTTTCGAACGGGGTGCCGGGGGCCATGTCGCCGGCGATCTGGTCGCGCAGCATTTCGCCCATGCTGGGCAGGCAGGTGCGCGGCTGGTGGCGTGCGGGGTTCCACAGGTCGGATCGCATCAGGGCCTTGGCGCAGTGCAGGTAGCTGGCCTGCACCGTGACGCGGATGACCAGCTTGGGCACGCGGCGCGCGTCCTGGCACAGCGCGCGGTCGGCCTCGCTCACGGAGAGCACGGCCGTGCCGTTGACGCGCAGCGTCTCGTCCACGCCGGGCACCAGAAACAGGAGGCCGATGTGCGGCGAATGCAGCAGGTTCTGCAACGTGTCCAGGCGGTTGTTGCCCGGCGAGTCGGCCAGCAGCAGCGTGTGAGCGTCGGTCACCTTGACAAAGCCGGGCTCGCCGCCGCGGGGCGATGCGTCCATCGCCCCGCCAGGCCCCGTGCTCGACACCACCACCAGGGGCGACAGGCCGATGAAGCGCGTGGCATGCACGTCCAGCGCGGGGAGCTCCTTTTTGACGGAGCGTTCACCGGCGGGGCCGTAGAGCGCGCGAAGGTCAGGGAGGGTGGTGATGTTGTGCATGGGGTCCACTCTACGGGTAAATCCAGGGGCGAATGCGGGGGGCGAACGGGTTCAAACCAGTGGCAGTTGCGCTGGCGGCGCCGCCCGCACCTCATCCCCCACGCGGATCGCGCCGGTGGTGAGCACCCGGGCGGTCATGCCGCCGTGGCCGCGCATGGCGGCGTAGCCACCGGGGCCGACTTCTTCTTCCATGCGCGAGCAGGGCGCGCAGGGGCCCACCACTTCGAGCACGGCCTCGCCGACATGGATTCTGGCGTTGCGCAGCGCCAGCAGGTTGATGCCCGACACGACGATGTTGCGGCGCAGGCGGACCGGGTCCACCGTGCCCGGCAGATGGGCGAGCTGGGCAATCACGGGCAGGTGCTCGGCCTGGATCAGCGTGACCTGCCGGGTGGACAGCTCGGCCTCGCCCTTGTGGCCCAGGCGGTCGTCGGCCAGCCCGATCCGGGCCAGCGCCACGGTGGCGTCGATGCAGCGCGCGGGCTCGCGCGGCGAGCCGCGCACGATGAGGGCTTCGACCCGGCCGGTGATGTGCGGCGGGGCGTTGAGGTCGCGAATGGTTTTCATGGAAGGGTGTGTCCGGCCAGTGACAGCGCGCGGTGCCCGCTGCTGACGATACTGGCGCTCATTTTCCCCCGGACGCCCCCCCTGCAAGGAGACTCTTCATGTACACCCCCTTCAACCTCAGCGGCCGCACGGCCATCGTCACCGGCGGCAACGGCGGCATCGGCTACGGCATGGCGCGCGCCTTGCTGGCCTCAGGCGCGGCCGTGGCCGTCTGGGGCTCCAATGCCGACAAGACCCGACGCGCGCACGAGCAGTTGGCCGCTGAATGCGCTGACGCCACCCGTGTGCATGCCTTCACCTGCGACGTGGGTGACGAAGCCCAGGTGGAGGCCGCCTTTGCCCGGAGCGTGGCCGCATTGGGCGGGCGGCTGGACGCCTGCTTTGCCAACGCCGGCGTGTCCAGCAAGGGCACGCGCATCGAGGACATGAGCCTGGAGGAGTTCCGCCGCGTGCAGCGCGTGAACGTGGAGGGCGTGTTCCTCACCCTGCGGGCCGCCGCGCGGCAGATGATGGCCCAGGGGCAGGGCGGCTCGCTCGTGGCCACGGCCAGCACGGCCGCCGTGGAAGGCGCTGCGCGCAACTGCCACTACGGAGCGTCCAAGGGGGCCGTCACGTCCATGGTGCGCGCACTGGCCGTGGAGCTGGCGCGGCACCGCATCCGCGTCAACAGCATCCTGCCGGGCTGGATCGAGACCGACATGACGCAGAAATCGGTGACCGACCCCAAGTTTGCCGACGCCGTGATGCCGCGCATCCCCGCGCGGCGCTGGGGAACGATCGACGACTTTGGCGGCATCGCCGTGTACCTGGCAAGCGACGCGTCGGGCTATGCCACGGGGGAGCAGTTTTTGATTGACGGCGGGTACACCAAGTTCTGAGCGCCGAAGGGGCTCAGGCCGTGCGCAGCTTGCGGCCCACGTGGCGCTCCACGGCGTCCACCTTGCTCTTGAGCCGCGAGGCGTTGCCGGGCTTGTAGTCCATCTTGAGGTTCATGCCGATGCGGGGGCAATCGGGCTCCAGCGCCAGAAAGCAATCGCGCACCACCGCCATCACCTCGTCAAAGGTGCCCTCCAGGATGGTGCCCATGGGCGTGAGCTGATAGGCCACGCCGCTGCGGTCGATGACGTCGAGGATGCGCGCCACATAGGCGCTGAGGCCGTCGCCGCGGTCGGGCGGGTTCATGGCGAATTCAAGGAGGACCATGGTGGCAAGCTGTAAATGAACGGAATGATTTGAAAGCCGCGCTCACCCCGGTGCCAGTGCCGTCAGCACGGCGTGCGCGGCGCTCACGCGGGCGGTGTTGGGGAAGTTGCGGTTGGCCAGCATCACCAGCCCGACCTGGCGGCCCGGGATGAACGCGGCGTAGGCGCCAAAGCCGTTGGTGGAGCCGGTCTTGTTGAACAGCGTGGCGCTCGCGTCCCAGGGCGGCGCGGTGAGCGCGCTGGCGCTCTGGGGCTGCAGGGCCATGGCGCTGGAATTGCCGTCGAGCATGCGCTCGTCGGAGCTGGGCCAGGGATACTGTTCCCAGCCCAGGCCCTGCACCATGGCGCCCACCTCGTAGCGCGGCACCTGCGTTTGCGCCATCGCGCTGCGCAGCGGCGCGGGCAGCGCGCCGGGTTGCATCTGGGCCTGCACAAAGTGCAGCATGTCGCGCGCCGTGGACTTGACGCCATACGCCTCGGCCGCAAACGCACCGGGGTTCACACGCACCGGCTGGCCGGCACGGTTAATGCCCCAGGCGTAGTCGGCCATGAGCCGGTCGGGCACCTGCACAAAGGTGCGCTGCAGCCCCAGGGCGGGAAAGAGCGCTTCGTCGCACACCGTGGCGTAGGGCTTGCCCAGCGCGGCCGCCACGGCATGGCCCATCAGGCCGATGCTGGGGTTGGAGTACTGGCGCACCGTGCCCGGCGCCACGGTCGGCTTGAAGCTGCGCAGCCAGGCCATGGCGGCGGCATCGGTCTGCACCGCATCGGGAAACTGCAGCGGCAGGCCCGCAGCGGTGTAGGTGCCAAAGTCCAGTAGCGTGGCCTGGTCGATCGCGCTGCCGCGCAATGTGGGCAGGTGCTTGCCGGGTGTGTCGGTCAGTGCCAGCCGGCCGGTGGCCTGTGCATGGCATGCCAGCGTGGCCGTGAAGGTCTTGCTGAGCGAGCCGAGCTCAAACAGCGTGTCGGGCGTGGCGGGCGCGGAGCTGGCCCGCGAGGCCACGCCGTAGCTGAAAAAGTGGCTGCGGCCGCCTTCCACAAGGCCCACCACCATGCCGTCGATGGCGTGGGTTTGCAGCAGCGGGCGATACGCCGCCTCCACCAAGGCGCTGACCTCGCCCGCCGACAGTGTGGCGGCGGGAGCCGGGGGGCGCTGCGCGCAGGCGGGCAGGGCCAGCGCGGGCACCGCCAGGGCACCCAGCGTGCCCAGCAAGGCGCGGCGTTGGGGGTTGATCTTGTCGGTCATGCGGCGAGTCTAAGGGAGTGACGCGGCGAGTGGCTGCTGCGCGGAGTCGTCTTCGCAGCCATAATTGCCTGCGTGTACGGCGCCGTACAGGGGGGTGACATTCATGCCAGTCGAAATGGTTCCCGCACAGCAGGGCGGTGCGGCCGCCGTGGTGGTCAGCAGTATCTTTGCGGTTCAGTACAGCCCCGCCCATCGCGCCGTCTACAACGCACTGACGCCGTACCAGAAGACCGCGTTCCAGTCGGCGCTGACTGCGGCGGCCACGACGACCATTGCGGCCATCCAGGCGCTGGCGGGGCCCACGCCCGCGGAAATTGCGGCCGCCCAGGCGGCTGCTGCCGCAGCTGCGGCCGCCGCTGCAGCCGCCGCAGCCGCTGCGGCCGCGGCCCAGGCCGCAGCGACGGCGGCGGTGATCCCGGTGTGCGCGCGCGACACGGCTGCCAATTTCAAGGCCTGGCTGACCACGGCCATTGGCCTGGTGGCCACGCACACACCGCACATCGTCTGGGACCGCGGTGCCGTGCGCAATCTGCCGCATGGCAACGTCAAGGCCGTCACCATCCAACTGCGGCGCAACGGCGTCAATGTGCCTGGCACGGACTGTGTCGTTCACAAGCACCCGGGCGCGCAGGCAGCCGGGGTGGGCGCGCCCCAAGCGTCGCCGTCGCATTTCAAACCCGGGGACGGTGCCGCATACAACCTCATGCGCCTGATCGACCATGAACTGACGCCCGAGCAGAGGGCGCTGAGGAATTGGGCCATGGAGAATATGTAGGAGGGTGGGAGTCGGCGGGCTTTTCTTGAAGAAAAGTGTCGGTAGCCCTTGCCAATCGGTCATTGGTTGCTATAAAAAGAAGAGCGACCAGGTTTGCGCGGGGCGTGGCTGAAGATTTTCACCGGCGCCCCCGCGATGTTTGGGAAAAGAAAGGGGAGGCTCATGGCCAGGAAAAGCAGAAACAGCCCTGCAGAGGATTTGATGAATCTCGTGGCCATGTTGCCCTGGTGGGTAGGCGTGGCGCTCGCGTTGGTCTTCTATCTGGTGTTACACCATTTCTCGGTTGCGCCCAAACCGGCTGCCCTTGTCAAACCCGCCCAAGTATCCGAATACATCAGGGCTGGCTTCATCGCGCAGGTCGCGCTCGTGGGCCAATTCCTGTTGCCGATCTTGTGCTTGTGTGGCGCGCTGACCTCATTCCTGCGGCGCAAGAAGCGCCAAGGCCTCCTCAGCGATGTGACCCAGTCGAGCAGCGCGCAAGCCCTGGACGGCATGAGCTGGCGCGAATTCGAGATGCTGGTGGGCGAGGCATTCAGCCGGCAGGGCTACCGCGTGACCGAACTGGGCGGCAACGGCGCCGATGGCGGCGTGGACCTGGTGCTCACCAAGGGCAGCGAAACCTTTCTTGTGCAATGCAAGCAGTGGAAGGCCTTCAAGGTGGGCGTGGACGTGGTGCGCGAGCTGTATGGCGTGATGGCGGCGCGCGGCGCCGCGGGCGGCTACGTCATCACCTCGGGCCGCTTCACCGCCGACGCCCAGGCCTTTGCCAGCGGGCGCAACGTCAAGCTGTTCGACGGCCCCAAGCTGCTGGCCTTGATCAGGGAGGTGAAGGCCGAGCACGAAGCCGAGACCGCGCCCGCACCGCTGTCGATGCGGCCGCAGGCTGCGGCGTCACCCGCCTGCCCGTCATGCGGGGCAGCGATGGTGCTGCGCACGGCAAAAAAGGGCGCGAATGCGGGCAAGCAGTTCTGGGGTTGCTCGACGTACCCGGCTTGCCGGGGCACGCGGTGACCCGCGCAGCGTTCAATTCAGAGCCAAAAGTGCCTGGAGTCCAATACCGGCGGCCACACTGCGCTATCAAAAAGTGAGTAGATGGCGCTTGCGTTGAGGCGCCTGGTCGGCTAATCCTGACTGGGCAAGCATTAGGGCAGCACGACGCCTGGTGGTCAGTTCAGCCTGTTGCGCCAATAGTCGGGTTTGCGGTGCTGGTGGGCAACGGCCAGAACCAATAGATCGGAGCCGTCTTGCGCATAGATCACGCTGTAAGGGAAGCGCCGTAAGCGGCAGCGGCGAATTTGTGGCATCAACGGATGCCAAGCCTTTGGAAACTGTTCGATGAGCTGGATGGTTTTGAGCGTCTCGATCAGGAAGGCATCGCCCAAGCCAGGTGCCTGCTCTGCGTACCAGGAAATTGCTTCGTCAAGCTCGGCCTGTGCCGGCTCCAGCAATCGGATGCTCATGCGGGCTTGGTGTTGACCTGGTATTTGGCAATCACGTCGGACAAGGCCACGGCCTTGATTTCACCGCGCCGATAGGCGGCCAGCCTGTCGTCGGCCTCCTTGGCCCACAGCGCATCCAGCGCGGCGTCGGGTTGGTCGAGGCTGTCCAAAATGCGCTCAACCACTTCCATGCGCTCTTCGGGGGGGAGCTTGGCGGCTTGGGCGGTCAATGCTTCAGCGGCTTGGGACATGGGCACTCCAGAGGTTGGAAACGAATAAACGCCACTATAACGGTGCGGTTTGGAGTCTCCAATTCGCGGTTCCCCTTCTTCGAGTGGCGGGCGGGCAATTCTGGGGTTGTTCGACGTACCCGGCTTGCCGGGGCACGCGATAGCGCGATCAAGCCTTCGGCTTCTGCGGATAAATCGTTTCGCCGCTCTTGAGCATCTGCACAAACGCGGCGAGCTTGCGCGCGCGCCCCGCCTCGGTCTTCATGTTGTGCAGGCGGAAGGCGATGGCGAAGCGGTTCTGCGCGCTGAGCCCGGCCAGCGTCTGCAGGGCCTTGCGGTGGCCCTTGAGCGCGGCCACCAGGTCGGCGGGGATTTCCATCTCCTTGCTGCCGCCATAGGCCCGGCCCCAGCGGCCGTCGGCCCTGGCCCGCTCAACCTGCGCCAGGCCGGGCGCTTTCATGCGGCCCTCGGCCTCGAGCCGCGCCACATTGGCCACGTTGATCTTGCTCCAGATGCTGCGCTTGCCGCGCGGCGTGTAGCGCTGCAGATAGCTCTTGTCGTCGAAGGCCCGGCGCACAGCGTCGATCCAGCCCCAGCACAGCACCACGTCGATCGCCTCCTTGGGCGTGATGGACGGGAGGCCCGAGCCCACCTTGTGCAGCTTGATCCAGACCTCGGTCTGGCTGGCGTGGTGGGTTGCCAGCCAGCGGTCGAAGGCTTGCGGGGTTTTGAATTCGTGGAGGGAATCGGGGATGGGCGTGGGGCTCATCGGCGCATGGTATCGCGGGCGCAAGGGCCAGCAAGGCGCTCGGAATGTGCTTGCATGCGGAGCAGTGATGGTCGCGCGAACGGCGAAGAAGGCCGGGAATGCAGGGCAGCAGTTCTTGGCGGTGTTGGCAGTATCTGGCTTGCAGCGGGTCGCGATAATCCGCTCCGTGTTCAATTTAGAGAAAAAAGTGTCTGGAGTCCAATACTGACGGCTACATTGTGCTATCAAAAAGTGAGTAACTGGAATGTGGCCATCAATCGATACCCATTCCGGCGACAACCAAACGAATCGCCATGGCTAAGGCGCTAAGCGACGTTCACAGAACGAGCCAGACCGAAGATGACAAGGATAGAAATTGCGATTGGATGGTGCGCCGTAACGGATTCAATGCATCAGATACGAACTTCGTCTTTCACCAGTGCCCTGAGGGAGCTAGCCCAACGGCTTGGGCGGATCGAAGGTCAGAACGTTCTTGCTTGAATCGTAGTGCCACTTCCGAGGAGGAACTGCAATACTTGCTGGCGCTGTGTTCTCGATGGGACTGGCCAGGAGCAATTTGAATAGCGAAATGGCCAAGTTTGACTTTGAGTTTTCAGCGAGTTCGCGCGCTTTAGACATTGCCTTCTCAAGGTTGCCAGCATTTGCTCGCCTGGCAAAAACAGCTTTATATGCTCCCGCAATCGCGACTTCTTCAAACCGCTTCGCTCTCCGAAAATTTGCCATTGCTTCTTCGTACAAACTGTCGGCAAGGCTTAGCTCGCCGCGTAGGTAGGCGAGCATGCCTAAGTTGGCAATCGTGTGGCCACTAAGTTCGGGCTGCTCCAATGAGACTATTTTGCGAACTATTTTTTCGGCACCCGAAATATTTCCTTGAGCACCTGTTGAAAAGGCTAAGTTGTTTAGTAGTGCGATATTGGTGGGTTCGGTCAGTAGACCTTGACGAGCAAAAGAAGAAGCTTCGTCGAATTTTCCAACAACTCCAGCGATGAATGATGCACCTAGCATTGGTCTAGATGCGAACGGCTCGTCATCGTGCCACCGAACGGCGTCTTTCAAGGCGGCCGAGAAATCGCCTACTGCAATGTCGCGGTAGTAACTTGCCTCTGCTACTTCTGGACCTTCCAACCAATTTAACGGCAGGCTTGGTTCAATATTCAATTGACTTACTGCCCACTCCGCTTGTGCTAGTGAGTTCTCGTTCGGATCTTGAAGCGCAACATTGAACAACTTACGAGCCGAGCGGATGCTGCCAGCCTCCAACTCGAGCGATGCAAGCGCACTGGCGAGTTCGGTTAGCTCCCGGGGACGCACGCCTCCAGCCTCCACTAATTGCCGAGCCTTCTTTATGAATTTTGATTTCTTCCTGAGAATTGAAGATATGGCAATGTGGCCTGCCATGAGCCAAGGATCGTTCGCGGTACGCAATGCTTCATCGAGGACATGTAGTGCTTGTTCTGGTTCACGAGCGTGCAAGTAGAAGCGCGAAGTGCTGCGTAGAACAGTTCTACTGTTGGGGGCGAGGCCGTGGGCAGTTCGGACGGCACGGCTTGCGCCTAATAAGTTTCCTGAAGATGCATGCAGCCTACCAATGTCGAGCCAAGTCATGGAATCTCGCGGATACCGAACGAGCCATCTGCGCAAATCGTGAATCTGATTTGAGCAAGACTTAGTCTGGTCTGCCTCGCCGTGTAAGGCGAGTAGTGTGGGATCTCCCTGGAGAACACTTTTAGCCAATCTAGCTAAGCCTGTTGGCACTTCGGGATCGGCTGACATGATGAATTTCGCAGCATCGATCAATTCCGGTCGAGAGACGCCCCGCAGGCCAAAACGCAACAAATCGGCGGCCACCCCAATGCTGGGGGAATTCTGAAAATCTTCGATTGCCGACGCTAGTTCATGAGAATCAAGGGCGGCGTCTGCGTGGGAATTGTTCGTCGTGAAGGCATGCTGCTTGACAAATCGTATTTGCGGTTCTGTAGACCTTCCCCATAGGGGTACAACGCGACGAGACCACGAAATTGTCATGGCGAAACGACCGACCCAGCTTTTGCTTGCACTCTGGCTCTTCGACTTAAAAGATCGAAGAGTGAGACATAACGATCGATTCCCACTTGGCGTCCGACTCCGCGACGGCTTCGTGGATGCCCGCGCTCGTAAGGCGAAGGGTGTGACAAATTCGCAAATGCCTCTCCCAACTCAGTTCTGCAAAACGCTGGAATATGCGACTCAACATAGCTGCGGACCCTAGTTGTCGCTTGAATAAGATATGGGAGTGCTTCGTCGAAACCACCGGTCCAAGGAGCGACGATTGCGCTACGTCGCCACCTCGGCGGCAGAACGTGATCTTGGAGCGACTGTTGGAGAAGGGTCGTAGTTCCTTGAAGGGTAAAAAGAAAAGCAATCATGCTGCCGAGCATGTATGCATCGGTGGCTTGCCTTCGATCAACATAGTCTGCCGGAGTATGGCCATATGCAAACTCTGGCGGACAATAAGTTGGATCGCCAGGAAATAGCTCTCCATCTAAGGGGCTCGTGAAGCCAATCCGCGAAGCGCGACCGAGATCGGTCAGTTTGTGTTGCTCGCGAAATCCCAAAACGTTTGAGGGTTTGATGTCTTGGTGGGTAATGCCGATGCTATGCAACTGCTGAACTGCTACCGCAAGATGATGAAGAACCAAGAGCCGATCTGCTGTGTCTGAAGCAGATGGCACGCCGAACGCCTTTCTTACATCAGGCCCACCAAGTTCAAAGATAAATGCGTGAACGCGATTGGTAGCCCGAACTATCGGATTCACATCGTCGGTGGGTAAATCGACGGTGGCCGTTTCTAAGAGTTGGACAACCCGGGACAGCTTGTGACTCGTGCACGCTTCGAGAACAGAACCTTCAAACTGAATCATATCGATTACGAGTCTGAGGGCCGCAAATTGTTGATCCGGCTCTTCGAGCAACGCTCTGGTGAGGTCCATTGCTTTGAGAAAGGCGCGCTGCTCACCTTTGGATGCAATATAGCCAGTAGAAAAATTCCCTCCAGTTTGTCCCGCAGCGCGTTGAAGCATCTCTGTCACGACCCATCCCGACCCGATAGTTTTTCCTAGCAATTGGTCTTTCGGCGTCGCCATGGCTTCCCCCCGCGTTATTTGGTCGCCCAACTATCCTTCATCCCCGCCACCCGATTGAACACGGGCTTACCCTCTCCTCCAGTCTGATGAGAACCATGGTCTTTGCTGTCCGCCACAAAGTACCCATGCCGCTCAAACTGAAACTTCTCATCGGCCTGGGCCTGGGCCTGGGCCAGTGACGGCTCCACATACGCCGTCACGGTCTTGAGGCTGTCGGGGTTCAGCTCTTCCAGAAAATCCTTGTCGCCGGTGTCGGGCTGGGGCACGGCAAACAGGCGGTCATACAGGCGCACTTCGGCGGGCACGGCGTCGGCGGCGGCCACCCAGGTGATGACGCCCTTGACCTTGATGGCGTCGCTGCCCGGCGTGCCGCTTTTGGTGTCTGGCACGAGCGTAGCCCGCACCTGCTGGACTTCTCCTGCTTCATTTTTGATAGCGTCCACGCACTCGATCACATGGCCATACTTCAGGCGCACCTTGTTGCCGGGGTAAAGGCGGTTGTAGCCCTTGGGCGGCACTTCTTCGTAGTCGGTCTTTTCAATCCACAGCTCTTTGCCAAACTTGAACGCGCGGCGGCCCAGCTCGGGGTGGTGCGGGTGCACGGGGGCGCTGCAGTCGTCCAGCGTGCCTTCGCCCATCAGTTCGTCCCAGTTGGTGATGACGAGCTTGAGCGGGTCCAGCACGGCCATGGCGCGCGGGGCCTTGGCGTCCAGGTCTTCACGCAGGCAGCCTTCGAGCGTGCTGTAGTCGATCCAGCTGTCGCTCTTGGTCACGCCAATGCGTTCGGCAAACAGTTGCAGGCTCTCGGGTGTGTAGCCGCGCCGGCGCAGGCCCACGATGGTGGGCATGCGCGGGTCGTCCCAGCCGCTCACGTGGCCTTCATCCACCAGCTGCTTGAGCTTGCGCTTGCTGGTGATCACATAGGTGAGGTTGAGCCGCGCAAATTCATACTGGCGCGGGTGGGGCTTGTTGATCAGGCCGCCTTCGGCCAGTCGGTCCAGCAGCCAGTCATAAAACGGGCGCTGGTCTTCAAACTCCAGCGTGCAGATGCTGTGGGTGATGTTCTCCAGCGCGTCCTCAATGGGGTGCGCGTAGGTGTACATGGGGTAGATGCACCACTTGTCGCCGGTGTTGTGGTGCGTGGCGCGGCGGATGCGGTAGATGGCCGGGTCCCGCATGTTGATGTTGGGGCTGGCCATGTTGATTTTGGCGCGCAGCACGGCGGCGCCGTCGGGCAGCTTGCCGTCGCGCATCTCCCTGAAGCGCTGCAGGTTCTCGTCGATGCTGCGGCTGCGGAAGGGGCTGTCCACGCCGGGCTTGGCAAAGTCGCCGCGGTTGGCGCGCATCTGCTCGGGCGTTTGCTCGTCCACATAGGCCAGGCCGGCTTCAATCAGGTATTCCGCCGCGCGGTACATGAAGTCAAAGTAGTCGCTGGCCTGGTAGGGCTGGTCGTTGCCAGGCTGGGCCCAGTCGTAGCCCAGCCAGCGCACCGAGTCGATGATGCTGTTGACGTACTCGGTGTCTTCCTTCTCAGGGTTGGTGTCGTCAAAGCGCAGGTGGCACACGCCGCCGTAGTCGCGCGCCAGCCCAAAGTTCAGGCAGATGCTCTTGGCGTGGCCCACGTGCAGGTAGCCGTTGGGCTCGGGCGGAAAGCGCGTGCGGATCCGGGCCGGGTCGGGTTCGCCGTGCTGGTGGTGGGCGGCGTCGCCGGGGCTGCCGCCCCACTGTCGGTGGGCGTAGGTCTGTTGCTCCAGGTCGCGTTCAATGACCTGGCGCAGGAAATTGCTGGGTTTTAGGGCTTCTTTATCGGCAGGGGCGTTCATATTGCTTCATTTTAGGGGGCGGCCCTTGTCAGGCGCGGCGCGCAGGTTACTTCTGGCTACGGCTTTGACTGTGCAGACGGTACTCGTATCCCCGGGGTCTGCGTTTAATGGGGTCATGGGGTGTTGTTGGCCCCGCCACAAAGGAGATTGCAAGATGCTCAAGCGTTCTGTGTTCCTCGGCGCCGCTGCTGCGGTGGCCGCCCTGGCCGCGCTGGCGGCCGCGCCCGCCCGCGCGGGCGATGTGTATTGGTCGGTGGGCGTGCATGCCGCGCCGGGCATCACGGTGGGGGCGTCCAACGCGCCGGTCTATGTGCAGCCCGCGCCCATCTATGCGCCGCCGCCCACGGTGTATGTGCCGCCGTCGGTGGTGACCTATCCGTCCAGCTATTACGTGCAGCCTGCGCCGGTCTATGTGCGGCCCGCCCCGGTGTACCTGCGCCCGGCGCCGGTGTATGGCGTGGGGTACTACCGCTATGGCCCCCGGCCCGGCCCGCACTGGAACCGTGGCCACGGCCATGGGCACGGCAACGGCCACCGGCGCTGATCCGCTGCGGAGTCGTTCCGCCCCCCCTCGCTCACCCCGCACACCGCTGCGGGGTTTTGCTTTGTGGCGCGGGCAAAAAAAGACCCGCAGGCCGCACAGCCTGCGGGTCAACGTGTCAGTCTCGGGACGGAGGACCGGACTGACTCACCCCGAGAGAGGGAGGGGGACTCAGAGGAGTCGGGGTGATGCCTGGTTACCCGTGCCGTCGCTCATGCGGGGCGGCACAGGTAAACGTAGTCAGCCTGTTCATCGTGGTCGTCGTAGTTGCGCGCGGCGCCCGGGGCGGGTGTACAGTTGGCGGCCTGGGCCGCCACCCGTTCCACCCGCGCCCCGGGGGCCTCGCCGGTGCCCATGAGGGCGGTCATCAGCGTGGCCGTACCGGTGACCATCGCCACCGCATACAACGCCGAATAACCCAGCGTGCGCAAAAACCTGAATCGGGCTGTCAACATGGGGTTAGTAGAACCCCGCCGGCCCTCCGGTGTTGTAGGACGCCGGCTTTACCAGGCGTCGGAACGAAGCTGCGACTCCCACTGCCCGTTGCGGATCGCATAGACGCTGATCACGCCGTAGCGCTGCTCGCCCTTGGCGTCGAACTTCATGGAGCCGGTCACGGGCGCATAGCCGTCAATGGCGTGCAGCGCAGCGGTGATGGCCTCGGGCTTGGCCGATTCGGCGCGCCGGATGGCGCCGGCCAGCACGTACATGGCGTCATAGCTGTAGTGGCCGCCATAGGCCGGGTCCACCTTGAAGGCCGCGCGGTACGAGTCCAGGAACTTGGCGCCGGCCGGGAATTCCTTGGCGTCCAGGATGGGCGAGGTGGCGTACAGGCCGCCCTGCAGCACGCCGCCGCCCTTGAGCATGCTGGTGGTCTTGATGGTGTCGCCGCCCAGCAGGCTCACGCCCGTGTAGTCGATCTTCTTGAGCGCGTCGATCAGCGCCAGCACCTGGAAGTCGTTGAGGGTGGACACGATGGCTTCCACGCCGCCTTCCTTGAGCTTGCCGGCCAGTTCGTCAAAGGCCGTGGTCTTGTCGTCAAAGCTCTGGCGCAGTGCGATGGTCTTGTTGGCCTTCTTGAGCTGCGCGGCGGCGCCGTCGGCCAGGCCCTTGCCGTAGGGGGTGCCGTCGTCCACCACGGCAAACTTGCTGCCCTTGAGCTGGCTGCCCGCGAACGAGCCGATGGCCTTGGCCTGCAGCGTGTCGTTGGCCACCAGGCGGAAGGTGGTGTCAAAGCCCAGTTCGGTGTACTTGGGGTTGGTGGAGATGGCCAGCTGCGCAATGTGCTTGCCGGCATACATCGGCGCGGTGTCGATGCTCACGCCCGAGTTCAGGTGGCCAATCACCGCCACCACGCCCCCGTCGATCAGTTGTTGCGCCACTTCCTTGCCGGTGGTGGAGCTGGCCCGGTCGTCCACGGCCACGACTTCGATCTTCACGGGCTTGCCCTTGATCTTGAAGCCGTCCTTGTTGAGTTCGTCCACGGCCAGCCTGACGCCGTTAAACATGTCCTGGCCCAGCGCGGCCAGGTTGCCCGACATGGGCTGGGCCACGCCGATCTTGATGGTGGAAGGGACGTTGTCGCAGCCGCTCAACAGGCCGGCGGCAGCCACAACGCCAAGGGCCAGAACGCTCGTGACGGCATGGCGGCGGGTAGGGGTGTGCATGGTGTGCTCCAGGGAGGATTTGGGTGTAACGCAATGTAAACATTCACTTGCCGGAGCGTCTACGGGATTTCACTGAAATTGATGAATGCTCATTACTTATTAGCTCATCTAATGCCTCATGGTGGTGCAAAAAAAGGCCCGCAAGCGGGCTTGCGGGCCTTGTGGAGGCCGGTCTTGGGGCGTGGCGCCCTGTGCCGGCGGTTCACCCTGGAGGAAAACGGGGCGCGCTCAGGCGGCGCGCCAGAAGATGTAGCCGGCCTGGTACTTGACGATCTGCTTGGCGCCCATGTTGCCGGCGCCGCAGGCGTCCGCCGGGGCGACGCCGCCCTGCGTGTTCACGCGCTGGATGTAGGTGGTGCCGGTGAGCGTGCCGTTGCCCGAGGCCGGGTTGGCCTGCACCAGCTGCATCGGGATGTTGCCGGTGCCGCCGGGTGCCACCGCCAGCTGTTTGCCCGTGACCTTGACGCCATCCATGCCTTCCCACGTGGCGGGCGGGCCGTAGTACTTGCCGACCTGCGTGCCGCCATGGGCGTTGAGTTTGGCGTCAGGGCCGGCAAAGACCCATTCGAACTGGCCCGCGGCGTTGGCCTTGGCGCGGCATTCGTAGGTGATGTCACCCACCCCCACGGTTTCCCAGAAGACCTTGTGGCCGGCCGGCACCTGCACGGCCGGCGGCAGGGCCGACTGGTCAAACGACTTCATCATGGGGCTGCTGGCGCAGGCGCCAAGCAGGCTCGCGGCTGCAACAGCCAGTGCGGTGCGAATGATCATGGTGATGACTCCTGAATACGTTTCGTGGTTTGAGTGGGTGGCACCCTCCGGTGCCACCCGCTTTACGCGGCTGTTGCCGCGCCGGATTCAGGCCCCCGGGCAATCACCCCTGGCGGAACTGGGCCAATGTGGCCAGCAGGTTGCGCGTGGCACCGTCCAGCGCTGGCAGCGGGCGGTGCACCACCGTGGTCTGGCGCGTCAGGGCCGGGCTCAGCGGCCGGGTCTGCAGGCTGGGGGGCAGGGCCTGGTCCGGGTGCTCCTGCGGCAGCACGGCGGCGCCGTAGCCGGCCGACACGAGGCTCTTGATGGCTTCGGTGTAGTTGAGCTCGATGCGCGCGCGCGGCGACAGCCCGGCCCGCGCGAACCACGCCATGGTCTGGCGGTACAGGTGGGTGCTGGCATCGCCAAAGATCAGCGGCCGTGCGGCCAGCCATTGCGGCGTGACGCGCCGCGGGGCCTGCCAGTCCGCCGGCAGGTAGGCCACCACCGGGTCGCGCCGCCAGGGCGTGACCGTCATGCCCGGCACGGGCCCGGGCGCGGCCACCAGCCCCACGTCGAGCGTGCCCTGGGCCAGCCGCGCCAGCCCGTCGCTGGTGCCGATGATGCTGACCTCCACGTCGATGCCCGGGTGCTCGCGCGCCATGGCCTCGAGCACCCGGGGCAGCAGGAACACCAGCAGCCCCGTGGTGGAGCCCAGGCGTACGCGGCCCACGCTGCCCTGCGCGTGACGCGTCACGGCGGCAATGGCGTCGTCGGCGTCGCGCAGCAGCTGCCGCGCGCGGTCCACCAGCACCGCGCCGGCCGGCGTGGGCACCACGCGCTTGCCGCCGCGCAGCACCAGCGGCGTGCCCAGGCGCGATTCGAGCTCGCTCACATGCAGGCTCACGGTGGGCTGGGCCAGGTGCAGGGCCTGCGCCGCCGCCGAGAAGGTGCCCAGGTCGGTGATGGAGACCAGCGTGCGAAGCTGGTCGAGGTTCAGTTCACGCATCAGTAATCCTGATAGATTGGATCAGAAATCTCAACTTTTCAAATGTGAGTGTAGCGGCCACCATCGGTGCCTGTCTTCAAAGGAGCAAGGCGATGGGACTGATGAACGGGCTGTGGGACTGGCTGTTGGGCGCGCACGCGCACCAGCGCCTGGGCGAGGGGGAGTTGCGCGGCATGACCGACCGCGAGCTGGCCGACCTGGGCATCGGCCGCAGCGAGGTGCCGGCGCTGCTGCACGCCGACCTCGACGCCTGGCGCTATGTCACATGGCCCGGAACAGGTGGGCGTACAGGCGGCTCACCGGCAGCTTCTCCGGGCGTCCGCGCAAGGCCAGATGGAGCTTGCCGGCTTCGTCGCGCGTGACCGTGTCGATGGCCTCGGCGCGCACCACGGTGCCGCGGTGCACCTGCCAGAAGGCCTGCGCGTCGAGCTGGGGCAGCAGCTCCTTGAGCGAGGTGCGGATCAGGTACTCATGGCCACCGGTGAGCACGCGCACGTACTTGTCGGCGGCCTCGAAGTACAGCACCTCGTCCACCGGCACCATGCGGATGCTGGTGCCCACGCTGGCCTGAATCACTTTGAGCGGGCTTGCCGGGCCCGGCGGTGCGGCCGCCGGCGCCGCGCCGCCCAGGGCCGTGGCATTGTTCAGCAGGTGCCGCAACTGGCCGAGCGTGGCTTCAAAGTCGGGCGCCTGCAGCAGGCGCTGCGCCAGCGCCTGCTGCAGCTTGGCCACCGTTTTCTGCAGGCGCGCGCCCTGCACGGGCTTGAGCACGTAGTCCACGGCCTGTGCCTCGAAGGCCTGCACGGCGTACTGGTCGTAGGCGGTCACGAACACCAGCGCGGGAAAGGGCCGGTCGGTGGCGTCCCATTCGTCCGCCAGGGCCACGGCGGCGTCAATGCCGCTCTGGCCGGGCATGCGGATGTCGAAGAACAGCACGTCGGGTTTCAGGGCCAATGCCTCGCGCACGGCACTGGCGCCATCGCCCACGGTGGCCAGGATCTGCAGCGCCGGCCAGGCGCGGGCCAGTTCCGCCGCCAGGGCCTGGGCCAGCAGGGGCTCGTCTTCGGCAATGAGGGCGCTGGCGTTCATGGTTTTGAGGGAAATCGAACGATAGCCCTCGTCCCACCGCCACTTTGTGCTACCAATTCAATAGCAGATTCGGGGCCGAAGGCCGTGGCCAGCCGTTCGCGCACCTGCGACACGCCAAAGCCCTGGCCGGCCGTCACGGTGCTTTCGTCGGGCTCATGCGCGGGCAGCCCCACGCCGGTGTCGGTCACCTCCAGCACCAGCTCGCCCTCCTGCTGGCTGGCCGCCACGCGGATGTGGCCCCCCGGCACCTTGGGCTCGAGCCCGTGCTTGATGGCGTTTTCCACCAGCGGCTGCAGCAGCAGGGGCGGCACCGGCCGGAACGCCAGCGCGTCGGGCAGGTCCAGCGTGTAGCTCAGGCGCGGGCCCATGCGCACCGCCATCAGTTCGAGGTAGTCGCGCAGCCGGTCGAACTCGGCCTGCAGCGGGTGGGCGCTGTTGCGCGAGGCGCTGAGCGTGGCGCGCAGGTAGGCGATCATGTGGTCCAGCATCTGCTGGGCGCGCTGGGTGTCGGTGCCGATCAGCACGCGCAGGTTGGCCAGCGTGTTGAACAGCATGTGCGGCTCCAGCTGGGTTTCCAGCACCTTGAGCCGGGCCTCGTTCGCGTGCTGGCGCGCCTCCGCCATCTTGCGCTCCAGATAGGCGCCCTTGTTGATGTTGTAGAAGTAGTAGCTGCCCGCGCTGCCTGCCAGCACGGTGATCAGGATCGAGGTGCGCAGCTCGCCCGGCGGTGGCGTGCTGCCCGGCGGGTAGAACTGGAAGATCCGGCACAGTGCATCACCCAGGGCCGTGCCGCCCAGGTAGCCCACCAGAATGCCGGTGGCCACCAGCGCCGGGCCTTGCCAGCCCTGCGGCCACCCGGTTTCGGCGGCCGAGGGAAAGAACTCCCGCCCCAGGTCGATCACCCCCCAGGTCAGCGTGGCGATGAGCAGCGAGAACACCACGGGCGGGCCGTAGGGCCGGTCGGGCAGGAAGGCGTACTGGATGGTGGCCACGGCCATGGCAAACGCCAGCACCTGCAGGAAGTTGCGCAGCTTGGAAACCCAGTCGATGAGCATGCTCAGCGCCGCTCTTGCTGGCGTTGCAGGCGTTCGCGTTCCCGTTGCACCATGCGCTCGCGCAGCCCGGTGCCCTTGCCGATCAGGAACACCGAGGCGCCGTGCAGCGCCAGCCCCAGGCCCCAGCCCAGCAGCGGGAACACCGACCATGGCCGTGAGCCGAAGGCGTATTTCGACAGGCCGAACACCACCAGGTTGACCAGCACGTAGGCACAGGCGTGGATGTACCAGCCGAGCTTGGCGCCGGCGCGCCGGCGTGCCAGCGCATCGATTTCTTCAGGGGACAGGTGTTGGGTCATGGTGGGCAGGAGCTGCTCCGGATTTTAGGGGGCAGGCACGGTGCAGGCGCGCACCACGGCCTGCACGGCGTCGGGCTGCAGGGTCAGGCCGATGTGGCCGGTGCCGTCCACCAGCGTCACCGGCACGGCGCGGCCGGCCTCGGCAAACACTTCGGCATAGCGGCTGGCGTCGAAGAGTTCGTCATTGCGGCCGGCCACGATGCGCAGGGGCTGGCGGGCGTTGCGGATGTCGGCCTGGTAGTCGTCGTGCGGCCGGAAGCCGGCGTACAGCGTGAAGTCGTAGCTGGCGGTGAGGCGCTCGCGCGCCGCGTCGTTGAGGCCGAAGCGCAGCACCGGGAGTTCGTTCCAGTCGGTGATGCCTGCCTTGTTCAGCAGCGTGAGGGCCACCAGCCGCGGCAGACCGACCGAGACCCAGCCCGCGCCGCTGCCGCCGCCGCGGTGGGTGGGCGCGTTGTGGTGCAGGTAGGGCGCGAGCAGCACATAGCGGTCGAACAGCGCCTGGCGCGGCCCGCCCGCGAAGCGCAGCGCGAAGCCGCCCCCCGAGGAGAAGCCCACCAGCGTGCTGGGGCCGGCATATGGCGTGGCGCGCAGGAAGTCCTCCACGTCGTCCTCGAGCTGGCCGATGTAGCTGGCGTGCCCGCGCTCACCGGACTCTCCATGGCCGCGCATGTCGAGCGCGGCCACGTCGAAACCGGCCTGGGCCAGGGCGCGTGCCAGCACGTGCATGGAACGCGCGCGGGCCGACGAGCCGTGCACCAGCACCACGCGCCGCGCCTGGGGCGTGGCGCCGGTGGCAGGGTAGTGCAGCCAGGCCATGCGCGTGCCGTCACGCGCCATGTAGTGGCGGGATGGCGGCACGTCCGAGAAGTCGGCCCGGGCAAACGGCTCGTTGATGCTGTCCAGCGGGGCAATGGGGTCGGGCCCGCCCCAGGCCAGGGCGGCGCTCAGCGCAGCCAGCAAGGTGGCGAGAAGGGTGGCAATGATCAGCAGCACGGTGGCGACGGGGCCTTGCAGGGCGGCGGGCAGGGAGGGCATGGCAGGTGGTGAATCAGGGCAGCAGGTGCCGGCGCATGAAGGCGGTGATCTGGCGATCGACCTGCGGCAGCATGCTGCGGTCAAAACCCGGCGGGTCGCTCAGCAGGTCCTGGGCGACGGAGCCGGGCTCAAAGGTTGGCAGAGGCGACAGCATCGCACCATGTCCGGCCTCTGGCAAGTCGGCCACGGTCTCGCACGGCACGCATGCCGCGCGCACGGCCTCCACATGGAAGCGCGGGATCTGGTTGATGTCCTTGCGCGCGATGACCAGGCCCAGCGGAATGCGGGGCCGGGCCAGCGAGGCCATGTCGAAATCGGCCGCAAAGGGCACACTGGCCACGGCGGCCTGGATGCGGGGGTCGGTGTAGGCCTGCCAGGTGGCGTCGTCGAAGCGTTGCCGGATCACGCCCAATGCGACCGAGGTCTTGAGGCCATCCAGCCAGTTGCCGCGCAGCCGCGTGACGAAGCCCACGCAGGAGGAGAAATCCTCGGTGATGTGGGCTTCGCAGTGCTGCCTGAACAGTGCCGGGGACCAGCGCCCGCCCGCCAGTGTGAGCGCGGTGTGGCCGCCGGCCGAGCCGCCGAACAGCCCCACCTTGTCGAGTTGCAGCAGGGCCGCGAAGCGCGGCGTGCGGCCCAGCGTGTCGATGGCGCGCGAGACCTCCGCAGGGCGGCGCTTCCAGCTCTCGGGGCCGGGCGTGCTGAAGTCCTTGTAGTTGTCGGCATGGTGTTCAGGCAGCGCGACGGTGAAGCCGTCTTCCACCAGCGCCCGCGCGAGGTCGGCATGGACCCAGGGCGAACCGCCGGAGCCATGACTGATGACCACCAGCCGCCCGTTGCCACGGATCGGGGGGGCGTCGACCGCCAGCGTCAGGGTGAAGGGCCCGCGCCGCACGGGCTGCGCGACCGCATCTGCCGGGTAGTACACGGTGACGGGGCCGTCACCGGGCGCACCGGGCAATTCGGTCAGGCCCACGGCCGCCTGGCTGGTGGCGCTGGCCAGGGCCAGCGAGGCCGCCAGCAGCGTGGCCCGGAAGGTCCGCGGAGTCGGCAGGTACCGGGGCGAAAGTGGAGGGCGTTTCATGGCGTCTGTGCGGGCAAGGTGGGTGGTGGGCGGAGTCAGTGCGCGGGGGTGCCCAGCGTCGCGTCGAAGAACTGCAGGGCCGCTGCGCTGGCCTGGGCGTGCGTGGCGTGGCGGTCCACGCCGTCCGGATCCTTGCAGAACGGGCCGGCGACCAGTCGCCCCACCAGATTGCACTCGGGAAGAAAGGTGTAGTGCGTCACGCCGGGCAGCACGTCCAGCCGTGCGGCAGGAATGGCCGCCGCAATGGCCCGAGCGTTGAGCGCTGGCACGGTCTGGTCGTCCTGGGCGCCGACCATCAAGCGCACCGGGATGTGGATCGCCGCCAGGCTGGCCTGGGTCAACACCGGACCGAGCGCGGGCGAGATCACGAAGGCCGACCTGATGCGGCGGTCCTGGTACGAGGCGCCCGATTCGGCGATGGCCGCCTTGACGCGGGTGTTGTGGGCCAGCAGGTCGTGCAGGTCGGCGGCGGTGAACTTGGCTTCGGGCGGCAGCTTGCAGTTGGAGTCGGTCGCGTGGCCGGCGCAGAACTGCTGCCACTGGGCATGGCTGATGCGCGCGCCGGCGGTGGCCAGCGCGGTGTAGCCGCCGATGGAGAAACCGGCCACGCCGATGCGCTGCGGGTCGATGCGCGGGCCGAACCGTGGATCGGCCAGCAGCCGGTCGAGCACGGCCGAGAGGTCCCGGGGCCGGTCCCACCAGACCACGAAACCTTCGAGCCGGGCTGCCGGCTCGTAGCCTGTGTTGCCATGGTGGTTGACCGCGGCGACCAGGTAGCCGTGGGCTGCCAGCGACTCGGCAAGCCAGGCCATGGTGGCGGCCGACCCGCCGGTGCCGTGCGAGATGAGCACCAGGGGCAGGCGGGCGGGGCTGGCGGCCATCGGGGCTCCCTGGGCATTGCGCCCGGCGTTGAAGATGGCCACGCGCCAGTCGGCTTCCTGCGTGCCGGGGGCCGCCGGGTACCACACGGCGGTGTCCAGGGGGCGCGGACCGGTCTGCGGCCAGTTCTCGCGGGACGCGTCGGTGTAGGGCACCAGCGTTAGGCCCACAGGCTGGGGCGGCGCGGGCGCTTCGGCCCGGGCCAGCATGGTGGACAGCAGGCCGGCGGCAAGGAGCCCGAGGTAGCGTGCCGTGCGGCGCTGCAGTCTGTGGAGGAGGGGGAGGGCGGGGGCCATGGGCGTCATCTGAATGGGCTGGCGGCTTACCACGGGTCGCGCTGCAGCGTGAGGCGGTTGCGCTCCTGTTGCAGCAGCCTCTGGTACAGGCCGGCACCCGGCGAGGCCAGCAACACCACGGCGCCATGCAACGCCAGGCCCAGGCCCCAGCCCAGCAGCGGATAGATGGCCCAGCCGCGGCCGCTGGACACCGAAAGGGCCACCAGGAGGAGGTTGACGGCCACGTAGGCCATGGCGTGCACCAGCCAGCCCAGGCGCATGCCGGCGCGCTTGCGGGCCAGGCGTTCGAGTTGCCGGTCGGCCAGGGGAGTCGAGGAGTTCATGGAATGTCCTTTCTGCGTGGTGAATTGGGAGGGGGGAGGATGTCAGGTGGGGATCTGTCCGGCATCCGCCGGTGCCGATGGGCGGGTCCGCAGCGCGAGGCGCCACAGGCGGGAGGCACGGGCCAGGAACAGGCCGGTGAAAACGCCGTACAGACTAGCAATGCCGAGCGCGAAAGCGGTGTCGCGTACCAGGGTGGGTTGCAGCGCCAGTTCGACCCCGACGATGTACTTGGTCAGGAAGATCCCGACGATCAGCGCCAGGGGCATCCAGCTGCCCGGCATCTGGAACCGCCGCGTGGCCGCGTCGTAGCGGGTGCCGGCGGGGGCGCTGCGGCCCCAGGTGAGCAGCAGCACCGCGGCGGCGGCCAGCAGCCACATGCCCACGGTCTGTGTCAGCCAGCCAGACGCGCCGAACGCGGTGGCCAGGCCGTAGGCCGAGAACACTGTCATGGCCAGCGGCATGACGGTGACCCGGCGCAGGCCCACGCTGCGCGGCAGCACCTGGCTGAAGCCGAGCCACAGCAGCGCGGCGAGCAGGCCCCAGACCCATCGGGGGGTGTTGCCGATGATCTGGCCAAGGGCTTGCGGATGTTGGGTGATGAGCTGGATCAACATGGAGTTCTCCTGGAAATGAAGCGGGAAGGCGGGGCGGGTGGATCGAACGCGGTCAGGCCAGGCCGACCGAGGACCACAGCAGGTGGCCGAGGTAGCGGCTGGGCAGCAGGGTGAAGCCGCCGGCCACCACGCAGGCGCCGATGTACAGGCGCTGCATGATCTTGCGGTGGACCTCGATGTTGCCCTTGAACAGGTACCAGAAGGACGCGGACAGTGCGCCCAGCGTGACCGGGATGAGGAGGTGGATGGGGCCGAAGCCGGCAATGTGGGGCAGCTCCTTGCCGCTGATGAAGATGGCGGTGAGGGCGGTCAGCACCATCAGCGTCACCCAGGCATAGCCGAAGGCGCGGTGCAGCCGCGGGCGCTGGGTGCGGCCCTTGCGGGCCCACAGGGCGACAGGGCCGATCACCACGGCAGCCAGGGCGGCGGTCATGTGAACGGCGACAAGGGGCGTGATCTGCAGCATGGTGTTCTCCGGTTTCGTCAGTGCGATGGGAGGGACTGTGCCCACCGCCGCCCCGCGCGGCCACCGGACTGCGACGAAATGCGGGAAACAGGGCGTGAAATGCGTTCGGTCGGCGCGATTTGCGCCAGGCGGCCGGGGCGCCCCGGGAGGGCGCGGCGATAATCACGCGTCTTTCTAGGAGCGCGTGTGGACATTGCATTGCTGGTCAAGGCCGCCGTCATGGGCGTGGTTGAGGGCCTGACTGAATTCTTGCCGGTGTCCAGCACCGGCCACCTGATACTGACCGGCGCGCTGCTGGGCTTTGACGACGAGAAGGCCAAAGTCTTCGACATCGCGATCCAGACGGGCGCGATCCTCGCGGTCATCATCGTGTACTGGCAGAAGATCCGTGAGACGCTGGTGGCCCTGCCGACCCAGCGCCAGGCCCAGCGCTTCTCGCTCAATGTGCTGATCGCGTTCATCCCGGCCGTGGTGCTGGGCTTGCTGTTCGGCAAGGCCATCAAGGCCCATCTGTTCACGCCCCTGGTCGTGGCCAGCACGTTCATCCTGGGCGGATTCATCATCCTGTGGGCCGAGCGGCGCCAGCAGACGGCCGTGCGGGTGGCGTCGGTTGACGAGATGAGCCCGCTGGACGCGCTCAAGGTCGGGCTGGTGCAGTGTCTGGCCATGGTGCCGGGCACCAGCCGCAGCGGTTCCACCATCATCGGCGGCATGCTGCTGGGGCTGAGCCGCAAGGCGGCCACCGACTTTTCCTTCTACCTGGCCATTCCCACGCTGATCGGGGCGGGTGTCTACAGTCTCTACAAGGAGCGGGCCCTGCTGTCGGCGGCCGACGTGCCGCTGTTTGCCGTGGGCCTGGTGTTCTCGTTCATCAGTGCGTGGCTGTGCGTGCGCTGGTTGCTGCGCTACATCTCCACCCACAGTTTCGTGCCCTTTGCCTGGTACCGCATCGCTTTCGGTCTGGTGGTGCTGGGCACGGCCTGGAGCGGTCTGGTCACCTGGGCCGCCTGAATACGGAAGACCGCAAGACGGTTGCATTCAGATACATCGGCGCGCATAACTTTGCGCCTGCGGTGAACAGGGTTTCAGGGCGGCTCCGACAATGCGCCCATGACCCCATCCTCTGTGCATCCGCGAAGCGGCGTGGCCGCGCGGGCTTGGCTGCTGGCGCGTGTGGCTGCGGCGGCCTGTGCGCTGTCCTTGCTGGGGGCCTGCGCGGGCCCGATCCGCGCCAAGGTGACCAATTTCAATGCCTGGCCCGCCGATGCCAGTGGCAGCACCTACAGCTATGCGCCGGGTGATCCGGCGCGCGGCGAGCTGGAGCAGGCCACCTACGATGGCTATGCGGGCGCTCAGCTGCAGAAATACGGCTTGCGGCAGGCGGCTGCCGGCGCCACCGGGCGCTTCATCGTGGAGGTCCGGGCTCATGACAGTACGCGCCAGCGCACGGTGCTGGAGCCGGTCTATGACAACCCGGTGATTTTCGTCGCGCCCACGCGTGACCGTTATGGCAACGTGTACCCCGGCTACTGGCAGCCGGACCGTTTTGGTTCGCGCTACATCGGCGACCGCGAGGTGACACGCACCGTGCAGGTCAACCGGCTCGACGTGCGGATTCTGGATTCGCACATCACCGGTCCCCAGGGGCCCCGGCCGGTGTTCAACGCCACGGCCGTGTACGAAGGCGACAACGAGGATCTGCCCGACATGGTGCCCTACCTGGTGCGCGCGGTGTTCGATGGCTTTCCGGGACGCAATGGCAAGGTCCAGGTGGTGAAGTTCGACGCCAGGAGCGGCGAGCGGCTCGGCCGCTGAGCCGGCGGCCGGCTCAGGCGCCCAGGCCGCGCAGCGCGGCCTCGATGGCTGCGGCCGTGGCCAACGGCTTTTCCATGGGGAACAGGTGGCTGCCGTCCAGCATCATGAGACGGCCCTGAACGATCTGCTCGGTCATGGTCATGCCCACCTGCTTCATTTCTTCCGACCGGGTGCCGCCGATGAACGCCACCGGACACTTCAGCGGGTGGCGGCGCAGCAAGCGGTCCAGGTTGTCGGGCAGGGTGTTGTAGATCGCGGTCTCGATGTCGCGGTCGAAGACCAGCACCCGCTGGCCGCCAACCTCCCGCGTGCCGTGCTGTACGTAGTCGGCCAGCACCTGCGGGTCCCAATGGGCAAAGGCCTTCTTGGGCCGGAAGTAGTCCAGCGCGGCCGCCGTGCTGGCCCAGGTGTTCTTGCGCCGCCGGCTGACCTTGCCCGGCGAGACCGAACCCACCATCTGCGTTCGCTTGATGACGCCCAGCGTGGTGGCGCGCCAGCCGCCCAGGAGCGGGGAGTCGATCAGCAGCACACCGCGCGCCAGCGAGGGGTGGCGTGCAGCACACATCAGGCTCAGGAATCCGCCGAGCGAGTGACCCACGAGCCAGGCCGGCTCGCCCGCCTTGTCCACCTCGCGCGCGGCGAAGTCGTGCAACTGCTGCACGAGGTGCGGCCAGTTGTTGGTGACCGGGTACTGGGGGTCATGGCCGAACCGGTCCACGGCCTTGATGGTGAACCCGCGCGAACGCAGGCTCTTGAACATCACGCCATAGGTGGACGCGGGAAAGCTGTTGGCGTGGGAGAAAACGATGAGGGACATGGGCTGGCGGTGAAATCAGGTTCCTGATTCTGCCGCCAGCCGGGCAGGCCGCCCGCGCCGGTTAGCCCATGACCTTCGAGGGCAGCCAGGTCGCCAGTTCGGGAAACACGCACAGGATCAGGATGGCCAGCACCATGCACATCATGAAGGGGAAGGCGCCTTTCAGGATGGTGGGCAGTTTCACGTCGGGCGTGATGCCGTTGATCACGAACAGGTTCAGGCCCACGGGCGGCGTGATCAGGCCGAGTTCCATGTTGATGGTCAGGATCACGCCGAACCAGATCGGATCGAAGCCGCAGGCGGTGATCACCGGCATGAGGATAGGCGTCGTCATGAGGATGATGGCCGCGGGCGGCAGGAAGCAGCCGGCCACGAGCAGCAGCAGGTTGATGGCCCCGAGGATCACCCAGCGGTTCACCTGCAGCTCGCCGATGGCGGACGCCACGGCTTGCGTCACCTGCAGCGAGGACATCATGTAGCCGAACAGGATCGAGGTGCCGATGATCATGAGCAGCATGCCCGACTCCCGCAGGCCGTCGCGCAGGATGTGCCACAGGTCCGCCAGCCGCCACACGCGGTAGATCGCCACCACCATCACCAGGCACAGCATGGCGCCCACGCCCGCGGCTTCCGAGGGGGTGGCAATGCCGCCGTACAGCGCGTAGACCACGCCGACGATCACCGCGATGAAGGGCAGCAGCTTGGGCAGCAGCTCGAACTTCTCGCGCAGGGTGTAGATGCGGTCTTCGTCGATCAGGCGGGTGCCGCGCTTCCAGCTGATGAACAGCGCCCAGGCCATGAACAGGCCGGTGAGCAGCAGGCCCGGGATGATGCCGGCGATGAACAACCGGCCGATCGAGGTCTCTGAGGCAATGCCATACAGGATCATGGTCACGCTGGGCGGGATCAGGATGCCCAGCGTGCCGCCGGCCGCGATGGCGCCGGTGGCCAGGTCGGCGTCGTAGCCGCGCCGGCGCATCTCGGGGATGCCCATCTTGCCGATGGCGGCGCAGGTGGCGGGCGACGAGCCGGTGAGCGCCGAGAACAGCGCGCAGGCGCCGATGTTGGAGATGACCAGCGAGCCCGGCACGCGATGCAGCCAGCGCGCCAATGCTTCATAGAGGTCGCTGCCGGCGCGCGAGGACGCCACGGCGGCGCCCATGATCACGAACATGGGCAGCGAGACCAGCGTGAAGTCGCTCAGGCCCGCGAAGATGGTTTCGGGCACGAAGTGGATGCTGTTCCAGCCGTCGAACAACACCATGAAGAACAGCGCCACGGCGCCCAGTCCGAAGGCAATGGGCAGACCGGTGGCGAGCACGCCGCAGGTCACCACGAAGATCAGCAGGCCAATGACCAGCGGGCTCATGAAAAATTCCTTCGCAGGGTGTTAGAGGCGGTCTTCGGCGGCCAGTCCGAACGGGAGTTCGCGGCGCGACAGGACCATGTAGGCTTCGGCCAGGAACTGCAGGCACAGCAGGCCCAGGCCCACCGGCACGGCCAGGTACGGAATCCACAGCCGTGCGCGCCAGATCGAGGGCGTGGTCTGGCCGGACTTCCAGGTCTCGTACCACCAGGGCACGGCGGCGTAGAGGAAGAAGGCGCAGAACCCGAGCGCCAGCACGCAGCCCACGAAGTGCAGCACCCGCCGGGTGGACACGCTGACCATAAGCGGCACCACGTCCACGCTGACGTGGCCCCGCGTGAGCAGGATGAACGGGGCGCCGATGAAAGTGGCCGCCACCAGGGAGAAGGTGACGAACTCGGTCTGCCAGATCGACGACTGACCGAGTACGGCCCGCACGAACACCATCTGGCAGACCACCCCCACCGACACCAGGATCATTGCGGCGGCCGCAACGCCGAAGAACCGGGAGACGGCATTGATGGCCGCCACCCAGGCCGGCAGGGGACCGGGCTTACTTGACACTCAGCGCTTTCTCGATGAGTTCCTTGCCGCCGGGCACCTTCTCGGCGAAGACCTTGTAGGAGGTCTTCTGGGCCACGGCGCGCCAGGCGTCGGCTTCGGCGTCGGTCAGGGTCACGACCTGGACGTTGTTCTTCTTGTAGGTCTCGACCATCTTGTCATCCATCTTCTTGGACTCGGCCGTGAAATAGGCTTCGGCCTTCTTGGAGGCAGCGGTCAGGGCCTTCTTCTGTGCGTCGTTGAGCTTGTCCCAGCTGCGCTTGGACACCAGCACCGGCTCGTACATGAACCACAGGGCGTTGTCGCCCGGGGCCGTCAGGCACTTGAGCTGTTCATACAGGCGGAACGAGACAAAACTGCCCGAGGAGGTATCTGTGCCCTGGGCCACGCCCTGCTGCAGCGCGTTGTAGACCTCGTTGGACGGAATGGACACGATCGAAGCGCCCGCGCCGGCCCACATCTGGGCGAAGGTGGCCCCTGCGGAGCGGACCTTCAGGCCGGCGGCGTCCTCGGGCTTGCGGATGCACTTGTCCTTGCCGCCGAAGGCGCCGGCCAGCCAGGCATCGGCCAGTACATGGGCACCCCCCTGGTCGATGATGCCCTTGATCTCCTTCATGAACGGCGAGTTGTTGATGCGCTCGGCATGCTCATGGCTCTTGACCAGGCCGGGCATCAGCGTGGCGCCGAACTGCGGGTGAAAGCCCGAGGCGTAGTCCAGCGGGAAGGAGGTCATGTCGATCTGGCCGGTCAGCATGGCTTTCCACTGTTCCTGGGCCTTGACCAGGCTGGAGCCGGGGAATACCTTGATCTCCAGGCCGACGTTGGCAGCGTTCACCTCGCGGGCGATCATCTGCACCATCTCGTCGCGCACGTCACCCTTGCCGCCGGGGAACTGGTGGGAGGCCTTGAAGGTGATGTTGTCGGCCAGCGCGGGCGCACTGACGATGACAGCGGACAACAGGCCCGCCAGGGCGTTGATCAGGGGTCGACGATTCATGGTGTTGTCTCCAGTTGGGTTGAATGGAAAAAGCAGGACGCTCCCGTCTTTGTATGCAAGAGCATATTTAATTAATACGTCAAGGCGATTAGTGAATACCATGATGCGGTGCCTTCCGGCCTGTGCCATGGTCCAAGGACGCGAAACGGGAGAATCCGCGCATGAAAATGTCCGAACAGCTTCGGGAAAAAATCGAAGAGCTGATCGCTACCGGCGAGTTGCCGCCAGGAAGTTCACTGGAAGAGGCGGCGCTGGCCGAGCGCTACGGCGTCTCGCGCACGCCCGTGCGCGAGGCGTTGATCCAGCTTGCCACCGAAGGACTGATCGAGATGCGGCCGCGCCGCGGCGCCGTGGTGACCAGCATCAGCCCCATGCGGCTGATCGAGATGTTCGAGGTCATGGCCGAGCTGGAAGCCATGTGCGGCCGGCTTGCGGCGCGCCGCATGACCGAGCGGGAGCGGCTCGACCTGTCGGCCGCGCACGCAGCCTGCGAGGCGGCGCTGGGCGAACGCAACGACTATTTCTATTGCAACGAGCGCTTCCACGCGGCCATCTACGCCGGCAGCCACAACGGCTTCCTGAGCGAGCAGGCCCTGCAGATGCAGCGGCGGCTGCGGCCCTACCGGCGCCTGCAACTGCGTGTGCCCAACCGCATGTCAGCGTCGTTCTCGGAGCATTCGGAGATCGTTCGGGCCATCGTGAGCGGTGACGCGCAGGCGGCGGCGCAGGCCATGCGCGATCATGTGATGGTGCAGGGTGAGCGGTTCGGCGATCTGCTGGCCTCGCTGACCGATCTCGCGCCCGCCACGGCCGAGGTCTAGGGCCCCGGGCACCGGCAGGCGAGGCTCAGGGCGCTCAGATCAGCTTTTCCTCGGGCCGCGAAATCTTGCGCAGCGGCTTGCTGCGCTCGGGGGCCACCATCAGGGGCACCTCGGTCTTGCCACCGTTCCACAGCGGGTCCTCGATGCTGTCGAACACCTCGCGCAGCTTCTGGCCCCAGCTGCCGTGCAGCATGCGGAAATAGGGGTTCTGGTCGTCGATGCAGACCACCTTGTCGGTCTGGAAGCTGTCGGCTTCGTACACCACGAGGTCCAGCGGCAGGCCGACGGACAGATTGGACTTGAGCGTGGAGTCCATCGAGACCAGCGCGCATTTGGCGGCCTCGTTCAGGGGCGTGTTCGGCGTGATCACGCGGTCCAGCACCGGTTTGCCGTACTTGGATTCGCCGATCTGGAAGTACGGCGTCTCGGACGTGGCCTCGATGAAGTTGCCCGCGGAGTAGACCTGGAACAGGCGCATGCCCTCGCCCTGGATCTGGCCCCCGAAGATCAGCGTCACGTTGAACTCCACCCCCGCCAGCTTGAGCGAGGCGGCGTCGCGGTCATAGACATGGCGCACCGCGGAGCCCAGCACGCGGGTGGCGTCGAACATGCTCTTGGCGTTCCAGATGGTGATGGGTTCGCTGTCCGGGGTCTCCTGCAACTGCTCGACCTGCAGGATTTCGCGCACCGACTGGGCTACGCTGAGGTTGCCGGCCGACAGCAGCACCATGAAGCGGTCCCCGGGCTTCTCGTAGACGATCATCTTGCGGAAGGTGCTGATGTTGTCCAGCCCCGCGTTGGTGCGCGAGTCGGACAGGAACACCAGCCCGGCGTTGAGTTTGAGGCCGACGCAGTAGGTCATGGTTGAACGAGCTTCTTGAGTTGGTACAGCACATCGAGCGCCTCGCGCGGGCTCAATGCGTCGGGATTCAGGGCGCCCAGCGCCGCCTCGGCGGCGGACGGGCCGGCCGCTTCGGCCTCGGGCGGGGCCGCGAACAAGTCTACCTGCTCGCGGCTCTCGGCCTGCTGGCTTTCCAGCGCGGCCAGCGCGTGGCGCGCATGGTTGACCACCCCCGCCGGCATGCCGGCGAGCCGGGCCACCTGGATGCCATAGCTGCGGCTGGCCGGACCGGCCTGGATTTCGTGCAGGAACACGATATCGGCGCCCGATTCGGCGGCGCTCACGTGCACGTTCACGGCCGCGTGATGGCGGGCCGGAAACTCGGTGAGCTCGAAGTAGTGCGTGGCGAACAAGGTATAGGCCTGGGTCTTGTCGTGCAGGTGGGCGGCAATCCCTGAAGCAAGGGCCAGGCCATCGAAGGTGCTGGTGCCGCGGCCGATCTCGTCCATGAGCACCAGCGACTGCGGCGTGGCGCCGTGCAGGATCTGGGCCGCCTCGGTCATCTCGAGCATGAAGGTGGACTGCGCATTGGCCAGGTCGTCGGCCGCGCCGATGCGGGTGTGGATGGCGTCCAGAGGCCCGAGCCGGCAGGCACTGGCGGGCACGTAGCTGCCCATACTGGCCAGCAGGCTGATGATGGCCACCTGGCGCATGTAGGTGCTCTTGCCCCCCATGTTGGGGCCGGTGATGACCTGCATGCGCTGCCTGGGGCCCAGCCGCGTGTCGTTGGCGATGAAGCTGCCGCCCGAGGTCTCGGCCAGCCGGGCTTCGACCACGGGATGGCGTCCCTGGGTGATGTCGATGCCGGGCTCGCGGCTGAACTGGGGCTGGCACCAGTTCAGCGTGAGCGAGCGCTCGGCCAGCGCACACAGCGCGTCCAGCGCGGCCAGCGCGCCGGCCAGGCGGGTCAACGCGGGCACAAAGGCCTGGAGCTGGTCCAGCAACTGCTCGTAGAGCCACTTCTCGCGCGCCAGCGCGCGCTCCTGCGCGCTCAGGGCCTTGTCTTCAAAGGCCTTGAGCTCGGGCGTGATGAAGCGCTCGGCGTTCTTGAGGGTCTGGCGCCGGCGGTAGTCGTCGGGCACCTTGTCGACCTGGCCCTGCGTGACCTCGATGTAGAAGCCGTGCACCTTGTTGAACTGCACCCGCAGGTTGGCGATGCCGGTGCGGGCCTTTTCGCGGGTTTCGAGGTCGAGCAGGAAGCTGTCGCAGTTGGTCTGGATGGCGCGCAGTTCGTCCAGTTCGGCGTCAAAGCCGTTGGCCATCACGCCGCCATCGCGCACCAGGGCTGCGGGTTCGCCCAGCAGGGCGCGTGCCAGCAGCGGCGCGCAACCCGCAGGCGGCTGCAAATGGCCCGCGATCTGGGTCAAATAAGGCTCCAGCCCAGTCAGGGCGGCCGCCAGTTGCTCTGATTTTTGTAGCGAAAGCTGCAGGGCGACCAACTCGCGGGGGCGCACCTGGCGCAGCGCCGTGCGCGCGGTGATGCGCTCCACGTCGCTGGTGCCCTTGAGCGCGGCGCGCAGCGCCTGGCCCGGCCCGTCGCGCAGCGCGGCAATCGCCAGCAGCCGCTGCTGCGCCTGGTTGCGGTCGCGCCGGGGCTCGAGCAGCCAGTTGCGCAGCATGCGGCTACCCATGCCCGTGAGGCAGGTGTCCAGCAGGGAGAACAGCGTGGGCGCGTCCTCGCCGCGCAGGGTCTGCGTCAGCTCCAGGTTGCGCCGGGTGGTCTGGGGCAGGTCGATCAGCTCGTCGCTGCGCTGCACGCGCACGCCGTGCAGATGGCTCAGCGCACGGCCCTGGGTGTGTTCGGCAAAGCCCAGCAGGGCGGCCGCGGCGGCATGGGCCAGCGGCACATCGTCGGCCTGCCAGGCGGTCAGGCTGGCGGCCTGGAGCTGCTCCAGCAGCTTGCGCTCGCCCAGCGCCGCGTCAAACTGCCACTCCGGCCGCTGCGTGAGCGACAGCGGCGCTCCCATGCGCAGCGCCTTGATGCGTTGCAACAGGGCCGGGGTCACGTCGGCGCTGTACAGAAGCTCGCTCGGCGCGGTGCGGGCTACCCAGGCCTCGAGTTCGTCGGTGTCGCATTCGGCCAGCAGCAGTTGCCCCTGCGTCAGGCTGAGCCAGGCCAGGCCCAGCCGGTGGCGTGGCCCCTGATGCACGGCCAGCAGGATGGCCTCGGCCTTGTCGTTCAGCAGTTCGGTGTCGGTCAGGGTGCCGGGCGTGACCACGCGCACCACCTTGCGCTCCACCGGCCCCTTGCTGGCTGCCACGTCGCCCACCTGCTCGCAGATGGCCACCGACTCGCCCAGGCGGATCAGCCGGGCCAGGTAGTTCTCGACCGAATGAAAGGGCACGCCCGCCATGACCACGGGCTCGCCGGCGGACATGCCGCGCTTGGTCAGCGTGATGTCGAGCAGGCGCGCGGCCTTCTCGGCGTCGGCCCAGAACAGCTCGTAGAAATCGCCCATCCGGTAGAACAGCAGCGTGTCCGGGAAGTCCGCCTTGAGGCCCAGGTACTGGGCCATCATGGGGGTGTGCGCCGAGGTGTCCCGGGAAGTGGCAGAAGTCATGGGGCTGGCGGCGGCGTGCGCCCGCGCGGGCGCATGGAAAAGGTGAAATTGAGTTTAGCAGGGCTTCAGTAGAGCACCGTGATGCCGATGGTGTCCGTGTAGGTGCCGGGGTAGAGCGTGGCGCCGGAGGGGATGCGCATGCGGAAATAGTGCACCGTCTGCAGGCTGAGGACGACCCCTCCGGCGGCTTTGACCACGTGGCAGGTGCCGCCGGTGCCATCGACCCAGGGGGTGTTGGGCATGTCGTCGCAGGTGATCTCGTACGGCAGGTACCAGGTGTCGGGAACGCCGGTGCGCCGCATCCGGCGCTGGGTACCGCTGGCGTTGCTGCCGTAGTCCATGTTGATGGTGTAGCCCACATTGCCCAGCACGGCGACACAGGTCACGGTGATGCTGCCCACGGCCACGATTTCGCTGCCGTTGTAGGGGCCGGGTGTGGGCGGCTGGACCGTAACCACCGGTAGGACGGCGCAGGTGTCCAGCGCCCGGCTGGGGCTGGCGGCGCACAGGGCCAGCACCAGCAGCAGCCCGGCTGCGATCGATCGGGGCGTCATGCGGGCCGGCTGCATCGCGAGGGCCTGACCGGTGCCAGAACGGTGTCCGGACCGATGGGGGGAATGTTGAATTCGCAGGTGGTGCCGGCGTGCCGGATGACAAAGCTTCGGGCCGGCAGCAGTTCGCCCACCCAGACCTGCCCGCGGGTGTTGACCACGGTGGACATCTCCCGGCCCATGCCCTCGGCGTAGGCGATGGCGCCGGGGGGATAGTGTTGTCCGTTTTCCATCACCACCGACAGCAGGGTTTCCTCGGGCCAGGACTGTGTGCTGATGCGAAAGGACACCAGCACGCCGCCGCCCCGCGGTGGCACGATGCTTTGTTCGGTGGCCGCCACACTCCACTCCAGTGGCCAGTCCGCGACGTTGACGCCCAGCCGGTTGGGGCGGTAGGGCCGCAAACCGGCCACCAGCGCCACGCCATGGCTGTCGGTCAGGCTGACCGGCCGGTTTTCGTGCAGGATGGGCAGGTTGGGGATGCCCGTGGACACGATCGCGAAGGCGCCGGTGAGGGGGCGGGTCAGGAACACCGACCCCGCGGCCCAGACCACTCCGCTGCGCACCGAGGCCTGAACGCTGGTGTAGTCCGGTGTGGCATTGCCCGTGGCGAGCAGTTCGAGGAAGCGCGTGCGCCCCGTCCAGAGAGCGTCCACCGAATTCGCACCGCTCTGGACGTCGCGGTTGGCGGCCACGCTCCAGTTGGGCTTTTCGGGGTCGGTGGCGCCGTGGTTGTACTGCGCGCGCGTCAGCGTGGCGGCGCCCAGCCGGTTCATGCTGAACTGCGCCGAGGCCACGGACTGTGGCGACGGTTCGAGCGGCACCATCAGGGACAGCCAGAGCGCTCGCGAGCTGCCCGTGGCCGACCGGACCAGGTTGGCGTTGAACATGATCGACATGCGGGTGTCGAAAGGGCGCCATGAGGCGTACAGCCCCGTCACGCGCTCGGCGACGCCGCCGGTTCGCCGGGTCATGGCATAGGTGAGTCCCAGAGAGATGTTGCTGATGCCGTTGAACTGGGCGCGCAGCAGGCGCCTGCCGGCCAGGGGTGGCTGGTCGGGCGCCAGTCCCGGCAGGCCCCGTGACGACCAGAGTCCTTCGGCGAACAGTTGCCAGTATTTGCCGCCCCCTTCCACCCCCAGGCGGACGGCCGCGCCCCGCCGGTCACCGGACCGGCCCGCGTGCAAGCCAGCCTGGCCGACCCACAGGTCTGACAGCCGGCGGCTGTAGTCGGCACCGGCCAGCGTCACTTCGTGGCTGAAGAATCCGGTGGTGCTGAGCGTGGCGTCGGCACTCAGGCCGCGGGCGTAGGCCGCACCCAGCAAGGCCCCGCCATAGCGGCTGCCGCCGAGGCTGAAGTCGCTGCGGCGCCATCCGGCGTCCACCCGCCAGCTGGTGATCCCCGCGGGCAGCAGCGACAGGGGCAGATAGATTTCGCGCACCACCGTCACGGGGTTGCCCAGGGTGTCCAGGGTGCGGACGCTGTAGCTGTTGAATCCCTGCTGCGCCGGAATGTTGCGCAGGTCGAACACGCCGTTCTGCAGGGTCTGCTGGAAGCGCAACTGGTCGTTGATGAACACCTCCACCGGGCTGGCGGTGACGCCTCCGCCTCGCAGGGTGGGCAACACGGGCTCGAAGTTGCCGGGCTGCAGCGTGCGGTCCGTGCCCCAGGCCACTCCGGCAAAGCGCACCGACTCGCCCAGCGCCGTGGGCGACGAGACCGCATCGCCCAGGCGCAGCGAGATGCTGCTGTCCACGTCCTCCTTCAGTGCATAGGATTCATAGCGGGTGGTCGTGCCCGGGGCGAGCCCCAGCTGGGTGGAAAAGAACCAGCCCTGGCGGTAGGCATAGATTTCGGCAAGTCCGCTGGGCGTGAAGCGGCTGTTGGACCAGTTCCCCGTGAGCTGGTAGTTCAGGCCCAGGGCCGGCACCGCCTGTGCCGTGGGGGGCGCACGCCGGCGGCTGTCGATCGATGCGGTGGCTGTGCCCATGTCGATCCAGTCGAGCACGGCGGCTTCGGTGGAGAAATGCAGCGCGGGATCGGATGGCGCCACCTCGAGCAGCACCTTGCCCTCGTGGTGGCAGGGGGTGCGCACGGGGGTAGGCCCTGAAGGCGGTGTGCGGGCGGGTCGTGTCAGCGGCAGGTACCAGCGCTGGCCAGCCGTGTCCCTGAACACATCGACGATGCGGGGAGGCTCGCCAGCCTGGCGGAGTTCGACCACCGTGCGGCTGCCCGGTGACAGGCCGCTCTGCCGGCAATCAGGTTCGCCGTCCTGCGCCGCCGCAGGGGGAGCCGACAGGGTGCTTGCGGCCATGAGCGGTAGTGCCAGTAGAGTGGCTGGGCGGGGCATGCACGCCTATTCCCGGCTGATGGCAATGTCACCTCGGTCCGTTCGCGCCAGCCAGTTGCACTCGCGCGGCGCCGGCGTCGGCGCGGGCGCCAGGGGGTGCTCCTGCTCGGGTAGCAGCCTTTTGCCCAGAGGCAGTTCCGAAGCACACCCTGCGGACCCCAAGGTCTTGACCGAGAGCGAGACGTTGCCCACGTTCTTGATGCCCCGGATACCCGCATGCTCGACAAACTTCAGCGCGGGGTGCGGCGCCATGGCGGGCACCGTCACCGGAATGCCGAGCGTGATGGCGAAGCGCAGCGTGCCATCGGCGGGCGGCCCTTCCTCCGGGATCTGGCGCACGAAGAAGCGGTAGCTGTTTTCCGCGGCGGTTCGCGTGCCGACGTAGCGGAAACGCAGCAAGCGGCTCTTGCCGCCGGCAAGGCGGAAGACCGGTGGTGACAGCACAAAGTCGGTGGACGGCTGGTAGACCTCGCGGCCCGGCCCCCAGGCGGTTCTCACCACCTCGACCTCGATGCCGATGCTGGTCTCGCCGTTGTTGGCCACCAGCAGCGTTCCATGGTCCTGGGGGCCGTCCAGCTTGATGTACACGGGACTGACGGCCAGGGGAGACCCCGTGCCACCAGCGCCGGCCATGAACGCGGACAGGCAAAGCAGGACCCCGAATCGCCGGGTTGCCTTGAGCATGGTGGCGGTCAGGGCGTGACGAAATTGATCGTGACCGCCACGGTGTCGCTATAAGCGCCCGGCGTGACGGCCTGGTTGGAGGCGATCAGGCCAAAGATGGGATGGGTTCCGGAGGAGCCGGTCTGGTGGACCGTGTCCGTGCCCACGGTCTCGCCCCAGATCTGGGTGGCCCCGAGGTCGCGGTAGAGGTTGTAGTTCAGCGTGTTGGTGAGGAAGGTCATCTTGCGCTGCGAGACCGAGGCGCCCGTGCCGGCGCCCTTGTCGAGCAGCACGTCGTAGCCGGTCACGTCGGGCGTGCAGGTCACGGTGATGGAGCCCGTCTGGTTGACGGTGGAACCCGTGGCCTGGTAGTTGCCGAAGGTGACGGGCGCGCTGACCGCGGCGCAGGTGGACAGCACGACGGCCGTGACCACAAGCGGCGTGCCGGTTGCCGTGCCGGTGCCTGCATGGGTTGCGAGGCCGCAGGCCGCCAGTGCAACGCACACGAGAGTCTTTGTCCTGATGGCTTTCATGAGAGTCTCCTTTGAAAAGCAGAATCCGGAATCAACCGGGCCTCTTGTTTGCCGCGCTTTTGACGGCCCGGCAGAAACATTTAGCTACTTCTCGCGCGAAGGCTCAAGAACCCCTGATTTCATCGATGGAAAGAGATATATTTCATGTCAGATTTTTGACGACGATTTGTGTATCAAAAGTCACAGAATTAACGTGACTCTTTGGCGGCGTTTGGCGTCGTGCCGATTGGATTCGCGAATTGAGAGAGCCACAGCGGCTTTTCCTCTCTCTTTTGGAGAAGCGGCACTGCGGATTTGAGAGAGTGGGCTTCTCTATCTCAGCGCGTATCGTTTAACCGTATTCTGGGAAGCGAATCGGGATGCTCTCGTTGCATCCATTCAAGCATGGCTTCCCTGACCTTGCTGCGCAGATCGAAGGCCGGCCCCGAGGCCGCCGCGCTGACCAGGATCCGGATCTGCATGGCCCGTTCCGTGATGTCGGTGACCTGCAGGACGCAGACCCGCCCATCCCACTCCGGCATGTCCTTGATGAGACGCTCCAGTTCAGTACGCATGGACTGGACGGGAAAACCGAAGTCGGCGTACAGGAACACGGTGCCCAGCAACTGCGAGTTGCGGCGGGTCCAGTTCTGGAACGGGTTCTCGATGAACCACTGCAGCGGCACGATCAGGCGGCGATCGTCCCAGATGTGCAGCACGACATAGGTGCCGGTGATTTCCTCGACACGGCCCCATTCGCCTTCGACGATGAGCACGTCGTCGATGCGGATCGGCTGCGCGAGGGCAATCTGCAGGCCCGCGATCAGGTTGCTGAACACCGGCCGCGCGGCAATACCCGCGACGATGCCCACCACGCCGGCGGAGGCCAGCAGGCTGGCGCCCACCTGGCGCGCGCCCGGAAAGGTCATGAGCATCAGGGCCACGCCGGCCAGCAGGGCGACGAACATGCCGGTGCGCGCCAGCACGCGGGCCTGCGTGTGGATGCGGCGCGCCTGCAGGTTGTCGGCCACGTTGAACGGGTGCTGGTCGATCACACCGCGCGCCAGCCCGCCAATGGCACTGATGGCCAGCCAGGTGAAGCCCGCGATCAGCAGCAGGCCATTGAAGTGGCGCACGCTGGCGATGAAGCGCAGTTCGTCAGGCGCGGCCTGCCACACCAGTTGCAATGCGATCACGGGCAGCACCAGCCGCGCCGCGCGCTGGCAGCGCGACACCACGGCGTGCACCAGCGGGGCCGAACGCGAGGCACGCAGCAGCACCAGGCCGGCCACGCGGTGGGCGATCAGGGCGGCCAGCGCGGCCACGCCCGCGGCGAGCGCGGTGCTGAGCCAGGGCGTGGAAGGCATGAAATCCATGAAAACTACCTCCTGCGGGATCAGGGCCGGCCCCGCCGCAGCGGGGACGCAGCGGCAGGGACCGCCGGTTTACAGCGGGGCGTCGTCGTCAGCCGCGGCAGCCTCGGGCATGCCCAGCGGCTTGCGGGCCTGGCGCACCTGCGCCTTTTCTCCGGCGCTGGCGAACTTGCTGTACTTGTGCAGCATCGGTACCAGCTGGCCATAGACCCGCGGATTGGCGGCCAGGCATTCCTTCTGGTCCAGAAACTCCGATTCGCCCGTGAAGTTGCCGATCAGGCCGCCAGCCTCGGTGACCAGCAGCGAGCCCGCGGCGGCGTCCCAGGGCGACAGGCCGGTTTCAAAGAAGCCGTCGGTGAAACCCGCGGCCACGTAGGCCAGGTCGAGCGCGGCCGCGCCGGGACGGCGCAGGCCCGCCGTGCGCTGCATCACGTCGGACATCATGGCCAGGTAGTTCTGGAAGTTGTCACCCGGGCGGAACGGGAAGCCGGTGGAAATCAGGCATTGCCTGAGGTCGGTGCGCCGGGAGACGCGGATGCGTCTCTCGTTCAGGTAGGCGCCCCGGCCACGGGTGGCGGTGAACAGGTCGTTGCGGGTGGGGTCGTAGACCACGGCCTGCTCGATCTTTCCCCTGACGGACAGCGCAATGCTGACGCAGTAGACCGGAAACCCGTGAATGAAGTTGGTGGTGCCGTCCAGCGGGTCGATGATCCAGACCGATTCGGCGTTCTGCGCGCCATGCTGTGAGCCCGATTCCTCGGCCAGAATGCCGTGGTCGGGGTAGGCGGTCAGCAGGGTCTCGATGATGGCGGCTTCGCTGGCATGGTCGATTTCGGTGACGAAATCATTGACCTGCTTTTGCGAGATGCGCACGGCCTCGACGTCCAGTGCGGCGCGGTTGATGATGGCGCCGGCGGCGCGTGCGGCCTTGATGGCCACGTTGAGCATGGGGTGCAGGTTGGCGGACGACATGAATTGTTGGGAAGAGCGCAAAGGGCTGCCCCGGCGATGCAGGGCAGGAGATGGCCGTATTTTCCCACGAATCACCGCGGCGGGGCGCGCCTGCGTGAACGGCGACAATCCTGCCCCATGACGACGCGTTTCATCCTGATCAACACCAGCCACGCTGGCAACGTGGGCGCGGCCGCGCGGGCCATGAAGGTCATGGGCTTTGACGACCTGGTGCTGGTGGCGCCGCGCTGGGCCAATGTGCTGCGCCGCGAGGAGACCATCCAGCGCGCCAGCGGTGCGCTGGATGTGCTGGAGAAGGCGCGCATCGTCGCCACGCTGGACGAGGCGCTCGAGGGGGTGACCCATCTGTGCGCCACGGCCATGACGCCCCGTGACTTCGGTCCGCCCACGCGCGCGCCGCGTGAGCACTTCGCCCAGCTTGCGCCGCAGGGGCAGGGCGTGGCCTTCCTGTTCGGGTCCGAGCGGTTTGGCATGAGCAACGAAGACGTGTATCGCTGCCACATGGCGCTGAGCATTCCAACCAACCCCGGGTTCGGTTCGCTCAACCTGGGGGCCGCCATTCAGGTGATCGCCTACGAATGGCGCCAGGCCCTGGGGGGCTTTGCCGCGCCGGCGAGTCCATCCACCGCACCCCGGACCGACGGCGCGGCCGACGCCCAGGCGGTGGCCGGGCTGCTGGCACACTGGGAGCGCTCGCTGGTGGACATCGGCTTTCTCGATCCCGCGGCTCCCAAGAAGCTGATGCCCCGCCTTAACCAGCTTTTCAACCGGGCGCAGGTCACCCCCGAGGAAGTCCACATCCTGCGTGGTGTCGCCAAGGCCATGGCGGAAGCAGCCGCCGGGACAAGGCGATAGACTGGCCGCATGTTTGCCCGCCTCCGCTCCGACATCCAGTGCATCCTCGACCGCGATCCTGCCGCGCGCAGCACGTGGGAGGTGGTGACCTGTTACCCCGGGCTGCACGCGATCTGGCTGCACCGGCCGGCGCACTGGTGCTGGCACAACGGCTTCAAGTGGCTGGGGCGGTTCATCTCGCACATCGCGCGCTGGGCCACCGGCATCGAGATCCACCCCGGCGCGAAGATCGGCGAACGCGTGTTCTTCGACCATGCCATGGGCGTGGTGGTGGGAGAGACCGCCGAGATTGGCGATGGCTGCACGATCTATCAGGGTGTGACGCTGGGCGGCACCTCGCTCTACAAGGGCGAGAAGCGCCATCCCACGCTGGGCCGTGACGTGGTGGTGAGTGCGGGTGCCAAGGTGCTTGGTGGCTTTGTGGTCGGCGACGGTGCCAAGATCGGCAGCAACGCGGTGGTGATCAAGCCGGTGCCTGCCGGCGCCACGGCGGTCGGCATTCCGGCGCGCATCATTCCGTCCAAGGCCGGCGAAAGTGCCGACGTGACGCCCCAGCAGAAGAAGTTCAGTGCCTACGGCATCACGCTGGAGGACGATCCGCTGAGCCAGGCCATGAAGGGCCTGATCGACAGCGCCTCGGGGCAGGAGCACCAGATCGCGCTGCTCTGGCAGGCCATCGAGAAGCTGTCGGCCGGGGCGCCCCAGGCCGATTGCGTGCCGGCTGGCGCGGCGCGCGAGGAATGCTTCGAGGCCGAGAAGCTGAACCAGCTGGTCGGCAAGTAGGCCGGGGCCCGTGCCTCAGAGCAGGATCATGCCGCTGTCAGTCGGCGGAGGCAGGGGCTGTGGCTGGCCGGTGGAGGCTTCCTTGAGCTGGGCCAGTTCATGCGCGAGGGCGTGGTTGGTGCGATCGGCCTGGCGCAGCTTGTGGGTCATGGTCCGCAGGCGCCCGGTCAGGCGCGACAGCAGTGTGGCCAGCAGCTTGTTGGCCAGCTGAGGGCTGGTGCGCGACAGCTCCGTGAGAGCATCGCGCGACAGCAGCGCGGCATCCACGTCGCTCGCGGCCTTGCAGGTTGCCGAACGGGGCTCGCCGTCGAACAGTCCCATCTCTCCCAGGACGCTGCCGGCCCCCACCACCCCGAGCACCAGCGTGTCGGCCTTGGACAGGCCTTCGTTTTCGACGACCACCTCGCCGCGCAGGATCAGCGCAAGGAAGTGGGTATTGGTCGTGCCCTCCTGAATCAGGATGTCGCCCGCCTTGAAGCGCTGCAGGCTCATGAGCTTGACCACGGCCAGCGCCGTCTCGGCGTCCAGTTCGACCAGGGCCGATTTGGACGCCAGCAGCTGGGCGACCTCGTGGCGTGCCCAGACACGTTTCTCGGTGACAAAGGGTTCCATCAGGGGCTCCTGGTCATGGCTCGCAGTAGAGGCATCAAGCGAAATGTATGCCACCAGTGTAGGCGCAGCGCGTGACGGTGGACAGGCTCAGCCCGCACTGTCCAGGTTGAGGTCCACTCCGCCCTGGCTGCCCCGGTTGCGCAAGGCGGCCACTTCGTCGAGCAGCGCCAGGTTCTGCGCAGTCAGCGTCTTGACCTTGACGTTGGTGGCGCGCAGCCGCTCGGCCACGCGCGCCATGATCGCGCCCATGAGCGCGCAGGCCACGTCAGGCACGGTCTCGATCAACCGGGCCATGGCGGGGCGGTCGAGCACCGCGATGTCCATGTCGGTCACGGCGGTGACCGTGGCCGAGCGCGGCTTGCCGTCGAGCACGCCCAGTTCACCGAACAGGCTGCCGCTGCCCAGCATGCTCAGCACCATGGAGTCGTGCAGGCTGCCGCGCATCTCGTTGGCCACGATGGCCTCGCCCTGCAGCACCAGCGCCATGTAGCCGGTGCTGGTGACGCCTTCCTGGATCAGGACGGTACCGGCCTTGATGCGCTGGGCGCTGAGCAGGCGCACGATCTGCAGCGCGTGCGCCAGCGTGAGTTCGGTCAGCGCGGTCTTGGAGATCAGCAGCTCGGCCACATCGGAGCGTGACCAGGTGCGCTTGTCGGTGATGATGCTTTCCATCGGTCGGCCTGCTTATCGGGTGGCGATGGGGACCAGGGGGAAGCCGTTGTCGAACACCGTCACGCCCCAGTTGGCCGAGATGTCCAGGCGGTAGACGCCGGTGTCCAGCGTGTGGCCGTCGGCCAGGGTGGCGTGCAGCCGCAGGTAGTAGACGCCGGGCTTGAGCTCGCCCAGTGTCATCTGTGGTTCGGTGGATTCAAACCGGCTCAGCACATTGCCGAAGCCTTCGTCACTGGCCAGCTCGGCGCTGTAGCGGGGGGCCGCCAGCGGCTGGCCGCTGGCCTGCTCGCCGGTCCAGGTCAGCCGGCTCTGGCCATTGGGCCCCACGCTCAGCGCGGAGCTGGTGACGCGCCAGCGCGTGGGCGCCTTGAGGGTGATGAGCTTCACCGCGTCAAAGCCCTCCAGGCCCTGCGCATCGATGCCCCGCACCCGGGTGTACCAGCGGGCGTTGTCCAGGCTGGCGAGATCGACGCTGGCGGTGGTGACCTTGAGGTCGCGCACGATGCGGGCGAACTGCTCGTCGCTGGCCACCTGCACACGGTAGGCGGTGGCACCGGCCAGGGTGGGCATGGGCAGCGCGGTGACCGGGCGCGTCAGCTCGGCGGGCACGGCCGCCAGGTCGGGCGCGGGCAGCAGCTTGACGACGCGCACCTCGCGCTCGGCCGGGTTGATCACCGCCCCGGTGCCGCCAGGCAGGTCGGCGCCGCTTTGCTGGGCCGGGTTGTCGGCGCGCACCTTGCCCTCCATCACCTCCGTGCGGGCGTTCTTGCTGGCCGGATCGTCGAAGGCCACGCGGAACTGGGTGCCGCGCACGCCTACCAGCGAGGTGGGGGTCTCGATCTGCAGCGGCGTGGCGCGGTGCTGGATGCGGGCCGCCAGGGTTTCCAGCGCCCCCAGCCCGAGCCGGATGAAGCCCGAGAACCAGGTGGTGGAGCCGCTGGCGCTGGCGTCGCGCATGGCATAGCCGCGGTTGGAGACGACCTCTGCCAGGGTGTTGGGCAGCAGCTTCACGCGGCTGCCATCGCCCAGCTCGACGATGGCCGAGCTGTTGGCGGCGGTCTGCAGCCGGCCCCCTTCGGGCACGGCCATGCCCACCGTGGCGGCCGTGCCGCCCAGCCGCACGTCGCCGGCAGTGCTGATGATGCGTGCACTCGCGGGCTCGAACTTGAGCAGGCTGAGGGGAATGTTGATCTGCTGGCCGGGTTTGATGAAGTTCGGGTCCTTCATCTTGTTGAAGCGGGCGACCTCAGCCCAGGCCTCGGGCCGCACCAGCAGCTCGCGGGCGAGGCGGATCAGCTTGTCCGAGGGCTTGACGACGTAGGGCAGGCTGGGTTCGGGCGGTGGCGCGGCCTGGGGAGTCTGGGCCAAGGCGACATTTGCTACAAAAAACAGAGCAAAAAGTGACCAGGGGGCAAGGGCTACAGTCTGTTTTGGCTTGAAACTCGGCAGAAATGAGGGGTTCATGCGGACTCCAGGGGACGGGGCGGCCGAAGGGCTGACTTCGGCCGGAAAGCCTTGCAGATCTCGTCGCGGGTTTCGAGGTAGGGCCCGCCAATCAGGTCCACGCAGTACGGCACGGCGGCGAAGATGCCGGGGACCTCTTGCTGGCCCTCGGGCGATTTCAACCCTTCCAGCGTCTCCTGGATAGCCCGGGGTTGGCCCGGCAGGTTGATGATGAGGCTTTTGTCACGGATGACGGCGCATTGGCGCGACAGGATGGCCGTGGGCACGAAGCGCAGGCTGATCTGGCGCATCTGTTCGCCAAAGCCGGGCATGACCTTGTGGGCCACGGCCAGCGTGGCCTCGGGGGTGACGTCGCGCGGGGCGGGGCCCGTGCCGCCGGTGGTCAGCACCAGGGAACAGCCGGCATCGACCAGCTCGGTCAGCGTGGCACTGATGGTGGCCTGCTCGTCGGGAATCAGCCGGGCCACGAATTCGACCGGGTTGCGCAGCGCGCGGCCCAGCCAGTCCTGCAGGGCGGGCAGTCCCTTGTCCTCGTAGACGCCGGTCGAGGCCCGGTCGCTGACCGAGACGATGCCGATGCGCACGGGGTCCAGCGCGCCCGGGGGGGTGTCTTCATTCATGGCCCAGCTGCTCCCGCACGAGGTGGAAGATTTCGCGGTAGGCGCGGCCGCGCCGCGGTGCCAGCCCCTGCGATACCGAGGCCTTGTCGGGCTGGGCGTCCTTGCGTGCCTGGCGGATCAGCGCGCGCAGCTGCTGCGTGTCGGTGTCCGGGTGCTGCTGCAGCCACGGGGCCAGCGCGCCGTCGTCTTCGATGAGGCGGTCGCGCCATTGCTCGGCCTCGTGCAGGGCCAGCGTGTGCCGCGCCGAGCCGCGCTGCTGCTCGTCAAGCGCGGCCCGCACGGCCTCGACCACCTCGGGCTCGAGCAGGCGCATCTGCTTGCCGATGAACTGCATCTGGCGGCGCTTGCCCTCGAAGTTGGTGATGCGGCGGGCCTCGGCCAGCCCCTCGACCAGCTTGTCCGGCAGGGACAGGCGGGCCATCAGGTCCGCGCGCAGCGTGAGCAGGTCCTCGCCGAGCTTCTGCAGCTCGGCGCTCTCGCGCTTGAGGTCGGTCTTGCTGGCTTCGTGCGTGCCTTTGAGTTCGGCCTTGAGCTCGAGGTCCAGCTCGCTGCCCTCAGCCACGAACTGGCCGCGGACGAAATAGCCTTTTTTGGGTTTGCGGGACATGGTGTGAGGGTGTTGCGGACGCGTGGCCCGCCCGTCGCGAAGCGGCAAGTATCATAGCGCCCGATATGACCACTCCTCTTTCCCGAGCCGACAGCGGCTTTGCCTACAGCCGTGCGACCTTCGAAGAACTGGTTGACCAGGCCTTGGCCCATGCCAGAAAGCTGGGCGCCACCGATGCCGGTGCCGAAGCCTCCGAAGGTTGCGGGCTCAGCGTGTCGGTGCGCAAGGGCGAACTCGAGACGGTGGAGCGCAACCGCGACAAGTCCTTGGGTGTCACCGTGTATGTGGGGCACCGGCGGGGCAATGCCAGTACCTCGGATTTCTCCGCCGCGGCCGTCGAGCAGACCGTGCGGGCCGCGTTCGACATCGCGCGCTTCACGGCCGAAGACCCGATGGCGGGCCTGCCGGATGCCGCCGACGTGGCGCAAGCCAGTGAACAGCCGGAGCTGGACCTGTTCCACCCCTGGGCCATCACCAGCGAGGAGGCGGCACGCCTGGCGCTCGAATGCGAGGCCGCGGCCCTGAAGACCGACCGGCGCATCACCAACAGCGAAGGCGCCGGTGTGTCGGCCCAGCAGAGCCATTTCTTCAGCGCCCACACGCGCGGCTTTCGCGGCGGCTATGCCAGTTCGCGCCACAGCCTCTCGGTGGCGCCGATTGCCGGCAAGGGCGATGGCATGCAGCGCGACGCGTGGTACAGCTCCATGCGCAGCCCGGACGAGCTGGCCAGCGCCCAGGCGGTGGGCCGCTATGCGGCCGAGCGGGCGCTGAGCCGCCTGAAGTCGCGCAAGATTGCCACGACCCAGTGCCCGGTCCTGTTCGAATCACCGCTGGCCGCCGGCCTGCTGGGCGGCTTCGTGCAGGCAGTGAGCGGGGGTGCGCTGTACCGCAAGAGCAGCTTCCTGCTCGACTCGCTGGGCAAGCGCGTGATGCCCGCGCACATCGACATAGCCGAAGACCCGCATGTGCTGCGCGGCAAGGGCAGCGCGCCGTTTGACGAGGAAGGCGTGCGCACCGTGGCGCGCAAGGTCGTGGACGCGGGCCGCGTGGAAGGCTACTTCCTGGGCAGCTACTCGGCGCGCAAGCTGGGCATGAAGACCACCGGCAACGCGGGGGGCTCCCACAACCTGACGCTGACCTCGCGCCTGACGCAGGCCGGCGATGACCTGGACGCCATGCTGCGCAAGCTGGGCACCGGCCTGTTCGTGATCGAACTGATGGGGCAGGGCGTCAACTACGTGACGGGCGACTATTCACGCGGGGCCAGCGGCTTCTGGGTCGAGAACGGGCAGATCGCTTTTCCGGTGCAAGAGATCACCATCGCCGGCAACCTCAAGGACATGCTGCAGGGCATCGACGCCGTGGGCGCCGACGCCTACAACTACGGCGCCAAGACCGTGGGCTCGGTGCTGGTCAACCGGATGAAGGTGGCCGGTTCCTAGCCGCCCGACAGCGCGGCCTTGACCGCGGCGCTGACCTGGCCCATGTCGGCCTTGCCGGCGAGCTTGGCCTTGACGGCGCCCATGACCTTGCCCATGTCGCCGGGGCCCTTGGCGTCCAGCGCGGCTACGATGGCCTTGACCTCGGCGGCCACCTCGTCAGCGCTCAGGCGCGCCGGCAGGTAGACCTTGAGGACTTCGGTTTCGGCTATTTCCACGTCGGCCAGGTCCTGCCGCCCGGCCTTCTCGAACGCCTCGATGCTGTCCTTGCGCTGCTTGAGCATCTTGTCGACGATGGCGATCACGGCCGCGTCATCGAGGTCGATGCGCTCGTCCACTTCCTTCTGCTTCATCGCGGCGGTGAGCAGGCGGATGGTGCCCAGGCGCGCACTGTCCTTGGCGCGCATCGCGGCCTTCATGTCTTCGGTGATCTGTTCCTTGAGGCTCATGGTGTTCTTTCAGGGAAGGTGAGGCGAGGGCGGCAACAAAAAAGCCTGCGTGAGCGTCCCCAGGCAGGCTTTTAAGGTTGCCGCGAGGGCAGCCGGCGCTCAGTAGAGCTTCTTGGGCAGTTGCATGCTGCGAACGCGCTTGTAGTGGCGCTTGACGGCGGCAGCCTTCTTGCGCTTGCGCTCGGCGGTGGGCTTCTCGTAGAACTCGCGGGCGCGCAGTTCGGTCAGCAGACCCAGCTTTTCAATGGTGCGCTTGAAGCGGCGCAGGGCGACGTCAAACGGCTCGTTTTCTTTAACGCGGACGGTAGTCATTAGCGAATGAATTCCAAATTTGTGCGGCCAGAGGGGTCAAGGGAAGATCGGGCCCCTGCTCCGTAACCGCTGATGTCCCCCACTTGGTTGGTGATCAGGCCGTGGGGGTTTGCCAGCAAAGCCTTGAATTATAACGCTTTTTCAACCTGTATCAAGCCACTGCTGCCGGGCCCGCCGGCAGCGCCATGGCACAGGCGTGGGCGCTGGCCCAGGCCCACTGGAAGTTGTAGCCCCCCAGCCAGCCCGTCACGTCGACCACCTCGCCGATGAAGTACAGCCCGGCCTGGCGGGATTCCAGGGTTTGCGACGACAGGTCCCGGGTGTCCACGCCGCCGGCCGTGACCTCGGCCTTGCGGTAGCCCTCGGTCCCCGTCGGGATGAGCTCCCACCGGCTCAGCCGCTCGGCCAGTGCGTTCAGTGCCTTGTCGGTCGCTTCATTGACCGGCCGCTGCCAGCCAGCGTCCTGCTGGACCCAGGCATCGGCCAGCCGTGAGGGCACCAGGGCCGCCAGTTCATTGGCAATGAGCTTGCGGGAAGTGGCCTTGGCGTGTGCCAGGGCGGCCGGCAGATCCGCCTGGGGCGCGAGGTCGAGCCTGATTCCGCTGCCGGGTTGCCAGTAGCTGGAGATCTGCAGCACGGCCGGGCCGCTGAGGCCCCGGTGGGTGAACAGCAGGTCCTCGTCGAAGGCCATGCGGGTCTTCTTTGCGCCCGTCTCGATGCGCACCGGCAGGGCGAGCCCGGCGAGCTGCGCATACGGGGCCCAGGCGGCCCCGTCGAAGGTGAGTGGCACCAGCGCCGGCCGCGGCTCGACCAGCCGCAGGCCGAACTGGCGCGCGATGCGGTGACCAAAGTCCGTCGCGCCGATCTGCGGGATCGACAGGCCTCCCGTGGCGATCACCAGGCTGCCGGACTGCACGGTGCCCTGGGCGGTGTCGATCTCGTAGCCTTGTGCGCCATGGCGCACCGCGTTCACCGTGCAGGGCTGCCAGCGCGTCACGCTGCCGCCGGCGGCGCCGCTGTCGCATTCGCGCAGCAGCATCTGGATCAGGTCGTCGGCCGAGCGGTCGCAGAACAGCTGGCCCTTGTGCTTCTCGTGGAAGGGGATGGCGTGCCGCTGCAGGAGCGCGATGAAGTCCTGCGGCGTGTAGCGCGACAGCGCCGAGCGGCAGAAATGCGGGTTGTCGCCAATGAAGTGGCGGTGCGGCGCGCGCGGGTCGAGGTCGCGGTTGGTGAAGTTGGCCCGTCCACCGCCTGAAATGCGGATCTTTTCCGCCACCTTGGCGCTGTGGTCCAGCGACAGGACCCGCAGCCCGCGCTGGGCCGCAATGCCGGCGCAAAAAAGGCCCGCCGCGCCGGCGCCGACGATGACCGCGTCAAACCTCAAGCGCCGCCCTTCCAGGTGAAGGGGAACTTGAACTGCTTCACGAAGCCATTGGGCACGTAGTCGCCCAGCACGCCGTACTGTTCAGGCCAGACCCGGTCGCTCTTCACGGCCGTGCCGAACAGGTAGTCCAGGAAGGCGTAGTGCGCGGCGTAGTTCCGGTCCAGTGCCGCATCGTCCTGGCTGTGGTGCCAGTGGTGGAAGTTGGGCGTGACGATGAGGTAGCGCAGCGGGCCCAGCCGCACGCTCACGTTGCAGTGGTTGAACACGGCCTGGAACCCCACGATCACGATGTAGGCGTCGATCACCTCCTTGGAAAATCCGAGCACATAGATGGGGGCCAGGACCAGGGTGCGCGTGATCAGCAGCTCGAGGATGTGCTGGCGCGAGCCCGCCATCCAGTCCATGCTCTTCACGCTGTGGTGCACGGCATGCAGCCGCCACAGCAGCGGGACCTCGTGGTAGGCGCGGTGGGTCCAGTACTGCACCAGGTCGGCCACCAGCACGATCAGCAGCACCCCCGCCCAGAAGGGCAGGCCCTGCACCCATCCCCGCAGGCCATCGTTCCCGGCCCAGCCGAAGAACCGGTGCACCATCAGGTTGGTGGCCAGCAGCACGAAGCCCACGATCATGTGGTTGACGATGAAATGATGGAAGTCGGTCTGCCATTCAGGCCGGAACACCGGCTGGTCCCGGCGCAGCGCGAACAGCTTCTCGATGAAGATGAAAATCAGCGACGAGCCCAGCAGATCGAGGATGAACCAGTCCATGCCGATGTAGAGCGTGCCGTCCGGGAAGTTCGGGTCAACCTCGACCTTGTGGCCCCCCAGCAGTGCCGACAGCGCGACCAGCAGGAACGCAAAGCCTGACAGCCAGCGCGAGCGGTTGAACACCACGTTGATCAGGCTCAGGCCTCCGGCGACCACCATCGACCAGAACATGAGCTGGCGGATCATGGCCACGTCGTAGCTCTTGCGCAGCTGGGGCGTGGTCAGGTACTCGGGAAAGTGAAAGGCCAGCACCCCCAGAAAGCAGAGGATGCCCAGGCTCAGGGCGATCACGCCCGTGATGAGCCCGCTCCCGGGCTTGAGAGCGCCATGGCTCTCGGTGAATTCATTGATTTTTTCCAGCACGGTGCTGCCCCCTCAATCTGAAATGGGATGCAGTGTAGCCGTGCGCCGTTGCGCGACAGAGTGGGCAGCGACCGTGAACTGCGTCACGCTGTCGCGAACGGCCCGCGAGAGGAACGACCGTCAGGCGGCGCGTGTAAAGGCAGACGTCGTGCGGGCAGCCGCCACGCCGCGGACCACATCGCCCACCACCATCACCGAGGGACTCGCGAGGCCTTCGCGCTCGACGGTGGTGCACAACTGGCCCAGCGTGGTCACGGCATGCCGCTGGTCCGCCAGGGTGGCCTGCTGGATGATGGCCACCGGGGTGGTCGCAGGCAACCCCGTGAGCAGCTCTTCCTGGATGCGCTGCGCGCTGGCAACCCCCATGTAAATCACGAGCGTGAGCCGGGCCTCGCGCGCCGTGGCGGCGAGGTTGCGCCAGTCGGGGCCCTCGTCACCGGGCTTGGCATGGCCGGTGATGAACACCACGCCATGGGCATGCTCGCGGTGGGTCAGCGGGAAACCGAGCGATGTGACGGCGGCGAGCCCCGAGGTGATGCCGTTGACGACCTGCACCTCCACGCCGGCCGCGCGCAGGTGCTCGATCTCCTCGCCGCCGCGCCCGAAGATGAAGGGGTCGCCACCCTTGAGGCGCACCACGTTCTCGCCCTCGCGTGCGGCCATGATCATGAGCTTCTCGATGAAGGCCTGCGGCGTGCTCTTGCAGCCCCCCCGCTTGCCCACATGCACCACACGCGCACCGGGTGCGGCATGCGCCACGATGGCGTCGCTCACGAGATCGTCCACCAGCACGACGGTCGCGGCCTGGATGGCCTTGAGCGCCTTGAGCGTGAGCAGCTCCGGATCGCCGGGGCCGGCGCCTACCAGGGTGACTTTGCCGTTGTTCATGATGCTTGGCTCAAATGCAAGATGTGTTCCACCTGACGGTCGATGGAGGCCGGGATGGCCATCTGTCCGTCGAGCACGGCGCGGATGTAAGCGGCTGTGTGTTGCGCGTCGATTTGTCGCGGCAGGTCGGGCAGATCGGTGAGCGTGCCTTTCTGTCCCGGCTCCAGCAGGGTCCGCTGTCCGCGGATGAAGCCGTCCATCTGCGGCAGCCGCCGTGGATCGGCCACCACCTCGCCCTCGGTGCCGCGCAGCAGCAGGGCGGTGCTGCCCATGAGCTCGTACACGGCAGCCATCGAGATTGCGTATTCGGGGTGCGTGTAGCTGCCCACGATCACCGCGGAACCGCGGCACGGGTTCATGAGCTTGACGAGACTGTGGGCCGGATTGCGCAGGCCCACCACCCGCCGCACATCGAGCAGGCGTTTCAGCGGCGCGCTCATGAGTTCGGTGGGGACGTAGTGCAACTCCCCGTTTGCTACCTTTTTGATAGCGTTCTGTGGCCGTATGGCAAGGGCTTCAAGCACATCGGGCACGAAAACGCGGGCCGATTCGGTGGCCGAACCGTGGATCAGCACCGGCAGGCCGCGGCGCGCCAGCAACAGGCCCAGCAGCGGCGTGAGCACGGGCAGCTTGCGCGCACCGTTGTAGCTGGGCAGCACCACCAGGGGGCGATCGCTGGCCGGCAAGCGGTCCAGCCGCGTGTGCGTGGCATCGAGAAAGCCCGCCATTTCCTCGGCGGTCTCGCCCTTGATGCGCATGGCCAGGCAGAAGCCGCCGATTTCCAGGTCGGTCACCGTGCCGTCGAGCACCTGGCCGAACAGGTCCGTGGCCTGCTCACGCGTGAGCGACCTCGCTCCCTGCTTGCCGCGGCCGATTTCCTTGATGTACTGGCTGATGCCCATGCCGAATTGTCAGTCAGCTCTGATGACTTCCGGCTATATGCCGAATGACGCCGTGGCCATCATGCGGTCTGCCGGGCCGGCAGGGACAGACGCACCATGCGCTTGAGCTCGGGCACGCAGCTGCCGCAGTTGGTGCCGCACTTCAGGCGCTCCTGCAGCCGGGCCAGCCGCTCGTCCTCGGTACCCGCCCCCTGGCCCAGTTCGGCGAGGATCGCGGGCTCGGTCACGTTCAGGCAGGTGCAGACCTGGCGACCGCGTGACTGCACGGCGACCGGGGCCTGCGCGCCCGGCAGCAGGAGCAGGCGGCCATAGGCCTGGGCGGGCAATTCCTCCTGCAGCAGGGTGCGAATCCAGCCCTCGGCCCGGGTGTCGCCGCCCAGCAGGAAGCCTTCGAGCCGCGTGTCGGCGTCACTGCGCGCCAGCCGGACGGCACGCCGCTGGCCGCGCTGGCGGTCGGCGTAGCGCAGCACCTCGGCCCCGGCCAGTCCCAGCAGTGCCTCCAGGCGCTGGAGCAGTTCGTCCGGCGGCGCTTCGTGCCCGGCGGCGCGGAACAGCACGCCCGTGCGCTCGGCACCGGTGGCGCCCACCAGGGGCGCGGCGCTGGCAAACGGCACACAGCTCGCGTACGGAAACAGGGCCATCAGCGCCTTCAGCGATTCCCGCGCCGCCAGGGCCTCGCCTTCGGGCAGCCACGCCATGCCGAGCACCGACCACGGCAACTCGGCCTTGAGCACCTTGACCGCGGCCTGCTTGAGTTCGGGTTGCCGCGAGGTGGGGCAGACGGCCGGGCTGGTCAGTGCATTGACGCCAGCCAGCCGCTCGCCCGTGCTGGAACAGCCGCTCAGGTATTCGGGGCCCCAATGCATGGCCATGAAGACCTGCCCCGGACCCAGATCAGCGGCGGGCTGGACCGGCACCACGATGGCGCCGCGCCGGCTGGTCACGTACACCAGGTCACCCGCGGCCAACTGGCGCCGTGCCATGTCCGAAGGGCTCATCTGCACCGAGGGCTCGCTGACATGGCCGAACAGCCGGCCCAGCGTGCCCGTGCGGCTCATGCCGTGCCACTGGTCGCGCAGGCGGCCGGTGTTCAGGCTGAAGGGGTAGCGCGCCTCGCGGGGCTCGGCCACGGGCTGCCAGGTGACGCGGGCAAAGCGGGCGCGGCCGTCGGCCGTGGGGAATTGCCCGTCCTCGTAGAGGCGGGCGCGGCCCGCGAGGTCGCCCGTTCGCATGGGCCATTGCAGGGGCGCCGCGTCGAGCTGCGCGTAGCTCATGCCGGTGATGTCGAGGTCGCGGCCACGGGTGGACTCGCGGTGCTCGTGCCACAGCGCTTCGGCACCGGCTTCGGCCGGGGCCAGCGGGTAGGGAAACAGCGTGGGCTGGCCAGGCCGCAGCAAAGGCTCCAGCCGGTGCGCCAGTGCCACGGCAATGGCCCAGTCGTGGCGCGCCTCACCGGGGGGGGGCACGGCGGCGCGCACGCGGGTGATGCGCCGCTCGCTGTTGGTCACGGTGCCGGTCTTCTCGGCCCAGGTGGTGGCCGGCAGCAGCAGGTCGGCGTAGTCGCAGGTGGCGGTGGTGCCGAAGGCTTCCTGCACCACCACCAGTTCAGCGCGCTGCAGCGCGCGCCGCACCATGGCCTGGTCAGGCAGGGATTGCGCGGGGTTGGTGCAGGCGATCCACAGCGCCCGGATCTCTCCATCGGCCGCGGCCTGGAACATCTCCAGGGCGGTCCTGCCGGCTTGCGCGGGCACCCCGGGCAGGCCCCACAGCGCCGCCACCTCGGCGCGGTGCGCGGGGTTGGCCAGGTCGCGGTGCGCGCTGAGCAGGTTGGCCATGCCGCCCACTTCGCGGCCGCCCATGGCATTGGGCTGGCCGGTCAGGGAGAACGGGCCGGCGCCGGCGCGCCCGATCTGGCCAGTGGCCAGGTGCAGATTGATCAGCGCCGCATTCTTGGCCGTGCCGCTGCTGGACTGGTTCAGTCCCTGGCAGTACAGGCTCAGCGTCGGCGTGCGCGGGTGGCCGTCTTGCGCGGGCATGCCGGCGAACCAGCGGGCCGCGGTCAGCAGGTCTTCCTTGCGCAGGCCGCAGGTCTGGGCGACGAGGTCGGGCGTGCAGTCGCGCACGGCCGCCTTCAGTTCGTCAAAGCCGCTGGTGTGGGCCGCGATGTAGGCCGCGTCGGTCCAGCCTTCCCACAACATGATGTGCAGCAGGCCGTTGAACAGCATCACGTCGGTGCCCGGCTGCAGGGGCAGGAACAGGTCGGCGATGCCCGCGGTGTCGGTGCGGCGCGGGTCGGCGACGATGATCCTGAGCGCCGGGTTGCGCGCGCGAGCGTCCTCGATGCGGCGAAACAGGATGGGGTGCGCGTAGGCGGTGTTGCTGCCGGCGATGAACAGGCAGCCCGCGTGGTCAATGTCCTCGTAGCACGCGGGCGGGGCATCGGCGCCCAGGGTCTGCTTGTAGCCCGCCACCGCGCTGCTCATGCACAGGCGGGAGTTGGTGTCGATGTTGTTGGTGCCGATCAGGCCCTTGGCCAGCTTGTTGAACGCGTAGTAGTCCTCGGTGAGCAACTGGCCCGAGACGTAGAACCCCACGGCATCAGGCCCGTGCTCGCGCACGATGCGGGCCAGCTGGTGGCTGGCGTGGCCCAGCGCCTCATCCCAACCGAGCGGCGTGGGCACGCTGCCCCGCTGGGCGCGTCGCAGGGGTTGCAGCAGCCGGGTCTGGCGCGCGATGCTGGCGGAAGCCGTCAGGTGCAGGCTGGAGCCCTTGCTGCACAGCCGGCCCCGGTTGGCCGGGTGGTCCGGGTCGCCGCGAACCCCGGTGACCTGCGTTCCACGGGATTCGATGATGACGCCGCAGCCCACACCGCAATAGGGGCAGGTGGACCGGGTCTGCGTGGTCGTCATGGACTGGCCGTCTCCCGGCGCGCGGGTCCGGCCAGCGGACGGGTCTGGTCGGTGGCGTGGCCGGCCAGCTCGGTGGCGTCCAGGAACACCGCATCACCCTCGACCTTGACGCTGAACCGGGGCGTGCAGCCTTCGTCAGGCGCGCGGGCGCAGCCGTCGGCCATGTCGATGGTCCAGTTGTGCAGCGGGCAGGCCACACTGGTGCCGAACACAATGCCCTGCGACAGCGGGCCGCCCTTGTGCGGGCAGCGGTCCAGCAGTGCGAACACCTGGTCCTGGTCGTTGCGGAACACCGCCACGTCCAGGCCCTGTTCGCGCTTCACGCGGCGCGACCCCAGCACCGGGATGTCGTCCACACGGCAGATCTTGGTCCATTCGCTCATGTCGTGTCTCCTCAGGCCACGTTCAGGGGGGTGAATTGCCGGGTGTCCACCGCGGCCTTGCCGGTTTCGAACCAGGGGTCGGGCTCGCCGTCCAGGGCGAACTGCAGTTGCTCCCAGAGCGCCTTGCGGCCCGCATGGTCGTCCAGGATGCGTTTCCTGATGTAGTCCAGGCCCACGCGGTTCACATAGTGCACGGTGCGCTCGAGGTACCAGCCTTCCTGGCGGTACAGCTCGCAGAAGGCGCCGGTGTACTCCAGCACCTCGGCGGCGGTCTTGAGCTTGACCAGGAAATGCGCCACCTCGGTCTTGATGCCGCCGTTGCCGGCGATGTACATCTCCCAGCCGCTGTCCACGCCGATGATGCCCACGTCCTTGATGCCCGCCTCAGCGCAGTTGCGCGGGCAGCCCGACACGGCGAACTTGACCTTGTGCGGCGCATACATGCGCCACATGGCGCGCTCCAGGTCCTTGCCCATCTGGGTGCTGTCCTGGGTGCCCATGCGGCACCATTCGCTGCCCACGCAGGTCTTGACCGTGCGCAGGGCCTTGGCATAGGCGTGGCCCGAGGGCATGCCGATGTCCTTCCACACGTTCTGCAGGTCCTCCTTCTTCACGCCCAGCAGGTCGATGCGCTGGCCGCCGGTGACCTTGACGGTGGGAATCTTGTACTTGTCCACCGCGTCGGCGATGCGGCGCAACTCGTCGGCCGTGGTCTCGCCGCCCCACATGCGCGGGATCACCGAGTAGGTGCCGTCCTTCTGGATGTTGGCGTGGCTGCGTTCGTTGATGAAGCGGCTTTGCGGATCGTCCCGGGCTTCCTTGGGCCAGGTGCTGATCAGGTAGTAGTTGACGGCGGGCCGGCAGCTCGAGCATCCGTTGGGGGTCTTCCATTCCAGGAAGCTGAACACGTCGGCGATCTTCAGCAGCTTGTTGGCGCGGATGGCGTCGCGCACCGCCTGGTGGCCGTGGTCGGTGCAGCCGCACATGGCCTTGAGCTTGGGCGTGGCCGAGTAGTCGCCGCCGGCCGTGAACATCAGGATCTGCTCGACCAGGCCGGTGCACGAGCCGCAGCTCGCGCTGGCCTTGGTGTGCTTGCGCACTTCGTCGAGCGTGAACAGGCCCTTTTCCTTGATGGCCTTGCAGATGGTGCCCTTGTTGACGCCGTTGCAGCCGCAGACCTCGGCATCGTCCGGCATGCTGGCGGCCTTGCTGTGCCCCTCATGGCCGGTGTCGCCGATGTTGGATTCGCCAAACATCAGCTTGTCCCGGATGTCGCTCACGCTGCGGCCGTCGCGCAGCAGCTTGAAGTACCAGCTGCCGTCCACGGTGTCGCCATACAGGCAGGCACCCACGAGCTTGTCGTCCTTGAGCACCAGCTTCTTGTAGACCCCGCCAAACGGGTCGCTCATGACGATTTCCTCGGTGCCTTCGCCGCCCATGAACTGTCCGGCGCTGAACAGGTCGATGCCGGTGACCTTGAGCTTGGTGGAGGTCAGAGACCCCTGGTAGCGGCCAATGCCGAACTGGGCCAGGTGGTTGGCGGCGACCTTGGCCTGCTCGAACAGCGGCGCCACCAGGCCGTAGGCGATGCCGCGATGCGCCGCGCATTCGCCCACGCTGTAGATGCGGGCGTCGGTGACGGTCTGCAGCGTGTCATTGACGACGATGCCGCGGTGGCAGTGCAGCCGCATCTTCTCGGCCAGTTCCGTGTTGGGGCGGATGCCCACGGCCATGACCACCAGGTCGGCGTCGATCTCGGTGCCATCCTTGAAGCGGATCGACTTGACGCGGCCGGCGTCGGTGCCGGTGAGCTCCTGCGTCTGCGCGCCGATCATGAACTTGAGCCCCCGGTCTTCCAGGGATTTCTGCAGCATCCGGCCGGCCACGTCGTCGAGCTGGCGCTCCATCAGCCAGGGCATGACATGCACCACGGTCACGTCCATGCCGCGCAGCATCAAGCCATTGGCCGCTTCCAGGCCGAGCAGGCCACCGCCGATCACCACCGCCTTGCGGTACTTCGCCGCGGCCTCGATCATCGCGTTGGTGTCGGCGATGTCGCGGTAGGCGATCACGCCCTGCAGGTCCTTGCCCGGCACGGGCAGGATGAAGGGGTTGGAGCCGGTGCACATCAGCAGGCGGTCGTAGTCTTCCTCGGTGCCGTCCTCGGCGCGAACGATGCGCCTCACGCGGTCCACTTCCACCACCTTCTTGCCCGCATGCAGGGTGATGTGGTTGTCCTTGTACCAGTCCCAGGAGTTGAGGACGATCTCGTCCAGCGTCTGCTCGCCCGCGAGCACGGGCGACAGCAGGATGCGGTTGTAGTTGGGGTGGGGCTCGGCGCCGAATACCGTGATGTCGTACAGGTCAGGGCTGATCTTGATCAGCTCCTCGAGGGTGCGGACCCCGGCCATGCCATTGCCGATCATCACGAGTTTCATCTTCTTCATGGGGTTACTCCTGCCTTGGGGGCGTACTTCAATGCTTGCGGTCCATGTCGATGCAGACCACCGCCGGCTGGTGATTCCAGCGCAGTGTGATCACGTAGGGGTGGCGGCGCACGCGGGCGCGCGAGCCCGTGGCGCCTTGCAGCTTCACCGGCACGGAAATCAGCAGCTCCGGCCCGAGCGTCTTGCGGGCATTCCCGCCCAGCGTGTTGGCGATTTCGCCGACCGCGTCGAGCAGGTTGCCGTCCGACAGGTCGGTCTCGTGCTGCATCACCAGCAGCTCACGCAGCAGGCGCGGCGGCATCGAGACGATGACCTGCCCGTTGTAGGAGCCCGAGAAGCTGACGATGCCGTTGAACTCGAAGCCCTCCACGTCACCGGTGCCCAGGAAGGCCGAGGTGATCTGCGGCTCCTGGGCCGTGGTGGTCCTGAAATAGTGGCGCACCGAATCCACGAACAGCTTGAGTTCATCTTCGTTGAGGGCGTTCATCGCAGGTCCTTCAGCGGGCGTCGCTGACGTCGAGCAGCGCCAGCCGCAGCTCGTCGTCGGTGAAAGGCTTGGCCACGAAGCCTCGGGCGCCCAGCCGCAGCGCGGCAATGGCGGTGGATTTGTCGCTGAGCGCGCTGACGACCAGGATGTTGATGCGCGGGAACTGCCGCATCAGCTCGGTGATGCATTCAATGCCGTCCATCTCGGGCATGGTCAGGTCCATGGTCACCACGTCGGGTTGCGTCGCCCGGGCCAGCCGCACGGCCTCGGCGCCGTTGCGCGCCAGTCCGACGATGGCGACCCCGACGAGCGCGCCGGTCTGCACCACGCGCGAGATGCGCGAGCGGATCATGTTGGAGTCGTCGACGATCAGCAGTCGCATGGCCGGCTCACGAGAATCGGATCCTGAATTCGGTGAACTGCCCCGGCGTGGAAGTCAGCATCATGCGGGCGGCCAGCCGCTGCACGTTGGCCTGCACCACGTCCAGCCCCACGCCGCGGCCCGCGTGCGTCGTGAGCTCACCAGCGGTCGAGAAGCCGGGCTTGAAGATGTGGGCGATGATCTGCCGGTCATTGAAGCTGTCGAGCTGCGCGCTGGTGTACCAGCCCAGGGTGAGCAGGCGCTGGCGCACGCTCTGGGCGGACAGGCCGTTGCCGTCGTCGCGCACCGAGAGGGTCCATTCGGTTTCTCCCCGCACGAGGTGCACCTCGAGCTGCCCCTGCGCGAGCTTGCCGCTGGCCAGCCGCTGCGCAGGGGGTTCGATGCCGTGCGTCACGGCATTGCGCACCAGTTGCACGGCGATCTCGCGCACCAGGTCGCCGGCCTGCGGCTCCAGGTCGCTCAGGCTGCCCATGCGGATGACGGCCTTGACTTGCCGTCCCCCTGCGGCGGCGGCGTCGTCCGCCAGCCGTGTCAGCGCCTGGTTGATGGCCTCGCCCGTGGGCGCGTCGGTGGTGGGCGGGCGCTGCACGCCGGTCAGGCTCTTGAGCGCCGCCACCTTGTTGAGCAGGTCTTCCAGGGGCATGGGCAGCGTCAGCAGCGTGTCGCCGAGGTGGCCGGTGCCGCCGCCCGAGTCGCGGATGCGCTGCAGCTCGCTCTCGAAGCCGTGCGCCTGCGACGCCAGCGTCTCCAGCCCGAGCGTGGCCGCATCGCCCTTGAGCGCATGGATGCGGCGGCAGGCCTCGTTGATCGCCTTCAGCACCGCCATCTCGCCCTGCGCCGACGAGGTGCTGCGCAGCAGGTCGTTGACCTCCAGCAGGCCCGTTTCCGCGCGCGCCACGAACTGGCGCAGCATGGCCGGGTCGGCGTCAAAGGCCTTGAGCAGCATCGCGAACTCTTTCTGGGAGCGCTGGCGCTCGTCGAGCAGGCGCGCTTCCAGCTCCATACGGGCCGTGATGTCCTGCACCGTGACCAGCAGGTGGCGCACGCCTTCGCCCTCCTGCACGCGGTTAAAGTGGAAGGACAGGAAACGGCGCTGGTCCTGGCCCAGGCGGTTCCTGACCGACACCTCCACTTCGGAGAGCGGGTTGATCCCCTGGACCAGCGCTTCCTTGACATGGGGCGCGAACAGCAGCTCCACGTAGTCGCGCGCATCGGCCAGGGCCTTGGCCGAGACCAGGGGCGCCAGCAGCGCGAAGAAGCTGTCTCCGGGCTTCAGCGGCTGGCCGAACAGCTCGTGGGACGAGCGCGAGAGCTGGGAGCCCAGGCGATGGTCGGGCGTCATGAGGAACAGGCCCTCGCGCACGCTCACCAGGATTTCACGGTTCTCCTCGTTGGCCGCCTCGATCGCCGCGTCGGACGTGCGCAGACGGCGCAGGAACTTGAACAGGATGAACGCGAAGTTGAGCAGGGCCAGCGCGATGCCGCCGGTCTGGACCTGGCGCAGCGTGTTGGCGCGTTGCGCGGCCACGGCTTCCAGCGCGGTGGTCAGCTCGTTCATCACGCCCAGCAGCTTGACGTTGTTGGCCCGGGCGTAGTCCACCGCGGCCTTCATTTCGGTGTCGCTGGCGTTGCCGGCCAGCACCGGGGCCAGGTGCTGCTGGTAGGGCGACCACAGGGCCTGGGCATCCTTGAGGATGCCGGCGGCCTGGGGCCCTTCGGCGGCTTGCAGGAACACGGGCTTGCCATCGCCCCCGGGCACGGTGGCGCCCGTCAGGAAGCCCTTGAGCGAGGCATCGAAGAGGCGAACGGCGCTGGCGAGTTCAGCCAGGTCCGGGCCCGCGGCCTCGCCCTTGGCCCGGGCCGTGTCCACCGCCAGAAGCGCCTTGGCGGTGCGCTGGGACAACATGCGCTGGCGGCCGGCCAGGTTGATGCCCACCGCGTCCTGCGCAATCTGGAACGAGGTGTAGAAATTCAGGATCAACACCCCGAGGTCGAACAGCAGGAAGAACCCTACCGCGATGATGATCTCGCGGTACTTTCCAAAGGAAAATTGGCCTGTAGCCCTTGCCGGTTGGCGTTTGTTTGCTACTGATTTGGTAGCAATCGGGGCGTTCATCACAGCGGTCATGGCGGGGCTCCCTTCGGCTAGTGCTGGCTTCCGCAGTCTTCGAGGAAGCCGATCAGCTCCTCGCGCAGCTCGTAGTAGCGCGGGTGTTTGAGCAGGGCTTCGCGGCTGCGCGGACGGGGCAGGGGCACGTCCATGACCTTGCCGATCCTGGCGCGCGGCCCGTTGGTCATCATCACCACGCGGTCGGCGAGCAGGATGGCTTCGTCCACGTCGTGCGTCACCATCATGGCCGTGACCTGATTGCGCGCCCAGACCTCCATCAGCACCTCCTGCAGGTCCCAGCGGGTGAGGGAATCGAGCATGCCAAAGGGCTCGTCCAACAGCAGCATCTTGGGATTCAGCGCGAAGGCCCGCGCGATGCCCACGCGCTGCTTCATGCCGTTGGACAGGTCGGCCGCCAGCTTGTGCATGGCCGGGCCGAGGCCCACGCGGTTCAGGTAGTAGCTCACCGTGTCCTTGCGCTGCGCCGCGCTGGCGTGCGGGAAGACCCGTTCCACGCCCAGCATCACGTTGTCGTAGGCGCTGAGCCAGGGCACCAGGCTGGGCGCCTGGAATACCAGGCCGCGGTCGGGGCCGGCGCTGGCCACCTCACGGCCATCCAGCACGATCACGCCATCGGTGATGTCGGTCAGCCCGGCCATCATCGACAGCACCGTCGATTTGCCGCAGCCCGAGTGGCCGATGACCGAGATGAACTCGCCCTTGCGGATCTTCAGGTCAAACCCGTCCACCACGGTCTGCGGGCCCTTGGGCGTGGGATAGACCTTGATGATCCGGGAGAAGTCCACGAAGCGGTCGTCGGAGCCGTTGAGCGTGAGCCCGCTTTCGGTGCGCGGGACGGCGGGCGTGGGGATGTCGGCCTCGATGGTCTCCGTCAGCGCGGCGTGGCGCAGGCCGAACAGGCGGGCGGCCGTGGGCAGGCCCTGGCCGGGCTGGACGTTGCGGGGCGTCAGCAGCGGCAGCTGGATCACCTGCGCCGTCTGCCGCGCGCTGTGCTGGTGGGCGATGCCGATCAGGTGTTCGGTGATCTCGCCGCGCAGTTGCTGGAAGCGGGCGTCATGGTTCATCGCGCGGCGGTCGCGCGGGCGGGCAATGTCCACCTTGAACGACGGGCCCAGCGTGGCCCGTGGACCCATCTGCAGCGGGATGATGCGATCAGCCACCATCAACGCCTCGTCCACGTCGTTGGTGATCAGCAGCACGGTCTTGCGGTCCTCGTCCCAGATGCGGACGATCTCGTCCTGCAGGTTGGCACGGGTCAGGGCGTCCAGGGCCGACAGCGGCTCGTCCAGCAACAGGACGTCCGGGTGGGTGGCCAGGGCCCGCGCCACGGCCACGCGCTGGCGCATGCCGCCGGACAGCTGCGCTGGCTTCTTGTCGGCGGCGGGCGTCAGGCCCACCATGGCGATGTAGCGGGTGACGCGTGCGTGGCGCTGGCTGGCGCTTTCCGTGGCGAACACCCGGTCCACGGCCAGCGCGATGTTGTCGCGCACGCTGAGCCAGGGCATGAGCGAGTAGCTCTGGAACACCACGCCGCGATCGGGCCCCGGGCCGGCGATGGCGGTGCCGTTCTTGAGCACCTCACCGCTGTCGGCCTGGATCAGTCCGGCCAGCAGGCTGACCAGCGTGGTCTTGCCGCTGCCCGAGAAACCGACGATGGCGACGAACTCGCCTGCCTCCACGCGCAGGTTCACGTCCTGCAGCACCTCGGAGCGTGCGCTGCCGCGGCCATAGCTTTTGCAGACATGGCGCAGTTCGAGCGCGGCGGTCGCGGGGACGGCGGCCAGCAGGGGCGTGTCGCGGTCGATCGGTGCCGTGGGCTCGAGGGATTTGAGCGCTAGGGTCATGGGGGCGTCTCCGTCGTCCATCAGCGGCGCGCCGCGAGGTTCTGCAGCACCTGCATCAGCCGGTCCAGCCCGAAGCCGATCAGGCCGATGGTGAACACCGCCACCAGGATGCGGCTGAGCGAGTCGGAACTGCCGTTCTGGAACTCATCCCACACGAACTTGCCCAGGCCCGGGTTCTGGGCCAGCATTTCGGCGGCGATCAGCACCATCCAGCCCACACCGAGCGACAGGCGCATGCCGGTGAAGATGAAGGGCAGGGCCGAGGGCAGCATGATCTTTCGCACCCGAGTGCCCAGCGGCAGCTGCAGCACGCGCGCCACGTTGACCAGGTCCTTGTCGACCGACGTCACGCCGATGGCGGTGTTGATGAGCGTGGTCCACAGCGAGCACAAGGTGACGGTGATGGCCGAGATCAGGAATGACTTCTCGAACATCGGCTGGCCCTGGGTGACGTAGACCGCACTGACGATCAGCGTGACGATGGGCAGCCACGCCAGGGGCGACACCGGCCGGAACAGCTGCACCATGGGGTTGATGGCGGCCTGCACGATGCGCGACGAACCCGCCAGAATGCCCAGTGGCACCGCGACGAGCGTGGCCAGCAGGAAGCCCACGAACACCGTCTTGAGGCTGGTCAGGATCTGATCCAGGTAGGTGCGCTTGCCGGTCCAGTTGAAATGGCGCGGCTGGTAGCTCGGGTCCTGGGCCAGGCGTTCCTTGTTGCGCGCTTCCTGGCGCGCATAGAAGGCGGCTTCCTTCTCGCGCTCGGCAAAATGGTCCTGCACCAGCGCCACGGCCTGGGCCGCGACCTGCGAGGGGCCGGGCACGGCCCCCAGGCTGGTCTGGATCTGCGAGGCCGTGACCGACCACAGCCCCAGGAACAGCGCAAAGGCGACCACGGGCACGCCCAGCGACATCAACAGGCCGCGCAGCATGTCGCGCGGATCGCGCCGGGCCGCGGCCAGCCCGCCCATGAGTTTGCCGACGAGTTCCATGTCAGGCCTTGTCCGCGGCCTTCAGGCCGATCTTGAGTTTGTTGAGGTACTCGTTGGGCTTGCGGCCGTCGTAGGTGATGCCGTCGATGAACCCGTCCTGCACGCCCTTGAAGCCGTCGGTCTTCATCGGGAAATCGCTGTCCTTGGCCTTGCCTTCGGCCATCAGGGCCTTGGCCGCGGCCATGTAGACGTCCGGGCGGTAGACCTTCCGGGCCATGTCCATGTACCAGCTGTCGGGCTTGCCTTCGGTGATCTGCCCCCAGCGGCGCATCTGCGTCAGGTACCAGATGGCGTCGCTGTAGAACGGGTAGGTGGCAAAGTGGCGGAAGAAGACGTTGAAGTCCGGCAGCGGCCGCTTGTCGCCCTTCTCGTACTCGAAGGTGCCGGTCATGCTGTTGCCGATCACGGCCTCGTCTGCGCCCACGTAGTTGGGCTTGGCCAGCAGCTTCACCGCCTCGATGCGATTGGCCATGCTCGCGTCCAGCCACATGCAGGCGCGGATCAGCGCCTTGACCACGGCGATGTGGGTGTTGGGGTTCTTGTCGGCCCAGGCCTTGGTGACGCCGAAGACCTTTTCGGGGTTGTTCTTCCACACCTCCAGGTCGGTGACCACGGGCACGCCGATGCCCTTGAACACGGCCTGCTGGTTCCAGGGCTCACCCACGCAGTAGCCATGGATGGTGCCGGCCTCCATGGTGGACGGCATCTGCGGCGGCGGCGTGACGGAGAGCAGCACGTCGGCGCTCTTGGTGCCCGAGATGTCGCTGGCCGTGTAGTAGCCCGGGTTAAGGCCGCCTGCGGCCAGCCAGTAGCGCAGTTCGTAGTTGTGCGTCGACACCGGAAAGACCATGCCCATCTTGAAGGGCTTGCCCTCGGCCTTCCATTTGTCGACCACCTTCTTCAGCGCGTCGGCCTTGATCGGGTGCTTGACCTTGCCGCCTTCCATCGGAAGGTGGGGCTTCATCTGGGCCCACACGGCGTTGGACACGGTGATGGCGTTGCCGTTGAGGTCCATGCTGAAGGCCGTGACGATGTCCGCCTTGGTTCCGAAGCCGATGGTGGCGCCCAGGGGCTGGCCGGCGAGCATGTGCGCACCGTCGAGCTGGCCGTCGATCACGCGGTCCAGCAGCACCTTCCAGTTGGCCTGGGCCTCGAGCGTGACGTTCAGGCCTTCGTCCTCGAAGAAGTGCTTTTCGTAGGCCACCACCAGGGGCGCGCAGTCGGTCAGCTTGATGAAGCCGAACTTGAGCGACTCTTTTTCGGGCTGGCCGGCTTTCTGGGCGAAGGCCGGCAGGGCGAGGCCGGTGGCGCCCGCGAGTGCCGCGGCGCCCGCCATGAAGCGGCGGCGGCCGATGCCGGGGGCATCGGTTCCGGCGGAGACATCAGCCGCCACGGTGGCGGGGGTTGGGGTAGCGGTCATTTCAACTCCTGGTTGAGGAAAACGGGACCCGGAAAGCAAAACGGCGCCCATTTCATCGCTTGCATTCCGCAAGCTAGAAATGGACGCCGTTGTCCTTTGTCAGGGATGACTGTCGGGTTTCAGGCCGCCTTTGGCCCGATGCCCTCGCCAAGCTTTAAGCAGTTTGCATGCCAGGCTGGATTTGGAGCCGATGGATGAGCCGCAAGTGATTGATCGAGAAAGGAAATTTGCCTTGCCACGTGGCGCCGCGGGCGTTCAATCCGATCCCGCAAAGGCCTGCTTTTGGGGGCCTGAGTCGCGTCAAGCTGGTGCACGAACGAGGTCTAAAGCACCATTTTGTGCATTGCAGCACTTTGAGATCAGGGCCGGCGCGCGGGCAGGACCTCGGCCATGGCGAGCACGCCTTCGGCCACTTCAATGAGCCGCCGGTTCTGGTTCATGGCCATCTGCCGCATGGTCTTGTGCGCCTCCTCTTCGCTGAGGTGGCGGTGGGCCATCAGCAGGCCCTTGGGGCGCTCGATCACCTTGCGTTCATTCAGGCTGGCACGCACGGTTTCGAGCTCGTCGCCCATGGCCTGCAGCCTTCGGGCCTGTTCCTGCACGAGTTCCAGGATGGAACGCTCCAGATGCAGGCCATAGCCCTGCGCGGGCGTCGGCAGGCCGGGCATGCCGGCGCCCACGGTGGTGGCCACGGGGGTGGGAGGGGCTTCCTGGAAGAAGGACAGTGCATCGGTCTCGCGGGTCGCCGCGGCGTCGAGGGCCTCATAGCGCGACAGGTCGGCGGTGGCCGCCGCCACCTTGTGCTGGCACACCTGCACCAGCTCACCGGCCAGCCCGTCCTCGACGGCCTTCATGCGGTCCATGCGCCGGCTGCAGCAGTCAAACCAGGTCTGGCTCAACTGGGCATCCAGCGTCCCGCCGTCTGGCGCGGTGCACAGGATGCGCCGCAGCCGCTCGAGCTCCGCGAGATTGGGCGCGGCGCGGCCGTCCGCGTCCAGCGCCGTGGCCTGCGCGCCGGCGAATTCATTGAACACCTGCAGGCAGCGTTCCTGCGACTCGATCAGATGCAAAAGCCGCTGCTGCTCGGCAAAATGCGCCCGGCCAGCGGCGAAGAGTCCGGCACCCGTGGCCCGCTCCTGGCCAGCGAACTCCTTGGCCTGCATGAAATTGAACATGGCCACCAGCTGGCGCGAGACCTCGGGGTCGGTGGCGCTGTCGGCGGCTTCGAAAACCACGCCCAGCAGCCCGGCGATCAGGCGCACGTAGGCGTCGGTGGTGCGCCTCGGTGACCAGCCTCGCGCGTGGATGCGCTCGCGCAGGCCGGGCAGGGCGTCAAGGCCCTGCAGTACGTAGGCGATGCGGCTGAACAGGCGGGCGCCATTGCCCATGCGGGCGGGTTCGGTGTCCAGTGTGTCGAAACAGGCCCGCAGCTCGGCGTCCAGCTTCTCGCACTCCGCAACCTGCTCGCAGCGCGGCCCGGCAAATTGTTCGCCCTGGGAGGCCAGGAACAAGTTGGACAGCCCGCGCTCGCGCTGCAGGCCATGGATCAGGCGGCCGGTCACGTTCACGAGCGCGCTGGTGAGCGACAGCTGCTGCAGCTCGGCAATTTCGCAGCGTTTGGCTGCGATGAGGAAATTCAGGCCCGATTTCATGGTTCGGGATGGGAGGGCGGCAAGGACGGTGGAGGTCATGGACCCGGAGGCAGGAGCAACAAGCATGCCGCGCGGCGCCCAGGAGCGGGTCTTACACTCCCCGGATGCTGATTTTGGGAATTGAATCCTCCTGCGACGAGACCGGCGTGGCCCTGGTGCGCGGAGGTGACGCGGGCACGCCGGTGTTGCTGGCGCATGCCCTTCACAGCCAGATCGAGATGCATCAGGCCTATGGCGGCGTGGTGCCTGAGCTGGCCAGCCGCGACCACATCCGGCGCGTGCTGCCGTTGAGCGACCATGTGCTGGCCGAGGCGCAGCAGGCGTTGTCAGACGTGGATGTGGTGGCCTTCACCCGCGGGCCCGGACTGGCCGGCGCGCTGCTGGTCGGGGCCGGGGTGGCCTGCGCCCTGGCCGCCGCGCTGGACCGTCCGGTGCTGGGGGTGCACCATCTGGAGGGGCATCTGCTGTCCCCGTTCCTCAGTGCCGATCCGCCGGCCTTTCCGTTCGTGGCCCTGCTGGTGTCGGGGGGGCACACCCAACTCATGGAAGTGCAGGGTGTGGGTCGCTACCGCCTGCTGGGCGAGACGATCGACGACGCTGCGGGCGAAGCCTTCGACAAGTCCGCCAAGTTGATGGGGCTGGGCTATCCGGGCGGACCGGCCCTGAGCCGTCTGGCCGAGCAGGGTGATGCATCCGCCTTCAAGCTGCCGCGCCCCCTGCTTCACAGCGGCAACCTGGATTTTTCGTTCGCGGGCCTCAAGACGGCGGTGCTGACCCAGGCGCGCAAGCTGGGTGAGGCGCTGGAATCGCGCAAGGCTGATCTGGCGGCGGCCACCGAGGCCGCAATCGTCGAGGTGCTGGTGAAGAAGTCCCTGGCGGCGCTGGTCCAGACGGGCCTGCGACGCCTGGTGGTTGCGGGGGGCGTGGGCGCCAACCGCCCTCTGCGCGCCCAGCTCAACGCGGCTTGCGCTGCACGCGGGGTGCGCGTTCACTACCCCGAGCTGCACCTTTGCACCGACAACGGAGCCATGATCGCCATGGCCGCCGCGATGCGGCTGCAGGCGGGCATCCAGCCCGCCCAGCGCAGCTACGCGTTTGACGTGAAGCCGCGCTGGCCGCTGGACGCGCTGGCGATCAGCTGATCGCCAGCGGCGTGACCTTGCTCACCGGGGCCAGCTTGGCCAGCGTGAGGGTCAGCACGCCGTTTTCCAGCTTTGCGCTGCTCGCGGATGCATCGATGTCCTGCGGCAGCTCGTAGGCCGCCTTGATCTGGCGCTTGGCTTCAGCCCGGCTTTCGATGCGGACCACCGGGCCCTCGATGCCGATGCTCAGGTCGTCACGGGCCAGACCGGGAACGTCGAGCGTGACCGTCCAGGCCTTGTCGTCCTGCTCAACATTCACCTGGCGCTGCGGCGTGACCAGTGCCTCGTTGATAAAGCGCTCGAAACTGCGGTCAAAAGACCGGAAGGCCGGTGCTGCGGAACGGGTACGGACGATAGGTGCGAAAAACATGTGAACTCCTTGTCGGATTAAGCGGAACAGTTGGCAGGTTTTGTGCCCTTTCTGCCCCGTACACTGCGCGGCTTTCAACCGTGATCGCCGCCTGAGCTTCACTTGGCAGCGCCCCGGTTCTTTTCAAGGGAAACAAGCAATGATTAATCTGTGGCTCCGGGTCTTGAAATCGCTGCTGGCAGCGCTATTTGTGCCCGCCCTGGCGTGGGCCCAGGCGCCGGCGGCGCCCGTGAAGATCGCGATGATCGAGGGGCTGAGCGGCGGCAACGCCAATGGCGGCGAGGCGGTGTTCCGCAATCTCATCTGGGCGGTGGAGCGCGTCAACACGCGCGGCGGCGTGGTGCTGGCGGATGGCGCGCATCCGTTGCAGCTGGTGCGCTACGACAGCAAGGGCCAGGCCGAGGAGGCGCTGTCCCTGCTGCGCGCCGCCATCGACGACGGCGCAAGGGTGATCGCGCAGGGCAACTCGTCGGCCGTGGCCGCGGCGCTGATGGAAGCCATCAACAAGCACAACGAGCGCGACCCGGCTCGCAGCGTCGTGTTCCTCAACTACTCGGCGGTGGATCCCGCGCTCACCAACGAAAAGTGCAGCTACTGGCATTTCCGCTTCGATGCCCACGGTGACATGCGCATGGCCGCCCTCATGGCCGTGCTCAAGGACGATCCGGCCGTCAAGTCGGTGTACCTCATCGGGCAGGACTACAGCTTCGGCCATGCCGTGTTGCGCGAGGCTCGGCGGCAGCTGGCGGTCCAGCGGCCCGACATCCGGATCGTGGGCGACGAGTTCCACCCGCTGCTGCGAATCAAGGACTTTGCCCCCTATGCGGCCAAGATCAAGGCCAGCGGCGCGGATGCCGTGATCACCGGCAACTTCAGCAATGACCTCACGCTCATGGTCAAGGCTGCCCGGGAGGTGGGCTTCGAGGGCAAGTTCTACACCTTCTATGGCAACGCGCTGGGCGCCCCGGCCGCCATCGGGGAGGCCGGCCTGGGCAAAGTGATCGCCGTGGCCGACTGGCTACCCAATGTGCCCACGCCGCAGAGCGAGGATTTCTACAAGTCATTCCGCGCGCGGTACCCCAAGCCGGCGGACGACTATGTCCACATGCGCATGCACCTCATGGTGGAAGCGCTGGCCCAGGCACTGGAGAAGGCGGGCTCGACGGACGCGGCGGCCGTGGCCTCCGCGCTGGAACAGGCCCGGGTCACGCTGGGCGGGCAGAGTGGTGCCATGCGTGCCGCCGATCACCAGTTCCAGCAGCCGCTGGCCGTGGGCGTGATGGAGCGGCAGGGGGGCCCGGGTGTCAAGTTCGACGTGGAAGGGTCGGGCTACGGCTTTCGCGTGATCCGCCGCATCACGGCCGCGCAGGCCGAACAACCCTCCACGTGCAGGATGGCGCGGCCCCGGTAACATCGCGGCCATGCGCCAGACCATCCTCGACCTCGAAGAATCCAGAATCCGCCAGGTGGCCAATGCCGGCATGGGCCGGGAGGACGTGCTGGCCTTCTGGTTTGGTGAGAGCGATGAGGTCACGCCCGACTTCATCCGCCAGGCCGCCATCGATTCCTTGCAGAAGGGCGAGACCTTTTATGCCCATAACCTGGGCCTGCCGGAGCTGCGTGAGGCCATCGCGGGCTACATGGGAGCGCTGCACGGGCCGGTGGCGATGGACCGCATCGCGGTCACGTCCGGGGGGGTGAATGCCCTCATGTTGGCCATGCAGGCCCTGATTGATGCCGGCGACGAGGTCGTGGCGGTGACGCCCGTCTGGCCTAATCTGACGGCCCAGCCGCGCATCATGGGCGCCGCGTTGCGCTGCGTGCCGCTCAAGCCGGTGGGCGGGGCCTGGACGCTCGACATGGTGGCGCTGCTGGAGGCGGTCACGCCGTCAACGCGGCTGCTGGTGCTGAATGCGCCCAACAACCCGACCGGCTGGACCCTCACGCGGGCCGAACAGGAGCAGATCCTGGCGCATTGCCGCCGCACGGGAACGTGGATCCTGGCGGACGAGGTGTACGAGCGCCTGTACTACGCGGACGACACGGCCAACGGATGTGCCCCGAGCTTCCTGGACATTGCCGCCCCGGAGGACCGGCTGGTGGTGGTGCACAGCTTTTCCAAGAGTTTTCTCATGACGGGCTGGCGGCTCGGCTGGCTGGTGATGCCGCCGTCGATGACGCCGTCCATGGGCAAGATCGTGGAGTTCAATACGTCCTGCGCCAGTGTGTTCACGCAGCGCGCGGGCCAGGTGGCGCTGGCACGCACGGCTGAGATTACCCCCCGCGTGGTCAGCCACCTGCGCACCTGTCGGGACACGCTGGTGCCGCTGCTGCAGGCGCTGCCCGCGGTGCAGGTGGCTCCGGCACCGGGCGGGATGTACGCGTTTTTCCGGCTCGACGGGCAGAACGACTCGCTGCAGACGGCGCGCCGTCTGGTGGCCGAAGCCGGACTGGGCCTGGCGCCGGGCGACGCCTTTGCGCCTGAAGCGCAGGGCTGGCTGCGCTGGTGCTTTGCCTCGCGTGACACGGGCCGTCTGGTGCAGGGCGTGGAGCGCCTGAAGGGCTGGCTGGCCGACCGGAACGGCTGAGCCCGCCCTTGCACGGCGTTTCGGGCTATAATCCCAAGGCTTGTGCGACACGTGTCGCTCACTCGCAGGTCATGTGCCTGCATTTCAACGAGGTTTTAGTTCGCTTGCCGGGCTAACTCCATCGGGTGCAAGACCCGATCTATCAAGGTGTACTTGGTCCCGGAAACGGAACCAAGTCTGACGGAAGCTCCGGGGTTCGCCCTGGAAGGACCGTGAGAAGCACTCGCCCCAGCTTTTGCTGTGCGGCTAACGATAGTCTCTGAGCGAAAGCTCTTAACTACCTTGTCAACCTTTACGTGCCCTTGGTGCGTCTTGCGTTGACCCACTGTGCAACCAGTGGTCACCTACGTCGGCATGCAGGATCGGTAACGAACCTGTGTGAAGCCCGACTGACAACGTACCCCCGCGCAAGCGGCGGCGCGGCCCTGTGAGGGGCTGTGTCGGAGACTGCCAGCAGAAAGGCGGTTGAGGGGCTAGGTGAGTTCCACATGGGTAAGGTAACTGAACCATCGTTTAACTCCGGGTAAGGATTGACTGGCCAAAACTGCTGATAGGCCAGAGCCAAAAGGCACGCTGTCGGATGTTCTTGTGAGCTTTGGGAACACGTTGTCAGAGTACAGCCCCGGAAAAGATGGACCCTAACCGGACAGGCGACATGTTGGACATGGCGTCGGTAGCTAAGGGAACGTGGTAAGCCCCACTATCCGCCCACGCACCTCGGTGCGAAGGCAGGGAAGCCGTAAGGCAACCTGTTGGGTAAGGGGGTATGGGACTGTGGAAAAAGCGAAGGCTCTCCTGTAATGGGTGGGATAGGGGTTCAGGATTTGCCCCGCACGAAAGTGCGCTGACTTCCACGCGGTGCAATCGTCGCTAGACGGCTGCAAACGTTCAGAACGCCCCGAAGGGATGCACTATCCCTTCGGGGAGACGTGCGTCCTCGAAGGATTAACTTCTAAGAGGAAAGCATGAGAACAATCGTCAGCAATGATGATTCTGCGTCTTCTCGCGAACCGCAAGACTGGCACGCCATTGATTGGCGGCGGATCGAGCGCAACGTGCGAACAACGCAGAAGCGAATAGCGAAGGCTACGCAGGAACGCGATTGGCGCAGGGTGAAAGCCCTGCAACGGTCGCTGACCCACTCGTTCGCCGCCAGGTCACTGGCGGTGCGGCGAGTGACAGAAAACCAAGGCAAGCGAACGGCAGGAGTCGATCGCGAGCTCTGGGACACGCCTGACTTGAAATGGAAGGCTGTTGGTAAGTTGAAGCAGCAAAGAGGATATAGGCCGATGCCGTTGCGGCGGGTCTATATCCCCAAGTCGAACGGTAAGGAGCGCCCTCTGGGCATTCCGACTATGTTTGACCGGGCTATGCAGGCACTCCACCTGCTTGGTCTTGAGCCTGTGGCCGAGTCCACGAGCGATCCGAACTCCTATGGGTTTCGGAGAAATCGCTCGACGGCGGACGCCATGAGCCAGATATTTGTTTGCATGTCCCGGAAGGCCTCGGCTCACTGGGTACTGGAAGCGGATATCCAAGGCTGCTTTGACCACATCAACCACGACTGGCTGGTGAATCAAGTTCGCATGAACAAGACGATCCTGAAAAGGTGGTTGAAGGCGAGAGTGGTCCACAAGGGCCAGCTGACACCGACCGACGAGGGTACGCCGCAAGGCGGCATCATCTCGCCGACTTTGGCGAATGTGACCTTGAACGGACTGGAAATGGACCTGCTTGTGCACCTCGGTGCCAAGTTGGGGAAATCGAAAGCCGGGAAGCTCAAGATCAATGTGGTCCGGTACGCCGACGACTTCATCGTGACGGGAGCCTCGAAAGAGATTCTCGAAACCGAAGTGCGGCCGTGGATAGAAGCCTTCCTCGCACAACGAGGTCTGCGACTGTCACCGGAGAAGACGCGAGTCACCCACATTGACGATGGATTTGATTTCCTGGGATGGAACTTCCGCAAGTACCGGGGGGTTCTGCTCATCAAACCGAGCCGGAAAAACGCGAAAGCGTTCTACGACAAGGTGGCGGGAGTCATCAAGAGTCATCTGATGGTGAAACAGGTTGTCCTGATAGAGAAACTGAATCCGATCCTTCGGGGTTGGGCTCAGTACCACCAACCGGTGGTCGCAAAAGATGCGTTTGGCAAGTTGGATTCGCTGATTAATTGGCGGCTGACGCGCTGGGCGCGGCGACGGCATCCAAAGAAAGGTCCGATGTGGTGCTTCCAGAAGTATTGGAAGCGTCTCGACGACCGGACGGAGTTTGCTGGCGCTCGACCAACGGACGACGGAACATGGCAATTGGTTCGGCTGAATCTCTTAACGGATACGGCCATTACCCGGCACATGAAGATCAAGGGGGACTACAACCCCTTCGATCCGAAATGGGAACTGTATGGGGAGGAACTGCGCGGGAAACGGATGCTGCAAAGCATCGGCTACCGCAAGGAACTGACCCAGCTCTACAGGTCTCAGTCGGGGAACTGCGCGCTATGTGGCACGGCCATTACCCGGGAAACCGGGTGGCACGACCACCATATCGTTCGTAAGGTGGATGGCGGGCCCGACCTGCTGTCCAACCGGGTGCTTCTGCATCCGGTTTGCCATGCCGCAGTGCATGCCAGAGGTTTGCCTGTTGTGAAACCGGCCCCGATAGGGGCTTCGTGAGTGTCTTGTGCGTATTTCGAGGAAAGGGCTTTGCGTGGTGTACCCTTGGTACATGAAATTTGTGGATCGTTTACGTGGATGGGCGAGGAGTATTAAGCGGGAAGGTGTGGCTCTCTGGTTTGCTGCCAAAGATCCCCGCACCCCCCTGCTGCCCAAGTTGCTATGCGGCTTCGTAGTCGCATACGCGCTAAGTCCAATAGACCTGATCCCTGATTTCATCCCCATTCTGGGTTTCGTCGACGACGCGGTGTTGTTGCCCGGGTTGATGTGGCTAGCAATCCGCCTCATGCCGCCGTCTCTGATGGCGGAATGTCGGCAGAAAGCAGACGAATGGATACAGCAGGGAAGCGATAAGCCGCGCAGCCTCACGGGCGCGGTGGTCATCGTGCTGCTGTGGGTAGCTATCGCTTGGCTCCTCTGGCGATGGTGGTCAGGCGGTTAAGGTCGTCCGGCATCTTGGATGCTGGCAACTCCACCCGCCGAAGCCTCCCATAGCCGTGAAATACGGAACGCTGCTGTTTTGGGGTAGAATCCCGAGGCTTTGCAGCTCACAGGGCACACAATTGTTGTGCTTGAGCCGGATGCGGTGAAAGTCGCAAGTCCGGTTCTTAGGGGGGAATGGTCCAGAAATGGGCTGTTCCTACCCTCCTGCATGCCGCAAGGCGCACGTTGGCTGCATTTCCAGCGCCCAACGCAAGTCAAACATTCACAGGAAAACCAATGATTGCATCTTCCATCAAGGCCGAAGTGGTCAAGGCCAATGCGCGCAGCGCCAATGACACGGGTAGCCCCGAAGTCCAGGTCGCTCTGCTGACCGCCCGCATCAACGAACTCACCCCGCACTTCAAGACGCACGCCAAGGACCACCACGGCCGTCGCGGCTTGCTGCGCATGGTGAACCGCCGCAAGAACCTGCTGGCCTACCTGAAGAACAAGGACGTCGATCGCTACGCCGCGCTGATCGCCAAGCTGGGCCTGCGCAAGTAAGCCGGTTTGAATGCTGGAACGCCTGAGTTAGCCCGCTAGCTCAGGCGTTTTGCACTTTGAGAGTTTGAAAAATCGCCGGTCGGGCCCTGCAAGGCCGGCTTTCATCGGAGAACGGCCAGACGGATACGCGCTGTGTCATTCCACAAGCCACTTGGGTGGCTTTCCGGCAGTCAGCTGGTGTCTTGTGGAATGGCATCGTGTTCAGACCGCCAGCCTCCGGGCTCCGGGCGCAGCCCATGCGCCCCGCACAGACCGCCGTATCTCGGCGGCACACAGGAGATGAACATGAGCATTTTCAACAAAGTCACCAAGACCTTCCAGTGGGGCCAGCACTCGGTCACCATGGAGACCGGCGAAATCGCCCGCCAGGCCACTGGCGCCGTGCTGGTCAACATCGACGACACGGTGGTGCTCGCCACCGTGGTCGCCTCCAAATCGGCCAAGGCCGGGCAGGACTTTTTCCCGCTGACCGTTGACTACATCGAAAAGACCTATGCCGCCGGCAAGATCCCCGGCAGCTTCTTCAAGCGCGAAGCCAAGCCGAGCGAACTCGAAACCCTGACCAGCCGCCTGATCGATCGCCCGATCCGCCCGCTGTTCCCCGAAGGCTTCTTCAATGAAGTGCATGTGGTGATCCACACCGTGTCGCTGAATCCCGAAGTCGACGCCGACATCGCCGCCATGATCGCCACCAGCGCCGCGCTGGCGGTTTCGGGCATTCCGTTCGCGGGCCCCATTGGCGCCGCGCGCGTGGGCTACGTCAATGGCGAGTACGTGCTCAACCCCGGCCAGACCGCCCGCAAGGACAGCCAGATGGACCTCGTGGTGGCCGGCACCGAAGCCGCCGTGCTGATGGTCGAGTCCGAGGCGCTGCAGCTGCCCGAGGAAGTGATGCTGGGTGCCGTGGTGTTCGGTCACGAACAGGGCAAGGTGGCGATCAACGCCATCCACGAACTGGTGCGCGACGCCGGCAAGCCCGTGTGGGACTGGCAGCCACCGGCCAAGGATGAGCCTTTCATCGCCAAGGTCAACGCCCTGGCCGAAGAGAAGCTGCGCGCCGCCTACCAGATCCGCAGCAAGCAGGCCCGTACCCAGGCCCTGCGCGAGGCCGCGGCTTCGGTGCAGGATGCCCTCAAGGCGGAAGGCACCGAGTTTGACGCCGCCAAGCTGGGTGACCTGCTGTTTGGCATCGAGGCGTCCATCGTCCGTAGCCAGATCCTGGCGGGCGAGCCGCGCATCGACGGCCGCGACACCCGCACCGTGCGCCCGATCGAGATCCGCAACAGCGTGCTGCCCCGCACCCACGGCTCGGCGTTGTTCACGCGCGGCGAAACGCAGGCACTGGTCGTGTCCACGCTGGGCACCGAACGCGACGCGCAGCGCATCGACGCGCTGGCTGGCGAGTTCGAGGACCGCTTCCTGTTCCACTACAACATGCCTCCCTTTGCCACCGGTGAAGTCGGCCGCATGGGCTCGACCAAGCGCCGCGAAGTCGGTCACGGCCGCCTGGCCAAGCGCGCGCTGGTCGCCTGTCTGCCGAGCAAGGAAGAGTTCCCCTACACCATCCGCGTGGTGTCGGAAATCACCGAGTCCAACGGCTCGTCGTCGATGGCTTCGGTGTGCGGCGGCTGCCTGTCGATGATGGACGCCGGTGTGCCAATGAAGGCCCATGTGGCCGGTATCGCCATGGGCCTGATCAAGGAAGGCAACCGCTTTGCGGTGCTGACCGACATCCTGGGTGACGAAGATCACCTAGGCGACATGGACTTCAAGGTGGCCGGCACGACCAACGGCATCACGGCCCTGCAGATGGACATCAAGATCCAGGGGATCACCAAGGAAATCATGCAGGTCGCGCTGGCCCAGGCCAAGGAAGCGCGCATGCACATCCTGGGCAAGATGCAGGATGCGATGGGCGAAGCCAAGGCGGAGGTCTCCAGCTTCGCGCCCAAGCTCTACACCATGAAGATCAACCCCGAGAAGATCCGCGACGTGATCGGCAAGGGTGGCGCCGTCATCCGTGCGCTGACCGAAGAGACGGGTTGCCAGATCAACATCGAGGAAGACGGCACCATCACCATCGCCGCGACCGACGCTGCCAAGGCCGACGAGGCCAAGAAGCGCATCGAGCAGATCACCGCCGAAGTGGAAATCGGCAAGGTCTATGAAGGCCCGGTCACCAAGATCCTGGACTTCGGCGCGCTGGTCAACCTGCTGCCAGGCAAGGATGGTCTGCTGCACATCAGCCAGATCGCCCACGAGCGCGTGGAGAAGGTCACCGACTACCTGTCCGAAGGCCAGATCGTCAAGGTCAAGGTGCTCGAGACGGACGAGAAGGGTCGCGTCAAGCTGTCCATGAAGGCGTTGCTGGATCGCCCGGCCATGCCCGCGCGTGAGGAGCGCCCCCGTGAGGAGCGTCCGCGCGAAGAGCGTCAGCCGCGCGAACCGCAAGCCCAGGCACCGGCACCGGCACCGGCTGAGCCGCAAGAGTAATTGCTATTTCTTTGGTAGCAGCAAGTGCCCGTTGGGCGCGGGCTGCAGCCCGAAATGACCATGAAAGCCATCGAAATCAGCTCTTTTGGCGCGCCCGAGGTGCTGCGGCTCGGGGAGCGGCCTGATCCGGTTCCCGGGGCGGGTGAATTGCTCATCCGCGTGACCGCGTCGGGGGTGAACCGTCCTGACGTGTTGCAGCGCACGGGCAACTACCCGGTGCCGCCGGGAGCCTCCGACATTCCCGGCCTGGAGGTGGCTGGCGAAGTGGTGGGTGGTGACGCCCAGGCCATGGCGGCCGCGGGGCTGCAGCCGGGTGACCGGGTGTGCGCGCTGGTGGCGGGGGGCGGCTATGCCGAACTGTGCGTGGCGCCCGTGGAGCAGTGTCTGCCCGTGCCGGCCGGGCTGAGCGACGTCGAAGCCGCGTCGCTGCCCGAAACATTCTTCACCGTCTGGAGCAACGTGTTTGACCGGGCCCGTCTGCAGCCTGGCGAGACCTTGCTGGTCCAGGGCGGCTCCAGCGGCATCGGCGTGACCGCCATCCAGATGGCCAAGGCGCTGGGCGCCCGGGTGATCGTGACGGCCGGCAGCGATGACAAGTGCGCGGCCTGTGTGGCGCTGGGTGCGGACCACGCGATCAACTACCGCACGCACGACTTCGTCGAGGAGGTGCGGCGCCTCACCGCAGGGGCAGGCGTCAACGTGGTGCTCGACATGGTGGCGGGAAGTTACGTGGCGCGTGAGATCGAATGCATGGCCGAGGATGGCCGCATCGTCATCATCGCCGTGCAGGGCGGCATCAAGAGCGAATTCAATGCGGGCCTGGTGCTGCGCCGGCGGCTGACCGTGACGGGCTCCACGCTGCGGCCCCGTCCGGTGGCCTTCAAGGGGGCCATTGCCCGCGCGCTGCGCGACAGGGTCTGGCCGCTGGTGGCCCGTGGTGCCATCAAGCCCGTGATCCACAGCACCTTTGCCGCCGCCGAGGCGGCAAAGGCCCATGCGCTGATGGAGTCCAACCAGCACATCGGCAAGATCGTGCTGACCTGGTGAGGGCATGACCATGAAGACCCCATTGATTGCTGGCAACTGGAAGATGAACGGTGGCGTCGAGGCCAACGATGCGCTGGTGCGCGCCGTGCTGGGTGGCCTGCAGGCGTCCGGCGGCGCCGAGGTGGCCGTCTGCGTGCCCGCACCGTACCTGGCGCAGGTGCAGACCCTCACGGCGGGCACCCCGCTGGCCCTGGGGGCTCAGGATGTCTCCGCTCACGACAAGGGCGCCTACACCGGTGAGGTGTCGGCGGCCATGCTGCGGGAGTTTGGTGTGCGTTACGCCATCGTCGGCCATTCCGAACGCCGCCAGTACCACGGCGAGAGCGATGCCCTGGTGGCCGAGAAGGCCCGAGCTGCCCTGGCGGCGGGCATCACGCCCATCGTCTGCGTGGGGGAGACGCTGGCCGAGCGCGAAGCGGGACGGACCGAAGAGGTGGTCAAGCGCCAGCTGGCTGCCGTGATCCATCTCAACGGCCATTGCATCAGCGAAATCGTGGTGGCCTATGAGCCCGTGTGGGCCATCGGCACAGGCCAGACCGCGACGCCTGAGCAGGCCCAGGCCGTGCACGCGGTACTCCGTGCGCAATTGCTGGCGGCCACGGCGCAGGCGGCGCGGGTGAAGATTCTCTACGGCGGCAGCATGAACGCGGCGAATGCCGCTGAGCTGCTGGCCCGGCCCGATATCGACGGCGGCCTCATCGGCGGCGCGTCGCTCAAGCCGGCAGACTTTTTGACCATTGTGGGAGCGGCCCGAGCCGATTGAGCGCCGGGCAGCATGAATTCAGGAGCAATTTGAATGAACGTTTTCCTCACCATCATCCTCGCGGTGCAGATGTTGTCGGCGCTGGGCATGATCGGCCTGATCCTGGTGCAGCACGGCAAGGGTGCCGACATGGGGGCCGCCTTTGGCAGCGGTGGCTCCGGCAGCCTGTTTGGCGCCAGCGGCAGTGCCAACTTCCTGTCGCGCACCACGGCCGTGCTGGCCGCCCTGTTCTTTGCCTGCACGCTGCTGCTGGCTTACTTCGGCAATCTGCGTCCGGCGAGTTCGGGCAGTGTGCTGGACCGGGCTGCCGTCACCGCACCCGCGCCGGCTACGCCGGCGTCCGGTGCTGCGCTGATCCCCGGGACGGCCACGCCCGCGGCACCGGCGGTTGCCCCCGCACCTGCGGCACCCGCGTCGGGCGCGGCGCAGATTCCGACCAAGTAAAAGCACTCTGAAAATTGCCTGCTCCGTCAGGGAGAGCCGGTGATTTCAGGGTAAACTCCTAGGCTGCCCGGAAAGCCAAAATCGCAAGATGCCTCATGCCATCCGGGTAAGCAGGAAACCGCCGTCGTGGTGAAATTGGTAGACACGCTATCTTGAGGGGGTAGTGGCGAAAGCTGTGCGAGTTCGAGTCTCGCCGACGGCACCATACAGTCCAGCCTGCCGGGCATTCCCCCGGCAGGCCCATGCGGTGGCCAGAACCTCAAGATGAACCTCGATCAGTACCTCCCTGTCCTTTTGTTCATCCTGGTTGGTGTTGGTGTTGGCGTGGTTCCGCAGGTGCTGGGCTATGTGCTCGGCCCCAACCGTCCCGACGCCCAGAAAAATTCCCCTTACGAATGCGGCTTCGAGGCTTTTGAAGACGCGCGCATGAAGTTCGATGTGCGGTACTACCTGGTCGCCATCCTGTTCATTCTTTTCGATCTGGAAATCGCTTTTCTCTTCCCCTGGGCCGTGGCGCTCAAGGACATCGGAGCGACCGGTTTCTGGGCCATGATGGTTTTTCTGGGCATCCTCGTCGTCGGCTTTGCCTACGAATGGAAAAAGGGCGCCCTGGATTGGGAATAGCAAGGACGTAACGCTATGGCAATCGAAGGTATTCTCAAGGAAGGCGTCGTCACCACCACGGTGGACTCGGTGCTCAATTGGGCCAAGACGGGCTCGCTGTGGCCCATGACGTTCGGGCTGGCCTGCTGTGCGGTCGAGATGATGCATGCGGGGGCCGCCCGTTATGACATCGACCGCTTCGGCATGCTGTTCCGTCCCAGCCCACGCCAGTCGGACCTGATGATTGTGGCTGGCACGCTGTGCAACAAGATGGCGCCGGCGCTGCGCAAGGTGTACGACCAGATGCCCGAACCGCGCTGGGTGCTGTCGATGGGTTCCTGTGCCAATGGCGGGGGCTACTACCACTACAGCTATTCCGTGGTGCGCGGTTGCGACCGCATCGTGCCCGTGGACGTCTACGTCCCGGGTTGCCCGCCCACCGCCGAAGCCCTGCTGTACGGGATCATCCAGCTGCAGCAGAAGATTCGCCGCACGCAGACCATTGCGCGAGCCTGAGGAAGATTTGATGACGGATTTTGCGATCAGCCCGGACGCGCTGCGGCAAACCATTGCCGAAGTGCTGGGCGACAAGGCCCGAAGCGTGCAGGAGCGGCTGGGCGAGGTCATCGTGGAGGTGGCCGCTGCCGACTACCACGAAGCGGCGCGTACCTTGCGCGACGCGCGCGGCTGCCAGTTCGAGCAATTGATCGACCTGTGTGGCCTCGACTACTCCGGTTACCGGGAAGGGGCCTGGGAAGGTGCCCGTTACGCCGTGGTCTGCCATCTGCTGTCGGTGAGCCTGAACCAGCGGGTGCGGCTCAAGGTCTTTGCACCCGACGACGACCTGCCTGTGGTGGCTTCGGTCAACGACCTCTGGAGCGCCGCGAACTGGTTCGAGCGCGAGGCGTTCGACCTGTTTGGCATTGTGTTCGAAGGGCACGAGGACCTGCGCCGCATCCTCACCGACTATGGGTTCATCGGCCATCCGTTCCGCAAGGACTTCCCGACCTCGGGCCACGTGGAAATGCGCTACGACCCCGAGCAGAAGCGGGTGATCTACCAGCCCGTGACCATCGAGCCGCGCGAGATCACGCCGCGCATCATCCGCGAAGACAACTACGGCGGTCTTCATTAAGAGCGCGTCATGGCAGAAATCAAGAACTACACCCTGAACTTCGGCCCGCAGCATCCGGCCGCGCACGGCGTTTTGCGCCTGGTGCTGGAGCTTGACGGAGAAGTCATCCAGCGCGCCGATCCCCACATCGGCCTGTTGCACCGCGCCACCGAAAAGCTGGCCGAGAGCAAGACCTACATCCAGTCGCTGCCCTACATGGACCGCCTTGACTATGTGTCGATGATGGCCAACGAGCATGCCTACTGCCTGGCCATCGAAAAGCTCATGGGCATCGAGGTGCCCGAGCGCGCGCAGTACATCCGCGTGATGTTCGCCGAGATCACCCGTTTGCTGAACCACCTGTTGTGGCTCGGGGCGCACGGCCTGGATTGCGGCGCGATGAACATGTTGATCTATTGCTTCCGCGAGCGCGAAGACCTGTTCGACATGTACGAGGCGGTGTCGGGTGCCCGCATGCACGCGGCCTACTTCCGTCCGGGAGGCGTTTACCGGGACCTGCCCGACAGCATGCCGCAATACAAGGTCAGCAAGGTCAAGAACGAACGGGCGATCCGGCAGCTCAACGAGAACCGCCAGGGCTCGCTGCTCGACTTCATCGAGGACTTCACCAAGCGTTTCCCGCATTACGTGGATGAGTACGAGACGCTGCTCACCGACAACCGCATCTGGAAGCAGCGTACCGTGGGCATCGGCGTGGTGTCGCCCGAACGCGCGCTGAACCTCGGCTTCACGGGGGCCATGCTGCGCGGGTCAGGCATTGCCTGGGACCTGCGCAAGAAGCAGCCCTACGATGTCTATGACCGCATGGACTTCGACATTCCGGTGGGCAAGACGGGCGACTGCTATGACCGCTATCTTGTGCGGGTCGAAGAACTTCGCCAGTCCAACCGCATCATCAAGCAGTGTGTCGACTGGCTGAGGGCCAACCCCGGTCCCGTGATCACCGACAACCACAAGGTGGCGGCCCCCGCACGTGAGTCGATGAAATCCAACATGGAAGAGCTGATTCACCACTTCAAGCTCTTCACCGAAGGTTTCCATGTGCCCGAAGGCGAGGCGTATGCCGCGGTTGAACATCCCAAGGGTGAGTTCGGCATCTACATCGTGAGCGACGGGGCCAACAAGCCCTATCGGCTGAAGATCCGTGCTCCCGGTTTCCCGCATCTGGCCGCCCTGGATGAGATGGGCCGTGGCCACATGATTGCTGACGCCGTGGCCATCATCGGCACCATGGACATTGTGTTCGGAGAGATTGACCGATGATTTCTGAAGCGACACGCGCGCGTTTTGACAAGGAAGTCGCCAAGTACCCGGGCGACCAGAAGCAGTCCGCCGTGATGGCCTGTCTGGCCATCGTGCAGCAGGAGCAGGGCCACGTCAGCGTCGAGAGCGAGCAACTGGTGGCCGAGTACCTGGGCATGGCGCCGATTGCCGTGCACGAGGTCACGACGTTCTACAACATGTACAACCAGCAGCCGGTCGGAAAGTTCAAGCTGAACGTCTGCACCAACCTGCCGTGCCAGTTGCGCGACGGCCAGAAGGCCCTCGATCACCTGTGCCACAAGCTGGAAGTGGCCATGGGCGGCACGACGGCCGATGGGCTCTTCACCGTGCAGCAAAGCGAATGCCTCGGCGCCTGCGCGGACGCGCCGGTGATGTTGGTCAATGACCGGACGATGTGCAGCTTCATGAGCAATGACAAGCTCGATCAACTCGTAGACGGGCTGCGCGCCTCTGACAAGGGAGCCTCCGCATGAATGCCGATCAGGTGCTCTCGCAGTTCCGGGCCACCGGCGTCCAGACCTGCTTCCACAACCGCCACATCAACCCGCAGATCTACGCGGGACTGGACGGCACCAATTGGCGTCTGAAGGACTATGAGGCGCGGGGTGGCTATCAGGCCTTGCGCAAGATTTTGCTGGGCGCCGATGGGGCCGAGCCCATGACGCAGGATCAGGTCATTGCCACAGTCAAGGAATCAGCCCTGCGTGGCCGCGGCGGTGCGGGCTTCCCGACCGGTCTCAAGTGGAGCTTCATGCCGCGCCAGTTTCCCGGGCAGAAATACCTGGTCTGCAATTCAGACGAAGGCGAGCCGGGCACCTGCAAGGACCGCGACATTCTCGAGTTCAACCCGCACATCGTCATCGAAGGCATGGCCATCGCGGCGTTCGCCATGGGCATCTCGGTGGGGTACAACTACATTCACGGCGAGATCTTTCAGACTTATGAGCGTTTCGAGGAAGCACTCGAGGAAGCTCGCGCGGCCGGATTGCTGGGCAACAACATCCTGGGCAGCAAGTTCAGCTTCCAGTTGCACGCGTTCCACGGATTTGGCGCCTATATCTGCGGAGAAGAAACCGCACTGCTCGAATCGCTCGAGGGCAAGAAAGGGCAGCCTCGCTTCAAGCCGCCGTTCCCGGCCAGCTTCGGGCTGTACGGCAAGCCAACCACCATCAACAACACCGAGACGTTTGCGGCGGTGCCGTGGATCATCCGCAACGGAGGTCAGGCCTACCTCGAGATCGGCAAGCCCAACAACGGCGGCACCAAGATCTATTCCGTTTCTGGCGACGTGGAGCTGCCGGGCAACTACGAAATCCCGTTGGGTACTCCTTTCAGCAAGCTGCTTGAGCTGGCTGGTGGCGTCCGCAAGGGCCGCACGCTCAAGGCTGTGATCCCCGGCGGGTCCTCGGCGCCGGTGCTGCCGGCGCACATCATGATGGAATGCACGATGGACTACGACTCCATCGCCAAGGCCGGCTCCATGCTGGGCTCCGGCGCAGTCATCGTGATGGACGACTCGCGCTGCATGGTGGAGTCCCTGAAGCGGCTGTCGTATTTCTACATGCACGAGTCCTGCGGCCAGTGCACACCGTGCCGCGAGGGGACAGGCTGGCTCTGGCGGGTGGTGGACCGCATCCACACGGGCCATGGACGACCCGCGGACATGGATCTGCTCAACTCCGTGGCCGACAACATCCAGGGCCGCACCATCTGTGCGCTCGGCGATGCGGCTGCCATGCCGGTGCGCGCCATGATCAAGCACTTCCGCCCCGAATTCGAGGCGCTGATCAACAAGGCTCAACCCGCGGCCGTGCAGGCCTGAGGCGGAACAAGAACTATGGTTGAAATCGAACTCGACGGGCAGAAGGTGGAAATCACCGAAGGCAGCATGATCATGCATGCGGCCGACAAGGCGGGTACCTACATCCCCCACTTCTGCTATCACAAGAAACTGTCCATCGCCGCCAACTGCCGCATGTGCCTGGTGGACGTGGAAAAGGCCCCCAAGCCCATGCCGGCCTGTGCCACGCCCGTCACCCAGGGCATGGTGGTCCGCACGAAGAGCGACAAGGCGATCAAGGCGCAGCAGTCCGTCATGGAGTTCCTGCTGATCAATCACCCGCTGGACTGCCCCATCTGCGATCAGGGCGGCGAGTGCCAGTTGCAGGACCTGGCCGTGGGCTATGGCGGTTCGTCTTCCCGCTACGAAGAGGAAAAGCGCGTGGTGTTCCACAAGGATGTGGGACCGCTGATTTCCATGGAGGAAATGAGCCGCTGCATCCATTGCACGCGCTGCGTGCGCTTCGGACAGGAAGTGGCCGGCGTCATGGAGCTGGGCATGATCCATCGCGGCGAGCATTCCGAGATCACCACGGTCGTGAACGACACGGTGGACTCCGAGCTGTCCGGCAACATGATCGACATCTGCCCGGTCGGCGCGCTGACCAGCAAGCCGTTTCGCTACAGCGCCCGTACGTGGGAGCTGAGCCGGCGCAAATCGGTGAGTCCGCATGACTCGACGGGTGCCAACCTTGTGGTGCAGGTCAAGAACAACAAGGTCATGCGTGTGGTGCCGCTCGAGAACGAGGACGTCAACGAGTGCTGGATCGCCGATCGTGACCGCTTCTCCTACGAAGCCCTGAACAGCAGCGAACGTCTCACCGCGCCGATGCTCAAGCAGGGGGGCGAGTGGAAGACGGTGGATTGGCAGACCGCGCTCGAGTACGTGGCCAATGGGCTGCGGCAGATCAAGGCAGACCACGGGGCGGCCAGCATCGGCACCCTGGCCAGTCCCCACAGCACCCTGGAGGAGCTGTATCTGGCGGGCGCGCTGATGCGTGGTCTGGGTAGCGAGAACATCGATCATCGCCTGCGGCACGCGGAGTTTGGTGCTGCGGAAGGCGCCCGCTGGCTCGGGATGCCGGTGGCTGCGCTGTCGGGCCTGCAACGGGCGCTCGTGGTGGGCTCCGATCTGCGCAAGGACCATCCCCTGTTTGCTCAGCGGATCCGTCAGGCGGTCAAAAAAGGCTGCGCCGTGTCCGTGCTGAATGACGTCGCGCGGGACTGGGCCATGCCCCTGGCCCACACCCTGCTGGCGGCCCCGGCGGATTGGGCGCAGGCCCTCGCAGATGTGGCCGTGGCCGTGGCAACCGAGAAGGGGGTCGAGGCACCGGTGGCAGGCACCGCCACGGACACAGCGGTGGCGATTGCCCGGTCCCTGCTGGGCGGCGAGCGCAAGGCCATTTTGCTGGGCAACGCGGCCGCTCACCACGCGCGGGCGTCCAGCCTGCTCGCGATCGCACAATGGTTGGCAGCTCAGACGGGAGCCACGGTGGGTTACCTGACTGAAGCCGCCAACACGGTGGGGGCGCAGCTCGCCGCAGCGGTGCCCGGCAACGGCGGCCTCAATGCGGGGCAGATGCTGGGGGGCGCGCTCAAGGCCGTGCTGCTGCTTAACACCGAGCCTGAATACGACTCGGCGGCCGGGGCCCAGGCTTCCGCCGTACTGGATCGGGTCGAGATGGTGGTGACACTGAGCCCGTTCAAGGCCAATCTGGCATTCAGCGACGTGCTGCTGCCGATCGCCCCGTTCACCGAAACGTCGGGCACCTTCGTCAACGCCGAAGGGCGCGTCCAGGGTTTTCACGCCGTGGTCAAACCCTTGGCAGAAACCCGGCCGGCCTGGAAGGTCCTGCGGGTGCTTGCCAACCTCATGGGGTTGGCTGGTTTCGACTTCGAGTCCTCGCAAGAAGTGCTCAGCCACGCCCGGGGTGCGCAGAACGCGGGTGAAAGCCATGTCCCCGCGTCGAAGCTCAACAACGCCACCACGGCTCCCATGGACACGGCACCGGTGGCTGGCGTACCGGTTTGCGCTGCCATCTACCAGCTGGACGGCATTGTTCGGCGGGCCGAGTCGCTTCAGCGCACCGCTGACGCGCGTGCCACGCGGGTGGCAGAAGAGGTGACCGCATGATCGACACGCTGTACAACATGGGCCTCGGGCTCTTCAGCGGGGGATGGTGGTCTGGGTTGGCCTGGCCCGTGATCTGGAACTTGATCAAGATCGTGCTGGTGGTGTTGCCGCTCATGGGGGCGGTGGCTTACCTGACGTTGTGGGAACGCAAGGCCATCGGATTCACGCAGGTTCGCGTCGGACCCAACCGGACCGGGCCGCTGGGTCTGCTGCAGCCCATTGCGGATGCGCTCAAGCTGCTGACCAAGGAAATCATTGCGCCCACGGTCGCCAACAAGGGGCTCTTCTTCCTGGGTCCGATCATGACCATCATGCCGGCCCTGGCGGCCTGGGCCGTCATCCCGTTCGGGCCGGATGTGGCGCTGGCCAACATCAATGCGGGCCTGTTGTTCCTCATGGCGATCACGTCGCTGGAGGTCTACGGGGTGATCATCGCGGGCTGGGCGTCCAATTCCAAGTACGCCTTCCTGGGCGCGCTGCGCGCTTCGGCCCAGATGGTGAGCTACGAAATCGCCATGGGCTTCTGCCTCGTGGTGGTGCTCATGGTGTCCGCCAGCCTCAACATGACGGACATCGTCATGGGGCAGGGCAAGGGCTGGTTTGCCGACAAGGGCGTGGGTGTTCTCTCGTGGAACTGGTTGCCGCTGCTGCCGATCTTTGTTGTGTATTTCGTCTCCGGTCTCGCCGAGACCAACCGCCATCCGTTCGATGTGGTGGAGGGTGAGTCCGAAATCGTGGCCGGCCACATGATCGAGTATTCGGGCATGAGCTTCGCCATGTTCTTCCTGGCCGAATACGCCAACATGTGGCTGGTCTCGATTCTTGCCGTGGTCATGTTCCTCGGGGGCTGGCTGCCGCCGTTCGCATTCCTTGATTTCATTCCGGGATGGATCTGGCTTGGCTTCAAGACCTTCTGCGTCGTCACCATGTTCCTCTGGGTCCGCTCGACCTTCCCGCGCTACCGCTATGACCAGATCATGCGTCTGGGCTGGAAGATCTTCATCCCGGTCGCTCTGGTGTGGCTGGTTGTGGTGGGCGCATGGATGCAGACCCCCTTCAATATCTGGAAGTAGATCGGATACACACCATGTCTACCCAAACCACGGCCGTCCAGCCTTCGGCCTTCTCCCTCAAGGATTTCCTGTCGAGCTTCATGCTGATCGAGCTCTTCAAGGGCTTGGCCATCACGGGCAAGTACGCCTTCAGCCGCAAGATCACGGTGCAGTTCCCGGAAGAAAAAACGCCGATTTCGCCGCGCTTTCGCGGGCTGCATGCGCTGCGCCGCTACGAGAATGGCGAGGAACGCTGCATCGCCTGCAAGCTGTGCGAAGCCGTGTGCCCGGCCATGGCCATCACCATCGAGTCCGACGTCCGTGACGACGGCTCACGCCGCACGACGCGCTACGACATCGACCTCACCAAATGCATCTTCTGCGGCTTCTGCGAGGAGAGCTGCCCGGTGGACTCGATTGTCGAAACCCACATCCTCGAGTACCACGGCGAGAAGCGTGGTGATCTCTATTTCACCAAGGACATGCTGCTGGCCGTGGGCGACCGCTACGAGAACGAAATCGCCGCGGCCAAGGCCGCTGACGCCAGGTACCGCTGAAGTGGTCCGCTGACCCAAACCAAAGAAACGCCCCATGGACGTCAAGACCGGTCTCTTCTATCTTTTCGCGGCAGTGTTGCTGTTTGCGGGTTTCCGCGTGATCACCGCGCGCAACCCGGTGTATGCCGCGCTGTATCTCGTGCTTGCTTTTTTTCAGGCGTCTGCGCTCTGGATCCTGCTCAAGGCCGAGTTTCTGGCGATCTCGCTGGTGCTGGTCTATGTGGGGGCGGTCATGGTCCTGTTCCTCTTCGTCGTGATGATGCTGGACATCAACATGGACACCCTGCGCCGGAACTTCTGGAAGCATTTCCCGCTGGCGGCGACGGTCGGCGCGTTGATTGCGCTCGAGATGGCGGCGGTGCTGATGGGCGGTTTCCGGGTGGCCGATGAACCCAAGGCACCGGTGGCGCTGGCCCAGACGGCGGGGGAGGCGGTGGCCCAGGTGTCCAATACACGTGAACTGGGCAAGCTGCTGTATTCGCAGTACCTCTATCCGCTGGAGATCGCCGCCGTGATCCTGCTGGTGGCCATGATCGCCGCGATCGCGCTGACGCTGCGCCAGCGCAAGGACAGCAAGCACATGGACCCGTCCGAGCAGGTGCGCGTGAAGGCCCGCGACCGGATGGAACTGGTCAAGCTGGCGCCCACGCTGGCCCCCGCACCTGTCGCACCCGAAGCCCCGCCGCTGGAGAAAAAGGCATGACGCTGACCCTGGGACACTTTCTTTCCGTGGGCGCCATCCTGTTCGCCCTGTCGGTGATCGGCATCTTCCTGAACCGGAAGAACCTCATCGTGCTGCTCATGGCCATCGAGCTCATGCTGCTGGCGGTCAACATGAACTTCGTGGCGTTCTCCCATTACATGGGGGACATGCATGGCCAGGTGTTCGTGTTCTTCATCCTCACGGTGGCTGCGGCTGAATCGGCCATCGGTCTGGCGATCCTCGTCCTGCTGTTCCGCAACAAGTCCAGCATCAACGTGGACGAACTCAACACGCTCAAGGGATAGGTCAAAGCAGGTGGACGCCGGGTCGCCTGGTACCCCTGAACATCGAAAACCAAAATGAGTCAAACACTTAGCGCTTCAACCTTGCTGGCCGTGCCGCTCGCACCTCTGGTGGGTGCCGTGCTGGCCGGCGTCTTCGGCACGACGTTCGGCGGCAACCGGATCGGCCGCCGCCTGTCGCACACACTCACGATCCTGGGCGTGCTGGTGGCCTTCATCATTTCCGCGATGACGCTGAAGAGCGTGGCCATCGATGGCGCCCGCCTTAATGAAACACTCTACACCTGGATGGTGGTGGGTGGCCTGAAGATGGAAGTGGGTTTCCTCATCGACGGCCTGACCGCGATGATGATGTGCGTGGTGACCTTCGTCTCCCTGATGGTTCACATCTACACCATCGGCTACATGGAGGAAGACGAGGGCTACAACCGCTTCTTCGCCTATATCTCGCTGTTCACCTTCTCCATGCTGATGCTGGTGATGAGCAACAACTTCCTTCAGCTGTTCTTCGGCTGGGAAGCGGTGGGTCTGGTGTCCTACCTGCTGATCGGCTTCTGGTTCAACAAGCCGACGGCCATTTTCGCGAACATGAAGGCCTTCCTGGTCAACCGCGTGGGTGACTTCGGCTTCATTCTGGGCATCGGCCTGATCGCCGCCTACGCCGGTACGCTGAGCTACAGCGAGGCATTTGCCAAGTCGGGCGAGCTGGCCCAGCTGACCCTGCCCGGCACCGGCTGGATGCTGATCACCGTGATCTGCATCTGTCTGTTCATTGGCGCCATGGGCAAGAGCGCCCAGTTTCCGCTGCATGTCTGGCTGCCTGACTCAATGGAAGGCCCCACCCCCATTTCCGCCCTGATTCACGCCGCCACCATGGTGACGGCGGGTATTTTCATGGTGGCGCGCATGTCACCACTGTTCGAGCTGAGTGACACCGCGCTGAGCTTCATCCTCGTTATTGGCGCCATCACCGCGCTGTTCATGGGCTTCCTCGGCATCATCCAGAACGACATCAAGCGCGTCGTGGCTTATTCCACCCTGTCGCAGCTGGGTTACATGACCGTGGCGCTGGGCGCGTCGGCTTACTCGGTGGCCGTGTTCCACCTGATGACGCACGCGTTCTTCAAGGCCCTGCTGTTCCTCGCCGCGGGGTCGGTCATCATGGGCATGCACCACAACCAGGACATCCGCTGGATGGGCGGCGTGCGCAAATACATGCCCATCACCTGGATCACCTCGCTGCTGGGCTCGCTGGCCCTGATCGGCACGCCGCTGTTTGCCGGTTTCTATTCCAAGGACAGCATCATCGAAGCCGTGGCCGAGAGCCATCTGCCCGGCGCGGGCTTTGCGCATTTCGCCGTGCTTGCGGGGGTGTTCATCACGGCCTTCTACTCTTTCCGGCTGTATTTCCTGGTCTTCCATGGCAAGGAGCGGTTTGACCAGAACCCCGAGGCCCATCATGGCCACGACGACCACGGACACGATGAGCACCATGAGCCGCACGAATCCCCGTGGGTGGTGACGGCGCCGTTGCTGCTCCTGGCCATTCCTTCGGTGGTGATCGGCTTCATGGCGATCCAGCCCATGCTGTTCGGTGACTTTTTCAAGGATGCGATCTTCGTGAACGCGGAAAAGCACCATGCCATGGAGGAACTCGCAAGCCTGTTCCACGGACCGGTGCAGATGGCCCTGCACGCGCTCACGACCGCTCCGTTCTGGCTGGCGCTCGCTGGCGTGGCCGCCTCGTACTACATGTACATGGTCAATCCCGCGCTGCCCGCCGCGATCCAGAAGCGTGTGCAGCCGCTGTACACGCTTCTGGAGAACAAGTACTACATGGACTGGATCAACGAGAACATCCTGGCGCGCGGCGCCCGCGCGCTGGGCACCGGGCTGTGGAAGGGTGGCGACCAGGCCGTGATCGACGGCGCGGTGGTCAACGGCTCGTGGAAGGTCGTGGGCTGGGTTGCCGGTGTGGTGCGCTGGGTTCAGTCGGGCTACCTTTACCACTACGCGCTGGTGATGATCCTGGGTGTGTTCGTGTTCATGACGTACTTCGTCTGGCTCAAGTAGGAGAACAAGAAAAATGGGATTGTTGAGCCTTGCCATCTGGACGCCGATCTTCTTTGGCGTCGTGCTTCTGGCGCTGGGCCGTGACGAGCACGCCAAGGTGGTGCGCTGGATCGCGCTGGTGGGTGCCGTCGTGAGCCTGCTTGTCACCTTGCCGCTGTACGACGCATTCAAGCTCGGCACGTCGGCCATGCAGTTTGTCGAGTTGGGGCCGTGGATCGAACGCTTCAATGTCAACTACCACCTGGGCGTGGACGGCATTTCGTTCTGGTTCGTCCTGCTCACTGCGTTCATCAATGTGGTGGTCGTGATCGCGGGTTGGGAAGTCATCACCGAGCGCGTCAACCAGTACATGGGGGCTTTCCTGATCCTCAGCGGGCTGATGATCGGCGTGTTCTGTGCCCTGGACGGCATCCTGTTCTACGTGTTCTTCGAGGCCACGCTGATCCCGATGTACCTGATCATTGGTATCTGGGGCGGCCCCAACAAGATCTACGCGGCGTTCAAGTTCTTCCTGTACACGCTGCTGGGGTCCTTGCTGATGCTGATCGCACTGATCTTCCTGTACACCAAGTCAGGCGGCAGCTTCGACATCCTGACCTGGCACAAGCTGCCGCTGTCCGGCACGGTCCAGACCCTGCTGTTCTTTGCGTTCTTCGCGGCCTTTGCCGTGAAGGTGCCGATGTGGCCCGTCCACACCTGGCTGCCCGACGTGCACGTGGAGGCACCCACCGGTGGCTCCGCCGTGCTGGCCGCCATCATGCTGAAGCTGGGGGCTTACGGTTTCCTGCGCTTTTCCATGCCCATTGCCCCTGACGCCGCGCGTGAATGGGCCTGGCTCATGATTGCCCTGTCGCTGATCGCGGTGATCTATGTGGGCCTGGTGGCCATGGTCCAGCAGGACATGAAGAAGCTGGTGGCGTATTCATCGGTGGCGCACATGGGCTTCGTCACGCTGGGCTTCTTCATCTTCAACGACCTGGGTGTGGCGGGCGGCCTGGTGCAGATGATTGCGCACGGCTTTGTGTCCGGGGCGATGTTCCTGTGCATCGGCGTGCTGTATGACCGTGTGCACTCGCGCCAGATATCGAGCTACGGCGGCGTGGTCAATACCATGCCCAAGTTCGCGGCCTTTGCGCTGCTGTTTTCCATGGCCAACTGCGGCCTGCCGGCCACCGCGGGCTTCGTCGGCGAGTGGATGGTGATCCTCGGTGCGGTCAAGGCCAACTTGTGGCTGGGCCTGGCGGCCGCCACGGCCCTGATCTTTGGTGCGGCCTACACCCTGTGGATGTACAAGCGCGTCTACCTGGGCCCGGTGGCCAACGACGACGTGCGCGGCCTCACCGACATCAATGCGCGCGAATTCCTCATGCTCGCGCTGCTGGCGGCGGCGGTGCTGTACATGGGCATCTACCCCTTCCCGTTCACGCAGATCATGGACGCGTCGGTGGCGGATTTCCTCAAGCACGTCGCGCAATCCAAACTGAATTGAGAGCCTGGCAATGATTGAAAAGATCAGTTGGATCACTGTTTACCCTGAGGCGCTGCTGCTCGTCATGGCCTGCGTGATCGCGCTGCTGGACCTTCGCGTCAGCAGCCCGCGCCGCACCGCAACCTATGCGCTCACCCTCGTCACCCTGGGCGTGGTGGCGCTGCTGCAGGCGCTGTACGCCGTGGGTGGCGACACGCTGCGCGGTTTTGGCAACATGGTGATCAGCGATCCCATGGGCAACTGGCTCAAGTGCTTTGCCACCGTGGCCATGATGGTGACGCTGGTGTACGGACGTCCCTACGCGGCAGACCGCGACATGCTGCGCGGCGGCGAGATGTTCACGCTGGCGATGTTCTCGCTGCTGGGAATCTTCGTGATGATCTCGGGCAACAACTTCCTGGTGATCTACCTGGGCCTGGAACTGCTCACGCTTTCCAGTTATGCCCTGGTTGCGCTGCGCCGTGACCATGCCACTTCGACCGAAGCCGCCATGAAGTACTTCGTGCTGGGCGCCATGGCCAGTGGTTTCCTGCTGTACGGCCTGTCCATGCTCTATGGCGCAACCGGTTCGCTGGACATCAATGCCGTGTTCAAAGCCATCAACACCGGGCAGATCAAGCACCAGGTGCTGCTGTTCGGCCTGGTGTTCATCGTTGCGGGGCTGGCGTTCAAGCTGGGCGTGGTGCCTTTCCACATGTGGATTCCCGACGTCTATCAGGGGGCGCCTACGGCGGTCACGCTGATGATCGGCGGTGCGCCCAAGCTGGCCGCTTTCGCCATCTGCATCCGGTTGCTGGTCGAAGGCATGCTTCCCCTGGCGCTGGACTGGCAGCAGATGCTCGTGGTGCTCTCGGTGGGCTCGTTGCTGGTGGGCAACCTGGCCGCCATTGCGCAGACCAATCTCAAGCGCATGCTGGCGTTCTCCACCATCTCGCAGATGGGCTTCGTGCTGCTGGGCCTGCTGTCCGGCGTGGTCAACGGCAACGTCAACTCGGCGGCCAATGCGTACAGCTCGTCGATGTTCTACGTCATCACCTATGTACTGACCACGCTGGCGAGCTTCGGCATCATCCTGCTGCTGGCGCGCGAGGGGTTCGAGAGCGAGGAGATCGCTGACCTTGCCGGCCTGAACCAGCGCAGCCCGCTGTTCGCCTGTGTCATGGCTGTCTGTTTGTTCTCGCTCGCCGGCGTGCCCCCGCTGGTGGGCTTCTACGCCAAGCTGTCGGTGCTGCAGTCGCTGGTCGCATCCGGGCAGGCCGGCTACATTGGCCTCGCGGTGTTCGCGGTCATGATGTCGCTGATCGGCGCCTTCTACTACCTGCGCGTGGTCAAGGTCATGTACTTCGATGCGCCCATCACGGCGACGACCGTGTCGGCCCCCGCCGATGTGCGCGCCGTGCTCAGCGTCAATGGCCTGCTGGTGCTGGCGCTGGGCATTCTGCCGGGCGGCCTCATGACGCTGTGCGCCGATGCGATCGTGCGCCTGCCCATTCTCAAGATGCTGGGCTCCTGAGCCCGGCGCCTTCTCCCCAACGTGTCGCAAACCGCTTCGGTCTGGCTGGTGATTCTGGTGGCGCTGGGCGCCGCCAACCTGCCGTTTCTCACGCACAGGCTGCTGGCCGTCGTGCCGCTGGCTCAGCCCAAGAACCTGGCGATGCGTCTGGCTGAACTGGTGCTGCTGTATTTCGTGGTGGGTGGACTGGGCCTGCTGCTCGAAAAGAGAGCCGGACAGATCGCGCCCCAGGGCTGGGAGTTCTACGCCGTGACTGGGGCGCTCTTCATCACGCTGGCGTTCCCGGGTTTCGTCTGGCGCTACCTCGTCAAGCACCGCGACTGAGCCGGCCATGGATTCGAGGGACACTGCCCCCGCTGCGCAGGACCGTGATCTGGTGGAAAGCCAGATGGCCAGCCAGACCCTGTTCAAGGGCAGTTTTCTCGAGGCCTTTCGCGACACCGTGCGCCTGCCCGACGGCCGGGAGGCCGTCCGGGAGTACGTGAAGCACCCGGGCGCCGTGGTGGTGGTGGCGCTGCTCGATGACGGCCGCGTCGTCATGGAGCGCCAGTTCCGTTATCCCGTGGGCCGTGTCATGACCGAGTTCCCGGCCGGCAAGCTCGATGCGGGCGAAGACCCGCTGTGGTGCGGCCAGCGTGAACTGCTCGAGGAAACGGGCTACACCGCGCGGGAGTGGGCGAGGGCGGGGGCCATGCATCTGGCCATCGCCTATTCCACCGAGATCATCCACATCTACTTTGCGCGCGGCCTCACCGCGGGGCCGCGCCAGCTCGATGACGGCGAATTCCTCGAGGTATTTGCCGCCGCGCCACAGGAGCTGCTGGCGTGGAGCCGCAGCGGCGAATTGACCGATGCCAAGTCCCTGACCTGCCTGCTGTGGCTGCAGAACGTCCTGTCGGGCGCCTGGACACTCGACTGGCAACCTGTGGCCCTGCCGGGTGCCGACCGATAATCGCGCCATGAAAGTCCTGAACCTGCAATGCACCCAGCGCCACCAGTTCGAAGGCTGGTTCGCGTCCGAGGACGAATTTCAGGCCCAGTTGGCGCGCGGACTGGTCGAGTGCCCGATGTGTGGCGATGCCGGCATCGTCAAGATGCTCAGCGCGCCGCGGCTGAACCTTGGCGCCGCGCCTCGCGAGGCTGCGGCCGAGCCACGGCGCGAACCGGTGGTGTCGGCGCCTGCCGAGCGCGACCTGCAGGCGGCGTGGCTGCGGACCGTGCGCGAAGTGCTGGCCCGCACCGAAGACGTGGGCGACCGGTTTGCCGAAGAGGCGCGCCGAATCCACTACGGTGAGGCCGACGAGCGTGGCATCCGCGGACAGGCCTCGCGCGAGGAAACCGCGGCGCTGATCGAGGAGGGCATCGGCGTGATGCCGCTGCCCTTGCCCAAGGCGCTCAAGGACCCGCTGCACTAGCCTCAGTCCATGAATTGAAGCGCCGCCAGGCGCGCGTACACGCCGCTGCTGGCCATCAACGACTCGTGCGTGCCCTGCTCGACGATGCGGCCATGGTCCAGCACCACGATGCGGTCCGCCTGCTGCACGGTCGCCAGCCGGTGGGCGATGACCAGCGTGGTGCGATCCCTCATGGCCGACTCCAGCGCGGCCTGCACCATGCGTTCGCTCTCGGCGTCCAGCGCGCTGGTGGCTTCGTCCAGCAGCAGCAGGGGCGGGTTCTTGAGCATGGCCCGCGCAATCGCCACGCGCTGGCGCTGGCCGCCTGACAAGCGCACGCCGCGTTCTCCCAGGAAGGTGTCATACCCCTCGGGCAGCGCACGGATGAACCCGTCGGCAAATGCGGCCTGGGCCGCTGCGTGGACCTCGGCGTCGCTCGCGTCCGGGCGCCCGTAGCGGATGTTCTCGAGCGCACTGGCCGAGAAGATCACCGCGTCCTGCGGGACGATGCCGATGCGCGAGCGCAGGTCGTGCAGCGCGAGGTCGCGCGTGGGTGTGCCATCCAGCGTGATGCGGCCGGTGGCCGGATCGTAGAAGCGCAGCAGCAACTGGAACACCGTGCTCTTGCCGGCGCCGCTCGGGCCGACCAGCGCCACGGTTTCGCCGGGCGCCACCGACAGGCTGAAGTCGCTGAGGGACGGCTGTGTCGGCCGGGACGGGTAGTGAAACGTCACTGCTTCCAGACTGATAGCACTACCTGCCCGCGGGGCGGGGGCTACAGCCGGATTTGGAGGTGAAGAGATGGGGGACTGGCTGTCCAGCAGCTCCATCAGCCGCTCGGTGGCGCCGGCGGCGCGCAGCAGGTCGCCATAGACCTCACTGAGCACGCCCACCGAGCCCGCCAGCATGATCACGTAGACCACCGTCTGCCCCAGGTGCCCGGCGGAGATCTTGCCGGCCAGCACCGCCTGTGTGCCCTGGTACAGGCCCCACAGAAGCGCCGCGCTGGTGGCGACGATGATGAAGGCGATCAGCACCGAGCGCGCGCGCGTGCGCCGCACCGCGGTGTCGAAGGCATTGGTGGTGGATGCGCTGAAGCGCTCGGCCTCGCGCTGCTCCGCGGTGTAGCTCTGCACCACGGGGATGGCGTTGAGCACCTCGGCCGCGATCGCGCTGGAGTCGGCCACGCGGTCCTGGCTGGCGCGCGACAGCTTGCGCACCCGCCGGCCAAACCACACGCTGGGCAGAACGATCACGACCAGGATGCCCAGCACCTGTGTCATCACATACGGGTTGGTCCACACCAGCATGCCCAGGGCGCCCACGCCCATCACGGTGTTGCGCAACCCGATGCTCAGCGAGGAGCCCACCACCGTCTGCACCAGCGTGGTGTCGGTGGTCAGGCGCGACAGCACTTCGCCGGTTTGCGTGGTCTCGAAGAACTCGGGGCTTTGCCGCAGTACATGGGCGTAGACCGCGTTGCGCAGGTCCGCCGTGATGCGCTCGCCGAGCCAGCTCACCAGGTAGAAGCGCGAGGCGCTGAACAGACCGAGCGCCGCCGCCACGCCAAACAGCTCGAGAAAGTGCTCGCGCATGGCCAGCAGCTGGGTGCCCTTGTCGGCGGCCGACAGGCCCCCGTCGATCAGGCCGCGCAGGGCCAGCGGGAACACCAGCGTGGCCATGGCCGCCAGCACCAGGAACACCCCGGCCAGCGCGATGCGCCGCCGGTAGGGCCGCAGGAAGGGCACAAGCCCGCTCAGGGAACGCGGCGAACCCTTGGCCGCCGCTGGAGAAATGGTGCTCATGCCTCAAGTGTAATAAAAATTGACGTAACAAACACAGCCTTGACAATAATTGCCTAAGCATGTAATATTCAAGGCCATGAATGATCCCGTCGTCCCCGAAGCGCCCGCCAAGGTCCCTGCGAACTTCTATCGCCCCGAGGGCTACCTCGCCCAGGAGAGCATTGGCTACTTGATGCGCCGCATCGTCAGCCAGGTGGCGCAGGACATTGAACGCCGCATGGAGCCCAGCGGGCTCACCAATGCCCAGTGGATGCCGCTGTACAAGCTGTCGGTGGGCCACGCCAACACGGTGGCCGAGCTGGCCCGTACCTGCGAGCTGGACGCTGGCGCCATGACCCGCCTGCTGGACCGGCTCGAGGCCAAGGGCCTGTGCCGCCGCGAGCGCTCGTCGGAAGACCGCCGGGTGGTCAACCTCGAACTCACGCCCGACGGAAAGGAAGCGGCCCAGGCCATTCCCGCCGTGCTCAGCCAGATTCAGAACGAATGCCTCGCCGGCTTCACCGCCGAAGAGTGGCACACCCTCAAGTCCCTGCTGCGCCGCGTGCTGGACAACGCGCTCACGCTGCAACCTGTCGAACCCAAGCCATGAACACATCTCCCGCTTCCGGTGCGCCGCGGCGCCTCTTCCAGGCCAGTGCGCTGGTGCTGGCGCTGGGCCTCAGTGCCTGCGCCAACTTTTCCGGCATCCAGTCGCAGGCCCAGCTGCGCGACGCCACCTCCGTGGGACTGCCCGCGGCGGGCAGCGCCGCGCCCGTCGTCGCGGCCGAGTGGTGGCGCGAACTGGGCGACCCCCAGCTCGATGCGCTGGTCGCCCGGGCGCTCAAGGACAACCCCAGCCTCAAGCTGGCCCAGGCCCGGCTGGCCCGGGCCCAGGCCGTGACCGAAGTGGCGCAGGCCTCCACCCGCCCGCAACTGGGCGCGGGCCTGGACCTGACCCACCAGCGCTACACCGAGAACGGACCGGTGCCCCCGCCGCTGGCCGGCTCCATCCGCGACAGCGGCACCGCGCAGCTCACGGCCAGTTGGGAGCTGGACTTCTTTGGCAAGAACCGCGCGGCACTCGACGCCGCGCTGGGCGTGGCCCGCGCGGCGCAGGCCGATGCCCAGGCCGCGCGCGTGCTGCTGGCCAGCCAGGTGGCGCGCACCTGGTTCCAGCTCGCGCGCCTGAACGACCAGCTGGCCGTGGCGCAGCGCGCCCTGGCCCAGCGCGAGCAGACCCTGGGCCTGGTGCGTGACCGTGTGAACGCCGGGCTGGACACACGGCTGGAGCTGCGCCAGGCCGAAGGCGGCCTGCCCGACACGCGCCAGCAGATCGAGGCCCTGCGCGAACAGGCCAGCTTGGCGCGCAATGCACTGGCCGCCCTGGTAGGGCAGCCCGGAGTGCCTGAAGCCCAGGACCCGCGGCCACTCAGTGCTATCAAAATAGAAGCAGTGGCGCCGGTCCTGCCGGCTGACCTGCTGGGCCGGCGCGCCGACATCACGGCCGCGCGTTGGCGCGTGGAAGCCGCCACCCGGGACGTGGACAGCGCGCGTGCGCAGTTCTATCCCAACATCAACCTCACCGCCTTCGCAGGCTTCAGCAGCATCGGCCTCGGCCGCCTGCTCGAAGCCGGCAGCCAGCAGTGGGGTGTGGGCCCGGCGCTGCGCCTGCCGATCTTTGACGGGGGCCGCCTGCGCGCCAACCTGCGCGGCAAGACCGCCGATCTGGACGCCGCCATCGAAAGCTACAACGCCACGCTGGTGGAAGCCGTGCACGAGGTTGCGGACCAACTGGCCTCGGCGGGCTCGATCACCCGGCAGCAGGCCGAGCAGCGCGCCGCCAGCGAGGCGGCCGAAGGCGCCTACGACATTGCCGTGCAGCGCTACAAGGCCGGCCTGGGCAACTACCTGAACGTGCTCACCGCCGAGAGCGGCGTGCTCAACCAGCGCCGCCTGGCCGTGGACCTGGCCGCGCGCGCCCTGGACACGCGCATCAACCTGATGCGTGCGCTCGGCGGCGGTTACCAGGCCGACGCCGTGGTCGCGAGCCGATAAGCCAGCCCCTGTACCGAACACTCCCGAATTCATTGCGAAAGAACACCATGAACGCACCGCAAACCAAAGAAGCTTCTCCCGCAGCCGCCGCCGCTGAGGCCTCCAACCCCCGGCGCCGCAAGGCGCTGACCGCGCTGGCGGCCGTGGTGGTGGTGGCCGGCCTGGGCTGGGGCGCCTGGGAATGGCTGGTCGCCAGCCACTACGAGTCGACCGACAACGCCTACGTGCAGGGCGACGTGGTCCAGATCACGCCGCAGATCGGCGGCACCGTCATGGCCATCCTGGCCGACGACACCGACTTCGTGAAGGCCGGCCAGCCGCTGGTCAAGCTCGACCCGGCCGACGCCCGCGTGGCGCTGGACCAGGCCGAGGCCAACCTCGCCCAGGCCGTGCGCCAGGTGCGCACGCTGTACGCCAACAACGGCTCGCTGCAGGCCCAGATCACACTGCGCGAGACCGACGTGGTCCGCGCACAGAGCGAGATCGCGCGCGCCAATGACGACCTCAACCGCCGCCAGTCGCTTGCTGGCAACGGTGCGGTGTCGCGCGAGGAACTGAACCACGCCCAGACCCAGCTGGCCAACGCCAAGAGCGCGCTGGCCGCGGCGCAGGCCGGCGTGACCGCCGCCAGGGAACAGCTGGCCAGCAACCAGGCCATGACCGAAGGCACCAGCGTCGAGCAGCACCCCAGCGTGCTGGCGGCCAGCGCCCGCGTGCGCGAGGCCTACCTCGCCCTGCAGCGCGCCACGCTACCCGCACCCGTGGATGGCTATGTGGCCAAGCGCACCGTGCAGCTCGGCCAGCGCGTGGCGGCCGGCTCGCCGCTGATGTCGGTGATCCCGCTGCAGCAGGTCTGGGTGGACGCCAACTTCAAGGAGAGCCAGTTGCGCAACATCCGCATTGGCCAGCCCGTGAAGCTCACGGCCGACCTGTACGGCAAGAAGGTCGAGTACAAGGGTTCGGTGGTGGGCCTGGGCGTGGGCACCGGGGCGGCCTTTGCCCTGCTGCCGGCGCAGAACGCCACCGGCAACTGGATCAAGGTGGTGCAGCGTGTGCCGGTGCGCATTGCGCTGGATGCCAAGCAGATCGCTGCCAGCCCGCTGCGCGTGGGCCTGTCGATGGATGCCGAAGTGGACGTGTCCAACCGCGACGGCAAGATGCTGGCCGATGGCTCGGCCGCATCGGCCAGCGCGCAGACCCAGGTCTACAGCGCGCTGGACCGCGGCGCCGATGCCGAGGTGCGCCGCGTCATCGTGGCCAATGCCGGCCGTGGCGCCGTGAGCCTGGCCACCCGGCGCGCACCGGTCGCCGTGTCGCAGGCCGCGCCCGTGGGCGCCGCCGGCCTGCCTGCCGGCACCGTGACACGCTGAGGACGGGCTCATGGCCAACGCCGACCACTACATGCCGCCCGCGCCGCTGCAGGGCGCAGCGCGCGGCTGGGGGACGCTGGGCCTGTCGGCCGCGACCTTCATGATCGTGCTCGACACGTCGATCGCCAACGTGTCGCTGCCTGCCATCGCAGGCGACCTCAGTGTCAGCCCGAACCAGGGCACCTGGGTCATCACCAGCTTTGCGGTGGCCAATGCCATCGCGGTGCCGCTCACGGGCTGGCTGTCGCAACGCTTCGGGCAGGTGCGCCTGTTCCTGGCCAGTTTGATGATGTTCGTGCTGGCCTCGTTCGCCTGCGGCATTGCGCCCAACATGGCCACGCTGATCGTGTTCCGCGCGATCCAGGGCTTTGTGGCCGGCCCCATCATCCCGCTGTCGCAGACGCTGCTGCTGTCCAGCTACCCCAAGGCACTGGCGGGCACGGCCATGGCCATGTGGGCCATGACCACGCTGGTGGCGCCGGTCATGGGGCCGCTGCTCGGGGGCTGGCTCACCGACAACATCTCCTGGCCCTGGATCTTCTTCATCAACATCCCGGTGGGCATTGCCACGGTGATGCTGGTGGCGCGCCTGTACCTGGCGCGCGAGAGCCGCCGCCTCAAGCTGCCGATCGACTCGGTGGGCCTGGCCCTGCTGGTGCTGTGGATTGCCGCCATGCAGATCGTGCTGGACATTGGCAAGGAGTACGACTGGTTCCACTCCCCGCTGGTGGTGGCGCTGAGCGTGGTGGCCGCCGTGGGGTTCAGCTTCTTCCTGATCTGGGAACTGACGGACCGGCACCCGGTGGTGGACCTGTCGCTGTTCAAGAGGCGCAACTTCTGGGCGGGCGCGCTGGCCACGGCCATCGGCTACGGGCTGTTCTTCGGCAACGTGGTGCTGCTGCCGCTGTGGCTGCAGCAGTTCATGGGCTACACAGCCACCCAGGCCGGCCTGGTGATGGCGCCCGTGGGGCTGCTGGCCATCGTGTTGTCACCCGTGGTGGGCAAGAACATCGGGCGCGTTGACCCACGGCGCTTTGCCACGTTTTCGTTCGCGGTGTTCGCGCTGGTGCTGTGGCTGCGCTCGCGCTTCAACACCCAGGCCGACCTGTTCACGATCATGGTGCCCACCATCGTGCAGGGCATTGCCATGGCGTTCTTCTTCATTCCGCTGGTGACCATCACGCTGTCGGGCATCCCGCCCGAACGCATCCCGGCCGCCTCGGGCCTGTCCAACTTCATGCGCATCACGGCCGGCGCGTTTGGGACGTCCATCGTCACCACGCTGTGGGAGAACCGGGCCGCGCTGCACCACAGCCAGCTCTCGGAGGCCATCAACCCCGGCAGCCAGGCGGCGGTGGCCACCTTGCGCGGCCTGGAAGCTGCAGGGCTGAGCCACCAGCAGGCGCTGGCCCAGATCAACCGGCTGATCGACCAGCAGGCCTTCATGCTCGCGGCCAACGACATCTTCTACATCTCGGCCCTGCTGTTCCTGGCCCTCATTCCGCTGGTGTGGCTCTCGCACCCGCAGAGCGCCGCGGGCGGCTCGGACGCGGCGGCGGGCGCCCACTGAAAACGCAGTTTCATAGCCAAAAGTGCCTGTAGCCCTTTCGGGCTGGGCACTTTCTGCTATGAAATGAGGAGCGATTTCACACTGCGGCTGGCTCGGCCTCTTCCACCCCCAGCTCCCCGCCCAGCGCCTCGAGCAGGTCCGGGATCAGGCCGGACAGCTCGCCGGTGAGCAGGGCGGCGTCGGTGTCGAAGCCGTCGTCGTCCTTGCCGTCGGCCTGCACGCCGTCCATCACCACGTCCAGCAGCTTGAGCTTGCGGATCTGCGCGGTGTCGGTCAGCACGAACGACACGCGGTCGTTCCAGGTGAGTGCCAGTTGCGTGGGCAGCTTGCCCGCGGCCAGGTGCTGGGCCACCTCGTCGATGTCCAGCGTGTGGCGCGAATAGCGCACCGTGGACTTCTGGTCGTCGGGCGTCTTGAGCTCGCAGTCGCGGTCGATGCTGAAATTCCAGGGCGCCTCGCGTGTGCTCAGCCAGTGCGCCATGCCCGCGCTGGCGGTCATCTGGGTCTGCACCGGCTTCAGGCCGACCGCGGGCGCCGCACCGGGCACGCTGGTGAGCGCTTCAATCAGGCTGGTGACGATCCGGTCTGCGCCGGTGAGGCTGCCGCTGTCCACGACCAGCAGGCGGTTGGCCGGGTCCAGCCACAGCAGCGTGGTGCTGCGCTTGGTGAAGGCGCGCGGCAGCAGCTCGAAGACGATCTCCTCCTTGAACTCCTTCTTGAGCTTGGCGCCCACGCGTTCGCGGCCGGTCTCCTGCCTGTATTTTTCAATCCGCTCCTCCAGCGCGGCCTTGATGGCCGACGCGGGCACGGGGCGGCGCTCGACGCAGAACTTGAGGATGACCTGGCCGCCCACGCTTTCGGCCAGCACGTCGCTCTTGTTGCCGCGCGGCGGCACCCAGCCCTGGGCGTCGGGCTGCGTGGCGGCGCAGGGCACAAAGCGGGCGGCCTGCAGCGCCTCTTCCAGCGCGGGCAGGGCGGGCATCACGAACTCGGGAGCGAGGCGAAAGAACGCGGAGGATTTGAACATCGGAACCGGGGGAGTGTGCATGTGGCGCCCAGCGGGGCCACGGGGGGAAAGGGAGCAAAGGGCGCCATTCTAGACGCCGCCGCCACTCACAGGCGAAGCGGCCGGGCGTAGCCCGTCATCTCCAGGTAGCCGCGCGCCACGGTCTTGCCGTTGCTGTCCAGCATGTCGCTCAGGCCTTCCCAGTAGATGGCGCCCGTGGAGCCGCGGCTGTCGAGCTCCTGGTTGTCGACGACGGCCTTGATCGTGTAGAAGTCCACCGGCGTGCGCACGATCCACTCCACGGGGTAGCGCGCCTGGGACAACGGGCTTTTCCAGATGCGCTGCGGCCTGAACTCGTTCTCGCCGCGGCTGGCGATGTAGCGCGTGCCCCCGTCGGCGGAACGGAACGAGCCGCCATCCCACAGCGTGCTGCCGTCCTGGCGGCGCAGGCGGAAGGCGGTCAGCGCGCCGCCATCCAGATAGTTCATGCCGATCCAGTCCCAGCCCACGGCTTCGGGGTGCAGCAGCGACTCGCTCCATTCGTGGTCCAGCCAGGCCTTGCCCTGCACCTTGAACGGCTGGCCGCGCAGCGTGATCGTGCCGGTGGTGGCCAGTTGCGGCTGGCTGTAGTAGTAGCTGGCCTGGGCCTCGTCCGGCCCCTTGCGCGACAGGCCGTCCCGGCCCTGCAGCAGCACCGCCTGGGTCGGGGCGCAACGCAGGTCCATGGCGAAGTCGGCCGCCGCCACGACGGCGTCGTAACCCTTTGCACTGCGGCGCAGTGACCAGTCGCGCAACTGCAGGGCCGTGTCGGTCTCGCTTGCCTGCGCCACCTCGAAGCCCTGGCGTGCGATGCGCTGGTCGTGCCAGAGCTTGCGGCCCTGCACGTCGGTGATGGCGGCGTGCGCGAACAGCAGTTGCCGGGCCGCAAAGGCCGACTGCATGCCCTGCGTGGCGTCGACCCGGCTGCGGAAAAAAGTGACCTGGAAGCCAAACTCGCGCTGGCCATCGGTGGCATGGCCCGTCACGTACCACCATTCGGTGCGAAAGGCCGGGTGCGCGCCGTGGTCGCGGGGGAACTGCAGGCGCCTTGCGGGCAGCGCGTGGGCCGCGCCGCCCAGGCCCGCCGCACTGGCCAGGCCCGCGGCCAGCAGGCTGCGCCGGGAGAAGGGGGGCCATGCAGCGTGAACCATGGGGGCGTGCCGTCAGGCCAGCAGCGCGGCCACGCGGCGGGTGGCCCCGGCACAGTCGCCAAAGGTGCGCTCCACCCAGTCGCCGCTGTGGTAGGTCGGCAGGTAGCGCTCGCCCGAGTCGCACAGCAGCGAGAGCAGGGAGCCGCTCTGGCCGGCTTCGCGCATCTGCGTGGCCAGAGTCAGCATGCCCACCAGGTTGGTGCCGGTGGACGGACCCACGCGCCGCCCCAGCAGGGCCGACAGCGCGCGCATGGCGGCGATCGATTCGGCGTCGGGCACGTCGATCATGCGGTCCACCAGCTCGCGGATGAAGCTGGGTTCCACGCGCGGCCGGCCAATGCCCTCGATGCGCGAGCCCGGGCCGGTCAGTGTGGCGTCGCCACCGGCGTGGTAGGCGCTGAACACCGAGCCCTGGGGCTCGGCCACGCACAGTTGCGTGGCGTGGCGCTGGTAGCGCACGAAGCGGCCGATCGTGGCGCTGGTGCCGCCCGTGCCCGCGCCCACCACGATCCAGCGCGGCACCGGGTGGCGCTCGCGCGCCATCTGGCTGAACATGCTTTCGGCGATGTTGTTGTTGCCGCGCCAGTCGGTGGCACGCTCGGCGTAGGTGAACTGGTCCATGTAGTGGCCGCCGCTCTGGCTGGCCAGCGCGCGTGCTTCGGCGTAGACCTGCGTGGCGCTGTCCACCAGGTGGCAGCGGCCGCCGTAGAACTCGATCTGCGCGATCTTCTCGGGCGAGGTGCTGCGCGGCATCACGGCAATGAAGGGCAGGCCCAGCAGCCGCGCAAAGTAGGCCTCGCTCACGGCGGTGGAGCCGCTGGACGACTCCACGATGGTCGATCCCTCCCGCACCCAGCCGTTGCACAGCGCGTACAGGAACAGCGAGCGCGCCAGCCGGTGCTTGAGGCTGCCGGTGGGGTGGGTCGATTCGTCCTTGAGGTACAGGTCGATGCCGCGACTGCTGAACGCCGGCAGCGGCAGCGGGATCAGGTGCGTGTCGGCGCTGCGCTGGAAGTCGGCCTCGATGCGGGCAATCGCGTCATGCGCCCAGGCGCGAAGGGGTGGGGTGGCAGGCATCGCGGCATTGTCGCAGGGCTACCAGTCCTCCTTGACGGCCAGCACGGCGTCCCGGCCCGCGGCCGCGCGGCCCGCGAGCCACGCCGTGGCGGTGCCGGCCGCCACCACGGCGGCGCACAGCGCCAGCAACCGCGGCCAGGGCAGGGCCAGCTCCATGGTCCAGTGAAAGCTCTGCGGGTTGACCACGTGGACCAGCACCACGCTGACCGCCAGGCCCAGCACCAGACCGGCCAGCGAGCCGATCAGCGTCCAGGCCGCCCCCTCGCCGGCCACCACGGCCAGGATCTGCCGCCGCGTGAGTCCCAGGTGGGCCAGCAGGCCGAACTCCTTGCGCCGCGCCAGCACCTGGGCACTGAAATTGGCGGCCACGCCGAACAGCCCGATGGCAATGGCCACGGCCTGCAGCCAGTAGGTCACGGCAAAGCTGCGGTCGAAGATACGCAGCGAGGTGGCCCGGATCTGCCCCGCGGAGGCAAACTCCAGCAGCCCGTCGGTGCCCGTGGTGGCGCGTGCGAGTTCGCGCACGGCGGCCTGCACCTGCGCGGCGTCGGCGCCGGGTTGCAGCCACAGCGCCAGGTCGTTGCTGCGGGTGTCGCCGGTGAGGCGCTCGAAGTCGGCCTGCGCCATGACGATGGAGCCGCCCTGGCGGGCATAGTCGCGCCACACCCCCGCTACAAAAAACGTAGCTGAATGTGGCCGCCCGTCAAGGGCTACAGGCCTGAAAGCCTCTGAAAGCGCGGCAAAGGCCTGGCCCGGCCGCGCGCCGTACAGGTCCACCATGGCCTCGCTCACGTACACGGCGGTCTGGCCCTCGGGCATGGGCAGCGGCCCGCTCACCAGCGGCAGGGCCTCCTGCGCGCGGCCGAGCGCGCGGGCGATCAGCGTCACACTCGGGCGCGCCGGGTCCAGTTGCAGCGGCACGATGCGCAGCGTGCCCAGGCGCGCCACCCCGGGCAGCCGTGCCACGCCCTGCACCAGCGCTGGGGGGAGGAAGAGGGTGTCGGTGCTGCCCGGCGCGCTGGTGCTGCGCACGTACAGCTCGGCCGGCAGCATGGTGTCGAGCCACTGCACCATGCTGTCGCGGAAGCTGGCCACCATGACCGTGAGGGCCACCGCCAGGCTCAGCGAGGCCACCACGCCACTCACCGCCACGGCCGCGCTCTCGCGCACGCGGCGCGCGCGCTCCACCGCAAGCAGCGGCAGCAGGCGCTGCGCCACCCACGGCGCCAGGCGGTCGTACAGCGCGGCCACGGCCCAGGGCAGGGCGGTGATGCCGCCCACCAGCAACAGGCCCACTGAAAGGTAGGCCGCCAGCGGGATGCCCGCCACGGGCGGCAGCAGCGCCATCAAGCCCCCTGCGGCAATCAGGCCCAGGCTCAGCGCTTGGCGGCGGCCCGTGTGCACGGCCATGCCCAGCCCCTTGAGCGTCTGGGCCAGCGGCAGGCGCTGTGCGGCGCGGGCCGGCCACCAGCCGCCCGCCAGGGCCGCCAGCACGCCGAGCGCGCCATAGGCCAGCGCGGCCAGGCCGTCCCATTGCAGCGCGGGCGCCACACCGGCGAAGTAGCCGCCGCCCAGGTCCCCCCCGAGCAGGCGCAGGGCCAGCAGGGCCAATGCGGTGCCCAGCGCCACGCCGGCCGCACTGCCCAGCAGACCCAACAGGCCCGATTCCACGAGCACCAGCCGCAGCCGCTGGCGCGCCGTGAGCCCCAGCACGCCCAGCAGCGCCAGTTGCTGTGCGCGCCGTGCCACGCTCAGCGAGAGCACCGAAAACACCAGGAAGGCGCCGGTGAACAGGGCCACCAGCGCCAGCACCGTGAGATTGACCCGGTAGGCGCGCGACAACTGGTCCACGCGCTGCACGGCATCGCCTGGGGCGCTGGCCGTGATGTGGCCCGGCAGCGCCAGCGCGCGCAGCACGGCGTCGCGCCCGACGCCCGCGCGCAGCCGCAGGTCGATGCGCGTGAGTTCGCCGCCGCGGCCCAGCAGGTCCTGCGCGGCGCCGATGTCCATCACCGCCAGCGGCGCCCCGCCGGCGCTCACCGTGCCGCCCACGCGCACCGTGCGCAGCTGCTGGCCGACCTGCACCTGCAGCTCGGGCTCGCCCCGGCCCGCGCCATCCAGCAAGGCTTGCGCCGCGGGGTTGAGGAACACCACGCCCGGTGCAAACAGCGCCATGCGGTCGGCGCCGGCCGCGGGCAGTGGCAGCAGCGCCGGCGCCACACCGGCCACCACCAGCGCGTCCACGCCCAGCAGGCGCAGCGCCTTGCGCTGGCCGCGCGGCGTGAGCATCAGGGTCTGCGCCTCCAGCACCGGGCTGGCCAGTGCCACCCCGGGCTGGGTGGCCACACGGGCGAACAGGGCCTCGTCAAAGCCGCCACGCACCGCGCGCAGCTCCAGGTCCGGCTGGCCGTTGACCGAGCGCACTGCGCTGGAAAATTCGCTGAGCGCCGAGGCGTTGATCAGGTGGACCGAAAACGCCAGCGCCACCCCCAGCATCACGGCCAGCACCGCCGCCGCGTTGCGCCACGGATGGTGGCGCAGCTCCTGCCAGGAGAAGGTGGTGAGAAGGGCGCGCATGGGAGGGATTGTGCGCGGAGGAGGCAGGGCGGGGCGCAGGATTTGCGCTATAAATTGTCCGCTTGGCGGTGCGTTTCTCCAGGTGCCGGTTCGATGAACGACGCTCACCGCATTTGCCGGACGTAATCGCCGAATCAATTCATGACCCCTCTCAACGATCTTTCCAACGCGTTGCGGGCATCCGCAGGCATCCGGGCCGTTGCCGACCTGGGGGTGGTCGACGAGGGGCGCGTGGGCCATGCCGCCTGCACGGTCTCCGTGGGGCTGGAGCAGTGGCGGGGGCTGTACTTCGTCGCGGTGTCGGTGCGTCACCAGAAGAACCGGGCCGGCGGCCAGACCCGGGTCGTCAAATGGCCCTACAGCCGCGTCGCCGCCGCCGACCTGGCGGGCGTCATCACCGACCTGCAAACGCTTGAAGCGGCCGCGGCCAGCGGGTTCCCGGCGGGCCCGCGGAGCTGGCTGGGCCGCGCGTTGGACCGGCTCACGGGAGCCGAGTCATTGGGCGAATACCGTTTTGCGTCGGTGGTGCAGGGGGAGGACGAGTCCGCGTGCGAGATGGTGGCCCGCCTGACGCGGTGGCGGTCGGGGCTGGAGGTGTCACTGGCCAACCGCCGGCCCGGCGTGGAAACCCTCTTTGCGCAGTTTCCGCACAAGGCCTGCGCGGGCTTGCGGCAGGCCCTCGAACGCTACGCCGGCTGACCACTTTGGGCAGAATGGAGCCCACCACCGAGAACGGGGAGCAGGCCCATGAACCACGAACCCACCATCGTGCACCGCACGGCAACCGTCGAGCAACGCCTCGACGCGATCCAGTCTGCCCTGGACGAGCGGGGCATGGGCATCTCCGCGTTGGTGGACGAACTGAGCCACAAGGCGCAGGAAGAATGGCTGCCGCACAACGGTGCGCGCGTGGTGGCCCGGGCCTGGGTGGACGCGGAATTCCGGGCCCGCTTGCTGGCCAACGGCCGCGACGCGGTGGCGGAACTGGGGCTCACCCTGCCCAAGCACCACCGGCATCTGGTGGTGCTGGAGAACGCGCCCCTGGTGCACAACGTGATCTGCTGCACGCTGTGCTCGTGCACCGCGTTCACGCTGATTGGTCTGCCGCCCGACTGGTACAAGGACCTGCCCTACCGTTCGCGCGTGGTGCGCGAGTCGCGCACCGTGCTGCGAGAAATGGGGCTGGACCTGCCCCCTGAAGTGGAACTGCGCGTGTGGGACACCACGGCCGACACGCGCTACATGGTGCTGCCCGAGCAGCCACCCCACACGGCGGGCTGGCCGGAGGAGCGCCTGGCCGGCGTCGTCACTCGCGACTCGCTGATTGGCGTAGCCCGCCTGTAGACGGAGGACCTGATGGACGGCATTCATGATCTGGGCGGCCGACAGGGCTATGGGCGGGTGCGCTACACGCTGGACGCCAAGGCCTTCCACGCACCCTGGGAGGTGCGGGCCAATGCGCTGTATGCGGGCGCGGTGCGGCTGGGCCTGTTCAACATGGACGAGTACCGCCACGCCATCGAGCGCATGGCCCCGCTGCACTACCTGGCGGCGAGTTACTACGAGCGCTCGCTGACCTCGCTGCTGACCCTGTGCGTTGAAAAGGGCGTGCTCACCCGCGAGGAACTGGAGCAGCGGGCGCAGGGGGCGGTGCCGTTGGCGTCGCCCAGCGCGCCGGGGCGGGCCAACCTGCCCGGACGCGAACGCTTTGCCGTGGGCGACCGCGTGCGGGTGCGGCTGGACGCGGTGCCCGGCCACATGCGCCTGCCCGGCTACATCCGCGGCAAGACGGGCGTGGTGGTGGGCGAGTCGCCGGCCTATCCGTTTCCGGATGCGCATGCCCATGCGGTCGAGGCGCAGGACGAGCCCACCTATGACGTGCGCTTTCGCAGCGAAGACCTGTGGCCGGGCTCGAGCGATGCGGCACTGATCCATGTGGGCGTGTTCCAGAGCTACCTGGAGCGGACGGAGCCGCCACCGGGCGCGTGACGCGGCCCCGCGGCGTTCCGGGCCATGCCATACTTTCCGCAGGTGCAGACCGCACCGCGTTTCAGCACAGGAAGAGGACTCCTTCATGCGTCAAATCAGAACCCTTGGGCTGGTGGCCGCCGGCCTGCTGAGCCTGTCGCTGGCCGGCTGTGGCGGGGGCGGCGCGAGCATCGGCGGCACGCTGAGCGGGCTGGGGCAAAACCTCAGCGTGACCCTGCAGAACAACAAGGCCGACAGCCTCACGCTCAAGACCAACGGCACCTTCACCTTCCCCATCTACCTGTCCAACAACGCTGGCTACAACGTGACCGTGCTGACCCAGCCCACCGGCCAGTCGTGCGCCGTGACCAACGGCAGTGGCACGGTCAACAGCGTCGGCACGTCGGTCACGGACGTGGCCGTGACCTGCGTCACCACGTCGTCGGTGGGGGGCACGCTGAGCGGGCTGGCCACGGGCGCCACGGTTGTGCTCAGCAATGGCACGGTGCTGCTGCCGCTCACGGCCAATGGCACGTTTGCCTTTCCGGGCACGCAGGCGTCCGGCACGGCCTATTCGGTGGTGGTGAGCACCCAGCCCTCGGGCCAGGCCTGCACGGTGACCAATGGCTCGGGCTTGGCCGTGACCGGCGTGATGGCCCAGGTGACCGTGACCTGCGTGTGAGGCCCCGCATGGCTGACCTGCCGGACCTCCCCACCTATGCCGACGTCGAGGCCGCCGCGCAGCGGCTGCAGGGCCATGCGCATCGCACCCCGGTGCTGCGCAGCACCACGGTCGACCGGCTGCTGGGCGCGCAGCTTTTCTTCAAGTGCGAGAACCTGCAGCGCATGGGCGCGTTCAAGTTCCGTGGTGCGTTCAATGCGTTGTCGCGCTTCACCGAGGCGCAAAAGCGCGCCGGCGTGATTGCCTTCTCGTCGGGCAACCACGCGCAGGCGGTGGCGCTGTCGGCGCGCCTGCTGGGCATGCCGGCCGCCATCCTGATGCCACTGGACGCACCGCAGTCCAAGGTCGAGGCCACACGCGGCTACCTGGGCGACGGTGGCGAAGTCATCCTGTTTGACCGTTACACCCAGGACCGCGAAGCCCTGACCGCGCACCTCGCGGCCGAGCGCGGCATGACCATCATCCCGCCCTACGACCACCCCGACGTGATCGCCGGCCAGGGCACGGCGGCCAAGGAGCTGATCGAAGAGGTGGGCGAACTCGACACCCTGCTGGTCTGCCTGGGCGGCGGCGGCCTGCTGAGCGGCAGCGCCCTGGCCGCCAAGGCGCTCTCGCCACGCTGCCGCGTGCTGGGTGTCGAGCCCGAAGCCGGCAACGATGGCCAGCAGTCGTTTCGCAGCGGCACCATCGTGCACATCGACACCCCCCGGACCCTGGCCGATGGCGCGCAGACCCAGCATCTGGGGCAGTACACCTTCGGGGTGATCCGCCGTCTGGTGGACGACATCGTGACCGTGACCGACGAACAACTGGTGGAGGCCATGCGCTTCTATGCGCAGCGCATGAAGCTGGTGGTGGAGCCCACCGGGTGCCTGAGCCTGGCCGCGGCCTTTCACGCGGGGCTGAGCCTGCAGGGGCAGCGCGTGGGCGTGATCGTGAGCGGCGGCAACGTGGACCTGACACGCTACGCCGGGCTGCTGGGCACATGAGCGGCGACGCGGCGCTGCCTGCGCTGTCGGCGCCAGATATCGAAGCCATCGAACACGCCACGCGTGATGCGGTCCCGCCCGAGCAGGTGCAGGCCATCGACGGCTGGACGCTGGGGCTGGACAGCGGCACCGTCAACCGCGCGCGCAGCGCCGTGCCCCTGCGGCACGAGGCGCCCGACCTTGCGGCACTGGACCTGATCGAGGCGCGCTATGCCGAGCAGGGCCTGCGCGCGGCCTTCCGGCTGCCGGTGCTGCCGGCCTTTGATGACTTGCGCGCGGCGCTGCGGGCACGCGGCTACGTTATGAAGCAGCCCACGCGCGTGATGACGGGCCGGGTGGAGGCGCTGGCCTTGCCCCTGCCCGCCGCGCCGGTGAGCCTGGCCCAGGCGCCTTCGGCTGCGTGGAACGCGGTGTTTCTTGGTGAAGGGTTTGACCCGGTGGACGGCGCCTGCCGCGTGGGCATTCTGGCGCGGGCGCGCCATGCGGTGTTTGCCGGCGTGCAAGCCCAGGGCCAGACGGTGGCCGTGGGCATGGGCAGCTTCAGCCGCGGCTGGGCCAGCGTGCACGGTATGCGCACGCTGCCCGCGCACCGCGGCGGCGGCCTGGCCAGCGCCATTCTGGCGGCCCTGCGAGAAGAAGCCCGCCAGCGCGGGTTGTCGCGGATGTTTCTGCAGGTGGAGGCCGGCAACACGCGGGCCGTGGCGCTGTACCAGCGCATCGGCTTTGCTCCGGCCTGGGTTTATGAATACTGGTCGCAGCCTGCCGACTGAGCGGGGCGCCCGGGGCGTTCGCATACGCGCTGTGCTGTGTATCACAGCCGCAACGGAAAAATTTACCAACGGTCAAGTCGAAATACACGATATAAATCAACGGTATGCGATGTGTGAAGCCCGATCAAGCCTTGCGTCGAACCCGTGATACACGGCGAGTTTGACTTTTAAATCACGTTAGATTCGCATGATCGAGTGCTTTTTAAAGTGGTTGTCTGAATACGCTGCTGGCCTGGGTGTACTGCTCGCTGCGGGGCCGGTCATTTGGGGCATCGTCCAGTTCATTCTTGTTAGGCGCGAAGAACAAAAGAGACTTCGCTTCGAGACTTATCACAACCTAATTCGGCAGTTGGTAGAGCGTGAGCAAGCCGACCAGCCCAAGAAGTTAGACAGGCAAATCGCGGTGGTCTTTGAGCTACAAGACTTCAAGCATTACTACCCAGTTACGCTGCGAATACTCAAAGGTCTCAGAGCCGATTGGAGTGATTACGGCCCTGAGGAAAACCGAGGACGGCTTCTGGAGGAAATAGATCTTGCTGTCAAGCACATCCAGAAGCGGGTCTAACCAGCGGCTCCAGCCGAGCCACTCGCCTTGCGACGTGCGGCCGGCTGAGCCTAGACGTTAGACGGCATAACTCGCAACAACCCACGCCACAGGAGGCACTACTTCGTGAACAGATTCGTCCGCAAGCACGAAAAGATGATCGCTTGGCTGGGTGGCCTTGGGTTGCCTGCGTCAATTCTTCTGACCGGCTGGTTAGTCACGACTCGAATTGAAGACTCCAAGCTCGATAGCGAGTACGTAAAGATCGCTCTTGGAATACTTTCGACGCAAACAAAGGATAAAGACGGGGTCCTGATAGAACCGACGCAGGAAGATGCGGTGCTGCGCCTTTGGGCAGTGCGCCTACTGAACCGAAAGTCTCCAGAGAAGTTCACAAAGGAAGAACAAGAAGCACTTGCGTCGGGCAGGCAACGCCTCCCACCTTTCATTCCAAGTGCCGAAAAAGGACTCGGTCTGTCTTGGATTAGCCCAGTCGGCCCTTTGAAGTTCACGATCAGCTCGCCGGCGTCTAGTGCAAGCTCGCCTTCAAATCGAATCCAGAGGTTTCAGTTTGAAGTTGGCACCGCTTTCTAACTAAGCGACGACTCTAAGAGGACTTCACTTAAGAAGACCTTAGCGCCTTGAGCGGAAGCTTTTTGAACCGCCCCGAGTTTCATGGAGGCCGGTTGGTTTAAGTCAGGCCACCACCGTGGAGGCTTGACTGGCGAGTTGCCGGTAGTAGTTTGCCTCAGCTTCTGCCGGCGGGATATACCCAATGGGTCCGAGCAGCCGGTGATGATTGAACCAGGCCACCCATTGCAGCGTGGCCAGCTCCACCGATTCACGGGTTGGCCAGGAGCGGCGATGGATCACCTCGGCCTTGTACAGCCCGTTGATCGTTTCAGCCAGGGCGTTGTCGTAGCTGTCACCCTTGCTGCCCACAGAGGGCTCAATGCCAGCTTCTGCGAGCCGTTCGCTGTAGCGGAGCTGACGTATTGGGCGCCCCTGTCGGAATGGTGAATCAACTCGCCATCGCGCTCGGGCTGCCTGGCATACAGCGCCTGTCCCAGCGCATCCAGAACGAAGTCCGTGTGCATGGAACTGCTGACCCGCCAGCCCACGATGCGCCTGGCGTACACGTCGATCACGAAGGCCACGTACAGCCAGCCCTGCCAGGTTGAAACGTAGGTGAAGTCCGAAACCCAAAGCTGGTTGGGCCGATCGACCTTGAACACCCTGTTGACCCGGTCCAGCGGGCACGGTGCCTTCATGTCACTGAGGGTGGTGCGTACCACCTTGCCACGGCGTACGCCCTGCAGGCCCAGGCGCTTCATCAACCGCTCGACCGTGCAGCGGGCAATGGCGACTCCCTCGCGGTTGAGCTGCCTCCAGACCTTCTGGGCACCGTAGACCTGCATGTTGGCCCGCCAAACGCGCTCGATCTGCGGCGCCAGGACACCGTCACGCTGGGCGCGCGCGCAGCGCAGCTGGGGGTCGCGTTGACGGGCGGCATGGCGCCAATAGCCTGACGGGGCGATCTGCAGCACTTTGCAGATCGACTCGACCCCATAGGCCTGTCGATGCTGATCGACGAAGTCGTTCAGGACTTCAGACGGCGGTCGAGCTCCGCCTGGGCGAAAAACGCGCTGGCCAGCTTCAGGATCTCGTTGGCCTTGCGCAACTCCTTGTTCTCGCGTTCGAGTTCCTTCAAACGCTGCAGCTCGCTCGTCGTGACGCCAGCCCGAGCACCGGTGTCGATCTCATCGCGCTTGACCCATTCGTTGAGGGTTTGCGGCACGCAGCCGATCTTGGGGGCAATGGATTCGATGGCAGCCCACAGCGAGGGGTACTCGCCTCTGTGCTCCTGCACCATGCGAACGGCACGTTCGCGGACCTCGGGTGAAAACTTGTTCGACTTCTTGCTCATGGCTCAATCCTCTCAGAGAAAAGAGCCTCCTCAAAATCCGGGGCGGTTCAGTGTTGGGGGAACGGTTGCAGCAGGCGGCACGTCGAGCGGAATCGCAGATCAAACAAGGGAAAGCATAGAACTTGAAAATTCGCTCAAAATTTTGTTGAGCGAGTTGAAATCTTCATCCGACAAGCTCTGTGGTGCGACTACTCTTGTCCTTGCCGCCATGTAGAGGGTGCCGTCTCGTGTCCAAATCGGAGCCTGCCCAATTAGGCAGACTCCAAGCGAAGACTCAGAAAATCGTTCGGCCAACTGTTCTATTTTTGATGCGTTTCTCGCCACGAATGCCTCAAGGCTTTCGTGAATTGCCCGCTGGGCTGCTTCGGCATTGGGAAGTTCCATCTTTGGAATCCCTTCAAGACAACTGGACACATCCAAGAAGACCAAGCCATAGACCCTGTGGGACATCCCTGCGGCTTGGCCGGTAATTTGCTTACCTGCCTTCTTGAAGTTTTCCTCAAACTTCTTCTCGGAAGACAGTCGCTTGCACTCGCCGAAAACAAGGAACTCATCGTTCTCGGCCACAACATCCGTGACTTTGTTGAAGTCGATCTTGTAGCCGGACAACGACATTCTCGCCGCAATCAGCAGCTCGAACAAATAGTCTCTTGATGATCCTGCCGAACTGGCGTCAGGATGATCTTGCCCGTCTGCTACCTTGCTTAGTCTATTGACAAAGCCTTGGCTCGCTTCGTCTCGAAATGCTCGGTGAATCAGAACGATGTTCAAGCACTCGATATACGAGTTGGTCAGTTTGTCAAACTTGGCCCGACCGTCAGTGGAAGTGGGATCGTCGCACGAGAAAAACTGATCTATGTCTTTCTCGTATCTTGAATACCGGGAGTTTAGTGCATTCAGCCCTTTTCCCGTGAGCCATTCAAGAACGCACGACATTTCCTTGAGGATTGGCTCACCCGCAAAATCTTTCTTGTGCATAGGTTAGTCTGCGTTTTTAGGGGGTGGAAACAATGCCTGGAGAACCGGGCATAAACTCATGAAGCGTTGCAAATGCCACGCTTGCGATTGCCTCGGCGACTTCATCGCGTTGACTGCCCATCAAGGCGCGTACTGCGTCGACTCTCGCCTGAATGGACGGATGAGTTTGGGAGGCACCCCACTTGTCGCGCGCCATCAATGTCATCGCAAATAGAGCGAAATAGATTCCGAGTTCTCTCTTTCTGCGAACAAGGTTTGGGCTTACATTTTCCTGTTGGGCATAAACATCAAGTTGGTCAAGCAGGAATTTCGTGGCGAAGGCGTCGCATGACAGTTCCTCGTTTCTGCGCTGGGTTGGGTCTTCCTCGTAGGGGTCTGCCGCATCACCGTCCTGCTGGTGCTTCAGATGCCGCACCTCATGCAAGAGCGCCCAACCAACGCCCAGCGTTGCAAGCTCCCCTGGCGCGCGAAGTTGTGGGTTACCGTCGTAGTGGCCTGGCTCGGGAACATCTGTGGGCAGCGCTTCCAGCTCCGGGGCATCGCTTTCCAAGACGCGCTCAAACGCACCAATCATCTCCGCTAGGCGCTTGAGGTCAAGTGGCTCTAGTTCGGGCGTTTCCGCTACAACGCGATACGCTTCCCAAGCTGCAAAGCCTGCGATCCAGAATGCACGCACTACGCGATGGTTAAAACGGACGAAGCGATACATCCCCGCTTCCATGACCAATCGCGCGCCGTCGTGCGTGTCGGCAGTCAGTTGAAAACGAGGTTCAAGCAAGCTCCACAAGGAGGCCAACTCGCTTTCGCGTTCCGGTGCAGAACCTAGCAAGATGTTCCGAACTGCGGCTTTTACTTGTTCATCCTCTCGCGGAGGCATGGTTGAATCCATTGTTTTCTCCTGTTGCCGCTCACCTTAGTTGTTCTTCGAGATGCGCCGCCATGTTGTCGAACCCACTGACTACCGTGCAGTCCGAAAACCTGCTCAGTCCAATTCTTTTATCGGACAGAAGATTGGCGAGCTTTCTGTCCGTATAAAGAGCATCCGCCACAGGAAGTGCGGATGCTGCCACCATGAAGTCGCTCGGATCTCCGTTCTGGTATCGGCGTTGTGGATCGAATCGCATCAATCCATACAGTGAACTCAATACTCTTAGCGTTGGCAGTGCTCGTGAGGTTGGTGTCTCATGCCAGTGGTATTGCGCCTCAAGTGCGTATCGCTTAATTTCTGGTTGAGAAAGGGTTACCCCTTCCTCTCTGAACCATGCGGCGATGCAGCCCGTCAATTCAACAAATATACCGGTATTGAGGTTCACCATTTCCGACTGATGCTCGGCCTTTCCGTTGTTGAGGTCTGTAATGCCGCGAGAGTTGTCCCACTTCGCCCCAGGAAACGTACCGGCAACTTCCAACTGAAAGGAAAATGGCAGTTCTGACAAGGCATCAAAGAATGCCTTGTTGAAAGTTTCTTTATCTACATGCGATTCGAGAAACCCGAGTGTAGAAATCGTCGGTATTCCCATCAGCTCGATGGGACTGCATAAGAAATCTTCTAACCCTTCCGGCTCGTCCAGTTTGCCCATACGCAGCTTGCGCAACTCAGAACCAACGCGATCAGAAAAGGGGCTGATGCAAAACCCTTGGGATAGCTCATCAACCAGTCGAGTAAGCGTTTCTCGTGTCGCCGGGTCAGTCATCGAATCCAGCTCGAAGTACGTCGGAACGCCGATGGGAAATGCAAATCGTCCCGTCTGAACAGCCCGTTCAATGCTTGCCCCAAACGCCTTCATTGCGGGCGTGAGACTCATCTTGTTCCGCCGAAAGTCCGACACGCACTTCCATGCGTTCGTATCGAGATAGACCAGTTTGAGCAAACTCGCGCGGGCGGCTCTTTCGCTGCGTCGCGTTTTAATGTGGTCGTAGAGAGATACCTGGGGATGGCCCCGATGTACCTCAATGTAATGGCTGATCCGATTAGCGGATGCGCGGGCGGCTGAATCGAAAGATGACGACATGGGATGTTCGAGTAAGCTCCTGCTCAATTATGGAAATGTAATTTGCAGCCTAGTGCGATGGGTTAATTAACCTGCTTCCGATAGGGTACATGAACCGCCCCGGATTTTGAGGAGGCTCTTTTCTCTGAGAGGATTGAGCCATGAGCAAGAAGTCGAACAAGTTTTCACCCGAGGTCCGCGAACGTGCCGTTCGCATGGTGCAGGAGCACAGAGGCGAGTACCCCTCGCTGTGGGCTGCCATCGAATCCATTGCCCCCAAGATCGGCTGCGTGCCGCAAACCCTCAACGAATGGGTCAAGCGCGATGAGATCGACACCGGTGCTCGGGCTGGCGTCACGACGAGCGAGCTGCAGCGTTTGAAGGAACTCGAACGCGAGAACAAGGAGTTGCGCAAGGCCAACGAGATCCTGAAGCTGGCCAGCGCGTTTTTCGCCCAGGCGGAGCTCGACCGCCGTCTGAAGTCCTGAACGACTTCGTCGATCAGCATCGACAGGCCTATGGGGTCGAGTCGATCTGCAAAGTGCTGCAGATCGCCCCGTCAGGCTATTGGCGCCATGCCGCCCGTCAACGCGACCCCCAGCTGCGCTGCGCGCGCGCCCAGCGTGACGGTGTCCTGGCGCCGCAGATCGAGCGCGTTTGGCGGGCCAACATGCAGGTCTACGGTGCCCAGAAGGTCTGGAGGCAGCTCAACCGCGAGGGAGTCGCCATTGCCCGCTGCACGGTCGAGCGGTTGATGAAGCGCCTGGGCCTGCAGGGCGTACGCCGTGGCAAGGTGGTACGCACCACCCTCAGTGACATGAAGGCACCGTGCCCGCTGGACCGGGTCAACAGGGTGTTCAAGGTCGATCGGCCCAACCAGCTTTGGGTTTCGGACTTCACCTACGTTTCAACCTGGCAGGGCTGGCTGTACGTGGCCTTCGTGATCGACGTGTACGCCAGGCGCATCGTGGGCTGGCGGGTCAGCAGTTCCATGCACACGGACTTCGTTCTGGATGCGCTGGGACAGGCGCTGTATGCCAGGCAGCCCGAGCGCGATGGCGAGTTGATTCACCATTCCGACAGGGGCGCCCAATACGTCAGCTCCGCTACAGCGAACGGCTCGCAGAAGCTGGCATTGAGCCCTCTGTGGGCAGCAAGGGTGACAGCTACGACAACGCCCTGGCTGAAACGATCAACGGGCTGTACAAGGCCGAGGTGATCCATCGCCGCTCCTGGCCAACCCGTGAATCGGTGGAGCTGGCCACGCTGCAATGGGTGGCCTGGTTCAATCATCACCGGCTGCTCGGACCCATTGGGTATATCCCGCCGGCAGAAGCTGAGGCAAACTACTACCGGCAACTCGCCAGTCAAGCCTCCACGGTGGTGGCCTGACTTAAACCAACCGGCCTCCATGAAACTCGGGGCGGTTCATTTTTCTCCTGTTTTGGCTTCATATGGAGTGGATGCCACCGCTGGAGTCCACCGAGTGCTGACCGGTCACCCTCAAAACCGCCCAGCCAGCCAGGCGCGCACCGCCGCGTTTTCCGTGAGGCCCATGGCCTGGGCATTGGCTTGCCGCGCGGCGTCGGCCTGGCCGGCCTGCGCCAGCAGGTGCGCGCGCGCTGCCCAGTAGGGCTGGTAATGCGCCACGTTGTCTGCCGGCAGCGCATCCATCACCTTCAATGCGGCGGCGGGGCCTGCCGCTGCGGCCACGGCGCAGGCGCGGCTCACCTGGGCGCCCAGGCTGGGGCGCAGCGCCAGCAGGCCGTCATACAGCACCACCAGCGCCTGGGGCGGCACGGCCGCGCCCAGGCGCCGCTGGGTGTGGGCCGACTGGATGGCCGCCTCAAGCTGAAACGGGCCGGGCGCGCCGCGTCGAGCGGCGGCCAGCAGCAGGGCCTCGGCTTCTTCACGCTGCGCGTGGTTCCAGCGGGCGGTGTCCTGCTGGTCCAGCGGCACATAGGCCCCTTCCGTGCTGCGCCGCGCAGCGGCCCGCGCCTCGCAAAACAGCATCAGGGCCAGCAGGCCCGCAGGCTCGGGCTCGTTGGGCATCAGCGCGCAGAGGATGCGGCCCAGCTCGATCGCCTCGGTGGTCAGGCCGCGCCGCGCGGCGTCGGCGCCTTCCACGTCGTCCCAGCCCATGCCGTAGGCCGCGTAGATCCCGTCCAGCACATCCTGCAGGCGCTGTGGCAGGTCGCGGGCCTGGGGCGGTTCAAACGGAATGCCGGCCTCGCGGATGCGGGCCTTGGCCCGCACCAGCCGCTGGCCCAGCGTAGCGGGCGCCAACAGGAACGCACCGGCCATGCGCGACACGTCCAGGCCCAGCACGGCCTGCAGCATCAGCGGGGCCCGTGCGGCGGCCTGTACCGCAGGGTGGGCGCAGACGAACAGCAAGCGCAAGCGCTCGTCGGGCACGGCGCCCGAGGCGTCGTCCCAGATCAGCTCATCGGCCGTCGCCAGCAGGGTCTGGGCGGCGTCGGCAACGACCTGGCTGTGGCGCCACTCGTCCAGCGTCCGGCGGCGCGCCACGGTCAGCAGCCAGGCAGCCGGGTTCGCGGGCACGCCCTCTTGCGGCCAGCTTTCGAGCGCGCTGGCAAAGGCCTCAGCCAGAGCGTCCTCGGCCATGGCGATATCGCGCGTGCGTGCCGACAGGATGGCCACAAGCCGGCCATACGATTCGCGAGCCGCCCGCTCGGCGGCCTGCGCCACGGCGGCGTTCGCGGCCTCTGCGCGCGGGCCGGCCGGGCTGGGCAGGCTCACTGCGCGGCGCGGACCATCACCGGGCGGACTTCCACGCCGCCGGTGGAGGCGCAGGGCGCGCGGGCGGCCCATTCGAGCGCCGCGTCGAGATGGTCCACGTCGATGATGAAGAAGCCGCCCAGCTGCTCCTTGGTGTCGGCGAACGGGCCGTCCTGCACACTGCGCTTGTCGCCGCGGATGCGCAGGCTGGTGGCGGTGGAGGGCGGGTCCAGCCCCTCGCCGCTGAGCACCACGCCCGACTGGTACATGGCGCCCACGTAGGCGTTCCACCCGGCCATGTAGGCCTCGGCGCGCTCGTCGGTGCGGCTGGCCACGTCTTCGGGCGAAATGTAGAACATCAGCATGTATTGCATGGAAAACTCCTGAACAAAGGTTGGTGAGCAACAGCGCTCACCCCATGTCGCGCCAGCGCGCCGCTTTTCGACAGCGGCCGGCGAATTATTTCAGGGGCGGATGCCGTCCGCCGCCAGATGCAGCACCCGGTCCGCCCGCGCGGCGGCGGCCTCGGAGTGGGTCACCAGCACCAGCGAGGCGCCTTCCAGCCGGGTCTGGTGGATCAGCAGGTCCATCACGCGCGCCGCCGTGGCGGGGTCGAGGTTGCCGGTGGGCTCGTCGGCCAGCAGCAGGCGGGGGCGGTGCACCAGCGCGCGGGCAATGGCCACGCGCTGCAGTTGCCCGCCGCTGAGCTGCTGCGGCAGCCGGTCGCCCAGGCCGGCCAGACCCACGGCGTCCAGCACCTGCGCCACGCGGGCGGCATCGGGCTGACCCAGCAGCAGCAGGGGCAGGGCCACGTTTTGCGCCACGTCCAGGTGCGGCAGCACATGAAAGGCCTGAAACACGAAGCCCACCTTGCCCCGCCGCAGCAGCGCGGTCTGCTCGTCGCTCAGGCGGCCCAGGTCGGTGCCGTCCAGCACCACGGTGCCGGCGCTCCAGCTGTCCAGGCCCGCCAGGCAGTTGAGCAGGGTGGACTTGCCCACGCCCGACTCGCCCACGATGGCCACGAACTCGGCGGGCGCCACGGTGAAGGTCACGTTGGCAAACACCGGCGTGTCGCCGTACTGCTTGGCCAGGCCGGTCACCTCCAGGCTCATGCCAGCTCCTGCGCGAGCGCAACCACGCGCTCCAGGGCGTCGGGTGCGTCGCAGGCCACCACGTGGCGCTCGGGCATGCTGCGCAGCCACGTGAGCTGGCGTTTGGCCAGCTGCCGCGTGGCAAAGATGCCGCGGTCGCGCAGCTCGGCCCCGTCGAAGGCGCCGTCCAGGTGTTCCCAGGTCTGGCGGTAGCCCACGCAGCGCATGCTGGGCAGGTCGGGGGTGAGGTCGCCGCGCGCGCGCAGGGCCTGCACCTCCGCCACCAGGCCGTCGGCCAGCATGGCTTCAAAACGCGCGGCAATGCGCTCATGCAGCCAGGCCCTGTGGGCCGGTTCAAGGGAAATCAGGGCTGTAGCCTTTATGGGGTGGTCACTTTGTGCTCTTTTTTTTGTAGCATGAAAGGCCGACAGCGGCCGCCCCGTCACGCGCCACACCTCTAGCGCGCGCTGGATGCGCTGGGCGTCATGGGGGGCCAGCCGCGCGGCCGTGGCGGGGTCGGCCTGCGCCAGTTCGGCGTGCAGCGCGGGCCAGCCGCGCTCGCGGCTTTCGGCCTCGATGCGGGCGCGCACCTGCGGGTCGGCCGGGGGCATCTCGTCCAGGCCGTCGAACAGGGCCTTGAAATACAGCATCGTTCCACCCACCAGCAGCGGGCGTTTGCCACGGGCCTGGATGTCGGCGACGAGCCGCGTGGCATCAGCCACGAACTCGGCGGCGCTGTAGGCCTGCTGCGGGTCGCGGATGTCGATCAGGTGGTGGGGCACGGCCGCGCGTTCGGCCGCCGTGGGCTTGGCGGTGCCGATGTCCATGCCCCGGTAGACCAGCGCCGAGTCCACGCTGATGATCTCGACGGGGCCGCGCTGGGCCAGGGCCAGTGCCGCCGCCGTCTTGCCCGATGCGGTGGGCCCGGCCAGGCACAGGGGCGTGGTGATCATGGCCGCGTCACCATGGCCGCGTCATCGGGCCGCGGCGGGCAGTGAGACGTCGCCATGGCGCTGCACCAGCACCCAGGCAAAGAACGCAATCACCGCGCTCCAGAACCACACGCCATTGACCAGCGGGAACACCGTGCCGTCGATGCGCCAGCCCAGCCAGGCGCCCACGCCAAACGCCACCAGCGTGAGGAAGCAGCCTGACAGCGCCGAGGCCGCGCCCGCCATGCGCGCGAACGGCGCCACCGCGCCCACCTGGGTGCAGGGCTGGTGAATGCCATGGCCCACCATGAACAGGTAGTGCGGCAGCAGGAAGGCCCACCAGGTGTGCACGCCGGCCAGCGCCAGCAGGCCCATGAGGGTGCCGCCGCCCAGGCTCAGGAACGCCGCGATGCGCACCGCGCCCTGCAGCCCCACGCGCGGCAGCAGGCGCCGGCAGATGAAAGTGCCACCGATGTAGGCCAGCGAGGCGCTGGCCATGGCCAGCCCGTACATCGGGCGCGAAATCTCATACACCCGCAGGAACACGAACGACGACGCGGCCAGGAAGGTGAACAGTCCGCCGTAGCTCGCGGCCAGCAGGCCCGACCACGCCAGAAAGCCCGGGTGCCGCACGATGGTGGCCCAGTTGCCCACCAGCACGCGCGGGTGCAGCGGGGTGCGCGCCGTCACCGTCTCCTCGAAGCGGCGAAACAGCAGCAGCCATAGCGCGCCGCCAAACACCGCCACCACCGCCAGGGCCCAGCGCCAGCCCATCAGCGGCGTGAGCAGGCCGCCCGTGAGCGGGCTGAGGCAGGCGATCACACCCAATCCGCCCAGAGCGCGGGCCATCACGCGCGCGCCCTGGTCGGGCGGGTACAGGTCGCGGATGATGGCGCGCGCGCACATCACGGCCGCGCCCATGGCGGCGCCCTGCAGCGCGCGCGTGAGGATCAGCCAGCCGATGCCCGGCGCCAGCGTGTTGCCGATGCCGGCCAGCGTGTAGACCGCCATGCCGCCCAGCAGCACGGGCCGGCGGCCAAAGCGGTCCGAGAGCGGACCAAAGAACAGCTGCGAGATGCCAAAGCACAGCAGCAGCGCGGTGAGGGTGAGCTGTGCCTGGCTCACGCTGGCGCCCAGCTCGGTGGTGAGCGCGGGCAGGGCCGGCAGGTACAGGTCGGTGGTGATGGGCTGGATGCCCAGCAGCAGGGCCAGCACCAGGACCACGAGGCCGGGTGACATGGGCTTGGGCGCGGATTCGGACATCCGGCTGAGGGTAGCAGAAGGCCCGTGCCCTTTCAGAAGGCGGGGGCGGCGTCGGTGCCGGGCGGTGCCCACAGGCGCTCGCCCGTGGCCTCCACGTGGGTGAGGTACAGCCGCAGGTCCAGCTCGAGCTGATGGTAGGCCGGCTCCATGTGCGTGCACAGCTGGTAGAAGGCCTTGTCGTGGGCCTTTTCCCGCAGGTGCGCGAGTTCATGCACCGCGATCATCCGCAGGAACTCCTCGGGCACGTCCTTGAACAGCGAGGCGATGCGGATCTCGCGCTTGGTCTTGAGCCGACCGCCCTGCACGCGCGCGGCCACGGTGTGGGTGCCCAGCGCATGCGCGATCACGTGCAGCTTGTTGTCAAAGCAGACCTTGCTCAGCGGCTCGCTGCTGCGCAGGTGGCTGGTCTTGAGCGCCTGCACGTAGCCGTACAGCGAGCGGTCGGTCCGCACCTCGTGCGCCGCCGGGTACTTCTGCGCCAGCATGCGGCCCAGGCGCCCCTGCTGCAAAAGCTGGCCGGCCTGGGCCTGCAGGTCCTGCGGGTAGCCCTGCAGGTAGTTCAGTGCCGGCGCGGCCATGGCCTTCAGCGCAAGCTGAAAAGCTGCGCCAGCGCCGCGCGGTACTGGGCCTGGCCGACGGCGTTGGTGTTGTGGTGCGAGCCGCCTTCGACCAGCACGAAGGCCTTGGGTTCGCGCGCGGCCTCGAACAGCCGGCGGCCAAGCTCCGGCTTGATCAGGCTGTCGTGGTCGCCGTGCACCACCAGCAGCGGTGAACCGATCTGCGCGACCTTGCTGACCGACTCGAAGCGCTGCGTGATCAGCGGCCCCACGGGCAGCCAGCCCCACTTCATGCTGCTGGCCACGTCGGGGATGGAGGTGAAGGTGCCTTCGACGATGGTGCCGCGCTCGTCGTCCACCTGTCGGGCCAGATCGATCGCAATCGCGCCGCCCAGCGAGTGGCCGAAGATGTAGCGCGGCGCGCCGGCATGGTGTTGCGCCAGCCAGTCCCAGGCGGCGCGTGCGTCCTCGCCGGCCATGTCTTCAGAGGGGAGCCCCGGGGTGCTCTTGCCGAAGCCGCGGTAGTCGATGGCCAGCACCGAGAACCCCAGCGCCTGCATCCGGCGGATCCGGGGCGCGGAACCGGTGACGTTCCAGCGCGCACCGTGCAGGTACAGCAACACGGGCCGGCCGGTGGCGGGCTGGTCGGCGGCCAGCCACAGGCCGTGCAGCCGCACCGGCTGGCCGGTGATGCGCGACGGGTACTCGATCCATACGTCGCTCATGCCTTCGGCCAGCGCGGCGCTGCCGCCCCAGGCCCGGTCACTGGGCTGGAAGATCCAGGCGCGCTGCTTTTCGTCGAGCGTGGCGCAACCGGCCAGGATGGCCAGCGTGGCAAGGGCCGCAGCAAAGAGGTGCCAGCGTTTCATGAAGCTGAGTGACCGGCGCGAGCCTGAAAAGTTCATCGGAGGGGCTGCCAGGCTACCGGCCTCAGCGCCCGCGCAGGAACAGCGCGTCGAGTTCGCGCACGGTGACCTGGCGCCAGGTCGGGCGGCCGTGGTTGCACTGGTCGGAGCGCTCGGTCTGCTCCATCTGGCGCAGCAGGGCGTTCATCTCGTCCAGCGTGAGCCGGCGGTTGGCGCGCACCGCGCCGTGGCAGGCCATGGTGCCCAGCAGTTCGTTCTGCGCGCGCTGGATCACGGTGGAGGCGTCGTGCTGCGCCAGTTCGGCCAGCACGCTGCGCGCCAGCTCCACCGCGTCGCCCTGGGCTAGTGAGGTCGGCACGGCGCGCACGGCCAGTGTGCGGGGTGAAAACGGCGTGACCTCCAGGCCCAGCGCCTGCAGCGTGTCGGCGCAGGCCTCGGCTGTGGCCGTTTCCTGCGGCGTGGCCGCGAAGGTGGCGGGAATCAGTAGGGGCTGGCTGCTCAGCCGCGACGGGCCGCCGGCGGCGGCCGAGGCGTCCATCTGTGCCTTGAGCCGCTCGTAGACGATGCGCTCGTGCGCGGCATGCATGTCCACGATGACCAGGCCCTGGGCGTTCTCGGCGAGCACATAGACGCCTTGCAGCTGCGCAATGGCGCGGCCCAGCGGCCAGTCGCCCGCGGGGGGCTCGGCAGGCTCGGCCGGCAGGGGTGAGGGCTCGCGGCGATCGACAGGGAACACCGCTGGCGCTGCCGGCGCAGAGCCCCACAGCGCGGCCATGTCGGCGACGCGGTGGCCACTGTTTGCTTCGAAATTGATAGCGCCCTGTGTCCGTGGGGCAGGGGCTGCCTGCCAATAAGGCTCTGAACCGGGCGCGAGGCCGGGCGCGGGGCCGGGCGCCGAGGCAGGGGCGGGCAGGGCGTTGAGCGCGGCGGCCCGCGGCGCGGCCAGCGCGTTGTCCACCGCATGACGCACGGCCTGGTGCACCTCGCGGCTGTCGCGGAAGCGGACCTCGATCTTGGTGGGGTGCACGTTCACGTCGACCCGGGCCGGATCGATCTCCAGATACAGCGCATAGACCGGCTGGCGGTGGCCGTGCAGCACGTCTTCATAGGCGCTGCGCGCGGCGTGGGTCAGCACCTTGTCGCGCACGTAGCGGCCATTGACGTAGGCAAACTGCTGGTCCGCCCGCGAGCGCGCGATGTCGGGGATGCCGGCGCGGCCGGTCACGCGGATCACGCCCGCGCTGTAGTTCACTTCGACGCTGTGTTCCAGCAGGTCCTGGCCCAGCACGTCGGCCAGGCGCTGGTCACGGGTGGCGGGGCGCCATTGCTCCACCAGTTTGCCCTCGTGCCAGATGGCGAAGCCCACCTCGGGCCGGGCCAGCGCGTGTCGGCGCACGGCCTCGATGCAATGCGCCAGTTCGGTGGCGTCGGTCTTGAGGAATTTGCGGCGTGCCGGTGTGCTGAAGAACAGCTCCTTGACTTCGACCGTGGTGCCCGTGGCGCGCGCCGCGGGCCGCAGCTCGCCGCTGCGGCCGTCCAGAAAGAAGGCGCTGGCCTGCCCGGCCGTGCGCGACAGCAGCGACAGCTCCGACACCGATCCAATGGCGGCCAGGGCTTCACCGCGAAAGCCCATGGTGCCAACCGACTCGAGATCGGCCAGCGAGGCGATCTTGCTGGTGGCGTGGCGCTTCAGGGCGATCGGCAGTTCCTCGCGGGCGATGCCCGCGCCGTCGTCCTCCACGGAAATCAGCCGCACGCCGCCCGCGAGCAACCGAACGGTGATCTGCCGGGACCCGGCGTCCAGCGCGTTGTCGACCAGCTCGCGCACGACCGAGGCAGGCCGTTCCACGACCTCGCCCGCGGCAATCTGGCTGATCAGTTCATCAGGCAGTTCACGGATGGCGCGGCGGGGGGGCGGAGCAAGTACGGCGGACACCTGTGCATTCTAGGCAGTCCGGTGGGGCCGCGCAGGCGACGGCGGGGTGGCCTCGCCTGGCCCGCATAATCCACGGCCATGGAACTCATGGCCTTTCTGATCGACTTCATCCTGCACGTGGACAAGCACCTGGAGGTGTTCGTGCAAACCTACGGCGCCTGGGTATATGCCTTGCTCTTCCTGATCATTTTTGTGGAGACCGGCGTGGTGGTCATGCCCTTCCTGCCAGGCGACTCCCTGCTGTTCGTGGTGGGCGCGCTGTGCGGCGTGGGGCTGATGGACTATGGCACGTCGGTCGGGCTGCTGCTGGCGGCCGCGGTGGCCGGCAACCAGAGCAACTACACCGTGGGGCGGTTCTTCGGGCCACGGGTGTTCCGCTGGGAAGACTCGCGCTTTTTCAACAAGCGCGCCTTTGACCAGGCCCACGCCTTCTACGAAAAGTATGGCGGCATCACCATCGTGGCGGCGCGCTTCATGCCGTTTCTGCGCACGTTCGCGCCGTTCGTGGCCGGCGTGGCCCAGATGACGCGCAGCAAATTCACCCTGTACGACGTGACCGGCGGCACGCTGTGGGTGGTGGGGGTGATCACGGCCGGCTATTTCTTTGGCAGCGTGCCCTGGGTCAAGGAACACCTGGACAAGATCATCTGGGCCACCATCCTGCTGCCGGGCCTGATCGTGCTGTTCGGGGCCTGGAAAGCCCGCCGCAAGGCCTCCGGCACCGCCTGAAACGCAGGCGCCACAGTGCGCGCCGAAGCCCGCGCCGAAGCCCGCGCCGAAGCCTGGCATTTCAATACCTTGAAGATATTGAAATCGGGTTTTTCATATATTTGATTTTGTGTTGACGCACTTGTATGGTCCCGTTGCCCGTCGGTTCCCGGCGGTACAACAGGAGACAAGAAATGCGTTCGTCACACATCACACGCCTCGTGGTGGGCTTTGCCCTGCTGCTGGCCACCCTGTGCACCCAGGCAGCGACCTTGCGCCAGATGCAGCTGGGGAGCTACAACTTCTCGTACTACAGCAACAAGACCCTGCAAGCGACCATGCCGGCGATCACGCGGGTCGTGATCGTGCAGCATGGCATCAACCGCGACGGTGATCCCGCCTTCACGGCCGCCAACGACGCGCTGCACAACAGCGGCGCCAATATCCCGGAAATCCTGCTGATCGCGCCGCAGTTCTGGAACGACGCCGACAGCAGTGCCGCCAAGGTGCCGGCCGGCACGCCATACTGGTTCGACGAGCAGTGGAGCCTGGGCTACGACTCGATGGACAGCCGGCACCTGAGTTCGTTCACGGTCATCGACGACCTGATCCGCAAGTTTGCCGATGCCACGGCCTTCCCCAACGTCACCCAGATCGTGGTGGCCGGGCATTCCGCGGGGGCGCAGATGTACTCCCGCTATGCGGCCTTCAACACGGTGCATGGCAGCGTGCGTTCCGGCGTGCTCGTCAAGTACGTGCTGGCCAACGCCGGGACCCACCTTTACTTCAACGCCGACCGGCCCGTGGGCAATGCCGCCAGCGGCGCCACGGCCTTCGGGCCATTCACGGGCACGGCGGCCTGCCCGGGCTATGACACCTACAAATACGGCAACACCAACTATTCAGCCGATGGCCCCTTCAACTATCCCCACACGCTGACGCCACAGGCCCGCTTCATCCGCTTTGCCGGGCGCAAGGCCTACTACTACCAGGGCACGTCGGACACCGTGCCCTACACGGCCTCGAACGGACCCGATGACAACTGCGCGGCCGTGCTCAGCGGCAGCACGCGGCTGGCGCGCGGCATCACCAATGTGCGCTACCAGCGCTATCTGGCAAACCAGCTCGGGGTGTCGCTGGACCGGCTGTTCCGCCGCGTCGAAGGTGTGGGCCACAGCGCCAGCGGCATGTGGAATGCCACCTGCGTGATGACCGCGTTGTACGGCACGGCGCAGATGCTCAACACCACGGGAGCCAGTTGCTCCGACCTCAACTGAGCAGCCCGGCACGCATGGCCGCGGCCCGGCGAGGGGGGTTCTGGGCGGCACTGGCACTGGTGCCGGCGCTAGCTTGCGTGTTCGCGCTCGGGCGCAGCGCACTGTGGCCATCCGAGGCGGAGCGCGGGCAGGTCCGGCTCGCGCCCGGCGCACGGGCGGCGCTGGCGCGGCCGGCGCCCTCCGACCCGGTGCCCGTGCCTTGGCACGAAGCCGGTGCTGCACGAAGGCCCGAGCTGGCGCCTCCTGAAGAAGGGAGGGACCGTCACGCGTCGGCGCGCGATCTTCACGACCTGTTCCTGCGGCTGTCGCAGCGCTCCGAGCGCTGGGCGCTCGAAGAGGCCCGGCTGGCGCTGTCCCTCTGCAGGGACTACGCACGCGACGCGGACGCGCTGAAGCTGGCCTTTGCGGGCGGCGATCCCGGACCGCTGCGTGGACCCTTGACCCCTGATCGCCAGCGCGCCAGCGCCGAACTCGACAGCCGCTGCCGTGGTTTCAGCCGGGAGGCCCCCGGCACGCTCGCGGACCGGCAGTCCGATTTGCAGGCGCGGTTGCAGGCCCTGGGCTCGCCCCTGGCCGACGGGCCGCGGCAGGCCTCGTCGCGGCTGGAGGCGCCCGTGGTGGCCGGCCTGCTGGCCTCGGGGGGCGCGAGCGCGTTCGAGCAGGCCCGGCCCGCCCTGGTGGCCGCGCTGGCCCGTCAGGCCGGGGTGGCACAGGATTCAGCGGCGTGGGAGGACCTGGAGACGGCGGTGTTGCTGGCCTCCTGCGAGCTGGGCCGCGACTGTACGGCGCAGGCCTTCGAGTCGCTGCGCCGCTGTACCTGGCAAAGCCGCTGTGGCCAGGGCCTGTTTGATGATTGGCCGGCGGGCTTGCCGGCCGCCCGCATCGAAGCCGTGAAGCAGGCCCGGGACCGCGTGTTGCGGGCCATCCGGTCGGGCCAGGCCGCTTCGCTGGTCTGGCCCTGAGGGGCGGCGCCTGCCTCAGAAGGTGTGGCGCACGCCGACCTGGTGGCCCTTGCTGGTGCCGCCCGGCGTGGTCACGCCCAGGCCCACATTGAACGCGGTGCCATTGCCCTTGTTGTGGATCTGCGCATAGGTGGCATACAGCGCCGTGCGCTTGGACAGCGCATGCACATAGCCCAGCGCGACATGCGTGGCGTCGTTGGCCACGCCCGTCGCCTTCAGGCGCGTGTAGGCAAAGCGCCATTCGCCCTGGCCCATGCGCCAGCGTGTGCCCACCATCTGGGCCACGGTGCGGCTGGTGCCGACCTTGTTGCTGCCCCACAGGTACATCAGCAGCACCGGGCCGGCCTGGTAGTTGATGCCGGCGTTGGACTGCCGGTAGTCGCCGGTGGCGTAGTCGGTCTTGCCGCTGGCCACCGCGATGTTGACCGGGCCGCTCCGGTAGCCCAGGCGCGCGCCCTGGTAGCGGCCGTCATCCCGCGTGGCGCCAGCGGTGCTGGCGTTCTCGCCGAGCGCGACCATGGCCTGGCCGTAGAAGCCGCCCAGCCCGCCCGGCAGCACGTAGCCGATGGAATTGGAGGCGCGCACCTGCGTCCTCGCGGTGGTGCCCCCAAAGGCCTTGGGGTAGTACAGCGACCCGGCGTTGCCCACGCCGTTGGTGCCGAAGGGGTGCATGGCGGTGGTGAGGTTGAGGAAGCTGGGCACATAGTCGCGGCCCAGGCGCAATTCACCCCAGGACCCGCCGAGGCTGACCACCGATTTGCGCCCGAAGGTCAGGCCCTGCGAGCCGGAGACGGCCGCTGCGGCGCCGGACGTCTGGTTGTTGGTGTTGGTGCTGCCGCCGGTGCCGTCGTCGGGCGCGAAACCGGCTTCGAGCCAGAAGCCTGCGCGCAGGCCGCCCCCCAGGTCTTCGGTACCGCGAAATCCCAGCCGGTTGGAGGTGTTGGCGTCAGGCGCGAGCTGGGTGCGGCTCACGTCACCGGAAGTCAGGTGCGACAAGGCCGTGTCGATCACACCGAACACGGTGACGCTGGACTGGGCGCTGGCGCCTCCCGCGGTGGCGCACAGCGCGGCGATGGCAAGGGTGCGGTGATGGGGTTTCATGGGTCTCCTTCTTGGGTCTGGATGGAAAGCGGACGCAAGCCTTCCCCTGGCACGGGCGTTGCCCTGCCGGAGAAGCTCGGTCGGGAAAAAGCCGACCCAGGCAGGGCCGGCGCGGGATCAGCGCGCGGGCACGCGGGCCGCGAGGGGCGGCGGCTGGTACGAGGGCTGCAGCTTGCAGGTATCGCCGTAGGCGGCTTCATAGCCCTTGCACAGCTCCAGCACCTTCTGCGGCGTGGGCTTGTTGTCGTGGTCCACCCAGTCCAGCAGGGCCGTGAACAGCGCGGGGTACTGCGGGTCGCTGAGGTAGCTGTGCTCGTGCTCGTCGCTGAAGTTCTGCACGAGCTGGGCGCCGTTGCCCGCCTGGTCGACGATGCCGCGGTAGGCCGACTCCAGCTCCACGAAGGCCGTGGGGTCGTCGATCGCATGCAGCGTCAGCACCGGCATGTTGATGCGGCCCTGGGGCTCACTGTCGGCGGCCAGCTGGGCCACGGCCTGCGGGTCTGCCTGGTAGCGCTGCACGCCGGAGTTGAGCGCGGCGTCGTCTGCGGACCCGCGATAGGCCACGCCGGCGTTGCTGAACGGGTTGCGGTTGCCCAGGCGCAGCTGCGTCAGATCGCGGAACAGCCATGTGGCCCAGTTCAGGTGACCGATGAGCGAGCGCTCGGGAATGTGGATCACGCGCGTCAGGGTGTCCAGGTTCTGCTGCTGCTGGGCCGTGCGCTGGGCCGCGGGCTTGCGCACGCCCGTGCATTCGTCCACGCGCGCGGCCAGCTCGGGCCGGGTGAGCTTGCTGTCCATGGGTAGGCCCTGCCACAGGGGGTACTGCGGTTCGTCGGCGCGCGGATGGTTCTTGCACACGTACTGGTAGACCGCGCGCAGGTCCAGCCGGAAGTCGTAGGCGCGGGTGCCGCCACCGAGCACGCCGCTGGTCAGAAGGACGCCGTCATACGGGCCGCGGACCTTGCCGCCGGGGCCGTCGACCATCGCATAGATCTCGGCCGCCTTGGACGCGACGGCGCCCCCGTAGCTTTGCCCGTGCAGCAGGGTGCGCCGGGGTTGGCCAAAGTGCTGCACGAAAAAGCGGCGCAGCTGCTCGGTGTCCTCCGCGGCCATGGTCACGCCGTAGCCGCCGCGCCGGTAGGTGGCGCCTGCCCACGCATAGCCGGCCTTGACGGTGACGGCCCAGCGCTTGAGGTCGGCCTCCGAGCGTTCGGGCTTGGACGCCCCCGTGTCGGCGGGGCCGCCATGGGCATGCATCACGAGCACCCCGGTTTCATGCTTCCAGTTGGCGGGTAGGGCGATCCAGTAGTAGCCGCCATCGCCCATGGCCCCGGTGAAACAGCTCGCCGTGGACGGGACTTCCTTGGGGCAGGCATGGGCCTGGGGGGCGGCGGGCTGAGCTGCGGCGCCGACCGGCGCAAACGCGGCACAGGCCAGGGCGGACCCGAGGGCCCAGAGGCTTTTCTTCTTCACGTTGTCTCCGTTGTTTTGAAAGGGATGCGTGACGATAGTTGCGCCGATGGATTGCGTCAAATATACTGAATTGGTTATCTTGATACTTAAAAAATATGGAGTTACGGCACCTGCGTTATTTCCTGGCCGTGGCCGAAGCGGGGCACATGACACGCGCGGCGGAAACCTTGGGCATCCAGCAGCCGCCGCTGAGCCTGCAGATCAAGGCGCTCGAAAAGGAGCTGGGCGTGGCGCTGTTCCAGCGTCATCCCAAGGGGGTGGCCTTGACCGAGGCGGGCCGGCTGTTTCGCACCGAGGCCCAGCGCCTCGTGGACGACGTGGCCGCCATGACGCGGCGCATGGCCCGTGTCGCTCGCGGCGAGGTGGGGCAGTTGAGCGTGGGCTTCACGAGTTCGGCGGCTGCGCACCGCTTCACCCCAGAGGCCCTTCGGGCCTGCCGGCGCAGCCACCCGGGCGTGGTGCTGAGCCTGAGCGAGGACAACGCGGCCGACATCACCGAAGCCGTGGCGTCGGCGCGCCTGCATTGCGGCCTGATCCGCGTGCCGGTGTCGCGCCCGGCGGGCCTGGTGTTCGAGACCTTGCTGCGTGAGCCCGTGGTGGTGGCCGTGCCGCGCGACCACGCGCTGGCCCGCCGGCCCGGCGCGCGCAAGCCGGTGGCGTTGTCCGAACTGCGGCAGGACCCGTTCATCCTGGTGCGCCGCCCCGGGGCGCCCGGCCTCTACGCCAATCTGCTGGCCTTGTGCGAGGAGCAGGGCTTCCAGGCCCAGGTGCTCGGCGAGGTGGGGCGCATGGGGACCAGCCTCAATCTGGTGGCCGCCGGAGCCGGGGTTGCCGTGGTGCCGGCCTCCATGCAGGGCCAGCATCCGCATGCCGTGGTCTACCTGCCGTTGCTCGAAAGCGCCCGCCTCGACGCGCCATTGACGCTGGTGTACCGCGAAGCCGATTGCGCCGGTGCGGTGGCGGGGTTTCTGGTCATCGCGCGCAAGACGGCGACGCGGCTGGCGCGTCAGGGCGGGGCATGAAGCGGCGCGGCTTTCTGCGCCGCTGGGCCGGGCTGGCCGGGGCCGTTTTCGCGGCGCCGCTGCGGGCCGACGAGGGCCTGGCGGGCTGGCCGGCAAAGCCGCTGCGGATCATCGTGGTGTACCCGCCGGGGGGATTGAGCGATGGCGTTGCGCGCACCCTGGCGGACGCACTCGCCGCACGCCTCGGGTGGCCGGTGCGGGTGGAGAACCGCGCCGGCGGCGGTGGCAGCGTGGGCCTGCAGGCGCTGGCACGTGCGCCGGCGGACGGCCACACGCTCGCGTTTTCGGCCGTGAGCCCGCTCACGCTGCGCGTGGACCCGCCGCCCTCGGGCGCCGACCCCCTGGCCGACATCCTGCCGGTGGCCGGGGTCATGTACACGCCGGTGCTGTTAGTGGGGACGCCGGCTTTCCAGGGGCACAGCTTTGCCGACCTGCTGGCCCAGGCCCGGGCGCGGCCGGAGCAATTGCGCTGGGCCACCTCGGGCCAGGCGACGGCGGGCCATCTAGTGCTGGAGCAGGTGCAGATCGGGGCCGGCATCCGCGTCACGCATGTCCCCTACAAGGGGGGCGGGCGGCAGCTCACGGACGCGCTGGGCGGACAGTTCGAGCTGCTTTCGACCAATGTGGCGGCGATGCAGCTGGAGCTGATCGCTGCCGGCCGGCTGCTGCCGCTGGCCGTGGGGGCGCCACGCCGGCTCGATGTCCTGCCCCGGGTGCCCACGTTCACGGAGCTGGGCCTGCCGCAGGCCAACATCACATCGCTGTTCGGCTTGTTTGCGCCCGGTGGAACGCCGCCTGCGATCGCGGATGCGCTCAACGCCGCCGTGAACCATGTGCTGGAGTCCGGCAGGCTGCGCGAGCGGCTGCTGGCGGCGGACAACCTGCCGGCCACCGGCAGCCGCGCGGCATTTGCGCGGCGCATTGCCGCCGAGCGGAGCAGCAACCAGGTTCTCAGGGCGGCGCATCCTTCCGGGGAATAGGGGCCCGGTGGAGCCTCCCGCAGCTTGGGGAAATTAATAAGTATGCGTATCATATGCGGCAGGAGACTCTGCCATGAACGCACCTGAACCCCTGTCGCGCTGGACCCAGCCCGGTTCCAGCCGTGTGCCTTTCTGGGCCTACACCGATGCCCAGTTGCACCAGCGTGAACTCGAGAGAATTTTCTACGGCCCACACTGGTGCTATGTCGGGCTGGAGGTCGAGATCCCCAAGGTCGGCGATTACCGGCTCAGCCACGTGGGCGGGCGCCAGGTGATCCTGGTGCGGGACCGCGTGGCCCCCAAGGACCGCGGGGTTGACCACGGCGTGCGCGTGGTGGAGAACCGCTGCGCCCATCGCGGAGTGCGCTTCTGCCAGCAGCCCCATGGCAACGCACGCAGCTTCGTGTGCCCGTACCACCAATGGACGTACAAGCTCAATGGGGAACTGGCGGGTCTGCCTTTCAAGGACGGCGTCAAGGAGGGTGAATGCATCAATGGGGGCATGCCGGCCGACTTTGACCTGCAGGCGCATGGCCTGACGCGGTTGCGCGTGGCGGTGCTGCATGGGCTGGTGTTCGCCACGTTCAGCGACGAAGCCGAACCGCTGGAGGACTACCTCGGTCCCAACGTGATGCCCTGGCTGGACCGCATTTTCAGGAACCGCGAGCTCACCCTGCTGGGCTACAACCGCCAGCGCATTCCAGGCAACTGGAAGCTGATGATGGAAAACATCAAGGACCCCTATCACCCGGGCCTGCTGCACACCTGGTTCGTGACCTTCGGGCTGTGGCGCGCCGACCAGAAGAGCCGCATGGTGATGGACGCGCATGGCCGGCACGCGGTGATGATCTCCCGGCGCAACGAGGGGGGGCAGAACGCGGCCGTGACCGAAGGGGTGACCAGCTTCAAGGCCAACATGGCCCTCAACGACGACCGGCTGCTCGACGTGGTGCCCGAGCCCTGGTGGACCATTGCCGACCCGTCCCGGCTGGGCCAGACCATCACGCCCACCGTCACCATGATCACGCTGTTTCCCAGCCTGATCATCCAGCAGCAGGTCAACTCGCTGAGCACACGACACATCGTGCCGCGCGGCGAGGGCGAATTCGACTTCGTCTGGACCCACTTCGGCTTTGCCGACGACACGCCCGAGATGACGCAGCGGCGCCTGCGCCAGGCCAACCTGTTCGGGCCGGCCGGTTTCGTGAGCGCGGATGACGGCGAGGTGATCGAGTTCAGCCAGGACGGCTTTCGCCAGTGGGGCGACAGCGGCAGCACGCTGTGCGAACTGGGAGGCACGGGCACCGAAATGACCGAGCACATGGTGACCGAGACACTGATCCGGTCGATGTACGCCTATTGGAAGAAAGCGATGGCCGTGTGATGGACCTGGAAACCCTGTTGCTGCAGCACCAGATCGACCAGCTCAATGCGGCGTATGGCGCCGCGCTGGACGAGCGCCGCTTTGACGACTGGCCTGCCTTTTTCACCGAGGACGGCCACTACACGGTGCAGGCCCGCGAGAACCACGACCGGGGGCTGCCACTGGCACTCATGGCCCTGGAGAGCCGCGGCATGATGAAGGACCGGGTGTACGGAATCACCCAGACCATCTACCACGGGCCGTACTACACGCGCCATGTGATTGGCGCCGCGCGCCTGCTGGACACAACAGACGGGCTGCTGCGGGCCGAGGCCAGTTACGCCGTGTTCCGCACCAAGCCGGGTGGCGTGAGCGAGGTCTACAACGTCGGCCGCTACCTGGACCGGCTGGTGCGCACGCCCGAAGGCCTGCGCCTGCAGGACCGCCGCTGCGTGTACGACAGCGAGATGATCCTCAACTCGCTGATCTACCCGATCTAGCGGCGGCCCGCACACCGCCTCATCGACGGTCCTGGCGCTTGCCCAGTTCGTTGCCGATCAGGGCGCCCGCAGCGGCGCCGCCCACGGTGGCCGCCGTGCCCCCCAGGGCACTGCCGACGACACCGCCCACCACAGCACCGGCACCGGTGCCGATCTGCGCGCTGGTCGGATTGGAGGCGCAGCCCGTCAGGGCCATCAGCGAAGCGGCCGTGGCCGCGATCAACAGTCTGCTTTTCATTGTGTTCACCTCATCAAAGTTGCAGGCCGGAACAGGGAACGTGAAACGTTTCTGAAGCCTGTGAGGGAACTGTAGGAGCCGGGCCGCGCGCGGCCTGTAGGAGACGGCCGCCGCGCGCTGTCGGCGGTCGCAGGTCTTTCAGGCGCGGCGTTTGCGCGCGGGGTGCGTGGCCCCCACGAGCGCCAGCTTGCCATGCGTGGCCGTGCGCTTGCGCGCCGCGGGCGCCCTCGCACCCGAGGTGGCTTTGCCCGTGGCGGCCGGGGCTGCCCTGCTGCGCGTCTTTGCCACGGCTGCTGGTTTGGCGTCGGACCCCACCGGGTCCTGGGCCTGGGCTTGGGCGCGGGCCAGCAAGGCCTGGTGCTCGGCCAGCAGGTAGTCACCCAGGTCATTGATGTCGGGCACGATGCGGCGGCAGGCGATCAGGCCGTAGTCCATGCGGCCGTTGTAGCTCTGCACGGTGACGTTCAGCGCCATGCCATGCGCGGGGATCGACACCGGGTAGTAGCAGGCCATGCGCGCGCCCGCGAAGTACAGCGGCACCGGGATGCCCGCGACGTTGGAGATCACCAGGTTGGCCACCGGCGGGATCACGTTCATCACGCGCGAGCGGCCCCACAGCGAGGCCAGGCCCGACACCAGCCACGGCGCGCCGAGCATCGGAAAGTCATTGGGAATGGCGGCCTTGACACGGCCCATCATCTGTTTGTTGGCGTCGGACGCGGCGTGGATGGCCCGCAGGCGCTCCACCGGGTCGGCGATATCGGTGGCCAGCGTCATGGCGAGCATGCTGACCTGGTTGTTGGCCGATTCGTCTCCGGCCGCGCGCAGGCTCACGGGGACGGCGGCCACCAGGGGCTTGGCCGGGAGGTTGTCGTACTCCTGCAGGTAGCGGCGCAGTGCGCCGGCCGTGGTGGCCATCACCACGTCGTTGAGCGAGGCGCCGAACGCCTTGGCGATGCTCTTGGTTTCAGCGAGCGAGATGGTTCGGCCCGCGAAAGTGCGCTGGTTGGTGATGGCCACGTTGAGCAGAGTGCGCGGGCCGAACAGCTTGAAATTCCTGGGCAGGCCCCAGGCGCGCTTGCCGTTGGCATCCTTGGCAGGCACGGCCACGTCACGCACCGCGCGCAGCATGGACGGCGCCATGCGCAGCAGTTTGGCGTACTGATGCACCGCATTGCGCAGGGCTGCGCCGGCCAGCTCGGCCATGCCGAGCTGGTACTCGTTGCGGCGCGGCCGCGGGCGCGGCGCCTTGATGACACGCCCCGTGGGCTCCAGGTCGAACAGTGCCTTGGCGACGGCCACACCGCCCTGTCCGTCGATGCCGGCGTGATGCACCTTGGCGTACAGGGCCACCTGTCCGCTCTTGAGCCCGTCGATGATGAAGATTTCCCACAGCGGACGGCTGCGGTCCAGCAGCGTCGAATGCAGCCGCGCGACGTACTGCTGCAGCTGGCGGTTGGTGCCGGGCTTGGGCAGCGAGATGTGGCGCACGTGGTAATCGATGTCGATGTCCTCGTCCTCGACCCAGACCGGGTCGGACAAGTCGAACGGCATCAGGGCGAGCTTGCGCGTGAACACGGGCGCGAGGTGCAGCCGGGCGGCAATGGCCTCGCGCGCCTGCTCGAAGAACTCTCCGTCATGTCCTTCGGGCAGGTCCAGCACATTGAGTGAACCGATGTGCATGGGCATCTCGGGCGATTCGATGTGCAGGAACATGGCGTCCAGGCCGCTGAGGTGATTCATGGGAGGCTCCAGGGTGAAGGGCAATGGCACAGTGTCGGCCCGATGGCCGGGCGTGTCTGGCAAGCGTGCGACAGTTTCGCCCGCATTTCACCTGTGAAAACCCTGAGCGCGCGGGCCGCGGGCGCTCAGAGGGGGCGGTTGCGCGCCAGGGGCGGATGGGCGGCGAAGTAGCGCTGGATGCCGCGCAGCAGGGCGTCGGCGAGCTGGTCCTGGTAGTCCTCGCTGCGCAGCTTGGCTTCTTCCTCGGGGTTGCTGATGAAGGCGGTCTCGACGAGCACGCTCGGAATGTCCGGGGCCTTGAGCACGGCAAAGCCGGCCTGCTCCACGTGGCGCTTGTGCAGGTGGCCCACGGTGCCGATCTCGCCGATCATGGCGCTGCCCAGCCGTAGGCTGTCGTTGATCTGCGCCGTGGTGCTCATGTCCAGCAGGGCGCGCTTGAGGTGCTGGTCCTGCGTCTTCACATTGACGCCGCCGATCTGGTCGGCCTGGTTTTCCTTGTTGGCCATCCAGCGCGCGGCGGCGCTGGACGCGCCGGTCTGGCTCAGGGCGAACACGCTGGCCCCGCGCGCGCTGGGCGTCAGGAACGCGTCGGCGTGGATGCTCACGAACAGGTCGGCCTGCACGCGGCGCGCCTTCTGCACCCGGACGTGCAGGGGCACGAAGAAGTCGGCGTCGCGCGTCAGGAAGGCACGCATCGGGTTGCCATTGATGGTGGTGGCATTGATGCGCTCGCGGATGCGGTGCGCGATCTGCAGCACCACGTCCTTCTCGCGCGTGCCGCCGGGGCCGATGGCGCCGGGGTCCTCGCCTCCGTGCCCCGGATCAAGGGCCACGATGATGAGCCGGTCCGTGGACGCGGCGCTGGCCCCCGGCTTTGAGCCATTTGAGGCTGTAGCCCTTGATGGCTGGCCACCAGGCGCTATCAAAACAGGAGCGGATGAAGCGGGTGCCGAGGCTGCGCGAGCCGGGGCGTGCTGGGCCTGGCGCGCGATCAGGTCGCCCAGCGGGTCCGCGGCCAACGGGGCAGGCGCCGGCCCGGGCGCCGGGCTGGCCCCGCTGTCGCGCAACCGCTCGGCGATCAGCGCCTCCAGCGGGTCCACCGGCTGGGTGGGGTACAGGTCGAAGACCAGGCGGTGCTGGTAGGCGGCGATCGGCGGCAGCGTGAACACCTGGGGCAGCACGGCCTGCTTGAGGTCCAGCACGAGACGCACCACGCCCGGAGCGTTCTGGCCGGCCCGGATGCCGGTGATGTAGGGGTCGTCCGGCTTGACCTTGGCCACCAACTCGCGCAGCGCCGGATTGAGGTCGATGCCCTCGATGTCCACCGCCAGCCGGGGCGGGTTCGCCACGAACAGCTGCTTGGTGCTGAGCTGGCCATCGGATTCGATGGTGACGCGCGAGTAGTCGGGGGCCGGCCAGATGCGCACCGCCACGATGGTGGCTCCGCGCGCGATGTGCTGGCGCCCCAGCAGCAGCACCAGCGTCCCCGCCTGCAGCAGGCTGCGGCGGTCCAGGGCGGGCTTCATGCGCAGGCCTCCAGCAGGGCTTGTCCGGTGGGGCTGTGCGCGCTCAGGCTCACGGTGCGCGTCTCGTCGCCGGCCGCCTCGATGTGCAGCACCAGGTCCGGCGGCGGCAGCACGGCGGCGGCCTTCTCGGGCCATTCGGCCAGCTTGAGGCCAGGGCAGGCGAACAGGTCGCGAAACCCCGCATCTTCCCATTCGCGCGGGTCGTTGAAGCGGTAGAAGTCGAAATGCCAGACCGCCAGCGGCGCGGCGCCCGGCAGGCCCGGCGCCTCGTGCGGCTCCACCACGGCATAGGTCGGGCTCTTGATGCGCCCCTGCACGCCGAGCGCCCGCAACAGGTGGCGCACCAGCGTGGTCTTGCCGGCCCCCAGGTCGCCGTGCAGTTCGATGAAGGCATTGCGCAGGACCGGCGTGGCGGCCAGCCGGGCGGCAAAGCGCTGGGTGTCGTCCTCACTGTGCCAGTGGAGCGAGGCGGTTTCTACAATTGGCGGGTGACGTTCAGCAGCAGTCAGATCGACGGTCCTCGTTTGATGGAAAACATCAAGGCCTGGGCCCATGAGCTGGGATTTTCCCAAATTGGTGTGTCGGGGGTGAATCTCTCGCACGCCGAGGCTGGTTTGAGTGCCTGGCTGGCGCGCGGGTTCCACGGCGAGATGGCCTACATGGCCTCGCACGGCCTGCGGCGCGCGCGTCCCGCGGAACTGGTGCCGGGCACCGTCAGCGTGATCACGGCCCGCATGGACTACCTCCCGGCGGCCACGCCGACCGACTGGCAGGCGGTGGAGTTCGAGCGGCTCCGGCGACCGGGCGAGGGCATCGTGTCCCTCTACGCGCGGGGACGCGACTATCACAAGGTCCTGCGCTCCCGGCTGCAGAAGCTGCAGGCGCGCATGGCCGCCGAGCTGGGGCCCTTCGGCCACCGCGTGTTCACGGACTCGGCCCCCGTGCTCGAGGCCGAACTGGCCGTGCGCAGCGGCCAGGGCTGGCGCGGCAAGCACACGCTGGTGTTGAACCGCGACGCGGGGTCGATGTTCTTCCTCGGGGAAATCTACGTGGACCTGGCCTTGCCGGCGAGTGAACCGGTAGCCGACCACTGTGGCAGCTGCAGCGCCTGCATCGACCTGTGCCCGACGCGGGCCATCGTGGCGCCGCACCGGCTGGACGCCCGCCGCTGCATTTCCTACCTCACGATCGAGCACGCGGGGCCGATCCCGCTGGAGCTGCGCCCACTCATGGGCAACCGGATCTACGGCTGCGACGATTGCCAGCTGGCCTGCCCGTGGAACAAGTTTGCCCAGCGCCACGCCCTGCCTGATTTCGACGAGCGCAGCGGCTTCAGCGGCCAGCAGCTCGTGGCCCTGTTCGGCTGGAGCGAGGCGGAGTTTCTGAGCCGCACAGAGGGCAGCCCGATCCGCCGCATTGGGCATGAACGCTGGCTGCGCAATGTGGCGGTGGCGCTGGGCAACGCGCTGCGAAGCCCGGGGATCGACCACGCCGCGATCACCGCGGCGCTGGCCTCGCGGTGCGGCCAGGCCAGTGCCCTGGTGGCCGAACACGTGGACTGGGCGCTGGCCCAGGGGAGCCTTGCCTCGCCGCAGTGACCGGCGCGGCCGGGCCGCCAGCAGCCGCTGGCTGTTCGCTAGAAGCCGCTGGCGGTGACTCCGCAACTCAGCGAAAAGCTCATGGTGGAGTTGGCGTTGAGGGACGGGATCGTCAGTCCCGCGCCCTGCAGGGCGCCGACCGTGGGGCTGGCCGGGCAGGTCGCCGTGCCCGCGCTGACCGCGCAGGTGACGGTGCTGCAGCTGAGTCCGGTGGAGGCCGGGTCCTGGATCACCGTGTTGGGCGCGTTGCCCGGTCCCAGGTTGGCCACGGTCAGGGTGTAGCTGAAGGTGCTGCCCGAAGCCACGCTGCTGGTGCCGTTGGTTTTGGTCAGCGTGAGGTTGGCCGTGACGCAGGTCGGGCTGACGACGGCGACCGCCGTGTTGTTGGTGGTGACCGACTCACCCGCGGGCGAGGACACGCTCACGCTGTTGGTGACCGACGCCATCGAGACGATGCACGTGGGGGTGAACATGGCGGTGGCCGAGAGCGCCGGAAAGTTCGTGCCGTTCGCGATCGGATAGGCGCTGGCGTTGGGCAGCGTGCAGACGATGGGCGCGCTCCCGCTGCAATTCCATCCGGTGCCGGCGAACGCCGTGGTCAGCGTGACGCCGCTGCCGGTGAAGGTGTCGGTGACGGTCAACGGCGAGGAGCCGAACGTGGTGGGCACGTTGGCCGTGGTCACGTCCGTGGCCTGGCTCGTGCTGTAGGTCTGGCTGCCGATCGGACGGCCGTTGTTGCGGGCCGTGATGACATAGCTGAAGGTCACCAGTGGCGTCACGCTGGCCGGCGCCGTCTTGGTGATGCTGAAGTCCGGTATCAGGCGCACGTCCTCATCGGTCGGCCCGGCGACCAGCCCGTTGTAGTTGCTGCCCGACACAGCGGTGGCGCCCGCGCCGTTGTAGTTGGCGTAGGTGGTGGCCGCGTAGGCCGTGGCGGTGCGGTTGGCCGTGGCGAGCGTGGCTGGCGACACCAGGCGCGTGGGCTGCGCCGCCAGGCGCGTGGGGTCAAGGAATTCGAGGCCCACAGGGGTGTGGTAGGTGCCCACGGTGGCCGTGTTGGGAATGCTGGCAACGAAGCTGAAGGTCAGCTCCGAAGGCGCCGTGAGCCGGCGCGGTGCCAGCGCAAACGAGCTGACCGTGGGGGTCGCGCTCACCGACAGCGGGTTGGTGCCGACCGACCAGACGCTGGAGTTGGTGATGCCCACGGTCTCGGCCCCGCTGGAGAGCCGGCCGGCCGCCAGGGGTTGCACGGGCGCGTAGCTGGGCGCGCTGTTCGACGCCCACGCCCATCCGGGGGGCAGCTGGTTTTCAAGGGTCACGAAACGCGCTCCGCCGCCATTGTTGGACACCGTGACCACATAGGCCGCAGTGCCACCGGTGGACGCTGTCACCAGGGGCGTGGTTGTCGCAACGGACACCGTGATGTCGGGCAGGCACTCGTAGCCGACCAGCACGCCATCGGCCGTGCCGGTGTAGCCCGCATTGCCCGTGCCGGCATAGCCGGCGTCCTGGCCGCAGTCGGCCCCGTTGTCGCAGGCGGTGCTGGCCGTGGCGCCCGCGGCGCCGGCCGCCACATTGGTGGTGACCCCGGTCACGTTGTCAATGATGTAGCCGCCGCCGCCGCCGCCGCCTGCGCCATCCTGTTCGGACACGGCCGAAAGGTAGGCTCCGCCGGCCCCGCCCCGCGCGTTCACCGTCAGGCCCCCGACCACGGCCGCGGTGCTCGCGGTGATGATCACGGTACCGCCCGCGCCACCGCCGCCCGCTGCGTCCGTGGCCCGGGCGGCGATGCCCGGCGCCCCGTCCACGGTGATGACGGCGCCGCCGCCATCGATGCGGCTGGCCCGCAGCACCACAATGCCGCCGCCCGCGCCCCCCGAGCCGTCGGGCGAAGTCACGGTGTTGCCGCCCACGTCGCCCGCACCGCCCCCGCCGCCCATGATCCAGCGGTTCGACGCGTTGCCCGAGGGGGCCCCCCCGAAACCTCCGAGCACCAGCCCGACGAAATTGGCGTTGCTGCTGTTCCAGGTGTTGCCGCCCTGGCCCCCCGCGCCGCCGTTACCGCCGCCGCCGCCGCCGCCGTTGTGCTGGTTGCCGCCACCGCCTGCGTTGCCGGGAGCGCCGCGGGCTGCCTCGCCGCCAGGATAGCCATCGGTGGTGCCGTTGATGACGGTGCCCGTGCCGGCGCCGGCCGGGTCGTTGGTGTACAGGCGCGCTGGCGTGCCCGACAGGCCTTCGCCCTTGGAGCCGCCCAGCAGCGCGGCGATGGTGGCCACGTAGTGACGGCAGGGGCCGCTGGTGTTGGTGTAGGCCCCGGTACAGGTGGAGTTGGCGGCCACCTCGACCGCGCCGCCGCCCCTGAAGCCGGCGCCCGTGCCATTGATGGTTCGGCCGTTCAGGTCAATGTCGCCGGTGGCTTCGAGGACCAGCAGGCCGCCCTTGCTGCCATCCCAGGGTTGCAGCGTGATGTTCGATCCCAGCACGAGGTTGGAGTACTGCGGCACGCGCACCACCTGCCATGCCCGCTTGGTGACGGTGGTGCTGTTGTTGCGGGTGGCGTAGGTGTTCACCAGCGGCGCACTGAGGTTGATGGTCCCGCCGCCGCCATAGGTGGCGCCACCGCCCGCGGCCACGGCCCACTCGTAGCGGCCGGCGATGAAGTTGGCGTCGTTGAGGTAACCACCGGCGTAGTTGTTGGTGTTGTTGTTGTAGGGCACGGTGTTGCCGGTCGATGTGGGCCCCACGTTGTTGCCGTAGCCACGGTCGTTGGTGAAGTCGATGTCGGCGCCCTGCATCTGGATGATGAGCAGCAGGTCACCGGCTTCGATGCCTCGGTTCACGCCGCTGGCGGCGCCCACGCTGATGCTGGTGGCGCCCGCCGCGGGGCTGCCCGTGCCCGGGAAAAAGGTGTTGGGTTGCGCGGTGATCGTGGCGGCCCCGGCCTGCCCGGGGATCGAGCAGGTCTGGGCTTGCAGGGCGGCAGTGGCCAGCAAGGCCGCGCAGCCGACCAGGCGGCGAAGGACGCGCAAGGCATCAAAGTGCATGATAACTTCTTGATTACATTTGGTTACAACTTGTCGCGCCATGGTAGCGCGAAGTTGTAAATCTGCCGTGAAGCTGTCGGGGTCAGCCCAGGACGCCAAGGGCGAACGGCAGGCTCAACATGCCCAGCAGCGTGGACAGCGTGACCAGTCCGGCCACGTAGGCACCGTTGTAGCCCATGCGCGCCGCCAACACGTAACAGCTTGAGGCCGTGGGCATGGCCGCGAAGGTCAGCAGCATGGTGGTCTGCACCGGGTCCAGCCGGAACAGGCGCGCATAGGCAAAGGCCACCAGCGGCGTGATGAAGTGGCGGATCGTCAGCACCGACACGGCAAGCGTCTTGGCCCGCGCCAGCGAGCCGAACTGCATGCCCGCGCCGGCCGCCATCAGGCCCAAAGCGAGCGAAGCCGCGCCAATGCGCGTGATCGTGGGCTCCATCCAGACCGGAATCCGGAAGCCGAGCAGGTTGGCCACCAGCCCCGAGGCCGTGGCCACGATCAGCGGGTTGCGCACCAGCTCCCGCAGGAACCCGCGCTGGGCATGCCGTGCCATGGGCCACACGGCCCCCACGTTGAACAGCGGCACGCAGACCCCGATGAGCACCGCGATCAGCAGCAGGCCGCGCGCACCCGCCAGCCGCTCGGCCATGGCCAGGGCAATGAAGGAGTTGAAGCGGAAGGCCACCTGGGCGCTGGCCGCATGGTCACGGCGGTCGATCTGGGGGCCGATCCAGGGCAGGTGGGGCAGGCTGTAGGCCAGCGCAATGCCGGTCACGCCCATCAGCAGGCCGGCGCCGATCAGGCTCGAGGCCGCGCCCAGATCGAGCGGGCTTTTCACGATCGAGTGGAACAGCAGCACCGGGAACAGGAAGTAATAGACCAGGCTTTCCACCTGCTCCCACACCGTCCGGTTGAGGGCCGTGTAGCGGCAGACCAGGTAGCCGCACAGGATGAGGGAGAAATCGGGAAAGAGCAGTTGCGCGTAGTTCACGCGGTGAGGATAACTGAACGCCTAGGGTAAGCCCTTATGTGTAATCCACAGCAGGTGGGACAGATCTTGCGTCTACGATCCCGTCTCCCGATTCATCGTTTGGCTGTTTTCCCAAGGAGAAGATTCATGCAACGTCGTCACTGGTTCGCGCTCACGCTGCTGGCCGCGACTGCCGGTAGCGCTTTCGCGCAGGGCTATCCCAACAAGGTCATCCGGCTCCAGGTTCCGTTTGCACCGGGGGGCACCACCGACATCATTGCCCGCGTGATTGCCGAGCCCCTGGGCAAGGCACTGGGCCAGAGCGTGATCGTGGAGAACAAGGCGGGTGGCGGTGGTGTGGTGGGGGCTTCGGAAACCGTGCGCGCGGCACCCGACGGCTACTCGCTGGGCATGGCGACGGTGTCCACCACCGCGGCCAATCCCGCGATCAATCCCAAGATTCCGTACAACCCGATCACCGACTTCACGCCCATCATCAACATCGCGGCCACGCCCAATGTGATCGCCGTGCATCCGAGCTTTCCCGGCAAGGACTACAAGGGATTCGTGGCCGAGCTGAAGAAATCACCGGGCCGCTACTCGTATTCGTCGTCGGGCACGGGCGGCATCGGCCATCTGCAGATGGAGCTGTACAAGAGCCTGAGCGGTACCTTCGTGACCCACATCCCCTACCGTGGCGCTGGACCCGCGCTGAACGATACGGTGGCCGGCCAGGTGCCGATGATCTTTGACAACATCCCTTCCGCGCTGCCCTTCATCAAGGACAACCGGCTGGTGCCCATCGTGGTGGCCGCGCCGCAGCGCCTGGCCGTGCTGCCCAATGTGCCGACCTTCAAGGAGGTGGGACTGGAGCCGGTGAACCGCATGGCCTACTACGGCATCCTGGGGCCCAAGGGCATGCCCAAGGACGTGGTGGACAAGATCCACGCAGGTGTCATGAAGGCTTTGTCGGACCCCGCCGTGCGCAAGCGCATCGAGGACACCGGCTCGATCGTCATCGGCAACACACCGCAGCAGTTCGCTGACCAGATCAAGGCCGAGTACGCGGTCTACAAGCAGGTGGTGGACAAGGCCGGACTGAAGCTCGAGTAAGCGCCGGGTGGCGCCCGAGCGACCGAGGGTCGTCCGGCTGGCTGGACGGCCCGTTTTTGTTATCTTCCGGCCATGAGTTCCGCCAGCGAATCCAGCATTGACGCGTTCATCGACGCGCTGTGGCTGGAGGAGGGCCTTGCCAAGAACACGCTGGCCGCCTACCGGCGCGACCTGGGCCTGTACGCACGCTGGCTGGACGCCCGGGGCCAGGTGCTTGACGGCAGCCAGGAGTCCGATCTCCTGGGTTACTTTGCCGCGCGCCATGCCCAGACCCGGGCCACTTCGGCCAACCGCCGCCTCACGGTCTTCAAGCGCTACTTTCGGTGGGCCCTCAGAGAGCGGCTCATCACGGCCGACCCCACGCTCAAGCTGCAGTCGGCGAAGCAGCCGCTGCGGGTTCCCAAGACGCTGACCGAGGCGCAGGTGGAGTCATTGCTGGGCGCGCCCGAGGTGGACACGCCGCTGGGCCTGCGTGACCGCACGATGCTGGAGCTGATGTACGCCAGTGGCCTGCGGGTCAGTGAGCTGGTGTCGCTCAAGACCTTCAATGTGAGCATGGGCGAGGGTGTGCTGCGCGTGCTGGGCAAGGGGGCCAAGGAGCGGCTGGTGCCGTTCGGCCAGATCGCGCGGGACTGGATCGCACAGTACCTGGCCCAGGCCCGCCCGGCCATTCTGGACGGCCAGCAGACCGATGACCTGTTTGTCACGCGCCATGGCCGCGGCATGAGCCGGGTGATGTTCTGGATGATCGTCCGCAAGCACGCCCAGGCCGCGGGCATCACGGCGCCGCTGTCGCCGCACACGCTGCGCCACGCGTTTGCAACGCACCTGCTCAATCACGGCGCAGACCTGCGGGCGGTCCAGATGCTGCTGGGGCACGCCGACATCTCCACCACCACCATCTACACCCATGTGGCGCGTGAGCGCCTCAAGGCGTTGCACGCCCAGCATCATCCCCGGGGTTGAGCAGGCACCACATGTGGACCTTGTCCACGAAGCCATCGCCCACGGCCACGGCCATGGGTTCCAGCCCGAAGCTTGTGAAGCCGCAACGTTCGTAGAGGTCCTGCGCGGCCTGGTTGCCCCGGGTGACCGTCAGTTGCACCAGGCGCACCCCTTCGCAAGTCCGCGCGTGGGCCAGCACAGCCTGCACCAGCGCCTGCCCCAGACCGAGCTTGCGGCAATGGGGTGCCACGTACATGCCGAACAGGGTGGTCTTGTGTCTCGCCTTCAGCCGCGCCTCACGCGACAGACCGGCCACCGCGACCAGCTGGTCCTGATGCCAGGCACCGAAAATGCACTCCCCCTGCACCGTCGAACCCGACAGCCGCTGTTCCCACCATGTGATCGGCAAGCCGGCGCGCTCGGCGGCGCTGGTGGTGAAGGCGTCGGGGTGCTCCTCGTAGGCCCGCAGCATCAAAGCGCGGTACGGGGCGGCGTGGACGGGCGCCAGCCGCTGCACGCCAGGCGAAGGCATCAGCGCTTGCCCCGCTGGCTCCAGTAGCGGAATTCGTCCTCGTGGATTTCCATGTCCACTTCCATCACGCGCATCTGGAGCCGCTCCTGCACGTCGGCCACGGCCCGGTTGTAGATGCTGGGCCCGATCTCCTCCAGAAAGAAACCGAGCAGCGCGCCCGCCTGGATGTTGCCGATCTTCTGCTCCAGCTCTTCCAGAAAGTAGCGCTCGAGGGAGGTGATGGCTTCCTTGCGGACCTCTCTGGAAAGTTCGATGGCCATGGTGGTGCGATGCGTTGATGCGAGGCCCTGATTGTCCTCCAGCCTGTCCCTTGCTCTAAAAATACTGTATAAATAAACAGTTATCAGGCTTCACCCGCTTCCGGTCTTCAGCATGGGCGATACCCACATTCCCCTCACAGCGATCAAAGGGCGCGGCGCGGCGTCGCGCCTCGCGCACCGCTTCGAGCCGCTGGACCGGGGGGCCTTTGACGACGGCTGGGGCACGTTGCAGGACGGAGCCGCCGAGCGGGTGTCGGCACCCGTCACGCAGGTCACGTTCGAGGACGCCCGCAGCATCATCACGGGCAACGATTCACCCGACATCTACTTCGATCATTCCATCAACCCCTATCGCGACTGCGAGCATGGCTGTGTGTATTGCTACGCAAGGCCCACGCACAGCTATCTGGGGTTGTCTCCGGGACTCGACTTTGAGACACGGCTGGTGGCCAAGCGCAACATTGCCGCGGTGTTGCGGCGCGAGCTCAACCGTCCCGGCTACCGTCCCACCAGCCTGGCGATCGGCACCGTGACCGACTGCTACCAGCCGGTGGAGCGCGAGCTGCGGCTGACCCGATCGGTGATCGAACTGTTCAACGAGACCAGCCATCCCTTCGGTCTTGTGACCAAATCCAGCGGTGTCGAGCGTGATCTGGACCTGATCGCGCCGATGGCGGCGCGTCGCCTCGCGGCGGTCTACATCACGATCACCACGCTGGATGGTGAGTTGGCCCGCAAGCTGGAGCCGCGGGCGGCCGCACCGCACCGGCGCCTGCGCACCGTGCGCGCGCTGGCCGAGCAGGGCGTGCCGGTGGGGGTGAGCGTGGCGCCTCAAATCCCGTTCGTCAACGAAGACATGGAACAGGTCCTGGAGGCGGCCTGGGAGGCCGGCGCGCGCAGCGCCTTCTACACGGTGTTGCGGCTGCCCTGGGAGGTGTCGCCGCTGTTTCGGGAATGGCTGGGCCTGCACTACCCGCAGCGCGCCGACCGGGTGATGGCGCGCGTCCACGACATGCGGGGTGGCAAGGACTACGACGCCGATTTCGCGACGCGCATGAAGGGCGGCGGACTCTGGGCGGACCTGATCCGCCAGCGTTTTGACAAGGCCTGCCGTCGCCTGGGCTTCAACCGCGAGCGCTTCGTGCTGGACACCAGCGCGTTCCGCCGGCCCGGGGCCGAAGGCCAGCACAAGCTGTTCTGAGCGCCCGCCGCCTGGGGGCGCTCAGACCCAGGTCTTGAGCAGCGAAGGGAACAGCCAGCTCGCGGCAGCCACGCAGGCGCCACCACCGAGGACCAGCGCGGCCAGGTTGACCCGTAGTTGCCGCGCCACCGACATGCGCTTGACCGGTACCTGCCGCAGCCACATCAGCGGCAGCAGGGCCAGCAAGGGCAGCGCGACCATGAGCTGCCATGACACCCAGGGGCCGTGCCACAGGCTGGCCAGCCCGCGGTCGGCCTGGGAAGGGTCGGGCAGCAGGCCGCGTGACCAGGCCTGCGCCGCTGCCCATGCCGCTGCCAGAAGCAGCAGGAACACCACGGTCTTGAGGGTATTGCCCCAGGCCAGCAGGCCCAACAGCAGGGCGGCAAGTCCGCCCGCCAGAATGGCGAGCGCCGCGCTGTCCAGCAGGGGAGGCAGGCCCGCGCTGCCCGCGATGGCCAGCCACAGCGGCGCGTTGCAGGCCAGGCCGACCCACAGGCTGGTCAGCAGGATCACCCACCCCGGGTGGAACGACACGCGCGTTTCACCCGGCTCGAACAGCGAGGCGTAGCCGGTGGAACGGAACAGTTTGAGCGCCATGGCGCGACATTGTGCGCCGAAATGGTGTGCGTTCCTACCCCTTTTGAGGGCCCGCCGTCCTCAGGCGTTGAAGAAGTTCTTCAGCTTGTCGGTCCAGCTGTCGCTGCCCGGGGAGTGCTTGGCGCCGCCCTTGCGGATGGACTCGTCCAGCTCCTTGAGCAGTTTGCGCTGGTGCTCGGTGAGCTTGACCGGCGTCTCCACGGTGATGTGGCAATACAGATCGCCGGGGTAGCTGGCCCGCACGCCCTTGATGCCCTTGCCGCGCAGCCGGAACTGCTTGCCGGCCTGGGTGCCTTCGGGGATGTCGATCGCCGCCTTGCCGGCCAGGGTGGGCACGTCGATCTCGCCACCCAGCGCGGCCGTGGTGAAGCTGATCGGCACGGCGCAGTGCAGGTCGTCGCCATCGCGCTCGAAGATGTCGTGCTTCTTGAGCCGGATCTCGATGTAGAGGTCGCCGGGCGGTCCGCCGTTGGTGCCGGGCTCGCCGTTGCCGGCGCTGCGGATGCGCATGCCGTCGTCGATGCCGGCAGGGATCTTCACTTCCAGCGTCTTCTGCTTCTTGATCTTGCCCTGGCCGTGGCAGGCGGTGCAGGGCTCGGGAATGATCTTGCCCGTGCCGCGGCACTGCGGGCAGGTCTGCTGAACGCTGAAAAAGCCCTGGCGCATCTGCACCGCGCCCTGGCCGTGGCAGGTGGTGCAGACGATGGCCTTGGTGCCCGGCTTGGCGCCGCTGCCATGGCAGGTGTCGCAGTCGTCCCAGCTCGGAATGCGGATCTGGGCCTCCTTGCCGTGGGCGGCTTCCTCGAGCGTGACTTCCATGGCGTAGCTCAGGTCGCTGCCGCGGTAGACCTGCCGGCCGCCCTGGCCGCGCCCGCGGCCGCCACCGAAGACATCGCCAAAGATGTCGCCAAACGCCTCGGCAAAGCCGCCGAAGCCTTCGGCACCCGGTCCGCCCCGCATGTTGGGGTCCACGCCCGCGTGGCCGTACTGGTCGTACGCGGCGCGCTTGGCCGGGTCGGACAGCATCTCGTAGGCCTCCTTGGCCTCCTTGAACTTGACCTCGGCTTCCTTGCCCGCGTCGCCCTGGTTGCGGTCAGGGTGGTGCTTCATCGCGAGTTTGCGATAAGCCTTCTTGATCTCTTCCTCGCTGGCGTTCTTGGGAACGCCGAGGATCTCGTAAAAGTCGCGTTTGGTAGCCATGTTGTTCCGTCAGCCAATGGGGCAAAAAAGCCGCGCAGGCCAGTGTGGGGGACTGGGCCGGCGCGGCGGGGCAATGAGGCGCCTGGCGCCGGTCATCAGCCCTTCTTGACTTCCTTGACTTCGGCGTCGACGACGTTGTCGTCGGCGGGCGCCGCGGAGGCGGATTCCGCGCCACCGGCACCGGCCGCGGCCTGGGCCGCCTGCATGTCGGCGTACATCTTCTCGCCCAGCTTCTGGCTCGCCGTCATCAGCTCGTTGCTCTTCTCGTCGATCGCGGCCTTGTCGTCGCCCTTGAGCGCTTCCTCCAGGGCCTTGACCGAGGCTTCGATCTTTTCCTTCTCGCCGGCGTCGAGCTTGTCGCCATGCTCGCCCAGGCTCTTGGTCACGCTGTGAACCAGCGCCTCGCCCTGGTTGCGGGCCTGCACCAGCTCGAGCTTCTTCTTGTCGTCGGCCGCGTTGAGCTCGGCGTCCTTCACCATCTTCTGGATTTCTTCTTCCGACAGGCCCGAGTTGGCCTTGATGGTGATCTTGTTCTCCTTGCCGGTGCCCTTGTCCTTCGCGCCCACGTGCAGGATGCCGTTGGCGTCGATGTCAAAGCTCACCTCGATCTGCGGCGTGCCACGGGCGGCGGGCGGAATGCCCTCGAGATTGAACTCGCCCAGCAGCTTGTTGCCCGACGCCATCTCGCGCTCGCCCTGGAACACCTTGATGGTCACGGCCGGCTGGTTGTCGTCGGCGGTGGAGAAGGTCTGCGCGAACTTGGTCGGGATGGTCGTGTTCTTGGTGATCATCTTGGTCATCACGCCGCCCAGGGTCTCGATGCCCAGCGACAGCGGCGTCACGTCCAGCAGCAGCACGTCCTTGCGGTCGCCGCTGAGCACCTGGCCCTGGATGGCCGCGCCCACGGCCACGGCTTCGTCGGGGTTCACGTCCTTGCGCGGCTCCTTGCCGAAGAACTCCTTCACCTTCTCCTGCACCTTGGGCATGCGGGTCATGCCGCCGACCAGGATCACGTCATGAATGTCGCTCACGCTCACGCCGGCGTCCTTGATGGCGGTGCGGCACGGCGCAATGGTGCGCTCGATCAGTTCCTCGACCAGGGCTTCGAGCTTGGCACGGCTGAGCTTGATGTTCAGGTGCTTCGGGCCCGAGGCATCGGCGGTGACGTAGGGCAGGTTGATGTCGGTCGACGCGCTGTTGGACAGCTCGATCTTGGCCTTTTCGGCGGCTTCCTTCAGGCGCTGCAGGGCCAGCACGTCCTTGCCCAGGTCCACGCCCTGTTCCTTCTTGAACTCGGCAATGATGTAGTCGATGATGCGCTGGTCGAAGTCCTCGCCGCCCAGGAAGGTGTCTCCGTTGGTGGACAGCACTTCGAACTGCTTTTCGCCGTCCACGTCGGCGATCTCGATGATGGACACGTCGAAGGTGCCGCCACCCAGGTCATAGACGGCGATCTTGCGGTCACCCCGTTCCTGCTTGTCCAGGCCGAAGGCCAGTGCCGCGGCGGTGGGTTCGTTGATGATGCGCTTGACGTCCAGGCCCGCGATGCGGCCCGCGTCCTTGGTGGCCTGGCGTTGCGCGTCGTTGAAGTAGGCCGGCACCGTGATCACGGCTTCGGTCACGGGCTCGCCCAGGTAGTCCTCGGCGGTCTTCTTCATCTTGCGCAGGATGTCGGCGGACACCTGTTGCGCCGAGATCTTCTTGCCGCGCACTTCCACCCAGGCGTCGCCGTTGTCGGCGGCCACAATGGAGTAGGGCATCAGGTCGATGTCCTTCTGCACTTCCTTCTCGGTGAACTTGCGGCCGATCAGGCGCTTGATGGCGTACAGGGTGTTCTTGGGATTGGTGACGGCCTGGCGCTTGGCCGAGGCGCCGACGAGGATCTCGCCGTCTTCCTGGTAGGCCACGATGGAGGGCGTGGTGCGCGCGCCTTCGGCGTTCTCGATCACGCGCGTGGTGTTGCCTTCCATGACGGACACGCACGAATTGGTGGTGCCCAGGTCAATGCCGATGATTTTTCCCATTGTGTTGCTCCTGCAATGTCAGATTCAGATGTGGGTTACTTGTGGATAAGTCGGATCGTTTCAAGCCCGGCGCGCGTCATTTCGGCGCGGCCACCGTGACCAGGGCCGGCCGCAGAATGCGCTCGGCAATCAGGTAGCCTTTTTGCAGCACGTTGACCACGGTGTTGGCTTCCTGGTCGGCCGGCACCATGGAGATGGCCTGGTGCTGATGCGGATCGAACTTGCTGCCCACGTCCGGGTTGATCTCGAGCACCTTGTTGCGTTCGAGCGCGCTCTTGAGCTGGCGCAGCGTGGCTTCGGCGCCTTCGCGGATCTGCTCGGGCGTGGCGTCCTGGATGGCCAGGCCCGCTTCGAGGCTGTCGGTCACGGGCAGCAGGCTGTCGGCGAAGGACTCCACGGCGAACTTGCGGGCCTTGGTGATTTCTTCCTCGGCGCGGCGGCGGGCGTTTTCGGCCTCGGCCTTGGCGCGCAGGAACTGGTCCGCCAGGTCGGCGTTCTTGGCCTGCAGCAGGGCCAGCTCCGCCTGGGCCGCGCTCAGCGCGTCGGCTTCATTGGCGGCGGCCGCGGCCTCGAGTTCTTCAGGGCTCATGGGCGTGTCCGGGTCGATCTGACCGGGTTGCTGGGGGTCTTGAGGTTGGTTGTCGCTCATTCCGGGATAACTTTTGTCTGGTAGGGCTGCAAGGCAGCTTGGGGCCCAGAAGCCCTTTTCAAGGCAGGGGCTTCAGATTTCGGCGTGGCCGGCGTCGGTGGCCCACCCGGTGGCCCAGTGATTCAGGGGTTTCAGGTGGCGCAGCAGGTCGAGGCCCAGCGGGGTGAGAGTGTAGCCGTCCTCGCCCGACGCCAGCAGCCGCGCGTCGCGCAGTTCGCGCAACCGGTCGTTGAGCACCGATGGCGACATGTCGCCGCAACTGGCGCGCAGCAGCCGAAAGCTCTGGGCGTGCCCGTCGCGCAGCTCCCAGAGCACGCGCAGCGCGCCGCGCCGGCCCAGCAGGTCCAGCAGCGCCATCACGGGGCGGCCGGTGGTGGAGCCGCGCACGGGCCGGCCGGGCAGGGGAGCGGGAGAGGTCATCGACTTATTGTATTTGCAGTGTCTGTCTGATGGGCGACATGCGCTACGGAATCCGTAGCATTAAAGTGAGATCGCTACGGATTTCGTAGCGCATCCTGACCGAATGACAAGGACTACCATGGACTTAAATGAAAAAATCGCTCCGCCACCACCCCGCATCCTCCCGCTGGAGCCGCCGTTCACCCCCGAGATGCAGGCGTTGCTGACAAAGATCACGCCGCCTGCCGCGCCCAGCATCCTGGCGCTGCTTCGCACCCTGGCCCACCACCCGGACCTGGCCGAGCGCATGGCCGGCTGGGGCGGCTTTCTGCTGGGCCGGCGGGCCACGCTGAGCCTGCGCGACCGCGAGGTGGTGATCAACCGCGTCTGCGCCCGTTGTGGCGCCGAGTACGAGTGGGGGGTGCACGTGGCCGCCTTTGGCCAGGCCGCCGGCTTTGACGCGGCGCAGAACCGGGCCATCGTCGACCCGTCAGCCGACGACAGCGCGCTCACGCCGCGCGACCGCCTGCTGGTGCAGATGGTGGACGAGCTGCACGACCGCGCCACGGTGAGTGACACCCTGTGGCCTGCGCTGGCCGAGCTCTGGACGCCGCCGCAACTCATCGAGCTGCTGATGCTCGCGGGCTGGTACCACGCGATCAGCTACGTCTGCAATGCCTTGCGGGTGCCGCCGGAGGACTGGGCGGCGCGCTGGTGATCGGGCCGGCGAACCGGTATTCTCCGGGGCCCAAGGAGAAAGCAGATGGCAAGACGACTGATCAGCTCGGGTTCCACCTTCGAGCAGGAGATGGGCTACTCGCGCGCGGTGGTGGATGGCGAGTGGGTGTTCGTGTCGGGCACCACGGGCTTCGACTACAGCACCATGACCATTGCCGACGGCGTGGTGGCCCAGGCCGAGCAGTGCTTCAGGAACATCGAGTCCGCGCTGCAGCAGGCGGGGTCGAGCCTGCGCGACGTGGTGCGGGTGACCTATGTGCTGCCCGACGCGAAGGAGTTTCCGGCCTGCTGGCCGGTGATGCGCAAGTACCTCGGTGAGGTGCGGCCGGCGGCGATGATGATTTCCGCCGGTCTGGCCGACGAGCGCATGCGCATCGAGATCGAGGTCACCGCCCGCAAGCCGTGAAGCTGGTGCGGGTGGGCTGAGACGGCTCAGAAGCCGCCGGGCCGCCCCTAGGCGGCTGAAGCCCCCTCGGGTAGGCAGCGCAGCCACGAAGGGGCCCGCGTGGGGGCCGCGTCAGTGCGCGTCGAGCAGCTCGACGTCGAACTTGAGCGTGGCGTTGGGCGGAATCACGCCGCCGGCGCCGCGCGCGCCATAGCCCAGCGCCGCCGGGATGATCAGCGTGCGCTTGCCGCCGATCTTCATGCCGGCCACGCCTTCGTCCCAGCCCTTGATGACCATGCCGGCGCCCAGCGAGAAAGCGAACGGGTCGTTGCGGTCGCGGCTGGAGTCGAACTTGGCGCCCTGCACGCCGTCGTTGTAGAGCCAGCCGGTGTAATGCACATGCACGTGCTGGCCGGGGCGGGCTTCGGCGCCGGTGCCCACGGTGGTGTCTTCGTATTGCAGGCCGGAGGGGGAGGTGATCATGGAAATTCCTTGGATGAATGGGTTGCGGCGTCAGGCCAGCAGGCCGCGCCGCGCGAGATCGCGCATCAGCGCGCCAGCGCCGTAGGTCCAGGGCGCCACCCGGTCGCAATGGTCGACGCGGTTGACCAGTGTACCCAGCCGCGGCGTGGCCACGGTCACCAGGTCGCCCACGGCATGAGTGAAGCCCTGGCCCGGCCCGAAGCGGTCCTGCGTGGGCGCGAACATGGTGCCCAGGAACAGCATGAAGCCGTCCGGGTACTGGTGCTGGCTCATGGCCTGCGCGGCGAGGTCCAGCGGGTCCCGGCTGATCTGGCCGAGCGAGCTGGCGCCCTGCATCACGAAGCCGTCGGCTCCGGTGACCTGCATCGCGAGGTCGCAACGTCGCACGTCGTCGATGCCGAAGTGCTCGTCGAACAGCCGGATGAACGGGCCGATCGCGCAACTCGCGTTGTTGTCCTTGGCTTTGCCGAGCAGCAGGGCGCTGCGGCCCTCGAAGTCGCGCAGGTTGACGTCGTTGCCCAGCGTGGCGCCGCGCACCGCGCCGCGGCTGTCGACGGCCAGCACGATCTCGGGCTCGGGGTTGTTCCACTCGCTGCGGGGGTGGATGCCCACCTGGGCGCCCGTGCCCACCGCGCTCAGCGGCTGGGACTTGGTGAAGATCTCGGCGTCGGGGCCGATGCCCACTTCCAGGTACTGCGACCACACGCCCTGGGCGATCAGCACGTCCTTGAGTTTCAGGGCCTCGGCCGAGCCCGGGCGCACGCTGGCCAGGTTGTCGCCGATGACCGCGACCACCGCGCGGCGCACGGCTTCTGCACGGCCCGCGTCGCCGCGCGCCTGTTCCTCGATCACCCGCTCCAGCATCGAGGCCACGAAGGTCACGCCCGCGGCCTTCACGGCCTGCAGGTCGCACGGCGCCAGCAGCCAGGGCAGGGCCGGGTCACGCGCATCGTGGGCCGAGTTGGCCAGGGCCTCTGCCAGGGGCGCCAGCCGTGCCCCGGGGTTGTCGCGCACGGCCTGCGCCGCGTCGGGGCGTTCCAGCAGCGCGCTCATGGTGGGCGCGAGATGGGACAGGTCGTGCAGGCCATCGGGTGTGGCCCGCACCAGCACCGGCCCCTGGCCCTGGACCCACAGGCGACCCACGAGCAGGGCACGCGATGCGTCTTCAGGCAGGGCGGTGGCGGGCAGGAGATGCTGTTGCATGGGAGGTCTGTGGGCAATAAAAAAGGACAGGCAGTGCTGTCCTCGGGGATGACGGCGAATACCGCCGGCTTATTTCTTCTTGCCCTGGCCCGCCGTCCATTTGATGGCAAAGGCCTGCAGGTCGCTGAGCCGCTTGAGCAGGTCCACGCCGTTGGCGGTGACGCTGTAGCCTTCATTGCCGTGGCTCACGAGCCCGGCTTCACGCAGTTCCTTGAGACGGGTGTTCAGGGTGTTGGGAGTGATGCCGCCCACGCTGTCCTGCAGCAACCGGAAGGTCTGAGCGTGACCGTCCTTCAAGGCCCACAGAACGCGCATGGCGTAGCGGGACTCCAGCAGGCTCAGCAACTGGCTGACGGCAACGTTTTCCTTGGAACTCATTCAGGGATCTCCTCTAAGCGGTGACGCTTCTTCTTCGGGCGGGAAGGGCAGTGTACGCAGGATTTGCTACACAAACAATAGCGGCGCGACTATAGCGCAGATTGTGGGTTGCTACGAGATTTGTAGCTGAAAATGACCATCTGGCGCGGGCTACAGCCAAATATTGCTCAGAAAGTGCGCGGCTGGCACGCGCTTCAGGCGCGATGCAGGTAGATTTTTTGCAACAGCCTGATCAGCGTTTTGCTTTCGTTGGCGGTCAGCCGGCCACCCACTTCACGTTCCAGCGCGGCGGCCGTGATCTCGGCGTCGCGCATGAGCTTCTGGCCCGCGGGCGTGAGGTGCAGGCCCATCGCCCGGCCGTCGTGCGGATGGGGCCGGCGCATCACCAGGTCGCGCTTCTCGAAGTTGTTGATCATGCCCACCAGGTTGGGCGGCAGCATGCCCAGCGTGGTGCACAGCTGGCGCGAGGTGATGCCTGCGTTGTGCGTGATCAGCGACAGCACCGAGAAGTCGACCGGCCGCAGCCCATAGACGGCCATGCGGTCCAGGAAGACCTCGATCACCGACAGGGCCGCGCGCCGCGCGTTGTAGCCGATCAGGCTTTCGAGATAGCTGGCATCGACGTGCTCGACACTGGGAGCGGCTTTGCGTGGAGTCATGGTGGTGGCTGGCGGTGCGGCGGTCAGTCGGGCAAGGCGCAAAGCATAGCGGCATCAGTCCCCGGCGGTTTCCCCGGCGGGGGCGCGCTTGGCGCCCAGATAGGTTTCGATCACGCGCGGATCTCCGGCCAGTTCGCGGGCCGGACCCTGCAGAACGATCTCGCCGGTCTCCAGCACATAGCCGTGGTCGGCCACTTCGAGCGCGGCGCGCGCATTCTGCTCCACCAGCAGGATGCTCACGCCGGTCTCCCGCAACTGGCTGATGGTGTGGAAGATCTCGCGCACCACCAGCGGTGCCAGGCCCAGGCTGGGTTCGTCGAGCATGAGCACCTTGGGGTCGCCCATGAGCGCGCGGCCCACGGCCAGCATCTGGCGCTCACCGCCCGACAGCGTGCCCGCGAGCTGGGCGCGCCGCTCCTTGAGCCGGGGGAACAGGGTGTACACGCGCTCCAGGCCCTGGCGCCATTGGCGCTGGCCCTGGCGCATCAGCCGGTAGCCGCCGAGCACGAGGTTGTCCTCGACCGGCATGGTGCCGAACAGCTCGCGTTTTTCGGGCACCAGCGCCAGGCCCATCATCACGCGCTCCTCGAGCGTGGACCGGGCGACGGACTGGCCTTCGAACCGAAGGTCGCCACGCGCCGGCAGCACGCCCATCAGCGCATTGAGCAGGGTGCTCTTGCCCGCGCCATTGGGGCCGATGACGGTGACGACGTTGCCGCGCGGCAGCCGCAGGTCCAGGCCGGTCAGCACCTCGGCCTTGCCGTAGCCCGCATGCAGGCCCCTGACTTCAAGCAGGGCCGAGGACGCGTCGCCGCCGGACCGATCCATGGCGGCAGCGGCTCCCTCGGGCGGGCGCGAAGTTGTCGAAGTGGCGAGCGTGGGGGTCATGGGGGTCAGTGCTCCGTGCCAAGGTAGGCCGCCCGCACGGCGGGGCTGGCCTGCACCTGGGCGGGCGTGCCTTCCATCAGGTGCGTGCCGAATTCCATCACGACGATGCGGTCGGTCAGGCCCATCACGAAATCCATGTCGTGCTCCACCAGCAGGATGCTCATGCCTTCGTCCTTGAGCTGCCTGAGGATGCCGGCCAGCGCCTGCTTCTCCTTGTGCCGCAGGCCCGCGGCGGGTTCGTCCAGCAGCAGCAGTGCGGGGTCGGTGCACAGGGCGCGCGCGATTTCCATGAGCCGTTGCGGCCCGAGTGCCAGGTTGCCCGCCAGCTCGTGCATGTGATCGGCCATGCCGATGCGCGCGAGCTGGCGCTCGGCCTCGGCGAACAGCTGGCGCTCTTCCTCGCGGTCCAGCCGCAGCATGGCGCGCAGCGTGCCCGACCGCGTGCGCAGGTAGCCGCCCAGGGCCACGTTCTCGAGCACCGTCATCTCGGGGATCATCTTCACGTGCTGGAAGGTGCGCGAGATGCCGCGGCGGGCAATGCCACGCGACGGCAGGCCCGAGATCGGCGCACCCCGGAACCGCACGGACCCGCTGGTGAGCTCGAGCACGCCGGTGATGAGGTTGAAGGTGGTGGACTTGCCCGCGCCGTTGGGGCCGATCAGCCCCACGATGTCTCCCGCGTCGATGCGAAAGCTCACGTCGTTGACGGCCACGAGCCCGCCGAATTCCTTGCGCACGCGGTCCACCTCGAGCAGGGCTTCACCACGCCGCGGCTTGTCGCGCGCCGGCAGCGCCGCAGCCTGGCCCCAGTCGCGCACGCGCGGCGCGGCCGGCAGCCAGCGGCCCACGAAGGTCCACAGCCCGTCGGGGGCGTACTTGAGCACCCCCACCAGCACGATGCCGAACACGATCGTCTCGAAGTTGCCGCTGGTGCCGATGAGTTGCGGCAGCAGCACCTGCAGCTGGTCTTCCACCACGCGGACCACGGCCGACCCCAGGAAGGCCCCCCACACGTTGCCGATGCCGCCGAGCACGGCGATGAAGAGGTATTCGATGCCCTTGCTGATGGAAAACGGCGTGGGATTGACCGTGCGCTGGAAATGCGCGAACAGCCAGCCCGACACCGCCGCCAGCACCGCGGCGGTGATGAAGGCCACGAGCTTGTAGCGCAGCGTGGAGATGCCCATGGCCTCGGCCATGGTGGAGCCGCTCTTGAGCGAGCGGATGGCGCGGCCCGGCCGCGAGTCCAGCAGGTGCGTGACGGCCAGCGCCGCCGCCAGCGCGAGCAGCCAGATCACGTCGTGCAGCCCGCGCCCCGTGCCCAGGTCATGGCCGAACAGGTGCAGCGAGGGAATGTCCAGCAGGCCGTCGTACTTGCCCAGCCATTCCATGTTGGCCATCGTGTAGTTCAGCGCCAGGCCCCAGGCGATGGTGGCGAGCGGAAGGTAGTGGCCCGACATGCGCAGCGTGACCAGGCCCAGCAGGAACGCCGTGACCACCGCGATGCCCACGCCGGCGAACAGCGTGAGCCACGGCGAGACCCCCACCTTGGTCGCCAGGAAGGCCGCGGTGTAGGCGCCAATGCCCACGAAAGCGGCCTGACCGAACGAGGTGAGGCCGCCCACGCCCGTGAGCAGGACCAGGCCGAGGGCCACCAGGGCGTACAGGCCGATGTAGTTGCTCTGCGTGATCCAGAAATCAGGCACCGGCAGCGCCGGCAGAACGAGCATGAACAGCGCGAAGAGGGGAAAGGCAAAACGGCGCACCACCACGTCAGTGCTCCTCGCTGTGCGGGTCGCGCAGGGAGCGCCACAGCAGCACCGGCAGGATGGCGCTGAAGACGATCACCTCCTTGAAAGCGCTGGCCCAGAACGAGCCGAAGCTCTCCAGCAGGCCCACGCCCAGCGCGCCCACCAGTGCCAGCGGATAGCTGGACAGGCCGGCGAACACCGCCGCGACAAAGCCCTTGAGCCCGATCAGGAAGCCGGTGTCATAGAACACCGTGGTGGTGGGCCCGATCAGCAGGCCCGACAGCGCGCCGATGAAGGCCGCCATGGTGAACGACAGGCGCCCCGCGCCGGTGGTGGAGATGCCCATCAGGCGTGCCCCCAGGCGGTTGACGGCGGTGGCACGCAGGGCCTTGCCGTACAGGGAGCGCTCGAAGAACAGCCACAGCGCCACGATGAGCGCGATGGAGGCCAGGAAGATGATCAGCGTCTGCCCGCTCAGCGTGACCGGGCCGACGGAAAAGCGCGACTCCCAGAAACTGGGATTGCGGAAACCCTCGGCGCCAAAGAAGTACAGGCCCAGGCCCACCAGCGCAAAGTGCACGCCGACCGACACGATCAGCAGCACCAGCACTGAAGCGTCGGCCAGCGACTCGTAGGCCAGCCGGTAGATCAGCGTGCCGAAGGGGGTGACCAGCGCCAGCGTCAGCAAGGCCTGCGCGGCCAGCGGCAGGCCACGCGGCGCGGCCCAGACGGCCACCAGGGAAATGGCCACGGGGTAGGCCAGCGTGCGCAGCATGGCGCGCGCGGTGCGCGCGGCGCCCTGCCGGAGGCGGATGCCCTGCCACAGGTCGGACGCGGCCACCGTGCCCGCCAGCACCAGCAGGAACCACACCGTGCCCGGCACCTTGCCGGCCTGCAGCAGCGCCAGCGTGAGCGCACCGAACGCAACGAACTCGCCCTGCGGGATGAAGATCACCCGCGTGACGGCGAACACCAGCACCGTGGCCAGCGCCAGCAGCGCGTAGATCGCACCGTTGGTCAGGCCGTCCAGTGCCAGGATGCTGGCAATCGAAAAGTCCATTGCGCCGGGCTCCGCGGTTTACTTCTCGACGACGAATTTGCCGCCGACGACCTTCATGAGCACGCCGGTCTCGTCGGTGTAGCCCCAGTGGTCGTCCTTGGTCCAGTTCATCACGCCATGGGCGAAGATGGTGCGGCCCATGGTCTCGATGCCGTCACGCAGTGCCGAACGGAATTCGGGCGTGCCGGGCTTGGCCTTCTTGAGCGCGCCGGGCAGCACCTTCTCGAGCACGATGGCGGCGTCGTACGCATGGCCGGCAAACTGGTTGCGCTGGCCGGCGCCCATGAGGGCTTCATACTTGGTCACGAAGTCGATCGAGGCCTTCTTGGAGGGATGGCTGTCGGGCAGCTGCTCGGCCACCACGGCCGGGCCGGACACCACGTAGGCGCCTTCCACGTCCTTGCCGCCAATGCGCACCAGGTCAGGCGTGGCGGCGGCGTGCGTCTGGTAGATCTTGCCCTTGTAGCCACGCTCGATCAGTGCCTTGTGCGGCATGGCCGCGCCGGAGCCCGAGGCCACCACCAGCATCGCGTCGGGGTTGGCCGAGACCAGCTTCAGCGCCTGCGGCGTGGCGCTGGTGTCGGTCCGCGCAAAGCGTTCCACGGCCACCACCTTGATGCCGGCCTTGGCGGCGCGGGCCTCGAGTTCCTTGAGCCAGAGCTCGCCATAGGCGTCGGTGTAGCCCAGGAAGCCGACGGTCTTGACGCCGTGCTTGACCATGTGCTCGATGATGGGGTGCGCCATCACGCCGAAGCCCTGGGGCAGGCGGAACAGCCAGTGGTCCTGCCCGGGTGGCACGCCCACGGGCGCGGCCGACAGCTGCACCGTCTTGCCTTCGGCGATCACCGGGGCCATGGCGGCCGAGGTGGCGGTGATGCAGGAACCGATGATGAGGTCCACCTTGTCTTCGGTCAGGAAGCGGCGGGCATTGGTCACGCCCTTGCCCGGGTCGGTGGCGTCGTCCAGGATGATGAGGTTGATCTTCTCGCCGGCGATGGTCTTGGGGAACAGCTTGAACTGGTTCTGCATCGGGATGCCCAGGCCCGAACCAGGGCCGGTGAGCGCGATGCTGACACCGACGTTGACGTCGGCCATGGCCGAACCGGCCAGCAGGATGGTCAGGGCGACCAGGGTTTTCTTGAATTTCATGAATGTCTCCTAGGGTCTGGGTGGGTCTAACGGTGGGAAAAAGGGGTCAGCGCGGCGCCATGCGCAGGGCGCCATCGAGCCGGATCACCTCGCCGTTGAGGTGGGTGTTGGTCACGATGTGGGCCGCGAGCTGGGCAAACTCCTCGGGCTTGCCCAGGCGCGGCGGGAACGGAATGCTGGCCGCCAGCGAAGCCTGCACCGGCTCGGGCAACTGCTTCATCAGCGGCGTCGCGAACAGGCCGGGGGCGATGGTGCAGACGCGGATGCCGTGCTGGGCCAGGTCGCGCGCCATGGGCAGCGTCATGCCCACCAGTCCGCCCTTGGAGGCGCTGTAGGCCTGCTGGCCGACCTGGCCGTCGTAGGCGGCCACGGAGGCGGTGAACATCATCACGCCGCGCTCACCGTCCTCCAGCGGCGTCAGCCTGGCGCACTCGGCGGCGAACAGCCGGCTGGCGTTGTAGGTGCCGATCAGGTTGACGTTGATGACCTTGGCAAAGTCTTCCAGCGGCGCCGGGCTGCCGTCCTTGGCCACCACGCGCTTGGCGGTGCCGATGCCCGCGATGTTCATGAGGATGCGGGCCGGGCCGTGGGCCGTCGCGGCGGCGCCGAGGGCGGCCTGCAGGCTCCCGGTGTCGGTGATGTCGCAGGCGAAGGCCGCGCCGCCAATGTCGGCCGCGACCCTCTGGGCGTTGGCCAGGTTGACGTCGAGCACGGCCACCTTGGCGCCCTGTCGCGCCAGCTCGCGCGCGGTGGCTTCACCGAGGCCCGATCCACCGCCGGTCACGAGGGCGGCTTGTCCCTGGATGTTCATGGTGCAATGTCCTTTTTGCTATTGAAAGTAGAGCATGAAGTGGCCGTCTGGAAAGGGCTACAGGCACTTTTGGCTTGCATTCATGCGCCGGAGGGCTGCAGGATGGTGTGCAGTGTGCCGTCGTGCAGGGCCGCCACGGTGTCGGCGCGGTGCATCAGCACGGCGCGCTGATTGATCGACCCCTTGTCGGTGATCTCGCCACGGTCGATGGTGGGGGGCTCGGACAGCAGGCACAGCCTGGCCACGCGGTTGGCGCTGCCGGTGGCGGTCTTGGCCAGGTCGTCCACGAGCTGCTGGAACCGCGCCAGCACGGCCGGGCTGTTGAGCACGTCGGCCAGGGGCGCATCCGCCGCCAGGCCGCTGAGCGCGCGCACCGCGCCGGTGGGGAACACCATGGCGCCCACTTCCTTCATGTTCAGTCCGGTGAGCACCACGTCCTGCACGTACGGGGCGCCGGCGGCGATGATCCTGGCGCGCATGGGGCCCACGCTGACGAAGGTGCCGGTGGCGAGCTTGAAGTCCTCGGCAATGCGGCCGTCGAACTTCAGGCCCAGGTGCACGTCGGTCTCGTCGATCCACTTCACGGCGTCGCCAGTGCAGAAGAAGCCTTCTTCGTCGAAGGCCTCGGCCGTTGCCTCGGGCGCACGCCAGTAGCCCGGCGTGATGTTGGGGCCCTTGTAGCGGACTTCGGTCTTGCCATCGGTATCCACCAGCTTGAGCTCCAGCCCGGGTGTCGGCACGCCCAGGTCGCCAGCGTTCACGTTGGGGTTGGTGATGAAGATGGCAAACGGCGAGGACTCGGTCATGCCCAGCCCGGTGCCCATGACGATGCGCTCGCCGATCTCGCGCTCCTGCGACTCGTAGAGGCTGTCCCACACCGGCTGGGCCAGCGCGGCACCGGCGTAGAAGAACATGCGCACCCGCGACAGCAGGTTGCGGCGCAGCGCATCGTCGGTTTTCATGGCCAGCGCGATCGCTTCAAAGCCCGTGGGCACGTTGAAGTAGACCGTGGGGGCGATCTCGCGCAGGTTGCGCAGGGTCTCGCCCATCAGCGCGGGTGTGGGCTTGCCGTCGTCGATGTAGAGCGTGCCGCCGTGGAACACCACCATGCCGAAATTGTGGTTGCCACCGAAGGTGTGGTTCCAGGGCAGCCAGTCCACCAGCACGGGCGGCGCCTCGGCCAGCACGGGCATGGACTGGGCCATCTGCTGCTGGTTGGCGCACCACATGCCCTGGGTGTTGATGACGGCCTTGGGCAGCTTGGTGGAGCCGCTGGTGAACAGGAACTTGACGATGGTGTCGGGGCCGGTGGCGGCCATGGCCCGGTCCACGGCGTCCGTGGCCGGCGTGGCCGCGAGGTCGCTGAAGGCGGTGCTGGCGCGGCCCTCCAGGCGGCCGTGGGTCAGCACCACCGGGATGTCGGCGGCCACCGTGGCCGCGATCGCCCGGCCATAGCGTGCGCCGTCGGCGGCAAACACCAGGCCGGGGGTGGTGGTCTTGAGCACGTGGCGCAGCTTGTCGAAATCCTGGCTCACCAGCGAGTAGGGTGGTGACACCGGCACATAGGGCACGCCGGCCACCAGGCAACCCAGGGCCAGCAGGGCGTGTTCGAGGTCGTTCTCGGACAGGATGGCCACGGGCCGCTCGGCGCTCAGGCCGCGGTCGATCAGGCCCTGGGCGATGTTGCGGGCCTGGCGCCAGGCCTCGCCCCAGGTCAGGTGCTGCCAGTCGCCGGTGCTGCCATCGGCCTGCCGCGCGCGGCGCGCCATGAAAGTCTGCCCGGGCACGGCGTGTGCCCAGTGCTTCAGGCGGTCGGTCATGCGCTCGGGGTGTCCGTCCAGGGGCTGTTCGGCGCGCAGGTAGCGCACGCCGGGCGCACCGTCGCGCAGGGTCACGCGGGTCACGCCAAAGGCCAGTGGTCGGAATTTCGGGGTGCTCATGCTTGTCTCGTGCTGTTGTGCTGTGGGGTCGCCACGGGCTGCTCCCGGTGGGCCGGAGGTCAGGCTTTCTGGACCTTGGCGGCGCGCCCCTCCAGGAAGGCGCGCACACGGTCCTTGGCCTCGGGGGCGCTCTGGACGATGGCGGCCATCATGGCTTCGGTGAAGAAGCCCTGATCGGCCGGCTGCTCGGCAATGCGGGGCAGGGCGTGCATCAGCGCGTAGTTGGTCAGCGGCGCGTTCTGCGCCACGCGCACCGCCAGTTCAAGGGCCTTGTCGAACGCCGTGCCGGGGGCCACCAAATACTGCGCCAGGCCGATGCGCTCGCCGTCCTGCGCGTTGTAGACGCGGCCGGTCAGCATCATGTCGGTCATGCGGGCCACACCAATGAGCCGGGGGATGCGCACCGAGCCGCCGCCGCCGACAAAAATGCCGCGCGAGCCCTCGGGCAGGGCGTAAAAAGTGGTTTCGTCGGCCACACGGATGTGGCAGGCGCTGGCCAGTTCCAGGCCGCCGCCCACCACTGCGCCATGCAGAGCGGCGATCACCGGCACGGGGCCGTGCTGCACGCGGTCCAGCGCGGCGTGCCACATGCGGGAGTGGTGCATGCCCTGTCCTGCATCGCGCTCCTGCAGTTCCGACAGGTCCAGCCCGGCGCAGAAATGCTCGCCTTCGCCGTCGATCACGGCCGCGCGCACGGTGGCGGGCATCTGCTCGAAAATGTCGCGCAGGGCCAGGACGAGCGCGTCGTTCAGGGCGTTGCGCTTGCTGCCGCGCGTCAGCCGCACGATGGCGATGCTGCCGTTCTCGCCGGTGATCTCCAGGCTGATGTGGGGTGAACTCATGATTGCCTTTCTGTCCAGGATGGATTATTGTTATGAATCATAATCAATTCAATCCATCCAGGCGACTCATTGCTTGGTGTTTACCCTGATTACCGGAGACGCTCATGGACTACAAGAACCTGGTCGCCATCGACATCCACACCCACGCCGAGGTGAGCTGCTGGAACCCGTTCGACAACTATGGCGAGGAATACGACCGCGCCGCCGACAAGTATTTCCGCAACAGCCGTCGCCCGACCATCGAGGAAACCATTGCCTATTACCGCGAGCGCAAGATCGGGCTGGTGATGTTCACGGTGGACAGCGAGTCCAAGCTGGGCCGGCGCCGCATCCCCAACGAGGAGATCGCCGAGGCCGCCAGCCGGAACAGCGACATGATGATGTGCTTTGCCAGCATCGACCCGCACAAGGGCAAGATGGGCGCGCGCGAGGCCGAGCGGCTGATCCGGGAACACAACGTCAAGGGTTTCAAATTCCACCCCACGGTGCAGGGCTACCACCCCTACGACAAGATGGCCTGGCCCATCTACGAGGTGATCAACGCGCACAAGCTGCCGGCCATCTTCCATACCGGGCACAGTGGCATCGGCTCGGGAATGCGCTGCGGCGGCGGTTTGCGGCTGGAGTACAGCAACCCCATGCACCTGGACGACGTGGCCATTGACTTTCCCGACATGCAGATCGTCATGGCCCACCCGAGTTTCCCCTGGCAGGACGAAGCCCTGAGCGTGGCCACGCACAAGCCCAACGTGTGGATCGACCTGAGTGGCTGGAGCCCGAAGTACTTCCCCAAACAACTCGTCCAGTACGCCAACACGCTGCTCAAGGACCGTGTGCTGTTTGGCTCCGATTACCCGCTCATCACGCCCGACCGCTGGATGAAGGACTTCGAGGACGCGGGCTTCAAGTCGGAGGTGATGCCCGGCATCCTCAAGGGCAATGCGGTGCGCCTGCTGGGTCTGGACGCGGAGGCCGCGTGAGCGGCCAGCCCATTCGCAGCCTGGCCGACATCGAGGCGCTGGAGCGTACACCCTACGAGCAGGCCATCCCCGCGCGCACGACCTGGGGCCTCATCAACCACGCTGCGCAGCGCTTCGCCGAGCGGACCGCGCTGCGCTACCTGCCCGGCGCCGATCTGCAGGCCGAGCCGCGCGATGTGAGCTATGCCGAGCTGGCGTCGCAGGTGCGGCGGGCGGCCAATCTGTTCCGGTCGCTGGGGGTGGGACCGGACGATGCGGTGGCCATTCTCGCGCCCAACATTCCAGAGACCCAGTTTGCGCTGTGGGGCGCGCAGCTCGCGGGGCGGGCCTGCCCCATCAACTACCTGCTGCAGCCGGAACACATTGCTGCGCTGCTGGCCGCCTCGGGCGCGCGGGTGGTGGTGGCGCTGGGCCCGAATGCCGAACTCGATCTCTGGCCCACCGTCCAGAAGGTCCAGGCACTGCACCCACTGCCGCTACTGCAGATCGCGGTGCAGGACGGCGCCACAGCGCCGCAGACACCCGTGTTCCAGGAGTTGCTGGCCCGGCAGCCCGAGGCGCTGGCGTTTGACCCCCAACTGACCCCCGACCGGGTCGCGGCCTGCTTCCACACGGGGGGCACCACGGGCGCTCCCAAGCTGGCGCAGCACACCCATGGCAACGAGGCCCACACCAGCTGGTTCGCCCACCACTACTACGGGTTTGACGAACACACCGTGGAGATCAACGGGTTCCCGCTGTTCCATGTGGCGGGCGCGTTCGTGTATGGCCTGTCGCTGCTGGCCATTGGCGCCACCCAGGTGCTGCCCACCCTCAGTGGCATGCGCAATCCGGCATTCGTGCGCCACTACTGGAAGTTCTGCGAGCGCGAACGCGTGACGGCCCTGGCCTGTGTGCCCACCATCATGGCCACGCTGCTCAACCTTCCGGTGGATGCCGACATCGCCAGCGTGCGGGTGGCCTACACCGGTGGATCGCCGCTGCCGCTCGAGCTTGCCGCGCAGTTTGAAAGCCGGCTGGGCATCGCGGTGCGCAACATTCTGGGCATGACCGAGTGCGCAGGCCTGGTGTCGATCGAGCCCGCGGGTGCTCCGCGCGTGCCGGGCTCCACCGGGCTGCGCCTGCCCTACACCCAGGTGCGCGTGGTGCCCTGGCGTGACGGTGCTGCCCAGCAAGCCGAGGATTGCCCGGCCGGGGACACCGGCGTGGTGATCCTGCGCGGACCGCATGTGAGCCCGGGTTACACCGACACGGCGCGCAATGCGGGCATGTTCGAGGGTGACTGGCTGATCTCGGGCGATCTGGGCCACATCGACGCGCAAGGCTACCTTCATCTGACCGGCCGGGCCAAGGACGTGATCATCCGCGGTTCGCACAACATCGACCCGGGTCTGGTGGAGGAAGCCTTCCTCGCGCACCCCGCCGTGGCGCTGTGCGCGGTGGTGGGCGAGCCCGACGCCTATGCCGGCGAGCTGCCCGTGGCCTTTGTGACGCTCAAGCCCGGCGCCCAGTGCAGCGCGGCCGCGCTGCTGGCAGAGGTGTCGCCGCAGGTGTACGAGCGGCCCGCCGTGCCCAAGCGCGTGACGCTGCTGGACGCCATGCCGGTCACTGCAATCGGCAAGATCTACAAGCCGACGCTGCGGTTGCGGGCGATCGAGGCCAAACTGGCCGAGATGCTGGCGGACGTGCCCGGCGTGACCGTGCTTGCGCAGGAGGACGGCGGGCGACTGTCGGCGCGCGTGACGCTGCCAGACCTTAGCCAGGAAGCGTCAATCCGCGAGCGGCTCGCCGCAATCGCTGTCCCGGTGCAGTTCAGCGCGCCGCAATGAACCCGGGCGGCAGGCGATTCAGCCGCCGCCCAGCAATTCCGCCAGCCGGCTGACCACCCACGATGCCTCGGCGGCATCCACCGGGGCATCCGGGCCCGTGAGCCCGGCGTGCAGGGCGGCCAGGGCCGCCTCCTGGCCGCCCGGGACCTTGAAGGCCAGAGCGGCGGCCTGTTCCACCAGCATGTGCGCCAGGTCTTCGCACAGTTCATAGCGCTCGCACACCACGGTCATGGGTGCATTCAGGCGGCCCGCCGGCGACGTGAAAAGCGCGAAAAACGAAGGCGGTATTTCAATCTGGCTCGAATCGTCCATGGTCCGAGGTTAACGTGCCACCGTCACCAGCCTCCCTGCGCCAGCCACTCTTCCATCAGCCCGAAGTTCTCCACGCCCCAGAACGGCTCGCCGTCGACCACCACGGTGGGCGATCCAAAAATGCCGGCCTTCAGCGATGCATCCACGGCGCTGCGCAGCAGGCTGCCGGCTTCGTCGCTGGCAATGCCCGCACGCAGCCACGCGCCGTCCAGTCCCTCGGGCAGTGCCAGTGCCGAGATCGCATCCGCGGTGGACAGGTCCTGGCCCTCAGCCCAGTAGGCCTGGTACAGCACCCGTGCCAACGGCGCCGCCAGGGCCGGGTGGTGATGTTGGACATAGTGAAAGGCGCGCCCCGCCGCACGCGGGCCCATCACCGGGTCGTCGAGGTCACGCTGGAGGACGATGCCGTGGCGGCGCATGTAGCGCCGCGCGTCGCGGCGGATGTAGTCGCCCTTGAGCGGAGTGTCCAGCAGGGGCTTGAGTCCCATCACCTTGAGCACGGACACGCCCAGCAGCATGGCGTGCCACTGCACGGTCCGGCCATGGCGGGCCGCGAGGTCCTCGATGCGCAGCGACGCGAAGTAGCCGAACGGCGAGATGAAATCGAAGTAGAAGTGCAGGGGGCCGGGAGAGGGCGTGGCGGTCATGGGCCCAAGGTTAGCGCAGGCCGGCTTGGGGGAATATCCCGAGGGCGCAGACCGATTCTTGCTATTGAATGAATAGCTGAAAGTGTCCGTCTGGTAAGGGCTATAGGCTGATTTCATTGAAATCTCACGCGGTATCCGCTTGCGCCGCCAGGTGGTTCACCAGCAGTTGCGCGGCGGGTGAGACATTGGCGCGGTGGCAGATGATGAATCGGCGCTGGGCCCAGGGTTCGTCCAGCGTGAGAATGCGCACCCCGTAGGGCTGCGCGTAAATCTCGGCCACCTCACGCGGCACCACGCTGATGGCCAGGCGCGCCCGCACCACGCGCATCGCCGCCTCGAAATTGGCCACCACCACGCGGTGCACCAGGTTGCGGCCCTGCGCTGCCGCAGCACGCTGCATCATCACGTGCACGGCGCTGGCCACGGGCAGGCTCACATGTTCGTAGTCGAGCGTGTCCGCAAAGCGCACCCGCTTGCGCTTTGCCAGCGCATGGTCTGCGGGCACCACCACCGCAAGGTGGTCATTGCGGTAGGGCCGGGTGGTGAGTGCCCCGGCGTTCACGGCGTCCCAGCAGACGCCCACCGACGCCGTGCCGTCGCTCACCCCGCGAACGATGTCGGGGCTCACGCGTTCTTCCATGTCCACCTGGATGTTGCTGTGGTCGGCATGCTGAAGAAACGCCGCCACGTCGTCGGCCAGTGACTCCGCCAGGGCCGATGCCGACGCCAGAATCCGCACCTGCCCGCGCACACCGGCGGTGTAGGCGGCCATGTCGCGTTCGATGCGCGCGGCCCCGGCCATCATGGCGCGGGCGTGTTCCAGCAGTGTCTCGCCGGCGGCGGTGGGGGCCACGCCGTGGCGCTTGCGCAGCAGCAGGGGCGTGCCCACGGTGTCCTCGAGCAGCGCCAGCCGTTTGCTGATGGCCGAACCGGCGATATGGGCCCGCTCGCCCGCGCGTGCGATGTTGCCGGTCTCGCAGACCATGACGAACAGCCGCAGCGTGGTGAGGTCCAGATCGCGCATGAGTATCAATGTATTCCGATATGGAATTTTAAAGCTTCCAAAACTGATTTTCTGTCTTGTTTTGGAAAATCTAAACTGCTGTCCGGATTGCCAAATCACAGGAGACAACCCTTGAGCCCTTCTTATCCTGCCCCCGCAGGCTGGCCCGCGCACGCGACCATCCGCGAAGTGGGCCTGCGCGATGGCCTGCAAAGCCTGGCCCGCGTGCTGCCCACCGAACACAAGCTGCAATGGATCCAGGCCGCCTACGACGCAGGCCAGCGCGAAATCGAGGTGGGCTCCTTCGTGCCCGCGCGGCTGCTGCCGCAACTGGCGGATACCGCCGAACTGCTGGCCTTCGCCAAGACCCTGCCCGGTCTCGTGGCCTCGGTGCTGGTGCCCAACCTCAAGGGCGCGCAACGCGCCATGGAGTGCGAGGCCGAACTCATGCTCCTGCCGCTGTCGGCCAGCCATGCCCACAGCCTGGCCAACCTGCGCAAGACCCCGGACGACGTGGGGGCGGACATCGCGCGCATCGTCCAGGCGCGGGAGTCCTCCGGCTCCCGGACCGTGATCGAGGTGGGCATCAGCACTGCCTTCGGCTGCACGCTGCAGGGGCGGGTGGAGCCGGCCGAGGTGCTGCGGCTGGTGCGCGCGGTGCTGGACGCCGGCGCGGACCGCGTGGGGCTGGCCGACACGGTGGGCTATGCCGACCCGGCCATGGTGCAGAGCCTGTTCGCGCTGGTGCTGCCCGTGGCCGGCGACAAGCTCAATTGCGGCCATTTCCACGACACCCGTGGTCTGGGCCTGGCCAACGTATTTGCGGCGTTGCAGATGGGAGTGACGCGCTTTGACGCCTGCCTGGCCGGTATCGGCGGCTGCCCGCATGCCCCGGGCGCCAGTGGCAATGTGTCCACAGAAGATCTGGCGTATCTGTTCGCGAGCATGGGCATCGCCACTGGGCAGGACATCCCGGCGCTGCTGGCGCTGCGCGAACGGGTAGCATCCTGGCTCGATGGCGAGACCCTGCATGGCACGCTCTGGCGCGCCGGCTTGCCGCGCACCCTGCTGCCGGCGGGCACCGTCCCCGAGGCAAGCTGCGCATGATGCCGTCGACCGCACCGCAAACCATGCACGACACGTCCGTACCCCAACCACTCACCGGCTTGCGCGTGGTCGAGTTCACCCACATGGTGATGGGCCCGACCTGCGGCATGGTGCTGGCCGACATGGGGGCCGAGGTCATCAAGGTCGAACCGGTCGATGGCGACCGCACGCGACGCCTGCTGGGCGCCGGGGCCGGCTTCTTCCCCATGTTCAACCGCAACAAGAAGAGCATTGGCATCGACCTGCACAGCGCGGAGGGTGCGGCGGTCGCGCGCAGGCTCTGCGCCACGGCCGACGTGGTTGCCGAGAACTTCAAGCCCGGCACCATGGGCAAGTACGGGCTGGACTACGCCTCACTTTGCCAGGCCAACCCTCGCTTGATCCACGTGAGCCACAAGGGCTTCCTGCCCGGGCCGTACGACCACCGCACGGCGCTCGACGAAGTGGTGCAGATGATGGGCGGCCTGGCCTACATGACCGGGCGCCCCGGCGACCCGCTGCGCGCCGGGACCAGTGTCAATGACATCATGGGCGGCCTGTTTGGTGCCATCGGCGTGCTGGGCGCGCTGATCCAGCGCGGCATCACCGGCAAGGGCATGGAGGTGCAGTCGGCGCTGTACGAGAACAACGTGTTCCTCATGGGCCAGCACATGCTTCAGTTCGCCATGACGGGCAAGCACCCGGCCCCCATGCCGGCGCGGGACAACCCTTGGGCGGTGTACGACGTGTTCACCGTGAAGGACGGCGAGCAGATCTTTCTTGCGGCCGTGAGCGACGCTCAGTGGCTGACCTTCTGCGACGTGCTGGGCTTTGCCGACCTGAAGGCCGAGCCGGGCCTTGCCACCAACAACCAGCGCGTGACCCAGCGCCCGCGCCTGCTGCGGGTCATCGGGGAACGCATCGCCGGACGCAGCGCCGCCGAGCTGGCAGCGGCGATGGAAAAGGCCGGCCTGCCGTTCGCGCCGATCCGCCGGCCCGAAGACCTGTACGACGATGAGCATCTGCTGGCCACCGGCGGGCTGGCCGATGTGCGGCTGCCCGACGGCCCCAAGGCTGGCGAGACCGTCAAGACCACGCTGTTCCCCATCACGCTGGGCGGCGAACGCCTGGGCGTGCGGCTGCATCCACCAGCGCTGGGCGAGCACACCGACGAGCTGCTGGCCGGGCTCGGCTACAGTCCGGGCGAGATCACGCAATTGCGAGCCACGCAGACCGTGGCCTGATTTTTTTGACAAACCACAGGAGACACGACATGAACCCATCCATTTCCAACGCCTTTGTCCGGTCCTCCGGCCTGTCGCGCCGCAGCTTGGTGGCTGTGGCAGGCGCGCTCGTCGCCTGGGGGGTGAGCAGCACGGCCTCGGCGGCCGAGTTCACGATGCGCATCAGCCATCAGTTCCCGCCGACCCACCACACGGCGCTGAACCTGGAGCAGTTCGCCAAGGACGTCAAGGCCGCCACCAAGGGCCGTGTCGAGGTGCAGAACTTCGGGGCCGCCCAGTTGTTCAAGCCCAACCAGAACCACCCGGCCGTGGCCAGCGGCAAGATCGAGGCCGCGGCCATGCTGAGCTTCCAGTGGGGCGGCAGCATCCCGGAAATGAGCGTCACCATCATTCCTTACCTCATGACCTCGGTGGCCAAGCAGAAGGCCTTCATCGGGTCCGAGGCATCCCGGCTGCTCGACGCCAAGATGGAAGCCAAGGGGGTGAAGAACATCGCCTGGATCGTGGACACCAACGATGGCATCTTCACGTCCAATAGCAAGCCGCTGGTCACGCCGGCCGACTTTGCCGGTCTGAAGATTCGTGGCCTGAACAAGCTGTTCGATGCAGGCCTGTCGGCCATGGGTGCGGCTCCTTCGGCCATGCCGGGTTCAGAGGTCTACCAGGCGCTGCAGACCGGTGTGCTGGACGCGGGGTTCACCGGCGTCAAGGCGGCCCACAGCCGCAAGTTCTATGAGGTGCAGAAGTTCGGCGTGGCCTCCAACATCATCCTGGCCTATGACAACCTGGTGGTGAACCCGGCGTGGTGGAACGGCCTGCCGCCCGATGTGCGCGCGGCGATCCAGAAGGCCGCGGACGCCGCGGTGAAGCGCTCCATCCTGACCAAGGACGGCGTGCCGGCCGAGGATGTCAAGGTGCTCAACGACAGCGGCATGAAGACCATCGCCCTGACCAAGGCGCAGGAAAAGGCCGTGGCCGACGCGATGCAGCCGGCCGTGAAGAAGGAGTTCCTCAGCGCCACCGCGCCTGACGGCGTGAAGCTGCTCGAGCTGATCGACCGCCTCTGAGCCGGTAGCGGTGCAACCCATGGACCGTGACCCTTCCGCCGAGGCCGGTGGCGCGGCGCTGCGCGGCCTGAGCCGCGTGGTCTCCCTGCTCTGCGCGGCCGCCATGGCGCTGGCCGCCGCGGCACTGCTGGTGTCGCTGGCGCTCATTGGCTGGGCGGTCGTGATGCGCTACTTCTTCAGTGCGGCGCCAGTCTGGGTCGATGACCTGGTGGGGTTCTGCCTGGTGGCCATCGTGCTGCTGGCCGCGGCCCAGACGCTGCGAAGCGGCGAGCACATTGGCGTGGACCTGCTGGTGGAGCGGCTCGCGCCACCCGCGCGCCGCTGGGCGCAGGCCTGGGCTGCGCTGGCCACACTGGCCATTGCCGGGGTGCTGGTCTACAACGGCTGGGGCACCGCCATGCTGGCGCGCAAGCTCGGCCTGCTCACCGAAGGCGCACTCGAATGGCCAACCTGGATGCTCATGATGCTGATGCCGGTGGGCGGCACGCTGCTGCTGCTGGCGGCCGTGGAAGGGCTGTGGCGCGCGCTGGCGGGCCTGCCGCCGCTGAGCCACGGCGCGGGTGGACATGCGCCGGATGCCGAGGCCTGAGATGACGACCATTGCATTCGTTTTCCTGGGCCTTTTGCTGCTGCTGTTCACCGGGCTGCCGATCTTCGCGGGCCTGGCGCTGTTCGGTGGCGGGCTGCTGCTGGTGACCCAGGGCGAACTGGGCTCCGTCACCGAGGTGATCTTTGGCGAGATCAACCGCTACCTGCTGGTCGCGATCCCGTTGTTCGCCTTCATGGCGCAGATCATGATCCGCGGCAAGATCGTTGACGACCTCTACCACACCGCGTACACGCTGACGCGCCATCTGCCCGGAGGGCTGGGCATTGCCACCATCCTGGCGTGCACCATTTTTGCCGCCATCTCCGGTTCCAGCGTGGCAACGGCGCTCACCATCGGCGCGGTGGCCATTCCCCAGATGATCCGCTACGGCTACGACCCCAAGGCGGCCTATGGCCTTGTCGCCGCGGGGGGCACGCTGGGCATCCTGATTCCACCATCCGGCCCCATGGTGTTGTACGGCGTGACGACCGATACCTCGATTGGCGGCCTGTTCATGGCGGGCATCCTGCCGGGGCTGCTGATGGCCGGGGTGTTCGTGGGCTGGAGCATGGTCAGCACCGCCGTGGCGCACCGCCACATCGAGCGTGAGACGCGGGCCACGCTGCGCGAGGCGCTGGTGGCGATCCGCAAGTCACTGTGGGCTTTCTCGCTGCCGGTGTTCGTGCTCGGCGGCATGTACGCCGGACTGTTCACCGCCACCGAGGCGGCGGCGGCTGGCGCCTGGCTGGCGCTGTTCGTGTCCGTGGTGATCTACCGCACGGTGGGCGTGCGCGCGATCTGGCATTCAGCGCTGGACGCCTGCAAGGTGTCCGCGATGCTGTTCATGATTCTGGCGGGCGCGGCCGTGTTCGGCCATGTGCTGACCAAGCTGCGCATCCCGCAGCAGGTGGTGCAGGCCGTGATCGCGGCGGACATCGGCGTCGCGGGGTTCCTGATCGTGATGATGGTGCTGATCTTCGTGCTGGGCATGTTCCTGGAGTCGATCTCGATCATCCTGATCACCACACCGGTCATTCTGCCGGCCATGGCGCAACTGCACATCAACCCGATCTGGTACGGCGTGCTGCTGGTGATCAATCTCGAGCTGGCCCAGATCACGCCGCCGGTAGGCATGAACCTGTTCACGATCAAGGCCATCACCCGTTCGCCCATGGGCCCGATCGTGCGCGGGGCGGCGCCCTATGTGGCGCTGATGATCGTGGTGATGGCGCTGGTGATGATCTGGCCTCAGATCGCGCTGTGGCTGCCGGGCACCATGCGGGCGCGCTGAATCCGGAATCAGCCCAGCGCCTGCATGAAGGCGGGCACGGGCCGGCCCACCGAGGCCAGCCACCGGCCCATCGCGCCGGCCACGGTGCGCACTGGGGGGCGCTGGCCCATGCGTTCCCGCCATGCGAGCAGACGCGGTGTGGCGTGGGTGACGGGCGCGCCCTGGCGTTCGCCAAACAAGGCGGCCATGTAGAACGCGATGTCGGCGAAACCATAGTCGCCGGCCAGCCAGTCGCGTCCGGCCAGCTGGGCGTCCATGGCTTCGTAGTAGCGATTCGCGGCGGCGATGGCGGTGGTGGCCGGCTCGCCAGTCAGCGCATCCTGCAGGCCCATGAGGCGGATGATGTGGGGGAAATACACCTCGTCCGACCGGTGTTCGAGCAGGCGGGCCCGGGCACGCGCCTGGGGTTCGCGGGGCCACAGGGCGGGCTCGGGCTGCAGGTCCTCGAGGTACTCGAAGATCTGGGTGGAATCGAAGATCTCGAGGCTGCCGTGCACCAGGACCGGTACCTGCCGTTTGGGATTGATGCGCAGCACATCAGGATGCTTGGGGTCGTAGCCCCGGCTGGAATCGTAGGCGACCATGACCAGTTCGACGTCCAGCCCCTTTTCCAGTGCGGCGATCTGGCATTTCGCGCCAAACATGCTCAGCGGGCCGGAATACAGGACGGGGCGGGTGGTCTCGGGGGAGGGCTGCGTTTTCATGGGCAACACCTTAGCATCGGCGTGGCCAGGCGACGTCAGGAGACTCTGCGCTATCGTGACCCCCTGCACCTACATGGAAGGAGACCGGTATGTTTGACAACCAACTCATGACGGGCCAGCGCATTCTGGTCACCGGTGGCGGCACCGGGCTGGGCCGGGCGATGGCCGCCCGGTTTCTCGCGCTGGGCGCCGACGTGGCCATCTGCGGCCGCCGCAAGGCGGTTTGCGACGAGACCGCGCAGGCCTGGCGTGCCGAGTTTCCCGACCGGCGCATCGATACCTTCGGCGTCGATATCCGGGTCGCCCAGGGCGTGGATGACATGGTGGCCGAGCTGTTTGCTTCAGGCGGGCTGACGGGCCTGGTCAATAACGCCGCGGGCAATTTCATCTCGCCCACCGAGCATCTCTCGCCGCGCGGCTTTGACGCGGTGGCCAACATCGTCTTTCACGGCAGTTTCTATGTGACGCAGGCGGTGGGAAAGCGCTGGGTGGCGCAGGCCAAGGCCGGGGAGTGGGCCCTGGGACAGCCCTTTCGCAACGTGATGAGCATCATCACGACCTGGGTGGACAACGGTAGTCCCTACGTGGTGCCTTCCGCGATGAGCAAGGCCGGCATCGACGTGATGACCAAGTCGCTGGCCGTGGAGTGGGCGAAGTTTGGCGTGCGGCTCAATGCCGTGGGCCCGGGCGAGATTCCCACCGAGGGCATGAGCAAGCGCCTGAACCCGGGTGAAGAGCCGGGAGCCCGTAGCCGGGCCACCAACCCGATGGCCCGCGAGGGCCGCATGAGCGAGCTGCAGAACCTGGCCGCCTTCCTCATGGCGCCGGGCCAGTGCGACTGGCTCACGGGACAGAGCATCATGATGGACGGCGGCAACGCCCTCGCCACGGGAGGCAACTTCTATGAGCTGCGCAGCTGGAGCGACGCCGACTGGGTGGCCGCCCGGGAACGCATTGAAGCGCAGAACGCGAAGGACAGGGCTCAACGTGGCTGAAAGAACCCAGCACCCTGTGGCCATGCCCGATGGCCTGTTTGCCGATACCGCGGGCGTATGCCGCTGCACCTGGTGCCAGGCCACGCCGTTCTACCAGAAGTACCACGACACCGAGTGGGGCTTCCCTGTGGCCGACGACCGGCGGCTGTTTGAAAAGATCTGCCTTGAGGGCTTCCAGAGCGGCCTGAGCTGGCTGACCATCCTCAACAAGCGCGAGGGCTTTCGCGCAGGGTTTGCTCATTTCGAGATCGAGCCAATGGCGCGTTTCGATGACCGTGACGTGGAGCGCCTCGTTGCCGACGCTGCCATCGTGCGGCACCGCGGCAAGATCGTGTCGGCCATCAACAACGCCTGCCGGGCTCTCGAGTTGCGCGATGAATTCGGGTCGCTGGCTGCCTATTTCTGGCGTCATGAGCCGGACCCGGCGACACGTCCGCAGCGCGTCACGCGCGAGGCGTTGCGCGCCATCACCACTTCACCTGAATCGGTGGCGATCTCCAAGGACCTCAAGAAGCGCGGCTGGAGCTTTGTCGGTCCCACCACGGTCTATGCCTTCATGCAGGCCATGGGCCTGGTCAATGACCACTACGAGGGCTGTGCCACGCGCGAGGCGGCGCTGGCCGCGCGCCGCAAATTCAAGCCCCCACGTTGAAGAGAAAAGATTGGCCCGTGTTTTCTGACCTATCGCCTATGACCCCCGGACATCCCGAACTCACTTTCGAAGGCGCCATCGCGACCCTCACCTTGCACCGGCCCGAACAGGCCAACCGGCTGACCACCGACGACCTTGCCCACCTGACCCGGTTGCTGACCGAGGTGAATGCGCGCCCCGAGGTGCTGGTGCTCCTGCTGCGCGGCAGCGGCAAGTATTTCTGCAGCGGCTACGACATCGGCAGCATTGGCGGCGAGCGGCCAGTGGACTTTGCGGGCATGGTGGACGCGGTGGAGCAGGCGCGCCCCGTCACCATTGCCGTGCTGCACGGTGGCGTGTACGGTGGCGCCACCGATCTGGCACTGGCTTGCGATTTCAGGGTGGGCAGCGGCCTGACCGAGATGTTCATGCCCGCAGCGCGCCTGGGCCTGCACTACTACCAAAGCGGCATGGAGCGTTACGTCAGCCGCCTGGGGCTGGACAACGCCAAGCTGCTGTTCCTCACGGCGCGCAAGCAGAACGCGCAGCAGATGCGCGACATGGGCTACCTGACCCACCTGGTGGACACGGACCGGCTGGAGGAGGAGGTGAGTGATCTGGCCCGCACCTGCGCCTCGATGGCGCCCATCCCCTTGCTGGGGATGAAGCGGCACCTGAACCACATGGCCCGCGGCACGCTGGACGCCCAGGCACTGCAGGCCGACATGCGCCGTGCCATGGCATCGGCCGACCTGCGCGAAGGGCAGGCCGCCTGGGCTGAAAAGCGGCTCCCCCGATTCAGCGGCAACTAACCGCCGGCGGGCCTGCCGCGCTCAGCCGCCCCACATCTCCTGCGCCGTTTCCACCACCAGCCGCAGCTTGTTGCGCTGGTCTTCCACGGCAATGTTGTTGCCATGCACCGTGCTCGAGAAGCCGCACTGCGGGCTCAGGGCCAGCTGCTCCATGGGGGCGTACCGGGCGGCTTCGTCGATGCGGCGCTTGAGTGCGTCCTTGCTTTCCATGGCGCCGAATTTGGTGGTGACGAGGCCCAGCACCACGGTCTTGCCCTTGGGCAGGTAGCGCAGGGGCTTGAAGTCGCCGCTGCGGTCGTCGTCGTACTCCATGAAGTAGGCGTCCAGGTTCATCTCCTTGAGCAGGGCCTCGGCCACCGGCTCGTAGTTGCCGGCGGCGGCATGGGTGCTCTTGAAGTTGCCGCGGCACAGGTGCATGGCCAGCAGCATGCCCTGGGGCTTTTGCGCCACCACCTCGTTGATGAAGCCCGCGTAGCGGTGCGGCAGTTCGTCGGGGTCGTCGCCCCGCTGGCGGGCCGCCTCGCGCATCTTCTCGTCGCACAGGTAGGCGAGGTTGGTGTCGTCCATCTGCACGTAGGTGCAACCGGCAGCGGCCAGCGAGCGCAACTCGTCGCCGTAGGCCTTGGCCACATCGTCGTAGAACTGCGGATCGAGCTCGGGGTAGGCGTCCTTGCTGATGCCGGCGCGACCGCCGCGGAAGTGCAGCATGGTGGGCGAGGGGATGGTCACCTTGGGCGTGCGGCCCGCGCTCACCTGGCCCTTGAGGTACTGGAAGTCGGCCAGCTGGATGTCCTTGGCGTGGCGCACCTTGTCGATCACGCGCATCACCGGCGGGGCCAGTTCTTCGGTGCCGTCGGGCTTGCGGATGGTGACGGGGATGTCGGTCTTCACGCCGCCCAGTTGTTCCAGGAAGTCGATATGGAAATACGTGCGGCGGAATTCGCCGTCCGTGATGCTCTTCAGGCCGATGTCTTCCTGAAACCTGACGATCTCGCTGATGGCCCTGTCTTCCACTTCGCGCAGCTGTTCGGGCGTGATCTCGCCGGCGGCCTTGCGAGCCCGGGCTTCGAGCAGGTACTGGGGGCGCAGAAAGCTGCCCACGTGGTCATAGCGGGCGGGAAGCTGGGTCATGGGAGTCTCCTGTGGGTGAATTTCATCGGATGTTAGTTCATCAGATAGGTTGGATATTGAATACAGGAATAACAGATATGGCGTCAATTTTGGGGTGATTTCTTGATTTATCTCGATTTATGTATACATTGCGTATCCATGAAAGCCGATCAACGCCCTTTTCCTCTGAACGCCTGGTACGCCGCTGCCTATGACGTGGAGGTCGGCCGCCAGCTCATGGCCCGCACCGTGTGCAACCAGAAACTGGTGATGTTCCGCAAGACCGACGGCATCGTGGCTGTGCTCGAGGACGCCTGCTGGCACCGGCTGCTGCCGCTGTCGATGGGGCGGCTGGAGGGCGACGAGGTGACCTGCGGTTACCACGGCTTGGTCTACAACGCCCAGGGCCGCTGCACCCACATGCCGAGCCAGGAGACGCTCAATCCTTCGGCCTGTGTGCGCAGCTACCCGGTGGTGGAGAAGCACCGCTTTGTCTGGGTCTGGCCCGGCGACCCGGCCAAGGCCGATCCGGCGCTGGTGCCCGACATGCACTGGAACCACGACCCCGAATGGGCGGGCGACGGCAAGCTGATCACCGTGAAGTGCGACTACCGCCTGGTGGTGGACAACCTGATGGACCTCACGCACGAAACCTTTGTGCACGGCTCCAGCATCGGCCAGCGTGCGGTGGCTGAAGCGCCGTTCGTCGCCACCCACGGCGACCGCACCGCCACGGTGACCCGCTGGATGGAAAACATCGATGCCCCGCCGTTCTGGGCCGGCCAGATCAAGCAGGGCCTGGGCTATGAAGGCAAGGTCGACCGCTGGCAGATCATCCGTTTCGAGGCGCCGTGCACGGTGGTGATCGATGTGGGCGTGGCCGAAGCAGGCACGGGTGCCGTCCCGTCCGGCGGCAATCAAGGCGACCCGGCGCTCAGCGATCGGCGCCGGGGGGTCAATGGCTATGTCCTCAACACCATCACGCCCGAGACCGACCGGACCTGCCACTACTTCTGGGCGTTTGCACGCAACTACTGCCTGGGCGAGCAGCGGCTCACGCACCAGTTGCGCGAAGGCGTGGCCGGCATCTTCCGCGAGGATGAACTGGTGCTCGAGGCACAGCAGGCCGCGATGGACGCGCACCCCGACCACCAGTTCTACAACCTGAACATCGACGCGGGCTCGATGTGGGCTCGTCGGCTCATTGACGGCATGGTGTCGCGCGAGCAGGGGCCGGCCAGTGGCGCTCCGGTCATCCCGATCCGGCGCGCTGCTTGAGGAGACGGCGTGAAGATTGCTACAGATTCAATAGCGGATAGTGCCCAGGGGGCGGGGGCTACAGCCTCTTTTGGCTCGGAAAGTGCGCAGGTCAGGGCGCAATTGCGGCTGCGCGAGATGATTCTGGCGGGTGAGCTGCCGGGCGGCACGCGCATTGCCGAACTCAGCATCGTCGAGAAGCTCGGCGTGTCGCGCACGCCGATCCGCGCGGCGCTGATGCGGCTGGAACAGGAGGGGCTGATCGAGTCCCTGCCCAACGGCGGCTACGCCGTGCGGACGTTTTCGGAGCGCGATGTGTCCGAGGCCATCGAACTGCGCGGCACAATCGAAGGGCTGGCGGCGCGGCTGGCCGCCGAGCGCGGTGTGGCCCCCGTGGTGATGAACGAGGCGCGCGAGTGCCTGCGCGCGATCGACGAGGTGCTCCGGCAGCCCGCGCTGAGCGACGAGGACTTTTCCGCCTACGTGCGCCTCAATGGCCGCTTCCATGTGCTGCTGGGCGAGCTGTCGGGCAGCGCCTTCATGGCGCGCGAGCTCGAGCGCGTGGCCAGCCTGCCTTTCGCCTCGCCTTCGGGCTTTGTGGTGGTGCAGGCCAACTCGCCCCAGGCGCGCGACATGCTCATCGTGGCGCAGGACCAGCACTGGCAGGTGCTGGACGCCATCGAGCGGCGCGAGGGTGCGCGAGCCGATGCCCTGATGCGGGAGCACTCCCGTATCGCGCAGCGCAACCTGCGCGATGCCGTGAAGAGCCATGACCTGGACCAGATGCCCGGTGTGCGCCTGATCCGCAAGCGAAACTGAAGCCACGATTCCCATGAAGAGCAGCCAGGCCTGGGCCGATGCCCACATCCAGTCGATCCGCGACCTCACGCCCACCGTGCGCGAGTTCACCATCCGGCCCACGCAGGGCGCGGTGCCGCATGGCCCGGGCAGCCACCTGCAGCTGGAAGTGCTGGTGGACGGGCAGCCTCAGTGGCGCTCGTACTCGCTGGTGGGGCCCGCCAAGGGCGACGTCTATCGCATTGCCGTCAAGCGGCTGGATTCGGGCCGCGGGGGCTCGCGTGCCATGTGGCAACTGGCGCAGGGGGATCGCCTGCGCATCAGCGAGCCGCAGAACCATTTCCCGCTGGCCTGGGATGCGCCGGCCTACCTGCTGGTGGCCGGGGGCATCGGCATCACGCCGCTGGTGGGCATGGCACAGGCGCTGGCCGCTCGCGGCGCTCCCGTGCGCCTGTGCTATGCGGCGCGCGACGCGGGGGAGCTTGCCTACGCCAGTGACCTGCAAGCCTGCCTGGGCGACGCCCTGCAGACGCTGACGGGCCGACGCATCGACCTCGCGGCTGAGGTGGCTGCGCTGGCTCCGGGCGCGCAGATGTATGTCTGCGGGCCCGCTCCCATGCTGGACGCGGCGCGCCAGGCCTGGGCCGACGCGGGCCGGCCGCCGGCCGACCTGCGCTTCGAAACCTTTGGCAGCAGCGGCCACCTTGCGCCGCAGGCGTTCCGCGTGCAGATCCCGCGGCATCGGCTGGACATCACCGTGCCAGCCGACTGCAGCCTGCTCGACGCGCTGGAAAGCGCCGGCGTGCTGACCCTGTCGGATTGCAAGCGCGGCGAGTGCGGCCTGTGCGCCGTCGATGTGCTGGCCGTGGACGGCACCATCGACCACCGCGATGTCTTCCTGAGCGCATACGAAAAGCAGGCCAACCGCCGCATCTGCGCCTGCGTCTCGCGTGTGGTGGGCAGCGTCACGCTGGACTCGGCCTGGCGGCCGGACTGATTTGTTCATTGAGATAGCTCATCGGTGGATATAGCAAAAATAGATAACTGATAGAGCGTGCCCTGCCATTCCTTTGGTGCGCCCTGAGGGTCACAATCTCCGTGTCCCCGTCGTGGACCGGCCAACGCAGCCGGTGCCGCCCCGATCACCCTCATTCTGGAGACTGCTATGAACAAGAGAGCTTTCGTCAAGACCGCCGTCGCGGCCGCCGCCCTGTGCGCCTCCGGCTACACCATGGCCCAGCAGGTCACGCTGCGCCTGCACCAGATGCTGCCGCCGCAGGCCACCATTCCGGCCCGCGCGCTGATCCCCTGGGCGCAGAAGGTCGAGAAAGAGTCCGGCGGCAAGATCAAGGTCCAGCTGTTCCACGCGATGCAGCTCGGTGGCACGCCGCCCCAGCTGTTCGACCAGGCCAAGGACGGCATCGTCGACCTGACCTGGACGGTGCTGGGCTACACCCCCGGCCGTTTCAACAAGGCTGAAGTGTTCGAGCTGCCGTTCATGACCACGACCGCCGAAGCGAGCTCCAAGGCGTTCCAGGAGTACGTCGAAAAGTACGACATGGACGAGTTCAAGGACGTCAAGCTGATCTGCGTCCACACCCATGGCCCGGGCCTGTTCCACACCAAGGAGCCGGTGACCAGCATGGACTCGCTGCGCGGCATGAAGATCCGCGGCGGCTCGCGCATCATCAACAACATGCTCACCAAGCTGGGCGCCACGCCGGTGGGCATGCCCGTGCCGGCCGTGACCGAGGCGCTCTCCAAGGGCGTGATCGACGGCACCACCATTCCCTGGGAAGTGACCCCGGCGCTCAAGGTCTCGCAACTGGTGCACAACCACACCACGTTCGCGGGCAAGTACGGCCTGTACACCCAGACCTTTGCCTTTGCGATGAACAAGGCCTCTTACGAGAAGCTGCCAGCCGACCTGAAGAAGGTGATCGACGACAACTCCGGCATGGTGGCCGCGGCCATGTTCGGCAAGGCCATGGACGACGGCGACAAGGTGGGCCACGACATCGCGGTCAAGGCCGGCAACAAGATCGTTGCGCTCGACGTGGCCGAAACGCAGCGCTGGCGCCGCACGGCCGGCGTGGTCGAGTCCGACTGGGTGGCCGAGATGAAGGGCAAGGGCATCGATGGCGCCAAGCTGGCCGCCGAAGCCCGGGCGCTGGTCGAGAAGTACTCCAAGTAAGATAGCCGGCACCTCCCGTCAACCACTCCAGCGGGGCACTCAGGTGCCCCGCGCTGCATCCAACATGGTCAAACTTGTTTACCGCACGGCCGAATGGCTGGCCTATCTGGGTGGCCTGCTGCTGACCGCCATCGCCGTGATGGTGGTGGTCAGCGTCAGCGGCCGCGCCCTGATCTCCGTCGGCCTGGGCCCGGTGCCCGGCGACTTCGAAATGGTGGAGATGGCCACGGCCGTCGTGGTGTTCTTCTTCCTGCCCTGGTGCTACCTCAAGAACGGCCATGCGATGGTGGACATCATCTACATGCATCTGCCGCGCTGGGCCCAGCGGTTTCTCACCGTGTTCAGCGATGTGCTGATGCTGGCGATCTGGGTCATCCTGACCTGGCGCCTGGGCGTGTCGGTGGGCGACAAGTACAACGAGAGCGAAACCACGTTCATCCTGCAGATTCCGGTGTGGTGGGCGTACGCCGTGTCGCTGTTCGGTGCGGGGGTGGGATGTGTCACCTACCTGACCAAGACCCTCGTGGAGCTGGGCGTGGCGCGTGAGCCCGCCGGCTGGTCGGCTGAACCCGCGGGAGGCCACGTATGAGCGGCATGGAACTCGCACTGTGGTCGTTCCCGGTGCTGATGGCGCTGATCTTTCTGCGCGTGCCGATCGGCCTGTCCATGCTGGTCTGCGGCTTTGGTGGTGCCTGGATGGTCTATGGGCAGGTGCTGCCCATTCTCAACCAGCTCAAGCAGGTGACGTACGCCACGTTCTCGAGCTACTCGCTGTCGGTGGTGCCGCTGTTCCTGCTCATGGGGCAGTTCGCTTCCATCGGGGGCATGTCGGCGGCGCTGTTCAAGGCGGCGCAGGCCTGGCTGGGGCACCGCCGTGGCGGAGTGGCCCTGGCGGCCATCGGCGCCTGCGCGGGCCTCGGGGCCATCTGCGGGTCGTCGGTGGCCACGGCCGCCACCATGGGACAGGTGGCCCTGCCCGAATTGCGCAAGAACGGTTACTCCGGTGCGCTGGCCACGGGCTGCCTGGCCGCGGGGGGCACGCTGGGCATCCTGATTCCGCCGTCCATCGTACTGGTGATCTACGCCATCCTGACCGAGCAGAACATTGCCAAGCTGTTCCTCGCCGCCTTCATTCCCGGCATCCTGGCCATGATCGGCTACATGATCGTCGTGGCCGTCTATGTGCGCGTGAGCCCGGGCAGTGCCGGCAAGAACGAACCCATGCCCATGGAGGAGCGCTGGCGTGAGACGCGCAAGGTCTGGCCCGTGCTGACGCTGTTCCTGGTGGTGGTTGGCGGCATCTATGGCGGCATCTTCACGCCCACCGAAGGCGCCGGCATCGGCGCCGCGGGCACGGGCCTGGTCGCCTGGGTCAATGGCTCGATGAACCGCGCCAAGCTGCGCGAGGCGCTCATCGGCACGGCCGTGGCCACCGGCATGATCTTCATGATCGTGCTGGGGGCCAGTGTCTACAACACCTTCCTGGCGTTGTCCCAACTGCCGCAGCAGGCTGCCACCATCGTGGCGTCGTCGGGCCTGAGCCCCTGGGCCGTGCTGTCGGCCATCATCGTCCTGTACCTGATCATGGGTTGCTTCATGGACTCGCTGTCCATGATCCTGCTGACCATCCCGATCTTCTATCCCATCGTCTCGGGGCTGGACTACGGCATCCATGGCGAACAGTTCGCCATCTGGTTCGGTATCCTGGTGCTGATCGCGGTGGAGGTCGGCATGATCACGCCGCCGGTGGGCATGAATCTCTTTGTCATCAACTCGATCGCGCGCGACATCCCCATGAGCCACACCTTCCGTGGCGCCATGCCTTTCGTGGCCAGCGACCTGATCCGCATCGTGATCCTCACGCTGTTCCCGTCGATCACGCTGTTCGCATTGCGGCTATGAAACGCCGGGGGCTCCTCGCGCTGGGCCTGCTGGGCGCGGTGGCCACCGGCGGGGCGCGCGGCCAAATGGCTGGGCGCCCGCTGCGCATCGTGGTTCCCAATGGCGCGGGTGGCGCGGCCGACATCACGGCGCGAACAGTGGGTCAGAAGCTGGCCGAGCTGCTGGGCCAGCCCGTGGTGGTCGAGAACCGCCCGAGCGCTGGCGGCGTGGTGGCCGGCGAAGGGGTGGCGCGCGCCGAACCCGATGGCCGCACCCTGCTGCTGGTGAGCAGTGGCACGGCGGTGAGCGCGGCGTTGTTCAAGTCCCTGCCGTTTGACACGCTGCGGGACTTCGCACCGGTTTCTCTCCTGGCCACGTTTGATCTGGCGCTGGTGGTGGCCGAGGGCGGGCGCTTTCGCTCGCTGGATCAGCTGCTGGCCCACGCGCGCGTCAACCCGGGCCGGCTCAACCTCGGCACGCCGCAGATCGGCACCACCCAGAACCTGGCTGCCGAGCTGTTCAAGGCCACCGCCGGGGTCGACGTGCAGGTGGTGCCTTTCAATGGCACGCCGCCGGTGATCCAGGCGCTGCGGGGCGGCCAGATCGACGCCACGGTGGACATCCTCGGGCCTCTGATGCCCCAGATCTCGGCCGGTGCGCTGCGGCCGCTGGCGGTGCTGGGCGCGGCCCGCGCGCCCCAACTGCCCCAGGTGCCCACGGTGCGTGAAAGCGGTGCCGGCCTGGCCGGGTTCAACGTGTCCTCGTGGAATGGCCTGGCGGCGCCCGCCCGCACGCCCGCCGTCGAGGTGGATCGCCTGAGCCGCGCGGTGCAGGCGGTGCTGCAGCAACCCGAAGTGAAGCAGCGTCTGGCGGAACTCAACCTCAACGCGCAAGGCAGCAGCCCGGCGCAACTGGCCGACCATCTGGCCGCCGATGTGCGCCGCTGGCAGGACGTCATCGCCCGCGCCAGAATCGCGCGTCAGTGATTTCTCAAGGAGATTTGCAATGCAGTTGCCACGTATCGGCCTGATCGGCTATGGCGAGGTGGGCAAGATTTTCTGCCTGGGCCTGCGAAGCCAGCCCGGCGTGACCGCGGTGGGGGCCTGGGACCTCAAATTCATCCGGGACGACGTGCGGGGCGCCGAACTGGACCACGCCGCGCTCCACGGCGTCCAGGCCCACGCCTCGGCGCGTGAACTCTGCGAGGCCAGCGACCTCGTGATCTCCGCCGTGACCGCCTCCAACACGCTGGCCGTGGCGCGCGAGGCGGCGCAGCACCTGCGCGCCGGCAGCGTGTTCCTGGATCTCAATTCGGCCTCCCCGGGCACCAAGCAGCAGGCGGCCGCGCTCATCGATGCGGCGGGCGCCGACTACGTGGAAGCGGGCGTCATGACCTCGGTGCCGCCCTACGGCATCCGTGTGCCCATGCTGCTGGGGGGGCGCCAGGCGGCCGCGCTGGCCGCGCTGCTGGGCGGCTGGGGCCTGGATGCCAAGCCGGTCAGCGAGAAGCTGGGCGTGGCCAGTGCCATCAAGATGTGCCGCAGCGTCATGATCAAGGGCCTGGAAGCCCTGGTCATCGAAAGTTACGCCACGGCGCGGGCCTACGGGGTCGAAGACCACGTGCTGCCCACGCTGGCCGAGACCTTTCCCTCCATCGATTGGGAGAAGCAGGGCGCCTATTTCTTCAGCCGCGTGGTGCAGCACGGCCAGCGCCGGGCCGAGGAAATGCGCGAGTCCGCCAACACCGTGCGCGAGGCCGGTTTCGAACCGTTCATGGCGCAGGCCATTGCCGACAAGCAGCAGTGGGTGGCCGATCAGGCCAGAGGCGGGGTGTTTGCCGGGGTCGGCCCCTCCGCGGCCTGGCAGGCCTACGCCGACGGCCTGCTCGCGGCACGGCCCGATGCGCTTCAAAAACCATAGCGCAAGGTGACCAGCCGGCAAGGGCTACAGCCGGTTTGAGTCCTTAATTGGCAGAAATCAGCGATTTCGCGGTCTGCTGGATCAGCTCGAGCATGGCCTTCTGCGTGAGCGTGGCCGGGCGCTGTGAACTCACCGCCATGGACAGCTTGCTGCGAAGGCGTGGGGCCCCAGGGCCGCTGCCCACGATCGGACGCATGGAAAACGCCTTGGGGCGCGCCGAGGTGTGCACCGCATTGCGCGACAGCACCGCGCTGCCGGCGCCGTCCGCCACCAGCTCCAGGATGGCCGCGACGCCGTCAATCTCCAGCGCGATGTCGGGCGGGCTGCCCAGGCTGGCCAGTTCGGCTTCGACGATCATGCGGATGGCGTTGGGCCGGCTGGGGATGACCAGCGGCAGGCTGGCCAGCTCGCGCAGGGTCACGGGCTGCCGCAGCGGCGCCGAAGACGCATCGCCCTGGCGCTGCACCAGGAACAGGTCCTCCTCGAGCAGCAGCGTCGATTCGGTGTCGGTGGAGGCCGTGGCGTTGTAGAGCAGGGCGATGTCGAGCCGGCCGTGGGCCAGGGACTCCTGCATCGCGGCCGACAACCCTTCGGTGATCGAGAGCGTGGCTTCCGGCATGCGGCGGCGGAATTCGCGGATCAGCGGCACGGTCAGCACCTTGGCCACGCTGGGGGGCAGGCCGATGGCCACCCGTCCCGCCAGCGCGCCACGCACCCGGCCCAGCTCCTCGCGTGCGCGCTCCACCTGGTGCAGGATGCCGCGTCCGTGTTCCAGCAGCAGCTTGCCGGCCTCGGTGGGCGAGGCGCCGCGGCCATTGCGCGTGAGCAGGTTCTGCCGCAGCTCGACCTCCAGCAGCCGGACCTGCCGGCTCAGGGCCGGCTGGGCCACGTCGAGCGCGATGGCCGCCCGCGTGAAGCTGCCCAGTTCGGCCACGCGCACGAAGTACTCGAGTTGCTTGAGGTCCATGGCAGGGTGTGCGTTGGTAGTGTTTTGTATAACTTTGGGGCGATTATGCCGAACCGCTATACCTGCTAGTCGGGCAGGTGCCTGTCTGAGCGGCGCGCCGCCGCAGAGAATGCCGGCATGCAAACCGTGATCAAGGGCATTTCGTCAATGGCCACCCGGCTGCTGCTGGCGGACCTGTCTTCGGCCTTCGAGGCGGCGTCCGGCTGCCGCGTGATGATCGAATCCGTCGGCGGCGTGGACGCGGCGCGCCGGGTCCAGGCGGGCGAAGTTTTCGACCTGGTGTTTCTCGCCTCTGACGCCATCGACAAGCTCATCGCTTCGGGCTATCTGCTGCCGGGCAGCCGCGCCGACCTCGTGCGCTCGGGCGTGGCCGTGGCCGTGCGTGCCGGGGCGCCGCGGCCGGATATCAGCACCGAAGAGGCCGTGCGGGCCGCCGTCAGGGCCGCCCCCAGCATCAGCTATTCCACCGGGCCGAGCGGCGTCGCCCTGGCCCGGTTGTTCGAGCGCTGGGGCCTGGCGCAGGAACTGGCCGGCCGCATGGTCCAGGCCCCGCCGGGTGTGCCCGTGGGCTCCCTGGTGGCGCGTGGCGAGGTGGCCCTGGGCTTTCAGCAACTGAGCGAACTCAAGCACCTGGAGGGCATCACGGTCGTGGGCCCGCTGCCGCCGGCAATCCAGATCACCACGGTGTTCTCGGCCGGGGTTCACGCCAGCGTCGCGGCCGGCTCCGCACAGGCCCGGCAGGTGCAGGCCCTGCTGCAGGCCATGACCTCATCGCAAGCCGACCCGATCAAGCAGCGCCAGGGCATGGAGCCCGCCTGATCCCACGAATACAACAGGAGAAGACATGAGCCTCATCATCGACTGCCACGGGCACTACACCACGGCGCCCAAGGCCCTGGAGAACTGGCGCAACGCGCAGATCGCCGGCATCAAGGACCCTGCGGCGATGCCCCGCGTGGCGGACCTGAAGATCAGCGATGACGAGCTGCGCGAGAGCATCGAGACCAACCAGCTTCGACTGATGAAGGAGCGGGGCAGCGACATCACGCTGTTCAGCCCGCGCGCGAGCTTCATGGCCCACCACATTGGCGACTTCAAGGTCTCCAGCACCTGGGCAGCGATCTGCAACGAGCTGTGCTACCGCGTGTCCACCCTGTTCCCCGACCACTTCGTGCCGGTGGCCATGCTGCCGCAAAGCCCTGGCGTGGACCCCGCCACCTGTATCCCCGAACTGGAAAAGTGCGTGAAGGAGTACGGCGCCGTCGGCATCAACCTGAACCCGGACCCGTCGGGCGGGCACTGGACCAGCCCGCCGCTGACCGACCGCCACTGGTACCCCATCTACGAAAAGATGGTGGAGTACGACCTGCCCGCCATGATCCACGTGAGCACGAGCTGCAATGCCTGCTTCCACACCACGGGCGCGCACTACCTGAACGCCGACACCACGGCCTTCATGCAGTGCATCCAGGGCGACCTGTTCAAGGACTTCCCCACGCTGCGCTTCCTCATTCCCCACGGCGGCGGCGCCGTGCCCTACCACTGGGGGCGCTTCCGCGGACTGGCGCAGGAAATGAAGAAGCCGCTGCTGGAAGACCATCTGCTCAACAACATCTTCTTCGACACCTGCGTCTACCACCAGCCGGGCATTGATTTGCTCAATACCGTGATCCCGGTCAAGAACGTGTTGTTTGCTTCCGAGATGATCGGGGCAGTGCGCGGCATCGACCCGACCACGGGCAACTATTACGACGACACCAAGCGCTACATCGAGGCGTCAAAAATCCTGAGTGCCGACGACCGGCACCAGATTTACGAAGGCAACGTGCGGCGCGTGTTTCCGCGGCTCGATGCGCGGCTGAAAGCAAAGGGGATCTGACATGTTTGAACTAGGCGTTGTCTACCGCAACATCACCCGCGCCGACCGCGCGGCCGCCGACGGACTGGCCGCGCTCGGCTCGGCCACGGTGCATGAAGCCATGGGCCGCGTGGGCCTGCTCAAGCCCTACATGCGCCCCATCTATCCCGGGCAGCAGGTGTCGGGCACGGCGGTCACGGTATTGCTGCAGCCCGGTGACAACTGGATGATGCACGTCGTGGCCGAGCAGATCCAGCCCGGCGACGTGGTGGTGGCCGCCGTGACCTCCGAATGCACCGACGGCTACTTTGGCGACCTGCTGGCCACCTCGTTCCAGGCGCGCGGCGCGCGCGCGCTCGTCATCGACGCCGGTGTGCGCGATGTGAAGACGCTGCAGGAAATGAACTTCCCCGTGTGGAGCCGCGCCATCTCGAGCAAGGGCACCATCAAGGCCACGCTGGGTTCCGTCAATATTCCCGTGGTGTGCGCCGGCATGGGGGTCACACCCGGCGACGTGATCGTGGCCGACGACGATGGCGTGGTCTGCGTGCCCGCCGCGCGTGCGGCGCAAACCCTGGCCGCGGCGCAAAAGCGCGAGAGCTTCGAGGCCGAGAAGCGCGCCAAGCTGGCCAGCGGCGTGCTGGGCCTGGACATGTACAAGATGCGCGAGCCGTTGGCCGCCGCCGGGTTGCGCTATGTCGACTGAGTTCACCAAAACCCCCGGCTGGCTCGACTGGTACGCCGGCCCGAGCCAGCCGCGCTTCAAGCTGCCGGCCGGCAGCGTGGATGCGCATTGCCACGTGTTTGGCCCGGGCGCCGAGTTTCCGTTCGCGCCCGAGCGCAAGTACACGCCCTGCGACGCCAGCAAGGCCCAGCTGTTCGCGCTGCGCGACCACCTGGGTTTCGAGCGCAACGTGATCGTGCAGGCCACCTGCCATGGCGCCGACAACCGGGCCATGGTCGATGCCTGCCTCGCCTCTGGCGGCCGCGCGCGCGGGGTGGCCACGGTGCGCCGCAGCGTGAGCGACGCCGAATTGCAGGCCATGCACGCGGCCGGCGTGCGCGGCGTGCGTTTCAACTTCGTCAAGCGGCTGGTCGACTTCACGCCCAAGGACGAACTCATGGAGATCGCCGCGCGCATCGCCCCCCTGGGCTGGCATGTGGTGATCTATTTCGAGGCGGTTGACCTGCCGGAGCTCTGGGACTTCTTCACCGCGTTGCCCACCACGGTGGTGGTGGACCACATGGGCCGCCCCGACGTGAGCAAGCCCGTCGATGGCGAGGAGTTCGAGCTGTTCGTGCGCTTCATGCGCGAGCATGCCAATGTGTGGAGCAAGGTGAGCTGTCCCGAGCGCCTGTCGGTCAAGGGCCCTGCGGCGCTGGGCGGCGAGCAGAACGCCTACCGCGACGTGATTCCGTTCGCGCGCCGCATCGTGGAGACCTTCCCAGAGCGCGTGCTCTGGGGCACCGACTGGCCGCATCCCAACCTCAAGGACCACATGCCCGACGACGGCTTGCTGGTGGATTTCATTCCCCACATCGCGGTCACGCCTGAACTGCAGCGCAAGCTGCTGGTGGACAATCCCATGCGCCTGTACTGGCCCGAGGAAGCGAAAGGCTGAAGCATGTCTCTTGAAAAACCCTACCTCGACGTGCCCGGCACGACGATCTTCGACGCGGAGCAAAGCCGCAAGGGCTACTGGCTCAACCAGTTCTGCATGAGCCTGATGAAAGCCGACAACCGCGAGCGCTTCAAGGCCGACCAGCGGGCCTACCTGGACGAATGGCCCATGACCGAGGAGCAGAAGCTGGCTGTGCTCGCCGCTGACCTCAACCGCTGCATTGCGCTGGGAGGCAACATCTACTTCCTGGCCAAGCTCGGTGCCACGCACGGCAAGAGCTTCCAGCAAATGGCCGGCAGCATGACCGGGCGCACCGAGGAAGAGTACCGCGACATGATGATCCGCGGCGGCCGCTCCCCCGAGGGCAACCGCTACACCGGCGAAGACGGCGATGCCCAGCCCGCGCACCAGCCCCAGGGCTCAGGTAAATACGGCCTGCTGTAAAAGGAAACCCATGGCACGCATCACCGCCTCCGTTTTTACCTCGCATGTGCCCGCCATCGGCGCGGCCATGGACCTGGGCAAGACTCACGAACCCTACTGGCAGCCGCTGTTCAAGGGCTACGAGTTCTCCAAGCAGTGGCTGAAGGAGAATCCGCCCGATGTGATCTTTCTGGTCTTCAACGACCATGCCACGGCCTTTAGCCTGGACATGATCCCGACTTTTGCGATTGGCACGGCCGATGACTACGCGGTGGCCGACGAGGGCTGGGGCCCGCGGCCCGTGCCCAGGGTCAAGGGGCATGCACCGCTGGCGGCGCACATCGCGCAATCGGTGATCCAGCAGGACTTTGACCTGACCATCGTCAACAAGATGGACGTGGACCACGGCCTGACGGTGCCGCTGTCGCTGATGTGCGGCGAAAAGGACCCGGTGCAGGACGCCTGGCCCTGCCCGGTGATCCCGTTCGCGGTCAACGTCGTGCAATACCCCGTGCCCAGCGGCCAGCGCTGCCTGAACCTGGGCAAGGCCATCCGCAAGGCCGTGGAAAGCTACGACGAAGACCTCAAGGTGCAGATCTGGGGCACCGGGGGCATGAGCCATCAGCTGCAGGGCCCTCGCGCCGGCCTGATCAACCAGGCATGGGACAACGCCTTCCTCGACCAGATGATTGCCGACCCCGCCGCGCTGGCGCGCAAGCCGCACATCGACTACGTGCGCGAAGCCGGCAGCGAGGGCATTGAACTCGTGATGTGGCTGATCGCACGCGGGGCCATGGCCGATGTGGCCGAGCCCGCAGGCCCCGCGCCCACCGTGCGCCACCGCTTCTACCATGTGCCCGCGAGCAACACCGCCGTGGGCCATCTGATCCTCGAGAACGCATAAGGAACCGACATGACCATCAAAGTAGCCCTGGCCGGGGCCGGCGCCTTTGGCACCAAGCACCTGGACGCCATCAAACTGATCGACGGCGTGGAGTGCGTGAGCGTCATCAGCCGCGATCTGGACAAGACCAGGGAGGTCGCCGCCAAATACGGCATCGGCCACGTCACCACCGACCTGGCCGAGAGCCTGGCGCTCAAGGAGGTGGACGCCGTCATCCTCTGCACACCCACCCAGATGCATGCCTCGCAGACCCTGGCCTGCCTGGCGGCGGGCAAGCACGTGCAGGTGGAGATTCCGCTGTGCGACGTGCTGAAGGACGGCGAAGCCGTGGTGGCCAAGGCGCAGGCCAGCGGCCTGGTGGCCATGTGCGGCCACACGCGCCGCTTCAACCCCAGCCACCAGTTCGTGCACAAGAAGATCGAGGCCGGCGAATTCAACATCCAGCAGATGGATGTGCAGACCTACTTCTTCCGCCGCACCAACATGAATGCGCTGGGCCAGCCGCGCAGCTGGACCGACCACCTGCTGTGGCACCACGCGGCCCACACGGTGGACCTGTTCGCCTACCAGTGCGGCAGCCCGATCATCAAGGCCAATGCCATTCAGGGGCCGATCCACCCCACACTGGGCATTGCCATGGACATTAGCATCCAGCTGCAGGCGGCCAATGGCGCGATCTGCACGCTCTCGCTCAGCTTCAACAACGACGGCCCGCTCGGCACCTTTTTTCGCTACATCGGCGACACCGCGACCTACATCGCGCGCTACGACGACCTGTTCAACGGCAAGGACGAGAAGATCGACGTCAGCCAGGTGGACGTGAGCATGAACGGCATCGAACTGCAGGACCGCGAGTTCTTCGCTGCCATCCGCGAGGGCCGCGAGCCCAATGCCAGCGTGGCTCGCGTGCTGCCGTGCTACAAAGTGCTGCACGGGCTGGAGCAGCAGCTGGCCTGATCCGCCGGACCGGCTGGCCTGCTCTTTTTTTCATAGCGTACTGTGCCCGCCAGGAGCGGGCTACAGGCATTTTTAATCAGAATTCCATGAAAAAGCGATCTCTCGGCGCCTTCAGCGTCAACCCCATCGGTCTGGGCTGCATGAATCTGGACCATGCCTATGGCCCGCCCGTGAGCGAGGCCCAGGGCGAGCGCGTGCTGCTGGGCGCGCTGGACGCGGGCTACGACTTTTTTGACACCGCCACGCTGTATGGTGGCAGCCGCAACGAGGAACGGCTGGGCAAGCTGCTGGCACCCCATCGCAACCGCTTCACGCTGGCCAGCAAATGCGGCATGGCCATCATCCCCGTGGACGGCAAGATGACGCGCGTGATCGATGGACGGCCCGACACGCTCCGGCGCGAGTGCGAGGCCAGCCTGCGCCGCCTGAAGACCGAGGTGATCGACCTGTACTACCTGCACCGCTGGGACAAGGCCGTGCCGATCGAGGACAGCGTGGGCGCCCTGGGCGATCTGGTGCGCAAGGGCGACATCCGCGCCGTGGGCCTGAGCGAAGTCTCGGCCGCCACGCTGCGCAAGGCGCACGCGGTGCACCCCATCACGGCGGTGCAGACCGAGTACTCGCTGTGGACACGCAACCCCGAGATTGCCGTGCTGGATGCCTGCCGCGAGCTGGGCACGGCCTTCGTCGCCTTCAGCCCGGTGGCCCGCGGCTACCTGTGCGCTACCGTGCCCGATGTGAACGCTCTGGACGCCAAGGACATTCGCCGCGCCATGCCGCGCTTCCGGCCCGAACACTACCCGGCCAACCTGGCGTTGCTGCCGCCACTGCAGGCCCTGGCGAGCGAGGTGGGGTGCACGCCGGCCCAGCTCGCGCTGGCCTGGCTGCTGCACAAGGCGCCGCACATCATCGCCATCCCCGGGACGACGAACGAGGCCCACATGCGGGACAACCTGGCCGCAGGCGATCTCGCGCTGGGCGACTCCGTGATGCAGCGGCTTGAAGACCTGATCAACCCGCGCACCGTGTCCGGCCCGCGCTATGACGCGCAGGCCACGCGCGAGGTGGACACCGAAGAGTTCTGACGCGCTGCCCCCGGCGCGGGCCACGCTGAAAAATAACGAAACAAACCGAAACCGCGGTGCGATGACCCGCGGCCACCGCACGGGCACCATGACGGGACTGTTCAACACATTCCCTGAAAGGACCCCGTCATGCGCCCCTGGATCAAACGCACCCTTTTCGGCCTGTTTGGCGCCTCCCTCCTGGTGGGCGGCCTGAGCGCCTGCAGCCACCGTCACGATGGCCACGGCTGGCAGATGAGCGCCGAGGATCAGGCCCGGTTCCGCGGCAAGATGATCGACCGCGTGTCGGCCAAGCTGGACCTCAACGAGGACCAGAAGCAGCGCCTGGGCGTGCTGGCCGACAAGCTGCAGGCCCAGCGCGCCGCGCTGAAGGGCACCACCACCGACCCGCGTGCCGAAATCCAGGCCCTGGTCAAGGGCGACAAGTTCGACCGCAGCCGGGCCCAGGCCCTGGTGGCGGAAAAGACGGCCGCCATCACGGCCCAGAGCCCCGAGGTGATCGCGGCACTGGGCGACTTCTACGACAGCCTGAAGCCCGAGCAGCAGGCCAAGGTGCGTGACCTCATGCAGCGCCGCCATGGTTTCTGGCACCGCGGCTGACAGGCGGCGGCCATGACGGCATTGACCACGCTGTTCGGCAGCGCCTGGAGCCAGGCCGCGCCCCTGGTGCAGCAGGCCGAGGAGCCCCATGCCGAACTGCTCGCCCTGGTGTGGGGCCCGCGCTTTGACCTGCAGCACGCGCAGGACCTGCTGGGCCGCGTGCCGGCCCCAGCGGCGCCGGCGCTGTGGCCCGCGCTGCTGCAGGCTGCCAGGGCCTTCGACAGCCTGCCCGGCGAGCGGCAGCAGCGGCTGCGCCGGTTCATCGCGCAGCACCACCGGCGGTGGGAGAATTCGCGGCATGCCCCGCATCCTGCTGATTGACGACGACGCCCAGCTGGGCGAGCCGCTGGCGGCCTACTTCGCCCGCTATGAAATGCAGCTCGTGCAGGCGCTGCGCCCCAGCGCCGGGCTGGCCCAGCTCAGGCAGGATGCCCACGGCGGCTATGACGCGGCCATTCTCGACGTAATGCTGCCCGAGATGGACGGCTTCGAGCTGTGCCGCACCATCCGCCGGGAAAGCGACATCCCCATCGTCATGCTCACGGCGCGAGGCGAGGTGATGGACCGCGTCGTCGGCCTGGAGCTGGGCGCCGACGATTACCTGCCCAAGCCGTTCGAGCCGCGCGAGCTGGTGGCCCGCCTGCAGACCGTGCTGCGCCGCCGGCGCGCGAGCCCGGTGGCGGCGGCGGACAGCCGCCTGCACTTTGAAGGCCTGGTGATCGACCCGACCACCCGCACCGCCCTGCGCGGCGCCACCGGACAGGAGGCGGCGCTTGAGCTTACCAGCACCGAGTTCGACCTGCTGCACCTGCTGGCGCGCGAGCCGGGCCGCGTGTTCAGCCGCGACGACATCCTGAACCACCTGCGCGGCCACGAGGCCGAGCTGTACACGCGGGCCGTGGACATCGTGGTCAGCCGGCTGCGCCGGAAGCTCGAGCCGCTGGAGGCCATCAAGACCCTGCGCAATGCAGGCTACACCCTGGCGCTGCGGGCGCAGGTTCGCTGAGGATGCGCGGACCCCGGCCCCAAGCGCTGCGTGGCAGGCCCGGCTCGCCAGCGGGCGTCCACCGGCGCTGGCACCAGCGCATGCACCACCGCATGCGTCATTCGCTCAAGCGCCGGCTGGTGCTGCTGTTCATCCTGCTGGCGCTGACCATGAGTGGCGCCTTTCTGTTCGGCATGCAGAAGGCGCTGGGCGCAGGCTGGCGTGACGCGGCGCGCCCGCTCCTGATGGACTATGTGGACCGGCTGGCCGCCGACATCGGCGACCCTCCCAGCATCGAAAGGGCGCAGGCGCTGACGCAGCGCCTGCCCATCACGGTGCGCATCAACGGCCCGCGCATCCAGTGGGGCAGCGAGGGCAGCGAAGACCCTGCGCGCTGGCGCCGCGAGACCTGGCTTGACGACCCTCCGGGCCACGCCGAGGGCGATCGGCTGCTGACCCGGCTCACCGCCGACGGCCACCGCATCGACTTTGGCGTCAATGTGCGGCCCTGGCGCGACCATCCGCGCTACATCGGCTTTGCGACGCTGGGGGCCCTGTTGCTGCTCACCTGGCTGGCCTATGCCTGGGTGCGGCGCCTGCTGCGCCCGCTGGACGACATCCGCGCCGGTGCCCAGCGTTTTGGCCGGGGCGAGTTCAGCCAGCCCATCCCGATTCGCAAGGCCGACGAACTGGGCGACCTGGCCGGCGACGTGAACGCCATGGCCCACAGCATCCACCAGATGCTGGAGGCCAAACGCGGCCTGCTGCTGGCCATCAGCCACGAGCTGCGCAGCCCCATCACGCGGGCACGCCTGAACACCGAACTGCTGCCCGAACAGGGGGAGTCCGCCGCGCGGCGCGAGGCCCTGCTACGCGACCTGCAGGAAATGGCCGACCTGGTGAGCGACCTGCTGGAAAGCGAGCGCCTGGGCCAGGGCCATGCGGCGCTGCAGCTGGAAGCCACCGATCTCGAGGGCCTGGTGCGGGACGTGGTGCAGGCGCTGGCCGAGGTCCACCCCGACGCGCCCGCCGTGCAGGTGGAGGTGGCGCCGGGCCTGCCCCTTCTGCCGCTGGATCGCGCGCGCGTGCGGCTGCTGCTGCGCAACCTGCTGGACAACGCCGTGCGCCACAGCGCGGGTGAGCCGCGGGCCCCGCAACTGAGTGTCAGGGCCTTGGCCCCCGAAAGCGGGTCGGTGACGGGCGTGGAAATCGCCGTGCGGGACCACGGCCCCGGCGTGGAAGAGGCCGCGCTGCCCCACCTGGCCGAGGCGTTCTACCGGCCCGACGCCTCACGCGGGCGCGCCACCGGCGGCGTGGGGCTGGGCCTGTATCTGTGCAAGCTGGTGGCGCAGGCCCACGGCGGGCATTTGCGTGTGCGCAATGCGAAGCCCGGGCTGGAGGTGGTGGTGACCCTGGCCCCTGACTCTCCTGACACCCTGCTGTCGTGAGGTCGCCGCACACTGGCGTCTTTTCAACCCATCCAGGAGATCGCCATGAGCACATCCACCACGCAAGACCTCGCCAACGCCTTCACGGCCCTGTGCAAGAAAGGGGAGTTTGAGGCCGCGGGCCAGCAGTATTGGGCCGACACCGTGGTGTCGGTCGAGGCCATGGAAGGCGACATGGCGCGCGTCGAGGGCCGCGCCGCCGTGGAAGCCAAGGGGGCGTGGTGGTATGCCAACCATGAGATCCACAGCGTCAAGGTCGAAGGCCCCTACGTGAACGGCAACCAGTTTGTCGTGCGCTTCACCATGGACGTCACGCCCAAGGGCGGCCAGCGCCTGCAGATGGACGAGATGGGCATCTACACCGTGCAGGGCGGCAAGATCACCGAGGAGCGGTTTTTCTACGGGAGCTGAGGCGCAGCGCGATGGAAGCGGGCCGCGCTCTGGTATCTTGGCGGCATGATCTTGCGCGCGGTCCGGGTCGTTCTTCTGCTGTGGCTTTGGGCCCCCGTGGGAGCCTTGGCCCAGCAGGCCGCGGACGCCTATGTCCAGCCCCAGATCGTGCGCCTGCCACTGGTGGTGGAGGGCAGGGCGATCGAGGTCACCGCGCATCTGTACAAGCCCCCGGGCGAAGGCCCGTTCCCGCTGGTGATTTACTCGCACGGCCGCGCGGGCTCGCGCGTGGACCGCGCCCGGTTGCGCTACCCGGTGCCGGTGGGCCACGGCAACTACTGGCTTCGCAAGGGCGTGGCCCTGGTGGCGCCGGTGCGGCCGGGCTATGGCGACACCGGTGGTGCCGATGCCGAGGACTCGGGAGCCCGGTGGCGTGACGCGGAGTGCTACAGCGACCCCGACTTCATGCACACCGCCACCCAGGCCCGCCGCACGGTGGTCGCCACCTACGAATGGGCGGTGCAGCAGCCCTGGGTGCGCAAGGACCGCCTGCTGATCGAGGGCCAGTCGGTCGGAGGACTGGCCACGGTGGCCACGGCCGCGCTCAATCTCGCGGGCGTGGTGGGCACGGTCAATTTCTCGGGCGGCTCGGGGGGCTGGCCCGAGATGTCTCCGGGCAAGAGCTGCAAGCCCGGCAACCTGACGCAGGTGTACGGCCGCTTTGGCCAGCAGGCCCGGGCGCCCAGCCTGTGGCTGTACGCCGAGAACGACCTGTATTGGGGCGCTGAAATGCCCCGCCTCTGGCATGCCGCCTACCGGGCAGGCGGCAGCGACAGCACACTGGTGCAGACGGGGCCCGTGGCCGGCCATGATGGCCACCAGCTGATGCTGCGTGGCGGACGAATGTGGTCGGTGCCGCTGAATGCCTTCATCGACAAGGTGGGGCTGCTGACGCCCTGAGCGGCCCTGGCGTGCTCCCAAAAAGAGAGCGCCCCAGGACCGCAGGACGCGGGCTGGAGCGCTTTTTTGGTCGAAAACGCCGGGTTTACAGCGTGTCGATGAAGCTGCGCAGCTTGTCCGAGCGGCTCGGGTGCTTGAGCTTGCGCAGGGCCTTGGCTTCGATCTGGCGGATGCGTTCGCGCGTCACGTCGAACTGCTTGCCCACTTCCTCCAGCGTGTGGTCGGTGCTCATCTCGATGCCGAAGCGCATGCGCAGCACCTTGGCCTCACGCGGGGTCAGGCTGTCGAGGATGTCCTTGACCACATCGCGCAGGCCGGCCTGCATCGCGGCCTCGATGGGCGCGGTGTTGGCCTGGTCCTCGATGAAGTCGCCCAGGTGGGAATCGTCGTCGTCGCCGATCGGCGTTTCCATGGAGATCGGCTCCTTGGCGATCTTCATGATCTTGCGGATCTTGTCCTCGGGGATCTCCATCTTCTCGGCCAGGATGGACGCATCGGGCTCAAAGCCGAACTCCTGCAGGTGCTGGCGGCTGATGCGGTTCATCTTGTTGATGGTCTCGATCATGTGCACCGGGATGCGGATGGTGCGCGCCTGGTCCGCGATCGATCGGGTGATGGCCTGGCGGATCCACCACGTGGCGTAGGTCGAGAATTTGTAGCCGCGGCGGTATTCGAACTTGTCCACCGCCTTCATCAGTCCGATGTTGCCTTCCTGGATCAGGTCCAGGAACTGCAGGCCGCGGTTGGTGTACTTCTTGGCGATGGAGATCACGAGGCGCAGGTTGGCCTCGATCATTTCCTTCTTGGCGTCGCGCGAGCTGCGTTCGCCCTCGTTCATGCGCTTGTTGATGGCCTTGAGCTCGGCCAGCGGCACCACCACGCGCGACTGCAGGTCGGCCAGCATCTGCTGCAGTTCCTGGATCGGCGGAATGTTGCGCTCCATCACCACGCTCCAGGGCTTGCCGGCAGCGGCCTGCTTCTCGACCCAGCGCAGGTTCAGCAGGTTGGGCGGGAAGTCCTTGATGAAGGTTTCCTGGGGCATGCCGCACTTGTCCACGATGATGCGGCGCAGCTCACGCTCCTTGCGTCGCACATCGTCCACCTGCCCGCGCACCAGGTCGCACAGCTTCTCGATGGTCTTGGCGGTGAAGCGGATGGTCATGAGCTCTTCGCTCAGGGCCGTCTGGGCCTTCTGGTAGGCCGGCGTGCCGTAGCCTTCCTTATCGTAGATCTTGTGGACCTTCTCGAACAGCACGGTGATGCGGTCAAAGCGTTCGAGGGCCTGGGTCTTGAGCTCCTCGAGCTTCTTGGTCAGGGCCTTGGAGCCACCGTTTCCGTCGTCGTCGTCGGCCTCGTCGTATTCGTCGAAGTCTTCCTCGGCCACGAAGTCATCGGCTTCGTTGGGGTTGGAGAATCCGTCCACCACGGTGGAGATCACCACCTTGCCCTCACGGATCTCGGCCGCCAGGCGCAGGATTTCGGCAATGGTCGCAGGGGAGGCCGAGATGGCTTCCATCATGTCCATCAGGCCGCCTTCGATGCGCTTGGCGATCTCGATTTCGCCCTCGCGCGTGAGCAGCTCGACCGTGCCCATTTCGCGCATGTACATGCGCACCGGGTCGGTGGTGCGGCCGAACTCGCTGTCCACGGTGGACAGGGCGGCCTCGGCTTCTTCCTCGGCCTCTTCTTCCGTGGCGGGGGTGGGGCCGGTGTTGGTCAGCAGCAGGGTCTCGGCGTCGGGCGTCTGCTCGTACACCGCCACGCCCAGGTCGTTGAGCATGGAAATCACGGCCTCCAGCGTCTCGGCGTCCACCAGCTTGTCGGGCAGGTGGTCGGAGATTTCGCCGTGCGTCAGGTAGCCGCGGGTCTTGCCCAGCTTGAGCAGCGCCTTCAGGTGCGAGCGGCGCTTGAGCATTTCCTCTTCGGTGAGCACGGTCTCGTCGAGGCCGAACTCCTTCATCAAGGCCCGTTCCTTGGCCTTGCTGATCTTCATGCGCAGGGGCTTGACCTTCTCGGCGGTCTCGGCCACCGGCTCACCGGCCAGATCGTCCTCGATGTCGGACATGTCCATGTCTTCGCTGGACTTGCTTTCGGTGGCGCTCTTGGGCTTGCGGCCGCGCTTGGCACCGGTCTTGGCCGGGGCGCTGCCCTCGGCCGCGGCCTTGGGCGGCCGGCCGGGCTTTTTCTTGATGACTTCCTCGGTGGCAGCGGCCTTCACGGGCTTCTTGGCTTCTTCTTTGGCGGGGGACTTCGATGCGGGCACGGATTTCACTTTCGTTGCAGGCTGGGCGGCAGCCTTGGGGGCTGCCTTGGCCACCGGTTTGGCGGCGGGCTTGGCAGCCGGTTTCTTGGACACGGTTTTGGCAACGGGCTTCGCGGACGGCACAGGCTTCTTCGACTTTTGAGCAGGCATGAGGACCTCGGGGCTTCAAAAACAGGAAACACAAAGCGCCACAACTCCCGGCGCGGGTGGCAAGACGGCCGGCGGGCTATACGGTGGGGCCGCGCCAGGGTCTCAGGGGCAAGATGGGTGGGCGAACATTTGGTGTGCAGCCCTTGCGGTGGGTTGGCGGGTCGTGCGCGCTGGCATCGGTTGGCCGGTGTCCGGAGGTACTGCTGTCGCTCTTGCCGATAGCAACCTTACATTATACCGCCAAGGCGGGAAATCAAGACGGTGGAGGCTCTTTTTCGGCGTTCAACAGGTCTCGCAGGCGGGCGTAGGCCTCGGGGTCCGAGGGGGCGGCGGCGGCCAGCCGGCTCATTTCCTCGTCACGCCGGCGTTTGCGCTCGGTGTCCAGGATGCCCTTGAGCTCGGCCATGTCGCTCTCGATTTCCGGGGGGACCTTGGCCACTTCGGCCACGGCAAAGGCTTCATGCTCGTGGCCGCGAAGCGCCTCGCGCAGGGCCGCCCAGGGCTGGGGGCCGTGGTCGTGGCTCTGGCTTTCGATCCAGGCAAACAGGGGCCCGTAGGGCGCCGGCAATTCGCTCAGAAGGTGGTGGTCGTCGTTGCTCAGGTGGTCCCAGGCCTGCGGATCGGTCAGCACGATCTGCAGCGCGCGGCCCGCCCGGCTCGCGGGCAGGGTCCGGCCCAGGCGCGGCCGGGGGGCGGCGCTTTGATAGGGCCTGGGCCGCTGGGCCTCGCCCGGGCGGCGCGGGGGGCTTTCGGAGTCGTGGCGGGCGGTGCCGGCGCGGGGCGTGCGCGACGGTGCGCCCTGGCCCCAGAGTTCGGTCAGTTCGTGGGCCCCCAGTTGCACCAGATCGGCCAGGTCGCCCAGCAGCTGACGCTTGAGCGCCCCATCAGGCATGGCACTCCACAGCGGCTTGGCATTGGCGGCCAGGTGGGCCCGGCCCTCGGCGCTGTCGAGGTCGCAGCCCTCGCGGGCCACCTCGACCAGGAAGCGGCTGAGCGGCGTGGCCTCGCTCACATAGCGGGCGAACGCGTCGGCGCCAAACTCGCGGATGTAGCTGTCAGGGTCGTGCTCGGGCGGCAGAAACAGGAACTTGACCGAGCGCACGTCGGTGGCATAGGGCAGGGCGCCGTCCAGCGCCTTGCGGGCAGCGCGTCGGCCGGCGGCGTCGCCGTCAAAGCTGAAGACCACGCTGTCGGTGAAGCGAAACAGTTTCTGCACGTGGTCGGTGGTGCAGGCCGTGCCCAGCGTGGCCACGGCGTTGGGGAAACCGAGCTGCGCCAGTGCCACCACGTCCATGTAGCCCTCGGTCACCAGCACGTAGCCGGCTTCGCGCAGGGCGTGCCGGGCCTCAAACAGTCCGTACAGCTCGCGGCCCTTGCTGAAGACCGGGGTTTCCGGGGAATTGAGGTACTTGGGGGTGCCGTCGCCGAGCACGCGGCCGCCAAAGCCGATGCATTCGCCCTTGACGTTGCGGATGGGAAACATCACGCGGTCACGAAAGCGGTCGTAGCGTTTTTCGTCGGCGCCCTGGTCATCGGCGTTCACGATCACCAGGCCGCTTTCGGCCAGCAGGGGATCGTCGTAGCTCGGGAACACGCTGGCCAGGCTGCGCCAGCCTTCGGGCGCATAGCCCAGCCCGAACTGCCTGGCGATCTCGCCGCTCAATCCGCGGCCCTTGAGGTAGTCGATGGCCCGGGGTGATGCCCGCAGCTGCTTGCGGTAGGCCTCGCCGGCTTTCTCGAGCACGTCGGTCAGCGTGGCCTGCTTCTCGCGCTGGCGTGCCGCGCGCTCGCGGTCCTGGGGGCTGAGGTCTTCCTCGGGAACCTGCATGCCGTACTGCTGGGCCAGGTCCTTCACCGCCTCGACGAAATTCATGCCGGCATGTTCCATCAGGAAGCTGATGGCGTTGCCGTTCTTGCCGCAGCCAAAGCAGTGGTAGAACTGCTTGGACGGGCTCACGCTGAAGCTCGGGGATTTCTCGCCGTGGAAGGGGCACAGCCCCATGAAATTGGCGCCGCCCTTCTTGAGCTGCACATAACGGCCGACGATCTCCACCACGTCGGCACGCGCGAGCAACTCCTGGATGAAAGACTGGGGGATGGCCATGGGTGGGGAAAACTACGTTCCGTATTCTTACCTAACGCAGCGCGGCCCCATCGCCGTTACGCTAGAGGCACACCGGCTCACCGGGAACCACGGAGACACGCATGACGAGCATTTTCGACCAGGACCTGCCGCGCAACGAGGCCAACTTCGCCCCCTTCTCGCCCCTGGCGTTCATCGAACGCACCGCCGAAATTTACCCGCGACGGCTCGCCGTCGTGCACGGCGCGCTGCGGCGTGACTGGGGCGAGCTGTATGCGCGTTGCCGGCAACTGGCCAGCGCGCTGCAGCGCGCGGGTGTGGGGCGCGGCGACACGGTGGCCGTGATGCTGCCCAACACGCCGCCGATGGTCGAGGCCCATTTCGGCGTGCCGATGGCCGGCGCCGTGCTCAATGCCATGAACACCCGGCTTGATGCCGAGACCGTGGCCTTCATGCTCGACCACGGCGAGGCCCGCGTGGTGATCGTCGATCCCGAGTTCGCGCCGGTGATGCAGAAGGCGCTGGCCCTGCGCCAGGGCACGAAGCCGCTGCTGGTGATCGATGTCGAGGACCCGGTCTACACCGGGCCGGTGACCCGCCTGGGCAGCCAGACCTACGACGCCTTCGTGGCCGGCGGCGACGCGGACTTTGCCTGGCAGCTGCCCGCCGACGAGTGGGATGCGATCGCGCTGAACTACACCAGCGGCACCACGGGCAACCCCAAGGGGGTGGTCTACCACCACCGCGGCGCGGCCACCAATGCGATCAGCAACATCCTGGAGTGGGACCTGCCCAAGCACGCGGTCTACCTGTGGACGCTGCCCATGTTCCACTGCAATGGCTGGTGCTTCCCCTGGACGGTGGCGGCGCGCGCTGGCGTCAACGTGTGCCTGCGCCGGGTCGAGGCGGTCGCCATCATCGACGCCATCAAGACCCATGGCGTGACGCACTACTGCGGCGCGCCCATCGTGCACGGCATGCTGGTGAATGCCCCCGAGGCCCTGAAGGCCGGACTGCCGCGTGGCGTCAAGGCCATGGTGGCGGGAGCGGCGCCACCGGCGTCGATGATCGAGGGCATGGAGCGCCTGGGCTTCGACCTGACCCATGTCTATGGCCTGACCGAGGTCTATGGCCCGGCCACGGTGTGCCCGCAGCACGAAGCGTGGAATGCGCTGGACATCGGTGAGCGCGCCCGCCTGAACGCCCGCCAGGGGGTGCGCTACCACCTGCAGCGCGATGCCCGCGTGGTCGACCCCGAGACCTTGCTGCCGGTGCCGTGGGACGGGGAGACCATGGGCGAAATCATGTTCCGCGGCAACATCACCATGAAGGGGTACCTCAAGAACCCCCAGGCCACGCAGGAAGCCTTTGCCGGCGGCTGGTTCCACACCGGGGACCTCGCGGTCCAGTACCCCGACGGCTACATCAAGATCAAGGACCGCAGCAAGGACATCATCATCTCGGGCGGCGAGAACATTTCGTCCATCGAGGTCGAGGATGTGCTCTACCGGCACCCCGATGTGCTGGCCGCGGCCGTGGTGGCCAAGCCCGATGAGAAGTGGGGCGAGACGCCGTGCGCGTTCGTCGAACTCAAGGCCGGTGCGGACCTGTCGGCGGCCGACCTGGTCGCCCACTGCCGCAAGCACCTGCCGGGCTTCAAGGTGCCCAAGGCGGTGGTGTTTGGCGAGCTGCCCAAGACCAGCACCGGCAAGATCCAGAAGTTCGAGCTGCGCAAGCAGGCCGGGTCGGCCGCGGCCATCGACGTGTGAGGCCACGATTGCTATCATAAAAATAGCAATACGTGGCCGCCAGTCAAGGGCTACAGCCCGTTTTGGTCTTCAATCTCCCATCACGATGCCTTCGCGGCGCGGGTCGGCGCCGCCCAGCCACAGCGGCATGCCGTGGGCCTGGCCGCGCGTGATCGCCTGCAGGCCGCTGGTCATGTTGCGCTCGCTCACGTCGGCGCCGCGCTGACGCAGGGCTTCGACCGTGGCAGCGGGGAAGCGGCCCTCCTCGAGAATGCTCGGGCCGTTGAGCGAGGCGAAGTTCGGCAGGTTGATCGCCTGCTGCGGCGTCATGCCCCAGTTCAGCACGCCGTACAGCGTCTTGGCCGTGAAGTGGATGATCAGCGCGCCGCCGGGGCTGCCGCCGCTCATCACGAGCTGGCCGGTGGCCTTGTCGAACACCAGCGTGGGCGCCATGGACGAGCGCGGGCGCTTGCCGGCCTGCACGCGGTTGGCGATGGGTTTGCCCTGCGCGTCCGCGGGGGCGAAGCTGAAGTCGGTGAGCTCGTTGTTCAACAGGAAGCCCTTGACCATCTGGCGCGCGCCGAACACGTCCTCGATCGTCGTGGTCATGGCGATGGCATTGCCATAGGGGTCGACGATGCTGATGTGGCTGGTACCGTGCTCGATCTGGCCGGCCATGGGGGCGTAGCTGGTCTTGACCGCGCCCGGGTTGCCGGGCTGGGCGGTCCTCATGCTGGTTTCCTCGATCAGCGCGGCGCGGCTGGCCAGGTAGCTGTCGTCCAGCAGGCTCATCCAGGTGCCGCCGGGCGGCTGCACGAAGTCGGGGTCGCCCACATACAGGCCACGGTCGGCAAAGGCCAGCCGCGAAGCCTCGGTGTACAGATGCAGCCAGTTGGCGCCGGGCAGGCCGTCTTCCAGCGGCAGATAGGCTGCATTGGTGTGGCTCAGGATGCCCAGGATCTGGCCCACGGCCAGCGCGCCGGAGCTTGGCGGCGGGAAGCCGCAGATGCGGTAGTCATGCGTGCCGCCCGGGGCCTGGGCGCTGTAGTCGTGACAGATGGGCGCGCGCTTTCGGGCCTGGTAGCCCGACAGGTCGGCCAGGCTCAGCTGGCCCGGGTTGGTGGCATGGCCGCGCACCTTGTCGACGATGGCCTGGGCCACCGTGCCCTCCAGCAGGCCGCGGGAGCCCTCGGCGGCGATCTTGTGCAGCACGGCCGCGAACTCGGGGTTCTTCAGCGTGTGGCCCACGGGCCAGGGCTCGCCCTTGGCGTCGTAGAAGTAGGCGGCGGCCTGCGGGTCGTTCTTGAGGTACTTGTCCCCCTTGACCAGCGTGTTGAGCCGGGCGCTGACCTTGAAGCCGCCCTCGGCCAGGGCAATCGCGGGCTTGAACAGCGTGGCCCAGGGCAGTTTGCCGTATTGCTTGTGGGCCAGCTCGAGCATCCGCACCGTGCCCGGCGTGCCGACGGAGCGCCCGCCAATCACGCCTTCGTAGAACGCCATGGGCTTGCCGTCGGCCTTCAGGAACAGCTTTTCGTTGGCGGCGGCCGGGGCGGTTTCGCGGCCATCAAAGGCTTCGACGTCCTTGCCGTTGTAGTGCAGCAGGAAAGCGCCGCCACCGATGCCGCTGGACTGGGGCTCCACGAGCCCCAGCACCATCTGCACCGCGATCGCCGCGTCGATGGCCGAGCCACCGGCCTTCAGGATCTGGTAGCCCGCATCCGTGGCCAGCGGGTTGGCCGCCGCAACCGCAAACTTCGTGGTGGCCCAGCCCGGCTTTTCGGTGTAGCCCGACGAGCCCTCGGGCTGCAGCGGAACGGTGTAGCTGAAGTGGTCCGGGGCACTGGCGCAGGCGCCCAGCAAGGCGGCCACGGCAAGCGCGGCAAGGGTGTGTTTCATGGAGGCTCCTGGTTGTTGTGTGGGGCCCGGGCTCGTGCCGCTGGGGCCTGAGACGACTATACGGGCCGCCCCCTTGCATCACAATCGCCGTTGCAAGAATTGACTCTTTCATGGAATTTGACAATCTGGACGACTTGCGCGTGCTGCTGGCCACGGCCGAAACCGGTGGCCTGACGGCGGCGGGCAAACGCTGCGGACTCAGCACCGCCGCCGTGAGCGCCGCGCTCAAGCGGCTCGAGTCCTCGCTCGGGGTACGCCTGTTCGAGCGCACCACGCGTTCGGTGCGGGCCACGGCCGAGGGCGAGGTGATGATCGATCACGCGCGCCGGGCGCTCGATCTGCTGTCACAGGGCCAGGCCCAGGTGAGGTCGGGTGCGCGCGGCCTGGCCGGGAGCATCCGCATCAGCGTCGCGGCCACACTGGCACGCGAGATCATGGCCAACTGGCTGGCCGGCTTTGCAGCGGCCCATCCAGGCATCGAGATCGATCTGCAGGTCAGTGACGACCATGTGGACCTGGTGCGCGAGGGGATCGACCTCGCCTTGCGCCACGGACCGCTGAGTGACTCCAGCCACACGGCGCGGCTGCTCGCGCCGGCCCGCCGCATGGCCTGTGCGAGCCCGGGCTATCTGGCGGCGTGCGGCCGGCCTGCGGAGCCGGCGGAACTCGTGAACCATGACTGTCTGGTCTATCACATCCGCGGTCGGCGGCACGACACCTGGTTCTTCGGGGCCCCCGGGTCGCCAGACGAGGCCTTGCAGCCCGTGCGGGTGCGCGGCCGGCTGAACTGCAACGATGCCTCGATCGCCCACCAATGGGCGCTGCAGGGCCGTGGCGTGATCTACCAGTCCGAACTGGCGTTGGCCGAGGCGCTGCGCAGCGGTGCCTTGCAGCAGCTGTTTCCGCAGCATGCCGGCGAGCCTGCGCCGTTGTATGCGGTCATGCCCAGCGGCCGGTTTGTACCGGCCCGTGTGGCGGCGGTGGTGGATCAGCTCAGCGCGCTGTTTCGCGGCGAGCTGGCGGCCTTGCACCCCGGGGCTACCACGGTGCCCGCCGCCAATAGGTGACGTAGCAGTCGCCATCCAGGCAGAGCATGGGGTCGCGGTTTTTGGGGTGGTTGCGCCGCTCCAGGCGCCAGGTGGTGACCTGCCCCGACTGCGACCGGGCCGTGATGCTGTCTGCCGTGGCGCTCCATTGCCCCGCGTCCCCGGTGCCGCTGCTGGTGCCGCCCCACATTCCGCCGCCGGATGCCGAGGCACTGCGTTCGGCGCCGTAGACATACGTGCCGTCGGCGCGCAACTCGAAGCAGGCGGAGCTCTGCGAGCCTCCACCCGCATTGGCCGTGAAGCTGGAGGCCTTGCACCATTTGCCGACCAGGACCTGTGGTGATGGCGCGGTCGCCGACCCGGCGCCCTGCCGCGGTGCGGAGGACGCAGCGCCCCGCGCCAGCGTCAGCAGGCCGGGCAGCTGCCCGCCTGCCACACGCAACTGGTTGCCTCGCACCTCGAACTGATAGATGGCGAGTTCGCCCTGGTCTTCCACGACCAGGCGGTTGCCCTGGACCTCGTAGCGAATGGGCCGGCCATCCACCTGGCCGCCGCCCCGGCCGTCGAACGTGATGGAGATGGGCTGGCCTTCCAGCGTGCCATGCCAGGCACCGGTGAGTGCGGGGCCGGCCCAGGCCACCGCGCTGCCCAGCAGGAAGGCGAGAGAAAGCAGGAACCGTCGAGGCATCGCGCAACTCCGTTCGGGATGTCGCGCGACTATAGGCCGGGGCCGAGGTGCTGGCAATCAGCGTCGGCAGCCCCGGCCGAAGGTTCAGCGCGGCGCGAGCCGGATCGCGCCGTCCAGGCGGATCACCTCACCGTTGAGCATGTCGTTCTCGATGATGTGCCGTGCCAGCTTGGCGTAGTCCTCGGGAGTGCCCAGGCGGCTGGGGAAGGGGACACTGGCGGCCAGTGCGTCCTGCACCTCCTGCGGCATGCCAAACAGCATGGGCGTGCCGAAGATGCCGGGGGCGATGGTCATGTTGCGGATGCCGTTGCGCGCGAGGTCGCGCGCGATGGGTAGGGTCATGCCCACCACGCCGCCCTTGGAGGCGCTGTAGGCGGCCTGGCCGATCTGGCCGTCATAGGCGGCCACGCTGGCGGTGGAGATCATGACGCCGCGCTCGCCGGTGGCCTCGGGCTCGTTCTTGCACATGGCTTCAGCGGCCAGGCGGATCATGTTGAAGCTGCCCACCAGGTTGACCATGATGGTCTTGCTGAACAGGCCCAGGTTGTGCGCGCCGTTCTTGCCCACGGTTTTCTCGGCGGGAGCAATACCGGCGCAGTTCACCAGGCCCACCAGCTTGCCCAGGGAGAGGGCCTTGGCCACCACGGCTTGGCCATCGGCTTCCTGGCTCACGTCGCATTTGACAAAGGCGCCGCCGATGTCTCGGGCGACGGCTTCGCCTTTGTCGGCCTGCATGTCGGCGACCACCACGGTCCCGCCCTGGGCCGCCAACATGCGCGCCGTGCCCTCGCCCAGGCCCGAGGCGCCGCCCGTGACGATGAATACCTTGCCTTTGATTTCCATGAACCGCTCCTGATTTGACGTTGACGTAAACGTCAATTATGAACGATCAGGAGGTGCGCTCCGGGGCGGCGGGCAGCACGATCTCGACCCGCGTCCCCTGGCCGATCTGACTCGTGACCCGCACCTGGCCACCGTGCAATTCAGCGATGCGCTTGACGATTGCCAGCCCCAGGCCCTTGCCGCCTTCGCCCGTGGCCGGGGCCACGCTCTGGCGGCTCTGGTAGAAGCGGTCGAACAGATGGGGCAGGTCGGCGGCCGGAATCCCCGGGCCGGTGTCCTGGACCTGAACCACCACCTCGTGGCCTTGCGTGATGGCCTGCAGCGTGATGCGGCCGCCGCTGCCGCAGAACTTGAGCGCGTTGTCCACGAGATTGGCCACGGCGCGCTCGAGCAGTTCCACATCCACGACCGCGAGTGCGGCAGGCTCCTGGGGTGGAGCCGCCACCAGTTCCACGCCCAGCGTCGCAGCCCGGGCCGCAAAACGCATCGCCACGCCGTCCAGCAGCTCGGTCAGGTCCAGCACTTCCCCACGCAGCTTGAATTCGGGCTCGTCGAGCTGGGCGAGGTCCCCGAGTGATTGCACCATGCGCGCGGCGTTGTGGGTGTTGCGCAGCGCCACGGCGATCAAGGCCCGGTCGCTGGCGCGGTCCGGGTCATCGGCCCAGCGGTTGTCCAGGGTTTCGAGGCAGGCCGCGGTGGCGGTCAGTGGCGAGCGCAGGTCGTGCGAGAGGTTGCTCACGCCCTCGCGGCGGAAGTGGTCCAGCCGGCGCAGGGTTCCCCACTGGGCGCGCAGGGTCGCGAGCATCGCGCCCATGCCTCGCGCCAACTGTCCGAACTCGTCGCGGGCCTGGGTGTCGGGCCAGGCAAGGGCGGCGTCGTCGGCGGGAGTCGCGCCGGAGGCCAGGCCGTCGATCCCTTCGCGGGTGACTGCACTCACGGCGGAGGTCAGCCGCGCCAGCGGCCGGGTGACAGCCGCCGTGACCCAGGCCGCGAGCAGTGTGGCCACCGCCACGACCGCAAGGATCAGCATCAGTCCGGGCTCGGCGAGCGAGCCCCGCAGCGCGGCGATGCGGTCTTCAGTGAGGGTGCGTGGCTGGCTCACGAGGTACAGGTAGCCCGCCACCGGCTCGTCGGGCCGGATCACGGTGCGTCGCAAGGCCTTGGCCGCGATCACCGCGCGCGTGTCCATGCGCTGGGGGTCGTCGCCCAGCACGTACGGCATGGGCGCGGAGCCTGCGGCCTCCTGCACCGGCGCCAGCCGGACCTTGAAGCCCTCGGGCAAACGCTTTTCGGAAGTGGACGCGAGGACCGTGCCGTCGGCGCCCAGCAGGTAGAGCTGGGTGTCGGGCTCATAGAGCACCAGATTGGCGAAGAACACCATGAATTCCTCGGGGAATCGCCGCTGCATGGTCAGCAGGTCCGGGTTCTGCGTCACCACCCGCTTGAGGAACGCGTCGCCCCGGTAGTAGGCGGACTCGTGTTCGAAACGCTGGAAAGCCATCAGCACGGTCACCAGCACGCCGATGACGGTGAGCAGGCCCGTGAAGAAGATCGTGAAGGCGATCTTGGCCCGGACCGTCATGGCGGGGGCGCTTCTCGCATCTTGTAGCCGGCGCCGCGCACGGTCAGGATCACCTCGGGACGTAGCGCATCGGCCTCCAGCTTGGCGCGCAGGCGGTTGATGTGCGTGGTCACCGTGTGCTCGTAGCCGTCGTGGGTGTAGCCCCACACAGCGTTGAGCAACTGTCCGCGGGAAAACACGTGGCCGGGGTGTTTCGCAAAATGCAGCAGCAGGTCGAATTCGAGGGCGGTGAAGTCCAGAAGCTCCCCGCGCGAACGCACCTGGCGCTTCACCGGCTGGATCTCGAGGTGGCCGTTCACGATGGTGCCGGGCAGGCTGTGGCTCGCGGCCTCGGCCGCCCGCAGCAGCTCGGAGCGCCTCAACAGGGCCTTGACCCGCGCCAGCAGCTCGGCCAGCGAGAAGGGCTTGGTCAGGTAGTCATCGGCGCCGAGTTCGAGGCCCAGCACCCGGTCCAGTTCCGTGGACTTGGCCGTGAGCATGAGGATGGGAGTGGTGGAGCCGCGTGCCCTCAGGGTCTTGCACAGCTCCAGGCCGTCCAGCCCCGGCATCATCAGGTCCAGCACCAGCAGGTCACAGGGTTCGCGGGTTTGCTGGTCCAGCGCACGCAAGCCGTCCTGGGCTTCCACCACGTCGTAGCCGGCACCGCGCAGGTTCAGCACCAGGAGGTCGCGGATGTCGGTCTGGTCTTCGGCAACAAGAATGCGTTTCATGGTGTCCACGGCGCAGGAGTCGACAGCGCCCGCGGGTTTCTTACCGAAATGTTATCGGAATGTGATCTTCCGGGAGATTCCCGTGAGGTGGGGTCGCCACAGTACACCCATCGCCATCAACGGCTCCCTGACCGAGGAAATACCATGAACGTCCAGCCCACCCATTCCGCATCGGCCACGCGCGTCACGACCGGCTTGCAGCGTTCCGGCGCCGTGTGCAGCGCCGAGATGTATGGCCATCGCGACTACCTCGTGCGCTTTGCGCGCCGCAAGCTGCACGACCCGATGCTGGCCGAGGATGTGGTTCACGACGTGTTCGAGGCGGTGCTGTCCGGGCGCGCCGTGTTCGAGGGCCGCAGCGCGCTGCGCAGCTGGCTCGTCGCCGTCCTGAAGCACAAGCTGGTGGACCTGATCCGCGAACGCAGCCGCTACGCCGAGCTGGATGACGGGAGCGACGAGAACGACACCGCGGACACGGCCTGCGAGGCAGCCCGGCCGGACGAGCTCGCCGAACAACGCGAGCGGCTGGCCCAGGTGCTCGCGCGGCTGGACCAATTGCCCCAGGGGCTGCGCGACGTGATGCACTGGCGCGTGCTGCGGGACGAATCCACCGAGGCCGTCTGCAAGCGCCTGGCCATCAGCCCGGAGGCCATGTTCGTGCGGCTGCACCGCGCTCGCCATCAGCTGCTGTGCTGATGGCGACCCGGGGGGGGCCCGATCCCGCCGGCCAGTACCTGCGCTGACTGGGGGCTACTTGAACCCGACGCGGTCCAGCATCTGCTGAATCCGTGTCTGGTTCATGCCAATGGCGGACAGCGGAATGGTTTCGCTTTTGAATGTGCCGCCGCTCATGGCCTTCAGTGCGGGGTTGCTGATGTCCACCCCGCGGGCGACCGGCCATTCGTTGTTGCCGTCGGCAAAATAGGCCTGGGCCTGCGGGCTGGCCAGGTATTCCAGGAATTTGATCGCATTGGCGCGGTTCTTCGCGTACTTCGCGACGGCCCCCCCGGCGATGTTCAGGTGGGTCCCCCAGGTCGACTGGTTGGGAAACACCACGCCCACCTTTTCCATAACCGCGCGGTCGTCGGGATTGGCGGAGCGGATCATGCGCGCGATGTAGTAGGTGTTGCTGACCGCGATCTGGCATTCACCGGACGCCACAGCCTTGATCTGGTCCGTATCCCCACCGCGCGGCGGTCGGGCCATGTTGTCGACGACTCCCTTGAGCCAGGCCTCGGTCTTCTGTTCTCCCATGTGCTCCATGAGCGCCCCGAACAGCGACAGGTTGTAGGGGTGCGAGCCCGACCTCAGGCACACCTTGCCCTTGTTCTTGGGGTCGGCCAGCTCCTCATAGGTGTCAACGTCAGCCTTCTTGACGCTCAGCTTGTCATAGACGATGACGCGGCCGCGAGTCGAGAAGCCGAACCAGCTGATGCCGTCAGCGGACGCCTTGGCATGGTATTGGGCCGGGATCGCGTCTTCGAGCACCTTGGAGCGGATGGGCTGGAACAGGCCGTCCACCTCGCCCCGATACAAGCGCGCCGCGTCGACCAGCAGGATCACGTCGGCGGGCGACGCCGTGCCTTCGGCCTTCAGCCGCGCGAGAATGCCGGCATCGTCCGAATCGACCCGATTGATGCGGATGCCGGTCGCCTTGGTGAAATTGCTGTACAGCGCTTCGTCGGTGGAATAGTGGCGGGCTGAATACAGGTTGACGACCTGTTCCTGGGCCGATGCCAGGCTGGCGGAGGCCAGCAAGGCAAGGCAGAGGGCTTTTTTGATCATGTTGGAAGACAGAACGGTAATGGACTCGATTCGATGATAAAGCAAACGCGAATCATTCTTAATAAAGCCGGGGCGATGACAAGGCTATCCCGCAGCGGGCTGGCAGGGCTGGTTTTGGGGGTCTTGGCGGGGTGTGCCATCCCCGTGGCCGGCCCTGTGGTGCCGGCCGTGCCAGCGGCGCCAGCCGTGCACCGGGCGCCCCGCATCGGGCTGGCCCTTGGGGGCGGCGCGGCGCGGGGCTTTGCCCATGTCGGGGTGATCCAGGTGCTGGAAGAAGCGGGCATCCGCCCCGACCTCGTCACCGGCACGTCGGCGGGCAGCCTGGTCGCGGCGCTGTACGCGAGCGGGCGCAACGGGGCAGAGCTGCAGCAGGTGGCGCAGACAATGGAGGAGGCCGCGTTCACCGACTGGATGCTGCCCCTGTTCAATCGTGGTGTGCTGCGCGGCGAGGCGCTGGCGCGCTACGTGAACGCCCAGGTCCATCGGAGGCTGATCGAAGACATGCCGATGCCGCTGGGCATTGTGGCCACGGATCTGCAAAGCGGGCAGGGCGTGCTCTTCCAGCGCGGCGACACGGGCACAGCCGTGCGCGCTTCCAGCGCGGTGCCATCGATCTTCCTCCCGGTGCCGATTGCCGGGCGTGACTACGTGGACGGAGGGCTGGTTTCGCCGGTGCCGGTCAGGTATGCGCGCCAGATGGGGGCGGACCTGGTGATCGCGGTCGACATCTCCAGCGCACCCGAGGGCAACCCGGCGGGGGACACGCTGCAGATCCTGTTGCAGACCTTTGCCATCATGGGCCGAAGCATCAATACCTGGGAACTGCGCGAGGCCGACGTTGTGGTGCGCCCGGCCCTCACGGGCGTGCGCAGCGCGGACTTCGGCGCGCGGCTGCGCGCCATCGAAGCCGGGCGTCAGGCCATGCGGCAGATGCTGCCGCAACTAAGGCAGGCGATGGCCGCACACTCGAGATAAAAAAAGGCCCAGTCCGAAAACTGGGCCTTGAAGGGATCCCTGAACCTTGGAGGTGTCGAAAGGACCCGAGGAGACAATCAGTAGAACTCTCGTTCAATAACCAGAGTATCGAAGGGATGCCTTCTGGTGTGTAGAGTTCCCGCTCCAGACAGCTGGGGGCGGGTACCCGGCATTCAAGAGGGCTTAGCGCTTCTTGGCGGTGGTCTTGGCAGCGCTGACGGCCGTGTTGGCCACAGCGTTGAAGTTGGCTTCGGCCACGTCCGTGGCTTGCTTCACGGCCTTCTGCACCGATTCCAGGGCGTTGTTGCCGGCGGCGATGGCGCTCTTGAACACGGCCACGGCGGTTTCGGAGCCGGCCGGTGCGTTCTTCGAAGCGTTGTCCACGACAGACATGAACTTCTTCTGCACATCGCTGGCCTGGGCTTCGAAAGCCTTGCCGAACTCGGCGCCGGTGCCCGAGGCGATGTCATACAGGTGACGGCTGTAAGCCGCAGTCTTTTCAGCCAGGGGCTGGAACAGGCTGGCCTGCAGGGCGAGCAGTTCCTGGGCGTCCTTGACGCTCAGCACGGCTTGCGTCGTGTCGGCGGCTTCGGCCAGGGCTGCCTTGGAGGCGGTCACGTTCAGTTCGACGATCTTTTCGACGCCCTCGAACGCCTTGCCGGTCAGGCCAAACAGGGTTTCGATGTTGGCTTTGTGGGCGGCGAGGATTTGTTCAGCGGTCAACATATCAATATCTCCAGTAAGTTGCGGTAGGGATCAACATCTGCGCTGGAACCGGGTCATCCGTTTATGTTGCAGTGCAGCATAGATCGAAGTATAGGGTTATCCCGTGGTATTGCAAGCCATTTTTGTTGCGGTGCAGCATATTGGAGGCTGGCCCCTAAAACTGTTGCGGGAGGCCTTCGCGACACAATGGCGCCATGCAGGTCTTCTACGCTGACCAATTCGTTCTGCCGCTGCCGGCCGGTCACCGTTTCCCCATGGGCAAGTACCAGCTGCTGCGCGACCAGCTCGCAACACATGTCCCTGGCCTGCGGCTGATGCCAGCTGAGCGGGCCAGTGATGGCGAACTGGCGTTGGCGCACAGCCCGGCCTACGTCCGGGCCATCCAGGACGGCACGGTGGCGCCCCAGGTGATGCGGGAGATCGGCTTTCCCTGGAGCGAAGCCATGGCCGAGCGTGCCCGCCGGTCGGTCGGTGCCACCATTTCGGCCTGCCGCTCGGCCTTTCGGGAGGGTCTGGGGGCGAACATCGCTGGGGGTACCCACCATGCCTACGCTGACAAGGGCGGCGGCTTCTGCGTGTTCAATGACGCCGCCGTGGCTGCGCGGCTCATGCAGGCGGAATGGGCGCGTTCGCACCGCCAGCCCCTCAAGGTGGCCGTCGTGGACCTCGATGTTCATCAGGGCAATGGCACCGCGCACCTGTTCCGCGATGACAGCAGCGTGTTCACCCTGTCCCTGCACGGCCAGAAGAACTTCCCGTTCCGCAAGGAAGCGAGCGATCTCGACGTGGATCTGCCCGACGGTTGCCGCGACGACGCCTACCTGGAGGCGCTTGAAATTGCGCTGGGGGAATTGGAGCAGCGCTTCGAGCCAGGCCTTGTGATCTATCTTGCAGGGGCCGATCCCCATGAGGGCGACCGTCTGGGGCGCCTCAAGCTGAGTTGGGACGGACTGGAAGCCAGGGACCGGCGGGTGTTCGACTGGGCCTGGGTACGCCGCGTCCCGTTGGCTTTTGCCATGGCCGGCGGCTACGGCCACCGGATCGAGGACACGGTGCAGGCGCAGGTCAACACCTACCGGGTGGCCATGAGCTACTGGCGCCGCTGGCAGAATCGGGCCGCATGAGCACTTCCCCCGCCGCCAAACCCGCTCCCGATCCGCGCGATCGCTACCGGGCCTTTCGCACCATCGGAACCCGCTGGATGGACAACGATGCCTACGGTCACGTCAACAACGTCGTCTACTACAGCTGGTTTGACACGGCCGTCAATGCCCACTTGATCGAGCAGGGTGTGCTGGACATCCACCATGGGGAAACCATCGGCCTGGTGATCGAGACGCAGTGCAACTACTTTGCCTCGCTGGCCTTTCCGCAAAACGTCGAGGCCGGTTTGCGCGTAGCCCACATGGGCACCTCGAGCGTTCGCTACGAGGTTGGCCTCTTCGCCGAAGGTGCGCCGCTGTGCGCGGCTCGCGGGCATTTCGTCCATGTCTACGTTGACCGGCAGACCCGGCGCCCCGTGCCGCTGCCGGCCCCCCTCAAAGCCGTTCTGGAGAAGCTTCAATGAGTTCATCGCAAGTCAGCACCGTCATCAGGGACCCGGCGAGTGTGGATGCGGCCATCGAGAGCCGCTTCTCGGCGCGCGCCTTCCTGCCCAGAGCCGTGCCGCGCGAGATGATTGCCGATATCCTGCGCGTTGCCAGCCGCGCTGCCTCGGGCACCAACACCCAGCCCTGGAAGACCTATGTTCTGCAGGGCGAAAGCCGCGACGCCCTGGTCCGCAAGGTCTGCGAGGCGCACGACGCCCTCTATGCCAACCCCGGACTGGCATCGGAGTACCGCGAGGAGTACGACTACTACCCAGAAAAGTGGGTCAGCCCGTACATTGACCGGCGTCGCGAAAATGGCTGGGGCCTGTATGGCCTGCTCGGCATCACCAAGGGCGACAAGGACAAGATGCATGCCCAGCATCAGCGCAACTTCAAGCTGTTCGACGCTCCGGTGGGATTGATGTTCACGCTGGACCGCGTGATGGGGCGGGGATCACTCGTGGACTACGGCATGTTCCTGCAAAGCATCATGGTGGCGGCGCGGGCGCGCGGTCTGCACACCTGTCCCCAGGCGGCCTGGAACGGCTTCGCCAAGATCATCCTGCCGCACATCGGGGCGGGTCCCGACGAAATGCTGGTCTGCGGCATGGCGATGGGGTATGCGGACGAGGCCGACAAGGTCAACGGGTTTCACACGCCGCGCGAACCGGTGGCGCAATTCACCCGCTGGCTCGATTGACGTGAAAAAAGGGGGGCCGGCCTTGGGCCTGCCCCCTCCACAGGGCCCGCGAGGGGCCCTGGTTCAGGCAAGACTAGGTCTTGCCAAACCGGCGCTTCGCGTCATTGACACAACCAACGCGGGCTTGGCCGGCCAGCGCGTCGCAGCGCTCCACGGCCGCGTCATAGCGGGCTGCCAGGGTGTCAGCCTCGGCGTCCTTGCGGGCATCCGCGGTCTGGTGGGCGCCTTCGGCGCGCGTGGCGCCCACCTTGGCCGCACCCCTCGCGCTCACATGGGCCGCCTTGGCATCCTTGATGCAGACGTCTTTCGCGTTGCCGGCCAGGTCATCGCATCTTTCCCTGGCGGTGTCGTAGGCCGCATCGGCGCGCGCCAGCGCGAGCTTTTCGTTGGCGCTGGCGCTGGGCTTGTAGCGGGCCTCCAGGTCAGCCTTTGCCACCTTCTCGACCCCCTTGGCCTCTGACAGGCAGATGTCCCTGGCATTGGCTTTCAGGCTGGCGCAGCGCTCCTTGCCGGCCTTGTAGTCGGCTTCGATACGGTCTTTCTGGGCGGTGAATTCGTCCTTGGACATGGCGTGGACCGCGCCGGCCCAGACGCAGCTGGTGGCCAGGGCGAGTGTGAGCAGCTTCAGTTTCATGGTGTGCCTCCCGGAGTGGTTACTGCGATTTCTCGAAGCGGAAATCCGGGTGGTGCTTTTCCCAGGCCTTGACCTGCTTTTCGGCCTCGTCGCGCGCCAGGCCATGGCGCTGCTGGATGCGGCCCAGCAGCTGGTCGCGCTTGCCGGCGATGACATCCACGTCGTCGTCGGTCAGCTTGCCCCACTGCTCCTTGACTTTGCCCTTGAATTGCTTCCATTGGCCTTCCATGCGATCCTGATTCATGGTGTTCTCCAGTTCAATCTGTAAGTTGGGATGGACAGGGCTCCCGGCGGGATCCGGTGGGTCCGTGCGCGGGAGTCGGGTTCACTGTAGGCAGAGCAATTCGGCGATCCGGTAGGACCCTCGAAGCAGCCCGGGTAGGTGGTGGCCTACAGTGGCGTGCCGGCGCCCGTCAGGCGGTTGAAATGAGGGGCTTCCATGATTCGGTATGCTCGGCCGCTGGAACACAAAATCAGGCCGTCCGGTGCAGTGCGGGGCCGTTTTCTGGAGACATGCATGAGACTTTCACGATGGGCCGGCGCTTGCGCGGCGCTGATGCTCTGGCCCGGCCTGGCCGCCGCTTCTGAATTCAACGGCGCCCAGCTGTCGCCGCTATGGGGCGCGCCGTTTGCCGGCATCCTGCTGTGTATCGCGGTGATGCCGCTGCTGGCGCCACATTTCTGGCACCACCATTTCGGCAAGGTAGCGGCCGCCTGGGCGCTCGCTTTCCTGGTGCCGTTTGCCCTGGTGTTCGGGCCCGCCACGGCGGGGGGCGCCTTTGTCCATGCCCTGCTGGCCGAATACATTCCTTTCGTGATCCTGCTCACTGCTCTGTTCACCGTGGCCGGTGGCATCTACATCCGCGGCAATCTGCATGGCAGCCCCGGGCTGAACACGTCCATCCTGGCGATCGGCGCCGTGCTGGCAAGCTTCATGGGGACCACCGGGGCGTCGATGCTCCTGATCCGTCCGCTGATTCGCGCCAATGACAACCGCCAGCACACCGCACATGTGGTGGTGTTCTTCATCTTCATCGTGTCGAACGCCGGAGGCTCGCTCACTCCCCTGGGTGATCCGCCGCTGTTTCTGGGCTTCCTCAAGGGCGTGGACTTTTTCTGGACCGTCGGGCACATCTTCCCCGAGACCCTGTTCCTGGTCGGCACGCTGCTGGCCATCTTCTATGCGCTCGACTCGTGGTACTACCACCGGCGCGAGGAACTCTCGGCCATGGACCCCACGCCCGATTCGCGCAACATCGGATTTGACGGCATGGTCAATTTCGCGTTGCTGGCCGTGGTGGTGGGGCTGGTGCTGCTCAGTGGTTTCTGGAAGTCGGCCGTGGTGTTCGACATTTTCGGCACCGAGGTGGGGTTGCCGGGTCTGGTCCGCGATGTCGGCCTGATCCTCGTGACGCTGGTGTCGCTCAAGGTCACGCCCGACAAGGTCCATGAGGACAACCAGTTCTCGTGGGGACCGATGGCCGAGGTGGCCAAGCTGTTCGCCGGCATCTTCCTGACGATCATTCCCGTCATCGCCATGCTCAAGGCCGGCGTCGACGGCCCCTTTGGTGCCATCGTGTCCGCGGTGACGCGTGCAGACGGTACCCCCAATCCCGCAATGTATTTCTGGGCCACCGGCGCGCTCAGCTCGTTCCTGGACAACGCGCCGACCTACCTGGTGTTCTTCAACACCGCCGGCGGTGACCCCAAGGTACTCATGACCGCGCTGGCGCCGACGCTTGCGGCGGTGTCGGCTGGTGCCGTTTTCATGGGGGCGAATACCTACATCGGCAATGCCCCCAACCTGATGGTCAAAGCCATCGCCGAGGACCGGGGTATCAAGATGCCGAGCTTCTTCGGCTACATGCTCTGGTCTTGCGGCATCCTGGTGCCGCTGTTCGTCTTCATGACCTTCATCTGGTTCCGTTGAGGTAACAACCATGTCCAAGCCTTCCGTTTTCGTCGCGCGAGCGATCTTTCCCGAGGTGATCGAGCGCCTGTCGGCGCATTTCGACATCGAGTCGAACCAGGCCGACACGGTCTGGACCAAGGCCCAGCTCATTGAAAAGCTGCAGGGCAAGGCGGGCGCCTTCACCACCAGCAGCGAGCGGATTGACGAGGAGGTGCTCGCGGCCTGTCCGGGCCTCAAGATCGTCGCCAACATGGCCGTGGGCTACAACAACTTCGATGTGGCCGCGATGACCGCTCGCGGTGTGCTGGGCACCAACGCGCCGGACGTGCTGACGGAGACCACCGCCGATTTCGGCTTCGCGCTGCTCATGGCCACGGCGCGCCGGGTGACCGAGAGCGAGCATTACCTGCGCGCAGGCCAATGGACCAAGTGGAATTACGAGATGTTCTCGGGCTCCGACGTGCACGGCGCCACCCTGGGCATCCTGGGCATGGGCCGGATCGGCCAGGGCATCGCCAAGCGCGGGGCCCATGGTTTCGGCATGAATGTGATCTATCACAACCGGTCCCGGCTGTCCGCCGACCTCGAGGCCGATTGCAAGGCGCGCTACGTGAGCAAGGACGAGCTGCTCGCTCAAGCCGACCATCTGGTGCTGGTGCTGCCGTATTCCGCCTCCTCGCACCACGCCATCGGCGCGGCCGAGCTTGCCCGGATGAAGCCCACGGCGAACCTGATCAACATCGCCCGTGGCGGCATCGTCGATGACGCCGCCCTGGCCGCGGCCCTGCGCGACAGGCGCATCGCGGCGGCTGGCCTGGACGTCTTCGAGGGCGAGCCTTCGGTCCATCCCGATCTGCTCAAGGTGCCCAACGTGGTGCTGACGCCGCACATCGCCAGCGCCACGGTGCCCACGCGCCTGGCCATGGGCAATCTGGCGGCGGACAACCTGATCGGGTACCTGACCCAGGGGAAGCCGCTGACGCCGCTGAACCCTGAAGTCCTGAGCCAATAGGCGAGAGGCAGGCTTGGAAATCTGGCTGCTGATCGCGCTGGCGGCGCTCAATCTGCTGCTGCTGGGGGTGCTGCTGCTGCGCAAACCCGCCAGCGGGCCGATGGATGCCGCGCGCGTCGAACTGCTGACCGCCAATGAGCGGCTCGAGCGGGAGCTGCGCCGCGAGATCAGCGAGTCCTCCCGGGGGGCTCGGCAGGAGCTGACCCTCAACCTCGCGAGCTTTCAGGAGGCGTTGGTCAAACAGGGGGCGGAAGCGACCCGGACGCAGAACACCCAGATCGACGCCTTTGGCCAGCAGCTTGCGCTGCTGCAGAAGACGCTGGCCGACACGCTGGCCCTGCAACTGGGAGGGTTGAGCGAGTCCAATGCGCGGCGGCTTGGCGAGATCCGGGCCACGCTGGAAGCGCAGCTCCTGCAACTGCAGCAGACCAACACCACCAAGCTCGACGAGATGCGCCGGACCGTCGACGAAAAACTGCAGACCACTCTGGAGACCCGCCTGGGTGAGAGCTTCAAACAGGTGGCCGACCGGCTGGAACAGGTCCACAAGGGCCTGGGCGAGATGCAGACCCTGGCCCAGGGGGTGGGCGATCTCCAGCGGGTCCTGACCAACGTCAAGACCCGCGGAATGTTTGGCGAGGTGCAACTCGAAGCCCTGCTGGAGCAGGTGCTGACCCTTGAGCAATACGGCAAGCAGGTGGAGACGCGACCGCACAGCAACCAGCGCGTGGACTTCGCGGTGCGCTTCCCGGGGCGCAGCAGCGACGGCGAGCCGGTGTGGTTGCCGATCGACGCGAAGTTTCCGCGTGAGGATTACGAGCGCCTGCTCGACGCCCATGAGCGCGCCGATGCGCCCGCCGCCGAACTCGCGGCCAAGGCCCTGGAAGCGCGCATCCGGCTCGAGGCCAAGACCATTGCCGCGAGCTATCTGGCGCCCCCACACACCACGGATTTCGCCATCCTGTTCCTGCCCATCGAGAGCCTCTACGCCGAGGTGCTGCGCCGTCCGGGGCTCATGGACGGCCTGCAGCGCGATTTCCGCGTGACCCTGGCCGGACCGACCACGCTGCTGGCCATGCTCAACAGCCTGCACATGGGCTTTCGCACCCTGGCACTGGAGCAGCAGGCGTCGCAGGTGTGGAAGGTACTGGGGGCGGTCAAGACCGAGTTCGACCGCTACGGCAAGTGGGTGGAGACCGTCCAGGAGCAGGTGCGCAAGGCCTCGGTCACATTGGAGAACGCGGCCACACGTTCCAACCAGATGCGCCGCGCGCTCAAGGGTGTCGAGGCCCTGCCCGAAGCCGAGGCGCAGACCCTGCTGCCGCCGTCTGACGAGGTCAGCACTTGAATCCCGCCCTGGCCCGCCTGATTGCGGGCCATATTTTTTTGCACGCCTGCATGGCGGGCATGCGCATGGCGGCGCCGCTGTTTGCGCTGCGGCGCGGCTACAGCGAGGCCGCCGTCGGTGTGTTGCTGGCGTTGTTCGCGCTGACGCAGGTGTTTCTTGCGCTGCCAGCCGGCCGCTACGCGGATCGCCACGGGCTGCGGCGCCCCATGGCCATCAGCGTGGTGGTGGCCGTGCTCGGGGCCGCCCTGGCCGCGGCCTGGCCGGTGTTTCCGTTGCTCTGCCTGAGCGCGCTGATGACCGGTGGCGCCACGGGCGCGGCCTCCATTGCCCTGCAGCGCCACGTCGGGCGTGCCGCCGCCGGGCCAACGCAGCTCAAGCAGGTGTTTTCGTGGTTGGCCATCGGTCCGGCGGTTTCCAACTTTGTCGGTCCCTTCACCGCCGGACTGGTGATCGACCATGCGGGCTTTCGCTTTGCGTTCCTGCTCATGGCCCTGCTGCCGCTGGCCACGTGGTTCTGGGTGCGCCGCACGCAGGAGCTGCCAACGGTGATTCGCGCCGAGGGCGCGTCGCGCGGCCGCGCCTGGGACCTGCTGGCAGAGCCGCAGTTCCGGCGGCTTCTGGTGGTGAATTGGTTTCTTTCGTCCTGCTGGGACGTGCACACCTTCGTGGTGCCGATCCTGGGCAATGAGCGCGGGCTCAGCGCCTCGGTGATCGGGAGCATCCTGGGCGCCTTTGCCGTCGCGGCCGCCGTCATCCGGCTGGCCCTGCCGCTGGTGGCGCACCGGCTGCGCGAGTGGGCGGTCATTGCCTCGGCCATGGGGGTCACGGCGGCTCTGTTTGGCGTCTACCCGTTCCTGCATTCCGCCCTGGCCATGGGGCTGTGCTCCGTGCTGCTCGGGTTTGCGCTGGGGTCGGTCCAACCCATGGTCATGAGCACGCTGCACCAGATCACGCCCGAGGCCCGGCACGGCGAGGCCCTGGCGCTGCGCCTGATGGCGATCAACGCCTCCAGCGTGCTCATGCCCATGCTCTTCGGGGTGGCCGGTGCCGTGGTCGGCATTTCCGGCGTGTTCTGGTTCGTTGGCGCTGTCGTCGGGCTGGGGGCGCGTAGCGCGATGCGCCTCAGAGCTGATAGAACGCCTTGACCAGATCCCAGGCGGTTTGCGGGTCGTCCGCGAACTGCAGCAGCTTGAGGTCTTCCGGCGAAATCACGCCTTCGTCGACCAGCATTTCGAAGTTGATGAGCCTCTTCCAGTAGTCCGAGCCGAACAGCACGATGGGCACCGGTTTGGCCTTGCGCGTCTGCACCAGCGTGATCACCTCGAACAGCTCGTCGAGCGTGCCAAACCCCCCGGGGAAGGCCACCAGCGCCTTGGCACGCATCATGAAATGCATCTTGCGCAGCGCGAAGTAGTGGAACTTGAAATTCAGGGCCGGCGTGACATACGGGTTGGCGGCTTCTTCCATGGGCAGCGCGATGGTCAGGCCCACGCTGATGCCCTTGCCTTCGTGTGCGCCCTGGTTGGCGGCCTGCATGATGCCGGGGCCGCCGCCGGTGCAGATGAACAGCTTGTCGGCGGGCTGCTTGTCGGCACTGTACTGCGCCACGAGCTGGCCAAAGGCGCGGGCTTTCTCGTAGTAGTGAGCATTGCGCGCCAGGCTGCGCGCGCGGCGCACGCGGGCCGCATCCCCGCTGGCTTCGGCTTCGGCCAGGAGCTCGGCGGCCCGGTTTTCGTTGTGGAAACGGGCGCTGCCGAACACCACGACGGTGTTCTCGATGCCATGGGCCTGCTGTTCCAGGTCGGGTTTGAGCATCTCCAGCTGGAACCGGATGCCGCGCGTTTCCCGGCGCAGCAGGAACTCCGGGTCCGCGAAGGCCAGCCGGCTGGCATCGCTGCTCAAGGGGGCGCCGTCGCGGGCATGGGACTGGAGGGTGGCCCAGGCGTCGGCCAGGCGCGTGTCGTGCAGGTCTTGGGTGGATTCCATGGCGCTATTCTCACGCCAATTCGGGCCAACCCCGGAGGGCAGGGGGGCCTTTCTCCGGTATCCTTGCCCGCGGAGTGAGATTCATGACATGAACGGGGACAGATCGCCGGCCTACCATGTGCTGCTTGAGGGCAAGAGCATGGGGCCTTATGACCGCCGCACCATCGTTGGGATGCGCATCAAGAAGACGCTCACCAGTGACGACGTGCTGATCGACAGCAATGGCGCCCGCCTGACGGTGGGCGACGTGCTGGGCCGACGTGTTTCCCAGAACGGTTTCAATGCCTCGCGCAGTGGCGTGTACTCGCTGGTGCAGGGCACCTACGCCGGCAGCCTGGTGAGCCGCAGCGGCAAGGGTTTCGAGGTGCCGGCATTCGACGGCGAGCTCGAGGTGCGGGTTCAGTCGGAGGTGGTCCGCATCGCGGGCCGGTTCCGCAAGGGGCTGGGCTGGAAGGATGACCGCATCAAGATCCCGCTCAAGTCCTTTGTTCATGCCCGCACCGTGGGCTCGCGCGTGGATGTCTGGGTGCGCGGACCCGGGCCCAAGTCCGGCGCGCCTTTGCAACGCCTGTCGTTCGAACTGTTCAGCCCGGACTCGGCCGGCGAGTTCGTGGAGTGGCTGTCGGGCGCCACACCGCCGCCGCCTGACCTGGCCGTGGTGCCGGTGGGCGGCCTGCCGCAGACCTACCTCGTGTGGATCGCGGTGATCGGCGTGGTGGCGGTGCTCGTGCTGGTGGGGCTGGCGCTGGCGTTCCGAAGGGCCTTCTAGCCGACCGAGGCCAACCAGCGCAGCAGCACCGGTTGCGCCGTGGTCAGGCCCTTGTATTCCAGCACGGCCGGCGACATCGACCGCAGTGCCGCCGCCAGTGATGCGGCCTGCTCCGGCGAAGCGACGGCCCGGGTCAGCGGCTGCACGCTGACGCGGATCGTGAAGACGGCCTGGGTCCGGCCGGGGACGGGCAGAAAGGTCTGACGCTCCACACGCAGAAAGCAGCGCGCGGCAAATGCGGCGGGCGGATCGGGCTCGGGCCATGGGTCGCGTGGCTGGCGGGCGGGGTGCTGGTCATGGCGCGGGGACGCGGAGACGGTCCAGACGTGGCGCTCCCAGGCCTCGCCCGCCGTCACCAGCCGCACCAGGGCGTCCGTCGCCGCCAGCAGGCGCGCGTTGTCGGCCACCGGACCGTGGAGGCGGGCCAGCGACTGGCCGAGCTTGTCCTCGGGCGCCCAGTGCGAGGGCGTGCAGACGCACAGCCAGGGCACGGTGCCGCTGGCGCCGTCGAGAACGGCCAGATCCTCCGATACCACCAGTTCCAGTGGCGATTCAGCGTCGAAAGTGGCTGTAGCCCATGACTGGCGGGCATGATCTGCTATGGTTTGAATAGCAAACTGGGGGTCGAAGCCGGGCACGCACCAGCGGGACTGGCCCGACTCGAACACCCGCTGCTTTTCGAGGTACAGCGCGCTGCCGGGCGCCAGCGGGCTCAGATGGACCTCGCCGGGCGCCATGCGGCGAAGGCCGGGCTCCATGCGAAAGGGCTGGCGCAGCCTTGACAGATCGAAACTCATGCCGGACGCAAAAAAGGCTCCCGTGGGAGCCTTGGCGCGGGATGCGGGGTCACGTCAGACGCGGCGGCGGTATTCGCCGGTGCGGGTGTCGATTTCCACCTTGTCGCCCTGCGAGACGAACAGCGGCACCGGCACTTCGAAGCCGGTGGCGATCTTGGCGGGCTTGAGCACCTTGCCCGAGGTGTCGCCCTTGACGGCGGGTTCGGTCCAGGTGATTTCGCGCTCGACGCTGGTGGGCAGTTCCACCGAGATGGCCTTGCCGTCGTAGAACACCACTTCAACGGCCATGCCGTCTTCGAGGTAGTTCAGGGCGTCGCCCATGTTGTCGGCTTCGACTTCGTACTGGTTGTATTCGGCGTCCATGCAGACGTACATGGGGTCGGCGAAGTAGGAGTAGGTGCACTCCTTCTTGTCCAGCACGATCTGGTCCATCTTGTCGTCGGCCTTGAACACCACTTCGGTGTTGAAGTTGGCGATCAGGCTCTTGAGCTTCATGCGCACGGTGGCCGAGTTGCGGCCGCCGCGGCTGTATTCGGTCTTGAGGACGACCATCGGGTCCTTACCGTGCATGATGACGTTGCCGGCGCGGATTTCTTGAGCGATTTTCATAGCAGTCTTGAGGTTGGACCGCATGGCGACGTTCAGGTCGGGGTGCCACGCGGCAGGGGCGCGCCGGTTGCCAGGAGGGCAAGCTTCGCAAAGCCTTGAATTTTAACGCTTTTCTGAAACAAAGCGAAGCAGCTGGGTGGCCAGGTCGGTCTGCCCGAGCAGCCGCTGCCGGAAGGCGCGGGCGGCTTCCTGCCAGGCGGGCGGGTCCAGCCGCCCGAGCGGACCGGGGGACATCCCGTTCCAGCCGCGCTGGAATGCCGCCCAGGCCGGGGGCGGCGCCAGTTGTCCGAGGAAGGCCTCCAGCTTGGCATGGTGGGCATCGTCGTGCTGGGGGTAGAGCTGCCACACAAAAGGCCGGCCTGCCCACAGCGCGCGCACCAGCGAGTCCTCGCCCCGCACGAAATTGGCGTCGCACGCCCACAGCAGGTGGTCGTAGTCCGGCTGGGGGAGCAGGGGCAGCCAGCTCAGCCGCAGGCGGTCTGCGGCGTTCCAGCCGGCCTGGCCGGCCTCCAGCGTGGCGATGGCGGCCCGGGTGGCCTGGGCGGCGCGCCCCGACGTCACCAGCAGCCGGGTGGCGTGGGGCCCACGCGCGCACTGCAGCAGCAGCTCACCCAGTGCCGCCGGCTCATAGCAGAACAGCGAGACCCGCCGGGCGCCGTCGTCAGGCACGCCCTGGCCCGACAGCCAGGCCGCGGCGTCGAACGCCGCCTGGCGCGCGGCCAGTCCCGGCTCACGCAGCAAGCCCCCGGTGCGTGGCGTGAAGCCGGGGTAGAAGAAGTACTTGGCAAGGCCCGCGCCCGGGCCTTGCATCACCGGGGAGGGCAGGCCGTGCGTGCGTTCGACGAAGGCCTCGGCGCTCAGGTACTCCAGGTTGATCCACAGGCCTTTCTGGCCTGTAGCCCTTTTCCGATGGGCATAGTGTGCTATGAATTCAGGAGCTGGGTCGCAGCCGAATGCCTCCACCAGCACCTCGCCCGGGTCTGTGAAACGGGTGGCTGAATCCCACCCGGCCACCTGCACGCCCGGCGCACCGGCCGGCGCCATCCAGCGCAGCGCGGCCGGGTCATCCACCCACAGCCGGACCTGTTCACCGCGCGCCGCGAGGTCGGCGCACAGGCGCCAGCAGACGCCGAGGTCGCCGTGGTTGTCAATGACCTTGCAGAAGATGTCCCAGCGCATGGCGCGATTGTCCATGCCCACGCGCCACCGCGCGGATTGATGACAATACGGGCTTATGTCCGAAGCCGCCCACCCGCCCGCCCTGCTTGCCGAAGTGGCTGCACTGCCTGCATTGCCGGGCGTGTACCGCTATTTCGACGCCGATGGCGGCGTGCTCTACGTGGGCAAGGCGCGCAACCTCAAGAAGCGCGTCTCCAGCTACTTCCAGAAGAACCACGGCGGCACGCGCATTGGCCATATGGTCAGCAAGATCGTGCGCATGGAAACCACGGCGGTGCGCTCCGAGGCCGAGGCCCTGCTGCTCGAAAACAACCTGATCAAGACGCTCAACCCGCGCTACAACATCCTGTTTCGCGACGACAAGAGCTACCCGTATCTCAAGATCACCGGGGCCCGGCGGCCGGTGGCCGAGGCGACGGCCGGGCCGCCAGCGGCTGCCGCGTTTCCCCGCGTGGCCTATTACCGCGGCGCAGTGGACCGGCGGCACAGCTACTTTGGCCCGTACCCGAGCGCCTGGGCGGTGAAGGAGTCCATCCAGCTGCTGCAGAAGGTGTTCCGCCTGCGCACCTGCGAGGACACGGTGTTCAGCAACCGCACGCGCCCCTGCCTGCTGTACCAGATCAAGCGGTGTTCCGGTCCCTGCGTGGGCCATGTCTCGCCCGAGGCCTACACGCAGGACGTGCAGAACGCCGGCGACTTCCTGCGCGGGGATGCGCAGGCGGTGCTGGACGCGCTGGAGAGCCGCATGATGGCGCATTCGCAGCGGCTGGAGTTTGAACTGGCGGCCGATCTGCGCAACCAGATGACGGCGCTGTCCAAGGTGTTGCACCAGCAGTCCGTGGACACGGTGTCCGACAAGGACGTGGACATCCTTGCGGTCAAGGTGCAGGGCGGCAAGGCCTGCGTGAACCTGGCCATGGTGCGCGGGGGACGCCATCTTGGTGACCGCCCGTATTTTCCGGCGCACGTGGAGGATGCCGCGGCCTGGCAGGGGCTGGATGCCGAGGAGGGCGCCCCCGGCGAGGCGGCGGCCGTGGTGCCCGTGGAGGTGCAGGTGCTGGAAGCCTTCATCGCCCAGCACTACCTGGGCGTGCCCGTACCCCCGGCGCTGATCACGAGCGAACCGGTGAGCAAGGCCCTGCTCGAAGCCCTCGGGGAGCAAAGCGGTGTGCGGGTGACGGCGGTGCACAACCCCCGCGAGCAGCGCCGGATCTGGCTCGAGATGGCCCAGAAGAACGCCGCGCTGCAACTGGCCCGCCTGCTGGCCGAGGAAGGCTCCCAGCAGGCCCGAACCCGCGCGCTGGTGGATGCGCTGGATCTCGCCCCGGACAACCTGGACACATTCCGTATCGAGTGTTTCGACATCTCCCACACGGCCGGCGAGGCGACGCAGGCATCCTGCGTGGTGTTCCACCACCACAAGATGCAGAACAGCGAATACCGCCGCTACAACATCGAAGGCATCACGCCGGGCGACGACTATGCGGCCATGCGCCAGGTTCTGACGCGCCGCTACAGCAAGCTGGCCGAAGCCGCGCGGGACCCGGCCCATGCCGCGGGGCCGACCGCCAGTGCCACGGCGCGGCTGCCTGACCTGGTGCTGGTGGACGGCGGCAAGGGGCAGGTCAGCATGGCGCGCGAGGTCTTTGCCGAGCTGGGACTGGACCTCGGCCTCATCACCGGCGTGGAAAAGGGCGAGGGTCGCAAGGTCGGGCTCGAGGAGCTGGTGTTTGCCGATGGCCGGGACAAGGTGTACCTCGGCAAGGATTCGGCGGCCCTCATGCTGGTGGCGCAGATCCGTGACGAGGCCCATCGGTTTGCCATCACCGGCATGCGCGCGCAACGCGCGCGCGTGCGCACCGGGGGCAGCAAGCTGGAGGAGATTCCGGGCATCGGCGCCAAGCGCCGTGCCAAACTGCTGCAGCGCTTCGGCGGCATTCGCGGCGTCGCCTCGGCGGGTGTGGAAGACATCGCCACCGTCGACGGCATATCCAGGGAACTGGCAGAGGAGATTTACCGTGCGCTTCATTAAATGGATGGGAACGGCGAGCATGGCCGTGCTGGCGGCTTGCGCCAGCCGGCCAATGCCCCCCGACGCACCTGTGCCGGCGGTGCAGCCGGCACCACCGCCGCCCGTGGCGGGCGCTGCGGTCCCGGGGGCTGTGGCTGCAACGCCGGCGGCCCCGCTGCCCCCCGCGCGCAGCTGGGACGAGTACAAGCTGCGCGTGGCGCGGCGCATCGTGCAGACCAGTGGCGACGAGACTTTCAGCGGCCCGGTGCCCGATCGCCTGCAATCCATTCCAGTGCTGCAGATCCAGCTCAACCGGGACGGCTCGGTGCGCAACATCGAGGTGCTGCGCGTGCCCAAGTTCTCGCCGCAGACGCTGCAGATGGCCATGAAGGCGATCCGCCGCGCCGGCCCGTTCGAGCCGGTGGGCCACCTGCCGCGGCCCTGGCAGTACAGCGAGACCTTTCTGTACAACGACGACCTGAAGTTCCAGATCCGCTCGCTCGCCGAAGTCCAGTAGCGCGACGGGCCATGCGCCTCGTGACAGAATCGGGCATGTTCTTCACCATACCCACCCTGTTCACCTGGACCCGCATCGTCGCGATTCCGCTGATCGTGGGGGTGTTCTACATCTGGCCCGAGCGATCCATCAGCAACCTGGCGGCCACCGTCATGTTCGTGGTGTTCGCGCTGACCGACTGGCTCGACGGCTATCTGGCGCGCAAGCTCAACCAGACTTCGTCGTTTGGCGCCTTTCTCGACCCGGTGGCCGACAAGTTCCTGGTGTGTGCCTCGCTGCTGGTGCTGGTGCACCTGCAGCGTGCCGACGTGTTCGTGGCGCTGATCATCATCGGACGGGAAATCGCGATCTCCGCGCTGCGGGAATGGATGGCGCAGATCGGCGCGTCCAAGAGCGTGGCGGTCCACATGCTGGGCAAGGTCAAGACCACGGTGCAGATGGTCGCCATTCCTTTCCTGCTCTATGACGGGCGGTTGCTGGGTGTCATCGATACCGGGGTCTGGGGCACCTGGCTGATCTGGCTGGCGGCGGTGCTCACCGTCTGGTCCATGGTGTATTACCTGCAGAAGGCCTTGCCGGAGATCCGGGCGCGCGCCAAATGAGCCAGGGCTCGTCCAACACGGCCCTCGTGCGGGCCATGCCGGCCGTTTTCGTGCTGATCTGGAGCACCGGCTTCATCGTCGCGCGCTTTGGCATGCCACACGCACCGCCGATGAAGTTCCTGGCGCTTCGCTACTTCCTGTCGGTGCTGTGCTTTGCGGCCTGGGCTGGCATCGCCCGCGCCGTCTGGCCCGTTGGCCGCGCCCAATGGAGGCATCTGGCCGTCACCGGCGTGCTCATGCACGCGGGCTACCTGGGCGGCGTTTGGTCTGCCGTCAGGCTGGGCATGGGCGCCGGACTGGTCGCCTTGCTCGTGGGCCTGCAGCCGGTGTTGACCGCGGTCTGGGTGTCCTCGCGCGGCGGGCAGGTGTCGCGGCGTCAATGGACCGGCTTTGCGCTCGGGTTCGCCGGCCTGGCCCTGGTGGTCTGGCAAAAGCTGGGCCTGGGTGAAATTGGCGTGCTCAACCTGGGCCTGGCGGTGCTGGCCCTGCTGAGCATGACCGCCGGCACGCTGTACCAGAAGCGGTTTCTCGCGCCCTGCGACGTGCGCACGGCCAGTTTCGTGCAGCTCCTGGCCGCGTTTGCCGTGACCTTGCCGCTGGCAGCGATGGAGCCCGCGGCCATGCACTGGGTGCCGGAACTCGCTGGTGCGATGGCCTGGTCGGTGCTGGCGCTCACGCTGGGAGGGAGCTCGCTGCTGTACCTGCTGATCCAGCGCGGCGCGGCCACTTCGGTGACCAGCCTGCTGTACCTGGTGCCGCCCTGCACGGCCGTGATGGCCTGGATGCTGTTTGGCGAACGCATGACCGGGTTCGCCGTGGCGGGCATGGCGCTCACGGCCGTGGGGGTGAGCCTCGTGGTGCGCCAGCCGAAGTAAGCCGCCACGGCTCGCCGCGGAACTGTTCCGCGAGGAAATCGATCAGCAGCCGGATGCGCCGGGGAACCTGGGGGCGGTAGGGCGCGAGCCAGTGGATGTCGGCGTCGGTCATGGCGTGGTCGGGCAGCACGCGCACCAGTTGCCCCGAAGCGAGCTGGGGGGCGATGTCCCAGAGGCTGCGCAGCATGATGCCGCGCCCCGCCAGGCACCAGTCGCGCACGGTTTCGCCGGAGTTGCTGGACAGGGGCCCCTGCACCCGGACCCGCACGGGGGTCCGTTCGCGGGCCCGGCTCAGCGGCCAGATGTCGAACTGCTGACCCGGGGCATTGCCGTTTTCACGCACGATCAGGCAGTCGTGCTGCTGCAACGCCAGCGGCTCCTGCGGGGCTCCCCGCCGGCGCAGGTAGGCCGGCGCGGCGGCCAGTACGCGCTGGTTGCGGGCCAACCGGCGCGCCACCCACTGACTGGCCTGGCGGCCCTGCACGGACCAGAGCCAGACCGCGCCGTCGAATCCCTGGGCGCCGAGCTCGGGCAATTGCTCCGTCAATTGAAGCTCCACGGACAGGCGGGGGTAGCGCTCCTGAAACACGGCCAGCGCTGGCGCCAGCCAGATCCGGCCAAAGCCAAAGGTGGCGGCAAGGCGGATCGAGCCAGCGGGCTGGGTCTGGCGTTCCTGCAGTTCGGCTTCGAGTGCTTCAAAGCCCTGCAACAGCTCTGTGGCCCGGGCACACATCACCTCGCCCTCGGCCGTGGGACTCACGCGCCGCGTGGTGCGCGCAAACAGCCGTGTGCCCAGCCGGGCCTCCAGGGCGGCCAGCCGCTTGGTGACGGCGGGGGGCGCAAGCCCCAGTGCGACGGCGGCGCCGGACAGGCTGCCGTGATCGCGGATGGCCAGCGCCAGCTCCAGTTCATGGCGTTCCATTTCTTTCCTGTTTGGAAATAATTGATTGCCGGATTATTGCTTGATGGTCGAACCAGGGCAACGCAGAATGCGTCCATGCTTGATGCGTTTGAACCTTTTGATCTGCAGGTGGGCGCCGTGCGGCTGCACGGGCGCCGGGGCGGCCAGGGCGCGCCATTGCTGCTGCTGCACGGGCATCCCCAGACGCATGCGATGTGGCACCTCGTGGCCCCTCGACTGGCCGGGAACTTCACCGTGGTGATGATGGACCTGCGAGGCTACGGGGACTCGGAGCGGCCGCCGTCCGACGCTGCGCACGGTCCCTACACCAAGCGGGTCATGGCGCATGACGCGCTGCAGCTCATGGCGCACCATGGCTTCGACCGCTTCCAGGTGCTGGCCCATGACCGCGGAGCCCGAGTGGCGCACCGCCTCGCGGCCGATCATCCTGAGGCTGTGGAGCGGCTCATGTTGCTGGACATTGCTCCCACGCTCGCGATGTACCGGAACACCACCGAAGCCTTTGCGCGTGCCTATTGGCACTGGTTCTTCCTGATCCAGCCCGCGCCGCTGCCCGAGGCCATGATCGAAGCGGATCCCGCACGCTATGTGCGAAGCGTCATGGGGCGCCGCCACGCGGGTCTCGCGGCGTTCGCGCCAGAAGCCCTGGCAGAGTACGAGCGCTGCGCCGCGCGGGCCGGCACGGCCGAAAGCATTTGCGAGGACTACCGCGCCAGCGCGGGGCCTGATCTGGAGCACGACAGCGAGGACCTGCGTGCCGGCCGGCACCTGGCCATGCCTTTGCGTGTGCTCTGGGGTCAGCACGGGACGGTGGGCCAGTGCTTTGACGTGCTTCGGCTCTGGCGGGAGCGGGCGCTGGACGTCTCGGGACGCGCCTTGCCCTGCGGCCACTACATTGCCGAGGAAGCGCCGCAGGCGCTGCTGGCCGAAGCGACCCATTTTTTTGTCCACTGAACACCAAGAAGGAAACATCATGAGCAGTCACCCAGGAAAAAAGCGTATCGCCGTCATCGCGGGCGATGGCATTGGCAAGGAAGTCATGCCTGAAGGCATCCGTGTCATGGAGGCGGCCGCCGTCAAGTTCGGCATTGACCTGCAGTTCGACCACTTTGACTTCTCGAGCTGGGACTACTTCGAGAAGCACGGCAAGATGCTGCCCGACGACTGGAAGGACCAGATCGGTGGCCATGACGCGATCTATTTCGGCGCCGTGGGCTGGCCCGAAAAGATCGCTGACCATGTATCGCTGTGGGGGTCCTTGCTGCTGTTCCGTCGCGAGTTCGACCAGTACATCAATCTGCGCCCCGCGCGCCTCATGCCCGGCATCATCGCGCCCGTGGTGCGCCGCGACGGAACGGCGCGGTTGCCGGGCGAGATCGACATGTACATCGTGCGCGAGAACACCGAGGGCGAGTATTCAAGCATCGGGGGGCGCATGTACCCCGGGACGGAGCGCGAGATCGTCATGCAGGAAACCGTGATGTCACGCGTGGGGGTGGACCGCGTGCTCAAGTTCGCCTTCGAGCTGGCGAAGTCGCGGCCGAAGAAGCACCTCACCAGCGCCACCAAGTCCAATGGCATTGCCATCACCATGCCGTACTGGGATGAGCGCGTCGCGGAAATGGCCAAGGCCTACGGCGACGTCTCCGTGGACAAGTTCCACATCGACATCCTGACCGCCCATTTCGTGCAGCGCCCGGACTTTTTCGATGTGGTGGTGGCGAGCAATCTGTTCGGCGACATTCTCAGTGATCTGGGCCCGGCATGCACTGGCACCATCGGCATCGCACCAAGTGCCAACCTCAACCCCGAGCGTCGCTTCCCCTCGCTGTTCGAGCCTGTGCATGGCTCGGCGCCCGACATCGCGGGCCGGAACCTGGCCAACCCCATTGGCCAGATCTGGTGCGGCGCGATGATGCTGGAGTTCCTGGGGCGCAAGGACGCCCATGATGCGGTGCTGTCGGCCATCGAGAAAGTCCTCGCACCCCAAAGCGGTGCGCCACGTACGCCCGATCTGGGTGGCACGGCAGGCACGGTGGATCTGGGCAAAGCCATCGCTGCGGCGTTGTAACCAATTGAGTGCCCGTGACCTGTGTCACGGGTGCTGTGAAAAAATCACTTCACAGGGTCGACGGCACCCCACCTCTCCATGAGGCGTGCCAAAAACGACTAGAATCCGCCTCCACGCGCCGGAAAGCGGCTTGTTGTATTGACACGGTGTGAGTCCGTGGCTTTAATGACATTCAGCAGTCCGTGCTGCGAACCAAGTCTCCCGCACCCTTGCCCTCAGTGCCTGTTCCGGCCATGCAAGAGTGGGGAGACAAAAATTTTTTGAAGAGACATATCTGATCAACTCTTTTTCTCTACGAGGGGCCCCTTGTGAACAAAACCGAACTGATTGAGCACATCGCAAAACACGCTGACATTTCCAAGGCTGCCGCCACTCGTGCGCTGGAGTCGACGATCGGCGCCGTCAAGACCACCTTGAAGAAAGGCGGCTCGGTGTCGCTCGTGGGTTTTGGCACCTTTGCAGTGGGCAAAAGGGCTGCCCGCAGCGGCCGCAATCCCCGTACCGGCGCTACGATTAAAATCAAGGCAGCCAAGGTGCCAAAGTTTCGTCCAGGCAAGGCATTGAAGGATGCCCTGAACTGACCCATTGATCCGGTGGGGTGCTTAGCTCAGCTGGTAGAGCGGCGCCCTTACAAGGCGTAGGTCGGCGGTTCGATCCCGTCAGCACCCACCACCCATGAGAAGGCGAACAACTGTTCGCCTTTTGTGTTTTTAGTCCACTGAGAGCCAGAGCATGTTTGATTTCGTCCGCAAGCACACCAAGATCATGATGGTGGTGATGTTCCTGTTGATCATCCCGTCGTTCGTGCTGTTTGGTCTGGACGGCTACAACCGCATGAAGGAAAAGGGCGAGGTGGTGGCCAAGGTCGACGGGCGCGACATCCTGCAGAGCGAGTGGGATGTGGCGCACAAGAACGAGGTCGATCGCATGCGCAGCTCGATGCCTTCGCTGGACCCGAAACTGGCCGACTCTCCCGAAGCCCGGTACGCCACGCTCGAACGCATCGTGCGCGACCGCGTGTTGCAGGCCGCTGCGGGCAAGTCGCACCTGGTCACCGGGGACCAGCGCCTGATGCAGGAGCTTCAGGCCAATGAAACCATTGCCTCGCTGCGCCGTCCTGATGGCTCGCTGGACATGGACCAATACCGGCGCCTCGTCGGCGCCCAGGGCATGACACCCGAGATGTTCGAGAACGAGGTGCGCGCCGATCTGGCCCGTCGCCAGGTTTTGCAAGGTGTGACCACCACCGAGATGTCGACCGCCGCGCCCGCCAAGGTGTTGATGGAAACCTATTTCGAAAGACGCGAAGTGCAGATTGCGCGATTCGGTGTCGAGGAATTCGCCAGCAAGATCACGCCCACTGAAGCGGAGATCGAGACCTTCTACAAGAACAATCTGGCGCTGTTCCAGGCGCCGGAGCGTGCCTCGATCGAATACGTCGTGCTGGACGTGGACACGCTGCGCGATGGCATCTCGGTCAGCGAACAGGACCTGCAGAGCTACTACAAGGAGAACGCCGCCCGGCTGGCAGGCCAGGAGGAGCGGCGTGCCAGCCACATCCTGATCAGCGCTCCCAAGAGCGCGCCGGCGGCCGAGCGCGAGAAAGCCCGCGCCAAGGCCCAGGCGCTGCTGGAGGCGGTTCGCAAGGCTCCGGACACCTTTGCCGAAGTGGCCAAGAAGAATTCGCAGGATCCCGGCTCGGCGCCATCGGGCGGTGACCTCGATTATTTTGCCCGTGGGGCCATGGTGAAGCCCTTCGAGGATGCGGTGTTCTCGATGAAGACGGGAGACATCAGCAATGTGGTGGAGTCCGATTTCGGCTTCCACATCATCAAGCTCACCGACATCCGGGCGCCCAAGCAGCGTAGCTTCGAGGAGATGCGTGCCGAACTTGAAAGCGACATCAAGAAACAGCAGGCCCAGCGCAAGTTTGCGGAATCGGCCGAGGCGTTCACCAATGGCGTGTATGAGCAGTCGGACAGCCTCAAGCCAACCGCTGACCGGCTCAAGCTCAAGATCCAGACCGCCACCGACGTGACGCGCAAGCCGCCTCCTGGCGTGACGGGCGTGCTGGCCAATCCCAAGTTCATCAACGCCCTGTTCTCGCCCGACTCGGTGGAGAAGAAGCGCAACACCGAAGCCGTCGAGATCGGCTCCAACCGGCTCGTGTCCGGCCGGATTACCCAATACACGCCGGCCCGTACATTGCCCCTGGCCGAGGTGAAGGAACTGGCGCGTCAACAACTGGCGATCCAGCGTGGCGCCGAACAGGCCAAGAAGGAAGGCGCCGAGAAACTTGCCGCCTGGAAGGCCGCGCCTCAAAGCGCCGTGCTGCCCGCGCCCATCACGGTGTCGCGCGAACATACCGAGATGATGCGTCCGCAGGTTATCGATGCCATCCTGCGGGCCGATGCCACGGCACTGCCCGCGTTTGTGGGTGTGGACCTTGGCGCGGGCCAGGACTACGTGGTGGCCAAGGTCAACAAGGTGGTGGCGCGCGATGCGGTCGATCCGGTGACGGCGGCCAAGGAGCGTTCCCAGTACGACCAGTGGTGGGCCGCCGCCGAGGGGATGGCGTACTACAACCTGCTGAAAGAGCGCTTCAAGGTGCAGTTCAAGGTGCCCAAGCCCGTGGCCAAGGCCGCGACCGAGGTGCCCGCAGCCCAGTAAGGCGGGGCCGGCTCTCCAAACGAAAAGCCCGCCGGTGACGGCGGGCTTTTTTATGAGGTGGGGTGGCTGATGGGACTCGAACCCACGACGACCAGAATCACAATCTGGGACTCTACCAACTGAGCTACAGCCACCGCGAAGCCCTCCATTATAGCTGTCTCGCGGGCGTCCTCAGTTCACCATCACGAGTTTTCCCATCACCCCGCGCGACCCCATGTGCGCGTAGGCCGCCTTGAGCTCGTTCATGGGCATGGTTCGGTCGATCACCGGCTTGATCTTGCCCTGCGCGTACCACTGGGCCAGTTCGGCCATCATGGCGGCATTGGCCTTGGGCTCCCGGCGGGCAAAGTCACCCCAGAACACACCCACGATCGAGGCGCCCTTGAGCAAGGCCAGATTCAGCGGCAGTGCCGGGATGGGGCCCGACGCGAAGCCGACCACGAGGTAACGTCCGCGCCAGGCAATGGAGCGGAAGGCCGGCTCGGCGAAATCCCCGCCCACGGGGTCGTAGATCACATCAGGGCCCTTGCCGCCGGTGGCCGCCTTGATGGCTTCGCGCAGGTCGCCGCGGCTGTAGTTGATGGTTGCGTCAGCGCCAATGGACTGGCACAGCGCGCACTTCTCGTCGGTGGACGCCGCGGCGATCACGCGCGCGCCCGCGGCCTTGGCAATCTGGATCGCGGCCGTGCCCACGCCGCCCGCGGCGCCGAGCACCAGCACGGTCTCACCGGCCTTGAGTTGCGCCCGGTCGACGAGGGCATGCCAGGAGGTGGCGTAAATCATGATGAAGGCGGCCGCATCCACCGGCGGGAACCCTGGTGGCAGCGGCATGCACAGCGCGGCGGGGGCGATGGTGTGGGTGCCAAAGCCACCCGTGCCGGACAGGCAGGCCACGCTCTGGCCGACCTTGAGGTGCGTCACGCCGTCACCCACGGCCTCGATCACCCCGGCGTATTCGGAACCGGGCACGAAGGGCAGTGCCGGCTTCATCTGGTATTTGTTCTGGACGATCAGCAGGTCCGGAAAGTTCAGGCTCGCGGCCTGGATCGCAATCAGCACCTCGCCAGCCTTGGGCTGCGGCGTGGGCAGTTCTTTCCATTGAAGGGCGTCCACCCCGGTGGGGTCCTCGCAAAGCCAAGCATGCATGGTGTTCTCCTGTCAGAAGGGACCGATGATAGGCACGGGCCCGGCCATCGGTTGTCTCTGCTGTGACGCGCGCCATGGGGGCGGACCTACAATCCCGTCCATGGTCTGTCACTCATGAAAATACTGATCTGCAACGACGATGGCTACCAGGCGCCCGGCATCGTCGCCCTTCATGAAGCGCTACAGGACCTGGGCGAGGTCGAGGTGGTGGCCCCGGAGCACAACAACAGCGCCAAGTCCAATGCCCTCACATTGCACTCCCCCCTGTATGTGCACCAGGCCGCCAACGGATTTCGCTACGTCAATGGCACGCCTGCGGACTGCGTGCACATCGCCCTCACGGGGCTGCTGGGCTACCGGCCCGACCTCGTCGTCAGTGGCATCAACAACGGCGCCAACATGGGCGACGACACCATCTATTCCGGCACCGTCGGCGCAGCGATGGAGGGCTACCTGTTCGGCATTCCCGCGATCGCTTTCTCGCAGACCGAGAAGGGCTGGAAGCACCTCGATGCGGCTGCGTCGAGCGCGCGTGACCTGGTGCAGGGTTTGCTGCCGGGGCTGGCGGGTGCCGACCCATGGCTGCTCAACGTCAACATTCCGTGCCTGCCGCTGGCGCAGATCCGGCCCGTGAAGGTCTGCCGGCTGGGCCGTCGGCATGCAGCGGAAAAGGTGATCTCGCAAGACAGTCCCCGTGGTGAAACCATGTACTGGATCGGTGGCGCCGGAGCGGCGAAGGACGATGCGGAGGGCACCGACTTTCATGCCACCGCGCAAGGCCACGTGTCGATCACGCCGCTGAAGGTGGACCTGACCGACCATGAAAATTTGCGTTACTGGGGTCAGACGGCGGCCAGGCTGGCGGCGGTTGCGCCGCAAGGGGACGCGTCATGAGCCGCCGTCCGGCTTTTCCGGCGCAGCTCGATCTGCGTACTGGTGCCCCGATTGCTCCTAAAAGTATAGCAAACAGTGTCCAGCAGACAAGGGCTACAGGCCAGAAAAGCGTGAACCTTGCGCCCAGCGGCCTGGGCATGGACTCCAGTGCCGTACGGGCCCGCATGGTGAGCAAGCTGGCGGCGCAAGGGGTGAGCGATCCCCAGGTGCTGGCGGCCATGGGCAGCGTCGAGCGGCACCGCTTTGTCGACAGCGCGCTGGTGAACCAGGCCTACGAAGACACCAGCCTGCCGATCGGACTGGGTCAGACCATCTCCAAGCCGAACGTGGTGGCACGCATGTGCGAGCTACTCGTGGGCGGCGCCCGGGGGCCCGGCGGCAAGTTGGGCCGCGTGCTCGAGGTGGGCACCGGCTGCGGTTACCAGGCTGCTGTGCTGGGTCTGCTGGCGACCGAGGTCTACAGCATCGAGCGCTTGCGTGGCCTGCACGAGCGGGCACGCGACAACCTGAGGCCGTTTCGCGTGCCGAACATCCACCTGCTGTTTGGCGATGGCATGGCGGGCTTTGCGAAAGGCGCGCCCTACGCCGGCATCATCGCTGCCGCCGGTGGCGATGCCGTGCCGCAGGCCTGGATTGACCAGCTGGCCGTGGGCGGGCGCATCGTGGCCCCCATGGTCACGGCTCAAGGGAAGCAGGCCCTCGTGGTGCTGGAGAAAACCTCTGCAGGATTGAAACAATCTGTTCTTGAGGCGGTCCACTTTGTCCCCCTAAAATCAGGCATCGCTTGAAGGGAATGAATACATGATCGAGTTGCGCAACCGGGGTTGGAAACTGGCACTGGCCTGTGTCGTGGCTGTGGTGCTGGCCGGGTGTGCTTCCAGTTCCCGGCCTCCGGCCCCCGTGGAAGACCGGGGCACGGGTGCGGCGCGTCCCGCGCCGGTGGCGGTGGACCCGGGAGCCAGGCTGCCCCTGGGCGCCGAGAACGCGGGCAAGCCGGGGTACTACACCGTCAAGCCGGGCGACACCGTCGTGCGCATCGCCCTGGAGAGCGGGCAGAACTGGCGTGACATCGTGCGCTGGAACAGCCTCGAGAACCCGAACGTGATCGAGGTCGGTCAGGTGCTTCGCATCACCCCGCCGGTGGCGGTGGCCGCGGCGGCCCCTGCGCCCGAGACCGGCGTGGTGGTCAAACCGATTGCGCCGTCCTCCGCCACGCCCGGTGCGGCCACGCCCACGCAGGCCGCGAGCGCTCCCAAGCCGGCGGCCTCTGCGCCCGCGCCGGCGACGACCGCAGCCGCGCCCGCGAGCGGGGATGACGAACTCCCCTGGGCGTGGCCTGTCAATGGCACCGTGATCGCGGGCTATGACGAGGCCAAGAACAAGGGCCTGGACCTCAATGGCAAGGCGGGTGATCCGGTGCTGGCCTCGGCCGATGGCCGCGTGGTGTACGCAGGGGCGGGCTTGCGAGGCTATGGCAACCTGATCATCCTCAAGCACAACAATACCTACCTGTCGGCCTACGCGCACAACCAGGCGCTGCTGGTCAAGGAAGACCAGGTGGTGCGCAAGGGCCAGAAGATCGCCGAGATGGGCAGCACCGATGCCGAACGCGTGAAGCTGCATTTCGAAATCCGCCGCCAGGGCAAGCCGGTGGACCCGGCCAAGTACCTGCCCGCCAGGTAGCCGCCATGAAGAAGCGCAACGGAAACGGCAAGACAGCAGTTCCGGGGGCGCTTGAAGGCGGCGGCCTGCCCGTGCCAGGGTCCGCCCCGAATGACGGAGCCGATGACGCGCCGGAGATCAGCCTCGAAGCCTTGCGCCGCGACCCTCTGCGCGAGGTGGCCGGTGAGTCCAGTGACACGCTCACGCTGTACCTGCGCGACGTCCGTCGCACCGAGCTGTTCACGGCCGAGCAGGAGTTCGCCACCGCCACGCGGGCCCGTGCCGGGGACTTCGCGGCCCGGCAGTCGATGATCGAGCACAACCTGCGCCTGGTGGTGAGCATTGCCAAGGGGTATCTGGGCCGCGGCGTGCCCTTGTCCGACCTGATCGAGGAGGGCAACCTGGGCCTGATGCACGCGATTGACAAATTCGAGCCCGAGCGTGGGTTCCGCTTCTCTACCTATGCCACCTGGTGGATCCGGCAGGCCGTCGAGCGGGCCGTGATGAACCAGGGGCGCGTGATCCGTTTGCCGGTGCATGTGGTGCGCGAGCTGCAGCAGGTGCTGCGCGCCCGGCGCACGCTGGAAAACGACCCTGCCTTTGCCGCGGCCCGCAATGGCTTTGAAGGCGAGGGGGTGCGCGTGGAAGACGTGGCCGCGCTGCTCGGCCGCGATGTGCAGGAAGTGGCCGAGCTGCTGGCCATGGCCGAGACACCGCGCTCGCTGGACGCGTCGGTCGACCGTTCCGATGACGACCACACGCTGGGGGACAGCCTGGCCGACGAACTCACCCTCGACCCCACGGGGGTGACGCAGAACCACGAGGTCGAACGCCTGCTGAACAACTGGATCGAGGCCTTGTCCAGCCGGGAGCAGGAAGTGCTCGAAGGCCGATTCGGCCTGCACGACCGGGAGCCCGAGACGCTGGAAGTGCTCAGCGACCGCCTGGGCCTGACGCGCGAGCGTGTGCGACAGATCCAGAACGAGGCCCTGCTCAAGCTGCGCAGGCACATGGTGCGCAACGGCATCGACAAGGAAGCGCTGCTGTAGTCCACGAGCCTGAGACAATTCAGGCATGACAGAAGAGAAATCAAGGCAGGAGCTGCCCGAGGGCTGGCTCGAGGTGGACGCGCTCGACATGGATGCCCAGGGCGTGGCCCGGCGGCCCGACGGCAAGGTGGTTTTCATTGATGGCGCGCTGCCGTTCGAGCAGGTCAGCGTCAACGTTCACCGGCGCAAGAACAACTGGGAACAGGGCACGCTGACCGCCATCCACAAGGAGTCATCGCAGCGCGTGCGCCCGGGCTGCCCGCACTTTGGGCTGCATGCGGGGGCCTGTGGCGGCTGCAAGATGCAGCATCTGCATGCGGGGGCCCAGGTCGCCGTCAAGCAGCGTGTGCTGGAGGACAACCTCTGGCACCTGGGCAAGGTCCGTCCGGGGAGCATCCTGCGGCCGATCGAGGGGCCGGCCTGGGGCTACCGTTACCGCGCCCGGCTGTCGGTGCGTCATGTGCACAAGAAGGGCACGGTGCTCGTGGGCTTCCATGAGCGCAAGAGCCGCTATGTGGCCGACATGCAGGAATGCCATGTGCTGCCCCCCCATGTGAATGCCATGCTGATGCCGCTGCGCGAACTGATCGCCAGCCTGGACGCCATCGAGACCTGCCCGCAGATCGAACTGGCCTGCGGTGACGAGGTCACGGCCCTGGTGCTGCGCCATCTTGAGCCCCTGAGTGACGGCGATCGCGCGCGCCTGCGCAGCTTCGCCTCACGGCACCCCGGTGTGCAGTGGTGGCTGCAGCCCAAGGGGCCGGACACCGTTCACCGGCTCGATGACGGTGGGCCCGAGCTGGCCTACGGGTTGCCCGAATTCGGTGTCACCATGCCGTTCAAGCCCACCGATTTCACGCAGGTCAATCCGCACATCAACCGCGTGCTGGTCGGACGTGCGCTGCGCCTGCTGGCCCCCACGCGGGACGAGCGCGTGATTGACTGGTTTTGCGGGTTGGGCAATTTCACGCTGCCGCTGGCCACGCTGTCGCGTGAGGTGCTGGGGATCGAGGGCAGCGAGGTTCTGGTGGCCCGTTCGCGTGAGAACTTGAAACGAAATCAGGCATTAGCCCGTACCAGTCGGCCACTGTGTGCTACTGAATTTGTAGCAAGAAATCTTTTTGAGATGACGCCCGAATTGCTCGCGCAGGACGGATACGCCGACAAATGGCTGGTCGACCCGCCCCGCGAAGGAGCCTTTGCGCTGGCCAAGGCCCTGGCGGATCTGCACCAGGCGCGCCTTGGTGCCCCCGATGCGCCCCCGATGCCGCCACAGGCTGCCGGCTGGACGCCGCCCCGGCGGATCGTCTACGTGAGCTGCAACCCGGCGACGCTGGCGCGTGATGCCGGCCTGCTCGTGCACCAGGCGGGCTACCGTTGCACCCACGCCGGCGTGGTCAACATGTTCCCCCACACCGCGCATGTCGAAAGCATCGCGGTGTTTGACCTCGCCGACTGAGCCTCACCATGAAAAAAGGGGGCTCCAAGCCCCCCTTTTTTCGCGTGCCGTCGGCACGGTGTCAGTCGCGGTCGCCGCCCATCACGCCCAGCAGCATCAGCAGGCTCTGGAACACGTTGAACAGGTCCAGGTACAGGGCCAGCGTGGCGCTGATGTAGTTGGTCTCTCCGCCGTCGATGATCTGCTTGAGGTCAAACAGCATGTAGGCGCTGAAGATGCCGATGGCCATCATGCTGATCACCATCATGCCCACGGTGGAGCCGACGAATACGTTGATGATGCCGCCGATCATGATGGCCAGAGCGCCGACGAACAGCCACTTGCCCATGCCCGACAGGTCACGCTTGATGACGGTCGCCAGGCTGGCCATCACGAAAAACACGCCGGCCGTGCCTCCGAATGCGGTCATGATGAGGCTGGGGCCGTTCTTGAAGCCCAGCACCATCGCGATCAGCCGCGACAGCATCAGCCCCATGAAAAAGGTGAAGGCCAGCAGCACGGGCACACCCGTGGCGGAATTCTTGGTCTTTTCGATGGCGAACATGAACCCGAAGGCGCCCCCCAGGAACACGATCAGGCCAAAGCCTCCGGTGAGTCCGCGGGTGATGCCGGTGGCCACGCCCACCCAGGCTCCCAGGACGGTGGGCAGCAGGCTCAGCGCCAGCATCCAGGAGGTGTTGCGCAGCACCTTGTTGCGCTGCGCGACGGGGGATGCATAGCCGTAGTCAATGCTGTGGACTTGCTCGTTCATGGTCGTTGACTCCTTGTATTCTGCAAAGCGGCAGATGCGGGCATTCTAGGAGGATTCAAGCGGCGCGAGCCTGAAAGCCCGCTCGCGGCTGTTCCTACTTTTTGTAAGGGTACTTTTGCCCCGCAGGCCATCATTGCCCGTGCGGGGACCCGTTATGCTCGGGTTTCAACGATTCCAACCCATTCATCAGCATGAAGACAAAACACTGCCTCGAAGCCGCCGACGTCAAAGCCATCGGGGCGGCCGCCGAAGCCGAAGCACTCAAGAACAACTGGGCCGTGAGCATCGCGGTGGTCGACGATGGCGGCCACCTGCTGTGGCTGCAGCGCCTGGACGGCGCGGCGCCCATTTCCGCCCACATTGCACCTGCCAAGGCCAACACGGCGGCCGTGGGCCGGCGCGAGAGCAAGGTCTATGAAGACATGATCAACGGCGGACGGGTGTCGTTCCTCAGCGCGCCGGACCTGAAGGGCCTGCTGGAGGGTGGCGTGCCGATCGTCAAGGAGGGGCACGTGCTGGGGGCTGTCGGTGTGAGCGGTGTCAAATCCACCGAAGACGCTCAGATCGCACGCGCCGGTATCGCAGCCATCGGCCTCTGAACGGAGGTCGGCCTGAGGAAGGCCGGTGCAACGCCGGCATTCCTGTTTTGAGGGAAAAAAAAGCTTGGCTGGCCGGGCGGGCCCGGTGGCTAGCAAAAACGACCTTGGAGACCGTAAGCCTCGGGTCGCCCCACGATGAAACCTATTTGGTGAGAATCAGTTTGCCGAGCTTCGTGGCCTGAAGCCGGTAAATCGCCCCGTTGTGGCAGATTTCCACGCAACGGCTGCCTTGCAGCAATTCAGCGCTTGCCACTTGCCGTGCCCCATCCACCACTGCGTGCCCTTGCGGCAGTGGCACCGCAGCGCCCTGGAGGCCCGGGGGGGCGGCAATGGCATGAAGCAGGTCTGTCGAATCTCGCATGTGCAAATGATAACTATTCTCAAATGAGTGCGCAAATCATTTCTTGGCTCAGCACATGGTTTTTGGGGAGGCGGGTGCGGTCGCGGTAGGGCCGCCACCCTGGGTCAAGGGGATTCCGCGGGCAACGAACTGGGGCGCAGGACCGTCCCCGTGGCCGACAGGTGCACGACGGCCTTGTGCGGCTCCAGTTGGTCCAGAGCCTGATGCAGGCGATCCAGCAGCCTTGGAGCGGCCTGCGTTTCCGACGACTTGCCTTCCTCGACCTGCTCCGGCAGGGCGATCGTGGCAATCCGGAAGCGGGGTGACAGGTGAAGCGGCAGCGGCGGTGAGCCGGCCAGTCCCTTGGCGATGGCGTGCTGGGCAAACAGCCGCAGCATCAAGGCCTTGAACGGCGTCTCGAGCAGGACGGCGAAGCGCGTGTCGGCGACGCGGCAGACGGTGTCCACATCGCGCACCAGGGCCGAGAGCTGGGCCGCGGCGACGACGAGCGCCCGGTCGCCCATTTCGCGGCCTTCAGTCGCTACGACCTCGGCATGATTGGACAGCTCGACGAGCACCAGCGCACACTCGCTGCGATTGCCGCGGGCCCGACGCAGCGTATCCGCCAGCCGCAGCAGCAGCACAGGCAGGATGGTCAGGCCAGTGAGCGGATCCGTGCTGTCGATGACGCGCATGCGAGCCCGGTTTTCGTTGAAGTCCTTGGCGCGCCGGTGCAGGATATACAGCAGCAGCGGGATCTCGATGGCGGAGCCAATCAGCACCGCGTACTGTGTGGCCCAGCTGTCCGCCAGCACGCCCGCGCTGCGCAGCGCCGGAAAGGGGTAGGCGAGATGCAACGGCAGGAACCCCAGCGCCGTCCACCCCGCATAGATTTCACCCTTGCGCCAGGCCCACAGGCACACGCCCATGCTCAGCAGCACCGAGAGCAGGCCATAGAGATTGAGCAGCTTGAACGCAGCGGTGCCAAGCAGCAGGAAGTAGGCGGCGGGATAGAGGAACCCGAACAGCGACCAACCCGTCATGAAACGGTACAAGCCCCGGTGATGGCGCTCGACGGCGCTGACCTCGCGCACAAACCAGATGCCCGATGCGGTGAGCCACAGCATGAACAGGGCGGGTGCCGCGTTGTTCCAGCTTGCCAGCGTGGGCCAGAACAGCAGGCCGCCCAGCCCGGTGAAGGCGAGTTGGAACCCCATCATGCAGGCCACGTAGCTGACGTAGGCGATGAATGCACGATCCCCATACAACTGCACGTGGACCACGGCCAGGAACAGCACGAGCAGAACGAAGCCCAGGTACCCGCCCAGCAACAGGAGCGACTGGTCGCGTTGGGCCCGCAGGTCGCCGGCATCCAGCAGTTGCAGGCTCGGACTCAGCGGGGAAGGGTGGCTCTCCAGGCGCAGCCAGAGCGTGCTGCCCGGCGCTGCATTGAGTTCAAACACGGGCGTCCGGTCGGGATGCGACCAGTCGGCCACCGGTATGTGGTCCCCTGCCTCCTGACGGGTCCATTCGCCACTGGGGCTTTGCTGATAGAGGGTGGCGCGGTCGGTGAACGAGGCGCCCTCCAGCATCAGGTAGCTTCGCGGCATGGAGGAGAGGTCGGCCTCCTGGAGTCGCAGCCAGAGCGCGCCGTGGCTCAACTCGAACGAACGCTGCCGGGTGAGTTTCTGGAATGTGTCGCCCGGCAACTGACGCACGTCTTCAACGGAGGCCGCCCCTGTGGGATCAACCCAGTACGAGGCCTGCGTCGTCACAAAATCCCCGGAACTGGCCGCCAGGGCGGGCAGACCCGTCATCCACATGACGAGGCACAGCGCCAGGCGAAACAGCGACAGACTCAGTGTTCGGACCATGCCTTGCCTGTCGATGGCCTGCTGTGTGCGGCGTGGGGGTGGGCCAGCCAGCGGCCGGTCGTGGTCAAGGCATCCTCCAGGCGGTTCAACCAGCGCGGTGCGCGCGGCTCATGGTGCCAGTCCGCCACCGCCTCATGCAACGGATTCAGGACCTGCTCGGGGAGATTCAACGCACGCGTCTGGTCCAGCAGGAAGCGGCTCAGCAGGTGGTAGCCGATCACGCGGGTGAACATCCGCGAGATCGAGAACTGAGGTTGCACCCGTCGGACCACGGCATCCACGGTCGCCGTGACGGTTCGCCCCACAAGGAAGGCGAACCGTGTCGGCCATGACGCTGCCGCGCCGATGCCGATGTCGCGCGAGGCCTCTGGTCCGATCAGCCATTGGGTCATGGGCACCGGGATTCCGCGGATGACCGGCAAACGGATCGAGTGGGCCATGGTCCCTACAAGGGCGCGGCCCAGGCCGGGGCGCGCATCCGGCGTGGCGGGTTGGGCGCAGCCGACTTCACGCATTTTCGTGAACAGCACGGCGGCCTCGTCATACCGATCGGCCATGAGCGGCTCCTGCACACCAAGGACATGCCCGACGACGTTCCAGGCGTGCAGAAATGCTTCCTCGTCGGCCCCGGCAAGTCCCAGGCCCATGGTGCGCATGCCGCGCAGAAAGACATAGTGGAACGTCAGCAGCGTATACGCCAGTTCCAGCTGGTTGCAGGGCAGGCCGCTTTCAGTGGGGTTCCAGCCGTGGGCGAGCAACGCGTCCTGCAGCGCGGCGTGGCCGCCCGTGGCATTGGACGGGCGATCAGTACGCGGGACCGGACCCAAGCGGCTGTCCGGTTCGCCGTGCAGGATCAGGTGCCGTATGGTGGCGTGAATCAGCCGGACCTTCAGGACCTGGGCCACACCGCAACCGGTGCCGTCCGTGAGGCCTCCCTTGAGCATGACCGGGAACACCATGGCGGCGGTCTGGCGGATCCGGTGTTCGGTATGGGCTTCAAGCTGGCCCGCGATATGGAGCACCCGTGCGAGCTGGGGAGGCACATAGCATTCAGGCAGGCTCGCGCAGAACAACAAGGTGCAGGCCATGGGCCCCTCGCGCATGAAAACCTCTTCCGCCCGCGCCACGCGTGCGGGGTCCGTCCACTCCGGGAGCCGGCGCCCGGCTTCCAGGTAGCTGCGCAGGGCTGTGACGACGGTGGGGTCGGTTGCAGGATCTTCGGGTTGCCAGTCTGCGAGTCCCGCATTGGTCCGCCACTGGGCCATGAGGCGTGTGGCCGTGGCCAGCCGCTGCAGACCCGCATCCATGGCGCCCGGCGCATCGCTCCATGGGCCGACGATGGCGCCAATGGTTCGATCAGCCAGCGGGTCGGCCACGTGGGTCATGGCCTGGAGGTAGGCTTCGCTTGGGGGCGTCATGTGCCTGCTTCCGTCGGCGGGTATGCCCATTTCCACCAGGCCACTGCCGCCAGGAAAAGTGGCATGCCCATGGCAAAGAAGGCGACGGCACGGGTCTCGATCGGATGGCCAAACAGCAGCTGGAACACGAGTCCGGACCCATAGATTCCCAAGGGGACCAGCGCAGCCCTTCGGTCGCGGCGCGGTGCGCGAGCCGGGCTCTGGTGCGGGGACAACAACGCCTGGAACAGCAGGATGATGGTGAACGACACCAGCATCCAGCCGGCAAAGCCCTGCAAGGTCTCCCCGAACCAGCCGCCATCGGTTTTGCCCATGATCCAGGCCTTGAGGACAAAAACAAAATACGGATCCGCACCCAGATCGAATGCCGTCACGATCATGGCGGCCAACCACGCAGTGAGCAGGCGCGACACCCAGCCGGCGGGCGCCGCGGGCACCGGCCGTTGCCACAGGAGCAGGCAGGCGAGGCTGTACCCCACCCAGCACAGGGCGAACCACATGAGTGCGATGGCCACGGGCACATTGCCGATTTCAGGGCCCAATACGTCGGTGTAGTGGTAGCGGCCGAAGAACCAGCCGCGTGATGAACCCATCTGCTCCGCGAACCAGCCCAGGAGGAGCGCCAGGCCCGCGAAGCCGAGCGCGCTGCGCCGGCCGGCCAGAATCCAGGCCGAGCCCAGCGCGACAGCAAACAGCAGCACACAGGCCGCGAGCAGGCTGAGGGTCAGCAGCCAGGGTGTCGCGGACCCGCTCATGCCTCAGGCCAGGGGCAGGGAACACCCTCGGCAGCGAACGAAAAAAAGAAGAGGCCCATGGACTCAGCAGGTGGCAGGCTTCATTTGGTTACAAGCGTACCACGGGGTGCGGGCCCCTCCCCTCCCTGGCTGGGCCGCAGCCCGCCTGCGACCAGGGCTCGGGCGCTACTTGGGCTCCGTGATGAAGCCGATCTTGCGCAGCCCTGCGTGTTGGGCTGCGGCCATGGCCTGCGCGACTTTCTCGTAGCGCACCGCCTTGTCGCCGCGGATGTGCAATTCAGGCTGGGGGTTTTTGGCCGCCTCCGCTTGCAGCATCGGCTCAAGGGCTGACTCCGCAATGCGGTTCTCGTTCCAGTAGTAGTCGCCCTGGGCGTCCACACTCAATCGCACGGTCTCGGGCTTGACCTCCTGCGGCTGGTTGGTCGCCCTGGGCAGGTCGATGTTGACGGCGTGCTTCATCACCGGAACGGTGATGATGAAAATGATGAGCAGCACCAGCATGACGTCCACCAGCGGCGTCATATTGATTTCGTTCATCACGTCGTCGGTGTCATCCTGGGTTCCGAAAGCCATGGTCAGAGGCCCTTCTTCATCGGGACGATCTTGGCCATGCCGCCGGCCGAGACGCGCGCGCCGGTCACGAAGTAGGCATGCAGGTCGTGCGCAAAGCGGTTGAGCTTTGCCAATACGCCCTTGTTGCCGCGTACCAATGCGTTGTAGCCCAACACCGCCGGAATGGCGACGGCCAGACCCAGGGCCGTCATGATCAGGGCTTCGCCAATCGGACCGGCGACCTTGTCGATGGTGGCCTGGCCCGCGACACCGATCGACATCAGCGCGTGATAGATCCCCCACACGGTTCCGAACAGGCCGACAAAAGGCGCCGTGGAGCCCACGGAGGCCAGGACGGCCAGGCCCGCCTGCAATCTCGCGGTGGACTCGTCGAGCTGGGCACGCAAGCAGCGTGTTACCCAGTCGCTCACATCGAGGCTGTCGTGCAACTGCGGCTTGCTGGCACCGTCCTTGTGCAGGATATGGGCGGTGGCGTCACGCCCCTCCACGGCGAGCAGCCGGAAGGGGTTGCCCGGATCGTTGCCGAGCTTGTTCATGCCGTCGGCAAAGTCGTTGGCATGCCAGAAGCTCTCGGTGCCCCGGGCCTGGGCAGCGAACTTGCGCAGGTCAAGGACCTTGATCAGGATGACCATCCAGGACGCCAGCGACATCCCGAGCAGCAGCAGGAACACGCCTCGGGTAACGATGTCGCCCTGCGTCCAGACATTGATGAGGCCGAATTGCTGATCCATGAATCGAATTACTCCAGAACAAAATTGATGGGAATGTTGAACCACATGGCCTCGGCCACGCCATTTCGCTTGCCCGGCACGTAGCGCCAGCGTTGCACGGTGGTGAGCGCGGCCTGATCCAGCCGGTCATAGCCGCTGGACTGCCGTATCTCGGCTTTCTGCGCGGTGCCATCGGTGCCGATCAGCACCCGGATCACCACCTTGCCTTGCTCGCCGAGGCGTTTGCTGATGGCAGGGTAGGCCGGCTTCGGGTTCTGCAGGTAGTCGGCATCGCTGGACGGCAGTTCCACCTTGGGTGGCGGAGGCGGTGCGACGGGCGCCACGGCCACCGGGGCGGCGATTGGCGGAGCCGGCGGGGGCGGGGTCGTGACGCCCGTGGGTGCCGCGGGGGCCGGTGTCGGGTCGGCAATGGCCACTGGCAGAGGGGGAGGTGGCAGGGGGTCCGGCTTCCTGGCGACTGGCTGCTTGACGGGCACCGGCAGCTTTTTGGGCACGGGTGGCGGCGGCTCGACCTTGGGCTGCGGTGGCTCGACGAATTCGGCAATGATTTCCGCTGGGACGATCACTTCGACCGCGCGGCGCAGCAGGCCCGTCTGCAGAGCCCACAATGCGGCAGCATGGAACAGCACCACACTGCCCGCAATCAGGACGTTGCGGCTCAGGGCGGGCGAAGTGGGAGTGGATGCTGAGGACGAAGTCATGAAGCGTAGTGCTGCCTGTCGTGCTACCGCCAGCGCGATGCGCCGGCTATTTGCGAAAAATCCACCAGGCCGAGCCAACGACCAGGATCAGGCTGCCACCAAGGGTTGTGAGGAGTTCCATGCCCGGCTTTCCGTGATGCGGCTGGCGAGCTGGACGGACGACGCACCGGCTTCGCGACTCAAGGCCGCTACGGGATGCGTCGCATTGCACTGGGCCACCACATCCCGCGCGCAACTTTCGCATTGACCACACTGGGTGGCGACGCCGAGTTCGAACTGGATGTCGTCAAAGCCCATGCCCGCCCGTGCGTGACGCGCAATGTCGCGATCAGAAACCCGGTGGCACACGCAGACGATCATGGCAGGGCAGGCGGTTTGGCTTGCTGTTGAAGAGGAAGTGTGGAGATTATAAATGCGAATCCATCGCATTTGCAATAACCATGCTGCGCGAAATGCTGGCGGGCTCCCGACAGCCGCACAGCAGCATGGCCATTTCGAATTCGTCGCGTAGCAGTCGCAGCACATGCGCGACACCGACGGCCCCCGCATTGGCGAGCCCCCAGAGGCAGGGGCGCCCGACCATCACCGCGCTCGCCCCCAGGGCCAGCGCCTTGAAGACGTCGGTGCCACGGCGGATGCCTCCGTCGACCAGGACCGGCAAGTCGCCGCCGATCGCGTCGACAACGCCCGAAAGCGATTGCGCCGTCGTGACGACGGTATCCAGGACGCGTCCACCGTGGTTGGAGACCACCACCGCCGAAACACCAAGTCCGGCGGCCTGTCTCGCGTCATCGGGATGGAGCACACCCTTGAGGATCACAGGCAGTTGGGCGGCACTGCACAACCACTCCACATCGGCCCAGGTCGCGGCGGCTTCCAGCGGTGCGTCGGACGGGGGGGCTCCCGCCAAATTGACGGATGCGACGCCCGGTGGCAGCCTGAAGCCAGCCCGTCGCTCGCGGTCGCGCGCGCCGCTGACGGGGGCGTCCACGGTCAGCACCAGCGCTTCATAGCCGGCATCCCTGGCGCGCTGCGCCAATTCGCGCGTGAAACCCCGGTCGGCCTGCATGTAGAGCTGGAACCACAACGGCCCGCGCTCCGGATAGGCGCCGAAGGCCTGTGCCACCGTGGTCAGAGGCCGGCTGGCCTGGGTGCTGAGGACCAGTCCCGCAGCCTGGGCTGCCGCTGCATGCGCCATGGCAAGCTCCCCGTCGGCATGTGCCATCTGTTGCCAGGCCATGGGGGCCACCAGCAAGGGGTGGGCCAGCGTACGGCCGAGCAATTGAATCTGCGTGTGGGCGCTATCCAGGGGGCGCAACACGCGAGGGAGCAATTGCAGCTGATTCCAGGCCCTGCGGTTGGCATGCAGGGTGATCTCGTCTGCCGCGCCGCCGCTGAAATAGGCCCAGGCATTGCTGTCCAGTTGCGTACGCGCATGGGCCTCATGGTCGTCCAGCGTCACCAGGCCGGGCGGCAGCGGCTGCACGACGGGCATCGGGGGCTTCGAGAGGGTCATGTATCGGCCCAAAGCCTCAGCAGGTTGTGATAGGTCCCGGTCAATGCCACGGTGGCGGAGCTTTCGCCGTGGGCCTGGCGAAGTTGCATGAGGGCCATGTCCATGTCGAACAGCAGTCGCCGCTGCTCGTCACTTCGGACCATGCTTTCCACCCAGAAGAAGCAGGCCAGCCGCTCGCCACGCGTGACCGGCGTGACCTGATGCACGCTGGTTCCGGGGTACAGCACGGCATGGCCTGCGGGCAACTTGACCTGGTGGGTGCCGAAAGTGTCCCTGATCACCAGTTCACCGCCATCGTAGTCCGATGGGTCGGAAAGAAACACCGTGCAGGACACGTCGGTACGTACGCGCTGGCCGGAATCGGTGAAGCGCACCGCGTTGTCCACATGCTCGCCATAGTGATTGCTTTGACCGCCGTAGCGGTTGAACCGCGGCGTGAACACCTTCTTGGGCAACGCCGCGGTTAGGAACAGAGGCTGCCGGTCCAGCCCGCGCAACACCATGGCGCGGGCTGTGCGGGCCGCTTCGCAGTCGTGTGGCAGTTGCTCGTTGTTCTTGACGCGCGCAGCCTGCTCGCCCGCGCTGGCGCGACCATCGCCCCACGCGGCGGTGGCCAGTTGTGCGCGAATCTGTCGCACCTCGTCAGCGTGGAGGATGTCCGGAACGGTCAGTAGCATGGCGTGGGCTCACGGAAACAAAAATGCCGGCCCCTGGCAGGGGCCGGCGTCCATTTTGCAGGAGTCGGGCTCAGAACTTGGCGGTCAGGGAGACCTGCAGCAAACGTCCGGCACCGGGCACATAGTGGCCGCGGTACAGCGATTCGCCGTACAACTTGTTGGTCACGTTGGTCAGGTTGGCCTTGACGATGAATTGCTGGTTGATCGCGTATTCGGCCAGAAGGTCGGCGGTGACAAAGGCCGGAGCTTCCCACGCGGGCGCGGTCACGTCGGCCGGCGATTGCGCGCTCCGGAAGTTCAGTCCGCCGCCCACGCGCCATTGGGGGGTGAGCTGGTAGGTGCTCCATACCGTACCGCTGTGCCGGGGGCTGAGTCCGGGACGATCGCCCACCCGGTTGCCCACGGTGGTCGCGGTCGAGGCCTGGTCCACACGGGCCACGGGCATCCACATGTACGAGCCATAGACCTCCCATTTGGGCGTAAGCCGGCCGCTGACGTCAATCTCAAAGCCCGCGGTATGGCGTTTGCCCGAAAGCAGCAGACGGGTGGCGGCGGTGTCGGGATCGGTGTTGCGCTCGTTCTTCTTGGTGGCGCGGAAAATCGCCAGGCGCGTGGTGAACCGTTTGTCGGCAGAGTCGATCTTGGCGCCGAATTCGATGTTCTCGCTTTGCTCAGGGTCGGTGTTGGCACTCAGCGCGTTGTAGGAGTAGGTGTCGCCGGACGTGTTGAACGAGGTGCCATACGAGAAATGGAACGATTGCAGCGCATTGGGCTGGTACAGCACGCCAAAGCGTTTGCTCAGTTCAGAAATCTTTTGCTGGTAGGACGTGGTCGTGACCGGCCCCGGCGCGTTGTTCGGGATGCCGAACGCATCGTAGTTGCCACGCATGTTGTCGTAGCGCAGACCGCCCAGCACCTTCCAGTGTGGGGCGACTTCCACCAGGTCCTGCACATAGATGCCCCAGGCGTTGGCGGTGAACTGGTTGCTGGTGCGCAGCACACGCAAGCCCTCGTTGATGGAGGCGCCATCGTTTGGCGTGCCGAAGGTGGTGGTCGGCTTGGGCAGGTCCACGCCACCCTGGGCAGCGTTGCGGGCCGCATACTGGGTCTTCTTTTCCTGGGAAATGTCCACCCCCGTGATGAGCGCGTGCTTGACGCCGAGGGCCTCGAACTTGGTATTGAAATCAGTCTGCAACTGCACCGTGTCCAGGTCCTGGATCTTGAGCTGCGTGCCGCGATTGATGACCGTGTTGGGTCCGAAGGTCGACAGGTCGACGGCCACGCCACCGGGCTGAGAAGCCGCATTGGCGAATCGCACCGTGCCCGCGCGCTGGTCGCGCTTGAAGCTGCCCATGCGGAACTGGGTCTTCAGCTCGCTGTCGTGGCTGAAGCGGTGGGTGTGGCTGAGGCTTCCAATGGTGGCCTTGCCTGCGTTGTAGTCGCTGGCCATGCCGTAGTAAGTGTCCGGATCGAGGCTGCCGATGAGGGTGTTGGCCGCAGTTGTGTCCGTGGCGTTGGGCTTGATCCAGGGCATGCCGTAGTTCATGCCGTTGTGGTTGTCCAGGTAGTACAGGCTGGCCGAGAACTCGTCGGCGGTCCCGATGCCGAACCGGTACGCGGCTGCGAGGCCCTTCTTGTCGATGCTGCTGCCAGCGCCGTTGCTGTCAGCCTTGGTAGCCATGGCATTCAGCCGCAGTGCGGCGTTCTCGCCGGTCATGATGTTGAAGTCGCCCGTGACGCGCTTGTAGTTGTGGCTGCCCAGCGTGGTGGTGACTTCGTTCTCGTTGACCAGGCGCGGCACCTTGCTGACCTGGTTGACCGCGCCGCCCGTCGACCCGCGACCGAACAGCATCGAGGCTGAGCCGCGCAGGACTTCGAGGCGGTCGTTGTTGAAATTGTCCCGGTCATAGAACGCCGGGTCGCGCATGCCGTCCAGGAAGATGTCTCCCGTGGTGGCCAGCGAAAAGCCGCGCAGGCGGATGTCCTCCTCACCGCCCTCGGCGGCCTGGAAGGTCACGCCCGCCGTCTGGCGCAGGGCGTCCTTGACAGTGTCCAGGTTGCGGTCGTCCATCAGCTTCTCGGTCACCACGGTGATGGATTGAGGGATGTCGCGCAGCGCCTGCTTGCCCTTGCCGATGCTGGTTTCGGTGGCGCGCACCGAGTCCTTGCCTTCGGGCGCTTCGGCTTGTTCCTTCACGGTCACGGGCGCCAGCGTCCGTCCCTCGGTAGGTGCGGTGGTCTGCGCCCAGCTGCTGAACGATGCGGCCAGCATGAGGGCCCCCAGCGGCAGCGCGGCCCGCTCAGGGCCTTGCGACGGAGCCGCCATGGCCAGCGTGCGGGATTGGGGGTGTTTGCCAGGAAGGGCGCGCAAGCGGGCGCCAGCTTTTTTCTTAGCCAATGTGGCCTCCAGTGAATGAGCCTGCCAGACGGCAGAGGGTTGCAGGTCTGAGGCTGGCTGCGCGCGTGGGCGGCGCGGTTCTGGCTGGCCGGATGAGTCGGCTGGATTCTATCGTAAATGCGAATCCATCTCATTCATGATCAATGACCTGTGGTCCCGATGCGACGGTGCCTCCAGCATCCAGGCACCGCCTGGCCGTGGCGGCCTATCGCTCGGCGAAGGCGCGCTCGATCACGAAGTGACCGGCATGCTGCATGTTGCCCTCGGTGAAGCCCTGGCCTTCGAGCATGGTCTTGAGGTCGCGCAACATGGCCGGGCTGCCGCAGATCATGAAGCGGTCGTTGTCCACCGAAACGGGGGGCTGACCGAGGTCGCCGTAAAGCTTGCCCGACGACATGAGCTCGGTGATGCGGCCCTCATTGCGAAACTTCTCGCGCGTGACCGTGGGGTAGTACAGCAACTGGTTCTTCACGAGCTCACCCAGGTATTCGTGCTCGTGCAGCTCATGCTCGAACAACTGGCGGTAGGCCAGTTCGGCCTGCGTGCGACAGCCGTGCACGATCACCACCTTGTTGAAGCGCTCATAGGTTTCGGGATCCTTGATGAGCGACAGGAACGGGGCGAGCCCCGTGCCGGTGGCCAGCAACCACAGTGTGCCGCCGGGCAACAGGTTCTGCAGCAGCAGCGTGCCGGTGGGTTTGCGCCCGACGATCAGCTCGTCACCCGGCTGCAGGTGCTGCAGGCGGGACGTGAGCGGACCGTCGGGCACCTTGATGCTGAAGAACTCCAGCGCCTCCTCGTGATTGGCGCTGGCAATGCTGTAGGCGCGCAGCAGCGGCTTGCCATTGACGGGCAGGCCAATCATGGTGAATTGGCCGTTGATGAACCGGAAGCCCGTGTCGCGGGTGGTGGTGAAGGAGAACAGCTGGTCGGTCCAGTGATGGACCGTCAGGACTTTTTCGGTTTGAAAGGCACTCATGGCAAGAATTTTCGCCGATGCTTTATGCACTTTCGGTCTGTAGGTGTTCGCCGGCGGTTATAAGGCGTCCGCCTGGCGGCGTTCTGCCGGGCGACGGGTTTCCCGGGGGGCACTCTCGAACTCCCTGCGCTGAAGCCACAGGTAGAGCCCGCTGCCCAGCACCACGATGGTGATGAGGTCCAGAAGGGCCCAGAGGACCTTCATGGGCAGTCCACCGTAGTCGCCGAAATGCAGTGGCTGGGAGATCAGCAGCGCGGCGAGGTACCAGGGCAGACGGGGCGCGGCGGTGACTTCGGCGGTTCGCGCGTCGACCAGCACGGGCTGCAGGAGGCGCGATGTCAGGGGCGCTGTGCCATGCAGATAGAAGGTCAGGTGGTGCGGGCTGGAGAACGCGGTCCCTGGGAACGCGATGAACGACACGCGCGTGCCTGGAGCCCGGGCCAGCGCGGCTTCCATGGCCGCCTGGACCGGCGCGCGCTCGTCGGTCGGCACGATCGGCAGGCCTCGGTACGGTGCCAGCAGGGCGCTCAACTGATCGTGCTGCCAGTACCTGAAGAGAAGATCCGCGCAGGTGTTGATCGCACCGGTGCCGCCCACTACGAGCGCCCAGACCAGCGTGGTGATGCCCAGCAGGTTGTGCAGGTCCAGCCAGCGGATGCGGGGCGAACGGTGGCGCCGCACCTCGCCAAAAGCCAGCTTGCGCATGAACGGCGCATACAACACCGTGCCGGAGACGATGGCCACGAGCAGCAGCAGACCCATGAAGCCGAGGAACAGCTTGCCGGGCAGACCCGCGAACAGGTCCACGTGCAGCTTGAGCATCAACCACAGGAAGCCCTCGTCGAAGCGTGGGGTGGCCAACACGGCGCCGCTGCGCGCGTCGACCGCCACGGACCGGAAATCGCCGGTGGGCGCGGGGCTGGGCGTGAGCGTGACAAACCAGAAGTCGCCCGATTCCGGGTCCGGGGAAGAGAACTGGACCACGCGATCGGGGTGCCGGGCATTGGCCGTCCGCAGCAGTCGATCCAGCGGCAGATGCGGGGCGTGCTCGGCCATCAGCGGCGCCTGGACCTCACCGCCGCTCAGATGCCGGATTTCGTGATGGAAGATCAGCGGCAGCCCTGTGAGGCACAGCAGCAGCATGAACACCGTGCAGACGAGGCTGGACCACTTGTGCGTCCAGCTCCAGCCCATGATGGCGCGTTGGGTCAGCACGGCGGCCTCAGAACTCGACCGACGCGCTCAGCGTGAAGGTGCGCGGCGCGCCCACCACGAGATAGCCCGCCCCCGGATAGCCCCCCGCCGAGGCCCAGTAGCTCTTGTTGGCCACGTTGTCCACGCGGGCGCGCAGCGTGACGAGCCGGCCTGCCACCTCGGTGAGGTAGCGCGCACCCACGTCCAGCCGTGTCCAGCCCGGCACCTCGAGCGTGTTGGTGGCGTTGGAATAGCTGCTGCCCGTGTGCACGATGCGGCCGTCCAGCGCCAGGCCGCGCACGGCCGCCACGTCCCACTCGGCGCCCAGCGTGGCCTGGAAAACCGGCACCCCGATGACGCGCTTGCCGTCGGTGGCCGCGGCGCCGGTGGATTGCTGCCTGGCGTTCAGCCAGGTGGCGCCCCCCAGCAGGCGCAGGCCGCGCGCGGCCTCGCCGTGAACGTTGAGCTCCACGCCGGTGTGCCGGTCCTGGCCACCGGCGGTGAAAACGTTGGCCGCGTTCAGGAAGGCGCGTGGATGTGTGGTGGAGAACAGCGCAATGCCGCCGCCGATGCGCCCGCCGTCGTACTTGAGGCCGATTTCCTTCTGCTTGGAGACATAGGGCGCGAGCGATTCACCACGGTTGCTGGCGGCCGCCGGCGCCACATCACCCTTGCTCAGCCCTTCGATGTAGTTGGCATACACCGACCATTGCGCGCCGGCCCGATAGACGATGCCCATGGCGGGGCTGGTGTGGCTCTGGCTGTATTGGGCCAGTGGCGCGCTGGTGCCGTAGGCGAAGTCGTCCACCTCCAGCTTCTGGCGGCGCAGGCCCAGCGTGAGCAGAACGCGGTCCTGCGCGAGGGAGAGCGTGTCGCCCAGTGCCAGGCTGGTGAGCCGGGTTCGGCCGGTCAGGTTGGGGGCGGTCAGGTCGCCGCCCGAGAAGCCGCCTCCGCTGAAGGCCGGTTGCGCGGTGAACACCGGCGCGTACAGGTTGGTGGCCTGGGTATTGAAGAAGTCCCAGCGGTAGGCGTTGTCCCTTTCGGCCTCGAACCACGAGGCCGCGGCCACCCATTCGTGGCCCACGCTGCCGGTGCGCAGCTTGCCGCGCAGGCCCAGCTCACCGGTGTCGACACGGTCCTTGCGCGCATTGTCGAAGCGCGATGTGGTGCCGTTGCCAACGTTGTCCTCGAGCGAGAAGTTCGCCAACGAATTGGCCTCTTCGCTCCGGCGCAGGCCGTAGGCACCCCAGGCCGTCAGGCTGGCATGGATGTCCCATTCACCCCGCAGCGTGCCAAACACGTCGCGCTCGTTGGAGAACGACCAGGGTTGGGCAAAGTTGCCGCGGGCGTCCGGCGCGGCAGGGGTGGCGGTGACGGCCGCGCCAGGCGTGACGTTGGTGCGGGTGCGGGCGAGGCGGTTGTCCTGCCAGCCGATGTCGCCCGACAGGCGCACATCGCGGCTGCGCCAGTCCAGGCCCACGGCGGCCAGGCCGAGCTTTGCTTTTTCGTCTGTGACCCCGGTGCCGCCGTCGCGCACGGCGGCATTCACGCGGATGCCGGTGGCGCCGTGGGGCCCGAAGCGGCGCGCCACGTCGGCCGCCAGGTTGAGCTGCGAGCCACTGCCGGCACTCAGGGTCACCCGGCTGAGCGGCTCGTTGGGCGCTCGCTTGGGCAGCAGGTTGATGGCCCCCCCGAGGCCACCACCGCCGGGGTTGGCGCCGGTCAGGAAGGCCGAGGCGCCGCGCAGCACTTCCACGCGCTCGAACAGCTCCGTGGCGATGTACTGGCGTGGCAACAGGCTGTACAGACCGTTGTAGGCCACGTCGTCCGAGCCCAGAACGAAACCCCGGATGAAGTAGGACTCCTGGAAATTGCCAAAGCCGCGCGCCACGCGCACATGGGGGTCGGTTTGCAACACATCGCCCACGCTTCTTGCCTGGCGGTCCTGGATCAGTTCGTTGGTGTAGCTGGTGATGGCGAACGGTGTTTCCATGTCGTCGCGCGTGCCCAGGATGCCTGCGCGTCCCCCGCGGGCAATCTGCCCCCCGGCATAGGGCGGCGACAGGCCCTGCGCGGACGCGTCGGCGCTGGCATTCACCGTCACGGTGGACAGCGTTCTGCTCGCGCTGTCGGACGCGGCGGCGGACTGGGCCTGAACGGCAGGGAGTTGCAAGGCCAATGCAGCGGCAAGCGCCACGGGGGTCGGTCGTGTCATGGTCGGTCTTTCCGGAAGGCGGAGGAAGCAGAAGGAGAACGGGTGGGAGCGGTCACGCGGGCGGCCGGACGCCAGGCGAACCAGGCCGTCACGGCCACTGGCAGCCCCAGCGCGAACCACGACCAGACGTCGCCCGCGTGGTCGGATACCAGGGCACTGATGAGCCCGCTGACGGTGAGCAGACCGAGGACCAGGGGCCAGCCCCAGAGCCGCCAGAACGCCGCGCTCATGCGCCGGATCTCAAGGACACGGAAGTGCCCCATCAGCAGACTCGGGGCATGCCTGAGTTGCTATGAATTCGGTAGCTGAAAGTGACCATCCAGCAAGGGCTGGAACTGGATTTGGCCTGAAATCAGGCGGGTGAGCGGGCATGGGCAAAGCGCAGGAGCAATCGGGTTGCTGGCTGGCTTGACCTCAAGGGTTTCGGCTGGCGGGTCCGCTCAGTATCTCATGAAAATGAGAATTATTCTCGTTTGTTGGCGCAAAAAAAAGCCGGTCGCTGCCGCCGGCTCACATGCGTGTGGGAGGCGAGACCTCAGCTCAACTCGCCCATCTGGCTCTGCAGGTAGTTCTGCAGGCCGACCTTGCCAACGAGGTCGATCTGGGTCTCGAGGAAGTCGATGTGTTCTTCGGTGTCGTCAAGGATGCCTTGCAGCAGATCGCGGCTCACATAGTCCCGCACGGCCTCACAGTGGGCAATCCCGTCCTTGATGGTGGCCTGTGCGCCCTGTTCGGCCTTGAGGTCGCACTGCAGAATCTCGGGCACGTCCTCGCCGACCATGAGTTTGCCGAGGTCCTGCAGGTTGGGCAGGCCATCCAGCACGAAGATGCGGTCCATGAGCTTGTCGGCATGCTTCATCTCGCCCATGGACTCGTCGTATTCCTTCTTGGCGAGCTTGTCCAGGCCCCAGTGCTTGTACATGCGGTAGTGCAGAAAGTACTGGTTGATCGCGGTCAGCTCGTTCTTGAGCTGGGCCTGCAGATGCTCGATGACTTTGGCGTCGCCTTTCATGCGGATGCTCCCGGTGTGGTTCTGAAGCGGCTCATTGTCCGGGAATTCGACGGCCTTGCGGGGCAATCCCCCACGCACGCGGTCTGCGTGCGTGTGATTGCGATAGGCATTCGCATTCAGGCCGGGGCCGTGCTGCGGATCAGGTGGTCAAAGGCGCCGAGCGCGGCCTTGGCGCCATCACCCGCGGCAATGATGATCTGCTTGAAAGGCGTGGTGGTCGCGTCGCCCGCGGCAAAGACACCGGGCACCGAGGTCTGGCCGCGCGCGTCCACCTCGATCTCGCCGTGCTTGCTCAGCGTCACCGTGCCCTTGAGCCAGTCGGTGTTGGGCACCAGGCCGATCTGCACGAACACGCCTTCCAGGTCCACGCGCTTTTCCTCGCCGCTCGCGCGGTCCTTGAACACCAGCCCATTGACCTTGTCGGTGCCGGTGATCTCGGTGGTCTGCGCATGGGTGAACACGGTCACGTTGCCCAGGCTGCGCAGCTTGCGCTGCAGCACTTCGTCGGCGCGCAGCCGGGTGTCGTACTCGATCAGCGTGACGTGGCCCACGATGCCGGCCAGGTCAATCGCGGCCTCCACGCCCGAGTTGCCACCACCGATCACCGCCACGCGCTTGCCCTTGAACAGCGGACCGTCGCAGTGCGGGCAGTAGGCCACGCCCTTGTTCCTGAACTCGGCTTCACCGGGCACATTGATGTTGCGCCAGCGCGCGCCGGTGGTGATCACCACCGATCGGGCCTTCAGGGAAGCGCCGCTGTCGAGCTGCACCTCGATCAGGTCCTTGCCCGGCACCAGCGCACGGGCACGTTGCAGGTTCATGATGTCCACGTCGTAGGAGCGCACGTGCTCCTCCAGCGCCAGTGCGAACTTCGGGCCCTCGGTTTCCTTGATCGAGATGAAGTTCTCGATGCCCAGCGTGTCCAGTACCTGGCCGCCAAAGCGTTCGGAGGCGATGCCGGTGCGGATGCCCTTGCGCGCCGCATAGACGGCCGCGGCCGCGCCGGCCGGCCCGCCGCCGACGATCAGCACGTCGAACGGCTCCTTGGCGGCGATTTTCTTCGCCTCGCGCTCGGTGCCGCCCGTGTCCACCTTGGCCAGGATTTCCTCGAGGCTCAGGCGGCCGGTGCCGAACATCGTGCCGTTGAGGAACACCGTGGGCACGCCCATGATCTGGCGTTCGTTGATTTCGTCCTGGAACAGTCCGCCCTCGATCATCGTGGTCTTGATGCGCGGGTTCTGGACTGCCATGAGGTTCAGCGCCTGCACCACGTCAGGACAGTTGTGGCAGGTCAGCGAGACGTAGACCTCGAATTCAAGGTCGGTGTCCAGTGCGCGAATCTGGTCAAGCAGGGCCTGCTCCACCTTGGGCGGATAGCCCCCGACCTGCAACAGGGCGAGCACCAGCGAGGTGAACTCGTGCCCCATGGGCAGGCCGGCAAAACGCGGGCCGTGGTTTTCGCCGGGACGATTGACCGAGAACGACGGCGTCCGGTGTGGGCCCCCGTGTGATTCGGTCACCGTGATGCGGGCAGACGAATCGGCGATGTCCTTGAGCAAGGCCCGCATTTCGGTGGAGGCAGGCGTGTCGTCGAGCGCCGCCGCAATTTCCACCGGCTGCGTGATGCGCTCCAGGTAGCTGGCCAGTTGGGCCTTGAGGCTGGCGTCGAGCATGCGCGGGCCTCCTCAGATCTTGCCGACCAGATCGAGCGACGGGGCGAGCGTGGCTTCGCCTTCCTTCCACTTGGCGGGGCAGACTTCCCCGGGGTGGGCGGCGATGTACTGCGCGGCCTTGACACGGCGCAGCGTCTCGGTGGCGTCGCGGCCGATGCCGTTGTCATGGACTTCGATCGTCTTGATCTGGCCCTCGGGGTCGATCACAAAAGTGCCGCGCAGCGCCAGGCCGGCGTCCTCGCCCTCGGTGATCAGCACCTGGAAGAAGCTGGCCAGCTGGTGGTTCGGATCGCCGATCAGCGGGTACTGAACCTTCTTGATGGTGTCGGACGTGTCGTGCCAGGCCTTGTGGGTGAAATGGGTGTCGGTGGACACGCCATAGATCTCCACGCCGAGCTTCTTGAAGGCCTCGTAGTGATCGGCCAGGTCGCCCAGCTCGGTGGGGCAGACGAAGGTGAAGTCGGCCGGATAGAACACGACGACGGACCACTTGCCCTTGAAGCTCTGTTCCGAGACGGGAACGAACTTGCCGTTGTGATAGGCCGTGGCCTTGAACGGGGGGACGGTGGTGTTGATCAGGGACATGCGGGTTACCTCTCTTGAAAATCAAACAAAATTGTTTGTAAGAGGTAGCTTAACGCTCAAATGAGAATAATTCCAATTAATTGACTGAATTTATTTCATTGTCAACAACTATGAAGATCGTCAGTACACCAGCCGCTCCGGGCGTATTTCCTGCAGGATGGTGGTGGCGATCTCCTCGATGCTCTTGGTCGTGGTGGACAGCCAGCGGATGCCGGCGCGACGCATCATGGCTTCCGCCTCGCTGACTTCCATGCGGCAGTTCTCCAGGCTGGCGTAGCGGCTATTGGGCCGGCGTTCGTTGCGGATTTCGCTCAGGCGGTCGGGCTGGATGCTCAGGCCGAAGATTTTCTTCTTGTGGGCGAGCAGGGCCGCCGGCAGTTGCTGCCGTTCGAAGTCTTCCGGGATCAGCGGATAGTTCGCCGCCTTGAGACCGTACTGCATGGCCAGGTAGAGCGACGTGGGCGTCTTGCCGCTGCGGCTCACGCCCACCAGGATCACCTCGGATGACTCCAGGTCGCGGTTGGACTGCCCGTCGTCGTGGGCCAGGCTGAAGTTGATGGCCTCGATGCGGTCGTGGTACTCCTTGCTCTTGCTCACGTCACTGAAGCGGCCGATGCGGTGGTTGGACTTGATGCCCAGCTCCACCTCGAGCGGGCGCACAAAGGTGCCGAACATGTCCATCAGCATGCCCTTGCAACCCTCCTCGATGACGGTGAGGATTTCGGTGTTCACCAGGGTGGTGAACACCAGAGGCTTCTTGCCCTCTGCCTCGGCGGTGTGGTTGATCTGGCGCACGACCTGATGTGCCTTGTCTACGGTGTCGACAAAGGGCAACCGCACATGGCGGGGCTTCATCTCGAACTGGGCCAGGATGGCGTTGCCGAAAGTCTCTGCCGTGATGCCGGTGCCGTCGGAGATGAAGAAAACTGTGCGTGTGTGCATGGTCGCCTTTGTAATGCTTTCAGTCTGCTGCAAGGCCGCGGGCGCGGGCTGCGGCCTACAATCGGGGTAATTATCCAAATTCCCCGCCATGCACCGCCGCTGCCTATTCGAACAACAGCCAAGCCGCTCGCCGTGCCATGGGAAAGCACCCCCTGATCGCCGGGGTGCCGCACAGGTTTTAACTTCTGGAGCTTTCCCATGTCTGCACTTTTCAGCGCGACCGCCTTGGTCGTACCGTTTGAAAACCTGAGAATGACCGACGTCGAGGCGGTCGGCGGCAAGAACGCCAGCCTCGGCGAAATGATCTCGCAGTTGCCCCAGGGTGTGCGCGTACCCACGGGTTTTGCCACCACGGCCCACGCGTTCCGCCAGTTCCTCGCCCATGACGGGCTTGCGGACCGCATCAGCGAACGGCTCAAGCGCCTGGATACCGAGGATGTGCGCGCGCTGGCTGCCGCCGGCGCCGAAATCCGCGGCTGGGTCGAAGCCCAGCCGTTTCCCGCAGACCTTGAAAAAGCGATCGCCGAGGCTTTCGCCACCCTGAGCGCGGGCAACCCGGCCGCGTCGTTCGCGGTCCGCTCGTCAGCCACGGCGGAAGACCTGCCGGACGCCTCCTTCGCCGGCCAGCAGGAAACTTTTCTCAATGTGGTCGGCATTGCCGACGTGCTGCACAAGATGAAAGAGGTGTTTGCCAGCCTCTACAACGATCGCGCCATCAGTTATCGCGTCCACAAGGGGTTCGAGCACGACGTGGTGGCCCTTTCAGCGGGTGTGCAGCGCATGGTCCGCTCGGACCTGGGCGCAGCCGGCGTGATGTTCACCATCGACACCGAGTCGGGTTTTGAAGACGTGGTGTTCATCACCAGCAGCTATGGCCTGGGCGAGACCGTGGTGCAGGGCGCCGTGAACCCCGACGAGTTCTATGTCCACAAACCCATGCTCAAGGCGGGCAAGCGTGCGGTCATCCGCCGCAACCTGGGCTCCAAGCTGATCCAGATGGTGTTTGCCAGTGCCGAGGAAAAGGCCCGGGACGGCAAACTGGTCAAGACCACCGATGTGCCGCTGGAGCAGCGCAACCGCTACTCGCTGACCGACGCCGACGTGGAGCAACTCGCGCATTACGCGCTGGTGATCGAGCAGCATTACGGTCGCCCGATGGACATCGAATGGGGCAAGGATGGCACGGACGGCCTGCTGTACATCCTGCAGGCCCGGCCCGAGACCGTGAAGAGCCAGCAGGGCGACAAGGCCGAGCTGCGCTACAAGCTCAAGGGCCGTGGCGCCGTGCTCGCCGAAGGGCGTGCCATCGGCCAGAAGATCGGCACCGGGCCGGTGCGCCTTGTCCACAGCATTGCCGAGATGGACAAGGTGCAGGCCGGTGACATCCTCGTGACCGACATGACCGATCCCAACTGGGAGCCGGTCATGAAGCGCGCCAGCGCCATCGTGACCAACCGGGGCGGGCGCACCTGCCACGCGGCCATCATTGCCCGCGAGCTGGGCATCCCCGCCGTGGTGGGCTGCGGCGACGCCACCGAGCGGCTCAAGGATGGCACCCTTGTGACCGTGAGCTGTGCCGAGGGAGATACCGGCTTCATCTACGACGGCCTGCTCGAAACCGAGGTGACCGAGGTCGAGCGCGGTGCCATGCCCGCCATCAAGACCAAGATCATGATGAACGTGGGCAACCCGCAACTGGCCTTCGACTTCTGCCAGTTGCCCAACGAGGGCGTGGGGCTGGCGCGGCTTGAATTCATCATCAACAACAACATTGGCGTGCATCCCAAGGCCATCCTCGACTATCCCAATGTCGATGCCGACCTGAAGAAGGCCGTGGAGTCTGTGGCGCGCGGCCACGCATCGCCCAAGGCCTTTTATGTGGACAAGGTGGCCGAGGGTGTGGCCACGATTGCCGCGGCGTTCTGGCCCAAGCCGGTGATCGTGCGGCTGAGCGATTTCAAGTCCAACGAGTACCGCAAGCTCATTGGCGGCAGCCGCTACGAGCCCGAGGAAGAGAATCCCATGCTCGGCTTCCGCGGCGCGGCGCGCTATGTGAGCGCCGAATTCAGCGAAGCGTTCGCCATGGAGTGCGAGGCCCTGCGACGCGTGCGCAATGAAATGGGGCTGACCAATGTGCAGGTTATGGTGCCCTTCGTGCGCACGCTGGGGCAGGCTGACAAGGTGACGCAGTTGCTCGCCGGCCATGGACTCAAGCGCGGCCAGGACGAACTCAAGGTCATCATGATGTGCGAGGTTCCGAGCAACGCCATCCTGGCCGACGAGTTCCTCGAGTACTTCGACGGCTTCTCCATCGGCTCCAACGACCTGACCCAGCTCACGCTGGGCCTGGACCGCGATTCGGGTCTAGAACTGCTGGCCGCTGACTTTGACGAACGCGATCCGGCGGTCAAGGCCATGCTCAGCCGCGCCATCAAGGCCTGCCAGGCCCAGGGCAAATACGTGGGCATCTGCGGCCAGGGCCCGAGCGACCACCCCGATTTTGCGCAGTGGCTGGCTGCTGAAGGCATTGCCTCGATCTCGCTGAACCCTGACAGCGTGATCGAAACCTGGAAGCAGCTTTCACGGGGCTGACAAACGGGCCGGCCTTTCCTTCTAGGAAATACCTAGGCCGGTGGGCCGGCACGGGTGGGATGATCGGACGGATGTCCGACAGCCCCGCCTACGCTGCCTACAAGCGGCGTATCCACCGCAATCTGGCGTTCTATGGCCTCGGGCTGGCAGCGTTCTTCCTGCTCATGGCCTGGGCGGAGCGCCAGGGCCTCTCGCGTGTCTGGCTGGGGCCGATCTTCCTGTTTTCCACGGTGATGATCTACGCGGCCATCGGCATCTACGGCCGCACCTCCGACGCCAACGAGTACTACGTCGCGGGCCGCCGCATCCCGCCCATGTACAACGGCATGGCCGCCGCGGCCGACTGGATGAGCGCGGCGTCGTTCATCAGTCTGGCTGGCGGCCTGTATCTGCAGGGCTTTTCTGGAACCGAGGCGCAGCCCGGGGGCCTGGCCTATGTGCTGGGCTGGACCGGCGGCTTCTGCCTGGTGGGCTTGCTGATTGCGCCGCACCTGCGGCGGCTCAACCTCTATACGGTGCCGGATTATTTCGACGTGCGCTTTGGCGGCCGCTGGCCCAGGCTGATTGCGGCGTTCGCGGCGGTGCTGTGCTCGTTCACCTATGTGGTGGCGCAGATCTACGGCGTGGGTCTGATCGCTTCCCGGCTGACCGGGGTGCAGTTCGAGATCGGGATCCTGCTGGGCCTCGGGGGCGTGCTGCTGTGCTCGTTCCTGGGCGGGATGAGGGCGATCACCTGGACGCAGGTGGCCCAGTACATCATCCTGCTGCTGGCCTTCCTGATCCCTGTGTCCTGGCTGGCCTACAAGCAGCTCGGCAACCCGTTGGCCCCGCTGGTGTACGGCGAGCAGCTCGAAAAGGTGACCGAGGCCGAGAAGCAGCTGCGCGACTCGCCGGCGGAGCGCCAGGTGCGCCGGGTCTGGGAACAGCGCGAGAAGGAGTACCAGGACCGGCTGCAGGACATCGAAGGCGCTCTGCGGCGCGACCGCGCGGCGGCACTGGAACGGGTGCGCCAGCTCAAGGCGCGCGACGCCGATTCGGCCCTCATCGTGGCGGCGGCTCGGGACCTGGCGGCGTTGCCCAAGACACCGGCGGGCGCGCGCGAACTGTGGACCCGCGCCATGGCCGATGCCCACGAGCGGGCCAAGCCGCTGGGCGGCCTGCCTCCGCATGGTCAGGCCTTCGCAGGCGATCCCCATGGCACGCCGCAGGAGCAGGCGGCCTTCGAGACGTCGAGGCTGAACTTTCTGGCGCTGGTGTTCTGTCTGATGGTGGGCACGGCGGGCCTGCCGCACCTGCTGACTCGCTTCTACACCACCCCCACGGTGTCGGAGGCCCGCTCCTCGGTGGCCTGGTCGTTGTTCTTCATCGCCTTGCTGTACCTCAGCGCGCCCGCGCTGGCGGTACTGGTCAAGTACGAGGTCATGCAGGGGTTGGTGGGCAGCAGCTTCGATGCCCTGCCTTCATGGATCGGGCAGTGGGCCAAGGTCGATCCTGCGCTGATCTCGGTGTCCGATGTCAACGGCGACCACATCCTGCAGTTCAGCGAAATCCGCATCGCGGCGGACATCGTGATGCTGGTCACTCCCGAGGTCGGGGGGCTGCCGTACGTGGTTTCGGGGCTGGTGGCCGCGGGAGGCCTGGCGGCCGCGTTGTCCACGGCCGATGCCCTGCTGCTGACCATCAGCAATTCGCTGGTGCGCGACGTGTATTGCCACGAGGTGCGACGCGATGTGCCGCCGGAGCAGCGCGTGATCCTGTCCAAGTTTGCGCTGCTCGGGGTGGCCATGCTGGCGGCCTTCGTCGCGGCGCTCAAGCCGGCTGACATCCTGCCGCTGGTGTCGGCCTCGTTTTCGCTGGCGGCTTCGGCGTTCGTGCCGGTGATGGTGCTGGGCATCTTCTGGCGTGGCACAACCCGTGCCGGGGCAGTGACGGGCATGCTCGGAGGACTGGGCGTGACAGTGTTCTACATGCTGGCCAACTCGCCGGCGGTGCGCGCCTTCCTGGGCCTGGAGGCCGGATCGGTGCTGTGGTTTGGCATCCTGCCAGTGTCCGCGGGCGTCTTCGGGGTGACTGCAGGGCTGCTGATCGCACTGGTTGTCAGTCTGGCCACCCGGGGCGGGGATTGACCATGCCGCCGGCACACAACCGCGAATACCGGCGCAAGGCGCTCGGGGTGACTCTGGGGCTGCTGGCGGTGTGGTTTGCCGTGACCTTCGTGGTGATCTACTTCGCCCGCGACATCGAGTTCCGCTTTTTTGGCTGGCCTTTCAGCTTCTGGATGGGCGCCCAGGGGGCCTTGATCGTCTACGTGCTCATCATCTGGTACTACGCGCGTTTCATGAACCGGCTGGACCGGGAATACGGCATTTCGGACGAGCCGCCGCCTTGACTCGCCTGGCCTGGTGCCTGTGGGCTATAATCCTTGGCTTTGCCTTGCCGCACCACTTCTGACGCAGTGGGCGGCTTCAACCACAGCCGGGCAGCGTTCTTCGCGGGCCGGCCCATCCACAAGGAGTGTCCATGCGTCATTACGAAATCATTTTGCTGATTCATCCGGATCAGAGCGAACAGGTTCCGGCCATGCTGGAGCGCTACAAGGGCATGATCACTGCCGGCGGCGGCAAGATCCACCGTGTAGAAGACTGGGGTCGCCGCCAACTGGCTTACCAGATCAACAAGCTCGCCAAGGCCCACTACCTGTGCGTCAACATCGAGGCCGATCAGGCCGTGATGGGTGAACTCGAGCACGCCTTCAAGTTCAATGACGCGGTCCTGCGTCATCTGACCGTCGTGCGCAAGAAGGCCGACACCGGTCCGTCCGCCATGATGAAGACCGTCGAGCGTGAAGAGGCCCGCAAGGCCCAACAGGCGGAGTACGCGAACAACTGAAGCGTGCGCGCCGGCAGTCAGTGAACCAACTGGTCCTGAACGCCTGTATCGCCGAGGCTAAAGCCCTGCGGTACACACCGGCCGGAACCCCTGCGCTGGATTTGCGACTCGAACACGAGTCCGAATTGATCGAAGCAGGGCAGCCCCGGCAGGTGAAGGCAGAAATCAGGGCCGTGGCGCTGGGTGCGCTGGCCGAGACCCTCGGCAAGCGGCCCATCGGCAGTTCAGGCAGGTTCAGCGGCTTCCTGGCAACACCACGCAACGGCAAATCCGTCGTATTCCACATCCAGGAATTCCTGGCAGATCAAATCAGCTTTGCGGGACAGACCCCAGGTTCTGCCCCTCCCCATTAAGGAAGAGGTCCCATCATGGCCACGTTCAAGAAATTCAACAAAGACAAGCGCCCGAAGCGCAACACCCAGTCGCTGCTGTTCAAGCGCAAGCGCTTCTGCCGCTTTACCGTCGCCGGCGTCGAGGAAATCGACTACAAGGACGTTGACGTCCTGCGCGACTTCATCGCCGAAAACGGCAAGATCATCCCGGCCCGCCTGACGGGGACCCGCGCGATCTACCAGCGTCAACTCAACACCGCCATCAAGCGTGCCCGCTTCCTGGCCCTGGTGCCGTACAGCGACCAGCACCGCATCTAAGGAGCAACGAACATGCAAATCATTCTGCTCGACAAGGTCGTGAATCTCGGCAACCTCGGCGAGATCGTCAAGGTCAAGGACGGCTATGCCCGTAACTTCCTGATTCCCCAGGGCCGTGCCCGCCGTGCCACTGCGGCCAATAAGGCCGAGTTCGAAGCCAAGCGCGCCGAACTCGAAAAGGCCGCCGCGGCCAAGCTGGCCGAGTGCCAGGCCCAGGGCGAGAAGCTCGCCGGTCTGGTCCTCAAGCTGACCCAGAAGGCTGGCGTGGACGGCCGTCTGTTCGGCTCGGTCACCAATGCCGACGTGGCCGAAGAGCTGGGCAAGCAAGGCTACAAGGTGTCCAAGTCGCAGGTCCGCATGCCCAATGGCCCCATCAAGACGGTGGGCGAGGCCGCCGTCAATGTGCAACTGCACACCGATGTGACCGTTGAAATCACCGTCACGGTGCTGGGCGAAACGGCCTGACCGTCGCCCTGTCCGAACAGGCCGCCTTCGGGCGGCCTTTTCTTTTTGGATGTCGAGGTTGTCCCGCGTTGACCACCGGGAATCCACAGTTTTACAAAAGCTATCCACAGCTTTCCCAGAAGCTTGTGCTATGGACGTGCCGCGGGGTGCGCCTTAGCATGGGCGGTTAGCAAAGGCGCCGAATGTCCGCAGTTTTCAGCTCTCTCGACGATGACTTCTCCACCGACCGGCAGGTGGCGCAGCTGCGCATTCCGCCGCATTCAATTGAGGCCGAGTCCAGCGTGCTGGGGGGCCTGCTGCTGGACAACGGGGCCTGGGACCGCGTGGGGGATCTGCTCACCGATGGCGACTTCTACCGGTACGAGCACCGGCTGATCTACGCCTCGATCGGTGGCCTGATCAACGCTACCAAGCCGGCGGACGTGATCACCGTCTACGAGCAGTTGCAGAGCCTGGGCAAGGCCGAGGAAACCGGCGGTCTGGCCTATCTGAATTCACTGGCACAGTACGTGCCGAGCGCCAGCAACATCCGCCGCTACGCCGAGATCGTGCGCGAGCGTTCCATCCTGCGCAAGCTGGTGAGCGCCAGCGACGAAATCGCCACTGCCGCCTTCAATACCCAGGGCAAGCCGGTCGACAAGATCCTTGACGAGGCCGAACAGAAGATCTTCAACATCGGCGAGGAAGGCTCGCGCATGAAGCAGGGCTTCCAGGGCATGGACTCCCTGGTGGTCGAGTTGATGGACCGCGTCCAGGAAATGGCCGACAACCCCAACGACATCACGGGGGTGCCAACGGGCTTCTATGACCTGGACCGCATGACCTCGGGCTTCCAGGCCGGCGACATGATCGTGCTGGCGGCGCGGCCCTCCATGGGCAAGACCGCCCTGGCCATCAACATTGCCGAGCACGTGGCCCTCAATGAAGGCCTGCCGGTGGCCGTGTTCTCGATGGAAATGGGGGCCGCGCAACTGGCCGTGCGTATCGTGGGCTCGATCGGCCGCATCGATCAGGGCCACCTGCGCACGGGCAAGCTGTCCGACGACGAGTGGCCGCGGCTGACCGAGGCCATCGAGAAGCTGCGCAACGTGTCGCTGCACATCGACGAAACCCCGGGCCTGACCACCAGCGAGCTTCGCGCCAACGCGCGGCGCCTGGCGCGCCAGTGCGGCAAGCTGGGCCTGATCGTGGTGGACTATCTGCAGCTCATGAGCGTGTCCAGCGGCATGAGCGACGAGAACCGGGCCACCGCCGTGGGCGAAATTTCGCGCGGACTGAAGATGCTGGCCAAGGAGCTGCAATGTCCCGTGATCGCGCTGTCCCAGCTCAGCCGCGGCGTGGAGTCACGCACCGACAAGCGGCCCATGATGAGCGATCTGCGCGAGTCCGGCGCCATTGAGCAGGACGCGGACGTGATCATGTTCATCTACCGCGACGACTACTACAACAAGGACTCCAAGGAGCCCGGTGTGGCCGAGATCATCATCAGCAAGCAGCGGAACGGGCCCACGGGCACCTGCAAGCTGGCCTTCCTCAAGCCGCTGACCAAGTTTGAAAGCCTGGCCAGTGGGATGAGTGACGATTTCTAGGTCGTTTCAGCCTGTAGCCCTTGCGGGGCGGCCACCATCTGCTATCAAAATTGAAGCAGAGGTGAGGGCGCAGAAGCCACCGCGCTACAGCACTTCGCTGGCGAAGTCAGCCAGCCTGGAGCGCTCGCCGCGCGCCAGCGTGATGTGGCCACTGTGGGGCCAGCCCTTGAATTTGTCGACCGCATAGGTCAGGCCCGAGGAGCCTTCGGTGAGGTAGGGCGTGTCGATCTGCGCGAGGTTGCCCATGCAGATGATCTTGGTGCCGGGGCCCGCTCGGGTGATCAGCGTCTTCATCTGCTTGGGGGTGAGGTTCTGCGCTTCGTCGATGATCACGTACTTGTTCAGGAAGGTGCGGCCTCGCATGAAGTTCATGCTCTTGATCTTGATGCGGCTGCGGATCAGCTCGTTGGTGGCCGCACGGCCCCATTCGCCGGCGCCGGTGTCGGTCTTGGCCAGCACTTCGAGGTTGTCGTCCAGCGCGCCCATCCAGGGGCCCATCTTTTCTTCCTCGGTGCCAGGCAGGAAACCGATGTCCTCGCCCACGCTCACGGTGGCGCGGGTCATGATGATCTCGGTGTAGCGGCGGTCGTCCAGCACCTGGGTCAGGCCCGAGGCCAGTGCCATCAGTGTCTTGCCGGTGCCCGCGGTACCGGTCAGCGTGACAAAATCGACCTCGGGGTCCATGAGCAGGTTCATCGCGAAGTTCTGCTCGCGGTTGCGCGTGGTCACACCCCAGACGGAGTTCTTCAGGTGGCCGTAGTCCTTGAGCGTCTTGAGCACGGCGGTCTTGGCACGCACTTCGGTGACGCGCGCATACAGGCTGGGTTCACCGGGCGACTCGAAGTACACGAACTGGTTGATCAGCAGGCTGGGCACGATGGGGCCGGTCACGCGGTAGAACGTGTGCAGGCCGCTTTGCCAGCTTTCGACGGTCTTGCCGTGCTTGGCCCAGAAGTCCGGCGGCAGGGCGAGCGCGCCGGCGTACAGCAGGTCACCGTCCTCCAGCGTCTTGTCGTTCTGGTAGTCATCGGCCGCCAGGCCCAGTGCGCGGGCCTTGACCCGCATGTTGATGTCCTTGGACACCAGCACCACTTCACGCGCGGGCACGTTGGCGGCCCGTGCCTTCGCGGCGTGCTGGTCACGCAGGGCCTGCACCACGCCCAGAATCTGGTTGTCGGCCTTGCCCTGGGGCAGGCTGGTAGGCAGCTTGGCGTCCAGCGGCTCGGTCTGGAAGAACAGGCTGCCGCCAGCCTCGCGGTGGCCCGTGGTGTTGAGCTTGAGTCCGGCGGCGATGTCGGCGCCCTGAGCGCCGGCCAGTGCATCCAGCGTGCGGCTGGTCTGCCGCCCGTTGCGTGCCACCTCGGTCATGCCCTTCTTGTGGCCGTCCAGTTCTTCCAGCACGATCATCGGCAGGAAGATGTCGTGTTCCTCGAAGCGGAACAGGCACATCGGGTCGTGCAACAGCACGTTGGTGTCCAGCACGAACAGCTTGGCCGGGCCGCTGGGGCGTGGTCGCTTGCTGCGCGTGGGCGCCGCCGGGGCGGCGGGGCTGGCCCGCTTGCGCGTTTCGACCTGGATCAGGGCCGGGGCCGCCGGCTCGCTGCCGAAGGCCGCGGGATGCGCCTCGCCGCCACCGCTGCGCGGGTCGAACTCCATGGCCTGGGGCTTGTCGGCCAGCGGACTGTCAGTGAACTGCGTCTCCGATTTTCGCGATGCCTTGTGCGTGGACCGGGCCGGGGCGTCGTAGGCCTCGGGGGACAGCAGGGCGGCGCGCTTGGTGGGAGCGGGTGGCAGTGGCATGGATGGGGGCACTCACAAAGTGGGGGGTCAAAAAGCGAAAAAGCCGCCAGGCGAGCCGGGCGGCTTTTTCGGGTTTGGCGGTGATGACGCGGGGCGTCGGGATCAACGGCATGAGTTCATTATGCACAAGTCCGATGACGCTTCAACCGCACGCCGCGGTTGTTGCTGCAAAACGTCAGGCGGCTTTTTTGAGGGCCTTCACGGCCTTGAGCACGTCGTCCACATGGCCCGGCACCTTGAGGCCGCGCCACTCGTTCTTCAGCAGGCCATCGGCGCCGATCAGGAAGGTGCTGCGCTCGATGCCCTTGACCTTCTTGCCGTACATGATCTTGTTCTTGACCACGCCGAACATGTGGCACATCTTTTCCTCGGTGTCGGCAATCAGCTCGAACGGCAGCTCGAGCTTGGCCTTGAAGTCGTCGTGCGACTTCATGTTGTCGCGCGACACGCCGAACACGGTGGCGCCGGCCTTCACGAAGTCCTTGTACTTGTCGCGGAACTGCATGGCCTCGGTCGTGCAGCCGGGGGTGTTGTCCTTGGGGTAGAAGTACAGCACCACAACGTGGCCGAGATGGGAGGTGTTGGAAACTTTGATGCCGCCCGTGGCGTTCGCTTCAAATTCGGGGATGGGTTTGTTGACAACGATCGCCATGAATTGATATCTCGTGTGACAGGGGTTGCTCGTTGCGACAGGGGGACGGCTTGTCCCCTTTGCAACCCGTGATTTTACCCTGAAACGCCTTGCGGCTCCGGGGGTTCACTCGATGGGCTCCTGCAGCAAGGCCACAGCGACGTCGCGGCCTTCGCCCGCCAGGATGTTGTAGGTGCGGCAGGCGGCGGCCGTGTCCATGGTCTCCAGCCCGATGCGTCGTTCGATCAGTGGCCGCTGCCAGGCCGGCTGCGGAAAGCGCAGGCGGCCACCCGAGCCAAAGATCACCAGTTCGGTCTGCAGTTGGGCGAGCTGCTCGAAGTGGCTCGCGTCGAGGTCTTCGAAGCGTTCGCAGGGCCAGGCGATGCGCTGGCCGCGCGAGCCGATGATGACGCTGCCCGTGATTTTCTCGCCCTGCACGCCGACCCATCCGGGCCCGTAGCCGCTGATGGTCTGGACGCTGGATTTGTCAGGCTGCAGCTTCATGGTGCATGGGGGAAGGTTGAATGTTGCGCTGCACTAAAAGAAGGCAGAACTGTGGTCAAATTATAGGTTTCACCCCGTAAAAACGCCCCCGGAGGGACTTTGAAGACCGTCCAGAAATCTGCCAAGTTGGCCAACGTCTGCTACGACATCCGCGGTCCCATCATGGATGCGGCCCGGCAGATGGAGGAAGACGGCCACAAGATCATCAAGCTGAACATCGGCAACATGGCGCCTTTCGGTTTTGATGCGCCCGAGGAAATCCAGCAGGACATGATCCGCAACCTGCCCACCTCGGCCGGCTATTCGGACAGCAAGGGCATCTTCGCGGCGCGCAAGGCGGTGATGCACTACACCCAGCAACAGGGCATCAAGGGGGTGGTGCTCGAGGACATCTACCTGGGCAATGGCGCCAGCGAGCTGATCGTGATGGCCACCAACGCGCTGTGCGACGACGGCGACGAGCTGCTCATGCCCTCGCCCGACTACCCCCTGTGGACGGCGGCCGTCAGCCTCTCGGGCGGCACGCCGGTGCACTACCTGTGCGACGAGGCCAACGGCTGGATGCCCGATCTGGACGACCTGCGCCGCAAGATCACGCCGCGCACCAAGGGCATCGTCGTCATCAACCCCAACAACCCCACGGGCGCGCTGTACTCCGACGAGCTGCTGAAATCCATCGTGGCCATTGCCCGGGAGCATGGCCTCGTGATCCTGGCCGACGAGGTCTACGACAAGGTGCTCTACGAAGACGCGAAGCACACCGCCATCGCCAGTCTCAGCGAGGACGTGCTCACGCTGACCTTCAACTCCCTGAGCAAGAGCTACCGCTCCTGCGGCTACCGCGCCGGCTGGATGGTGGTGTCGGGTGACAAGAAGCCCGCGGCCGACTACATCGAAGGCCTGAACATGCTCACCAACATGCGCCTGTGCGCCAACGTGCCGGGCCAGTGGGCGATCCAGACCGCGCTGGGCGGCTACCAGAGCATCAACGAACTCATCGCCCCCGGCGGACGCCTGCGCCGCCAGCGCGACCTGGCCTACGAGCTCATCACCGCCATTCCGGGCGTGAGCTGCGTCAAGCCGTCGGCCGCGCTGTACATGTTCCCCAGGCTCGATCCCAAGGTCTACCCGATCACCGACGACCGCCAGTTCTTCCTTGAACTACTGCAGGAAACGCGCGTGATGCTGGTGCAGGGCACGGGCTTCAACTGGGCCACGCCGGATCACTTCCGCATCGTTTTCCTGCCGCACGAGGACGACCTGCGCGAAGCCATCGGCCGCATCGCGAAGTTCCTCGAGAGCTATCGAAAACGTAGCGCCTGAGCGCCGGCTGGCGCGGGCTACCGCCATTTTTATTCAAGAACGCAAGATGAAACCGATCCAAGTAGGGCTGTTGGGCATTGGCACCGTGGGCAGCGGCACTTTCAATGTGCTGCAACGCAACCAGGAGGAAATCCGCCGCCGGGCCGGCCGCGGCATCGAGATCACCATGGTGGCTGACCTGGACACCGCGCGGGCCCAGGCCGTCGTGGGCGACAAGGCCCGGGTGGTCAACGACGCGCGCGCCGTGATCGCCAATCCCGACATCGACATCGTCATCGAGCTGATTGGCGGCTACGGCATCGCGCGGGCCCTGGTCATGGAGGCCATCGAGGCGGGCAAGCACGTGGTCACCGCCAACAAAGCCCTGCTGGCCGTGCACGGCACGGAAATCTTTGCCGCCGCGCACCGCAAGGGCGTGATGGTGGCGTTCGAGGCCGCGGTGGCCGGGGGCATCCCCATCATCAAGGCGCTGCGCGAAGGGCTTACCGCCAACAGCATCGAGTGGATCGCCGGCATCATCAATGGCACCACCAACTTCATACTCTCCGAGATGCGCGACAAGGGGCTGGACTTCGGCGTGGTGCTCAAGGAGGCGCAGCGCCTGGGCTATGCCGAGGCCGATCCCACCTTCGACATCGAGGGCGTCGATGCCGCGCACAAGGTCACGCTGATGAGCGCGATCGCCTTCGGCATCCCCGTGCAGTTCGACAAGGCCTACGTCGAGGGCATCACGAAACTGGGCGCCGCTGACATCCGCTACGCCGAGCAGCTGGGCTACCGCATCAAGCTGCTGGGCATCACCAAGCGCGTGGCCGCCGGCATCGAGCTGCGGGTGCATCCCAGCCTCGTGCCCACCAAGCGGCTGATCGCCAATGTGGAAGGCGCCATGAACGCCGTGGTGGTGCAGGGTGATGCCGTGGGCACCACGCTGTACTACGGCAAGGGCGCGGGTTCGGAGCCCACGGCCAGCGCCGTGATCGCCGATCTGGTGGACATCACGCGCCTGCACACGGCCGACGCCGCGCAGCGCGTGCCGCACCTGGCATTCCAGCCCGACGCCATGAGCGACGCACCGGTCCTTCCCATGAGCGAGGTGGTGACCAGCTACTACCTGCGCCTGCGCGTGGCCGACGAGGCTGGCGTGCTGGCCAAGGTCACCGGCATTCTGGCGGGTGCGGGCATCAGCATCGACGCCGTGCTGCAGCGCGAGGCCGATGAGGTCAGCCAAGCCGGCGAGAACCAGACCGACCTCATCATCCTGACCCACGACACGCGCGAGGGCACCATGAACGACGCGCTGGCGCAGATGCAGGCCCTGCCGACCGTGGTGGCGCCGATCACCCGCATCCGCAAGGAAGAACTGGCGTGAACTACCTCTCCACCCGCGGCCACCCCGACCGCAAGCGCTTCTGCGAGATCCTGCTCGAAGGGCTGGCGCCCGACGGCGGCCTGTACCTGCCCGAACATTACCCCCGGGTGGACGACGCCACGCTCACGCGCTGGCGCGGCCTGGCGTATGCCGACCTGGCGTTCGAGATTCTCTCGCTGTACATCGACGACATCCCGCCCGCTGACCTGCGCGCGCTGTGCCACAAGACCTACACCGAGGCCGTTTTCGGCACGCCGCAGATCGTGCCGCTCAAGCCGCTCGAACCCGGCCTGAGCCTGCAGGCCCTGTCCAACGGCCCGACGCTGGCCTTCAAGGACATGGCCATGCAGCTGCTGGGCAACCTGTTCGAGTACGAACTGGCGCGCCGCGGCGAGCAGCTCAACATCCTGGGCGCGACCAGTGGCGACACGGGCAGCGCAGCCGAGTACGCCATGCGCGGCAAGCAGGGCGTGCGCGTGTTCATGACCAGCCCGCACGGCCGCATGAGCCCGTTCCAGCAGGCGCAGATGTTCAGCCTGCAGGACGCCAACATCCACAACCTCGCGGTGGAGGGCGTGTTCGACGACTGCCAGGACATCGTCAAGGCGGTGTCCAACGACCTGGACTTCAAGCGCAGGTACCGCATCGGCACGGTCAACTCCATCAACTGGGCGCGGCTGGTCGCGCAGGTGGTCTACTACTTTGCCGGGTACTTGCAGGCCACGCAGTCGAACGACCAGAAGGTCAGCTTCACCGTGCCCAGCGGCAATTTCGGCAACATCTGCGCCGGCCATGTGGCGCGCAGCATGGGCCTGCCGATCGACCGGCTGGTGCTGGCCACCAACGAGAACGACGTGCTCGACGAGTTCTTCCGCACCGGCGTCTACCGCGTGCGCGGCAGCGCCGACACGCACGAGACCTCCAGCCCCTCGATGGACATCTCCAAGGCCAGCAACTTCGAGCGCTTCGTGTTCGACCTGCTGGGCCGCGACGGCGCGCGCGTCAAGGACCTGTTTGGCGCGCAGCTCCCGGCCTCCGGCCGCTTCGACCTGTCGGCGGACCCGGCGTTTGCCAGGGCCGCGTCGGTGTTCGGCTTCGTCAGCGGCAAGAGCACGCATGCCGACCGCCTGGCCACCATCCGCGACACGCACCAGCGGTTTGGCCTGACCATCGACACCCACACGGCCGATGGCCTGAAGGTGGCGCGCGAGCACCAGACGCCCGGCGTGACCATGCTGGTGCTGGAGACGGCGCTGCCGATCAAGTTCGCCGCCACCATCGTCGAAGCGCTGGGCCACGAGCCCGAGCGGCCGGCCCGCTTCAAGGGCATCGAGGACCTGCCCAAGCGGGTGCAGGTGGTGCCGGCCGATGCGGCGGCCGTGAAAGCCTTCATTGCCGCGCATTGCGACTGAGTTGGATACCAAATCGGCCTGTAGCCCTTGCCAGACGGTCACATTGCGCTCCTGAAACCATAGCAAACAGGCATTTCGCATGAAGGTTGCAGGCTTTGCCGGATTCTCGGGCGCGGGCAAGACCACGCTGGTGACCCAGCTCATCCCCGCGCTCAGGGCCATGGGCCTGCGGGTCTCGGTGGTCAAGCACGCCCACCACAAGTTCGACATCGACCACCCGGGCAAGGACAGCTTCCGTCACCGGGCGGCCGGGGCCTTCGAGGTGGTGGTCGCCTCCGACCGGCGCCTCGCGCTGATGCGCGAGTTCGAGCAGCCGGCACAGCTCACCGTGCATCACCTGCTGGCCGAGCTGTACAACGGCGTGGACTGGGTGCTGGTGGAGGGCTTTCGCGACAGCAACCTGCTGAAGATCGAGGTCTGGCGCCCTGAGGCCGGGCACCCCGTGCGCTATCCGCACGACGATTTCATCGCGGCCGTGGCGACACCGCTGCCCGCCGCGCTGCCCGAGCCCACCCTGCGGCCGGTGCTGGATCTGGATGACCCGCCGGCCGTGGCGCGCTGGCTGGCCGACAATGGCGAACGCTTCGACTACAACCCGGAACTGTTTGCATGAGCGCATCCATCCCCCCCGCAGCACCCGCGCCGCGCGCGCCACTGCGTTCGCTGGACGAGGTGCTGGCCGACCTGCTGGGCCGCGCCGCACCGCTGGCGGGCACCGACACCGTCTCCACCTTCGAGGCCGATGGCCGGGTCCTGGCACAGGACCTCGTCGCCGCCCTGCAGGTGCCGCCGCAGGACAACAGCGCCATGGATGGCTACGCCGTGCGCGTGGCCGATGTGGCCACGGCGGCGGGCCAGCCCATGGACGTCGGCCAGCGCATTCCGGCCGGGACCACGGGCGTGGCCCTGGCCGCCGGCAGCGTGGCCCGCATCTTCACCGGGGCGCCCGTGCCCCCGGGGGCCGATGCCGTGGTGATGCAGGAAGAGGCCCAGCCAGCCGGCGAAGGGAAGGTCCGCTTTGCCGTGACTCCCTTGCCGGGCCAGCACATCCGCCGCGCGGGTGAGGACATCCTGCGCGGCAGCGTGGTGCTGGCGCGGGGCCAGCGGCTGGACGCCGCCTCCCAGGGCCTGGCTGCCAGCATGGGCCTGGCCGAGGTGCCGGTGGCCCGGCGCCCGCGCGTGGCGCTGTTCTCCACGGGCGACGAACTGGTGCTGCCTGGCGACGTGCCACCGGAACAGATGAAGCCGGGCGCCATCTACAACGCCAACCGTTTCTTCCTGCGGACGCTGTTGTGCCGTCTGGGCTGCGAGGTCACCGACCTGGGCGTTGTGCCCGACCGGCTCGACGCCACCGTGGACGCGCTGCGCGGCGCGGCGCAGGCGCATGACCTGATCCTGACCAGCGGCGGCGTCTCCGTGGGCGAGGAAGATCACGTCAAGCCGGCCGTGCAGCAGCTCGGCTCGCTCGATCTGTGGCAGCTCGCCATCAAGCCCGGCAAACCCTTCGCCTACGGACGCGTCGGCGGCGCCCATTTCATCGGCCTGCCGGGCAACCCGGTGTCCAGCTTCGTGACCTATCTGTTGCTGGTGCGACCGTTCATCCTCAAACTGCAGGGCGCGACGGCGCTGTCCGTGCCCGGCACTTCGGCGCGGGCCGACTTTGCCTGGCCGCGCGCGGACCGGCGCCGCGAATTCGTGCGGGTGCGCCGCAACCCGGCTGGCGGCCTGGACCTGTTCGCCAACCAGAGCTCGGGTGTGCTGACCTCCATGGTCTGGGGCGACGGCCTGGTGGACGTGGCGCCCGGGCGCACCATTGCGCCGGGCGACCCCGTTCCCTTCCTCTCGCTGGCGGAGCTCATGGCATGAAAGTCGGCATCAGGTACTTCGCCTCGATCCGCGAGGCGCTGGGGCAGGGCAGTGAGACCATCCAGACGCAGGCCGCCACCGTGGGCGCACTGCGCGACGAACTGATCGCTCGCGGTGGGCCCTACGCAGACAGCCTGGCGCGGGGCCGCGCCGTGCGTGCCGCGCTCGACCAGGTCATGGCCGGCGATGAGGCCCCGTTGGCCGAGGGCTGCGAGGTAGCGTTCTTTCCCCCCGTGACCGGAGGCTGAGCATGCGGGCGCGCGTGTCCATCCAGCAGGCCGACTTCAATCTGGCGGACGAGGTGGCTGCGCTGCGCCAGGGCGACGGCCGCGTGGGCGCGGTCTGCAGCTTCGTGGGGACGGTGCGTGACCGCAACGACGGCACCCAGGTGGCCTCGATGGAACTGGAGCACTACCCCGGCATGACCGAGAAATCCATCGAGGCCATGATCGACCAGGCCTTCGCGCGCTTTGACATCCACGCGGCGCGTGTGATCCATCGCGTCGGGCTGCTGCAGCCGCTGGACCAGATCGTGCTCGTCGCCGTGACCTCCGCGCACCGGGGCCAGAGCTTCGAGGCGTGCGAGTTCCTCATGGACTACCTCAAGACCCGCGCGCCGTTCTGGAAGAAGGAACAGACCCCGCAGGGCGCGCGTTGGGTCGATGCGCGCGCGCAGGACGACGCTGCGCTGGCACGCTGGGGCCTCAGTTGAGGTAACGCGGACGCTGCGGCGCCGTGTCCTCGCCGGCGTCGTTGTTGGCGTCGGACTGGACTGCCGCGAGGTCTGCCGCCGTCAGCGGCACCTGCCAGTCGGCCTGTGCCAGGGCCTGGCGCGTCAGGTGCAGCAGGCCCTGCATGAGCTGTGGGTCCAGTTCGAGCTGGAAGCTGCGCGGGGAGCCGTCGCCCGGGGGCTTCTCGACGAAGTCCATGCGGACCATGCTGCCGGGCAGCGGCGTGATGCTCACGTCGGTCACCAGCAGAGGCTCCTCGCCCAGCGGCAGCGTGTGCTGCTGTTCGTTGTAGGGGGTGTCGAAATCTGCCTGCTGAAGAAATTCCTGCTTGCGGAAATCGGCCAGCATCTTCTTCATGTCGTCGTCGGCCGGCGCGGTGCCCGAGGTCACGCTGGCCTCGAGCTTCACCAGCTGTTCGGTCGACACCTTGTTCAGCACCGGCCACAACCCGATCGTGAGCCGGCGCGTGAACCACAGGCGCAGTTCCTCGGCGTCGGTGGTGTTGATGCGCACCAGCACGCGGTCCTGCTCGCCCAGGTAGGTCACGGACAGCTGATGAACTTTCATGGATTTGATTTTAGTCAGCCTGCTGCCTCGCGCAGGCGCCCAAACTGGCCTTGAAAACCTGTGGATAACCCCAAGGTGCCGGACATGCGACCTGACACGGAGCCCTCATGCGACTCGACAAACTGACCACCAAATTCCACGAAGCCCTGGGTGACGCCCAGAGTCTGGCCCTGGCCAACGACAACGCTTACATCGAACCCGTGCACGTGCTGGCGGCCATGCTGCGCCAGGATGACGGCCCCCGTGCGCTGCTCCAGCGCGCCGGCGTCAATGTGCCGGGTCTCCAGGCGGCCGCGGATGCCGCCATCAAGAAGCTGCCCCAGGTGCAGGGCCAGGACCAGGTCCAGGGCGGCCCCGATCTGGGCAAGCTGCTGCAGGCCACCGAGAAGGAAGCGCTCAAGCGCGGCGACCAGTTCATTGCCGGCGAGCTGTTCCTGCTGGCCGCGGCCGACAACAAGGGTGAGTTGGGCCAGATGGCGCGCGCCAATGGCCTCACGCGCAAGAGCCTGGAAGCCGCCATTGACGCCGTGCGCGGCGGCCAGGGCGTGGACAGCGCCGACGCCGAGGGCCAGCGCGAAGCCCTCAAGAAATACTGCCTCGACCTGACCGAGCGCGCCCGCCTGGGCAAGCTCGACCCGGTGATCGGCCGCGATGACGAGATCCGCCGTGCCATCCAGGTGCTGCAGCGGCGCACCAAGAACAACCCGGTGCTGATCGGCGAGCCCGGCGTGGGCAAGACGGCCATCGTCGAAGGCCTGGCCCAGCGCATCGTCGCCGGCGAAGTGCCTGATTCGCTCAAGGGCAAGCGCGTGCTGAGCCTGGACATGGCCTCGTTGCTGGCCGGCGCCAAGTTCCGCGGCGAGTTCGAGGAGCGCCTGAAGACCGTGCTCAAGGAACTGGCCAAGGACGAGGGCCAGACCATCGTCTTCATCGACGAGCTGCACACCATGGTGGGCGCGGGCAAGGCCGAGGGCGCGATGGACGCGGGCAACATGCTCAAGCCCGCCCTGGCGCGCGGCGAGCTGCACTGCGTGGGCGCCACCACGTTGGACGAATACCGCAAGTACATCGAGAAGGACGCCGCGCTGGAGCGCCGCTTCCAGAAGATCCTCGTGGGCGAGCCCAGCGTGGAGGCCACCATCGCCATCCTGCGCGGCCTGCAGGAGAAGTACGAAGTCCACCATGGCGTGGAGATCACCGACCCGGCCATCGTGGCCGCGGCCGAGCTGAGCCACCGCTACATCACCGACCGCTTCCTGCCCGACAAGGCCATCGACCTGATCGACGAGGCCGCGAGCAAGATCAAGATCGAGATCGACTCCAAGCCCGAGGTCATGGACAAGCTCGACCGCCGGCTGATCCAGCTGCAGATCGAGCGCGAGGCCGTGCGGCGCGAGAAGGACGAATCCTCACAGAAGCGCTTCGCGCTCATCGAGGACGAGATCATCAAGCTGCAGAAGGAGATTGCCGACTACGAAGAGATCTGGCAGGCCGAAAAAGCCCAGGCCCAGGGCAGCGCGCAGATCAAGGAAGAGATCGACGCGCTGCGCCACCAGATCGAGGACTTCACCCGCAAGGGCGATTTCAACAAGGTGGCTGAGCTGCAGTACGGCAAGCTGCCCGGCCTGGAGAAGCAGCTCAAGGACGCGCAGGCGACCGAAGAGAGCAAGGCGCGCGACGAGAAGACCGGTGGCCGGCCCCGGCTCCTGCGCACGACCGTGGGCGCCGAGGAGATTGCCGAGGTCGTGGCGCGCGCCACCGGCATCCCTGTTGCCAAGCTGATGCAGGGCGAGCGTGACAAGCTGCTGGTCATGGAAGACCGGCTGCACGAACGCGTGGTCGGCCAGGACGAGGCGATCAGTGCCGTGGCCAACGCCATCCGCCGTTCACGCTCGGGCCTGTCCGACCCGAACCGGCCGACCGGTTCGTTCCTGTTCCTGGGCCCGACGGGCGTGGGCAAGACCGAGCTGTGCAAGGCGCTGGCGGGCTTCCTGTTCGACAGCGAGGACCACCTGATCCGCGTCGACATGAGCGAGTTCATGGAGAAGCATTCGGTGGCGCGGCTCATTGGCGCGCCCCCGGGCTATGTCGGCTACGAGGAGGGCGGCTACCTGACCGAGGCCGTGCGCCGCAAGCCCTACAGCGTGCTGCTGCTCGACGAGGTGGAAAAGGCCCATCCCGACGTGTTCAACGTGCTGCTGCAGGTGCTGGACGATGGCCGCCTGACCGACGGCCAGGGCCGCACCGTGGACTTCAAGAACACGGTGATCGTGATGACCAGCAACATCGGTTCGCACATGATCCAGGCCATGGTGGGCAAGCCCGCCGACGAGATCAAGGACGCGGTCTGGGACGAGCTCAAGAACCACTTCCGCCCCGAGTTCCTGAACCGGATCGACGAGACGGTGGTGTTCCACGGGCTCGACGCGCGGCACATCGAGAAGATCGCGGCCATCCAGCTGCGCATTCTCGAGGCGCGCCTGCAGAAGATGGACCTCACGCTGCAGGTCGGTGACACGGCGCTGGCCGAACTGGCCAAGGTGGGCTTCGACCCAGTGTTTGGCGCGCGTCCCCTGAAGCGCGCGATCCAGCAACGCATCGAGAACCCGCTGAGCAAGCTGATCCTCGAAGGGCGCTACCCGCCCAAGAGCGTGATTCCGGTCAGCGTGGACCCGGTGCACGCGCCTGGCGTGTTTGCGTTCGGCGAGGCCACCGCGCCCGAGCCCGACGCGGCGCAGGCCCTGGCCGCCTGAGCCCGACAATAGGCGGATGCAAGGTATCTTCAACTTCCTCGTGCGGCTGGTCCTGCTGGCCGCGGGCCTGTTGTTCGCGGCCAGCCTGGTGCTGGCCGTACTCGTGCTGCTGGCGCTGTGGGGCCTGCGCATGCTGTGGGCCCGGCTCATGGGCCGGCCGGTCACACCATTTGTGATGCGGCTGGACCCCCGGGCCGGCTTTGGCCGCTTCTACGGCCGTCAGCCCTTCCGGGACGGTGGGGCCACGCCACCCGAGGCCTCGCGGCCCGCGGGCCCGCGCAGCGTGGCCGACGTGACCGATGTCGAGCCCAAGCCGCCGCGCGACTGACCTTTTTCCCGGGGGGCGGTGCGTGGTGGACGGCCCGCACTGACACCGATTGTCAGAGACGGCCTACGGCCGCCCGACCCCTGGCCGCGCACCATTTGCAGGGTCTCTTGCAAAGCCTCACATGAAGGAGCGGCCATGTCCCATGATCAGGACCGACGGGGTTTCCTGCGCAAATCCTTCGCCATCGTCCCCGCGGTGGCGCTCACCGGCACGGCCCACACCCAGCAGGCGCCGCGGCCCGTGGCCGCGGCTCAGGGGCCGGCGCCCGCTGCAGCCACCTACCAGCCGACCTATTTCAACGCGCCTGAATGGGCCTTCCTGCAGGCAGCGGTGGCGCGGCTGATCCCCGCGGACGACACCGGCCCCGGCGCGCTGGAGGCCGGTGTGCCGGAATTCATCGACCGGCAGATGCAGGGGCCGTTCGGCCATGCCGCCACGCGCTACGCACAGGGTCCGTTTGTCGACGCGCCGCCCGAGTTCGGGTACCAGGGGCAGCAGACGCCGCGCGAGATCTACCGCGCCGGCATGGCCGCCGTGGATGCGCGTTGCAAGGGCGACTTTGGCGGCAAGACCTTCGCGCAACTGGATGCGCCCGCCCAGGATCGCCTGCTCAAGGCCCTGGAGTCCGGGGAGCTGGCGCTGGATACGGTGCCGTCCCGGCAGTTCTTCAGCTTCCTGCTGCAGAACACCAAGGAGGGCTACCTCAGCGACCCCATCCATGGGGGCAACAAGGACGCCGGAGCCTGGAAGATGATCGGCTTTCCCGGCGCCCGGGCCGACTATGCCGACTGGGTCGGCCGGCCCGGTGTGCGCTACCCGCTGCCGCCCGTGACCATCAACGGGCCGCAAGGCTAGGAGGCGCGACATGGCTGCACAGAAAAAACCGGCCGTGGACGCGGTGCTCGTGGGCTTTGGCTGGACCGGCGCCATCATGGGCATGGAGCTCACGGCCGCAGGCCTCAAGGTGCTGGCGCTGGAGCGTGGCGAGCCGCGCAATACCCACCCCGACTTCGACTACCCGCGCAACACCGACGAACTGAGCTACGGCATCCGCGGTCAGTTGTTCCAGAACCTGGCGCGCGAGACGGTCACGGTGCGCCACACGCCTGGCGATGTGGCCGTGCCCTACCGCCAGCTCGGCTCGTTCCTGCCTGGCGACGGTGTGGGCGGCGCGGGCGTGCACTGGAACGGCCATCAGTGGCGCGTGCTGCCCGACGATCTGCGGCTGCGCAGCCGCACCATCGAGCGCTATGGCAGCCGGTTCATCCCAGCCGGCATGCAACTGCAGGATTGGGGCGTCAGCTATGAGGAGCTGGAGCCGCACTTCGACGAGTTCGAAAAGGTCTGCGGCACCTCCGGCAAGGCCGGCAACCTGCGTGGCCAGATCCAGCAGGGCGGCAATCCGTTTGAAGGCGCGCGCAGCAATGACTATCCGCTGCCGCCCCTGGCCTCGGTCAACAGCGCGCTGGTGTTCGAGAAGGCCGCGCGCGAGCTGGGCTACCACCCGTTTCCGCAGGCGGCGGCCAATGCCTCGCGGCCGTACACCAACCCGCACGGCGCGCAGCTCGGGCCGTGCAACTTCTGCGGCTTCTGCGAGCGCTTTGGCTGCTACAACTACGCCAAGGCCTCGCCGCAGACCACGCTGCTGCCAACGCTGATGCAGCGCCCCAATTTCGAGTTGCGCACGCGCTCGCATGTGCTGCGCGTGAACCTGGCCGCTGACGGCCGGCGCGCCACGGGCGTGACCTACATCGACGCCCAGGGCAACGAGGTCGAGCAGCCGGCCGAGCTGGTGGTGCTGTGCGCCTATCAGCTGCACAACGTGCGGCTGCTGCTGCTGTCGGGCATCGGCCAGCGCTACGACCCCGCAACGGGCAAGGGTGTGGTCGGGCGCAACTATGCCTACCAGCTGGGCGGCGGCGCGTCCCTGTTCTTTGACAAGACCCAGCCCATGAACCCGTTCGTGGGCGCGGGCGCCAGCGGCAGCGTCATCGATGATTTTGATGGCGACAACTTCGACCACGGGGCGCTGGGTTTCATCGGCGGCGCCAGCATCAATTGCATCAACACCGGGGGGCGCCCGATCCAGCAGACCAGGCTGCCCGCGGGCACGCCCGCCTGGGGCGCCGGCTGGAAGAAGGCGCTCAAGGACAACTACCTCTACACCGCCAGCGTGGGCAGCCAGGGCTCGGTCATGGCCTACCGCGACAACTACCTGGACCTGGATCCGACCTACAAGGACGTGCACGGCCAGCCGCTGTTGCGCATGACTTTTGACTGGAAGGACAACGACCTGGCGATGACGAAGTTCATCGTGGGCAAGATCGAAGGCATCGCCCGTGCCATGGGCCCGCGCGAATACACCATCGCCCTGAAGAAGCCGGGTGACCACTACGACCTGCGGGCCTACCAGTCGACCCACAACACCGGCGGCGCCCCCATGGGCACCGACCCCTCAACCAGCGCCGTCAACCGCTACCTGCAGAGCTGGGACGTGCCCAACGTGTTCGTGATGGGCGCCAGCGCCTTTCCGCAGAACTTTGGCTACAACCCCACAGGCACCGTGGGGGCGCTGGCCTACTGGTCGGCGCGCGCCATCCGTGAGCGCTACCTCAAGCAGCCCGGCGCATTGGCATGAAGGAGCGCACCATGACATGGACCCACCTGCGAGCCTTCGGGATGGCCGCGCTGTGCGTGCTGGCCGGCAGCGGCGCCGCGGCCCGGACGCCGCCCCCCGTGCCGGCGGTGGCACAGGCGGCCGCGCCGCGCGATCCGCTGGTGGCGCGCGGCGAATACCTGGCCCGCGCGGGCGACTGCGTCAGTTGCCACACGCGTCCCGGGGGAGCGCCGTTTGCCGGCGGCCTGCCGATGAAGACGCCGTTCGGCACCGTGGTCTCGACGAACATCACACCCGAGCCGCAGCAGGGCATTGGCCAGTACACGCTGGAGGACTTCACGCGCGCGTTGCGCGAGGGCCGGGCCCGCGACGGGCACCACCTGTACCCGGCCATGCCCTACACGAACTTTGCCCGGCTCACGGACGCCGACCTGCAGGCCCTGCATGCGTATTTCATGAACGGTGTGCGGCCCGTGCGCCAGGACAACCCGGAGACCGACCTGCGCTGGCCGTTCAGCATGCGCAGCCTGATGGCCGTGTGGAACTGGCTCTACCTGCCCGACAAGCCCTACGAGGCGGACCCGGCGCGCAGTGCCGACTGGAACCGCGGGGCCTACCTGGTGCAGGGGCTGGGGCATTGCGGCGCCTGCCACACGCCACGCAGCTTCACGGGGGCCGAGAAGGCCCCGTCACCGCTGGCCGGCGAGGCCTTTCTGTCGGGCGCCGTCATCGACGACTGGTACGCCCAGCCCCTGCGCAACACCGTCACGCCCGGGCTGGCCACCTGGTCGGTGAGCGACATCGTGGACTACCTCAAGACCGGCCGCACCGAACGCACGGCCGCCTTCGGCCCCATGGCACAGGTCGTGGCCAACAGCACGCAGCACCTGAGCCGCGAGGACCTCGCGGCGGTGGCCGGCTACCTCAAATCCATCGGCGGCGAAGGCGATTCGGCGGTGATCGCACCACCGGCTGCGACCGACGCCACGGCAGCGGCGTTGCGCCAGGGCGAAACCACCAAGCCCGGCTCGCTGGTGTTCCTCAACAACTGCGCCGCCTGCCACCGCACCGATGGCGAGGGCGCGCGCCGCACCTTTCCTTCCCTGGCGCACAACAGCGCGGTGGCTGCGGCCGACCCGACGTCGCTGATTCGCCTCGTGCTGCAGGGGTCGGCAATGGCACGCACCGCCGAGGCTCCGTCCGCGCTGGCCATGCCGGCACTGGGGTGGCGCCTGACGGACGCCAACGTGGCCGATGTGCTGAGCTTCATGCGCAGCAGCTGGGGCAACCAGGCGGCGCCGGTGTCACCCGAGCAGGTCGCGCGCGTGCGGGCGCAGGTGCAGGCGCCGGGCGCTGCGCATTGACCCCGGCGGCAGAGCGTGTCGCCCGCTCGACCCGCTTGCGGCGGCATCACGGCTAGCATGCGTGCATGACCGAAGCCGCCACCGACACGCCTGTACCCGAAGGTTTTCGTCCAGCCCGCATGGGCGGACCGTTCATCAGCTTCAACGGCCCGTTGCATGCGCGGCTGGAGGGCGAACGGCTGCTGCTGGGGTTCCGCGTCGAGCCGCGTCATGCCAACCCCCTGAAGATGTGCCATGGCGGCATGCTGGCCACCTTTGCCGACATGCTGCTGCCGATGGCGGCGATGTACCAGGCCGACGGCGGGCGCCGCTTCCTGCCGACCATCAGCCTGCAGATCGACTACCTGGCCCCGGCTCCGCTGGGCGCCTGGGTGCAGGGGCAGGCCGACGTGCTGCGCAGCACGCGCAACATGGTCTTCATCCAGGGGCTGGTCAGTGCCGACGGAACCCCCGCCCTGCGCGCGAGCGGCATTTTCAAACAGGGGTCGCTGATCGGGGACGGCACCGACCGCGACCCGTTGATGCTACGAAATCAATAGCGCAAAGTGACCGAATGGCAAGGGCTATAGCCTGTTTTGGTCAGGATTTCTCGGCCAGAGCCTTCAAACTGGACAGCCCGGCTTCAAAGTCAGGGCCCACCATGGCCTCCATACTGAAAAACGTGGTCATGAGCTTGCTGATGTACGGACTGGGGCCGACCATGGCCCAGTTGACCCGCGTGCCGTCCCCCTGCGGGGTGAGCGTGAAATCGGCCATGTTGTGGGCCTCGAAGGGGCTGATGAAATCCAGCTTGATGAGCACGCGCGAGGGCACGGTGGACTCCGTGATCTCCATGCGCCCCTGGCCCACCGCCTTGTTGCCGTCCCAGGCGTAGACCGACCCCACGCCGCTCGGCGGGCCGCTGCGCGTGCGCTTCATGGCGGGGTCCTTCTTTTCCCAGGGCGACCACTGGGCCCAGGCGTCGAAGTTGCTGATCAGCGCATGCACCTTCTCGGGCGGTGCCTTGATGGTGATGCTTCGTTCGATGCGGAACGTGTCGGGCTTGGTGGCGGCATAGATCAGCACGCCTGCCACGAGCAGGACCAGGACGAGGGCGATGGTTTTGAGCATGAAAAACTCCCCGATGAAACCGGATAGATGAAGTGATGAAGGTGGATGGATTGCTGCTTCAATGCGCGGGCGCGGCTTGCTGCAGGCCCGCGGCGGGGCCGGGCCGCATCAGCAGTGCGCTGAGCAGGGCGGCCACGGCGGCGAATACCGCACCGACCAGGAAGGCCGTGTGGTAACCGCCATTGAGCGCCAGAGGCAGCGCCACGCCCCGCGCCAGCAGGCCCGTGGTGCGCGCCGCGGCCAGGCTGGCCAACACGGCCAGTCCGAGCGCACCGCCCATCATGAAGGCGGTGTTGACCACGCCCGAAGCCAGGCCGGAGTCGGACGGGCTGACATCGCTCATTGCGGCCAGCAGCAGCGGATTGAACGCGATGCCCGCGCCCAGGCCCAGCAGCAGCATGCCCGGCAGCACATGCACCATGAACTGGCCACCCGCCGGCGCCTGGGCAAACAGCAGGAGGCCAATCGCCGCCAGGCCCAGGCCGAGGGCCAGGGGGCCGCGGATGCCGAAGCGCATCACGATGCGCGCCGACAACCCGAGCGAAAACGCCGCCATGATCAGGTTGGCGGGCAGGAAGGCCAGGCCCACCTGCATCGGGCTGTAGCCCAGCACCAGCTGCAGGTACAGCGCCGAGATGAAGAACCAGGCGAACATGGCCGCCGCCCAGAGCACGCCCACGACGTTGGCGGTGGACACGTTGCGCAGCCGGAACAGCGCCAGCGGCATCAGCGGGGCGGCCACGCGGGACTCGATGGTGATGAACGCCGCCATCAGCGCGGCGGCGAAGCCCAGCAGCCCGAGCGTTTGCGCCGACCCCCAGCCGGCCTCGTTGCCATTGACCACGCCGTACACCGCCAGCATCAGCGACAGGGTGACCGTGACGGCACCGGCCACGTCCAGCCGCTGGCCCGCCACGCCCGCGCCAGGAGCAATCAGGCGCAGGCACAGCGCATACACCACCACGCCGATCGGCAGGTTGACCAGGAAGATCCAGTGCCAGCTCAGCGTGCTGGTGAGCAGGCCGCCCAGCAGCACTCCGATGCTGCCCCCGCCGGCACAGACGAAGCCGTACACCCCCATGGCCTTGGCCCGTTCACCGGGCTCGGTGAACAGGTTCATGATCAGTGACAGGGCCACGGCCGAGACCACGGCGCCGCCCAGGCCCTGGACCGCGCGGGCCGCCACCAGCAAGGCCTGCGAGCCCGCCACCCCGCAGGCCAGCGAGGCCAGGGTGAACAGCACGATGCCGCCCAGGAACACGCGGCGATGGCCAAACAGGTCGCCCAGGCGTCCGCCCAGCAGCAGGAAGCCGCCAAATGTCAGCATGTAGGCGTTGACCACCCAGACCAGCGACGTCTCGGTGAATTGCAGGTCCTGTCGGATCGATGGCAGGGCCACGTTCACGATGGTCGTGTCCAGCACGATCATCAGCACGCCCAGGCACAGCACCATCAAGGCCAGCCAGCGCTGGCGGGCGGCATGGTCGGCCATCATGGCGCGGCTCCGTCGTTGCCGGCCAGCACCATCCAGCCCACGCCAAAGCGGTCGGTCAGCATGCCGAAGCTGGAGGCGTAGAAGGTTTTGGCCAGCGGCATCTGGACCGTGCCACCGCCGGCCAGCAGGGCATCGAACAGGCGCTGCGCTGCAGCGTCGTCGTCGGCCGTCAGCGAGAGCGTGATGCCCTGGAACGACGGGGCGCTGCCGGTGCAATACCCGTCGCTGGCCATGAGCGTGGCTTCGCCAACGGTGAAGTCGGCGTGCATGATCTTGTCTTCCACGCCGGGGCGAACCGGCGTGCCCTCGGGGGCATCGCTGAAGCGCATCACGGTGCCGACGCTGGCGCCAAGGGCTGCTGTGTAGAACCCGAGGGCCTCTTCGGCGCGGCCGTCGAAGTTGAGGTAGGGCTGGACTTTCATGGGGGCTCCTTGGGAGGTCAGAACTCGATCTTGGCGGCAAACCCGCCCCAGATCATGCGTCGGCCGTCGAACGGCATGTTGGCCGGACCCATGGCCTGCAGGCGCGGGTCGGCCATGACTTTCTTGTTGACCGCGTCGCGGTGCCTGCGCGACCGGTAGGTGATCCACGAGAACCACACCACCTCGTCGGCCTTGAGCTTGACCGCCTGAGGGAACGAGGTGAGCTTGCCCGGCTTCACGTCGTCGGCCATGCATTCCGTGTAGCTCAGCGCGCCGTGCTCCATCCATATCTTGCCGGCCTTGCGGGCCAGGCGGCGGTAGGCCGCCTGGCTGGCCTTGGGCACGGGGATCAGAAAACCATCGACATAGGTCGCCATGTGCATCTCCTGGTTGAGGGGCTGACAGAAAAAATCCGCTCCATGCCGGCACGACGAAGCAGCTGACGCGAATTCGACATTTCGCCCCTGCGATTGTTGACTCCGGGTTAACCCGGATCTGTCAGGGCCGATGAGCGCGGCGCCCGCAGCGCGGCCAGAGCCAGGAAAGCGGCCAGCAACATGGTCATGGCACTGAGGCCGGCGCACACCCGCAGGCCCTGCACAAAGGCCGCGCGGGCCGCGTCCTGCAGGGCCGGCCCCATGGGCTCGGGCCACTGGGCCGCCAGCGCCAGGGCCCCGCCGACGGTGCTTCGTGCGGCATCCACGGCCGCGGCCGACAGACCGGCGGGAAGGGCGTCGCCCACGGCGGTGCGGTAGATGGCGGCCGCAATGCTGCCCAGCACGGCAATGCCCAGGGCGCCGCCCAATTCGCTGCTGGTCTCGGACAGGGCCGAAGCGGCGCCGGTGCGCTCGGGCGGGGCAGTGCCGATCACCACGTCGGTGGTCAGCGCCACCACAGGGGACAGGCCCAGCGCGAACACCACCGAGCCGGTGACCAGCAGAGCCAGGGCCTGGGTGTCGACCTGGCTCAGCAAGGCAAAGCCGACCGCTCCCATGAGCAAGCCCCCCACCATCACGCGCCGCGTGCCCTGCCTGCGCACCAGCGTGGGCACCACGAAGGAGCCCGCCACGAAGCCCAGTGCCGAAGGCAGGGTCCAGAGTCCGGCCGTGAGCGCGGGCATGCCGAGCACCAGCTGAAGGTACTGCGCCTCGTAGAGGAAGGCCGCGAACATGGCAAAAAAGCTCAGGATGTTGATCAGCAGGGCCGCGCCGAAGCCTGGCTGGCGCAACAGGCTCAGATCAATCAGAGGCGTTGCCAGCCGCCCCTGCCGGGCCACGAAAATCACGCCCAGCAGCAGTCCTGTGGCGATGGCCAGCAGCCCCAGCGGCGTGACGCCATGCTCGGCCATGCGCTTCATGCCGAAGACGAGGCAGAGCACGGCGGCCATCGACAGCGCGGCGCTGGCCAGGTCGAGCCGGCCCGCCTCGGGATCCCGGAATTCGGGCAGCAGCAGGGGCCCCAGCACCAGCAGGAGCGCCATGACGGGCACGGCGAGCAGGAACACCGCCTGCCAGCTGAAATGCGCCAGCACCAGCCCGCCCAGCAGCGGCCCGATGGCGCCCCCGGTGGAGAAGCTGGCGATCCACACCCCGATCGCAATGCGCCGCTCGTGCGGATCATGGAACATGTTGCGGATCAGCGAGAGCGTGGACGGTGCCAGGGTGGCGCCGGCCACGCCGAGCAAGGCCCGCGCCGCGATCAGCATGTTGGCACTGTGCGAAAGCGCGGCCAGCACCGAGGCGGCGCCGAAGGCCGCGCCCCCCAGCATCAGCAGCTTGCGTCGGCCGATGCGGTCGCCCAGCGTGCCCATGGTGATGAGCGAGCCCGCGACCAGAAAGCCATAGATGTCCACGATCCACAGCATCTGGGCGGCGCTGGGCTTGAGGTCGGCAGTGATCGCGGGAATGGCCAGGTTCAGCACCGACAGATCCATCGCGTAGAGCAGGCAGGGCAGGGCGATCACGGCCAGGCCGATCCACTCGCGGCGGCCGGCCAGCGGGCCGGGTTGCGGAGCCATGGGCTTACTTGAGGGGGATGACGGTGCCGGGGGGCAGCGCCACGGCAGTCACCGCATTCTGCGGCGAGCCTTCGATCACGCGGTCGGAGTAGGTGAGGTAGACCAGCGTGTTGCGCTTGGTGTCAATCATGCGGATCACCCGCAGCTTCTTGAACACCAGCGAGATGCGTTCGCTGAACATCTCTTCCTGCTTTTCCAGAGGCTTGCCCGTGGGGAAGGTGATGGGGCCCGTCTGGCGGCAGGCAATCGACGCTTCGGCCTTGTCCTCGGCCAGACCCAGCCCGCCCTTGATGCCGCCGGTTTTGGCGCGCGACACATAGCAGGTGACGCCACCGACCTTGGGGTCGTCGTAGGCATCGACCACGATCTTGTGGTCGGGCCCGAAGAATTTGAACACCGTGTCGACTTCGCCGACCGATTCGCTGCCGGCCTTGCCGCAGGCCGCCAGCAGCAACGCGATGATGAGGCTGTATTTTTTCATCCCTCTGTCCTGGTTGGGGGAAACAGCCTCGGACTGTAGCGGCTTTGCCGCCGGGGCGTCAGAGCAGACCGCGCGCGTCGGCGGCGCGGATGACCTGCATCAGGGCGTCCACGTCGTCGCAGGTCGCAAGGGGCTTGGCCAGCGCCTGCTGCAGGTGGCGCGGCAGGCGCAGCGGCGGAGGTGGCCGGGTGGGTTGCCGCTGCGAGGCGGCATCGGCCTGGGCATCGGCCTGGGTGCCGGCCTGGGGAGGGTAGAGGTAGATCATGGCGGGCTTTCAAATCATCAGTGCCTTGATGATGCGAGGCGCGCCCGGTGGGGCTGGTAGGTGAGGCGGGCTTTTGCCTGTCAGCTTCTTCGGTGGGGCTTGTAGGCGATTGGCTTACTTTGCCAGCGGCCAACCGGGGTGGGCGGCCCTTATGGATTCCTGACGCGTGCCCTGCCACACTTCGTTCATGTTCACCGAATTCACGGGGCGACCGACCACGCGCAGCGCAGCCACATTGTCGGCGGTGGGCCTTCTGGGGCTGGCGACTTTGCTGGCTTTCTGCCTGGATTCGCAGGTGTCGCTCACCAGCCTGGCCATGGTGTACCTGCTGGCCGTGGTGGTGGCGGCGTATCTTCTGGACTGGGTGGCTTCGGCTGCCACGGCGGTGGCGGCTGTCACGGCACTCAATTTTCTCTTTGTTCCGCCACGCTGGACGTTCGAAGTGGAGAGCCGGGATCATCTGATTGCGCTTTCCGCGATGTTGGTGGTGTCTCTGGTCATCAGCCATCTGGCGCGTGGGCTGCGGCGCGAGGCGGCGCTGGCCCGGCTCAACGAGCAGCGCGCGCAGCAACTCCAGTGGCTGGCAACCGAGCTGGGTGCCGCTCAAACCCCTCAGGAGGTATGTGAATTGGGGAGGCGGGCCTTGCTGCAGGCCTTCGCCGGGCCGGTGCTGCTGGTCGGGCTGGATCCTGATGGCTCGATGCAGACCGAAACGTCCGTTCCTTCTCTGGTGCGCCAGGGGCTGCAGCAATGCGTCAAGGAGAACGCCATTCTGGGGCCGGGTACGGGTCGCTGGCCGGGTCTGAATGCCTGGTACCTGCCCATGGGAAATGCCGAGGAGACGCTGGGCGTGGTGCAGGTTCAGCCCGCCCGGGCTGGCGACAACGAGGGCCGCCTGCATGCCGCCGCGCTGGTCGCGCTCTTGGGCCAGGCCCTGCTGCGGCTGAGGTTGAACAGGGCGGTGCTGGCGGCCCAGGGCGAAGCGCAGCGCCAGCATTTGCTCAACACCTTTTTGGCGGCGATTTCCCATGATCTTCGCACCCCCCTGGCCGCGATCACGGGAGCGGCCACTTCCCTGCAGACTCAGGGCGAGCGTTTGTCGCATGCCAGTCGGGAACGGCTCATGGGCAGCATCGTGAGTGAGGCCACCTACCTCAATACCCTGGCAGAAAACACGCTGCACCTCACGCGCCTGACCTCACAAAAGACCATGTTGCCCCTGCAGTGGGAGTCGCTGGAGGAACTGGTTGGTACGGCGGTGGCGCGCATTCGCCAGCGTGACCCCGATCGGCGCATCAGCACAAGGGTCCAGCCCGGCCTGCCGCTGGTGCGTGCGGAACCGGTGCTGATGGGCCGGTTGCTGGCCAATCTGCTCGACAACGCGCTTCACTACAGCGACGGTCCGGTGGAGGTGACCGCGCAGGCGGGGCCGGCGGAACTCAGCCTCTGCGTCAAGGACAGGGGCCGCGGATTGACCGAAGAGCTCAAGGCCAGATTGTTCCTGCCCTTCAGCCGTGGCGACCACACAGGCCTGCGCGGGGCTGGGTTGGGGCTGGCGGTGTGCCATGCCATTGCCAGTGCCCATGGCGGACGCCTGAGTGCACGCAATCGCAAGGGCGGTGGCGCGGCATTCTGTCTGACGCTGACACTTGAGCCTCAACCTGATCTGTCAGAGGCCATGCCGTGAAGCTGCGTGTGTTGCTGGTCGAGGACGATCCGCATGTCAGGGGGTTCATGCAGGAAGCCCTGTCGGTGGAGGGGTTCGAGGTCCTGACGGCGGCCTCGCTGAGCGAGGCGCAGGCCATGTTCCGGCACGGGGGTGTCGGCCTGATCCTGCTGGACCTGGGGCTGCCCGACGGCGACGGCGAAGTGCTGTTGCGCGAGATGCGTCAGCAGGGCAACCTGCCGGTCATCGTGGTCTCAGCGCGTGACCAGGAAGTGCAGAAGATTCAACTGCTCGACGCAGGCGCTGATGATTTCCTGACCAAGCCGTTCAGCGTGGGGGAATTGCTGGCTCGCATCCGGGTGAGCCTGAGGCACCGCGGCACCGCGCTATTGCCAGCCGTCACGCTGCACGCGCTTGATGATTTGCGCGTGGATCTGCAAAGACATGTGGTGTGCCTCAACGATGCCCCGGTTCACCTGACGCCCACCGAGTACCGGCTGCTGGCCCGCCTGGTCCGCCAGGCCGGACGCGTGGTCACGCACCGGCAACTGCTGGCTGACGTCTGGGGCGCCGAGTTCACCGAGCACACACACTACCTGCGGCTTTACATGGCCCAGCTTCGAGCCAAGCTGGAGCGCAATCCGGCTGAGCCGCGCCACCTGCTGACCGAGGCCGGCGTGGGCTACCGGCTGGCGGACACCTGAGCCGCCCGCCGCAGCCCGCCCTTATGCTTTCCTGACACCCGGGGTGTCACATTGAAAGTCTTGCAACTTCCAGGGCATTCATGAGCGACTCCCTCGTTTCCCCAGCTGACAGGCAACCCTCGGGGCGGGCACTGGGCATCTTGATGCTCGGCGCGCTGGGCGTCGTCTATGGCGACATTGGCACCAGCCCGCTTTACACCATGAAGGAGATATTTGGCGTGGCCAAGGTCCCCCTGGACGCGGCGCATATCGTGGGGGCCGTTTCCACCATTGTCTGGGGCCTGCTCATGGTGGTGACGCTCAAGTACGTCGTGCTGGTTCTGCGGGCTAACAACCGGGGCGAAGGCGGCGTTCTTGCACTGGCTGCCCTGGCCGCCCAGTCGGCGGGTGGCAAGAAGCAGCGACGGGCGGGATTGCTGCTGTTGGGCATGGCGGGCGCCGCGCTGTTTTACGGCGACAGCGTGATCACCCCGGCGATCTCGGTGCTCAGTGCAGTGGAAGGCCTGGAAGTCGTGACGCCGTTGCTCAAGCCCTATGTCCTGCCGGTATCAATGGCCGTGCTGATCGCGCTGTTTGCCGTGCAGCGCCGGGGGACCGCGCGGGTGGGGCGCCTGTTTGGTCCCGTCATCCTGTTGTGGTTTGCGGTGTTGGCGTTCACCGGCGGGGTGCAGGTTGCGCGGCAGCCAGGGATATTGTGGGCACTCAACCCGCTTGAGGCGCTGGCCTTCCTGCGTGGACAGGGCTGGCATGTATTTGCGGCTGTCGGTGCCATCGTCCTGGCCTTTACCGGGGCCGAGACGCTTTACGCCGACATGGGGCACTTTGGCAAACGGCCCGTCCGGTGGGCCTGGTCGGGCTACGTGCTTCCTGCACTGGCATTGCAGTACATGGGGCAGGGCGCACTGCTCATGCGGGATGCCTCGGCGCTGGAGAACCCCTTTTACCGGATGTTTCCCCAGGAGTGGCTGCTGCCCGCGGTGGCGCTGGCGACGCTGGCCACGGTGATTGCGTCGCAGGCCGTGATCTCGGGTGCGTATTCCATGACCCGCCAGGCGGTCCAGCTTGGCCTGCTGCCCCGCATGAAGGTGATCTATACATCCGCCAGAGATGCCGGGCAGATATACGTGCCCCAGGTCAACTGGGTGCTGCTGGTGGCCGTGCTGGCCGCCGTGCTGGGCTTTGGCAGTTCCAGCGCGCTGGCTTCGGCCTATGGCATTGCCGTGACACTGACCATGTTCATCACCACCGTGCTGACCTTCTTTGTGGTGCGCCGTGGCTGGGGCTATCCCTTGCCGCTTGCGCTGGGGGCGACGGGCGCCTTCCTGGCACTGGACGCACTGCTGGTGGCCTCTTGCGCGCTCAAGTTTCCGGAAGGGGGCTGGTTCCCCATTGCCGCTGGTATTGCCATCGTCCTGGTGATGACGACATGGCGACGCGGGCGCGAAATTCTTCTGGACACCATTCGTCGCGATGATCCCGATCTTCAGCAATTCGTTCGTGGACTGGCAGGGAGTTTTCCGCAACGCGTGCCGCGAACCGCCGTCTATGCCGTGGCCAATCCAGACACCGTTCCCCAGGCCCTCATGCACAACCTCAAGCACAACCAGGTGCTTCACGAGCGCAACCTGATCCTGAATGTGGTGTTCCATGAGGTGCCGTGGATTCCTTTTGGCGAGAGGGTCAAGGTCACACCACTGGAGCCCGGCTTCTGGCGGGTGGAGGTGCACTATGGTTTCAAGAATATTCCGGACATCCCCCAGGCCCTCTCGCTATGTGCTGCCCAGGGCGTGGACATCAACCTGTTTGAAACGTCGTACTTCCTGAGCCGGGAAATCATCGTGCCCACCCGGGGGCCCGGCATGGCTGGCTGGCGTGAGGCGCTCTTCGCCCTGATGTCCCGCAACGCGGGCAATGCGGCGGACTTCTTCCGCTTGCCGGGCAATTGTGTGATCGAGTTGGGGACCCGGGTTCAGATCTGACGCATCAAGGCGCGCGCCCCGGCGCCACCATGGCCGTGGCCAGCGCCAGGCCGGGCGCCGTGGGGTGGGCCGTGTCCGCCAGGACGCCTTCTGCAAAGCTGAAATTTCTGGCCGCGCGAACCACATGGGCCCGGAAGGCGAGTGAGTCGCTGGCCTTTGCCAATGAAAGGAACTTGATCGAGAGTTCCAGCGTGACGACCACCTCACTGTCGTAGTGCCCCAAACCAGCGAGCACGAAGGCCGCGTCAAAACCCGCGGAGATGACTCCCCCATTGAGCGCCGCCGTGCCGCCACCGCCCAGCAGGCCAGGAGCCAGCCCTGACAGGGTGACCACCGCGGTGCCGGGTTCCTCGAACGCACCCTTGAAGCCGAACCACAAAACCTCTTTGCGCGCGTTGAACTGCAGCAGTTGCAGTGCGCGCTTTTCAGGCGACAGGCGAAAAGCGGCAGAAGGAAGTTGCATGGCGGTACCGTCCTCAATCAAGCGGGGTTCAACCCAGCAGCGCAGGGTTGAGCTGCCAGGTGGCGAGCGTGAGTGCCGACGCGAACGACACCCATGCCAGGTAGGGCAGCAGCAGCATGGCCGCCAGCCTGCTGACGCGCCAGAACAGGCCGACGGTGAGGGCGATCAGCACCCACAGCAGAACAATCTCTGCCAACGCCAGCCCGCCTTGCCGCCAGACGAAAAAGAGCCAGGTCCACAGCGCATTGGCCGCCAGCTGGAGCATGAACATCAGCAGCGCGTTGCGTGCGCCCGCAAACCCGCCAGCGCGCCAGACCAGCCAGGCCGAGATGCCCATCAACGCATACAGAGCCGACCATACCGGCGCAAACAGCCAGCCCGGTGGAGCCCAGGGGGGGCGAATCAGGTCGCGGTAGAAATCACCCGCGTTGGCCGATGCCAACCCGCCCACCGCGGCGGTGGTAAAAGCGACGGCCAGCCAGCCGATCAGAGCCAGGGCTTGGCGTGCGGGTGACCGGGCAGGGCGTTGAGTCATTGGAGGTGCTGACGATAGGGATGCCCTGCATTCTCCGGCAGTTGTTCAACAGGGTGTGCGCCCTCCGAATCCAGTCAACTTGTCGCGGGTGGTTGAGCGGCCTCTTTTGGCATTTGCCTAATAGAGGTACACCGCCCCCGAATTGCTCTGGCTTTCATCGGCCTGGTTGCCACCGATACCGCCCGAGCCGCCGTCTTCAGAGGCCGCACCCACGGCCAGGGTATTGCCATCGGCTGACAGCGCCACCGCACCGCCAAACCGGTCGCCCGCGCCGGTATTGGGCGCCTTCAGGTAGGCCGACTGCGACCACGCCGCGCCGCTGCGTTTGAACATGAAGACGGCGCCGGCATCCGCCGCGGCGGTGTTGGCCTGATCCCCGTTGAAACCCGTGGCGTTGCTGTCTTCACGGTAAGACGACACGGCCAGCGTATGGCCGTCTGCAGACATGAACATCGCATTGCCAAAGCGATGCGGCGTTCGCGTGTTGGAGGGCTTCAGGTACGCCTGCTGTGACCAGGTTGCGCCGGAGCGCACAAACACAAACGCGGCGCCCGAGTTCAAGGCCAGGGCGTTGTCGGCGGGGTTGGTGGTGAACACGCCCGTGTTGTTGCTGCTCTCGCCGTCCATCCCCACGCCCAGGGTGTTGCCGTCGGCCGACAGGACAACTGCCACCCCGAACCGGTCATTGACTTCGGGCAGCGGCGCCTTCAGGTAGCTCTGCTGCGCCCACAGGTTGCCCGTGCGCTGAAAGACGTAGGCGGCTCCCGCGTTGGACAAGGAGTTGTCGCCCGGGGTCGATGCGTCAGCGCTTTGCTCAAAGAACGCGCCCACCGCGACGGTGTCACCACTGCCCGAGAGCGCCAGTGATATGCCGAAGAAATCGCCCGCGCCCGCATTGGATGCCTTGAGGTAGCCCTGGGCCGACCAGACGCCCCCTGTGCGCGTGAACACATGGGCGGCCCCTGAGCCAAAGTAAGCGCCGTTGCCGTGTGCGCCCGTCAGGTCCGCGCTCTCGTAATAGGCGGCCACCGCCAGCGTGTCGCCGTTGGTGGACAGCCTCACGGTGGTCCCGAACAGGTCGCCAGCGTACGCGTTGGGTGCCTTGATGAAGGCCTGGCGCGACCACGCCGCGCCACTGCGTGTGTAGACATACACGGCGCCGGCGTTGGCTGCCAGATTGTTGGTGGCCGGCATCACGGTGAAGGTGCCGGTCTGGTTGCCCGATTCGCCGTCGGCCCCGATGGCCAGCGTGCTGCCGTCGCCCGACAGGGCCAGCGCGTTGCCAAAGTAGTCATTGGCATCCGGGTTGGGCGCTGCAATTCGGGCCTGCTGGGTCCACGTGCCCCCGGTTTTGGTGAAGACATACACTGCGCCCGTGTTGCCGCCCTCACCATAGGCTCCAACAGCCATCGTCGAGCCGTCGGCCGACAACGCCACCCGGTTGCCAAAGCGGGCCTCCACTGCCGGCGAGGCCGCCTTTAAGTAACCGATGGCCTGCTTCATGTCGGGCACCGCCGCCGCCGAGCTCGGCCCACACCCGCTCGCGTTGCAGGCCTGCACGGTGTAGGTGGCGCTCAGGCGCGTGTGCAGCAGCACCGGGACCGCATACGCCAGGCTGGTTGTGAAACTGCTTTGCCCGATCTGCACCCGGGGCAGGGGGCCGATGCCGTCCGGGTCTTCGTACACCAGGTAGCTCTGGGCATCCGCCACAATGTTCCATGAAAAGTTCAAGGCTTTGGCCGCATAGGTGATGGTCAGGCCTGGCGCGGATGTGGGAGCGGGTGGCGGTGGCGGAGGAGGCGGTGGCTCCGGCGGGGGCGGCGGCGCCACTGCGCTGCAGTGGACCAAGGCTTGACTCTGCTGTTGCCCTGCGCTGCCCGTGCCCTGCAACACACTGCACAGCATCCCGGCCGGTTGCACCGCCACCGTGACGGTGTAGGGCGTGCCGTGCGCCAGCGGGGTGGCGAAGCTGAAGGACCCGTTGGCAGGCACGGACAGGTTTTCTGACCCGTTGATCTGAAGCACCACAGTGCCCTCCAGACCCGTCACCTCGACGGTGATGGGGTAGGTGTTGTCGGAGCATGTCACCAGAATATCGTTGACGGGCCCCACAGCCGTCCCCGTGCCGTTGGCCACCACGCAGGTCTGCCCCGCGGGCTGCGTTTTGACCACCAGGTGGTAGGTGGTGCCGACCGCCACCGTCACGGAATAGTTGCCTGAAGACGTCAACGCCACGTCAAGAGTGCCGTTGTTCTGCAGAACCACCTTGCCCTTCAGGCCGACCAGGGTGCCGCCAATGGTCGTTTCGGCGCCTGGCGTGTCCGGAGGGCCCACGGGGGCGTCGCTGCCCCCGCCGCAAGCCGCCAGCGTCAGGAGCAAAGGGAACGCCACGCACGCAGCGGCCCAACGCCTCAGGTGGTTGAAGTTGACGGTGACCCGGCGCTTCAAGGCCAACAGGGAAACGTGCCCGCGTGAAAGCCGGCCAACAAAACTTTGCATGGTGATGGGTCCTCGTCTGCACCCGTGGCCCAACAACGGCCGGTCATGCAGGAATCCGATGGGCCTGGGCGCCAAGCCTGAATCGGGCCCGAATGATGCAATGGCGTGGGGCGTGGTTGCAGTGGTGCAAACCCATCCAAACTTCAGTAGGGTTGACAGACACGGCGACGTCCACGCGCCAGCGTCCGGGCAATAATTGCTACCGATTCCGTAGCAAGAAGTGGCCGCCCCGTCTGGACTCCAGGCCTATTTGCCTCTTGACTCACCTTGTGAAGCCAGTTGCGCGGCGTGCAGCGCTTGCGGCGCGTTGGCGAGCCCGCAGTGAGAAGCTTTATGGAATCTTCCTGCGGTGATACGTCAACGCCGCCGCAACACAGAATGCCAGCGCGCCCTGGTCCACAGGCTCATGTTCGGTAAACACAATAGCCCGGTTGCCTTCGTACCTGAATGTGCGGGGGAAGGTGGTTTTGAAGGTCTCCACCAGCGTTGTCTGGCAGTTGAAGTACATCGCGTACTCGGTGGGTTTTGACTTCTTCCACCCGAGCCGGATGGTGCTGCCGCTGCCTGTGTGCGGTGTGAGGTAAGCCGGCTCGCCCCACTTGAGTGTTTCTTCAAGCTCGCCCACACCTTCGGTTGCCGCGGCAGTGCTAAAGATGAGGTCGCGCAGCGCCATGATCTTGCCGCGCAACGGAGCGGGGTAGGCCTGGAATGCGCTGGCGACCCTGGGGCTGGCGAAGGGCTTCATGGTACGTGGAGTGTATTCAGATCACATTCGTGGTCTTGCCCTTTGCTGTGCCGAGATCGGGAGGGAAGCTCCACGCCTGTCTCGAAGGACTCGTTAGTCCCCATTGTCCGGCTCTGCGTTGGCGTCGAAGAACTCCGCCAAGCGTCGGCTCTTGAAGACGTAGGCTGCGCTTACAAGCAGGAATGCCGCATACAGTGCCAACAACGACGCACCGAGCGGGGACACAGTTGCCAATCTGAAGGCGCTGTATCCGGTAAGTACCCCTCCGACGATGCTCAGGAATCCCCAGAACTCCGCAGCGCCCCGCTTCCCCCGAATGGCGAGAAACAAAAGAAGGAAGTGGAGCGCAATCCGGACGAGCCCGAGGGCTTTGAACTGGAAAAGCAGCACGGTAGCTTCGGCGCCGATACACACGACAGCGATGCTTATCAGAGGCAGGGGTGGATTGCGTTGCATGCGGTCTAGCGTGAAGATGACCAGACCGCAACAACTTGCGGCGAAGCCGCTTCCTGCTGTTGTGGGTCCGTGTCGATTGACCAGTTAAAGTGCGCGCCACTACGCTGGCAAGTTGCCCTTCTTGCTGAAGTAAGCGAGTTCATCCGAAAACTGTCTTTCAAGCTCATTGTCATTCGACGCCAGTGTTCCGACCCACATTTTGAAGAGTCCGAAGCCGAGAGAGGCCGCAACGTCACCCTTTTCATCTCGAAGCCGATTTTCCATATCAGTGAGCTTGCCGATGTACGCGAATTGCTCGGTAGTCGCAAGCCGTTTGAAGGCCTGAGGCGTGGCATGGGTCTGGCGAAACATGCTGAATGCCATGTTAATGGAGTGGCCCACGGCGATTTGCACTACGTCATCGGCCGCCCGCAGACGCGTGGTCATTGTCTCGAATTCACCCCGAAACGCCGCGCGGTCGGGATTCTCCTTCTTCTTGCCAAAGCCGAACATGACGACCTCCTTTCTAGCGCTTTAACGTGATGTAGCCCAGCGCCTATCTTGGCACTTCAAGGATAGGCGATGAAATAAGCTGGTCCGGCGAGTCAGATCAAAGCGGCACGATGTGGCGCGATGCCGCTTGCAATCAGCTCTCGGGGTGAATCTTGAGGATGCAGACACGTGAGTCATGCTACCTCTGAAACTCAAACCCCCACCAACCCCGCAGCCCGCTGCACCTCAATGCGTATCTCCTCCGTCAACTTCGCCTTGAGCTCGGTGAACACCGGCGTGGTCTTGACGGAGTAATGGCGCGGGTGGGCAATGGGCACGGGCAGGTCGCACTTGATGCGGCCGGGGCGGGCGCTCATGACCACCACGCGGCTGCCCATGAAGATGGCTTCGTCGATATCGTGCGTCACAAACAGCACGGTCTTCTGCTCGGCTTCCCAGATGCCTTGCAGCAGTTCCTGCATCAGCTCGCGGGTCTGGTGGTCGAGCGCGCCAAAGGGCTCGTCCATGAGCAGGATGCGCGGGTCGTTGGCCAGGGCGCGGGCCAGCGCAGTGCGCTGCTGCATGCCGCCCGAGAGCTGCTTGGGAAAGTGGTTTTCAAACCCCTTCAACCCCACCTTGGCCAGAAACTGTCGCGCCTTGTCTTGCTGTTCGGCCAGGGGCAGGCCTTTTTCGCGCAGACCAAAGCACACGTTCTGCAGCACCGTGAGCCAGGGGAACAGGGTGTAGCTCTGGAACACCATGCCGCGGTCGGCGCCGGGGCCGCTCACGGCTTTGCCGTCCAGCTCGATGCTGCCCGTGGTGGGCGTGTCCAGGCCGGCCACCATGCGCAGCAGGGTGCTCTTGCCGCAGCCCGAGGGGCCGAGGATGGTGATGAAGTCGTTCTCGGCCACCGTCAGGTCAGTGGCGTCCAGCGCCACGGTGCCGCCCTCTGTTTTGCCGTCTCGCCCGGGGAAGGTTTTGGACAGCTTGGAGATGTTGAGGATGTTGGTCACAGCCGGGCCCACGGGTATAGCTTGCGGTTGAAGGCCTTGAAGGCAAAGTCTGTCACCAGGCCGATCACGCCAATCACGATGATGCCGAAGATGATCTGGTCGGTGGCCAGCAGCGCCTGGCTGTCGGTGATCATGTGGCCGATGCCGCTGCTCGCGCCGATCAGTTCCGCCACGATCACGTAGGTCCAGGCCCAGCCCAGCACCATGCGCAGTGTCTCGGCAATCTCGGGCGATGCGCTGGGCAGCAGCACGCGGGTGACGATGCCGCGGTCGCCCGCGCCCAGGGTGTAGGCCGCTTCCACCAGATCGCGCCGCGTGTTGCCCACGCTCACGGCAATCATCAGCACCAGCTGGAAGAAGCTGCCGATGAAGATGACGCTCAGCTTCTGTGCCTCTCCAATGCCGGCCCACAGGATCAGCAGCGGAATGAAGGCCGACGCAGGCAGGTAGCGCGCAAAGCTCACAAAGGGCTCAAAGAACGCTTCGATGGGCTTGTACGCGCCCATCAGCACGCCCAGGGGCACGGCCAGCGCGGCGGCGACGATGAAGCCGCCCAGCACGCGCCACACGGTCATGCCGATATCCCTGGCAAAGCCCTGGTTCGCCAGCAGGTCCCAGCCCGAGCGCACCATGGTCAGCGGGTCGGCCAGGAAGGTCCTGGAGACATAGCCACCCAGGGTCACGGCCGCCCACAGCGCGAAGAAGAGGATGAAGAAGCTCACCCCCAGCACCGCGCGGGTGCCGGGGCTCACCGGTTGCAGGGGACGCATGCGCGGCGGTCTTTGCTTACTTGATGAATTGCGTGTCGGCCAGCTTGCCCATGTCGGGCAAGGCCTTGATGATGCCGGCTTCCATCAGCAGGCCAGCGGCCTCCTTGCTGAACTCGGCATGCTCGCTGGCGAAGAACTTCTGGTTGGCGGCGCGGTCCTGCCAGCGCAGGTACTTCTGGCTGGCTTCGAACTTGTCGGCGGGTTGCTTGACGTCCGCGCCCATGATCTCGAAGCTCTTGGCCGGGTCCTTCTTGATCATCTCCAGCGCGTCAAAGTAGCCATCGGCCAGGGCCTTGGCCGCCTTGGGGTTATCGGCCAGGAACTTGGGCGTGCAACCGAAGGTGTCCATCACCATCGGGTAGTCGAGCGTGGTGGCGATGATCTTGCCGGCCTCGGGCTTCTCGCGCACGGCGCTCAGGTAGGGCTCGTACGTCATGGCGGCGTCCAGGCCACTGGTGCCAGCAATCATGGCGTTGGCGGCGGCCTGGGGCTCGAGGTTGACGATCTTCACATCCTTGGTGCTCAGGCCATTCTTCTTGAGCATCCAGGCCAGGCCGAAGTAGGGCGCGGTGCCAGGCGCGCTGGCGGCCACGGTCTTGCCCTTGAGGTCGCTGATTTTAGCGATGCTGGGCTTGACCACCATGCCATCGGCGCCGTAGCTCTTGTCGAGCTGGAAGATCTGCGTGGTGGCCACGCCGTTGGCGTTCCACACAATCCAGGTCTCCACCGTGGTGGCCGCGCACTGGATGTCGCCCGAGGCAATGGCCAGGTGGCGGTCTTTCTGCGGGATCTTCTTGATGGTCACGTCCAGCCCGTGCTTCTTGAACAGGCCGGCTTCCTTGGCCAGGGTCAGGGGGGCAAAGCCCGTCCATCCCGACATGCCGATGGCGACTTTGGTTTCCTGAGCCTGGCTGGTCACGCAGGTGAAGGCAATGAGCGAGAGGGCAAACAGCTTTTTCACGGGGGTTCTCCTGGTTGGGTATGGGTGACTCTATGCAGGCTTCATGCCAGTCGCAATGCGTGTAACTCCGGTATTTGCGCCTCGATGGCCTCTGCGATCGCACCGTCCGACACGAGGTCGTGCATGGCTGACATGTCGGGGGCGAGGCTGCGGTCCTGCATCATGGCGGGAGAGACTTGGCGTACCGCGCGCATTACGCCTTCGAGGGCCGGGGCGCTCGTGAGCGGCCGCAGGAACTCGATGCCCTGGGCGGCGGCCAGCAGTTCAATGCCCACGATGTGCGCGGTGTTGCGCAGCATGAGCGCCAGGCGTCGCGCCGCATAGGTGGCCATGCTCACATGGTCTTCCTGGTTGGCCGAGGTGGGCAGGCTGTCCACGCTCGCGGGGTGGGCCAGCGACTTGTTCTCGCTGGCCAGCGAGGCCGCCGTGACATGCACGATCATGAAGCCGCTGTTCAGGCCCGGATCCGGCGTGAGAAAAGGGGGCAGGCGCGACACCACCGTGTCCACCAGCATCGCGATTCGCCTTTCGGTGATGGCGCCGATCTCGGCAATGGCCACGGCCAGCGCATCGGCGGCCAGCGCCACCGGCTCGGCGTGGAAGTTGCCGCCCGACACCATGAGTCCCTCGAACACCAGCGGGTTGTCCGTCACGGCGTTGGCTTCGCGCACCAGCACCTCGGCGGCATAGCGCATCTGGTCCAGGCAGGCACCCATCACCTGTGGCTGGCAGCGCAGGCAGTACGGGTCCTGGACGCGGTCATCCCCTTCGAGGTGCGACGCGCGGATGGCGCTGCCCACCATGAGTGCGCGGTAGGCCGCAGCGCAGTCGATCTGGCCGGGCTGGCCGCGCACCGCGTGGATGCGCGGATCGAATGGCCCGTCGCTGCCACGTGCCGCGTCCAGCGTCAGCGCGCCGGAGATCACCGCGGCTTCAAACACCCGGTCGGTGGTGAGCAGGGCGTCGATCGCCAGGCCGGCCGACACCTGCGTGCCGTTGATCAACGCCAGTCCCTCCTTGGCGCCGAGGGCCAGTGGCTTGAGGCCGGCACGCGCCAGGGCCTCGGCCCCGTTCAGCCGCTCACCCCGGTAGAAGGCTTCACCCTCGCCGATCAGCGGCAGGCACAGGTGGGCCAGTGGCGCGAGGTCGCCAGAGGCACCGACGGACCCCTGGCAGGGAATGACCGGGACCACCCCCGCGTTGTGCAGGTCGATCAGGCCGTCGACCACTTCCTCGCGCACGCCCGAGTAGCCGCGGGCCAGGCTGGCGGCCTTGAGCACCAGAATCAGCCGCACCACGCGCTCGCTCATGGGTTCGCCCACGCCCACCGCATGTGAACGCAGCAGCTTGAGTTGCAGCGTGGCGAGGTCGGCCCGCGCAATGCGCGTACTCGCCAGCTTGCCGAACCCGGTATTGACACCGTAGACGGCGGCATCGCCCTCGGTGGCGCGGCGCACCAGCTCGGCGCTGGCACGGATGCCGTCGCGGCACGCGGGATCGAGCGCGATGTGCGGCGGTGTGGCGCTGCACAGACGGCGCAGCTGCGCCAGCGTGAGCTGGCCGGGGACGAGGGTTTCGGTCATCCGATCATCGGCAGGTTGAGGTGGTTGTCTTTCGCGCTTTGCCGGGCAATGTCATAGCCCGCGTCCGCATGGCGCATCACGCCGGTGGCCGGATCGTTGAACAGCACGCGGCCCAGCTTCTCGGTGGCTTCGTCGGTGCCGTCGGCGCAAATCACCACGCCACTGTGTTGCGAATAGCCCATGCCCACGCCGCCGCCATGGTGCAGGCTGACCCAGGTGGCGCCGCTGGCGGTATTGAGCAGGGCGTTCAGCAACGGCCAGTCACTCACCGCGTCGCTGCCGTCCATCATGGCTTCGGTCTCGCGGTTGGGGGAGGCGACCGAGCCGCTGTCCAGGTGGTCCCGGCCAATCACGATGGGGCCTTTGAGCTCACCGCTCTTCACCATCTCGTTGAAGGCCAGACCCGCCCGATGGCGTTCGCCCAGACCGATCCAACAGATGCGCGCGGGCAAGCCCTGGAAGGCAATGCGTTCGCCCGCCATGTCCAGCCAGCGATGCAGGTGGCGGTTCTCAGGGAAGAGTTCCTTCATCTTCGCGTCGGTCTTGCGGATGTCTTCAGGGTCACCGCTGAGCGCCACCCAGCGGAAGGGGCCGATGCCCTTGCAGAACAGCGGGCGCACATAGGCAGGCACAAAACCGGGAAAGTCAAAGGCACGGGCCACGCCAAAGTCCTTGGCCACCTGGCGCAGGTTGTTGCCGTAGTCCACCGTGGGGATGCCCATGGCGTGGAAGGCCAGCATGGCGCGGATGTGCTCGGCGCATGATTCGCCAGCGGCCTGCTTGAGGGCCGCATGCTGCGTCGGGTCCTTGCGCGCGGCTTGCCACTGGGCCACGCTCCATCCGGCGGGCAGGTACCCGTTGATGATGTCGTGGGCCGAGGTCTGGTCGGTCACGATGTCGGGCCGGATGCCCCCGGCCTGGGCGCGGCGCACCAGTTCGGGCAGGATCTCGGCGGCGTTGCCGCACAGTCCGATCGAGACCGCCTCCCTGGCGGCCGTGTGCTGCTGGATGAGGGCCAGCGCGTGGTCAAGGTCCCGCGCCTGCTTGTCGAGGTAGCGCGTGCGCAGCCTGAAGTCGATGCTGCTTTGCTGGCATTCGATGTTCAGCGAACAGGCGCCTGCAAAACTTGCAGCCAGCGGTTGCGCGCCGCCCATGCCGCCCAGGCCGGCCGTGAGGATCCAGCGGCCGCTCAGATCGCCCTGGTAGTGCTGGCGGCCGGCCTCCACGAAGGTTTCGTAGGTGCCCTGCACGATGCCCTGGCTGCCGATGTAGATCCAGCTGCCGGCGGTCATCTGGCCGTACATCATCAGGCCGGCGCGGTCGAGCTGATTGAAGTGCTCCCAGTTCGCCCACTGGGGCACCAGGTTGGAGTTGGCCAGCAGCACGCGCGGGGCCCCCGCATGGGTGCGGAACACGCCCACGGGCTTGCCCGACTGGATCAGCAGGGTCTGGTCGGGTTGCAGCTGGCGCAGGCTGTGCAGGATGGCGTCAAAGCAGGGCCAGTTGCGGGCGGCCTTGCCGATGCCCCCGTAGACCACCAGCTCATCGGGGTTCTCGGCCACTTCCGGGTCCAGGTTGTTCTGGAGCATGCGGTAGGCGGCTTCGATCTGCCAGTTGGCACAGCTGATGGCGCTGCCCCGCGGTGCGCGCACCGGGCGCGGCCGGCTGTCGAGGAACGGAGTTTGCGAGAGGTCGGACATGACGAGCTCCTGGACGGTGGGGCAAGAAACGGCGTGTAAAGTTGTATAGACAACTTAAGCGATTCGAAGCAGTTTAGTTGTCTATACAACTTGTGTCAACTGGGGTAATCTACGGGTCATGAGCAAGCGTGAATTGCCGGCTTACGAGCAGGTCAAGGCCTTCATCCGGGGCCACATCAGCAGCGGCGACTGGAAGCCCGGCGACCCCGTGCCCAGCGAGTCGGCGCTGATGGCGCAGTTTGGCGTGTCCCGCATGACGGTCAACCGCGCGCTGCGCGAGCTGGCGGCCGAAGGCATGGTCACGCGCGTGCAGGGCTCGGGCACGCGGGTGGCGCAGTTGCACCGCATCTCCTCCCGCCTGACCATTCGCGACATCCATGAGGAAGTGGTGGAGCGCGGCCACACCCACGCCACGCGTGTGCTCACCGTGGCGCGGGAGGCGGCCAGCGCCGATGTCGCGCCCGCCCTGGGCCTGGCCCCCGGCGCGCCGGTGTTCCACACGGTTCTGATCCATTTGGAGAACGGCATCCCGATCCAGTACGAGGATCGCTATGTCAACCCGGCGGCCGCGCCAGACTACCTGCTTACCGATTTCACCCAGACCACGCCGACGCACCATTTGCTGCTGCATGCGCCGCTGACCGAGGCCAGCTACGCCATCGAGGCGTGCCTGCCCACGGCAGACGAGGCTCGCGAACTCGGCATCAAGCGCAGCGAGCCCTGTCTGGCCATGATGCGACGCACCGTGAGCGGCGCCAACGTGGCCAGTGTGGCACGGCTGGTCTACCCCGGTACCCGCTACAGCTTCGCGGGGCAGTTCCAGGCATGAGCTGGCAGCAGGTCGCCCTGGCCGGCGTCGCGCCTCAGGCCTGGAAAAACGGCGGCGGCACGACGCGTGAGCTGCTGGCCTGGCCGGCCGCCACCGACTGGCGCGTGCGCCTGTCGGTGGCGGAGGTGGCGCGCAGCGGCCCGTTCTCGCGCTACGACGGCGTGCGCCGCTGGTTTGCCGTGCTGGATGGCGCGGGAGTGCGGTTGCAGGTGGGCGGCGTGTTCCATACGCTGACGCCCGGCGACGGGCCCCTGGCGTTTGATGGGGCAGAGCCCGTGGATTGCGAACTCCTGGCCGGCGCGACGCAGGACTTCAATCTCATGTCGCGCGAAGGTTCTCCGGTGTTGCGCCACGTGCGCGGCACCTGGGAAGGGCGTGTCGATGCTAGTGTTTTTGTAGCGGTGTATGCCCATTCGTCAGGGGCTACCGTCACTTTGGGCCGTGAAACACTGCGTGTCCCTCCGGCAACCCTGGCCTGGCAGGTGCTGCCCGCCGCGGGCGTTGTGGGCGTGAGCAGTACGGATGCGCTGTGGATGGAGGTCGTCCCATGAACGTGGAAATCTGGACCCATTGCCGGGTGGCCACCCTGACTGCGAACGCGTCGGTGGCCTACGGGCTCGTCGACAACGCTGCCCTGGTGGTTCAGGGCGACCGCGTGGCCTGGGTCGGCCCACAGTCAGAACTGCCCGCCGAATGGCTCTCGCGCTGCACACGCGGCCACGACGCGGGGGGCGCGCTGATCACCCCCGGGCTGATCGACTGCCACACCCATCTGGTGTACGGGGGGGACCGAGCGCTGGAGTTCGAGCAGCGGCTCAACGGGGCCAGCTACGAAGACATCGCCCGTGCCGGTGGTGGCATTGCCTCGACTGTGCGGGCCACGCGCGCGGCCAGCGCGGCGCAGCTGGAAGCCCAGAGTCTGGCCCGGCTCTGGGCGCTGATCGCCGAGGGGGTGACCACGCTGGAAATCAAGTCCGGCTACGGGCTGGCACTGGAGCATGAACGCAAGCTGCTGCGCGTCGCACGCGCACTGAGCCGCGACCTTCCCGTCGACGTGTGCACCACGTTCCTCGGGGCCCATGCGGTTCCGCCCGAGTTCGCCGGGCGCACCGACGACTATCTGGACGAGGTGCTGCGCATGCTGCCGGTGCTGCAGTCCGAAGGGCTGGTGGACGCCGTGGACGCTTTTTGCGAGCGCATTGCCTTCACGCCGGCGCAGACGCGCCGCGTGTTCGAGGCGGCGCGCGCGCTGGGCTTGCCGGTCAAACTGCATGCCGAGCAGCTCAGCGACAGCGGGGGCGCACAACTTGCCGCGGAATTTGGCGCCCTGAGCTGCGACCATCTGGAGTGGCTCAGCCCCGAGGGCGCTGCTGCCATGGCCCGTGCGGGCAGTGTTGCGGTCCTGTTGCCGGGCGCGTTCTATTTCCTTCGCGAGACGCGGCTGCCACCGGTGGCGTTGTTGCGCGAGCACGGCGTCCCCATGGCGGTGTCCACCGACTGCAACCCTGGAAGCTCGCCGTGCACCTCGCTGCTGCTCATGCTCAACATGGCCTGCACGCTGATGCGGCTCACCCCCGAGGAGGCCCTGGCCGGCGCCACGCGCCATGCCGCGCAGGCCCTGGGCCTGACCGACCGCGGAACACTTGCGCCGGGCCAGCGCGCCGATTTCGTGCTGTGGGGCCTGGACCATCCGGCGCAACTGGCGTACGCCATGGGCGCCAACCCGCGCCTTCAAACTGTTTTCAAGGGACGCCCCGAATGAGTGTTGATTTGCATCGCGGCACGGTGCCGCTGCTGGTGAGCATGCCCCACGTGGGCACGCTGATCCCCGACGATCTGAAAGATGGCTACCAGCCGCGCGCCCTTGCCGTGGAGGACACCGACTGGCACCTGCACCGCCTGTATGACTTCCTGCCGGCGCTGGGCGCCAGCGTCCTGCGCCCGCAGGTTTCGCGGTACGTGATCGACCTGAACCGGCCGCCCGACGACACCCCCATGTACCCCGGTGCCGCCAACACCGAGCTGTGTCCCACGCGTTTCTTCACCGGCGATCCGCTGTACCGCGAGGGCGCGACCCCCGATGCCTCCCAGCGCGCTCGCCGCCGCGAGGCCTACTGGCAGCCCTACCACGACGCATTGCGGGGTGAGCTGGACCGCCTTCGCGCCGCACACGGGTTTGTGCTGCTGTGGGACGCGCACAGCATCCGCAGCCGGATCCCCTGGCTGTTCGAAGGCCGTCTGCCGGACCTCAACATCGGCACGGCCAGTGGCACCGCCGCGGATCCCGCCATTGCCTCGGCGGTGGCGGCGGCCTGCGATGGCATGCCGGGACTGACGCATGTGGTCAATGGCCGCTTCAAGGGGGGGTACATCACAAGGCACTACGGTCAGCCGGCGCAACAGGTGCACGCGGTGCAGCTCGAGAAGTGCCAGAGCCTGTACATGCAGGAGCAGGCGCCGTTCGCCTATGACGACACCCTGGCCCAGGCCGTCCAGCCGCTGCTGCGACGCATGGTGGAGGCGGCGCTGGCCGCGGCCCGGAGCCTGCATGAGCGCTGAGGCGCGCTTTCTCGCCCCACTGGCCTGGCTGCCCGGGGACTCCGGCGGCTGGGCCCGTGACGTCCTGCTGACCGTGGCGGCCGATGGCCGCTGGCAGGCTGTGCAGCCGGGGGCCACGCCCGCTCAGGCGCGGGGGGCGCAGCGACTGGCCGGCCCGGTACTGCCCGGCCTTGTGAATGCCCACAGCCATGCATTCCAGCGCGCCATCGTGGGGCTGACCGAGCACAGCGGGGAGCAGGACGACGATTTCTGGAGCTGGCGCGACCGGATGTACCGCGCGGCGCTGCGCATCACGCCCGACCAGCTGGAGGCCATCGCCACGCAGCTGTACGGAGAGCTGCTGCAAGGCGGGTACACCCAGGTCTGCGAGTTCCACTACTTGCACAACGATCTCGACGGCCGGCCCTATGCCGATCCGATGGCGCTGTCGCTGGCCCTGGTTCGTGCGGCGCAGGCCACCGGCATGGGCCTGACCTTGCTGCCCACGCTCTACATGCGCTCGGGCTTCGGGGCGACCGGCCTGCGCGAGGACCAGCGCCGCTTTGCCAGTACCCCGGCGAGCGTGCTTCGCGTGGCGGAAGCCGTGAACGGGCTGGGCCTGCCCCATGTGCGCGCCGGCGTGGCGCTGCACTCTCTGCGGGCTGTTGATGAAGGTGCGCTGAAGGAGGTGGCCCAGGCCGCGCGGAGCCAGGAATGGCCGGTTCACATCCACATTGCCGAGCAGACCCAGGAGGTGCAGGCGTGCCTGGCCCACTGTGGCCGGCGACCCATCGAGTGGCTGCTGGAACAGGCGCCGCTGGACAGTCGCTGGAATCTGGTCCACGCCACCCATACCACGCCGCAGGAGCTGCAGGGCCTGCATGCCGCGGGCGCGGCCATCGTGATCTGCCCCAGCACCGAGGCCAACCTGGGCGATGGCGTGTTCGACTACGCTGGCTGGGCCGGGTTGGGGGGCGCCTGGTCCATCGGCTCGGACAGCCATGTGACGCGCCGTGCCACCGAGGAACTGCGACTGCTCGAGTATTCGCAGCGTCTGGTGCGGCGCCAGCGCAACCTTGCCGCGCGCGTGGCCGGATCAGGCAGCACGGCGGCGGCCTTGTTCCAGTCGGCGCTGCGCGGCGGGCCGGCTGCGGCGGGAGCGCCGCTGGCCGGCATTGCCCCGGGGCAAAGGGCCGACTTTTGCGTCCTGCAGGCCGACGCTCCGGCGCTGGCCGGCGTGCCGGTGCCCCACCTGCTCGATGCCTGCGTGTTCTCGAGTCCGGACGCCGCGCTCACCGGTGCCTGGGTGGCCGGCCGGGCCGACCGGCTGGACCGCGCAGCGGCGCAGGCGGCGTTTGTCCGGGCCATGGAACGGCTCTGGGCCTGAGGCGGCCGGCGGCCGATTTAAGATGGCCGCCATGACGCAACACATTGGCATTGTGGGGTGCTCCGCGGCAGGCGCAGCGCTGTGTTACCAGACCCTTTGCACCGAGGGCGCGCAGTGGCTGGGTCCGCATGCGCACCCCGAGGTGTCCATGCACACTCCCTCACTTGCCGAGTACGTTGCCCGCCTCGACCGCGGCGACCTGCACGGCGTGGCCGAGCTGATGCTGGCCTCCGCCCAGAAGCTGGCTGCATCAGGGGCTGACTTCCTGATCTGCCCCGACAACACCATCCACCAGGCTTTCGATCATGTGGCGTCGAGGTCGCCCCTGCCATGGCTGCACATCGCTGACGTGGTGGCTGCCGAAGCCTCCCAGCGCGGGTACCGGCGCGTGGGCATCACGGGCACCGGTTGGCTGGTGGACAGCGAGGTCTATCCCGAGAAACTGGCCGCGCGGGGACTGGCCTACCTGCGCCCGGAAGCTGCCGAGCGCAACGAGATCAACCGCATCATCATGGACGAACTGGTGTGCGGCGTCTTCCGGCCGGAAGGCGTGGCCTACTTCCAGCAGGTCATCGGCCGCATGAAGGCCGATGGCTGCGATGCCGTGGTGCTCGGCTGCACCGAGATTCCGCTGATCATCCATGACGGCAACTCCCCCTTGCCGACGCTGGATTCCACCCGGTTGCTGGCGCGGGCCGCCTTGCGGCGGGCGGTGGGCTGACGGGGTGGATTACAGCGCGTTCAGCGGAATGCGCAGGTAGCGCACACCGTTGTCGTCCGCGGGGGGGAACTCGCCCGCGCGGATGTTCACCTGGATCGATGGCAGGATCAGCGTGGGCATGGCCAGGGTGGCGTCGCGTGCCGTGCGCATAGCGACGAAGTCCGCCTCGGACACACCGTCGTGGATGTGGATGTTGCGTGCGCGCTGATCCGCCACGGTGCATTCCCACCGCGCCTCGCGACCCGCGGGCGGGTAGTCGTGGCACATGAAGAGCCGCGTGCCCGCCGGCAGCCCCAGCAGCTTGCGCACCGAGCGGTAGAGCGTGGGCGCGTCGCCGCCCGGAAAGTCGCAGCGCGCGGTGCCCACGTCGGGCATGAACAACGTGTCACCCACGAAAACGGCATCCCCGATCTGGTAGGCCATGCAGGCCGGTGTGTGCCCCGGGGTGGCGATTGCCCGGGCAGACAGGCTGCCGATAGCAAAGGTGTCGCCGTCGTCCAGCAAGTGATCGAACTGGCTGCCGTCCTGGCGGAAGCCGGACTCGAGGTTGAACACCTTGCCGAACACGCCCTGGACGGCCGTGATGGTGCGGCCGATCGCGATCTGGCCACCCAGTTCGCTGCGCAGCCAGGGCGCGGCCGTGAGGTGGTCGGCGTGGGCGTGGGTCTCGAGGATCCATTGCACCTGAAGGCCTTGCTCGCGCACGAAGTCCACCACCTGCTGCGCCGAGGCCGTGCCGGTGCGGCCGGATTTGGGATCGTAGTCAAGCACCGGGTCGACGATGGCGCAGGCCGTGCCGGGGCCGGCATGAACCACATGCGTGGCGGTCCAAGTGGCGGGGTCGAAGAAGGTGCGGACGGTCGGGTTCATCGAGGGCTCCTGTTGGCGGTTTAGGAAATTATAATATATTGACAAATATAATGTAATGTGACAAACTGAATTTGTTCTGAATCAACATCTGGAGCCTTCGCAATGACCGAGGAAGCCGTGATCGAGCTGGACGCCATGCGCGCCGCCGCGCAGTCGGCGTGCGCGCTGATGAAGGTGCTGGCCAACCCCGACCGCCTGCTGCTGCTGTGCGAGCTGGCCGAGGGCGAGCGAAATGTCGGGGAGCTGGAAGAGGCGCTGGGCATCGTGCAGCCTACGCTGTCCCAGCAACTCACCGTGCTGCGCAACGAATCGCTGGTGAGCACGCGGCGCGAGGGCAGGAACATCTATTACGAAATGGCCAGCCCGCAGGCACTGGCCGTGATGCAGGTGCTGTACGCGCAGTTCTGCCAACCCGCCAAACCCAAGAGGAATCGCAAATGAACATCGACTGGAATCACTTCACCCCATGGGCCTCGCTGGCCGGCGGGCTGCTGCTCGGCCTGGCTTCGGCCGCCTTCATCCTGCTCAACGGGCGCGTGCTGGGCATCAGCGGCATCCTGGGCGGCCTCATCAAGCCGGCCGCTGGTGACGCCCTGTGGCGCCTGGCTTTTGTCGCGGGCCTGCTGGCGGCCCCTGCGGTCTGGTCGCTGGTGGCGGCGCCGGTGGTGCCGCGCATCGACGCCAGCGCGGCGGTACTGGTGATTGCCGGCCTGCTGGTGGGCTGGGGCACGCGCTACGGCTCGGGCTGCACCAGCGGCCATGGGGTGTGCGGGCTGTCGCGCCTCTCGCCGCGCTCGCTGGTGGCCACGCTGGCCTTCATGGGCGCAGGCTTCGCCGTGGTGTTGGTGGCGCGCCACCTGTTGGCTTGAGGAGAAAACACATGAAACGACTGACCGAATTTCTGGTGGGCCTGCTGTTTGGCCTGGGCCTGATCCTCGCGGGCATGACCGATCCGGGCAAGGTGCTGGGCTTTCTCGACCTGCTGGGCGCATGGGATCCGTCGCTGGCCCTGGTCATGGGCGGTGCGATTTTTGTGGGCTTCTTTGCATTTGCGTTGGCCCGCAAGCGCACCACGGCCTTTCTGGGCGATGCCATGCGCCTGCCCACGAGCCGCGACATCGATCGCCGGCTGGTGATCGGCAGCCTGGTGTTCGGCGCGGGCTGGGGTTTGGCGGGCTTTTGCCCTGGACCGGCGCTGGTAGCCGCCGGGGCCGGGCATTGGCAGGCGCTGCTGTTCGTGGTGGCCATGCTGGCCGGCATGGCTGTGCACGAGTTGTCGGCACGGCCCGCCACCCCGGCCCACACGCGGGTCTGATCCGTGTCCGGCGCTGAACTCCTGGCCCCGGCTCTTGGAGCGCTGGTGGGACTGGTGCTGGGCCTGACTGGCGCCGGAGGCGCCATCATTGCCGTGCCCTTGCTGGTGTTTGGCCTGCACCTGAGCATGGCCCAGGCCGGCCCCGTGGGGCTGATGGCGGTGGCCCTCGCGGCCACGGTGGGCGCGGTGCTGGGCTGGCGGGCCGGTGTGTTGCGCTACAAGGCCGCCGCGCTCATGGCCGTTGCCGGGCTCGTGGTGAGCCCGCTGGGCCTGTGGCTGGCCCAACGCATTCCCAACCGGCCCCTGACCGCGCTGTTTGGCGCGGTGCTGGTCGGCGTGGCCTGGCGCATGTTCCGCCAGGCCGGGCGTGATCTGCGCGGCGAGCCGCGTGTGGCGGCCAGCGAGCCGCCGTGCCGCCTCGACCCGGCGGTGGGCAAGCTGCGGTGGAATGCTGCCTGTGCACGCTCGCTGGTGGGGGCGGGCGGGGCGGCGGGCTTTCTCTCGGGGCTGCTGGGCGTAGGCGGCGGGTTCGTGCTGGTGCCGACCATGCTCGCCGTGACGGACCTGCCCATGAAAGCGGTCGTGGCCACCTCCATGGGCGTGCTGGCACTGGTCTCCGCGGGGGGCGTGTTCAATGCCAGCGTGGCGGGTCTGGTGCGCTGGGACGTAGGCTGGCCGTTTGCCATGGGTGCATTGGGCGGCCTGGTGCTGGGGCGGGGCCTGGCCAGCCGGCTCTCGGGGCCGCGTCTGCAGCAGGGCTTTGCGGTGCTGTCGGGTGCGATTGCGGTGAGCCTGATGGGGCGGGCGGCGGGGTGGGTTTGAGATTCAATCGGGCTTGAGCTTCTGATTTGCTATCTTTTGTATAGCAAATAGTGGCCGCGATTGTTGGGCTGGCGGTCGATTTCCTGGAAGCCGCCAGTTGCCGGCTTCATGGGGGAAGGCTGTCGAGTTGTGACCGCCATCGGCATGCGATTCGCCGGAATCCTTTTCTCTGTCGCGCTTGGAATTTTCCTTGTCGCTTGGGCCCGGTGATCGGATCAAAATCCGACGTCACCCACCATCGGAGAAGGTCATGAGAGTGTCAGAGCATCGACAACTGCTGGAAGCGCTGCAGGCACGCTTTGCGAGGAACATGCACCGGCACAAAAAGATCAGCTGGGCCGCCGTGGTGTCCAGACTGGAGGCCAGTCCGGGCGCCATCAAGGCGTTGCACGCGATGGAAGCAACGGGCGGCGAGCCCGACGTGACTGGATTCGACAAGACGCGCGATTGCTACACGTTCTGCGATTGCTCCGCAGAAAGTCCGTTGGGACGCCGCAGTGTCTGCTACGACGCTGAGGCGCTCGAGTCACGCAAGGAGCACAGGCCAGCCCATAGCGCCGTTCAGATGGCCGCCGAGATGGGCATTGATCTTCTGACGGAGGACCAATACCGGCAACTGCAGGCGCTTGAGACTTTTGATGCCAAGACGTCCAGCTGGGTCGCGACACCGCCCGACGTGCGGGCCCTGGGCGGTGCTTTGTTCTGTGACCGGCGCTATGGCAAGGTGTTCGTCTATCACAACTCGGCGCAGTCGTACTACGCCGCAAGAGGCTTCCGGGGCTCGCTTCAGGTCTGAGGCTCCTGCGGCATGGACGCCGGGTCCATCCACAGCGCGGCCCATAGATGGCCGTCGGGGTCGGCAAGGTCGCGGGTGTACATGAAGCCCAGGTCTTCCGCCGGGTTCGCATCCGCCCGGCCGCCATGGGTGGCCGCGGCGAGGTTCATGGCGTCTACCGCGTCGCGGCTGTCCAGCGCGAGCGAGAGCATCATCGCGATGCTCCCGGCCGGCGGAAACGGCCGCTGCGTGAACGTGCGCCACTTGGCGTGGGTGACCAGCATGACGTGGATGGCCTCGCTCCACACCATGCAGGCGGAGGCGTCATCGCTGAATTGCGGATTTTGGCTGAAGCCCAGCGCCTTGTAGAACGTGACGGAGGTGGCGAGGTGGGTGACCGGCAGGCTGATGAAGATCATCTTTGTCATGGGGGTTCCTTTGGGTGGTTGTCCAGGGGGCTGAAGCCTCTGCGAGGCAGCGCTTCACCCCTACGACGATCGACCCACGCCGGAATCGACAATTGAAGATGCCCTCGACGCATCTGGGCGATGTTTGGACCATCACGGCCCCTGTCTGAATGATGACGCAGGAGTGTGTGTATCCGGCATAGAGCGCTCTGCGGCGTTCTGCGACGTCGCCCTCCTTTTCAGCGCTCAGGACAACAGTACCGAGGCGTTATATCGTGGTGTCGGCCCGGCGCCCCTTCGGCCTAGGCGCCTGGCTGATCGATCTTTGGCCTTTGGATGCGCGAGGGTATTGCTCAGCGACACAGATTCTCTTGGCGACCGCTTCAGGGAACGGCTATCCCGGGGTGGCCTTGGGTGCGGTCGAGACTATGCTGGGGCGATGGGTGGAGTTCTGGGATTGATGATGGTGGACGCCCTCTACGAAGGTCCGCAGCATTTTGCTTACACGGTGTTGTTGGATGACGGTCGAAAATCACCGTCAAGAACAAGACCGAAGTCCCCGTTGGGGCTTGCCTGTCGCTTTGGCTGAAGTCTGATCCTCAATCCGAGGAGGGCTACTACCCGCTGAAGTTCAACGACATCGAACCGTCGACGGGCTGTGGTGTGAATCGACCCACTGGTGTTCCGGCAAACGCAAACTAGATTGTCCGGTCGTTTGATCCAGGCGGACCGAAGGGGTCGCGCTCGCTCACGCCCGACGTTGCGCGAAATTGCTATATTTTATGTAGCAAACAATGACCGTGCGACAAGGGCTACAGTCCTATTTTGTTCTGAAACTGGCTGGGCGGCTGCCCCATGGCGCTCTTGAACATGGCGCTGAAGGCGCTGTCGCTCGCATAGCCGCTGGCCGCGGCCACTTCACTCACCGGCGCGCCACGCGCAAGCATGGGCAGGGCGTGGGCCAGGATCACCTGCTGGCGCCACTGCTGGTAGCCGGTGCCCAGTTCCTCGCGGAACAACCGGGCCACCGTGCGCTCGCTGGCGCCAAAGTCGCGGGCCCATTCAGCCAGGGTGGCGCGCTCGGCCGGCGCGTGCACGATGGCGTCGCACAGCGCGCGCAGGCGCTTGTCGCCCGACTGCGGGTGCGGCATGGGCACGCCCAGCGGCAGCGCATCGGCGTGGGCGATTTCTTCCATCACCAGCTGCGCCAGGGCCTGTTCACGAGCCGGTGCGAGGCTGCTGCCGGCGGGGGCGTCCAGCGCCTGGATCAGCTCGCGCAGCAGGGGAGTCACGCCAATCATCCGGCAGGATTGCCAGCCCGCGGGTGTGACGCTGGGGTCCATGTAGAGCGTGCGGAACTCGGCCGACTCAAGCACGTGGATGGCATGGCGGGCGCCCGGCGCAATCCACACGGCGCGAGAGGGCGGCACGATGTAGGTCACCTCGTCGCCGGAGTCCGGCGTGCTGGAAGCGATCACCTGCAGCATGCCACTGGCGCTGTAGGCCAGTTGCGCCCAGGCGTGGCGGTGCGGCTCGAAGTGGGTGTCCGCCGTCATGGTCCGCGCGCGCACCCGCACCGGCCGCCGGACATCGGGGCGGAACGGGTCGGTGTCGCCAACGGGCATCAGGCGGGATGGAGCGCTGGGGCGGGGCATGAGCGTCTGGCTGAAATTCGACGAAACATGGCGTTCCGTCGTGTTCCGGAAATGTGGCCTCAAGTCTACGATAGCCGCCATGAGCACTTCCACCACCGCCCCGCTGCCACCCGGTGCCGCCGTCAGCCTGCGCCAGGACGCCAGCGTGATCGGCCTCGTCGGGCTGGCCCACATGATCAGCCACTACAGCCAGCTGCTGCTGGCGCCGCTGTTCCCGTGGCTGAAGGACGCCTTCCATGCGAGCTACACCGAGCTGGGCTTCCTCATGACGCTGTTCTTCGTCGTGTCATGCGCGGTGCAGGCGGCCTCGGGTTTTCTGGTGGACCGCTACGGCCCCCGGCCCATCCTGTTCGCGGGACTGGCCCTGTTGGGCGGGGCGGCGTTCGGCTTCGCGGCCAGCCCCAACTACTGGACCGTGGCGATGTTCTCCATCGTGGCCGGTGTGGGCAATGGCGTGTTCCACCCGGTCGACTACACCTTGCTCAACCGCAAGGTGAGCGCGCCAAGGCTGGGCCATGCCTACAGCTTCCATGGCATCACCGGCAGCTTGGGCTGGGCGCTGGCGCCGGCCATGCTGGTGCCGCTGGCGTTGGCGTTTTCGTGGCGCGTGGCCCTGGTGGGCGCGGGCCTGCTGGCGTATGCGGTGCTGGCCCTGCTCTGGCTGCACCGCGACAGGCTCAGCCTCCCTGCGGCGGCGCCGGCAACGGCGAGCCGGGCTTCCGCGCCGGCCGCGGGTGAAGGCAGCTTCGACTTCCTGCGCATCCCCGCGGTGTGGATGTGCTTTGCGTTCTTCTTTTTCTACGCCATCGTGATCAGCGTGGTGCAGGCCTTTGCGCCCGAGGCCGCACGCCAGCTGCACGGCGTGCCGCTGACCGTTGCCGCGATGTGCCTCACGGTGTACATGGTGTGCAGCGCGGGGGGCATGGTGCTGGGGGGCTTTCTCGCGGCCGATCCGTCCCGCTGCGAACGCATCGTGGGCTGCGCGTTTGGCATGGCGGCCGTGTTCGCCCTCACGCTGGGGCTGACGGACCTGCCCGCCCTGATGGTGCCCGTGGTGTTCGGCGTGATGGGCTTTGCCTCGGGCGTTGCCGGTCCGTCGCGCGACCTGCTGGTCAAGAAGTCCACGCCGGACAACGCGACCGGACGGGTGTATGGCGTCGTGTACGCGGGGCTGGACATCGGGCAGGCCGCGGCGCCGCTGCTGTTTGGTGCGCTCATGGACCACCATCGCTACAGCGCCGTGTTGGTGGGCCTCGCGGTGGTCCAGGGGGTGTTGATCGCCAGCGCCTTCAATGTGCGCAAGGTCAGGCGCACCGCGCTGGTGCCGGCCTGAGCGGCCTGCTGCGCGTTACTTGCGCAGTGAATCCATCATGCTGTCGAGATTGAACGGGTGCCAGTTCGCGGGCAGCCCCGCGATCGTTTCGCGCGCACGGAACTCCGCGCTTTCCAGGGCCTGGCTCTCGGTGGAATACAGGTGGTAGCTGCGCACCTTGTGCTGCGCGTTGATGTTGTGCACCGAGTCGGGCTGCGAGATGCAGATCTTGGCAAAGCCGACAAACTCGTCCCCGCTTTCAACGGTGTACGCGGCAATGTAGTAGCCCTTGACCGGGCCGGTGATGCGTTCCATGGCGTTTCAGGTGTCTCGCTGCAGTATGAATGATAGGCAGCGCGGCACGAAGGCCGCAAGGTAACAATCCGTCCCCCGGGTCAACTAATTTGGTTACCGAACTTGCGTGACGCACGCTCCTTGTAAGCAGGCTGGCCCGTACCATCAATCCACTTTACAGGAGAGTAATTGATGGCAATGCAGAGCCCGTTCTTCAACAAGCGCGAGACCGATCCCTTCAACACCCGCTATGGTCAGCCGAACTCAGGCCTGTCGGGCAGCACGAACAGCGTGCAGGGCTCGGCGGCCACCCCATCGGCGGGCAGCGCCGGGCAGCAGGCCAGTGCCGCGACGGGCAAGGACGGCGAAAGCAAACTGACCGTGGGGCCCAACATCAAGCTGCGTGGCGTCGAGATCACCGACTGCGACACGCTGGTGGTCGAAGGCTCGGTCGAAGCCACCATGGATTCGCGCGTGATCCAGATTTCGGAGCGCGGCGCATTCAAGGGCTCGGCCGAGATCGACATCGCCGAGATCCGCGGCGAGTTCGACGGCAGCCTCACCGTGCGCCAGAAGCTCATGATCTATTCCACCGGCAAGGTGACGGGCAAGATCCGCTACGGCAAGGTGGTGATCGAGGAGGGGGGACAGCTCTCCGGCGAGATCAGCTTCGGCACGCAGGCCGCGGGGCGTCAGGCCGTTCCGATCAAGACCGTCTCCAGCACTCCGATGGCCGCCTGACGGCGGGCGGCGCCGTCGCGGATTTCTCGCCTGAATCCGCGACGTGCGTGTCACATTTTGTGACGGCTGCGCGTTTGTGTTGCGGCCACGACGCAATTGCGTGGCGTGGCTTATCAGGGGCGCCATTGGCTTGCATAATCAGTTTTTCAACTGACAGGGACCTGCGGTCAAGACATGGCGGAAACAGCCCCTTTGTTGCGGCAGTGCATCGACGACGTGACCGCGCGTGCGCCAGACATGCTCGACCGCGTCATCGAGCACGCGGTGCCCGAGCTGCAGGCCGCCGAAAACAAGAGCCGCGAAGTCGCCCAGCGTGACCGGCTGAGCCTGGCGTGGCGTGGATTGCTGCAGCACAAGCCCCAGTGGTTGAGGACTTTCCCGGGCCTGCTCAAGAAGCGGCTGCTTGCCGCGGCCACCCAGGGCGACACGGTGGCGTGGGCTACCGTGCGTTCCTCCGGGCTGGGTGAGCTGTCGCTGGTGGACGACGGCAAGGTGGTGGAGTCACTCGAGTCCGCGCGGCTGCTGCAGGACCTCCTGCCTGCTGTCGAGCACGAGCTCGCGGCGCTCGATGTGCTGATGAGTTCGGTGGTCGGGCAGGACGTGATCCGGCCCGAACTCAACCCGCTCAGGCCCGAGATGTTTGCGCAGGTCCTGCGGGAGCTGGTGGCGCCCGCGGAGCCGGACGCCGAAATCCGCTCGCTCTGGCTGCGCTACCTTGCACGGCCGGTGGGTGCGGAACTCAAGCTGCTGTACCCCGCCATGGTGGAACTGCTGCAACGCGCCCACGTGCGGGAGGCGGGCTACCGCTTGCGGTTGATGACCGGTGCGGCTGGGCTACGCCCGCCGCAAGCCCAGGCCAGCGCCGGTGGGCCTGGCGTGGGCGGCGCTGGGGGGGGGTCAGGCGGCGGTTCTGGCGCCGGATCTGGCGGTGGCGCGGCCTCGGGGTCGGGAGCTGGGCACGGGGGTGGCGTCAGCGGCTTTGGTGGCCTGGGTGACCTGCCCGCCATGCCGCAGCTCGGGCGAGCCCGTTCGGCCATTGGGCACCATGTGTTCCACCAGTTCCTCGGACAGGGCGGGGCCCGTTACGACGCGCCACTGGCCCCCGGCTATTACCACGCGGTGGATGAAGAACTGGCCGCGATCGACCGTGTTGCCGCCACAGCGCAGGTCGATGTGGCGGCCCAGCAGCGCCTGCACGCGCAGTACCGCGCCATGCCCGCGGTGGACCGGCCGGTGCGGCCGGTCGATGTGGGCAGCCAGCTCAGCACGGAAGGCTGGGGCGGGTATGCCTCGCCGCATGAGCGCGACCGCGCGCTGATGCAGCTCAAGAGAAAGGCGCAGCAGGTCACCCAGGTGGTGGGCCTGGACGTGGTGCGTACGCTGGTCGACCAGGTGGCGCATGACCCGCTGCTGCTGGCACCGGTGCGCGAGGCCGTGGTGGCGCTGGAGCCGGCTCTGCTGCAGCTGGCGATGGACCATCCGCGCTTCTTCGCTGAAGATGACCATCCGGCTCGCCGTCTTGTGGAAAGCGTGGCCCAACGCAGCTTCCGCTACAACGACGAATACGCCAGCGAGTTCGGTGAGTTCTTCGAGCCGGTGCAGAAGGCGTTCAACGAGCTCAATGCCGCGGCCACGGACGACCCCCAGGCCTTTGGCAATGCCCTGGCCCGGCTGCAGCAAGGCTGGGACACGCATGACCAGCAGGCGCTGGAAACGCACGACAACGGCCTGCAGTCGATCCGGTTCGCCGAGGAACGCCAGGCGATGGCCGATCAGGTCGCCTGGGATCTGAGCCAGCGGCCCGACCTGGACAACGTCCCGGGCATGATTCTCGACTTCCTCTACGCCGACTGGGCGCTGGTGATCGCGCACGCCAAGCTGGTGGACAAGCGCAACCAGCTCGACCCCGGCGGTTACCGGACCACCGTGTCGGACCTGCTGTGGAGCGTCAAGAAGGACGTGACGCTCAAGCGTCCCGTCAAGCTGATCGAGATGGTGCCGGGTCTCGTGGCCACGCTGCACTCGGGGCTGGACCTCCTGGGCAAGGAGCGGGAGGAAACCAAACCCTTCTTTGACGCCCTGATGCGGCTGCACAACCCGGTGCTCAAGCTGCGCCGGGCCCGTACCCGGCGTGAGGCCGCTGAATCGGCCTCAGCGCCGCTGACGTCGGCGATGGCGCTGCTCGGCGGTGTGACGTCGATGTCCATGGACATCGACGAAACGCTGGCGGCCACCGAGGAGCAGCGCAAGCCGCGCAAGGCGGCCCAGCCCTGGCTCGGCCGCCATGAACTGGACGCGGCCGGATTCGAGGAAACCCTGCCCACCGACTACGCTGAACTGGCCACCACGGCGGCCGCGCCGCATGTGGCGGCACCAGGCGCTGACGGGGATGAGGCCCCCGCCGCGAACGAAGCCCTGCTGGCCGAGGACGGCGAGCAGGCGCAGGACCCGTCCTGGGTTCTCGACAGCCTGCACGAGGGCGCCTGGGTCGACCTGTATTCCAAGCGCCAGTGGTTGAGGGCACAGCTCATCTGGGCCAGCACCAAGGGCACCTTGTTCATGTTTGTGAGCCGGGGCGGCCGGCCGCACTCCATGACCAAGCGCAGCTGCGAAAAGCTCATCCGCGACCGCCTGCTGCGCCCCGTGAAAACCGGCGCCGTGGTGGACAAGGCCATGGCGGCCATGGCCGGCGGCGCGCAGGACGCACCGAGCCCCCTGGCGGAGCCTCTGGCGGCCTGATCGGGCGCCACAGTTTCTCCTCAATCGTGGGGGATCATCGACACCGGCGCGGGATGGTCCCGCGCAGGAGTCCACGAATGTTCCCCATCCTCAAGACCGGAATCGCCGCCTGCCTGCTGGGCATGGTGGCGCTCGCGCCGGCCCAGTCCGGGCCGCCGCCGGGCGGGCCACCGCCCGAAGCCATCGCAGCCTGCCAGGGCAAGGCCGCTCAGGCCGCCTGCACCTTCACAGGCCGTCAGGGCGAATCCCTCAGTGGCACCTGCTTCCAGCCGCCGCCGCGCCGTGAGGCGGCGTCGAACAGTGCGTCGGGTACGTCCAAGTCGCAGTCCATGCCCATGGCCTGCCGGCCCGCCAACGCGCCGCCCGGGCCGCCGCAGGGGCAGGGTGGCAAGGGGCCGCCGCCGCAATAGCCGTCAGACCGCGCTGCGGTGGCGCGCGATGCAGGTGTCCAGCACCTCGCCGGCATCGCGCTGCCACCAGTGGCCGGTGGAAAAAATCTCGACTTCGCTGAACCCGGCAAAGCCTTGCGCTTCCACCCAGCCGCGGATCTGCGGGATATCGATCACGCCGTCGCCCATCATGCCGCGGTCGTTGAGCAGATCGTTGGTGGGTGTCAGCCAGTCGCAGACATGGAAGGCGAGCAATCGGCTGCGGCCCGCGCGCGCGATCTGCGCCTGCAGCTTCGGGTCCCACCACACGTGATACACGTCCACGGCGACGCCCAGCGCGCCCGACTTCGAAGGGTCGAGCTGGTCGCACACGTCCAGCGCCTGTTCCATCGTGTTGATGCACGCGCGGTCGGCCGCGTACATCGGATGCAGCGGCTCGATGGCCAGCGGCATGTCTGCCTGTTTCGCGTATTCCAGCAGATCGGCAATGCCGTCGGTGACCTGGCTGCGCGACAGCGCCAGGTTCTTGTGCGCGGCCTTGCCCGCCAGCGCACCGGGCAGGGCGCCGACGACCAGCACCAGGCACAGAGCGTTCAGCTCCTTCGCTTCATCGACCGCGCGGCGGTTGTCGTCGCGGGCCAGCTTCAGGCCGGCTTCGTCGGTGGCGGTGAACATGCCGCCGCGGCAGTAGCCCGACAGCGCCAGTCCGTGGCTCCTGACCAGCCGCGACACCTCGTTCAGCCCGGCCGCCGCGACCTGGTCACGCCAGGGCGAGATGGCGCGGATGCCGCGGCGCGCGCAGGCTTCGATGATCTGGGGCAAGGGCAGGTCCGCGCCGCGGCTCTTGCGAACGGTGGCCGTGTTGATCGACAGCCAGTGGTGGTCCTGGGAGAAGTCGCGCATCTCAGGCGTCCACGCCGTGCAGGGCCAGCAGCGTCTTCATGCGCCGCACGGCCAACTCGGGCTTCTCGAGCAGATTCGCGGCATCGGCCAGGCGGAACAGCTCGGCCAGATGCACCAGCGAGCGCGTGCTCTGTTGGCCTCCCACCATGGTGAAGTGGCTCTGGTGGCCGTTGAGCCAGGCCATGAACACCACGCCGGTCTTGTAGAAGCGTGTGGGCGCGGCAAAGATGTGTCGGGACAGCGGCACCGTCGGACCCAGGATGGCGTGGAAGGCCTCGACGTTGCCCTGGGCCAGTTCGCCCAGCGCGGCACTGGCGGCGGGCGCAATGGCGTCGAAGATGCCGAGCAGTGCGTCGCTCTGGCCATGTTCCGGGCGGTCGCCGAAGCCGTCGCCGGCGATGAGCTCGGCGTAGTTGAAGTCGTCGCCCGTGTACATGCGAACGCCCGGGGCGAGGCGCCGTCGCATGGCGATCTCCTTGTCCTTGTCGAGCAGCGAGATCTTGATGCCGTCCACCTTGCCGGCGTGTGCCGCGATGATGCCCAGCGCGGTGTCCATGGCGGCGTCCACGTCCTGCGTGCCCCAGTAGCCCTTGAGCGCCGGGTCGAACATGTCGCCCAGCCAGTGCAGCACCACGGGCTGCCGGGCCTGCGACAGCACGCGGTCATAGACGCGCTCGTAATCGGCGGGGCTGGTGGCCACGCGCGCCAGGGCGCGGCTGGCCATGACGATGAGCTTGCCGCCGAGCTTCTCGATGGCTTCCATCTGGGTTTCGTAGCCGCGGATGACGTCGTCGACGCTTCGCACGTCATCGAGGTTCAGGTGGTCGGTGCCGCAGCCTGAGGCGACGAGGGCGTGTGGCCCGAAGTCACGCGCGGCGTCGAGCGAGCGGCGGATTAATTCAAGCGACGTGGGCCAGTCCAGCCCCATGCCCCGCTGTGCGGTGTCCATGGCTTCGGCCACGCCCAGGCCCAGCGACCAGAGGTGGCGGCGGTAGCCGATGGTGGCGTCCCAGTCCACCGCGCACTGCAGCCACGGGTCGATGGCCGCGCGCGGATCGGCCACCACGTGGGCGGCGGAATAGGCGATGCGATTGAAGCGAGCGGGCGTGGCGGGGCGGGCAGGGGCGTGACCACGCAGGGGCCACTGGGCCAGTCCGCCGTCGGCGGTGGGGAGTCTGAGAGACAGGGTCATGGGCTGTACCAAGGGAAAATCTGAACGAAAAGTGGCTGTAGCCCTTGTCGGACGGCCACTTTCAGCTATTAAATCTGTAGCGCTGGGACGTCGACCCAGCGCCGTTCCTTCCAGCTTTCCAGCGCGGCCTCGACCAGCTGCACGCCCTTGGCGCCTTCGGGCAGGGTCCACTTGTAGGGGGCGTCCTCGACCACATGGCGGATGAAGTGCTCCCACTGGATCTTGAAGCCGTTGTCGTAGAACTGGCTGTCCGGGACTTCCTGCCACTGGTCGAAGAAATTCATCATCTGCTTCTCGTCCGGGTTCCAGACCGGGCGCGGGGTGGTCACGCGGCTTTGCGCGCGGCAGCTCGACAGGCCCGCCACGGCGGAGCCATGGGTGCCGTCCACGTGGAAAGTGACGAGGTCGTCGCGCCGCACCCGCGTGGCCCAGGACATGTTCATCTGTGCGATCACGGGTTCACCGCCATGGCCTGTCAGTTCGGCGGTGGCATAGGCCGCATCGTCGGCCGTGGCCTTGTAGGCCTTGCCGGCCTCGTCCCAGCGCTCGGGGATGTGCGTGGCGCCGAGGCAGGAGATGGACTTCACCTCGCCGAACAGGTTGTCCAGCACATAGCGCCAGTGGCACATCATGTCCAGGATCATGCCGCCGCCGTCCTCAGAGCGGTAGTTCCAGCTCGGGCGCTGGATGGGTTGCAGGTCGCCTTCGAACACCCAGTAGCCGAACTCCAGGCGCACGCTGAGCATGCGGCCGAAGAAGCCGGCCCGGCGCAGCATGTCCAGCTTGCGCAGGCCGGGCAGGAACAGCTTGTCCTGCACCGCGCCATGTTTGAGGCCGCTGGCCTTGCCGGCCTCCTCGGCCAGCCGGGCGATTTCCACGGCTTCGTTGAGGTTGGTCGCAATGGGCTTTTCGCAATACACGTGCTTGCCCGCGCGGATGGCCTTGGCCAGCAGGGTGGGGCGCATCTGCGTGGTGCCGGCGTCGAAGAAGACAGTGTCCTCCTGGTTGGCCAGTGCAGCGTCCAGATCGGTGCCCCAGCGCGCGATCTGGTGGGCCTTGGCCAGCGCCTCCATCTTCTCGGCGTTGCGGCCGATCAGGATGGGGTCGGGCATGACCTTGTCCCCGTTGGACAGCGTGACGCCGCCCTGGTTGCGGATGGCGACGATGGAGCGGATCAGGTGCTGGTTCATGCCCATGCGTCCGGTGACGCCGTGCATGATGATTCCGAGTTTCTGTACTGGCATGGTGGTTCTCTTGAGGAGCGGGTTTCAGTGAAAGGTCTGGAGACTGTCCCACCTGGGGAATACGGCCGTGGCAAAGCCCGGGCCGTGCAATGAGGACAGGTCGAGCTGGCCAGCGCGCACCGCCAGGTGCGGCCGGCCGGCCGTGGCGTCGTAGAAGCCGGCGTGGGCGCTGGCGAAGTCCCGGGCTTCCTGCGTGGGAGCGATGCCGAAGCCGTCGACATAGTGGTGGCCGTTGCGCTCGATGTGGGTCACCCCCAGGCTGGCGGCCAGCAGCGTGTCCTGCTGCACGGCCAGGCCGGCCTGGCAAGTCAGGTCCTCGCCCGACAGCAGCAGGCGCTGCGGCTCGCGCGCCACGCGGGCCGCGCTACGCAGCGAGCGGTAGATGCCCTTGCAGGCCTTGCTGGAAATGCCGCGGTACCCAAGCGCGATGCCGCGTTCAAACACCTCGTCATGGTCGTCTGACTCATCGAGGATCACCGGCACCGCGATGCCCAGTCCGTCCAGCGATTGATCGAGCGCGACGCGCCGGGCCAGCGGTTGCTCCAGCAGCAGCGTGCGTTGCAGCAGGGTCTGCACGCGCGGTGACGCGACGAGCGCACGCCAGAAGTCGCCCAGTGCCTGCGCATCGGCGAAGGTCTCGTTGCCGTCGAGCGTGACGCGGTAGTCGCCCGCGCTGGCGTCCAGCACCGAGGCGATGCGCGACAGGCGTTCAATGTCGGCTTCGGGCTGGCCCGACAGCTTGAGCTTGAAGTGATGCAGGCCGTAGCGGGCGATCGCGTCCTGGAGCGTGGCGGGCAGGCCGTCCTGGGGGTCGTGCCCTTTGTCCGCGGAAGTCAGGCGGTCGGCCAGGCCCACGGTGTGGCGCAGCGTGACGCGGTCCGGCCTGGCCCAGGGCAGCTGGGGGCTCCAGGGGTCACCCAGCAGCCCGGCGCGCAGGCCGTCGACCCAGCCCTGGCCGGTGGCGCGCAGCACGGCGTCGGCCACGGCCTTGTCGAGCTGGGCCGGGCCCAGCTGCGCAGCGAGCCGCGGCAGGCCGCGCGCCATCGAGGTCGCGATGGCCGGCTCGCCGGCGGACTGGGCCAAGGCGTGCGCGCTGGGTTGTTCGCCGGCGCCCTCATAGGCTTCGCGCGCGGCGCGCAGGGACTCGCGCAACTGCTCGAAGTTCTGCTCGTGTGTCAGGGCCGGGTTCTTGTCGAACCACTTGGGCACCATCAACTCTGCGCTAGCCCCCTCGACACTGCGGCCATCCACTTCCACCACAGCCAGTACAAACGCCTGCGGGCAGCGAGTGACGGTGGCTGCCCCGAAACGAAATGGCAGGCGCAGCGTCACCGGTCGCTCGAACAGCGACACCGAGCGCACGCGGACGCGCGGCGCGGTCATGCGAAGCTGCTCCAGATGCCGCGCACATGGCCGGCGCTGAAGGCGGCGCAGCCGGGACCGTCGGGCTGGTAGTCGAAAGGCTCGACGGCCATCCAGCCGCGGTAGCCGGACTGGTGCAGCACACGCAGCACCGGCGTCTGGGGCGTTTCGCCCTGGCCCGGGCCGCGGCGGTTGCGGTCGTTCAGTTGCACGTGGGCGATATGGCCGCTGGCCAGGTACTTGGCCAGCACCTCGTGCACGGGCGTGGACTCGGCCTGCGACGCGGCACTCACGTCGAGCATGGTGCGCAGGGCGGGTGACCCCACGCGATCCACCAGTGCGGCGGCCTGCGCCACCGTATTGATCACCGGGGTCTCCACGGGAGATAGCGGCTCCAGGCAATAGACCACGCCGGCCTGCTCGGCATGCGGCGCCAGGCCCGCCAGCGCAGCCTCCAGGCGCGCCGTGGCGTCGGCCACCGTCTGGTCCGGAAGGGGGGAACGCTGGTGCGGCGAGCCGTGCACCAGCACCTGGGCGCCGCAGGCCGCAGCAAAGCCGATCAGCCGCTGGAGCAGCGCCGTGGTCTTTTTCAGCACCGTGGTGTCGGAACTGACCAGGGACAGGCCAGTCGGCTTGACCAATAGCCAGTGCAGGCTGGAGATGGCCAGGCCATGGTCATGGGCGATCATGCGTAGGCGCCGGGCCGCCGGTTCGTCCAGCGTCTGCGGGTCGTCGGCCAGCGTGAAGGGAGCCAGCTCAAGCCCGGTGTAGCCCAGGGTGGCCGCCAGCGCGCACTGCCGCTCGAACGGCAACGCCTGCAGCACCTCGTTGCACAGAGCGAGCCTCACGCGGCCCCCTTGCGTTGCCGGTACAGGCTGTGCAGCTTGAAGGCGATGGTGCCGAAGATCAGCGCTGCCACGCAAGCCGAGATAGGCCGGGTGAAGAAGGGCGACAGGTCGCCGTCCGACAGCAGCAGGGCGCGCCGCAGGTTCTTCTCGAGCAGGTCGCCCAGCACGATGCCCAGCACCAGTGGCGCCATCGGGTAGCCGAAGCATCGCAGGAAGAAGCCGATCAGGCCGAAGGCCAGCATCACGTACACGTCGAACAGCCGCCCGGCAATGGCAAAGCTGCCCACCGAGCACAGCACGAAGATGATGGGCACGATGAAGTGCTGCGGCACCCGCAGCACCTGCACCAGCGCCTTGGTCAGCACCAGGCCGTAGATCAGGATGCCGATGGTGGCGAACAGCATCATGGCCACCACGTCGTACACAAACGACGGGTTCTCGACCATGATCAGCGGACCGGGCTTGACGCCGTGGATGATCATGGCGGCCATGAGCACGGCCGCGGGCGCGGAGCCCGGAATGGCCAGCGTGAGCACGGGAATCATGGCGCCGGGCACACAGGCGTTGTCGCCGGTCTCGGCGGCCATCAGGCCCTCGACCGAACCCTTGCCGAACAATTCCTTTTCCTTGCTGGCGCGTTTGGCGGCCGCGTACGAGGACCATGCCGCGACGTCCTCGCCAACGCCCGGGACAATGCCCACGCCGGTGCCGATCAGGCCCGAGCGCAGGATGGTGCGCCAGTACTTCGCCACGTCACCCAGCTTGGGAATCACGGTATCGAACGCGCTGATCTTGACCGGCAATTGCCGCTGGCGCATGGAGGTCAGCAACTCGGCGAAGCCAAACGCACCGACCAGCGCTGGCACCAGCTGGATGCCGCCGGCCAGGTCGCGTACACCCCAGGCAAAACGTTCGTAGCCGTATTGGGGCTCCTGCCCGATGCCGGCGATGAACAGGCCCGCAATGCCGGCGATCCAGCCCTTGAGCGGATCGTCGCCGGTGAGGGTGCCCGCAATGATCACGCCGAACAACGCGAGCCAGAAGAATTCGTAGGCGCCGAACTTGAGCGCCATGCCGCCCAGAATGGGCGTGAAGCCGGCGAGGAAGAACATGCCTATGAGCGTGCCCAGCACCGAGCCGGACGTCGCGATGCCCATGGCCCGGCCGGCCATGCCCTGGCGCGCGAGCGTGTAGCCGTCCAGGCACGACGCGGCCGAGGCCGGTGTGCCGGGAATGTTGAGCAGGATGGCCGACCGCGAGCCACCGTAGATCGAGCCCACATAGGTGCAGATCAGGATCAGCAGCGCCTGGCTGGGTTGCAGCTTGAGCGTCAGCGTGGTCATCAGCGCGAGCGCCATGGTGGCGGTGAGGCCGGGCAGCGCGCCCATGATCACGCCAACCAGCGATGAAAGCAGCGCGTAGAAGATGACTTCGGGCGTGCTGAAGCGCGCAATCGACTGGCCGAAGAGGAGGAGTCCGTCAAACATTGAAATCCAGAATCAGGGAAGGCGGACCAGGAACACCTGCTGGAACACCAGCGTGACCACGGCGCTGGTCAACGCGCCTGCCACCAGGGCGGCGATCAGCCGCTTCAGCCTGGCTTGCTCGGGTGGAGCAAACAGCCAGGTGAATCCGGCCACGAACAATGCAGTGGCCAGCCAGAACGGAATCCGGCCGATCAGGCCCGCCGCATACAACAGGCACAGCGCGAGCGTGATGGCGATGCGCCGGTTCAGCACCGGGCCGCCCGGTTCGCCGGCCCGCCCCGCTGCCTTGCGGCGCCAGCCGCGCAGCATGAGCATGGCGCCCAGAAACACGATGACGCAGCCGATCATGCCCGGCACGAAGCCGGGCATGGTGTAGAGCACCGCCCCCATGGACGTGTAGCGCTCCATGCGCAGCGATTCCGCCACGATCAGCAGGCCGAAGATCACCCACCCCGCACCGCCCAGAAGGTCGGAGCGGGCGTTGTTGACGCCCTCACTCATGCCGTGTCCCGTGATGGAATATCAGGGCTTGGGAATGCCGACGGTGTCAGGCGACACCTTGGCCTTGCCGGCGGCCTGCTGGGTCCAGGCATAGGCCTGGATGGCCGGGAACACCGCCTTCTGCGCTTCTTCGCCGGCTTGCGGCGCGAAGATGGCGCCGCGGGCTTGAGCGTACTTGCGCAGCGCATCGTTCTTGACCATCTCGGTTGCCCAGATCTTGTCGAGCGTCTGGGCCACTTCGGGCGGGGCCCCCTTGGGCACGAAGATGCCGAAGTAGTTGATGGGCTCCTTGAAGCCGGGAATGAAGTTGGACAACGGTGGCACGGTGCCAAAGCCTTCGATGTCCAGCGACTTGTCGCCGACCACCGCCAGGGGGCGGATCTTCTTGGCGCGGATCATGTCGGTCTGCTCGGCCGCCAGCTGGGTCGTGACCTGGGTTTCGCCGGACGCCGCCGCCACGGCGGCCGGCGCACCGCCGTCGTACGTGACGTGCTTGTAGGTGACGCCTGCCGCCCGGGCCAGCGCCTCGATGGCGGCGTGCCCGCTGGAATTGACCCCGGCGGTGGCCACGGAGATGGCGCCGGGCTTGGCCTTCATGGCGGCCAGCAGCTCGGGCATGGTCTTGTAGGGCGTGTCCGCGTTGACGCCGACCACGGCGATGTGCGCCACGTTGAGGTACAGGTTCCAGTCCTTTGCGGAGGTGTCGAGCATGCCCAGCACCTTGTAGGTGCCCAGGTCCTTGGCGCCACCGGCCGTCCAGGTGTAGCCGTCATGCGGCGCCTCGAGGGCGTTCTTGGTGCCCACCGAGCCCGAGGCACCGGGCTGGTTCATGACCACGATTTTCTGGCCGAGGTATTTCTCAAGCTCCGCCGCGGTCACGCGCGTGACCTGGTCAGTGGAGCCGCCGGGGGCCCAGGGCACGATCAGGGTGATGGGTCGGCTGGGCTTCCATTGCGCCAGGGCGCCGGTGGCGGCTGCGCCAAGCAGGGTGGCGACCAGCAGGCCGCGCAGGGACAGGGCAGATTTCATGCAGGAGTCTCCTTCGTCGTTAATTAACTAACGAGTGAATTGTAGAAATCGCCCCCCGGCCGGTCAACCAGCTTCAGTGTTCAGCTCCTAAGTACATACCCTAGGATCACTTCGCTCATGTGCGACAGCCTTTCGCTGCGCGCCTTGGGGGCCATGAGGTCACGGCCGAAGATCGCGGACAGGGTGAAGTTGTTCGACAGGTAGAAGTAGGACAGACCGGCGATCGAGACGTACAGCTGGATCGGGTCGATGCCGCCGCGGAAGCTGCCGTCCTTGCGTCCGCGCTCGAGCACTTCGCCGAGCATGGCGATCAATGGCGAGTTGAGTTCGCGCACCCGGGGCGACTCGTCCAGATGACGTGCGCGGTGCAGGTTGGCGCTGTTCAGCAGGGTGAGAAACTCCGGATGTTCCAGGTAATAGTTCCAGGTGAATTCGACGAGGCGGCGCACGGCGTCGGCCGGTGGCAGGTCCAGCAGATTGAGTTGCCGTTCCTCCTCGCGGATGTGGCGGTAGGCTTGTTCCAGAACGGCCTGGAACAGGCGTTCCTTGTCCTCGAAGTAGTAGTAGATCAGGCGCTTGTTCAGGCCGGAGCGTTCGGCGATCCGGTCGACGCGCGCACCGCCGAGGCCGTACTCGGCGAACTCGTCGCGTGCCGCCGCTAAGATGGTGTTCTGCGAGCGATCCGCATCACGAAGGCGCTCTTCATTGGCGGGCGTAGTGTCTCGGGTCATGCTGTAATAGTTCACCAATTAGTTAATAAAGTCAATTCCATGTCTCAAATTGCTGGCCATTTGCTGGTCGAATGCCTGATCGCCCAGGGCGTGACTCATGTGTTCGGCGTGCCGGGGGAAAGCTATCTTGCCGCACTCGATGGCTTCCATGCCCATTCGGACCGGATCCGCTTCGTCATCAATCGCCAGGAAGGCGGCGCGGCCTTCATGGCGGAAGCGCATGGCAAGCTGACGGGGCGGCCGGGTGTGTGCTTTGTCACGCGGGGCCCCGGCGCCACGAACGCTTCGATTGGCGTCCACACGGCTTTTCAGGACTCGACCCCGATGGTGCTGTTCGTGGGCGACGTGGCCAGCGACCAGCGCGACCGCGAGGCGTTCCAGGAGGTGGACTATGGCGCGTTCTTCGGCCCCAGTACCCGGGGCATGGCCAAGCGTGTGGAACGGATCGATGATCCCGCCCGTCTGCCTGAATACGTGGCGCGGGCTTTCGCCACGGCCATGAACGGCCGACCGGGGCCGGTTGTTCTCGTGCTGCCTGAGGACATGCTGACCCGGACCGTGCAGGCCAGCGCGCTGCCCCGCGTCGAAGCAGTGGAGGCCTGGAGCGATCCGGGCTCGTTGCGTCAGTTGCGCGAGATGCTGCTGCAGTCGCGCCAGCCGTTTGTGATTGCCGGAGGCGGTGGCTGGACGCCGCAGGCCGCCCAGGCGCTGCAGCGCTTTGCCGAGAACTGGAAGCTGCCGGTGGGCAACGCTTTCCGTTTTCAGGACACGTTCGACAATTTCCATCCGCTGTATGCCGGAGACGTGGGCATTGGCCTGAATCCCAGGCTGGCGGCGCGCATCAAGGACAGCGACCTGATCCTGGCCATCGGCCCCCGGCTGGGGGAGATGACCACCAGTGGGTACACGCTGCTGACGCCTCCGCAGGCCCGGCAGAAGCTTGTCCACATCCACGCAAGTGCCGAGGAACTCAACCGGGTCTATCAGGCGGACCTCGCCATCAACGCGACCATGAATGCGGCCGCGCGCTCGCTGGAGGTGCTGACGGCGCCGCCAACCCTGCCCTGGGAAGCCTGGACGGAGTCGGCGCACGCCGACTACGAGGCCAACCTGGTGCCTCAGGCGCTGCCGGGCGAGATCGACATGCCGGCCATCGTGGCCGCTCTGCAGAAGCATCTGCCGGCCGACGCCGTGCTGACCAACGGTGCGGGCAACTTTGCGAGCTGGATTCACCGCTTCTTTCGCCATCACGGCCTGGCCAAGGGGTTCAAGACGCAGCTGGCGCCCACGGTGGGTGCCATGGGGTATGGCGTGCCAGCGGGCATTGCCGCGAGCATCGCCACCGGACGCACGGCTTTCACGATCGCCGGGGATGGCGATTTCCTGATGAACGGACAGGAGCTGGCCACGGCGGTCCAGCACGGTGGCAAGAGCATCATCGTGCTGCTGAACAACGGCATGTACGGCACCATCCGCATGCACCAGGAGCGCGAGTATCCGAACCACGTGAGCGGCTCGCAACTGAGCAATCCGGACTTCGCGGCGCTGGCACGGGCCTATGGCTACGAGGGGGTGCGGATCAGCCGCACGGCTGAATTCGAGCCCGAACTGGTGGCGGCGCTGGCCCGCGCCAACGGCACCTTGATCGAGGTGATGCTGGACCCGGAAGTGATCACCACGCGCGGCACGCTTTCGGGCATCACTCAGGCGGCGCTGCAAAAGAAATAGCGGGGCTTGCCGCCCCATGAAAAAGGGCCACTTGAGTGGCCCTTTGAGTGTCAGAAGCGCAGGGCTTACTTGACGTGCTTGCCGATGAGGCCGGCCATCTCGAACATCGAGACCTGGGCCTTGCCGAAGATTTCCTTCAGCTTGGCGTCGGCATTGACCATGCGCTTGTTCATCTTGTCCTGCAGGTTGTTCTTCTTGATGTACGTCCACAGCTTGCTCACCACTTCGGTGCGCGGCAGCGGGTTGGAACCCACCACGGCGGCGAGTGCGGCGCTGGGCGTCAGGGCCTTCATGAACGCGGCGTTCGGGGTGCGCTTCTTGGCAGGGGCCTTCTTGGCGGCGGCCTTCTTCGCGGGAGCGGCCTTCTTGGCTACGACCTTTTTGGCGGGAGCCGCCTTCTTGGCCGGAGCCTTTTTCGCCGGAGCAGCCTTCTTGGCGGGAGCCGCCTTCTTCGCCGCTACTTTCTTGGCAGGGGCGGCCTTCTTTGCGGGCGCCTTCTTTGCCGGAGCTTTCTTTGCAGTTGCCATGATTGAATTTCCTTTTAGGAGTTGATTAATCACCAATGGGAATCTTCATTCCTACCGGCACTGCGGATGCTACTGGAGAAAAAACGCGTTTCCAAGCGAAAAAGCGCTTTTTTCCCTCTGGCGTGTTGTTTTTTTAATGCGTGTTTTCAGGCCGTTTTCCCTCTGAAGATCAGCAAAACGCCGGTCAGGATCACTCCGCATGCACCCCACTCGGCACCAGAGACCGTTTCACCGGCGAAAGCGGTGCCCAAAAACAGGGCAATCAGCGGGTTCACGAAGGCGTAGCTGGTCGCCAGCGCGGGGGACGCATGGCGCAGCAGGTAGAGGTAGGCGCTGAAGGCCACCAGTGAGCCGAATACCACGAGGTACAGCCAGGCCGCAGCGGCCCGCGGGTCCACGGGCCATGCCGGCTGCTCACCCAGTGCAAGAGAAATCAGCATCAACACCGCGCCGCCGCACAACATTTCGCTGGCAAAGCCGGTGGGTCCGTCGGCCAGGGGAAAGCGTGTGGTGGACAGGACGGAGCCCAGCGACCAGGCCAGAGTGGCGCCCACCATGCAGGCCAGGCTCGCAGGCGAGGCAGAGAAACTGGCGCCGCGCACCAGGGCCAGCACCCCCATCAGGCCAACGACCATGCCCAGCAGTTCCAGGTGGCTCGGCCGCTGGCCGAACAGAAGCCCCCAGGCGCACACCAGCATGGGCACCACCGCAATGAAGGTGGCGATCAGGCCGGAACCCACATGGGCCTCGGCACTCGCCGTCAGCCCCATCCCGCCGCCGAGCATGAGGGCGCCGACCAGCAGGGCGTTACGCCATTGCCGGCGATTGGGCCACGCAGCCGCTTGCCGCAGACCCGGATGCCAGCGTGTCCAGGCCATGAGCAAGGCGCCGGCAACCAGGAACCGTGTGCCCATCTGAAAAAACGGAGGCAGACTCACCAGAGCGAAGCGGATGGCCAGGTAGGTCGAGCCCCAGACGAGGTAGCAGGCGAGCAGGGCCGGCACCAGCAGGGACGAGCGGGCTGGCCGCAGGGAGGGAATGGTCGAGGTGTTCATGCCGGAAATCGTAGGTTGCTCCGAGCCTTCAAACCATGGATGATTCAAGGACAAAGCCGACTTCCACCTTGATTTGAACAATAAAAATCTGCCATGACCGAAGTTTCCGAATTTGATACCTACGATGCCCGTATCCTGGCCGAGCTGCAGCGTGATGCGCGGATCACGATGGCCGAACTGGGTCGCAGGGTGCATCTGAGCCAGCCGGCGGTGACGGAGCGGGTGCGCAAGCTGGAGATCAACGGTGTGATCAAGGGCTACCGTGCGGATGTGGACTACCAGCGCCTGGGTTATGGCATCCGTGCGATCGTGCGGGTGGGCCGGGCCGAATACGCCCGGGTGGTCAAGCTGATCGAACAGACCCCCGAGGTCATCAACGCCTTCAACGTCACAGGCGACGACAGTTGGGTGCTCGAGATTGCCGTGATCGATGTGGCGCACCTGGACGCGGTGGTGACCAAGTTCTGTATCCTTACCGAAACGGCGACCTGCATCGTGCTCAATGCGCCGCGCGAAGGCGCCGCAGTGTTGCCGGCACGACGCGAAAACATCAAACCCACCATCAGGAAAGTCACCGGAAAATGAACCCGACCTTTGCCACCTGCGACCTGTGCGACGCCCACGAATCCGATGCCAGCGGCCGCTTTCGGGTTTTGCCTCCTGTTTTCCAGAGCTTCGGTTCCGTAAATCGCTTTCATGGTCCGGTGGTGACGTTGCGCTGCCCCGAAGACAACTCGCGCGTACGCGAAGCGGTGAATTCGCCCGGCGAGGTGGACACCCCGTCGGGCAAACGCGGGCAGGTGCTGGTCATCGACGGAGGGGGCTCCTTGCGCCGGGCCCTCGTGGGCGGCAATCTGGCTGCCGCGGCGGCCAGGAACGGATGGGCTGGCATTGTGTTGGACGGAGCCGTGCGTGACCTTGCCGAGCTGTCCCAGACGCCCATCGGCATCCGCGCGCTGGCGCTGATGCCCCTGCGCTCGGTCAAGCGCGACGAGGGGCAACGCGACCTGCCCGTCAGCATCCAGGGCGTGGCCGTGCGCCCCGGGGACTGGCTCTATGCCGACGAAGACGGCATCGTGGTCAGCGCGGACCCACTGATCTGATCGGCAGCGTGGCCAGGACCACGCCCACCAGCGCAAGGCCAAAGGCCAGGAGTTGCAGGGCACTCAGGCGCTCTCCGAGCACGAATATGCCGACAACCGCCGCCGACACCGGCAGCATCACGGTGAAGACGCCCCCTTGAGAGGCGGGAACGGACTTCAGGCCCGTCATCCACAGCCATACGGTCCAGACGCTGGCTGCCAGCGAATAGAACAGTAGCAGCAGCCAGATGCCCGTGGTCACCGTGCCAAAGTCGAAGTGCCATGCGGCGTACAGGCCAAACGGCGTGACCAGTGTGAAACCCCACAGGTTGATCAGTGCGGTGATGCGCCGGGGGCCCAGGGCTCCCGTGAGCTTCTTGCCGATCACCGCATACGAGGCCTCGCAAAGCACGGCACCGAAGACCAGCAGGTTGCCCAGCCAGGCGGTGCCCCCGTCAGGCACTGGCGAACCGTGGGTTCCATCCGGACGCGCAAGGCCCAGCAGGCCAATGCCCATTCCTGCACAGGCGACCGCGCCCCAAACACGGGCGCTGATGTGTTCGCGCAGGAACACCCAGCTCAGCAGCGCAACCACGGCAGGGATCGATGCCATGATCACCCCGGCCGATACGGCACTGGTGAGGCTGACGCCAAATAGCATGCAGATGGAAAACAGGAAATTCCCGAGAAACGATTCAAGGAAGACCAGGCGACGGGTCTGCCGGGTCATCGGGGGCTCGTCGGCGGGCTTGCGCAGCCAGTGCAGCATCGCAACGCCGCCAATGCCAAAGCGCAGCCACGCCAGCAGGAAAACCGGAATGGCCGCAGCCAGGGGCTTTGACAAGGCCACGTAGCTGCCCACCAGGGACATGCTGAGGGCCAGACAGCCGTAGGCGACCGCGCGACGGGGGGATGCGTGATTCACTAGACTTGTTCTCTGCATACGACTTGAAAAGGACGCTCATCATGCCCGACGACACCGCTGCCCAGGCGCGGCACGTCTTTGTTTACGGGACCCTGCGCCGGGGGGATGACAACGACATCACCCGTTTGTTGCCAGCGCCGCGCTGGGTGGGGAATGCGATGATCCCCGGCACCATGTACCACTTCGGGCGCTATCCCGGCGTCACGCTCGGCGGAGCCTCCGAGGTGGTGGGCGAGGTCTACGAAATATCCGAGGAGCTGGAGCGGGTCCTTGACGAAATCGAGGAGGTGTATCCGCAGCAGACCAATGAGTACGCCAAGCGTTTCGTGGATGTGGACCTGCACGGGAAGCCTCTGAGATGCATCGTGTACGAGATCCATCCCGGGCGTGTGGCGGGACGACCGTGCATTGCCTCGGGAGACTGGGTCCGGGATCGTTGAGTCGATTTCATTTTGTGAATTTCACATTTCTCTATGTGGAATATGGGTTTGCTGCGGCGCAAAAAATTTTCTCAATACAAGAAATAAATTTCCATATAGAGAAAAATAAATCGTAAGTCATTGATTTTATTGAAATTAAAAATATCTCTTATATAAGACATAAGAGCTTCACAAGGTCTTGTAGAAGACTTAAAGTCTCTCCATCGGCATCGAGCTTGCATCAGCCACCGCCGAACCGTTTAACCAACCTCGGAGAGAACCATGACCCACTGGACCCACCTGACCCGCGAACAGCAGATCGCCGCCCTCGAGAAAGACTGGGCTGAAAACCCCCGCTGGAAGGGCATCAAGCGCGGCTACAGCGCGGCGGACGTTGTCAGGCTGCGTGGCTCCGTGCAGATCGAGCACACGCTGGCTCAGCGCGGCTCCGAGAAGCTCTGGAACCTCATCAACACCGAGCCTTTCGTCAATTCGCTGGGCGCGCTGACGGGCAACCAGGCCATGCAGCAAGTCAAGGCCGGGCTGAAGGCCATCTACCTGTCGGGCTGGCAGGTCGCGGGCGACGCCAACAGCAATGGCGAGATGTACCCCGACCAGTCGCTGTATTCCGTGGACTCCGTGCCGAAGGTGGTCAAGAAGATCAATGCCACCTTCGCCCGTGCAGACCAGATCCAGTGGTCCGAGGGCAAGAACGTGGGCGACGAGGGTTACACCGACTTCTTCGCGCCCATCGTGGCGGACGCGGAAGCAGGCTTTGGCGGCGTGCTGAATGCCTTCGAACTGATGAAGTCGATGATCGAGGCGGGGGCCGCTGGCGTCCACTTCGAAGACCAGTTGGCCGCTGCGAAGAAGTGTGGCCACATGGGTGGCAAGGTGCTCGTGCCCACCCGTGAAGCCGTGTCCAAGCTCGTTGCCGCGCGTCTGGCCGCTGACGTGATGGGCACGCCCACCATCCTGCTGGCCCGCACCGACGCCGAAGCGGCCGATCTGGTGACCACCGATGTGGACGAGAACGACAAGCCCTTCTTCACCGGCGAGCGCACGGTGGAAGGCTTCTTCCGCAGCCGCAATGGCGTGGAGCAGGCCATCAGCCGCGGCCTGGCCTATGCCGAGTACGCCGACCTGATCTGGTGCGAAACCGGCACGCCGGACCTGGCTTTCGCCAAGCAGTTCGCCGACGCCATCCACGCCAAGTTCCCGGGCAAGCTGCTGGCCTACAACTGCTCGCCTTCGTTCAACTGGAAGAAGAACCTGGACGACGCGACCATCGCCAAGTTCCAGAAGGAACTCGGTGCCATGGGCTACAAGTTCCAGTTCATCACGCTGGCCGGCTTCCACAGCCTGAACTACTCGATGTTCAACCTGGCCTACGGCTATGCCCGCAACAACATGACCGCCTTCGTCGAATTGCAGCAGGCCGAGTTTGCTGCCGCCGACAAGGGCTTCACTGCGGTGAAGCACCAGCGCGAGGTGGGCACGGGCTATTTCGATGCGGTGACCACCACCATCGAAGCCAATGCCTCGACCGCCGCGCTGAAGGGCTCGACCGAAGACGAGCAGTTCTTCGACGAGAAGAAGGCCGCCTGAGGATTCAGCAGCCCCTTATCACCGGCCCCTCGGGGTCGGTCTGCAGACCCTGTCTTTTGCGGAGGACAGGGTTTGCTGTTTGGGGCTTTCGGCGTAAAGTGGGGCTTCCCTTCGTACTTCCAGCGGAGCGTCAATGAGTGCATCCAGCGAAAAAACCGGCGTCTTCGACGCCAGCCAACTCAATCAGAGCCGTTGCCCGGACTGCGCAGGCACCGGGGAGTTGCACATCGACAGCGAGAACATCAACGAGAATTTTGAAGTCGAGAAGCAGACCGTCATCACGGGCTGTCCGCGCTGTGGCGGCACGGGTTACGTTCCGGCGGGTTAAAATATCGGAGCACCGGCCTGACGCAGGCCTGTACAAGACTGAACAAGAGCGAGAAAGGCGACCTGGTTATGACACCGCGAACTACAACGGAAGGTTTTTCGGCCCTTTGAGGCCGTGTAGTCGCGTGCACTGAACGTTTCAGGTTTCCTCGAACAAAGCGCGGCCAGTGACCGCGCTTTATTTTTTCTGCTTTCCCATTCTGACCATGCTTCACATCACACTCCCCGATGGTTCCCGTCGCGAATTTCCCGGCCCCGTAACAGTGGCTGAAGTCGCCGCTTCGATTGGTTCGGGTCTGGCCAAGGCCGCCCTGGCAGGCAAGATTCCCTCCGGCGACGGCACAGGCTTCAAGGTGGTCGACACCAGCTTCACCATCACCCAAGACAGCCCGCTGTCCATCGTGACCGCCAAGGATGCTGACGGACTGGAAGTGATCCGCCACTCCACAGCCCACCTGCTGGCCTATGCGGTGAAGGAACTGTTTCCCGACGCGCAGGTCACGATCGGCCCGGTGATCGAAAACGGCTTCTACTACGACTTCTCGTACAAGCGTCCATTCACGCCGGAGGATCTGGCCGCCATCGAAAAGCGCATGTCCGAACTCGCCGCGAAGGACGAGCCCGTCACGCGCCGCGTGTTGCCGCGGGATGAGGCGGTGGCGTATTTCAAGGGCATCGGGGAGCACTACAAGGCCGAAATCATCGCGAGCATCCCGGTCAACGAGGACGTATCCCTGTACCGGGAGGGCAATTTCGAAGATCTGTGCCGTGGGCCTCATGTGCCCAGCACCGGCAAGCTGAAGTTCTTCAAGCTCATGAAGGTGGCCGGAGCCTACTGGCGTGGCGATCATCGCAACGAGATGCTGCAGCGCATCTACGGCACGGCCTGGGCGACGAAGGACGAGTTGCAGCAATACCTGACCATGCTGGAAGAGGCCGAGAAGCGCGATCACCGCAAGCTGGGCCGGGAACTGGACCTGTTCCACATCGATGAGCATTCCCCCGGCACGGTGTTCTGGCACCCCAAGGGCTGGACGGTGTGGCAGGGCGTGGAGCAGTACATGCGCGCGGTGTACCGGGACAATGGGTACCAGGAGGTGAAGGGGCCGCAAATCCTGGACCAGGGGCTGTGGGAAAAAACCGGCCATTGGGACAAGTACCGGGAGAACATGTTCACGACGGAGAGCGAGAAGCGCGACTACGCCTTGAAGCCCATGAACTGCCCGGGGCACATCCTGATTTTCAACCAGGGCATCAAGAGCTACCGCGACCTCCCCTTGCGTTTTGGCGAGTTCGGCCAGTGCCACCGCAATGAGCCCACAGGCGGCCTGCACGGGATCATGCGCGTGCGCGCGTTCACCCAGGACGACGGTCACATCTTCTGTACCGAGGAGCAGATCCAGGAGGAGGTGAAATCATTCACCAGCCTGCTGCAGAAGGTCTACAAGGACTTTGGCTTCACCAACATCATCTACAGGTTGTCCACGCGCCCTGAAAAACGCATTGGCTCGGAGGAGAGCTGGGACAAAGCCGAGCACGCGCTGGCGGAAGGCCTGCGCGCTTCGGGGTGCGAGTTCGAGTACCTGCCGGGCGAAGGCGCCTTCTACGGCCCCAAGATCGAATACACCCTCAAGGACGCCCTCGGTCGCCCGTGGCAGTGTGGGACCATGCAGGTGGACCCGAACATGCCGGAGCGGTTGGGCGCCGAATTCGTGGGAGAGGACGGCGCGCGTCACCGGCCCATCATGCTGCACCGGGCCATTGTCGGCAGTCTGGAGCGTTTCATCGGCATCCTGATCGAACAGCATGCCGGAGCGCTGCCGGCGTGGCTTGCACCGGTGCAGGTCGCGGTGCTCAACATCACCGACGCGCAGGCCGAATACGCCCAAAACGTGGCCAAAACGCTGCAAAATCAAGGGCTTAGAGTGAGTCTGGACCTGCGTAACGAGAAAATTACGTATAAAATACGGGAGCATTCGTTGCAAAAGCTTCCTTATATCCTCGTCGTGGGTGACAAGGAAAGGGAGGCCAGTGCCGTCGCAGTGCGCGCCCGGGGCAACAAAGACCTCGGTGTGATGTCTCTTGATGCGTTCCTGGAGCGCGTGACCTCGGACATCGCTTCTAAAGCCTGATTTGAGATCAAAACATGCTTTAGCCCGCGTGGACAGGGCGGAACCCGCTACGCTTTTTGTAGCAAACATGATGAAGGATCTGAACCATCGCTACTGAATTTCGTGACCGTCGCCAACGCGAGGAACGCAAGCACCGCTTGAACCGTGAAATCATGGCCCCGGAGGTCCGTCTTTCGGGCCCGGACAACGAGCCGCTGGGCATCGTGAGCCTGTCGGAAGCGTTGCGGATGGCTGGCGAGCTGGATGTTGATCTGGTTGAAATTGCGGCCACGGCAAATCCGCCGGTCTGCCGCTTGATGGACTACGGCAAGTTCAAGTACCAGGAGCAGAAGAAGGCGGCGGAAGCGAAAGCCAAGCAGACGGTGATTGAAATCAAGGAAGTCAAATTCCGGCCGGGCACCGACGACGGTGACTACAACATCAAGATGCGCAATATCAGGCGCTTCCTGGCGGAAGGCGACAAATGCAAGATCACGCTGCGCTTTCGGGGGCGCGAGATCACGCATCAGGAAATCGGCATGGCGCTGCTCAACCGGATTCGCGATGAATTGGCGGATCAGATCGTGGTGGAGCAGTTCCCCAAGCTGGAAGGTCGGCAGATGATCATGATGATCGCGCCCGGCAAGAAAAAGCCGGCCGCAAAGCCGGCGCCTGAAGCTTCGCAAGCGGCTTCGGCATAGAAATCTGCGCTGCTCCAGGTTGGTCGCCCGGGGCGGCAATGAAAGGGAAGCGCTTGCGTTTCCCACAAGTGGCTCGGGGCCAACAAGCCCGCGAAACGACTTCGCGGCGCCTCACGAGCACAAACAAGAAGGAGCATTCACATGCCCAAAATGAAGACCAAGAGCAGCGCGAAGAAGCGTTTTCGCGTTCGTCCCGGTGGCACCGTCAAGCGCGGTCAAGCCTTCAAGCGTCACATCCTGACCAAGAAGACCACCAAGAACAAGCGCCACCTGCGCGGTGCCACGGCAGTTCATGAAACCAACATGGTTTCCATGGCCGCCATGATGCCCGGCATGGGCATTTGATCAACTGACGAACAAGGAGAACACACATGCCTCGCGTCAAACGTGGTGTAACGGCACGCGCCCGTCACAAGAAAGTCCTGGCCCTGGCCAAAGGTTTCCGCGGCCGCCGCGGCAATGTCTTCCGCATCGCCAAAGAAGCGGTGATGAAGGCTGGGCAGTATGCCTACCGTGACCGTCGCGCCAAGAAGCGCGTCTTCCGTCAGCTGTGGATTGCCCGTATCAATGCCGCCGCGCGTGAATGCGGCCTGACCTACAGCCAGTTCGCCAATGGCATCCGCAAGGCAGGTATCGAGATCGACCGCAAGGTGCTGGCCGATATCGCCGTGCATGACAAGGCCGCTTTTGCCGGTATCGTGGAGCAGGTCAAGGCCAAGCTGGCTGCTTGATATTCACGAAGGCTGCTATCGTTCTGATAGCGGCTCGCGCAATAGAGACAGGGGCTAGCGCTTGAAAAGGCACTAGCCCTTGTTCATTTTGAAGAGATCTATGAACGAGCTGGATTCCATTGTCGCCAACGCGCTCCAGAGCTTCGGCAATGCCAATACGCCCAACGACCTTGAGAACGCCAAGGCGCAATTCCTGGGCAAGTCAGGGCGATTGACCGAGCTGATGAAAGGCCTGGCGAGCCTGAGCGTCGAAGACAAGAAGTTGCGCGGCGCAGCCATCAATACGGCCAAGCAGGCCATCGAAGCCGCGCTCAATGCGCGTCGGCAGGCGCTGGCTGACGCGGAGCTCGAGGTTCAGCTGAAAGCCGAGGCGCTCGACGTGTCCCTGCCTGGCCGGCGGCGCGGAGGTGGGGGGCTTCATCCGGTGTCGCTGACGCTCGAGCGGATCGAGGGAATCTTCGGCTCCATGGGGTTCGAGGTGGCGCAGGGGCCTGAAATCGAGACCGACTGGTTCAATTTCACGGCCCTGAACACACCCGAGGACCACCCCGCGCGCTCGATGCACGACACGTTCTACGTCGAAGGCGGATACCTGTTGCGGACGCACACCAGCCCCATGCAGATCCGCCACGCCGTGCAGCATGTCAAGAAATACCGCGCGCGCATCGATGCCGGGCAGTCCATGCCGGAAATTCGTGTGATCGCGCCGGGGCGGACGTACCGGGTTGACAGCGATGCCACGCATTCGCCCATGTTCCACCAGTGCGAAGGCTTGTGGATCGGGGAGGACGTGAGCTTCAAGGACCTCAAGGTGGTCTTCACCGACTTCTGCCGCACGTTCTTCGAGAGTGACGATCTCGTGCTGCGCTTCCGGCCCAGCTTTTTCCCATTCACCGAGCCGAGCGCCGAAATCGACATCCAGTTCCAGGACGGCCCTCTTGCCGGGCGATGGCTGGAAGTGGCGGGCTCCGGTCAAGTTCATCCCAACGTGGTGCGCAACATGGGGCTTGATCCGGAGAAGTACATCGGGTTTGCCTTCGGCATGGGCCCGGACCGCCTGACCATGCTGCGCTATGGCGTCAATGATTTGCGCCTGTTCTTTGATGGCGATGTCCGCTTCCTGAGTCAGTTCCAGTAAACCGTAACGAGAACAAGAACATGCAATTTCCGGAATCCTGGCTGCGCGAATTCTGCAACCCGCCGATTTCCACCACCGAGCTGGCCGAGACGCTGACAATGGCCGGCCTCGAGGTGGAAGAACTCAAGCCCGTGGCCCCGCCCTTCACCAGGATTGTGGTGGGGGAGATCAAGGAGGCTGTCCAGCACCCCAACGCCGACCGCCTGCGCGTGTGCCAGGTGGACGTGGGGCAGGGGGGGCTGCTGAACATCGTTTGCGGCGCTCCCAATGCACGAGTGGGCATCAAGGTGCCTTGTGCGCTCGTGGGCGCCGAGTTGCCGCCGGGGCCGGATGGCAAACCATTCACCATCAAGACCGGCAAGCTGCGCGGCGTGGAGAGCCAGGGCATGCTGTGCTCCGCACAGGAGTTGCAGCTTTCCGATGACCACGGGGGCCTGCTGGAGTTGGCCCCAGACGCTCCGGTGGGGCAGGATATCCGTGACCACCTGAGGCTTGACGACACGCTCTTCACCCTCAAGCTCACACCCAACCTCGCGCACTGCCTCAGCGTCTTCGGCATCGCGCGGGAGGTGTCGGCCCTTACGGGCACGCCCTTGATCGAGCCTGCCATTTCGGCCGTTGCACCCGTGCATGCCGACACGCTACCTGTCAGGATCAGCGCGCCAGACCTGTGCGGCCGTTTTTCAGGGCGCGTTGTGCGCGGCGTGAATACACGGGCGGTCACCCCGGCATGGATGGTGGACCGGCTGGCGCGCTGTGGTCAGCGCAGCGTTGCACCGCTGGTGGATATCTCCAACTATGTGATGTTCGAGCTGGGGCGGCCAAGCCACATTTTCGACCTGGACAAGATCCACGGGGGTCTGGACGTGCGTTGGGGCAAGGCCGGCGAGCAACTCGAACTGCTCAATGGCAACACGATCACGGTGGATGAAAACGTCGGCGTGATTGCCGATGACCAGCAGGTGGAGTCGCTGGCCGGGATCATGGGGGGGCAGTCCACCGCCGTATCCGATGACACCCGCAATGTCTACGTTGAAGCCGCTTTCTGGTGGCCCAAGGCCGTGGCAGGGCGTTCGCGCCGCTACAACTTCTCGACCGATGCCGGCCACCGTTTCGAGCGTGGCGTGGATCCCAGCCAGACGGTGGAGCACATCGAGCGCATCACCCAGCTGATTCTTGACATCTGCGGAGGCGAGCCCGGTCCGATGGACGATGCGCTTGTCAACGTGCCGGTGGCGCGGCCGGTGTCGCTGCGGGTTGCGCGAGCGGTGAAAGTGATCGGGATGCCGTTGACCCAGGCGCAGTGCTCCCAGGCCCTGCAACGCCTGGGACTGCCCGTGGCCGAAGGGGATGGGGTTCTGACCGTCACTCCCCCGGCCTACCGGTTCGACCTGCAGATTGAGGAAGACCTGATCGAGGAAGTGGCCCGCATGGTGGGCTACAACAACCTGCCCACCACGCCTCCGCGCGCGCCCATCACTGCCAAGGTCCGACCGGAAGGGCGGCGCAGTCCGCATGCTGTACGCCGCGCACTTGCCGCGCTGGGCTACCAGGAGACGATCAATTTCAGCTTTGTCGAGGAGCGCTGGGAGCGTGAACTCGCGGGTAATACCGATCCGATCCGGTTGCTCAATCCGATCGCGAGCCAGATGAGCGTGATGCGTTCGAGTCTGATGGGCTCGCTGATCCAGGCTCTCAAATTCAACCTGGACCGCAAGGCGGAACGGGTTCGGGTGTTCGAGCTGGGCCGTGTGTTCCTGCGTGATCCCTCGAGCCAGAATACGGACACCACGGTGGCCGGGTTCCATCAACCCATGCACGTAGCCGGGCTGGCCTACGGGTCCCGGGCACCACTGCAATGGGGACTCAAGGAAGAGGCGACCGACTTTTTCGATGCCAAGGGCGACCTGGAGTCCTTGTTGGCGCCACTGCAACCTTCGTTTGAGGCGGCTGATCACCCGGCGCTGCATCCGGGCCGCAGTGCGCGCGTTCTGGTGGCGGGCCAGCCCGTGGGCCACATCGGCGAGCTTCATCCCAAATGGCGGCAGAGCTATGACCTCGTGCATGCCCCTGTGCTGTTCGAACTGGCGCTGGACGCGGTACTCGATACCGGTATCCCCCGTTTTGAACCGGTGGCGCGTCGCCAGTCGGTGACCCGTGACATTGCCGTGATCGTGCCGGAGAAGGTGACGCATGCAGCCCTCATGGCGGCGATTCACCCGGCGGACCGCGGCGGCCTGTTGCGACACGCCGTTCTGTTCGATGTCTACCGTCCGAAACAGGCGGGTGCGGGTTTGCGCGAAGGGGAAAAGAGCCTGGCCGTGCGCTTGACGCTCCATGACGATGACGCGACACTGACCGACGATCAGATCGATGCAGCGGTTCAGGCTGTGGTGGAGCGGCTGTCGGGCCAGCTGGGTGCGCGTTTGCGGGCCTGAGGTCACCTGACGTCAGAAAAACAAGAATGGAGAATCCCATGGAATTTGCGGTCGAAAGTCTGGAAACCCCCGCACTCACGAAGGCCCAGCTGGCAGAACTGCTGTTTGAGCAGATCGGGCTCAACAAGCGGGAGTCCAAGGACATGATTGACGCCTTCTTTGACCTGATCGCCGACAGCCTTGTTGACGGTGCTGACGTGAAGATTTCAGGATTTGGCAATTTCCAGATCCGGACCAAAGCTCCGCGACCGGGGCGCAATCCGCGCACGGGTGAAGCCATTCCGATCCGGGCGCGCCGCGTGGTGACTTTCCATGCCAGCCACAAGCTCAAGGAACAGATCCAGGGCGACAGCACGGCTGATTCGTGACCTGGCGCCACAAATAGCACGGTGGGGGCACGCGATCCTTTGCACGCAGGGCTTTCTTAGAGTAACCTAGGAGCTTTCTCTTGTACAACATTGATTTCAATGGAGAAAGCTCTCCCTCCAATACCGGCCAAGCGCTACTTCACCATCGGTGAGGTCAGTGACCTGTGCGGCGTCAAGCCGCACGTGCTGCGCTATTGGGAGCAGGAGTTCACGCAATTGCGTCCCATGAAGCGGCGAGGCAATCGCCGCTACTACCAGCACCATGAAGTGCTGATGATCCGGCGCATCCGCGACCTGTTGTACGACCAGGGCTTCACCATCAGCGGTGCGCGCAACAAGCTCCAGGAACTGGTGCAGTTCGAGCGCGACAAGCGCAAGGCGGGCGAAGTGATGCTCGATGGCGTCGAAGTCATTGAGGTCGAAGATTCCTCCTTTGATGATTTTGAAGACAGTCTGAGCGATGAGGAAGCGAGCGCGGCTTCGCAAAAACTCCTGCTCGTTCGCAGAGAACTTTTTGAAATCCGTGAATTGCTATCTGCTGCCTACTGAAATTTGCGTCACCCAGTCCGGGAAGAGGTTGCGCGTCGGGCTATAATGCGAGGCTTGTCGGCGTGTAGCGCAGCCTGGTAGCGCACTTGCATGGGGTGCAAGGGGTCGAAGGTTCGAATCCTTTCACGCCGACCATTCTCTCCAATGAAAAAGGCCCTGGTTCACCGCCAGGGCCTTTTCTCTTTTGCCAAATTACAACGGAGCCTGACAAATGTAGCCCTACCGCAGTGGCGTCTTGGTGGGCTATGCAGCCCTTCGGGCCTCCCGGTATTCCGGGTTGGTCAGGAACTCCTTGAACGTGATGTCGCCGAGCGCATCCGACACGTCAAGGAACTTGGCGTAGACGCGCTGCGGCTTCGTGAGGCGGATGGACCTGTGGCTTGCCATGGCGGCGGCTCGACCCGCCTCGGTGCATCGGTAGTAGTCGTATTCGGAACCTCCCCCGGCCTTGCGGTAGCGCTCGACGGCCCCGACCTTCTCCAGCTCGACGAACTCGGTGTCGCCTGGGTTCACGGCTGCGTAGTTCCGATGTGGCACCGGGACACGGGCGGTCGGCGTGTTGATGCCCAGCATATGGCGAAGGGTGTGGAGCTGATCGCTGGATAGGTCCATCATCGGCTCCCCACAGCCGGCAGCGGCGCTGCCGGAATCTGTTTGCGACGATACACCCTCCGGGTGATCTTCACATCCTCGTGGCCGGCGAGCTGCTGGCCGGCCACGTCGCTCTCGGCGTCGCTGATGACATCGCTGGCGACCCCGCCGTCCGGCCAGCATGACATCGACAGGCGGCGCATCTACCGCCTCTCGTACACCGGAACGCAGCAGTCGGAGCTTCAGCTCGTCGTTGAATTGCCCATCGGCACGACATCCTATGACGACTCGGTGGCGCAGATCGACCTCGAAACCTCCATCGCCACCGAGGGGTGGGATGCCGCGCCCGAGGGCCTGCTGGGCATCAAGTCGCTGGCGAACCAGATGATCGCCGGGTACAAGGACTTCGACGTTTACTTCTGCGTGCCAGGCGCACCCTATGCCTGGCCCGTGAAGGATTCCCAGGCCATTGACGCCGCAGTGGTGGGCATTGGCGCCTTCGGCCAGAGCGTGGCCGTATTGACCAACGGCGTGCCATACGTCGGCTTCGGCGGGTCGCCGGAAGAGATCATCCTGACTCGCGCCGAGGTGCCAGACACATGCGCCGGCTGTGAGTCCAAGCGTGGAATTGTCAGCGTGCCTGGTGGCGTTTTCTACCCAACCAAGCACGGCATCGCCATGATTACGCCTTCGGGCGCGCAGAACCTGACCGAGAAGTACGTCGATAAAACTCAGTGGGCCAGCTACGCACCGAGCACGATGCTGGGCGCGGCGGCAGGCGGCAGGTACATCGGGTTCTATGACAACGGCGCCGTGCAGCGCGGCCTGATACTCGACCCGGAAGTGAGCGGCCTGGTCGAGACCTCGATCCACGCCACGGCACAGCACATCAACAATGGGCGCCTGTACCTCGCCGTTGGTGGGAACCTCGTTGCATTCGGCGAGGGCGCCGCGCTGAGCTACACCTGGGAGAGCCGTGACTACGTGCTCCCTACGCCATCGAACATGAGCGTCGGCAAGGTGATTGCGGAGTCGTATCCAGTCACCATCAAGCTGTATGGCGACGGTGTGCTGCGGGCCACGCGCGTGGTCCAGAATGACCGAGAGTTCACTTTGCCGGCCGGCTACTCGGCGACCAAGCTCTCCATCAGGGCCGAGGGCACTGCAAAGATCAGACGCATCGCCGTAGCGGAAACGTCGGAAGAGTTGGCCGATGTCTCTTCCTGATCCGTCCAAGTTCTCCGTTCGCGCTGTTCCGAGTGCGGCCGGACCCCTCAAGTCGTTCCTGGACGACGTTAAGCGCGCACTCGCTTTTATTGGAGGCGAGGCCGCATCAACGTCGGCGCTCGCGCGTGCAGGGATCATTGGTGTTCGCCCTGACGGCTCCATCACGGCTCCGGTAGCCGGTGAGGACGAGCGGATTGTTCCGCCGCAGCCGACCGATGTTGAGTGGAGCGCAGCGATCTCGAATGTGCTGGTGACCTACGCTGGCACACACTATATCGGCCATTCCCATGCCGAGGTTTTGCGCGGATCGACCAACGACTATTCTGCCGCTCAGGTCGTGGTGAGGAGCTATTCGGAGGTGGCCGCCGACCCCGTGGGGCCTGCCCGTGAAGCGTACTATTGGCTGAGGTTTGTGAGCCGATCCGGTATCGCTGGGGCGCCTGACACCCAGGCTGGGACGCTTCTCAGAACCGGAGAAGATGTTGCTGAGTTGCTGGAGGTTCTGGAGGGGTCGATCACTGAAAGCCAGCTCTACGCAGCGCTGGCCGCTCGAATCAGTCTGGTTGACGGCCCTGATTCGCTTGCTGGATCAGTGGCAGCAAGAATACTTGCTGAGGCAAATGCGCGGGGTGCAGCCATCACCAACGAAGCAAGTGTTCGGCAGGCTGCCGATGATTCGCTTGCAAGCGCTGTGGAGACGCTGACGGCGGCGACAGAAGGTGCATCTGCGGCAATTGAATCCGAGGCGACAGCCAGGGCGAGCGCTGATGCGGCAATCGCCACCGACGTTTCAACACTGGCCGCCCGCGTCACAACCAACGAGGACGACATCGAGAGCAACGTAGCGGCGATCTCGTCCGAGGCGACAGCCAGGGCGAGCGCTGATGCGGCAATTTCGTCCACCGTCACCACGCTCTCGGCAACAGTTGACGGAAACACGGCTGCCATCTCCACCGAGGCGACGGCCAGGGCAGACGAAACTGGACACCTCGGAGCCCAGGTGACGGTGCGCCTGGATGTTGGCGGCATTGTTGGCGGGTATGGTGTTGCCGGAACAAGCGGCGGAACTGCCGGGCCAACAATTGATTTCGGTATTCGTTCCAACAAGTTTTACATCATGCCGCCAGCAGGCGTGAGCAATGTTGGAGCTGCCGCATTTGTTCATCAAGCAACACCTACTACGGTTGGTGGCGTGGCAGTTCCGGCAGGAACATACCTGTCTGACGCCTTCATCATGAATGGCACTATCGCAAATGCCAAGATCGCGAACCTGGCGGTTGATGACGCCAAGATCGCGAACCTTTCGGTGAACAAGCTCACGGCCGGCGCGGTCAATGTCGGCGACTACATCCAGAGCAGCAACTACGTTGCCAGTGCGGCGGGCTGGAGAATCCACGGGGATGGAACGGCCGAGTTTGCCGCCAGCCACATCAGAGGTCAGCTCACTGCTAGCCAGATTGACACTCGAAATCTTGAAATCAAGGATGGTGCTGGTAACGTCATTTTCTCATCCGGCCACTTGCTGTCGTCGCTCTACATCACGCCTTCGGCCGACTGGCTCAACAGCGGCATAACGCTCACGGGTGGGTCTGGAACGATTCAACTCAACGGTGCTGGCGGTGGATCGTTGGGCAACATTGTCATGGCCGGCAACCCGATTACCAGCGCCAACATCAGCACGTATATGGCGGCGGCGGCCATCGGCGATGCCTACATCGGAAACCTGAATGCCGCGAAGATCACGGCCGGGAAAATTCAGACCTATCAACTTGAGGTCCAAGCCGCCTCCGTCGTCGGCGGCGCAACCCAGATCGCAGACACATTATCTCCAGCATCGACATTCACAGGGGGCTACATCTATGGGTCCGTTGCGAAAACTCTCACCACCACCGGCACGCCACTTTCTATTGATGTCGCCGTCAATCTCAGCGCTGATGGGGGGAACACCTCCATCACACACTTCTACGTAGTTTCGTATCTGGTGATTGATGGCGTGCAAGATAGCTCTGTGTTTGCCGAACAATACATGCCAGCCTATGGTTCGACGACGAAATCTGGCCGACTCACGTTCCCCATCGTGAATCACCGCACACTGTCTGCCGCGTCGCACACCTACAGCATCAACACATTCTTCGAGCCTCGTGACGCCTCGAACTCGCAGGTTGCCATCGGCAGCTCGGCTTCTTTGGTCCAGTACGTCCACATCAAGATCACAGAAAACAAAGTCTGAGAAAAACGTCTACCCGACGTTGCCATCGCCGGTAATATCAGGAAATCCTACCGATGTGACATGCTGGCTACAGATTCATTCCAATCGCCCGAGGAGGCTTTTTCCTTTGTCCTCAAGGGGCATCGGGATGCGATTGCGTTCTGTTTCGTGTTGTGCGGCGTTCTCCATCTGTGGGACGACCTGGATGATCGTGACAAGCCAATTGCTCGCGAGGACATCAATCAGGCGATGTATGCCGCGCTGGTCGTCTTGCCGCGCAACGCTTTCTACCAGGCGAACTTTGCCGAGCTGAACGCGCTCGTGGACTCGGCCATCATGAACTGGCACGCAGCCAACGCCTTCGAGCGCGAGGGCAGCGATGAGGACAAGCGCATCAGCTTCATCATCCGCTCAGCCTATTGCAACGTGATCCTGACTGCCGCCAGGATTGTCGGTGGCTACGAATGGGCGCGATCCGTGGCGCCGGCCCTGCGCCGCTTCTGGCACAAGGAGGGCTTTGACGGCTACCTTGCCAACCTGAGCAAGCAGCTCAGCGACGAAAAGGAGTTGGGTCATGTGTTGCAGTGATGCTCCCGATAGCACCGGGCAGGTTCGCCAGGCCGAGGCCAGCGAACGCCTTGGAAATCGCCAGCTCGATCTGGCAGAGCAGCAGTACGCCGACCAGTCTGATCTCCAGCGCGAGTTCCTTGACCTGACGAGGGCCAACTCGGAGTCTGATGCCGAGCTGAAGGACATTCAGACCGAGCTGACGCTGGAGCAGGCTCAGAGGCGACGCGACATTTTCGACCCATTGGAGGCAAGCCTCGTCTATGAGGCTGAGAACTTCGACTCTCCAGATCGCATGGCGAGCGAGATGGGCAAGGCTGATGCGGCTGTAGTCCAAGCCTACGACAAGGCTTCTCGTGGTGCAGCCAGGGACAGTCTGCGCATGGGCATCAACCCGAATTCTGGCAAGGCGATGGCGCTGAAACAGAACGCCGCACTCGAAACCGCCAAGGCAGCGGCCAGCGCTTCAACAGCGGCAGGCGAGCGCGTCAAGGCCAAGGGCTTTGGCATGCGGATGGACGCTGCCGGCCTGGGTCGCAACCTTGTGTCGAACCAGACCGCAGCGGCTGACAGCGCGGTCAGGGCGGGGCAATCCAGCGTGCAGGGGTTCCAGGCCGGTGTAGACCAGGGGAACCGCAACTTCGATTCCGTGACGCGCGGCTTTGGCTCTGCCGGCAATGCGTTCTCTGCGGCCGGCAACATCTACGGCAACATCGCCCAACAGGAGGCCGCATCCAGTGCTGCTGACTCGCAGGGCATCGGCTCCGTTGTGGGCATCGGGCTCATGCTATGACGGACCTGTTTTCTCGCCACAAAAAGGTGGCATTCCAGTTTTCCGGTGGGCGCGATAGCACGGCCGCGCTTTACCTGATGCGCCCGCATTGGGGCCAGATGACCGTGTACCACCTGGATGCCGGCGACCAGTTCCCGGAGACGCGCAAAGTGGTGGATGCCGTCGAGCGCGACGTGCCCATCGTCAGGCTCTATTCGGAAGTGTCGGAGCTGCGCAGCAGGCACGGCTTACCGAGGAGACCTACGAGCGCAACAAGTTCGCCTACATCCACCGCAGCTACAAGAAGTACGAGGCCGAGCTGACTGGCGGCCAGGCCGCTGCGCGCCAGCGCGCCACCCGCCTCAAGGGCGATCAGTTCAAGGGCCGTGGCATGGAGCTGGAGGTTGACCTGGACCGCGTGCGCGGCGATCTGCCAGAGAACCTGAAGGGCGTGAAGGTCGAGATGTTCGAGCGGCGCGACGCCAGCGGTAAGCTGCTGCGCCGTGAGTTTGCCGTGGAAGGCGGCAAAGCGCCGGAGGGCTACAAGTCTGCCGGCACCTGGGAAATCCGCGACGCCACCAAGAAGGGCGAGATCAAGGTTTGGCGTGACTTCACCCTGGACGAGCGCCAGCGCATGGGCGAGATCGAGGACGCCCGCTACGGCTTCGCCCGCACGATGATGCAGGGCGTGCGCGACGTGGAGACGGCGCGCTTCCTGGGTTGGACCGCGCGCAAGTACGCCAAGGCCAAGAAGGACGGCCTGGACGTGGTGGACATCAAGCCGCTGGCCCAGCTCCTGGGCAGCCAGACCTTTACCCAGGACGAGTGGGTGAAGGTGCCTGACGCCCATATCGCCGGAACCAGCATTCCGCGCTACGGCGCGCTGGCTGGGAAGTACATCCCAGGCATCATGTGGAATGACCTGTCCGGCGTGATGGAGCTGCGCGACGGCGTGTGGGACAAGATGTTGTCGGCCTGGAAAGTGAGCAAGACGGCGCTGAGCCCTGCGGTTCACGTCAACAACGTGATGAGCAACTTCATCATGGCCGACCTAGCGGACGTGGGCGTGAATGACATCAGGAAGGCCCTGGAGACGCTTGTTTTGTCGAAGGGTGGCGACGCCAAGGCCAAAGCGCTGATCGAGCGCTACGAGGATTCTGGGGCCGAATCCGGGTCATTTGCGGCCAACGAGATCAAGACCGGAACCATCGAGCCACTGCTCAAGCAGATCGCCGATAACGAGCCCGAGGCCGTACAGCGCGCCAGCCTCGCCAACGTGGTGAGCCTGGTGGCCCACGGCAGCTTCAAGGAAGCCGGCGTGGCCGCCACCAAGACGCTGCCTGGCCGGATGGTGGGCGGGACCATGGAGGCCATGGTCAAGGCGTACCAGGCCGAGGATGCCGTTTTCCGGCTGGCGAAGTTCATGAACGAGATCGAGGCCGGCAAGACGGACCTTCAGGCCGGCAAGGCGGCGCGCGAGGCGTTCCTGAACTACGACATCAACGCCCCGTGGGTGCGCGCCGCGCGCCGCACGGCGTTGCCATTCATCAGCTTCACCTACCGCGCCGTGCCGCTGATGCTCAAGTCCCTGGCTACCAAGCCCTGGAAGTTCGCCAAGTACGCCGCGCTGGGTCAAGCCCTGAGCATGCTGGCCTACGCCATGCTCGGCTCTGGCGGCGACGAGGACAAGGAGCGCCGGCTCATGCCGGACGAGTTGCAGGGCACCATGCTGGGCTTGCCCAAGATGATGCGGATGCCGTGGAACGACAGCGACAACGATCCCATGTGGCTGGACGTGCGCCGCTGGCTGCCGGCCGGCGACGTGGCCGAGTTGAACAACAGCAAGTCCGCGATCCCGCTGCCGCAGTGGATGAGTATCGGCGGCCCGCTGAGCCTGCTGATCGACTTCTACAGCAACACGAACTTCCGTGGCGACAAGGTGGTCCAAGCGACCGACACCCCCGGCGAGACCATCGCCAAGGTGTCGGACATGATCCTGAAGTTCGCGCTGCCGAACCTCCCGGCGCCTGGCCTGGGGTGGCTGCTGCGCCAGGTTGGCGCCCCGGTGGATACCGGCGTGCTGGACCCTTACTCGTGGGTCGCCATGGAGCGGGGCATGAGCGGCGCCAAGACCAAGACCGGCAAGGATGTGTCGGCCGCCACCGCAGCAGCGAACGCCGTGGGGGTGAAGCTCCAGTCGCGCAGGATCAGCGAGGAGCTGATGAACCTGAATGGCAGGGCCAATGCCGAGGAGCGCGAGATCAAGACCGACATCACGCGGATCGCGAACATGGGCGCCCGTGGCGAAATCAGCAAGGAGGAGACCGCGCGTCGGATTCAGCGCGAGGTCGAGAAGCTGAAGGAGCTGGGGAAGAAGACCCGCGAGAAGGTTGGCGGCGGGAGGTAGGCGGGGTATTCTCCCGCTGCACCAGCTTCCCGCCAGCTCTTCATCGACACCATCACAAATTGACAGGGCTCCTCGTGGGGCTCGATGCTATGCAAAGATCGCGGGGAGGATTTTCCTGCTCGTCATCCGCGATCAAATGAACCTTAATTTTATGTCACATCGGTAGGATGTCAAGCCAGATCGCCCACTGATTTCCTGACAAACAGCTTGGCGCCACAGTGACTGCGCTGCACAGTTTCGCCGATCCTACCGATACGGTTTGTCAGGTCGTTTGCTAGAATACCCAGCAAATTCAGCTACTTGCAGTTGAACACCTACAGGCATGGGGTGCAAGGGGTCGAAGGTTCGAATCCTTTCACGCCGACCAGACAAATCCAAAGGGTTGGCAGGGTGCTCCTGCCGACCCTTTTCTTTTATGCTCACATCCCATGGATGAGAGAATACGATCAGGGTGGCGACCTGCCGGTCAATCAACAAGCCCTCCACTGGACCTGGCCCCATGGTGACGACCGTTGTTTTTGCCGACCTCGTTGGCAGTACCGGAATCTTTGAGCGACTTGGCGATGCGACAGCTTCGCGCTTTGTCACGCAACTCACCACGGCCCTGAGCAAAACCTTTGAAGATCACCGCGGCCGGGTGGTCAAACTGCTGGGCGACGGGTTGTTTGTCGTCTTTCCGGCCGAAGGAGACGCCTTGGCGGCCTGCATCGCCATCCAGGCTCGATTGCAGGACAAACCCGTCTATCCCGGGGGCCAGGGTGGGGCTCCGGTTCAGATGCAGATGGGGGTCGAATCGGGTGACGTGGTCGAGATCGATGGTGATTGTTTCGGCGATGCGGTCAACAGCGCCGCGCGTCTGGCGGACCTGGCCGGCGCCGATCAGATCCTGACGACTCAGCGCGTTCGCGATGCCCTGGCGCCGCTGCAGCAGTCCCAACTGCGCAGCCTGGGGCCGATCTACCTGCGTGGCAGGACGGATGCCACCGAAGTCTTCCGCGTCGACTGGCGTGTCGATCGCGACGCCGATGCCACCATCATGGGGGTCTCCATGCTCAAGGTGGCACTGAACGCCCGCCTTGAGATTTCAGCCGCCGGCCAGACGCTGGAACTGGGCGCCAGAGGGGAAAAGATCACCATCGGTCGTGCGACGACTGCGTCGCTCTCGCTCAACGATTCACGTGTTTCGCGGGTTCACGCGACTGTGGAATGGCGTGGCGGGCAGTTCGTTCTGGGTGACGCCTCCAGTTTTGGCTCCTGGGTCTACATGGGCAATCAGAGTGAACCGGTCGTGCTGCGGCGCACGGAGTGCTATCTGGTGGGTAGCGGTCAGATTGCCCTGGGTTGCGAGCGCGACGCCGAAGCCGCGCCGCTGGTGTCGTTTTCTGTCACCAGTTGAAGGCGTCGCGAACGCGATCATGGCGATTGAGCTTCGTACATCGGGCCCCGGTCTTGATGACCTTCGAATCATTTCGGCGGGTCAGGCCGAAGTGGTGCTGGGGCGCGATGCGGACTGTGACATCTGCCTGCCCGATCCACGGCGCAATGTCTCACGGCGCCACCTGGCGATCTGGTGCGAGGATGACCGGCTCCATTTCCGCGTGCTGTCGGTGGTCAACGGCATCCGGCTTGCCTCCCGCGACATGCCGCCCGGTACGGGAGGGGTGCTTCCCGAGGGGCAGATTCTCGGGCTCGGAGACTACCAAATGGTCGCGGCGGTCGTCGCCGACGTGGCGGACGAGGACCCGTGGGCAGCGCTGGATCGCAGCGCCTCGGCGTTCGGGGCGTCTCCTTCCATGCTTGAACCCGCATTCCGTCCGACGGTGGCCGACTTGCCCGTGCCGGACGCGGACGATCCTTTTGGTGACTGGGGCTTTGAGTCGACGATGGGCCCAGGCTCGCGGGCGGGTCCAGGCCTGGATGCGACGGGGACGGGGCAGGGGGCGGTCGATCTTTCGGGGTTGTTTCGTGGCCTGGGGCTGGACCCGGCCTCGGTAGGACCTCTCAGCGAGGGGGAACTGGAGGACATGGGCCGGTTGATGCGGCTGGCCTTGACCGCCGTGCTGGATTCCCACGCGGCGCTTGCTGGCCAGCGCCGTGAATTGAATGCCGAGGATCGCACGATGCTGGCCGTCAAAAACAATAATCCACTCAAGGCCGATTGGCCGATGGACGTGCGCCTTCGCTACCTGACGGGCGGGCGGGGCGCCACAACCGGCTTCATTGCACCCTATCGTGCGCTGGCCGAACTGGTCGCCGAATTGCGCGACCACGACCAGGCGGCGGGAGTTGGCGCGCGCGCCGTGGTCGAAGGGGCTTTGCGCGAGCTATCGCCAGCGGCGCTCAAGAAAGTCCTGCCTGGTGGCGCCCGGCTGTTTGAAAGCGCCCGCCTTTGGGACGCCTATGTGCGCCACCATGAGCAGCAGGGCAGCGACATGCCGGCCTGGCTGCAGCGGTTGTTTGATCGCTTTTTTGCGGATGCGTACCTGCGGGAAATCCGCAGACTGCAGCGCGAGCGGACAACGCGACCCCATTAGGCCTGTCATACCGTGGCAGTTAGAATGGTCTTTCCCCGATCATTCCCCACCCACCCGCTGTGAGTCTCAAAAAGCTTGGCCGATACGATCTGATCCGCGTGCTTGGCAAAGGCGCGATGGGCATTGTTTATGAAGGCCGTGATCCGAATCTGGACCGGCGCGTGGCCATCAAGACGGTCAAGGTCGAGAATCTTTCGGAGGCAGCGGCCGCAGAGTACGAAGCGCGGTTCCGGACCGAGGCGCGCTCGGCAGCCCGCCTGCAGCACCCCAACATCGTCAGCGTCTATGACTCCGACCGGGACGGCGACATCGCGTTTCTCGTCATGGAGTTCATTCAGGGCGACGACCTCAAGCACCACATTGACCAGGGTGTTCGCTATTCGCTCGAGCAGTCGCTCAAGATCATTCGTGATCTGCTTTCGGCGCTGGACTATGCGCACAAGCAGGGGATCGTCCATCGTGACATCAAGCCGGCCAACCTGCTGCTGGAACCCGGTGGCCGCGTCAAACTGACCGACTTCGGCGTGGCGCGGATCCAGGATTCGGGCGAGGCCACGCGCACGCAGGGCAGCATGGTGGGCACGCTCAAATACATGTCCCCCGAGCAGGTGCAGGGCCAGAAGATCGACTCGCGGGCCGACCTGTTTTCTGTCGGCGTCGTCCTGTACCAGTTGCTCACCGACAAGCGGCCGTTTGATGGGGACAACGATTTTTCGATCATCCATCAGATCATCGGCCACACGCCGCAACCCCCCAGTGCCTACAACGCGCGGCTGCCCGCCGCCATTGATGCCGTGGTGGCGCGTGCCCTGGCCAAGGACCGCGAGCAGCGGTTTGCAACGGCCCGGGACTTCGCGGTGGCCTTGCAATCCGCCATTCGACGGGCGGAGGATGCGACTGTGGTGCCGCCTGCCGACCCCTTCAAGAAGCCTGCCGACGAGCGTGCGGGCGCGGGTGGATCGCGCGGGACCGCGGGCAGCGGAGCAACGTCGGGTACCTCGGTCACCTCGGCCACCTCGGCCACCAGTGGCTCGACCGCCACGGTCACGCAGGAACTCGAGCTGGTGTACTGGAAGGACGTCAAGGACTCCACCGATCCCGAAGAGATCGAGATGTTCCTGGCCAAGTTTCCGTCCGGTATCTACGGTGAACTGGCGCAGAAGCGCCTGATGCGCCTGCGCGCGGTCAACTCGTCGCCGGACCAGACGGTGCTGGCGGGTGTGACGGCTGGGGCGACGACCCCCTCCGACCAGGATCCGGATGCCACCCGTTTGTTGCCAGACCCTCTCCCGGTCAAGGCGGCCACGTCAGCCGAAGACCCCACGCGCACCCTGGTCGAATCCCGCGACTCTGGTGCGTCTGTGGCCGAGACGGCCAGTGTGACCGCGCCGCCCCAGCCCAGTCCGCCGGCCACGGCGGCGCATTCAACGCCTCCGGAAGCAGCGCCTGTGGCCCCCGCCCCTGTCGCTGCACCGCTGAAGAAGCCGGGCCAGAAGCCGCAGACTCTCGTGGTTGGAGGATTGGCCTGCCTCGTTGCCGTGGGCGCCGCTGCGTATTTCATGACGCGAGGCGCGGAGCCGGCCACTGGGGGCCTACCCGAACCCATGGCCGCCGCTTCGGCCCCTCTGGACGCCGCATCCGCCCCACACACGGGGGCTTCCTCACCGGCAATGGCCGGTGCCAGCAGTGCCGCTGCCAGCGAGCCCGCGCATGCGCCGAGTCCACCCAGTTCGCATGCCGTCCATCCTGCACCGGCAAAAAGCGTGTCCAAGACCCCCAAAGCCGCACCTGCGCCAGCACCTGCTCCGGTCGTGGTGCCTCCGGCGCCGGTGCAGGCACCGTCGGCTCCCGCGCGGGAGACCCAACCCAAGGCCGCGACACCGACGGCTGCCGCGCCTCAGCGCGCAGGCAGCCCGAATGACGCCTGCAAAGACCGCATCTTCCTGGCGCGCGAGTTCTGCCTGAAGGAGCAGTGCGATATTCCAGCGTTCTTCAGCCATCCCGTATGTGTCCAGCGACGGGCTGAGGCCAAGATGCGCGAAGAGAGCAAGGTCCGCAACTAGCCTCCAGCCGCGGAAAAGGCGGGCTCAGGTGATGTCGATGTCGTGCACCGGGAAGCCCTTGCCGGTGCGGCGATCTTCAAAGAAGCGAAGCAGCGTTTCGCGCACCGTCCTGAAGGCGATGTCCTCCCAGGGGATTTCGTGTTCGGCGAACAGCCGCGCCTCAATCGTCTCGTGCCCCGGCGCAAACTCGTCGCTGAGCAGCCGGGCCCGATAGAACATGTGGACCTGGCCAACGCGCGGCACGTTCAGCACCGTGAAAAGACCTTCAAGTTCGAACCGGGCGCCGGCTTCTTCGTCGGTTTCGCGCGCCGCACCCTGAGCGGTGGTCTCGTCCAGTTCCATGAAGCCGGCCGGCAAGGTCCACTTGCCCCAACGGGGCTCGATGTTGCGCTTGCACAGCAGGACCCGGTCACCCCATACGGGCACCGTGCCCACCACGTTGAGCGGGTTTTCGTAGTGGATGGTGTGGCAGGCGGGGCATACGGCCCGTTCCTTGACATCGCCGTCGTCTGGCACGCGGTAGGTGACGGCACTGCCGCAGTTCTTGCAATGTTTGATCGGGCTGCGCAGCATCCGGGCAGTGTACGGGGAAATAAAAAGGACTCCCGCAGGAGTCCTTTCAATGTCGTCTTCGACCGTCAGGCTTTGCCGTGCTTGGCGATCAGGGCCTTGGCGGTTTCAAGAAGCTTCTTGCCGTCGAAATTGCGCTTGTTCATGTCGGCGACCCATTCCTCGTCGATACGGCTGGACAGCTTGCGGAATTCCGCGGCGTCAGCGGGCGTGATCTGGTAGATGGTGTTGCCGCGGTCGGAGGCGCTCTTGCGGCCGTTCGGGTCGTTGCTCTGCTGCACCTTGCCCAGCCAGGCCGAGGTGGCCATGCCCGAATTGTTGTCGATGACCTTCTTCAGGTCAGGGGCCAGCGATTCGTACTTGGGCTTGTTCATGGCCATCACGAAGGTGGTGGTGTACAGCGCGGGCTCATTGGCCGGGAACTCGCTGTGGAACTTGCACAGTTCGTTGACCTTGATGGACGGCACGACTTCCCAGGGAATGACGCATGCCTCGATGGTGCCCTTGGACAGCGCATCGGTGATGGCGGGCAGGGGCATGCCCACCGGAGTGGCGCCCACCGAGGCCAGCATCTTGGTGACCTGGCGGGTCGGGCCGCGCACCTTCATGCCCTTGAGGTCCGCGGGCGTCTTGATGAGCTTGTCCTTGGAATGGAACATGCCGGGGCCATGGACATGCAAGGCGATCACGTGGGTGTCCTTGAACTCGTCGGGTGCCATGGTCTGGGTGTATTCCCAGTAGGCCTTGGAGGTCGCCTCGGCGTTGTTCATCATGAATGGCAGCTCGAATGCCTCGATGCGGGGGAAGCGGCCCGCCGTGTTGCCGGGCAGCGTCCAGACGATGTCCACCACGCCATCCTTGGCCTGGTCATACAGCTGTGCAGGGCTGCCGCCCAGCTGCATGGCCGGGTAAGCCTCGAACTTGATGCGCCCGCCCGATTCCTTCTCGACCTTCTCCATCCAGGGCTTGTGCATGGACAGCCACACATTGGACAGCGGTGCCATGAAGGTGTGGAATTTGAGGGTCACCGATTGCTGGGCAAGGCCGCTGAGGCCTGGCGCGCCCAGGGCCACGGCGGCCGAGGTCTTGAGGAGGGTGCGACGCTGGATCATGGAGGTCTCCGTATGAGTGGTGCCAATAACTTAATATATTAATCAACGCCCGTCTTTTGGGGCTTTCCCGCAAATGCCGGACTCAGGCTGCCTGGACGCGGACGCGCAAGGTCTCCAGGCCGGCCACTGCGCCCACCAGCGTGTCGCCTGCCACCACGGCAGCAACGCCCTCGGGCGTACCGGTGTAGATCAGGTCGCCGGGCTGCAGTTCCCAGGCCGCGGACAGGTGCTCGATGGTTTCACCGATGTTCCAGATCAGCTTGGAGACGTTGCTGCGCTGACGATCCTGGCCATTGACCTGGACATGGATCTCCGCGTTGGCCACGTCACCGGCTTGCCCAGCTGGGGTGATGGGACCGATCGGCGCCGACTGTTCAAAGGCCTTGCCAATGCACCAGGGCCGACCCTGCTTCTTCATCTCGTTCTGCAGGTCGCGGCGCGTCATGTCCAGACCCACGGCGTAGCCGTAGATGTGCCGGGCCGCGTCTTCGGCCTTGATGTTCTTGCCACCTGTGCCTATGGCCACCACGAGCTCGATCTCGTGGTGCAGGTTGTGGGTCAGGCTCGGGTAGGCCATGGTGCCGGTCTCGCCCGCATTGACGGGAACAATGGCGTCGGCAGGCTTGAGGAAGAAGAAGGGCGGCTCACGGCCGGTGAAGCCCATCTCCTTCGCATGCTCCTCGTAGTTGCGGCCCACGCAATAGATGCGGTGCACGGGAAAGCGCTCGGCCTTGCCGACCACAGGCACGGATGCAACGGGTGCGGGATTGAAAACGTAGCTCATGACAGCCTTTCTTCTTTGTGAATGCCCAGCGCCTGATGGACTGGGCGGTCGGAGTAACTGAACAGCACGCAGCCGCTGGTCGAGCGCAGGCGGGCAGTGTGCCATGACGGGACGACGAAGTGATCGCGTGGGGTCAATGGGAAGGTATGGCGCACGCCGGCGTGTTCGATGTCCACCTCGCCCTGGCCTTCGACCACGCTGTAGACCGCGCCATCAGTCTGGCGCCAGGCCTTGCCCACGAACCCCGCCGGCAGCTTCTGCATGAAGGTCGCCATGGTGGGCATGGGGGAGCCGCCGTTTTGCGGGTTGACGTAGCGCAGCTTCACGCCGTCCCAGGCATCGATGGGTGCATCACGCTCCAGGGTGTCCAGCGCTTCGCGGCTGCGCGCGTAGGGGTAACTGAAGATCGGTGAGGTGGCGCCAAATGGAGCATCGTGGCGCACCGGTGCCATGTTGTGCCCGTAGCGGGCAAAACTCGCCCCTTCCGCGCGCGACACGGGCTGCGATTTTGCGTCGCCGTTCTCAGCGAAGCCGGCGTCGAAGAAGCGCAGCATCGGGATGTCCAGGCCATCAAGCCAGACCACGGGGCCCTGGGCTTCCGAGCCGTGGTCATGCCAGGTCCAGCTCGGCGTGATGATGAAGTCACCGGGGTGCATGGTGGTGCGCTCGCCGTCGACCGAGGTGTAGGCGCCGTGGCCCTCCACGATGAATCGCAGCGCGCTCTGGGTGTGCCGGTGGCTGGGAGCCACTTCGCCCGGCAGGATCAGTTGCAGGCCCGCGTACAGCGACTGGGTGATGGCCGACTGTCCCCGCAGTGCGGGGTTCTCGAGAATCAGCACGCGCCGCACCGCTTCCTCGGCGGTGATGGCTTCGCCCGAGCGCATCAGGAAAGGCCTGACCTGCTCGTATTTCCATAGCGCAGCAACGCATGGGGACGCGGGCTGCGGAGGTACCAGGGCATGAAGCACCTCCCACAGCGGGGTGAGGTTCAAGGGCGACATGTCCTTGTAGAGCTGTTCGCGCAGCGCAGTGGTGTTCAGCGGGGCATTCATGCGGGACTCCTTGTGGGGCTACCAGGTGGTGCCAAGGTAGGCGCCGCCTTCGATCAATCGGGACTGCAGGGCAGTGATCCCGACCTCCCTGGCCGTGCAGTCGGCAGTCAGGGCCAGGTCTGCGGCCGTGCCGGCCGCCTGCCCCATGACGAAACAGGCACCGGTCACGCGGGCGGCCGATTGGGCTTCGTGGCTCATGGAGGCGCAGCGCCCCGCCACCCAGAGGTTGTCCAGGCCCAGCGGCACCGTCATGCGATAGGGCAACTGGTTGAAGCCGCGGCTTTCGGGAATGGCCGGCCAGCGGAACTCCACGTCGCCCTTGAGATGCAGTTCCAGCGGCCAGCCGTTGACGCCCACGGTGTCATCAAAACTCGCGCAGCCCAGCACATCGGATTCGGTCAGCTGGTAGTGACCCGTGACGCGGCGGGTCTCGCGGATGCCGACCTGCGGGGCGATGTCCACGATGTACGACTGCTCGAAGCCCGGCACTTCCCGCAGGAAGCCAGCGACGGCGGCGATCTGCCGCCGGCCCAGCATTTCGGCCTCGCTGAGTTCTGTCGCGCTGGTGCCGTCCATGGCATTGCCCTGCGCGTTGGCCAGCTGCGTCAGGTTGACGCGCCACTCGATGCCGCTTTTCTGTGGCCGGATGATCGGCGTCTTGCGCGGGAACCGGTGGCGCCCGGCCGCCTCGGCCTCGAGCATGCGGTCGGGGATGGTCTTCCAGGCCTCGCCGGCGCGCGCCGGGTCAACGCCGTTGATGCGGAACATGGTCGAGGGGTAAAGCATGTTCCCGGCGCCGTCGCCTTTCTCGTACGGCGCACCTGCCCAGGCGGCCAGATCGCCGTCTCCGGAGCCATCGATGAAGCAACGTCCCACCACCGCCATGCGCCCCGACTTGGTCTCGACGAGCAATGCCTTGACCTGCCGCGGCGAGGCCATGACCACACCCGCCGCGAGTGCGTGGAACAGCACCTGCACCCCGGCGGACAGCAGCAGATCGTCCGCCGCGATCTTGTAGGCCGCCGTGTCATAGGCCTGGGCCACCGTCTTGCCAAATAGGTGGTGGGGTGTGTTCAGGCCGCCAAGCCGTTCGATGCGGGCCAGCAGATCGTCGGCCACGCCGTGAACCACCTGACGGATGTCGCCATGCACATTGGCGTGCAGGCCGCAGAAGTTGGTCACGCCCGCAGCGGTGCCCATGCCGCCCAGAAAGCCGTGGCGCTCGATCAGCAGGGTGGAGCGCCCGGCGCGGGCCGCGGCCACCGCGGCGGCCATGCCGGCCGGGCCGCCGCCGAGCACGACGACGTCGTACTCACCAAAAACGGGGGTCTCGCGGCTGGGTTCGGTCAATGTGGCAGGCATGTGGGGCTCCCTCAGGCAAAGAGGCGGCTGGGATCGATGCCGTCGTACATCCATTTCAGGCCGGCAAACCCGGCGGACTCGGTGCCACTCTGGAACATCTGATTTCGCAATTCGCGCTGCACGCCTGACGCATGGTAGATGTCCCCGTAGAACCGCGCCGTCAGCTGGACCCGGCCCGTTCGCAGGTAGCGGGCCTGCTGATAGGCCTGGAAGGCCGCCGGGACGTCGCCGCGCGTGTGCCTCAACGCCTCGCGCAACACCACGGCGTCTTCGATGGCCTGGCCGGCGCCTTGCGCCAGATACTGCAGCATGGGGTGTGCGGCGTCGCCCAGCAGGGTCACGCGGCGGTCGCTCCAGTTGCGCACGGGCTCGCGGTCGCACAGCACCCACATCTTCCAGGTCTCGATCTTGCCCAGCAGCTCCCGTACCTGCGGGGCGGCGCTGGCAAAGCGTTCATGCAGTTCGGCGGTATCGCCAAAGGTGTTCCAGCCTTCGTCGTACTTGTTGCTGTGGAACACCGCGACCAGGTTGAACAGCTCTCCCCGGCGCAGAGGGTAGTGCACGAGATGGGTCTTCTCACCCCCCCAGAGAAGCACGTCGTCATTCCAGAGGTGCGCCGGCACCTCCTCGCGCTTGAGCACGGCGCGATAGGCGATGTGGCCGGACACCCGTGGCTTGCCGTCACCCACCACGGCCTCACGGACCCGGCTCCACATGCCGTCGGCGCCGATGAAGGCCGCGCCCTCCAGCACCTGCGCGTCAGCCAGGCGCACGCGCACGCCCGCGGCGTCCTGCTCGAACGATTCGACCTTGCTGTGGGTGCGCAGCGTGACCAGCGGTTGCGCTGCGCAGGCGTCCAGGAATACCTGGTGCAGGTCGGCGCGGTAGATCACGCCATACGGAAAGCCGTAGGCCGCGCGCGCCACATCCCCCAGCGGGACGCGCACCACTTTTTCACCGGTGCGCACATCGTTCATGCCCAGGCCCGGCGGGAAGTAGGCCACCTGGTTGACGGCTTCGGTCAGGCCAAGGTAGTCGAACATGCGGAAGATGTTCGGGCCGAGCTGGATGCCCGCGCCGATCTCACCGAAGGCCGAAGCCTGTTCCAGCACCGTCACGGGGTATCCGTCCCGTGCCAGCACGCAGGCGGCCGCCAGGCCGCCAATGCCGCCGCCGGCGATCAGGATGGGAAGCGACTGCGCCATGTTTGTCTCCGCCTTGTTGCTGGTTTATTGATAAGTATACATATTATTGGCGCGAGTGCCAGTACGAAATCCCGGATTCCAGTCGCTACACTCGCGACCATGGCTAAAAGCTTTGACTTCGAGCACGCGCCGGGACACCTGATCAGGCGCGCCCACCAGCTGGCCGTGGCCATCTTCATGGAGGAGACCGGCGAGTTCGACATGACGCCGGTCCAGTTTGCCATTCTCAACGCACTGATTGATGACCCGGGCGAAGACCAGATCACCCTGGCTGGTCGCGTGGCATTTGACGCCGCGACCTCGGGCTCGGTGATCAGCCGGCTCGAGGCCAAGGGCTTGGTCCGGCGCGAGGCCGATCCTGGCGACCGGCGCCGCAAGCTGCTGTGGGTCACCCCGGAAGGCGAGGCCATGGCGCTGAGCATGAAGCGCGCGGTGGCGCGTGCCCAGGTCCGCATCGTCGGTCCGCTGGACTCGGCCCAGCGGGCGCAACTGGTCCAGTTGCTGGGGCAACTGGTGGCGGGCCACGAACACCCAGACCCATGACCGTGGTGGCGGACCCGACCTGAACCCTGTGGGCGTCGTCCTACGCGGGTTTCAGTGCCTCACCGGGTGCGATGCGGGGGCTTCGGCGCTCCAATCAAGGGGTAGCTTTACTCACAGGAGTCCCCCATGAATTCAACCCGTTTTGCCCTGCGCGCCACGGCGCTTTCCTCACTCTGCGCGGCGTTGCTGCTCTCCGCGTGCGCAGACATGACCCCCAACCAGAAGGGCACGGCTGTGGGCGCCGGCATCGGTGCCGTGGCGGGTGCCGCGATCGGCGGCAACGCCGAAGGCACGGCCATTGGCGCGGGCCTGGGCGCCCTGGGAGGCTATGTTTGGTCCCGCCACATGCAGGAGAAAAAGGCCGCGATGGAGCGCGCCACCGCAGGCACCGGCGTGGCCGTGACCCAGACGGCGGACAACCAGCTCAAACTCAACATTCCGAGCGACATCTCGTTCGACACCGGCCGCGCCGACATCAAGCCCAGCTTGCGCCCGGTGCTCGATCAGTTCGCGAACGGGCTGGGCGCGCAGCCCAACACCGAGATCCGCATCATCGGCCACACCGACAGCACCGGCCCGGATTCGGTCAACGATCCGCTGTCGCTGCAGCGCGCGGCCAGTGCCCGTGACTATCTGGCGGCGCACGGCGTGGATCCGCAGCGCGTGATGATCAATGGCCGGGGCGAGCATGAGCCCATCGCCGACAACAGCACCGAAGCCGGCCGGGCCCGCAACCGGCGTGTCGAGATCTACCTGGCCGAGCGCTCCGTCGCCTCTCGCTGAGGCCGGACGGCCCTAGCCTCGAAGCAGGGTCTGGGTCAGCGGGCGCGCCGTGGCCACCTGCGGGAACACCGTTCTGGCCACGCGCTGCGGATCGAGGCCAAAGCATTCGCCTGCGACGGTCGCCATGAGACTGTCCAGGCCCAGCGTGGGCCGCAGATCCCGGCCTTCATGGAGCGCGCCGGCCCCCAGGCCGGGCCAGTCGCCCAGCACGCGTCCGCCCTGGACCGCGCCGCCCAGCAGCATGGCGACCGACGCCGTGCCGTGGTCGGTGCCTCCGGTGCCATTGGCCGCGGCTGTTCGGCCAAACTCGGTGGCCACCAGCACCGTGGTGTGGTTCCATGCCTCACCCAGGCCGTCGCGCAGCGCCGCGATCAGGGCGTCGAGCGACTTGAGCTGATTGGCCAGCCGTGGATTCTGGGCGCTGTGGGTGTCCCATCCACTGGTTTCCAGCATGGCGATGCGCGGCCCGGCCGGCTGGGCCAGACAGCGCGCTGCCAGCTGGCCCAGCTCCGCGGGATTTTGTCGCGCGGTGCCACCGGCCATCCTGCGGGCCTCCATGGCCGCAGCCCACATGGCGTGTAGCTGGGCATCCTGTGCGTAGAGCTGTTGCACCCGCTCCAGCAGATCGTCGGGCGCCTGACGCAGCGCCGACGGCGCATACGAACTGACTTCCGCGTGCCCGCGCAAGGCCTGCGGGACGGTGGGGGTCACGGCAATGGCCTCGCTGCTGTCCCTGGGCAGCAGGGTGAGCAGGCGGTTGAGCCACCCGTCCTTCATTTCGTATGGGGCCGCGCCGCCGGTCTCCAACACGTTCTGCCCGTCAAAGTGGGAGCGGTCCCGGTAGGGCGAGGCCACGGCCTGGACAAACAGGGCCTGCTTTGAGGCATACAGCCGGGCCGTCTCCACCAGCGCGGGGTGCAGCGCAAACAGCCCGTCCAGCGCCGTGCCCTGCGACGGGTCGATGGCCAGCGCGCCGCGCAAGCGTGCGTAAGCCGGGTCGGCATAGGGAATGACGATGTTCAGGCCGTCGGCGGCGCCGCGCTGGATCACAAAGACGAATCGGCGCTCGGTCGCTGCGCGCGCCAGCAGCAGACGGGGCGCGACCATGAGGCCGGTGGCCGCTGCCGTGGATTGCAGGAAGCGGCGGCGTGAAAGGTGATGCAAAGCCATGGCCTATCTCCTGAGAAATTCCGGTGACGCCAGCAGCAGCGCCAGTGCGGTGGCCGGGCTTTCGGCGCGCGCCAGCGCGGTGGCGGTCGTGGCGCCAAGTCCTGCCGGCAGCAGTTGGGGGCCCAGCACCCGCGCGTCGACGGTGCCGGCCGCCCGCGACGCGATCTGCTGCGCCAGCTCCACCCGCCGCATCAAAGCGTCGGGCGCCATCCAGCTCTCGGCGACGTCGTCAAAACCCGCGGGCGAGCCCGGCCGCCACACCGGTTGGCCCAACTGGTTGAGCATGGCGGCGAGCGGCGCGGCCCCCGGCTCGCGCAGGCCCAGTCCGCGCAGCGATGACAGCGTCCACTCCCAGGGTGTCTTGAACTTGGGCTGCGCGAGGCTCCAGGCTTCGGGCGAGTCGATCAGCGCGCGGTAGACCGTCGGCAGGTGCCCGCCGCTGCGGGTGAAGGTCTGTGCCAGGCGCTCGGTCAGGGCGGCTGGCGGTGAGTCCCCGACGAAATGCCGTGCCAGCTTGGTCGCGACGTGGCGGGCCGTTGCCGGGTGGCCTGCAAGATCGCGCAACATGGCCTGGGCCTGCGCCTCACCGGGTTGGTTGTAGCGCTGGCCGAGCAACTGCCGCGCGCCGGGTTCGTGCAGTGCGGCGCGAAAGGCGAAGCCCCCCGCAGCCCCATCGGCGGGCAGGCCCGGTAGCCCGCCGAGGCTCCAGCCAGTGAGCGCGCGCGAGAGTTCAATGACGTCGTCCTGCCCGTAGCCGCTGCGCACGCCCAGGGTGTGCAGCTCCAGGATCTCGCGGGCCAGGTTTTCGTTCAGGCCGCGCTGGCGCCCCGGCCGGCCACGCCGCCCTGCCGGGCTGTCCGGGCCAATGGAGCGGGCCTGATCGAGGTACAGCAGCATCGCGGGGTGGCGTTGCACGGCCAGCAGCATGTCCTCGAAGCGGCCCAGCACGTGAGGGCGAATCGCCTCGGCTTCGAAGGCGCCCGCCAGCGAGGCGAGGGGGTTCTTGTCGATGGACACCGCGAAATGGTTGGCCCAGAAATGCACCAGCCGCTCGACCAGCGGCGCCGGGCTGTCCAGCGCCGCTGTGGCGCGGGCATCCACGGCGGCGCGGTAGTGCTCGCGCGACTGGCGCGCGAGCTGCTGGCGCAGCGCCAGCTCGTTGGCTGCATCGGCCTGGCGCAGCGCGCGCTGCTGTTCAAGGTAGCTGCCAACCAGCGAGGCCGCGGACGGTTGCGCTGCCCACGCCGGCGGTGCCACGACGTACCGGTCAAACTGGCCGAGCAGCCACGCTTTGGGTGCAGCGGGCCAGGGCTCGTCGGGGCGCGCGCCCAGGCCGAAGCGGTTGAGTGCGGTTGCGGTGGCTGTGAGGTCAGTGGCTGGGTTCATGGAACCTCCTGGACCCTGTTCAACGCAGCGGCGCCGGAAATCCGTCGTCAGGAGCCGGGCCGCGGCGTCACGGGGGACCGAGCGTGCTGCGCCGCGCCAGCCCGTGCGTCAGCGTGTCGCGGTCCGCGGGGGACAGCGTCGCGGCGAAGTCGAGCACGGCGGCTTCCAGCCGGGTGCGCGAGGCGGCGTCCGCCTCCCGGATGCGGGTCAGCGCTGCGGTGATGGCCGCGCGGTCGAACTGCGGCGCGGCCATCAGCCGCAGCACCTCCTGCCGTCCTTCGCGCGCGGTCTGAAGGGTGACAGCCGCCTCGTGGCGCGCTTCGCGCAGTCCCGTGAGGTAGGCGTGCCGTTGTGCCTCGCCCAGCTCATCGGCTGCGAAGCGCAGGCCTCGCTGGGCGGCCGCGGGTGCACTCGCTGTGGGGCGGTCGGCACCCCACCAGCGCCAGGCGGCTCCGGCGATGCCGCCCACGAGGAAGATGTTCAGTGCCAGCGAGGCCAACAGTCCACGCCGCATGACGGTCGCGTTCATTCGTCCCTCCAGTCGGTCAGGGGTTCGCTGAAAGCCGTGACGCGCTCCCCGGCATCAGTCGCCGAGGGCGCAGGCCCGGCGCGCAGGGCCACCGAGACCGCCAGGGCACCCGCCAGTGTGCCGGCCAGGCCTGCGCCGGCCAGGCCCGCGCCCGGCCACAGCCAGTGCCCGAGCCCGCGCCATCGGCCCGCCGGCCGGGTGGCGGCCACCGGGGCGGTGGCCAGGACGCGCTGAACCAGCCCTTCATCGGGGGCCTCCACGGTGTGTTGGTCCAGCCAGGCGTCCAGCCGGTCGGCATCGACCCGGGCTTCGTTCGAGCCGGGCGCCTCGTGATCCAGCAGCTCGCGGGCGGCGGCCTGCTCGTGCGGTGGCCAGCGGCGCGGGTCGCTGCCGCTGGTCTGCAGCAAAGTGCGGAGTCGTTCGGGGGTCATGGGTGTTCCTTTCCTTCGCCCATGAGCCGGGCGCGCAGCGCGCGCCGGGCCCGGGCCAGCAGGCTTTCGAGTGCCTCGACGCTCAGTCCCATCAGCATGGCGGCCTCGCTGTTGGACAACTCCTGGTAGTACTGCAGCACCAGCGCCTCGCGCTGGCGGGCGGGCAGGGCCGCCAGCGCCGCGGCAACCCGGCGGCTGCGCTGGGCGGCCTGCAGTGTTTCAGGGGGGGTGAGGGCCGGATCGACCGGCTCGGGCACATCGTCCGCCGGCGGCTCGTCATGGCGCGCGCGCAGCCGGTCATAGCAGAGATTGAGCACCACGCGGTGCAGCCAGGTGTCGAAGCGGGCCTGTCCTTCCTGCCAGCGGGCGGCCTGCTTCCAGACGCGCACGAATGCCTCCTGCGCCACCTCTTCGGCCTCACTGCGCCGACCGAGCAGCCGCTGGGCCAGGGCGAGCACCCGCGGCAGCTTGAGGGAGACGAACTCGCGCATGGCCCTCGGCTCGCCGCGGCCGACGCGCGCCAGCAATTGCGCATCCGGGTCATCGTTGATCAATGGTCACCATGGCTTGCATGAGTCACCGGTTGCGCAGGCAGGCCCCTTGCACCGGTCCGGTTGTCAACGCTTGAACGGGGCCGGCGCGCGAATCCGTCGCTGGCGCCGTGACATACCGCCCTCAGGCGGATTTGGCCAGCAACTCGAAATGCTCAACCGTGGGCGGCGCGGCAAAAAACGGGCCGACGATGGCGCGCCATTCGGCAAACAATGGGCCGCCGCGGAACGCCACGGTGTGGTCTTCAAGGGTGTCCCAGAAAATCTGCAGGATGTAGCGCTCGGGCGATTCGATGCCCTTGTTGACCTTGAACCCCCGGAAACCCTGAGCCCGGGAGATGACGGTGGCGATGCCGCGCTGGATGGCCTCGTCAAAGGCGGCCTGCTGGCCGGGCGCGATGCGGATGTCGGCAAGTTCAAGAATCATGGGGTGGCTCCTCGGCTTCAGTGCTGGCTGGCAGGCAAGTCTAGCGTGAGGCCGTCGAGCGCGCTGGTCAGCTCGATCTGGCAGCTCAGCCGGCTGTTGGCCTCGCGGGGTGCCGAGGTGAACTCCAGCATGCCGAGCTCGTCCCCCGAGGGCGCGGGCAGCAGGCTGGCGTGGGGCTCGCGCACCATCACGTGGCAGGTGCCGCAGGTCAGCAGCCCGCCGCAATCGGCCTCGATCCCGGTCACGTTGGCGGCCACCGCCGCCTGCATCAGCGACTGCCCCGTTTGGGCGTGAATTGTGGCTGTAGCCCTTTGCGGATGGTCGCTGTGCGCTACAAAATGAATAGCAATGGTCGGTGTCATGGGGGCTCCGGTCAGAACCGGCTGAAGTATTCGCGCCGCTGGAAATCGTCCTTGTCCTCGGCCAGTTCGTAGCGCGCGAGTTCGGACTGCTTGATGCGGCTGAAGTAGTGGATGAAGTCGGCGCCGAACGCGTCCACCAGCACGCGGTCGCCCTGCAGGGCCTGCAGGGCCTCACCCAGGCTGGTGGGCAGGCGTGGGTGGGCGTCGGCGTACGGGCTGTCGGTGGCCTGCGGGGCCGTCAGCCGGCGCTGCAGCCCGTCCAGGCCAGCGTGGATCTGGGACGCCAGGTACAGGTAGGGGTTGGCGGCGGGCTCGCCAATGCGGTTCTCGATGCGCGTGCCGGCGTCACCGCACTCACCCACCACGCGCAGCATGGCGCCCCGGTTGTCGCGGCCCCACAGCACCGATTGCGGCGCCAGCGCGTTGGGGCGGAAGCGGCCGAAGCCGTTGACCGTGGGCGTGCAGAACACGGCCATGCCGCGAGCGTGCTCGAGCAGGCCCGCCAGGTAGTGTTCGCCGGCCGCGGACAGGCTGTGCTGCGCATCGGCCGCGCTGCTGCCCGGCGCGGGCTGGTCGCGGCGGAACAGGTTGGCGCCGCTGGCCAGGTCCACCAGCGACTGGTGCAGGTGCCAGCCGCTGGACATGATGTTGGCAAAGGGCGGCCGGCACATGAATGTGGCGTGGTAGCCCGCGCGGCGCAGGGCCTGCTTCGCGGCGCTGCGAAACAGCACCATGTTGTCGGCGGCGGTCAGGGCGTCGGTCACGTCGAACACCGCCTCGACCTGGCTCGGACCCAGTTCCACTTCGAGAGACAGCAGCGGCAGGCCCAGCGCCTGCGCCGTGTGCTGCAGGATGCGCAGCGGCTCCTCGGCCAGGTCGTACCAGGCCTCGGTGAGCAGGTTGTAGCCGGGGTGGATCAGCGCCACTTCGGGCGGCAGGCCGGGCCAGGCGGCCTGCGCCGGGTCCAGCAGGTCCTGGGTGCCGGTGATGCGGTAGATGTGCAATTCCACCTCCAACCCGCAGCGCATGCCGTAGCCCTCGGCCGCCAGGCGCGCCAGCGCGCGCTGCAGCACGCGGCGCGTGTCCTGCTCCACCGGGGTGCCATCCTGGAACCAGGGCTGGCACTGCACCCAGCCCGTGGCGGGGGTCCAGGGCAGTTGCCGGAAGCTCGCGGGATCGGCCAGCAGCATCAGGTTGTTGGCCTGGCCGAAGCCGGGCAGGCCGGCCGTGCCGCCGGGCTCGAACACCTTGAACGCCGTGCGGTCGGAGGTGTCCTTGAGCATCAGTGTGCTGACCATGCCCACACCCGACGCCATGGCTTGGGCCGCGGCGCCGGCCACGAGCGTCTTGCCGCGTGTCACGCCGTGGATGTCGCACCACGCGAAGCGCACCAGCTCGAGGCCGCTGCCGTCGATCAGCCGGCTGGCGCGCTCCAGGGCCTGCTGGCGGGCGGCGTCGTGCACGCCGCAGCGCTGTGCGAAGCGGGTCATGCGCCGACCGTTCGGGCGGCGTCTTCCGGGCCCTGCGGGAGCCCTTCGGCGGGGGCGGGACCGGCGGGCGCGGGGGCGTTCCATGGCGCCGCATCGCGCTTGGCCTGGGCCTGCTCGCGCCACCACTGCGCCCAGGTGCCGGCCGGGGCCACCCCGTCCACCGTGTCGGGGCCGGTCATGCCCGCGGCCTGCGACGCGTCGGCCGGGCCGGGCGGCACGCCGCCCGCCTGCACGGCATCGATCGCCTTGAGCAGCACGCGGCGGTTGGCCATGATGATCTTGTCCGACGTGCCTAGGTGCTCGCGCGTGCGGTCCTGGATGGCGCCCATGCTTTCCACGGCCCATTGGTCGTGCACGTTGATGTCCTCCTCGCCCATGCCCAGGTAGGTCTGGGTGCGCTGCTCCTCGGCGTTGAAGCCCCAGTTGTTGTGGCGCCCGGCGTTGGGGATGTAGTCGGGCAGGGTGATGAACTGCTGGCGCTGGGCGCGCATGGCCTCGCGGTCCAGCGGCCCGGCAAAGCTGGTGAAGAAGGAATACCAGTAGGTGTGCGTGTCATCCACCGGCACATGCATCTGGGTGATCGTCATGGTCTCCGACAGCGGGATGACAAAGGTGGCCGGGAAGATGGCGTTGGTCACGCGCACATGGGTGAGCTCCTCGGTCATGGGGCGCAGCGCCGTGATCTGCAGGCCGTAGGGCCGGGGCTCGAAGCTGATCTCGGGTTGCGCGAACTCGCGCATGATGCGCGTCATCGGCCACCGCTCACCGTCAATCGCGCCGGCGCTGGCACTGCGGAACTGCTTGCCCGCGGCGTTGCTGCCAATGTCGGCCAGCGCCTCGTCCTGCAAGAAGCGGTGCAGGAACGAAGGATGCGCCGGGTCGATGCCCACCTCGAAAGCCTGCAGCCAGTTGGCGTTCCATAGGCCCTTGAAGGCGAAGGTGTGGCTGGCCGGCGCCGTGAAGCAGTCAAACGCGGGGAAGGGCGGCGGCTCGGCGCCCTCGGGGCCCATCCAGGCGAACAGCGCACCGCATTGCTCAACCACCGGGTAGCTGCGCTGGCGCACGCGTTCGCACAGCTTGCTGCCCGTGGGCTCGGCCGGTGTCTGCAGGCAGGTGCCGTCCACCGCGAATTTCCAGCCGTGGAACGGGCAGCGCAGGCCGTCGCCGCCGGGGGCGCCTTCGGCGGCCGACTCGAGCCGGCCGAACGACAGGTCGGCGCCGCGGTGCGGACAGTCGCGGTCCAGCAGGCCCCAGCGGCCCTGGCCGTCCCTGAACAGCACCAGGTCCTGCCCCATCACGCGCACGGCTTTCACGGGCCGCTGCGCCATGCGCGGGTCCAGCGCGGGATTGAACTCGTCCACCAGCGCCACCGGCTGCCAGTAGCGGCGCAGTACCTCGCCGCAAGCGGTGCCGGGGCCAATGCGGGTGATCAATTCGTTCTGTTCTGCTTTCATCGGGGTTCCTGGAAGGAGGTGTTTGAAAACGGTATACCGAAATTTAAATTCAGTGTACAGTCGTGGCCATGAACTTGCAAGAGACCGTTCTGATCCAGTTGCGTGACCTGATCCTGCGCGGTGACTTCGAGCCCGGCCAGCGGCTGGCGGAGCAACAGCTCGCCGAGCGGCTGGGCGCGTCGCGCACCCCGGTGCGTGCCGCGCTGGTCACGCTGGAGCAGGAGGGCCTGGTGGAGGCCAATGACACCGGCAAGTACCTGGTGCGCCAGTACACCCCGCGCGAGGTGGCCGATGCCATTGCCGTGCGTGGCCACCTCGAGGGCATGGCCGCGCGGCTGGTGGCCGAGCATGGCGTGTCACGCCAGTTGCAGGGCGACCTGCAGGCCTGCCTGGCCGAGGGCGACGAAGCCCTGGCCGCCAACCCCTTGACCTTTGACAGCTATGCCGCCTACGCGGCCATGAATGACCGCTTCCATGCGCTCATCCTCGAGGCCTGTGGCAACCGCGCGCTGCAGCGTGCCGTGGCGCTGAACGACAAGCTGCCATTCGCCTCGGCGTCGGCCATGCTGCCCATGCAGTCCACGCTGGAGCAGGACCGTGACTGGATGCATTACGCCCATCGCCAGCACCACATGCTGGTGGCCGCGCTGCAGGCCGGCGAGGGCGCCCGCGCCCAGGCGCTGGCCGTGGAGCACGTCGAGGTGGCCCAGATGAACATGCGCATGGCGCTGGAGCGGCGCGCCGAGACCGAGCGCGTGATGCCCGCGATCCGGCTGGTCGTGGGGCGCTGAGCCCCGCGCGAGCGGGGCAGGGTTTATCCTTGCGCTCCATGAAGCTCTACAACTACTTCCGCTCCTCGGCCTCGTTCCGCGTGCGCATCGCGCTCGAGCTCAAGGGCCTGCCGTATGACTACATCCCGGTGCACCTGGTCAAGGGGGAGCACAAGGCCACTGGCTACTCGGCCGTGTCGCCGAGCAATCTCGTGCCCACGCTGGAAACCGATGCCGGCGCGCATCTGAGCCAGTCGCTGGCGATCATCGAGTACCTCGATGAAACCCACCCGTCCCCCGCGCTGCTGCCCAGCGACCCGCTGGAGCGCGCGGCCGTGCGCGCGCTGGCCCAGCTGGTGGCCTGCGAAATCCACCCCCTGAACAACCTGCGCGTGCTCAAGTACCTGGTGCGCGAGCTCAAGGTCGAGGAAGAGACCAAGAACATCTGGTACCGCCACTGGGTGCGCGATGGCCTCGAGGCCTTCGAGCGCCAGTTGCTGGCGCTGGAGGCGCAGCGCCACGCCGCCGGGCAGGCACCCTCGGTCTATTGCTGGGGCGACACGCCCACGCTGGCCGACTGCTGCCTGGTGCCGCAGATCTTCAATGGCCGGCGCTTCAACACCAACTACGACGGCCTGCCCCGCACCATGGCCGCGTTCGATGCTTGCATGGCCCATCCGGCGTTCCAGAAGGCCCAGCCTTCCAGCTGCCCGGACAACGAGCCCTGACGCCGCGTGCACAGCGACTGGCTTGTGCCCGACTGGCCCGCGCCTGCGACGGTGCGGGCGGTCTGCACCACGCGCGCGGGCGGTGACTCCCGCGCGCCGTATGACAGCTTCAACCTCGGCGATCACGTCGGAGACGATCCGCAGCGCGTGGCCGCGCACCGCGAGGCGCTGCAACGTGAGCTGGGGGCGCGTCCGGTCTTCCTGCAACAGGTGCATGGCACGCAGGTGCTGGAACTGGACCCCGCCAGTGCCCACGGCACGCCGGCCGACGCCTGTCTGACATCGCAGGCCGGTCTGGCCTGCACGATCATGGTGGCCGATTGCCTGCCGGTGCTGTTCACCGACGCCGCCGGCTCGGTCGTGGCCGCCGCCCACGCGGGCTGGCGGGGGCTGGCCGGTCAGCAAGGGCGTGGCGTGCTCGAGCAGGTCCATGAGCGTTTTGAGGCGCTAGCCCTTGCCACGCGGCCACAGTCTGCTATTGAAAATGGAGCAAATGCCGACGGGGCCGCCGCCTCCCCGCTGGCCTGGCTGGGGCCGTGCATCGGTCCCGCGGCCTTCGAGGTCGGTCCCGAGGTGAAGGCCGCATTCGAAGCCCATGACCCCGCGGCCAGCGCCCTGTTTCGCCCGCACGGCGCGGGCAAATGGCTGGCCGACCTGCCGGGGCTGGCGCGCCGGCGCCTTGCAGCCCTGGGCGTCACGCAGGTCTACGGCAATGATGGCAGCGCGCAGTGGTGCACCGTCAGCAACTCCTCACGGTTTTTCTCGCACCGGCGCGACCGCGTCAGCGGCCGCTTCGCCGCCTGCATCTGGCGCGTCTGAAGCTTCGGCCGCGCGGGCGGCCTGGAGCTCGGCCGCCTCGCGGGCCTTGATCGCGCGCTTGCGCGAAGGCCAGCCCATCAGGTAAACCACCAAGGCGACAGGGCCGACACCGTAGAGTAAAAAGGTGAAGACCGCGCCAAGCACCGTACCATTGGTGTTGGTGGCCTCGGCCACACTCATCATCAGGGCAACGTAGACCCAGGCCAACACGACAAGGTACATAAGCAAATCCGGAAAAAATTGTTGCGCTGCAACATGAATCCTCAGATACTCGGGTTTACCCGAATAAAAGCAGAATCTGGAGACAAGATGAATTCTGAAGCAGACTGGGCCAAGGGCGCCCAGCAATTCCAGCAGTTGTTTGGTGACAGCTGGTCCCGGGCCTTGCAGTCCTTCCAGGGGCTGGATCTGGGCCCGGCAACCGCCTCCGGCCTGACGCCCCCCGCCATCAGTTTCTCCCCCGACGCGCTGCAGCAGCTGCAGCAGCAATACGTGCAGGAAGCCACCGCGTTGTGGAACGAGGGCCTGCACGCCAACCCCGTCAGCACGGACAAGCGCTTTGCCGCCGACGCCTGGGGACACAACCCGGTGGCTGCGTTTTCGGCGGCCGCCTACCTGCTGAACGCCCGCACGCTGATGGGCCTGGCTGACGCGGTGCAGGCCGATGCCAAGACCAAGGCCCGCATCCGCTTTGCGGTGGAGCAGTGGATGGCGGCCTCATCGCCCAGCAATTTCCTCGCGCTCAACGCCGAGGCCCAGAAGAAGGCCGTGGAGACCCAGGGCGAGAGCATCGCCAAGGGGGTGCAGAACCTGCTGCACGACATGCGCCAGGGCCATGTGTCGATGACCGACGAGAGCGTCTTCGAGGTTGGCAGGAACGTGGGCACCACCGAAGGCGCCGTGGTGTTCGAGAACGACCTGTTCCAGCTCATCGAATACAAGCCACTGACCGCCAAGGTGCACGAGCGGCCGTTCCTGCTGGTGCCGCCGTGCATCAACAAGTTTTATATCCTCGATCTGCAGCCCGAGAACTCGCTGATCCGCTATGCCGTGGAGCAGGGCCATCGCACTTTCGTGGTGAGCTGGCGCAATCCCGACGAGTCGCTGGGCCACCTGACGTGGGACAACTACATCGAGGACGCGGCCATCAAGGCCATCCAGGTGGTGCGCGAGATCAGCGGGCAGGACAAGAAGGGCGGCCAGATCAATGCGCTGGGCTTCTGCGTGGGCGGCACCATCCTGGGCACCGCGCTGGCGGTGCTGGCGGCACGCGGCGAGAAGCCCGTGGCGTCGGCTACCTTCCTCACCACCTTCCTGGATTTCTCGGACACCGGGGTGCTGGACCTGTTCATCGACGAGGCCTTCGTCAAGTTCCGCGAGATGCAGCTGGGCCAGGGTGGCCTGCTCAAGGGGCAGGACCTGGCCAGCACCTTCAGCTTCCTGCGGCCCAACGACCTGGTGTGGAACTACGTGGTGGGCAACTACCTCAAGGGCGAGACGCCCCCACCGTTCGACCTGCTCTACTGGAACAGCGACTCCACCAACCTGCCGGGCCCGATGTACGCCTGGTACCTGCGCAACACCTATTTCGAAAACAACCTCGTCAAGCCGGGCCACTGCACGGTGGCGGGCCAGCAGGTGGACCTGGGCAAGCTCGACATGCCCGTCTACATCTACGGTTCGCGCGAAGACCACATCGTGCCCATTGGCGGTGCCTATGCCTCCACCCAGTACCTGCCAGGCAAGAAGCGGTTCGTGATGGGCGCCTCGGGCCACATTGCCGGCGTGATCAACCCGCCGGCCAAGAAGAAGCGCAGCTACTGGACCAACGACAAGCTGCCCAGGACGCATGCCGAATGGCTCAAGGGCGCGACCGAGCACCCGGGCAGTTGGTGGACCGACTGGTCGGACTGGCTCAAGGGCCATGCTGGCAAGCTAATTGCAGCGCCCAAGGCCTACGGCAAGGGCAAATACAAAGTCATCGAAGCGGCCCCGGGCCGCTACGTCAAGGCCAAGGCCTGATCCCTCTCAACAAAATCCCAAGGAGATTCACATGGAAGACATCGTCATCGTTTCAGCCGTTCGCACCGCTGTGGGCAAGTTCGGCGGCTCGCTCGCCAAGATCCCCGCCACCGAACTGGGCGCCATCGTCATCAAGGAGGCCCTGGCCCGCGCCAAGGTTGAACCCGCGCAGGTGGGCGAGGTGATCATGGGCCAGGTGCTGGCGGCGGGCGCGGGCCAGAACCCGGCGCGCCAGGCCACGCTGAAGGCCGGCCTGCCCAAGGAAGTGCCGGCCCTGACCATCAACGCCGTGTGCGGCTCCGGCCTCAAGGCCGTGATGCTGGCCGCGCAGGCCATTGCCTGGGGCGACAGCGAGATCGTGGTGGCCGGTGGCCAGGAGAACATGAGCGCCGCGCCGCACGCCTTGCCCAATTCGCGCGACGGCCAGCGCATGGGCGACTGGAAGCTGGTCGACACCATGATCGTGGACGGCCTGTGGGACGTCTACAACCAGTACCACATGGGCGTGACCGCGGAGAACGTGGCCAAGGCCCACGACATCAGCCGCGAGAAGCAGGACGCGCTGGCGCTGGGCAGCCAGCAGAAGGCCGCCGCCGCGCAGGACGCCGGCAAGTTCAAGGACGAGATCGTCCCCGTCAGCATTCCCCAGCGCAAGGGCGACCCCGTCATTTTCGAGACCGATGAATTCATCAACAAGAAGACCAGCGCCGATGCGCTGGCCGGCTTGCGCCCGGCCTTCGACAAGGCCGGCACGGTGACCGCGGGCAATGCCTCGGGCATCAACGACGGCGCGGCCGCGCTGGTGATGATGAGTGCCAAGAAGGCCGCCGCCATGGGCCTCAAGCCGCTGGCCACGATCAAGGCTTTCGGCACCAGCGGCCTCGACCCGGCCACCATGGGCATGGGCCCGGTGCCCGCCACCCGCAAGGTGCTCGAGCGCGCGGGCTGGAAGGCCGCCGACGTGGACCTGTTCGAGCTGAACGAAGCCTTTGCGGCGCAGGCCTGCGCCGTCAACAAGGAACTGGGCATCGACGCCGCCAAGGTCAATGTCAACGGGGGCGCGATCGCCATCGGGCACCCGATCGGTGCGTCCGGTGCGCGCATCCTGGTGACGCTGCTGCACGAGATGCAGCGCCGGGACGCCAAGAAGGGCGTGGCCGCGCTGTGTATCGGCGGCGGCATGGGGGTTTCCCTCGCAGTGGAACGCGCGTAATCGGTTTAAATCGAACGAGGGCCCGCGCAGCGTCTGCGCGGATTGCTCCCAAATCTATAGCGGACAAGCAAGGAGTCAGAACAATGAGCCAAAAAGTAGCGTACGTCACGGGCGGCATGGGCGGCATCGGGACCGCGATCTGCCAGCGCCTGCACAAGGAGGGCTTCAAGGTCATCGCCGGCTGCGGCCCGACGCGCGACCACGCCAAGTGGCTGGCCGAGCAGAAGGCGCTGGGCTACACGTTTTATGCCTCGGTGGGCAACGTGGGCGCCTGGGAATCCACGGTCGAAGCGTTCAGCAAGACCAAGGCCGAGCACGGCACCATCGACGTGCTGGTCAACAACGCCGGCATCACCCGCGACCGCATGTTCCTGAAGATGACGCGCGAGGACTGGGACGCAGTGATCGAGACCAACCTCAACTCCATGTTCAACGTGACCAAGCAGGTCGTCGCCGACATGGTGGAAAAGGGCTGGGGCCGCATCATCAACATCAGCTCGGTCAACGGCGAAAAGGGCCAGGCCGGCCAGACCAACTACTCGGCCGCCAAGGCCGGCATGCACGGCTTCACCATGGCGCTGGCCCAGGAGCTGGCCACCAAGGGCGTGACGGTCAACACCGTGAGCCCGGGCTACATCGGCACCGACATGGTCAAGGCCATCCGCGAGGACGTGCTGGCCAAGATCGTGGCCACGGTGCCCGTCAAGCGCCTGGGCGAGCCCAGCGAGATCGCCTCCATCATTGCCTGGCTGGCATCGGAAGAGGGCGGCTACTCCACGGGGGCCGATTTTTCGGTCAACGGTGGCCTGCACATGGGCTGATGCCCCTTCCAGGCCTCACCCGGAAACCCGCTGCGGCGGGTTTTTGTTTGATGCGCGCCGAAAGGCCTGCCGGTGCCCGTGACCGGCCGCGGGCCGCGGAGGGCCGCGCTTGAACCTGTTCATCGGCGCCGTGGTGGCGGCCGCGGCCGCGCTGCTGTTCTCGCCCTGGCTGATGCGCGCCCGGCTGTGGCATGCCACGGTGACGCCGCTGGCCTCGATCATTGGCAGCGGCTTCCTGCTGCTGGGGCCCGTGCTGCAGTTTTCCTACGGGGCGCTGGCGCCGCTGGTCATGCTGGGCTTGTGCCTGGCGGCCTACCTGTTTGGCGCGGCCATCCGCTTCAACATCGCCCATGGCGAGGGGGACGACACGGCCAGCCCGGGCCCGCGGGGCGTCGCGGCGCTGGAGCAGGCCTCGTCCTGGGCGCTGGCGTTCGCGTACATCATTTCGGTGGCCTACTACCTCAACCTGCTGGGCGCCTTCAGCGTGAGCCTGACCCGCTACAACGACCACCGCCACGCCGTGCTGGTCACCAGCGCGGCCTACCTGATCATCCTGGGGGTGGGGTGGGCGGGCGGCCTGCGCGCTCTGGAGCGGCTGCAGTACCTCACGGTGACCACCAAGCTGGCCGTGATTGCAGGCCTGCTCGCAGGGCTGATCGTGTACTTCGGCCAGCAGGCGGCCGGCGGGCACCTGCAGGCGGCCCCGGTGCAACTGGCCTTTCCCCAGGGGCTGGCGCTGGCCTTCGGCCTGATTGTCACCGTCCAGGGTTTTGAAACCTCGCGCTACCTCGGGGCCGAGTACGACGCGGCGACCCGCATCCGGTCCATGCGCCTGTCGCAGGGGCTGTCCACGCTGATCTACGTGGTCTACATCGCGCTGTTCAGCTATGCGTTCGAGCGCGGCCACTTCAAGCTCACCGAAACCGCCATCGTGGACATGATGGGCGTGGTGGCGCCCGTGCTGCCGCTGCTCCTGGTGGCGGGCGCGCTGGCCGCGCAGTTCAGCGCCGCCGTGGCCGACGCCAGCGGCTCGGGCGGCCTGCTGACCGAGCTCACGCACCATCGCCTGCCGCCGCGCCAGGGCTATGCATTGCTGGTCGCGCTGGGGCTGGCGCTGACCTGGTCGGTGAACGTGTTCGACATCGTGAGCTATGCCTCTCGTGCCTTTGCGCTGTACTACGCACTGCAGGCCGCCATCGCGGCGCGCCTGGCGTCAGGCACGCGGGGCGGGCGCTGGCGGGTGCCGGCCTTTGGCGCGCTGGCCGTGCTGGGACTGGCGGCCGCGGTGTTCGGCCAGGCGGTCGCGGCATGACGGGCGGATTGTGGAGGCCGCCTTCACAAAGGCCGGGGCGCTTGCCCTAGCATTCGGTTCACCCGGTCGTCACCCCGTCATGCGCCTTCGCATCGTTCATCAACTCTCCCTGCTCATGGTGGGCAGCGTGCTGCTCGCCGTGGCTGCCGTGGGCGGGCTGGTCGCCTGGAATTTGCAGACCGGGTTCACGGACTATCTGCGCTCGCGCGATGCGCAGCAACTCGAGCGCTTTGCCCAGGTCGTGGCGCAGCGCGTCACCCGCGACCCGTCCATGGCGCCTGGCGGCGGCCGTGGCCTGCCGATGCGCGAGCTCATGGACGAGTTCCTGACCCGCGAGGGGCTGGCTCCACCGGCCAACTGGCGGCCGCCCCCTGACGGCCGTCCGCCGCGCGCGCAGCGCCCCCCGCCGCCGCGCCGCGAAGGACCGCCGCCAGTGGCTTTCGGGGCCGCGCAACCGGGTGGCGCCCCCCCTCCGCCCGGCGCGCCGCCCGAGGTCCCTCCTGAGCCACCGCCGGACCCCCCGCCCGTGCCCGCGCCCGAGCCGCCCCCGCGCAATGCGGCCCCGGACAGCGTCACGAGACGCATCCAGGTGGTGAACCTGCAGGGCCAGCGCATCGGGGGGCCGGAATTCCCTGAAGGCCGGGCGCTGCTGCGGGAGCCCGTCCAGGTGGACGGCCGCACGGTGGCCTATGTGCGCATGCTGCCCAGCGCCGGCCTGGAGGGGGTGGATGCCCGCTTCCTGCGCCGCCAGTACCTCGGGCTGGCCCTGGCCGCCGGGGGCAGCCTGGCGCTCGCGCTGGTTGCGGCCTGGCTGGCCGCGCGCTGGCTCGGCAGGCCGCTGGGCCGCGTGCAGGCCGCCACGCGGCGCATTGCCGGCGGTGAGCTGGATGTGGTGGTGCCCGAGTCGGGCTCACGGGAAATGGCCGACCTGATCGCCGACGTGAACCGCATGGCGGCGTCGCTCAAGTCGCTCGAAGGCGCGCGGCGCAGCTGGATCGCGCAGATTTCGCACGAGCTGCGCACACCGCTGTCGGTGCTGCTGGGGGAGCTGGAATCGATCGAGGACGGCGCGCGCCAACCCACGCCGCAGGTGCTGGCCAACCTGCGGGCCGAGGTGCTGCACCTGGTGCGGCTGGTCAATGATTTGCACACGCTGTCCATGGCCGACCTGGGCGCGCTGCGCTGCGAATTCGGCGACGGCGATGCCTCCGAGGCGCTGGCGCGCGCGGTGCAGCGCTTCGTGCCGCGGGCGCAGAAGGCGGGCCTGGCACTGGAGCTGCTGGCCGGCCCGCCCGTGCTGGCCGGCTGGGACTTTGGCCGCATCGAGCAACTGCTGACCAATCTGCTGGAAAACAGCCTGCGCTACACCACCGCCCCCGGCCGCGTGCGCGTGCAGTGGGTGGCCGAACGCCACACCCTGGAACTGCGGGTGGAGGACACCCCGCCCGGAGTCAAGCCGCAGCAGCTGGACCAGCTCTTCGAGCCGCTGTTCCGTGCCGACCACGCCCGCCAGCGCCGGCTGCCGGCCGATGGCGACGCCCCGTCGGCCGGCAGTGGCAGCGGCCTGGGCCTGGCGATCTGCCGGGCCATCGTGCAGGCCCATGGCGGCCGCATCAGCGCCCAGGCGTCCGCGCTCGGGGGCCTGTGTATCGTCGTGAGCCTGCCTCTCAGACCGGAGCACCCATGAACACTCCCGCCCCGCGCCGCATCCTGATCGTGGAGGATGACCTGCGCATCGCCGACATGCTGGACAACTACCTGCAGGCCCAGGGCTTTGCCACCACCCTGATTGCCAACGGACTGCAGGTGGTGCCCGAAGTGCAGCGCATGGAGCCGGCGCTGATGCTGCTGGACATCATGCTGCCGGGGCAGGACGGGGTGGAGGTGTGCCGCGAGGTGCGCCGCTTCTCGGCCGTGCCGATCATCATGGTGACGGCGCGCATCGACGAGATCGACCGGCTCATCGGCCTGGAGGTGGGGGCCGACGACTACGTGTGCAAGCCCTTCAGCCCGCGCGAGGTGGTGGCGCGCATCAAGGCGTTGCTGCGCCGCGCCGAAGGGCGGCTCGGTCCGGGCACGCCGTCACATGGTTTCCGGGTGGACGACAGCGCCATGCGCATTGCCTGGGAGGAGCACTGGCTGCCGCTGACGCCGCTGGAGTTTCGCCTGCTCAAGCGGCTGCTGTCGCGGCCGGGCCATGTGTTCTCGCGCAATGCGCTGCTGGAGAGCGTGCACGAAGACTTTCGCGACACCACCGACCGTGCCATCGACAGCCACATCAAGAACCTGCGGCGCAAGATCGGCAAGCTGCGCCCGCAGGGCTCGGCGATTGTGTCGGTCTATGGCATGGGCTACCGCTTCGATCCGGACGCGGAAGACGCCGTGGCGTGACCTGGTTCACGCTGGCGGGCGCAATGTGAAGCTGGCCCTGGCATTCAATCCACAGTGCCTCCACAAATCGTTTTGACAATGAAACCAGCATCAAACGACGGAGGCGCCCCATGAGAATCCCGATTTTTTCCCGCAGCACCCGCCCGGTGTCCCTGGCCACCAGCCTGCTGCTGAGCCTGCTTCTTGGCGCCTGCGGCGGCGGGAGCGGTGGCAGCGAGACGGCGGCAGCGGTGGTGACCGTGGGCACCGGCACCACACCGGTTACTACCCCCACGGACCCGGTCACCCCCACCGTACCTGCCACCCCCACCACGCCCACGACACCCGCCACCCCCACCGGCCCCGCGCTGTCGGCGCCGGCTGCCGTGTTTGTGAATCTGGACCTGGGCAACCTGTTCAACTACGCCGCACCCACGCTGCCCGCCTACTACGGCGGCGGCGTGGCCAACAACGACAACACGCCCGCCAACAACACGGCCAACAACGCCGTGGCCACGCTGGGCCGCGTGCTGTTCTACGACAAGCGGCTGAGCGTGAACAACACCGTGGCCTGCGCTTCGTGCCACCAGCAGACCCAGGGCTTTGCCGACAGCAGCCGCTTCAGCACCGGGTTTGCGGGTGGGCTGACCACGGCCCACGCCATGCGGCTGGGCAACGTGCGCTACTACGCGCCAGGCACCATGTTCTGGGACAAACGCGCCGCCTCGGTCGAGGACCAGGCCACTCAACCCATCCAGCATCCCGTGGAGATGGGCTTTGACGCCAGCAACGGCGGCCTGGCCGCGCTGCTGACCAAGATGCAGTCGCTGCCGTACTACCCCGAACTGTTCACCTTTGCCTTTGGCGACGGCACCCTTTCCGAGCAGCGCATCCAGCGTGCGCTGGCGCAGTTCCAGCGCAGCATGGTGGCCGTGAGCAGTCGCTGGGACGACGGCTATGCCCAGACCTTCAACCCCGCCGCCAACGACAACGGCCTCAACACGCCCATTGCCGGCTTCACCGCGCAGGAGAACCGGGGCCGCCAGCTCTTCATGGGCAATGCCAACCAGGGCGGGCTGAACTGCGCGGCCTGCCATGCGCCCCCCACGTTTGCGCTCACCGCCAACTCGCGCAGCAACGGGCTGGACGCGGGCGAGACCACCATCTTCAAATCGCCCTCGCTCAAGAACGTGGGCATGAGCGCGGCCTTCATGCACGACGGGCGCTTCTCGAGCCTGGAGCAGGTGGTGGAGCACTACAACAGCGGCGTGAAGGACGGCCCGGCGCTGGACAACCGCCTGCGCGGTGGCAATGGTGCCCCCCGTGTGCTGAACCTGCCCGAATCGGACAAGGCGGCGTTGGTGGCCTTTTTGCGGACACTCAACGACACCTCGCTGCCCAACGACCCCAAGTTCTCCAGCCCGTTCCGCCAGTAAAAGGGGCTCAGGCCAGGTCCTCGATCACCAGGTGGCGGTACTTCTGGCCGTAGGAGATGCGCGACGTGGCCAGCACCTGCATGATGTGCCCCGTCTCCTCCGCCGAGGGCGCATGGATCATGAGCGCGCAGTGGCCCTGGGCCGCCAGCTCGGCAAAGCGGCGCACGGTGCGGGCTTCGGTGCCCGCCGAGGGCAGGGGTGCGTCGGCAGCGCCCACCGTGCGCGCGATCGGGCCCAGAATGGCCTCGGCCGGCACCTCGGTGAATGAATCTCCGTTGTAGCCATCGGCCAGCAGGGTCTTGACGGCGTCGGCGGCGTCGGCAGGCGTGGGAAACATCAGGAACAGGTGGCCCGTGGGGTAGAACACGCCCCGCATCGTGAGCATGCTGGGTTCGAGTGAAAAGGCTTTCATGGCGACTCCTCGGAAACTCTGCAAGGTTTCATTACCCCTCAATCCGTGCGGGCGGGCTGTCAGTGTCGGTGGCGCAGCCCTGCAGGACAAAGCCCGACACGGGCATGCCCCCAGCGCTGCCGTGGCGCGGGCCAGCCGTTACAGTTCCGGCTGTGAGCCTCAACAATTTCCTCCCTGTGAACCCCTGGCGCCTGAGCGTGGCGCCCATGATGGACTGGACCGACCGGCACTGCCGCTACTTCCACCGCCTGCTGAGCCGGCATGCCCTGTTGTACACCGAGATGGTGACCACCGGCGCACTGATTCATGGCGATGTGCCGCGCCATCTGCGCTTCAATGCCCAGGAACACCCCGTGGCGCTGCAACTGGGTGGCAGCGAGCCGGCTGACCTGGCCCATTGCGCGCGGCTAGGGGAGCAGTGGGGCTATGACGAAATCAACCTCAACTGCGGCTGCCCGAGCGAGCGCGTGCAGCGCGGTGCCTTTGGCGCCTGCCTGATGGCCGAGCCGCAACTGGTGGCCGACTGCGTGAAAGCCATGGTGGACGCGGTGGGCGTGCCCGTGACGGTGAAGCACCGCATCGGCATCGACCACACCGAAGACACACCGCAGAGCTACCCCTTTGTGCGCGACTTTGTGGGCGCCGTGAGCGAGGCGGGCTGCAAGGTCTTCATCGTGCACGCGCGCAACGCGTGGCTCAAGGGGCTCAGCCCCAAGGAGAACCGCGACCTGCCGCCGCTGCGCTACGCGCTGGTGCACCGGCTCAAGGCCGACTTTCCGCACCTGACCCTTGCCATCAATGGCGGCATCACCACCAGCGAGCAGGTCGCCGAGCAGTTGCAGCAGGTGGACGGCGTGATGGTGGGCCGCGAGGCCTATCACAACCCCTGGTGGCTGGCGCAATGGGACGCAGCGTTCTACCCCGCCGCCGGAGCCGAGTCCGCGGGGCCCATCACCCGTGAGTCGGTGGAGCAGGCCATGTGTGACTACATGGCCCGCGAAGCGGCCGAGCACGGCACGCCCTGGAGCAACATCGCGCGGCACATGCTGGGCCTGCGCAACGGCCTGCCCGGCGCGCGCCGCTGGCGCCAGGTGTGGAGCGACCACAAGCTCAAGGCGCTGCCCCCGCATGAGGTGATGGCGCTGGCACACCAGGCGGTGACTGAGGCGGTGCGCGAGACGGCCTGAACCGGCCTTGACCGTGCTGTTTCAAGCCAAAACAGGCTGTAGCCCTTGCGGGGCGGTCACTTTCAGCTATCAAATGCGTAGCAAAATGGCGCCTTCATGACAGCCCTCATCCACCCCACCCAAGCAAACCCATGACCGACGCTTCGCCCCCCGCCGAATACCTGATGCTCTCTCGCGGCCAGTGGGACCGGGACAAGTCGCCCGAAGAGATCCAGGCCGCCATCGATGCCTTCTATGCCTGGCATGACCAGCTCGTGGCCACGGGCGTGTTCAAGCCGGGCAAGCGGCTGGCCACGGGCGGGAAGGTGGTGACCCGTTCAGGCGTGACCGACGGGCCTTTTGCCGAAGCCAAGGAGGTGGTGGGCGGCTACTGGTTCATCGTGGCCGGCAGCCTGGATGAAGCCGCGGCCATCGCCGCCCGGAACCCCACCCTGGCCTGCGGCCTGACCTTCGAGGTCCGGCCCATCGAGGGCCTGCGCGCCAGCGCCTACCGGCCCAGCAACGAGACGCCGGCTGACCCACCGCCCGGCACCGCACCCGGGCGCTGATCGGCGCGGGAGTAGCATGCGCCCATGCCCATGCCACCACCGCCCCTTCCTTCCGCCGTCCGTGATGCCTTGCAGTCCGGCCGCACCATCGAGGCCATCAAGCTCTACCGCGAATCCAGCGGGCTCGGGCTCAAGGAGGCCAAGGACGCGATCGACCAGTACCGCGAGTCGATGGGCGATCACGCCGCAGACACCTCAACGCGCTCACCCGGGGAGGTGCCGCGCTCCGGGCCGGGCAAGTGGATTGCCGCCGCCCTGGCTGCGGCCGCGGCGGCAGGCTATTTCTTCTTCAGGCAGTCAGGCGGCTAGGGCAGGGCGCGGTGTTCTACCTGCTCGACCTTGCGGGCGTGGCCGTGTTTGCCGTGAGCGGCGCGCTGGCTGCCATGCATTCGGGCCTGGACCTGCTGGGTGTGGTGGTTCTGGCCTCCATCACCGCCATTGGCGGCGGCACGCTGCGCGACCTGCTGCTCAACCGCCACCCCATCTTCTGGATGGAAGACCCGTGGCCGCTGTATGTGATTCTGGGCGCGGCCCTGCTCACCGTGGGCTATGTGCAGGTGCTGCCCATCCCGTTCAAAGCCCTGCTGATTGCCGACGCGCTGGGCTTGGCGCTGTTTGCCATGTCGGGCGCGCAGCTGGCCGAGCGCACCGGCCACCGGGCGCTGGTGGTGGTGCTCATGGGCACGCTCACCGGCGTGGGCGGCGGGCTGCTGCGCGACGTGTTCACCGCCAAGGTGCCGCTGATCCTGCGGCAAGACATTTACGCCAGCGCCGCCATTGCCGGCGTTGCGCTGTACCTGCTGCTGCAGCGCATTGGCGTGCCACGCGCCGTGGCCTTTGGCGTGAGCCTGGTGGGCATTGCCGCGCTGCGGCTGGCGGCGGTGGCTTGGGGGCTGGAGTTGCCGCGGTTTACGCCGCCTTGAGCCTTTCATATCAGGCTGGTGCGCTGGCGATGTGAAGTATCCGCGTGAACCAAATCTGCGGCTTGTAGGCTGGCATTCGCATCGCGTAGGGCAGGCGTTGTAGTTGTGCGTTGAGAAGCTGCGGGAGCCGCGACTGGTGGCGACATTGCCGCATTCGAACTACTGGTGTCGCCTGTCAAAGGTCAGATCGGGCCATTCAATACCGATACATGAGCGAGCGAGTCGTTAGAGGACTAACTTCGCTGCAAGGTGGCCATACTGACGGTGTGAGCCTAGCTACGTCGCGCTGGGCCAATTCGCCGTGACGTTCGTTGGGAATGAATGCGTCATCAGAGGTTTCAAGTGAACCTGCTGATATGCCGGGTTACCGCAGCGTACACTCATATACGCACTGGAGGAATCATGCACAGAATTGTCAAGGCCCATCTCGAGAGTTTCGTTTCAAGCTTTTCTCTAGAGGCCGACGACGAGGCCAAGCAGTTCGAAAAGTTCGCGGCTTACTCTGTCATATCTAGCCGTTTCAGTGGGAGCTTCGATCTCGATGATATGGTCACCGGCAATGGCGACGAGGGTATCGACGGGGTCGCCATCGTTATCGACGAGGCAATTACTGCATCGATCGAAGACGCCGGAAGCGTATTTGCCCCGTCTCGGCGGAATCACGATGTAGACATGGTGTTCATTCAGGCAAAGCGGTCTGAGGCATTTGATCTGGGCGACTTCCTGAAGTTCAAAGAGGGGGTTCTTCGCTTTGCAACCGCAAACCCTTACACCGCTACAGATGAGGTGCTGGTCGAGGCGCGGGGCATGTTCGATGTCGTGTTGAATCAAGTGCCAAAGCTAAGAAATGGGAAACCGTCACTCATCGCGAGGTTCGTGGCGACGGGTATTTATCAGAAGCCTGATGCACTCGAAGTGGCGTTGACAGACTTCTACCGTCAGGCAAACGCGCTCGGGATCTTCCATGAAATCGATATCAAGTTCGTTGATCGCGATGAACTCACGCGACTATGGGTCGGAACCTACTCAGGTGTAAATGCAAGTTTGCCGGCATTTACCACGGCAGCCCTCCCGAATATTGCTGGCATTGACGAGGCATACCTAGCGGTTGTTAAAGCGAGCGACTTCGTCAACAACCTCCTGACAACGGAAGACGGGAATCTTCGGACCCAAGTCTTCGAGGAAAACGTCCGATCGTTCTTGGGCTTGGACAATGCGGTCAACCAATCAATCGCGGCAACGCTGGCCTCCGACGCCGCAAGCCGCTTTCCTGTTCTGAACAACGGCATCACAATCGTTAGTCCTGATGTCCAACTGCAGGGCAACACACTCCACCTAACGAATTTTCAGATCGTCAACGGCTGCCAGACCTCAAACGTCCTGTTTGAAAATCGGGCAGTCCTTGGTGACGTAATGGTGAACATTAAGATAGTTGAGACTCAACTAGAGGATGTTTTCTCCGAGCTTGTGCGAGCGACAAACAGTCAGACCAAAGTGGAGGACACGCAGTTCCTTTCTTTGCGGCCTATCGTTCGGAAGGTCGAGCAATTTTTCAATACCTACGAGGGGGCTGAAGGACGCCTATATTTGGAGCGGCGCGACCGCCAATATGTTGGTCAGGACATCCCGAATACCCGAATCTTCTCATTGCACAACGCCGCGAAATGTGTTGCAGCCATGCTGTGCAACCGACCCGAACTGGCGTCTCGTTACCCAAAGACGATGTACGAGGAATTGACCGAAACGATCTTCGCGGACGACACAAAAGAGATCGTCTTCTACGCCGCCTGTCTAACGATGTACCGCTTCACTCTTCTCGTGTCCAACAGCACCATTCCTCAGAACCTTAAGCGATTCAAATGGCACATGCTCCCCCTGGTGTGGACCATAGTGAATGGCAAGGATGTGGTGCGTCTCAACTCGCGGGCGGCGGAAAAGGGTGCGCAGGCTGTGATTGACGTTGTGGGTCAGCATGGAGCACGTGCGAGCGAGACATTCAATCGAATAGCGGAGGTCTGCACTGGCCTAGGAGAGGTGACTGCAGATCGATTGAAGCGCCAAGCAATCCTGCAGGAGATGCTCGCGCTAACCTAAGCTAGTTGGGCCGCCTCACAGCCGTCATCGGCGATGCCGGATCCTGTTCCATATCTGCGATTCGATTCGACTAGATTCAAGCAGTGGCGACTAGTTTGTTCACTGCAAACCTACTCCGCCGCCTCCAACCCATTCGCAAAATGCTCCCGCATGCACTGCTGCGTGCGCTGCGCATCGCGCGCCAGCAGCGCGGCCATGATGGCCTGATGCTCGGCCAGTGACTCGGCAATGCGCCCGGTCTTGAGCAGGGAGTTGTGGCGGTTCAGCTTCATGACCTTGCGCAGGTCGGCCACCATCTGGTCGCGCCAGCGGTTGTTGGCAATCTCCAGCAGCCGCATGTGGAACTGCTCGTTCACCGCAAAGAACTGGTCGGTGTTGGCCTTGCCCGGCTTTGCCGCAGCCTCCAGCGCCTTGTGCAGGGCCTGCAGTTCCTTCAGCTCGGCGTCGGTGGCCTTGGTGGCCACCACGGCGGCGGCGTCACTCTCCAGCAGGCTGAGCAGGTGGTACACGTCGGCCAGGTCTTGCTGCGACACCTCGGTCACATAGGCGCCGCGGCGCACCTTCATGGTCACCAGGCCCTCGGCGGCCAGCACCTTGAGCGCCTCGCGCAGGGGGGTGCGGCTGATGCCGTATTCCTCGGCCAGCTTCAGCTCGTCGATCCAGCTACCGGGCTCCAGCTCGCGCTTGAAGATGCGCTGGCGCAGCAGCTCGGCCACTTCTTCGTACAGGGCGCGGGGGGTGAGGGTGACGGCGGACATGCGGATCAGGGGCGGGTGTGGAAGCTCGGTGGGCGGTTAGGGTCAGCCGATTTAAGCACAGATAATATTTTGCATCAATAATTATGAATGATATAAACTCCGGGTAAACCTGAATCAGCCCCTCAAAGCCCCCCATGAGCGACAAACAACCCGAATTCGCCGTGCCCGGCCTGCCCGCCTGGGCCAAGGCCGCCAGCAAGTCCGCCCCGGGCGGCGAGCTGGACAACCTCAACTGGGTCACGCCCGATGGCATCACCGTCAAGCCGCTGTACACCGCGGCCGACACCGCGGGCCTGCCGCATGCCGACACGTTGCCGGGCTTCGAGCCCTACCTGCGCGGCCCGCAGGCCACCATGTATGCGGCCCGGCCCTGGACCATCCGGCAATACGCGGGCTTTTCCACGGCGGAGGAGTCCAACGCCTTCTACCGCAAGGGCTTGGCGGGCGGCGGGCAGGGCGTGAGTGTGGCGTTCGACCTGGCCACGCACCGCGGCTACGACTCCGACCACCCGCGCGTGACGGGCGACGTGGGCAAGGCCGGCGTGGCCATCGACAGCGTGGAGGACATGAAGATCCTGTTCGACCAGATCCCGCTGGACAAGGTGAGCGTGTCCATGACCATGAACGGCGCGGTGCTGCCGGTGCTGGCGGGCTACGTGGTGGCGGCGGAGGAGCAGGGCGTGTCGCAAGACAAGCTCTCAGGGACCATTCAGAACGACATTCTGAAAGAGTTCATGGTCCGCAACACCTACATCTACCCGCCCAAGCCGAGCATGCGGATCATCGGCGACATCATCGAGTACACGGCGCAGCACATGCCCAAGTTCAACTCGATTTCGATCTCGGGCTATCACATGCAGGAGGCCGGGGCCAACCAGGCGCTGGAGCTGGCCTTCACGCTGGCCGACGGCAAGGAGTATGTAAAGACGGCGCTGGCCAAGGGCCTGAACGTGGACGACTTTGCGCCGCGCCTCTCCTTTTTCTGGGCCATTGGCATGAACTTCTATCTGGAAGTGGCCAAGATGCGCGCGGCACGCCTGCTGTGGTGCCGCATCATGAAGGGCTTCAACGCCAGCAACCCCAAGAGCCTGATGCTGCGCACCCACTGCCAGACCAGCGGCTGGAGCCTGACCGAGCAGGACCCATACAACAACGTGGTGCGCACCACCATCGAGGCCATGGCCGCGGTGTTTGGCGGCACGCAGAGCCTGCACACCAACAGCTTTGACGAAGCCATTGCGCTGCCCACCGAGTTCAGCGCCCGCATTGCGCGCAACACCCAGCTCATCATCCAGGAAGAAACCCACATCACCAATGTGATCGACCCCTGGGCCGGCAGCTACATGATGGAGAAGCTCACGCAGGACATGGCCGACGCCGCGTGGAAGATCATCGAGGAGGTCGAGGCCATGGGCGGCATGACCCGCGCCGTGGACAGCGGCTGGGCCAAGCTCAAGATCGAGGCCGCGGCCGCCGAGAAGCAGGCCCGTATTGACAGCGGCAAGGACGTGATCGTGGGCGTCAACAAATACAAGCTGGCCAAGGAAGACCCGATCGACATCCTGGAGGTGGACAACGTCAAGGTGCGCGAAGGCCAGATCGCGCGCCTAAAGCAGATCCGGCAGACCCGCGACGCGGCCCGCGTGCAGCAGGCGCTGGCGGCCATCACGTCTGCCGCAGACAAGGGCGACGGCAACCTGCTCGCGCTGAGCATCGAGGCCGTGCGCGCCCGCGCCACGGTGGGCGAGATCAGCGACGCGCTCGAGGCCGTTTTTGGGCGCCACCGCGCCGATACGCAAAAGGTGACCGGTGTGTACGCAGCCGCTTATGACAGTGCCCAGGGCTGGGAAGCCCTGAAGAAAGAGATCGACGCCTTTGCCGAGGCCCAGGGCCGCCGGCCGCGCGTGATGATCAGCAAGCTGGGGCAAGACGGCCATGACCGCGGCGCCAAGGTGGTGGCCACGGCCTTTGCCGACCTGGGCTTTGACGTGGACATGGGCCCGCTGTTCCAGACCCCCGAGGAATGCGCCCGCCAGGCGATTGAAAACGACGTGCACGCCGTGGGCGTGAGCACGCTGGCCGCCGGCCACAAGACGCTGGTGCCCGCCATCATCGAGGAGCTGAAAAAGCAGGGCGCCGACGACATCATCGTCTTCGTGGGCGGCGTGATTCCGGCGCAGGACTACGAGTTCCTGTACGAAGCTGGTGTCAAGGGCATCTACGGCCCCGGCACCCCCATCCCCGCCAGCGCCAAGGACGTGCTGGAGCAGATCCGCAAGGCGCTGGCCTGAAACCCGACGTGATTGCCGCCGAGCAGATCGTGCAATCGGACGGTGCGCCCCAGCGCCGGGCGATGGCCAAGGCCATCACGCTGCTGGAGTCCACCCGTGCTGACCACCGCGCGCAGGCCGACGAGTTGCTCACCGCGCTGCTGCCGCACACGGGCCAGTCGTTCCGCCTGGGCATCAGCGGCGTGCCGGGCGTGGGCAAGAGCACGTTCATCGAGGCGCTGGGCCTGTACCTGATCGCGCAGGGGCACCGTGTGGCGGTGCTGACCATCGATCCGTCATCCACCGTCTCGGGCGGCTCCATCCTGGGCGACAAGACCCGCATGGAAAAGCTGTCGGTGCACGAGCGGGCGTACATCCGCCCCAGCCCCAGCAGCGGCACGCTGGGCGGCGTGGCCGAGAAGACGCGCGAGGCCATGCTGGTCTGCGAGGCCGCGGGCTATGACGTGGTGATTGTCGAGACCGTGGGCGTGGGCCAGAGCGAAACCGCCGTGGCCGGCATGACCGACATGTTTGTGCTGCTGCAACTGCCCAACGCGGGCGATGACTTGCAGGCTATCAAGAAGGGCGTGATGGAGCTGGCCGACCTGGTGGTGATCAACAAGGCTGACCTCGATGCCGATGCCGCCACCCGGGCGCAGGCGCAGATCACCAGCGCGCTGCGGCTGCTGGGCCAGCATGGTCACCCGGACCATGCCCACCACGACGCCGCGCTCTGGCACCCGCGGGTAATCCAGCTCAGTGCCTTGCTGGGCACGGGCGTGGACACCTTCTGGACCGCCGTGACCGATTTCAAGCAGCTGCAAACAGCCAGTGGCAAACTGGCCGCGCGGCGCCAGCAGCAGGCGCTGGCCTGGATGTGGGAGCGGATCGACGCGGGTCTGAAGCAGGAGTTCCGCCAGCACCCGGCGGTGAGGGAGTTGCTGCCGCACGCCCTCGCCGATGTGGCGGCGGGGCGTCTGCCAGCCTCCACTGCAGCAAGAAACATGCTTCTAGCCCGCGCCGGACGGTCATGAAGCGCTATTGAAAACAGAGCAAAACCGAAAGCACACCATGCACGACATTCTTGAGCAACTCGAAAAGAAGCGCGCCGCCGCCCGCCTGGGCGGCGGCGAGAAGCGCATTGCCGCGCAGCACGGCAAAGGCAAGCTCACCGCGCGTGAGCGGCTGGACCTGCTGCTGGACGAGGGCACGTTTGAAGAGTGGGACATGTTCGTCGAGCACCGCTGCACCGACTTCGGCATGGCCGACAACAAGGTCCCCGGCGACGGCGTGGTCACCGGCTACGGCATGATCAACGGGCGCCTGGTGTTTGTCTTCAGCCAGGACTTCACCGTGTTCGGCGGCGCGCTCTCCGAAGCCCATGCCGAAAAAATCTGCAAGGTGATGGACCAGGCCATGAAGGTGGGGGCGCCCGTGATCGGCCTGAATGACTCGGGCGGTGCGCGCATCCAGGAGGGCGTGGCCAGCCTGGGCGGCTATGCCGACGTGTTCCAGCGCAATGTGATGGCCAGTGGCGTGGTGCCGCAGATCAGCATGATCATGGGGCCGTGCGCCGGCGGCGCGGTCTACAGCCCCGCCATGACCGACTTCATCTTCATGGTCAAGGACAGCTCCTACATGTTCGTGACCGGCCCCGAGGTGGTCAAGACCGTGACGCACGAAGAAGTCACGTCCGAGGAACTGGGCGGCGCGGTCACCCACACCAGCCGCAGCGGCGTGGCCGACATGGCGTTCGAGAACGACGTGGAGGCCCTGCTGATGCTGCGCCGCCTGTACAACTACCTGCCGCTGAACAACCGCGAGAAGCCGCCCGTTCGCCCCAGCAACGACCCGGCCGACCGCATGGACCTGAGCCTGGACACCCTGGTGCCCGACAACCCCAACAAGCCCTACGACATGAAGGAGCTGATCGCCAAGACGGTGGACGACGGGGACTTCTTCGAGCTGCAGCCCGACTACGCCAAGAACATCCTCATCGGCTTTGGCCGCATGGAAGGGCAGACCGTGGGCATCGTGGCCAACCAGCCGCTGGTGCTGGCGGGCTGCCTGGACATCAAGAGCAGCATCAAGGCGGCGCGCTTCGTGCGCTTTTGCGATGCGTTCAACATTCCGGTGGTCACCTTTGTCGATGTGCCCGGCTTCATGCCCGGCACCAGCCAGGAGTACGGCGGCATCATCAAGCACGGCGCCAAGCTGCTGTACGCATACGCCGAGTGCACCGTGCCCAAGATCACCGTCATCACGCGCAAGGCCTATGGCGGCGCGTATGACGTGATGGCCTCCAAGCACCTGCGCGGCGACGTGAACTTTGCCTGGCCCAATGCCGAGATTGCGGTGATGGGCGCCAAGGGCGCGGTGGAGATCATCTTCCGCGAGGACAAGGGCGACCCGGCCAAGCTCGCTGCCCGTGAGGCCGAGTACAAGGCCCGCTTTGCCAACCCGTTTGTGGCCGGCGCGCGCGGCTTCATCGACGACGTGATCCTGCCGCACGAGACGCGCAAACGCATCTGCCGCTCGCTGGTGATGCTGCGCGACAAGAAGCTGGAAAACCCGTGGCGCAAGCACGGCAACATTCCGCTCTGAACCTGCTCTGCCCCCCCCAGATACCGAAAGGGCATACCGCCATGGCCATTTCCCTCTACTACCACCCGTACTCCCGCGCGGCGGGCACCCTGTGGGCGCTTGAAGAAGCCGGGGTTGCTTACGAATTCAGGCTGACCGACATCATGAAGGGCGAGCAAAAGGGCGAGTCCCTGGTGTCGCGCAACCCCATGGGCAAGCTGCCCACGCTGGTGGATGGCGACATGGTCGTGAGCGAGTCCGCCGCGATCGCGCTGTACCTAGCCGACCGCTACGCGCCCGGGCGGCTGGCGCCCGCGCTGGACGACCCGCGGCGCGGCACCTACCTGCGCTGGTCCTTCTTTGCCCCGAGCGTGATCGAGCCGGCTGTCATGGCCAAGGGCGAGGGGTGGACGGTCAAGGAAGTGTCCGCGGGCTGGGGCACCTATGCGTCCATGATCACCGCCGCCGAAAGCGCGATTGCCGGCCGCCAGTTCGTGCTGGGCGACGATTTCTCGATGGCTGACGTGGTGTTCGGCGGCACGCTTCGCTTCATGATCGATTTCAAGCAGATCGAGCCCAGCCCCATCTTTTCCGAGTACATCGAGCGGCTGAACGCCCGCCCCGCCTCGCAGCGCGCCGAGGCCCGCAACCTGGAGATGCGGCAGAAGCTCGGGCTCAAGTAAAGCCCGCCCCTCAAGCCCGCGCCCCCACCCGACCAGAACGGAGCCCCAACGTGTTCACCAAGATCCTGATTGCCAACCGCGGCGAAATCGCCTGCCGCGTCATCCTCACCGCCCGCAAGATGGGCATCCAGACGGTGGCGGTGTACTCCGACGCCGATCGGGACGCCCGCCACGTGGAGCTGGCCGACGAGGCCGTGCACATTGGCGCCGCGCCCAGCCGCGAGAGCTACCTGCTGGCCGACAAGATCATTGCCGCCTGCAAGCAGACCGGCGCGCAGGCCGTGCACCCGGGCTACGGCTTCCTGAGCGAGAACGCCGAATTCGCCAGGCGCGTGGAGGACGAGGGCATCACCTTCATCGGGCCCAAGCACTACTCCATCGCCGCCATGGGCGACAAGATCGAGTCCAAGAAGCTCGCGGGCCAGGCCGGCGTCAACTGCATCCCCGGCGTGAACGACGCCATCGAGACGGCCGAGAAGGCCGTGGAGATCGCGCGCGGCATCGGCTACCCGGTGATGATCAAGGCGTCCGCCGGCGGCGGCGGCAAGGGCCTGCGCGTGGCCTTTAACGACAAGGAAGCGCTCGAAGGCTTCACCAGCTGCCGCAACGAGGCGCGCAACAGCTTTGGCGACGACCGCGTGTTCATCGAGAAGTTTGTCGAGGAGCCGCGCCACATCGAAATTCAGCTCATCGGCGACAGCCAGGGCAACGTGATCTACCTGAACGAGCGCGAGTGCTCGATCCAGCGGCGCCACCAGAAGGTGATCGAAGAGGCGCCGTCGCCCTTCATCAGCGACGCCACGCGCAAGGCCATGGGCGAGCAGGCCGTGGCCCTGGCCAAGGCCGTGAAGTACCAGAGCGCGGGCACGGTGGAATTCGTGGTGGGCAAGGATCAGAGCTTCTACTTCCTGGAGATGAACACCCGCCTGCAGGTGGAGCACCCGGTGACGGAGTGCATCACGGGGCTGGACCTGGTGGAACTGATGATCCGCGTGGCCGCTGGCGAAAAGCTGCCGCTCACCCAGGCCGACGTGAAGCGCGACGGCTGGGCCATCGAGTGCCGCATCAACGCCGAGGACCCGTTCCGCAACTTCCTGCCCAGCACCGGCCGGCTGGTGCGCTTCCAGCCGCCCAAGGAAAGCATGTGGGCCAGCGACACCTCGCACCTGCAGGGCGTGCGCGTGGACACCGGCGTGCAGGATGGCGGCGAGATCCCGATGTACTACGACTCGATGATCGCCAAGCTCATCGTGCACGGCAAGGACCGCCTCGACGCGATCGCCAAGATGCGCGAAGCCCTCAACGGCTTTGTGATCCGGGGCATCAGCAGCAACATTCCCTTTCAGGCCGCGTTGCTGGCGCACCCGCAGTTCGTCAAGGGCCATTTCAACACCGGCTTCATTGCCGAGCACTACGCCGCGGGCTTTCGCGCCGAGGACGTCGTGCATGACGACCCGGCCTTCCTCGTGGCGCTGGCGGCCTACGTGAACCGCCGCGCGCGCGGCCGCGCCGCCGGCATCAGCGGGCAGTTGCCGGGCCACGGTATCCTGATCGGCGAAAAGTTTGTGGTGCTGGGCCTGGGGACGGACGGCCAGAACACACCCCACCCGGTGGAAGTGACCGACTTTCAAGCCAAAACGGGCTCCAGCGCAATTCTGGTGGGCACTAGCCGCTATGAAATATGTAGCAACTGGCACCTCGGCGCCAGCCGTATCCGCGGCACCGTCAATGGCCAGCCGTTCACCGCGCAGGTGGAGCGGCGCACGCCGCGCAATCCGCTGGCCATCCGCGTCATGCACAACGGCACGCAGTTCGATGCGCTGGTGCTGTCCAATCGCGCCGCGCAGCTGCATGCGCTCATGCCCTACAAGGCACCGCCCGACATGAGCCGCTACGTGCTGTCGCCCATGCCCGGCCTGCTGGTGGACGTGGCCGTGCAGCCCGGCCAGAAGGTGCAGGCCGGCGAGCGCGTGGCCGTGATCGAGGCCATGAAGATGGAGAACGTGCTGTTTGCCGCTGCCGATGGCGTGGTGGGCAAGGTGCTGGCGCAGAAGGGCGAATCGCTCACGGTGGACCAGCCGATCGTTGAATTTGCATGACAACCCGGTGGGAGCTTTGCGCATGAACCGTCCCTTCAAAGTCCTTGGCATCCAGCAAATCGCCATCGGCGGCCCCGACAAGGCGCGGCTGCGCAAGCTGTGGGTGGACCTGTTCGGCCTGGAGGTCACGGGCACGTTCCGCAGCGAGCGCGAGAACGTGGACGAGGACATCTGCGCCACGGGCGCCGGTGCGTTCAAGGTCGAGGTCGACCTGATGCAGCCGCTGGACCCCGAAAAGAAGCCCGCCGTGCACACCACACCGCTGAACCACGTGGGCCTGTGGATCGACGACCTGCCCACGGCCGTGGACTGGCTCGGCCAGCAGGGCGTGCGCTTTGCGCCGGGCGGCATTCGCAGGGGCGCAGCGGGCTTTGACATCTGCTTTGTGCACCCTAAGGGCAGCGACGAGCTGCCGGTGGGCGGCGAGGGCGTGCTGATCGAGCTGGTGCAGGCGCCGCCGGAGGTGGTGAGGGCCTTCGCCGCGCTGGCGGCGCAAACCCCGTCACAAACCCCGTCACAATAGGCCGCATGGACCTCTCACGCTTTCCCCGCCGCCGCTACACGCCGTTCGTCACCCCGCTGGAATTCCTGCCGAATTTCAGCAAGGCCCTGGCCGCCACCTGCCCGGGGGGGCAGGGTCCGGACATCTGGATCAAGCGCGATGACATGCTGGGCCTGTTTCCCGGCGGCAACAAGACGCGCAAGCTCGAATTCCTGGTGGCCGATGCGCTGGCCCATGGTGCCGACACGCTGGTCACCTGCGGCGCACCGCAGTCCAACCATTGCCGCATCACGCTGGCCGCGGCGGTGAAGGAGGGGCTCAAATGCCGCTTCGTCATTGAAGAGCGCGTGCCCAACAGCTACAACGCCGATGCCAGTGGCAACAACTTCATGTTCCGCCTGATGGGCGTGGAAGCCATCACGGTGGTGCCCGGCGGCAGCAACATGGCGCTGGCCATGCAGCAGGTGGTGGACGACCTGGCGGTGGAAGGCCGCAAGGGCTACGTGATCCCCGGTGGCGGTTCCAACGCCATTGGCGGGCTGGGCTATGTGGCCTGCGCGCAGGAGCTGCAGCAGCAGCTGTTCGACCAGGGCGTGCAGATCGACCGCCTGGTCGTGGGCTCGGGCAGCTCGGGCACGCACGGCGGCCTGGTGGCGGGCTTTCTGGGCAACCACATCAACATTCCCATCGTGGGCATTGGCGTGAGCCGCGATCCGGCCGACCAGGACCCCCTGGTGCTCAAGGAGGCGCAGGCGGTGGCTGACCTGCTGGGCATGAACATGACCATTCCGCGCGAGGCCGTGGTGAGCGTGGGCGGCTACTGGCAGCCCAAGTACTCGGTGCCCAATCCCGCCATGATCGAGGCGGTGCAGCTGCTGGCCCGCACCGAGGGCATTCCGCTGGACCCGGTCTACACCGGCAAGATCATGGCCGGCCTGATCGGCCTGGCGCGCCAGGGCTTCTTCAAGCCCGGCGAGAAGCTGCTGTTCCTGCACACGGGCGGGCTGCCATCGCTGCATGCCTACGAGTCCGTGGTGCTGGGCGCGGCCTGAGCCGTGAACGCTTTCGGGCTACTGAGCGGCTTCTCGCGCTGACACGAAACTGACGCGCCCTCTGGGGCGCGGTTGGGGATTCACCCGAGGGCGTTGCCCCGCGCACGGGGCGTAGACTGGCCGGGACCCACGCGGGCGCCGAACCCCGGGGCCACGCAAGGGCATGCAAGGAGACCCGCTTTGCGCCCCACGAATACCGCCGATCCGGCCTATTTCCACAAGGTCGTCGACTGCCAGTACGCCTGCCCCGCCCACACCCCGGTTCCCGAATACATCCGCCTGATCGCGCAGGGGCGCTACAGCGACGCCTACATGGTCAACTGGGCGTCCAATGTCTTTCCGGGCATTCTCGGACGCACCTGCGACCGGCCGTGTGAACCGGCCTGCCGCCGCGGCCGGGTGGAGCAGGCCAACGCGCAGCAGCCGGAGCCGGTGGCCATCTGCCGGCTCAAGCGCGTGGCCGCCGACATGAAGGACGACGTGCGGCAGCGCATGCCGCAGGCCGGTCCGCGCAACGGCCGCCGCGTGGCCTGTGTGGGCGCCGGCCCGGCCTCGCTGACCGTGGCGCGTGATCTGGCGCCGCTCGGCTACGAGGTGACGGTGTTTGATGGCGAGGCGAGGGCCGGTGGCTTCATCCGCACACAGATCCCGCGCTTCAGGCTGCCCGAGTCCGTGATTGACGAGGAAACGGGCTATGTACTGGACCTGGGCGTGGCCTTTCGCAGCGGTGAGCGCATCGACTCCATGAAGGCGCTGCTGGCGCGGGGCTTTGACGCGGTGTTCGTGGGCTGCGGGGCGCCGCGTGGGCGTGACCTGGACCTGCCCGGTCGCAAGGAGGCCGCGGCCAGCATTCACATCGGCATTGACTGGCTGGCCTCGGTGTCCTTCGGCCATGTCACCCGCATCGGCCGGCGCGTGATCGTGCTGGGGGGCGGCAACACGGCCATGGATTGCTGCCGCTCGGCGCGGCGGCTGGGCGGCACGGATGTGAAAGTGATCGTGCGCAGCGGCTTTGAAGAGATGAAGGCCTCGCCCTGGGAAAAGGAGGATGCCCAGCACGAAGGCATTCCCATCATCAACTACCACGTGCCCAAGGCCTTCGTGCAGCAGGAAGGGCAACTGATCGGCATGACCTTCGAGATCGTCGAGGCGGTCTACGACGATCGGGGCAGGCGCCGCCTCGTGCCCACGGGGGAGCCCGATGCGTTTTTCGAGTGCGACGAGGTGCTGGTGGCCGTGGGCCAGGAGAACGCCTTCCCCTGGATCGAGCGTGACTGCGGCATCGCTTTCGACGAATGGGGCCTGCCGGTGCTGGGGCAGGGCACCCACCAGTCCAGTGTGGCCCATGTGTTCTTCGGCGGTGATGCGGCCTTCGGCCCCAAGAACATCATCACGGCGGTGGCTCATGGCCACGAGGCCGCGGTGTCGATCGATCTGCTTCTCAGCGGGGCCGACGTGAGTGCCCGGCCGCCGCCCCTGACGCACCTGATGTCGCAGAAGATGGGCATCCATGAGTGGAGCTACGACAACGACACATCGAACGACCTGCGCTTCAAGGTGCCTTGGGCGCAGGCGGAAAAGGCATTGGCCAGCATCAAGGTCGAGGTGGAACTGGGTTTCGACGCCGCCACGGCCTTCAGCGAGGCGCAGCGCTGCCTGAACTGCGACGTGCAGACGGTGTTTTCCGCGCCGGCGTGCATCGAGTGCGACGCCTGCGTTGACATCTGCCCCATGGACTGCATCAGCTTCACGGCCAACGGCGACGAGGCCGAGCTGCGCGGCCGGTTGAAGGCCCCGGCGTTCAACCCGGCGCAGGACCTGTATGTGGCCGAGGGACTGAAGACTGGGCGCGTGATGGTTAAGGACGAGGACGTATGCCTGCACTGCGGCCTGTGCGCCGAGCGTTGTCCGACCGGGGCCTGGGACATGCAGAAGTTCCTGTTGAACCCCGCGAAAGCCGGAGGCGTGGCACCATGAAGCAGATTGAAGCCGTCAACGATTTCGTGGTCAAGTTCGCCAACGTGAACGGATCGGGCTCGGCCAGCGCCAACGAGCTGTTCGCCAAGTCCATCCTGCGCATGGGCGTGCCAGTCAGTCCGCGCAACATATTTCCCAGCAATATTCAGGGCCTGCCGACCTGGTACGAGGTGCGGGTGAGCGAGCGGGGCTGGCTGGGGCGGCGCGGCGGCATCGACATGATGGTCGCCATGAATCCGCAGACCTGGGACGCGGACGTGGCCGAGATCGAACCGGGTGGCTACCTGTTCTATGACAGCACGCGGTCCCTGCCGCCGTCGAAGTTCCGGGACGACATTCACGTGATCGGCATGCCGCTCACCGAAATCTGCAATGCGGTGTACACCGATCCGCGCCAGCGCCAGCTGTTCAAGAACATCGTCTACGTGGGCGCGCTGTCGGTGTTGCTGGAGATCGAGCCCGAGGTGATCGAGAAGCTCTTTGGCGAACAGTACAAGGGCAAGGAGAAGCTGCTGGCATCCAACGTGCAGGCGCTGCACCTGGGGCGCGACTTTGCCAGCGAGCACCTCAAGGCGCCGCTGGGCATCCGCGTGAGGCGCGCCGACCGCGTGGGCGACCGCATCTTCGTGGATGGCAACAGTGCCGCCGCGCTGGGCTGTGTGTACGGGGGGGCCACGGTGGCGGCGTGGTACCCGATCACACCGTCGTCATCGGTGGCCGAGGCCTTTCAGAAGTACTGCTCGAAATTCCGCGTGGACCCGACGACCGGGCAGAACCACTACGCCATCGTCCAGGCCGAGGATGAAATCGCTTCCATCGGCATGGTGGTGGGCGCGGGCTGGAACGGCGCGCGGGCCTTCACGGCCACCTCCGGTCCCGGTGTGTCCCTGATGACCGAATTCATCGGCCTGGCGTACTTTGCCGAGATTCCGGTCACCATCATCAATGTGCAGCGCGGCGGGCCCTCCACGGGCATGCCCACGCGCACCCAGCAGGCAGACCTGCTGGCCTGCGCCTATGCCTCTCATGGGGACACCAAGCACGTTCTGCTGTTTCCCGAGGACCCCGCGGAATGCTTCGAGCACGCGGCCACGGCGCTCGATCTGGCCGACCGGCTGCAGACGCCGGTGTTCGTCATGACCGATCTGGACATCGGCATGAACCAGCGCCTGTGCGCGCCTTTTGCGTGGGACGATGCGCGCGAGCTGGATCGCGGCAAGGTCATGACCGCCGAGGAGCTGGAAGCCGGCAAGGACTTCGGGCGCTACAAGGATGTGGACGGGGACGGCATTCCCTGGCGCACGCTGCCGGGCACGCACCCGAGCCGGGGCAGCTATTTCACCCGTGGCACCACGCGGGACGCCTATGCGCGCTATTCGGAGCGCGGGCCGGACTACATCTACAACGTGCAGCGGCTGCTGCGCAAATTCGAGACGGCTGCGCAGCTCGTTCCCAAACCGGTCTGGCGCAAGGCCGCGAAGAAGACGCGCCTCGGCGTGATCTATTTTGGATCGACCAGTGCCGCGATGAGCGAGGCGCTCGAGGTACTGACCGACTCCGGCATCCATCTGGACGCGCTGCGCCTGCGAGCCTTCCCGTTTTCCGACAGCGTGCGCGAGTTCCTGGAGGAGCATGACGAAGTGTTCGTGGTCGAGCAGAACCGCGATGCCCAGATGCACAGCCTGCTGGTCAACGAACTGGAGGTGGACCCGGCGCGCCTGGTGCGGGTTCTCCATTTCGACGGCACACCGATCACTGCGCGCTTCATCGCAGGCGCCATCACCGAGCAAGTGCACGCTGAAGTGGTGACGCCCCGGCCGCGTGCCGGAAAATCCCGGGAGAAAACCGCATGACCTACATCGCCAAACCGCGTCTGCACCACCCCTCGCTCGAAGCCAACCGGGTGGGCTATACCCGGCGCGACTACGAGGGCAAGATCTCCACCCTGTGCGCCGGTTGCGGCCACGACAGCATCAGCGCGGCCATCATCCAGGCCTGCTGGGACCTGGACATCGAACCGCACCGCGTGGCCAAGCTCTCGGGCATTGGCTGCAGCTCCAAGACGCCGGACTATTTCCTCGGGGCGTCGCACGGGTTCAACACCGTGCATGGCCGCATGCCCAGCGTGCTGACCGGCGCCAACCTGGCCAACCGCGACCTGCTCTACCTGGGCGTCTCTGGCGACGGCGATTCGGCCTCCATTGGCCTGGGGCAGTTTGCCCATGCGATGCGCCGCGGGGTCAACATGGTCTACATCGTCGAGAACAACGGCGTTTACGGCCTGACCAAGGGGCAGTTCAGCGCCACGGCCGACAAGGGCAGCAAGAGCAAGAAGGGGGTGCTCAACGCCGACAGTGCGATCGACCTGATCGGCATGGCCCTGCAGCTCGGGGCCACGTACGTGGGGCGGGGCTTTTCGGGCGACAAGGCCCAGCTGGTGCCACTGATCAAGGGGGCGATCCGGCATGGCGGGGCGGCGTTCATCGACGTCATCAGCCCCTGCGTGGCCTTCAACAACCATGCAGGCAGCACCAAGAGCTATGACTACGTGCGGGAGCACAACGAAGCCGTGAGCCGGATCGATTTCATCGCCGGGCGCGAAGAGATCACCGCGGCGTATGCGCCCGGCGAAGTGGTCAAGGTGGCGCAGCACGATGGCACGATGCTTCGCCTGCGAAAGCTGCACGAGGGCTACGATCCCACCGACCGGGTGGCCGCCATGAGTTTTGTCCAGGAGCGCCAGGCACGGGGCGAGGTGGTGACCGGACTACTGTATGTCGAGACCGACGCCACCGACCTGCACGCGGCACTGAACACCTGTACCCGGCCGCTCAATGCGTTGGGGCGCGAGATGTTGTGCCCGGGAGCGGCGGCACTCGACCGGATCAATACCAGCCTGCGCTAGCCTCGCGTTGGCTCAGTAGCGCAGCTGCCCGTTGCCATCGATGATCGCCAGCTCGACATAGGACGAACCATTGTGCGACTGCGGGCTGTAGGCCGCCACGAAGCGGCCAAAGCGGATGTCGCCGGCCGACTCCATGCCTTTGATGAAGGATTCGGTGCTCAGGTTCTTGCCGGCCCGGCGCAACCCTTCGACCAGCAGCTTGGCGTGCACGAAACCTTCGAACTGCGATGCCGAGGGCGCGGCGTCGACCGCCTTCTCCGCCAGCAGCTTCTGGTATTCCATCACGACCGGAATCGATGTGTTCTTGAGTGACGGCATGATCTGCGCCAGCACAATGCCCTGGGCGTCCGCCCCCAGGATCTTGTTGATGACATCGACGCTGGCCACGGAGAAGCCATAGAAGCCCGGCTTGTTTCCTGACTCGCGCATGGCCTTGATGAAGTGGGGCACCGTGCTGCCCGCGGTGCACAGGATCACGGCTTGCGGCACCGTCCCGCCCATGGCTGCGGCGGCTGCCTTGAAATCGGGCTGTTTGGGGTCGACCTTGGCCTCGACCGTGAGCTTGAGGTTTTCCTGGGCGGCCGCGGCGCGAACCTCCTCGAGCAGGGTCTTGCCGAAGATGTCGTCCTGGTAGAACGCACCGATGCGGGTGATGCCCGTGAGTTTGAGCTGCGACACGATCCGCCGTGCTTCGTTGGCGTAGCTGGCCCGCACGTGAAAGACATGCCGGTTCAACTGGCTGCGGAACGATGAAGCTCCGGTGACCGGACCGAATACGAGGGTCCGGCTTTCCTCGATCAGCGGCAGGATGGCCGCCGTGTGCGCCGTGCCGGTGTTGTTGTAGATCATGAAGACGCGGTCTTCATGAATCAGCTTGCGGGTGTTGTCGACGGCACGTTTCACGTCGAAGCCATCGTCCAGCGTGGTGTAGACGATCTTGCGGCCAAAGATGCCGCCTTGCTCGTTCACGGCGTCAAACACCATGCGCGACCCGACGCCGTACTCGCGTGTCTGCGCGCCCAGCGGGCCGCTGAGCACAACAGACGCACCGATGCGTATCTCGGTGGAAGAGACGCCCGCGTCGCCGGCCAGCGCTGTGGCGCCTTGGGCCAACAGCAGCAGGCCGAGACCGGTTCGCAGCAGGTATGAAAGCGAGCCGACGGCTGCCCGCCGGGCGATGGAAAAGTTCATGGGATGTCTCCACGGCCAAGCAGGTAGCTGGCAATAAGGTTATTTGTAATAACCAATATAGTTGCAGTTTGTAATTAAATTGCCCGTGTTTTCCCTAGCCCCGTAACTTGGGTCCGGCGCTGCTTCCCGGCTTGCGGGTCAGGGCGTTGGCGGGGTGCGCCGGGCGCGCGCCCGGGCCAGCGCGGCTTCGATGACGTCGCGCTTGCGCTGTGCTTCGGCGCCGGTGGCGCCATGGGTGTGGGCGGGCAGATCCGCCAGGTGGGCGCGGGCCTTGGCTTCGAGTCTGGCCCGGTTCTCGTCGTCGGCCCGCAGGCGCCGTGCCGTGCGAAGCGCGTAGCGCTCGCGCGCCTGGTCGGCATCGGCGGCGGACCAGGCCGCCCAGCCGGTGCGTTCGCCGCTGGCGTTCTGCAGGCTGATGCAGTCCACCGGACAGACGGGAATGCACAGCTCGCAACCGGTGCAATAGGGCTCGATCACCGTGTGCATGAACTTGTTGCTGCCCACGATGGCGTCAGTGGGGCAGGCGTCCAGGCACAGTGTGCAGCCGATGCACCAGGCTTCGTCGATCACGGCCAGTGTGCGCGGTGCCTCCGCCCCGCATGCCGGGTCCAGGGGCAGGGGAGGCTGGCCCACAAGCCCGGCCAGGCGCTCTACACCTTCAGTGCCGCCAGGTGGACACCGGTTGATGGCGGCGCCCTCGTCGGCAATGGCGCTGGCGTAGGCGGCGCAGTCCGGGTAGCCGCAGCGCGCGCATTGGGTCTGCGGCAGCGCCGCATGGATGCGCGCGGCGAGCGGACTCACTTGCGGGTGGTGGTGCGGGGCGCTACCTTTTTGGTAGCTGCACGTGGCCTGCTGGTGCGGGCTGGCGCTGTTTTTTGTTCCTGATTGTGCGCGGCGATGAAGGCCTTGACCTGGGGGTAGACGATATCGCGCCAGCGGCGGCCACTGAAGATGCCGTAATGCCCAGCGCCCTTGACTTCCAGGTGCTGTTGGCGCGACTTGGGCACGCCGGAGCACAGTTCGTGGGCAGCCTCGGTCTGCCCGGATCCCGAGATGTCGTCCAGTTCGCCTTCCACGGTGATGATGGCGGTGGTCTTGATGTCCGCCGGGCGGACCCGTTCGAGTTCACCATCCTCGTTGCGGACGTCCCAGGTGCCGTTGACCAGGGCGAAATCCTGGAACACGATCTTGATGGTCTCGAGGTAGTAGTCGGCGTCCATGTCGAGCACGGCGTTGTACTCGTCGTAGAACTTGCGGTGGGCTTCGGTGCCGGCATCGTCCCCTTTGAGCAGGTCCTTGAAGTAGTCGTAGTGGCTCTTCAGGTGTTTGTCGGGGTTCATGGCGACGAAGCCGGTGTGTTGCAGGAAGCCCGGGTAGACGCGCCGTCCGGCGCCCGGGAAATTCTGCGGCACGCGGAAGATCACGTTGTTCTCGAACCACTCGTAACTCTTGTTCATGGCAAGGTTGTTGACCGCCGTGGGGGACTTGCGGGCGTCGATCGGGCCGCCCATCATCGTCATGGTCAGGGGCGTCGGTTCGCCACGCGAGGCCATCAGCGAAACCGCCGCCAGCACCGGCACCGTGGGTTGGCAGACGCTGACCACGTGGCAGTTGCCGTAGATGCCCTGCACATGCCGGATGAACTCCTGCACATAGTTCACGTAGTCATCGAGGTGGAAGGCCCCCTCGGAAAGCGGCACGGTGCGCGCGTTCTTCCAGTCGGTGATGTAGACCTTGTGGTCCTTGAGCATGGTGCGGACCGTGTCGCGCAAAAGCGTGGCGTAGTGCCCCGACAGTGGCGCGACGATGATCACCGCCGGCTCGCCCTTGAGCTGGGTCAGTGTGTCGGGGTTGTCCGTGAAGCGCTTGAAGCGGCGCAGTTCGCAAAACGGCTTGTCGATCTCCACGCGCTCGTGGACGGCGACCTCGGTGCCGTCCACCTCGATCGTGGTGAGGTTGAAGGCGGGCTTTTCGTAGTCCTTGCCCAGCCGGTACATCAGGTCATAGCCGGCCGACACCCGCTGGGCGAACGGGTTCTGGCCAAATGGCGACAGGGGGTTGCTGTAGAGCTTGGCGGCGGCTTGCGCGAAATCGGCAAAGGGCTCCATGAGGGAGCGCTGGGCTTCGTAGATCTGGTAAAGCATCGTGAGCGTCTGTTTTCAACTTTTGTTGCAATGCAATATAACAGCTGTCACCGCTCGAGAAATGGGGTGGAAACACCAATGCCGCAGGGGTTTGTCACGCATTTGCAAGCTTTCGGGCGGGAACTTCCGCTCTGCGGAACGCGTCGTAAAGTGGTTATATTGACTAATCAACCTCTATGCATCGCCGAACCCTGCTGGCCGCAGGCACCGCAGCCGGACTGACCCCCCTCATGACGACACTGGCCGAATCCGCAAGCGTGGCAGCGTTGTCGCCACTGAAAAAGAGTCCGCGCATGCCGGTGCTGTTTGTCGGCCACGGCAGCCCCATGAATGCACTTGGCGACAACGAGTACCGCCGCAGCTGGCAGGCCCTGGGTGCTGAGTTTGGCGCGAAGTATCCGCGGCCGCAGATGGTGCTGTGCATCTCGGCGCACTGGCTCACCCAGGGTTGGTGGCTGACCGGAATGGACCTGCCCCGTACCATCCATGATTTTGGCGGCTTCCCGCAGGAGCTGTTCGACCAGCAGTATCCCGCGCCGGGTGCGCCGGCCGAGGCCAAGGCCATCAGCGCCGCGATCAAGTCGCCCCCGGTGGGGTTGGACCTGCGGGAATGGGGCTTCGACCACGGCACCTGGTCGGTGCTCAAGCCGATGTTCCCCAGCGCGGACATCCCCGTTGTCCAGCTCAGTATGGACTACTCGAGGCCGCCGGCCGAGCATTTCGCGCTGGGCCAGCAACTGGCCCGGTTCCGTGAACTGGGCGTGCTGATCGTGGGCAGCGGCAACATCGTGCACAACCTGCGCGCCACGCGGCGGGACGCATCGCCCATCCAGGCCTATGACTGGGCCATCGAGTTCGACCGCAAGGTGGCGGGTCAGATCGAGTCGGGTGACCTCGCCGCCTTGCCCGATTTCCGGAAGCTGGGCGCGGTGGCGCAAATGGCCCACCCGACGTGGGACCACTACCTGCCGTTGCTGCACGCGGCGGGTGCTGTCGGCCCGAAAGAGCCCATGCGGTTCTTCAACAGCAACTACCAGTCGGCTTCGATTTCGATGCGCTCCGTTGTCTGGGGCTGAGCGCCCGGGGGGCGGCCTCAGCTTCCCGTGAGCGCCCGGGCGACCAGACTGCCCCCGGTCAATAGCAACACGCCGTAGAGCACCTGCATGAAGCGCTGGCGGTTCAGGCGCAGGGTGATGTGGTGGCCGAGGTACAGGCCGAAGGCCATGGCAGGCAGCAGGCACAGCACCAGCCACAGCAGCGAGGCGTCAAAGTAGCGACCCGCGAGCGTGAACAAGCCAACCCGGATCGATGAGCTGACCACGAGCACGGCGGTCTGTGTGGCGCGGATCTGCTGCGGATCGTCAAGCCGGCGCGTCAGGTAGATCGAATACACCCAGCCGCCTGCGCCGAACAGCGCGCTCAGCACGCCGCCCGCCGCGCCAAACCACCAGGCCCAGGCCGCGGCCAACGGGGGCTTTGGCGCCTTGGGCCGCAGCCCGTTGAGGGCGTACAACACCACGAACACACCCAGTGCGAGCATCAACGTGCGCACGGGCACCGAGAACAGGATCCATGCGCCAAAAGCACTGCCCGCAAACATCGAGGGCACCAGGCGCAGGACTTCCCGTCGGGCCACCAGGGGCCCCAGCCGCAGGCCGTTGGTGCAGGCTGCGAGAAAGTCGGTCAGCGCCAGCGCGGGGACCACGGTGGACACCGCCAGCACGTGGGCCAGCACCGGTGCGGCCACCAGCGTGGTGCCGAAGCCGATCATGCCGAAGACCAGGTAGGCCACCACCAGCGTGGGCTCCGCGACCAGCAGCGTCGTCAGCTCGGGCATCGCGCTCATGGGCTTTCCCCTCCAGCCTCGATGCGCAGCCAGGGCCAGCGGGCCCGGTAGCTTTGCGCCTTGGCCGCAAACAGCGCGGGGTGGTCGCACAAGGGGTTGGGCGAGAGAAGGCCTTCGTACAGGGCATCCAGCCCATAGGGCGCGTAGAGCTCCATCGCGCTGAAGTCCCCGGTGTTCTGCAGGCCGACGCAGGTGCAACGCACCAAGAAGCGGTCCATGCCATCACGGGAGTCGCGCAGGGCGGGGTAGGGGTGGCCGAAGTAGCCGGGGTACCAGGTGTGGACCCGGGCCTGATTTTTCGCCTCGATCTCGATGGGCAGGTCGGCGCACGCGGCCTGCAGCCGCTGGTTGACCCCCTGCTCGGCTTCTTCCGACAGATCGGTCGGGTCGAAATAGAAGAGGTCGTAGTCCTTGATCTGCGCGTCGGGCCGCTGGCCCGAGTGCAGGTTCCAGAGGGTCTGGAACAGGCAGCCGGCCACCAGCCAGGCATCAGGAAGGTCCCACGCGGCCATGCGCTCCAGCACGGCCCGGTTGTGCGGATTGCGCAGCGCGTCCTGGATGAACCGCGCGGGACTGGCGGGCACCGGCTGTGTCAGATGACCTTCGCGATGCACTCGCAGACGTAGTCGATGTTCTTGCTGTTGAGTGCAGCCACGCACATGCGGCCGGTGTCGGTGCCGTAGACCCCGAATTCGTTGCGCAGACGGACCATCTGGTCCTTGCTCAAGCCCGAATAGCTGAACATGCCGATCTGGTCGGTGATGAAGCTCATGTCCTGCTTGACGCCAGCCGCCTTGAGCTTTTCGACCAGCGCGATGCGCATCTGCTTGATGCGCAGGCGCATGTCGCCCAGTTCCTTTTCCCATTGCGCCCGCAGGTCGGGGGTGTTCAGCACCATGGCCACCACGGTACCGCCGTGGATGGGCGGGTTGCTGTAGTTGGTCCGGATCATGATCTTGAGCTGGCTCAGGACCCGGCCGCACTCGTCCTTGTCCCGGCATAGAACGCTCAGGGCCCCCACGCGCTCGCCATACAGGCTGAAGCTCTTGGAGAACGAGGTGGACACGAAGAACTCGAGGCCGGCGGCCACGAACTTGCCGATCACGGCGCCATCCTCGGCGATGCCGTGACCGAAGCCCTGGTAGGCCATGTCCAGGAAGGGCGTGAGCTGGCGAGCCTTGACTGCCGCGATCACCTGGTCCCACTGCTCGGGGGTGATGTCGTAACCCGTCGGGTTGTGGCAGCAGGCATGCAGCACCACGATGGTTCCGGCCGCTGCGGCGTTGAGGGCCGCCAGCATGCCGTCGAAGTTGATGCCGCGCTTGGCAGCGTCGTAGTAGGGGTAGGACTCGACGGTGAAGCCGGCCTGGGTGAACAGCGCGCGGTGGTTTTCCCAGCTCGGGTCGCTGATCAGGACCGTGGCCGACGGGCTGATCTTCTTGAGCAAGTCGGCGCCGATCTTCAGGCCGCCCGTGCCGCCCAGTCCCTGCACCGTGGCCACGCGACCCGAGGTGACAGGCTCGCTGTCGGAGCCGAACACCAGGCTCTTCACGGCGGCGTCGTACGCGGCAATGCCATCGATGGGCAGGTAGCCGCGTGCCTTGGGGGCTTCCATCATCTGCTTTTCCGCCGCCTGCACGCATTCGAGCAGGGGGAGCTTGCCGTTGTCGTCGTAATAGACGCCCACGCCCAGGTTGACCTTGCGGGGGTTGGCATCAGCGGCGAATTGCTCGTTGAGGCCCAGGATCGGGTCGCGCGGGGCCATTTCGACGGCGGTGAACAGAGACATGAGAATCCTTTGGGAGTTGTCAGTAGCGTGTTTCCCGCTGCTGCGGTAGCCTTGCGGGTTATCCCTGATTTTAGCCGCGCCTGATATGCCGCGCCGGCACCCTGCCATGCCAGAAATCATCGAAGTCATTCCGGAAAAGCAAAACGGTGAGTTCGTCCGTTTTGCCGACTCGCCATTCGAGCTGTTCCAGCCCTATCCGCCGGCGGGCGATCAGCCCACGGCCATTGGCCAGCTGGTGGATGGGGTGCGCGACGGCGAGGTGTTCCAGACGCTGCTGGGCGTGACCGGTTCCGGCAAGACCTTCACGATGGCCAACGTGATCGCGCGTCTGGGCCGGCCGGCGATCGTGTTCGCACCCAACAAGACGCTGGCGGCGCAGTTGTACAGCGAGTTCCGCGAGTTCTTCCCCAAGAACGCCGTGGAGTATTTCGTGAGCTACTACGACTACTACCAGCCGGAGGCCTATGTGCCCCAACGCGACCTGTTCATCGAGAAGGACAGCTCGATCAACGAACACATCGAGCAGATGCGCCTGTCGTGCACCAAGAGCATCCTGGAGCGGCGCGACGTGGTGATCGTGGCCACGGTGTCGGCCATCTACGGCATTGGTGAGCCGGAGAGCTACCACCGCATGGTGATGACCTTGCGCGCGGGCGACAAGGCCGCCCAGCGCGACGTGATCGCCCAGCTGATCCGCATGCAGTACCAGCGCAATGACCAGGATTTCACACGGGGCAAGTTCCGTGTGCGCGGCGACACCATCGATGTGTTTCCTGCCGAGCACAGCGAGCTGGCCATCCGCATCGAGCTGTTCGATGATGAGGTGGAGACCCTGCAGCTGTTCGATCCGCTCACCGGGCGCATCCGCCAGAAGATCCCGCGCTTCACGATCTACCCCTCCAGCCACTACGTCACCCCGCGCGACAAGGTCCTGGCTGCGGTGGAGACCATCAAGATCGAACTCGATCAGAGGCTCAAGGAGCTGGTGGGCATGGGCAAGCTGGTGGAGGCGCAGCGGCTGGAGCAGCGGACCCGGTTCGACCTGGAGATGCTCAGCGAGGTGGGCCACTGCAAGGGCATCGAGAACTACACGCGCCACCTGTCGGGTGCGGCGCCCGGCGACCCGCCCAGCACGTTGACCGACTACCTGCCGCGCGACGCGCTGATGTTCCTGGACGAGAGCCACCAGATGGTGGGCCAGCTCAGCGCCATGTACAACGGCGACCGCGCCCGCAAGACCACGCTGGTCGAGTATGGCTTTCGCCTGCCCAGCGCACTCGACAACCGGCCGCTCAAGCTGGAGGAGTTCGAGCAGCGCATGCGGCAGGTCATTTTCGTGTCGGCCACGCCGGCCGCCTATGAGCAGGCGCATGCGGGACAGGTGGTGGAGCAACTGGTCCGGCCCACCGGTCTGGTGGACCCGGAAGTCGAGGTGCGCCCCGCGACGCACCAGGTCGACGACGTATTGCAGGAAATCCGCCTGCGCATCGAGAAGAACGAGCGCGTGCTGATCACGACCCTGACCAAGCGCATGGCCGAGCAGTTGACGGACTACCTGAGCGACAACGGTGTCAAGGTGCGCTACCTGCACAGCGACGTGGACACGGTGGAGCGCGTGGAAATCCTGCGCGACCTTCGGCTGGGCGCGTTTGACGTGCTGGTGGGCATCAACCTGCTGCGCGAGGGGCTGGACATCCCGGAGGTGTCGCTGGTGGCCATCCTCGATGCCGACAAGGAGGGCTTCCTCAGGGCCGAGCGCAGCCTGATCCAGACCATCGGGCGGGCGGCGCGCAACCTGAATGGCCGCGCCATCCTGTATGCCGACCGCATGACCGACTCCATGAGCCGGGCCATTGGCGAAACCGAGCGCCGGCGGGAGAAGCAGATGGCCTACAACTTGGCCCAGGGCATCACGCCGCGCAGCATCGTCAAGCAGGTGCGCGACCTGATCGACGGCGTTTACAGCGAAAAGGCGGGCAAGGAAGCCGAGAAGCTCGAACTGCAGCGGGCCGCAGTCGAAGACATGAGCGAGAAAGACATTGCGCGGGAAATCAAGCGCCTGGAAAAGGTCATGCTCGACCACGCCCGCAACCTCGAGTTCGAGAAAGCGGCCCGGGTGCGCGATCAGCTGGCGCGGCTCAAGGAGCAGGCTTTCGGCGCGCCTGGCGCCGACAACGTCGTGCCCTTTCCGGACGCCCGGCGGTCCTGACCTGCCAGTGCGGGGGCGCAGGGCCTCGTGGGATGCGGCAATGCAGCAAAAAGTGTGACTGCCCAGTCTAGGTACCCGAGCGAATCAATAGGATTTAGGGTATACTTGACGCAAACACTCAACAACAAACCCACAACGATGAAGTCAACCCCCTGCGGCGTTGACGAGGGCCCGGTTTCAACCGGGTAACGGGCGGAGACGGTGCCCCGGTGGCCAGCCGCCAGGGTGGTGAATTGGTAAGCCGAGCATTTAAGGAGCTTGCAATGCGTCTCACAACCAAAGGCCGTTTTGCGGTCACTGCGATGATTGACCTGGCCTTGCGCCAGAACAACGGGCCGGTCACTCTGGCGGCCATCAGCCAGCGCCAGCAGATTTCCCTGTCCTATCTCGAGCAGTTGTTCGGCAAGCTGCGTCGCCACGAGCTGGTGGAGTCCACCCGCGGACCGGGTGGTGGCTACACGCTGGGCCGTAAGGCCGCGGACATCACGGTGGCGGACATCATCGTTTCCGTGGATGAGCCGATCGACGCCACCCAGTGCAGCGGCAAGGAAAATTGCCTGGGTGATGGCGGCCGGTGCATGACCCACGAACTCTGGGCCTCGCTCAATCAGCGCATGGTGGAGTTCCTGGACTCGGTGAGCCTGCAGAAGCTGGTGGACGAGCAGATCGCCAAGGGCATCCAGATCGAAGACAAGCCGGCAGTCAAGCGGGCCATTTCCAGCCAGCCGGTGGTCAAGCCGATCCGTGTGAATGCCCCCAACTCGGTCTTTGCACTGGGTAACGCGTTCGCGAAGTCCTGATTTTTCCGTACCCGCCAGCAGTAGTTACGCCAGCCATGGACGCCACTCCCCACTTTCCCATCTACATGGACTACAGCGCCACCAACCCGTGCGACCCGCGGGTGGTGGACGCCATGATCCCCTGGTTGCGCGAGCATTTTGGCAACCCGGCCTCGCGCAGCCACGCCTGGGGCTGGGAAGCCGAAGCCGCGGTTGAAAAGGCCCGCGGCCATGTGGCCGACCTGATCGGGGCCGACCCGCGCGAGATTGTCTGGACCTCTGGCGCAACCGAGTCCAACAACCTCGCGCTCAAGGGCGCGGCCCACTTCTACAAAACCCGCGGCAAGCACCTCATCACCGTCAAGACCGAGCACAAGGCCGTGCTGGACACCATGCGCGAACTGGAGCGCCAGGGCTTCGAGGTCAGCTACCTCGACGTGCAGGAAGACGGGCTGCTGGATCTGGAGGTGCTCAAGGCCGCCATCCGGCCCGACACCATCCTGGTCAGCGTCATGTTCGTGAACAACGAAATCGGCGTGATCCAGGACATTGCGGCCATCGGCACGCTGTGCCGTGAGAAGGGAATCATCTTTCACGTGGACGCGGCCCAGGCCACGGGCCGGATCGATATCGACCTGGCGTCGCTGCCGGTGGACCTGATGAGCCTGACGTCGCACAAGACGTATGGCCCCAAGGGCATTGGCGCGCTGTTCGTGCGCCGCAAGCCGCGCGTGCGCATCGAGGCGCAGATGCACGGCGGTGGGCATGAGCGCGGCATGCGATCCGGCACCCTGCCGACCCACCAGTGCGTGGGCATGGGAGAGGCCTACCGCATCGCCAAGGCCGAGATGCATGAGGAAAACAAGCGCATCCGCGCGCTGCATGACCGCATGCTCAAGGGGCTGCAGGATATCGAGCAGGTGTTCGTGAACGGCCACGCAGACAAGCGCGTGCCGCACAACCTCAACATGAGCTTCAACTTTGTCGAGGGTGAATCGCTCATCATGGGCATCAAGGGCCTGGCGGTGTCGTCGGGCTCGGCCTGTACTTCGGCCAGCCTGGAGCCCAGCTACGTGCTGCGCGCCCTGGGGCGCAGCGATGAGCTGGCCCACAGCAGCCTGCGCATGACCATCGGCCGCTGGACGACCGAGGAAGAAATCGACTACGCCGTCTCCACCATCCGGGCCAACGTTGCCAAGCTGCGCGACCTGAGCCCGCTGTGGGAGATGTATCAGGACGGGGTGGACATCAGCACCATCCAGTGGACCGCTCATTGAATTCAAGAGGAACCGCTCATGGCTTACTCAGAAAAAGTTGTTGACCACTATGAAAACCCGCGCAACGTCGGCTCCTTTGACAAGGGCGACGAATCCGTGGGCACCGGCATGGTGGGCGCGCCCGCCTGCGGCGATGTGATGAAGCTGCAGATCAAGGTGAACCCCCAGACTGGCGTGATCGAGGACGCACGCTTCAAGACCTATGGCTGTGGCTCCGCCATTGCCTCCAGTTCGCTCGTCACCGAGTGGGTCAAGGGCAAGACGCTGGACGAGGCTGCCGCGCTCAAGAACGCGCAGATTGCCGAGGAACTGGCGCTGCCGCCGGTCAAGATCCACTGCTCGATCCTGGCCGAAGACGCGATCAAGGCCGCGGTGGACGATTACAGGAAAAAGCACGTCGCTGCCGCGGTTCACTGAGGGCCGTTGTTTCATGGCGATTTCCCTGACCGAAGCCGCGGCCCGGCACGTCAACCGCTACCTGACCAAACGGGGCAGGGGCGTGGGCGTGCGGCTGGGCGTGAAAACCACGGGCTGCTCCGGCCTGGCCTACAAGCTGGAGTACGTGGATGACGTGGCGCCCGAAGACCTCGTGTTCGAGAACCACGGGGTGAAGGTGCTGATCGATCCCAAGAGCCTCGCCTATATCGATGGCACCGAGCTCGATTTCGTGCGCGAAGGCCTCAACGAAGGCTTCAGGTTCAACAACCCCAACGAGCGTGACCGCTGCGGTTGCGGCGAGTCGTTCCGGGTTTGAGCCGGCCAGGCGCGATCGCACCGGCCGCCTGCGGGGCGGCTTTTTGTCGAGATGAATCTCCAGTCCACCGATTTCGAATTGTTTGATGTGCCCGCGCGATTTGCGCAGGATCGCGCCGCGCTGGATGCCCGCTGGAAAGAGCTGCAGCGCGAAGCGCATCCGGACCGCTTCGCGGCCCAGGGAGCCGCTGCCCAGCGGCTCGCGCTGCAGTGGTCCGTTCGGATCAACGAAGCCTACCAGCGCCTGAAGGACCCGTTGCGGCGAGCCGCCTACCTGTGCGAGCTGCGCGGCGCCCCGATCCATGCCGAGACCAACACCGCCATGCCGCCCGAGTTCCTGATGGAGCAGATGCAGTGGCGCGAGGCGCTGGACGAGGCGGATGCGCTGCCCGAGCTCGAGGCGCTGACCGACACGCTGGGCGCTTCCCGCGCCGAAGCGCTGCGGCAGCTCGAAGCGCTGCTGGACGTGCAGGACGACCCGCCAAGCGCCGCCCAGCAGGTCCGGGCCCTCATGTTCATCGAGCGCTTTGCCCATGACGTCGAAGCGCGCATTGACCAACTGGGACAATAGGCCGCAATCCGACCCGCCGTCCCCTCGGCCCAACGACAGAACCCATGGCATTGCTTCAGATTTCAGAACCCGGGCAGTCACCCGACCCGCACCAGCGGCGCGTGGCCGTTGGCATCGACCTGGGAACCACCCATTCGCTGGTGGCCGCCGTGCGCAGCGGCGTGGCCGAGTGCCTGCCTGATGCGCAGGGTCGGGTGATTCTGCCTTCCGTGGTGCGCTACCTCGAAGGCCACGGCCGCCAGATCGGCCACGACGCGCTGGCCGCGGTGACCAGCGACCCCGAGAACACCGTGGCCTCGGTCAAGCGTTTCATGGGCCGCGGCCTGCAGGACATCGCGGGGCGCGACCAATTGCCTTACCAGTTTGTCGACAAGCCCGGAATGCTGGCCTTGCGCACCCGTGCCGGCGAAAAGTCGCCCGTGGAGGTGAGCGCAGAGATTCTGGCCACCCTGCGCCATCGCGCGGAGGACACCTTCAACGATGACCTGTACGGCGCGGTCATCACGGTGCCGGCCTATTTCGACGACGCCCAGCGGCAGGCCACCAAGGACGCCGCACAGCTTGCCGGCATCCACGTGCTGCGCCTGATCAACGAACCGACTGCCGCTGCCATCGCCTATGGCTTGGACAATGCAGCCGAGGGCGTCTACGCTGTCTATGACCTGGGTGGGGGCACGTTCGACATCTCCATCCTGCGCATGAGCCGGGGCGTGTTCGAGGTCCTGGCCACCGGGGGCGACTCGGCACTGGGCGGTGACGACTATGACCGCGCACTGGCGGACTGGGTTCTTGCGCAGACCGGCGCCAGGGCCGAGACCGCCGCTGACAAGGCCGTGCTCAAGCAGGCTGCGCGGGATGCCAAGGAGGCACTGTCTGCTATTAATTCAATAGCGCTTCGTGCCCGTCTGGCGGGGGCTGAGATCGAATTTGACGTGAATCAGCAGCAATTCGATGCGGCCACCGCCGCTCTGACCGCCCGGACGATGACGGCCGTGCGCAAGGCCCTGCGCGACGCGCGGATCGACAAGGCCGAGATCCAGGGCGTCGTGATGGTGGGCGGCTCCACGCGCATGCCCCAGATCCAGCGCGCGGTGGCCGACTTTTTTGGCCGTCCGCCGCTGGTGAACCTGAACCCCGACGAAGTGGTGGCGCTGGGCGCAGCCATCCAGGCCAATCAGCTGGCCGGCAACGACACGGCCGGCGACCTGCTGCTGCTGGATGTGATCCCGCTGTCACTGGGTCTGGAGACCATGGGCGGCCTGGTGGAGCGCATCGTGCCGCGCAACGAGACCATCCCCACGGCCAAGGCCCAGGACTTCACCACCTACAAGGACGGCCAGACCGCGTTGGCGCTGCACGTGGTGCAGGGCGAGCGCGACCTGGTGGCGGACTGCCGCAGCCTTGCCCGCTTCGAGTTGCGCGGTATTCCCCCGATGGCGGCCGGCGCGGCGCGCATCCGCGTGACGTTCACCGTGGATGCCGACGGGCTGCTGAGCGTCAGTGCGCGGGAGCAGGGCAGCGGCGTGGAAGCGCGCATCGATGTCAAGCCGTCCTACGGCCTGTCCGACGACCAGATCGCGGCCATGCTGCAGGACAGCTTTGCCACGGCGGGGCAGGACATGAAAGCCCGAGCCCTGGTGGAAGCCCGCGTGGACGCCGACCGCATGCTGCTCGCCACGCAAAGCGCGCTGGACGTTGACGCCGACCTGCTCGACCCCCAGCAACTGGCCGACGTCGAGGCGCTCATGGCGCAGCTGCGCCGGACGGTGGACGAGAGCACCGAGGCCGCCCCGATCGAGGCGGCCACCCAGGCCCTGGCAGCCGGCACCGAGGCCTTTGCCGCCCGGCGCATGAACCAGGGCATCCGCAAGGCCCTGGCCGGGCGCAGCGTCGAATCGATTTGAAAGCCCGCCATGCCCGTGATCAAGATTCTTCCCCACCCCGAGTACTGCCCGCAGGGCGCGCAGGTCACGGCCCCGGCCGGCACGTCGATCTGCGAGGCCCTGCTGGACCACGACATCGACATCGAGCATGCCTGTGACATGAGCTGCGCCTGCACCACCTGCCACGTCATCGTGCGCGAGGGCTTTGCCTCGCTCAACGAGCTCGACGAGAACGAGGAAGACCTGCTGGACCGGGCCTGGGGCCTGGAGCCCCAATCACGCCTGAGCTGCCAGGCGATCCTGGCCCAGAGCGATGTGGTGGTCGAAATCCCCAAGTACTCGATCAACCACGCCAAGGAAAATCACTAGGCCGCGGACGCCCTAGGCGATCGAGTAGCCGCCGTCCACGGGGATGGCCGTGCCGGTGATGAAATCCGACGCGGCACTGGCCAGGAACACCGCGATGCCGGCCAGGTCGGCGGGCTGGCCCCAGCGGCCGGCGGGGGTGCGTGCCAGCACCCGCTCGTACAGGCCCTGCACCTGCTGGCGCGCGCCCTGGGTCAACTCGGTATCGATCCAGCCCGGCAGCACGGCGTTGACCTGGATGCCGTCGCCGGCCCAGGCGGTGGCCAGGGACCGCGTGAGCTGAACCACGCCGCCCTTGCTCGCGCCGTAGGCCGAGGCATAGGGCGCACCGAAGATCGACAGCATCGAACCGATGTTGATGACCTTGCCGCCACCGGCGCGCAGCAGGTGGGGGTGCGCCGCTTTGGCGCACACGAAGGCGCTGGTGAGGTTGGTGTCCAGCACGTGCTGCCACTCGTCCAGGGCCAGATCCTGCGGTTTCTTGCGCACGGTGGTGCCCGCGTTGTTCACCAGCACGTCGAGCCGGCCGTGGCGCGCCGCGCAGTCCGTCATGAGCTGGGCCACCGAGGCCTCGTCGCACACGTCCACCGCCATCGCATCGGCCCGCCCGCCGGCGGCGCGCAATTGCGCCACGGCGTCAGCGGACTTGGCGGTGTTGCGCCCCGCGACCACCACCGTCGCGCCGGCCTGCGCCAGGCCCCCCGCCATGCCCAGGCCGATGCCTCCGTTGCCGCCCGTGACCAGCGCCACCTTGCCTTCCAGACTGAACATGCCGCGCTCCTGCTTGCCGAAAAGGGTCAAGCATAATCCCGGGCATGCGACAGATCGTTCTCGACACGGAAACCACCGGCCTGTCCGCCGCCGGCGGCGACCGCATCATTGAGGTGGGTTGCGTGGAACTGCTCAACCGGAAACTGACCGGCAACAACAAGCACTTCTACCTCAACCCCGAACGCGACAGCCACGAGGATGCGCTCAAGGTCCACGGCATCAGCAACGAATTCCTCAAGGACAAACCCAAATTCGCGGCCGTGGCTGATGAACTCATGGACTACCTGTGCGGTGCCGAGATCATCATCCACAACGCGGCGTTCGATGTGGGCTTCCTCAACAAGGAGCTCGAACTGCTCGGCAGGCCCGACTTCCGCAGCGTCGTGGGCAGTGTGACCGACACCCTGGCCATGGCCAAGGAGATGTACCCCGGCAAGCGCAACAGCCTGGACGCACTGTGCGACCGGCTGGGCGTGGACAACTCGGGCCGCACGCTGCACGGCGCGTTGTTGGACGCGGAGCTGCTCGCCGACGTGTACATCAACCTCACGCGCGGCCAGGACGCGCTGCTGATCGATGTGGCGACGCAGGACAGCGCCACCCACACGCAGGCGCGGGTGGACCTCAGCAGCTTCGACCTGCCGGTCATAGGGGCCAGCGAGCAGGAACTGGCGGCCCATGAAGAGGTGCTCAAACAACTGGACAAGGCCTGTGGCGGTTCTTCCGTCTGGCGGATGGCCAGTTCTATGGCATAATTCGAGGCTTCGCGGAATTCGATTCTCCGGGCGATTAGCTCAGCGGTAGAGCACTGCCTTCACACGGCAGGGGTCACATGTTCGATCCATGTATCGCCCACCAGACAATAAAAAAGCCGGCCCCACAGGCCGGCTTTTTTCATTGGCATGGGCGCAGGGCCCGTGCCGCGGTCAGGTCACTGCCACGCGCTTGCTCACGTCCAGCATGCGGGTGGACACGATGGCCCCCAACGCCATCGCCAGCGCGAGCGCCACGGCGGTTTGCTGCCGCGACAATTTTTCAAAGCGTTCGGGCGTCAGGCCCCAGACCCGGCTTTCCTCGAGCGCCTGCACCGTGGCATTGCGCTCGATCTGCGAGAAGAACGCGCCTTCGCCCACCACGGCGCCGGGCCCCAGCAGGGCGATCTGGATCTGCCCGGCCTGGTCGCCGTAGTGCACGCGCAAGGTGCCGGACTCGACAAAATACAGCGACCGGTCCAGCGCGCCCTGGGCGATCAGCACATGGCCGCGTTGCACGGATTCAGCGGTCAGGAAATCGGCGAGCACAGGCCACGCGGTCTCGGGCATGAAGCGCGCGAGCGTGTCGTCGCGGGAGTTGGCCGCCACGGCGGCGACCAGCCTGGAGATGTCGGGCGTCCTGGGCTTGAGGAAGGGCAGGCTCATGGTGTCAGTCAGATCGGCGCGGGTTCATTATGCGGCCTGGGTCGCCGTGCAGGCCCGGTAAAGGGGTCCGGCGCGCCCGGGTGGTGGCATTCATCGAGCAGCCAGCGGCGGAACCGTTCGAGCGGCTCCTGGTGCGCGCGGGCCTCGGGGTAGCATAACCAATAGCCCTGGTCGTCGACATAGCCGTCGTCCAGCGGCGCGGACACCAGCCCCGCAGCGATGTCATCGCGCACCAGGCACTGCGGCACCAGCGCCAACCCCATGCCGGCCGCCACCGCGCGGATCAGGCTGTGAAACTGGTCCAGTTGCGGGCCGGCCAGCGGGTTGAGGCCCTGCACGCCGTGGGTGTCGCACCAGTGCGCCCAGGCCTGCGGCACCGACACATGCTGCAGCAGCGTGAACTGGCGAATGTCGGCCGGCTTGCGCAACAGGGGCTTGCCACGCGGCGAGGGCGGGGCGATCAGCATGACCTCGCGTCCCGTCAGGTAGTCGGCCACGGCGCCAGGCCAATGGCCGTCCCCGAACAGGATGGAGCAGTCAAGGTCGGCCCGGTGGAAGTCGTAACCCTGCACATAGGGCACGAAATGCAGCTCGATCTGGGGGTGCACCTGCTGGAAGCGGGGCAGCCGGGGGATCAGCCACTTGGCGCCAAACGTGGGCAGTGTGGACAGATTCAGCGCACCGCCGCCATCGCCACTGGTGATGAGGTCCAGTGTGGCCGCTTCCAGCTGCGCCAGCAGGGGCCGCACCGCGGCCTCGTAGCGCTGGCCCGCGGGCGTCAGGCTCAGGCGCTTGCGCACCCGTTCGAACAGGGCCACGCCGGTCCAGCGCTCCAGTTCCTGCACCTGCTTGCTCACGGCGCTCTGGGTGAGGTGCAGCGACTCCGCCGCGCGCGAGATGCTGCCGAACCGCGCCGTGGTGGCGAAGGCGCGCAACAGGTGCAGAGGAGGGTTCAGGCGTCTCACGCAATGACCTTGTAATTCCAGTTTGGAATGTTATCAGGCGGGAGTTTCATTTGCGGGAATGACGGCTGTTGCACAGAATCGAATCACCATAACCGTTGGAGAACGCCATGATGCGACGTCGGGAACTCTTGAGCCTTGCCTCTGGAACATTACTCACTGGAATATCACGGGCAGACAACCGGCCGCTGCGCCTGGTGGTGCCCTTTCCGCCCGGGGGCGCCACCGACATCACGGCCCGGGTCCTGACCGAGCCGCTGGCCCGCGTGCTGGGCCAGCCCGCGGTGGTGGAAAACCGTGGCGGAGCCGGCGGCTCCATCGGCATGGCCGAAGTCGCCAAGTCGGCGCCGGATGGCCTGACGCTGGGGGTGGCCACACTGTCCACCCACGGGGTCAACCCGGCCGTGTACCACAAGCTGCCCTACGACCCGGTCAAGGACTTTGCCGCCGTGACCGAGGTGGTCAAGGCGCCGGGCGTGCTGGTGGTCAGCCAGGCGCTGCCGGTGCGCAACTACGCGGAATTCATCAAGTACCTCAAGGCCAACCCCGGCAAGGTGACCTATGCCTCGCCGGGCAACGGCACCATCGGCCACATGTGGGCGGAGCTGTTCAAAAGCACGACCAACACCTTCATGGTGCACATCCCCTACCGCGGCGCGGGGCCGGCCAAGAACGATCTGCTGGCCGGGCAGGTCGGCGTGTATTTCGACCAGGTGGCGTCGTCACTGCCCTACATCAAGTCGGGCCAGCTGCGGGCCCTGGCTGTGTCCTGGAGCCAGCGGCTGGAGGTGCTGCCCGATGTGCCGACCTACGCGGAGCTGAGCCTGTTCTCCAACAACGACCCCTCCTGGTTCGGCCTGGTGGCGCCTGCCGCCACGCCTCGGCCCACCACGGCGCGCTTGCAGGAGGCCGTGGCCAAGGTGTTGAAGGAGCCCGATGTGCGGGCCCGGCTGGCGGCCCAGGGCCTGTTCCCCTCGGGCTCCCGACCCGACGAATTCGCCGCCCAGATCCGCAAGGAGATCGACAAGATGCAGCGCATCAGCCGCTTTGCGCGCATCCGCCTTGATTGAGGCGGCGCGCGAGGGGGCCGTACTGCGGCTGCTGCGCAGCCGCTTCGGCGCGCGCTGCGCCACAATGGCAGGCATGACGTCAATGATCCGTGTGCTGCCGGGCAGCACGCCGCTGGTGCTGGACTCTCCCCACAGCGGCACCCAATACCCCGCCGACTTTGGATTTGCCTGTGATGCGCAGCGACTGCGCCAGGCCGAAGACACCCACGTCGAGAAGCTCTACGCTTTTGCGCCCGGCCTGGGGGTGGCCTGGATCGAGGCCCTGTTCCCGCGCAGCTACCTAGATGCCAACCGGGACACGACCGAGGTGGACGAGTCGATGCTGGACGCGCCCTGGCCCGGCCCCGTTGCCACCAACGCGCAGACGCTGTCCAAGGTGCGGCTGGGCAAGGGCCTGATCTGGCGCTGTACCGACGAAGGCGAAGCCCTGTACGACCGCGTGCTGGGCGTGGCCGAGGTGCAGTCGCGCATCGACCGCTGCTGGCGGCCCTACCACGCGGCGGTGGCGCAGGCCATCGAATCCGCGCATGCGCGCCATGGCTACAGCCTGCACGTCAATTGTCATTCCATGCCGGCCGTGGCGTCGCTGAAGGCCACCAACTTTCCCGGGCTGGTCCATGCGGACTTCGTGGTGGGCGACCGGGATGGCAGCACCGCCAGCCCGGCGTTGTCGGCTCTGGTGATGGAACACCTGCGCAGCCTGGGCTACAGCGTGGCCCACAACCACCCCTACAAGGGGGTGGAGCTGGTGCGCCGCTACGGGCAGCCGGCGCAGCAGCGCCACAGCCTGCAGCTGGAAATCAACCGCAAGCTCTACATGGACGAAACGACGCTGGACATGTCGCCAGGCTTTGGCCAGCTGCAGGAGCACCTGCAGTCGCTGGTGGCGTTGCTGCTGGCCACCGATCCCCGGCGGCTGTGATGGAGCGGCTGGATTGCGTGGTCGTGGGCGCCGGTGTGGTCGGTCTGGCCGTGGCGCGCGCGCTGGCCCTGCGCGGCCGCGAGGTCATGGTGCTGGAGGCCACCGAGGCGATCGGCACGGGCACCAGCTCGCGCAACAGCGAGGTGATTCACGCCGGCATCTACTACCCGGCAGGCTCGCTCAAAGCCCGCCTGTGTGTGCAGGGCAAGCAGCAGCTGTACGCGTACTGCGCCGAGCGGGGCCTTGGCCACCGGCGCTGCGGCAAGCTGATCGTGGCCACCAGCGACGCGCAGGTCGCGGCGCTACAGGGCATCGTGGCCAAGGCGGCGGCCAACGGCGTCGGCGACCTGAAGCTGCTCACGCGCGATGAAGCTCGCGCGCTCGAGCCGCAGCTCGAGTGTGTGGCGGCCGTGCATTCGCCGAGCACGGGCATCGTGGACAGCCATGGCTTGATGCTGTCGCTGCAGGGCGATCTGGAGCATGCGGGCGGCATGGTGGCTTTCAATTCCGCATTGAATCGGGCGGTAGCCCAGGTGGGACGGCCACAGGACGCTATTGTTTTGGTAGCGGAAGACGGCACCGAGCTGGCTGCGCGCACGGTGGTCAACGCCGCCGGCCTGCAGGCGCCGGCCCTGGCCGCGCGCTTCGAGGGGCTGGACGCGCGGCATGTGCCCACCGCGTACTTTGCCAAGGGCAACTACTTCACGCTGGCGGGCCGCTCCCCGTTCTCGCGGCTGATCTACCCGGTGCCCGAGGCGGCGGGGCTGGGCGTGCATCTCACGCTGGACCTGGGGGGGCAGGCCAAATTCGGGCCGGACGTCCAATGGGTCGACTCCCCTGACGACCTGGTGGTGGACCCGCGCCGCGGCGATGGCTTCTATGCCGAGGTGCGCAAGTACTGGCCGGCGCTGGCCGATGGCGCGCTGCAGCCGGGTTATGCGGGCATGCGTCCCAAGATCAGCGCGCCCCATGAACCGGCGGCGGACTTCGTGATCCAGGGCCCGGCCGCGCACGGCGTGGCCGGACTGGTGAACCTGTTCGGCATCGAGTCGCCAGGTTTGACGAGCAGCCTGGCCCTGGGTGAAGCGGTGGCCGATCTGCTATCAGATCAATAGCGCCTGAAGGCCGACTGGCAAGGGCTACAGCTTGTTTTTGAGGGCCGTCGCGGCCTGGCGAACAAGGTCCGGACCCTTGTAGATCAGCCCGGTGTAGATCTGCACGAGATCAGCGCCCGCCTCGATCTTGGACAGTGCATCGGCCGCGCTGAGGACCCCGCCCACGCCAATGATCGGGAAGCCCCGGCCCAGGGCGGTGCGCAACTGGGCGATCACGCGGTTGCTGGCGGCCAGCACGGGCGCACCGCTCAGGCCACCGGCCTCGTCAGCGTGCGGCAGGCCCTTCACGGCGTCGCGGCTCAGGGTGGTGTTGGTCGCCACCACCCCGTCCATGGCGTGGCGCTTCAGCGTGGCGGCAATCACCTCCACCTGTGCCTCATCGAGGTCCGGGGCGATCTTGATGAACAGCGGCACGCGCTTGCCATGCTGCGTGGCCAGTGCCTCGCGCCGCTGGGCCAGCGCGCCGAGCAGCCCGTCCAGCGCTTCATCGCCCTGGAGCGCCCGCAGGTTCTTGGTGTTGGGTGAGCTGATGTTGACGGTGACGTAGTCGGCATGCGGGTAGACGCCTTCCAGACCGGTGAGATAGTCGCGCGTGGCGTCCTCGATCGGGGTGCTGGCGTTCTTGCCGATGTTCAGGCCCAGTACCAGAGGGGTGCCCTGGCCGCGCCGGCCGGGCTGGCGCAGTTCACAGCGCTGCACGTTGGCAATGAAGGCATCGAGGCCATCGTTGTTGAAGCCCAGCCGGTTGATCAGCGCGTGGGCCTGCGGCAGGCGGAACATGCGGGGCTTGGGGTTGCCGGGCTGCCCCTTGGGTGTGACGGTGCCGACTTCGATGAACCCGAACCCCAGCGCGGCCAGCCCGTCGATGCAGCGTGCGTTCTTGTCCAGCCCCGCGGCCAGGCCCACGCGGTTGGGAAAGCGCAGGCCGGCCAGCTCCACCGGATCGTCCACGCGGGCATTGCAGTAGGCCCACTGCAGCGGCGTGCCCTGCATGCGGGCCAGCGAGTGCAGGGTCAGTTCATGGGCCGTTTCAGGGTCCAGTCCGAAGAGAAAGGGACGGGCGAGGGCGTAGGGCAGCAGCGACATCAGGCGGGGAGGGCGAAGGGGACGTTGGATAATTCGGGGAACTCCACGGATTTTCCCAGATGACACAAGACGAACTCAAAACCCTGGTCGGCCAGGCCGCGCTGCAATATGTGGTGCCCGGCGAAATCGTCGGCGTGGGCACCGGCTCCACCGTCAACAAATTCATTGACGCGCTGGCCACCATCAAGGACCAGATCAAGGGCGCCGTCTCCAGCTCGGTTGCCTCCACCGAACGCCTGCAGGCGCTGGGCATCCCCGTGTTTGACAGCAACGAGGTGGCCGAGCTCTCGGTCTACATTGATGGTGCCGACGAGATCGACGGCCAGGGCCACATGGTCAAGGGCGGCGGCGCCGCGCTCACGCGCGAGAAGATCGTGGCGGCGCAGTCCAAGCGTTTTGTCTGCATCGCCGACGAAAGCAAGCGAGTCGAGGTGCTCGGCAAATTCCCTCTGCCTGTGGAGATCATCCCCATGGCCACCGAGCGTCTGGTGCGCCAGTTTGCCGCCATGGGCGGCACGGCCAGCGTGCGCCTGAAGGACGGCCAGACCCTGGTCACCGACAACGGCCAGCACATCCTGGACGTGACCGGCCTGCAGATCACCGACCCGCTGGCCTTTGAGGCCCAGGTCAGCCAGTGGCCGGGCGTGGTGACGGTAGGGGTGTTTGCGTTCCAGAAGGCCAGTGTGTGCCTGCTGGGGACGGGCGAAGGGGTGAAGACGCTGGAGTTTTGATGGACCCGATGGGGCTGGGTTGAGGCCAGAAGCCCGTCCTGGATCGCAGGACCCGCATCGGCAAAGATGCGGGGGCTACGGGACGGCAATACCCCTTAGAACTGGATCCCCGCTGGGTTGTTGGCGGCTGCAGGCGGCGTGGCGGGCGTCCTTGTTTCGGCGTTCGAGGCGCGCAGGCGGCGATTGACGGCTTGCGACGTGGATTTGCCGTCACCGTCCGCAGTGGTCGAGGGCGCCTCTGCGGCAGGGCGATTCGTCTGCTGGGCCGCCACCAGCGGTGTGACCGGCGTTTGCCGATAGGCCGCCGGCAGGATCGAGTTCTTCGGGTAGCCCGCAGCGTCCAGAAACTGTGACCATTCGGTTTCCGAGAAGCCTCGCAATTGCTGTCCTCCGATGGTCAGGAACGGGACGGAACTGCTTCCACTCAGCCGCTGCAGCGCATCGATGTCCTCGTTGCTGGTCACCGATTTCTCGGTGAACGGGATACCGCGACCCGTCAGGTAGGCGCGGCCGGTGCCGCAGGGGGCGCAATCCTTGCCCGAGTACAGCGTGACCGGGTACTTGCCGGTGACCTGCCGCAGTTCATATGGCAGGGCCCCGCCGCCGCTGCCACCGCTGCCCGTGGTGACGGGCGCGGCCTTGGCGCCTTCCACCATGGGCGGCTTGTCTGAGAAGCTCACCCGGCCGTCGGGACCAACGATGCGGTAGATCTGCTGCGCGCCGGCAGGGGCCAGGGTGGCGGCCACCAGCAGGCCCGTCAGGCCGTGAACGATGCTTCGGATGGCGAGTGACATGGACAGTTCTCCAACGCGGTGAGGGGGTCAGGCCATGCCCTGGTGGCGCAGCAGGGCGTCGAGCGAGGGCTCGCGGCCACGGAACGCCTTGAACGATTCCATGGCCGGTCGGCTGCCGCCCGCTTCGAGGATGGCCTGGCGGTATTTTCTACCGGTTTCGACGCTGGGCGCACCGTCTTTACCCGCTGTTTCTTCAAAAGCGGCGTAGGCATCGGCGCTGAGCACCTCGGCCCACTTGTAGCTGTAGTAACCCGCCGCGTAGCCGCCGGCAAAGATGTGGCTGAAAGTATGCGCCGTGCGGCTGAAAGCCGGGGCCGGCAGCACGGCCACTTCGGCTCGCACCCGGTTGAGCAGGGGCATGAAGTCGCCCGCCGGGTCGTGTTCGGTGTGCAGCAGCATGTCGAACAGCGCGAACTCGATCTGGCGCAGCGTCTGCAGGCCGCTCTGGAAGTTCTTGGCGGCCAGCATCTTGTCGAACAGTGCTCGCGGCAGGGGCTCGCCGGTATCGACATGGGCCGTCATGTGGCGCAGCACGTCCCATTCCCAGCAGAAGTTCTCCATGAACTGGCTGGGCAGTTCCACGGCGTCCCATTCGACGCCGCTGATGCCCGACACGTCATGCTCGTTGACCTGGGTCAGCATGTGATGCAGGCCATGGCCGAACTCGTGGAACAGGGTGGTGGCATCGTCGTGCGTGAGCAGTGGCGGCTTGCCGTCCACACCGCTGGCAAAGTTGCAGACCAGATGCGCCACGGGGGTTTGCAGACGACCGGTGTCGGGCCGCAGCCAGCGGGCGCGCACGTCGTCCATCCAGGCGCCGCCGCGCTTGCCGGTGCGGGCCGACGGGTCGAGGTAGAACTGGCCCACGAGCTGGCCCTGGCGTTCGATCCGGTAGAACTCCACCGAGGGGTGCCAGACCGGCGCGCTGTCCTTGCGGATGGCGACTTCGAAAAGGGTCTCGACGATCTTGAACAGGCCGCCCAGCACCTTGGGCGCCGTGAAGTACTGCTTGACCTCCTGCTCGCTGAAGGCATAGCGCGCTTCCTTGAGCTTTTCGCCGATGTAGGTCCAGTCCCAGGGCTGCGGATCGGGCAACCCCAGCTCCGATGCCGCGAAGGCGCGCAGGTCGGCCACGTCTTTTTCGGCATGGGGCCTGGCCTTGCGGGCCAGGTCGCGCAGGAAGCTCACGACCTGCTCCGGGGTGTCCGCCATCTTGGCGACCACCGAGACTTCGCCGAAATTGCGATAGCCGAGCAACCGGGCCTCTTCGTGGCGCAGCGCAAGAATCTCCTGGATCAGCGCGGAATTGTCGAAGGCCGGATCGCCCTGGTCGCTGGCGCGGGTCACGTAGGCGCGGTAGAGCTTCTCGCGCAGCGCGCTGCTGCGGGCGAACTGCATCACCGGCAGGTAGCTGGGCATCTTGAGCGTGAGCTTGTATCCCCCCCGGCCTTCGCCCTGGGCCAGCGCGCGGGCTGCCTGCTTCACGTCGGAGGGCACGCCGTCCAGCTCGGCTTCGGTGGCGTAGTGGCTCCAGGCCTCGGTCGCATCAAGTGCGTTCTCGCTGAACTTCTGGCTCAGCTCGGCCTGGCGTTCCTGGATGCGTGCAAAACGCTCTTTGGCCGCGCCCGTGAGGTCGGCGCCCGACAGCACGAAATTGCGCTTGGCATTGCTGTGAGCCTGGCGCTGCTCGGCATTGAGCGTGTCGGGGGCAATGGCCTTGTATTTGGCATACAGGCGCTCGTCGGCACCCAGCCGGGTCCAGAACTCGGTGACGCGGGGCAGCGCCTCGTTGTAGGCGGCCCGCAGCTCGGGCGAGTCGGCCACGCTGTTGAGGTGGCTCACCGCGCCCCAGGCACGACCCAGCCGCTCGGTCGCGACGTCGAGAGTGCCGGCCACGGCGCTCCACTGGGCGGGGAAGTCCGGCTGCGTCACCGTTTCCAGGGCGCCGTTGGCGGCCACGAGGAGCTGGTCAATGGCAGGGGCGACATGCTCCGGCCGGATGCGGTCGAACAGGGGCAGGTCCCCGAAATCAAGAAGAGGGTTGTTCATGAGGCTTACTTGGCCATGGTTTCGGCGGCTTCAAGGGTGTTGACCAGCAGCATGGCGCGGGTCATGGGGCCCACGCCGCCGGGCACGGGGGTGATCCACCCGGCCACTTCGCTGACACCGGCAAAATCCACGTCGCCGCACAGCTTGCCCTCGTCGTTGCGGTTCATGCCCACGTCGATCACGACGGCGCCGGGCTTGACCATGTCGGCCGTGAGCACGTTGCGCTTGCCGACGGCGGCCACCACCACATCGGCCTGCAGGGTCAGGGCTTTCAGGTCGGCGGTGGCGCTGTGGCAGATGGTGACGGTGGCGTTCTTCTGCAGCAGCATCAGCGCCATGGGCTTGCCGACGATGTTGCTGCGCCCAATCACCACCGCATGCTTGCCCCTGAGGTCGTAGCCGATGGATTCGAGCATCTTCATGCAGCCGTAGGGCGTGCAGGGCCAGTAGCCCGGCTGGCCCACCATCAGCGCGCCCGCGCTGGCCACGTGGAAGCCGTCCACGTCCTTGGCCGGGGAGATGGTCTCGATCACCTTGTGCGAGTCCATGTGCCGGGGCAGGGGCAACTGCACCAGGATGCCGTGCACCGCGGGGTCGTCATTGAGTTCGCGGATGCGGCGCAGCAGGTCGGCCTCGCTCAGGTCGGCGGGGTAGCGCTCCAGCGTGGCGGCCAGGCCGGTTTCGGTGCTGTCATTGACCTTGTGGCGAGTGTAGACCTGGCTGGCCGGGTCCTCGCCCACCAGGATGATGGACAGGGCCGGCTGGATGCCGCGGGCCTTCAGCGCGGCGGTGCGGCCGGCCACGTCGGCACGGATTTTCTTGGACAGGGCGTTGCCGTCGATCAATTGGGCTGTCATGCGTCGTTCAGTTCAATGCTTCAAGTGAAAACGCCCGCTGGTCCAGAAGGGGCGGGCGCAGTGTGCTATCAAAAAGAGAGCGTCAGGTTTTGGGAGCGTTTTGCCCGAGGGCGATTTTCAACAGGTCCGCCACCGTGTTGGCGTTGAGCTTTTCCATGATGTTGGCGCGATGCGCTTCCACCGTCTTGATGCTGATGCCCAGGTCGTCGGCGATCTGCTTGTTGAGGCGGCCGGCCACGATGCGCTCCAGCACCTGGGCCTCGCGGCTGGTCAGCTTGGACAGCAGGGCGTCGCGGCTGGCCGCGCTCTGCGAGTCGGCGAAGGCGTCCTTGGCGTGCTCGAGCATGCGCTCGACCAGGCTCACCAGCTCTTCTTCCTTGAACGGCTTCTGGATGAAATCCATCGCCCCCTTCTTCATGGTGTTGACGGCCATGGGCACGTCACCATGGCCGGTAATGAAGACGATGGGCAGGGGCGACTTGCGCTCGATCAGGCGGTCCTGGAGCTCCAGCCCGGTCATGCCCGCCATGCGGATGTCAACGATCAGGCAGGCCACCTCGCGGGGGTCGTAGCGCGACAGGAACGACTCAGCGGATTCAAAGCAGCGAACCCGGTAGTCCTTGCCCTCCAGCAACCACTGCAGGGAATCGCGGACGGCTTCGTCGTCGTCCACCACATAGACCGTACCCTTCTTCGGAATCAAACTCATGCAGACACTCCGGCATCCTTGGTTGAAGGTGACACTATGGAATTTGTAGCGTCAGACACCGGTATCCAGAAGGAAAAACAGCATCCGGCCACTTCCGTCCCATTGTAGATGTTCTCGGCGAGCATCCGGCCGTGGTGCGACTCGACGATGGTGCGGCACAGGTTCAGGCCGATGCCCATGCCCTCCACCTTGGTCGAGAAGAACGCTTCGTACAGGCGGTCCATGACCTCGGGCGCGAGCCCGGCACCCGAGTCCAGCACCGAAAACTCGATCACCGCCTGCTCGCCCATCTGCTTGGGCACCACGCGCAGCTCGACGCTGCGCCGGGCCGTGGGTCGCTGCGCGTGGTCGATGGACTCGGCCGCGTTCTTGAGCAGGTTCACCAGCACCTGCTCGATCAGGATCGGGTCCACATGCAGCTTGGGCAGGCGCGCGGCCACGTAGTGCGACAGCCGCACGTTGCGCCGGCGCAGCTCGATGCCCGCCAGCTCCACGGCCTCGTTGACCATGGCCGCGATGTCGGCGGCCGTGCGGTTGGGCTCGCTGCGCTTCACGAACGAACGGATGCGCTGGATGATCTGGCCGGCGCGCTGGGCCTGGCGGGCGGTCTTGTCGAGCGCGGCCAGCAGGTCCTCTTCCTGGATCTGCTTGCCCTTGATGCGCGAGATCATGCCGTTGCAGTAGTTGTTGATGGCCGTCAGCGGCTGGTTGAGCTCGTGCGCCACGCTGGAGGCCATTTCACCCATGGTGATCAGCCGGCTGGCCGACTGCGCGCGTTCGGCCTGGGCTTCGGCCTGCTCCTCGGCGTGGCGCCGTGGCGTGATGTCGGAGGCGATCACCATCTGCGCCAGCCGCCCGTCCACCCAGTTCAGGTAGCGTGAACGCACCTCGATCCACTTGCCCAGCTCCGGCACGAAGATCTCGGCATTGCCCGACTGGGCCGCCATCAGCGAATCGGTGGGCAGCCCCACGAAGGAGTCCACCTCGTCCAGCGATTCGTCGGTGGTGGGCCGGTTGGGCACGCCGGCCTGCGCCACCATCTGCAGATGGCCCACGGTCTGGGTGCCGAACCACAGGCGGTACAGCTTGTTGGCGAACAGCAGTTCCTCGCTGCCCAGTGGCGCCACCGAGACCGCGGCGTCCAGCGCCTCCAGCACCGTGGTGAAGCGCTCGTACGACGCCGAGAGCTGCTCGCGGATGCGGTTGGGCTCGGTGATGTCGGTCATCGACGTCATCCAGCCGGTCTGCTTGCCCACCGCGTCGATCAGCGGGGACACATACAGCCGCGCATCGAACAGCGAGCCCTCCTTGCGCTTCACGCGCACCTGGAAGCCCCCCGGCGTGGAGCGGCCGTTGATCTCGTCGTCCAGCCGAGCCGCGAGCTGCTCGCGGTCGGCTTCGGGCCAGTAGGGGAAGGGCGGCGTGCGCCCCACCAGCTCGGCCTCGCTCCAGCCGGTCATCTGGCAGAACGCCGCGTTGACGTAGGTGATGCGGCCCTGCATGTCGAGCGCGCGCATGCCGGTGAGCATGGAGTTCTCCATGGCGCGCCGGAAGTTGGTCTCCGAGATCAGTGCCTGCTGGGCCTGCATGCGCCGGCGGGTATGGCGCCAGTTGCCGATCAGCATCCAGGCCGTCATGGCGGACAGCGCGCTGACCAGCCAGAACAGCCCGCTGCCGATGACCCCCAGCGAGGCGCGGTAGGCCTGGGCCCGGATCACCAGCCCATTGCCGACCGGCGAGACCGGCACCTCGTATTCATTGGGCTTGCTGGCAAAGCTCAGCACGCCGGTGGCCGGGTCGCGCGTGGGCACCGAGGTGCCTGCCAGCAGATGGCTCTTGGCGTCCAGGAAGGCCACGGCGTACTTGGCCTGCACCTCGGACGGCACGCCGTAGCGCAGCAGGCCGTCGATGGAATATTCGCCCAGCACCACCCCCGAGAAGCGGCCCTGCTCCGCCAGCGGAATGTGCAGTTGCAGCAAGCCGGTGGTGTCGGTGCCGCCGGCGGGCTGCGAGTAGACGGGCTGCTGCAGGTCGCGCGCCAGGCTGTAGGTGCTCTCGGTCTCGCCGCCGGCACGCAGCGTGGTGCCCGCCGGCCGCAGCTGGCTGCTGGTGACGCTGGGCGCGGCATAGCTGGCCCGGATGCGGCGCCGGTCATCGATCCAGGTCAGTGCCTGCAACTCGGGGTACTGGCTGACCAGCGATTCGGCGCGGCCCATGAACTCGTCAAAGTCGATCTCGTGGTTCGACGCGTCACGCGCCAGCCGCATCAGCTGTTCCTGTCGCTCCAGCAACCGCAGGCGCACGCGCTGCTGAGCGTACTCCACGTCGCGTTTGACGGCCTCGTGCTCGCGGTCGACCTCCTCCAGCCTCAGGTACCAGAACGCCGAAATGATCGCCGCCAGGAACATCAGCACGGCCGCCACGGGGGCCAGCGTGGCGAAACGGTCCTGCCGGCCCGGTGTCTGGCGTCGCCACCAGCGGCGCCACCAGGTCGCGGACAGGCCGAAACGGCTGTCGGCGTCGGGGGAGGGGGCGGACTCTTGCATGGACTTGGGAGTGTAGGGGCATGCTGCGCCGCCATCGGCAAAGCCGCATGCCGTATCTGTTAATTCATAATATGAAAAGTAAAAGCATAATTTGAAATTGACAGAAAAGTATGAGAGACTTAGGGTCACCGTACTAAATTACGTCATCGCCCACGAGGAGACAAAGATGTCAGCCATGCCCGACAAACTGTTTGGGTCCGCCGCCAATGATGCGGACGCCCAGGAAACCCGCGAATGGATCGACGCGCTATCCGCCGTCATCGCCAGCAGCGGAACCAACGCCGAGGGCCGCGCCCGCGCCCACTTCCTGCTCGAGCAACTGCTTGAGCAGGCGCGCCAGGAGGGCATTGACCTGCCGTTCTCGGCCACCACCGGCTATGTCAACACCATCGAGCCCCAGGACGAGGCCCACTGCCCCGGCAACATCGAGGTGGAGGAGCGCTTGCGCGCCTACATGCGCTGGAATGCCATGGCCATGGTGGTCAAGGCCAACCGCCACCATCCGGTGGACGGCGGCGACCTGGGCGGCCACATCGGATCGTTTGCCTCGCTGGCCAACATGTTCGGCGCCGGTTTCAACCACTTCTGGCATGCCGAAAGCGAGAACCACGGCGGGGACTGCGTCTACATCCAGGGCCATGTGTCGCCGGGCGTGTATGCGCGGGCCTATCTCGAAGGCCGCCTGACCGAGGAGCAACTGCTCAATTTCCGCCAGGAGGTGGATGGCAAGGGCCTGTCGAGCTACCCGCACCCCAAGCTGATGCCCGAGTTCTGGCAGTTCCCGACGGTGTCCATGGGCCTGGGGCCGCTGATGGCGATCTATCAGGCCCGCTTCCTCAAATACCTGCACGCGCGGGGCATCGCCAACACCGAAAACCGCAAGGTCTGGGTGTTCTGCGGCGACGGCGAAATGGATGAGGTGGAAAGCCTGGGCGCGATCGGCCTGGCCGCGCGCGAAAACCTGGACAACCTGGTCTTTGTCATCAACTGCAACCTGCAGCGCCTGGACGGGCCGGTGCGCGGCAACGGCAAGATCGTGCAGGAGCTCGAGGGCGAATTCCGCGGTGCGGGCTGGAACGTGATCAAGCTGCTGTGGGGCAGCAACTGGGACCCGCTGCTGGCGCGCGACAAGGACGGCGCCCTGCGCAAGCTCATGATGGACACCAACGACGGTGACTACCAGGCCTTCAAGGCCAACGACGGCGCCTACGTCCGCAAGCACTTCTTCGGCCGCGATCCGCGCACGCTGGAGATGGTGGCCCACATGAGCGACGACGACATCTGGAACCTCAAGCGCGGAGGCCATGACTCCCAGAAGGTCTACGCCGCATTCCATCGTGCCGTCAACCACAAGGGCCAGCCGTCGGTGTTGCTGATCAAGACCGTCAAGGGCTTCGGCATGGGCAAGATCGGTGAGGGCAAGAACACCGTCCACCAGACCAAGAAGCTCACCGACGAGGACATCAAGGCCTTCCGGGACCGCTTCAACATCCCGATTCCCGACAGCGAGCTGCCCAAGCTGCCGTTCTACAAGCCGGCCGATGACACGCCCGAGATGCAGTACCTGCACGAGCGGCGCAAGGCCCTTGGCGGCTACCTGCCGCACCGCCGCGTCACGGCCGACGAAAGCTTCACCGTGCCCGCGCTCGAAACCTTCAAGGCCGTGCTCGAGCCCACGGCCGAGGGCCGCGAGATTTCCACCACCCAGGCCTACGTGCGCTTCCTGACCCAACTGCTGCGCGACCAGGCGCTGGGCCCGCGCGTGGTGCCCATCCTGGTGGACGAGGCCCGCACCTTCGGCATGGAGGGCCTGTTCCGCCAGGTGGGCATCTACAACCCCGCAGGCCAGCAGTACACCCCGGTCGACAAGGACCAGGTCATGTACTACAAGGAAGACAAGGCCGGCCAGATCCTGCAGGAAGGCATCAACGAGGCCGGCGGCATGGCGAGCTGGATTGCCGCGGCCACGAGCTACAGCACGAGCAACCGCATCATGGTGCCGTTCTACGTGTACTACTCGATGTTCGGCTTCCAGCGCATCGGTGACCTGGCCTGGGCGGCAGGCGACATGCAGGCGCGCGGCTTCCTGCTGGGCGGCACCTCGGGGCGCACCACGCTGAACGGCGAAGGCCTGCAGCACGAAGACGGCCACAGCCACATCCTGGCGGGCACCATTCCCAACTGCATCAGCTACGACCCGACCTTTGCGCACGAGGTGGGCGTGATCCTGCACCATGGCCTCAAGCGCATGGTGGAGAAGCAGGACAACGTGTATTTCTATCTCACGCTGCTCAACGAGAACTACGCCATGCCGGGCCTCACGCCGGGCACGGAAGAGCAGATCATCAAGGGCATGTACCTGTGCAAGCCGGGCGCCAAGCAGACGCCCCGCGTGCAACTGCTGGGGTCCGGCACGATCCTGCGCGAATCGATCGCGGCGCAGGAACTGCTGGAGAAGGACTGGGGCGTGTCGGCCGACGTCTGGAGCTGCCCGAGCTTCAACGAACTTGCCCGCGACGGCCAGGCCGCCGAGCGGCACAACCTTCTGCACCCCACCGAATCGCCCTGGGTGCCGTTTGTGGCCCAGCAGCTGGACAAGCACGCCGGTCCCGTGGTGGCCTCCACGGACTACATGAAGTCCTATGCCGAACAGATCCGCCCGTTCCTGCCCAAGGGCCGCACCTACAAGGTCCTGGGCACCGATGGTTTCGGCCGCAGCGACTTCCGCAGCAAGCTGCGTGAGCACTTCGAGGTGAACCGCCACTACATCGTGCTGGCGGCGCTCAAGGCCCTGAGCGAGGAGGGCACGGTGCCCGTGGCCAAGGTGGCTGAAGCGATCCAGAAGTACGGCATCAACGTCGACAAGATCAACCCGCTGTACGCATAAGAACCGGAGACAACGACATGGCATTGGTTGAAGTGAAAGTCCCCGACATCGGGGATTTCAGCGAGGTTTCGGTCATCGAGCTGCTGGTCAAGGCCGGCGACACGGTCAAGGCAGAGCAGTCGCTGATCACGGTGGAGTCTGACAAGGCGTCCATGGAAATTCCGTCGTCAGCGGCTGGCGTGGTCAGGGAACTGCGCGTCAGCCTGGGAGACAAGGTGGCCGAGGGGTCGGTGGTGCTGGTGCTGGAAAGCGCCGCGCAGGCAGCCCCTGCTTCTGCGCCAAAACAGGCTGAAGCCCCCGTGGCGCCGGCACCTTCTGCTACGCAAAATGTAGCGCCGCCACCGGCTGCCGCCGCAGCGGGCCCGGTCGAGGTGCGCGTGCCCGACATCGGCGACTTCAAGGACGTGGCCGTGATCGAGGTGCTGGTCAAGCCCGGCGACGCGATCAAGTTGGAGCAATCGCTGATCACGGTGGAGTCGGACAAGGCGTCGATGGAGATCCCGTCGTCGGCTGCCGGCCAACTCGCCGAGCTCAAGGTCAAGGTCGGCGATACCGTCAACATTGGCGACCTGATCGCCATCGTGGAAGGTGCGGGCGCCGTGGCGGCCCCGGCATCGGCCGCCGTACCCGCGGCGTCGCCTGCGCCGGCTGCCATGCCGGCTGCTGCGCCCGCTCCCGCGGCCGCGGCCGCGACGTCGGCCCCCGCCGCCGTCCCTGCGCACGTGCCGGGCACGCCGACGGCGGGCCTGCCGCACGCCTCACCGTCGGTCCGCAAGTTCGCTCGCGAACTGGGGGTGCCGCTCGAGGAGGTCAAGGGTTCCGGTCCCAAGGGCCGCATCACGCAGACCGATGTGCAGGGCTTCACCAAGGCCGTGATGGCCGGTGCCACCCAGACCCGGGCCCAGGCGGCCAAGGCCCCGGCCGGCGGCGCGGGCGGTGGCGAGGCGCTGGGGCTGCTGCCATGGCCCAAGGTGGACTTCACCAAGTTTGGCGCGGTGGAGCGCAAGGACCTGAGCCGCATCAAGAAGATCAGCGGCGCCAACCTGCATCGCAACTGGGTGATGATCCCGCACGTCACCAACCATGACGACGCCGACATCACCGAGCTCGAGGCGTTCCGCGTGTCCACCAACAAGGAAAACGAGAAAGCCGGCATCAAGGTCACCATGCTGGCCTTCCTGATCAAGGCCTGCGTGGCGGCGCTCAGGAAATTCCCCGAGTTCAACAGCTCGCTGGACGGCGACCAGCTGGTGCTCAAGCAGTATTTCCACATCGGCTTCGCCGCCGACACGCCCAATGGGCTGGTGGTGCCGGTGATCAAGGACGCCGACAAGAAGGGCGTGCTGCAGATCAGCCAGGAGATGGGTGAGCTGGCCAAGAAGGCGCGCGATGGCAAGCTGGGCCCGGCCGACATGAGCGGCGCCTGCTTCACCATCAGCAGCCTGGGAGGCATCGGCGGGCGCTATTTCACGCCCATCATCAATGCGCCCGAGGTGGCGATCCTGGGCGTGTGCAAGAGCACCATGGAGCCGGTGTGGGACGGCAAGCAGTTCGTGCCGCGCCTGATGCTGCCGCTGTCGCTGAGCTGGGACCATCGCGTGATCGATGGCGCCGCGGCCGCGCGTTTCAACGCCTACCTGGGCCAGATACTGGCCGACTTCCGTCGCGTGCTGCTCTAGGGCCTGACGATGACCACAGTGGTTGTGGCGCGGAAGGCGGGGCAGGTGGCCATCGCCGCGGACACGCTGGTGACGTTCGGCGACACGCGGCTGTCGCAACGCTTCGAGGCCAACAGCAAGATCTTCCAGGTCAGGGCGGCCGGCGGACCGTCCTTCCTCGGCATGGCCGGCACGGTGGCGCACTTCCCCGTGCTGCGCAAGGCCCTGGAGGCGATGCCTGCTGATCAATTGCGCCTGCACGGGCGCGACGAGATATTCGAGACCTTCACGCGGCTGCATCCGCTGCTGAAGGAAAACTTCTTCCTGCAGACCAAGGAGGAAGACAACGACCCTTACGAATCCAGCCAGTTCAGCGTGCTGATTGCCAATGCCGGGGGCATTTTCGGCCTGTACAGCTATCGCGAGGTGTTCGAGTTCAACGAGTTCTGGGGCATAGGCTCGGGCCGCGGCTTCGCGCTGGGCGCCATGCACGCGGTCTATTCGCGGGCCCGGTCGGCCCGCGAGGTGGCTGAAGCCGGCCTCGCGGCGGGCTGCGAATTCGACCGCAATTCCGCCGGCCCGGCGAATTTCCACACGATCAAACTGAAAGGCGGCAAATGAGCCTCATCGACATCAAAGTGCCGGACATCGGCGACTTCTCCGAAGTGACCGTGATCGAAGTGCTGGTGAAAGCCGGCGACACCATCAAGCCCGAGCAGAGCCTGATCACCGTCGAATCCGACAAGGCCTCGATGGAAATCCCGGCCAGCCATGGCGGCGTGGTCAGGGAGCTGAAAGTCCAGCTCGGCGACAAGGTCGCCGAGGGGTCGGTCGTGCTCGTGGTGGAAGCCGCCGAGGCGGCCGGGGCCCCGGCTTCCGAGCCAAAACAGGCGAAAGCCCAGGAGGACCGGGCACCTTCTGCTATCAAAACTGAAGCGACTGCCCCGGCTCCCGTGGCTGCCAGCCATGCGGGCGGCGCCGATCTCGAATGCGACGTGCTGGTGCTGGGCGCCGGGCCCGGTGGCTATTCGGCGGCGTTTCGCGCGGCCGACCTGGGCCTGAAGGTCGTGCTGGTCGAACGCTATGCCACGCTGGGCGGGGTTTGCCTGAACGTCGGCTGCATCCCGTCGAAGGCGTTGCTGCACGTGGCGGCCGTGATGGACGAAGTCAGCCACTTCGAGGCGCTGGGCGTGAGCTACGGCACGCCGGTGGTCAACATCGAGAAGTTGCGCGCGCACAAGGCCAAGGTGGTGGGCAAGCTCACCGGCGGCCTGAACAGCATGGCCAAGATGCGCAAGGTCACGGTGCTGCGCGGCCACGGCGAGTTCCTCGACCCGTTCCACCTGCAGGTCCAGGAAACGGCAGGCGCTGCCGGCCAGGAAAAGACCGGCAAGAGCCAGACCGTGAAGTTCCGCAACGCGATCATCGCCGCGGGGTCGCAGGCTGTGCACCTGCCCTTCATGCCGGACGATCCGCGCGTGGTGGACTCCACCGGAGCGCTGGAGTTGCGCACCACGCCCAAGCGCATGCTGATCCTGGGGGGCGGCATCATCGGCCTCGAAATGGGCACGGTCTACAGCACCCTGGGCGCACGGCTGGATGTGGTGGAAATGATGGACGGGCTCATGCAGGGCGCCGACCGCGATCTGGTCAAGGTCTGGCAGAAGATGAATGCCAAGCGCTTTGACAACATCATGCTCAAGACCAAGACCGTGGGCGCGCGCGCGCTGCCCGAAGGCATCGAAGTGACGTTCGCGCCAGCCGAAGAGGGCGGGACCGCGCCCGCGCCACAGGTCTACGACCTCGTGCTGCAGGCCGTGGGCCGCACGCCCAATGGCAAGAAGATCGGCGCCGAGAAGGCGGGTGTGGCGGTGACCGACCGCGGCTTCATCAACGTGGACATCCAGATGCGCACCAACGTGCCGCACATCTTCGCCATCGGCGACATCGTGGGCCAGCCCATGCTGGCGCACAAGGCGGTGCACGAAGCCCATGTGGCCGCCGAGGTCGCGGCCGGAGAACTGCAGGGCAACAAGGAACTGGCGAGCGCCGCGTTCAACGCCCGCGTGATCCCCAGCGTGGCCTACACCGACCCCGAGGTGGCGTGGGTGGGCCTGACCGAGGACCAGGCCAAGGCCCAGGGCATCAAGGTCAAGAAGGGCCTGTTCCCCTGGACCGCGTCAGGCCGCGCCATTGCCAATGGCCGTGACGAGGGCTACACCAAGCTGCTGTTCGACGACAGCCCCGAAGCCCACGGACACGGCCGCATCCTGGGGGGTGGCATCGTCGGCACCCATGCAGGCGACATGATCGGCGAGATTGCGCTGGCCATCGAGATGGGCGCCGACGCGGTGGACATCGGCAAGACCATCCACCCGCACCCCACGCTGGGCGAAAGCATCGGCATGGCCGCGGAGATTGCCCACGGCTCGTGCACGGACGTGCCGCCGCCGCGCAAGTAGCGGCAGGCCGGTTCGTCATGACAGGCCCGAACCGTCACGGGTTCGGGCTTTTTCATGGGCTTTGCCCGAGCCCTCGCGCTAGTCGTCGTCGCTGTCGACCGGGTCCTCGCCCGGCTCGACCTCGTCGGCCTGGGCCTTGAGCGGCGCTTCGAGCGCCCGCGCCCGGCTGAAGAAATCGCTGGAAGGTTCGGCCGTGGTGAGTTGCAGCGCAGGCCGGTAGAGATGGGCCGTGTGCAGCGTGTCAAGAACGCTTCCCTGCCGGCGATGGTTGGTCCACATCAGCAGCGCCAGCCCCAGCAGCGTGAGCGCCAGCACGCTCCAGCCCAGAGGGCGCCCCCGCGTGGGTGGCACGATCAGCCGCAGGTGGGCCCACATCATGAGGCCCAGGGTGGCGAGCAGGGTCAGGTTGTCGATGCGCCCCAGCACGCGCCAGGACAGGCTGAACGACAGGAAGTGCATGGTGGAGGCCGCCACGGTCAGGGCGATGCCCGCCGCCAGCACAATGCTCACGTGCTGCCAGTAGTTCGCGTGCTTCGCAAAAATCTTGCTGAACAGCGACCACAGGGCCGCCCAGAGCGCCAGGGCGGCAGTGATGCCCAGCGCCATGATGACGTAGTTGGGCGGATTGTTGTCGGGGTTGTATTCGACCCAGACGTCCAGCGACGACAGCAGAGCGTAGATGCCGTAAAGGGCCAGCGCGATCAGCCAGGCCCTGTGAGGTGCCGGAGCGGAGGGCGCGGTGGCCGGCGGTGGCGCGTCGGCTTCCCGGCCCTGGGGTGGGGCGAGGAAGGCGGCCGCTTCGCCGCTCACGCGCAGGGTGAAATGCGAGCCGCGCAACTGCTCCACCCGCTGCACCTGGCCATCGTCGTCCAGGTACTCGATGGTCAGTGTCTGGGCGGCCGGATCGGGCGCGTTCATGGTTGGCCCCCTTGCGCCGGTTGGGCCAGGGCAAAGCCGTCCACAAAATGCCGGGACAGCTTGAGCGCATTGTCAAAGCTCACGCCGGTGGCATTGAGGCGGGCCTGCGTGCCGTGTGTGCTGCCTTCCTGTGTGGCCACGAGCATCGAGACACTGTAGAGGCCCTTGAAGCGCTTGTAGGCGCTCAGGCACATCACGGCCTCCATGCGCGGGCCGCCCGCGTTCTGGATGCTCTGCTGTCGGCACGCGGGCTTGGTGGAGGGACGGATCCCGCTCAGGAAACGCTCGTTCTCGAAGCTCTTGCTGTAGCGGTCCATGAACCGCGTCGCACCGAGCCGGGTGCCGTCGTAGGACTCATGGGCCGTGGAGATCATTCCCAGATTGCCTTCGCCCGTGTACACGCTGGAATCCATGCGGCAGTCGGTGCGCGAGAACTGGAAGGCCTTGTTTTCCATCTGCTCGCGCCGGCCCCAGCAGCGCATGAAGTCGTCGGAGGGGATGGGGATGCTCACGCCGCCCTGAATCTGGGGCTTCCAGGGCGCGCGGATGAAGCGATCGGTCAACTGGTCCTGGTACTGCCGCAACTGCGCCGTGATGGTGCCGTACAGCGGGGTGGTGATGGGGGCCGCGTCCCGGTTGGCGGCAAGCAGTCTCTGGGCATGCACGGCGGGCACGAGAAAGCTCACCTGCTCCCCATCCAGGCGCTTGGCCACATTGATCCCCACCACGGCACCTTGCGCGTCCAGTGCCGGACCGCCACTCATGCCGCCGTTGATGGCACCGCTGAAAAAAAGGCGTGGTGTGAAGCTTCTCTCGACCAGGCCGTTGTAGGTGCCTTCCACCACGGCAAAGCCCACATCGAGCGGATTGCCCAGCGAAAAAATGCGTTCACCGCGGTTCAGCCTGCTGTTTTCGGACCTGAACGGAAGCGGGTCGGTCGGCTTGCCTTGCAGGGAGCCGCTTTTGATGCGCAGCAACGCCAGGTCATTGACCGTGTCGATGCCCAGCAGGCTCAGTTCGCCCTTGTCGCCCGACGGGGTTTCATACAGCGCCTGGTAGCGGTCGGGCTTCAGCGCCACGAGGCTGATCACGTGGAAGTTGGAAATCAGGAGCCCGTCGCCGGAAACAAAGAAGCCGGAGCCCACGCTGGCCTGGCTGGTCTGCCCCAGGGGAACGATGCGGATGCGCAGAAGCCGTGTGCGTGCGTTGGCCCACATGCTTTGCGCCGCGGACGTGGCCGGTGGTGCCGAAGCGGGCGGCGCCGGGGCCTGAGCCAGCGCGCAAGAAGCCGTCAATGCGAGGGCCAGGAAAATCCCCAGTCCCGCGCGAGGGAACCAGGGGCGAAGAAGCCGGACAACAAGATGCATGCGGCGAGGCTAACAGGAAATGTCCGGGCGCCCTGCGGGACGCTCATCCGCACGACGGAGATCGGCGCAGCGATCTAGTTCCAGGTGTTGTTGGCCGCGAGGCTGATGTCCAGCCCGTTGGTGCCGTTGGTGAAGTTGTGCCACTGGCCGCCACTCCAGGTGACCGTTGCGGTGATCGCATTCGCGTTGTGCTTGTTCCGCAGGGCGCCCACCTTGACGGTGTTGGAAACGGTCTGATACGCCCAGATATGCTGCACGCTCTTGATGAAGAGATGCTCGTAGTCGTAGTTCCTGTTGTCCAGGTTGATGTTGGTGTTGTTGGCCGCATAGTTGTTCACGATGGTCCAGGCGTTGGCTCCCGTGTCGCAGTACCTGACCTCACCCAGAAACGCGACGACATTGGCCAGCGCGGTTCTGGGCAGGCCGAGTTCAAAGCACGACCCCTGCCTTGAGGCAAAGCGTTTGCTGAAATTGGTCGTGATGCCCATGTAGCGGTTGGTTTGGCCCGGGTTGTAGATCAGATAGATGCCGCCCTGGGTGTTGCCATAAATGCCGCCTGGCAGATTGGTGGCCACACCGTTGTTGGCGGGAATCATCGTGTCCAGCCCGATCGGATAACCCAATTTGAACCATATGTCGGCCATGCATGTTCCTCCCTGTTTCAGTCGGGGCAAGTTTAGGACAAGCTGGAAACCAGAGATATGCAAAAGCAGGTGGTACCCGCGCAACCCTGTCGATTCAGAAAACTATCGACTTCGCGCCCACCCTCCAGGTGAATAAATCACATCGACAAGGTGACCTTCGGTGGCCTTTGTCTGACCCCGATGGTGCGATATGGACCAATGAGTCCCAGGTCGTTGTTATGGTCGGAGTCGAGCCCGGCTTGTCCGGTGTTCGCGTCCAAATCCATATCCATTGACTCAGGGGGAATTTCCAATGAACAGCATTGCGCTCGATCCACAGTCCCAGGCCATGATGGCCTTGTTCTCCAGCGAGCAGGTCACCGACGCCAACCGCCGGTCCCTGCTGGACGATCCATTGGCGGCGCTGGCGTCGATCGGCATCGAAGTGGATGCGGTCCATCGCGACGCGGTCGCTCAGGGCCTGCGCGCTGTGGTGCTGTCGCATGCATCCGCGGCGCCGGCCGGTCTGCTGAAAGCCAAGCGGGCCCCGAACGAGTTCGAGAAATACATTCACGTGGCGGCCAAACCGTGGGGCGTGGTGGTGCGCATCGACCACGAGGCGATCAACCAGTTGCCGCGCGGCTTGAAGGCCATCGAACCGCTGGCCGAAGGCATTGGCGCGGTGATGGCCGTGTCGTCGGCACTGGGGCCGGCCGCTGTCGCGATCTTTGGTGGCCTGGCGTTCTGGTCGGCCGTGCTGACCGCCTACGTGCTGATACTGCCCGCTATTGACCGCGGCAAGGGTGTCTACCTGACGATCACCTGGCCGCAGATGGCGGCGGTGGTGGCCAGTGGCGGCTTGCTGGGTTTTTCGATGCTGCCGATTCCCACGGCCGTGCTCTGACGCGCCCGCCGGCGATTCGGCCGTTGCGCGGGCGAGACGCCGATTGCCTTGCCCGACGCGCTCGGAGATACTCCCGCCACCACGCGGGAGTCAACATGAGCGACAGTGTTCCATCGGGCAGCCAGTGGCTGAGCGATACGGTCAGTGCCAACACCGGTCTGGCTTCGATGGCCATCTTCAAGAACCTGGAGACCTACCGCAAGGCCACGCTCATGAGGCCGGCCTCCGCCGCGCTCAAGGAGACCAACAAGCAACTGCGGTTGGAAGCGCTCAACGCGGTGGTGGCCGAGGCCATCCGCCTCAGCCAGACCTCCACAAGCGCGGCGCAGCTCGGCGTGCTGTACCGCTATGCCAGCCTGTGTCTCAAGCGCGTCAAGGGCATCGAGGCCGCGTCCGGGCGCATCAATGCCCTGCGCACGGTGTTTGCCCCGTCGTACGCCGGCAATGCCACCGCGCGCGCGGCCCAGCGCGCGGGCTTCATGCCCAAGGCCAAGACCCTGTCAGGCCACGACTACTGGCTCGAGAAGCTCGACCCCAAGCACCATTCCTGGCGCCAGGCCGAGCTCATGGCCCTGTTCCATCAGTGGGAGGCCGACGCCGGCTCGCCACTGAACCTGTGGGACTGGCTCGAGGCCAATGGCTCGCCCGCCGCCGTGCAGCTCGCCGAGCGCGTGATCTACCTCGCGCCTGACCGGCAGTGGGAGAACGCCTGCACCATCGACGACAAGGGGCTGGTGCGCAAGCTCGCGGCCGCCATCGGCACGCCGGGGGCTCCGCTGTGGAGCAAGCTGTCCAACTGCGGGCCGCTCAAGCCCATCGTTTTCTACAACCCGCGCTTCTGGGCCTATGTGATCTCGCCCGCGGGGCGCCTGTATGTGCACATGCATGTGGCCGACAACTTTCACCATTCCTCGCTGCTGGCGGGCGGGCGCGTGCTGGGCGCGGGCATGGTGGGCGTGAGCAACGGACGCATTGTCTATATCAACAACAAGTCGGGCCACTACATGCCCACGCCAGCCGAGTTCTTCAAGGCCATCCGCCAGCTCAAGCGGTTCGAGCCGCATCTGGACCTGTCGGGCGCGCTGGTGGAAGTGATCGTGGGCGGCACGCAAAGCTACCTGGCCTGGGGCGGCGACTGGCTCGACAAAAAGGGCGACCACCTGCATTTTGAAGGCCCTCTCAAAACCAGTGACACCCGCACGGACCGCGTCGGCGCGGTGCGCGCCGAATGCGCGAAGCTGATCGAGGCCGGCCAGACCTGGGCTGACGCACCGGCCATTCGCGCGCTGATTGCAAAACGGGTGGAGATCGGCTTCATGGACGCCGACGGCCGGGCCACCAGCAGCCACGAGGTCGAGGGCTCACCCGAATGGCTGCGGCTGCGCGCAGCAGGCTGGAAGACCGAGGCCGAACAGCCCGACTGGTTCTTCTGACCGGCGGGCGCGCGTTCAGCGGCAGCTCAGCGGCAGCAGCCCGGTCGGTATGTCGGTGCGGTTGGTGCCGCGCACGGTCATCTTGTCAGGCACCTTGGCCATCCCGCAGATCCACGCCACGGGGACCACGGGGGCGCCTTCCACCACGGCCGGACGCAGGCTCAGCGTCTTGCCCTTGAGCGTGCCGTTGGCGTTGTTGCCGAACTGCAGGTGGATCGCGCCATCCTGGACCGTGACCGAGCTGACCAGGTTGCTCACCATCTTGTCGGGTTCGGGCAGCCCGGCGGCGGCGTTGTCCGGGGGCAGGGGAGCGCCCAGGCGCGCCGCAGCCTGGATCGCGGGCTTGGCGACATCGGCCAGGGGCAGTGCGTCGGCAATCTGCCGGCGCACGATGCTGTCAAGATAGCTGGGCAGCGCGATCAGCGAGAGGATGGCGATGACGGCGATCACCACCATCAACTCGACCAGGGTGAAACCCCTGCTCGCGCGGCCGCAGGGGGTGGTTTGCCGCAGTGATGCCATGCCTGCGATGATAGCGATGGACCGCGTGCGAAGACCCATCGTTCGCGGGTGTCCAGGGATCTTCATGGCAACCAAAGGGGAAAGCCGCATGGAATGGCAACAGATGCTCGACACCCTGGCCGCGCTGCCCCCTGCTGAACAGCGGTCGTGGTGGCTCGCGGGGCTCGGGGTCCTCGTGGCCATGGGGCTGGCTTTAGCGCTCGAAGCCCTGTTCTTCCGGCGGTCGCGGCGTGTGGGCAGCTGGGGGGCGGTCAGGGCGGTGTCACTGTTGTCGGCGCCGCTGGCGGTGCTGGCCGTGGTGGGGCCGGCGCGCTCGGTCAGCGGTATGGAAGCTCTGGCGGTTTTCTATCTCTGTCTGTTCACGGTGGGGCCGTTGATCTGGTTCGGCAGCCACTGGCTGGTGGGCCGCAGCGTGCGTCCGGCATTGACCGGTTCGGAGTGCACGGGGCTCGCCCTGAGCGGGATGGCGATTTTTGCCCTGCCTGGTGTGGCGTTCTTCATGGCCGAGTCGCCACTGCGGGAAGCTGCGCGCAGTGTGGACGAGCGCCACCTGCCGTCATCGGGGGCCGGGCCGATCGTGCACGCAGCACAACCGCTGCAGCGTTTCGTGCTGCCGGTGGCTGGGCGGGTCTACGCCCAATCGCTGGTGGCACCGCCGGGCATCCGGCTGCAAGCCGTGGAGCAGCGCCGGGGCGGGGTATGGCCGGCGGAAAGCGCGTCGTTCCAGCCGGACTTCTGCGTTGAAGGCGACAACGTGCACCTCATGTGGTCCGCGCGGGAGCCAGCGCCGTACCTGCGCCTGCGTTGGCTCGAGCCGAATGGCCGCCAGGCGCAGGGAGAGTTCACGCCCGATCTTGCCGAGCAGGCTGCCGGGCCGCAGGACACCATGTTTTCCGTGGCTGTTCGGCCCGAGGGCGTGGACCCCGTGGTCCCCATCCCCCGCCAGCGCGCCTGGCTGCAGCTGGCGCGGCCCGACGGCAGCGGCCACACTGTTCTGCTGGCTCAGTGGGAGACGGGAGAGGATCGCCGGAGCACCTGCATTTCACGCGGCTACCGGCGCCTGCGCTGGCAGACCGAAGGCGCCATCCAGGCCCTCAATGTCCAATTCCGCATAGGAGGCGCCGGGGCGCCATTGATCGCCACATTCATGGCGGAGGGCGGATCCGCGCCGGCCGCCACGGCCCGGTAGCGCGCTACCGCGCGGCAGCCTGGGTTTGCGGGGGAGCCGTGTCCTTGTCGCCCACCAGCACGCGGCGCGCGCCATCGAACCGGCGAGCCCAGTAGCTCACGTCCATGTTTTCCACGCGCACTTCGGCGCCGGGTTTGGGGGAGTGGATGAACTTGCCGTTGCCGACATAGATACCGACATGGCTGAAGGCACGGCGCATGGTGTTGAAGAAAACCAGGTCGCCCGGCTTCAGGTCCTTCTTGTCGATGGTCTCGGTGGCGGCGGCCTGCTCGTTGGCCCGGCGCGGCAGCAGCAGGCCGATGGTCTGCTCGTACATGGCCCTCACAAAGCCGCTGCAGTCAAAGCCGGTTTCGGCTGAATTGCCGCCACGGCGGTAAGGCACACCCAGAAAACCCATGGCGTTGACCACGAGTTCGGAGGCGCGGTCGGTCACGTTGTGGCGCACTTCTCCGAGACGGGTCAGCAGGCCCTTGTCGGCCATGAACTGCGCCATGTCGTCTTCCGCAGGGGCGCCTGGCGCGGCGTGGGCGCTGGCGCAGACCAACAGAAGGAGGCACAGCCATCGGGACATGGAGCGGGAGATTACCGGTGCATCCGGGGCAAGTCAAGTGAAGTTTCGCCCCTAAGCTGTTGATTTGACTGGGATTCACACCAGGCTCCAACAGGGGAATGCGGCCTCGTATAGAGTGGGGACCAAGGCGGCGCCGGGCCCGGCGGATCGCCGTTGCGGAGCATGAATCCATGAGAAAAATGCCTGTAGCCCTTGTGGCGTGGTCACAGTTTGCTCTACTTTTGATAGCAATCTGGGTGAGCCCCGATGCGGCACAGGCACAGCCGTTCCGGCCGCGCACGATCGCCCAGGGGCTGGAGCACCCCTGGGCCCTGGCTTTCCTGCCCGGCGGCCGCTTCCTGGTCACCGAACGGCCGGGGCGCATGCGCGTGCTGGGCGCCGATGGCGCGGCCGGTGCACCGCTGGACGGGCTGCCTCGGGTCGATGCGGGGGGGCAGGGGGGCTTGCTCGACGTGGTGACCGACTCGGACTTTGCCCGCAACCGCACCCTGTATTTCTGCTTTGCCGAGCCGGGCGAGGGCGGCAACAGCACGGCGCTGGCCCGGGCGCGGCTGTCGGCCGACGATCGCCGGCTGGAGGCGGTGACAATCCTTTTCAGCCAGAAGCCCAAGGTGGCAAGCCGGGCGCATTTCGGCTGCCGCATCGTGGAGAGCCGGGACGGGACCCTGTTCCTGACGCTGGGCGAGCGCTACCAGCGCATGCAGGAGGCCCAGACGCTGGACAACCACCTGGGCAAGGTGGTGCGCATCCGCAAGGACGGCTCGGTGCCGGGGGACAACCCGTTCGTGGCCCGCGCTGGCGCGCTGCCCGAGATCTGGAGCTATGGCCACCGCAACATGCAGGGGGCCACCCTGGCGCTTGACGGCACGCTCTGGACGCACGAGCACGGCCCCCAGGGCGGTGACGAGATCAACCTTCCGCAGGCTGGCCGCAACTACGGCTGGCCCGTCATCACCTGGGGCGAGCAGTACGGCGGAGGCAAGATCGGCGAAGGCCTCACGGCGCGGCAGGGCATGGAGCAGCCTCTGCACTACTGGGTGCCGTCGATCGCTCCCTCGGGCATGGCTTTCCTGACCAGCCTCCGGTACGGGGCGGTGTTACGGGGGCAGCTGTTCGTGGGCTCGCTCAAGTTCGGCTATGTCGACCGCATCGAGCTGGCCGGCCGCAAGGTGGTGGCCGAGCACCGCATCGAGATCGGCGAACGGGTGCGCGACGTGCGCCAGGGACCGGATGGCTTGCTCTACGTGCTGACCGACAGCGCCAACGGGCGCCTGCTGCAGTTGCAGCCCTGAGCGCGGCCCGGGCCTCAGGGCTTGATCAGCCCCTTGCGCACGGCATAGCGGGTCAGGCTGGCGACGTCGCTCAGGTGCAGCCGCTCCATGATGCGCGAACGGTGCACGTCCACGGTCTTGGGGCTCAGGCCCAGCTCGAAGGCGATTTCCTTCGAGGCGCGGCCCTGGGCGATCAGCTTGAGAATCTGCACCTGCCGCTCGGTCAGCTCATCGGCCGCGGTGGGCTCGGACGGCTGCAGCAGCTTCTGCGCGATCACGGGACTGAAGTAGCTGCCCGAGGTCATCACGCTGCGCACGGCCTGCTCCAGCTCGAACGGCGGGGCGTCCTTCATGAGGTAGCCGCAGGCGCCGCTGGCAACGGCGCGCTTGACGAAGTCCACCGTGTCGTACATCGACAGCACCAGCAGTCGGATGGCCGGCTGGCTCTCGTGCAGGTGGCTGATGGCCGCGATGCCGTCCATGCCGGGCATGGAGATGTCGGTCATCACGATGTCGGGCTTGAGGTCTTCGGCGAGCGTGACCAGCTCCTGGCCGTTGCGAGCCTCGGCAATGACCTGCACGCCGCGGATCATCGACAGCAGGGCCTTGATGCCCGATCGCACCAGGTCATGGTCATCGGCCAGCACGATGCGCACTGGCTGAACTTCTTCCCAAGTGTGGTTCATGGTCATCCCCCCTGTCAGGCTATCTGCTCGCCCGGGCGCTACAGCACGGCCCGGATCACGACTCCGCGGGAGGGGCGGGTGCGGACCCGCAGACGCCCTCCGGCCAGTTCGGTACGCTCCATCATGCCGTACAAGCCCACGTTGCGCTCGCTCGGCTGGCCATTGAGCACCTGGGCGGCGTCAAAGCCGACGCCGTCGTCCGCCACCACCAGGCTCAGCTGACCCTGGGGCAGAAAGCGCAGGCGCACGGCAACGCGCGATGCGCTCGCATGCCGCACGATGTTGGTCAGGGCCTCCTGCACCAGCCGCACGGCCACCGAGGCGGTTTCCCGCAGCGGCTTGGGCTCTTCCCCGCGCGAGGTGAGCTGCCATGCCAGGCCCGAGGGTTCGGCAATGCGTTGCACCGCATGCTGGACAGCGGCGGTCAGGCCCAGAAGGTCCAGCTGGGCCGGGCGCAGGGAGAACGACAGCGTCCTGACCTGCTCCACAGCCTCCTGGGCCATCTGCATGGCGGTGTCGGTGAAGCGCTCGGCGGCCCCGGGCTCTTCGGCGCGGCGCGCGGCATGCAGGTGGATCATCATGCCGGTCAGGGTCTGGCCCAGGACGTCGTGCAGCTCGCGCGAGATCAGGGTGCGCTCGCGCTCCTGCGCCACCACCAGGCGAGCCGACAGCTGGCGCAACCGCGCATAGGCCGCGGCCAGTTCCTTGGTCAGGCGCTCCTGCTCGAGCACGCGTGCGCGCTCGTCCATCACGCGGTCGATGATCTGCGGCAGTGTGGCGAAGCGGTCCTTGGTCAGGTAGTCCTTCGCACCGCAGCGCAGCACATGCACCGCAGCGTCCTCGCCGATGGCGCGTGTGACCACCACCAGCGGCACCGAGCAGCGTCGCGACATCAACAGCTGCAGCGCCGCGTAGGGCGAGAAGCTCGGCAGGTTGTAGTCACAAAGAATGACATCGAACGGTTCACCCAGGGCCCGCACAAACGCGTCGGCCTCGTCGACGCGGTGCAGCAGGTAGCGCCGGTCCGGGTCGGCCCGCTCCAGCGCAAGGCCCATCAACTCGGTGTCGTCGGGGTTGTCCTCGACACACAGCAGCCGTATCTCGGGGAGAGCAGGGAGGTCGGGCACGTTGGGCAGGGGTAGAACCGGGGTGGCAGGGCGTGCCAGTGTAGACCCGGCACTTGGGCCGGGCAAGCCGGATGCGGCGGGTGCCTTGACAGTTCCACACCAGCCGCCAAACTACGCGAAGCAATGCGTTGGACGATGGCCGACGATCGTGGCCGCCAGAGCCGCGGCGTCGGGGCGAGCCGGGCCGATCCAGGACCGGCGTGACAGGGACCAGAATGAAATGGACGTTTGGGCTGCGCACGGCCCTCATACTGCTTGTACTGATTGCGGTGGTGCCGGTCTTCGGGGTGGTGATCCAGTCATCGCTCGCCGAACAGAAGCACCGGATCGAGCGCGCCGAAGCCGGCCTGCACTCCCTGGTCGATCTTGCCGCGGCCTACCAGGAGCAATTGATCGAGGGGGCCCGGCAGATGCTCACGGCAGTGGCCCATGCGCCACCGGTCTACCGCAATGACCCGCAGGACTGTGAACGGTACTTCCGCGACCTGCGGGCGCGCTATCCGCGCTACGCCAACTTCGGCCTGCTCGACACGCAGGGCCGGTTGACCTGCCGCGCGGTCGGTGACCAGCGCGAAGTCCAGGTGGCGGACCGCGGGTACTTCAAGCGCGCCGTGGGCAATGGGGAGTTTTCCATCGGCGACTACCAGGTGGGCCGCGTGACGGGCAAGCCGTCGATCGCCTTTGCAATGCCGGTGTACCGCGAGGACCAGTCGCTGCGCGGCGTGATCTTCCTGGCGCTGGATCTGGAGAGAGCCGATGAGCAGTTGCGCAAGCTGGCCACGCCGCCGGGCACCTCGCTGTTCGTGACCGACGGGACTGGAACGGTGCTGGCGTCCACCGGCACCGAGGCGGCGGCGGTCGGTGGCTCCGTGCTGGAGCCGCTGCGCCAGGCGATGGGACTGGGCGATGCCCGGCCGCGGCTGGGCACGCGGCCGGCGGGCGACGCGGCGCACCTGTACGCGGTGCGCCGGGTGGGTCACCCCCGCGAGGGGCAGGTACTGGTGTCCGCCGCCCTGTCGCGCGCCGATGTGCTGGCGCCGACCGTGCGGCGGCTGTATCTGCAGCTGGCCGCCCTGCTGGCCATCGTGCTGCTGGGGGCCGGGGCTGCCTGGGCGTTTGGTGACCGGGTGCTGGCGGCTCCGCTCGACCGGTTGTTGCGCCGTGTGGGGGCCCTGCAGCGCGAGGAGCTGCCGCTGGATGCCCAGCCGGCGCCTCGCCGGATCCGCGAGCTCGACGAGCTGGACGAGCGCTTCAACACCATGGCGCGCTCGTTGATCCAGCGCGCCGTGGAGCGCGACGGCGCGCTGGCCGAGATGCAGGGCCAGAAGAGCCTGCTGACCTCGGTGTTCGAAAGCCTGGCCGAAGGCGTGCTCGTGGCCGACTCGCGGGGTTACTACATCCACGTCAATGCGGCGGCCTTGCAGATCGCCCCGGGCATCCCGCTGATCAATCGGGAAAAGGACCCGCTGGACGTGTCGGCCCGTGAGTACGGGTTTTTTCAGCTCGATGGCCGGACCCTGATGCCGGCCTGGGACCGGCCGACGGTGCGGGCCCTGCGAGGCGAGCGCGTGGACCGCCAGCGTTTCCTGTGCCGCGGGGTGTGGACCGCAGGCGTGGAGAAAATCATCCAGGCCAGTGCGCGGCCGCTGCTCGGGGCCGATGAGGAGAGCGCGGGCTGCGTGCTGGTGCTGTCCGACATCACGGCGACCTACCGTGCAGAGGAGGCGCTGCGTGACAGCGAGCACCGCTACCGCACCCTGTTCGAGGCCAATCCGCATCCGATGTGGGTGTTCGACACCCAGACGCTGTGCTTCCTGACCGTCAACGATGCGGCGGTGAACCACTATGGCTACACGCGGGCGGAATTCCTGTCCATGTCGCTGGATGACATCCGGCCGCCGGAGGAGTTGCCGGCGCTGCATGACCATCTTGCGACGCTGGGCAGTGAGGCCGGGCGGACCCGCGTCTGGCGGCACCTGCGCAAGGACGGCGCGGTGATCCTGGTCGAAGTGTCTTCCCATGCGCTCGACTTCGACGGGCGCCCGGCGCGCATGGTGCTGGCCCACGACGTGACCGGGCGGGTGCGCGCGCGCGAGGCGCTGGAACAGCTCAATGAAACCCTGGAGCAGCGCGTGGCCGAGCGAACGCGCGACCTGGCGCTGGCCAACAAGGAACTGGAGTCGTTCTCATACTCGGTGTCGCATGACCTGCGGGCGCCGCTGCAGGTGATTGACGGCTTTGGCAAGGCGCTGCTGACCCGGCATGCGACGGAACTGGACGGCAAGGCGCAGCACTACCTGAGCCGCATCCGAGAGAACACAGGGCAGATGGCCCAGCTCATCGACGACCTGCTCTCGCTTTCCCGGGTGTCGCGCACACCGCTGCGGGTCGAACCCGTGGACCTGTCGGCGCGTGCCCAGCAGATCGCCGAAGGCCTGCGTGCCCGGTTCCCGCATCAGCAGGTGGCCGTGGACATCGAGCCGGGGTTGTCGTGCATGGGCGACGCCGGGCTGCTCTCGGTGGTGCTCGAGAACCTCATGGGCAACGCCTGGAAATTCAGCCGCGGCGTCGAGCAGCCGCGGATTCGCGTCGGCCGCCGGCCCGCCACGGGAGGGGAGGCGGTCTTCTTCGTGGCGGACAACGGCGCCGGCTTCGACATGACCTACCGCGACAAGCTGTTCACGGCGTTCCAGCGCCTGCACTCCGACCGGGAGTTCGAGGGCACGGGCATTGGCCTGGCCACCGTGCTGCGGATCGTGAGCCGTCACGGCGGCCGTGTCGCGGCCGAGTCAGCGCCGGGGCAGGGCGCGGTTTTCGAGTTCACCCTGAAGGAGGGAACGCACCATGAACACCAGTCGCATTCTCCTGGTTGAAGACAACCCCGATCATCAGGAGCTGACCCTGATGACGCTGGCGGAGAACAACGTCCTCAACGAGGTGGTGGTCGCGGACGATGGCCTGCAGGCGCTGGACTACCTGTTCGGCACCGGGCGCCACGAGGGGCGCGACACACGGGAGGTGCCGGCGCTGATCCTGCTGGACCTCAAGCTGCCGAAGATGGGGGGCATCGAGGTGCTCAAGCGCATCCGGGAGGACGAGCGCACCTGTCTCGTTCCCGTCGTCATCCTGACGTCCTCGAGCGAGGAGGAGGACATCGTGGCCAGCCTGCGCAATGGCGCCAACAGCTACGTGCGCAAGCCTGTGGATTTCAACCGCTTCATCGAACAGGTGCAGCGCCTGCAGGTCTACTGGCTGCTGGTCCATGAACCCCTGAAGACCGGGCCCTAGGCAAATTCCCTAGGCCCCGGGAGCGAAGGCCCTAAGGGCCCGGGCAGCGCGCATGGTCTCATTGCCCCACGGCGCCACGGGGCGCGGCAGTACAGGGACCGACCATGAACACCCAGACCCACCAACCGGCCACGGAGAATGCCATGGCCGGCTCGCAGACCTTGACCCGCACCGGCGCGCCGGCGCAGGGTGCCCGCCTGGGCGCCGTGGTCCGCTGGCTGGGGAGCCTGCTGCGCCGTCCCGCGGGCCAGACCGCGAAGGACCAGTGCGACGCCTCGACCGGCCTGTACAACCAGCCGGGCTTCCTGGTCGAGGGCGACCGGACGCTCGCGGCCTGCGCCCGGGCGCACCAGCCGGCCAGCCTCGTGGTGTTCGACTGTGCCGACCTTCATGAGCTGCGCGCCCTCTACGGCGCCGTAATCAGCCGGCGGGTCATGGCCCGCCTGATCGCCCGGCTGACCGACATTGCGGGGGAGCGGGGCCTGGTGGCGCGGACCGCTCCGACCGAATTTGCGTTGCTGCTGCCGGGCGCGGGGCGCGACAAGGCCATCGCGGCGATCCGCAGGGTGCTGGGCCGCAGCGGTTGTGTGGAGTACGACGGTGGCGACAGCGAGATCGTGGTGGTCCCGGACTTTCTGGTGGAAGTGGTCTGCCAGGACGACGGCTTGCTGGGTGCTGCGCTGGTCCGCATGCGCCGCGACCTGCGGCAGCGCCGAAGCCACGAAGCCCACCGCCAGCAGTACCTGACGCGTGAGCGTGAACGCCACTCGCGGCCGGCCAACCTGATGCCCCATTCGCCGATGCGCGAGCAGCCGGCGATGCCGCGCCGGGCCAGCGGCATGCTGGCCATGCCGGCCACCTTGCCGGTGCCCCTGGTGTACACCCGCTGAAAGGGTGGCGCGGCACGCTGCCGCGCGGGCAGGCCCGGCAGGGGCTTCGGTGGCGCGCTTATGATCGGCCGCGAAGGACCCCCTATGCTGCTGGACGCCGAAGATTCCCAACTTGTGCTGGTCGACTACCAGCAACGCCTGATGCCTGCCCTGCACGAGGGCGCGCAGGCGTTGGCCAACGCCGTGCGCCTGGCCCGCATCGCCCACCGGCTGGGGGTGACGGTCTGGGGCACCGAGCAGAGCCCCGACAAACTGGGCGGCAACGATCCCGAACTGCGCTCACTGTGCAAGCGGACCCTGGCCAAGCAGCACTTTAATGCGGTGGCCGACGGGCTGGGCGAGTGGCTGCGCCCACCCGCCCGAGCGCAACAGGGTGGCAACGCGCGCAGCCTGCCCCGGCACCTGCAGAAGGCCGCGCCGCCGCCTGCGCCCGGGCCCGGCACCGTGGTGCTGGCGGGCTGCGAGGCCCATGTCTGCCTGCTTCAGACCGCGCTGGCGCTCATCGAAGAGGAGTTAGACGTCTGGGTTGTAACGGACGCCTGCGCGTCTCGCACGGAACGCAACCGGGATGCCGCCTTTGACCGCCTGGCCGGCGCGGGCGCCGAGCTGGTGACCACCGAAATGGTCGCGTTTGAATGGCTCGCATCCGCCGATCATCCGGAATTCAAGGCCGTACAGGCACTGATCAAGTAGGCCCGGCCCGCCGGGGCGGGCCAGTCAGCTTGGAGCAAGCCCGTCATGAATAATTATGAATTCAGAAGCCATGAATTCTTGAACCTGGAGACCGGGCATGACCGCTTACGCAGACTTCTATCGGCGATCGCTGGACGATCGCGATGCCTTCTGGGCCGAGCAGGCCCGGCTCATTGACTGGCAGACACCGCCCCAGGCGGTTTGCGACTGGAGTCAGCCGCCTTTCGCCCGGTGGTTCAGTGGCGGGACCACCAACCTGTGCCACAACGCGGTGGACCGGCACCTGAAGGACCGCGCCGACCAGCCCGCGCTGATCTATGTCTCCAGCGAAACCGGCGAGGAGAAGGTCTACACCTTCCGGGAACTGCACAGCGAGGTGCAGCGTGCTGCGGCCATGCTGAAGGCGCTGGGGGTGCGCAAGGGAGACCGGGTGCTGGTCTACATGCCGATGATTGCCGAGGCTGCGTTCACCATGCTGGCGTGCGCCCGCATTGGCGCGGTCCATTCGGTGGTGTTTGGCGGCTTTGCCAGCGTGTCACTGGCGTCGCGCATCGAGGACGCCCAGCCGCGCCTGATCGTGAGCGCCGACGCCGGGTCGCGCGCGGGCAAGGTTCTGGCGTACAAGCCCCTGCTGGACGAGGCGATCCGCCTGTCCAGCCACAAGCCCGAGGCCGTGCTGATGGTCAACCGGGGCCTGGCCCCCATGACGATGCAGCCGGGCCGGGACCATGGCTGGACCGGTCTGGGCGAGCAGCACCGGGGCGCCCAGGTGCCCTGCGAGTGGCTGGACGCCGGCGACATCAGCTACACCATTTACACCAGCGGCACCACCGGCCGGCCCAAGGGTGTGCAACGCGATACGGGCGGCTACGCCGTGGCGCTGGCCGCCAGCATGAAGCACATCTTCGCCGGCAACGCCGGCGAAACCTACTTCTCCACCAGCGACATCGGCTGGGTGGTGGGCCACAGCTACATCGTCTACGGCCCGCTGATTGCGGGCATGGCCACCATCATGTACGAGGGGTTGCCGATTCGCCCGGACGCGGGCATCTGGTGGAGCCTGGTGGAAAAGTACAAGGTCACCGTGATGTTCAGCGCGCCCACGGCCGTGCGCGTGTTGCGCAAGCAGGACCCAGCCTTCCTGAAGAAGTACGACCTGTCGAGCCTGCGCGCGCTGTTCCTGGCGGGGGAGCCGCTGGACGAGCCCACCGGCCGCTGGATCAGCGATAGCCTGGGCGTGCCCATCATCGACAACTACTGGCAGACCGAGAGCGGCTGGCCGATCCTCACCGTGGCCAACGGTGTGGAAAAGATGCCCAGCAAGTTCGGCAGCCCCGGCGTTCCCATGTACGGCTACAACGTCAAGCTGCTGCACGAAAGCACCGGCGAGGAACTCACTGGCGCGAACGAGAAGGGCGTGGTGGTGATCGAGGGGCCGACACCGCCGGGCTTCATGCAGACAGTGTGGCGAGACGACGAGCGTTTCGTGAATACCTACTGGAAGAGCATTCCCGGCAAGCTGGTGTATTCGACCTTCGACTGGGGCATCCGTGACGAGGACGGCTACTTCTACATCCTGGGCCGTACCGACGACGTGATCAACGTGGCCGGCCACCGGCTGGGCACGCGCGAGATCGAGGAGAGCATCTCCAGCCATCCCAATGTGGCCGAGGTGGCCGTGGTGGGGGTGGCCGATGCGCTCAAGGGGCAGGTGGCCATGGCCTTTGTGGTGGCGCGTGACACCACGGCACTGACCGATGACGCGGCCCTGCTGCGCCTGGAAGGCGACATCATGAAGCAGGTCGACGGCCAGTTGGGTGCGGTGGCCCGGCCGGCGCGCGTGCGCTTCGTCTCCGCGCTGCCCAAGACCCGCAGCGGCAAGCTGTTGCGGCGCGCCATCCAGGCGGTGTGCGAGGGACGCGATGCCGGCGACCTCACCACCATCGAGGATCCTTCCGCACTGCAGCAAATCCGGGACTTGCTGGCGAAATAGGCCAGTAGCCCAGAAGGGGCAGTGATAGTCCGCTCCATTTTTGATAGCAGAGCGGCGGGCTTCAGGGTAAATCCTGATCAATGGGGGTGCCGCAAGGGCTTTTAATATTGGTCATTGCTTATATTTGCATGAACAACCAATGGAACCCCTGATCAATGCCAGCGAAGATGCCGGCTCGGGCCGCGTGTTCGAGTTGGCGGCCGAGCTGTTCGGTGTGCTGTCCACGCCCATGCGGCTGCGCATCCTCAGTGCCCTGTGCGATGGCGAGCGCTCGGTGACGCAGTTGCTCGAGAGAATCGACACCACCCAACCCAACCTGTCGCAGCACCTGAATGTGCTGTATCGCAGCGGCGTGCTGGCCAAGCGCAAGGAAGGCACCCAGGTGATCTACCGCGTGCAGAGCGAGAAGGCGGTGACGCTGTGCCGCGCGGTCTGCACCCAGATCGCGATCGAGGTGGACGAGCCCCTGCAGCTGCCGCCGGCCGAGCGCCTGGTGGGACGGGCGGTGGTCTGATGTTCAATCCCTTCATCCGGCGTGCACCGGAAAACTTCCTGACCCGCGAGCAGATCGCCGATGTCCAGCGGGGGCGCCGCGGGTTTCTGGCCACAGCGCTGGCCACCGCGGCCGGCGCCGCCGCCGCCCAGGCGCCCGCCGGTGCCGGCGACCCGGCCATCCTCAATTTGCCGGGCCACAGCAAGTCGCTCGGGCAGGCGGTCGCCGCCCGTGGCTATGGCCTGCCCAGCACCTGGGAAAAGAACCTGCAACGCCGCGAGAGCCCGGGCCTGACGCGGGTGAGCCAGGCCAGCGTGAGCTTCTGCCCGCTGCAGGGGCTGTTCGGCATCATCACCCCCAGTGGACTGCACTTCGAGCGGCACCACCAGGGCTGGTGGGACATCGATCCGAGCCAGCACCGGCTCATGATCAATGGGTCGGACGACAAGATGCTCAAGCGTCCCATGGTCTTCACCATGGACGAGCTGATGCGCCTGCCGCCCGTGAGCCGCATGCATTTCATCGAGTGCGGCGCCAACACCGGCATGGAGTGGGGCAATGTGTCCGTGCCGACCGTTCAATACACGCACGGCATGCTGTCGTGCAGCGAATTCACCGGCGTGCCGCTGCGCACGCTGCTGGAGATGTGCGGCGCCGATTTCAAGCGCGGCAAATTCGTGCTCGGCGAGGGCGCCGACGGCTCGGGCATGACCCGCACCATTCCCATGAGCCTGGTGATGAGCGGCGAGGTGCTGGTGGCCTGGGGCCAGAACGGCGAGATGCTGCGCCCCGAGAACGGTTACCCCCTGCGCCTGGTGGTGCCCGGTGTGCAGGGGGTGAGCTGGATCAAGTACCTGCGCCGCATCGAACTGGGCGACATGCCTTACGGCACCAAGGACGAGACGGTGCACTACATCGACCTCATGCCCGACGGCCAGCACCGCCAGTACACGAGCATCCAGGAGGTCAAGAGCGTGATCACCTCACCCAGTGGCGGCCAGATGCTGCTGGACAAGGGGTTCACCAACATCACGGGCCTGGCCTGGAGCGGCCGCGGTGCGATCAGGAAGGTCGATGTCTCGGTTGACGGGGGCCGCAACTGGCGCCCGGCGCGGTTGGAGTCGCCCGTGCTGTCCAAATGCCTGACGCGGTTCAACTGCGACTGGTCCTGGGATGGCAAGCCCGCGCTGCTGATGAGCCGGGCCACCGACGACACCGGCCAGATCCAGCCCAACTACGCCGAACTGCGCCGGGTGCGCGGCACGCGCAGCATCTACCACAACAACGCGATCCAGACCTGGCTCGTGGAAGAGAGCGGGGAGGTGAAGAATGTCCAGCTCTCGTAATTCTCGTGGTCTCTGGGGCGGGGGGCTGGCGCTGGTCCTGCTGGCCGCTTCGGCGGGTGCGTTGGCGCAGAACCGCTTCGACGGGGTGGGCCGCACGGCCACGCCGGCCGAGGTCAAGGCCTGGGATATCGACGTGAGGCCCGACTTCAAGGGACTGCCGCCGGGGCAGGGCAGCGTGCGGCGCGGCGAGCAGGTCTGGGAGGGGCAGTGCGCGTCCTGCCATGGCACGTTCGGCGAGAGCAACGACGTCTTCATGCCGCTGGTGGGCTCCACCACGGCCAAGGACATCGAAACCGGCCATGTCGCCAGTCTGATGCCGGGGGCCAATGCGCCTGCCCGCACCACGCTCATGAAGGTGTCGCAGCTGTCCACGCTGTGGGACTACATCCGTCGCGCCATGCCGTGGACCGCACCCAAATCACTGGTCCCCGACGACGTGTACGCCGTGCTGGCCTACCTGCTGAACCTGGGCAACATCGTGCCGGCCGACTTCACGCTGTCGGACCGCAACATCCGCGAAACCCAGCAGAAGCTGCCCAACCGCAACGGCATGACCACGGCGCACGCGCTGTGGCCAGGCCCCGAGCTCGGGGGCACGACGCGACCCGATGTGCAGGGGTCGTCCTGCATGCGGGACTGCCGGGCGGAAGCGCATGTGGCCAGCCTGATTCCGGCCTACGCGCGCAACGCGCACGGCAACCTTGCCGACCAGAACCGGCCCCTGGGGCCCACGCGCGGCGCGGACACAGCACCTGCCAAGCCAAAAGTGGCTGTAGCCCCCGCCAGTTCGGCGCAGGATGCTACAAAAAACGCAGCAGGTGGGGTGTCTGCGGGGAGTGCCCCCAAGGCGGCTGACGTGGCGGGTGTGCTGCAGTCCAACGTGTGCGTGGCCTGCCACGCCATGGACAGCAAACTCGTGGGTCCGGCGTTCCAGGACATCGCGCGCCGCTACCAGGGGCAGGCCGACGCGGCCACGTATCTGGCCGGCAAGATCCGCTCCGGCGGGCAGGGCACGTGGGGGGCCATCCCCATGCCGCCGCAGTCCATCAGCGAAGCGGACGCGCAGCGCGTTGCCCGCTGGCTGGCCACCGGAGCCGCGCCATGATGGCGCTGGCCTTTTGTCCCCTCGGATCACAGGGTAAGGCCCATGCCCCGAATCCGTCTGTGTTCTTACAATCCCGTCAGTCAATCCAAGGAGAAGCCATGTTTCAGAGTGCTCGCATAGTCCTGCTGCCCGCGCGGGCAGTGTCAACGGAGGTCCGCTCATGATCGAACGCCGTGATTTCATGCGCAGGAGCTCGGGCGCCGTGGCGCTGGGTCTTGCCGCATCCGCCGGCCTGGTGCCGGCCGTCTCGCGCGCCCAGGCGGGCGCGGGCTGGAACAAGTCCGCCTTCGAGGCCAAGAGCCTCAACGACGTGGTCAAGGCCATGGGCGGCGCCAATCCGACCGAGAGCAAGGATGTCGTGCTGGCCGCCCCCGAGATCGCCGAGAACGGCAGCGTGGTGCGCATCGGCGCCCAGAGCAACCTGCCCGGCACCACCGCGATCGCTTTCGTGGTCGAGAAGAACCCCAATGCGCTGGCTGCCGTGTTCGATATCCCCGAAGGCACCGACGCCAACGTCTCCACCAACGTGAAGATGGGCCAGTCCTCGCATGTGTACGCGGTGGCCAAGGTGGGCGACAAGTTTTTCTACAGTGCCAAGGAAGTCAAAGTGACCCTTGGTGGTTGCGGCGGTTAAGGAGAAGGTCATGGCAGATCCCATGCGGATTCGCGCGCAGGCGCAAGGCGACAAGGTCACGGTGCGTGTGCTCGTGAGCCACGAAATGGAAAGCGGGCAGCGCAAGGACGCGGCCGGCAAGGTGATTCCGGCCTGGTTCATCCAGAACATCAGCGCCACCCACAATGGCAAGACCGTGATGAGCGCCCAGTGGGGTACCGCGGTGTCCAAGAACCCGTACATGCAATTCAGCTTCAAGGGCGGCAAGGCGGGCGAGAAGGTCACGGTGAGCTGGGTCGACAACCGGGGCGACAAGCGCACCGACGAGGCGGTGATTTCCTGAGGCGCGCGGCCGCGGCCGCCCCTGACAGTTCATACAACGGCTCAGACAACAAGAGGAGAACGCGATGAAATGGAACCTGCTCGGGCTTGTGGCCCTGTGCGCGTTGCCGCTGGGGGCAGCGGCCCAGAAGACCACGGCCGAAGGCATTGCCGAGTACCGCGCCATGCTGGCCGACGGCAACCCGGCCGAACTCTATGAGGCCAAGGGCGAAGGCCTCTGGAAGGAGCCCCGGGGCCCCAAGAAGGCCTCGCTCGAGCGGTGCGATCTGGGCAAGGGCCCGGGCGTGGTCAAGGGCGTGTTCGTGGAGCTGCCTCGGTATTTCCCCGACACCAAGCGCGTTCAGGACCTGGAGTCGCGGCTGCTGACCTGCATGGAGACGCTGCAGGGCTTCAACGCCGCGGAAATCGCCAAGACCGGCTTCGGCAAGGGGGAGCAGAAGACGCTGGAGTCCCTGGTGGCCTACATCTCCGGAGAGTCGCGTGACATGGCATTCAACCTGCCGCAGTCCCACCCCGAGGAAAAGCTGATGTACGAAGTGGGCAGGAAGCTCTTCTACATGCGCGGCGGCCCCTATGACTTCGCCTGCGCCTCCTGCCATGGCGCTGACGGCAAGCGCGTGCGCCTGCAGGACCTGCCCAATCTCACCAAGAACCCCGGCGCGGGCAATGGCTTTGGTGCCTGGCCCGCCTACCGTGTGTCCAATGGCACCCTGTGGGGCATGCAGCGCCGCCTGAATGACTGTTACCGGCAGCAGCGTTTCCCGTACCCCGGCTTTGCCTCGGACGCCACCATCGCTCTGGGCGTGTTCATGGGCGTGAACGGCAAGGGTGGCATTTCCACCGCACCGGCACTCAAGCGTTGAACCGAGCAGGAGCACTCACATGAAAACAACCTACAAGCATCTTGGCCTGACGGCTCTGGCCGTGGCTCTTGCGGGCTGCGCCATGGCGCCGACCTCGCAGCAGGTGGATGAAGCTACGAAGCGCATCCTCAAATCGTCCTTCTCGGAGCACGGCATCGCCAAGCTCGACCGGCTCGAGCAGGATGAGTCCAACCGCGCCTGCTCCGAGTCGCTGGGCCAGCCGCTGGACCCCAAGCAGGCGCAGGCCATTGAGGCCGCCAATCTCAAGACCGTCAAGATGCCGTCCGACGGACAGTTTCTCGGCGACTGGAAGGCCGGCGAAAAGCTGGCCCAGAACGGCCGCGGCCTGACCTGGTCCGACAAGGCCGATGCGTCCAATGGCGGCAGTTGCTACAACTGTCACCAGATCAGCAAGGAAGAGCTGTCGTTTGGCTCCATCGGACCGAGCCTCTACCACTACGGCAAGCTGCGGGGCGTGACCGATCCGGCCTCGCCCGCGAGCAAGGCGATCGTGGAATACACCTGGAGCAAGCTGTGGAACGCCAAGGCGTTCAATGCCTGTTCGGGCATGCCCCGGTTCGGCCATGCCGGCATTCTTGATGAAAAGCAGTTGCGCGACGTGATGGCGCTGCTGCTCGACCCCAAGTCGCCGGTCAACCAGTAACCGGATTTTCAAAGCATGAACCTCAGCCGCCGCGAATTCGCGAGCGTGCTGGCGGCAGCCATGGCCTCGGGCTTTTCCCTGGCCGGGTGCGCGTCCGCCCAGCAGGCCGCCCAGAGCTATGACGTTCCGAAGTCGGGCAATGTGCATCTGTTGCACATGACCGACTGCCACGCGCAGTTGCTGCCCGTGTATTTCCGCGAGCCGTCCGTCAACCTGGGCGTGGGCGGCATGGCAGGCCAGTGGCCCCACCTGGTGGGGGAGCATTTGCTGAAGGCGGCGGGATTCAAGGCGGGTTCGCCCGAAGCCCACGCCTTCACCTACCTGGACTTTGAACGGGCGGCTCGCCAGTACGGCAAGGTGGGCGGCTTTGCGCACCTGGCCACCCTGGTCCGGCAACTCAAGGCCTCGCGGCCCGGGGCCCTGCTGCTGGATGGTGGCGACACCTGGCAGGGCAGCGCGACCTCCCTGTGGACCGAGGGTCAGGACATGGTCGAGGCCTGCCAGCTGCTCGGGGTGGACGTGATGACCGCGCACTGGGAGTTCACCTACGGCGAAGCCCGCGTCAAGGAGATCGTGGACAAGCGCCTTGGCCGGATTGAATTCGTGGCGCAGAACGTCAAGACCCGCGATTTCGAGGACCCGGTTTTCAAGCCTTACACGTTGCGCGAGATGAACGGAGTGCCCGTGGCCATCATCGGCCAGGCTTTTCCGTACACCCCCATTGCCAATCCATCGTGGATGGTGCCCAACTGGACCTTTGGCATCCAGGAGAAGGAGCTTCAGGCCGTGGTGGACGCCGCCCGAGCCAAGGGCGCGCAGGCCGTGGTGCTGCTCAGCCACAACGGCATGGACGTGGACCTCAAGCTGGCGTCGCGCGTGACCGGCATCGACGCCATCCTGGGGGGGCACACGCACGATGGCGTGCCTGTCCCCGTGGTGGTGAAGAACGCCAGCGGCCAGACGCTGGTGACCAACGCGGGCAGCAACGGCAAATTCCTGGGCGTGCTCGACCTGGAGGTCAAGGGCAAGCGGGTCACGGGCTTCCAGTACCGCCTGCTGCCCGTGTTTGCCAACCTGTTGCCCGCCGCGGCGGACATGACGGCGCTGATCGAGCGCGTGCGCGCGCCATTCAAGGCCCGCCTCGAACAGCCGCTGGCCACCACGGAAGGCCTGCTCTACCGCCGCGGCAATTTCAACGGCACGTTTGACCAGGTGATCGTGGACGCGCTGATGGACGTCCGTGGTGCGGAGATCGCGTTCTCGCCGGGCTTCCGCTGGGGAACGTCGCTGCTGCCGGGGCAGACGCTCACGCGGGAGCACCTGATGGACCAGACGGCGATCACCTACCCGTGGACCACGCTGAGCGAGCTGTCGGGGGACACCATCAAGACCATTCTGGAAGACGTGGCCGACAACCTGTTCAACCCCGACCCCTACTACCAGCAGGGAGGGGACATGGTGCGCGTGGGAGGGCTGACCTACACCTGCGACCCGCTGGCCACAATGGGCCACCGCATCCAGGACATGCGCCTGAACGGCCGCCTGCTCGAAGCCGGCAAGACCTACAAGGTGGCGGGTTGGGCGCCCGTGGCCGAGGCCAGCAGGAATGCGGGCCCGCCGATCTGGGAGGTGATGGAAACCTGGCTCAGGTCCCATGGGACACTCAAGGCGCCCGTGCTCAATACCCCCCGCCTGCCCGGCATGCAGGGCAATCCCGGCCTGGCCTGAGGCGCGGCTCCCTGTGACACACGGCGCGAACGGTCGTTCGGGCCGCCCGCTGGTATCGATGTCATTTCGGTGGCACAATCGCGCCTGTACTTAGGCCCCTTCCCAAGCCACAGTCGCATCCGCCAACCGGTTCAGCCGTGCAGCGGAAGGTTTGTCAACCAGCTAATGTTTCCCGAAGGGAAACGGAGGTCAGCGGAATATGAGCGATCAATCGACGCCGTCAACGGCGTCTGTCTACACGTCCTATCAGGGCAATTCCTATCTCTTCGGCGGCAATGCGCCCTACGTCGAGGAGATGTACGAAAACTACCTGGCCCACCCGGGCAGCGTGCCTGACAACTGGCGTGCCTATTTCGACGCATTGCAGCATGTGCCCTCGACCGACGGCACCGACGCCCGCGATGTGCCCCACCTTCCCGTCATCAAGGCGTTTGCCGAGCGTGCCAAGCAGGGGACGACCCGCGTGGTGCAGGCCAGCGGCGCCGATTCCGAACTGGGCCGCAAGCGGGTGGCCGTCCAGCAGTTGATCGCGGCCTATCGCAACGTGGGTGCGCGCTGGGCCGATCTGGACCCGTTGAAGCGCGCCGAGCGCCCGGCCATTCCGGAGTTGGAGCCCTCGTTCTACGGTTTCAGCGACGCCGATCTTGAAACGGTGTTCAACACCAGCAACACCTTCTTCGGCAAGGAGACCATGTCCTTGCGCGATCTGCTCAATGCCCTGCGCGAGACCTATTGCGGCACCATGGGCGCGGAGTACATGTACACCACCGACCAGAACCACAAGCGGTGGTGGCAGCAGAAGCTCGAAAGCGCCCGTACCAACCCCAAGCTCAACGCGGAACAGAAGCGTCGCGTGCTGGAGCGGCTGACCGCCGCCGAGGGCCTGGAGCGCTTCCTGCACACCAAGTACGTGGGCCAGAAGCGTTTCTCCCTCGAAGGGGGTGAGAGCTTCATCGTGGCCATGGACGAGCTGATCAACCTGGCCGGCGCGCGTGGCGTGCAGGAAATCGTGATTGGCATGGCGCACCGGGGACGCCTCAACGTGCTGGTGAATTCGCTGGGCAAGCTGCCCGCGAACCTGTTTGCCGAGTTCGACCACACCGCGCCCGAGGACCTGCCCAGCGGCGACGTCAAGTACCACCAGGGCTTCAGCTCCGACGTGACCACGCCCGGCGGCCCGGTGCACCTCACGCTGGCGTTCAATCCCTCGCATCTGGAAATCGTCAACCCGGTGGTGGAGGGCTCGGTGCGCGCGCGCATGGACCGCCGTGGTGACCCGATGGGCAAGCAGGTGCTGCCGGTCATCGTCCACGGTGACGCGGCCTTTGCCGGCCAGGGCGTCGTCATGGAAACCCTGGCGCTGGCCGAAACCCGTGGCTACCACACGGGCGGCACCGTGCACATCGTGATCAACAACCAGATCGGCTTCACCACCAGCGACCCGCGCGACAGCCGCTCGACGCTGTACTGCTCCGACATCGTGAAGATGATCGAGGCGCCCGTGCTGCACGTCAACGGCGACGACCCCGAAGCCGTGGTGCTTGCCACCCAGCTCGCGCTGGACTTCCGCATGGAGTTCCAGAAGGATGTGGTGGTGGACATCATCTGCTTCCGCAAGCTGGGCCACAACGAACAGGACACGCCGTCCCTGACCCAGCCGCTGATGTACAAGAAGATTGCTGCCCATCCGGGCACGCGCAAGCTGTACGCCGACAAGCTGGCGGCCCAGGGCTTTGGCGACACGCTGGGCGACGACATGGTCAAGGCGCAGCGTGCCGCCTTCGATGCGGGCAAGAACACGTCCGATCCGGTGCTGACCAACTTCAAGAGCAAGTACGCGGTGGACTGGAGCCCGTACCTCAACAAGAAATGGACCGACGCCGCCGACACCGCCATCCCGATGGCGGAATGGAAGCGTCTGGCCGAGAAGATCACCGTGGTGCCTGAAGGCTTCACCGTGCATCCGCTGGTCAAGAAAGTGCTGGACGACCGCGCGGCCATGGGCCGCGGTGAGGCCAACGTCGACTGGGGCATGGGCGAGCACATGGCCTTTGCCTCCCTGGTGGCCAGCGGCTATCCGGTGCGCCTGTCGGGCGAGGATTGCGGCCGCGGCACCTTCACTCACCGCCACGCCGTGCTGCACGACCAGAACCGCGAGAAGTTCGACGTCGGCACCTACACGCCGCTGCAGAACGTGGCCGACAACCAGGCCCCCTTCGTGGTCATCGACTCCATCCTGTCCGAGGAAGCTGTTCTGGCCTTCGAGTACGGCTACGCCTCCAACGACCCGAACACCCTGGTGATCTGGGAGGCGCAGTTCGGCGATTTCGCCAACGGCGCTCAGGTGGTGATTGACCAGTTCATCGCCTCGGGCGAGGTGAAGTGGGGCCGGGTCAATGGCATCACGCTGATGCTGCCGCACGGGTATGAAGGCCAGGGTCCGGAGCACAGCTCGGCTCGCCTGGAGCGGTTCATGCAGCTGTCGGCTGACATCAACATGCAGGTCGTGCAGCCCACGACGGCGAGCCAGATCTTCCACCTGCTGCGGCGCCAGATGGTGCGCAACCTGCGCAAGCCGCTGATCATCATGACGCCCAAGTCGCTTCTGCGTAACAAGGACGCGACGTCGCCGCTGTCCGAGTTCACCAAGGGGGGCTTCCAGACCGTGATCCCCGATCAGAGCGAAGCGGTTGGCAAGAAGGCCGACAAGGTCAAGCGCGTGATCGCATGCTCGGGCAAGGTGTACTACGACCTCGCCAAGAAGCGCGAGGAAAAGGAGATCGACGACGTCGCGATCCTGCGCGTCGAGCAGCTCTACCCGTTCCCGCACAAGGCCTTCGCGGCCGAGCTGCGCAAGTACCCGAATGCGACCGACATCGTCTGGTGCCAGGACGAACCGCAGAACCAGGGGGCCTGGTTCTTCGTGCAGCACTACATCCACGAAAACATGTCGGAAGGCCAGAAGCTGGGCTATTCCGGGCGTGCCGCGTCGGCTTCGCCGGCCGTGGGTTATTCGCACCTGCATCAGGAACAGCAGAAGAACCTGGTGGACGGCGCGTTCGGCAAGCTCAAGGGCTTCGTGCTCACCAAGTAACGACGGATTCAACAAGGCCCGGGGAGTCCCGGCCTTGTCCTTGCATCAAACATCTTAGGAACAAGAATGGCTATCGTAGAAGTGAAAGTCCCTCAGCTGTCCGAATCAGTGGCCGAGGCGACCATGCTGCAGTGGAAGAAGAAGGCGGGTGAAGCCGTCGCTGTGGATGAAATCCTGATCGAGATCGAGACCGACAAGGTGGTACTGGAAGTGCCCGCGCCGGCCGCCGGCGTGCTGGCTGAGATCGTGGTGGGAGACGGCGGGACCGTGACCGCCGATCAGCTGATCGCCAAGATCGACACCGAAGGCAAGGGCACTGCGGCGGCCCCGGCCAGCGCTCCCGCCGCCGCGGCGACGCCAGCAGCGGCTCCCGCCGCTGCCGCCAGCGCATCCAAGGCCGGGGTGGCCATGCCCGCAGCGGCCAAGCTCATGGCCGACAACCAGTTGCCCGCGGGTTCCGTGCCCGGCACCGGCAAGGATGGCCGCGTAACCAAGGGTGATGTGCTGGGTGCCGTCGCCGCTGGCGCGGCCCGGCCTGTGGCGGCTCCGGCGGCCATTCCCACTGGCGTTCCCAAGACGGCGCTGCCTCAGGTGGCGGGGCCGGCCTCGCCCGACCTGGGCGACCGCCCTGAAGAGCGCGTTCCGATGAGCCGCCTGCGCGCCCGCATTGCCGAGCGCCTGTTGCAGTCGCAATCCACCAATGCCATCCTGACCACGTTCAACGAGGTGAACATGGCGCCCGTGATGGACATGCGCAAGAAGTTCCAGGACGTGTTCACCAAGGAGCACGGCGTGAAGATCGGCTTCATGAGCTTCTTCGTGAAGGCCGCGGTGCACGCGCTGAAGAAGTATCCGGTGCTCAACGCCTCGGTCGATGGCAACGACATCGTCTATCACGGCTATTTCGACATCGGCATTGCCGTGGGCTCCCCGCGCGGCCTGGTGGTGCCGATCCTGCGCAATGCCGATCAGATGAGTTTTGCCGATATCGAGAAAAAGATCGCCGAGTATGGCCAGAAGGCCAAGGACGGCAAGCTGGGCATCGAGGAGATGACCGGCGGCACCTTCTCGATCAGCAATGGTGGCACGTTCGGCTCGATGCTGTCCACGCCCATCATCAATCCGCCGCAGTCGGCCATCCTGGGCGTGCACGCCACCAAGGATCGCGCCGTGGTTGAAAACGGCCAGATCGTGATCCGGCCGATGAACTACCTCGCCATGAGCTACGACCACCGCATCATCGATGGACGCGAGGCCGTGCTTGGCCTGGTCGCCATGAAGGAAGCGCTGGAAGATCCGTCGCGACTGCTGTTTGACATCTGACAACCTGTGAGGGGCGGGTCCTTGCCTGGCCAGGATCCGTCTCCAATTGACTGAATACCATGAGCAAAGAATTCGACGTCATCGTCATCGGCGGTGGCCCCGGCGGCTACATCGCTGCGATCCGCGCGGCCCAGCTGGGGTTCAACGTGGCCTGCATCGACGAATGGAAAAACAGCAAGGGCGGCCCGGCCCCCGGCGGCACCTGTACCAACGTGGGCTGCATTCCGAGCAAGGCGCTGCTTCAATCTTCCGAACACTACGAACACGCCGGCAAGCACTTTGCCGAGCATGGCATCGAAGTGAAGGGCCTCGGCCTGGACGTGGGCAAGATGCTGGCCCGCAAGGATGCGGTGGTCAAGCAGAACAACGACGGCATCCTGTTTCTGTTCAAGAAGAACAAGGTCACCTTCTTCCACGGGCGTGGCTCGTTCGTCAAGGCAGTTGACGGCGCCTACGAAATCAAGGTGGCCGGTGCCACCGAAGAGACCGTGACCGGCAAGCACATCATCGTGGCCACGGGCTCCAACGCCCGCGCGCTGCCCGGTGCGCCTTTCGATGAGGAAAACATTCTGTCCAACGACGGGGCGCTGCGCATCGGCGGCGTGCCCAAGAAGCTGGGCCTCATCGGCTCCGGCGTGATCGGTCTGGAGATGGGTTCGGTCTGGCGTCGCCTGGGAGCCGAGGTGACCGTGCTCGAGGGACTGCCGACCTTCCTGGGCGCCGTGGATGAACAGATCGCGAAGGAAGCCAAGAAGGCATTCGACAAGCAGGGGCTGAAGATCGAGCTGGGCGTGAAGGTCGGAGAGATCAAGACTGGCAAGAAGGGCGTTTCGGTGGCTTACACCAACGCCAAGGGTGAAGCCCAGACGCTGGACGTGGACAAGCTGATCGTGTCGATTGGCCGTGTGCCCAACACGACCGGCCTGAGTGCCGAGGCCGTGGGCCTGAGCCTTGACGAACGCGGTGCCATCGTGGTCGACGGCGATTGCAAGACCAATCTGCCGGGCGTGTGGGCCATCGGCGACGTGGTGCGCGGCCCGATGCTGGCGCACAAGGCCGAGGAGGAAGGCGTGGCCGTGGCCGAGCGCATCGCGGGCCAGCACGGGCACGTCAACTTCAACACCATCCCGTGGGTGATCTATACCCACCCCGAAATTGCGTGGGTGGGGCAGACCGAGCAGCAGCTCAAGGCCGAAGGGCGGGCCTACAAGGCGGGAACCTTCCCGTTCCTGGCCAATGGCCGGGCGCGCGCGCTGGGTGACACGACCGGCATGGTCAAGTTCCTGGCCGATGCCGCGACCGATGAAATCCTGGGCGTGCACATGGTGGGTCCCCAGGTCAGCGAACTGATCTCCGAGGCCGTGGTGGCCATGGAATTCAAGGCCAGCAGCGAGGACATCGCCCGCATCTGTCATGCCCACCCCTCGCTGAGCGAGGCGACCAAGGAAGCCGCGCTGGCGGTGGACAAGCGCACCTTGAATTTCTGACGTGCCCTCGGTTCGCGACGCCTACGCGGCCCAGTTGCAGGCGCGGGGTTACCAGAGTGATCCCGCGCAGCTCCGTGCCGTGGATGCCCTGCAGCGGTGCGCGGACGAGTGGGCCGCGTTCAAGGAGCAGCGGTCCAATGCGTTCAAGAAGCTGATCAACCGCCCCGAGGTGCCGCGCGGCGTCTACATGTACGGCGGCGTCGGGCGCGGCAAGAGCTTCCTGATGGACTGCTTCTACAACGCCGTGCCCATCGTGCGCAAAACGCGCTTGCACTTCCATGAGTTCATGCGCGAGGTGCACCGCGAGCTCGCCGACTTGCAAGGGACGGTGAATCCGCTGGACGAATTGGGCAAACGCATGGCGCGGCGGTATCGGCTGGTCTGTTTCGACGAATTCCATGTGGCCGACATCACCGATGCAATGATCCTGCACAGGCTGCTGGTGGCGTTGTTCGACAACGGCGTGGGCTTTGTCACCACATCCAATTTCAAGCCTGACGACCTCTACCCCAATGGCCTGCACCGCGACCGCATCCTGCCTGCCATCGCGCTGCTGAACCAGCGGCTGGAGGTGGTGAACGTGGACAACGGCACCGACTACCGTGGCCGCGCGATGGAGCAGGTCCAGCTCTATCACACGCCGCTCGGCCCGCAGGCCGATGCCTTGATGGACGAGGCCTTCAACCGCCTGGCCGAATCGCAGGACGAAGATCCGGTTCTGCACATCGAGGCGCGGGAGATCAGGGCGCGGCGCAAGGCCGGGGGCGTGGTCTGGTTTGACTTCAGGACGCTGTGCGGAGGACCCCGCTCGCAGAACGACTACCTCGAGATCGCCACCCAGTTCCACACGGTGCTGCTGTCCGACGTGCCGTACATGCCGGTGCGCATGGCGTCCGAGGCCCGGCGGTTCACCTGGCTGGTGGACGTGCTGTACGACCGCCGGGTCAAGCTGATCATGTCCGCCGAGGTGGCGCCCGAGGCGCTGTACACGGATGGCCCTCTTGCGCATGAGTTTCCGCGCACGGTTTCGCGGCTCAATGAGATGCAGTCTGCCGCTTTCCTCGCCCAGGAGCGCCGGCTGGTGGATACTCGCATCACATGAAACGCCTCCGCTTTGCTCTGGTTTTGATAGCGCTATGCCTCGGTGCGACGGGGGCTAGCGCCCAAAACGACGCGAAAACGGGTGATGGCGCCGAACGTGACCGGATCCAGGCGGAGCGCACGGCTGCCAACGCAAGGTACGAACGTGATGCCGTGGCCTGTCATGCACGATTTGCGGTCAACGACTGCCTCGACGAAGCCAGGGCCCGGCGCCGTGAGCGGCTCGGGGATCTGCGCCGCCAGGAAATTTCGCTGAACGATGCACAGCGCCGACGCAAGGGCGCGGCGCAGCAGCAGCGTATGGACGAGAAGGCCGCGTTGCTGAGCCAGAGGCAGGCCGATGAGGCTCGTGGGCGTGAAAAGGCCAAGCCGTCGCGCGATGCGCGCGCGAGTCGCCCCTTGGGTCCGGCGAGCGCGTCGGGCGGCGCCTCTGCCGCTGTGACGGCCCGCCAGGACGAACGCCTGCGGGCCGCCAAGCAGGCCCAGGCGCGGCAATCGCGTGCCGAAGAGGCCGCAGCCCAGGCCCGGCGCCAGCGGGTGTACGTGCGGGAAGCCCAGGAGCGCAAGCAGCGCATTCTCAAACGCCAACAGGAGCGGACCCAACCTCCGGCCAGGCCCTTGCCCGTGCCGCCCTGAGGCCGCGTCGGTACCTCCCTAGGCGCCTGTCAGCCGTCCAGCGGCTCCAGCTTGACGATGACTAGCGACAGGTTGTCGCCGCCGCCACGGCCCCGCGAGCGCGCCTTGTCAATGAGAAACTCGGTGGCTTCGCGCGGTGACAGTGAAGACAGCACCGATCCCAGCTCGTTCGAGCTGAAGTAGTGCCACACCCCGTCCGAGCAGGCCATGAGCACGTCGCCCGGGCGCAGCAGCGGGATCATGTGCACGTCAACCGGGGGGTCGTCCTCGGTGCCCAGGCACCCCATGAGGATGTTCGATTGCGGGTGCACATTGGCTTCTTCCTCGGTGATCTCACCCTTGTCGACCAGTGTCTGGACGTAGGAATGGTCCATGGTGCGACGGATCAGCTTGCTGCCGTGGAAGTGGTACACGCGCGAGTCGCCGGCATGGACCCAGTGGCAATCGCCGGCAGGATTGATGAGGAAGGCGGCGATGGTGCTGTGCGGCTCCTGCTCCGACGAGATCGCCGTGAGCTTGATCACGATGTGGGCTTCCTGCACCACCTGCTTGAGCATGGAGGGCGCGTCGTCGTGGTCCGGGGAGTAGCGCTCGAACAACTGCTTGGCCGTCAGCATGACCTGGTCGGAGGCCTTTCGCCCACCACTGCGCCCGCCCATGCCGTCGGCAACAACGCCCAGCACGCACCCGGTCACGCGCGGATGGCTGAGCAGGGCGATCTGGTCCTGCTGGTACTCTCGGTCACCCTTGTGGATGCCGGTGGATGCGGTGAGTCGGTAGCCTTTGCTCATGTTCGAAGTGTTCGGGCCTCGGTCAAAATCCGCAGACCCGATAAATCCTCCTTGGAACACGTATTATCAAGCGAACCTGACGCATTGGCCCCCAACGGCCTGGAAACAGTTTTCTTGGACTCCAACCTGCATTCCCCCGAACGGCGCCTGATCGAGTTGCGGATCGAGCATGCCGACCTGAACGCGCTGATCGACCGGCTGGGGCAGGAGACGCCGGTGGACGAGCTCATGGTGCGCCGTCTCAAGAAGCGCCGACTGGGTCTGCGCGACCAGATTTCGCGGCTCGAACTGCTGCTCGATCCCAAAGAGCCCGCGTGATTCCCCTGGAAGCCCTGGTCCGCGAGGCATTTGCTCCCGCCGGGGTGCTGTCGCGTGCTGCGGACCACTTCCGCCCGCGTGAGGGCCAGACCGAGATGGCGGCCGCCGTGGCCCGCTGCATCGCCGAGGGCGGGGCGCTGGTGGTGGAAGCCGGCACGGGGGTCGGCAAGACGTTCTCTTACTTGGTTCCCGCGCTGCTGAGCGGTGAGCGGGTGCTGCTGTCCACGGCCACCAAGACGCTGCAGGACCAGCTTTTCGGGCGTGATCTGCCCCGGCTGGTGCAGGCCTTGGGGCTCCCGGTACGCACAGCGTTGCTCAAGGGGCGTGCCAGCTACCTCTGCCTGCACCGCATGGAAGCGGCCCGGCAGGGTGGGGCGGACGGTGGCATGGCGGGCCCCGGTCCTGACCGCGCGGTGCTGCGCACGCTGGCCAAGGTGGAGGAATGGGCCCAGGTGACGCGCACCGGCGACCTGGCGGAACTGCCGGGTCTGGACGAGCGCTCGCCGGTCATTCCGCTGGTGACGTCCACGCGCGACAACTGCCTGGGCTCGAACTGCCCCAAATTTCGTGGATGCCACGTCAATCTGGCGCGAAGGGAGGCCCTGGCGGCCGACGTGGTGGTGATCAATCACCATCTGTTCTTTGCCGATCTCGCGGTGCGGGAGTCCGGGATGGCCGAGCTGTTGCCCACCGTCCGGGTCGCTGTCTTTGACGAGGCCCACCAGCTCAACGAGACCGGTGTGCAGTTCCTGGGGGTCCAGCTGGGCTCCGGGCAACTGATGGACTTTGCGCGCGACCTGCTGGCCGTGGGCCTGCAGCAGGCCCGTGGGCTGGCCGACTGGGCCCAACTGGCGTCAGGTATGGACCGCGGCGCACGCGATCTCCGGTTGTGCGCTGGGCGATTGCCCTCGGGCCCCCGTTTGCGCTGGAACGGGCCCGCGCCCGATTCACTGGACGCTGACGTCTGGCAGGCCGCCCTTGAAGCGGTGGGGGCCGCCTGCGAGCGGGCCATGGCAGCGCTGGACACCGTCAGTGAAATCGGGCCCGATTTTGTGCGACTGCACGAGCGGGTGAGCAGCCTGGCCCAGCGAGCCCGGCGCTTTGAGGGCGCCTGCGAGACGGGCAGCGTCCGTTGGGTGGACGCGGGTGCCCAGCTGCGGCTGGTCGAGTCTCCGCTGGACATTGCCCGGGCCGTGCGCGAGAAGCTGCTGGACGGCGGCGACCCGGCGCCGCAGGACGGGACTGGCCGTGCCTGGGTCTTCACCTCCGCCACGCTGGGGGATGAGCCCCGGCTGCGCTGGTTCACCGAGCCCTGCGGCCTGACGGAGGCCACGGTGGTCCAGGTGGGCAGTCCGTTCGACTATGAAAACCAGTCGGCGGTCTACGTGCCCCGTGAACTGCCCCGGCCTGCTGACCCGGGGCACAGCCGGGCCGTGGCCGGGCTGGTTGCCGGTGCAGCCCGCCGGCTGGCCGGCCGCACCATGGTACTGACGACCACGCTGCGCGCCCTGCGCGCCATCGGCGACGACCTGCAATCACGGTTTCAGGACAGCGGTGAACTGGAAGTCCTGGTTCAGGGGCAATGGCCCAAGCGCCGGCTGATCGAGCGTTTCCGTGCCGGCGCCTCGTTCGGGCAGCCCGGTTGCGTACTGGTGGCCTCGGCCTCGTTCTGGGAGGGGGTGGACGTGCCGGGCGATGCCCTGCAACTGGTGGTGATCGACAAGCTGCCGTTTCCACCGCCCAATGACCCGCTGGTGGAGGCCCGTGCACACAGGCTGGAGGTGGAAGGCCGCAGCCCGTTCAACGAGTATTTCATCCCCGAGGCGGCGGTGGCCCTCAAGCAGGGCGCGGGGCGCCTGATCCGGCGTGAATCGGACCGGGGGGTCCTGGTGGTGTGCGACAGCCGCCTGGCGGCCATGGGGTATGGCCGGCGGCTGCTGGCCGCGCTGCCGCCGATGCGCCGCCTTCAGTCGGCGGCCGAATTCGAGGAGATGCTGGACGGACTGGCTACCAGATCTTCCACCACGGATCCGAGCTGGACTTGAAGCCGTGGCTCAGATAGGTGCTCTTCGGGTAGCTGGACTCGAGCACGCGTTTGGCGTCATCACGCAACTGCGTCATCTTGAGCGCGTCATAGGACAGCACCATGATGTACAGCGCTTCTTCGAGCGCCGGCACGTCGCGGTAGTCCGCCAGCGCGGACTGCGCGCGGTTGATCGCAGCCAGGTAGGCGCCGCGGCTGTAGTAGTAGCGTGCCACATGGACTTCGTATTGCGCCAGTGAATTCACGATGTAGGTCATGCGCAGGCGCGCGTCCTGCGTGTAGCGTGAATCCGGGAAGCGCGTGGCCAGTTCCCTGAACGACTCGAACGATTCCTTGGCAGCCTTCTGGTCACGCTCGGACAGGTCCTGACGCGAGATGAACGAGAACAAGCCGAGGTTGTCGTTGAAATTGACGATGCCCTTGAGGTACAGCGCATAGTCCAGCGCGGGGCTGGCCGGATGCAACCGGATGAAGCGGTCCAGCGTCGAGATGGCCTGAGCTTGTTCGTTCGACTTGTAGTAGGCGTAGGCCCGCTCGAGCTGGGCCTGCTGCGCCAGAGGCGTACCGGCGGCCCGGCCCTCGAGCTTTTCGAAGAGCGGGATGGCCTTGTCGTAGCTGCCACCGTCGAGTTCGGACTTGGCCTCGGCGTAAATCTTGTTGGGGCTCCAGCTGGCCGTCGGATCGTCCGTGGTCGAGGAACAAGCCTGCAACAACGCCAAACCTGCCAGAGCGAGGCAGGGGACAACCGATAATTTGGCTCGACGCATCAAGGGCAACCTTCTTGGAACAAAGCAAATTCATTATATCGACGGCCCCTTCTGAATCGGTGTCCGACGAGGCGGCTGAACCCGGCCCCGAGTCTGAGGTGCGGGCGCTGGAGGTGGGCACGGCGCAGCACGGCGAACGGCTGGATCGGGCGCTGGCGGCCCTGGTGCCCGAGTTCTCCCGCAGCTACCTGCAGCAGCTGATCGCTGCAGGGGCGGTGCGGCTCGGGGGCTCGACGCTGACCAAGGCCGCGCACAAGGTGCGTGCCGGGGATGCCGGCGAGATCGAGCTGCGGCCCACGCCGCAGAGCCAGGCCTTCCAGCCCGAGTCCATGGTGCTGGATGTGATCTACCAGGATGAGCACCTCCGGGTGATCAACAAGCCGGCGGGCCTGGTAGTGCATCCAGCGCCCGGCAACTGGAGCGGCACGTTGCTCAACGGGTTGCTGGCGGATGACCCGGCCGCCCGCATGCTGCCGCGTGCCGGCATCGTTCACCGGCTGGACAAGGACACCAGTGGCCTGATGGTGGTTGCGCGGACTCGGACCGCCATGGACGCGCTGGTGGACATGATCGCCCGGCGCGACGTGAGCCGTCAGTACGTGGCGCTCGCGCATCGCCGCTGGAGCGGCCCCCTGTCCCGCCAGGTCGAGGCACCGATCGGCCGCGACCCGCGCAACCGGTTGCGCATGGCGGTGGTCGACCTGGATCGCCACCCCGGGAAGCCGGCCAGCACCGGGATCGAATGGCTGCAGGACGCGGACGACGGCTGCTGGGTGCGCTGCACCCTGCAGACCGGCCGCACCCACCAGATCCGGGTGCACATGGCCTCGATCGGGCACCCGCTGGTTGGCGACGAGCTCTATGGCGGAGCCCCCGCTGCAGGGCTGGGACGCCAGGCCCTGCACGCCTACCGGCTGGCCTTCACGCACCCGGTCACGGGAGTCGGGCTGGCGCTGCAGGCACCCCTGCCACAGGACCTGGAGCAGGGCCTGCACGCCTGGGGCCTGCGTTACAATGACGGCCAATGGCTTGAGAGCCATGCCCCCGGCCCGACCGCGGTGGCCCGCGCCGCGAAACCTGTGGGTTGATCCGGGCGCCGTGCGACGAATCGCCCCTGAATCCCTTTGACTGTTGCGCCCCTGGCGCTTTTCCCGGAACTAGACGATGAATACGGCGGATGCCAAGCGCGTCCTCGAAACCGCGTTGATTTGCTCGCAGCAACCCCTGCCTGTGCGGGAGATGCGCGTGCTGTTCAACGACGAACTGGGCGCCGACACCATCAAGACCCTGCTGCAGGACCTGCAGGACGACTGGGCCCAGCGTGGCGTTGAACTGGTCAGCGTGGCCAGCGGCTGGCGCTTCCAGAGCCGGCCGGCCATGCGGGAATTCCTGGATCGCCTGCACCCCGAGAAGCCGCCGCGCTACACCCGGGCGACGCTGGAGACACTCGCCATCATTGCCTACCGCCAGCCGGTGACGCGGGGCGACATGGAGGACATCCGGGGCGTGACCATCAACTCGCTGATCCTCAAGCAGCTGGAGGACCGGGGCTGGGTCGAGATCATTGGCCACCGCGAGGCCGTAGGCCGGCCCGCGCTGTTTGCCACCACACGCCAGTTCCTCGACGACCTGGGCATCGAGTCGCTCGATCAGCTCCCGGAACTGGACAATCCGGCGGAGCAAGCCAGTGTGCTGGCCAGCCTGGCGTCCGGCGATGACGCTCAGCCAGACCTGCCCATGGACGGCGGGGCGGATGCGTCAGAACGCCCTGAGCCGGAAGCGGGGTCACCCGCCTTGCCTGAATCTCCATCTCCTGCTGAGGAGCCGGCCGCGGAGGAATCGGCGCCGGACGATGCACCTACCGGGACACGACATGAATGAATCGAACCAGGACGCGGCGTCCACGTTGCCCGCTGAGGATCCTGAGCAAAAAGAGCTTCCAGCCCTTGCTGAACGCTCACAGGATGCTACAGATTCCGTAGCAAACGACGAGGCGACGGGCGACGCCCCAGTCGGGGCCGACCTGCCTGTGGCCGATCCGGGCAACCGTTTTGCGGATGTCGTTTCCGGTCAGTTCGATGCCGATGAGGACGCGCCGGACCTCGCGCCCCCCAAGCGGGTGCTGGCGCCCCAGGCCGAGACTCCCAAGCTGCACAAGGTGCTGGCCCAAGCCGGGCTGGGCTCGCGGCTGGAAATGGAGCAACTCATTCTCGAAGGCCGCATTTCCGTCAACAACGAGCCCGCCCACATCGGGCAACGCATCCAGTTCGGTGACCAGATCAAGGTCAACGGCAAGCCGATCCGTTTTCGCATTGCGCCTCCGCCAGCGCGCGTCATTGCCTACCACAAGCCTGTTGGCGAGGTCGTCACGCATGATGACCCGCAGAACCGTCCGACGGTGTTTCGTCGCCTGCCCAAGCTGTACCAGGGCAAATGGCAGTCCGTGGGCCGGCTGGACCTCAACACCGAAGGGCTGCTGCTGTTCACCAGTTCGGGAGAGTTGGCCAACAAGCTGATGCACCCCCGGTTCGGCCTCGAGCGGGAGTACGCGGTGCGTGTGCTGGGCGCGCTGAGCGCCGAGGAAAAAGCACGCCTGATCGAGGGCGTGAAGCTGGACGATGGCATGGCGCAGTTCGGCTCCATCGAGGAGGGCGGCGGCGAAGGGGCCAATACCTGGTATCGCGTCACCATCTCGGAAGGGCGCAATCGTGAGGTGCGCCGGCTGATGGAGGCCGTCGGGCATGCGGTCAGCCGACTGATCCGCATCCGCTATGGAGCCATGGTGCTGCCTCGCGGGCTCAAGCGCGGTGCCTGGATGGAGCTTGACGAGCGGGACATCCGTGCGCTCGCGGAGGCCGCAGGCGCTGGCGGAAGCCGGCCGCCGCGTGGCGAGGGGGCCGAATCGGGTGACCGTGAAGGGCCCCAGCGCAATGAGCGCAACCGGCGCCGGGGTGGGCGCAATGGCGCCGGTCCGCGCGGCAACGGTCAACCGGGCCCGCGGCCTGCAGGGCCAGGCGGTGGTGGTGGCGGCCAGGGACAGCGGCGCAAGGAGCGCAGTGACCGGGCCGGCGGGCCCGCGGGCGGCGGTCAGCCGGACCCGATGAAAACCGCATTTGGCTATATCGGCGCTGACAGTTTTACGCGGCAGCGGCAGGGCCCGGGCGGCGGTCAGCGGCGCGGCGGCTCCGGGGGTGGTGGCGGCGGTGGCAGTGGCCAGCGCCGCGGCGGAGGCGGCGGGCGGGGCCGATGAGCCGGCCGGCTGCCTAATCCCTGTCACAGCGACGACGCTCGCACAGGTTAAAATGAGCGGCTTTGCCCAATGGGCAGAGCCCAACAACTCAAGCTTTCAGGAAAACACGAAATGGCTATCGAACGCACCCTCTCCATCATCAAGCCCGACGCCGTGGCCAAGAACGTGATCGGTCAGATCTACGCCCGCTTCGAGGCCGCTGGCCTGAAGGTCATCGCCGCCAAGATGGTTCATCTGTCGCAGGGCGAAGCCGAACAGTTCTACGCGGTCCACAAGGCCCGTCCCTTCTTCAATGACCTCGTGAAGTTCATGATTTCCGGTCCGGTGATGATCCAGACTCTGGAAGGCGAGGGCGCCATCCTCAAGAACCGCGACCTGATGGGCGCGACCGATCCCAAGAAGGCTGCGCCCGGTACCATCCGCGCCGACTTCGCGGACAGCATCGATGCCAACGCCGTGCATGGCTCCGACGCACCGGAAACCGCCCAGGTGGAGATTGCCTTCTTCTTCCCGGGCATGAACGTCTACTCCCGCTGAAACATGGCATGACGGCCAATCTTCTCGATTTCGACCTCGAGGGCTTGGCCGCATTCTGCGAGCGGCTTGGAGAAAAGCGCTTTCGCGCCACCCAGCTGTTTCGCTGGATCCACCAGAAGGGCGCCGCTGATTTCGATCAGATGAGCGACCTGGCCCGGTCGCTGCGCGAAAAACTCAAGGGTGTGGCCCATCTGGCGGCCCTGCCGGTCCTGACCCAGCACGAATCGTCCGACGGCACCATCAAGTGGCTGTTCGACGTGGGCGACGGCAACGCGGTGGAAGCCGTGTTCATCCCGGAGGACGATCGCGGCACGCTGTGCGTGTCGTCGCAAGCGGGTTGCGCGGTTGGTTGCCGCTTCTGCTCGACCGGCCACCAGGGATTCAGCCGCAACCTCACCACGGGCGAGATCGTGGCCCAGCTCTGGTTTACCGAGCATTTCCTGCGCCGTCACCTGAAGACCGCTGACCGGGTCATCTCCAACGTGGTCATGATGGGCATGGGTGAGCCGCTGCAGAACTATGCGGCGCTCGTGCCTGCCCTGCGGGTCATGCTCGAAGACCATGGCTACGGGCTGTCCCGCCGCCGGGTCACGGTGTCGACATCGGGCGTGGTTCCCATGATGGACCGGCTTGCCCATGACTGTCCGGTGGCGCTGGCCGTGTCGCTGCACGCCCCGAACGACCCGTTGCGCGACAACCTGGTGCCCCTGAACCGCAAATACCCGCTCGTGGAACTGCTCGACGCCTGCAACCGCTATCTGGAGCACGCGCCGCGCGACTTCATCACCTTCGAGTACTGCATGCTCGATGGCGTGAATGACGCTCCCGATCATGCCCGGCAACTGGTGGACCTGGTGCGCCGCCACGCCGGGCGCGGCGTGAGCTGCAAGTTCAACCTGATTCCGTTCAACCCGTTTCCCGCGTCGGGGCTCGTGCGTTCGCCCCACAATCAGGTCGCGGCTTTCGCGAAAATCCTCAGTGATGCTGGTATCGTGACAACCGTGCGCAAAACGCGCGGGGACGACATCGACGCAGCCTGTGGCCAACTGGCTGGTGACGTGCGTGACCGCACCCGGGTGGGCGAACGCATCGCCCAACAGCGCACCGTGATGCTGAAAACCGTCAAGTCGCTGGCTGACGGAGCCGAGGAGACTTCGAAATCATGACAAGGTACGCGTTGGGACGATCGTCTTTGGGCCGCTGGTTGCTGCTGGGCCTGTTCGCCTGGTCGGCATTGGCCGGCCTCGCAGGCTGTGCCAGCAAACCCGGGGGGGCAGGCGGTACGCAGGCTGACATCCTCACGGAATCGGACGAACCCGAAGGCCGCAAGCGGGCCCGCATCCGGATGGAGCTCGCCGTGGGTTACTTCGAGCAGGGGCAGACCAAGATCGCGCTGGACGAACTGAAGCAGGTCATCCAGCTTGATCCGAGCTTTCCCGATGCCTACAACCTGCGCGGCCTGATCTACATGCGGCTGAACGACTTCAACCAGGCTGAGGAAAGTTTTAAGCGCGCCGTTGCCCTGAACCCGCGCGATGCCAACGCGCACCACAATTTCGGATGGCTGCTGTGCCAGCGCGCGCGCTATTCGGAGTCGTTCACCGAACTGGACCTCGCCATGGCCAACCCGCTGTACGGAGAGCGGGCCAAGACATTGATGGCCAAGGGCCTGTGCCAGGCCCGCGCGGGCCTGCGGGCCGAGGCCGAGCAGAGCCTGGCCCGGTCCTACGAACTGGACGCGGGCAATCCGGTCACTGGGTTCAACCTCGCCAACCTGCTGTTCCAGCGCGGAGAATTCACCCGCGCACAGTTCTACATTCGCCGCCTCAACAACAGTGAACTGGCGAACGCCGAATCACTCTGGCTCGGCATCAAGGTGGAGCGGCGCATGAATGACCGGGTTGCGATGCAGCAGCTCGCGGAGCAATTGCGCAAGCGCTTCCCGCAATCCAAAGAGGCGGCCGCGTACGGCCGGGGAGCCTTCGATGAGTGAGGCGGTCGAACAGGACGCATCGTCGCCGGGCATGCAGGACAACACCGTGACCGCCGGGGCGTTGCTGCGCGAGGCGCGTGAGGCGGCCGGCCTGCACATCGCCGCGCTGGCGGTGTCTCTCAAGGTGCCTGTGCGCAAGCTCGAGGCATTGGAGGAAGACCGGCTGGACCAACTGCCTGACGCCGTGTTCGTGCGGGCTCTGGCGTCCAGCGTTTGCCGGACCCTGAAGGTCGATCCGGCCCCCGTGCTGGCACGGCTGCCGCAAACCGCCGTGCCACGCCTGGCGCATGACCAGAGCGGCATCAATGCCCCGTTCCGCCCGCCCAATGACGTGGCCCGCCCGTCCTGGGCCGACCAGCTCACCCGTCCCGTGGTCCTGGCCGTAGCGGCCCTGCTGCTGGGGGCGCTGGTGCTGGTGCTGCTGCCTTCGATGCAACGGGCCGTCAAGGGAATGCAGCCCGAGGCCGATGTCGCCGGGCCTGTGACCTCGCCGGGGGGGGCGCCCATGCCGGCGGGAGCAGATGCCTCCAGCGGGACCACCGTCGTGGTCTCGCCGGCAGTGCCGGCCGCCGTCGCGACGCCGGCGTCGCCGACGGTGTCCGTGGTGGCGTCGACACCCACGGTCGTGAGCCCCACGCTGGTGGTCAACCCCACCACGACGGTCGCGAAGGCCGCCACAGCCAGTGTCCCGGTGGCGCCGGCGCCTGCGGTGGCGGCAAGCGGCCCGGTCTTGCCCACCACGGGCACCCTCGTGTTCAAGGCCTCGGGGGAGTCATGGGTCGAGGTGACGGATGCCAAGGGCGTGGTGGCGGTGCGCAAGACCCTGGTGGCGGGCGAGACTGTCGGTGCCAGTGGTGCGATGCCGCTGGCCGTGGTGATTGGCCGGGCCGACGCGACCACGGTCCAGGTGCGTGGCAAGCCCTTTGACCTGGGTGCCGTATCACGGGACAACGTGGCCCGCTTCGAGATCAAGTGATGACAGACTGTCTGCCCATCGAACCCGCGGCCCCGCAGCTGCGCAGGAACCGCCAGGCCCGCATCGTCTGGGGCGGGCGCACCGTCACCGTGGGGGGCGATGCGCCCGTGCGCGTGCAGTCCATGACCAATACCGACACGGTCGACGCGATCGGCACGGCGATTCAGGTGAAGGAACTGGCGCTGGCGGGCTCCGAGCTGGTCCGCATCACGGTCAATACCCCGGAAGCCGCGCAGCAGGTGCCCTACATCCGGGAGCAGCTCGATCGCATGGGCATTGACGTGCCCCTCGTGGGCGATTTCCATTACAACGGTCATCGCCTCCTGACCGACTACCCGGCGTGCGCGCAGGCCTTGTCCAAGTACCGCATCAATCCCGGCAACGTGGGCAAGGGCGACAAGCACGACAAGCAGTTCGGGCAGATGATCGAGGCCGCCATGCGCTGGGACAAGGCCGTGCGCATCGGCGTCAATTGGGGGAGCCTCGACCAGGAGTTGCTGGCCAGCCTCATGGATGCCAATAGCCAGCGCGCTGAACCCTGGGATGCCAGGAGCGTGATGTACGAGGCGCTGATCACGTCCGCCATCGACTCCGCGCATCGCGCCGAGGCCATGGGGCTGAAGGGTGACCAGATCATCCTGTCCTGCAAGGTCAGTGGTGTGCAGGACCTGATCTCGGTTTATCGTGAACTGGCCCGCCGCTGCGACTATGCGCTGCACCTGGGGCTGACCGAAGCCGGCATGGGCACCAAGGGCACCGTGGCCTCGTCCGTGGCGCTCGGTGTCCTGTTGCAGGAAGGTATTGGCGACACCATTCGGGTGTCGCTGACCCCGCAGCCGGGCGAGGCACGCACCCAGGAGGTGGTGATCGCCTCCGAAATCCTGCAGGCGTTGGGGCTGCGCAGCTTCGTGCCCAGTGTTACGGCCTGTCCGGGCTGCGGCCGCACGACCAGCACCACGTTCCAGGAGCTGGCCAAGCAGATCGATGATTACCTGCGGGCACAGATGCCGGTCTGGCGCCAGAAATACCCCGGGGTCGAGAAGATGAAGGTGGCCGTGATGGGCTGCATCGTCAACGGCCCTGGCGAAAGCAAGCACGCCGACATCGGTATCAGTCTGCCGGGTACCGGCGAGGCGCCCGCAGCGCCGGTCTACATCGATGGGGAAAAGGCGCTGACCCTGCGGGGCGACAACATCGCTGGTGAGTTCCACCAGCTGGTGGAAAACTACATCGAAAAGCGGTTTGGTGCGCCAGTGCCCCAGACCGCCTGAACAGGACATCCATGGTTGAGAAAGTCAGTGCCGCGAAGGCCGGGAAGTTGACCGCGGTCAAGGGCATGAACGACATCCTGCCGCCGGAGTCGGCGCGATGGGAGTGGCTGGAAGCGCTGGTGCGGGAGCAGATGGCGCGGTTCAGCTACCTCAATGTGCGTACGCCGATCGTGGAGAACACGGCTCTGTTCGTGCGCAGCATCGGCGAGGTCACCGACATCGTTGAAAAGGAAATGTACTCCTTTGAGGACCGCCTGAACGGCGAGCAGCTGACCCTGCGACCGGAGAACACTGCCAGTGTCGTGCGCGCCGTCACCGAGCACTCGATGCTGTATGACGGCCCGCGCCGGCTCTGGTACATGGGGCCGATGTTTCGCCATGAACGGCCCCAGCGTGGGCGCTACCGTCAGTTCCACCAGATCGGGGCGGAGGCTCTGGGCTTCGCCGGTCCGGACGTCGACGCCGAACTGATCCTGCTGGCGGCCTCGCTGTGGAAAGCCATGGGGCTGACGGATGTGCGGCTCGAACTCAACAGCCTGGGCCAGCCGACGGAGCGTGCTGCCCACCGCGCGCAGCTGGTCGCTTACCTGGAGCAGCACGCGGACCAGTTGGACGAGGACGCGCGCCGCCGCCTGCACAGCAATCCTCTTCGCATTCTTGACACCAAGAACCCGGCGATGCTTTCTCTGGTGGAGCGTGCGCCGCGACTGATGGATTTCCTCGGCACCTCGTCGCTGGCCCATTTCGAAGGGCTCAAGGCCATTCTGGATGCCAATGGCGTGGCATACACCATCAACCCGCGTCTGGTGCGCGGGCTGGACTACTACAACCTCACGGTGTTCGAGTTCGTGACCGACCGCCTGGGTTCGCAGGGCACGGTGTGTGCCGGTGGCCGGTATGACGACCTGATCGCCCAGATTGGCGGCAAACCCGCTCCAGCCGTGGGCTGGGCGCTGGGCGTGGAACGCGTGCTCGAATTGCTGCGGGAGCAGGGGGCGACCGTTCCGCCGCCGGTGCCCGACGCCTACGCCGTGGTGCCCGACGCCTCGGCCATGCCGGTGGCGCTCAAGACGCTGCAGCAGCTGCGGGACCGGGGCGTGCGGGTGCAGATGCATGCGGCCACCGCCGACGGCCTGGGCAGCATGAAATCCCAGTTCAAGAAAGCCGACGCGAGTGGCGCAAGGCATGCGCTGGTGTTTGGCGCCGACGAGCTGGCGCAGGGTGCCGTGACCCTGAAGGCGCTGCGGGACGGTGCAGGCGAACAGACACGGCAGTCCCTGGCCGACGTGGCCACCTGGGCCGCCGACCTACAATCGCGGGCTTGAAACAAGACACTCCATGGCAAAACATCTCGACCTCGAAGAACAGGAACAGCTTGACCAGCTCAAGCACTTCTGGAAGCAATACGGCAATCTGATCACCTGGGCCCTGATCGTGGTCTTTGGCTCCATTGCGGCCTGGAACGGCTGGCAGTACTGGCAGCGCAACCAGGCCGCGCAGGCTGCGGCGATGTACGACGAAGTCGACCGCTCCGCCAAGGCCGGTGACCCGGCCCAGCTCGAGCGCGCCCTGGCCGACATGAAGGACAAGTTCGCCAGCACCGCCTATGCGCCCCAGGCGGCCCTTCTTGCGGCCAAGACCTTCTACGCCAAGGGCAAGACCGAGGAAGCCAAGGCGGCCTTGATCTGGGTGGCCAGCAACGCGTCGGACGAAGGCTACAAGGCGATCGCCCGCCTGCGTCTGGCAGGGCTGTTCATGGACGCCAAGGCGTATGACGAGGCGCTCAAGCAACTCGCCGACCCGGTGCCCACGGAATTCGATGCGCTGGTGGCCGACCGGCGCGGCGACATCTACCTGTTGCAGGGCAAGCGTGCCGAGGCCCGCGAGGCCTTCACCAGGGCCTACAAGGGTTTCGAAGACCGCAGTGAATACCGCCGCCTCGTGGAGATCAAGCTCAATTCCATGGGCGTGGATCCCCAGCCGCTGTCCGGGACGGCGGGCGAGACCGGAGCCAAGCCGTGAATTTCAAACCAAATCAGCCGCTAGCCCTTGCTGCCCGGTCACTTCTTGCTACTCTTTTAATAGCAGGCCTGGCCGCCTGCTCGAGCACCCCGGACAAGCCCAAGCCGGCTGAACTCGCGCCCAACGCGGCCCTGATCGGTGTGCGCCTGGCCTGGAGCGCCCATGTGGGCCCGGTGGCGTTTCCCCTGCAGGCCCATGTCAACGGCAACACGGTGGCCGTGGCGGGCAGCGATGGCGGCGTGGCCGCGATCGATGCCGTGACCGGCCGCGATCTGTGGCGCGCCAGCGTCGGGTCACCGATTGCGGCGGGGGTGGGCAGCGACGGCCGGCTGGCCGCAGTGGTCACGACAGCCAATGACCTGGTGGTGCTGGCCTCCGGGAAGGAATTGTGGCGCCAGCGACTGCCGGCGCAGGTCTACACCGCCCCCCTCGTGGCGGGCGCTCGCGTGTTCGTGCTGGCGGCTGACCGTTCGGTCAGCGCATTCGATGGCCAGACCGGCCGTCGACTCTGGAACCAGCAGCGGCCGGGTGAGCCCCTGGTGCTGCGTCAGGCGGGCGTGATGCTGGCGGTGGGCGACACGCTGGTGGTTGGCCTGTCGGGTCGGTTGGTGGGCATGAACCCGCTGAACGGCAGCTCGCGCTGGGAAGCCCCGCTGGCCAGCCCGCGTGGCACCAACGATGTGGAGCGGCTGGTCGACCTCGTGGGCGGTGTCGCCCGCCAGGGCGACGAAGTCTGTGCCCGTGCCTTCCAGGCCAACGTAGGCTGCGTCAACGCGGCCCGGGGCAACCTGGTGTGGACCCAGCCGGCGTCCGGATCGGTGGGGATCGACGGCGACGACCGCTTCGTATTCGGCGCCGAGAGTGATGGCAAGGTGATGGCCTGGCGGCGCACCGATGGCGAACGTGCCTGGACGTCCGACCGGCTCAAGTACCGTGGCCTGACGGCGCCCCTGGCGGTGGGGCGGTCGGTGGCCTTTGGTGACAGCACCGGTTTCGTGCATCTGCTGTCGAGGGAAGACGGCACGCTCTTGACACGCCTGAGCACCGACGGCACGGCGATTGCGGCCCAGCCGGTGCTGGCGGACAAGACGCTCGTGGTGGTCACCCGTGGCGGCGGGGTGTTTGGCTACACGCCCGAATAGGCGCTGCGGCGGTCCCCATGAAACCAGTCATTGCCCTGGTCGGCCGCCCCAATGTCGGCAAATCCACGCTTTTCAACCGGCTGACCAAGACCCGGGACGCCATCGTTGCCGATTTTGCCGGCCTCACCCGTGACCGCCACTACGGCAATGGCCGTCTTGGCGGTCACGAGTTCATCGTGGTGGACACCGGTGGCTTCGAGCCGACCGCCGAGAGCGGCATCTACATGGAGATGGCCAAGCAGACGCGCCAGGCGGTGGCCGAGGCCGACGTGGTCATCTTCGTGGTGGATGCGCGCGGAGGCCTGTCGGCACAGGACCATGACATCGCGCGCTACCTGCGCAAACTGGGCAAGCCCACCGTCCTCACGGCCAACAAGGCCGAGGGCATGCGCGAGGGCATCCAGCTCACCGAGTTCTATGAACTGGGGCTGGGCCAGGTGCATGCGATTTCGGCGGCCCACGGCGAGGGTATCCGCAGCCTGATCGAACTGGCGCTGGAGCCGCTGCACCTGACGCAGCCGCAGGAAGACGACGTGGACGCCGACGCTGCGGTGATCAAGCTGGCCGTGGCCGGACGGCCCAATGTCGGCAAGTCCACGCTGATCAATACCTGGCTGGGCGAGGAGCGGCTGGTGGCCTTCGACCTGCCCGGCACCACGCGGGATGCCATCAGCGTGCCGTTCGAGCGCAACGGCCAGCGCTTCGAGCTCATCGACACGGCGGGCCTGCGCCGCCGGGGCCGGGTGTTCGAGGCCATCGAGAAGTTCTCGGTGGTCAAGACCCTGCAGGCCATCGAATCGGCCAACGTGGTCCTGCTGCTGCTGGATGCCACCCAGGGCGTGACCGACCAGGACGCGCACATCGCCGGCTACATCCTCGAGAGCGGGCGGGCCGTTGTGCTGGCGATCAACAAATGGGATGCGGTGGACGACTACCAGCGCGAACTGCTGCAGCGTTCCATCGAAACTCGGCTGGTGTTCCTGAAGTTTGCGGCGCTGCACTTCATTTCTGCCAGGAAGCGCCAGGGGCTCGGGCCGGTCTGGGCCTCGATCGTCCAGGCCCACAAGTCGGCCACGTGCAAGATGTCCACCCCCGTGTTGACCCGCCTGCTTCAGGAGGCGGTGCAGTTCCAGGCGCCCAAGCGGACCGGGATGTTCCGGCCCAAGATGCGTTATGCGCACCAAGGGGGCATGAACCCGCCGGTGGTCGTGGTGCATGGCAATTCGCTGGACCATGTGACGGAAGCCTACAAGCGCTTCCTCGAGGGGCGCATCCGCAAGGAGTTCAACCTGATCGGCACGCCCTTGCGGATCGAGATGAAAACGGCCCATAACCCCTACGCCGACAAGGACGAAGACTGACGGGTTGGCCCGATCCGTGCGGGAATTGGCGCGGAATCCCTCACCGGGCCGTTGCGCTGTGGTAAGGTGTGATTTCCAACAAAACTTCCGAACACGGAGAATATCGTGAGCAATAAAGGGCAGTTACTACAAGACCCCTTCCTCAATACCCTGCGCCGTGAGCACGTGCCGGTGTCGATTTACCTCGTCAACGGCATCAAGCTCCAGGGTCAGATTGAGTCATTCGACCAGTATGTGGTCCTGCTGCGCAACACGGTCACCCAGATGGTGTACAAGCACGCCATCTCGACCATCGTGCCGGGCCGCGCCGTGAATTTCAGCACGGCCGAAGGCGACGAAGCCAGCGCCTCCTGAGCGCCGGCGTCGCTGGCGGACGTGCCCTGATCCCCGATAGCCTGCAGATTTGAGTTCGTCCGTCGCGTCAGAGTCTTCCACCACCCCGGTTCTGCTGGTGGGGGTGGATCTCGGCCTGCCGCATTTCGACGGGGAACTCGAAGAGCTGGGCCTGCTGGCACAAACGGCGGGCCTGGCGCCGGTGGCCCGGATCACCTGCAAACGCAAGGCACCCGATGCGGCCTTGTTTGTGGGTAGCGGCAAGGCCGACGAGATCAAGGCCCTGGCGGCCCAGACCGGCGCCGCGGAGGTGCTGTTCGACCAGTCATTGAGCCCTGCGCAGCAGCGTAACCTGGAGCGCCATCTGGGCCTGCCGGTCAATGACCGCACGCTGCTGATCCTTGAGATCTTTGCCCAGCGCGCGCGCAGCCATGAAGGCAAGCTGCAGGTCGAGCTGGCGCGTCTGCAATATGTGAGCACCCGGCTGGTCAGACGCTGGTCGCACCTGGAGCGGCAGACCGGTGGCGCTGGCGTGCGGGGCGGCCCGGGCGAGAAACAGATCGAGCTGGACCGGCGCATGATCGGCGAGGCCATCAAGCGGACCAAGGACCGGCTGGTCAAGGTCAAGAAGCAACGGCAGACCCAGCGCCGGCACCGGGAGCGCCAGGGCGCCTTCAACGTGTCGCTGGTCGGCTACACCAATGCCGGCAAGTCCACGCTGTTCAATGCACTGGTCAAGGCCAGGGCCTACGCGGCGGACCAACTCTTTGCCACGCTGGACACGACGACGCGCCAGCTTTACCTCGGGCCGGACCCGGACGATCCGCAGGGCGCGGGCCGCTCGGTGTCACTGTCCGATACGGTTGGCTTCATTCGCGACCTGCCTCACGGCCTGATCGACGCGTTCCAGGCCACCTTGCAGGAGGCTACCGATGCGGATCTGCTTCTGCACGTGGTGGACGCTGCCAATCCCCATTTCCCGGAGCAGATCGGCGAGGTTCAGCGTGTCCTCGCGGAGATTGGCGCCGAATCGATTCCGCAGGTGCTGGTCTTCAACAAGCTCGATGCCCTTGAAAACGAACAGCGCCCCCTGCAGCTGGTGGATGTGTATGAACTGGATGGCGTGGCCGTGCCCCGGCTGTTCGTCAGCGCGCGTACGGCCGCCGGACTGCCAGCGCTAAGGGACCAGCTCGCGCAGTCGGTCGCCCGCCGGGATGCGACGGCGGGCATATCCCCTCAGCACGCTGCCCCATTGGGCGAGACGGTGGCCTGATTGGGCACAATCAGGGCACGACAAGAAGCGAGACCGCAACGAATGAACTTCAAACTACGAAGCGCCGCCTGGGCTGGTTGGCCGGGCCGTCTGCGCGGCATGTTCAACCTCAACGACCCGCGCTGGGGACGGGGAGACGACAAGCCGGCCGGCGATGAAGGCCGACCCGAAGGCCAGCCGCCCCAGAACAGCGGCAATGGCGGTGGGCGTGGTCAAGGGCCGAATCAAGGCCCACCTGATCTGGACGAACTCTGGCGTGACTTCAACCGCAAGCTGGGTGGCCTTTTCGGCGGAGGCCGTGGCCGTCGGCCCGATGGCATCGGCGGTGGCAACGGCGGCGGCAATTTCCAGCCCGACATGAAGAGCGCCGGCATTGGGGCGGGCCTGATCGCCTTCGTGGTGTTCATCATCTGGATGGGCACCGGCGTGTTCATCGTCCAGGAAGGTCAGCAGGCGGTGGTCACGCGCTTTGGCAAATATCACTCGACCGTGGGCGCCGGCATCAACTGGCGCCTGCCGTATCCGATCGAGCGCCACGAGACAGTGGCGGTGACCCAGATCCGTTCGGTGGATGTGGGACGGGACTCGATCATCCGGGCCACGGGCCTGCGCGAGTCGGCGATGCTGACCGAAGACGAGAACATCGTTGAAATCAAGTTCGCCGTGCAGTACCGCCTGAACGATGCCCGGGCCTTCCTCTTTGAAAGCCGTAATCCCAGCGAGGCCGTGGTGCAGGCCGCTGAAACCGCCGTGCGCGAAGTGGTCGGCAAGATGAAGATGGACACGGCCCTCGCCGAGGAGCGCGACCAGATCGCGCCGCGCGTGCGCGCGCTGATGCAGACCATTCTGGACCGCTACAAGGTCGGCATCGAAGTCGTCGGCATCAACCTGCAGCAGGGCGGCGTGCGCCCGCCGGAGCAGGTGCAGGCCGCCTTCGACGATGTGCTCAAGGCGGGCCAGGAGCGCGAACGGGCCAAGAATGAGGCCCAGGCCTATGCCAATGACGTGGTGCCCCGGGCCGTCGGGTCGGCGTCGCGGCTCAAGGAAGAGTCCGAGGCGTACAAGGCGCGCATCGTGGCGCAGGCTCAGGGCGATGCGCAGCGCTTCCGCTCGGTGCTTTCCGAGTACCAGAAGGCGCCGCAGGTCACCCGGGACCGCATGTACCTGGACACCATGCAGAACATCTACAGCAACGTGACCAAGGTGCTGGTGGAATCCCGGGCGGGCTCCAACCTGTTGTACCTGCCGCTGGACAAGCTCATGCAGCAGGCCACGCAGGGGGGAGCCACTACGGCCCCCGAGACGCCGGCCGCAGCGGCCGCGCCGGCCATGCCGGGCGTGACCTCGGGCATGGCCGGTGACTCGCGGGCCCGTGATGGCGCCCGCACCCGCGACCGCGAAACGCGCTGAGGCAGGGACACGAACATGAACAGAATCGGATTTATCGTCTCCAGCCTGCTGGTGTTGCTCGCACTGCTCAGTTCCACGCTGTTTGTCGTGGACCAGCGGCAGTTTGGCGTGGTGTATGCGCTCGGCCAGATCAAGGAAGTGATCACCGAACCCGGCCTGAATTTCAAGCTGCCGCCACCGCTGCAGAACGTCTCGTACATCGACAAGCGCCTGCTCACGCTGGACAGCACCGACACCGAGCCCATGCTGACGCTGGAGAAGCAGCGCGTGGTGATCGACTGGTACGTGCGCTGGCGCGTGGCGGACCCGTCAGAGTACATCCGCAATGTGGGCCTCGACGAAAGCGCGGGTGCCAACCAGCTCAACCGGGTGGTGCGTAATGCCTTCCAGGAAGAGATCAACAAGCGCACGGTCAGGGACCTGCTGTCCACCAAGCGCGAGGCGCTGATGGCGGACGTCAAGCGCGAGGTGCTCGAGGTGGTCAAGGGCGCCAAGCCCTGGGGCGTGGACGTGGTGGATGTGCGGATCACGCGCGTCGACTATGTCGAGGCCATCACCGAGTCGGTTTACCGCCGGATGGAGGCCGAACGCAAGCGCGTGGCCAATGAGCTGCGCTCGACGGGCTTTGCCGAGGGCGAGAAGATCCGCGCCGAAGCCGAGCGGCAGCGCGAGGTGACGGTGGCCAATGCCTACCGTGAAGCCCAGAAGATCAAGGGCGAAGGCGATGCCGAAGCCGCGAAGATCTACGCCGACGCCTTCGGCCGCGACCCGCAGTTCGCGCAGTTCTACCGCAGCCTGGACGCCTACAAGGCCAGCTTCGGCAAGAAGAGCGACGTGATGGTGCTCGACCCCTCGTCCTCGGAGTTCTTCAAGGTGCTGCGCAATGGCGGCGGCACCGGCCCGGCCAAGAAGTAAATTGGACAGCACCACGTTCTGGGCCGCCATGGCCCTGGTCCTGGTGATCGAGGGCCTGTTCCCGCTGATTTCTCCCGCGGGCTGGCGCCGCATGTTCCAGAAATTGCTGGGCTTGCAGGACGGTCAATTGCGCTTCTTCGGCCTGTGCAGCGTGGTAGGCGGGCTGATCCTGCTCTGGCTGGCGTCCTGATGCCGGGCCCGCGTGCCGGAGGGGTCCGGCCGGGGCCGGTAAAATACTGTTTTTAACAGCCCCCACAAATCATGTCCGCCTGGGTCCTGCCGGATCACATAGCCGATGTTTTGCCTTCCGAGGCCCGGCACATCGAAGAACTCCGTCGTGACCTGCTGGATGCGGCCCGTGGCTATGGCTATGAGCTGGTCATGCCGCCGCTGCTCGAGCACCTCGAGTCACTGCTCACCGGAACGGGTGAGGCCCTGGACCTGCAGACCTTCAAGCTGGTGGACCAGCTCTCGGGCCGCATGATGGGCCTGCGCGCCGACACCACGCCCCAGGTGGCCCGCATCGATGCCCATCTGCTCAACCGTCAGGGCGTCGCACGGCTGTGCTACTGCGGCCCGGTGCTGCACACCCGCCCCGACCGGCCGCATGCCACCCGCGAGCCCCTGCAGTTCGGCGCCGAGATCTACGGCCATGCAGGGCTGGAGGCCGATCTCGAGGCCTTGCTGCTCGCACTCGACTGCCTGCGGGCCGCGCGCGTGGGCGAGGTGCTTGTGGACATGGGTGATGCACGCATCGTGCGTTCGCTGCTGGCCGGCGCCGCGCTCGAAGCGGAGCAGACGGCCCGCATCCATGCCGCGCTGGCGGCCAAGGACGCGAGCGAACTGGCCAGCCTCACCGCCGGCCTGCCCGCACCCGTGCGGGAGAGCCTGCTGGCGCTGACGCGCCTGTATGGGGATGCCCGGGTGCTCGACGAAGCCGAAAAGGTCCTGCATCCGTCACCGCTGCTGCGCGAGGCGCTGTCCAACCTCAAATGGCTGGCGCGCCACCTCGAATCCACCCCGGTGAGCTTCGACCTGGCCGATCTGCGCGGATACGCCTACTACAGTGGCGCACGCTTTGCGGTGTACGCGCAGGGGGCGACGGACGCCCTGGTCCGCGGCGGCCGCTATGACGAAGTGGGGGCCGTGTTCGGCCGCAACCGGCCCGCCGTGGGGTTCAGCCTCGATGTGCGCGGCCTGGTGGCGGCGGTGCCGCCACGCCCCCTGCGGGCGGCCATCCGCGCCCCCTGGCTGGACGATGGCGAGCCGGCCTCGGCGCTGCGGGCGGCGATTGCCGCCCTGCGCAGTCGGGGTGAAACCGTGGTCTGCATGCTGCCGGGCCACGACAGCGAGGTGGATGAATTCCACTGCGACCGAGAACTGACCCAGGCCGCCGGCCAGTGGGTCGTGAAAGCCCTTTCCTGAAAGTTTGCATTGCTATGAAAAAGACAGTTGGACGTAACGTCGTGGTCGTGGGCACCCAGTGGGGTGACGAAGGCAAGGGCAAGCTGGTGGACTGGCTGACCGAAATGGCCCAGGGCGTGGTGCGCTTCCAGGGCGGGCACAACGCCGGGCACACACTGGTCATCAACGGCGTGAAGACGGCGCTGCACCTGATTCCCAGCGGCATCATGCGGCCCGGCGTGAAGTGCTACATCGGCAATGGCGTGGTGCTGTCGGCGGCCAAGCTGTTCGAGGAGATCGAGGGCCTGGAGAAGGCCGGGGTCGAGGTGCGCTCGCGCCTGCGCATCTCGGAAGCCTGCCCGTTGATCCTGCCGTTCCATTCGGCGCTGGACGTGGCGCGCGAGGCGCACCGCGAAAAGGGCGGCACCGAGAAGATCGGCACCACGGGGCGCGGTATCGGTCCGGCCTACGAGGACAAGATTGCGCGCCGCGCTCTGCGCGTGCAGGACCTGAAGCACCCCGAGCGCTTTGCCGAGAAGCTGCGCGTGCTGCTGGACCTGCACAACCATGTGCTGGTCGAGGTGCTGGGCGCCGCCGCGGTCGACTTTGACAGTGTCTTCACCGAGGCTATGAAGCATGCCGAGCTGCTCAAGCCCATGATGGCCGACGTGTCCCGCGAGCTCAACGAGGCCCACCTGCACGGTGACAACCTGCTGTTCGAAGGTGCCCAGGGCACGCTGCTGGACGTGGACCACGGCACCTACCCCTATGTGACGTCCAGCAACTGCGTGGCCGGCAACGCCGCCGCCGGCGCTGGCGTGGGCCCGCGCATGCTGCACTACATCCTGGGCATCACCAAGGCCTATTGCACCCGCGTGGGTGGAGGCCCGTTCCCGACCGAGCTGGACTGGGCGACGCCGGGCACCGTGGGCTACCACCTGTCCACGGTCGGCGCCGAAAAGGGCGTGACCACCGGCCGCCACCGCCGCTGCGGCTGGTTCGACGCCGCGCTGCTCAAGCGCAGCGCGCAGGTCAACGGCCTGTCCGGCCTGTGCATCACCAAGCTGGACGTGCTGGACGGCATTGACGAGCTCAAGCTGTGCACCGGCTATGAGCTGGACGGCGAGCACACCGACATCCTGCCCATGGGCGCGGACGAGATCGCGCGCTGCAAGCCGGTCTACGAGACGCTCGAAGGCTGGAGCGAAAGCACGGTGGGCGTGACCCAGTTCGACAAGTTGCCGGTCAACGCACGGCTGTACCTACAGCGCATCGAGCAGGTCACGGGCGTGCCGATCGACATGATCTCCACGAGCCCGGACCGCGACCACACCATCATGATGCGGCACCCGTACCTGCCGGATTGAACGGATTCAGAGTAAAAAGTGGCTGTAGCCCAAGTCCAGCGGCCATCTGCCGCTATCAAATCAGGAGCAGACTGAATGTTGACTGAAGACGGCAAACACCTCTACGTGAGCTACGACGAGTACCACAACCTCATCGAGAAGCTCGCCATCAAGATCCATCAGTCGGGATGGGCGTTCGACACCATCCTCTGTCTGGCCCGCGGCGGCATGCGTCCTGGTGACATCCTGAGCCGGATCTTCAACAAGCCGCTGGCCATCATGTCCACCAGCTCCTACCGGGCCGAGGCGGGCACGGTGCAGGGCCACCTGGACATCGCGCGCTACATCACCACGCCGCAGGGCGAGATCGCCGGCAAGGTGCTGCTGGTGGACGATCTGGCCGATTCGGGGCACACCCTCAAGGCGGTGATCCACCTTCTCAAGAACAACTACCCGCCGATCACCGAACTGCGCAGCGCCGTGATCTGGACCAAGGGCGTGTCGGCGTTCTCGCCGGACTACTCGGTCGAGTTCCTGCCGACCAACCCCTGGATTCACCAGCCGTTCGAGGGCTACGACAACCTGCCCCCGGAGAAACTGCTGCAGAAATGGAAAGTGTGATCCGGTCATGGCCTCATCCCCCACCGACCTGATCCATCACCCTTACCAGCCTCCCGCGGGTTTCGAGGCACCCCAGCCGGGCGTGTTCAAGGCCTCGACGGTCATCTTCCCCAATGTCGCGGCCATGCGCGCGCGCGACTGGAAGCAGAAGGCCGGCTACACCTACGGCCTGCACGGCACGCCCACCACTTTCACGCTGGAGGAGCGGATTGCCACACTGGAGGGCGGCCGCCAGTGCCTGCTGGTGCCCAGCGGGCTCGCGGCCATTGCCAATGTCAACACGGCGCTGCTGAAGGCCGGCGACGAATTGCTCATTCCCCACAACGCCTACGGCCCCGGCAAGGCGCTGGCCGAGGGGGAGCTGGCCCAGTGGGGCATCACGCACCAGCTGTACGACCCCATGGACCCGGCAGACCTGCAGGCCCGCCTGACTCCGCGCACGCGGCTGGTCTGGCTCGAAGCGCCCGGCTCGGTGACCATGGAGTTCCCGCCGCTGGCCGATCTGGCCCGGGTCTGCCGCGAGCGCGGCGTGCTCACCGCGCTGGACAACACCTGGGGCGCGGGCCTGGCCTTCAATGGATTCGACCTGGGCCGCGGCGCCCACGTCGCGTCCGGCAGTGGCGCCGACATCGTGGTGCAGGCCCTGACCAAATACCCCAGCGGAGGGGGCGATGTGCTGATGGGCAGCGTGGTCACGCGCGATGAGGCACTGCACCTGCGGCTCAAGCTCTCGCACATGCGGATGGGCTGGGGCGTGGGCGCCAACGACGCCGAGGCCGTGCTGCGGGCGTTACCCAGCGTGGCACTGCGCTACCGGGCTCAGGACGAGGCGGCGCGCTCGCTGGCCACCTGGCTCGGGCAGCAGCCGCAGATTGCGGCGGTGCTTCACCCGGCGCTGGCGGGGTCGCCGGGACACGAGCACTGGCGGGCCCTGTGCACCGCAGACGGGCAGGGTGGTGACGCCGGCCTCGCGGCAGGCCTGTTTTCCGTGGTGTTTGACGGGCGCTACCGCCCTCAGCAGATCGATGCCTTCTGCGATGCGCTCAAGCTCTTTCGCCTCGGCTACTCGTGGGGTGGGCCCGTCAGTCTGGTGGTTCCGTATGACGTCCCCGCCATGCGGCCGCGCTGGCCTCACCCGGGCGTGCTCGTTCGGTTTTCTGTCGGACTGGAGGCGGTGCAGGACCTTCAGGCCGATCTGGCTGCGGCATTGGGCACGTTGTAGTGGCCCCCGCTTTTTGGACAAGCGGGCGTTATCGCTTACAGTGGGCCCTATAGACCAAAGAAACGGATTGCCTTGTGGCCACACCCAACTACGGATACGAGAAGCGACAGAAAGAGCTGGCCAAGAAGCGCAAGAAAGAGGACAAGCTCAAGGCCAAGGCCGAGCGCAAGTCAGGACAGTCCACCGAAGGCAGCGAGCTGCCCGCTGACGGCGAAGGCATGGACGACGACGCCAGCGCCAACCCGGCGTCTCCTCCTGACACCGCAGCGCCCTAGTGCGCAACGAGGGCGCTCTTTTCAACGCGGCAGCCAGCCCAAGGCCTCGGCGTGCAGGCTCTGCACATAGAGCCGATCGGCGGTCTCGGTGACCGCGGTGGTTTCCGGGTAGGTTCCACCCGGGTCCTGCAGGTCGGCCACGACCTTGCCATCTTCCGTGAACGCCACCACGTGCCCGTAAGCCTGCGGGATCGGCCACAGCGCGCGGGGCAGGCGCAGTGTCAGTTTGCGCAGGAAAGGCTGGGTCGCCATTTTGTCGATGGTCGGGTTGCGCGGCTTGACCAGTCCCATCCAGATTTTCCCGTCGCGCCCGCGCATCAGGTTATCCGGGTACCCGGGCAGGTTGTCGAACAGCAGTTGTGCCTGGGGGCTGGCCTGTGCAATGTCCAGGTCCTGGGCCGCCACGCTGATTTTCCACACGCGGTATTTCCCGGTTTCAGCCACGAACAGCGCTGACTCGTCGGCCGTGAGCGCCACGCCATTGGCAAAGGCAATGCCGCGGGCCACCACGCGCACCTTGGCCGTAGCGGGGTCGAATTCGAGGATGCGGCCCGTGGAGGATTGCTCCAGGATGTCCAGCACACTGGCCTCGAACGTGCCCCCCCATTGCCGCGCACCGAAGCGCGTGGAGGCGTCGCTGAAATACATGCGGCCGTTGCGCGCCACCACCACGGCGTCGGCGTAGCGGATCGGGTCGCCGTTGACCTCGCGCGCCAGCACGCTGATCTTGCGGTCCGGCGTGACCGACAGCAGTCCCAGCTCGGCATCCGCCGCCACCAGGTTGCCGGCGGCGTCGAAGTCGAACCCCAGGACCCGTCCGCCGGTGTTGACAAACACTTCCTGCGCACTGCCGTCGGGCTTCATGCGCAGGATGTTGCCGCTGGCCACCGTGGTGTACAGCTGGCCGTCCGGCCCGATCACGATGTGCTCCGGCCCCTGCTCCCCACCCAGCGGGATCAATTGGAGGTGGGCCAGCCGGTCGTTGACGGCGTAGGGACCGCTGTAGCCGGGGGGCTGTGGCGCGGCCCAGCTCACGGGTTCGATCGGAACCGGCCACAGGCACAGGTACGCGGCCACCAGGGCCAACACGGCGGCTACGACGGCAGCAACTTTCTTCACGGGTTCTCCTCCTGCTGGATTTTCTGAGCCAATTGCGTCATGGCCCTTGGCGTATGGTCTTCGGGTGCTATCAATTTCGCAGCATCGAACTGGCTGAAGTTGTTGCGGGAGGAGCGTTCGTACCCGGGGTCGTAGTGCAGCGCCAACAGCTCGCGCACCACGGGCTCCAACTGGCCCGCGCGTACCCGTTGTGTCCAGGAAGCCACGGTGGCCTTGCCACGCAGCTCGACCAGCGCTTCCAGGCGCGAGCAAAGCAGTTGGGGGTCGTGGACGAATTGGGCGTAGTCTTCCAGCAGCAGCGCGACCCGTTCATCCTCGGGCAGCGACAGGCGCAGGCACGGACTGGCCCGCATGGCGGTCATCAGGGCCTCGTTGATGGCGACGTCGCCAACCTTGCGGCTCTCGCTTTCGACAAACACCGGTCGTGCCGGGTCAAAGTGCCGCAAGGCGTCCCAGACCAGGGTGTCGAACCGCTTCTGGGAAGGCTGGGCCAGGCCGGGCACCGAGCCCAGCACCGAGCTGCGGTGATTGGCCAGCCCCTCGAGGTCCAGCACCTGCGCCCCCTGGCTGGCCAGCGCGTGCAGCAGGCGGGTCTTTCCCGAACCGGTGGGGCCGCAGATCACGCGCAGTTGCAGGCGCTGTGCCAGCTCGGGCAGGTGCTGCAGCACGGCGCCCCGAAAGGCCTTGTAGCCACCGTCCACGAGGTGGACGCGAAAGCCGATCTGCCCCAGCACCAGCGCCAGTGCGCCGCTGCGCTGTCCGCCGCGCCAGCAATACACCAGCGGGCGCCAATGCTTGGGCTTGTCCATGACCTCGCGCGTGATGTGGGCCGACACATTGGCGGCCACCAGCGCCGCACCCCGCTTGCGCGCCTCGAACGGGTTGACCTGCTTGTAGATCGTGCCCACCTCGATGCGCTGCGCATCGTTGAGCGAGGGCCAGTTGACCGCGCCGGGAAGATGGTCCAGTGCGTACTCGGATTCACTGCGCGCATCGATCACGGCGCTGAACTCACCGAGGCGGAGCACGGCCTCGGCGGCGGAAAGGCGGACCTCGCTCACAACAGCTTCTTCAGCTCGGGCCAGACGTTGTCCAGCATCCTCGGATGCGCCTCTTCACGCGGGTGGATGCGGTCGGCCTGGAACAGCCGCGTCGGGTCCGCGTCGTCGGCAATCCCCTTGAGCAGAAACGGCACCACCGCGGCATGGGTGGCCTGGGCGACCTTGCCGAACAGCGCCATGAAGCGATGGGCGTAGTCGGTGCCGTAGTTGGGGGGCACCTGCATGCCCACGAGCAGCACCTTGGCACCGGCCTTCTGGGCCGCGAGCGTCATCTGCGTGAGGTTGTCCTCGGTCATCTTCAGGGGCAGGCCGCGCAGCGCGTCGTTGCCACCCAGCTCGATGACCACCACGCTTGGACGATGCTGGGCCAGCAGTGCCCCCAGCCGCGACCGCCCGCCCGAGGTGGTGTCGCCGCTGATGCTGGCGTTGACCACGCGCGCGCCACCGGGCCGGGACTGCAGGCGGCGTTCCAGCAGAGCCACCCAGCCGGTGCCGCGTTTCAGGCCATACTCGGCACTGAGCGAATCGCCGACCACCAGGACCAGCGGCGCGGCGGCTGGGCCGGCCGCTGCGGCCAGGCCCCCGTAACCGCCAGCTAATGCGGCCGCGATAAAGTGGCGGCGACGCCACCCAAGATTCATCATGTCGGAACCCATCATCTCAGTCGAAAACGTATGCAAGTCAGTCACGGACTCCACCGGGACTCTCGACATTTTGCGCGATATCGACTTCTCTCTGGCGCCGCGCGAGACAGCGGCCATCGTGGGCGCCTCGGGGTCGGGCAAAAGCACACTGCTGTCCATCGTTGCCGGGCTGGACACTCCCACGCGGGGCACGGTGCGCCTGGCGGGCCAGGACCTGTTTGCCCTTGGCGAGGATGACCGCGCCGCGCTGCGCGCGCAGAAGGTGGGCTTCGTGTTCCAGAGTTTCCAGCTCATGGGCAACCTGACCGCGCTGGAGAACGTCATGCTGCCGCTGGAGCTGGCAGGGCGCCGGGATTCGCGCCGCGCCGCCACCGAGATGCTGGCGCGCGTGGGCCTCGAGGCCCGTCTGGGCCACTACCCGAAGGTACTGTCCGGGGGAGAGCAGCAGCGCGTGGCCCTGGCCCGGGCCTTCGTGGTCCAGCCGGCCGTGCTGCTGGCCGATGAACCCACGGGCAGCCTGGACTTCGCCACCGGCGACACCGTGATGCAACTGATGTTCGACCTCAACCGCGAGCAGGGCACCACCCTGGTTCTGGTCACGCATGACCGCGCGATCGCCGCGCGTTGCGAGCGCCGCATCACCATCGAGGCAGGCCGCATCCAGGCCTGACCGCGCCAGCGTTTCAGCGCTGGGGCAGGGCCCGCCGCAAGGCCTGCATGAACACCTCGCGCTGCTGCGGGTGGTCGATGTTGGCGGCCACCGCGGCCACGAATTCCTTGTAGGTCGAGGAGCGTGTGGCTTCCTTGCGGATCAGCATCTTGGCCATGGGGCCGATGAACTTGCTCAGCGTGTGCTCGATGATGGCCAGTTCCTCGGGCGGGATGTCCATCTGCCGCGTCGAATGCAGCGGCATCGAGGGCTCGGGACGGGTCGGCGTGCGGCGTGTCGGCTCCAGGCGCGACGATGACAGGGTCTGGCTCGGTGGCATGGATCGCGAAGGCCGGCTTCCGCTGCGCGACACCGGTTGGCTCAGGGGCTGGCTCAGCGGCATCGGCCGGCTGGACAGCGATTGCGACTGCGACTGCGACTGCGACGCCGGCCGGCTGTGGCTGTGGCCATGGCTCATGGTGCCATTGATGAAGGCTTCGCGGGTGCGGTCCTCCTGAATGGAAGGCGCCAGCGCTTCGCGCAGCTCGGCAATGCTGCGCGCCAGAGGCAGCGCCTTGCGCACCAGCACCCTGGACAGCGGGCCGATCAGGCGGGTCAGGTCGCTTTCAACCTCGGCGACCTGGGCCGCGTCGAGCGCCTGGGTCGAGGCCACGGGCACTGTCTGGGTGTAGCCGGTGGCCGGTCCTTCGCGCCGCGTGCTGCCCCGCGGGCCGTTGGCCACGCAATAGACTTCATGCAGGCGCGCATGCTTGTCGCTGTACTGGCCCAGGTACTCGAACATCTCGGCGGTGTCGTCGGTGATGCGCGAGATCACGTCGTAGTAGGCCCGCGAGACCAGCACCTGGTTCGCCTCGGCAAAGTCCATGATGCGCTGGGCCACGTTGATGCCGTCGCCCACCACGTTGACGCGCTCGTTGATATCGGCGATCACGCGCACCGGACCCATGTGCAGGCCAATGCGCACCGACAGGTGCGTGCCGTAGCGCTGGCTCAGCAGGTCGCGCAGCAGCATGGCCGAGTGCAGGGCCTCCTCGGGGTCGCCCATGAAGCAGATGGCCGCGCCGTCACCGGTGTCGATCGCGATGCGGGTACTTTCGTCAACGCCCTTGAGGGCCTTGCCGATCACCTCGTTGAAGAGCTTCTTGAGCGCCACCTGGTCGTCCACCGAGCGCACCGAGTAACCGATGAGGTCGAGGAACATGATGGTGCACAGCAGGTTCTTGCGCTGGAAGCCCGAGGGGCTGCTGCCGGGCGGCGTGCTCGGCGTGCCCGAGCTGGCCGTGCCCTGCGGGACGTAGCCGGCGGCGCCCAGTCCGGGGCGCTCGCCGTCGAGATCGAAATCCAGCGACTGGGTGTCGGGGCGCTCCGAACCCTGGATGGCGGCGCGGAATTCGGCCACGTTCTGTGGACGGCGGTTTTCGTCGGGCTGGATCGCCCAGTCGATGGCCTCGAGCAGGGAGGTGCCGAACACGCTGGCCTCGGCCAGGCTGGAGGCGGGCAGCATGCTGTCCGTCTTGATGCGCGAGGCCGACTCCGCGGGCTTCTTGCCCGTGGTCATCCAGTACATCACCGCGCCTAGCGAGTAGATGTCGGTCCACGGCCCCTGGTTGCCCTGCGAGTGGTACTGCTCGAAAGGCGCAAACCCCGGACTGACGATGTTGGTCAGGTCGTGGTTGGCCGTGACCCGCCGCGCCGCGCCGAAGTCCAGCAGAACCGGCGTGCCGTCGGCGCGGACATAGATGTTGTCGGGCTTGATGTCGCGGTGCAGGAAGCCCGTCTTGTGCACGGCGGCCAGTCCGTCCAGCAGCGGGTAGATGATGGAGAGCAGGGCCCGCTGGGTCAGCGGCGCATTCTGCGGCACCCAGCGCTTGAGCGGGTCGCCGGATTCGTACTCCATGACGATGTAGGCCGTGCTGTTCTCGCGGAAATAGCGCAGCACCCGCACGATGTTGGGGTGGCGGAAGGTGGCCAGCGCACGGGCTTCGTCCAGGAAGCGCTCGAGTCCCCAGTTGTACTGGTCCAGCATCTCCTGGGTGTTGCTGCGCACCTGGACCTGGTGGTTGGCAATGCGCGCGACGGAGTCACCCGGGAAATATTCCTTGATCGCCACCGGCAGGTTGAGGTTGACGTCGCGCGCGAGGTAGGTGATGCCGAAACCGCCGACGCCGAGGGCCCGCTCGATCTGGTATTCGAGCAGCTTGTAGCCCCCGGGCAGGCAGGCCGCATCGCCCGTCACCGATGGCGGCGGGGGAGGGGAACCATGGACCGCTGTCATCGGGTACTGCCGCCGGACGGGATCACTGGTCGATCATCTGCATGGCTTTTTCGAGACTTCGACGCATGCGGTTGAATGAACTCCCCAGTACGGCAACCTCGTCGCTGCCCTTCTCGGCCACTTCGGGCTCATTGAAGTCGCCAGTGCTGACCTTGTCGGCCGACTGCGACATCTTGCGGATGGGCCGGATGATGAGCCAGCTGAGCATCATGTTGAGCACGACGAAGACGACGAAGAACACGCCCGCCAGCGAAGCCATGAAGGTGTTGAAGGCGCGATCGGCGTTGCGGATGGGGATGGCCATGGGCACGGTCACCACCTGTGCGCCCACGATCTCGTTGTGCTTCCAGCCAAAGCCGTTGGCTTCACCGTAGATCTTGACCATGGTGGGGGGCGCCGCATCGGCGGTGCTGTGGCACTGCAGGCAGGCCGGGTTGCCGATCTGGATGGGCTTGGCAATGAACAGGCTGCGCCCGGTGGACGATTGCCGTTCGGCCACGATTTCCTTGAGATCGCCGTGCTGGCGGAACTGCTGCACGAGGTCGGCTTCCCAGTCGGCCGCGCGGTCGCGCGGGTTGGTGGGGTTCAGCGTGGCTTCCTTGTAGCCGTAGTCCGGATACTTCTTCTGGAGCTGGTTGACGGCCTCGGTGGCCGCATACGCCGGCACCGTCTGCGGCAGGAAGACTTCCTCGAGCTGCTTGATCAGGTGCGGCTGGATCTGCGTGATCGTGTAGGTGCGCACGGAGATGGCCGCCTCCATCATGAGGCGCGCATTGCGCACGACCTCGTCACGGGCATTGTCCAGGAGCAGTTGGCGGGAGATGAACCCGGCGGCCCCAAAACCGGCCAGGAAAACGACGATGAGTACCAGATTGAATTTGAGACGGAGTCCCATGCTTCTTCTCCTTGTTATACGAACCATTTTATACGGTGCTCCCTCGGGCAACCACAGGATAATCCTGTGATGTCTTCCCCTAAAGTACTGTTCGGATTCCACGCTGTGGGGGTCCGGCTCAAGACCGCCCCCGCTTCCATCATCGAGATATACGCCGACCCGTCCCGAAAGGATGCACGGATGCGCCAATTTCTGGAACGCGTGGGCGAGGCCGGGGTCCGCCTGATCGAGGCGGACGGCCTGAGGCTCGCCAAACTGGCGGGAAGCCATGGCCACCAGGGGGTGGCGGCGCGGGTGGAAGCGCTGCCGCAGGCCCGTTCGCTGGACGACCTGCTGGACGGCCTCGAGGGGCCGCCGCTCCTGCTCGTGCTCGATGGCGTGACCGATCCGCACAATCTTGGTGCCTGCTTGCGGGTGGCTGACGGCGCCGGGGCGCATGCCGTGATCGCCCCCAAGGACCACGCGGCCGGCATCAATGCCACCGTGGCCAAGGTGGCCAGCGGCGCGGCCGAGACCGTGCCGTATTTCATGGTGACCAACCTGGCGCGCACCTTGGGCGAGCTGAAGGAACGCAACATCTGGTGCATCGGCACCAGCGATGACGCGCCGCGGACGCTCTACCAGATGGACTTGAAGGCGCCGGTGGCACTGGTGCTGGGGGCCGAGGGCGCCGGCATGCGCCAGCTCACACGCAAGACCTGCGACGAGCTGGCCAGCATCCCCATGCGCGGCGCGGTGGAGAGTCTGAATGTGTCGGTGGCCAGCGGCGTCTGCCTCTACGAAGCGCTGCGCCAGCGGTCGGGTCTGCCCGTGTGACCGTGGCCCAGGACCTCGCCGCCGTGCGCGAGCGGGTCGCGGCGGCAAGGCATCTGGCGGTGCTGACCGGGGCGGGCGTCAGTGCGGAGTCGGGCGTGCCTACGTTTAGGGATGCCCAGACCGGCCTGTGGGCGCGTTTCCGTCCCGAGGAACTGGCCACGGAGGCGGCCTTCCGCGCCCACCCTCAGCGGGTGTGGGACTGGTACGCGTTCCGCCGTGAGCGGGTGGCCGAGGCGCAGCCCAATGCCGGGCATCTCGCTCTGGCGGGGTTTGCCCGGCGGCACCCGGACCGGCTCACGCTGATCACCCAGAACGTGGACGGGCTCCACCAGCGCGCCGGCAGCACCGGGGTCCTGGCCCTGCACGGTCAGCTGTTCGAGAATGCCTGGCTTGACGCCCCCCAGCCCTGCTGCGACCTGGAACGGGAACGGGTGGGCTCCCCTTCAGCGTGCGCGGGCTGTGGCAACCTGCGCCGCCCCGCCGTGGTCTGGTTCGGCGAGGCGCTGCCCCTCAAGACCCTGGCGGCGGCCCAGCAGGCCGCGCGTGCGTGCGATGTGCTGCTGGTGGTTGGCACCTCTGGCCAGGTGTATCCCGCCGCGGGCCTGGCGCAGACGGCGCAGGATGCGGGGGCGCACGTGGTGGTGGTCAACACCGCCCCCACGGCACTGGACGCCGTGGCCGATGTGGTGCTGCGCGGATCCGCCGCCCTGATCCTGCCCGAATTGCTATCATTTAAATAGCTGAAAGTGGGCGCCCTATAAGGGCTTCAGGCCTGTGGGGGCGTTCAATGGCCAGGCGGATGTCAGATCCAGCCCATCGCCCCCAGCAAGGCCCCCGCGCCCAGCAGCCACAGCAGATGCAGCCGCGTGCGCCAGACGATCACGGCGGTGATCACGGCCACCAGCCAGATGGGCCAGCGGCTCAGCGCGTAGTTGCCGCCGGTGGCCAGCAGCCAGCCGGTGGCGATCAGCAGCGCGACCACGATCGGCGCCATGCCCTGCTTGAACGCGCGGACGGCACGCAACTCGCGGTTGCGGTGGCCCCAGCGCGCCGCCAGATAGGTCAGCGTGGTGCTGGGCAGCATGATCCCGAGCATGGTCAGCGCCATGCCGGCCGCCGCGGTGGGCAGGCCCCCTGCATTGAGCCCCACGTTCCAGCCCATCAGCGCCACGAACAGCACGTTGGGTCCCGGCGCGGCCTGGGCAATGGCGATTGACGCGTTGAACTGCGGGATCGTGAGCCAGTGCGTCTCCTCCACGAGGTAGCGGTGCATGTCGGGCGCCACGGTGATGGCGCCGCCCACGGCCAGCAGCGAAAGCGACGCGAAGTGCAGCAGCAGGTTCAGCCAGTCGGTGGCGGTCAGGGCCAGGCTCATGGGGCCAGCCTCCGCCAGGCCAGCGCGCAGGCCACGCTGCCCAGCGCCAGCAGCACCCAGGCCAGCGGCAGCCGCAGCAGCGCCACGCCCGTGAAGCACAGCAAGGCCAGCACGATGCAGGTGCGCAGGCCCAGGGGGTTGGTGCGCAGCGCGCTGACCAGCTTCAGGCCGGTGGCCGTGATCAGTCCGGCCGCCACGGCCCCCATGCCGCGCAGCGCCCCGGCCACCTGCGCGCTGCCGGCAAAGTGCGCATAGACCAGCGCCAGCCCCAGGACGATTACCAGCGGCGCGGCCAGCATGCCAGTCAGGGCCACCAGCGCGCCGCGCAGGCCGAAGTAGCGGTCGCCAATCATCATCGACAGGTTGATCACGTTGGGGCCGGGAAGGATCTGGGCCACGGCCCAGTCCTCCACGAATTCCTCACGCGTCATCCAGCGCTTTTTCTCGACCAGCTCGCGCTGCACCACGGCCAGCACCCCGCCAAAGCCCTGCAGGGCCAGCCAGGTGAAGGACCAGAACAGGTCGGTGAGGGAGTGGGGCTGGGGCCGCGCTGGGGCGCCGGCGGCGGGGCGGGGGGCTGGCGGTCCAGCAGGCGAGAGGCTCATGGCGATGGGATTATCCCGTGGCCGCAGCGCCCGCGCAGGCCGGGGCACCTTACCCGACCAGCGGCAGGCAGATGTCGGTCAGCAGGTCGGCCGGCGCGGTGTGGCGCGGGTTGTTCAGGTACTCCTCGAACACGGGCAGGTGGGCGGCCTCATGGCCCGACCGCACCAGCCAGTGGCCGTACAGCCACTGGTAGGCCGCGCGCATGGTCGCATACGGTCCGCGGTGGCGCAGCACGGCGCAGAGGCTTCCGCCCAGCTCGAACGTCTGCAGCGGCGCCAGCGCCTCGCTGCCCGCGGGCAGCGACAGGCCGGCGCGCGAACAGAGCTGGGATTCCGGCACCGCGAACGGGTCGTCGTCGTACACGGCCATCCAGCGCGTGTCGTCACGCATCAGCCCCTGTGCCGCCATGCGCGCGAAGGCCGTCTCGAACGCCCGGCCCACCAGCATGTACGAGCCGCGGTGCGGCAGCCCGGCCAGCCGCACCGGGGGAATCACGCGCAGGGTCACCTCGTAACCCGCGGCTTGCGGGCGGGCCTCGGGCGCCTGGAACACCGCGTGGCCACCGTGCTGCCGGTATTGCGTCGGGCTCACGCCGTAGGCCGCGCGGAAGGCCCGGGTGAATGACTGCACGTTGGGGTAGCCACAGCGGCGCGCCAGCTCGCTCACCGGTTGGGTCGTGTTGGCCAGGTAGCCCGAGGCCCGGTGCAAACGCAGCCGCCGCACCGTGGCGGCAATGGTCTCGCCGTGCAGGGCGTGGTAGACGCGGTGCCAGTGGTGGGGCGAGAGATGGGCCACCTCGGCCAGGCGGTGCAGGTCGAGCTCGCCCTCGAGGTGGTCGTGGATGTACGCCGTCACGCGGGCCAGCCGCTCCTGGTAGTCCAGCCAGTCGTGTGCGCGGTTCATGTGGGCCGATTATTCCGCAGCGCCATCACGCTCGATGCCCACGAGGATCTCGATGCGGCCCTCGGGGCCGTACCGCTCGTATTCGGCCACGAAGGTCTTGCGCAGGTCGTGGCGTTGCCAGATGGCCTGCCACTGCTCGCCCACGAGGTCGGGCCGACCGGGGGGCACCGGGAACACGGCCCGGCGTGACGCCGGAACCACCACGCGCACCATGCCGTCGGGCACGGGCGCACTCGCCGGGACGGCCGCGCCGATGACCAGCGAGTACAGGCCCTGGTTGTTGCGTCCCGCGTTCTCGAAATGCGTGTAGACCGCATACACGTCCTGCGAAAGCCGGTCGGGCACGCGCTGCACCACGCCGTCCTGGCCAAAACGCTGCCAGTGCGGCGGGATGGTCTGGAAGGCCTCGGCGTTGTGGGTGCGAAGTTCGATGCCCACCACGTGAAGGGCCCGGTCCTGTTCGATGATCTGCATGGGAAAGCTCCTGAAGAAAGAGGAGCCTTCAATCTAGCGGCGCGCGGCGGACATTTCTTGCGCAGTTGCCGGCCGCGTGGCCAGCCACAGGCCCGCCGCGATCAGCCCCAGGGCGCCCAGGGACGCGGCCTGCAGCGGCTCGCCCAGCCAGGCCCAGCCCAGCACCGCGGCCGTCACCGGGTTGAGTGCGAGGAACACCGTCACCCGCGTCGGGGACTCATGCTTGAGCGCGTACAGCCAGAGGAAATAGCCCACCCCGCTGGACAGGCCGATGAAGCCCGTGACGACCCAGGCCTGGGTGCTCAGGTGGGCCACGCGCTGCGTCCAGTGCTCGGCCATCGCCAGGACCGCCAGCACCCCCACCGAGGCCAGCATGGCAAACGCCGACACCGGCACCGTGGGGTAGCGCCGCAGGTACGGGCGGTACAGCACGCTGCACAGCGCACCGGTGGTTGCCGCGGCCAGCACGGCCAGCTCTCCCCACCACCCGCCGGAGGAAAGCCCGCCCAGCGCGGGGCGGGCCGCGAGCTTGGGCGCCAGCGACAGCGCCACGCCGGCCACCGACAGCAGCACCCCGACCAGCAGCCGGCGGCTGGCCTGCTCGCGCCCCAGCGCCGCCGACAGCGCCAGGGTGAGCAGCGGGAACAGGCTGAAAATCAGCGCGGCCTGGGCGGCCCCCAGGTGCTGAAGCCCGTAGTTGAGCAGCGCGATCAGCAGCCCGAACTGGCTGGCGCCCAGCGCGGCCATGGCCAGCAGGTCCTTTTTTGCTATATTTTTAATAGCTGAAAGTGACCGTCCCTCAAGGGCTACAGCCCGAAATGACCACAAAGCCGCGGGCAGCAGGCACAGCAGACCGATGGCGTAGCGCAACAGGGCCAGTGTGAGTGGCGGCACCTCGGCCACGACCAGGCGCGACGCCGCAATCGCGGCACCCACCTGCACGCCGGTCGCGGCGGCCGCCCACAGGGGGAGGGCGTTTCGCGCTGTCAGAGCGCCATCTCCCAGGTTTCGCCCACGAGGTCCTGCCCGTAGCCGTGGTAGGGCTCGCTGTGGGTCAGCACGAAGCCCCGCCGCGCATAGATGTCGCGTGCCGCCGTGAGATTGCTGTTGGTCCAGAGCACCATCTTCCGGTAGCCCCGGGCACGGGCGAAGGCGATGCATTCATCGGTCAGGCGCGCGCCCAGGCCCAGGCCGCGGGCCTGGGCCGTGAGAATGAGCAGGCGCAACTGCGCCACCGTCTTGCTCTTGCGCACCACGAACACCGAGCCCACGCGCTCGCCATTGATCTCGGCGATCCAGCCGCGCTCCCATTCGGGCTGGAAGCGCTTGATCATGCCGGCCGCGATGCCGGCCACCAGGCCTTCGAATTCGCGGTTCCAGCCGTATTCGCGCGCGTAGATCTCGCCGTGCTGCTGCACGACCCAGCCGAAATCGCCGGGTTGCAGGTCGCGCAGTACCGCGGCGCGCAGCGGCGCCGGCGCGGCGGAAGGCGCCATCAGTTGCTGCACGGTGGCCATGGCGCCCAGCAGCGCCTGCTGCTGGTCCGGCGCCAGCGGCGCCAGCATCTGGGCGGCCTCGTCGCGCGACTGCTGCTGCAGCGGAGCGAACGCGGCGTGGCCGGCGTCGGTGAGCCGCAGCAGGCTCTGCCGCGCATCGGCGGGCGAGGGCACGCGCGCCAGCCAGCCGCGCGACCCGAAGCGGCCCAGGATGCGGCTCAGGTAGCCCGCGTCCAGGGCCAGGTCGCGCGCCAGCTCGGTGGCGGTGGGCTGGTCGCGGTGCGCCAGCTCGTACAGCACCCGCACCTCGGTCAGTGAGAACTGACTGCCCAGGTAGGGGTCCAGCACGCCGATGCGCTGGGTGTAGAAGCGGTTGAAGCTGCGCACGGCCTTCACGTGGGCCGGCGCGACGGAGGGGACAGGAGAAGCGGTCATTGATGACATCGTCAATTAAATAGTTGCCGATGTCAAGTAAATAGCCGGCAGCGCTAGATCACCCGGCGTGGCGCCGCCGTGGCGGCATCGCCGCTGTTGGGCGTCCCCGTGGGCTCGATCAGCAGCAGGTGCGCCTCCTGGGGCGCGCGCGGCCGGTGCGGCTGGCCCCGCGGCACCACATGCATCTGCCCCGGGCCGAGGGTGATGGTGCGCCCACCCGCGAGGTCGATGTGCAACTCACCCTGAAGCACCAGAAAGAAATCGTCGGTATCCGGATGCGAATGCCAGTGGTAGTCGCCCTGCACCTTGACCACCATCACGTCGTGGCCGTTGTACTCGACCACCGTGCGCGGTTGCCAGTGCCCCTCGAAGGTGGCGAGCTTGGCCGCCAGGTCGACCGGGCGGGGGGCTTCGTCTGCCAGTGCCAGCTCCATGAACACGGCGTGGGCCGGGTAGCTCGCGGCGCTGTCGGCGTCCTGGTAGTGCTTCATGCTGTTGTCGTCGTACGGGGCGATATCCTGAAACCCGACGGAGCGGTACAGCGCGTGCGCGGCCTCGAGGAAACGCAGGCTCTCCAGCCGAACGCAGCGGCAGCCGGCGGCCCGGGCATCGGCCAGCAGCCGCTCGAGCAGCAGCCGGGCCCCGCCGCGCCGGCGCGCCGACGGCCGCACGTACATGCGCTGAACCTCCGCCACCCCGGCGTCGAGCCGCTGCAGCCGGCCCACGCCAATGAACTCGCCAGCGTCGCGCACCAGGTAGAGGCCCTCGCCAGCCCCCAGGTCGCCGGCCAGCATGGCGGCCGTGTCAAAGCGCAGGCCCCCCTGCCGCGCGGCGGCATCGGCCACCCATTGGAGGTATTCGGTGATCAACTCGCGCGCCGCGGCATGTTGCGCAGCGTCGAGCACGGGAACGATATCGACGGGGGAAGGCATCTCGGGTTCTCCAGTTTCAGGAAGGCCCGAGCATGCTTGGCCTGCGGCGCGGCGTCTTGTACGATTGATTCATGCCACAGCTCATGACCCGTCCCGGCAGGGACTGGGCGCGCTTTCAGCCGGGACCGCTCGCGGGCATGACCCTCATGCATGCGCATTTCACCGAGCATGCCTTTGAGCGCCACAGCCACGAAACCTATTCCGTGGGGGTCACCGTCTCGGGCGTCCAGACTTTCCACTGCGGCGGCAGCCTGCATGCCAGCCTGCGCGGCGACGTGATCCTGTTCAATCCCGACGAAGCCCATGACGGGCAGCGTGGTTCACAGGACGGGTTTGGCTACGCCATGCTGTACGTCTCGCGCGACCTGCTGGACGCCTGCCGCGGGCACGAGGCCGGCCTGCGGCTGGCCGCGCACTTTGCCCGGCCTGTCGTTCGGGACCCCGCCATGGGCCGGGCCCTGATGAAGGCTGTTGACGCCGTGGCCCAGCCCGCCGAGTCGCTTCGGGCGCAGGAACTGGTGGGCGATGTGCTGACCCGCCTGCTGCAACGCCACGGCGAGCGGCGGCCCGATGGCACGGTGCGCGGTGCCGGCGCCGCGCGCATGGCGCGGGCGCGGGACTACCTCTGCACCCACTATGCGCAGGATGTGACGGTCGATCATCTGGCCCAGGCCGTGGGGCTGTCCCGTGTCCACCTGACGCGGGCCTTCACGCAGCACCATGGCGTGCCTCCCCATGTCTACCTGAATGCGGTGCGCGTGCAGCGCGCGCGCGAGGCCATGCTGGCCGGACTGCCATTGGCCGAGGTGGCCGTGGCTTGCGGGTTCGCGGACCAGAGCCATTTCAGCCGGCGCTTCAAGGGCAGCCTGGGGCTCACGCCGGCGGCCTGGCTGCAGCAGATGCAACCCCGGCAGACCGGCGTGGCCCCGAAGGCCGGGACCGCGCCGTGACGGTGTTGACGCCTTTCATCAGCGGGCTGGCGTTTCCGGAGTCACCGCGCTGGCGCGATGGCGCATTGTGGTTTTCGGACTTCTATGCCCGCCGGGTGTGTCGCGCCACGCTGGACGGCCAGGTGCAGACCGTGGCCGAGGTACCCGGCCAGCCCTCCGGCCTGGGCTGGGACGCGGCGGGCCGCCTGCTGGTGGTGTCCATGCTTGACCGGCGCCTGCTGCGCCTGGACGCGGACGGGCTGCGCGAGGTGGCCGATCTGTCGGCGCTGGCGCCTGCGCCCTGCAACGACATGGTGGTGGATGGGCAGGGGCGCGCCTACATCGGCAATTTTGGCTTCGACCTGACGGCCCGCGCGCCATTTGCGGCCACGGTGCTGGTGTGCGTCTGGCCCGACGGCCGGGCCCGGGCCGTGGCCCAGGACATGCACTTCCCCAACGGCGCGGTGGTCACGCCCGACGGCCGCACGCTGATCGTGGCCGAAAGTTACGGCCAGCGGCTGACGGCGTTCGATATCGCCCCGGACGGCACGCTGCAGGGCCGCCGGGTCTGGGCGGCGCTGCAGGGCAAGGGCGTGGGGCCCGATGGCATCTGCCTGGATGCCGAGGGCGCCATCTGGATGGCGTCCCCCGTCAGCCGCGAACTGCTGCGTGTGCGCGAGGGCGGCGAGGTCACGCACCGCATTCCCACGCCCGACCAGGCGCTGGCGTGCGCGTTGGGTGGGCCCGACGGGCGCACGCTGTTCGTGGCGACGGGGCGTGTGATGGTGACGCCCGGGCAGTCGCTGCAGGCGCGCAGCGGCATGCTCTATACATTGCGGGTGGATGTGCCCGGCGCGCCGCCGGGCTAGCCTCAGTACACCGGCTGGTGCTTGCGCACCGTGTCCTTGACCTGCGGCGACAGCGCAAAGCCGGGGCCGAACCGGCTGGCCAGCACCTCGGCGCGATGGAAGAACGCATCGACCCCCGTGCCGTAGATGAACTGCATGGCGCCACCGGTCCAGGCCGGAAAGCCGATGCCGAAGATCGAGCCGATGTTGGCGTCATGCACCGTGGTCAGCACGCCCTCATGCAGGCACCGGGCGGTTTCCACGGCTTGCCGGTACAGCAGCCGGTCCTTCAGGTCCTGTAGGGTCCAGTTGGCATCGGACTTTTCAAACAGGGTCTTGAGTTCGGGCCACAGGGTTTTTCTGGCGCCTGCGGGGTAGTCGTAGAAACCGCCGCCGCCCGCGCGGCCCGGGCGGTTGTATTCCTTGACCATGCGCTCCACCAGCAACTCGCCGGGGGTGGCAATGTAGGTGTTGCCTTCGGCGTTGTAGTCGGCGCGGGTCTGGTCCAGCACGTGCACGCTGAGGGACAGCGCCGTCTCGTCCAGCACGGCGAGCGGGCCGACGGGCATGCCGGCCTGCAGCCCGGCGTTCTCGATCACGGCCGCCGGAATGCCTTCGCCCAGCATGGCCGCGCCTTCCATCACGAAGGTGCCGAAGGTGCGGCTGGTGTAGAAGCCGCGTGAGTCGTTGACCACGATGGGGATCTTCCCGATGGCCTGTACATAGTCGAACGCCCGGGCCACGGTGGCATCGTCGGTCTGCTGGCCGCGGATGATCTCCACCAGCTTCATCTTGTCCACCGGGCTGAAGAAATGGATGCCGACGAACTTGTCGGGCCGGGCACTGGCCTTGGCCAGACCCGAGATGGGCAGGGTGGACGTGTTGCTGGCAAAGAAGCCGCCCGGGGCCAGCAGCGGCTCGGCCTCCTGCGTGACCCGGGCCTTGAGTTCCCGCTGCTCGAAGACGGCCTCGATGATCAGGTCGCAGCCCTGCAGGTCGGCGGCCTTGTCCGTGGGCGTGATGCGGTCGAGCAGGGCGGCCTGGTCATGGGGGCTCATGCGGCCCTTGTCCACGCGTGGCTGGGTCAGCTTGAGGCTGTAGGCCTTGCCGTGCTCGGCCTTGTCCTGCGAGACGTCCTTGAGCACCGTGGCGACGCCGCGCGCAGCCTGCACATAGGCGATGCCCGCGCCCATCATGCCCGCGCCCAGCACGCCGACTTTCTGCGGCTTGTATTTCTCCGTGCGTCCTGAGCCTGTCGAGCCAGGCCGCGACTGGCCCGACTTGATCGCGTTCATGTTGAAGAAGAACGTGTTGATCATGTTCTTCGCGACCGGGCTCACGATCAGCTTGGCCAGGTAGCGGCTCTCGATGCGCAGCGCGGTGTCAAAGTCCACCTGGGCGCCTTCGACCATGGCGGCCAGCGCGTATTCGGGGGCCGGGTACAGGCCGCGCGTCTTCTGCTTGAGCACGGCTGGCGCCACGCTCAGCATGCCGGCGATCTTGGGGTTGCCGGGGGTTCCACCGGGCATCTTGTAGTTCTTGTCGTCCCAGGGGTGGTGGGCAGGGGTGGGCGCATCGGCATGCTGGGCAATCCAGGCCAGCGCGGCGGCGCGCAGCGTGGCGGCCAGGTCACCGTCGGTGGGCACCAGCTCGTGCACCAGGCCCAGTTCCAGCGCTTCGCGCGGGTTGAACAGCTTGCTTTCCAGGATGTAGGGCTGCGCGCCCATCAGGCCCAGCAGGCGCGTCATCTTGGTGATGCCGCTGGCGCCGGGAATCAGGCCCAGCGTGATCTCGGGCAGGCCAAACTGGATCTTCGGGTTGTCGGCCGCCACGCGGTAATGGCCCACCAGCGCCACCTCCCAGCCGCCGCCCAGTGCCGTGCCGTTGAGACAGCTCACCACGGGCTTGCCCAGAGTTTCCAGCGTGCGGAAGTTCTTCTTGGTCTGCTCGATCTCCTCGAACACGCGGTGGGCGTCGCTAGCCTGCAGGCGCATCGTGCCCTTGAGGTCGGCCCCGGCAAAGAACGTGCTCTTGCTGGATGCAAGGATGATGCCCTTGATCGCGTCCTTGTCCTTCACCACGCGGGCCGTGGCCTCGGTCAGGTCGAGCTGCCACTGGGCGCACATGGTGTTGACCGGCGAACCCGGTTCGTCGAAGGTGAGGGTGGCGATGCCGTCCTGCAGTGCGTACTGGATGGTCTGCATCAGATTGCCTCGACAATCGTGGCAATGCCCATGCCACCGCCGACGCACAGCGTGGCCAGGCCGTACCTGAGCTTGCGCCGGTGCAGCTCGTCGATCAGGGTGTTCAGGATCATCGCGCCCGTGGCGCCCAGCGGGTGGCCCATGGCAATCGCACCGCCATTGACGTTGACCTTGTCGTGCGGCACACCCATTTCCTTCATGAAGCGCATGGGCACGGCGGCAAAGGCTTCGTTGACTTCAAACAGGTCGATCTGGTCGACGCTCATGCCCGCCTTGGCCAGGGCCTTGCGCGCGGCCGGCATGGGGCCGGTGAGCATGATGGTCGGGTCGGCGCCGCTGAGCGCCGCCGCCACGATCCGCGCGCGCGGCTTGAGGCCGTGGGTCTTGCCCGCGGCCTCCGAGCCGATCAGGATGGCCGCCGCGCCATCGACGATGCCGGACGAGTTGCCCGCATGGTGCACATGGTGGATGCGTTCCACCTGGGGGTAGCGGCTGATGGCCACCTGGTCGAAACCCATGGCCCCCAGTTGCTCGAATGCCGGGCGCAGGCCGGCCAGGCCTTCCATGGTGGTGCGCGGCTTGATGAATTCGTCCTCGGCCAGAATGGTCTGGTCCAGAAAGTCCTTGACCGGCACGACCGAGCCCGCGAAGAAGCCGCCCTCGCGCGCCCTGGCTGCGCGCTTCTGGCTCTCCATGGCAAAGGCGTCCACGTCGTCGCGCGTGAAGCCATCGAGCGTGGCGATCAGGTCGGCGCCGATGCCCTGGGGCACGAAGTCGGTGGCGCTGTTGGTTTCCGGGTCCTGGGCCCAGGCGCCGCCATCGGAGCCAATCGGCACGCGGCTCATGCTTTCGACGCCGCCGGCCACCACCAGGTCCTCCCAGCCGCTGCGCACCTTCTGCGCGGCCATGTTCACGGCCTCCAGGCCCGAGGCGCAGAAGCGGTTCAGCTGCACGCCCGAGCAGCGGAAGTCCCAGCCCGCCTTGAGCGCCGCCACCTTGGCGATCACCGAGCCCTGTTCGCCGATCGGCGAGACCACGCCCATCACCACGTCGTCGACCTGGGCGGTGTCGAAGTCGTTGCGCCGCTGCAGCTCGGTGAGCACGCCGGCCAGCAGGTTCACGGGCTTGACCTCATGCAGGCTGCCGTCCTTCTTGCCCTTGCCGCGGGGGGTGCGGATGGCGTCGTAAACAAAAGCTTCGGTCATGGCCGTCTCCTGAAAATATCGCGTCCGGCGCAGGCTGGCCGGGCAGAACGCAGTATATTCATTTCACCAAGCATTTGCTCTGTAAAAATGGTGACACTCCAAGGAGGCCAGCGCATGAAACACCAGATCGGACGGCGCGACTTTGCACTCTGGGCCGCCGCCGCGCTGGCCGGACCGCAGGCCCTCGCGCAGGCGCCTCAAGGTGCGGCTGCGCGCAAGCCCGTTCTGGCGGACATGCACTCGCACTACGGCATGTTCCTCCCGCGTCCGTTCGGGCTGGACCTGGGGCGCCACCTGCGCGAGAACGGGGTGGGCCTGATCGCGTGGGCCGTGGTGGACGACCGGCCGTGGATCTCGGCGTCCGGCCGGCTGACGCAGGTGGCGCAGCCCCTGCCCGGTGAGCTCTGGGCCCAGTGGCAGGCCCTCATGAAGGAGTACGCCGGCCGGCTGCAGAAGTGGAAGGTGCCGCTGGCACTGACGCCCGGTGACCTGGACGCCGCGATGGGCGGTGAGCCGCACGTCGTTCTGGCCTGCGAATCCGCCAATTTTCTGGAGGGGCAGCCCGAGCGGCTGGCCCAGGCCCACGCCATGGGGGTGCGCCACCTTCAGCTGGTCCACTACATCCATTCGCCGCTGGGCGACCACCAGACCGCCGAACCGGCGCATTCGCGGCTGACGCCGCTGGGCGCGCGCGTGGTCGCCGAGTGCCGGCGCCTGGGCATGGTGGTGGACCTGGCGCACAGCACCGCGGCGGTGGTGGACGGCGCGCTGGATGCGTCCGATGCGGCCGTGGTGTGGTCGCATTCCTGGATTTCGCCGGCCGGCGGGGCACCGGCCGACGCCGGCTACCTGGCACGTTCGCTGCCGCTGGCCCAGGCCCGCAAGATTGCCGCGCGCGGGGGGGCGATCGGCCTGTGGTGCCTGCGGCTGGGCAGCGATCCGGCCTACCCGGTGAACAGCAAGGGAACCTACGCCGACGAAATCATGCGCATGTGCGATCTGGTGGGGCCCGAGCACGTGGCCTTCGGGACCGACATGGAGGGCGTCTGGCCCAACCGCATGATGAACGACTACGAGGACCTGCGCGACGTGGCCGACAACCTCTCACGGCGCGGCCTGCCCGAGTCCGTGCTGCACAACATCTTCATGGGCAACTATGCCCGTATCGTCAGACAAGCCATGAATGGAGCCCGAGCATGATTGAACGCAGCCTCTTCACCCCCGACCACGAAGCCTTTCGCGACAGCTTTGCGCGTTTCTGCGAGAAGGAGATCGCGCCCCACCACGAAGCCTGGGAGGAGCAGGGCTATGTGGACCGCGAGGTCTGGCGCAAAGCCGGTGCGAACGGCTTCCTGTGCATGACCATGCCCGAGGAGTTTGGCGGCTCCGGCGCCGACAAGCTCTACAGCGTGGTGCAGTTCGAGGAACTGAACGCGCGCGGCCTGACCGGCATCGGCTACAGCCTGCACAGCGAAATCGTGGCCCCGTACATCCTGCACTACGGCACCCCCGAGCAGAAAGCCAAATACCTGCCGCTGCTGGCCAGCGGGGAGATGGTGGGGGCCATTGCCATGAGCGAGCCCGCCGCCGGCAGCGACCTGCAGGGCATCAAGAGCACGGCGATCAAGCAGGCCGACGGCAGCTACCTGCTCAATGGCAGCAAGACCTTCATCACCAACGGCTGGCACGCCGACCTGGTGATCGTGGTGGCCAAGACCAATCCCACGGCAGGCGGCAAGGGCACCAGCTTGCTGCTGGTCGAACGCGGCATGAAAGGCTTCGAGAAAGGCAAGCGCCTGAAGAAGCTGGGCCTCAAGGCCCAGGACACCAGCGAGCTGTTCTTCGACAACGTGCGAGTGCCGGCCGACAACCTGCTGGGCGGCGAAGTCATGGAGAACAAGGGCTTCATCTGCCTCATGGAGCAACTGCCGTGGGAACGCATGCAGATCGCCATCGGCGCCATCGCCTCCGCGCAGGCCGCGATCGACCAGACCGTGGCCTACGTCAAGGAGCGCAAGGTGTTCGGGCAGCCCGTGGCGGCATTCCAGAACACGCGCTATACGCTGGCCGAGCTGCAGACCGAGGTACAGATCGCGCAGGTGTTCATCGACAAATGCACCGAGCTGGTCTGCCAGGACAAACTGGACACCGCCACCGCCAGCATGGCCAAGTACTGGTGCAGCGACCTGCAGTGCAAGGTCATGGACGAATGCGTGCAGCTGCATGGCGGCTACGGCTACATGTGGGAGTACCCGATCACGCGCGCCTACGCCGACGCGCGCGTGCAGCGCATCTATGGCGGCACCAACGAGATCATGAAGGAAGTGATCACGCGGGCGATGGGACTGGGTGGCAAATAGGCGGCGATTGCCTGCGCTGTCCTACAGACGGCGGCGGTCGCCCTGCCTAGCATGGGGCGATGAACGAAAAAGCGACCCACCTGACGGACCTCCTCCTGGCCCTTCTCGCGAGTTACGGCATGAACGTGCTCGGGGCCCTCATCACACTGATCGTCGGCTTTGTGCTGGCGGGCTGGCTGGCCCGCCTGACCGACCGGGCCATGCTTCGCGCCAACCGGATCGATGCGGTCTTCCAGCCGCTGCCGGGCAAGGCAGTGCGGGTGGGCGTGCTGGTGTTCACGCTGATCGCGGTGCTCAACCGGTTTGGCGTCGAGACCACGAGCCTCATCGCGCTGCTGGGTGCCGCGGGCCTGGCCATCGGCCTGGCGCTGCAGGGCACGCTGAGCAATGTGGCGGCCGGCGTGATGATCCTGGTGTTCCGCCCGTTCAAGATCGGTGACGCCGTCAAGCTCGACAGCGATGTCTACATCATTGACGCGCTGGGCTTTTTTGTGTGCCGCGCGCACCTGCCCGATGGCCCCAGTGCCTTCCTGCCCAACTCCAGGATCTGGGGCCAGACCATCATCAACCTGTCGGTGACCGACAAGGACATCCGGCGCATCGACGAGACCTATGGCATTGGCTACGGCGATGACATCAATGCCGCACTGGGCATCCTTCGGCAGATCGCGGCCGATGAGCCGCGCATCCTCGATGACCCGGCGCCGCTGATCAAGGTCGAGGCGCTGGGCGACAGCTCGGTCAACATCCTGTTCAGGGTCTGGACTGCGCGCGGCGACTGGTGGGCCACCAAGCTCGATCTGGTGCAGCGTTGCAAGGAGGCGCTGGAGGCCGGCGGCATCAGCATTCCGTTCCCGCAGCGTGATGTGCACCACTACCAGGTGAGCGGCGCGCCGGTGCAGTAGCCGGCACGCAGCCCCGGGGAGGCCGGGCCTTATTTCTTCGGGCTCATCACACCGAGCATCAGGTCGGTGTTGAGCTTGCCCATCTGCTGGATCAGGGCCCACTGCTGGGTCATGATCTTGGAGAACTCGGGGCTGGTGGGGTTGGCCTTGCCTGACATGGCCAGCTGCGCCGTCTGCTGCGCAAGGCCTTGCTGTTCAGACAGGATGTTTTTCACCGCGGTGTTGTATTCGTCGAGGGTCATGCTTGGCTCCGTAGGCGGGCGGATTGCCCGAAGCCATCTTAGCGGGGGTGGGCGGCTCAGGGGAAAAAGCGCGTGAGCGCTTCCTCGAACGCCGGGGCGTCGGAGCCCACGTGCGTGGTGTTGTACTGGGCTGTGAGGAGTGTGAGGCCCGGGTGGTTGTGCGAGGCCATCTGCGCGTACAGCGGCGCCACCACCACGGGGCCGTTGGCCACGGTGGAGCCGGCCAGGAACAGGGTGGCGGGCAGCGGGTTGCCCGCCGTGTCGAGCTGCTTCTCGAAGTCCAGGAAGGCGGCCACGCCGGGGTGCGCGCCGAAGCTCGAGTCCGTCGAGAGGTAGTGTGAGAAGCTCAGGTGGCCGGCCGTGCCCTCCAGCACCAGCGCTGCCACCACGAGGTAGCCCCCATGCGACAGGCCCGACAGTGCCCGGCGCGCCGGGTCGGCGCGGTACTGCCGCTCGATGGCGGGTGCCAGTTCCCTGGCGATGAAATTCACATAGGCTTGCGCTCCCGGCAGCAAAAAGTCCACCGTCCGCCGCTCCGTGCCACTGATGCCCACCAGGATGGCCTGCGTGCCGTGGCGCTGCATGAGCGACCTGAACACCTCGAACCGCGACTGGCTGCCGCCGTAAGGCGCGTCGCCCTCCGTCGCGTAGATGGCCGGCAGCGTGGCCGTGCCCGTGGCATACGAGGCGGGCACGAAGACCTGCACGGTGTAGACGTAGCCGTTCTCCGCCGATTTGAGGGTGAAGGAAGTGACCTGCCCGGTCGCACCGGCCGTGGTGTCGGTGGCCGCGCCGCCGCCTCCGCCGCAGCCGCCGGTCACCAGCAACAGGGCTACCAGGACGGACCCCGAGACCCACCGCAGGATCGAATGCATCATCATGAATCCTCTTCGGGGGCCAGCCCCATCTCCAGCAAGCAACCGAACTCGGTTGCAAAGTTGACCGACACCCGCGCATGCACCGCGCCCTGTTCGTCGTAGAAGCTGCGCCGGCCCTGCGTGGCAAACACGCCCTCATGCCACACGTTGGGGTGCATCAGCAGGCCCTGGCCGCCCTCGAACCAGAAGCACACGAAGTCCTGCGGCTTCACGTCGTCGCCGGGCAGGGCCATGGGCACGAGGAAGGGGCCGGGCTCGTTCGGGAAGAACATCTGCCCACCGTCGGGGTGGTAGTTGCAGTGCCACAGCATCAGGCGCTCGGGGGCGCGGCGGTGGGCCGTGTCGGCGTGCTCGGGCAAGGTGTTGTAGCCCAGGATGTAGTGGCCGCCCACGGCGTCGTTGCGCCCGTAGAGGATGTCGCCTTCCCACTCGCTGATGAAGGTGCCCTGGGTGGTGCCGGCCTCGTTGCCGCTGTCGATGTCCACGCCGCGCCAGCCCTGGGCCGGCCAGCGCACGATTTCCACTTTGTGCTGCTTCGGGTCGTTCACCAACAGGCCGTAGCCGCGCAGGCTTTCAGGCGTGGCTTTCACCACGGGAATGCGCACGGTGGCCAGTCCGGCGGGCAATGCAGGGCGCAGGTAGTCGGGCGCCGGAGCCGGGGCAACGGGCTTCATGGAATGACGGTGAGGCGGGTGAAGCCCAGGTGGTGCATGAATTCACGCAGGATCAGCACGGCCGCGGCAAACACCGCATCGGTGGGCACGCCGCCTGACGCCACGGGCCGGCCCAGGGCCACCGCGCTGAGCTGTTCAAACAGGCGCTCGACCTGGTCGATCGGCAGCTCGACGGGGCGCGGGCCCGCCAGCCCGGCCCGCCGCGCGAGCTCGAGCACGGCGCTGTCCTGCGTCTGCAGGTCGCCGCCCGGGGGCAGCCGCCTGAGCAGCGGCATCACATGGTCTTCCACCACCATGATGGCTTCCTCCAGTTCGCCCGGTGTCGGCGGGTTGTGCCGAAACGCCTGCGCCCCCCAGGCCTGCGTGCCCAGGGGCAGGGTATGGACGGTGCCACTGGCCTGCTCCACGACCCGCAGGGCCTGCTGGCCCATCTGGAGAATGATCACGGGAGCCGGGTTCATGGACCTGATTCTGCTGCAGGGAATTGCGCAAACGTCTACATTCAAGTGCCTCCCCCTCAAATTTTCATCCGATGTCGCGCCGATGATGACTTTTGCCGAATTTGAAGCCGCCTCGCGTGCCCAGGGCTTCGACACCGCGCTGGAGCGCCACTGGGACCCGCTCACCGTGGTGCCGACGCACACCCATCCGTTCGACGCCAGCGCGGTGGTCACGCGCGGGGAGATGTGGCTGACCGTGGGGGAGTCCACGCGCCACCTGCGGCCCGGCGACCGGTTTGAACTCGCGCGCGAGGTGCCCCACGCCGAGCGCTACGGCGAGCAGGGGGCGTCCTACTGGGTCGCGCGGCGTGGAGGCTGAACCCGTTTGCTACAGATTGAGTAGCACACGGTGGGCGTCCAGCAAGGGCTACAGCCATTTTTGATACTTCAACCTCGCTGCTCGGCCAACGCGCCTTCGTCCGGCTGTGGGTGACCCGCCTGCTGGGCACCACGGCCAGCCAGATGCTGATGCTGGCCGTGGGCTGGCAGATGTATGGCCTGACCGGCAGCGCGTGGGACCTGGGCCTGGTGGGCCTGTTCCAGTTCACGCCGGCCCTGCTGCTGTCCCTGCTGGCGGGACACGTGGCCGACCGCTACAACCGGGCCCGCATCGTGGCCGCCTGCCTGGCCGCCCAGACCGGCGTGGCGCTGCTGCTCATGAGCAGCACGCAGGAACACTGGGTGTCGCGCGAACTGCTGCTCGGGGTGTCGCTGGTGCTGGGCAGTGTGCGCGCCTTCCAGATGTCGGCGCAGCAGGCGTTGCTGCCCTCGCTGGTGCCGGCCGGCTTGCTGGCGCGGGCCATGGCGCTGGGCTCGGTGGGCACGCAGATTTCGGTGATCGGCGGGCCGGCCCTGGGCGGCGTGATCTTTGGCTGGGGCGCAGGCGCGGTGTATGCCACCACGCTGGGGCTTTCGGGCCTGGCCGTGGGCGCCTGCCTGAGCATCGGCCACGTGCATGTGCCGCCGCCGCGCGAGCCGGTGTCGGTGGACACGGTGCTGGCGGGGGTGCGCTTCATCACGCGCAGCCCGGTGCTGCTGGGGGCGATTTCACTGGACCTGTTTGCCGTGCTGCTGGGAGGCGCCACCGCGCTGCTGCCCATGTTCGCCAAGGACATTCTTCACGTGGGCCCGTCGGGCCTGGGCCTGCTGCGCTCGGCCCCCGCGGTGGGAGCCCTGGCGGTGGGCCTTGTGCTGGCGCGCTGGCCGCTGCAGCAGAGCGTGGGCCGCAAGCTGCTGGCCGCGGTGGCGCTGTTCGGGGCCTGCATGGTGGTGTTCGGCCTGTCCACCAGCTTTGCGCTGTCGCTCGTGGCGCTGGGTGTCTCGGGCGCCGCCGACATGGTCAGCGTGGTCGTTCGCCAGACGCTGGTCCAGCTCGAAACCCCCGATGCCATGCGGGGCCGGGTGGCGGCGGTCAACACGATTTTCATTGGTGCCAGCAACCAGTTGGGGGAGTTCGAGTCCGGCGCCACGGCCGCCTTGCTCGGGCCCGTGGGCTCGGCCGTGCTGGGCGGGCTGGGCACCATGGCCGTGGCCCTGCTGTGGCTGCGCCTGTTCCGGCCGCTGGCGCAGCGCGACAGGTTGACGCCTTTGCCGTAAATTCGGCGGCATGAGCGCCACCCGACCCTACCAACTGCATTACTGGCCCCACATCCAGGGCCGCGGCGAATTCGTGCGGCTCGCGCTCGAGGCCGTCGGCGTGCCCTATGTGGACGTGGCCCGCGGCGACCCTGAGCAGGGCCAGGGCCTGCCCGCGCTCATGCACCACCTGCAGGGGCCCGGCGTGGCGCGCCCACCGTTTGCCTGCCCGCTGCTGGTGGACGGCAAGCTGGTGGTGGGGCAGACCGCGGCCATCCTGCTGTACCTGGGCCCGCGCATCGGCCTGGTGGGCAAGAGCGAGGCCGACCGCCTGTGGGCCCACCAGATCCAGCTGACCATTGCCGACGTGGCCAAGGAAGCGCACGACACCCATCACCCGGTGAGCACCGCGCTGTACTACGAAGACCAGATTCCCGAGGCACGGCGCGCCGCCGAGGCGTTTCGCACGCTGCGCATGGGCAAGTACCTGGCCTGGTTCGAGACGGTGCTGGCGCGCAACCCGCGCAATGCGGGGCGCGAGGTGCCCAACCTGATCGGCGCGAGGCCCGGCTATGTGGACCTGTCCCTGTTCCAGCTCGTCGAAGGGCTGCTCTACGCCTTTCCCAAGGCCACGCGGCGCGCCCTGCGCAAGACGCCCCGGGTGGCCGCGCTGCACGCGGCCGTACCCCGGCAAAAGCGCGTGGCCGCCTACCTGGCCAGCGAACGGCGCATTGCGTTCAACGAAGACGGGATCTTCCGGCGGTACCCGGGCATGGATGGGTGACGCGTCCCGCAGGTTGCTGCGATTTTTGTAGCAAGAAGTGACCGCCTGATCAGGGCTACAGCCCTTTTTGATCAATAAGGCAAGGCATAGCGCATGCCGCGAAAGCTCATCACGGCGCTGTGCGGGCCAATGCGTTCGATCACCGAATCGGGTGCAGGATGCCCGCCCTCGTTGAACACCTGCCCGTTGAGGATGAGCATGCGCTGGGCCGGGTTGGCGGAATAGACCGAACCGGTCACGTTGAGCTTGGGCAAATCGCGCCGCACGTCCTGCGGCAGCTCGTTGATGGCATAGACCTTCGGCTCGGGGGCCACGGGTGGGGCGGGCTTGGTCACCTCGGGGCGGGGCTGCTTTTTGGCCGGCTGCGGTGGTTGGGCCTTGGGCTTGGGTCGGGGCTGGGGCTGGGCCGGTGGAGTCACTGGCGGCGCGGGGTCGGCGGCCGCCGGAGCGGCTGGCGCGGGTGGGGGAACCGGTGTCGGAGCCGGGGCCGTAGCGGGGACCGGAGCAGGGGCAGGCGTAGCCGGTGGCGAAGGCGGAAGCGGAGGTGCCACCGCCACCACCCCGGGCGCGGCCGTTTCACGCTGGCTGACCTGCCATGAGACCCCGGCCAGTGCCACCACCACGGCGGTGCCGATCAGCCAGCGCCAGGGGGCGGCCATGCCGGTGCGTTGCTCGGCCGTCACCGGCATGGGTTGGGCGTGCAGGCCCGGCACCTGGCCGCGTTCGCGTTCGGCGTCGGCACGTTTGAGGGCGTCAAGAATGTAGGACATGGGGTTTCTTCAGGGCCGTGTGGCCGGACCCGGCGCGGCACTTGCCGCCGCCGATGGGGTGGGATGCGGGGACGAGGCGGGCGAGGCCATGGCCCTGGCCGGCTTGAGGCTGAGCGTGGGGTTGGCCAGCGGGTCAGGGCCGCTGGCCTGCATCCGCGATGGCGAGGCCCCGAGCCACCAGGCGCCCCCCGCGACCAGGCCCGCAACCACCAGGCCCGCGGCCCAGGGCGCGACGCCGCGCGGGGCGGGCGGCGCCACGCCAAACACCTCGGCGGCGGCCTTGTCGACCACGCGCCGGTTCACCTGGCCGCGCTGTTCGGCATAGGCGCCCAGCAGCGCCCGGCCACACAGCAGGTTGATGCGGCGGGGCACACCGCGCGTGAGCTGGTAGGTGCGGCGCAGCGCGCGCGCGTCAAACGGCAGGGCACCCGCGTGGCCCGCCACGGCCAGGCGATGGGTGATGTACTGCGTGGTCTCCGTTTCGCTCAACGCGTCCAGGTGAAAGCGGGCGATCACGCGCTGGGCCAACTGCTCGAGGTCGGGCCGCGCCAGCAGGCTGCGCAGCTCGGGCTGGCCGATCAGCACGATCTGCAGCAGCTTGCGCTCGTTGGTTTCGAGGTTGGTCAGCAGGCGCAATTGCTCCAGCACGTCGGCGCTGAGGTTCTGCGCCTCGTCAATGATGAGCACATTGCTCTGACCCGCCGCGTGGGTGCGCAGCAGGTGGGCGTTGAGCGGGTCGATGAAGTCCTTGGCCGTGGCGGCACCCGGCGGCACGGCAATGTGGAACTCGTCGCACACCGTCTGCAACAGCTCGATCACGGTGAGCTTGGGGTTGAAGATGTAGGCCACGTTGCAGTGCGCCGGGATCTGCTCCAGCAGGCAGCGGCACACCGTGGTCTTGCCGGTGCCGATCTCGCCGCTGAGCAGCACGAAGCCGCCGCCCGCGCCGCCAGCGGGCGTGCCATCGGCCGAGCCGGTGCCCCCCAGGCCGTACAGCAGGTGCGCCAGGGCCTCGCGATGCCGCTCGCTCATGAAGAGGTAGCGCGGATCGGGCGCGATGGAGAACGGGTCCTGCGTCAGGCCGAAATGCTTGGCGTACATGGGGCCCGAGGATACCGCGCTGCCGCGCGGCGGCCTGGGGTGCCCCGGTCAGCCAGCAGGCGGGCCGAAGGGCTCGCGCCAGCCCGGCAACTCGTTGAGCCGCGCATGCCAGCGCGCGATGGCCGGCAGGCCCTGCAGGGGCAGCCGGGCGCCCTCGGCATAGGGCAGGGCGGCCGACACCGCAAAGTCGGCCACGCTGAGCGCGTCGCCGAGCAGGAAGCGGCGGCTGGCCAGGTGCTGCTCGAGCACGGCGGCCGAGGTGCGCACCTGTTGCTCGGCCTCGTGGACCACGGCGGCGTCGGCCGCGCCCAGGCCGATCAGCGGCTTGATCAGGTTTTCGAAATACAGCGTGCCGGTATGGCGCGTGAAATGAAAGGCGTCCCAGCTGAGCCAGCGCGTGACCTCGACCTGCGCCTGCGGGTCGCGCGGCCACAGCTCGGCCCCCGCCGCGAGCGAGAGGTGGCACATGATGGCATTGGCCTCCCACAGCGTGAGCGCGCCATCCTGCAGCACGGGCAGTCGGCCGTTGGGGTTCAGGGCCAGAAAGCCCGGCGCCTTGTGTTCGCCGCGCGCCAGGCGCACGTGCACCAGCTCCACCGGCAGGGCCAGGTGGCGAGCGACGGCGCAGGCCTTGCGCGGGTTGATGGTCTCGTCGTAATACAGCTTCATGGTTCAGTGGCTTTCGGCGGGACTGCGCAACGCGGCCAGGTGCGCGGCCAGCCGGTGGAAGCTGCTCGACCAGCCGCCCTCGTGGCCGTCGCGCGAGGCGCTGGACTCGAACGCCGCCTGATGGAAAGTCATCAGGGTCTGGCCGTCCTGGTCGGTGAAGGTGACGGTCACCAGGGTCTCCAGGCCGGGCTGGCCGCTGGCGTCTTCCCAGGCGTGGGTCATGCTCAGCCGCTCGGGTGCGCGCAGTTCGCGGTAGACGCCCTGGACCCAGTGGTCCTGCCCGTCGGGGGAGCGCAGGCAGGCGCGGTAGCGCCCGCCCACGCGCAGGTCCATCTCATGGTGGGGCGTGGTGAAGCCTTCGGGGCCGGACCAGTGCGCCAGGTGCTCGGGTCGGGTCCAGGCCTCGTAGACGAGCTGGCGCGGGGCGTTGAACAGGCGCGTGATGACGAGTTCGGTGGCGGCGGGATCAGTTGTGGGGGGCACGGGGTTTCTCCTTGGGTTGAAGGGTGTCGAGGTAGCTGTCCAGGCGGTCAAAGCTGCGTTCCCAGAACACGCGGTACTCGGCCGTCCAGTCGGCCACCTGCTTGAGCGGTGCGGCCTCGATCTGGCAGGGGCGCGACTGCGCCTCGCGCGAGCGGCTGACCAGCCCGGCGCGCTCCAGCATCTTCAGGTGCTTGGAGATGGCGGGCTGGCTGATGGCGAAGGGCAGGGCCAGCTCGGTCACGTTGGCGGGGCCGACCGCGAGCCGCGCCAGGATGGCGCGGCGGGTCGGGTCGGCCAGGGCCGCAAAGGTTGCGCTCAGGGGGTCCATTTGCATTTTGAAATCCATATGGTTATATAACTCATAGGTTATGCAATATTTGATGCCGTGTCAAGCGGCTGCGATCGAAACTGCAAGCGCATTCCTACAGGCCGTGGCTCAGCCGACCGACCCCGGGCTCGGGTCCCTGCCCGGAAGATGGGTTCCTGACGATCTTTTCAACCCACTTTCCAAGGAGTCATCACATGGCCGAAGAACGAAATGAACACCGCGACGCCCTCGCCGGGGAATCCATCCACCCGTTGACCCAGGGGCACAGCACCCATGCCGCCAGCCATGCCGATGTGCTGTCGGTGCTGAACGACCTGCTGCAAAGCTGCCGCGACGGCGCCTATGGCTTTGCCACCAGCGCCGAACACGCCAAGGCACAGGACATCAAGACCCTGCTGGCGCGCCATGCCGGCGAGTGCACCGTGGCGGCGCGCGAGATCGAGCAGGCAATCGTGGCGCGCGGCGGTGAGCCCGAGAAGGGCGGCACCGCGGCCGGCGCGCTGCACCGCGGCTGGGTGGCCGTCCGCACCGCGCTGAGCCAGCAGGACGACAAGACTGTTCTGCAGGAATGCGAGCGTGGCGAGGACACGGCCGTGGCCCGCTACCGCAAGGCGCTGGCCACCGACCTGCCGGCCGATCTGCGGCCCATGATCGAGCGCCAGGCGCTGGGCGCGCGCCGCAATCACGACGAAGTCAAGGCCTTGCGCGACGCCTTGCAAAAGGCCTGACAAGGCCAGACCGGCAAGGAAAAAGGGCCTGCGTACGCAGGCCCTTGTCGCTGGGGCGGCGGCCCTTGCCGGGGGCAGCGCCCGCCGGCCAGCCCGTCAGATCAAGTTGGGTCAGGAAGGGTCCTTGGCGCGGGTGCGGCCCACGGCGCTGAAGATGCCGATGCCCAGCAGGATCAGTGCGCCGATGCCGATGTAGACATGCGGCAGGCCCACTTCGAACGCGCCCCAAACGAGGCCCGCCAGAAAGATCAGAAACCCCAGCATGTAGAGTGCGAACGACATGGATGCTCCTTGCAGTCAGTGTTGATTGCATTATTGGAGGCCCCTGCGGGGCGGCCTGTCGGGGGTTGGTGCTCATGGGCGTGGGAGCACTCCTACCCCGTCCGCGGGCGGGCTTAGGCAATCGGCTTAAGGCTTCGGGACAATTTGCCTAAGGGCAGGTATCGGTAGGGTGGTGTGATCGGGGGGCTGATTCTCACGGCGCCACCGGGCGCACGAAAGGGCCTGTCATGACCACCCCACTCACCGAAACAAGCACCCGATTGCCGCGCATCCTCGTGGTGGACGACACGCCTTCCAATCTTGCGTTGATGAAGGGGCTGCTCAAGGACCGCTTCGAGGTGGTGCTGGCGGGTTCGGGCGCCGAGGCCCTGCGGGTCGTGATGTCCGACCAGCCGCCGACGATGCTGCTGCTCGACATCATGATGCCCGACATGGACGGCTACGAGGTACTGCGCCGCATCCGCCAGCATCCGCCCACGGCCAACATCCCCGTGATCTTTCTCACGGCGCTCGCCAGCATCAACGACGAACGGTTGGGGCGGGACCTGGGCGCCCTGGACTACCTGACCAAGCCGGTGGAGCCCGCCAAGATGCTGGCGCGCGTCGAGGCGCACGTGGTGGCCGCGCGGCGGGCCAGCCAGATCGAGGCGTTGTCGGAAAAGCTTGCGCGCTACCTGTCGCCTGCGGCCTGGCACACGCTTTTCCACACCGACGCGGTGGACCGCATCAGCTTCACGCGCCAACCGATGACCGTGCTGTACGCCGATGCCGGAGAAAGCTCGATCTGGCCGGTGTGCGGCCTCGCCCCCTGGAGCGCTGACGTGGCCAGCCTGGCCGGCTCCCATGGAGGCACGGTGGACCCGTTCGCCAACGGCGCGGTGGGGGTTTTCTTCGACGAGGCCCGGCCCTGTGTCGACATGGCGGTGGCGCTGCGCCAGTGCATTGGCGTGTTGCACCTGCGCATGGGGCTGTCCACCGGGGTGTTCGACGTGGCCCGTTTCCAGTTGGAGGGGCAGGAGCAGTGCACGCTGATCGGGCCCGGGTCGCGCCAGGCCAGCGAGCTGGCGGACACCGCGGCCAACGGTGACATCCTGCTGTCGCCGGAAACCCGCGCCGCGGTGGGGCCCGGGATCCCCGTGGACACACGGGGCCGCCTGCTGCCCTTCGGCGGACGGCCTGCGAGGGCGCGCCAGAGCGGGGCCTTCCGCGGGCTGTTTGCGCTGCCCGCGGACCTGCGAACCGCTCAGTAGCCGACCGTGAAGCGCCGGCGTGAGTGGGCCGGCTTCTCCAGCTCGTCCAGCATCGCCACGGCGTAGTCTTCCACCGAAATGCGGCTCTCGCCCTGGGCGTTGGTCAGCAACTGGTCGGTACCCAGGCGGAACTGGCCCGTGCGCTCGCCCGGCGCGATGAGGGCGCTCGGGCTCAGCAGGGTCCAGTCCAGTGACGCCTCCTGCCGCAGCAGCCCCAGCGCCTGCCGTGCCCCTTCGGCCGTGGGCTTGTACGCCTCGGGGAACTGCGGCGTGTCCAGCAGTTGCACGCCCGCGGCCACCTCCAGGCTGCCGGCTCCCCCCACGACGAGCAGGCGCGGCACGCCCGCGGCCTTGACGGCCGCCACGATGGACTGGAAACCGCGGAGGTAGTAGCCCAGCGTGTCGGCCTGGGCATGGCCGCTGAAGGCGCTGAGCACGGCGTCATGGCCTTTGAGCTGAGCAGTGAGCGCGGCGGTGTCGGTCACGTCGGCCTTGACCACCTGCAGCCGGGCCTGCGCGGCGAGCTTCTGCGGTTGCGTGACCAGAGCCGTGACCTGGTGGCCGCGCGACAGGGCTTCCTGGCGCAGGGCCGACCCGATGAAGCCGCTGGCGCCGATGAGTGCGATGTTCATGATGTCTTTCAGGGGAGTGGTGGATGCCCGTACTGTTGCACCGCGGCTTGATTTGAAAAATAGCGCCAGTCACAATTGATTGTTATGAAAAGGAAAACAATGGATGTGGCTGGCGCCGATCTCAACGCCCTGCGGGTGTTGGCGGCCGTGGCCGATGGCGGCGGGATCACCGCCGGTGCGGAGCTGCTGGGCCTGAGCAAGGCGCGCGTGAGCATCGAGGTCAGCCGCCTCGAGGCGCTGCTGGGGCAGAACCTGTTCACGCGGACCACCCGCCGCGTGGCACTGACCGAGGCTGGCCAGGCGCTGTACGCGCAGGCGGTGCCGCTGCTGCACGCGCTGCAGGAGGCGCTGGCCCAGGCGCAGTCAGGGCAGGGCGCGGCCATGCTCACAGGCACCCTGCGCATCAGCGCCGTGGCCGACCACACCGCCCAGACGCTGGCGCCCATCGTGGCCGACTTTGCCGCGCTGCATCCGCAGTTGCAGATCGACCTGCGCAGCAACGACCGCGTGGTAGACATCGTGAAGGACGGCATTGACGTGGCCATCCGCATGGGCTGGCTGCGCGACTCCACGCTGCGTGCCACCCGATTGGGCGAGTTCGAGCAGCATGTGGTGGCGGCCCCCGCCTACCTGCGCCGGCACGGCTCACCCGAAAAGCCCGAGGACCTGGCGGCGCACCCCTGGGTGGCGCTGAGCGTGCTGCCCACGCCGCTGACCTGGAAGTTCACCGGCCCGCGCGGTCAGCCTTGTACCGTGCGCATGACCAGCCGCCTGCGCTGCGACTCGGCGACCGCGCTGCGCGCCCTGCTGCAGGCAGGAGCCGGCATCGCCGTCATGGACAGCTTGAGCGCAGCCCCGGCCGTGAGGGATGGCAGTCTGGTCCGGTTGCTGCCCCAATGGCAATTGCCGCGTGGCGGGATCCATGCCGTGTATGCACCGGGCCGGCATGTGCAGGCCAAGGTGAGGGCGTTCATTGACTTTTATGCGAAGCGGCTCGGTGGATGAGGGAGCCGGCATCCGGTGGTTCCACGTACGCCTGGGTCACCTGCGCCAGCCAGTCCATCACGAGCCGCACGCGCCGCGACAGGTTGCGCCGGTTGGCATAGAGCAGGGTCAGCGGCATGGGGGCGGGGCGGTGGTCTGGCAGAACGTCCACCAGCACGCCTTGCGCCAGCAGATCGCGCACGCCGACTTCGGGTGCCTGGATCAGCCCGAGCCCCGCGAGGCAGGCGGCCTGGTAGGCCTCCCCGTTGTTGACTGTCACCGCTCCGGCCATGGGGAGGCTGCGGCTGTGGCCGTTGATCTGGTGCTCAAATCCCCCCGAGCGGCTGCCCAGCGTGCCCACAAAGTGCACCAGGCGGTGGGCTGCCAGATCGTCAAGGGTGTGAGGCGTGCCGTGCCTGCGCAGGTAGACGGGGCTGGCGCAGTTGCGCATGGGTAGCGCTGCCAGGGGGCGCGCCACCAAACCCGGTTCGCCCACGGTGCCGACCCGCAGCACGCAGTCGAAACCCTCCCGCACGAGGTCGACCCGGCGTTCGGTGCTGCTCAGTTCCAGTTCCAGCAGCGGGTGCTGGGCCAGCAGCTCGGGCAGCCGCGGGATGACGATGTTGCGGGCCATGCCGGTGGTCATGTCCACCCGCACGCGCCCGCGCAGGCCCTGGGCGCCCGTCTGCTGGAACATGGTCTGGAGGTTCTCCACATCGGCGAGCAGGTCCTTGCAGCGCTCGTAGTACGCCTGACCGTCCTGGGTGAGCTGCACGCGGCGTGTGGTTCGGTGCAGCAGCCGGGTCCCGAGTTCGGACTCCAGTTGCCGCACGGCCAGTGAGGCGGTGCCCTTGGGCAGGCCCAGGCTGTCCGCCGCCTGCGTGAAGCTCGACAGCTCCGCCACGCGACTGAAAACGGTCATGCGATCGAGGGGATTCATTGTTCTAAAAATAATAACAAACAAATGAAAATCAGATAATTTATAAAAATATTCTGATCAATAGACTTCCTTTCATCGCAATTTGCATTGAAAGGATGTCTCATGACCCCCCCTCAAACCATCACCCTGATTACCGGCGGCAGCCGGGGCCTGGGCCGCAGCACGGCACTGCATGTGGCTGCCCAGGGCGGCGACGTGATCCTCACCTACCGCAGCCAGAAGGAGGAAGCCGACAAGGTCGTCGCCGAGATCGAAAAACTCGGCCGGCGCGCCGTGGCGTTGCCGCTGGACGCGGCCGACAGCGGGACTTTTGCCTCCTTTGCGCAGGCCGTGCGGTCATCGCTGGCCACGGTCTGGCAGCGGGAGCGTTTTGACTTTCTGGTCAACAACGCGGGGGTGGGCATCCGTGCCGGCCTGACCGACACCACCGAGGCCCAGTTCGACGAACTGGTCAGCGTCCATCTGAAGGCCGTTCTGTTCCTGACGCAGAAACTGTTGCCGCTGATGAACGATGGCGGCCGCATCGTCAATGTCTCCACCGGCCTGGCCCGGTTCACCCTGCCGGGCTACGCGGCCTACGCCAGCATCAAAGGCGCGGTGGAGGTGCTGTCCCGCTACATGGCCAGGGAGTTGGGCGCGCGGGGGATCACGGTGAACGTGGTCGCGCCGGGCGCGATCGAGACCGACTTCGGAGGCGGTGCGGTGCGCGACAACGCCGAGCTCAACAGCTTCGTGGCCTCGCAGACCGCCCTGGGCCGAGCGGGCCAGCCGCAGGACATCGGGGGGGTGATGGCGGCGCTGCTGGCGCCGGGCACCGGGTGGATCAACGCCCAGCGCATCGAGGCTTCGGGCGGCATGTTCCTCTGAACTCAGCCCGCAAACCCGCCGTCGTCGAGAAACTGCTGCTCATCCGGCGTCGTGGCGCGTCCCAGCACCGCATTGCGGTGCGGAAAGCGTCCGTACTTCCGGATGATGTCGCGGTGGATCACCGCGAACTTGTGGTTCTCCGGGTCCAGCGGCCGTGTCAGCTCTTCGGCCAGGTCCTGGTCACTCGGGTCTTCGGAATGCATGAAAGGCAGGTAGAAGAAGTTGCGCAGGGCCTCATCGGTCTGCTGGTCCTGACCCGCAGCCAGTGCGGCCCGGGCCACGTCACGCGCCTGCGCGTCGGTGGCAAACATCCGGGCCGTGCCGCGGAACGCGTTGCGCGGAAACTGGTCCAGCAGCACCAGCAGGGCGAGCGCGCCGTCGGCCGTCGTGCTCCAGGCGCTGAGTTCTCCCCGCACGGCGGCTTCGTGGGCCGCCAGGAAGCGGTTGCGAAAGGCGGTGTCGAAGGCTTCGTCCTTCCTGAACCATTTGGAGGGTCCGGCTTCGCGCCAGAAATGGATCACGTCGGAGACCGATGGCAGGGTGGGGGGCATGGGCGTTGCAGGGGTGACAGGCAGAAATGCGACGGGGCTCCTAGAATACCTCCGCCGGCCCTTCACGGGGCCGGCAGCGTTCTCAGGGCGGGGTGAAATTCCCCACCGGCGGTATCTGTGGCGGGGCTTCGGTGCCTTGACTGCAGCAGCCCGCGAGCGCCCGGCGTCGCGCCAGCGGCTTCGGGGTCAGCAGACCTGGTGAGATGCCAGGGCCGACGGTCACAGTCCGGATGAAAGAGAAACGCGACACCTGCCGTGGGCAGGGCGTGGCCAACTTTCCGTTGGCCGCGCCCCTCCTGCTGCGGGCTTGCGTGCGCGCCCTGATTCTGGTCCACCACTTGTTGTGAGGTCTTCCATGAATCAGTCCCTTCCTTCCCCCGCCGACGGCTCCGGGCCCGAGGTCCGCATCGCTCTGGTGTCGTCCTCGTGGCACCGCGATATCGTCAACCAGGCTGTGCAGGCCGCGCTGGCCGAAATCGGCCGTACCTGCTCGCCGGCCAGCCGTGTCGACCTGTTCGAAGTGCCCGGCGCCTTCGAGATTCCGCTGCATGCGCAGAAGCTCGCAGCCAAGGGGCGCTACGACGCGATCCTGGCCTGCGGCCTGATCGTCAACGGCGGCATCTACCGGCACGAGTTCGTCACCACCGCGGTGATTGACGGCCTGATGCGGGTGCAGCTTGACTCCGGCGTGCCGGTGTTCTCGGCCGTACTCACGCCGCGCGACTTCCACGAGAGCGAGGAGCATGTGGATTTCTTCCGCCGCCACTTCGTCAAGAAGGGCACCGAGCTGGCCCAGGCCTGCGTGAAGACGCTGGTCAGCCTGCGTGAACTCAACGCCGTGGCGCCGCGCCCGGTGGTCTGAGTTTCTCTTCCAGCTCGCGCACCCGTGCGCGGGCCTCGTCGCCTTCCGGGATGGGCCTGCCGCTGTCGCGCCACTGCACCGCGGCCTTGAAGCCTTCGGCCTGTGCCTGGCGCCGGAACCACAGGCCCTCGGGGTTGTGGCGGGTGATGCCGTCAAACAGCGTGGCCATCTGCTGGCTCTGCTCGATCCCCATGTTGAGCATGACCTGATTGACGACCATCTTGTGCATGGCCAGGTGACTGCGCGGCACGCCGGCGATGCGGTTGGCGAGCTTCATCGTGGCATCCTCCAGCTGGTTTGCCGGCACCGCCTCGTTGGCCAGGCCCCAGGCGGCGGCCGTGGCGCCGTCGATCGTGTCGCCCGTGAACATCAGCTGCTTGGCGCGCGTGGGCCCCAGCCGGTAGGTCCACATCGCGGTGGTGGGGCAGCCCCACACACGCGTGGGCATGTAGCCGATGCGCGCGTCGGTGGCCATCACCAGCAGGTCGCAGCACAGCGCAATGTCGCTGCCGCCGGCTGCGGCGTAGCCATGCACCTTGGCGATGGTGGGCTTGGCGCTTTTCCACAGCGTCATGAAGTCCTCGGTGTTGCGCTTCATGAAGGCGTAGTCATCCATCGGGTCCCAGGGGTGGCGTTCCTGCTGGCAGGGGTGGTCGATCTCACCCTCGCCGAAGACCGTGAGGTCGTAACCACCACAAAAGCCCTTGCCGGCGCCCTCGACCACGATCACGTGGACTTCCTCGTCGGCGTTGGCCCACTCCACAGCGGCACGGATCTCGCGCGGCGTGTCGTTGTTGATGGCATTGAGCTTTTCGGGGCGGTTCAGCAGCAGCCGTGCCACGCGCGGGTGGCTGGCGTCCTTGTCGATGCGCAGGGTGTTGTACTGGGGCATGGGCGTCTCCTTGCTGGGGAATGGCCATGATAGTGAGGGCCGAGCGGCCTGTGCCCACGGCCATGTCAGGCACGGTCCTACAGGGCGGGGCTTCGTTGCGGCGCACCATGCAGGTTCCCCTATCACTCGCACAGGAAGAACTCCATGAAACGCCAAACCCTACTTCGCTCTGCATTGGCGGCCGGCGTGGTCGCGCTGGTGACCACCGGCTGCGGCTCGATGCGGCCCTCGCAGAAGATCGACATCTATGAAGCCCGGCTCAGCGGTGCCCAGGAGGTGCCGGCCAACACCAGCACGGGCACAGGCCAGGCCGAACTCAAATGGAACCGCAGCAGCAATGTGCTGGACTGGAAGGTGACCTACACCGGGCTGTCCGGTGAAGTGACCGGCGCCCACATCCATGGACCGGCGGCACCCGGGCAGAACGCCGGCGTGGTGATTCCGTTCATGACGGGCCTGTCGGGCACCATCACCGGCCAGACCAACCTGACCACGGCTCAGGCGGCCGATCTGGCGTCGGGGCGCTGGTACGTCAACGTGCACACCTCGGCGTTCCCCGGGGGCGAAATCCGTGGCCAGCTGACCGAGCGCAAGTAGTCCGTCTTTGATTGGTGGTTGCGGGCGCAACCAGATGGCGATATAGTTGCACGCGCAACCAATACGCCATCTGGCCATGCCCCTTCCTTCCTCCATTCCTGTCCTGATTGCCGGCGGTGGCCCTGTGGGGCTCACGCTGGCGGCCCTGCTGGCGCGTCAGGGCGTACGCAGCCTCGTGGTGGAGGCCGATGCCGCCTATTGCACCGGCAGCCGGGCCATCTGCCTGTCCCGCCGTTCACAGGAAATCCTGGGCTGGGTGGGCGCTGACCAGCCCCTGGTGGGCAAGGGGCTGGGTTGGGTCGGCGGACGCAGCTACTGGCGCAGCACCGAGGTGCTGCATTTCCGCATGCCCAGCGAGCCGACGCAGCGCTTTGCGCCGATGCTCAACATCCAGCAGTTCTATGTGGAGGAGTTCGCGCACCGCGCCGCGCAAACCTGGGGCGATCTCGCACAGGTGCAGTTCGGCAGCCGCGTGGTGGCGGTGCGTTCCGGCGCGCAAGGCGTGGAGGCCGACATCGAAACCCCCGGCGGGCGGCACACGGTGCAGGCGACATGGCTGGTGGCCTGCGATGGCGGCCGCAGCACGGTGCGCGAGCAGCTCGGGCTGCAGCTGCAGGGCACACAGTACGACGGCAAGTACGTCATCGTCGACATCGTGCAGAAGACGGCGCGGCCGGTGGAGCGCCTGGCCTGGTTCGACCCGCCCTCCAACCCCGGCTCCACCATCCTGATGCACCGCCAGCCTGACGACGTGTGGCGCATCGACTACCAGATCCGCGACGACGAGGACCCGGCCGAGGCCGTCAAGCCCGAGAACGTCTTGCCGCGTGTGCAAAGCCACCTGCGGATGATCGGCGAGGACGCGCCCTGGGAGCCGCTGTGGATTTCGATCTACAACGCCAAGTGCCTGACGCTGCCGAGCTACCGCCATGACCGGGTGCTGTTCGCCGGCGATGCGGCGCACCTGGTGCCCATCTTTGGCGTGCGTGGCCTGAATTCGGGCCTGGACGATGCGGGCAACCTGGCCTGGAAGCTCGCGCGCGTTCTCGATGGCCGTTCGCCCGAGTCGCTGCTGGACTCGTATTCGGCTGAGCGCGTGCATGCCACGCACGAGAACATCGCCTATGGCGCCAAGAGCACCGAATTCATGGCTCCGCCCAATTTCGCCTTCCGCCTCATGCGCGAGGCCACCTTGCGGCTGGCCGCCAGCGAGCCCGCCGTGCGCCCGTTGATCAATCCGCGCCAGTCGTCGCCCATCACCTACGCTGGCTCACCGCTCAACGTGCCCCAGTCGGGCCGTTGGGCCAGCGAACTGGCGGCGCCCGGGGCGCCCGCGCCGGAGGCGCTGATGGCGGGGCCCGGGGGACCGCTGCATCTGAGTCGCCTGTTCGGGAGCGATTTCACCTGCCTGGTGCTGGGTGAGGGGCCTCTGCCGCAGGCCGTGCGGGAGCTGGCTGCGCACGGCCTGGCGGTGGTGCAGGTGGACCCCGACGCGGACCTGCACGGTCAGGTCCGTGAGCGCTACGGCCTGGCCACCGCGGGCGAGCAGGCCCTGGTACTGGTGAGGCCCGATGGCTATGTGATGGGCCGCTGGCATGGCCTGGACCCGGCGCCGCTGCTGGCGGCGCTGACCACCCATGGAGTGAGCGCATGACCGACGCCGATCTGGACCTCAGTTACACCGCCCTGTGCGAAGCGATGGCGCGCGTGGGTGAAGCGCAGGCCCCCTTGTTGCTGTCCATGGTCTGTCTTTCCCTGATGAGCCGGCAGGCCCAGGCCAGCGAGGTGTTGCCGCTGATCGACAACGCCGAGCGAGCCCTGGCGCCGCCGCAGGAGGCCGGTCATGGCGACTGAAGCCTCCGGGCGGGCGAAGGCCGCGCTGCCTCTGGAGCAGCACCTGACTTGGCGGCTGCACCGCGTCAACAAGCTCACCGACAAGGTCAGCGCCGAGGCCTACGAACAGGCTTTCGGCCTCCCGGTGGGCGAGGCGCGCTGCCTGGCGGCCATTGGCAACTTTGCGCCGTTGTCGGTCAACGACCTGGCCGCGCGCGCCAACCTCAACAAGGGCCAGGCCAGCCGTGCAGCCCAGGCGCTGGTGGACCGGGGCCTGGTGCGCAAGCTGGCCAGCGAGGTTGATGGCCGGGGCGTGGTGCTCAGCCCCACGGCCACTGGGCAAAAGCGCTGGGCCGGCGTGATGGCGTTGATCGCGCGGCGCAACGAGGAGATCTTTGGCTGCCTGTCAGCCGCTGAGCGCCGGCAACTCGGGGACATGCTCGACCGCCTGATGGCGCACGCGGGCGCAACCGTTCAAGACCCCTGAAGGGCCCGGAATGCCGGCCCGCCGGTAAAATCGGGGTTTCCCCTGCGCCCCAGGCGCGCACCCCTGTTTCATGAACGCCCCGGTCGATGTCTCCTTCTTCGCGCGCGCCGCGAAGCCGATCACCAGCTACCGCAAGTACTGGGCGCATCGCTTCGGCCAGCCGAAGTTCCTGCCGACGAGCCGCGCCGAGATGGAGGCGCTGGGCTGGGATAGTTGCGACATCGTCATCGTGACGGGCGATGCCTACGTGGACCATCCGAGCTTTGGCATGGCGGTGATCGGCCGCACGCTGGCCGATCAGGGCTTTCGCGTGGGCATCATCGCCCAGCCCGACTGGCACAGCGCCGACGCGTTCAAGGCCCTGGGCGCCCCCAACCTGTTCTGGGGCGTGACCAGCGGCAACATGGATTCCATGATCAACCGCTACACGGCGGACCGCAAGATCCGCAGTGACGATGCCTACACCCCTGGCGATGTCGGTGGCAAGCGGCCCGACCGCGCGGCCATCGTCTACAGCCAGCGCTGTCGCGAAGCCTACAACGGCGTGCCCATCGTGCTGGGGGGCATCGAAGGCTCGCTGCGCCGCATCGCGCACTACGACTACTGGAGCGACAAGGTGCGCCGCAGCATCGTGGTGGACGCCAAATGCGACCTCCTGCTCTATGGCAATGCCGAGCGCGCCATCGTGGAGATTGCTCACCGGCTGGCGGCCCGGGAGCCCGTGGAGCAGATCGACGACGTGCGAGGCACCGCGTTCTTCCGCCGTGCTTCGCCGCAAGGCTGGTTCGAGATCGATTCGACCAGCGTGGACACGCCGGGCCGGATCGAAAGCCACGTCAACCCCTACATGACGACCAGCGAGCAGGCGCAGGCCCAGGGTGAGACCTGCGCGAAGGAGGAGGGTGCGGGCGTTGCGGATGCCAACCCCGCCATCCAGCCGCTGACCTTCGTGCCCAACCCCCGGGTCAAGCTGAAGGTCCCGCCGCGTGAGCGCAGCGTGATCCGGCTGCCCAGCTACGAGCAGGTCAAGGCCGACCCGGTGCTCTACGCCCACGCCAACCGCGTGCTGCACCTGGAGACCAACCCCGGCAACGCGCGCGCCCTGGTGCAGGCCCACGGCGAGGGTGTGACGGCGCGTGATGTGTGGATCAACCCGCCCCCCATTCCGCTGACCACGGCCGAGATGGACCACGTGTTCGACCTGCCTTATGCGCGCAGCCCGCACCCACGCTACGCCGACGAGCACGGCAGCCATGACGGCACCACCAAGATTCCCGCGTGGGAGATGATCCGCTTCAGCGTGAACATCATGCGCGGCTGCTTTGGCGGCTGTACCTTCTGCTCGATCACCGAGCACGAGGGCCGCATCATCCAGAGCCGCTCGGAAGAATCCATCATCCGTGAGGTCGAAGACATCCGCGACAAGGTCAAGGGCTTCACCGGAACCATCTCCGACCTCGGCGGCCCGACAGCCAACATGTACCGGCTGGGCTGCCGCAGCCCCGAGATCGAGGCGGCCTGCCGCAAGCCGAGCTGCGTCTACCCGGGCATCTGCCAGAACCTCACCACCGACCACGGCCCGCTCATCAGGATCTACCGCCGCGCGCGCGCGCTCAAGGGCGTCAAGAAGATCCTCATTGGCTCGGGCCTGCGCTATGACCTCGCGGTCAAGAGCCCCGAATACGTCAAGGAGCTGGTGCAGCACCACGTGGGCGGCTACCTCAAGATCGCGCCCGAGCACACCGAACAGGGGCCGCTGACCAAGATGATGAAGCCCGGCATTGGCAGCTACGACCGGTTCAAGACCCTGTTCGAGAAGTTCAGCGCCGAGGCCGGCAAGAAGCAGTTCCTCATTCCGTACTTCATTGCGGCCCACCCCGGCACCAGCGACGAGGACATGATGAATCTGGCGGTGTGGCTCAAGAAAAACGGCTTTCGGGCCGACCAGGTGCAGACCTTCTATCCGAGTCCCATGGCCACGGCCACGGCCATGTACCACAGCGGCCGCAACCCGCTCAAGGGCGTGCGCCGCACCGTGCGCGATGCCGATGAAACCGTGGACATCGTGCGCGGCGAGAAGCGCCGCCGCCTGCACAAGGCTTTTCTGCGCTACCACGACGCCAACAACTGGCCGCTGCTGCGCGAGGCCCTCAAGGCCATGGGCCGCGCCGACCTCATCGGCAACGGCAAGCATCATCTGATTCCCACCTGGCAACCGCTGAGCGACGGCAGCTACCAGAGTGCCCGGCGCAAGAATTCGACGCCGGGGGGCATGCCCGGCGCCGCGCCGCGCAAGGGGGCCGTGCTGACCCAGCACACCGGGCTGCCGCCGCGCGTGACCGGGGCGGCCAAAACCACCCGGCCTTCTGGCAAAAAGGGCCGCTAGCCCTTGCTGGCAGGTCGCTGGATGCTATTGAAAGCATAGCGCTTCTCTGCCATGCCCCAGCACCGCACCGTGTTGCACCAGGCCCCCGGCCTGATGGTGGAGCGCGTGGTGCAGCACGCGCCGTCCCGCCAGTGGAGCGCGGCCTACGAAGTGGCGACCGCGCGCCTGGTCCTGCCCGTGGCGGGGGCGACCGAGTTCCGCATGGGTGACGCGTCAGTGTTGCTGGACCCGATCACGGTGCTGGGCCTGGGCACGGGCCAGCCGTACCAGATGAGGCCCTGGACCGGCGCTGCGCGCACCAGCGTCGTCGTGAGCGCGCCGCCGGGCGCATCCTGGCCGGTGCCGGCAGAGGCCTGGGTGCTGACGCCGAGGGCGTTGTGGCTCCTGCGCTGCCACTGGTGCAGCCTGGCACGGGGTGACGAGCCCCCGCTGCCCACGGCCCGCCTGCTTCGCATGGCGCTGTCATCGGCACGCCGGGCCGCACGCAGCGGCGGCACGACGGCGGCCCTGGTGCAGCGCGCGCAGCGCTTCATGGCCGGGCAACTGGCTTGCGGCGACGGTGCGCGCTGGACCCTGGACGACGTGGCCCAGGCCGCCTGCTGCTCGCCCTTCCACCTCGCGCACAGTTTTCGGCGCCACACCGGCCTGAGCCTGCATGTCTGGCGCCAGCGCCTGAGGCTGGCGGCGGCGCTGCAGCACCTGGAAGACGGTGAATCCAGCCTTGCGGCGCTGGCCCACGCGCTGGGATTCAGCAGCCAAAGCCATCTGGGCGCGGTCTTCCAGCGTGAGCTGGGCGTCACGCCCGCGCAGGCCCGCCGCCTGCTGGCGGATTGAGCGGCGTGGGGCCTGGCCCGCACAAGCTCGGAGATAAGCGCATGAATTTGATAGCCGTCTGAGACCGCGCAGCGGCACACTGCCGCGCATGTCACGAAACAGTTTGCTGGGCCTGTTGGCCGCTCTGTCGGCGGCGCTGATCGGCAGCGGCTGGCAGCTCCTGTCGCGCCACGGCGTGACGACCACGCTCGGGCCGCTGGAACTGGCCCTGCTGCGCTATGGCGTGCCGGCGCTGGTGCTGCTGCCCATGCTCTGCCGCGTCGGGCTCAGGCCGGCCGGTGTGTCAACGGCCCGGCTCGCGCTGCTGGTGCTGGGCGGCGGACTGCCGTTCGGGCTGCTGGTGCTGGCCGGTGCGCGGTGGGCACCGGCCGCGCACATCGGCATCTTCATGGCGGGCAGCGTGCCACTGTTCACGGCGCTGGGGGCCTGGGCGGCAGTGGGCGAAGCGCCCGGGCGCATGCGGTGGGCGGGGCTCGGGCTCGTGGCCTGCGGCCTCGTGCTGCTGGGCGTCCACAGTCTCCTGGCCGACGGCGCGAGCGGGCGCGGCGATGCGTTGCTGGTCCTGGCAGGCCTGCTGTGGGCGCTTTATTCGCTGGCGTTCCGGGACAGCGGCCTCACGCCCTGGCAGGGCGCTGCGGTGGTGAACGCCTGGTCGAGCCTGCTGTTGCTGCCCGTGGTGGTGCTGGTGGGGGTGCCCCGGCTGTGGCGTGCGCCGTGGAGCGACGTGGCGGTGCAGGCGGCCGGGCAGGGCGTGATGGCGGGCCTGCTGGGGCTGGTGGCCTACATGGCGGCCATTGCCCGGCTGGGTGCGGCGCGGGCCTCGCTGTCGGCGGCCCTGGTGCCACCGCTGACGGTTCTTGGTGCGGCCTGGCTGCTGCGCGAGCCGCTGGAGGCGCGCACCCTGTTGGCCTGCGGGCTGGTGGCGCTGGGGGTCGCCGTGGCCGCCCGCGCCGGGGTGGTGGCCGTGCGCCCCGCACGGTCCCGCTGACAGAAATTCAGGCTTGAACGCCCTGAAGTCGTTGATGAATGGTCACTTCTTGCTATGGATTTAATAGCGTATTGGAGCATGCCTCCCTTCGGGGCCGGTGGGAGATGCCGTGGGCTACGATAGCCCACGATGCACAGTCCGGGAACCTCCGCCCCGCCGCCACAGGTGCCGTCCAGCGATGGGCCGGCGGCTCACCTCCTGTTTCTGGAGGAGGCCCAGGCACGGCGCGTGGTGCTGGCCCAGGCCATCGAGACCACCGACCTCCAGGGACGCTGGGTGACCCCGCCCGAACGCGATGCAATCGACCTGCAGGCGGTGGAAGCCGCGCGCGCCGCCCAGGCTGCCGACGGGACCGTGCCCGTGGCCCCCGCCCTGCACCGGCGCGCGGAACTGGTGCTCGCCGCGGCCGGCGCGCGACAGGGCGGCGTGGCGGCATTGCAGCGGACAGCCTCCTGGCCCCGCTGGTTGCCCTGGGCGCTGCCCCTGGCCGCCCTGGTGCTGGGCGTGGCCACCGACCGCGTTGCCAACCCGCACCGCGTGGACCTGCTGTCGTTGCCCCTGCTGGGCCTCGTGGTGTGGAACCTGTTGATGTATGCCGTGCTTGCGGCGGCGGCCCTGCGCGCACGGATGCGGCCCGCGGCGCCACAGGCCGCGTCGGCCCCGCTGGCCGGGCTGCGCCACTGGCTGCAGGACGCCCGGGCGAGCTTGCCGCGCTGGCGCCGGGACACGGCAGCGCGGTCCTGGGCCGAGGTGGCTGCGGCGTTCACGCTGCGCTGGCAGGCGCTCACGGCCCCGCTGGCCGCACAGCGCTTGAAGCTTGTGCTGCACCTTTCGGCGGCGGCCTGGGGTGCGGGGGTGGCACTTTCATTGCTGCTGCGCGGTACGGTGGTGGCCTACCGCGCGGGTTGGGAGAGCACGTTTCTGGACGCGCAGCAGGTGCATGCGGTGCTCAGCCTGCTGTTCATGCCGGTGGTGGCGTTGTTCTCGCTTGATCCGTTCACCGTGCAGGACATCGCGCGCATGCAGTTCGATGTTGCGGGCTCTGGCATGGCTGACGGCGGGCGCCGGTGGGCGCTGCTTTACGTCGGCCTGCTCGGCCTGATGGTGGTGCTGCCCCGACTGATCCTGTCCGGGCTGGCAGCCTGGCGGGCACGGCGGTTGTCGCGTCGGGTGGGGCTCGACCTGGGCGATCCGTATTTCCAGCGGCTGATCGACCAGCTCATTCCCGCGCAACTGCGTGTGGCCGTGCTGGCGCAGCGCGACGAGGACCGCGCGGCGCTTTTGCGTGTGCTTTGGCCGCAGGCGACCCATGGGCCGCCGGCCGACGCCGTACTGTTGCGCACGCCCACGGGCGACGCCCTGCGCCTCGCGCCGCCGGCCGAAGCGGATGTGCTGCTGCAGGTGCTGGGGCAGGCGGCAGATCTGGAAGCGGCCCCTGCGGGCTGGCGGCCGGGCCAGGCGGTGTTGCTGCTGGTGCGCTCGCCGGCGGACGGCGCGGACGCTGATGACTCGGCGCTGCTCGCCCTGTGCGAACGGCAGCACCACGGGAACGGGCCGGTCAGGGCGGTGCTGGGCTTTGCCGACTTTGCCCGTTGCTGGGTCCAGGAAACGGCCTGGCTGCACGCCATGGCCCGATGCGTCCCGCGAGCCAGCGTGCAGGGCTGGGCGCGGCTGGCGCAGGCCTGGCAGGCCCGCAACCTGACGCGCTTTGACCGGGCGATGGGCCTGCTGGCCAGGGAACTGGCCGATGCGGCAGCTCAGTCGGAGGCCGCGGACAGCGCGCCCCTGTCGGTGAAACACCTGCTCAGCGGGGCCGAGCGCGAAGCCCAGGAACAGGCCCGCCGCGCGGCCATGGCGCGGGTGGTGCAGCGACTGCAACGCGCCGAAGCCGCAACGCTGGGCGAGTTGTTGGCGCTGCACGGCATCGACGCGGCCGCTGCCGGGACGCTGGAGAGCCGGCTCGAGGAAAAATTCGCCGTTCAGTCAGCCATCAATTCGCCGCAGGCGGGCATGGCTGGCGCGGCGACGGGGGCGGCCATGGGGGCCTCGGTGGACCTGTTGACCGGCGGGCTCACGCTGGGCGCGGCCGCGGCGCTGGGCGCGTTGGTGGGCGGTGGCGCCGCTTTTCTGGGGGCCGCCTGGAAGAATCGCACCGGCGACCAAGGCGTCACCACGGTGCGCCTGAGCGATGACATGCTGCTGGCGCTGTGCGAGGCGGCCTTGCTGCGCTACCTCGCGGTCATCCATTGGGAGCGTGGCCCGGCGGGCGCCCGTCTGGGCGACTTCCCGGCGGCCTGGCGCAGTGAGGTGGTGGCCGCGGTGGCCACGCGGCGCGCCGAGTTGCTGGCGCTGTGGGCCTCGGTGCGCGAGGCGGCGGCCAGCGCAGAGGGCGCCGCGGAACCCGTGGCCGGGCTGGCCGAGCAGCTCAAGGACACGATGCGCCGGTTGCTGGCGCGCCTGTATCCCGCCACCGCCCAGGGGCCGGGCTAGGCTGCGGCGTCAGCCGGCGGGATCAGCCCCCCTTGTGCGGGCGCTTGCCGGGGTTCTTCTTGCTGCGCGTGGCCTTGCCACGTTCCAGGCTGATCTTCTGGCCGCCGCCGTCGCGGTGGCGCGTGTAGCCTTCAACGGCGGGAGGCGCCGGGGTGCGCTTGCGGTCGGCTTCGGTAACGATCTTGTTGCCCATGAGGTACTCCGGTTCTGATTGGGAAAACCGGCTATTTTGCCATGCGGGGATCGCGGCTTCGGCCGCTCTACTTGCTGGCGGGCCTGGCTGGCTTGGGTGCGGCCGGCGCGGCCGGGGACGCACTGGGGGGCGTGGTGACCCCCAGGCGCCTGGCAATGGCCTGGTCGAGCGCCCGCACCTTGGGCTCGATGGCGCTGCGGGTGTCGGTGACCAGCTTGGGAATCAGCGCGTCCTGCAGGCTGCCGCCCAGGGCGACAAATTTGCCGTAGGCCGGTGACTCGATGAACGCCACCACCTGGCGCAATTCCTCCTCGCTGAGCTTGTCCTCCAGCACGGCGCCCATGGTGGACGGGGCCAGCTTGAGGGCGCGATCGGTCACGAGGGGCACGGCGTCGTCCACGTATTTCTTCACATCGGCCTGGATGTCGCGCGCCACGGCCTCGCGCTTGTCAGCGGCAACGCGCGTGGACAGGACCTGCGCGGCGCGGTCCATCATGGCGGCGGCGGGCTGCTCGGCCAGCGTGCGCGCCATGGCCTCGATGGCGGGTTGCTGCACCTTGAGGATGCGGGCCACCAGTTCTTTCTTGGCGGGGGTGGATTCAGCCTGCGCGGCGAAAGCCGGGAACAGCAGGGTGAGGGTGAACAGGAGTTTTTTCAGCATGCGCGATCTTAAGCGGCGCGGCTGACGGCGTCAGGCCGCGCCGGGGAAATGCAGTTGCCGCTCGCTGGTGAATTCACGGGCCTGGCCGGTGACGGGGTCGGTGAAGGCCAGCCGCTCAGCCAGCAGGCGCAGGGGGTTGGTCGGGTCGTCACTGCCTTCGGGCAGCAACCGGGGGTAGATGCGGTCACCCAGCAGCGGCAGGCCGAGCGCGGCCATGTGCACACGCAACTGGTGGCGCTTGCCGGTCAGCGGGTGCAGGCGGTAGCGCGCCAGCGCGCCCCGGGTCTCGATCAGCTCGATGGTGGTGCGTGCGTTGGGCGCCTCGGCGGCGCCGGGCTCGGGGGGCCGTTCCTGCATCTTCATGAAGTGCCCGGCTTCCTCCAGCGTGCTGGCGCGCGTCTGGGGAAATGGGAGGCTGGCATCCCAGGGCGCGATCGCCTGGTAGGTCTTGATCACGCCGTGTGTGGCGAACAGGTCGGCGTAGCGCCGCACGCTGGCCCTTTGCTTGGCGAACAGCACCAGACCGGCGGTTTCGCGGTCGATGCGGTGCAGCGGCACGAGGTCGTCCCGGCCGAGCCGGCGGCGCAGGCGCACCAGAAGGGTTTCCTGCAGGTACTTGCCGGTGGGCGTGACGGGCAGGAAATGGGGCTTGTCGGCCACCACCAGCCAGTCGTCCTCGAACAGCACGGTTTCCTGCACGGGGTTGGCGGGCTCGTGTGGGAGGCTGCGGTAGTAGTACAGCCGTCCGTGGGCCGGGTAGGGCGCGGCCGGTCCGACGGGGCGGCCTGCTTCGTCCAGCACCTCGCCACGCGCCATGCGCTCGGCCCACTCGCTTGGCGCAACGCCCGGAAAGCGGTCGATCAGAAAGTCGATGAGCCGGGGCCAGGGCCCGGGGGGCAGGCCGACGCAGCTCGCGCCCACGCCGTGGCGCGCCGGCAGCGCGGCATCAGGACGAGGGTTCGCCGCCATCGCCACCCGCAGCCTGCAGGCGCTGGGCCCGTGCGAGGCGCCATGCGCCATCCGGCTCGCCGGTGTACACGTCGTCCAGCGTGGTGGAGGTCTCGCGCAGCTGCGTGTCGAGCGCCACGCGGTTGTCGAAAACAAAGCATTCGCCCTGCCAGTCGCGCTCGGCGTCGGGCATCTCGCGGAAGTAGTTGAGGATGCCGCCCTCGAGCTGGTACACCGGTACGCCCATGTCCTTCATCCAGGCGCTGGTCTTCTCGCAGCGGATGCCACCGGTGCAGTACATGGCCACGCGCTTGCCGGAGGCCTTCCACTCGTCCACGTGGGCCCGCACGTAGGCCGGGAAATCGCGGAAGTTGCTGACCTGGGGGTCGATGGCATTGGCGAACCGGCCCAGGCGGTATTCGAAGCTGTTGCGGTTGTCCAGCAGCACCACGTCGGGCTGGGTGATGAGTTCGCGCCAGTCACGCGGGCTGACATTGATGCCGGTGTCCATCGCGGCATCGACCCCGGGCACGCCCAGTGGCACGATCTCGGCCTTCAGGTGCACCTTCATCTTGTGGAACGGCACGGTTTTGCACTCGCTGCGCTTGAACGTCATGTCGAGGAACCGGCCTTCCAGGCGCGGGTCGTGCTGCAAGGCGTGCTCGACCGCGTCGAGCCTCTCGGGCGTCGCGGCCAGCATGCCGTTGATGCCCTCGGCGGCGACCAGGATGCTGCCGGCGAGGGCCTCACCAGACTGCGCCGTCAGTTCGCGCAGCACATGGACCACGGCCTCGGGCTCGGCGAGGGGGACAAACCGGTAGAAGGCGGTGTGCTGCAGGCCGGTGGCGGGGAGGGGCGGGACGCTCATGCCCCGATTTTCCCACGGCCTGCGATTCCGGCTGCGGCTGAGGCGATCAGGCGGCGCGCGCCTACAGGCCGGCTGCAGCGCGGCGGACAGACTGGAGGCCCACCCCTACCTGCGAAGGAGACTCCATGACCTATGTTGCCCAGATCGGCCCGGTGGCCGCCTTGATTGCCGGCATCCTGATCCTCATCATGCCGCGCCTGCTCAACTACATCGTGGCCATCTACCTGATCATCGTGGGCGTGTCGGGCCTGATGCGGTTCTGAGCCCGCGTCTTCAGGCCGCGCGGGCCGCGGGGTGCTCGGCAAACCAGCCCAGCACGTCGCTCCACAGCGGCTGGGCCTTGCGCCGGAAGTAGCCCATGTGGCCAATCGCGCCGAGCCCGCTGCGGCGCGGGTCGATGTCGATGGCCTGCCAGTCCGTTCCGCGGTAGCCGGCCATGAACGCATCGCGCGACGCGGGCGGTGCCCACAGGTCGTCAAGCGCGTTGGCTGCGCGGATGGGCGTGGTCACACGGCCGAAGCGCTCGGCCAGATCAGGCATGGCGGGGTCGTCGAAAAAATAGTGCGGATAACGGCACCAGTGCTTCCACTCGCGGTACACGTCCAGCGGCAGGTCTTCCCCCATGCCGAGCTGGCTCCAGGCGAGGTAGCCCTTCCACCGGATGATCAGCGGCCCGACCAGGTTCCACATGATCCAGACCTTGATGCGTTCAGCCAGGGGCATCCAGCCGTTCCAGCCGGCGCCGGTGGCGAAGGTGTAGAACCTCGCCACGCGATCGTGGTTGGGCAGCAGGCCGAAGGCATGGCCGCCAAAGGAGTGGCCCACCATGAACAGCGGCACATCGTCCTGCGCCATGAAATCCACCGCGGCGGCCAGGTCCTGGCGGGCCCAGTCGAGGTAGGCCATGCGGAAACCGCGCAGGCTGTGCGGCCTGGACAGGCCGATGCCGCGGTAGTCGAGCGTCAGCACGGTGTAGCCCCGAGCGCTCGCGTACTCGGCAAAGGCCTTGTAGAACAGCTGGGGCGTGCCGGTGGCGCCGGCGACGATCAGGTGGCCGCGCAGGTCGCCGACGGCGCGGTAGCGCAGGGCGGTCAGCGCGTAGCCGTCGTTCGTGGTCAGCGAAAGGGGTGTTGGAGCGGGCAGTGTGGTTGGATTCATGACTTGGCGTCCTGGGGCGGGGGGGCTGAGGCCGGCAGGCTGAGGCGGACCAGGTCCGTCAGCGCGGCGGTGGTGTCCTGCATGGCCTGCACGTCGCTGGCCACACGGGCCTGCAGCAACGCGCCTTCATAGGCCGAAACGATCAGGGCGGCGAGGCTGCGCGCGCGCCCCGGCTCGATGCCGGCGCGCGCCATTTCGGTGGCCAGCCGCTCACGGATGGTGCTGAAACCGGCCGCCAGCGCCGAGCGCAGTGCCAAGTCCTGCGGGGTGCTTTCCAGTGCCACGGCGGCCAAAGGGCAACCGCGCTCGTAGCCGCTGCCTTCGAGCACCTTCTGGGCGCCGGCCATCCACAGGGCAAGGGCCTCCGCGGGCTGGCCTGCCGCGCGCTGGAAGACCTTGTCCAGGTGGGCGGTGAGCTGATCGATCACGGCGGCGATGGCGGCCAGCGCCAGCTCGGTCTTGCCACCCGGGAAATGGTGGTACAGCACGCCCTTGGGCGCGCCGGCCGTGGCCAGCAGCTCGCTCAGCCCCACGCCGTGGTAGCCGCGCGTGCGCAGGGCATCGAGCATGGCGGTGATCAGGCGGTCCCGGGTTCCCGGGGGGCTGTCGGCGGAGGTCATGGGAGGAGTCTATAGACCGGTCGGTCTAGTGTCAAAGTTTTTTTCGAAAAATAGGTGCAACACCCCGCATCCGGCGTGCCGGGCGCTGCGTATCCCCTCCATGAGCGCTACCTGGATGCCCGCCAGCGAAAACCCCTGGACCCAGCCGCCGGACCTGGAGGTGGTGGCCTGTGAGCCCCACCAGGAGCGCTTTGACCGTGTGACCCGGACCCTGAGCCGGGCGTTGCAGGTGCCCGCGGCGGTGATGACCCTGGGGCACCGGGACCACCAATGGTGCAGTTCCATGCTGGGCACGCACGGGCCCGCGGACCTGCAGGACCTGAGCTTTTGCAGCCATGTGGTGGCCCAGGGGCGCGCGGTGGCGGTGAGTGACACGTCCGCCGACGAGGAATTTGCCGACTTCCCGCTGGTGCTGGGCAAGACGGTGATCCGCGCCTGCGTGGGGGTGCCGATCTTGCTGGCGCCCGGCATGGTGGCCGGCTCGCTCTGCGCCATGGACTCCATGCCGCGCTGCTTTGGTGACGATGAGGTGGCCGCGCTGCGCGACCTCGCCCGGATGGCCGAGACCGAGCTGCAGGCCGCGGCGCAGGCCGGGCTGCGCAATTCGCTGCTCACGTGGATCGGCCTGGCCCAGCGGCAGGTGGCGATCGATCCGGCCACGGGGTGCTCGACGATCCGGTGCCTGCGCGCCCTGCTCGACGGGGTGGTGGAACAGGCCCGAGAAGGGCATCTGCAGATGGCCTTGTGCCTGCTGCACGTGGACTTCCACCGCGCGGCCGTGCAGCTCGCGGACAAGGCGGGTGACCGGAGCCTGTTTCTCAAGCTGGCCCGGCTGATGCACCATCGCCTGCCCGCGGAAGCGGCGATGGCCCGCCTGGGGGATTGCGATTTCTGCGCCTTGCTGCTGGCACCCACGGCAGCGTCCCTGGACTATGCGCTGGAGCCCGTGGTGCAGCCGCAGCTGTCCGCCGTTCTGGACGACGGGGCCGTACTGCACGGCCATGTCAGCAGCCACGTGATGCGGCTGGCGGACGTGGGCGAAGCGGCCACCGGCAACCTGTTCTGGGCAAGAACCCTCTCGGCCTTTGCGCCCGTCCACGGCATCGCGGACCGGGGCGCGAGGCCCCACTAGGGCGAAAGCCCTCGGCCCGAGCCCGCGCACCGCGTGCGCCGCGGCAGGCCCGAAATATGCCTACCATTGGACATGATCGCAGCCCCCATCCCCGCCAATGAACCCATGCGCCTGGAGGCCGTCCGTGCGGCCGTTTGCGCCTATGCCCCGCGCGAAGAACGCTTCGACCGCATCACGCGCACGGCCAAGCGGCTGCTGCAGGTGCCGATCGCGCTGATCAGCATCGTCGAGGAGGACGAACAGTGGTTCCGGTCCGTCCAGGGGCTGGACGAACCGCACACGCCGCGCGACATCTCGTTCTGCGGCCACGTCGTGGCTTCGGGGCAGCCGCTGGTGATCCAGGACACCTGGACCGACCACGCCTTTGCCGACAACCCGCTGGTGCTGGGCAAGCCGGGCATCCGTTCCTATGTGGGCTTGCCACTGGAGATCGCGCCGGGCATCTATGCGGGTTCGCTGTGCGCCATCGACACCATGCCCCGCACCTACGACGACGACGAACTCCTGGCGTTGCAGGACCTCGCGCGCATGGCCGAGACCGAGCTGCGCTCGGTGGCCGCGGCCAGCCTGCAGAAGTCCTTGCTGATGCGGCTGGACCTGGCGCAGCGGCGGCAGGCGCTGGACCCGGTGACGGGTTGCTGGACCATCCGGGGTTTCCGCGAACTGCTCAACCTGGCGGTGGAGCAGGCCCACAACGACAACACCGACATGGCCCTGTGCCTGCTGCGCGTCGAGACCGAGGCGAGCGCCATCCGGCTGCCCCATGGCGATGGCAGCCGCACGCTCATGCTGGGCTGGCTGGCGCAGTTGCTGCGGGGCCGCCTGCCCCCGGAAGGTGCGCTGGCCCGACTGGGAGACACCGATTTCTGTGCCTTGCTGTCAGCGCCCACGGCGTTGGCGCTGGAGCGGGTGCTGGAGCCCGTGGTGCAGCCGCAGCTGTCCGGCACGCTGGGGGATGGCCAGGTGTTCGAGGGGCGGGTGCGAAGCCATGTGGTGCGGCTCGAAGACCTGGGACCGGAGGCTACCGCCAACAAGGCCTGGGCCCGCGTGCTGGGCGCGCTCCAGCCCGGTAAAAGCTGAGCCAAAATGGCCTGTAGCCCTTGCCGGACGGCCACTATCAGCTACAAAAAATATAGCACTCAGGCCAGTGTGTGAAGCGGAATGTCCTTTGCCAGCGCGAGCCGGTCCAGTTGCCGGCGCGTCTGGGTGAGCAGGAAGGCCGCGATCGCGGCATGCGTGGCGGGTGACAGCATGGCGCGAACGTCCGAGTCCACCAGGCCTGCGGCCGCGCACAGGGCGGCCGCGAAATGCGGCTCGAGCGCCGCCACGGCCACGCGGCCGTCCTTGCACGGGTAGACCTTGTAGCCCGCGTGCGCCCCGCCCACCGAACCGGTCGGTTGCGTGAGTCCCCAGTGGCGGGGCAGGGCCAGGTAACCCGCGGCATCGGCCAGCGCCACTTCGATGAACACGCCGCGCGGATGCGGATCGCCGGTGCCGGCATAGCGCTCGCCCTGCAGCAGCGCGGCCTGCAGCACGGCCTCGCTGGCCATCAGCGAACCACCCATGTCGGCATACAGCGTGGGGGGCAGGGCCAGGCCGCTGACCAGGCCGTGGTCGGCCAGGTAGGTCAGGTCGTGGCCGGGCTCCTCGGCTCGCGCCCCCGGGGCGCCGACGATGGCCACCTGCGACAGCGTGGGATAGGACTTGTGCAGCGCCCTCCAGCCCAGGCCCAGCTTGACCAGGGCCGAAGGGCGGAACGAGGTCAGCAGCACGTCGGACTTGGCCAGTTCGCGGTGCAGCAGTTTCTGCCCGGCGACGGTCTTGAGGTCGGCGCTCAGGACTTTGACGCCCTCGTGCAGCTGGGCGTAGGCCGGCTTGTTGTAGTGCCCCATGGGGTCGCCCGCGGGCGGCTCCAGCTTGACGCAGGTGGCGCCCATGGCGCGGCAGCGCATCAGCGCGGCAGGACCGGGCAGATTGAGCGCCAGGCTCAGGATGCGCACGCCCTTGAGCGGGCGCAGGAGGGTCTTCTTTGGTGTGGCCATGAACGAATTTAACCCACGGGCCACGCCGGTGCTGTCGTCAGCGCAACTCCAGCGGCAGCCCCACGTAGTTCTCGGCCAGCGTGGTGGAGGCCGCGACGGAGCTCACCAGGTAGTCCAGCTCGGCCTCCTGGATCTTCTGCCCGAAGCCCTGGGTGTCCGGGAAGCGGTGCAGCAGCGAGGTCAGCCACCAGCTGAAGCGCTCCGCCTTCCAGACGCGGCGCAGGCAGCGCTCGGAGTAGGTGTCGATGGCCGCGGGGCTCTTGTCACGGAAGTACTCGATCAGCGCGCTGGACAGGTACTTGACGTCGCTGGACGCCAGGTTCAGCCCCTTGGCGCCCGTGGGCGGCACGATGTGGGCGGCGTCCCCGGCCAGGAACAGGCGGCCAAAGCGCATCGGCTCGGCCACGAAGCTGCGCAGCGGGGCGATGCTTTTCTCGATGGTCGGGCCCGTGACAATGGCCTCGGCCAGCGCCGGGTCGAGCCGGCGGCGCAGTTCGTCCCAGAAGCGCTGGTCGCTCCAGTCCTCCACCTTGTCGTCCAGCGGGCATTGCACGTAGTAGCGGCTGCGCGTGAGGCTGCGCATGGAGCACAGCGAGAAGCCGCGCTCGCTGTTGCCGTAGACGATGGCATGCGGCGACACCGGCGGCACGTCGGCCAGCACACCCAGCCAGCCAAAGGGGTAGTGGCGCTCGTACTCGGTGATGCTGTCCTTCACGCTCGCGCGGCTCACGCCGTGGTAGCCGTCGCAGCCGGCGATGAAGTCGCAGTCGAGCGTGTGGGTCTGGCCATCCTTCTCGTAGGTGACGCGCGGCTGGTGGCCATCAAAGTCCAGCGGCGTGACGTTGGCGGCCTCGTAGACCGTGGTCAGGCCGGCGGCAGCGCGCGCCTGCATGAGATCGCGCGTCAGCTCGGTCTGGCCATAGGCCGTGACCACCTTGCCGCCCGTGAGGCCATGCACATCGATCGGGTGGCGCGTGCCGGCGAACACGAGCTCGATGCTGTGATGCACGGTGCCCCCGGCATCCACGCCGGCGCCAACACCGGCTTCGTGCAGCAGGTCCACGGTGATCTGTTCAAGAATGCCGGCGCGGATGCGGCCCAGCACGTAGTCGCCGGTCTGGCGTTCAAGAATGACGTTGTCGATGCCGGCCTTGTGCAGCAACTGACCGAGCAGCAGGCCCGAAGGGCCGGCGCCGATGATGGCAACCTGGGTGCGCATGTCTGTCTCCGGGGAATTTGATCTGCATCAAGGTTAGGCCCGGGTCGCCCCGCACGCCAGCGCAGCGGCCGGAGTTTGCGCGATCAGCGCGCTGGTTGTGCGATGATCGCGCAATGACGATCGCCCGCGCCGATTTCATCGAAGGCATGGCCAAGGGCCTGGCCGTGCTGGAGAGCTTTGACACCGAGCGCCAGCGCCTCAACGCCACGCTGGCCGCCCAGCGCGCCGGCATCACGCGGGCGGCGGCGCGGCGCCACCTGCTCACGCTGGCGCACCTGGGCTATCTGGAGACCGACGGCAGCTACTTCTGGCTGTCACCCAAGGTGCTGCGCTTCTCAGGCAGCTATCTGGCGTCGGCGCGCCTGCCGCGGCTGCTCCAGCCCACGCTGAACCGGCTGGCGGCGCAGACGCTGGAGCCGTTCTCGGCCGTGGTGCTCGACGGCAACGAGGTGGTGATCGTGGCGCGCAGCGGCGTGGATCTCAAGGCCGTGCCGGGCGGCGCGGCCCGGTTGCTGGCCTATGGCCTGCATCTGGGAGCCCGGCTGCCAGCCCATGCCACGTCCACGGGCCGGGTGCTGCTGGCCGCCAAGAGCAGGACCGCCTTGGGCGAATGGCTCAAGGGCCGGACCCTGCCGCGCATTGCGCCACGCACCACGACCGACCCGAAGCAGTTGCGCGCCATTCTCGAGCAGGTTCGCCGCGACGACTGGTGCGTGGCCAGCGAGGAGCATGAGATCGGCGTGCATGCGCTGGCCGTGCCGCTGCGCAATCTGCAGGGCCAGACCGTGGCGGCGCTGAACGTGGTCACCTCTGCCCAGCGGCTGGCGCCCGAGGTCCTGGCGCACGACCTGCTGCCGCTGCTGCAGGATGCGGCCCGTGAATTGCGGCCGCTGCTCTAGCTGCGTCAAACGGCCAGGGGCAACGTCAGACTCAGCGCGGTACCGCCGCTCGCCGAGGCGCTCCACCGGGCCGTCCCGCCCAGCTCCTCCATGCGGGTGCGGATGCTCTCGAGCCCCAGCCCCGCGGAGCCTGCCTCGCGCATGCCGGTGCCGTCGTCGGTGACCGTGACGCTGAGGGTGCCGGATGCCAGGTGCCACTGAACCTGCAGGTGGGTGGCGCCCGCGTGGCGCAGCGCGTTGCTCAGCGCCTCCGACAGCGCGGTGCGCAACTGGTGCTGGTGGCGGGCGCCAAGGTCCGGCGGGGGCGCGATGTCGGAATGCCAGTCGAGCCTGACGCCGTTGGCCTGCGCCCGTTCCATCGCCACGTGCCGCAGGTCGGCCATGAAATCGTCGAAAGGCTGCGCCTGGCCGGCCAGGCCGCGCACGATGCTGCGAAGCTGCGTCATGGCTTCACGCAGCAGCAGCTTCTGCCGCTGCGGGTCGTCAATGTGCAGCAGCGTGAGCAGCTTGGCGCCGATGTCGTCGTGCATGTCACGCGCCACGCGCAGGCGCTCGTCATGGATGCCACGCTCATGCGCGTCGCGGCCTTCGGCGGCCTGGTCCATCAGTTGGCACAGGGAGGCGGTGAACTCCGCATCGCGGCCGGAAAACAGGCGCTTGCCATGGTCGCGGTAGCGCAGCAGGCGTGCGCCCACGCCCCCGCAGGCCGGCAACTGCAGCGCCAGGCCGTCGTCCAGGATGGCGGGGCGGGTCGGGGCCGGGCCATCGGCCCCGACCGGAACGCTTTGCATGGGGTTGAACAGGCGTTGCAGCGCCGCTGCCCACAGGCGTTCGCGTTCGTCAGCCGAGGCGGAGAATGCAATGCGCACCAGCTCGGGCATCATCTGTTCCACGCTGGCGCTGCCACGCTCGACCAGCCGACCCCACAGCCACTGGCGCACCGGCAGGTACAGCGCGCCACAGACCAGCAGCGTGGTGCCCAGGGAGAGCGTGGCATTCCAGCGCAGCCACAGCACCAGCAGCGCGTCCACCAGCACCACCAGGGCCACCCCCAGCGCCCACAGCAGCACCCGGTAGGCCCATTCGTCCAGGTCAAACAGCCGGTAGCGGCCCACGCCCAGCGCCAGGCCGAAAAACATGATGAGGAAGAAGCCGAACGCGTACCCCTGCTCCAGGGGAGGGAACAGGCCAAACACATTCACCGAAACCACCATCAGCACGAACAGGCCACTGCCCGCCAGGGTGGACAGTGCCAGCCAGCGCAACGCCGCGCGCTCGGCGGGCCGGCCGCGGCTGCGCCGCCACTGGACCGCGGCCAGCGCGATGGCCAGCAGCATCTCGGTCAGGATGGGGATGCGCGCGCCCCAGTCCTGGTCGGCGGCCCAGCGGAAGGTGTCGGCGAGCTGCCAGGGAATGAACACCGCCGGCAGCAGCCACAACCAGCGCAACCGGACCAGCGGCCGCGGGTGGGTCAGGAAGATGGCCACCAGCCCGCAGCCGAACATCAGCGCCCCGGTGTGGTTGAGCGTGGAGAGCCAGCGGAAGACCGTGCCATCGATCGCCAGTTCGCGCACGCTGTAGGCGGCCGCGGTGTAGGTGGACAGCGGGAACATCAGCCCGCACAGCGCGAGCATGCGGGGGCCCCAGTCCCCGGGGCGCAGCGCCACCACCCAGGCCCCGATCAGCAGCGAGGCGCTTCCCGCGAAGAGCTGGAACCAGAACACCAGCGGCAGCGACCCCGGGCTGCGCTGGGGGGCCACCGCAAACGTGGTGGCCTGGACCGGGGCCCCTGCGGTCGCCTGCCAGTGCAGGGTCAGCGTGGGCTCGGTGAGCAGGGCCGCCAAACGGGACTGTCGCGCAAAGAAGCCGTCCATCTCGGCGTACTGGTCGAAAAAGTCTGGCTCCTCGATCAGATCGCTGGCCTGCAGGTCGAGCCCGTCGTTGCGCCCCTGCAGCCGCAGCGCGATGGCGCCGGCGGGGGGCGAGCCGTCCGGGCTGCGGCCGACGCGCAGGTGGTGGGTGGTTTTGGCACCCTCGGGCGTGTCGGGCACGAACTGCAGGCCCAGGGAGGGCGTCGACAGCACGAACCAGGTGACCGCGATGCAGGCGGCCAGCACCAGCGCCACGGCCGCCAGCAGGATCCGGCGTGGCGTGCCCGGCATGCCTCAGACCCCCAGGTACTGGTCCAGCAACTGCGGCTGCGCCTGCAGGTCGGCCGAGCTGCCCGCGAACACGACCTCGCCCTTGACCAGGATCACGTTGCGGTCGGTGATCTGGGTGACGTGCTTCCAGTTCTTGTCCACGATCACGCTGCTGATGCCCGATTCGCGGATCAGCCCGCAGATGCGCCAGATCTCGCGCGCGATCAGCGGCGCCAGGCCCTCGGTGGCTTCGTCCAGGATCAGGACGTCGGGATTGGTCATCAGTGCACGGCCGATGGTCAGCATCTGCTGCTCCCCGCCGCTGAGCTGCTGGCCGCCGTGGCCCAGGCGCTCCTTGAGTCGGGGGAAGGTCTCGAGCACGCGGTCGTAGGTCCAGTCGCGCTGGCCGCGGGTGCCGGCGCGCGCGGCCATCCTGAGGTTCTCGACGACGCTGAGGTTGCCGAAGATGCCGCGCCCCTCGGGCACATAGGCGATGCCCAGTTGCGCCACCTCGTAGGGCGCGCGGCCGGTCATGTCGCGCCCCATGATCCGCACCGTGCCGCCGCGAGGCTTGACCAGGCCCATGAGGCTTTTGAGCAGGGTGCTCTTGCCCATGCCGTTGCGGCCCATGAGACCGATGGTTTCGCCGCGAGCGACGGCGAAATCGATGCCGCGCAGGATGTGGCTGGCGCCGTAGTAGGTGTGCAGGCCCTGGGCCTCGATCAGCAGGTCGGCCATCAATGTTCCTCCCCGAGGTAGGCCGCCTGCACGCTGGCGTCGGCCCGTACGTCGGCAGGGGCGCCGCTTGCGATCACCTGGCCGTTGACCATCACGGTCAGGTGGTCGGCGAGTGTGAACACGGCGTCCATGTCGTGCTCGACCAGCAGCATCGCGTGGTCGGGCTTGATGGCCAGCAGCAGCGACACCATGCGCTCGGCTTCGGCCACCCCCATGCCGGCCAGCGGCTCGTCCAGCAGCAGCACCTGGGGGCCCGTGGCCAGCGTCATGGCGATCTCGAGTTGTCGCTGCTCCCCGTGGCTGATCGTGCCGGCCACGGCGTTGCGTCGGTCCTTGAGGCCCGAAAGCTCGATAGCCCGCTCTGCGCGGTCATTGATAGCTACAAAACTTGTAGCGTTGCGCAGCCAGCGCCAAGCGTTGGGGGCCCGTGACTGGGCGGCCAGGCGCACGTTGTCCCAGACCGTGAAGGGCAGGAAGATGTTGGTCTTCTGGTAGCTGCGGCCCAGGCCCTGGCGCGAGATGCGGTGCGGCTTGTGCCCGGTGACATTGGCGCCGCCCAGCGTGACGCGACCGGACGTCGGGGGGAGGTCACCCGACAGCAGGTTGGTCAGCGTGGACTTGCCGGCGCCGTTGGGGCCGATCACCGCATGGATGCGGTCGCGCCAGAGGTCGACCGACACGTCGTTCACGGCGGCCAGGCCGCCAAAGCGCTTGGTCAGCTGCTGCGCGCTGAGCAGGATGTCACCGGTGGTGGCCATCATTCACCCCCCTTGCGCTGGAGCAGGCGGCCCGCCAGCCCGAGCAGGCCGCGCGGCGCGAACATCACGATGGCCACGATGAACAGGCCCATCCAGAGCTGCCAGTGCTTGCCGATGTGGACGCCGCCGACGGTCGGCAGGTCCTTGAAGACGCTGAGCAGGTATTCGAATGCGAACGCGCCCACGATGGCGCCAGCGAAATTGCCCATGCCGCCCAGGATCACCATCATGATGGCGTGTGCGCTCATGTGAAAGCCCATGAGCTCGGGGTTTACGTAGCCGGTCTGCGCCCCCCACAGATAACCCGCCAGGCCCGCCAGCGCGCCCGCCAGCGTGAACGCCGCGAGCTTGTAGCCGAAGGTGCCGAAGCCCATGGCGCGCATGCGGTGCTCGTTCACGCGGATGCCCGCGAGCGCCCGGCCGAACGGACTGAACAGCAGCCGGCGCAGGAAGACATACACCCCGACCATGCAGGCCAGCGTGAAGTAGTAGAAGGTGCGCTTGTCCTCGAGGTCCAGTGGCGCCCAGCCGAACAGCGCGGCATCGGGCTTGAAGTTGATGTACAGGCCGTCGGAGCCACCGAGCGAGCGGTTGTCGAAGAACAGGTAGAACACCATCTGCGCGAACGCCATGGTCACCATGATGAAGTAGATGCCCTGCGTACGCACCACGAAGAAGCCGATGATCAGCGCCGCCAGCGCCGAACCCAGCACCGCGGCCGGCAGCGTCCACCAGAGCGCGACCGGCTCACCGGCCGGTGTCATGAAGGCCAGCGCATAGCCCGCGATACCAAAGAACGCCGCATGGCCCAGCGAGACCAGGCCGGTCACGCCCTGCAGCAGGTCCAGGCTCATGGCAAAAATGGCCAGGATCATCATGCGCGCCACCATCTGGGCGTAGAAGTCACTGCCGACAAACGGGAACGCGGCCAGCGCGAACAGGCCCAGGGCCAGGGCCACCCGCAGGCCGCCGGGCAGGGTTTCGAGGTTGTTCTTGGGAGCGCTCATTGTTTGAACAGCCCTTCGGGCTTCCACAGCAGCACGGCCGCCATCAGCATGTAGACCAGCATGCCGGCCAGCTGCGGCAGCAGCACCTTGCCAAAGGTGTCGACCAGTCCCACCAGCAGCGCGGAGATCAGAGCGCCGCGCACCGACCCGATGCCGCCGATCACCACCACCACGAAGCACATGATCAGCACCTGCGACCCCATGTTGGGGTAGACGCTGGAGATCGGTGCGGCGATCATGCCCGCCACCGTGGCCAGCGCCACGCCCAGCGCGAACACCACGGCATGGATCAGCTTGATGTTGATGCCCAGCGACTCCACCATGTCGCGGTTGAAGGCGCCCGCGCGGATCTTCATGCCCAGGCGGGTCCGGGAGATCAGCAGGTACAGGCCCAGGGCCAGCACGATGCACACGCCCGACATGAACAGCCGGTACACCGGGTAGGAGAGCGTGTCGGTGAGCGGAATGGAAGAGCGCAGCAGCTCGGGAATCGGCACGCCATGCACGTCGTCGCCCCAGAGGATGGAGCGGGCTTCCTCAAACACGTAGATCAGGCCAAAGGTCAGCAGCACCTGGTCGAGGTGGTCGCGCTGGTAGAAGTGGCGGAACAGCAGCCATTCGAGCGCCAGACCGAACACCACCGACAGCGCCGCGCCCACGACGATGGCCAGCACCAGGCTGCCCAGCAGAGTGGACAGCGACCAGGCCAGGTATGCCCCCAGCATGTAGAAACTGCCGTGCGCGAGGTTGACCACGCCCATGATGCCGAAGATCAGCGTCAGTCCGGCGGCCAGCATGAACAGCAGCAGGCCGTACTGCACGCTGTTGAGCAGCTGGATCAGGAAACTCGGAAAGTCCATGGTTGGTCAGGCGTTGCGGCGCGTCAATAGCAGCAGGCCGCCCATGAGCGTGAACAGGCCACCGCAAACCCGGTTGACCCAGCGCACCGCGGTGCTGGAGCGCAGCACGGGCACCAGACGCGAAACGCCCAGCGCGCACAGGGTCAGCACCGTCAGCTCGAAGGCCATGAAGGTCAGTGCCAGCAGCGTGAATTGCGGCAGCACGGGAGCCGCCGGGTTCAGGAACTGCGGGAAGAAGGCCGCGAAGAACAGCACGGCCTTGGGGTTGCTGGCGCCGACCAGAAAGCCCTGCAGGTAGAACGAACGCGTGCGCTGGCGTGGCGATCCCTGCGTGAATTCGAGGGTCAGCGACTCGCTGCGGAAGGTCCGCACGCCCAGCCAGATGAGGTAGGCGGCGCCCGCCAGCTTGGCGGTGGTGAACGCCGTTTCCGAGGCGGCCAGCAGCGCGCCGAGCCCCATGGCCGACAAGCCCATCACGCACAGGATGGCGGTGACCGCGCCCGCCACCGACGTCATGGCGCGGCGCGGGCCGTGGTTGACGGCGTTCGTGACACACATGAGCATGGTGGGCCCGGGGGTCAGGATCAGCAGCGCAACGGCCGCCACGTAGAGCAGGTAGGTGGACAGGGTCATCGGGATGTCTCAAGCACGGGGTGTGCCAAAGGGCAAAAAAATGGGAGGTCCGCAAACCTCCCACTCGGCAGCGCGGGCTGCTTCAGCCCATCTTGCAGCCGGCGCCAGAGTCGGCCAGGGCCTTGGCGGCCACGCCGATGACCTTGTTCTCCTTGTTCTCGACCACGCGCAGGTACATGTCCTGGATCGGGTTGTGCGACTTGCTCATCTTCCACTTGCCGCGCGGGCTGTCGATGGTGGCGCCTTCCATGGCGGCGTACAGGGCCTTCTTGTTGTTGAGGTCGCCCTTGACGGCGGCCGCGCCCATGGTCAGCAGCAGGCCGGTGTCATAGCCCTGCACGGCGTACACGTCAGGCTGCATCTTGAACTGGGAGGCGTAGGCCGTGCGGAACTGCTTGTTGCGCGGCGTGTCCAGCGAGTCGCTGTAGTGCATGGTGGTGACGATGCCATCGGCAGCGGGGCCCGCCGCGTCGAGCACACCTTCGGTCAGGAAGCCCGAGCCGTACAGCGGGATCTTGCCCTTGAGGCCGGCCGCGGCGTAGTCGCGGATGAACTTGGCGGCGCCGCCACCCGCGAAGAAGCAGGCCACGGCGTCGGGCTTGATGGAGGCGATCTCGGTCAGCAGGGCCTGGAACTCCACGCTGGGGAAGGGCACGGCCAGTTCCTTGACGATGGTGCCGCCGGCCTTGGTGTAGCTTTCCTTGAAGCCGGCAAAGGCCTCGGCGCCGGCCGAGTAGTTCCAGGTGATCCACACGGCCTTCTTGTGGCCGCGGTCCACCATGGCCTTGCCCAGTGCCAGCGTGGGCTGGGAGTTGGTGAAGCTGGTGCGGAACACGTTGGGGGCACACAGGGCGCCGGTGGCGGCCAGCACGCCGGCGTTGGGGATCAGGCTGAGCACGCCGGAGTCGCGGGCCACCTTCTGGATGCCCATCTGCACACCCGAGTGCACCGTGCCGATGATGACGTCGACCTTGTCGCGCTGGACCAGCTTGTTGGCGTTTTCGACGCCCTTGGACGGTTCGGACTCGTCGTCCACCTTGAACCACTCGATCTCGCGGCCACCGAGCTTGCCGCCCTTTTCGTCGATGGCCATGCGCACGCCATTTTCAATGGCCACGCCGAGCTGGGCGTAGGTGCCGGTGTACGGCAGCATGAAGCCCACGCGGACCTTGCCGCTCTGGGCGCGGACGATCTGGGGCAACAGCAAACCGGTGGATGCGGCACCCACGATGGCGGCGCTGCGGGTGAGGACGAGGCGGCGAGTGGTCATGAAAGCTCCTTTTGTTTAGGCTTAAAGTAATTTAACCCATGTTGCGGGATTTGTGAACCTTGGATTACCCGAAGGCATCACGCGGCGGCGCGCAGCTTGAAGCGCTGGATCTTGCCCGTGGCGGTCTTGGGCAGCTCGGGCACGAACTCGATCCAGCGCGGGTACTTGTAGGGAGCCAGCTGGCTTTTCACGTGGGCCTTGAGGTCCTCGGCGGTCGCGTTCTGGCCGGGCTTGAGGACCACGCAGGCCTTGGGCTTGATGAGTCCGTCACTGTCGGCCAGGCCGATCACGGCGACCTCGAGCACCGCCGGGTGCGTCATGAGCGAGGCCTCGACCTCGAACGGGCTCACGTATATGCCACCGACCTTGAGCATGTCGTCGCTGCGCCCGCCATAGGTGTAGTAGCCATCCGCGTCGCGCGTGTACTTGTCGCCACTGCGGGTCCATTCGCCGCAGAAGGTGGCCTTGGTCTTGGCGCGGTTGTTCCAGTACATCAGCGCGGCGCTGGGGCCGCTGATCTGCAGTTCGCCGATTTCCCCGACACCGCATTCCTGGCCATCGTCGCCAACGATGCGCAGGTCGTAGCCCGGCACGGCCTGACCCGTGGTGCCGTAGCGCACCGCACCGGGGCGGTTGCTCAGGAAGATGTGCAGCATCTCGGTGGAGCCGATGCCATCGAGGATTTCGCAGCCGTAGGCGGCGGTCCATTTTTTGCCGATCTCGGCCGGCAGGGCCTCGCCGGCGCTGGTGCACATGCGCAGGCTCAGGGCCTCGCGCGCGGGCCGGTCCGGGTCGGCCAGCAGCGCGGCGTAGAGCGTGGGCACCCCATAGAAGATGGTGGGCTGGTATTTTTTCAGCACGCCGAACACATCGGCCGGCGTGGGGCGCGAGGGCAGCAGCACGGCCGTGGCGCCCACGCTCATCGGGAAGGTCAGGCCGTTGCCCAGGCCGTAGGCGAAGAACAGCTTGGCGGCGGAATAGACCACGTCGTTCTCGCGGATGCCCAGGATCGGGCGCCCGTACAGCTCGGCCGTCTGGATCAGGTGGCTGTGCAGGTGCACCGTGCCCTTGGGCGTGCCGGTGGAGCCGCTGGAGTAGAGCCAGAAGCACGGGTCGTCGGCGCAGGTGTCGGCGACTTGCGGGCTCGCGGACCCCGCCTCGACGAGTGCGCTCACCGACCCGGCCCCCTGGGTGCCCGCCACGAAGACGCGGCTGAGCCCGGGAATGCCCGCCACCAGCGGCTCGAAGGTGGGTAGCAGGGCCTGGGACACGAACAGGGCTTGCGCGCGCGAATCGCGCAGCATGAAGTCGAAGTCCTTGGCCGTGAGCAGGGTGTTGGCGGCCACCGGCACCACGCCGGCAAGAATGCAGCCCAGGAACACCACCGGCCATTCCGGCGTGTCGAGCATGGCGACCATCACACGGGTTTCGGGGGCCAGGCCCTGGGCGCGCAGGGCGTTGGCCAGGCGGTGGGCCTGCTCGGTGAGTTCGCCGTAGGTCAGGCTGGCACCGGAGGTGGCATCGACGAACGCCGTCTTGCTGGCGCGGCCGGCATGGCGGGCCAGCAGGTCGTGCGCCGCGTTGTACTGGCGAGGGATCGCCACCTGGGGTGGGCTGGTGGAATGGTCGGCGCTGCTGAGATTCATCGGGTCTCCATCTGCTATGGTTCTTATAGCGGCTCGTGGCCGAACCGCGGGGGCTGCAGGCTGATTTGTCTCAGGTCGCGGGGGCCAGCGCGAGGGCCAGCCATTCGCGGCACCAGGCGGTGCCCAGTTCTTCGGGCAGGGTGCCGGCGCTGGCGTTGTGGCACCAGACCTCGCCAATGCGCTGTGCGCCCAGGCCCTGCAGCCGCTCGTCGAACTTCTTGCCGCCAAAGCAGAAGGTCTGCTGGTAGGTGCTGTCGCCCAGCGCGATCACGCCATAGCGCACATGGCCCAGGTACTTGGGTGCGGTGTCGAGCGAGTCATAGAGGTGGCGGGCGTTGTCGGGCACGTCGCCCGAGCCGTAGGTGGACGAGCAGATGAGATAAAGTGCATCTTCATCAAAGACGCTGATGTCCAGGCCATCCATCAGCTGAACCTCGATCTCTTCCACGAGATCGGCGCAATCCATCTGGATGGCCTGCGCCACATAGTCGGCCGTGCTGGTCATGGTTCCAACGAGAATTTTGAGCTTCATGGGCAGGGTCTCCGGCTAATATGCAATAAACTGCTTGACAGTCGATTGATAGGAAGTATACTGCAATCTTGATTTAGCGCAAATGATTTCTAAAAAAACAGGTGTCTGATGCAAGTCATGTCTGAAAACGAAGCCAGGGCCACGCTCGCCGAGCTGGGTGCGCGGGTGCGTGCCTGGCGGGCCCGCCGCGGCATGACGCGCAAGGCCCTGGCCACCGACTCCGGCCTGAGCGAGCGCTTTCTGGCCGACGTGGAGAGCGGCAAGGGCAACGTCTCGATCAACTCGCTGGAACTGGCGGCACGCGCGCTGAACATTTCCATTCTGGAACTGCTGCAGGACGCCCCGCGCCCCGCACTGGCCCGCGTGCACGGCCTGCTGGCCCGGCTGGACGACAGCCAGCTCGATACCGCCTACAGCCTGCTGGGCACCAGTTTTGGGCTGAGCGACGCGCTGGGCCGCGAAAAGCGCGTGGCGCTGATCGGCCTGCGCGGTGCTGGCAAGACCACCCTGGGCGAGCAACTGGCCGAGCAGCGCGGCGTGCCGTTCGTGGAGCTGGACCGGCAGATCGAGCGCGAGGCGGGCACCAGCATGAACGAGATCCTGCTGCTGCACGGGCAGGCTGGTTACCGCCGGTATGAGCGCCGCGCGCTGCTGCGCATTGCCGAGGACCACCCCGACGGCGTGGTCATGACCACCGGCGGCAGCATCGTGAGCGAGCGCGAGACCTTCGATCTGCTGCAAAGCCACTTCTGGTGCGTCTGGCTCAAGGCCAGTCCCGAGGAGCACATGAGCCGCGTCGTGGCCCAGGGCGACATGCGCCCGTTCGATGCCGGCGACAACGCCAAGGGCGGCGCCACGAGCGAGGCGCTGGACGACATCCGCCGCATCCTGGCCAGCCGCGAAGCCCTTTATGCCCGTGCCGACGCGGTGGTGGACACCGCCGCGCGCACGGTGAAGCAATCACTCAAGGACCTGGAACGCGCCGTTGCGTCCAATCCATCCCCCAAGGAGACCCCCCGATGAATGCCATGACCGAACCGCTGCTGTTCAAGCAGGGAGACCGCGAGCTGGTGCGTTTTGCAACGCACCCCAGCCGCTACCAGCACTGGACGCTCGACGTCCAGGGCGATGTGGCGCGCCTGAAGCTGGACATCAATGAGGACGGCGGCATCAAGCCGGGCTACAAGCTCAAGCTCAACAGCTATGACTTGGGCGTGGACATCGAACTGCACGATGCGTTGAACCGCATCCGTTTCGAGCACCCGGCCGTCAAGGTGGTGGTGTTCGAGAGCGGCAAGGAAAAGATCTGGTGCTCGGGCGCCAACATCTACATGCTGGGCGTGTCCACCCATGCCTGGAAGGTGAACTTCTGCAAGTTCACCAACGAAACCCGCAACGGGCTGGAGGACTCCTCGCGCCACGACGGCCTGAAGTCCGTCGCCGCGGTTACCGGTGCCTGCGCCGGGGGCGGCTACGAGCTGGCCCTGGCCTGCGACCGCATCGCCATGGTCGATGACCGCTCCAGCACCGTGAGCCTGCCCGAGGTGCCTTTGCTGGGCGTGCTGCCGGGTACTGGCGGGCTGACCCGCGTGACCGACAAGCGCAAGGTGCGCCGCGACCTGGCGGACATCTTCTGCACCACCAGCGAAGGCGTTCGCGCCGACCGCGCGAAGGACTGGAAGCTGATTGACAGCCATGCCAAGCCGCAACAGTTCGGTGCCCTCATTGCTACTGAAATTGAAGCACTCCGTGCCCAGTCCACGCGGGCTACAGCCTCAAAAGGCATTGAACTCGCGCCGCTGGAAGCGACCATCGACGAGCAGGGCTACCACTACACCACCGTGGATGCCCAGGTGGACCGCGGCACGCGCATCGCCACCATCACGGTCAAGGCGCCCACCGCCGCCGTGGAGTCCACGCCCACGGCCATTGAGGCGGCAGGCGCCCACTGGTGGCCGCTGAAGATGCAGCGCGAGCTGGACGACCTGATCCTGAACCTGCGCACCAACGAACTCGAAGTGGGCACCTGGGTCTTCAAGACCCGGGGCGACGCCAACCGCGTGATGCAGGCCGACGCCGTGCTCGAGGCCCAGAAGGACCACTGGCTCGTGCGCGAGACCGTGGGCGCGCTGCGCCGCACGCTGGCCCGTATCGACGTCACCAGCCGCTCGCTGATCGCGCTGGTGGACGAAGGCTCGTGCTTTGCCGGCACGTTCTACGAACTGGCCGCCGCCTGTGACCGCATCTACATGCTGGACCTGCCGGACTCGCCCGATGCCGCGCCCGCGCTGCAGCTCAATGCCGCCAACTTCGGCCGCTACCCCATGGTCAACGGCCTGACGCGCCTGCAGACGCGCTTCAACGAGGATGGCCAGACCATCGCCCAGTTGCAGGGCCTGCAGGACAGCGCGCTGCGCGCCGACCAGGCGCTGGCGCTGGGCCTGGTGACGCTGACGCCCGACGACATCGACTGGGATGACGAGATCCGCATCATGCTGGAGGAGCGGGCGAGCCTCTCGCCCGATGCCATGACCGGCATGGAAGCGTCGCTGCGCTTCCCGGGCAAGGAGACGATGGAAACGCGCGTCTTCGGCCGGTTGTCCGCCTGGCAGAACTGGATCTTCATCCGGCCGAACGCGGTCGGTGAGGATGGTGCCCTGAAACTTTTCGGCACCGGAAAGAAAGCGAAATTCGACTGGAAGCGCGTCTGAAGGAAACCCCATGAGCACGATCGACCTGCAAGCCCTGATCCCCAACAACGTCAACCTGGGCGAGAACCGCCAGCTCCAGCGCGCGCTGGAGCACTGGCAGCCCGCCTTCCTGAACTGGTGGGACGAAATGGGCCCGAGCGACTTCAAGGCCAACGAGGTCTACCTGCGCACCGCCGTCGGCGTGGACGCGCAGGGCTGGGCCAGCTACGGCTACACCCCCATGCCCGACTACCGCTGGGGCATCTTCATGGCCGACAAGGAAGAGGGCCGCAAGATCGGCTTTGGCGACCACATGGGCGAGGACGTCTGGCAGGACGTGCCCGGTGAATACCGCAGCACCTTCCGCCGCCTGATCGTGACGCAGGGCGACACCGAACCCGCCTCGGTCGAGCAGCAGCGCCTGCTGGGCCACACGGCGCCCTCGCTGTACGACCTGCGCAACCTGTTCCAGGTGAACGTGGAGGAAGGCCGCCACCTGTGGGCCATGGTCTACCTGCTGCACGCCCATTTCGGCCGCGATGGCCGCGAGGAGGCCGAGGAACTGCTGATGCGCCACAGCGGCGACGCCGACAAGCCGCGCATCCTGGGCACCTTCAACGAGCCCATGGACAACTGGCTGAGCTTCTTCATGTTCACGTATTTCACGGACCGCGACGGCAAGTTCCAGCTCAAGAGCTTTGCCGAAAGCGCGTTCGATCCGCTGGCCCGCACCACGCGCTTCATGCTGACGGAAGAGGCGCATCACATGTTCGTGGGCGAAACCGGCGTGGGACGCGTCATCAAGCGCACGCTGGAGGTGATGAAGGAACTGGACACCGACGACGTGGCCACCCTGCGCAAGGCCGGCGTGATCGACCTGCCGACCATCCAGAAGTTCATGAACTTCTGGTTCACCAGTTCGCTGGACCTGTTCGGCTCCGAAGCCTCGAGCAATGCCGCCAACTATTTCAGCAACGGCATCAAGGGGCGGCCGGACGAAGCCAAGTTTGCCGATCACGTGGAGCTGGAGTCCGAGATGGTCATCCAGGTGCCCGACGGCAAGGGCGGCGTGAAGAACGAGACCGTGTCCACCCGCAATGGCATGAACGAGATCACGCGCCTGGAGTACGTGAAGGACTGCAACGTGGGCGTGACGCGCTGGAACATGGCGATCAAGCGCGCCGGCGTGGACTTTGAACTCAAGCTGCCGTCCACGCGCTTCCGCCGCGAAGTGGGTGTGTGGGCCGGCGTACCGACCGACCCGCAAGGCAACCCTGTCACCGCGGCCGAGTTCGAGGCGAAGAAGAACGACTGGCTGCCGACCGAGGACGACATCCGCTTCGTCAAGAGCCTGATGAACCGGGTGACCGAGCCCGGAAAGATGGCCGCCTGGATTGCGCCGCCGGACCGCGGCATCAATGCCAACCCGGTCGAATACGAGTACGTGAAGCTCTGATCAGCCGAGCGCTGCGCCGCGCTCGGCCAGCAGCTCCCTGAGCAGCGAGCGGTGGCAGCGCGCCTCGTTCTCGCAGTAGCAGCCCACCGAGAAGCTCGTGCCGTGCGACAGCGCGGCCAGCAGGTCGAGGCTGCGGCTGGCATCGGACTCGGCCATTTCGCTGCGGTACTTCCGGCGAAAGGCCGCCCAGTCCCGATCTGAGCCGCTGGCCTGGGCTGCCTGGCCGAGCTGCATGGTGTCCGCGCTGGGCGCGAGGTTGGGGTACCACACGTCGTACCAGTCCTGTCGCGCGAATTCTGTTTTGGGCACGCCTCGCGGCGGGCGACGCACGGTGCCGATGCGCAGGCCCTCGTCAGGGGCGCGCGCGGTGCCCAGCCGGACTGTCCGGATCGTCATGGGGTGCTCCTTTTCTCCAGAACCATCACATCCACACCGAGGCTGGCGGACGGGAACCGGATGCGAAACAGCCGCCGGCCCTGGTGCAGTACGAAGAAGATGTCGTCGGCGTCCTCGCAGCCCTCGCCACGGATGCGGGTGCGCCGGTAGCGTTGCGGCGAAAGTTCGGCCAGCAGGTTTGCGGCAGTATCAAACTCAGCCGCCAATCCCACGAGCTGCGCGGGCTGCGTGCCGGCGGGCCAGTGGGCGGTGCTCATTTGCCAGGCCCTGAGTTCGGCCAGCTGGCCAGTGATGTCGGCCGCCGCGACAGGGCCGTCGTACACCAGGGCACAGGCCTGCCCGTCCTGCTCCAGCACCGTGCGGCCGGCGCGCTGCGCGATGCGCAGAACCCGCGCCGGGCGCTGCTGGCTGCCCTGCACCGTGGCCCAGTCGCCGAGCCAGGCGGGGTTCAGGGCCTGGGCGTGACCCGGCGCGGGGGCCAGCAGGGTGGCCAGCGCGAGCAGGGCGGTGCCCCGTACCGCGGCGTTCATGTGCCCACCACGCCGCCATCGCGGCGGCGCACCACCACGGTGGCCGACCGCGGTGGCGTGTGGCCACCGTCAGGCCAGTGGCCCTGGCTGCCGCCGTCGTCACGTGTTTCGCCAGGATGCTGGATGTTGACGAACAGGGTGCGCCGGTCGGGCGTGACCACGCAGCCCGTGACCTCGCAACCGCGCGGCCCGGTGAGGAAACGCTTGATCCGGCCGGTGGCGGGATCGGCGCACAGCATCTGGTTGTTGCCCAGTGCGGCCATGTCGCCGTGGTGCATGGCCGGGCCCGACACGTCGGTCTGGATCCACAGCAAGCCACCGCTGTCGAAGTGCAGGCCATCGGGGGAACCGAAGGCGTCGGCACCCGGCGCCGGGTAGCGGGTGCCTGCGCCGGGCACGGCCGGGTCACCCGCGAGCGCGAACAGGTCCCACTCGAACTGCGCGGCCGCGGCGTCGCCGCCCGCCTCGCGCCAGCGCAGGATGTGTCCGTAGCGGTTGCGCGCGCGCGGGTTGGCCGCGTCCACGGGGGGCTTGCCGGGCTCGCCACGCTGGCTGTTGTTGGTCAGCGTCACATAGACCTCGCCGGTGCCCGGGTGCACCGCGATCCACTCGGGGCGGTCCATCGGGGTGGCGCCCACCGCATCGGCGGCGCTGCGCGCGTCGATCAGCACGTCGGCCTGGGAAGCAAAGCCGGCGGCTGGCTCCAGGCCAGCGCGGCCCACCGACAGCTCCAGCCACTGGCCGCGGCCCGCCTCATCGAAGCGCGCCACGTACAGGGTGCCGTGGTCCAGCAGGTCACGGTTGGCGGCATAGCCGCCGGGCCGTATCGGATCGCGGCTCACGAACTTGTAGATGTACTCGAAGCGCGCGTCGTCACCCATGTACACGGCCACGCGGCCGTCGCGTGTGCGGGTGCAGGTGGCGCTTTCCTGGGCCTTGCGGCCCAGTGCCGTGCGCTTGACGGGCGTGGCCGTCGGGTCCATCGGGTCGATCTCGACGACCCAGCCAAAGCGGTGCGCCTCATTGGGGTGCTGCGTGACATTGAAGCGCGCGTCGTGCCGCCACCAGTCGATCCACTGGCCGCCGGGGCCCACGCCGTAGCGGCGCAGCGACCGTGGGTGGTCTGCGCCGGGCCGGCCCGGTCCACCGAAGTAGCCATGGACGTTTTCCTCGCAGGTCAGATAGGTGCCCCAGGGCGTGACGCCCATGGCGCAGTTGGCAAAGGTGCCCAGCACCTGGTCACCCGCGGGGTTGGCGGCGGTGCGCATGGCCGGGGCACCCGCGGCCGGGCCGCTGATCCGCATGGGTGTGTTGCCATGGATGCGCCGCGCGTAGCGCGAGGGGCGCACCTGTTCCCAACCCGCCGGCCCCAGCACCACCTCGATGACCGACACCCCCATGGCGTGCTGTGACTTGCGCGTGGTCTCCAGTGAGCGCGAGACTCCGGCGGGGTGCAGCAGCCCCTCGTCGGTGTACTCGTGGTTCAGCACCAGCAGGCCGCGCCGGCTGTCGCGGCCCAGCGGGAAGAAGTGCATGCCGTCGTGGTGCATGCCGGCCTGCATGGCTTGATCGGCGGCGCTGGCCGAGCCATCGGCCCGCCAGGGTGGCACGGCCCCGGCCAGGCCGGTGGGCTCCCCCCAGCGGTAGAGCACCCGGGCTTCGTATTCCGGCGGCACCCGCAGCGTGTCGTCGGCGGCGGGCGGCACGGCGGTGAAGCCCAGGGGCGGCGGGCCGCCGGCCGCGGCGGGCAGGGCGCAGCCGCTGGCCAGCAGCGCCACCACGGCGGCCGCGCCGGATTGCAGGACGAAACGGCGGTCGGGCTTTTGGGGCAGGTCGGTCTGGGTCATGGGCAAGCTAGAATAGCGGGCTCGGAGCGTAGCGCAGTCTGGTAGCGCATCTGGTTTGGGACCAGAGGGTCGTAGGTTCGAATCCTATCGCTCCGACCATTCATAATGAAAAGGCCCGCACCCGCGGGCCTTTTGTCCATGGACCTGTGGGTCCGTCTACCTGCCCGTAGCTCAGTTGGATAGAGCAACAGCCTTCTAAGCTGTGGGTCGGGGGTTCGATCCCCTCCGGGCAGGCCATCGATGGATCACCGCGGCTTCAGCGCTTCTGGTACTGCGCCTTGCCGAACAGGGTTTCGCGGGCCTTGTCGTCGGTCAGGGGCTTGCGCAGGTCGGCCAGCACCTGGACGCCGCGCTGCACGGCCGGGCGCCCGGCGATCTGGTGGAACCATTTTTCGAGGTGCGGATAGTCCGACAGCACGATGCCCTGGTTCTGCCAGCTTCGCAGCCACGGAAAGGTGGCGATGTCGGCGATCGAATAGGTGTCGCCTGCCAGGAAGGGGCTGCGCGACAACTGCTTGTCGATCACGCCATACAGGCGCTTGGCTTCGTTGCTGTAGCGGTCGATGGCGTAGGGGATCTTCTCGGGTGCGTACAGCCTGAAATGGTGGGCCTGTCCCAGCATGGGGCCGACGCCGCCCATCTGGAACATCAGCCACTGCAGCACTTCGTATCGGGCGCGGTCACCTTCGGGCAGGAACCGGCCGGTCTTGGCCGCCAGGTACAGCAGGATGGCGCCGGATTCGAATAATGAAATGGGCTTACCGTCGGGGCCTTGCGGGTCCACCATCGCGGGAATCTTGTTGTTGGGGCTGATGGCCAGGAAGTCGGGCTTGAACTGGTCACCGGTGGCGATATTCACCGGAATGGCGCGCCAGGGCAGACCGCATTCCTCCAGCATGATGTGAACTTTGTGGCCGTTCGGCGTGGCCCATGAGTAAACGTCGATCATTGGTCACCCCTTTTTCGCGTTTGATTGAATAATGCGACTTTAGGGGAAACCACCGCGCCATGTTTGACCGCATCAAGAAGGCATTTTCCAAGGAGGCCAAGGACACCTTCTCGCCCAGCTCGCAGCTGGCGGGCAACCAGGTGTCGGAATGGGCGGGCACGCAGGGCCTGGGCTACAGCGAGCAGGGCTCGGGCAAGGGGTTTTCGCTCGAAGGCAAGGTGAGCGGCAAGCGCTGGCGCATGGAAGTGGGCCGCCCCTCGCGCAATTTCATCCGGGGTGAGGAGCTTCGCGCGCGCGCGGAGTTGGGCATCAACGAAGACGCCGCGGTGCTCATCATGAACCGCCCCCTGAAGGAAGCGCTGGAGAAAAAGGCCTATTCGATCTATACCGACAGCCTTCAGACCACAGCTGACCCCAATCTGCCCGAGGAAATGCGCTGGCTGGCCATGTACGAAGAGGTGGGCTGGGACAGCCTGCCGCGGCCGTTCTGGGAGCGTTACTCGATCCTGGCCGACGCGCGCGAGAATGCGCTGGCCTTTGTGGACACGGGGCTGGCCGATCTCCTCATGGGATGGCCTGAACCCGGGCCGTCCGAGGAGGTGCCGTTCATGCTCATGCTGCTGCGGGGCAAGGCCTACCTGCGCATGGAGTATGCCCCTTCGGACATGCCGACGCTGCAGCACGCCTCGGCCATCTTCACCAGCGCCTGTGAGTCGGCGATAGGTGGCCTGTCGACCGACATTTCCCTCTGATTCTGAGCCTCAGCAGGCTGTAGCCCATGACTGGCGGCCACAGTCTGCTAGCAAAAGCGTAGCAAACGTGGCCGTCCGGCAGGGTCAGCTTCCGCGTGTGATCGGCACGTCGGCGTCCTTGCCATAGCTGCCGTACTTGCCCAGCTCCCACTTGGCGATGGCGTTGCGGTGGACTTCGTCCGGGCCGTCGGCAAAGCGCAGCGTGCGGGCGTGGGCGTAGGCGTTGGCCAGCGGGAAGTCATCACACATGCCGCCGCCGCCGTGGACCTGCATGGCCCAGTCGATGACCTGGCAGGCCATGGTGGGGGCCACGACCTTGATCATCGCGATCTCGGTGCGGGCCACCTTGTTGCCGGCGACGTCCATCATCCAGGCGGCCTTGAGCGTGAGCAGGCGGGCCATGTCGATCTTGCAGCGGGCCTCGGCAATGCGTTCCTGCGTCACGGTCTGCGACGCCACGCTCTTGCCGAAGGCAATGCGCGACGAGGCTCGCTTGCACATCAGCTCCAGGGCACGCTCGGCCTGGCCGATCAGTCGCATGCAGTGGTGGATCCGGCCGGGGCCCAGTCGGCCCTGGGCGATCTCGAAGCCGCGGCCTTCGCCCAGCAGGATGTTGGAGACGGGCACGCGGACGTTCTCGAAGTACATCTCGACGTGGCCGTGCGGCGCGTCGTCATAGCCCATCACGTTGAGCGGCCGCACGATGCGGATGCCCTTGGCATCGGCGGGCACCAGCACCATGCTTTGCTGGGAATGCTTGGGCGCCTCGGGGTCGGTCTTGCCCATGGTGATGTAGACAGCGCATCGCGGATCGGCGGCGCCCGAGATCCACCACTTGTGGCCGTTGATCACGTACTCGTCGCCCTGGCGTTCGATGCGCGTGCAGATGTTGGTGGCGTCGGATGAAGCCACCTCGGGCTCGGTCATGGCAAAGGCGGAGCGGATCTTGCCCTCGAGCAGCGGCTTGAGCCAGCGAGCCTTGTTGGCTTCGTCGCCGTAGCGCGCGATGGTCTCCATGTTGCCGGTGTCAGGCGCCGAGCAGTTGAAGACTTCGGACGCCCAGACCACGCGGCCCATGATCTCGGCCAGCGGCGCGTATTCTTGGTTGGTGAGGCCGGCGCCGTCGTAGCCGGAGGCGGCGGCGCTGTCCACCGGCAGGAACAGGTTCCACAGGCCGGCGTCGCGCGCCTTGGGCTTGAGGTTCTCGATGGTCTGCAACGCGCTCCAGCGCCTGCCCGCCACGGTGTTGGCTTCCAGCTCTTCCTTGTAGGCTTTCTCGTTCGGGTAGATGTGCTCGTCCATGAACTTCAGGAGCTTGGCCTGGAGTGCCTGGGTCTTGGGGGAGTAGTCAAAGTCCATCGTTTTCTTTCGCTGGTGAGATAAGGGGGGCGGTCAGGCCTGGCGGGCGAATTTCCAGGCCATCTCGGCCATGGGCCGCGCGCCGGCGCCCGAGGCCTTGGCCTGGGCGCTGGACGCCGTGCCGGCCTCCACGCGCTTGGCGATGCCTTGCAGGATGGCGGCGATGCGGAACATGTTGTAGGCCATGTAGAAGTTCCAGTCGGCCTTGAGCTGCTGCGGCGTGGCCAGGCCGGTGCGGTCGCAGTAGCGGCGGATGTATTCGTCCTCGGACGGAATGCCCAGCGCCGCCAGGTCGATGCCGCCGATGCCGCGCGACATCGCGTGCGGGATGTGCCAGGCCATGCAGTGGTAACTGAAGTCGGCCAGCGGGTGGCCCAGCGTGGACAGCTCCCAGTCGAGCACGGCGATCACGCGCGGCTCGGTGGGGTGGAACATGAGGTTGTCGAGGCGGTAGTCGCCATGCACGATGGAAACCTTGCTGTCATCGCGCGCGCCGGCCGGGATGTGGGCGGGCAGCCATTCGATGAGCTGGTCCATCTCGGCGATGGGCTGCGTGACCGACGCCAGGTACTGCTTGCTCCAGCGACCGATCTGGCGGTCGAAGTAGTTGCCGGGCTTGCCGTAGCCCGCCAGCCCGCGGTCGGCGAAGTTCACCGTGTGCAGGGCCGCAATGACGCGGTTCATTTCGTCATAGATGGCATCGCGCTCGGTCGGGCCCATGCCGGGCAGGGCCTGGTCCCAGAGCACGCGGCCCTGCATGCACTCCATGACATAGAACGCGCGGCCGATCACCGATTCGTCCTCGCACAGGCAGTGCATGCGCGGCACGGGCACATCGGTGCCGTGCAGGCCGTTCATGACCGCGAACTCGCGCTCCACGGCATGGGCCGAGGGCAGCAGCTTGGCCACGGGGCCGGGCTTGGCGCGCATCACGTAGCTTTGCGACGGTGTGATCAGCTTGTAGGTGGGGTTGGACTGTCCGCCCTTGAACATCTCCACGCTGAGCGGGCCGGCATAGCCGGGCAGATGGCGCTCCAGCCATGCGGACAGGGCCCCGATGTCGAAGGCGTGGGTTTCGGAGACCGGCCGGGTGCCGACGAAATGGTCAAAGTTGCTCATGTCTCGGGGGATCCGTGTTCTAGTTGTCGGCTTCGATGATGCGCATCAGCGCCTCGCGGTTGCGCACCACCAGGCCGCCGGGCTCGATGCGGATCACATCCTCGCGCTCCATGGCCTTGAGTTCCTGGTTGACGCGCTGGCGCGAGGCCCCGAGCAGCTGCGCGAGCTCCTCCTGGGCCAGCTGCAGGCCGATGCGCACCTCGCGCCCGTCGGCCAGTGAGGGCACGCCGTAGCTGCGCACCAGGTGCAGCAGTTGCTTGGCCAGGCGTGCCCGCAAGGGCAGGGTGTTGAGGTCTTCCACCAGGCCGAAAAGCTGCCGGATGCGCCGGGCGTGCAGGCGCAGCATGGCCTCGTACAGCTCGGTGTGCTGCGACAGGATCTTGCGCAGGTCGCCGCGCGACACGCACAGGATGGTCGAGTCGCCATGCGCATAGGCATCGTGGGTCCGCCGCTCGCCGTCGAAGATGGCCACGTCGCCAAACCAGATGCCGGGTTCCACGTAGGTCAGCGTCACCTGCTTGCCCGAGATCGAGGTGGAACTCACGCGCACCGCGCCCTGTGCGCACGCGATCCAGTCCTCCGGCGGGTCGCCGCGTGCGGCGATCAGCTCGCCGTCCTTGTAGCGTTTGACGTAGGCGCATCGGAGGATGTCGTGACGCAATGAGGGAGAGAGTGAAGAAAACCAGCGGCCAGAGTTGATCGCTGCACGTTCTTCAATGGTAAGAATGGGGTCGTCCATGGGCTGTCTTTTGCGTGACTGATGACGCCCTCATTGTCGCGTGGGGGACGAGCGCCGCGCTACAGGGTTGTCACCTGAAGCACATGCCGCGGCGTCCGCCGCCCATTGGGTGGCCCGCCCGGTTGGGGCCTGCGTGCTACTCGTAGCGCGGGGTCTGCTTGTTGAGAAACGCCGCGATGCCGATGCCGCCGTTCACGTGATGCAGGTTGCGCACGAAGTGGTCGCGCTCGCTGCCAAGCTGCTGGTTCAGCGACGCCTGGCCCGCGTCGTTGAGCAGTTCCTTGATGCTGGCCAGCGCGTTGGGCGCGCGGTCATTCAGGCTGCCGGCCAGCGCCAGCGCATCGCTGAGCGCGCGTCCCGGCTCGCTCACACGGTTCACGATGCCCAGCGCCTGCAGGCGCTGGCTGCTGATGCGCTCGCCGCACATCAGCAGCTCGGTGGCCAGCTGGCGCGGCAGTGACTGCGCCAGGCTCCAGCTGGCACCGCCGTCAGGCGACAGCGCGATGTTGCTGTACGCCATGACGAACACGGTATTGCCGGCCGCGACGATCAGGTCGCACGCCAGCGCCAGCGAAAAGCCCGCGCCCGCGGCCGCGCCTTCGACCGCCGCGATCACCGGCTTGGGAAAGGTCCGGATGGATTCGATCCAGCCGTGCAGGCCTTCGATGCTCTGCGCCTGCACTTGCGGCGGCTCCTGGCGCCGAGCCTGCAGGCCGTGCAGGTTGCCGCCGGCGCTGAAGAGGCTGCCTTCGCCGGTGATGATGACGCTTCGCACATCGTCGCTGTTCTCGGCCGCGTTGAGGGCTTCGATGCCCGCGGCATAGATGTCCGGTCCGAGCGCGTTGCGGTGCTCGGGGTTGCTCAGCGTGAGCACCATGGTCTGGCCATGGCTGGTGCTTTTGAGGGAGGCAGGCATCGACGTTTACTCTTCTTCGTGCAACAGGCTCAATCCGATGGCGCCACGGCGGCGCAGCCAGGGGCTGGGGCGGTAACGCGGGTCGCCGTAGACCGTCTGCATGTTGAACAGCACCTCGAGCACATTGGTCGGCCCGTAGCGGTTGCCCATGGCCAGCGGGCCGAGCGGGTAGCCCAGGCCCAGGGTCACCGCGGTTTCGAGATCGGCGGGGCTGCAGATGCGCTGCTGGCAGATGTCGGACGCGATGTTGACGATGGTGGCCAGCACGCGCTGTGTCACAAAGCCGCCGCTGTCGCGGATCACGCTGACCGCCTTGCCATCGCGCGCGAACAGCGCATGGGCGGCATCGCGCATGTCAGCCCGGGTGGCCGGGTTGGTGGCCAGCACGCGGCGCCGGGTGGCCGTGTCTTCCACCAGCAGGTCGATGCCCACGGTGCGTGCCGGGTCCAGCCGCTCCACCACCGCGACCGTGGTCACGTCAAAGCCCAGCGGAGCCACGAGCGTCAGGGCCTGGGGGGAGGGGGACTGCCCGGTTTCGATCTTGGCGCCGAGGTCCTTGAGCAGCTGATAGAGCTCGGGGCGCCGTGTCGCGCGGCTCGAGACCCAGACCGGGGGCAGTTCCGCCACCTCGGGGACAGCCGCTTCGGCGGGCATCTGCGCCACGCCATCGGCATAGCGGTAGAAGCCTTCGCCCACCTTCTTTCCCACGACACCGCCGGCCAGCCGCTGGGCGGTGATCACGCTGGGCCGGTAGCGTGGCTCGTCGTAGTACTGCTGGTAGATGGACTCCATCACCGGGTGGGACACGTCCAGGGCCGTCAGGTCCATGAGTTCGAACGGACCGAGGCGGAACCCCGCCTGGTCCTTGAGGATGCGATCGATGGTGGCAAAGTCGGCGACGCCCTCGCTCACGATGCGCAGGGCCTCGGTGCCGTAGCCACGGCCCGCATGGTTGACGATGAATCCGGGTGTGTCCTGGGCCAGCACCGGGGTGTGACCCATCTGGCGCGCGCATGCCGACAGTGCTTCGCACACGGTGGGCAGCGTCTTGAGGCCTGCAATCACCTCGACCACCTTCATGAGCGGCACGGGATTGAAGAAGTGGAAGCCGGCGAACTGCTGCGGGCGCTTCAGTCCGGCAGCGATGGCGGTCACCGAGAGCGACGAGGTGTTGGTGGCCAGGACCGCGGTCTCGCCGACGATGCCCTCCAGCTCGGCGAACACGGCTTTCTTGACGTCGAGCCGCTCGACAATGGCTTCGACCACGAGGTCGCAACCGGCCAGCGCGCCGAGACTGCCGGCCGCCTGCAGCCGGGCCTTGGCCGCCTGCACATCGGCCGGCGCCATGCGGCCTTTCTCCTGGAGCTTGTCCCATTGCGAGCCCACAGCGGCTTGCGCCTTGCTGACGGCGTCAGGCTGGGTATCAAAGAGCAGCACGGCGCTGCCGGACTGGGCGGCGATCTGGGCAATGCCGCGCCCCATGGCGCCGGCCCCCACGATGCCGATGGTCTTGAAGACGATATTCATGCGTACGATTATCACGTAGGCCCGCGAGCGAGCCTGCTGTGCCAAAATCGAACACAGTCTGACTCATGAAATCCGTCTTGAAGTTTCGCCACACCGTCGCCGGAGGAATTCTGCTGTTTGCGGCGGTGAATGCGCTTGCGCTGACCCTGGGCAGGTCGCGTGGCGCGGTGCTGATCGGGCAGCCCCTGAATCTGGCGGTGCAGGTGCGGCTCGACCCTTCGGAGGAAATTGCCGCTTCCTGCTTCGAGGCCGATGTTTTCCATGCCGACAACCGCGTGGATGGCGGGCGCGTCAGCGTCGCTTTTGAACCCGGGTCCGACGGCCGGGACGGCCTGGTGCGTGTGCGTTCGTCGGCGCCCGTCGATGAACCGGTGGTGACGGTCTACCTGCGGGCCGGCTGCAGCCAGAAAGTCACACGCCGCTACGTGCTGCTGGCCGATGTGCCGAGCGAGGTGCTGGCGCCGGCCCCCACCGTCCAGGCGCAGGCCGTGGCGCCTGTGTCGCCTCCAGTGGTCGTCACGCCCACGCCGCGGCCGCCGACCCCATCCCCTGCACCGGCACCGGCACCGGCACCGGCGCGCGCGGCGGCGAAGCCTGAGGCCCCGGCGGCGGCGGATCAGCCCAAGGCAACGCCTGCGGCGCGACCGCGCAAGGAGCGGTCCGAGAAGACCGCCTCCCCATCTTCATCAACGGCGAAGCGCCGTAGCGCCGAGGCCCGGATCGCGCGCCGCGCACGGCTCAAACTGGAACCTTTGGACCTGACGGAGGAGCGCGACCCGACGCTCAAGGCCACCGCCGAGATGCAGAGCGTGCCCGTCGTCTCCGATGCCCAGCGTGCGCAGGCCGCGGCGCTGTGGCGCGCATTGACGGCTCAGCCTCAGGACCTGCTGCGCGACGCGCAGCGGTTGCAGGCGCTGGAGGCTGACGTCAAGGGCCTGCGCGAGCAGACCACGAAGAACCAGGCCAGCCTGGGGGCCTTGCGGGCCCAGCTTCAACAAGCCGAGAGCGAACGCTATGCCAATGGCCTGGTCTACGCGCTGGTGGTGGCGCTGGGCCTCCTGCTCGCCCTCGCGGCCTATTTCTGGCAGCGCGGCCGGTCGGTCAGCCATCGGGGCCGGGACTGGTGGCGCCGCAGCGAGACCGCAGGCGGTGACCTCGACGAGATCGAGGAGGACTCCCTCGCGGCGCCCTTGTCCCGACCGGCCCCGTCGGCACAGCGGCCCGTGCCGGTCGATGTGGACCTGGATGTGGACGAGTCGATGTTCTCGTCGCTGAAAGCCGCGCGGCCCGTCATGCCGACGCCGGCCCCGGCGCCGGGGCCGACGCCCGTGCCGGCCAAACGGGCGGCCGACTCCGTCGGCCATTCCGACTTCGTAGCCAGCGTGCCGGGCAGCACCCGTGCGGTGAATGTCGAGGAGCTGTTCGACATCCAGCAGCAGGCGGATTTCTTCGTTTCCCTGGGCCAGCATGCCCAGGCCATCGAGGTACTGAAGAACCACATTGGCGACAACGCTCAGACCAGTGCGCTGGCCTATCTGGACCTGTTGAAGATCTACCACTCGATCGGGCAGCGGGCCGAATACGATTTGCTGCGGGACGATTTCAACAAGGTGTTCAACGCCGAAGTGCCGGTGTTCGACGCGTTCAGCGACCAGAGCAGTGGACTTGAGGCGTATCACAATGCATTGGCGCGCATCGAGGCGCTGTGGCCGTCCTCCAAGGTGCTGGACATCATCGAGGAGTCGATTTTCCGCAAGCCTGGGCGGGGTAGCGGCGAGGCCTTTGACCTTGAGGCCTACCGCGAGCTGCTTCTGCTCTACGCCATGGCCAAGGATGTGGTGGAGCGTGGCGGCACGGCGGAGTTCGAGCTGTCCGGCCCCAACCAGGCCGAGCGGGACTCGCAGCCTCCATCAGGTTTCTCCCACACCAACATCCAGCCGCTGTCGGCGTCGCTGGACAGCCGCCTGCGTGATTCGGTCGGCGATTCGGTGTCGGGTGACGAAGAGGCCGGCGGCTCGTTGCCCGATATTTCAATGCCCCGGCCTTCGCCGCGCCTGGGGCTGGACATCGACCTGTCGGAACCCGCGCCACTGTCCTCGGCGTTCATGGAGATCGGCCGTTACGAGACGCCCCCCGAGGAGCGGCCCGAGCACCCGTCGCGCATCAGTGATTCCGGTGTCCCCGACAGCGACAAGCCGGCTGACAGCCATCTGATCGACTTCGATCTGTTCGATGCGGCCACCGAGCGCGACATCGCCCCCCAGAAACCGAAGCGCTGACGCACTGCGCCAGGCCTTCGGGCGTTTATTGTGCGTGCGTGCTGGTGTAGCGCGTCGCCCAGACGCTGGTGGCCATGGCCAGCAGCAGGCCGACAAAGCCGGCCCAATGGAGCATGTCCATCTGGCCCTGGGCAATCAGCCAGCCTCCGCTGGCGGCCCCCATCGCCTGCCCGGCGTACATGGCCGACGTATTGAGCGCGATGGAGCCCGAAGCCAGGGCCGGGGCGATGCCCACCAGCCGGGCCTGCTGGGCCGAATTGGACGAAAAGCAGCCCAGGGCCCAGGGGACCGAGACCAGCGCTGCCAGAACGAGGCTGGTGCCCAGCGGCCAGACCAGCAGGCTCAGCGCCATGCTGGCCACGCCGATCAGCACGGCGCGTGCGGCACCGATGCGGTCGATGTAGCGTGACATCAGGACATTGCCCAGAAATCCGAAGGCGCCGAACCACATGAACAACAGGCTGAGCTGCAGGGGAGTGATGCCGATGCGGGCCTTGTAGTAGGGGGCGAAATACGAGAACAGCACAAACTGGCCCGCAGAGTAGAGCGTGGTCACGGCAACGCAGAGCATCAAGGCGCGGGATTGCAGGGTCTCCTTCCACGCGGCTCTCGACAGGGCGGGCGGGCGCACACCGTCGGGCATGGCACGCCAGACCCAGGCCGCGCTGACCAGGCTCAGCAGGCCGACCAGCGCGAAGGCGCTGCGCCACCCCCAGGTGCCCCCGACCAGGGCCCCCATCGGCATGCCAAGCACAGAGGCCACCGACCAGCCCAGAAACACGAAGGTGATGGCTCGGCCGCGCTGTTCGGCCGGCACCAGCAGGCCGACGCAGGCTGCGGCCTGGGGCGTGAAGATGGCGGGCGATATGACGGCCAGCACGCGGACCGGCAGCAGGGCGCCAAAACTCGGCATGGCGACGCACGCCAGATGCAGTGCGCCGTACCAGAGCATGGACAGGGCCAGCAGGCGCCGCCGGTCCCATCCGGCGACCACGGCCGCGAACAGGGGCGCCCCCAGGCACATCAGGAGAGCCGCGGCCGAAATCAGCTGGCCTGCGGTGGCCACCGAAACCTGCAGGGAGGTGCTGATTTCATTGAGCGTGCCAGGCACGATCATCACGCCGGTACCGATCACGAAATTGCCGAACAGCAGCGACCAGAGGACGCCGGGCATGGCGGGAGAAGCGGCGGAGGTGCCGTTGGTGCTCATCGGAAGAGGCCCCGGGGGGCTGGATAGGGAAGTGCGCTCAGCGCCGCACTTGCAATGCGCCGGGGTTCACGATGTTGGTCGGAGTGCCCTTGATGAAGTTGACCACATTATCGAAAGCCGCGCCGAAGTACAGCTCAAAGCTCTCCTGCTCCACGTAGCCAATGTGTGGCGTGCAGATGCAGTTCTCGAGCCGCAGCAGGGCATGGCCCTGCAGGATGGGCTCGCTCTCGAACACGTCCAGGGCCGCCATGCCCGGGCGGCCCCGGTTCAGCGCCACCAGCAGCGCGTCATGCTCGATCAGTTCGGCGCGCGATGTGTTGACGAACAGTGACGTGGGCTTCATGCGGGAAAGGTCCTCGAGCGTCACGATGCCCGCGGTGTCCTCATTGAGCCGCAGGTGCACCGTCAGGACGTCGCTGCTGGCGAACAGCTCCTCGCGGCTTGAGGCCACCTGGTGGCCTTCGGCGAGGGCTTTCTCGCGCGTGGGCGGGCGGCCCCAGACCATCACGTTCATTCCGAAGGCCTCGCCATAGCCCGCGATGATCTGGCCGATCTTGCCGTAGCCCCAGATGCCCAGCGTCTTGCCCTTCAGGACGGTCCCCAGGCCGAAGTTGGGCGGCATCGACGCGTTCTTGAGTCCTGACTGCTGCCAGCCGCCATGCTTGAGCATGCTGATGTACTGGGGCAGCCGCCGTGCGGCCGCCATGATCAGGGCCCAGGTCAGCTCCGCCGGGGCCACCGGCGAACCCACACCTTCGGCCACGGCGATCCCGCGCTCGGTACAGGCCGCCACGTCGATGTGATTGCCCACGCGGCCGGTCTGGGCGATGAGCTTGAGCCTTGGCAGCTTTTCGATCAGCGCGCGGTTGAGGTGGGTGCGTTCCCGGATCAGCACGATCACGTCGGCGTCGCGCAATCGCACCGAGAGCTGGCCAATGCCTTTGACGGTATTGGTGTAGACCTTGGCGGGGAAGGCGTCCAGCTTGCTGGCGCATTGCAGCTTGCGCACAGCGTCCTGGTAATCGTCGAGGATCACAATGTTCATGGCCTGATTGTGCCTTGCATGCACCATAAAACCCCGGCCAGCAAGCATTGGGCCACGCCGCTACCATGGCGACCCCGAACATCCGATTCTTCAGGAGTTATTCATGACCATTTCGATGTCGTCAGCCACCCTGCCGACCGTCCAGCAGATGCTGGGCAACCTGAGCCACCTGCTGGACAAGGCACAGGCCCACGCCGACGCCAAAAAATTCGACCCGGTGGCCCTGACGCAGTTCCGGCTGGCGCCGGACATGCTGCCATTCACGCGCCAGATCCAGATTGCCTGTGACGGCGCCAAGAACGGCGTGGCGCGCCTGTCGGGCGTGGACGCTCCCAAGTTCGATGACACGGAAACCACACTGGCCGAACTCAAGGAACGCATCCAGAACACGCTGGCGTATCTGGCCAGCGTGCCGGCCGACAAGATCGACGGGACCGAGGACAAGGACATCACCTTCCCGGTTGGCCGCGAAGCCACCCGCACGATGACGGGCGAGGCCTACCTCAAGCACTGGATGCTGCCCAACTTCTTCTTCCATGTGACCATGGCCTATGCCATCCTGCGGCACAACGGCGTGGAACTGGGGAAGGCGGACTACCTCGCGGGCAAGCGGGCCTGAGCCCGCTGGGCGGGACGGTTCAATGCTTCTGCGCGCGGGCTTCGAGCGCAGCCAGGCGATCCAGCTCGGCGCAGACGTCCGCCATGCGGCCTGAAATGACGAGGCGGTTGCCCGCCGTGGCGGCGCGTCCGCCGGATCGGTCCATGACACGAACCACGCGCAGCGGCCGTTGGGCCTGGATGCACCGGGGCTGGGGGCTCGCCGTTCTCGCCGGGCGGGCGCGGTGAGCCAGCGGAACAGGCGTGCAGGCCGGTACGGAGCGGGTGGGTGCGGGCGTGGCCACCGGCGAAAGCAGCCAGGCCGCCAGATCCTGCAGCGGCGTGAAAAAGACGTGAACGGCTGAAAGTGCGATTCCCATGTGGAACTCCTTGGAGCAAGAGGTTGAACACAGGCAGGATTTCGGACCGGGAGTTGCCGCAGGGTGATGGCGGTATCCGCCATACGCCCGCCACCTGGGGCAGCCCGTTGCGTGACAGCAGGTTTACATGAGCATGGTGTTGCGGATCAGGCCGACCGCAAGGCCTTCAATCTCGAACGATTCACCCGGCTCGACGATGATGGTCTGGTAGTCGGGATTTTCGGCATGCAGTTCAATGAGGTGCTTGTTGCGGCGAAAGCGCTTGACGGTGACCTCCTCGCCGAGGCGGGCCACGACGATCTGCCCGTTCTTGGCTTCACGCGTGGCCTGGACCGCCAGCAGGTCACCGTCCATGATGCCGGCATCGCGCATGGACATGCCGCGGACTTTGAGCAGATAGTCGGGCTTGCGCTGGAACAGGCTGCTTTCGACGTAGTAGGTCTGGTCCACGTGCTCCTGCGCGAGAATGGGCGAGCCTGCGGCAACGCGGCCCACCAGAGGCAGGGCCAGCTGGGCCAGGCTTTGCAGGGGCAGGGCGAACTGTTTGACGCGCGACTCATGGATGGACCGGAGGGTGTCGCTCTTGAGGCGGATGCCCCGCGACGTGCCGCTGACCAGTTCGATCACCCCCTTGCGAGCCAGCGCCTGCAGATGCTCCTCGGCCGCATTGGCGGACTTGAAGCCCAGCTCGGCGGCGATTTCGGCGCGTGTGGGCGGCGCTCCCGTGCGGGCGATGGCGCTCTGGATCAGGTCCAGAATCTGTTGCTGCCGGGCAGTGAGTTTGGGGCTTTCGATCATGGCGACTCCTTGGCGATGCCGGTTGGTCACGTGGTGTGGTTACTGTCTTAATATCCAGTAACTGTATTTTTAACCAGTTTTTGAGAGTTTGCAAGTGAGCGCGAAAAAAATTGTGGTGCTGGGAACAGGGGGCACCATCGCCGGCACCGCCGCACAGGCGGGCGACAACATCGGGTACACGGCCGCCCAGGTGGGGGTTGAACAGTTGCTGGCGGCGCTTCCCCAGCTGCGTGGTCAGCCGGTACAGGCCGAGCAGGTGGCCCAGATCGACAGCAAGGACATGACGCCGGCGGTCTGGCAGCAACTGGCCCAGCGCTGTCAGCACTGGCTGGCGCAGGATGACGTACGGGGCGTGGTCATCACCCACGGCACCGACACCTTGGAGGAAACCGCGTATTTCCTGCACGCTGCGCTGCTGCCTTCCAAACCCGTGGTGCTGACCTGCGCCATGCGGCCGTCCACCGCCCTGGCGCCCGATGGTCCCCAGAACCTGCTTGACGCGTTCGCGGTGGCGGCCTGGCCGGGTGCGGCAGGCGTGGTGGCGGTGTGCGCGGGCACCGTGCACGGCGCCACCGATGTCCAGAAGGTCCACACCTACCGGCTCGACGCTTTCAGTTCCGGCGACGCGGGGCCGCTGGGTTATGTCGAGGAGGGCGCCGTGCGTCTGGTGCGAAATTGGCCGGTAGCCCTTGCCAATCGGTCTTCAGATGCTCTCAATACGATAGCGGCCAACACGCCCTGGCCGCGCGTGGAGATCGTCATGAGCCATGCCGGCGCGGGTGGCCGCCTGGTGCAGGCGCTGGTGGCGCAGAAGGTGGACGGCATTGTCGTGGCCGGCACCGGCAATGGGAGCCTGCATCAGGAACTGGAGGCCGCGCTGCTTGAAGCGCAGGCCCAGGGCATCCGGGTGGTCTGCGCCTCGCGGTGCCCCAGTGGGCGGGTGCTGCCCAAGCCGGCGGACGCCTTCAGGGACTCGGAAGGCCTGTCCCCAGTGAAGGCCCGGATTGCGCTGATGCTGGCCCTGATGGGCTGAGCGGCCGGCGCGGGCCCCCTGCCGGCGGCCCGCCAGGAATCAGGCCGAGAGGGCCTGCAGGGCGCGTGCCGTGATGTCTTCCACCGAGCCCGTGCCGTTGATGGCCCGGTATTTCGGGGCGGCGGACGGCTCGGTCTTGGCCCAGCTCGAGTAGTAGTCCACGAGCGGGCGTGTCTGGGCGCTGTAGACCTCCAGGCGCTTCTTGACGGTCTCTTCCTTGTCGTCGTCGCGCTGGATCAGGGGCTCGCCCGTCAGGTCATCCTGACCCTCGATCTTGGGCGGATTGAACTTGACATGGTAGGTGCGGCCCGAAGCCGGGTGCGAGCGGCGCCCGCTCATGCGCTCGATGATGGCGTCGAACGGCACATCGATCTCCAGCACGTAGTCCAGTTTCACACCGGCGGCCTTCATGGCGTCGGCCTGCGGGATGGTGCGCGGAAAGCCGTCGAACAGGAAGCCCTTGGTGCAGTCAGGTTGCGCGATGCGCTCCTTGACCAGTCCGATGATGATGTCGTCGCTGACGAGGGCGCCGGAGTCCATGACCGCCTTGGCCTGCAGGCCCAGCGGCGTGCCCGCCTTGACGGCGGCGCGCAGCATGTCTCCGGTGGAAATTTGCGGGATGCCGTATTTCTGGCACAGGAACGCGGCTTGCGTGCCTTTGCCGGCGCCGGGTGCGCCCAACAAAATCAGTCTCATGGAAGTCCTCGGATAGTGTGAAATCGGCGTGCGCTGCAGACGCCAGGCAACCCAGCGGCGCCATCGCGCATCATTGGACAGAGGATAGCATGCGACTCCTTGGCCCCCGCTTACAGGGCGGCGGGCCCGTTTCAGGCCGGGAACAGGCGCCGCACGCGCTCCAGATCCTCGGGGGTGTCCACCCCCACGCCGGGCGCCTGCGCGGTCACGTGGACCGCGATGCGGTGACCATGCCAGAGCGCCCGCAACTGCTCCAGGGCCTCGATCACCTCCATCGGGGCCTGCGGCAGCAGGGGAAACTGCCGCAGGAAGCCGACGCGGTAGCCGTAGATGCCAATGTGCCGCAGCGGCCGGTGCTCGGGCAGGGCGGTGATGCCCTGGGCGAATCCGTCCCGCCACCAGGCGATGGGCGCCCGGCTGAAGTACAGTGCCAGGCCTTGCGCATCGGTGACCAGCTTGACCACGTTGGGATTGCTGAAGTCGGCGGTGCTGTCGATCGCATGGGCGGCCGTGCTCATGCTGGCCTGGGCCTGCTGGTCCAGCAACCGGGCCACCGCGTCGATCAGCGCGGGGTCGATCAGGGGTTCGTCCCCCTGCACATTGACCACCACTGCGTCATCGGACAGGCCGAGCAGGCTGCTGGCTTCGGCCAGCCGGTCACTGCCCGAAGGGTGATCGGTTCGCGTCAGAACGGCCTGCACGCCATGGCGGGTGCAGGCGCTGACAATGGCTTCGCTGTCGGCGGCCACCACCACCCGGGCCGCCGCCGACTGGCTCGCGCGCTGTGCCACGCGCACCACCATGGGCAGCCCGCCGATGTCGGCCAGGGGCTTGTCGGGCAGGCGGGTGGAGGCCAGCCGCGCCGGGATCAGGACGGTGAAGCTCATCCGGCCAGCGGTGTGCGCTCGGGCAGGCTGGCCAGTTCCTCGTCGCTGAGCGTTCGGGCCTCAGTCTCGAGCATGATGGGCATGCCGTCACGCACCGGATAGGCCAGCCGCGCGCTGCGCGATACCAGCTCGCTCTTGTCGCGGTCGAGCAGCAGCGGCCCCTTCGTCACGGGGCAGACCAGCAGTTCAATCAATTTGGCGTCCATGGGCGGATGATAGCTTTGCCCCGGCGCGCTGATCGAGCAAGGCTTCGACCCGCTCGAGCAGGCCCTCGTCCAGCGAGACGACCAGCGGGACGGCCCAGGCGTCCGGACGCCGGCGCCACAGTTTGACGGCATCCTTTTCGGTGCAAATCAGGTGTTGGTCCTTGTCCCACGGCTCATCCGCGCTATCAAAAGCATAGTGATCGGGCAGGGCCGTGGTGGCGCGCAATGACAGTCCGGCGGCGCGCAGCATGTCGAAAAAAGCTGGCGGGTGGGCAATGCCCGCCAGCGCGTGCAGTGCTTCGGTCCGCAGCCCCGCCAGAGAACGGCGTGTGCCATCGGCCCGCACCGCCTCGCCGGCCAGTTCGCGGTGGACGCGGAACCCGGTGAAGGCGGGATGGCGGCCGGTGTGGACCACAAGATCGGCCGGGCGCGGCCAGGGCTCGCGCAGCGGGCCGGCCGGCAGCAGGAAGCCATTGCCCACGCCCCCATCGTCGAACACGCACAGCTCGATGTCCCGGTCCAGCGCCAGATGCTGCAGTCCATCGTCGCTCACCACCACGTCGGTGGCCGGATGGGCCGCCAGCAGGGTCTGGACGGCTTGCACGCGCCGCGCCGCCACGTAGACCGGGACGCCGGTGGCGTGGGCGATCAACAGCGCTTCGTCGCCCACATCGGCCGGCGTGGCGCCGGCCACGACCTCGCGGCAATCCTGTGTCTGGCGGCCGTACCCGCGCGACACCACGCCCGGACGCCAGCCGCGCGCCGCCAGGTGCTGCACCAGCGCCATCGTCACGGGGGTCTTGCCCGAGCCGCCCGCCACCACATTGCCCACCACGATGACGGGGACGGCGGGCCGGTGGATGGCCAGCAGGCCGAGCCGGTAGGCCTGCCGGCGCAACCACACCACGGCGCGATACAGCAGCGAGACCGGCCAGAGCAGCCAGGCCAGCAGGCCGCGGCCGGTCCAGGCGCGCAGCAGGGTCTGCTGCACGTCGGGCATGCGTCAGCGGCCTCCAGCCTGGGCCGACGACTGGGTGGCGAAGGTGATCTGTGTCAGGCCCGAGCGCCGGGCCGCTTCCATCACGGTGATGACGGCCTGGTGCGCCGTGCTCGCATCCGCGCTGATGATGACGACGCTGTCCTTGCCCGCCTTGGCGGCTTCAACCAGCGCCATCGACACGGCCTCGACGCTGCGGCCGCTTACGGGGGTCTTGTTGACGCTGTAGCGGCCGTCGGCCCCGACCGCGACGATCACTTCCTTGGGATAGTCGCGCTGCGCGTCCACGTCGGCCACAGGGAGCTTGAGCTGCATCTCGGTGAATTTGCTGTAGGTGGTGGACAGCATCAAGAAGATCAGCACCACCAGCAGCACGTCGATGAACGGGATCAGGTTGATCTCGGGCTCTTCCTTCTTGCGTGGCCGGAAGTTCATCGCGGCTCAGCCCTTGCGCAGGCTGTTGAGGTGGCGCACGAACCGCTCGGCCGCCAGTTCCAGCGTCAGCAGGTACTCGTCGACGCGGGCCCGGAAGTAACGCCAGAAGATCAGGGTCGGGATCGCCACGATCAGGCCGAACGCCGTGTTGTACAGCGCGATGGATATGCCATGCGCCAGCTGCGCAGGGTTGCCGCCCGTGGTGCCTCCCGTGGGTGACTGGGAGCCGAAGATCTCGATCATCCCGATCACCGTGCCCAGCAGCCCGAGCAGCGGCGCCGCCGAGGCGATCGTGGCCAGCGCGCTCAGGTAGCGCTCCAGCCGGTGTGCCACGGCCCGTCCCGTGCCCTCCATCTGGGCGCGCAGGTCGGCTTCGGTACAGCGGGGGTCGGCGTTGATGGCCCGGAATCCGCTTGCCAGCACCTCGCCCAGTGCCGAGTTCTGCTCAAGCTGGGTCACCACGTCAGGCGTCGGTACGGCGGTGCGTGACACGGCCAGGGCCTCGTCCAGCAGTTTGGGAGGGGCGACGCGGGCGGTTTTGAGGCTGATGAAGCGTTCGATGACCAGGGCCAGCGCCAGGATGGAGCAGGCAACAAGGGGCCAGATCGGCCAGCCTGCGGCTTGTATGATCGAAAACAAAAGGGTGTCTCCGCGGGAAAGAGGCGATGAAACAGGGGAACGGCGCGCTGGTGATTATGGCCTACCCGCGGAACCCTCCAAATGACAATGCAGCCGTCCCCCGCCACGGGCCGGACCGCGGCGGCCACCCACAGAACCTGTGGATAACTTTGTGCAGAAGGTGGTCAGGGCAGGCCGCGAGCCCGCGCCAATGCGTCAACGTGACAGATCGATGACAAATTGAGCAGGAAAATATTCAATGAAATCAATGGCTTGCTCCGAGAAATCAGCGTTTCCCCGTAATCTGGGCCGAATGAGCCGTGCTTCGGGCCCGCTGTGGACTAAATGGCCCTCCCAATCCTGTGGGAAAGCGCGGATTTGCTGATGGTGGGGACTCAGAACCCAGCAATGGCGCCGCGAATCTGGCAGGTTGGCGCGCTGTGCCGCGCCATTGCTGATGCCCTGGAGGCGAGATTCAACCCTGTGGCGGTGCGCGGGGAGATTTCGGGCTTTTCGCGCGCGTCCAGTGGGCATTGCTATTTTTCGCTCAAGGACGAGCAGGGGCAGATCCGCTGCGCGATGTTCCGCCGCGCGGCCGGGTTGCTGGATTTCGTGCCGCGCGACGGCGAACTGGTCGAGCTGCGTGGCCGGCTGGGCGTCTATGAGGCGCGGGGCGACCTGCAACTGATCGTGGAATCGATGAGCCGGGCCGGACAGGGGGCGTTGTTCGAGCAGTTCCTGCAGCTCAAGGCCCGGCTGGAGGCGCAAGGCCTGTTCGACACGGCCCGCAAGCGGCCCCTGCCGCTGATGCCGCGTGGCATCGGGCTGGTGACTTCGCTGGGTGCGGCGGCGCTGCATGACGTGGTGAGCGCGCTGCGCCGGCGTGTGCCGCATGTGCCGGTGGTGCTGGTTCCTGCCGCCGTGCAGGGCGCCCAGGCGCCCGCCGAACTGGTTCGGGCGCTATCAAATCTGTATCAGATGGCGCTGAGCGGACAAGGGCTGCAGCCCGATTCGGCTCCGAAAATCGATCTGATCCTGCTGGTGCGCGGTGGTGGGTCCATCGAGGACCTCTGGGCTTTCAATGACGAGCAACTGGCGCGCGCCATCGTGCAGAGCCCGGTCCCCCTGGTCTGCGGTGTGGGCCACGAGACGGACTTCACCATCGCCGACTTCTGCGCCGACCTGCGGGCGCCCACGCCCACGGCGGCGGCGGAGCTCGCAGCGCAGCCCCGCGAGGCCTGGCTGGGCGCGCTGGCCCAGATGCGGCAACGGCTGGGCGATGCGACGTGGCGCCGTGTGGACCTGCAGGCCCAGCGGCTGGACGCCGTGTCCGCCCGACTGGGCCGGCCCTCGGGGCTGGTCGCGCGGCAGCAGCTGCGGCTGGCGCGGCAGGCCGAGCGCCTTCGTTACGGTCTGCGTGAGCAGTTGCAACGCCGGCGCGGGGCCTTGCAGGACCTCGGGGAAGATCTGCGTGAGGGGCGCTCGGCCGCACTGCGACTGGCGGGCGACCGCCTGGACCGCGCCCGCCTGCGGCTGGAGCTGATGGACCCGCAACTGGTGCTGCAACGGGGCTACGCGCTGCTGACCGACGCGCAGGGCGCGCCCGTCACGCGGGTGGGGCAGACGCGAGCGGGCCAGGCGCTGCGCGCAACCCTTGCCGACGGCGAGGTTGATGTCACCGTCTCCACGCAGCGCGCGGTTTAGTTCCTACAATCGGTTTTTTCAGACCAACAACCACGAGGAAAACCATGGAACATACCCTGCCTCCGCTGCCTTACGCGATCGATGCGCTGGCACCGGCCTATTCGAAGGAAACGCTCGAATTCCACCACGGCAAGCACCACAACGCCTACGTGGTGAATCTCAACAACCTGCAGAAGGGCACCGAATTCGAGAGCATGACGCTCGAGGACATCGTCAAGAAGTCCAGCGGCGGCATCTACAACAACTCGGCCCAGATCTGGAACCACACCTTCTTCTGGAACTGCATGAAGCCCGCGGGCGGCGGCGAGCCTTCGGGCGCGCTAGCGGCGGCCATCAATGCCAAGTGGGGCAGCTACGCCGCCTTCAAGGAGGCCTTCGTCAAGTCGGCCGTCGGCAACTTTGGTTCGGGCTGGACCTGGCTGGTCAAGAAGCCCGATGGCTCGGTGGACATCGTCAATACCGGCGCCGCCGGCACCCCGCTGACCACGGCCGACAAGGCCCTGCTCACCGTGGATGTCTGGGAGCACGCCTATTACATCGACTACCGCAACCTGCGCCCGAAATTCGTCGAGACCTTCCTCGACAAGCTCGTGAACTGGGGCTTTGCCGAAGCCAACTTCGCCTGAGTCGACGCCGTTCGCAAAAAAGCCGGCCCCTGGGCCGGCTTTTTCATGGCGCGGGCGCCGTGCAGCGGGTCAGCGCCGGGCCTCGAAAGGCTGACCGCTCAATTTGAAGCCGGCCTTGAGGCCCTTCCTGGCGAACCAGCCCTGGTTCATCTCGAGCACGAAGCGCACCGGCTTGGTGGAGCAGTGGGAGTCCGTGGTCTGGGGCTTCATGTCGGCCAGGTTGACGATGGTGCCGTCGTCGGCCACGAAAGCGGCGGTCAGGGGCAGCAGGGTGTTCTTCATCCAGAAACACTGGACCGAGGGCTGCTCGAACACGAACAGCATGCCCTCATGCTGGGGCATGGCCTTGCGGAACATCAGCCCGACACTGCGCTGCTCGGGCGTGAGCGCAACCTGCGCATCGATCTGGTGGATGTCGGCGGTGAGCTTGACGCGCGGCAGGTCCATCTGCGCGTCCTGCGCCATGGCGGCGGCGGTCCACGCGGTGAGCAGGGCCGCGCCCAGCAAGGAGAGGAGTTTGTTCATGGCCATCGATTGTGCGGCAACCAAGAAAAATGCCCGCGCGGGGCGGGCATTTCATTGAAAAGGCCTGTGATCAGGACTTCTTTTCTTCGGTCTTCTCGGCCTTGGCCTTCTTGGCGACCTTCTTGGTCTTCTTGGCCTTCTTTTCGGCCTTCATGGCGGCCTTTTCTTCCTTCTTTTCTTCCATCTTGGCGGCGGGAGCGGCAGCCGGAGCAGCGGCGGCGGCCATGGGCTTGGCTTCTTCCTTCTTGGCAGCGGGAGCAGCAGCTTGGGCAAACACGCCAACGGAGAAGAGGCCGGCGATCAGGGCAGCGAGGAGCTTGTTCATTTCAGAGTCCTTAGGTGAAGTTACTTTTTCGAAAAATTCCTCCCAACTATCGGAAGGCTCCTCCGTAACGGCGCCGGTTTACGGCCGGTTGACAGCCGGCTGCAAATTATTTTGAAGCTAGAATCCTAGGGTTTTGCCTAACCTGCTGAAACCCTGTCTTTCAGCGCTCAACGGAGACGTTTTTCCATGTACCAGCACATCAAGGTGCCCGCCGAAGGCCAGAAAATCACCGTCAACGCCGACATGTCGCTCAACGTGCCGGACCAGCCGATCATTCCCTACATCGAGGGTGACGGCACCGGTTTTGACATCACGCCGGTGATGCTCAAGGTGGTGGACGCGGCCGTGGCCAAGGCTTACGGCGGCAAGAAGAAGATCCACTGGATGGAAGTGTTTGCCGGCGAAAAGTCCACCAAGGTCTACGGCCCGGACGTCTGGTTGCCCCAGGAGACGCTGGATGTGGTGCGTGAGTACGTGGTGTCGATCAAGGGCCCGCTGACCACGCCCGTGGGCGGCGGCATCCGTTCGCTGAACGTGGCCCTGCGCCAGGAACTGGACCTGTACGTCTGCCTGCGCCCGATTCAGTACTTCAAGGGCGTGCCCTCCCCGGTGAAGGAGCCCGAGAAGACCAACATGGTGATCTTCCGCGAGAACTCGGAGGACATCTACGCCGGCATCGAATTCGAAGCCGAGTCCGACAAGGCCAAGAAGCTCATCAAGTTCCTGCAGGACGAGATGGGCGTCAAGAAAATCCGTTTCCCCAACACGTCCGGTATCGGCGTCAAGCCGGTGTCGCGCGAAGGCACCGAGCGCCTGGTGCGCAAGGCGCTGCAGTACGCCATCGACAACGACAAGCCCAGCGTGACCATCGTGCACAAGGGCAACATCATGAAGTTCACCGAAGGTGGCTTCCGTGACTGGGCCTATGAACTCGCCCAGAAGGAATTCGGCGCGGAACTGGTCGATGGCGGCCCGTGGTGCAAGTTCAAGAACCCGAAGACCGGCAAGGACATCGTGGTCAAGGACAGTATCGCCGACGCCTTCCTGCAGCAGATCCTGCTGCGCCCGGCGGAATACAGCGTGATCGCCACCCTGAACCTGAACGGCGACTATGTGTCGGATGCGCTGGCCGCGCAGGTCGGCGGCATCGGCATCGCCCCCGGCGCCAACCTGAGCGACACCGTCGCGATGTTTGAAGCCACCCACGGCACGGCGCCCAAGTACGCCGGCAAGGACTATGTGAACCCCGGCTCCGAAATCCTGTCGGCCGAGATGATGCTGCGCCACATGGGCTGGAAGGAAGCCGCCGATCTCATCATCAGCTCGATGGAAAAATCCATTGCCAGCAAGAAGGTGACCTACGACTTTGCCCGCCTGATGGACGGTGCCACGCAGGTCAGCTGCTCGGGCTTCGGCCAGGTGATGATCGACAACATGTAAGGGGCCGCGGCGGCCTGAGGTCGCCATGGCCACGAAAAAGCCGCCCCGGCAGGTCCGCGGGCGGCTTTGTTTTTCCAAGGAGCCTCAGCCCCCGGGCGCCTGATTCAGGCCTGCTTGGAGCCCATGAGGTCGCTTTGCAGTGCGGCGTGAAACTGGGGCGCTCTCACGCGTGAAGGCCGGGCCGCCGTCCGGCCGGCCGGGACCAGGGTCTCGGGGGCACCGGGCTCGGCCAGGATGTTCTGCGCGAGTTGCCCTTTGGGGCCATCGGTGAGTTCAAAGCTCACGCGCGACCCCTGCTTGAGCGTCTTGAAGCCCTCCATGGCGATGGAGGAGAAATGCGCAAAGACGTCGGGGCCGCCCCCATCAGGCTCGATGAACCCAAATCCCTTCGCGTCGTTGAACCACTTGACTGTTCCGCTTGCCATTGTTCGGTCCCCGCTGTCCCTCTAACCCCATTGAGTGTGAGGGAATAAGGGCCGCACTGTCAACAATTTCACGAACTAAAGTTTAGTCCCGGGCTTTGCAAAGGCCTGTGCCGTCAAGGCTTGCGGCCAAGCGGGGCGGGCGAGGCCCTGTCGCTTGAATGTGACGGATGCGCCACCATTTCAGCTGCATGGTGCAGCGCGCAATGCTGCTCGATAGAATGAAATTCATGGCAACGAAAACCCCCTCCCAACCACCGGCGCCCCACAACAAGCCGGTACGCGGGGATGACGGCGGCTCGGTGGTCCTGGAGCGTCGGACCCAGAAGACCAAACCCCCGCAGATGTATCAGGTCCTCATGCTGAATGACGACTACACCCCGATGGAGTTCGTGGTGGTGGTCATTCAGGAGTTCTTCAACAAGGACAGGGAAACCGCGACGCAGATCATGTTGAAGATCCATCTGGACGGCAAGGCCGTGTGCGGCGTCTATTCAAGGGACGTGGCCGCCACCAAGGTCGATCAGGTGAGGGAAGCGGCGAAGGAAGCAGGGCATCCGCTGCAATGTGTGAGTGAACCCATTGAATAAACCCGGGTCACACCGAAGTAGAGTTGAGTTAACAGCAAGGCAGAAGGAAGTCACATGATTGCCCAGGAATTGGAAGTCAGCCTGCACATGGCCTTTGTCGAGGCCCGGCAGCAACGCCACGAGTTCATCACGGTGGAGCACCTGCTGCTTGCCCTGCTGGACAACCCGAGCGCCGCAGAGGTTCTGCGCGCCTGCTCGGCCAACATTGACGACCTGCGCAAGTCGCTCGCCAATTTCATCAAGGACAACACGCCGCAGGTCGCGGGTACCGATGACGTGGACACCCAGCCCACGCTGGGGTTCCAGCGCGTCATTCAGCGCGCCATCATGCACGTGCAGTCCACGGGCAATGGCAAGAAGGAAGTGACCGGCGCCAATGTGCTGGTCGCCATCTTTGGCGAGAAGGATTCGCATGCCGTGTACTACCTGCACCAGCAGGGCGTGACCCGGCTCGATGTGGTGAACTTCATTGCCCACGGCATCAAGAAGAGCGATCCACCCGAGCCCGCCAAGAGCGGCGAGGCCGCGGCCAGCGAGAGCGAAGAGGGTGCCGAGAAGTCCGAGAAGGCCTCACCGCTCGAGCAGTTCACGCAGAACCTCAACCAGATGGCCAAGGACGGCAAGATCGACCCGTTGATCGGACGGGAATACGAGGTCGAACGCGTGATCCAGATCCTGTGCCGCCGGCGCAAGAACAACCCGCTGCTGGTGGGCGAGGCCGGCGTGGGCAAGACCGCCATTGCCGAGGGCCTGGCCTGGCGCATCACGCAGAAGGACGTGCCCGAGATCCTGGCCGAGTCCAATGTGTACTCGCTGGACATGGGCGCGCTGCTGGCCGGCACCAAGTACCGTGGCGACTTCGAGCAGCGCCTCAAGGGCGTGCTCAAGAGCCTCAAGGACAAGCCCAACGCGATCCTGTTCATTGACGAAATCCACACGCTGATCGGCGCGGGTGCCGCGTCGGGCGGCACGCTGGACGCGTCCAACCTGCTCAAGCCGGCGCTGTCCAGCGGCCAGCTCAAGTGCATCGGCGCGACCACCTTCACCGAATACCGCGGCATCTTCGAGAAGGACGCGGCCCTGTCGCGTCGTTTCCAGAAGGTCGACGTGGTCGAGCCCACGGTGCAGGAGACGGTGGAAATCCTGAAAGGCCTGAAGTCGCGCTTCGAGGAACACCACAGCGTCAAGTACGCGGCGGCGGCCCTGCAGGCCGCGGCCGAGCTCAGCGCCAAGTACATCAACGACCGCCACCTGCCCGACAAGGCCATCGACGTGATCGACGAGGCCGGGGCCGCGCAGCGCATCCTGCCGGTGTCCAAGCGCAAGAAGACCATCTCCAAGGCCGAGGTCGAGGAGATCGTCGCCAAGATCGCGCGCATCCCGCCGGCCAACGTGTCCAACGACGACCGCGGCAAGCTGCAGACGCTGGAGCGCGACCTCAAGAGCGTGGTGTTCGGCCAGGACAAGGCTCTGGAAGTGCTGGCCGGCGCCGTGAAGATGGCGCGCTCGGGCCTGGGCAAGGGCGACAAGCCGATCGGCTCCTTCCTGTTCTCCGGCCCCACGGGCGTCGGCAAGACCGAAGCTGCCAAGCAGCTGGCGTACATCATGGGCATCGACCTGATCCGCTTCGACATGTCGGAGTACATGGAGCGCCACGCCGTGAGCCGCCTGATCGGCGCGCCCCCCGGCTACGTGGGTTTCGATCAGGGCGGCCTGCTGACCGAGGCCGTGACCAAGAAGCCGCATTGCGTGCTGCTGCTCGACGAAATCGAGAAGGCGCACCCGGACATCTTCAACGTGCTGCTGCAGGTCATGGACCACGGCACGCTGACCGACAACAACGGGCGCAAGGCCGACTTCCGCAACGTCATCATCATCATGACGACCAACGCGGGGGCCGAGACCATGAACAAGGCGACCATTGGCTTCACCAACCCGCGCGAGGCGGGCGACGAGATGGCCGATATCAAGCGTCTGTTCACGCCCGAGTTCCGCAACCGGCTCGACGCGACGGTGAGCTTCAAGGCGCTGGACGAGGCCATCATCCTGCGCGTGGTCGACAAGTTCCTGCTGGTGCTTGAAACCCAGCTGGCGGAGAAGAAGGTGGAAGTGACCTTCACCGACACGCTGCGCAAGCACCTGGCGAAGAAGGGCTTCGATCCGCTCATGGGGGCCCGCCCCATGCAGCGCCTGATCCAGGACACCATCCGCCGCGCGCTGGCCGACGAACTGCTGTTCGGCCGGCTCACCGAGGGCGGCCGCCTGACGGTCGATATCGAGCTGGGCAAGGACGAGAAGGGTGCGGAAACCTCCGAGGTCAAGCTGGACATCCAGCCGCTGCCCAAGAAGGAAGGCAAGGCCAAGCCCGAAGCCGAGGAAACCGCCGCCGGCTGACACGGCGATCCATCGGCGCGGTCTGGGTGCCGCAACGGCGCGGTTGCGGCTGCGCTCCGGGAAGGTTGGTAGCATCAAGCTGCCAACCTTTTTCCTTTATATGACCTCACGCACGTTTTTCTGGCACGACTACGAAACCTTTGGTGCCGAAGTGCGGCGCGACCGGCCTGCCCAATTCGCCGGCATCCGCACGGATGAGGACCTGAACGAGATCGGCGAACCGCTGATGCTCTACTGCCAGCCCGCGCCGGATTTCCTGCCCAGCCCCGAAGCCTGCCTGATCACCGGCATCACTCCCCAGCTGTGCCTGGAGCGGGGCCTGTCCGAGCACGAGTTTGCCGCGCGCATCGAGCAGGCGTTCTCGCAGCCCGGCACCATCGGCGTGGGCTACAACAGCATCCGGTTCGATGACGAGGTCACGCGCTTCATGTTCTGGCGCAACCTGATCGATCCCTATGCGCGGGAATGGCAAAACGACTGCGGCCGCTGGGACCTGCTCGACGTGGTCCGCCTGACCTACGCACTGCGGCCCGAAGGCATCGAATGGCCCCGGCATGACGACGGGCGGCCCAGCTTCAAGCTGGAGGACCTGGCGCGCGCCAACGGGCTGGTTCATGAGGCCGCGCACGACGCGCTGTCGGACGTGCGGGCCACGATCGCACTGGCACGGCTGATCCGGCAAAAGCAGCCCAAGCTGTTCGAGTTTGCCTTGCGCCTGCACCGCAAAGCCGAGGTCGCGGCCGAACTCGGCCTGCCGGCCGTGCAGGCACATGCCAAACCGTTCCTGCATGTCTCCGGCATGTTCCCGCCGGAGCAGGGCTGCCTGGCCGTGATGTGGCCGCTGGCCAGCCATCCGACCAACCGGAACGAACTGCTGGCCTGGGACCTGGCCTACGACCCCAGTGAATTGCCGCTGCTGGATGCGCAGACCCTGCGCACCCGCCTGTTCACGCGGACGGCCGACCTGCCGCCGGGCCAGGCCCGGCTGCCGGTCAAGAGCGTGCACCTGAACAAGTCGCCCATGGTGGTGGGCCATCTCAAGACCCTGCGTCCGGAAACGGCCGCGCGGTGGTCCGTCGACCTCGAGCGGGCACTGCGCCATGCGGCCATTGCGCGCGACCTGCCGGACATGAGCGCCACCTGGGCCGAGGTTTTCAGGCGCCCGGAGGGCGAAGGGGCGGTGGATGTGGACGAGGACCTGTATGGCGGGTTCGTGGGCCAGGGGGACCGCCGCCGTCTGGACCGGTTGCGCGGGCTGGCGGGGCCTGAACTCGCACATGCCCGCACCGGGTTCGATGACGGGCGACTCGAGGAGCTGGTCTTTCGCTACCGCGCCAGAAACTTTGCCGACACGCTGAGCGACGATGAGCGCGAGCGCTGGAAAGAGCATCGCACCGCCCGGTTGCTCGAGGGGGAGGCGGGCGCGCGCAACATCGACCGTTTCCTGGCGGAGATCGAGGTGTTGTCGCAGTCCGCCGATGAGCGGGCAGAAGCCCTGCTCGCCGCGCTGCAGGACTACGCCGAAGCCATCGTGCCGCAGGGCTGACCCGCGTGGTCAGCTCGCTCCCAGGGCGGCGCGCAGGGCCTCCACCCGCGCCCGGTTGACGCCGTGGTCGCCGCGGCCGATGCGGCTGGCCGACCGCACCTGGATGACCCCGGCCGATGTGTCCTGCCACAGTTCCAGGTCATCGGTGAACTTGAGCCAGCGCGTGGTGCACTCCGCATGCAGGTAGCCCGGCGATTCGTCGACGATCACCGCGCCCGGCAGCGCCTTGACCGCCGCCACGGCGCGCGCGAACGCTGCCGCGCCGTCACCGGTGTAGGCAAGCGGAGCGATCTCGGCATAACGCCGGTAGGGGTGGTCGGGGTAGAGGGTGGCCTGGCTGCTGACGCTGTTGGGGCTGTTGGCTGGCGGCTTGAGTCGGCCTTCATGCACGCCCAATTGCGCCGGAGGGCGCCCGCGCAACAGGCCGAGCTGTCCGGCCACGAGCACCATCACGAGCAGACCCGCAAGCAGAACGACAACGATTTTCAGGGCGGTCACCATGGCATTTCCTTTGGCTGTGACGGTGTTGCACTGCACCATAACCGGTCAGTGCACTGGAGCATGCACTACCTTGGCCTACTTTGACCAGCCCAACCCGGTCTTCAGGCGTTAAAAGGCCCGTTGACAGGCCCAATACCCATGGCACGGTAAATGCTTTTTTACCGGCAATCAAGCCAACGGCGGCCTGATCAGGGCGAGGCAACACCCGTTTGCCGGCCCGCTGACTCCAACGGATAAAGGCGTCCATTTCTGCACCTCCCTGTGGCTGAGGTGCGGGATGGGCGCCTTTTTTTGTTTTCAATTCTTGATCTTAGGAGAGCTGACATGGCTTATCTGGTGCCTTCGGAATTTGTGACGAAGATGGTGGATGCGGGGGAATCCAAAATCTTCATGTCCACGAGAGACACGCTCATCCGGGCGTACATGGCCGGGGCCATCCTGGCGCTGGCGGCGTGGTTCGCCGTCACCATCAACGTCCAGACGGGCCAGCCCCTGCTGGGCGCCGTGCTGTTCCCGGTGGGTTTTTGCATGCTGTACCTGCTGGGCTTTGACCTGCTCACCGGGGTGTTCGTGCTGGCCCCGCTGGCCCTCATCGACAAGCGCCCTGGCGTCACCGTCCAGGGGGTGCTGCGCAACTGGGGCCTTGTGTTCTGCGGCAACTTCGCGGGCGCCTTCACCGTGGCCGTGATGATGGCCATCTATGTGACCTATGGCTTCTCGACCGAGCCGAACGCGGTGGGCAAGGCCATCGGCCATATCGGCGAAGGGCGCACGCTGGGCTACCAGAAGTTCGGCGGCGCCGGCATGCTCACGCTGTTCGTGCGGGGCATGCTGTGCAACTGGATGGTGGCCACCGGTGTGGTGGGGGCGATGATCTCCACCCACGTCAGCGGCAAGGTGCTGGCCATGTGGATGCCCATCATGCTGTTCTTCTACATGGTGTTCGAGCATTCGATCGTGAACATGTTCCTGTTCCCTTCGGGCCTGCTGCTGGGCGCGAACTTCACCTTCGTGGACTACCTGCTGTGGAATGAAATCCCCACGGTGCTGGGCAACCTCGTGGGCGGCCTGTCGTTCACCGGGTTGACGCTGTACGCGACCCACGTGCGCACCGGCCAGAAGCGCGTCGCCGCCTGAACCCGGCGTCGGGAACGCAGCCCCGGCTCCGCGAGGAGCCGGGGCTCATCCATTGACTGGAGCCATGGGCAAGCAACTGAAGATTTCGGCCGGCCAGCATTCCGACAAGGGCCGCAAGGAGGTCAACCAGGACTTCCACGGCCTGATGGTGCCGCCGGAGCCCCAACTCGGGAGCAAGGGCATTGCCGTGGCGCTGGCCGATGGCATCAGCACCAGCGCGGTCAGCCAGGTGGCGGCCCAGGCGGCCGTCACCGCGTTTCTGGAGGACTACTACTGCACCTCCGACGCCTGGTCGGTGCGGACCTCGGCCGAGCGCATTCTCACGGCCACCAACTCGTGGCTGCATGCCCAGAGCCGCCGCGGCCAGCACCGCTACGAACCCGACCGCGGCTACGTCTGTACCCTGAGTGCGCTGGTGATCAAGTCCGCCACGGCGCACCTGTTCCATATCGGCGACTCGCGCATCTACCGCCTGCGCGGCACGGCGCTCGAGCAGCTCACCGAGGACCACCGCATCTGGGTCAGCACCGAGCAAAGCTACCTGAGCCGCGCGCTGGGCGCCGGCCCACAGCTGGAGATCGACTATCGGGCGCTCGACATCGAAGCCGGCGACCTGTTCGTGCTGGCCACCGATGGCGTGCACGAGGGGCTGGACAGCGGCGAGCTGGTCCGCACCGTCGCGGCGCACGCCGGCGACCTTGACCAGGCGGCCAGGGCGCTGGTGCACAGCGCCTTGGAGCGCGGCAGCACCGACAACCTCACCTTGCAACTGCTGCGTGTGGATGAACTGCCCGCACCCCAACCCAACGAGCTGGTGCGCCAGCTTTCAGGCCTGCCCTGTCCGCCCGTCCTGCAGGCGCGGTCCGAGTTGGACGGCTACCGCATCGTCCGCGAGCTGCGCGGGAGCAGCCGCAGCCACATCTACCTCGCCGAGGACCTGCCCAGCCGCCAGGTGGTCGTGCTCAAGACACCGTCCATCGACCTGCAGGATGACCCGGCCTACCTCGAGCGTTTCCTGCTCGAGGAATGGGTGGCTCGGCGGCTCAACAGCGCGCACGTGCTCAAACCCTGCGTGCCCACCCGGCGGCGCAGCGCCATCTACGTGGTCATGGAGTTCATCGACGGGCAGACGCTGAGCCAGTGGATGATCGACAACCCGCGGCCCGACCTGGAGACCGTGCGCGGGCTGGTCGAGCAGATCGCTCGCGGCCTGCTGGCCTTCCACCGGCTGGACATGCTGCACCAGGACCTGCGGCCCGAGAACATCATGATCGACACGACCGGCACGGTGAAGATCATCGACTTCGGGTCCACCCGCGTCGCCGGCCTCGCCGAGACCGCCGCGCCGGGCGGGCGCGAAGACGTGCTGGGCACCCTGCAGTACGCCGCGCCCGAGTACTTTCTGGGCGAGACCGGCACCCCGCGCTCGGACCTGTTCTCGCTGGGCGTCATCACCTACCAGATGCTGAGCGGGCGCCTGCCGTATGGCGCGCAGGTCGCGCGCGCACGCAGCCGCGCGGCGCAGAACAAGCTGGTCTACGAGTCGGTGCTCGACGAGACGCGCGAGATCCCGGTGTGGATCGACGGCGTGCTGCGGCGCGCGGTGCACCCGCAGCCGCTCAAGCGCTACGCCGAGCTGTCGGAATACCTGCAGGACCTGCGCGTGCCCAACCGCGAATTCCTGAGCCGGTCCCGTCCGCCGCTGATCGAGCGCAGCCCGGTGCTGTTCTGGAAAGGCCTGTCGCTGATCCTGGCAGTGCTGGTCGTGGTCCTGCTGGCCTCGCACGCCTGAGTTTGGAGCCCAAAGTGACTGTAGCCCTTGCCAGACGGCCACTTTCAGCTATCAATTCAGGAGCAGATCGACCGACGCGGCGAACTGACTCCGCGCCGCTCAGGTGCCGGTGAGCAGCTTCCAGTGCTCGGCCGACACCGGCGTGATCGACAGCCGGTTGCCCTTTTTCAGCACCACCATGTCGGCCAGGGCCGGGTTGCCGCGCAGCATGGGCAGGGTGATGGTGGGCAGCTTGCGCAGCACCTGCACGTCGACCAACACCCAGCGCGGCGCTTCGGGCCGGGAGGCCGCGTCGTGGTAGGGCGAGGCCGGATCGAACTGGGTCGGGTCAGGGTAGGGCGCTGACGCGACGCGCGCAAGGCCCACCACGCCCGGTTCGGCGCAGCTGGAGTGGTAGAACAGCACGCCGTCGCCCACGCGCATGGCATCGCGCATGAAGTTGCGGGCCTGGTAGTTGCGCACGCCGACCCAGGGCACGGTGGCGTCGGGCGCGGCAAGGGCGTCATCCACCGAGCATTCCTCGGGCTCCGATTTCATCAGCCAGTAGTTCATGCCGTGGGGTATCCTGGTCAATCCATGGGGGGCAGGGGTTGAAGGTTACCAGCGCTGCAGAAAACCGCGCGCGTTCCTAGAATTCAGGCCATGACTCAAACTCCCCTGAAGGTCGCCGTGATGGGCGCCGGTGCCGTGGGTTGCTACTACGGCGGCATGCTGGCCCGGGCCGGCCACCCTGTGACGCTGGTGGCACGGCCCCAGCATGTGCAGGCCATTGCGCAGAACGGCCTTCGCATGCAGACGCGCAGCTTTGACGAACAGGTGCACCTGGCCGCCAGCGCCGAAGCCAGCGCAGTGAGCGGCGCCGATCTGGTGCTGTTCTGCGTCAAGTCCACCGACACCGAGGCCGCGGGCGCGCAGATCCGGGAGCACCTGGCGCCTCACGCCCTGGTGCTGTGCCTGCAGAACGGCGTGGACAACGCGGACCGCCTGCGCGCCGTGCTGCCCGATCACGCGGTGGCCGCCGCCGTGGTCTACGTGGCCACCGAGATGGCGGGCCCGGGCCACATGCGGCACCACGGGCGCGGCGAACTGGTCATCGAGCCCGTGGCGGGCTCCGAGGCGAGCGAGCAGGCCGCGCAGGCCCTGATCGCGGCTGGCGTGCCCACGGACGTGTCGGACAACGTGCGCGGTGCGCTGTGGTCCAAGCTGATCCTGAACTGCGCTTACAACGCGGTCTCGGCCATCGCGCAGCGGCCCTACGGCGAAACCGCCGTGGGCGAGGGTGTTCAGGAAGTGATGGGCGACGTGGTGGCCGAATGCCTGGCCGTGGCGCGGGCCGAAGGGGTCACGCTGCCCGGCGATGTCCACGCTGCGATCCACAAGATCGTCCAGAGCATGCCCGCGCAGTACTCCTCCACCGCGCAGGACCTGGCGCGCGGCAAACGCACCGAGATCGATTACCTCAACGGCCTGATCGTGCGGCGCGGCCAGGCGCAGGGCGTGGCCACACCGGTCAACCGGACGCTGTGGGCGCTGGTGAAACTGATCGAAACCAAGGTGGCGCCCGCCTGAGGCGCCGCGGGCCTCAGCCTGCCAGGCCGACGTAGACGTTCTGCACGTCGTCGTTGGCGTCAATGCCGGCCAGGAAGGTCTCGACCTCTTCCAGGGCCTCGGCCGAGAGGCTGGCCGGATCAACCGGGTTCCTGGGCTTGTAGCCCAGCTTGGCGGACACCACGGCAAAGCCCTGGGCGGGCAGCGCGCGGCTGACCAGGTCGAGGTCCGACGGGTCGGTGATGAACACCGTGGCCCCGTCTTCGCCGGGCTCGAAATCCTGGGCCCCGGCCTCGATCGCGGCCACCTCGGGGTCGGCGCCGTCGGCGCCCGCGGCGGGTTCGGCCTCGATCAGGCCCACGTGGTCAAAGTCCCAGCTCACCGAGCCCGAGGCGCCGAGCTGGCCCTTGCGGAACAGCACGCGCATTTCAGGCGCGGTGCGCTTCACGTTGTCGGTCAGGCATTCCACCATCACCGGCACCTGATGCGGCGCAAAGCCTTCGTAGATCACGTGCTCGAAGTTGACGGCCTCACCGCTCAGGCCCGCGCCCTTCTTGATGGCGCGCTCCAGCGTGTCCTTGGGCATGGAGACCTTGCGGGCCTGCTCCACCACCAGCCGAAGGCGGGCATTGAGCGCGGGGTCGGCGCCACTGCGCGCCGCCACCATGATGTCCTTGGCCAGCCGGCCAAAGAGCTTGCCCCTGGCGTCGGCTGCCTGTGCCTTGCCTTTTGCTTTCCACTGCGCGCCCATGTGTCGATGTCCTTGAGGGTTGAGGCGCCGGCCGGCGGCCCGCGCACAACCCGCTATCGTAAACCGTGGCGCAGGCTCAGAACGTCAGTTCCTTGTCCACGTCCTGCGTCTTGCGGCGGGCCATGGCCAGGTTGGAGCGCTGCTTGTCCAGCACGAAGTAGATGAACACGCCTTCCTTGCGCGAGGAGGGGCGGATGATGTGGTAGTGCTTGCCCAGGGTGATGAGGATGTCCTCGATCACGTCGTTCAGGCCCAGCGCGCGCATGGTCTTGTTCTTGGCACGGACCACCTCGGTGTTGCCGGCGGCGGCCACCTCCATGTCGACGCCCGAGCCGATCGCGCCCAGGATCATGCCGCTGGAGGAGTCCACGATGGACGCGCACATCGCACCGTCGATGGTCATGAGCTCGTCCAGGGTTGTCTTGATGTTTGCCATGTCAGTTACCTTGTTGTTGCGTGCGATTGAAAACAGGGGCCGGCGCGGCACGCGTGACGTGCGCCGGTCCAGTAAATGTTAACGGGACAGGAACAGGGCCTTGAGGCGGTGCGCCGCGGCCTGCCAGGCCTTCCAGTCCACGGCCTCGCGGTCGTCGGACAGCGCGATCAGCAAGGCGCCATGCCCACAGCTCACGATGGTGATGCGGCCTCGCGAGTGCATCAGCACCTGCGCGCGCAGGTCGCCCAGGTAGTCCAGGTGCCGCCGCTGCCGCTCGTACAGCCGCCAGTAGTCTACCGATGCCTCGGCCACCTGGGGAATGTTGGCCTGCTGCCCCGCTGCGTGAAGGACCATGCCGGTCTCCGCGTCCACGAGCGCGCAGCCCTCCAGGCCCTTCATCTGGACCATGGCTTCGAGCTCGACCTTGAACTGGCCGTCCTTCATGCGGCGGCCAGTGCGCGGGCCGCCGCTGCGGTGCGGTAGTTGACCTGCGCAATGATCGCGTCGGCGCGGGCCACCACATTGATGACCAGCCCCACGTCCGGGCGGTGCACGGCATGGATCACGGCCATGCCGTCGTCGGTGTCCACGGTGATGCTGCGGTTGCGGCCAAGCCGCGCTTCGGCCGAGACCACGTCGCCGATGGCGCAGATCGAGCTGGCCAGCGCGGCCACGCGGGAGGCGTCCAGGCTGTTGCGCACGACCGAGGCCACATCAAAACCATCCACCGTGGCCACGACCACGGCGGTGACGCCGGCCACGTCATCGAGGATGCCTTGGGCTTCCTGCTGCGCCAGCGCCCGGCTGGTGGCGGAGAGCCGGGCGATTTCAGGGGGATTCAAGTTCTTCTTCTCCGGCCAGGCTGGCCTCGATCTGCGCCAGCAGGGTGTCGATGAGCAGGAGCACGTCGTCGCGCTGGCGCACATCGACGGGGAGGATGGGGCAGAACACGCCCCGCGCTTCCAGCAGCGCGGCGTAGTCGTCCAGGCTGGGCGAGGCGTGGGTGTCGAGCCGGCCGACGCCGATGGCGCAGGGCACCCGCTGCAGTTCGTCGGCGAAGCCGTCCAGATACAGCGCCAGGTCCTCGAGCGGGGCCGGGCGGGAGTTGTCGGTGAGGATGATCAGCCCGAGCGCATTGCGCACCAGGATCTTCCAGAGAAAATCGAAGCGGGCCTGCCCGGGCGTACCGAACAGGCGGATGCGGTCGCCGGAGTCCAGTGTCAGCGTGCCAAAGTCCAGGCCCACGGTGGTGCGCGCCTTGGCCACCGAGGCATCGGTGTTGGCCACGTCGGTCACGATGGGCGGCGTCTCGCTCACGCTGGCGATGGCTGTGGTCTTGCCCGCCCCCATCGTGCCGGTGAAGAGGATCTTGTGTTCGGCCATTCAGCGAAGTCCCAATCGCATGCGGATGCTGCGCACCAGGCCCCAGCGGCTGTCACGGGGGCGCTGCGCACTGTGGTTGTCATGGTGGTGGTGCGGGGCCGGTGCGGGGCGCCCATGCGCGGCCGGCGTGACCGCCACGCGTACCGGTGTGCCGGGCAGGATGTCCACCAGTTCCAGACGTTTCAGCGACTGGATGAAGGCCTCGCAGTGCGCCTCGGCCTGGCGGCTCAGGTTGGCCAGCTCGGTCATGCTCAGAGCGCGCTTGCCCAGCATGGTGGCCATGCGGATGCGCGTGGGGTCGGACCGCAGGGCCTCGTTGGGCGGCCATTTGCGCAGCTTGAAGCGGGTCGGGGCCTGGATCGCCACGGGCTGAGGGCCCGCCGGCTCCGGGGCCGTGCGGGGCAGGGCCGCCAGCAGGCCCTGCTGTGTGCGCAGCAGCCAGTCGCGCAGCAGGTCGGCGCGCAGTGGGCGTACCAGCACGTCATCGCCGGTGGCGCTTTGTCCCGGGTTGGCGAGATACAGCACCGGCAGGCCCGACGCCGGCACGGGGGCGGGATTGGCCAGCTCGTGGTTCGCCACGAGTGCGTCAAACGGCGCCTCGGCGGCAAAGGTCCACTGCAGTTCGCTGTTGCTGTCGTTGTCCAGCAGCAGCACCAGCGCACGGACCAGCCCGGCTTCCGCAGCCGGTAGCTGATGCGTTCCCAGCCTCAGCTTGCGCATGAAGATCCGCCGAGGGCGGGGGCGTTGCCCCCCACCGCCGTATCCGGCCTCGCTGATGGTGATGTGAGATGCTTCAAAATTGTGATCCTTATCACAAGAATTTGTATCTACTTGTATTTTCACGGAATTTTCTACTGAACGGTATAAATTTTGACCATCGTGGTCATGTGTCACCGCTATGTGTGCATAGTTTCACGAAAATCGCCCCCGATGCAACAGGTTGGGGGTTTATTCCCGCCCCGACTCGGCTGTGGCGGCCGTGATTTCCCGCCTCTGGAGCTGGCGGCGCAGCCGCTGGACCGTCCCCTCAGGCCGGCGGTGAGCGCTGCCAGTCGGAGGCCGGCGCGGAAGGTGGCCTCTGGCGCGCACCACGGCGCGTGAGCCGGTGGTAAGGTGCCCGTTTTGCACCGAGCCCAGGAGGACGCGCATGGCCACCCCCAAGAACCTCATCTGCCTCTGGTACGAGCGCGAGGCGCTGCAAGCCGCGCAGTTCTATGCGAAGACCTTTCCCGACAGCCGGGTGGGCGCGCTGCATTACGCGCCCGGCGACTTTCCCTCGGGCAAGCAGGGCGACCTGCTGACGGTGGAGTTCACCGTCATGGGCATCCCCTGCGTGGGCCTGAACGGCGGCCCCGCGTTCAAGCACAGCGAAGCCTTCTCGTTCCAGGTGGCGACCGATGACCAGGCCGAAACCGACCGCCTGTGGGACGCCATCGTCAACCACGGCGGGCAGGAGAGCGCCTGCGGCTGGTGCAAGGACGCCTGGGGCATCAACTGGCAGATCAGCCCGCGCGTGCTGCTGGACGCAGTGGGCGGCGCCGACCCGGCCAAGGCCAAGCGCGCCTTCGACGCCATGATGACGATGAAGAAAATCGACATCGCTGCCATCGAGGCGGCAGTAAAGGGCTGACCGGGCCCGGGTCAGGCCGCGCCGGGCGTGTAGAAGCGCGCGGGCAGCGACTCGCGGAACGGGTAGTACTGGAAGAACGGCCGCGCCTCGTCCAGCACGCGCGCCACGCTGGGGCGGGCCAGCAGGCGCTCGTAGTACGCGGCCAGGCGCGGGTGCTGGGGCGTTAGCGGGACCAGCGTGGTGGCATAGAACAGCGAGGGCGCGGCCACGCAATCGGCCAGGCTGAACGACGCACCCGCCAGCCAGGCCCGATCGCCCAGGCGCTGCTCCAGCAGGCCATAGGCCATGGCCAGCGTCTCACGTGCCTTGTCCACGGCCAGGGCGTCGCGGTCGGCCTCGGCGCGCAACCGGTCGGCCACGATGGCCTGCATGGGGTGCATCACGTACAGGTCCACCAGGCGGTCCATCAGCCGCACCTCCAGCGCTTCGTCGGCCTGGGCCGGCACGAGCGTCTGCTCAGCCGGGGCGTGGTGCTGCGTGAGGTACTCGATGATGATCGTCGTCTCGGGCACCGTGCGGTCGCCGTCCTGCAGCAGCGGCATCTTGCCGGTGGGCCACAGCGCCACAAAGGCGCTGCGCTCTTGCGGGTCGCCCAGGTTGAGCAGGCGCGGCTCGAATGGCAGGCCCAGCTCATACAGCGCGATCAGCACCTTGTGGCAGTGGGAGGACAGGGGGTGGTAGTGGAGGGTGAGGGGCATGGTGGGGGAGGTGACAGGTTTTCCGGTGGCCCTGGTGTGTCACCGTGGGTGGATTGCTATATTTTCAGTAGCATTTAGTGGCCGTCTGGCAAGGGCTACAGCCCGTTTTCATGCTCAACGGTCACTCCACGTTGACGTTGTGATAGCGCTCCACCTGGCATTCCATGGAGGCTTCGCTCGTGGCGCAGGGGCTTGGTTTGCCATCGGCGGGGGGCGGCGCAAGGCTGCTGCAGCCGGTCTGCAGTGCCAGCAGCATCAGGCTGAGCAGGAGGACAAGCGTGCTTCTCATGGGTTGCTTGCTAGGGGGGAACGCGGGCGCCCGCGTCACGGGCTGCGTTTGGCCAGGCGGGTCATGTGGTGCTGCAGATACAGCAGGCCCAGAAAAATGGTCAGCGCCGATGAGGTAGGCAGACTTGCTCCGGATTGCCCGCCATACCGGTTCAGCATCGTTCGCCGGATGGAGAGGAAGCCGAAGACGCCCACCACCGTGCCCGCCAGGAGCAGAAAGCCTCCGGCGATGGCGCCGTTCGATCCCCTGCCGCTGATCTCGGAGACGATTTCACCGATGATGGACAAAGCCGCGTAGATGATCAACAGGGAGGTGGCCGATGAGTCGGGGTTGACACGCCGGGCCCAACGCGACTGCACGAACATCCATATGAAGTAGAAGAGGCCCAGCGTCACGATGGACAGCAACAGCACGAGGGCCCAGTGCAGCTTGGGGGGTGGGTTGTCGTTGGGGGTCATGGCTGGGTCCGGTAGTGGGTCGTGGACGGGCGCCCGTCGATGAGCAACTGCGCTGTTGCCTCCGCGGCACTGGCCAGGAGTGTGCCGTGTTTCCACACCTTCAAACGATTCGCCCTCAGCCGCAGCGCCTCAATCGTGTCCCTCGCCTGCAGCAACACAAAGCTCGCATCGCACCCCACCTCCAGCCCATGGCCCTGCAGGTGCATTACCTTGGCGGCGTGGGTGGTCACGGCGTTGTAGCAGGCGCGCATGCCTTGCTGGCTGGTCATCTGCGCCACATGCAGGCCCATGTGGGCCACTTCCAGCATGTCGCCGCTGCCCAGGCTGTACCACGGGTCCATCACGCAGTCGTGGCCAAAGGCCACGGTCACGCCGCCGGCCATGAGCTCGGGCACGCGGGTCATGCCGCGGCGCTTGGGGTAGGTGTCGTGGCGGCCCTGCAGCGTGATGTTGATGAGCGGGTTGGCCACGGCGCTCACGCCAGCCTCGGCGATCAGCGGGATCAGTTTGCTCACGTAGTAGTTGTCCATGCTGTGCATTGACGTGAGGTGCGAGCCCGTCACGCGGCCTTGCAGGCCCAGGCGCTGGGTCTCGTAGGCCAGGGTTTCGATGTGGCGGCTCAGCGGGTCGTCGCTTTCGTCGCAGTGCATGTCCACCAGCTTGCCCTGCTGCGCGGCCAGCTCGCACAGCAGCCGCACGCTCTCAGCCCCCTGCGCCATGGTGCGCTCGAAGTGGGGTATGCCGCCCACCACGTCCACACCCAGGTCCAGCGCCTGCTTGAGGCTGTCCAGGCCGCCCCGTGTCCTCAGCACGCCGTCTTGGGGAAAGGCCACCAGCTGCAGGTCGATGTAGCTGGCCACGCGCTTTTTCACTTCCAGCATGGCCCGCACGGGCAGCAGGCTCGGGTCGCTCGTGTCCACATGGCTGCGGATGGCCAGCAGGCCCTTGGCCACGGCCCAGTCGCAGTAGGTCAGGGCGCGCTCGATCATGTCTTCGGCACGAAGCGTGGGCTTGAGCTCGCCCCACAGCGCAATGCCTTCGAGCAGGGTGCCGCTTTCGTTCACGCGCGGCAGGCCGTAGCTCAGCGTGGCGTCCATGTGAAAGTGCGGGTCGCAAAACGGCGGGCTCAGCAGGTAGCCCCGGGCGTCCACCGTTTCCCTGGCCTGGGCGCCGTCGATCGGCCCTTCGGTCACATCAACGATCTTGCCGTTCTGTACGGCCACCGACATGTTTTTGCGCCCGTCGGGCAGGCTGGCGTGGGTGATGAGCAGGTCAAGCATGGGAGGCTTCGGGGGCAGCGGGCGGGCGTGGGGTTTCAGGGGGTGTGGGGGGATTGTCGCGCGGCCCATTGCCTGCGCGGCAGGCGGTAGAGGCAGTGCGGGCGCACGGGGTGGCCCACGGGCACCGAAGGGTGTTCAAACCGCTCGCCCGGGCTCTCCTGCAGGCCCAGCCGGTGCATGACGGCGCGCGAGCGCTGGTTGCCCACGGCGGTGAACGCCACGATCTCGTCCAGGCCCAGGGAGTCGAACCCGACGCGCAGCGCCAGTTGCGCGGCCTCGCTGGCCAGGCCCTGGCCCCAGAAGGGGCGGGCCAGCCGCCAGCCGATCTCCACGCACGGCTTGAAGGGCAGGTCCGCCATGGGCCGGTTCAGCCCGACAAACCCCATGAACTGCGGTGGCGTGCCATCGGCCGCCAGGCGATCCGCCGCCCAGAAGCCCCAGCCGTTCTCCTCGATGAAGTGGCTGATGCGGTCCACCATCTCGTCGCACTGCGCCCGGCTGAGCCGTGCCGGAAAGTGCGCCATGACCTCGGGGTCGGCATTGAGCGCGGCAAAGGGGGCGCGGTCGGCGTCGGCCCAGGGGCGCAGGCGCACGCGCGCGCTGGTCAGCAGCGATGGGGCAACGGGGGTGGCGGGCGCGCGGGAAGGCATGCGCACGCCTCAGCGGCTGGCGAGGTTGAGTTCGGCCCGCGGCGTCCAGGCCGGCGCGTTGGGCGACGGGGTCACGCTGGGCTTGCCGGCCTCGGCCCCGGTCTGTATGGCGCCGAGGAACAGCCGCTCGGGGGGCAGGTTCTTGGCGGCCAGGTAGTCGCGCACGGCCACGCCGCGGGCCAGGGCCAGCTCGCGCATCTGCTCCTCGGTCACCGTGAGGCTGGCCAGCAGCAGGGCTTCCATTTCAGGCGGGGGCAGGTCCTTGGCAAAGCCCAGCGCGTTGCGCGGCTTGGTGATGTCGGCGCGGCGGTACACGGCCTTGAGCAGGGCCGGCGCTTCCTCAGGCGTCACGGTCACGGTGGCCGTGGCGCTGGCGCCTGCCACCACGCTGGCGCGGCGCTTCTCGGCCACCAGCAGCTGTTGCAGGCGCGCGCGCTTGAAGGCGTCGCGCTCGGCGTCGAGCCGGCTGGTGCCCACCACGGTCAGGTTGAGCGCGGGGCGGTCGAGCAGGGCCTTGGCCACCTTGTCCAGGCTCTGCTGCGCGGCGGCCGTGAGCGCGGCGCTGCCGGGCGCAAAGGCCACCTGGCTCAGCTCGTCGCCGCCGCCCCCCAGTGCGCTGGCCAGCAGCGAGAACGGCGCGGTGATGGCCTTGAGGATGAGGTTGACGATGGCCTTGAAGATCACCGGCGCCAGGCTGAACTGCGGGTCGTTCAGCGAGCCGGAGATGGGCATGTCGATGTCGATCACGCCGTTGCGGTCGGCCAGCAGGGCCACGGCCAGCTTCACGGGCAGGCTGTTGGGCGCGCCCTTCACCTCGTCGCCGAACGCGAGCTGGTGCAGCACCAGCTTGTTGGTCGCCTGCAGGTGGCCGCCGGGCTGCACCTGGTAGCGCACGTCCACGCTGAGCTTGCCGCGCTGGATGCCGTGCCCCGCGTACTTGACCGAGTAGGGCGACAGCGGCGACAGCTCCAGGTTGCGCACCGTGCCCTTGATGTCCAGCACCAGCGGCTGGGCCAGCGGGTTGAGCTGGCCGATGATTTCGAGCGAGGCCGTGCCCTCGGCCTTGCCGCGCAGCTCCAGGTCGGCCAGTTGTGGCGTGCCGCTGGCCGCCACGGAGCTGAAGCCGCCCAGGCGGCCCGTGAGTTCGCTCAGCGCCGCGCTGTAGTTGGGCTTGATGAAGCGGTCCGAGAACTGCACCCGGCCGTTGACCACGCTCAGCGGGCCGAGGGTGATGACAGGTGCCAGGCCGGCAGGAGCGGCAGCGGGGGTGGTCGTGGAGGTGGCGGACCCGGCCGGCGTGCTCTTCACCACATCCAGCAGGTTGAGCCGACCCGACTCGCGCAGCACCACGCGGGCATAGAAGTCGCTCAGCACCGTCTCGCGCAGGCTCACGCGCGGGGCCGTGCCGGGCGCCAGCGCCAGGTCCAGCCCGCGCAGGCTCAGGCTCTGGCAGGTCAGCAGCTCCTCGCCCACGGCATTGTTGGCGGCGGCCGCCGTGCCGGCCACGCTGTTGGCGCGCAGGTCCTGCACGCTGGCGTCACCGCTCACGCGCACGCTGGGGCCGGCTGCGCCGGCGGCGTAGCGCACCTGGCCCTTGAAGCTCGCGTCGGCGCGCAGCAGTTCCACGTTGAGCGCATCGGCAAAGTAGGGCTCGAACGCATGCACCGGCAGGCGGCTGGCGTCCACCGCTAGCTGCGCCGACAGCGGCGCGGCCGTGACCTCGCCCTTCAGCGCCAGTGTGCCGGCCTCGGTCTGGCCGCTGGCCAGGTGCAGTTGCAGACTCACCGGGGTGGGCTGGGGGCCGTTGAGCACCAGGCGCCCCGCCTTGAGCTGCAGGGCCGAGACCTCCACGGCCACAGGCCGGGCGGGCAGCCGGTCCACCCACGCGATCGGCCCGCCCACCACGCTGAGCGAGCCCAGCGCGGCGGCCCAGGGCTGGGTGGTGCCCTCGGCTGACGGGGCGGGAGACGGGTTGCCGGAGGAGGCCGTGGCTTTCAGCCAGCGCTCGAACATCCAGCGGCCGTTGGCGTCGCGCTCCACCGTGGCGCGTGGCTGCGCCACGGCCAGCGCCTCGGCCTGCACGGTGCGGGCAGTCAGGTCGGCGGCCACGCCGGTGAGCTTGACGTTCCGTACCGAGGCCAGCGTGGTCTTGCCCTCGGTCAGCGCGAGCTGGTGCAGCTCCAGCCGCGGCGCGCTCAGCCGCAGCGGCCCGTCGGCCGCCCAGTGCACGGCCAGGTCGGCGTCGAGCCGGCCGGCCAGCCGGGGCGTGAGGGCCTGCGCCACGTAGGGCGCGGCCAGCGGCAACGGCAGGGCGTTGACGTTCAGGGTGGCGGTGGCGGCGCGGTCGGTGCCCAGGCCGGCAAAGCTCAGCGTAGTCTGGTCCAGCAGGGCCGTGCCCTGGAAGGTGGCGGGCTGCTCGAAGGGCCACTGGATTTGCCGGGCCGCGAGTTCGAGCCGGCTGAGCGCCAGGCGGGCCTGCGGGGCCACCGCGTCGTCGGTCCACTGCGCGCCGCCGCGCAGTACCTGCAGCTCGGCCAGTTGCACGCGCCAGGCCGTGGGCGCGGCGCTGGTGCTGGGGCGGGTGGTGGAGGTGGTGGAGGCCGGGGCAGAAGCCGCGGGTTCTGATGCTTTTGGGGCTGTAGCCCTTGCCGGCTGGCCATTCCTTGCTACGGTTATTGTAGCAGCGGGCGCTGCGGCCAGGTCGGCCAGCAGGTTCAGCTCCCCATGGGCCGAGCGGCTGGCAGTGAGTTGGGGCGCGGTCAGGGCCAGCCGCGCGATATCGGCGGTGCGCGCCAGGGGCTGCAGGTCGTTCAGGGTCAGGTCCACGCGTTCCACGGCCAGCAGGTCGCCGCCACTGCGCGTGGCGACCTGGATTTTTTCGGCGGCCACGCTGCCCGACAGGCGCACCTGCGGCTGCGGCGTCTGCTCAAAGGCCAGCCGCAGGTCGGCGCTGAGCACGGCGCCCTGCAGCCGCACCGGCAGGCTCGCGGGCAGGTAGCCCAGGTAGGGCCGCAGGTCAAACTGGCGCAGGCTCAGCGTGGCATCGGTCTTGCGCGTCTGGGCAAAGGGCGTGCTCTGGGCCGTGCTGTCGAAGCGGCTGCCATTGAGCGCAAAGGCCAGGTGCGGCACGGTCTTGACGGTGCGCTTGGAGTCCAGGTTGCTCAGGAACGGGATGCCCAGCGACAGGTCGCGCAGCTCGTGCGTGCGGTTCACGCTCTGGTCGGCAAAGTCCAGCCGCCCGCCGTGGACCGAGAGGTTGTACAGCGCAAAGCGCAGCGGCTTGCCCGGCGGCGCGTCGGCCGGGGGCGTGAGCCGGGCGAGGATGTCGTCCACGTCGTAGTGGCCGCCGCCCAGGTGGGTGAGGCGCAGCACGGGCTGGTCCACCGTAATGGCGTCCACCACTGGGGCCAGCCGCAGCAGCGACTCCAGCTCGGCGTCGAGGTAGATGCGCTGGATGGCCAACTGCGCGGCGCTGCCGTCGGCCGTGGCCACGGCCAGGTCGTGCACGGTGAGTTCCAGGCTCCAGGGGCTGAATTCGACCCGGCCAATGCTGACCTTGCGGCCCAGCGCCTCGCTGGCCATTTTTTCGCCCTGGCTGCGCAGCAGCGGCGGCACGGCCAGCCAGGCCAGCGCCCAGAACGCCAGCAAGCCGGCCAGCGCCCAGGCCGCACGCCGGAACCACAGGTGGCGCTGGAGGGCAGGCAAAAAAGGGCGTGGCAGCATGGCCATGGCACCCTACCATGCCGCGGGCCTGTTTGTCACAGGCAAAGCCTGCGCCGGCGCGTGCGGCGCAGGCCGGAAGGCTCAGCCCGCGGACCGCGGGCCGGCCGCCAGCTGCTCGCGCAGGCTCTTGCGCAGCGCGCGCTCGCGCGACTGCTCCTGGGCATGGTCTTCGCGCAGGCCGCGCCACAGCGACACCGCCATCAGCACGATCACCAGCGTGAAGGGCAGGGCGAACACGATGGTTGCGGTCTGCACCGACTTGAGCCCGCCCGCCAGCAGCAGGCTGATCGCAATGCCCGAGACCAGCGCACCCCAGACGATCTTGATGCGCGCGCTGGGGTTTTCGTTGCCCCCGCTGGTCATCATGCCCAGCACCAGCGTGGCCGAGTCGCCCGAGGTGACGAAGAATAGCAGCACCAGCAGCGTGGCCACGCCCGAGAGCAGGCCGCTCAGCGGCAGCGCGTTGAACATGGCGAACAGCGCGGTCGACACGTCGGCCTTCACGGCGTCGGCCACGGGCACGCTCTGCATGATCTCGAGATGGAGGGCGGTGCCGCCAAACACGGCAAACCACACAAAGGCCGCGAGCGTGGGCGCAAACACGGTGCCCAGGATGAACTCACGCACCGTGCGGCCGCGCGAAACGCGGGCAATGAACAGGCCCACGAACGGCGACCAGGACACCCACCAGGCCCAGTAGAAGATGGTCCAGCCGCCGACCCAGCCGTTGTCGCGGAACGGCGTCATGCGCAGGCTCATGCGCACGAACTCGGTGGCGTAGTTGCCCAGCGTGGTGGTGAAGGTGTCGATGATGGCAATGGTCGGCCCCAGGATGAACACCGCCATCGCCAGCAGCGCGGCCATCACCAGGTTGATGGTGGACAGCCACTTGATGCCGCGCGCCACGCCGCTCACCGCCGACAGCAGGAACAGCACCGTGGTGACCAGGATGATGCCGATCTGCGACGCCTGGGCCACCGGCAGGCCGAACACGGCGTGCAGCCCGCTGTTGATCTGCAGGGCGCCCATGCCCAGCGAGGCCGCCACGCCAAAGGCCGTGGCAATCACCGCCAGCACATTGACCAGCGGGCCGAGCCGGCTCACCGCGGCCCAGGGCAGGGCCTGCACGGCCGTGCTGACCAGGCCTGAACCGCCACGGCGGAACTGGAAGAACGCGATCGCCAGTGCCACGATGCTGTAGACCGCCCAGGGGTGAAACCCCCAATGGAAGAAGCTGTAGCGCATGGCCGCGTTGGCGGCTTCGGGCGTGTCGGCGGCAATGCCCGGTGGCGGCGCGCCAAAGTGCGAGATCGGCTCGGCCACGCCCCAGAACACCAGGCCAATGCCCATGCCGGCGGCAAACAGCATCGAGAACCAGGCGCTGGTGGAGAACTCGGGCTCGTCATCTTCTGCCCCGAGCTTGAGGTTGCCGTAGCGGCTCATCGCGAGCACGGCCGCCATGAGCACCAGGCCCAGCACCACCCAGAGGTAGAACCAGCCAAAGTTGCGGGTGATGACGGCCAGCGCATCGTTGAAGACGCCGCCCAGCGTGGTGGGCGACAGGATGCCCCAGAGGACAATGGCCAGGATCAACCCGGCTGACGCAAGAAGCTGCATGTGATTCCTTCAGCCATGGCAAGGCCCGCGCCAGGCCCTCGCGGGAAGGCCCGGTGGCGCCGTCTGCCACGGCGGTTGGCAGTGATAAGAAAACGGCAGCCCGATGTGACATCAGGGGCCCGTTCGCGTCCACGTCGCCATCGGCGCCGGGAAGCGGATTCATCCAAGGGAATGAACCACGGGTCAGTCAGCAAGGTCCGCAGGGGGCCGGGGCCGGCCGGGACTGCGGTGCCGTCAGGAAGGGCTCTGATTGTAATCTTTGCTCACGCCCTCAGCGCTCGCCCTTGCGGTAGGGCTTCATGAGTGCCTGCGGGTAGGCGGCCTTGCGCGCCACCAGCACCAGCGCGAGGATGGACAGCGCATAAGGCAGCATCAGGTAGAGCTGGTACGGCAGCACGGCGCCGCCGGCCTGTTGCAGGCGCAGCTGCAGCGCGTCAAAAAACGCGAACAGCACGGCGCCCAGCAGGGCCTTGCCGGGCCGCCAGCTGGCAAACACCACCAGGGCCACGCAGATCCAGCCGCGGCCGTTGACCATGTTGAAGAAGAAAGCGTTGAAGGCCGACAGTGTGAGGAACGAGCCCGCCACGCCCATCAGCGCCGAGCCCGCCACGATGGCGCCGGTACGCGTGGCCATCACCGGAATGCCCTGGCCTTCGGCGGCCTGCGGGTTCTCGCCGACCATGCGCACCGCCAGTCCCAGCGGCGTGCGGTACAGCGCCCAGCCCACCAGCGGCACCAGCAGCAGCGCCAGCAGCGTCAGCGCCGTCTGCTCACCCAGCACCGGGATGGGCAGCCAGTCCATGGGTTGGAACGGCTGCACCGTGGGCGGCGTGCTGACCTTGGGAAAGCTCACCCGGTAGCCAAAGTAACTGAGCGCCGTGGCCAGCAGCGTGATGCCCAGCCCCGACACGTGCTGTGACAGCGCCAGCGCCACCGTCAGCGCCGCGTGCAGCAGCCCGAAAGCCGCCCCGGTGAGCGCCGCCACGCCGACGCCCACCCACAGCGGCGCCCCCTGGTACACGGCCAGCCAGCCCGTGAAGGCGCCCGCCACCATGATGCCCTCGATGCCCAGGTTGAGCACGCCCGCGCGTTCGCACAGCAGCACGCCCAGCGTGCCCAGGATCAGCGGTGTGGCGATGCGCAGCACTGCGACCCAGAAGTCGGCGTTGGCCAGGAGGGTGGTCAGCTCGTTCACGGTGTCACTTCCAGCGCAGGCGGTACTGCGCGGCCAGCATGGCCACCAGCACGGCGATGAGCGAGGTGGCCACGATCACGTCGGCCAGGTAGGTGGGCACGCCGATGGCGCGGCTCATGCTGTCGGCGCCCACCAGCACACCCGCCACGAACACGCTGGCCAGCACCACGCCCAGCGGGTGCAGCGCGGCCAGCATGGCGATCACGATGCCGCTGTAGCCGTAGCCGGGCGACATGTCCAGCGTCACGTAGCTGGTGCGGCCGGCCACCTCGATGGCGCCGGCCAGCCCGGCCAGCGCCCCCGACAGCAGCGCCACCAGCACCATGGTGCGCGTGACGCCAACACCGGCAAACGCGGCGGCGCGCGGGTTGGCGCCCACGGCCCGGATGTCAAAGCCCAGGACCGTGTGGTTCAGCAGCCCCCACAGGCCCAGTGCCAGCACGCCGCCCCAGATGAGGCCGGTGTGCACGCGGGTCTGCTCCACGAGCTTGCCCAGCTCCAGCGCGGGGTTGAGCGCCACGCTCTGTGGCCAGCCCAGCGCGGTGGGGTCCTTCATGGGACCGTCCAGCAGCGCGCCCACGGCCAGCAGCACGATGAAGTTGAGCAGCAGCGTGGTCACCACTTCGTCCACCCCCAGGCGTGCCTTCATGAGCGCCGGGCCCAGCAGCAGCAGGGCGCCCGCCAGTGCGGCCGCGGCCATCATGGCCGGAAACAGCAGCCACGCCGGCGCGTCGAAACCGGTGCCGCCGTGCAGTCCACCCACGGCAATCGCGGCCAGCGCGCCGGCATACAGCTGCCCTTCGGCGCCGATGTTGAACAGGCGCGCGCGGAAAGCCACCGCCGCGGCCAGGCCGGTGAGCATGAGGGGGATCGCGCGTGTGAAGGTCTCGCTCAGCGCGAAAACCGAGCCGAAGCCGCCCTTGAACAGCAACGCATAGGTCTGGCCGACCGGCTTGCCGGCCCACAGTACGAGCAGCGCCGTGACGATCAGGGTGAAGGCCACGGCCCCCAGGGGCGCCATCACCTGCGCGCTGCGGGACAGGGCCGGGCGCTTCTCAAGCCGCATGGTGGGCCTCCGCTGCAGTGGGCGCGGGGCCCGCCGGCGGGCTGGCCGCGCCGGCCATGGCCAGTCCGATGCTCTCGCGCGTCCAGTCGTCGGCGGCCCGGGCCTCGCCGAGCTGGCCCCCGTGCATGACGGCAATGCGGTCGCCCAGCATCAGCACCTCGTCGAGGTCGTCGCTGATGAGCAGCACGGCGGCGCCGGCGTCGCGCGCGGCCAGCAGCTGTCGCTGCACGTAGGCCACCGCGCCAATGTCCAGGCCCCAGGTGGGCTGGTGCGCAACGATCAGGCGGGGCGCGGACTCATCGGCGCGGGCCAGCAGCACGCGCCCGAGGATCAGCTTCTGCATGTTGCCGCCCGACAGGGCGCGCGCCGGTGCGTCCAGGCCGCCGCCGCGCACGTCGAAGGCCTGCACGATGTCCTGGGCCCGGGCCCGCGCGGCCGCACGGCGCACCAGCGGTCCGCGCCGCAGCGCCGGGCTGCGCAGCCGCTCGGACACCGCGTTTTCCCAGAGCGGCAGATCCCCCACCACGCCGACCGCGTGGCGGTCCTCGGGGATGCGGGCCACCCCCTGCTGGACCAGCCAGGCCGGCGCGGCGCGCAGCGGCTCGCTTCCCAGTTGCACGCGGCCGGCCGTGGCACGCCGCGTGCCGCACAGCAGCTCGGCCAGTGCCACCTGGCCGTTGCCCGAAACCCCGGCCACGGCCACGATCTCGCCGGCGTGCAGCGTGAGCGAGACGCCGCGCAGCGTGTCACGCGCCGTGCCCTGGGTGTGCACGCCCTGCAGCTCGCACACCGGCTGCGGCTGGGCCGCCACGGCTGCGGGGTGGCGCGCGGGGGCCTGGACCGCGTGGCCCACCATGGCATTGGCCAGGTCGGCCTGCGTGGCGCCCGCTGCCGGCATCTCGGCCACCAGCCGGCCTGCGCGCAGCACGGCGATGCGGTGCGACACGCGCAGCACCTCGCCCAGCTTGTGGCTGATGAAGATGATCGACAGGCCCTGCGCCACCATCTGGGCCAGCGTGTCGAACAGGGCCTCGCTTTCCTGCGGGGTCAGCACGGCGGTGGGTTCGTCCAGGATCAGCACGCGCGCGCCGCGGTACAGCGCTTTGAGAATCTCCACGCGCTGGCGTTCGCCGACCGACAGCGTGCCCACGGCGGCGTCCGGGCTCACGGGCAGGCCAAAGCGCTGCGCCACCTCCAGCAGCCGGGCGCGCGCGGCCTTGCGGCGCGTGAACGGTTGCCACAGGGGTTCGCTGCCCAGCATGATGTTGTCGAGCACCGAGAGGTTGTCGGCCAGCGTGAAATGCTGGTGCACCATGCCGATGCCCGCGGCCAGCGCGGCGCGGGGCTGGCCGGGCGGCAGTCGCTGGCCAAACACCTCGATGTGCCCGGCATCGGCGCGGTAGTGGCCGAACAGGATGGACATCAGCGTGGATTTGCCCGCGCCGTTCTCGCCCAGCAGCGCCAGCACCTCGCCACGCGCCAGCGTGAGCGAGATGTCGTCGTTGGCCACCAGCGCACCAAAGCGCTTGGTGATGTGGGACAGCTGCAGGACGGTTTCAGGCATGAAAGGGGAGCGACGCGCCCCGCGCGCGGGCGCGGGGGCCGGAGTCAGGCGGATGATTCAAGAATGATGCCAGTCAATGCCCGGATCGCCAAGACGCTGGGGCATTGGCTTCAGCCCAGCGCCACGAGCTGGGCGCTCACGCGGTCCATGACGTCGTTGACCAGCGCGGTCTCTTCGGGGCTCATGCCCTGGCCCATGGCGGCCACCACCTCGGTCTGGATGGCCCGCGCCCGGGCGGCCAGCCGTGTGCCCGCGGGCGAGAGGGCCAGCCGCTTGATGCGGCCATCGGCCGCGTCGGGCTCGCGCACCACCAGGCCCTGGGCCTCCATGCGCTTGAGCAGCATGCTGATGCCGCTCTTGGCCACGAAGCAGCGCGCGGCCAGCTCCTGCTGCGTCACGTGTGGCGTGTGGGCCAGGTTGACCAGCACCTCGTGCTCGCTCAGGTGCAGGCCCATGGCGGCCAGGCGGGTGGACAGCGCGTTGGTGCACAGGTTGTAGGCGCGCACCACCGACAGCCAGGCCCGCCGGGTGTCGGCCAGCTCATCCGGGGCGGGGCGTGAAGCGGATCGGGGCATGAGAGTGCAGATGGTTCAATGGTGAACTATAATGTTCAAAACTGAACCATATTGTAGGCCACCATGAACCTCTACCTGCGCCTGATCTGGACCCTGCTGCGCTCCTGGCGCCTGCCGCCGCTCAGGCTGGGTGACACGCTGGAGCGCCGCATGCGCGTGCTGCCCAACGACCTGGACATCAATGGCCACATGAACAACGGCCGTTACCTGACCCTGATCGACCTGATGCTGGTGGAGTACTTCGTGCGCACGGGTTTTGCGGCCGTGCTGCTGCGCAACGGCTGGCGGCCCATGGCGGGTGGTTCATTCGTGACGTACCGGCGTGGCCTGTCGCCGTTCGAGACCTACACGCTGCGCTTCAAGACCGATGGCAGCGACGCGGCGTGGAACTACATGCGCTTTGAGTTCGTGAGCCAGGGCAAGGTTTGCGCGGCCGGCTACATGAAGGGCGCGGCGGTGTCGCGCCAGGGCCTGGTGCCCAACCAGCAGTCGTTCGCCGCACTGGGCTTGCCTCTGCCGTCGGGCGAACTGCCGCAGCCGGTGCGCGACTGGCTGGCCGCTGAAAGCGGGGTCATGGGCCGGCAGTGGCAGGCCGGGGCCTGAGCCCCGGCGCGTGCTGCGGCAGGCCTCAGGGCTTCCAGGCGGCCAGAAACGCCAGCATGACCTTGGCCGAGTTGTCGGCCGCCAGCCCCAGGAAGGTGCCCATTTCGTTCTCACCCTCACCGCCGCCGGCGAGATCACTGAGCGAGCGGAAGGCGATGTACGGCACGCTGTTGCTGTAGGCCACGTGGCCCACCGCGGCGGTTTCCATGTCGAGCACATTGGCCTGGAAGGTCTTGAAGGTGTATTCGCGGAAGGCCGCGTTGTCCATGAAGGCCTGGCCCGAGACGCCGTTGCCGCCCACGGTGACCTTGGGCGCGTGGCTCAGGCATTTGGCGCCCAGGCAATGCGCGAGCGGCACGCCGCCCAGCGTGCGGGCCACGGCCAGCATCTTCGGGTCGGCCTCGAACCAGAACTTGCGCACCGGCGCGGGACTGGCCGCGGTGCGGGTTTCGATCGGGCGCGGGAACAGCATGCCGTAGTTGGGCAGGGTGGTGCCCCGCGTCCACGACGGCGGGGTGAACTGGCCCGGCGCCGACTCGCGCGCCATGACCACCTCAAGGTACTGGCCCCATTGCTCGGGCACGCTCACATCGCCAATGTGCAGCGCCGGGTTGACGCCGCCGGCAATGCCGCTGAAGACGATGCGGCTGACCTTGAAGCGGTCCAGCACCAGCTGCGTGTTCATGGCCGCGTTGGTCATGCTGATGCCCGAGAGCATGAGCACCACGGGATGCCCTTCGAGCACGCCGGTGGTGAACTCCACGCCATTGACGCTGTGCACCGCCGGCGACTGCAACTGCTTCTTGAGCAGCACCAGCTCGGGCGCAAAAGCCGACATGACGACGATGCGCTCGGTGCCGTCGAGCTTGCCGGCGGCCGCCAGGGCCGGGCCACCCGCCGGCGGTGCGCTGGCGCAGCCACCAAGCACCAGCGCCCCGGCCAGGGCGCCGGCGCCCGCGACGCGCCGCAACAGGCCGGTGCCCCTCATTTGGCGGTGGACTTGGGCTGGCTGTCGTCCACCTTGACGGTGAACTTGCCGGACAGGATGTCGGCCTGCCGGGCCTTGACCTTGGCCACGACGGGGGCCGGCACCTTCTTCTCGAACGTGCCCAGCGGCGCCAGCTCGGAGCCCTTGTACTTCATCATGGAGTACTGGCCGTAGTCCTCGGCGGTGAACTTGCCTTCCTTCACGAGCTTGATGGCACGGTCGGCCGAGGGCTCGAAGTTCCACAGCGCCGAGGCCACCACCGTGTCGGGGTACTGCGGCTGGGTGTTGATGACGTTGCCAATGGCGAGCTTGCCTTTCTCCTTGGCGGCGTCGCTCACGCCAAAGCGCTCGGCGTACATCACGTCGGCACCCTTGTCGATCATGGCGAACGCGGCTTCCTTGGCCTTGGGCGGGTCGAACCAGCTGTTGATGAAGCTCACGGTGAACTCGACCTTGGGGTTGACCTCCTTGGCGCCGGCCATGAAGGCGTTCATCAGGCGGTTGACCTCGGGGATGGGGAAGCCGCCGACCATGCCGATCTTGTTGCTCTTGGTCATGCCGCCGGCCACCATGCCGCTGAGGTAGGCCGGCTCCTGGATGAAGTTGTCGAACACGCTGAAGTTGGGCGCCTGCGGCTTGCCCGAGCTGCCCAGCAGGAACGAGGTCTTGGGGAAGTCCTTGGCCACCTTGCGCGCCGCGGCCTCCACGGCAAAGGCCTCGCCCACGATGAGCTGGTTGCCGCCGGTGGCGTACTCGCGCATCACGCGCTCGTAGTCGGCATTGCTGACGTTCTCGCTGGCCTTGTATTCGATCTCGCCGCGCGCCTCGGCGGCCTTGAGGGCCTTGTGCAGGCGGCTGACCCACTGCTGCTCGAAGGGCACGGTGTAGACCGCGGCCACCTTGAGCTTGGGCTGGTCCAGCGCGAAGGCGGGGGCGGAGGCCGCGGCCGCGAGCGCGGCGGCCAGGGCCACGACGTGGCGGCGATTGAGCGTGTTTGACTTCATGGTTTCTTCTCCGGTTGACTCAGGTTGCTATGAAAAATGGAGCTGGAAGTGGCCGCGTGGCAAGGGCTACAGGCCTATTTGGTTCCAAAAATGCGGTCGCCGGCGTCGCCCAGGCCCGGCAGGATGTAGCCATGGTCGTTGAGCTGGCGGTCGATGGCGGCGGTGTAGATCGGCACGTCGGGGTGCGCCTTTTGCAGCGCGGCGATGCCTTCGGGGCAGGTCAGCAGGCAGACGAACTTGATGGACTTGGGGTTGAGCTCCTTGAGCCGCTCCACCGCCGCGATGGCCGAGTTGCCGGTGGCCAGCATCGGGTCGACCACCACGATGTCGCGCTCCTGCATGTCGTGCGGCATCTTGAAGTAGTACTCCACCGCGGTCAGCGTCTTGGGGTCGCGGTACAGGCCGACATGGCCCACGCGGGCGCCGGGCACCACGTTGAGCATGCCCTCGAGGATGCCGTTGCCGGCGCGCAGGATCGAGACGAAGACCAGCTTCTTGCCGTCGATCATCTTGCCGGTCATGGTCTCCAGCGGGGTGTCGATCTCCACGTCCTGCAGCGGCATGTCGCGCGTGACCTCGTAGGCCATCAGCGAGGCCAGCTCGTTGAGCAGCCGGCGGAAGCTGTTGGTGCTGGCCTCTTTCTTGCGCATCAGCGTCAGCTTGTGCTGCACCAGGGGGTGGTTGATCAGGTGGACGTTGCTCATGGGAATGTTGCCTTCTCTGGAAATGTCGTTCTTCTAAAAAACCGTGCCATCGCTGGCAATGCTCAGGGGCGGCAGTCCGCCACGCAAGCGTTGTGCCAGAACCCGGCCCGCCGCCCAGCTGCCGCCCTCGAGCATGCAGGCCAGGGGCATCTGCGCCTCGCTCAGGCCCAACAGGGCACGCACGCGCGGCGCCAGCTCGTCGAGCAGTGCCACGGTGAGCGCACGCCACTCGACCACCAGCTCGTCGCCGGGCAGCCAGGTGCGCTGGGCCAGCGCCGGGTCGCGCAGGCCCAGCAGGCCGCTGTCCAGCATCAGGCCGCCGTTGCGGTATTCGGGCAGGCCGGTCAGCGCGTCCAGGCCCTGCACCCGCACGCCGGCCCACTGGAAGGGCTCCAGCAGCGAATAGGTCAGCCACTGCGAGAGCTTGTGAAACGGCATCCAGCCGTCGCTTTCGGCCTCGCCGCGCACGGCGCCGTGGCGCCAGCAGTCGCCCAGCGGGATCGGCCCGAGCCGGTTGTCGGCCGGCCAGACCGGCGAGAGCGAGGCCAGCAGCTGCGAGAGGATGTCGTGCGCGGTGACGGTGGCGGTGGGCGGCACATCGGGCCCGAGCGGGCTGACGAGCATGTCGAACAGCGCGCCAGGCCGGCCGCTGGCGCCAAACACCTCGGGCTGCTCCAGCAGCACCTCGCCCAGGCGGCGCAGCAGCACCACGCGGCCCTGCAGGCCCACCAGCGGGTTGGCCTCGCTGACCTGGAAGGACTCGGCCAGCCGGTCGGCCACCAGGCCGCGCAGGCCCATGCCGTCCACCTGCAGCGGCTGCGCGGCGTCGCTGGAAAACAACCCGCCCATGAAGGCGTGGAAGCTGGCCACGCCCAGCCCCTCGGAGCGGCTGAAGCGCTTGCCGCTCGAGGGCTCGGTGTAGCGCCAGTCGGCGCCGGCGCCGGCATCCAGCAGCACACTGACCACCGCCAGGTCGATCCAGGCGCGGGCCCGGGCGGGGGCGTGTGCATCGCCCAGCAGGCCGTCGAGCGTGGCCTTGCGGTCGATGCCGCCGGCCTCGAAGTGCCGCCAGCGGCTGTGGAACGGGATCTTCAGGTCGGGGTAGCGGTCGCGTGTGGTGGCAACGATTTCCTGGGCCGCGCTGGCCATCGCATCGTCATGGACCGTGAACCAGGCGGACTCGCCGGCGCGCGCACGGGCCAGCAGCGCCGCGGCCCGCTCGCGGATCGCGGTTGTGGTGCGCAACTGGGCTGCAGCCCTTGTCTGCTGGTCATTGGCTGCTATCAGATCAGGAGCGCTTCCGGTGCTGTCGGGTGCGCTCATGCGCTCAGCCCCCGGCCCTTGGCTTTCTTCAGTTCCTCGGCGTCGGGCACGGCGCCGGGGGTGAAGTAGCCGGCCGCCATCTTGGCGTCCATCTCGACGCGGGCATCGGCCGGGATCAGTTCGTCGGGGATGTTGATGCGCTGCACCACCTCGATGCCGGCACGCGTGATGGCGTCGTACTTCATGTTACTCATCGACACCAGCCGGTGGATCTTGCGGATGCCCAGCCAGCTCAGCACGTCGGGCATCAGTTCCTGGAAGCGCATGTCCTGCACGCCGGCCACGCACTCGGTGCGGTTGAAGTACTGGTCGGCTGTGTCGCCGCCCACCTGGCGCTTGCGCGCGTTGTAGACCAGGAACTTGGTGACCTCGCCCAGCGCACGGCCCTCCTTGCGGAAGTAGCTGACCAGGCCCACGCCGCCGCGCTGCGCGCCCTGGATGCATTCCTCGATGGCATGGGTCAGGTAGGGCCGGCAGGTGCAGATGTCGGAGCCGAACACGTCGGAGCCATTGCATTCGTCGTGCACGCGGGCCGTCAGCTCGACCTCGGGGTTGGCCAGGTCGCGCGGCTTGCCGAAGATGTAGGCCGTGAGCCCGCCAATCGGCGGCAGGAACACTTCCAGGTCGGAGCGCGTGACCAGCTCGGGGTACATGCCGCCGGTTTCCTCGAACAGCACGCGGCGCAGGTCGGTCTCGCTGCAGCCAAAGCGCTGGGCCACGCCGGGCAGGTACCACACGGGTTCCACGGCCACCTTGGTCACCATGGCCGCGCCGCCGGCGGTGAGCACCTTGCCATCGGCCTGGAGCCGGCCTTTTTGCAGGGCCTCGATCACCTCGGGCAGGATCACGTGGGCCTGGGTGACGGCGATGGTGGGGCGGATGTCGTAGCCCGCCGCCAGCTCGGCGGCAAATTCGGTGGCGATGGTGGCGCCCCACGGGTCCATGGCCACGATGCGGCCCGGCTCGCTCCACTGCGGGTAGGGGCCGATCACGTCGGTGGGCGCGGTGTTGGTCAGGTCGGCCTTGTGGTCGCGCGACAGGCCGCCCGAGGCCACCGCCAGGGCGCGGTAGATGCTGTAGGAGCCACTGTGCGTGCCGATCACATTGCGGTGGGCGCGCTTGGTGGTGGTGCCCACGATGGGGCCGCGTTCGGCGGCGGTAGCCGCACCCCAGCGGATCGGCAGGGCGCCAAAGCCACCGGAGTGGGAGGTGAGGCGGATATGGCGGGGGGCCGGTACTTCAACGGACATAGGGGACCCTTAAAAAATGCAATGTACAGAGGCTGGCCGTGCCTTGCAAGCGCCGTGCCGCGAGCCACCCACGCGCAAAAAGCGCTTGACCTCGAGCGCACTCGAGGTTTCCCAATGGCAGGGCGGCAATGTCGCCGCGCCACCACATATCCCCGGGGCACCCCATGAACACCACGGAAACCAACCGACAGATCGCCATCGACTTCTACCGCCGCTACGACGCCGGCGACATTGACGGCGCCCTGGCCCTGATGGCCGACGACGCCACCTTCTGGATTGCGGGCCAGCCCGGCAGCACCGCCAGTGCCGGCCTGCAGACCAAGGCGCAGATCGCGGACATCTTCCGCCGCATGGACGGCGCGCTCACCGGCCCGCTGCGCATGACGGTCAAACACACGGTGGCCGAAGGCGACCACGTGGCCGTCGAGGCCGAATCGCGCGGCGAGCTGAAGAACGGGCGCGTCTACAGCCAGCAGTACCACGCGCTGTTTACGCTGCGCGGCGGCAGGATTACGGCCGTGCGGGAATACATGGACACGCGGCATGTGCAGGAGGTCTGGTACAGCCGTTGAGAGGGATGACATCACTGGCGCGTGGTGCCTCCGTACGCTCGGGCAATGGAGCACGGGAGAACAGGCGGCCCCCACGGGACGAAGCCCGACCCGGTCACCCCGACCGGCGTTTTCTGCGAGACGGCCGTGGTGAATGGAAAGACCAGGCCTGCAGTCCCGTGCGAGCGGGGTCACTGGTGCGCCGTCAGCGCTTCTTGCCCCCCAGGATGCTCCCCAACGCCCCCCGCAACACCTGGCGCGCCAGGTTGCGCGCCTCGCTTTTCAGCACCTGCTGCACCAGGCCGTCGCGCTGGCCGCCGCGCGGGCCGGTGGAGCCAAACAGCACGTTGCTCAGGCCGCCCATGAAGCCGCCTGAGGCTTCGGCCTTTTCAGTGGCTTCGGCCTGGGCGGCTGCGGTGCGGGCGGTGAGTTTCTCGTAGGCGGACTCGCGGTCCACGGCCTTTTCATACACACCGGCCACCAACGAGCCCGCGATCAGGGCCTGGCGTTGCGCCGGGCTGATGGGGCCGAGTTGGCTGCCCGGGGGCAGCACGAACACACGCTCGGTGACGCTGGGCCGGCCCTTGGCGTCCAGGAAACTCACCAGCGCCTCGCCCACGGCCAGCTCGGTGATGGCGCCCTCGATGTCCAGCCCGGGCTTTTGCCGCATGGTCTGGGCCGTGGCCTTGACGGCTTTCTGGTCGCGCGGGGTGAAGGCACGCAGCGCGTGCTGCACGCGGTTGCCCAGCTGGGCCAGCACGCTGTCGGGAATGTCCAGCGGGTTCTGCGTCACGAAATACACGCCCACGCCCTTGGAGCGCACCAGCCGCACCACCAGCTCGATGCGCTCGATCAGCACCTTGGGCGCCTCGTTGAACAGCAGGTGCGCCTCGTCAAAAAAGAACACCAGCTTGGGTTGCTCGGGGTCGCCGATTTCGGGCAGTTGCTCAAACAGCTCCGACAGCATCCACAGCAGGAAGCTGGCGTACAGCCGAGGCGAGTTCATGAGCTTGTCGGCGGCCAGGATGTTGACCATGCCCTTGCCATCCACCGTCTGCATGAAGTCGGCGATGTTGAGCATGGGCTCGCCGAAGAACTTGTCGCCGCCCTGGGTCTCGACCTGCATCAGCCCGCGCTGGATGGCGCCCACGCTGGCGGCGCTGATGTTGCCGTACTGCGTGGTGAACTGGCTGGCGTTGTCGCCCACATGCTGCAGCATGGCGCGCAGGTCTTTCAGGTCGAGCAGCAGCAGGCCGGCGTCGTCGGCGATCTTGAACACGAGGTTGAGCACGCCGGCCTGGGTGTCGTTCAGGTTGAGCATGCGGGCCAGCAGCAGGGGGCCCATGTCGGACACGGTGGCGCGCACGGGGTGGCCCTGTTCGCCAAACACGTCCCACAGCGTGGCGGGGCAGGCCTGGGACGCCGGGAGGTCGATGCCGCGCTCCTTGAGCACGGCCGTCAGCTTCTCGCCAAAGCTGCCGGCCTGGCTGATGCCGGTGAGGTCGCCCTTGACGTCGGCCATGAACACCGGCACACCGAGGTTGGAAAACTTCTCGGCCAGGGTCTGCAGCGTCACGGTCTTGCCGGTGCCGGTGGCGCCGGTGATCAGCCCGTGCCGGTTGGCCAGGCCGGGCAGCAGCTCGCAGGTGACGGTTGCGTTCTTGGCAATCAGCAGCGGTTCGGCCATGGCGGTGTCCTCGGTGTGAAAAAGTAAAATCGCGGGCTCAAGGTTAAATCAAGACAAAGGGACCCCCGTGGCTGGACACAGTAAATGGGCCAATATTCAACACAGAAAAGGCCGCCAGGACGAGAAGCGCGGCAAGATCTGGACCCGCATCATCCGTGAAATCACGGTGGCGGCGCGCGCCGGCGGCGGCGACCTGAGCGCCAACCCGCGCCTGCGGCTGGCCGTGGAAAAGGCCAAGGCGGCCAACATGCCGGCCGACCGCATCAAGTACAACATCGACAAGGCCACGGGCAACGCCGAGGGTGTGAACTACGAGGAAATCCGCTACGAGGGCTACGGCATCGCCGGCGCGGCCATCATCGTGGACACCATGACCGACAACCGCGTGCGCACCGTGGCCGAGGTGCGCCACGCCTTCAGCAAGCACGGCGGCAACATGGGCACCGAGGGGTCGGTGGCCTTCCAGTTCAAACACTGCGGCCAGTTGATCTTCGCGCCCGGCACCAGCGAGGACCGCGTCATGGAAGTGGCGCTCGAAGCCGGCGCCGACGACGTGGTGACCGGTGACGATGGCGCCATCGAGGTGCTGACCGCCTATGCCGACTTTGAAGCCGTGAAGAACGCCCTGGAGGCCGCCGGCCTCAAGCCCGAGGTGGCCGAGGTCACCATGCGGCCCGAAAACACCATTGAACTCACCGGCGAGGACGCCGCCCGCATGCAGAAACTGCTCGACATCCTTGAAGACCTGGACGATGTCCAGGACGTGTTCCACAACGCGAGCATCGACGCATGAAAGTCCTGGTCATCGGTGGCGGCGGCCGGGAACACGCACTGGCCTGGAAACTGGCCCAGTCCCCCCGGGTGCAGGCCGTCTATGTGGCGCCCGGCAACGGCGGCACGGCGCGGGACGACCGCCTGGAGAACATTGCCATCACCGACGTGGTGGCGTTGCGCGAATGGGCGCAGGCCCAGAAGATCGGCCTCACGGTGGTGGGGCCCGAGGGGCCCCTGGCCTCGGGCGTGGTGGACGAGTTCCGGGCCCACGGCCTGCGCGTGTTCGGCCCCACCAAGGCAGCCGCCCAGCTCGAGAGCTCCAAGGCCTTCTCCAAGGCGTTCATGAAGCGCCATGGCATTCCCACGGCCGAGTACGAAACCTTTTCGGACGCGGCCGCGGCCCACGCCTATGTGGACAGCAAGGGCGCACCGATCGTGGTCAAGGCCGATGGCCTGGCCGCCGGCAAGGGCGTGGTGGTGGCCATGACCGCGGCCGAGGCCCATGAAGCCATCGACTTCATGCTGCTGGACAACAAGCTGGGCGTGGCCCACAACGAAGGCGGCGCGCGCGTGGTGATCGAGGAATTCCTCGTCGGCGAGGAAGCCAGCTTCATCGTCATGTGCGATGGCAAGAACGTCAGCGCGCTGGCCACCAGCCAGGACCACAAGCGCCTGCTTGACGGCGACGCCGGCCCCAACACCGGGGGCATGGGCGCCTACTCGCCCGCGCCCGTGGTCACGCCCGAGGTGCATGCCCGCGCCATGCGCGAGATCATCCTGCCGACCATCAAGGGCATGGAAAAGGACGGCATTCCGTTCACCGGCTTCCTTTACGCCGGCCTGATGATCGATGCCCAGGGCCGGCCCAAGACGCTGGAGTTCAATTGCCGCATGGGCGACCCCGAGACCCAGCCCATCATGATGCGGCTGAAGTCCGATCTGGTGGACGTGATGATGGCGGCCACGTCGGGCGGCCTGGACCAGGTCGAGCTGCAATGGGACCGCCGGCCCGCGCTGGGGGTGGTCATGGCGGCCCACGGCTACCCGCTGTCACCGCGCAAGGGCGACGCGATCACCGGCTTGCCCGAAGACGCCGATGACGCGGTGGTGTTCCACGCGGGCACCGCGCCGCAAGGGCAGGGCACCGTGACCTCGGGCGGCCGGGTGCTGTGCGTGACCGCGCTGGGCGACTCGGTGCGTGCAGCCCAGCAGCGCGCCTACGAGGTAGCCAGCGGCATCCGGTTCGAGGGGGCCCAGTACCGCAAGGACATCGGGCACCGCGCGATTCGCGGTTAAGCCGGTTTGGACCCGGTCAGTGACTTTCCCCGCCCGTATCCCCTGCAGTTCCGGGGCAGCCGGCTGGCCCGGGCCGTGCTGCAGCTGGCCGGCTGGCGCCTGGCATTTGATGGCCTGCCGGCCCTGCAGGGCGTATTGATCGTCTATCCGCACACCAGCAACTGGGATTTCGTGGTGATGATCCTCGCCAAGTGGGCGCTGGGGGTACCCGTTCGCTTCTGGGGCAAGGACCGCCTGTTCCGCGTGCCGCTGTTCGGCCGCTGGCTGCGCTGGGTGGGGGGCGTGCCGGTGGACCGGGCCTCCCCGCGCGGCGTGACGGGCCAGGCCGTGGCGCTGCTGGCCCGGCGCCGCAGCGAGGGCCGCTATTTCTGGCTGGGGCTGGCCCCCGAGGGCACGCGCAAGTACATCGACGGCCTGCGCAGCGGGTTCTACCGCACGGCGCAGGGCGCCGGGGTGCCGCTGGGGCTGGTCCGGCTGGACTACGCGCGGCGCGAGGTGCGGGTGCTGGACTTCATCCTTCCCAGCGGCGATGCCGACGCCGATCTTCGGCGCCTGGCCGGGGTGTATGCGGGGGTGGTGGGCCGGGTGCCCGCCAACGCCTCGCCGCTGCGCCTGCTGGACGCCTCGGTGCCGCGCGCCGATACCATGGTGAAATGACCCTTTTTTGACATGACCGCCACCCGCCCCGAATCCGTACGCGCCTGGCTGCTTGATCTGCAGCAGCGCATCACCCAGGCCATCAGCCAGGCCGATGGCACGCCATTCCTGAGCGACGCTTGGCAGAAAGGCGCGGGCGAGTCCCTGCAGGGCGACGGGGTGACCATGATCCTCGAGGACGGCCCGGTGTTCGAGCGCGCGGGCTGCGGCTTTTCGCATGTGCGCGGCCCCCAGCTGCCGCCTTCGGCCACGCAGCACCGGCCCGAACTGGCCGGCGCGCCGTTCGAGGCCATGGGGGTGTCGCTGGTGTTCCATCCGCGCAACCCGTACGTGCCCACGGTGCACATGAATGTCCGCATGCTCTCGGCCGCGCAGCCGGGGCAGGCGCCGGTATGCTGGTTCGGCGGCGGCATGGACCTCACGCCGTACTATGGCTTCGAGGAGGATGCGATCCACTTCCACCGCAGTTGCCAGCAGGCGCTGGCGCCTTTTGGCGCCGACAAGTACCCGCGCTTCAAGACCTGGTGCGACGAGTATTTCTACCTCAAGCACCGCGACGAGCAGCGCGGCGTGGGCGGCATTTTCTTTGACGATTTCTCCGAACTGGGCCCCGAGCGCAGCCTGGTCATGATGCAGGCGGTGGGCGATGCTTTCACGGGGGCCTACCTGCCCATCGTCCAGCGGCGCCGCGACATGCCCTACGGAGCACGCGAGCGCGAGTTCCAGACCTACCGGCGCGGGCGCTACGTGGAGTTCAACCTGGTCTGGGACCGCGGAACCCACTTTGGCCTGCAGTCGGGTGGGCGCACGGAGTCCATCCTGCTGTCCATGCCGCCACTGGTGAGCTGGGCCTACCAGCGCCGGCCGGAGCCGGGCTCGGCCGAGGAGGCGCTGACCAGCCGCTTCCTGGTGCGACGGGAATGGGTATGACCGCGCGCGGTGCGACGGTGCGTCGCCTTGGCATGTTCGGTGGGGCCTTCGACCCGCCGCACAACGCCCACGTGGCGCTGGCGCGCGCGGCCGTCGAGCAGCTGCATCTCGATGAACTGCGCATCTTCCCGACCGGGCAGGCCTGGCACAAGTCGCGCGAGCTGTCGGCCAAGCAGCACCGCCTGGCCATGGCGCAGCAGGCGTTTGCCGGCGTGCCGAACGCCGTGGTGGACGGCCGTGAGCTGCAGCGCTCGGGCTTCACCTACACCATCGACACCCTGCGCGAGCTGCGCCAGGAGTTTCCGCAGGCCGAACTGCTGCTGGTGATCGGTGCCGACCAGGCCGAGGCCCTGCACACCTGGCGCGAAAACGCCGAGATCGCCCAGATTGCTACCATTTCCATAGCGGCACGCGCCCGCCCGACGGGGGCTACAGGCACTTTTGATGCCTCAAGGTTGCCCCCGGGGCGCCGCGAGTCGGTGGAACTGCCGCCGATGCCCTTCAGCTCCACCGAAATCCGGGCCCGCGCCGCGGCGGGGCAGGGGATCGACCATCTGGTTCCAGCCGCCGTAGCACGCTATATTGAACACCATCACCTTTACCAATCTGCCTGATGACCACTGAAACTGCCGCCAAAAAAGACATCCAGAAGCTCCAGCGCGCCATCATCGATGGCCTGGAGGACGTGAAAGCGCAGGACATCCAGGTCTTCAACACCGAGCATCTGTCGCCGCTGTTCGAGCGGGTCATCATCGCGTCAGGCACCTCCAACCGCCAGACCAAGGCGCTGTCGGCCAGCGTGCGCGATGCCGTGCGCGAGGCGGGCTTTGGCAAGCCGCGCGTCGAGGGGGAGGACAACGGCGAGTGGATCATCGTGGATTGCGGGGCCGCCGTGGCCCACATCATGCAACCGGTGATCCGCCAGTACTACCACCTGGAAGAAATCTGGGGCGAGAAGCCGGTACGCCTGAAGTTGGGCGCACCCAAGCCGGCAATGGCCTCCGAACCCGCAAAGGCCACCGCCAGGAAGGCACCCGAGAACACCACGCTGCGCCGCAGCAGCGCGGCCAAGACCGCGATCAAGGCGGCCGAGCAGGCCGCCAAGCCCGCCGCCAAGAAGGCACCGGCCCGCAAGACCCCCGCCGCCAAGAGCAAGGCCCCGGTGAAGACCCAGGTGGTGAACAAGCCCGTGGCCCGCAAGGCCGCCGGCAAGACGGCCGCGAAGGCCCCGGCCAGGAAGGCGACCGCGCGCAAGGCATGAAACTCCTGGTGGTCGCCGTGGGGCAGCGCGTGCCCGACTGGGCCCAGACCGCATGGGACGACTATGCCAAGCGCTTTCCGCCGGAGCTGCGGGTCGAGCTCAAGGCGGTCAAGACCGAGCCGCGTGGTTCGAAGACCCTGGAGACCCTCTACGCCGCCGAACGCGAACGCATCGAGGCGGCCATTCCGCGTGGCACCCGCGTGGTGGCGCTCGATGAACGCGGCACGCCGCTGACCACGCGGGCGCTGGCCGGCAAGCTCAAGGACTGGCAGCTCGCTTCGGATGACGTGGCGCTGGTGATTGGCGGGCCGGACGGGCTGGACCCGGCGTTCCGGCAGGCGGCGCATGAGCGCATCCGGCTGTCGGACCTGACCCTGCCGCATGCCATGGTCCGCGTGCTGCTGGTGGAGCAGCTGTACCGGGCCTGGTCGATCAATGCCAACCACCCCTACCACCGTGAGTGAATTCATTTATCTCGCTTCCCAGAGTCCGCGCCGGCGCCAGTTGCTGGAGCAACTGGGCGTGCGCTACGAACTGCTGCTGCCCGATGCTGACGAGGACGCCGAAGGCATCGAGGCCGTGCTGCCGGGCGAGGCACCGGCCCGCTATGTGCAGCGCGTGACCGGCCTCAAGCTCGACGCCGCGGTGCAGCGGCTGCGCCGGCGCCGTTGGCCGGCGGCGCCCATTCTGTGCTCGGACACCACGGTGGCGCTGGGCCGCACGATCTATGGCAAACCGGAGGACGCGGCGCACGCGCGGCGCATGCTGGCCGAGCTGTCCGGAGCCACCCACCGCGTGCTGACGGCGGTGGCCGTGCAGCGGGGCACCAAACGGCTGGCCGCGCTCAGTGACTCCCGCGTGACCTTTGCGCCGCTCGCGCCCGCGCAAATCCGCCGCTACGTGGAAGGCGGCGAGCCCATGGGCAAGGCCGGCGCCTACGCCGTGCAGGGCGCGGCGGCGGCGTTCATTTCACGGATCAGCGGCAGTTACACTGGCATCATGGGGTTGCCGATGTTCGAGACCGCGCAGTTGCTGCGTGCCGCCGGCTTCAAGATCTGAAGAAGAAAATGCAGCAAGACATCCTGATCAACTGGTCGCCGCAGGAGACGCGGGTTGCCGTGGTGGAAAACGGCGCGGTGCAGGAACTGCATGTGGAGCGCACGCTGGAGCGTGGCCTGGTGGGCAATGTCTACCTGGGCAAGGTGGCACGCGTGTTGCCGGGCATGCAATCTGCCTTCATCGACATCGGCCTGGAGCGCGCGGCCTTCCTGCATGTGGCCGACGTCTGGCACCGCCACCCCGATGGCGAACCGCCCGGCCTGATCAAGGCCACGCAGCCCACCGTGCCGATCGAAAGGCAGGTCTTTGAAGGCCAGTCGCTCATGGTGCAGGTGATCAAGGACCCGATCGGCACCAAGGGCGCACGCCTGTCGACCCAGATCAGCGTGGCGGGCCGCCTGCTGGTGTTCCTGCCCCAGGACGACCACGTGGGGGTGTCGCAGAAGATTCCTACCGACCAGCGCGACGCGCTGCGCGCCCGCCTGCAGGCGATCGTGGGCGAGCAGGGGGGCGGCTTCATCCTGCGCACCAACGGCGAGGACGCGAGCGACGCGGAGCTCGCCGAGGACGTGGCCTACCTGCGCAAGGCCTGGGCCCGCATCAAGGAGGCGTCGACCCGGCTTCCGGCCACCTCGCTGCTGCATCAGGACCTGAACCTGCTGCAGCGCGTGCTGCGTGACCTGGTGAGCGAGGAGACCCAGACCATCCGGCTCGACTCGCGTGAGCAGTTCGAGATGCTCTCGGCCTTCGGACGCGAGTTCATGCCGGCGGCCGCCAGCCGACTGCAGCTGTACAAGGGGGAGCGGCCCATCTTCGACCTGTACTCGATCGACGACGAGATTGCCAGGGCGTTGGGGCGCCGTGTCGACCTGAAATCCGGCGGCTACGTGATCGTGGACCAGACCGAGGCGCTGACCACGGTGGACGTGAACACCGGCGGCTATGTGGGCGCGCGCAACTTCGACGACACGATTTTCAAGACCAATCTGGAGGCGGCGGGCACCATCGCGCGGCAGCTTCGCCTGCGCAACCTGGGGGGCATCGTCATCGTGGATTTCATCGACATGGTGCGCGAGGACCACCGCGAGGCGGTGCTGGCCGAATTCCGCAAGCACCTGGCGCGCGACCGGGTCAAGACCATGGCCGGTGGCTTCTCGCACCTCGGGCTGGTCGAGATGACGCGCAAGCGCACCCGCGAGTCGCTGGCCCACATGCTGTGCGAGCCCTGCGAGGCCTGCCAGGGCAAGGGCAGCGTCAAGACGGCGCGCAGCGTGGGCTACGACATCCTGCGCGAGATCCTGCGCGAGGCGCGGCAGTTCAACCCGCGCGAGTTCCGCGTCGTGGCCTCGCCGCGCGTGGTGGAGCTGTTTCTGGACGAGGAAAGCCAGCACCTGGCCGGCCTGTCGGACTTCATTGGCAAGCCCATTTCGCTGCAGAGCGAGAGCGCCATGGGCCCGGAGCAGTACGATATCGTCCTGTTGTGAGCCCTGCGGGCACGCCCGCGGGCGGCCTGCCAGACCGTGACCGTTGCCGCCCATGCCGCGCCCTCCGATCCCCATCCTGACCTACCACCAGGTCGACACGCCCCCTCCGCGCGGCACGCCGTACCGCAGCCTGGTGGTGTCACCGGGCGCGTTTGCTCGGCAGATGGGGCTGTTGCGCCTGCTGGGCTATCGGGGCCTGTCGATGAGCGCGCTGGCGCCTTACCTGAGCGGCGAGCAGCAGGGACGGGTGGTGGGCCTCACGTTCGACGACGGCTATGTCAACAACCTCCGGCATGCCTTGCCGGTGCTGCTCGAGCACGGCTTTTCGGCCACCTGCTACATCGTGAGCGGGCAACTGGGCGGCAGCAATGTCTGGGACCTGCCCAAAGGCGTCCCCCCGAGCCCGCTGATGGACGTGAACCACCTGCGGGACTGGGTGGCCGGCGGCCAGGAGATCGGCGCCCACACCCGCAACCATGTGGACCTGCAGACCGTGGGCGACGCCACGGCGCGCGAGGAAATCACGGCCTGCAAGGTCGATCTGGAGCCTTTTCTGGGCGTGGAACTGCGCCAGTTCTGCTACCCGTATGGCCACTACCGGCCGGAGCATGCGGCCATGGTGCGCGAGGCCGGCTACACGGCGGCCACCACCACGCGCCGGGGCCGTTCGGCCGCGGCCGATGACGCCTTTGCGCTGCCAAGGGTACCGGTGCACCAGTCGACCACGCTGCCGCTGTTCTGGGCCAAGATCGCCACGGCCTACGAAGACAGGCGGCGCACCGCATGAATGCGCCGGCCGGGCCGCGGCGCCTGCGCGTGGCGGTCCTGAACCGGGTGTTCGCGACCACGGGAGGGGGCGCCGAGAGCTATTCGATGGCGCTGGTGGAGCAACTCGCCGCGCGCCATGAGTTGCACGTGTTCGCGCAGGAAATACAGCATGACTGGCCCGGCGTGACCTACCACCGGGTGACCCGGCCGCTGGCCAAGCCGCGCTGGCTCAACCAGCTCTGGTACGCCTTCAGCACCTGGCGCGCGACGCGCAGCGGCTACGACGTGGTGCATTCCCATGAAAACACCTGGCATGGCGCGGTGCAGACCATCCACGTCAAGCCCGTTCGCCACAACCTGCTGATGGGGCGCCACGGGGCGCGGCGGGCCATGCGCTGGCTGAAGATCGCACTCAGTCCGCGCCTGCTGACCTATGTGCTGCTGGAGGCGGCGCGGTTTCGCGGCACTGCCGGACAGCGCCAGGTGGTGGTGACCTCCACGAATCTGCAGGCTGAAGCTCTGGCGGTGTACCCGGCGGCGCGGCCGCTGATGAGCGTGATCACGCCGGGCGTGCGCAGCCCGGGCCCGCAGCCGCTGGCGGGCCGCGCCGAGGCCCGCAGTGCGCTAGGCCTGCCGGCGCAGACCCGGTTGCTGCTGTTCGTGGCCAATGACTACGCCCGCAAGGGCCTGGGTCCGCTGCTGGCGGCGCTGGCGGCGCTGGCGGCGCTGCCGGATGGCCATGAGGTTCATTTGGCCGTGGTGGGCCATCCGGCCGGCATTCCGGCGTTCCGGGCCGAGGCGCTGCGCCTGGGCCTGGAGGGCCGCGTGCATTTTCTGGGCGCTCTGCCGGACGTGGGGCCCGCCTACCGGGCCGCGGATGTGCTGGTCCATCCGACGCTGGAGGACACCTTTGCCATGGTGGTGCTGGAGGCCATGGCGCATGGCCTGCCGGTGGTGGTGAGCGGGCCGGCGTTCTGCGGCATATCGACCTTGCTGACCGATGGAGATGACGCCCTGCTGCTCGATGATCCGCGCGAGGCCGGACACATCGCCACGGCACTCGGACGGGTCCTGAATGACACCGCGCTGGCCAGCCGCCTGGGCCGCCGCGCCCTGGCATTCGCCAGCGCCCACGACTGGGCCGCGGCTGCGCAGGCCTACGAACGGCTGTATTTCGAAAGCGTCAGGCCACCAGCTTGAAATGCTTGCGGCTCAGGTCCCAGCCCGTGAGCCGTTCCAGCGCCATCGACAACCGGTATTTGCGCTCCTTGGCAGTGAGCTGGTAGTCGGGATTGAACTGGATGCTCTGCTCCGCCTCGGTGGCCAGCCACTGAGCCATGATCGCGGGATGGGTGCCCGTGAAAGGCTTGACCGCCTGCGGGTCGAAGTTGGCGTAGTTGATCTGCATCACGGTCGAGTCTTTCCAGTACCTGGCGACCTGATCGAGCTTGGCCTGCATCTGTTCGGCGCGCCGAACCCAGCCGTAGTGGTGGATGTGGGCCTGGGCCAGCGCTGCGTGCGGGTTGCGTGGCCGCTTGTGCTGGTGCATGACCAGCCAGTACTGGCCATCGGGCGCATAGGTGCGGATGGTGTTGCGGATCAGCCGGCATTCGCGCCGGTACCAGCCGGGGCTCACCGACACATAGGCCGGCGTCCCGTAGAAGTGCAGGTAGTCGAAGACCAGGGCCTCCACCGCCGGGTTGCCGTGATGGCGGTTCACGCTGGCGCGGATCGCGTCCAGTTCGGCCTCATGGACCAGCTCGTCGCCCTCGAGGTAGAACACCCATTCTCCCGTGCAGGCGTACTGCGCGATCATTTTCTGCTGGGCGTAGACGAAGCCGCGGTCGGCCATGTGGTCGTTCCACACGGTCTCGATGATCCTGATCTTGGGATCACCGATGGCCTGTACCCGCGCCAGGGTGTCGTCGTCGCTGCGGCCCACGGCGACGACGAACTCGTCCACCAGGGGCAGCAGCGAGCGGATCGACTCCACGAACGGAAAGCCCAGCATGGTGCCGTTGCGGATGAAGGTGAAGCCGCTGATCGAAGGCTGGCTCATTCGAGGATGTTCTCCTGCGGGTTGCTGGTGTCGCCGGCCGCCGCAAGCCGGTACAGCCGCGCGTAGTGCCCCGCCGCGGCCAGCAGTGCGTCATGCGTGCCGGCCTCCACGATTTTGCCTGCGCTCATCACCACGATGCGGTCAGCATGCTCGATGGTCGACAGGCGGTGCGCAATGATCAGCGTGGTGCGCCCGGCCATCAGGCGTTGCAGCGCGGTCTTCACGGCCTGCTCGGACTCGGAGTCCAGCGCGGAGGTGGCTTCATCGAGGATGAGGATGGGCGCATCCTTGTACAGGGCGCGGGCAATGGCCAGGCGCTGGCGCTGCCCGCCCGACAATTGTGTGGCATTGTGGCCGACCAGGGTGTCCATGCCCTCGGGCAGGGCTTCGACGAAGGCGCCCAGATTGGCCGCCTGCAAGGCCCGCAGGGCGCGTGCGCGATCCAGCGGCTGGCCCAGCGCCACATTGGCGGCGACGCTGTCGTTGAACATCACCACGTCCTGGCTCACGAACGAAAACTGGCGGCGCAGTGCGCTGAGCTGCCAGTCGGCCAGCGCCACGCCATCCAGCGTGATTCGGCCGCTCGCGGGTTCGACGAAACGCGGCAAAAGATTGATGAGGGTGGTCTTGCCGGAGCCGGAGCTGCCGACCAGGGCCACCGTCTGTCCGGGCTGCACATGCAGGCTCAACGCATCCAGCGCGTCGTGATTGCTGCCCGCATAGCGCACGACCACGTTCTCCAGCAGCAGTTCGCCGCGGGCACGGGCCACCGCGTGCGGGCCTTCGGCTTCCGGCGGTGTCTGGTCAATGAGGTCCAGTCCCCGTTCCACAGCGGCCAGCCCGCGGGTGATGGGGGAGGCCGACTCCGACAGATGCTTGATGGGCGCGATCAGCATCAGCATGGCCGTGACGAACGAGGCAAAGGCCCCGACGGTGATGCCGCTGGTCGAGCTTTGCCACAGCGCGGTGCAGATCACCGCCGAGAGCGCGGCGGCGGCCAGCAATTGGGTCAGCGGTGTCATGGCCGAGGCTGCGATGGTGGATTTCATGGCCAGCCGGCGCAACTCGGTGTTGAGCCGGTCGAACCGTTCGCCTTGCGAGGCCTGGGCATCGTGCAGGCGCACGACGCGATGGGCCAGCACGTTTTCCTCGACCACATAGGCCAAGTGGTCGGTAGCGTTCTGGCTGGCCTGGGTGATGCGGTGGAGGCGCCGGGACAGCACCTTCATGACCCAGGCGACAGCCGGGAAGATGAACAGGACGATCAGCGTCAGCTTCCAGTTGAGGTACAGCAGGTAGGCCATCAGCGCCACCAGGCTCAGCGAGTCCTTGAGCAGGGAGAGCATGGCGTTGACCAGCAGCGTGGTGCCGGTCTGCACCTCGTAGACCACGGTGTTCGACAGCGAACTGGCGGAGGACGAGGCGAACAGGCCCATCGGCGCCTCCAGCAGGCGGCCGAACAGCCGCCGGCGCAGCGCGACCATCGCCTGGTTGGCCATGAAGGCCAGGGAGTACTGGGCGACGAAGCCGGCCACGCCCCGCAGCGCGAAGAGCCCCAGCAGCGCCGCGGGCACCAGCCAGAGGTTCAGTGACCCGCCCTTGAAGCCACGGTCCAGCAGCGGCTTCATCAAGGCCGGAATCATGGGTTCGGTCAGCGCGGCCACCATCGTGGCCCCCACCATCGCTGGAAAGGCCCAGCCCGCGCCACGGAAGTAGGGGATGAAGCGCTGCAGGCGCTGCCACACCGTGCCACGTGCCGGGGTCGGGGGGGCAGGGGTCGAGGGCGTGTTCATGCGGGCACCGGTTCGGCTGAGCCGGCGGTCCGGGGCACGGGATCGGACGCCGTGAGGGTCTGCTGGCCATACGCAAGGAGCAGGCCGGTCAGCACACAGAAGAATTCGCCGATCAGCGCGTCGAACACTGCGGAGTTGAACAGGCAGGCAATGGCCATCACGGCGAGCACCGACTGCATGGCATGCTGTGCGGTCGGAGCGAAACGCTGGCTGTCGCGCACCGCGGCAGCGAAGAACGCCAGCAGCAGCAAGATGCCTCCCAGGCCCAGATGGACGCCCCACAACAGGAATTCCTGGTGCGGGTTTCGTACCTTGGCGGTTCCCGGGATCGGATTCGGACCCTCGAGTCGCAAATACTGCTGGTTCCAACTGCCCACGCCAAAGCCAGTGAAGGGGCGTTGAGCGATGGCCTCTAGCGAGCGCCGCCAGAAATTGAGTCGCATCCCGGAAGAGGTGGCGATGTCTTGCTGGCTCTGGTAGGCATTGACCTCCGAGACAACTTCAGTCAACCGCACCTTGAACTGTGGCGAAACCGCCATGGTCAGCCCCACCAGCAAGACAGGCGCCAGGAACGCTGCCGCCAGCCATCGCCGGGGCACAGCCCACAGCAGCGCCAGTGAAATGACGCCCAGCAGCGCCATCTGGCCGCTGCGACCCGGCATCATGAACAGGATATTGACCGCGCTGATCGCGGCGAGGCCCAGGGCCAGCCAACGACCCTGCCGGCCGGGGAAGGACGCTCTCAGGTGCCAGCAGACGGCGGCAAAAGCGGCCGTCATGATGGTTTGGTCCAGATAGCTCGAGTACACCGTCGCGATGGAGTTGCGTGGCGTCGAGGGTACCCAGAATACGGGCACATGCAGGTACAGCAGGCACGAGGTCAGCACCACGAAGGCCTGGACGCCCAGGTACAGGCCCAGCGCCATCCGGGCCTCGCGGGGGGAACGGATCAGCAGCAGCACCGCCGGAATGAGCAGCAGCTTGCCATACTTGGCCACGTCCCCCAGCGCCTCATGCCAGGGCGCGGTGGTGTAGACGAGGCTGAATGCGAGCGCAGCGAGCATCACAAGAACCATCCTTACGCTGCGGCTTTGCGCCAGCAGGGGCTGGCGCCTCCCGCCGAGCAGCCCACCGATCAGGACGCCTGCGGCGACGAGCAGGATCAGGAGCTTGGACACGTTGATGGCGGCCAGGGAGATCGGGACGGAAGCCGCCAGCAGATACACCGGCCAAGGGCGAAGGGCCTCCCATATTCTCTTTCCCGTCACCCGGTAACCTCATAATTGCAGACAAGCCCGGATTATCTACCCAGTCCTTTCTGCCGCTTTGATGCACCTGTCTGTCGTCGTCATCACCCACAACGAAGCCGCCAACATTGGCGACTGTCTCGCCTCGGTGGCCTTCGCCGACGAGAAAATCGTGCTGGATGGCGGCAGTACCGACGATACGGTCGCGATAGCGCGGGCGCAGGGCGCGCGCGTGGCCGTGGCGGCGGACTGGCCTGGCTTCGGGCCCCAGAAGAACCGGGCCCTGGCGCTGGCCGGCGGTGACTGGGTGCTTTCGCTGGATGCCGACGAGCGCGTGACGCCGGCGCTGGCGGACGAAATACGCCAGGCCATGGCCGCCGGTGGCGAGCCGGCATTCGAAATCCCGCGCCTGACCCGCTTTTGCGGCCAGTGGATCCATCATTGCGGCTGGACGCCCGACCATGTGCTGCGCCTGTTCAAGCGTGGGTCCGCGCGTTTCAGCGACGACCTGGTGCATGAGCGCCTGCTGCTGTCCGCGGGACGGGCGGGCCGCCTGCGAACGCCTTTGTTACACGAAAGCTACCCCACGCCGGCACACTACTGGCGCAAACTGGAGGCCTACAGCGCCGCCTGGGCCCGTCAGCGTCACGCCGAAGGCCGCAGAACTTCCATGGCGCGGGCGGCTCTGTCTGGCATGGCCGCTTTTTTCCGCAGTTATGTGCTGCGCCTTGGCTTCCTGGATGGGGCCATGGGATTCGCGGTGTGTACCATGCAGGCTCAAGCCGCCTTTGGAAAATACTTTGCCTTGTACTGCCTGAACCGAGAAGATGACCCTATTGCCTGACCTGAACAGCCCTCCCTCGCGCCGCCTGATCCTGGGGGGCATGCTGGCCACGTCGTTGACTCCGGTGCTGGCCCAGTTCCGCGTGGAAGTCACTGGCGTGGGCATGACGCAGTTGCCGATCGCTGTCACGGCGTTTCGCGGAGACGAGGCCTCGCCTCAGAAAATTGGCGCCATCGTGCAGGCCGACCTCGAGCGCAGCGGGCAGTTCCGCGCCGTGGATGGCACGGGCGTCGCCCTGGACGAGACGAGCCGACCCGATGTGGCCCTGTGGCGCCAGCGCCGCGCGGACTCCCTGGTGACCGGCAGCGTCTCGCGCCTGGCCGATGGCCGCTACGACGTGCGTTTCAGGCTCTGGGACGTGGTGCAGGGGCAGGACCTCGGCGGTCAGAGCTACGCCGTGACCACGGGCGATCTGCGGCTGGCAGCCCACCGCATTGCCGACGTGATCTACGAAAAGCTGACCGGCGACAAGGGTGTGTTTTCCACGCGCATCGCCTATGTGACCAAGGCGGGCTCCCGCTACAACCTCTGGGTGGCCGATGCCGACGGCGAGAACGCGCAGACGGCGCTGGCCAGTCCCGAGCCCATCATATCGCCGGCCTGGTCGCCCAGCGGCGGCGAACTGGCCTACGTGTCGTTCGAGTCGCGCAAGCCCGTGGTCTACGTGCACGACGTGGCCACTGGCAAACGCCGGCTGATTGCCAACTTCCGTGGCTCCAACAGCGCACCGGCCTGGTCGCCCGATGGCCGCTCGCTCGCCGTCACGCTCAGCCGGGACGGTGGCTCGCAGCTTTACACCATCGACGCGCGTGGCGGCGAGCCGCGCCGGCTCACCCAGTCGGCCAGCATCGACACCGAGCCCGTCTACTCGCCCGACGGCAAAAGCATCTACTTTGTGAGCGACCGCGGTGGCGCGCCGCAGATCTACCGCATGTCGCCCACCGGCGGTTCGCCCGAGCGCGTGACCTTTACCGGGGGTTACAACATTTCGCCCGCCATCAGTCCCGACGGACGCTGGCTGGCCTACATTTCCCGGATCGGGGGGGCCTTCAAGCTGCAAGTCATGGAACTGGCCAGTTCGACGGTGACCTCCATCACGGAGACGTCGGCCGACGAAAGCCCGAGTTTCGCGCCCAATGGCCGACTCATCGTCTATGCCACCCAGCAGCAGGGCCGCGAGGCATTGATGACCACCACGCTGGACGGCAAGATCAAGGCCCGCCTGGCAGGGCAGGGTGGAGACATTCGCGAACCGGACTGGGGTCCGTTTCAGAAGTAAACCGCAATTTCAGGAGGTTTTTGGATGAAGAAACGCATGTTTCTGGCGGCGGCTCTGGTCGCTGTGCTGGTGGGCTGCAGCTCGGGTGTGAAGCTCAATGACGTGCCGGTCGAGGACAAGACCGGCAGTTCGGTGACCGGGACTTCCGGCACGACCACGCCGGGCGCCGACGCCGGTAGCGCGACCAAGAGCAATGTGGCGCCGGTGGACCTGAACAACGACGCCAAGCCGGGCGCAGGCCCCACCGGTGTGGCCCGCATCATCTATTTCGACTACGACAGCTTCGTCATCAAGCCGGAGTTCCAGTCGGTGATCGAGCAGCATGCGCAGTTCATCCGTGCCAACAGCGCCCGCAAGGTCGTGATCGAAGGCCACACCGACGAGCGCGGCGGACGCGAATACAACCTGGCGCTGGGACAGAAGCGCGCCGAGGCCGTGCGTCGCGCGCTGAGCCTGCTGGGCGTGCCCGACAGCCAGGTCGAGGCCGTGAGCTTCGGCAAGGAAAAGCCCGCCAACCCGGGCCATGACGAGGCGGCCATGACCGAGAACCGCCGCGCCGAGATCGCGTACCGCTGATGGCGCGCCGCATGCTCTCCCCCCTGTGGTTGCGCGCTGGCGCCACCACGCTGTTCGCGGCGCTGGCCCTGGCAGCGCCAGCCTCCCATGCGGCACTGTTTGAAGACGACGAGGCACGCAAGGCGATCCTTGACCTGCGCCAGAAAGTCGAGGCCAATCGCCAGGCGGCCGATGCCGCCAACCAGAAGCTGGCCGAGGAGGCCCGCCGTGCCAGCGAAGAAAACGTTCAGATGCGCCGCAGCCTGCTGGATCTGCAGAACCAGATCGAGCTGCTGCGTGGCGAGCTGGCCAGCTCGCGGGGGCAGCAGGAGCAGCTCACGCGCGCCGTGAGCGACATGCAGCAGCGCCAGAAGGACCTGGCCCAGGGCGTGGACGACCGCCTGCGCAAGTTCGAGCCGGCCAAGGTCTCGGTCGATGGCCAGGAGTTCTCGGTCGAGCCGAACGAGAAGCGTGATTTCGAGGCGGCGCTCGCCACCTTCCGGCGTGGCGAGTTCCCGGCGGCGCAGGCGGCCTTTGCCGATTTCCTCAAGCGCAATCCACAGACGGGCTACGCGCCCTCGGCGCTGTTCTGGCTGGGCAATGCGCAGTACGCCACGCGCGACTACACCGGCGCCATCGCCAACTTCCGGGCGCTGCTCACGCGCGCTCCCGATCACCTGCGCGCGCCCGAGGCCGTGCTGTCGATCGCCAACTGCCAGATCGAGCTCAAGGACACCCGTTCCGCGCGCAAGACGCTCGATGACCTCATGAAGGCCTATCCCCAGTCCGAGGCTGCGGGCGCGGCCAAGGAACGGCTGGCGCGGCTCAAGTAGTGCCACCACGGCGCGCCGGGGCAGGGCGCGCCGCCTAAAATCGGGGGATGCAAGCCTCTGACCTTTCCGCGCTCACCACCCAGGTGCTGTGGGCCGCCTTTGTCCTGTCCCTGGTGTTCGGCGCCATTGCGCAGCGCACGCACTTCTGCACCATGGGCGCTGTCAGCGACGTGGTCAACATGGGCGACTGGACCCGCATGCGCCAATGGGGGCTGGCCATCGGCGTGGCCATGATCGGGTTTGCCGTGCTCGTGGCCTCGGGCCAGGTCGATCCGTCCAAGACGCTGTATGCCTCCAACCGTTTCATCTGGCTGTCCGCCGCGACCGGCGGGGCGCTGTTCGGCTTTGGCATGGTGCTGGCGTCGGGTTGCGGCAGCAAGACCCTGGTGCGCATTGGCGGGGGCAGCCTCAAGTCGCTGGTGGTGTTTGGCGTGATGGGCGTGGCGGCCTTTGCCACGCTCAAGGGCATCACGGCCGTGGCACGGGTCGCCACGGTGGACCGCGTTGCTATGGAAATGGGAGCAGGAACCTCCCTGCCAGCCTGGGCTTCCAGCACTTTTGGCTTTCAGTCGGCGCTGGCATGGCTGGTTTTTGCCGTGGTGCTGGGAGGCGCCCTGGTGGTCTGGGCGCTGATCGGGCCGGACTTCCGCCGCTTTGACAACCTGCTCGCAGGCCTGGGCGTGGGGGGCGTGATCGTTGCCATGTGGTGGGTCAGCGGCAAGCTGGGCTATGTGCCCGAGCACCCCGACACCCTGCAGGAAGCCTTTGTCGGCACCAACTCCGGACGCGCCGAGGCACTGAGCTTTGTCTCGCCCGTGGCCTACACCCTCGACTGGCTCATGTTCTTCAGTGACAAGAGCAAGGTGCTGACCGTGGGCATCGTGTCCGTGCTGGGCGTGGTGCTGGGCTCCGCCGGCGCCGCGCTCGCAGCCCGCAGCTTCCGGTGGGAAGGCTTTGGCAGCACCGAGGACGTGGCCAACCACCTGGTGGGCGGCGCGCTCATGGGGGTGGGCGGCGTGACGGCCATGGGCTGCACCGTGGGCCAGGGCCTGAGCGGCATCTCCACGCTGAGCCTGACCAGCTTTGTCGCCGTGGCCGCCATCCTGGCTGGCGCCGTGGCCGCCTTCAAATACCAGATCTGGCGCCTGGAGCGCATGGGTTGAGTGCCGATCTGGCTCCCGGGGAGGCCGACCTGCAGCGCCGCTTTGGCGGCCTGGAGCGCCTGTACGGCGTGCCGGGCGCAGCGGCCATCCGGGCCGCGCGCGTGGCCGTTGTGGGCCTTGGCGGCGTGGGCTCCTGGGCCGCCGACGCCCTGGCGCGCAGTGGTGTGGGGGAACTCACGCTGATCGACCTGGACCATGTGGCCGAATCCAACATCAACCGGCAGATCCACGCGCTGGCCGACACCGTGGGCCAGGCCAAAGTGCTGGCCATGCGCGATCGCATAGCGCAGATCCATCCCGGTTGCCAGGTCCACGCCGTGGAGGAATTCGTCGAGCCGGGCAACTGGCCCGGTCTCTTGCCCGGCACCGTCGATGCGGTCATCGACGCCTGTGACCAGGTCAAGGCCAAGACCGCCATGGCGGCCTGGGCGCGCGAAGGGCGGCGGCTGTTCATCTCCGTGGGCGCCGCTGGCGGCAAGCGGCTGGCGCACAAGGTGGACATCGACGACCTGGCCCACACCACGCACGACCCGCTGCTGGCCCAGCTGCGCTACCGCCTGCGCAGGGAGCACGGCGCCCCCAGGGAGGGCAAGACCATCGGGGTGGCCTGCGTGTTCAGCCGCGAGGCCGTGGCGCCGCCCGACCCGTCGTGTGCAGTGGAGGGCGATGGGTCACTCAACTGCCACGGCTATGGCTCCGTGGTCAGCGTCACCGCCACCTTCGGCCAGTGCGCGGCCGGCTGGGTGCTGGACCGGCTGGCCAGCCGGGCAGGCACTCAAACGACGCTATAATCGTGGGCTTTGCTGCACCTTTTGGGTGAGAAACGGCAAAAGAGTGTGGGACGTTAGCTCAGTTGGTAGAGCAGCGGACTTTTAATCCGTTGGTCACAAGTTCGAATCTTGTACGTCCTACCAAATCTCTCAAGCCCTGTAGCCCGCTGCGGTCACAGGGCTTTCTTTTCGACCGCCAATAGCGCGCCGCAGCCTTTGGCACCAATTTACGCCGCCTTTGGCACCATTTACACCGGCTTTGGCACCGCTTTAACTGCCCGATTGACGGCCCCTTTGGCACCATTGACGCCCCTTTGGCACCAAAGTTAAAGGTCTAGCCGCCCGGTGGCGCCGCGTGATGCCGCCTTCTTTGGCCTCGCTGGCAGCGGATCAGGCACCGCGTCCAAAGGCCCGGTCCACTGCCGGAAGAACTTCGACGCATCAGCCACCGAGCATTCCAGCCAGCGCCCGTACTCCTCAGGCGCCAGAATCACGACCATCCGCTTTTCATCGGATGGCCGGTGCATCCTGCTCATGACTGGATGACCGTCCGCGTTCACGGTGAGCATGGCAAACGTAAAGGCCTCTTGCCCGTCGGGATGCCGCCAGCGCCTGTAGATGCCAGCAATCCCCATTGGCACGGCTCCGGGCTGCTGAATTCGCCACCGCTCGGCCTTGCCGCTCTCCCAGTTCGGCTCATAGATGTACTCGGCAGGAATGACGCACCGCCACCCCTTTTTCCAGGACTCTCGGAAGCTGGGCTTGATCGCCACGGTCTCAGATCGAGCGTTGTAGGTTTTGCGCCCCTGCGCGACCTCAACGGCAAAGTGTGGCAACAAGCCAAACATGCCGTCATGAACTTGAAACTTGCTTGCCGAGCCAGGCTCACCGAGCCGGATGAACGGTGCCAGGCCCGTAGGCCAGACGTCCGCAGGCACCTGATCGATGCCCCTCTCGACGCCAAAGAAGGTCAGCAGTCGATCGCTACTTGTGACTGGACGGTAGTTGGAACACACACAACCATGATACGGCGGCGTCACCCCGACCGCCAACGATGAAGGGCCGGCAAGGCCGGCCCTCAGGGTCGTTGCGTGTTGGCTACAGAACGTCGGCGTACCTCAATTGCTCGTCCGGCGTCAGGGCCTGCATGAAGTTCAGCACCCGCAGAAGGTCAAGGCTCACATGGCTGACGTCCCCGACCCATTCCCAAGACGCCGACTCTTTGGCCGCTTGGCTGGCATGGTTGGCCAGGGCGGCCTTCACGCGGTCGACCAGCTGGTCGCATAGCTGATTCGTCTCCTGGTATGTTTGAGCGGCCGTTTTCATGCTGCACCCCCTTGGGCTTGCCGCTGCGCCTGGCCGGCTTCGTAGGCCGCCTGCAGGGCTCTGCGCAAGCCCACCACGCCGACCTCATGAAAGTCCAGCCCGTCCATACGTCGCTCGACCAGGGTCTCGATGTCCAGGTGCTGGCGGGCGATGGCGGTGAAGAGTTCGTCAGGGGTTTGCTTTTTCATGCTGGTCTCCGTGTTGCGATGACCCTAGTACCGCTCTGTTCCCCCACGCCAGCAAGCACCCATTGGAGAGCCAGACTGCGGTTGTCTGGCACTACCAATTCCGTATCAGCAGCTCGCCCTTTTCAGCTCGCCCGCGCCCCGAACCGCCCACCGTGTACTTGATCGCCAGCCGGCGCATCGTCAGCCCCTTGAAGGCCTGGCGCATCTCAGGGATGTCGTTCACGCTCACGATGGCCTTGCCGCTGATGGTTCTCAGCAGCTCGGCCATGCGGGCGTACTGATCGAGGCCAAAGCCCACGCCGTACCCCTCGGTGCCCCAGTAGGGTGGGTCGCAGTAGAAGAGCGTGTGCGGCCGGTCGTAGCGCGCCATGCAGGCCT
>JAHBZN010000020.1 GCA_019635415.1 Ramlibacter sp.
CTTCACCGCCCGTTGTGCGTTTTGTCACGGAGCCGACGGACAGGGCACGATGGCGGGGCCACCCCTATGGGGACCTCAGTCCTACACGCTGGGCGCGGAGCTGGCCCGTGTTCCGGTAGCGGCTGCGTTCATCAAGTCGAACATGCCGAGAACCAGGGGATGGGCTCTCTCGGATCAGGATGCATATGACGTCGCGGCGTACATCAATGCGCAACCACGCCCGGATTTTTCCGACAAAGGCCAGGATTGGCCGAAGGGAGGGAAGCCGGCGGATGTGCCCTACTAAGTACATGCCCTGGGGCTCGTAAAACAGATCCCGGCCCGACGTCGGAGATAGTGAACCATCGGGAGCCACGCACGAGCGGCCGCAGATCGGAAGAGGAGAGGGAGATGAAGCTGAGTGTGGCCTATCAGGGCGGCGCCCGCTACGACATTCTCAGCGACCGGCATCGCGTCGTCACGGACCAACCGGTCGACGATGGCGGCGCCGACGCGGGCATGAGTCCGGTGGAATTGTTTGTGGGATCTGTGGCCAGCTGTGTGGGCTATTTCGTGGGTAACTTTTGCGCGCGACACGACATTTCCCGTGACGGCCTGAAAGTGGAGGCGGAGTGGACGATGGCGGAGCAGCCTCATCGTGTCGGGCAGATTCATCTGTCGATCAGGCTGCCCCACCGGATCACGCCGGAATTGAAAGAACGGTTGTTGAAAGTCGCCCATGGTTGTACGGTGCACCAATCCATCGTCGTGCCGGTTCAGGTGGCGATTGAGTTGAATCCTCATACGTAGATGGCGATGGAGGCAGGATGAAAGGACGATCATGGCGGTGACGCGGCGGGCGTTGTTCGAACGGGTACTGCAAGGCATCGGAGCGGGTGTGGTGGCGGGCGCCGTCGATCGAGCGCTCGCCGACAGCCGGGTTGAGACGACCGGACAGGCGAGCGGCCCGCTCACCGTTCGTGTTTCCCGGCCGTTCGATGCGGAAACGCCGGTGCGGGAATTTACCTCCTGGTTGACCGCCAATGAACGGTTTTTTGTGCGC
>JAHBZN010000003.1 GCA_019635415.1 Ramlibacter sp.
GACTCCGAAAAAAGAAACTAGATCAATCCAACAAAATTCTGGTGCCCTTGGCGGGAATCGGACCCGCGACCTCTCCCTTACCAAGGGAGTGCTCTACCACTGAGCCACAAGGGCAAAAAAAACCATTCGCCACGCGCCGTTGCAATTTGTGGAGCGGGAGACGGGAATCGAACCCGCGTCATTAGCTTGGAAGGCTAGGGTTCTACCATTGAACTACTCCCGCATCGGGCGAACTTCAAAACCCACGCAGGCTTCCCAGAGCTCTACACAAATCACTTCAACACTTTCGCCAAGGCCTCAAATAAAAAGGCCTGGTGGAGGAGGCTGGATTCGAACCAGCGTAGGCGTAAGCCAACAGATTTACAGTCTGCCCCCTTTAGCCACTCGGGCACCCCTCCGGCGAACCTCGAAATATAGCACGATTTTTTGTCACTGGCCTGCTTGCCGGTACGGGAAATGCAATTCACCGCTTTGTTACAGGTCCACCCCCACAATCACCGCCATGAGCCAGCCCGCATCAGCCTCCGCCATCCGCACCATCAACCTGGCGCTGCAGGGGGGCGGATCCCATGGCGCCTTCACCTGGGGCGTGCTGGATGCGCTCCTGGCCGACCCGCGCATCGCGATCGAGGGCATCAGCGGCGCCAGCGCCGGGGCGGTGAATGCCGTGGCGCTGGCCGACGGCCATGCGCGTGCCCGCGCTGCGGGCACCGACCCCCGCCGGGCTGCGCGCGAATCGCTGGCGCGGGTCTGGGGCGAGGTTGCCGCGCTCGGCAGCCTGGGTGCCCTGCAAAAAGGCGTCGCCAGCCTTTTATGGGGAGCAATCCCCAAGGAGTTGGCGCCCACCAACTTTTTCGCTGGCGCGATGCAGAACTGGTTTTCCCCCTACCAGTCCAACCCGCTGGACATCAACCCCCTGCGCGACCTGCTGACCCGGCTGATCGACTTCGAGGCGCTCGGCACCCTGCCGTCGCCCAAGGTGTTCGTCTCGGCCACGCACGTCAACACCGGCAAGGCCGCCCTGTTCACGGGCGCCGACGTCACGCCGCAGGCGGTGATGGCCTCGGCCTGCCTGCCGATGCTGTTCCGGGCGGTGGAGATCGACGGCGAGGCGTACTGGGACGGGGGCTACTCGGTGAATCCGGCGCTGACGCCGCTGATCGATCATTGCAGCAGCGCCGACATCGTGCTGGTGCAGATCAACCCGCTGCGGCGCGAGGACACGCCGCGCACCCCGGCCGACATCCTGGACCGGGTCAACGAACTGACCTTCAACGCCAGCCTGCTCACCCAGGTCCGCTCGATCGACTTCATCAACCGCCTGCTGGCCGAGGGCTCACTGCACGGCACGCGCTGCCGGCGGGTGCTGCTGCACCGCATCGACGGCGGCGCCGCCATCCAGGACTACCCGGCCTCCTCGCGCGCGTCGGCCGATCCGCAGCTGATCCAGACCCTGTTCCGGCTCGGGCAGACCTCGGGCGAGGAATGGCTGCGCAAGCACTTTGCCGCGCTGGGCCAGCACAGCACCATCGACATCGGCCGCGACTACCTCGACGACACCCGGCTGGACAGCCTGCCGCGCCCGCACGGCGCGAGCGCGACTCCGGCCCCCGCACCGCGCCGGGGCCTGAAGTCGTTCATCGGGCGCCTGTTCGGCCGCAAACGCTGACCCGGTTCAGAGCCGCAGGGCGGTGCCGCGCGCAGCCAGCCAGTCGCGGGCCAGGCCAAAGTGGCCGCAGCCCAGGAACGGCACCGGTGGCCGCAGGGCCGACAGCGGCGACGGGTGGTTGGCCCGCAGCACCAGCGCCTCGCCGCCGTTCGCGGCGGCCGTCTGCTCGATCAGCGCGGCCTTGGCCTGGGCCTGCGCGCCCCAGAGCAGGTACACGCAGGGCTGGGGGCGGGCCGCCACGGCCGCGAGCAACGCATCAGTCAGCACCTCCCAGCCCTGGCGGGCATGGCTGGCCGGCTGGCCATCCTCGACCGTGAGGCAGGTGTTGAGCAGCAGCACGCCCTGACGCGCCCAGTCCTGCAACGACCCCTGGGTGGGCACGGGCGCGCCGAACTCGCGCTGCAGTTCCTTGAAGATGTTGCGCAGCGACGGGGGCAGCTTCACGCCCGGCGCCACCGAGAACGCCAGCCCCTCGGCCTGTCCCGGCCCATGGTAGGGGTCCTGGCCGAGGATCACCATCCTCACCCCGGCCAGCGGCGTCAGCTCCAGCGCGCGAAACGGCTGTGGCGGATAAATCGTGGCCCCCGCTGCCAGCCGCGCCTCGATAAAACGGCCCAGCTGCCCCCCGGCCGGGCTGGACAGAAAGGCCTCGAGCGCGGGGCGCCAGTCCGCGGCCACGGGCCAGCGCTGCGGAGCCCAGGCCACGAGCGCCCTCCCCGCCTCTTCTTCAAGAGCCAGATTGGCCTGAAGCCCAAGATTGGCGGCCATGAGTAGCTATGGATTCAAGAGCAAATCAGGCGCCGAACAGCGCCGCCAGCGCGGTGCCCGGGTCGGGCGCGCGCATGAAGGCCTCGCCCACCAGGAAGGCATGCACGCCGGCGTCGCGCATCTTTTTCACGTCGTCACGGCCCAGGATGCCCGATTCGGTGACCAGCAGACGGTCCGCCGGCACATCGGGCAGCAGGTCCAGCGTGGTGTCCAGCGTCACCTCGAAGGTGCGCAGGTTGCGGTTGTTGATGCCCAGCAGCGGCGTCTTGAGCTTGAGCGCCCGCTCGAGCTCGGCGCGGTCATGCACCTCGACCAGCACCGCCATGTCCAGGCTGCGCGCCACGGCCTCCAGCTCGGCCATCTGCGCGTCGTCGAGGCAGGCAGCGATCAGCAGGATGCAGTCGGCGCCCATGACGCGCGATTCATACACCTGCCAGGCATCGACCATGAAGTCCTTGCGCAGCACCGGCAGGTCACACGAGGCGCGGGCCTGCTTGAGATAGTCCACGCGGCCCTGGAAGAACTGCTGGTCGGTCAGCACCGAAAGGCAGGCGGCGCGGGTCTGGCCATCGCCCTCGGCGTAGCTCTGCGCGATGTCGGCCGGAATGAAATCGGCGCGCAACACGCCCTTGCTGGGGCTGGCCTTCTTGACCTCGGCGATCACGGCGGCCTGCCCGGCCGCGATGCGCGCGCGCAGCGCGCCGGTGAAGTCGCGCGTGAGCACACGGCTCTCGGCGTCGGCGCGCATGGCGGCCAGCGGCTTCTTCTTCTGGCCCTCGGCGATCTCCTCGCGCTTGACGGCGACGATGCGATTCAGGATGTCCGACATGCTCAGCCGCCCAGGGCCTGCGTGGCCGCGATGAACTGCGCGAGCCGCGCCTTGGCGGCGCCCGAGGCCAGCGCCGCGCGGGCCAGCTCGATGCCCTCCTTGATGGAGGGCGCGAGGTTGGCCGCGTACAGCGCCACGCCGGCATTGAGCATCACGATGTCGCGCGCGGCGCCGCTCTGGTTGTCGAGCACGCCCGTCAGCATCAGGCGCGACTGCTCGGGCGTCTCCACACGCAGCGCGCGGTTGCTGGCCATGGGCAGGCCAAAGTCCTCGGGGTGGATCTCGTATTCGGTGATTTCGCCGTTCTTGAGCTCGCCCACCTGCGTGGCGGCGCCCAGGCTAACCTCGTCCATGCCGTCACGGCCGTACACCACCAGCGCGTGCTCGGTGCCCAGGCGCTGCAGCGCTCGGATCTGGATGCCCACCAGGTCCGGGTGAAACACGCCCATCAGGATGTTGGGGGCGCCCGCCGGGTTGGTCAGCGGCCCCAGGATGTTGAAGATGGTGCGCACTCCCAGCTCCTTGCGCACCGGCGCCACATGCTTCATGGCGGTGTGGTGGTTGGGCGCAAACATGAAGCCCATGCCGGTGTCGGCAATGCACTGCGCAATCTGCTCGGGCTTGAGGTTGATGTTGGCGCCCAGGCTCTCCAGCACGTCGGCGCTGCCGCTCTTGCTGGACACGCTGCGCCCGCCATGCTTGCTGACCTTGGCGCCCGCCGCGGCGGCCACGAACATCGAGCAGGTCGAGATGTTGAAGGTGTGGGAGCCGTCCCCGCCCGTGCCCACGATGTCCACCAGATGGGTCTTGTCGGCCACGTGGACCTTGGTGGAGAACTCCCGCATCACCTGGGCCGCGGCGGTGATCTCGCCAATGGTTTCCTTCTTGACGCGCAGGCCCGTGATCAGCGCCGCCATCATGACCGGTGAGCATTCGCCGCTCATGATCAGGCGCACGATGCGCAGCATCTCGTCGTGGAAGATCTCGCGGTGTTCAATGGTGCGCTGCAGCGCTTCCTGGGGGGTGATGGACATCTCGGTCTCCTCGGTCAAGTGGTCGGATTGTCGGTCAGCGCGAGCTTCAGGCCGAAGCAGACGAACATCACGCCCGCGATGCGGTCGAGCCAGAGGAACAAGGCCCCCAGGCTCCCCCACTTCGTGGGGGTCGCTGCCCCCCGGGAGGGCTCGCCCGCCTTGGGAGCGGCCGCGCGGCGGGCGGTGGCGCTCAGACGTTCGGCCAGCCAGGCCGCCGCCAGGGCCCAGCCAAGGTTGACCCACAACCCGTTGAAATTGAACAGCAGCCCCAGCAGCAGGAAGGCCAGCGCCTTGTGCTCGACGCCCGGGGCGATGAACTGCGGCACAAAGGCCAGGAAGAACAGCGCCACCTTCGGATTCAGCGCATTGGTCCAGAAACCCCTGAAAAAGATACTTTTTATATCTTTAGCCCCCGTCATACGGTCACCTTCCGCTACGGAATCCATAGCAGATGACGGGCCAGACATCAGCATGCGCAGCCCCACATAGACCAGGTAGGCGGCGCCCGCCCACTTCAGCACGGTGAACGCCGTGGCCGACGCCGCCATCAGCGCGCTCACCCCTGCGGCCGCCGCGAGGATGTGGACAAAGCAGCCGGCGGTGATGCCCAGCGCCGCCACCATGCCGGCGCGCGCGCCCTGGCGCAGGGCATGGCTCACGATGTACAGCACGTCGGGCCCGGGTGTGAGGTTGAGCAGCAGGCCGGCCGCCACGAACAGGAGCAATTGGTGCAGCTCCATGCTCAGCCCGCGAAGTAGTCGCGCATCACCGCCACCGCGCGGTCCACGCCCGCGGCGTCCACGTCAAGGTGCGTGACGAAACGCAGCCGGTACAGCCCCGTGGCCTGGATGCCCTGCGCCGCCAGATGCGGCAGCAGCCCGGCCGAGCGGTCGCGCGCCGGTCCGTCCAGGTCCACGAACACGATGTTGGTCTGCGGCGCCTCGACCTGCACCCCGGGCAACCCGGCCAGGCCGTCGGCCAGGCGTCGCGCCAGCGCATGGTCGTCAGCCAGCCGGTCGATGTGGTGGTCCAGCGCATGCGAAGCCGCGGCCGCGAGCAGCCCGGCCTGGCGCATGCCGCCACCGGCCATCTTGCGCACCCGGTGGGCCCGGGCAATGAACTCGCGGCTGCCGCACAGCGCCGAGCCCACGGGCGCGCCCAGCCCCTTGCTGAAGCAGACCGACACCGAATCAAAGCACTGCGCGATGCGGTGGGCCTCGGCGCGGGCATCGCCCCCGGTCTGCGCGGCCTGGGCCACGGCGGCGTTGAACAGCCGCGCCCCGTCAAGGTGGCGGCTCAGGCCCTGGCGACGCGCCAGCGCGGTGGCCTCCTCGAGGTACGCCTGCGGCAGCAGTTTGCCGCCCAGCGTGTTTTCCAGTGCCAGCAGCCGTGTGCGCGCAAAGTGCGCGTCGTCGGGCTTGATGGCGGCCTCGATGTCGGCCAGTGGCAGCGTGCCGTCGGTCGCATGGTTCAGGGGCTGCGGCTGCACGCTGCCGAACACCGCGGCGCCGCCGCCTTCCCAGCGGTAGCAGTGCTGCTGCTGCCCCACGATGTACTCGTCCCCGCGCTGGCAGTGGCTCAGGATGGCGCACAGGTTGCTCTGGGTGCCCGTGGGAACGAACAGCGCGGCCTCGAAGCCCAGCAGCGCCGCAATCTTGTCCTGCAGCGCATTGACGCTGGGGTCGCCCGCGAACACATCATCGCCCAGCGGCGCGGCGGCCATGGCGGCACGCATGGCGGGGGTGGGTTGCGTCACCGTATCGCTGCGCAGATCGACCATCGCACTCATTGCACCTGCTCCATGAAGTTCCTGAGCATGGCGTGGCCATGCTCGGTGAGGATGGACTCGGGGTGGAACTGAACGCCCTGCACCGCGAGCGTCTTGTGGCGCACGCCCATGATCTCGCCGTCGTCGGTCCAGGCCGTCACCTCCAGCTCGGCGGGACAGGTGGCGCGTTCGATCGCCAGCGAGTGGTAGCGGTTGACCGTGAACTGCTGGGGCAGGCCCGCGAACACCCCCTGGCGCGTGGTGGTGATGACGCTGGTCTTGCCGTGCATGAGCTGCTGCGCACGGATGATGCGGCCGCCAAAGGCCGCGCCGATGCTCTGGTGGCCCAGGCACACCCCCAGCACCGGCAGCTTGCCCGCGAAGTACTGGATGGCGGACACCGACACACCGGCCTCGGCCGGCGAGCACGGCCCGGGCGACACCACGAGCCGGTCGGGCGCGCGGCCGGCAATGCCCTCCACCGTGATCTCGTCGTTGCGGAACACCTCGACCTGCGCGCCCAGTTCGCCGAAGTACTGGACGATGTTGTAGGTGAAGCTGTCGTAGTTGTCGATCATGAGGATTTTCATGGCGCTCACTCCAGACCTTCTTCCACCAGCTCACTGGCACGCAACAGCGCGCGCGCCTTGGCTTCGGTCTCTTTCCACTCGAGCTCGGGCACCGAATCGGCCACCACGCCGGCCGCGGCCTGCACGTACAGCGTCTGGTCCTTGACGATGCCGGTGCGGATGGCAATGGCCACATCCATGTCACCGGCAAAACTCAGGTAGCCGCAGGCGCCGCCATACAGGCCGCGCTTGGTCGGTTCGAGCTGGTCGATCAGCTCCATGGCGTGCACCTTGGGCGCGCCGGTCAGCGTGCCGGCCGGAAAGGTGGCGCGCAGCACGTCCATGTTGGTCATGCCCTCGTTGAGGATGCCCTCGACGTTGCTCACGATGTGCATCACGTGGCTGTAGCGCTCGACCGCGAACTGCTCGGTGACCTTGACGGTGCCGGTGCGGGCGATGCGCCCGATGTCGTTGCGCGCCAGGTCGATCAGCATCACATGCTCGGCGCGCTCCTTGGGGTCGCTGACCAGCTCCTGCTCGACCGCCACGTCCTGCTCGGGTGAGGCCCCGCGCGGCCGGGTTCCGGCCAGCGGCCGGATGGTGATTTTTTCCGCCGGGCGGCCTTCGTGCTCGACCTGCTCCTGGCGCACCAGGATTTCGGGCGACGCCCCCACCACGTGGAAATCCCCGAAGTGGTAGTAATACATGTAGGGCGACGGATTGAGCGACCGCAGCGCGCGGTACAGGCTCAGCGGGCTCTCGGTGTAGCGCTTCTTGATGCGCTGGCCGACCTGCACCTGCATGAAGTCGCCAGCCTCGATCAGCGCCTTGGCACGGTCAACGGCCTTCAGGTAGTCGGCCTTGGCAAACTCGCGTTCGGTCGGGAAGGTCTGGCTTTGCCGGATGACCGGGGCGCTCACCGAGTACTTGAGCTGCTCCTTGAGTTCGCGCAGGCGCTTCTTGCCATTGGCGAAGGCTTCGGGCTGGCCCGGATCGGCGTAGACGATCAGGTACAGCTTGCCCGACAGGTTGTCGATGACCGCCAGTTCCTCGCACTGCAGCAGCAGGATGTCGGGGCAGCCCAGCGTATCGGGCGGGCAGGTGGCCTCCAGCTTCTTCTCGATGTGGCGCACCGTGTCGTAACCGAAATAGCCCGCCAGGCCACCGCAGAAGCGCGGCAGGCCCGGACGCAGCGCCACCTTGAACCGCTTCTGGTAGGCCGCCACGAAGTCCAGCGGGTTGCCGGGGGCGGTTTCCACCACCTTGCCGTCCGTCACGACCTCGCAAACGGCCTCGGCACCAAAGCCACGGGCACGCAGCAGGGTGCGCGCCGGCAGGCCGATGAAGCTGTAGCGGCCAAAGCGTTCGCCGCCGACCACGGATTCGAGCAGAAAGCTGTATCGCCCGCCATCGCGCGAATGCGCCAGCTTGAGGTACAGCGACAGCGGGGTTTCGAGGTCCGCAAAGGCCTCCGCGATCAGAGGGATGCGGTTGTAGCCGGCCTGGGCCAGACTTTTGAATTCAAGTTCGGTAATCAAGGGATGAGCCTCCACAAGCTCGGCGGCGCGGGGCCGCATTCAATCAGACCAATGACCTGCTGGCGGAGCAGGACGCGGGGCACGGGTTGCCCCGTGCTTCAGGAACGCACGAATTCAGGTTGACGCCAGGGCCAGGCTCCCCGGTCGCTCAAACCTGTGATGGACGTGCGGTGGATAAACATTGGCGCACAGTGTAGCAAAAGGCTTGCATGCGCCCCGGCCGTGCGGGGCACGCTCGAAAACCCTGTTGCCAGTCCCGGGGCGAACCGCAAGAATCAGGGAATAAACGAACGACCGTTCTTTTTCCAGGAGACAAGCATGCAGTGGTTCAACAAATTGGCTCTGGCGGCAGCCGGATGCCTGCTGGCGGCCAGCGCCATGGCCGAGATGACGCTGTCCGGCGTCAAGTACGACGACACCATCGATGCGCGCGGCACCCGGCTGCAGCTCAACGGCGCCGGCATCCGCTACAAGGCGATCTTCAAGGTCTACACCGCGGGCCTGTACCTGGGCAAGAAGGCCGGCACGCCCGAGGAAGTGCTGGCCACCACCGGCCCCAAGCGCCTGAGCATCACCATGCTGCGCGACATCGACTCCGCTGAGCTGGGCAAGCTGTTCTCGCGCGGCATGGAAGACAACATGGACAAGGCCGCGTTTTCCAAGCTGATTCCGGGTGTGCTCAAGATGAGCCAGATCTTTTCCGACCACAAGAAGCTCGTGGCCGGCGACACCTTCGCCATCGACTGGATTCCTGGCACGGGCACGGTGATCACCGTCAAGGGCAAGGTCTAGGGCGAGCCCTTCAAGGAGCCGGAATTCTTCAACGCCCTGATGCGGATCTGGCTGGGCCCCAACCCCGCCGACTGGAAACTCAAGGAAGCGCTGCTGGGCAAGGCGGGCTGACCCGCCCGCGGCCCGCTTCAGCGGGCCAGCTCGGCCAGGGAGTCGACGAACCCGTCGGCATCGACGCCGCGCACCGGCGCGCCGTGGTTGTAGCCGTAGGTCACCAGCACCACCGGGCAGCCGGCGGCCCGTGCGGCCCGTGCGTCGTTGCTGGAGTCGCCCACCATCAGCGTGCGGGCCGGCGCCGTCCCCAGCGCCTCGCAGGCCCGCAGCAGCGGCAACGGATCGGGCTTTTTGCGCTCGAACGCATCGCCACCAAACACATGCGCAAAAAAGCCGGCGAGTCCGGAAGCTTCGAGCAGCGGCCGGGCGAAGGCCGAGGGCTTGTTCGTCAGGCAGGCCAGCGGCAGCCCCTGGCCACGCAGCAGCGCCAAGCCCTCCCGGGCGCCGGGATAAACCGCTGAATGCCGCCCGTTGACCGTGCGGTAGTGATGCTGGTAGCGCTCGAAAGCCCGCTCAAAAAGCCCCGGCAGGGCCCCCACGTGCCCCAGCACCGACTCGATCAGGTGCTCCGAGCCCTTGCCCACCATCTGTTCGACCGCCGCCCGTTGCACGGCCGGCAGCGACAGGTCCGCCAGCATGAGGTTGAGCGCGGCCTCGAAATCGCCCAGGGTGTCCACCAGGGTGCCGTCGAGGTCGATCAGGGCGGCGTCTAACGGCCGGTGGTGAAGGTTAAAAGAGTTCACAAACAGGAAATAGAGTGGAAAAAAACTACTCGCGAATTTTCCATGCAGAGTTCAAAAAACTTTACGGATGCTCTCACATCGCGAAGACCTGCGCTGCAGGCCTTGCGCTGCAGCCTAACGGCGTAGGTCACGATCAGAGACGATGAACCCCGATGCCCCCTTCGCTGTGAGGCCGCGCTTCTCTTCAAGAGTATTCGACTTTTTATCCCACTCCCATTGAACCACTTTGCGAAGTGGCTCTTGTTTCTCGACTTCCGCTGTCTGGTTGATGGTCCGCAGAACAACTGCCGCAGCCGGCGAATAGTGCTTCTTGTACCTCTCCAGCGCCCTCTGCACAATTTCTTCGTTACCGGAAGTGTTCACCTGAACCACTTCGCGAGCGTAGAAGGCTAGGCAGTCCGTGTACTGAGAGTCTTGTTTCGTTCGCTCAAAAACCTCGAGTGCCTCTTCATAGGACCGTTTTCCTTCCTCGTGAAATCCTTGGCGCAGTTCTATCATTCCCCGCGTAGCAAGAGTCAGCGGCGCCAGCTCGGCATCTCCTCCTGCGCAAACTGTGGATAAATCTGTCAGAGCTTCGCTAAGTCGGCCTAGAGCGGCCAAAGCATATGCCCTGTTCCCCCGTAAACTCAGATCTCTCGGATCTGCATTGAGACCAGCTTCCGCTACTTGACGACGCGAAAGGAGACAGGCGATGCCAACGCCATCTGAGATTGCACTTCGACCGGAGCTCGCATTCGGTCCCAAGCCATTCTCACGCCGCTGGATTTTGACGAAGCGCTACATTCGCCCCGGTACGTGGAACTGCAGAAGATTGCATGCAGCTACAGGGAGAAGTCCGAAGAGTATGCTGATCTTCCGAGCGTCGCGCAGCCTGAGGCCGCAGAATCGGGAGCTCCCAAAGTCCTGTCAAGGAATACCTACGACGTGGTGTCCAGCATGCTGGGACGCTTCAAAGCAGAGCAAACGCGCCTGACCAACTCTGTGAAGCGCAAACTCCGTGCACTAGAGGGGCTCACGCCTGACGATCTTCGTATGCTAGGCGCCAGCGACGACATGCTGGCGCAGCTGATTGAGGGCTCCCCCTTTGCCAGCGCGAAGCGCCTGGGCAAGAAGGATTGAATTGGCTCTCCTCGCTGCGATTCCTCAGCTGGAGACAGATGAGTCCATTTACGGCTGGTGCGCCTTTGCGCATCAGCTCAGCTGCAGCACGAGTTCGCAGCGCACCTCTCATACCTTGTTCGGCGTACCTCACGCGACGGGGCAATGCGATCTGCCGAGTTCCCTGGCCGTCCTCATCGAGCACGGCCAGATCGAGGGCTCACTCGAAGACGTTTTGCGCAGCCACACCGTGGCAGGCGCCTACATGCCGTTTGCAGGGGGGCCAGGAGAGAGACAACGAATTGTGGCCGCAGCCGCGAGGCGAGCCCCACTCTGGACTCGGGCCGCGCTCCAGTTCTCTCGGTCGCGCCACGTCACACACCCGCTCCGGCTCTGCCCAGCGTGCATAGAAGACGACCGCGGACGTCTTGGGCGGCCGATCTGGCACGTTGGGCACCAGTTGCCGGGGGCATGCTGCTGCCTCACCCATGGGTGCCATTTGCACTGGGTGAAGAACTCCGGCAAACGGTTTCTATCACCCGACCAAGCCGTGGAGGGCGCACAGCGCATCCGCTGCGACCTGCAGGCTGGACTGGTGTGCGCAGCCCTCGGGCGCATCGCGACCGGCTTCGAGGATATCCGGCAGGACCACCTCGTGCGTGCCACCCTCAAGCGCATGGTGGAGGGGGGGATTGCCCATTCGGTCAGGAAAATCGGGCATCTGCGCCTGCGCTCTTGGTTCTGTGGTTCGGCTGTCAGCATGCTCTGTGCGGCAGAGGGAAGTGGCTTGGCGAACTTGGCCGACGGCCGGTGGATCGCGGGTCAGCTCTGGCGGCACCACCACAGCAACGCCGCCCGATGGATCGTTCTGTGGGCGGCTTTGGAGTGGGAAAGCCGCGCACAGGCCGAGTTCAGCTTCACCTGCGCTTGCCTGGGCCGGGGCCTAGATGGAAATGGCCAAGAGACCTTGTGGGATCAGCCGGCCGCCGAGCGAGCGCCACAAAAGGTGTCTTCGGCCCTTGCTGCGTCCGCGACATATGCAGAGGCCATGCAGCGACTAGGCTGCAGCCGAAGTGACCTGATTCGGTGGCTCGACAAGGATTCGGCTCTTCGGGATGACTGGCACCAGCGCCTCGATGCGCGGCGTCTTGCTTATGTCCTGCACCGTATCCATCACGGTCTTATTGGACCGGCTTCTCGCCCAGTAAAGGAAGACCCTGACATCAGATGGTTGCAGCGGCACCACCCGCAGGTATACGCACGCACCGGGTTGGCGACCAGTGCTCAGCGCAGCCTCTTCTGAAGAATACTAGACACTCCGAAAAGCTCGGTTCCACGCAAGATCTTGTCGGGCCGGATGGAGTCCAGCCATTTGCGATCGTGCTTGCTCAGCCACATCATCGGCAAGGGCAGCTTGTGCCAGAGAACTGTGCGGGTGACGACCGGGAAATTGTCGATGGCCCACTGGATCTTTGTGCGGTACTTTTCGCGCAACTGAGCTTGTGTTAACGATCCACCTACACTCAAGTCGCTAGGCACGACGCGCCGGCGCTGCGCGGGTGTGACGCGCCCCTGCACCTTCGCTGGCAAGTCTGCAATCGCAGCCCTAATCCGCAATGCTGAAACCTCGGCGTGCCGCGCCAAAGTTGTGACGTTCTCCCGATCCTGCAGGCTTGGTCCCAAGCCGAGTGGCAGATTGTGTTTGGCCAAGCAGTCGTCGAGCAGCCTCAGTTGGCGGTCAAAGGAGGGGATGGTTGTGTCAACTCCCAGTCGCACGATCGCACCGTACAGCAACAAGCGCTCAAGACCCTGAGAGGCACCCCGCAATAGACGCAGTTCCATCTCAAGGCTGGCGCCGTCAAAGCCGATGGGGGTCGCCGTGCCCCAAGTTTGCTTGAGATTGGCTTGAACCGCTTTTTTCGCGGCAGAAATCCCTCCGGCATCAGCAATAAAAGCTCGAACAAGAGGCGCGAAGTTCCGCGGACGAAGTATGGGCAGTGCGCCTTCGATCAATGCTCCGAGGTGGCCGGCCAATTGCGTTGACCCCTCTGAAGCCGAAGCTCCAGGTGCGGCCGCCATGCATCCGCAGCGTCGACAGGGCTCTCCGGGGAGGCGCCCAGACGTTCGAGGATCGAATGCACTACCGCACTCCCTACAAAATCCCACGAGGGGAGTGCCGTGTCCTGGGCACCAAGCCACGCCGTACAGTTGGTGGATGTAACGCCACGTTGAAAAGCCAAAGGCCTTCTGGTCGCGATCTGCGCAATCGGGGCAGAACCACAGCTCGTTTCTGACCGTGCGCATCTTTTGGGACGTCAGGTACCTCCGTACAAGCGCACCACCAGAATCCGGTCGCTCAATCAGCTCCGTTCCCCACGTATGGGCGACCCGCTCGTCCAGCAACCTGGAGAAAAAGCCGAAAACCGTGTGCTGCTCCAGAACTTGTCGGGGCGTAAGGTGCGGAAAGATCGTGGTGGACAGCACCTGAGCGTGCGTTTCGAAATTGTGAGCGCCCGCCTTGGTGCCTTCGAACACAAGCTTGACCGCGTGCTCTCGGTTGGGCAGCCCCCATAGAAGCCGGTAAACGTTGATTGCTCCCTGCACGCTTGTTCCCTGTGGCAACTCAACGATCCACGTTGGTTTGTGGGGAATCCATTCTTTTGTGAACTTTGACCGCGTCATGGCGCGGTCTTTGGATGATGCCGAGGGTACTTTTGCGAACTTTGCCGCTCAGAAAGCAACCAAACCGCAGGCGTTGATTCGAGGAGAAGAGCTTGCGGTTTGTTGTGGACTCTGTTTGAGACCACCAGCCGGGACAGAAAAGCGGCGGGCATCGGCGGCATTGTGCCGCGAGTCAGGTCGGGCTCCTCTCCTACACGGCAGGCCGCCGGCCCGCGCCACAGTGGGGGGATGCACATCCGGATGACCAGCAAACGGCGCAAGACGGGCCAGTCTGTTGCCGCCCCGACACCGGGCCCACCGCCCGCCGGGGCACCGCGCCTGCCGCATGAGCGCGACGAGTCATCCGACAGCCAGGCCGCCGCCACGGCCCAGCAGCAGGCGGTGGGCCAGCAGGCCCATGCGGACCTGCGGCGGGGCCTGACCGACACCGACAAAGGGCCCGCGATGGACAAAACCTACAAGAAGGTCAAGGGCATGCCGCGCCGCTGAGGCCGGCTGTGGTACCTTGCCGGCCTCATCGACTCGAGGAGTCTGCCATGCGCCTGCTGCGTTCGTTCATCGCCCTGCTGGGCGTCCTGCTGCTGGCCACGGCCGCGATGGCGCAGGAGATCAAGGTGGTCTATCACATTGACAGCGCCGACACCCAGGCCACCCGGGCCCTGCGCAACATCCGCAACCACCTGGACGTGGCCCCCAAGACCGGGATCATCGTGGTCACGCATGCGGACGGGGTGGACTTCCTGATGGAGAGCGCGAAAGACCCGAAGAACCCGAACATCGACTACGCCTCCCTGGTCAGCGCCCTGCGCGCCCGCGGGGTGCGCTTCGAGGTCTGCGAGATCACGCTGCGCAACCGCAACCTCAAGAAGGACCAGTTCATCCTGGACGCCGAGTTCACCCCGTCGGGCGTGGTGCGCATCGGCGAGCTGCAGGCCCGCGACCACTACGCCTACATCAAGCCCTGAGTCGCGCTCAGCCGCGCAGCGCCGCGCGCATGCTGTCGATGACGGCCTGGTAGTCTGGCTTGCCGAAGATGGCGCTGCCGGCGACGAAGGTGTCCGCCCCCGCGGCCGCGACGCGGGCGATGTTGTCGGTCTTGATGCCGCCGTCCACTTCCAGGCGGATGTCCTTGCCTGAAGCATCGATGTGCCTGCGCGCGGCTTCCACCTTGCGCAACGCCGAGTCGATGAAGCTCTGGCCGCCAAAGCCCGGGTTGACGCTCATGATCAGGATCAGATCGATGTCGTCGATCACCCAGTCCAGCACGTCCAGCGGGGCGGCGGGGTTGAACACCAGCCCGGCCTTGCAGCCCGCGGCCTTGATGGCCTGGACGCTACGGTGCACATGCGCCGAGGCGTCAGGATGGAAGCTGATGTAGTCCGCGCCCGCTTCGGCAAAGGCCGCGGCCAGGGCATCTACCGGCTGCACCATGAGGTGCACATCCACCGGGACGGCGGCACCGGCCGCGGTCCGGGCATGCGGCTTCAGCGCCTGGCAGATCATGGGCCCGAACGTGAGGTTGGGCACATAGTGGTTGTCCATCACGTCGAAGTGGATCCAGTCGGCGCCGGCAGCGATCACGCGGCCCACCTCGTCGCCCAGGCGGGCGAAATCGGCGGACAGGATGGAGGGGGCGATACGGTAGGTGGGGGCGGTCGGGCTCATGGCGAGATTGTCGCAGTTGGCGCATCCCCCGGCCGCGGCCTGGCGCTGTACCATTCAGCCGCCATGCCCAAGTACCAGTTCACCGTGGACGTCGAGCCCCAGTACCTGCCGGAGCAGTCCGCGCCGGATCAGGACCTCTACAGCTTTGCCTACACCATCACGGTCACCAACGCCGGCGAAGTGCCGGCCCAGCTGATCGCCCGCCACTGGCTCATCGGGAATGCCCTGGGTCAGACCGAGGAAGTCAAGGGACTGGGCGTGGTCGGCCACCAGCCCCTGCTCGGCCCGGGCGAATCGTTCCAGTACACCAGCGGCTGCCGCCTGCGCACCGCCACGGGCACCATGCGGGGCAGCTACTTCTGCGTGGCCGAGGACGGCGAGCGGTTCGAGGTGGAAATACCGGCGTTCGTGCTCGACGCCGGAGACGACGCGCCACGGGTCCTGCACTGATTCCTGGCCCCAAAGCCCCCCGGGGTCGCCCTGTCATCGCGCCTTCCGCTTGCGGATGAACATTGATACAAATATAATCAAGCCTCATTTCAGGCTCGTTACTGCTTTTTTGACTCTTGGCAGCGATTCCGAGCAATTGGAGCCCTTTCGAGGGCTCTTTTTTTTACTTCCGCAGGCTGTTGCGCGGCCCTCACAGGCCGTTTTGCCGGCCATAGGCACCGGTTTGCGGAAACCCTATGATCGGCGGCTATGTCCAACTCCCCTTCAGCCCTGCCGGCACAGCCCCCCGAAATGGGAGAGGCCGAGAAACAGGTGCTGCGGCGTTTCCGCGTGGTGTTCAACGCGGTGAAGACCCATTTCCAGCAGGTGGAGAAACAGGCCGGCATTGGCGGCGCCCAGATCTGGGCCCTGAGCGTGGTGCGCCAGCACCCAGGCATCCGGGTCACCCAGCTGGCGGGTGCCATGGACATTCACCAGTCCACCGCGAGCAACCTCGTGCGCACCCTGGTGGAGCGCAAGCTCATGGAAACCAGCAAGAGCGACGAGGACCGGCGGGCGGTGCGCCTGCGGCTGCTGCCCGACGGTGAACGCATCCTGGACAAGGCGCCGGGGCCGTTCGCCGGCGTTCTGCCGGCCGCGCTGGACCGGCTAGACTCGGCCACACTGGACCGCCTTGATGCGGATCTGGCCAAACTGATCGAAGCACTCGCCAGCGACCTGACCGACCCGCAAGCCGAGCAGGTCCCGCTGGCCCAGCTCTGAGCACGCCGGCTTCTTGGCGTTTGCGCTGACCCGCCGGACGAGACCGGCGGAATAAACTCTCCCCTGGGAGCATCCTTATGAATGAAATCATGGCCATCTGGGCCGAATGGCTCAAGCCTTCGGCCGGCCTGCCCACCGTACAGTGGTCGATCCTGCTGGCCATGGCGGCCATCGCCGGCCACCTGATCCAGCGTTACACCGGCCTGCCCAAGGTGGTCGGCTACTCCGCCGTGGGCGCGGTGGCCGGCCTGGCGGGATTCTCCGGCGCGGCCTGGCCGCTGCAGGGCATCAGCCTGTTCCTGCTCGAGCTCGGCGTCGCCGTGGTGCTGTTCGAGGCTGGCGGCCGCATCCCGCTGCGCTGGTTCCGCCACAACCCCATGGTGCTGGTGCAAAGCGTGCTGGAGTCCGGCCTGACCTACCTCGCGGTGTACGGGGTGCTGGTCTGGCTGGAGGTGCCACGAGGCGTGGCGGAAGCCCTGGGCATCGTGGCCATCGTCGCCTCCCCGGCGGTGCTCAGCCGCGTGGTGCTGGACACCCGGGCGTCGGGCCCGGTGACCGAGCGGGCCATGGTGCTCGCCACCCTGGGCACGCTGTATGCGCTGACCTGGGGCAGCGCCAAGGCGGGCCTCATGTTCCGCCCCAATCACCCGCTGACGGACACCGTGTACCCCGTGGCCGTGGTGCTGGGCCTGTCGTTCGTGGTCGGTGCGGTGCTGGCGCTGGCCCTGCGCAGTGCGCTGCGCGTGATGAATCCGACCAGCGAGAACACGTCGATGCTGCTGCTCGCGCTGATCGCCGCGGGCACGGCGCTGGCCGCGCACTTTGGCGGCTCCGCGCCGCTGGCGGCGCTGCTCGGCGGCATGCTGCTCAAGCAGCTCAATCCCCGGCCCTGGACGGTGCCGCGCCAGCTGGGCACGGCGGCCTCGATCCTCACCATGCTGATGTTCGTGCTGGTATCGGTGGTGGCCGCGCGCGCCGACTGGAGCGCGCCGGTCGTGACCCTGATGCTGGCCCTGGTGGGGGTCCGCGCGCTGGCCAAGATCACCGGCGTGGCGCTGGCCAACCCGGGCAGCGGCGCCAGCTGGCGCCAGGCCCTGTGGCTGGGCTGCGCGATGGCGCCGATGTCGTCCGTGGCCCTCTTGCTGGTGTCGCAGTTCGTGGTGTCATCGCCGGCCAACGGACCGATGATCGCTCGCATTGCGCTGCCCGCGATCCTGCTGATGGAGGTGCTTGGCGCCTTCATCACCACGTTGGCCCTGTACCGCGCCGGCGAAAGCTCCAAGCCCTGGCAATCACAGGTTGCGCCCATCCCGGAGAGCCGCGACAGCAACGGAGACCGCTATGGCGCTTGAACCCTTTGGCAATTCCGCCGCACTCTCGCTGGGCGTCGAACTGGAACTGCAGCTCGTCAACACCAACGACTATGACCTCGCACCGTACTCGGAGGACATGCTGCGCCTGATGGCCAAGGTGCCGCTGCCCGGCAGCGTGGTGCCCGAGATGACGTCGAGCATGATCGAGATCTCCACCGACGTCTGCCATTCCTCCTCCGAGGTCTTGGGGCAACTGACCCAGATCCGCGACGCGCTGGTCAAGAGCGCCGACAAGCTGAACATCGCGGTGCTGGGCGGAGGCACACACCCTTTCCAGATGTGGCATGAACGCCGCATCTACGACAAGCCGCGCTTCCGGGAGCTGTCGGAGCTGTACGGCTACCTGTCCAAGCAGTTCACCATCTTCGGCCAGCATGTGCACGTAGGCTGCCCGGACGCCAACACCGCGCTGCTGACGCTGCACCGCATGTCGCGCTACATCCCGCACTTCATCGCGCTGTCGGCCTCGTCGCCCTTCGTGCAGGCGCAGGACACCGCCTTCGACTCGGCCCGGCTCAATTCGGTGTTTGCCTTCCCCCTGTCGGGGCGCGCGCCATTCGCCCTGACCTGGGATGACTTCAGCGAATACTTCGACAAGATGACCCACACCGGCGTGGTCAAGAGCATGAAGGACTTCTACTGGGACATCCGGCCCAAGCCCGAGTACGGGACCATCGAAATCCGTGTGTTCGACACGCCGCTCACCGTGGGCCGCGCCGCGGCGCTGGCCGGCTACGTGCAGTCCCTGGCCTCGTGGTTCATGGAAGACGAGCCCTTCATGCCCGCCGAGGACGACTACCTCGTCTACACCTACAACCGCTTCCAGGCCTGCCGCTTCGGGCTCGAGGCCGTCTACGTGGACCCGGCCACCGGCGAGCACACCACGCTGCGCGAGCACATCCTGGCCACCATGGCGCAGGTCCACCGCCACGCCCACAAGCTCAACGCCAGCGCCGGCATCCACCTGCTGCGCACCAGCGTGGAGCTGGGCAACAACGACGCGCGCTGGCTGCGCGAGCGCCAGATCCACGAGCGCCTGCTGGCCGAGGTCGTGCGCCAGGGCGCGCAGAAATTCCGCGGGCTCTGAGCCCCCGGCGCGAGCGGGCCGGTCGGTATGATCGGCCAGCACGCTTCAGCCCGCCGCCCCGCCCATGAATTTTCTGCCTGACTGGCCGCTGTCGGCCAACGCCCTGTTCTTCTTCGGCTTCCTGCTGTTCTGCGGGTCGCTGGGAGGCTACGTGGCCCATCGCTGGCCCTGGCTGCCCAGCATCACCGGGTTCATGCTGGTGGGTTTCATCGCGGGGCCCAATGTGCTGCACCTGGTCAGCCATGAAGGCCTGGCCGAGTCGCGCATCGTGGTGGACGTGGCGCTGGGACTGATCCTCTACCGCCTCGGGCTGAGCCTGGATATCAAGCAGCTGCTGCGCGATCGCAGCCTGATGTTCATCTCGCTCGCGGAAAGCGCGCTGACCTTTGCCGTGGTGCTGGCCGGCATGCGCTGGATGGGCGTGCCCAACCTGCCGGCGGCGGTGATCGCCGCCATCGCGATCTCGTCGTCGCCCGCGGTGCTGATCCACGTGGCCCACGAACTCGGTGCGCGAGGCCCGGTCACCGCCCGCGCCAAGAGCCTTGTGGCCCTGAACAACGTGCTGGCCTTTCTGGCCTTTGCGGCCCTGCTGCCCCTGCTGTACCACCAGGTGGATGCGCCGCTGCTCACCATCCTGCTGGGGCCGCTGTACCAGCTGCTCGGCTCCGGCCTGCTGGGCGGGGCCATGGGCCTGGCGCTGCACATCGCGGCACGGCGCACCAAGGCCGCGCAGCAGTACCAGCTGGCCCTGGTGGTGGGCGCCGTCGCCATCACCCTGGGCGCGGCGCTGATGCTCAAGCTCTCGCCGCTGTTCGCGCCGCTGGTGCTGGGCATCGTGGTGCGCAGCATCGAGCGTCAGCACCTGGTCGCGAACATCGAATTTGGTCCGGCCTTCGAGCTGTTCTTCATCGCGCTGTTCGTCTATGCAGGCGCCAATCTGCATGTGGCCGAAATGGTGGCGTATGCCCCCGCGGCAGGCCTGTTCGTGGTCGGCCGCTCCCTGGCCAAGTGGCTGGGCGTGGGCGCCACCTCGATGCTGCTCAAGGTGCCGGCGCGCCCCGCCATCACCACTGGCCTGCTGCTGATCCCGATGGCCGGACTGGCCATTGGCCTGGTCAACAACACCGTGGCGCTGTTTCCCAACGAAGGCGCCATCGTCGGCTCCATCGTGCTGGCGGCGGTGGCCGTGCTCGAGACCCTGGGCCCCCCGATCACGGCCCGCGCGCTGCGCTCATCGGGCGACGAACTCGACCCCGCACGCGGCTACGAAGCGCCCGAATACTGGCCGCCGGCCGACGACGCCGAGCCTCCGCCCGTCGCGGCGGGCAACCCCACGCCGCTGGCGCCTTCACCCCGGGACTGAGATGACCCCCACGCTTGCCACTTCGTGTGCTGCGCTGCCCCCCGAGGGGGCTTCAGCCGCCTTGGGGCGGCCCAGCGGCGGCCAGCCCATGGGCGAGTTCGAGCTGATCCAGCGGTTCTTTCACCGGCCGGCACGCCGCTCGCCGCTGGGGCCTGGCGACGACTGCGCGCTGCTGCAGGCCCGCCCAGGCATGCAGCTGGCCGTCTCCAGCGACATGCTGGTCGAGGGCCGGCACTTCCTGTCCACCGTGGATCCGGCGCGGCTGGGGCACAAGGCCCTGGCCGTGAACCTCAGCGACCTCGCCGCCTGCGCGGCCACGCCACTGGCCTTCACTCTGGCGCTGGCGATGCCGCGCGCCGATGAGGCCTTTCTCGCGCCCTTCGCACGCGGGCTGCTGGCCCTGGCCGACGCGCACGGCTGCGAACTGGTGGGCGGAGACACCACCCAGGGCCCGCTGAACCTGTGCATCACCGTGTTTGGCGAAGTGCCGGTGGGGCAGGCCCTGCTGCGCAGCGGCGCCCGGCCCGGTGACGATCTGTGGGTTAGCGGAACGCTGGGCGACGCCCGGCTGGCGCTGGAGGTGTTCCGCGGCCACCTGACCGTGCCCGCCAGCGTGTTCGAGGCGGCGCGCGCGCGCATGGAACAGCCCGAGCCGCGCGTGGCCCTGGGGCAGGCGCTGCGCGGCGTGGCCACGTCGGCCATCGACATCAGCGACGGCCTGCTCGGCGACCTGGGCCATGTACTGCGCGCCAGCGGCGTCGGCGCCAGCATCGACACCTCCATTGCTTCCAATTTAATAGCAGCCTGTGACCAGAGGACGGGGGCTACAGCCCTTTTAAGCCCAGAAACGCAGCTCGAATTCGTGCTCGCGGGCGGCGATGACTATGAACTCGCCTTCACCGCACCCGCCGCTGCCCGCGAGGCCGTGGCAGCCGCGGGCCGAGCCGCGCGGACCGCGGTCACACGGATCGGCCGGATCGAGGCCGAGCCCGGCCTGCGGCTGCTCGACGCCAACGGGCAGCTGCTGGACCGGCGCTACGCCTCGTTCGATCACTTCGCCTGACGCGCAGCCGGTCGCCCCAGCTCGGCGCGCATCACCGCAAGAAAACCTTCACAGGCCGGTGACAGCGATCGCCCGCGCCGGGTCACCACGGAAATGTCGCGCGACACCCGCGGCCCCGCGAGCGGCTTGACCACCAGGTCCGGGTCGCTGGACCACGAGGCAAACGCCGACGGCATGATCGACGCGCCCAGCCCTGCGGCCGTCATCCACAGCGCGGTGGACAGGAACGACACCTCGTTGACCACATCGAGCGCCACGCCCGCGCTGGCCGCCGTGCCATCGATCAGCGGGCGGATGCCGTAGCCCGGGCGGACCGTGATCACCGGATGGCCGGCCAGGTCGGTCCAGCGCACGGAGCGCCGCGCCGCCAGGGCGTGGTCGCGCCGGCACACCAGGCTCAGGTGATCGCGCACCAGCGTGTGCGTGACCACGTCGGCACCGGCCCGCTCCGGCGTGCCGATGCCGAAGTCCACATGCTCGCCGATCACGCGCGAAACGAACTGGTCGGGCGCGCAGTCGTCCACCACCACCCGGATCTCGGGGTGCTGGGCCCCGAACCGCCGCACCACGCGCGGCAAAAGGATTTCAGCCAGCGTGGGCGTGATGGCCAGGCAGACCCGGCCGCGGCGCAGGCCCGACAGGTCGCGCAGCCCCGCGCCCAGCGAGTCCACATCGCGCAGGATGCGCTCGGCCACGACGATGGCCTCGCGCGCGGCCTGGGTGGGCTGCAGCGAGCGTGTGGTGCGGTCGAACAGGCGTGCGCCCAGCCCTTCCTCCATCTGGCGGATGAGCACGCTCACCGCGGACTGCGTCACGAAAAGCTGCTCGGCCGCCGCGCCGAGCTTGCGCAGCTGGTACACCGCCGCGAACGCCCGCAGCTGCCGCAGGGTGGGGCTGAACTTCTGATTCATGAAGATAAATCATATTTCATTCGCAATTTTTCGATTTACGAATGAATAAGGTTTGATTCCAATCAAGGCACAACACGAGGAGACAACATGCAAGCGCTTTCCCGCATCCTCGGGGGCTGGGCCGCTGCCGCCGCCCTGGCCGGCTCGCTGGGCCTGGCCGCCACGGCCCAGGCCGCCGACTACCCGAACAAGCCCATCCGCGTCGTGGTGACCTTCCCGCCCGGCGGCAGCGCCGACGCCGTCGTGCGCATGCTGGTGCCGCGCCTCAACGACAAGCTGGGCCAGCCCGTGGTCGTGGACAACCGGCCCGGCGCCGGCGGCAACATCGGCCTGACCGTGGTCGCCAAGGCCGCCCCCGGCGACGGCTACACGCTGGGGGTGGGCGCGGCCGGCGCGCTGTCGGCCAACAGCAGCCTGTACGCGCAGATGCCGTTCGACCCGGTCAAGGACCTGCGGCCGGTGAGCATGCTCGCGGCCATTCCCTTCGTCATCATTGGCCACCCTTCGGTGGCCGCGCGCAACCTGCATGACCTGATCGCGCTGGCCAAGGCTCAGCCCGGCAAGCTGTCGATCGCGCATGGCGGCAACGGCACGGCCATGCACCTGAGTGCCGCGCTGTTCGCGCAGATGGCCGACGTGAAGCTCGTGGAAGTGCCTTACCGCGGTTCGGGACCGGCCGCGCTGGACGTGCTGTCGGGCCAGGTGCCCCTGGCCGTGGTGGACCTGCCCTCGGCGCTGCAGCACATCAAGGCCGGCAAGCTTATCGCCTATGGCGTGACCAGCCCGCAGCGCCTGCCCATGCTGCCCGACGTGCCCACCGTGGCGGAGGCCGGCCTGCCGGGCTACGACTCCACCGGCTGGTTCGGCGTGGTCGCTCCCGCAGGCACGCCGCCCGCGGTCATCACGCGGCTGAACACCGAGATCACCGCGGCCCTCAACGACGAGGCCATCAAGACCAGCATGCGCAACCTGGGCGTCGAGCCGGCGCCCGGCACGGCCGACGCCTTCGAGGCCTACATCCGCTCTGAAACCGAGAAATGGTCGCGCGTCATCAAGACCGCCCACATCAAGCTCAACTGACCCCATGACCGACACAGCACAAGAGGCACTGGACTGCGACGTCCTGATCGTGGGCGCGGGCCCGGTGGGCCTGACGCTGGCGATGGACCTCGCGGGCCGCGGCGTGCGCGTGGTGATTGCCGAGACGCGGCACTACGCCGAGCCCCCCAACGTCAAGTGCAACCACGTCTCGGCGCGCACCATGGAGCAGTTCCGCCGGCTCGGCGTCGCCCACAAGCTGCGCAGCGCGGGCCTGCCTGAGGACTACCCCAACGACGTGGTGTTTCGCACCAGCGTGACCGGCATCGAGCTCACGCGCATCCCCATTCCCTGCCGGCGCGACCGCTACAGCGACACCAGTGGCCCGGACGGCTGGTGGCCCACGCCCGAGCCGCCGCACCGCATCAACCAGATCTACCTCGAGCCGATCCTGCTGGAACACACGGCCGCGCTGCCGGGCGTGACGCTGCTCAGCCGCACCCAGGTCACCGGCTTCACGCAGGACGGCGCGGGCGTGCAGGCCTCGGCCCTGAACCTCGACGACGGCGCCACGCGGATACTGCGGGCCCGCTACCTGGTGGGCTGCGACGGTGGCAGCTCCGGCGTGCGCAAGCAGATGGGCGCCAGGCTCGAGGGCACCGCCGTGATCCAGCGCGTGCAGTCCACCTTCATCCGCGCGCCGCAGCTCAAGGCCCTGATCCCGGGCAAGCCGGCCTGGTCCTACTACGCCTACAACCCGCGCCGCTGCGGCACGATGTTCGCCATCGACGGCCACAGCACGTGGCTGGTGCACAACCACCTGAATGCCGAGGAACCCGAATTCGACTCGGTGGACCGCGACCAGTCGATCCGCGAGATCCTCGGCGTCGGGCCCGACTTCCGCTACGAGGTCATCAGCAAGGAAGACTGGGTGGGCCGCCGGCTCGTGGCCAACCGCTTTCGTGATGGCCGCGTGTTCATTGCCGGGGATGCCGCCCACCTGTGGGTGCCGTACGCGGGCTATGGCATGAACGCCGGCATTGCCGACGCCATCCACCTGTCGTGGCTGCTGGCCGCCCGGTTGCAGGGCTGGGCCGACGAGGGCCTGCTCGACGCCTACGAGGCCGAGCGCCAGCCCATCACCGAGCAGGTCTCGAACTTCGCGATGGACCATGCCCAGAAAATGATCCGCGCACGCCGCGCCGTGCCGCCGCACATCGAGGCGGCGGATGCCGAGGGCGCCGCCGCGAGGGCCCTGGCGGGCCAGGAGGCCTACGAACTCAATGTGCAGCAGTTCTGCTGCGCGGGGCTCAATTTCGGCTACTACTACAGCGGCTCCCCCATCATCGCCAGCGATGACGAGCCGCCACCGCCGTACACGATGGGCAGCTTCACGCCGTCCACCGTGCCGGGCTGCCGCGCCCCCCATTTCTGGCTGGCCGACGGGCGTTCACTGTATGACGCGCTGGGGCCCGGCTACACGCTGCTGCGCATGGATGCCCAGGTCGATGTGGCACCGCTCACGGAGGCTGCCCAGGCCCAGGGCCTGCCACTGCAGGTGCTGGACGTGCAGCCGCACGACGGCGTGCCGCAGGCCTACCGCCATGCGCTGGTGCTGTGCCGCGCCGACCAGCATGTGGTGTGGCGCGGTCACGCCGCGCCCACCGAGCCGCACGCACTGGTCGCGATGCTGCGCGGCGCCGTGCGCGTGCCCGTCCCCGAGGCGGCCTGAGCGCGGGCCGGCCAATCAGGCCGCCGGGGCCGCCACGGCATCGCGCGCCGCGGGCGCCTGCTGCCGTGCGTGCTGGCGGGCCAGCTGGGTCTGGCCTGCGTAGCCCCAGTCGGCGGCCGGCACCTCGCGCACGATCACATAGCTGGCCTCCTCCAGCGTCGCGCCGGGCGCCAGCTGACGCTGCAGCTCGGCATGGGCCTGGGCAATGAAGGCCGCTTTCTGGGCCGGCGTGTTGGTGCCGGTCGTGACGCTGATTTCAAGCAGCGCCGTGGGCCGCTGCAGGTCGCGGCCGCCGATCCACCAGCGCGCCGCGGGCAGGTCCTCGATGACCACGGCCGTGACCGCGGCCCGCTTGTCCAGCGTGCGGGCGGTGATTTCCGTGAGGGCCGCCGCCAGCGCCTGGTAGCGGTCGGGGTTTTGCAGCGGCGCGATGCGAAGGTTCAGCGTCGGCATGTCACGCCTCCAGCAGGCGGACCGGCCGCGCCGCCGGGCGCGCCCGGTGCAGCACCTGCCCCGCGCGGCGGGCCAGGCCACGCCAGAAGCGATCGGCGGCCTCGCGCTGGAGCACCGCGGCGCGGGCCCGGGCAGCGTTCATGAGCGCCGCGTGGGCGCAGGCTGACAGCAGGGTCGAGGGGGTGTTGCGGGTCATGGCGGAGTCCTTTCTTGGCAGGCCTTGAGGAGACTTGAATGTAGGCATGGCCGCGCCGTGCGGAAACGGCGCGGCGCGCAAATGGGTATTGCGCGATCTGCAAGGCGGGCAGCGCGCGCCCGGCGCCGGGCCGCTACCATTGCCCCATGAAGGAACTGGCGTTCGACGACCTGTACCTGTTCGCGCGCGTGGCCGAACTGGGCACGCTGTCGGCCGTCGCACGCGAGCGCGACGCGCCGGTGAGCCAGGTGTCACGCTCGCTGGCACGCATCGAGAAAGCCTGTGGCGCACGGCTGATCCATCGGTCCACCCACGGCCTCGCATTGACCGCCGAGGGCGAGACCTTTCTGGAGTACTGCCTGCGCGTCGCCGGCACCTACGCCGAGCTGGAAGCCGAGTTCGCCAACAAGGCGCTCGAGGTGGGCGGCAGCGTGCGGCTGGCCGTCAGCCCGGCCATGGCCCACTACCTGATCGTGCCCGGCCTGGCCGGGCTGACCGCGCGGCATCCGCGCCTTCAGGTGGACATCCATGCCGATGACCGGCTGGTGGACATGGCCCGCGAGGGCATCGACATTGCCATCCGCACCGGCACCGTGCAAAGCGACGCGGTGATCGCCCGCGAGATCGGCAGCCACACGCGCTACCTGTACGCCAGCCCCGACTACCTGCGCGAGCACGGCACGCCGGCGCACCCCGATGAGCTGTCGCGCCACCGGCTCATCACCAACAGCGTGGCGCAGCACCTGAACCGCTGGCCTTTCGTTCTGGACGGCGAACCGGTGCAGCGCGCCATGCAGGGCCACTACCGCACGGCATCCACCGGCATCCAGATGTCCATGGTGCTCAACGGCCTGGGCATCTGCCGCTGCAACGACCTGATCGCCAAGCCCCTGGTGCGCGAGGGCCGGCTGGTCCCGTTGCTGGAGGAGTTCACCGACGCGCAGCGCTCACCGATCTACGCCATGCTGCTGCCGCAGCGCCACCGGCTGCCCAAGATCCGCGCCTGCATAGACTACTGGGCCGACTGGTTTGGCCGGAACTGACATGACGCCCCCTTTTGCCACCCCGCCCGATCCCGCACCGCCGCACCCGCCGCACCCGCCGGCCGCGGCGCCGCAACGCGCCACGGCCCGTTTCATGCGCAGCCATGGCGCGCACTGGGTCGCGCTCGGCTTTGGTTCGGGCCTGAGCCCCGTGGCCCCCGGCACGGCAGGCACCCTGTGGGCCTGGCTGGCCTTTCTGCTGATCCAGACGGTGTGGGCACCGAGCGCGCTCCAGTGGGGGCTGCTGATCGCCCTGGCCCTGGGCCTGGGCTGGTGGGCCTGCACGCTCACCGCCCGGCACCTGGGGGTGGCCGACCCGGGCCAGGTGGTCATTGACGAGATCGCGGCCTTCTGGCTCGTGCTGTGGCTGGTCATGCCGGCCGGCCTCGGGGCCCAGTGCGCCGCGTTTGTGCTGTTCCGGTTCTTCGACGCCGCCAAGCCCGGCCCCGTGGCCTGGGCCGACCGCCTGTTCAAGGGATTCGGCTGGCGCGCGGGCCTGGGCATCATGCTGGACGACCTCGTGGCGGCGTTCTGCACGCTCGCCGTGATCGCTTTGTGGAGATTTTGGTGAGCACCGATTTGCTATCAAATCCAGAGCATGCCACGGCCGCAGCATGCGGGCTGCTGGCCGAAATGCTGCCCCAACGCGGCTGGATGCTGGCCACCGCCGAGAGCTGCACCGGCGGCCTGATTGCCGCGGCCTGCACCGCACTGTCCGGCTCCAGCGTCTGGTTCGAGCGCGGCTTCGTGAGCTACTCGAACGACGCCAAGGCCGGCCTGCTGGGCGTGGACCCGGCGCAGATCGCGGCCCACGGCGCGGTCAGCGAGGTGGTGGCGCGGGCCATGGCCTTCGGCGCGGTGCGCCATTCACAGGCCCAGGTCAGCGTGGCCGTGACCGGCGTGGCGGGCCCTACGGGCGGCAGCCCCGACAAACCCGTGGGCACGGTCTGGTTCGGCTTCTCGGTCAACGGCCAGCTGACCAGCGAGATGCGCCGCTTCGACGGCGACCGCGCAGCGGTACGTGCGGCCACGGTGGCCCACGCCCTGCAGCGCCTGGTGCAATTGCTGGGCTGATCGGCCATGACCTCCGGCGCCACGGACCTGATCGACTCGCGCCAGGCCTGGCGCCGCCTGATGGTCACGCTGGCGCTGATGACGGTGGGCGCCAGCGGCATGTATGTCGTGCCGGTGGTGCTTCCGGCCGTGCAGGCCGACTTTGGCGTGGCGCGCGCCGACGCCTCGCTGCCCTACACCCTGCTGATGGTCGGCTTCGGCCTCGGCGGTGTGGCCATGGGCCGGCTGGCCGACCGCTTCGGTGTGGCAGTGCCGCTGCGCGTGGGCGCGCTGGGCCTGGGGCTGGGCTACGCGGCGGCGGCGCTCAGCGGCAGCATCTGGGCCTTTGCCGTGGCGCACGGCGTGCTTATCGGCCTGTGCGGCAGCTCGGCCGCGTTCTCGCCGCTGCTGGCCGACACCTCGCTGTGGTTCGACCGGCGCCGCGGCATCGCGGTGGCGGTCTGCGCCAGCGGCAACTACCTGGGGGGCACGCTCTGGCCCCCCGTGATCCAGCACTTCGTCGAGGCCGCAGGCTGGCGGGCCACCTACTGGGGGCTGGCTGTGTTCTGTCCGCTGGTCATGCTGGCACTGGCCCAGCTCATGCGCCAGCGCCCGCCCGCCCTGCAGGGGGCTGCGCGAGTGGCCACAGGCGTCGCGCCCGGCAGCCAGCCTTTCGGCCTGCCGCTCGGCCAGGCCCAGGCCCTGCTGTGCGTGGCCGGGGTGGCCTGCTGCGTGGCCATGTCCATGCCGCAGGTCCACATCGTGGCCTACTGCTCCGACCTGGGCTTCGGCGCGGCGCGCGGCGCTGAGATGCTGTCGCTGATGCTGGCCTGCGGCATCGTGAGCCGGCTCATTTCCGGCGCCATCTGTGACCGCATCGGCGGCCTGCGCACGCTACTGCTGGGCTCGGGGCTCCAGACCCTGGCCCTGATGCTGTTCCTGCCGTTCGACGGGCTGGTGCCGCTGTATGTGATATCGGCCCTGTTCGGCCTGTTCCAGGGGGGCATCGTGCCGAGCTACGCCATCATCGTGCGCGAGCATTTCCCGGCGGCCGAAGCCGGCGCGCGCGTGGGCACCGTGATCATGGCCACCATGTTCGGCATGGCACTGGGCGGCTGGATGTCGGGCAAGGTGTTCGACCTGACCGGCTCCTACCAGGCCGCCTTCCTCAACGGCATCGGCTGGAATCTGCTGAATTTCGGCATTGCCTGGATGTTGCTGCGCAGGGTGCGTCAGCGCGCCCCTGTGGCGCCGCAGGTGCCCGCATGAGCCTCCCGCTGGCCCGGTTGCGCCGTGGCGTGCAGATGGTCTGGCTGCACGACCACCTGAGCCCGCCGCCGCGCGCCCCCGAATCGCCCCCACCGGCCGCCAGCCCCCACCCTCCCGCCGCGTCGGCTTCGCCGGCCTCCCCCGCCTCGGCCGCTTCCTCCGCTGCTGCGCCCCCTGCCGCCGCGCCGGGCGCGCCTGCACCCGCCCCTCTGCGCATGATGGGGGTGCCCCAGGCCGCCACCCCGGCCCATGCCGACAGCGCGCTGTTTGACGTCCGGCGAGCCCGGCCGCGGCGCTTCTGGCGCACCGAAGAGGCCGAGCAGTACCTGCGGTACTGGCAGCACGACGCCAGCGCCCTGCGGGAGATGCGCCAGGCCCTGCAGCGCATGGAGCCCTCGACCTGGGTCTTTTCCTATGCGGACGACCGCGTGGTCCAGACACTGGCCGAGCGCATCGTGCAGGGCGCGCTGATCGTCACCGAGAGCGCACTGCCCCCGCCCCCGGCCGGCCTGCCCGGCGTGCCGGCCCCGCCCGCCACCTCGGCGCCCGCGCCGCTGGCACAGACGCTGGTCCCCATCAAGCCACCGCAGCCGCCGCTGCTGCCCATCCTGGAGGAAGTGCAGATTGAGGGCGCCGAGGTGCTGCCCGAGATCCTGCAGTCGCTGGAGCAGATCGACCTCACGCTGGGCGAGCTCAAGCTCGCGCCCGTCTCGCTGGCGCCCACGCCCTCCAAGATCCCCGAGATCGAGACGGCCATGCGCGACGCCAGCAGCTCGGTCACGGCCACGCTGGACAAGCTCTGATGCAGTTCGTCAGCCGTGCCAACACCGCCATCACCCGGGGCGCCACCCGGGTGGTGGAGGCCGTCGGCACAGCGTCCACCACCCTGCAGACCGAGCTGACCGCCAGCATCGGCGAGGCCAACGCGGCCATCAGCACGGTGTCGGCGCAGATTGGCGAACTGGTCACCCAGGTACAGCAGCTCGCGCCGCCCCTGGACCCGGTGGCCCTGGCCGGTGCGCTGCCGATGGCCGTGGCCAAGCTGCAGACCGATCTGACCGGCACCGTCAATTCACTGGCCGGCATGGGCACGCGGCTGGCCGCCGCCGGCCAGAACCTGCTGGGCGTGACCGGCGATGCCCAGGGCCTGGCAACCACCGTGCAGGGCGTGCCCGAGCGGCTGGCCGCCATCCGGCCCGATGTGTCCACCGTGCCTCCGCGCCTGGCCACCGTGGCTGCGGATGCCCAGGCCCTGGGCCAGCGGCTGCAGGCGCTGCGCGATGCGGCCCAGGCCCGGCAGGCCCTGAATGAAGGCACCGCCACACTGCAGGGCCAGGTGGACGGCGTGCAGCAGGACCTGGGCGCCGTGCTGGACGGCATGGTGGCGCAGGTGGACGCGATCACCGCCGACGTGATGGCCTCGGCCGATGCGGTCATCCAGCGGGTGGACACGGCCATCGGTGCCATCGAGCAGGAAATCGACGCGCTGATGGCGCAGGTGGAAGGCTTCAAGGGCCAGACGCATGAGATGGCGCTGCTGGTGGTGGCCCCCATCGTGGCGGTGGAGGCCGCCATCGACGCGGTGGCGGCGCGGATCGAAGCCGTGGGGCAGGCCATCGACCTGATTCTTGCGGCCATGGACACGCAACTGGCCCGGCTCGACAACGTGGTCGCCGCCATCAACAACGTGGTGGATGCCGCCGTGCAGGGCGTGGACGACGCCATTGACGAAATGAAGCAGGCGCTCGACGAAGTGATCGCCGAGATCGATGACATCAAGGCCAAGCTGCAGACGCTGCCCGACCGCTTCCAGCCCGTGCAGGCCAAGATCACCGAGGCGCGCGATGTCATCACCGACATCAAGGCCAAGGTGGAAGCCTTTGTGGAGCGGGCCGACGCGACGCTGGCGCAGGCCAGCCGCGAACTGGACCAGGCCGACGAGCGCTGTGACAACGCCATTGCCGTGTGCACACGCTACATCACCCGCGCGCCCGCGCTGGTGGTGGCACGGTCGCTGTTCATGGGCGTGAAGGCTTCGCTGCCCGGCATCCAGGTCACCATTGCCGGCGCCCGCAGCGCCGTGCGATCGGCGGGCAAGACCACCGTGGGCCTGCTGGACCAGGCCCTGACCATCGTGGAGCAATTGCGCGAGGCGCTTGAACAAGCCATCGAGCAAGTGCGCCAGGCCATTACCAAGGTGCAGGCCGTGCTGGACCAGGTGCGCGCCGCCCTAGAGCAGGCCAAAGCGCAGATGGACGAAGCATCCGCCAAGCTGCACGAGGCGGCGGATCAGGTGAAGGCGCAGCCCGCCAAGCTGGTGACTCAGGTCCGGGAGGCGCGCGACAGCTTTGTGAGCCTGGTCGATCCGCGCGGGAAGGTGGACCTCGTCAAGGCCCAGGTGCTGGCACTCAAGGGCCAGCTGGTCGCGCCGGTGCGCCTTCAGGTGGAAAGCGCCGAAGCCAAGGTGGTGCAAACCATTGGCGAGGCCCAGGCCAGGATGCAGGTGCCGGTCGATCAGGTCAAGGACAAGATCGCCCAGCTGCGCAGCAAGCTCAGCGAGCTGCAGGCCCAGCTGCGCCTGCCGGCGCAACGCCTCAAGGCCCTCGGCGAGGACTTGAAGACGCGCCTGATGGCGCAGATTGACACGGCTCGCGCCAAGCTGGACGAACTGCTGGCCAAGGCCGGCGGGCCGCTGGGCGAAGGCGCCGGGCAGGCCGCGGATGCCGCGGCCGCGCTGGAGGCTGCGGCCAACGAGGCCACTGCGATCGCCGCGCAGATTGAATCCACAGCCAGCCAGGCCGCCGACACCGCCAGCGGCGTGGCCGGCCAGCTTGACGGCCTGCAGGACGAACTGACCGCCACGCTGGCGCAAGCGCGCGAAGCAATGCAGGGCGCGGCCGACCGGACCAGCGCCCTGAGCGATGAATTCGAGTCGGCAGGCCAGGCCGCGTCAGACCGCGCCAATGCCGCGCTGGCCGGCCTGGCCGCGCTGGCCGTGGCCACCGACCCGATGCAGGCCGAGCTGCGCGCCACGCAAGAGGCCGCCCGCGCCCACGGCGCGCAGGCCGAGGCCGCCGGTGAAGCCCAGCGCGAGAACCTGGCCGCCGCCAATGAAGCGTTCAATCAGGTGCGCGAAGACGCGCAGGCCGCCGTCGCCCCCCCGGCTGACGAAGCCCGCGACGCCCAGGCCAGCCTGGACCGCGAACTGGCCAAGGCCACCGCCGAAGCCGACGCCCTGCGCGAGCAGGTGCAGGCCGCTGAAAAAGACATGGCCGAGCAAACGGCCCAGGCCGAAGCCGAAGTCACCGCCAAACGCGACGAAGGCCAGAAGCTCATTGATGAATCCCGCGCCAAGGCCGAAGCCGCCCAAGACCAGACCAATGCGGCGCGCGCCGACGTGGTGAGCGCCGAATCCATCGTGGCGGCCGAAGTGGTGAAGAACGGCGGCGAGCCGCCGAAAAAGGAAGAGGCCAAAGAGGCCGCGAAGGAAGAAGCCAAGGATGCAGCTGGGGCAGAGGCCGGTGCGCCAGCTGCGGCACCGGGTGCGGCACCCGCACCGGGCGCTGCGCCTGGGGCTGCGCCGGCGGATGCTCCCGCACCAACATCAGCGCCCGCCGCTGCGCCTGCGGGCAGCCCTGCGGAATCGTCGGCACCCGCCGCATCACCCCCACCGGCCCCCGCCCCCGGCGCAGCCGCTGCGCCAACACCCGCCGCCGCACCGGGCCCAGCAGAAGCGCCGCCGCCCAGCGCGCCGGCACCTGCGGAGGCGGCAGCGCCATCCCCTGCAGACGGACCGGCCGCAGAACCCGCCAGCGCACCTGCGGCCGATGCCGCGCCCGCAACATCTGCGCCCCCGCCAGCACCAGCACCGGCAAAGACACCCCCGCCCGCAAGTGCAGACAAGGCCCCTGCCACGTCACCGCCGCCCGCGGCTGAACCAGCGGCGCCTGCATCACCTGCCCCAGCGCCAGCACCCGCCGCCACTCCACCCGCCGCAGCGCCCGCACCTGCCGCAGGGGGTGCCACGCCGGCTGCATCACCCCCCGCAACACCAGGCGCACCCGCTCAGGCCGCGACGGCTCCCGCAGGCACCCCACCGCCAGCAACGCCCGCCACCCCCCCCGGTCCCGCTGCAGCGCCGCCCGGAACACCAGCCCCACCGGCACCACCGGACGCAGCCCCCGCCCCAGCACCCACACCTGCACCCTCGCCCGGCCCGCGCGCACCAGCCGACGCAATGCAAGACGCGCTGGACAAAGCAGGAGCCGACCCCGCGGCAGCATCACCGCTCAAAGACGCTGCAGCCGCGGCAGCCGAAAAGCAGAAGCTGCTGGACATGCTCAAGCAGGCAGCGGGCGACGCGCCCAAGGGCTGAGCCCGCGCCTCATCACATTGAAGGATTCGCAGGGCGCGTTGGCTACCTAGAATGGCTTCGGCCAGCTGCGGTGTTTGTGGGTATTTTTATTCGCGCCATTCAACGGATATGCCGCCAGAAAATCTTGATCCGGCAAGGACTTAGGACTGTTGCCATGCCCAGCTTATGTTGCACGCGCCAGATTAGACCGCAGGAACTGCGGCATACATTACGTTAGACCTCATGGAACCGTCTGTCGTGTCACGAAATTCCGAACTCCGTGCGGCAGTGGCTGACACGCTCAAGGCCCTAGAGGGTCTCGTCGCTGCCGCATCCAAGCTTGATTGGAGTCCGAGCGATGGCTTTCTCCCGCTCGTTCGCAGCGCCATCATCAAGCGCCAATACGAGTGCCTGTCGGTTGCAGTCGATCTTGTAGACAAATCACATGGCTTTGCGGCCGTACCACTGCTTAGACCTGCCTGTGAGGAGTTCCTATGGTCAAAGTATCTGAGTTCTCTCAAGAGTGCTGATGCTGAGACCCTGTTGGTAATCATGGCAAGCCGTGAGATGCGAGACAGCCTTCGGGCTCAAGATGACTATGCGGGCAGGTCGGTCAGCGAAAGTCTCGGACTTACCAAGTACATCAAATCCAACGAAGCTACGGCAAAGTCGCTCAACGCCAGAACAAAGGCCTTGGGTGCAAAGCTCAAATGGGAGAAGCGGACTGTAGAGAATGCCCAGCTTCCTTCAATGGCCTTTGTCGCGAAGACGGTCGGTGAGACCCCGCTGTACCGGTACCTGTATCACGCAAGCTCGAGATTTGTTCACTTCAGCCCCACGGAACTGTTGCGGCGGACATGGGGAAGGACTGGCAGTGTCACTGTCAGTTCGACTCACTTTTCGAACTACTGGGACGCCTTCGTCATGTATTGGGGCGTCTACCTTATGGCATCAACGTTTCCTCAGGTCACCCCTGATGGCAGCGGCGATGAAGAGTTTGGGATGGACGGAGAGTTGTTGCTCGAGGCGGCTCGCAGAATCAGCGCGCACGGAGCAATCCCAATAATCACGGCGGAAGAGCTGGCATGGGAGACCGACGCGCAATGAGGTCTCACTTGGCAATCGACACGGACGTCCTATCGGCCCGCTTTCGCGGGCCTACTGTCCGCCGGTCATTTCTACGTTATGTCGATGTGGCCCACACTCAGGTGGCACTGGTTCAACACCCAGTCAACTGTCACGACCTTGAGCGGATCATATTCACATGACAAACGCTTCTGACGAGAACTTGAATTCAGAATCGAAATCGAAAGCCAAGTCGCGTTTGCCGATACTTTTGTTCTTGGTCGGCGTTGCTGTCGGTGTCTTAGCCGTGATTTTGGGATCACTAGGCTGGAAGGGGTGGCCGAGCTACCTACTTCTAGGGGTGGCTACTGCCTGTGCTGTCTTAAGTAAGTACCTCTCCTACATGGAGAACGCCTCTCCGGATTGACGACCTTGAAGTTTGATACACAACATAACATGCCAATCGACACGAACCCAAAACGGCACAAGGCGGCTTTGCCGCGAATGTTGGTGGTCCGGTCATTTTTACGTTAGGCGCCGCGAGCGCTAGTCGGGGAGTACAAATGACCACCTTTCACGCAAACGGTTCACCGATGTGGAATCTGGGAATCGCTTACCACCCAAATAGCCAAGTCGCATGGAGCTTGGGAATTGGGTACCACGCGAACTCCAAGGTTGCATGGAATCTCGGCATCGCCTATTGGCCGAATGGTCAAGTCGCGTGGAACCTTGGAATTGCGTACTGGGAGAACGGAAAGGTAGCGTGGAACTTGGGAACTGGCTATCACGCAAATGGCTCCCCCATGGGTGTCACAGATTCTGTGGAGCTCCCTCTCGGAGACGGCATACGACTCGTCTGTGGCAGAGCCGGCCCGTCTCTCTTTGTCTATGGCAAGCAGGTCAAGTGAGAGCGGCGCCTAACAAACGTTATGTCGCAGGAGATGCGCTATGAAGCCTTACGTCGGCAAAGAGTTCGAAGCTCTCAAGATGCGCTACGACGACCAAGTTGCTCTGCTCCGATTCATGACGACCTTCGATTTCCAGATCTTCGGCGGATTCTTGACGCTACAACTCGCGTTGGGGAGCTGGCTGGCTGCTCACCCTATCTCGTCAGTTTTGGTACAACTGGGTGTCTTGCTAATCGACGCTGTTGCAGCGCTGCTCTCCGCCAAGCTATTGCACAATCAGCACTCAAGACGGCAAGAGGTCCAGGCGACCATTCGGAACATTAACCTGGCCTTGGGGTTCGAAGAGCCTGGTGCTTACTTAGAATCCCAATCTCTGAATCCGGCATACACGCGCAGGCTCTGGTTCAAATGGTACATGGTCGGAATCGCCGCCTCGTATGTCGGCATGCTGCTGATCGTGTTCGGCAGATGAAGCGACATAACAGGTCCTTCGACGCGGACGCACAAGTGCGTCCGTGCGCGTTGCGCACTCGTCTCGTGTGCGCCGGTCAAGTCCAACGCTAGGCGTCAAACTTTCGCCTCGAAATATCGCCACCACAGGGAGACTCGCGCATGGATGAAAAAACCTTCTTTGAATACGAAGGCGTGAAGGTCACAAATGCCCGATTCATCGTCGACGGTCAAACTTTTGCCATGAGCAACGTCACATCGGTGAATCCGCTCACCGATCCCCCGAAGAGATTCTGGGGCATCGTCTGCCTTCTCATCGGCATCGCAGCGACAATGGAGAACGCCTTCTTCGGCATCCCCGTAATCGCACTATCTATCTATTTTCTCTACAAGCAGAAACCTGTCTATCACGTGATGCTAAGAACTTCTGCCGGGGAAACGAAGGCGCTGACAACACACCAGAAAGAGTACCTTGGCAAGGTGGTAGCCGCGCTGAACGACGCCATTGTTCATCGCGGGTAGGGTTTCGGTGCATGACGCCTAACCCTTCGTATATGGACTCCCGGCATAGGCAAGAAACTGCCGACATTGTTGGGTGTTGGGAAACGCGTACAGACGTATATCCGGCATCCGAGCTCGACTCGCATTGGCCCGTGCCGATATGGAGTCTGCTAACACGGCGCCAACCCTTGCAAACGTCGAATCTAGCCACCGCACGGCCCTAGCCTCTTGATGATCTACCAGCCCCGCAGGCGCACCGGGTGGCCATGCCCGGGCGGAGCGGAGGATTCGCGCTGAGTACATGCGTTGCGCGTGCAGTCCATGGGGGTAGCGCCAGCCAGGCTGGTGCGCTGCAAGAACATCTGCGCGAGCTCGTAGCGCAGAACGGGCATGGGCGGCTGGTGCGCTGGCCGGCCGTTTGGTTTGTGGCGATGGCTGTTGCGGGGCCCTTCGACGGGCTCAGGGCGAACGGTTGGTTTGGCTACACGACGAAGGCAGTCAACGGCCTGCGCGGCGTGGCCGGCGCAGGTGTTGCGGTGTAACCCAGCCGGCAGAACATCTGCACCGTCTCATCGTCCGCCGTCTTGGGGGCAGGGTGCCCCAGCAGCAGCTGGTGCACGCGCTCGTAGTGCGGGGCCATCTCGGCAAACTCCTGCAGCGCCTGGCTCATGGGGTGCATGCCCACGCCCAGGGCGGTGGCCTGCAACTGCAGGCGCACATAGGCGCGGCCCGCGTTGACCTGATCGGCACGGTGATTCGGGCCGCTCAGCCAGACAAAGCCCATAGCGGTCCGGCTGTGACCCTCAAAGCGCGCCATCATGGCCTTGTAAGCCTCACTGCCTTCAGCGGGCGGGGTTTTGCGGTCAAACAGGCCCACGGCATCCACTGCACGGATGAACGGGCTGTTGATGCTGATGCCGTCGCGGTGCTTCAAGATTTCATCGGGGCCCACACGGGTCAGGTGGATGCTTTCCATCACGGTGCGCGGCGTCAGCAGCTCCACGCGGGCCGATTGCCAGCACAACTCGCGCAGCGGATGCAGGGCCGCCGCATCTACCGTGCCGCCGACCTGCAGGCCGTGGCCGCCGGCTCCCTGCATGAGGGTGCGCAGCACATCCGCCGCCACCGGCCGCGCGGTGTCAAAGTCGGTCTTGGGTGTGTGGCGATTGAGGATGTGCGCAAACAGCGGGTCACGCGCCGCGTCGGGCTTGAGCGTGATGCGCGCAATGGGCCTGCGGTCCCAGTCTTTCAGGCGGGCGCCCAGCTCGCCCCGCGGCCATAGCGTCACGTCCGCACCCAGTCCCTGCTCGGCCAGCGCCATCACCAGCAGCTCCACGAACGCGCCGTGGCCGATGAGTATCTGGCGCCCCAGCGGATCGGTGTGTGCGAGCACGCGTTCGGGGTCGGTGTACAGCGTGATGACGTCCGGCTCGCGCAGGTCCACCAGCCACGGCTGCAGGTTGTGGGGGTTGGGCGCCGTGATGGCATAGGCCACCGCGCGACGCCGCGGGTCGGTCCCCGCGCCCGGCCCCTGCCAGGCTTCCACGGCCTCGGCGGGATAGGCCGGGTTAAGTGCGCGTGCGGCGACACCCGCCCCCACGGCCATGGCCACCACGCCACCGCCGGCCAGCCGGACAAAGTTGCGGCGGTTCATGATGCCACCCCGTCAAGCCGCAAGGCCGGCGCGCCGGGCACAGCCCCGCGCTGCAGCAGGCCCAGGTCGGCCAGCGCGGCGCGCAAGGCCTGGGGGAACGGCGTGTGGGGTTCGGGGCCGACCAGTGCCGCCATGCGCGTGTTGACGAGCTGGTAGGGCGTGGTCCAGAGGTAGCGCATCTCGCTGAGCGCCGCCAGCATGGGCACGAACAGGCCCAGCGCGCGGAACAGCGGCCACGAGACCGAGCTGACCTGCAGCCGGTCTTGGGGCGCAAGCCAGCCCTGCTCCCGGGCCACGTCCGTCAGCGCAAGCGCCCAGTCCTGGCCGGTCAGGTGGTAGCCGCCGAAGTGAAAGGTCTCGAAGGCCGGCAGCGCGTCGCAGCGCCCGGCCACCTGCACGAAGCTGCGGGCCATGTCGGGCAGGTAGGCCCAGGTGGTTGGCACATGAAGCGGGCCCGGGTAGGTGAGCTTGCCGCGCGGCAGGTCCTTGACCATGGCCTGGTCCAGCCAGGAGCCCTGGCCGCTGCCGAAAAAGTCGCCCCCACGGATCACCACGGCCTTCATGCGGCCGTCATGCGTGGCCTGCAGGATCTGTTCTTCGCTGGCCAGGCGCAGCCGGCCCTTCAGGGTGCTGGGCCGCTGCGGGGTGTCTTCCAGCAGCCGCGGCGGCATGGACGACCCGAAGTTGTAGACGCTGGCCGGCAGCATGAGCGTGGCCCCGAGTTCGCGCGTGACGGCAATGGCCGCGCTGGTCAGGCGGGGCACGTCGGTGCGCCAGGCCCGGTGGGTGTAGACCGGGCTCAGGGCCTGCACCACGACCGTGGTGCCCCGGGCCGCGCGCGCCAGCGTGGCGGTGTCCTGCGGCTCGGCGTGGACCCACTGGACACCGGCCAGCGACGGGCCGACGGCGCCCGGGCGCAACTGGGCATGCACCTGCCAGCCGGCCTGGGCAAAGGCCCGCACGGCGGCACTGCCGAAGCGCCCACGGGCGCCGAGGATCAGGACAGAAGGATTCGGGGGACGGGATTGGGTCATTGCAGGCTCCATCAAAGGGTGGGAATGGGTGGATTGTGGAAACCGGCTCGATATTCCACAATTGCCTAACGATCCATAGCAGGTATTCAATTTTGAACAGCACATTCGACTGGAGCCTGATCCGCGCCTTCCTCGCCGCGCTGGACCAGGGCAGCCTGCTCGGCGCGGCGCGGGCGCTGGGCACCACGCAGCCCACCGTGGGCCGGCACATCGCCGAGCTGGAGAGCCAGCTCGGCGCGGTGCTGTTCGAGCGCACCGGGCGCGGCCTGCTGCCCAGCGATCTGGCCCTGCGGTTGGCCGACGCGGCGCGCGCCATGGAAAGCAGCGCCCACCAGCTGGCCCGGCAGGCCAGCGGCGCCGAGACCGCCGTGTCGGGCACGGTGCGCATCACCGCCAGCCAGCCCGTGGCCTGCTTCGTCATGCCCGGGGTGCTGGCGCAGATGCGCCAGGCGCTGCCGGACGTCCAGGTCGAGCTGGTGGCCAGCAACGCCGTCAGCAACCTGCTGCGGCGCGAAGCCGACATTGCGTTGCGCATGGTGCAGCCCGACCAGTCCAGCCTGGTGGCCAAGCGCATCGCGCGCGTCACGATCGGCGCCTACGCCCACCGCGACTACCTGCGCCGCCGGGGCACGCCACGCGTGCCCACCGACCTGCTTAGCCATGAACTGGTGGGCACCGACCGCGACGAGGCCCTGCTGCGGGGCTTTGCCAGCTTTGGCTACACCGTGGGGCCCGAGGCCTTTGCCCTGCGCACCGACGACCTGGTGGCCTACTGGGAGGCGGTGCGCGCGGGGCTGGGCGTGGGCTTTGTTGCCGACTACCTGGCACGCACCGACAGCGGCCTGGTGCCGGTGCTGCCGATGATCAAGGTGCCGCCGCTGCCCGTGTGGCTGACGGTGCACCGCGAGATCCGCACCAACCGCCGCATCCGTGCGGTGTACGATTTCCTGAGCCAGGCAGTGCCCCGGGCGTTTTGAGGAGAACACCATGCTTGCCTACCTGAACACCCTGTACCCCGTGCGCTACACCGCCCTCGGCCTGTGCGCCTTCGGCCTGCTGCTGAGCCTGTTCAGCGTGCTGGCCTTCGGCACCGGCTTCAGCGTGGCGCTGCTGTTCGCGGCGCTCGTCGCGCTCGGCGTGTACGACCTGCGCCAGACCCACCGCTCGGTGCTGCGCAACTACCCGGTGATCGGCCACCTGCGCTACGTGCTCGAGTACATCCGCCCCGAGATGCGCCAGTACTTCATCGAGAGCGACAACGAGGCGGCACCTTTTTCGCGGGCCCAGCGCTCGCTGGTGTACCAGCGCGCCAAGGGCGAGCCCGACAACCGGCCGTTCGGCACCCAGCTCGACGTGAGCGCGGAAGGCTACGAGTGGATCAACCATTCGGTGGCGCCCACGCGGCTGGCCACGCACGATTTCCGCGTGACGATCGGGCCCGACACCGCCCTGCCCTACGAGGCCAGCGTGTTCAATATCTCGGCCATGAGCTTCGGCTCGCTCTCGGCCAACGCGATCCGCGCGCTCAACGCGGGGGCGCGCCGCGGCGGCTTCGCGCACGACACGGGCGAGGGTTCGATCTCGGTGCACCACCGCGCCAATGGCGGCGACCTGATCTGGGAGATCGGCTCGGGCTACTTCGGCTGCTGCGACGAGCAGGGGCGGTTTGACCCCGAGCGCTTCAGCGCCAATGCCCGCGACCCCCAGGTGCGCATGATCGAGATCAAGCTCAGCCAGGGTGCCAAGCCCGGCCATGGCGGCGTGCTGCCGGGCCCCAAGGTCACCCCCGAGATTTCCATGGCCCGCGGCGTGCCCGTGGGCGTGGACTGCATCTCGCCATCGGCCCACAGCGCCTTCGACACGCCCGTGGGGCTCATGCAGTTCATCGCGCGGCTGCGCGAGCTGTCGGGCGGCAAGCCCACCGGCTTCAAGCTGTGCATCGGCCACCCCTGGGAGTGGTTTGCCATGGTCAAGGCCATGCAGGAGACGGGCATCACGCCCGATTTCATCGTGGTCGATGGCGCCGAGGGCGGCACCGGCGCGGCGCCGCTGGAGTTCACCAACCACGTGGGCTCGCCGCTGCAGGAGGGTCTGCTGCTGGTGCACAACACGCTGAGGGGCGTGGGCCTGCGCGGGCGCATCCGCCTGGGCTGCGCGGGCAAGATCGTCAGCGCCTTCGACATGGCGCGCGCCATGGCGCTGGGCGCCGACTGGTGCAACTCGGCGCGCGGCTTCATGTTCGCGCTGGGCTGCATCCAGGCGCAGGCCTGCCACACCGGCCATTGCCCCACCGGCGTGACCACGCAGGACGCCCGACGCCAGCAGGCGCTGGTGGTGCCCGACAAGGCGGAGCGCGTGTTCCAGTTCCACCAGCACACGCTGAAGGCCCTGCAGGAGCTGGTGCAGGCGGCGGGCCTGCAGCATCCGAGCGACATCACGGCCCACCACATCGTGCGGCGCGTGAACGAGAACGAAGTCCGGCTGCTGGCCAACCTGGTGCCCCAGCTGGAAGACGGCGCGCTGCTGGACCGCGACGTGAGCGGCCTGCACAACGTCTTCAGGCTGTACTGGCCCAAGGCCCGGGCGGACAGCTTTCTGCTACAGACTTGATAGCGGACTGCGCCCGCGCACCGCGGGCTGCAAGCCTTTTTGCCATGCAAAGCACAGCGTGGTCCTTGCTCAGCAGCAAGGCGCCATGGGCCACGGCCAGGTCGATGAATTTCTGGTCGTCGGCGTCCTTGCAGGCCACGTCGGCGCGTGGGGCGGCGTCGACCACCCGTGCGTGGCGGTCGAACGCGGCCAGCACCTGCGGCGCGTCCAGCCCGTAGAACGCGAGCCGCGGCACGATCTTGGGATAGGCCAGCACGCGGGCCAGCTCTTCGCGCATGGCCGGCGTGGCCAGCCATTGCAGGGCATCGGTGGCCAGGCCTTCCCGCAAGGGCTGCGCGGCCGCGTCGTCGAACACAAACGCATCGAGCACGATGTTGGTGTCAAGGATGACGCAAGCCCCCAAGCGCGGCACGGCGTGTCCTTCGCTGCCCCCCGAGGGGGCCTTCGCGCCTTGGGGCGGCCCGGCGTCGCTCATGGCGCCCGGGTGCCGCGGGCGGAGCCTTTGACCATGTCGAAGCGGAACAGCCGGCATTCGATCGGGCCGTTCCACATGGGCACGCGGCGCGATTCCTTCAGGCGCATGCGGCCGGGCAGCTTGAGGTCGGGCGTGAGCACCCAGGCGCTCCAGCCAGCGTAGTTCTTCTTCCAGTGCGTGGCGAGCTGGCTGAAGAAGTCGCCGCCGTCGTCGGCCTGCGCCAGCTCGCGGCCGGTGGCGCGCTGGCCGGCCACCCCGCCGGCCTCGATGCGCTCGCCATAGGGCGGGTTGAGCAGCAGGATGCCGGGCGTTTCCGACGGGGGCATCCGCTGCAGCGCGTCCCCCCCGCGGAACTGCACGGCCTGCGCCACGCCGGCGCGCTGCGCATTGCGCTCGGCGAAATCGACCATTCGGTGTGCCACATCACTGCCAAAAACGGCTGTAGCCCTTGTCGTTCGGCAACTTTCTGCTTCATTTTTGATAGCAGACCAGACATGCGACTGGAACGGCAGCATTTTCTCGAAGGCAAACCGCCGCAGGCTGCCCGGCGCGATGTTGCTGGCGATCTGCGCGGCCTCGATGGCAATGGTGCCGCTGCCGCAGCAGGGGTCGTACAGCGGCACGGGTTCGTCGGCCTGGCCGTCCCAGCCGCTGGCCGCGATCATGGCCGCGGCCAGGGTTTCCTTGAGCGGCGCATCGCCCTTGTCCTCGCGCCAGCCGCGCTTGAACAGCGGCTCGCCCGAGGTGTCGATGTACAGCGTGGCCATGTCGGTGGTCAGGTGCGCGTAGATGCGGATGTCCGGCCACTGGGTGTTCACGTCGGGCCGCGCACCGCTCTTGTGGCGGAACCGATCGGCCACCGCGTCCTTGATTTTGAGCGCGGCAAAGTTCAGGCTCTTGAGCGGGCTGTGCTGGGCCGTGACCTCGATCTTGAAGGTCTGGCGCGTGGTGAACCAGATCTCCCAGGCCACGGCGCTGGCGGCCTCGTACAGGTCGCGCTCGCTGCGATAGGGGGTGTGCGAGAGCTGCACGAGCACCCGCTGCGCGAGGCGGCTGTGCAGGTTCAGCAGCATGGCGTCGCGCCACGAGGCGCGCACCAGCACGCCGCCGCGTCCGCTCAGCAGGTCCTCGCCCGCCAGGCCCGTGATGGCATGCACCTCGTCGGCCAGCAGGCCCTCCACGCCGGCGGCGCAGGGCAGAAACAACTGCAGCTGGTTCAAAGTTCTTTTCTCAGGTTGGCAGGCGCGATGCGCAGGGCTTCGCGGTACTTGGCCACGGTGCGGCGCGCGCACTCGATGCCCTGTTCCTTGAGCATCTCGGAAATCTGGTTGTCCGACAGCGGCTTGCGCGGGCTCTCGCTCGCCACGAACTGCTTGATGAGCGCGCGCACCGCGGTGCTCGACGCATTGCCGCCCGTCTCGGTGCCCAGCGCCGAGCCGAAGAAATACTTGAGCTCGAACGTGCCGAAAGGCGTGGCCATGTACTTGGCAGTGGTCACGCGGCTGATGGTGGATTCGTGCAGGCCCAGCTCGTCGGCGATCTCGCGCAGCACCAGCGGGCGCATAGCCAGTTCGCCATGCACGAAGAAGTTCTTCTGCCGCTCGACGATGGCGTTGGACACGCGCAGGATGGTGTCGAAGCGCTGCTGGATGTTCTTGATGAACCAGCGCGCCTCCTGCAGCCGCTGCTGCAGGGCCTGGTGGCCTTCGCCCTTGTGGGCCTTGAGCGCGCCGGCGTAGATGTCGTGCACGCGCAGGCGCGGCATCACGTCGCTGTTGAGCTGCACCCGCAGGCGCGCCTGCCCGCCGCGGCCCACCTGGGTCACGATGACATCGGGCACCACGACGTTGCGTTCGACGTCCACGAAGCGGCGGCCCGGCTTGGGCTCCAGCCGCGCAATCAGCGCGATCGCGGCCTTGACCTGCGCCTCGGTGCTGGCGCTGAGCTGGGCCAGGCGCTTGATGTCGCGGCGCGCCAGCAGCTCCATGGGCTGCGCGCACAGGCGCAGCGCGGTGTCGCAGGCCTCCTCGCCCTCGCCTGCCGCCTGCAGGGCTTGCAGCTGGAGCGTGAGGCATTCCCCCAGGGTGCGCGCGCCCACGCCCGGCGGGTCCAGGTGGTGCAGCAGGCGCAGCGCCACGGTGAAGCGGTGCACCAGCTCCTCGAGCTGCTCGTCGTCATGGCCGGCCAGCCCGAGCGCCAGGGTCTCGATGGAGTCATCGAGGTAGCCATCGTCGTTGAGCGACTCGATCAGGAAGCGCAGCGCGGCGTTGTCCTCGGGCGACAGCCGCAGCATCAGCGCCTGGCGGTGCAGGTGCGATTGCAGCGACTCCTGGGATCGCGCCAGCTCGGTGGCGTCCATTTCGCCGTCCTCGCCGAGGTTGTTGCGGCGCGCCGGCGCATCGCCGCCCCACTCGCCATCGTCGGCCACCATCTCGACGCTGCCGTCGCCATCCCACAGTGGCTCGTCGGCCTCGGACGTGGCGCCCGGTTCGGTGTCCGGCGCGGGGTCGGTCCGGGTCTCCTCCACGCGGGGCGAGAGGAAGTCGGGGGCGCTTTCGATCTCGCGGTCGTCCTCGCGCACCGGCGTGTCGGCCTGGGCCAGGCCGAACTCCTCGCGCGGCGCCTCGTCCTGGCTGAGCTCCAGAAACGGGTTGTCGTCCAGCATCTGGTCGACTTCCTGGCTCAGTTCCAGCGTGGACAGCTGCAGCAGCCGGATCGACTGCTGCAGCTGGGGCGTCAGCGCCAGGTGCTGCGAGACACGGAGGGAGAGGCCCTGTTTCATCGTGCCCCCACGCATGTCACCGCGTGGACTGCGCTGCCCCCCGCGAGGGCCCTCGCGCCCTGGGGCGGCCCGGCGTCGCTCAAGTCGTATCCGTCGGCCATTGCACTACATCCGGAAATGTTCGCCGAGGTACACGCGCCGCACGTCGGCGTTGTTCACGATCTCGGACGGGGTGCCCTGGGCCAGCACGTGGCCGTCGCTGATGATGTAGGCGTGGTCGCAGATGCCCAGCGTCTCCCGCACGTTGTGGTCGGTGATCAGAACACCGATGCCGCGGGACTTGAGGAAGCCGATGATGCGCTGGATCTCGATCACCGCGATCGGGTCGATGCCCGCAAAAGGTTCGTCCAGCAGGATGAAGCGCGGCTGGGTGGCCAGTGCGCGCGCGATCTCCACGCGGCGGCGCTCGCCCCCGGACAGCGCCACCGATGGCGAGCCGCGCAGGTGCTCCACGCGCAGGTCCTGCAGCAGGGCCGTGAGGCGGCGGTCGATCTCGACCTTGCCGAGCGCCCGGCCCTGGTCGTCGCGCTGCAGCTCCAGCACGGCGCGCACGTTCTCCTCGACATTGAGCTTGCGGAAGATCGAGGCCTCCTGCGGCAGGTACGACAGCCCCAGCCGCGACCGCCGGTGGATCGGCATGTGGGCCACGGGCCGGCCGTCGATGGCGATTTCGCCCCCGTCGGCGCGCACCAGCCCCACGATCATGTAGAACGAGGTGGTCTTGCCCGCGCCATTGGGCCCCAGCAGGCCCACCACTTCGCCTTTCTGCACCGCCAGCGACACGTCCTTGACCACCTTGCGGCTGCCGTAGGACTTCTGCAGGTGGCGCGCCTCGAGCCGGCTGACCGGCGCGGCGGCATCCGCCGTGCCGGACGCCGCGCCAGGTCCTGGCGCCTCGACGACCGCCGGCATTACTGGCGCTCCCCGCCCAGGCGGGGGCTGGTGCGCAACTGGGGGGCCGGCGCTGCCGCCGGGGGCGCTGCGGTGGCCGAGGCCGCGGGCTTGGGCGTCAGCACGGCCCGCACCCGCCCACCCGGCTGGGCCTGGCCCGACGGGGCCGACCCGCCGTCGACGGTGAACACGTCCGTGCTGTTGTCATAGACGATCAGGCTGCCGGACATCTCGTCGGCCAGGGTGGCGCCGCGCAGGCGCCGCAGCTCGGCATGGCCGATGAACCGGACCCGGTCGGCCCGGCCGTCGTATTCGATGGTGTCGGACTCGCCCTCGATGAACTCCTCCAGCCCCTCCCGCTTCTGGCGGTAGTACGCCAGTTGCCCGGGCTCGGCCGTCACGGTGCCGAACTGGTACCCGTCGGCGTCCTGGCGGACTTCCACCCGGGCGCCGCGGATGACGATGGTGCCTTTGGTCATGACCACCCGGCCGGTGAAGACACTGGTCTGCTTGAGGTCGTCGTACCGCAGCGCGTCGGCCTCGATGTTCATGGGCTTGTTGCGGTCGGCTTTTTCGGCCCCGGCCGTGCCCCAGGCCAGGATGGCGGCGGCAGCGAGCAGGAGAGAGGCGTAAGGGTGTTTCATAGAGGCACGAATCTTGCTGGCATTGTACCGACCGATCACGGCTCTCCAAGCAAAATGCCCGCTTTCGCGGGCATTTTTCGGGGCATGGCGTGGTCAGACCACAGCCAGCGGGCGGATCAGCGGCTTTTGCGCGACTCGGCGATCAGGTAATCGGTGATCTGCAGCGCCCGGTCCATGTTGCCGGCCAGGCCGCCGTCGGTGTAGTAGCGGCCGGCAATGGCCAGGGCAGGCACGCCCTGGACCTTGAACGCGTCCTGCAGCTGGGTGGCCTTGCGGGCCTTGGTCGACACCGAGAACGAGTTGTAGAGCTGGGTGAACTTGGCCTTGTCCAGGCCCTGCTTCTCGATCCAGGCCGTGATGTTGTCTTCCCGGTTCACGGGGATGCGCTCGGCATGGATGGCGTTGAACACCTTGCCATGCAGCTCGTCGAGCTTGCCCATGGCTTCCAGTGTGTAGAACAACCGCTGCTGGGGCACGAAGTCGTCGCGGAACGCCACCGGGACCCGCTTCATGAACACGTCGGACGGCAGCTTCTTGACCCAGGCCTCGAGCTTGGGCTCGAAGGCGTTGCAGTGCGGGCAGTTGTACCAGAAGAACTCGATCACCTCGACCTTGCCCTGCGGCGCTTCCACCGGGACACGCTTGTCCAGGACCAGGTACTCGGACCCTTCCTCCGGCTTCTTCTGGGCATGGGCCGGCAGGGCCAGCCCGGACACGGCGAGGGTGGCTGCGGCACTCAGGGAAAACTCACGTCGCTTCATTTCAAAACACTCCTTGACTGTGTCTGAGCCAGTGGCCCCGTAAAAGTTTCAACGCTGCACGCGGACCAGGGCCGTTTCGACCCCACCCGCCTCCAGGCGCTCCTTCTGGCGGTCGGCGTCGTCCTTCTTCTCGAACGGGCCGACGCGCACACGGTAGACCGTGCGGCCCGACTGCTCACGCTCGGTGACCTTGGCTTCCAGCCCGATCAGCGAGAGCTTGGCGCGCTGGGCCTCGGCGTCCTCGGGGGTGCGGTAGGCCCCGGCCTGGATGAAATACAGGAACGGATCGGCCCCTCCGGCCTTGGCCCGCGCCAGGTCCCCCAGGGGGTCGGCCGACACCGCCGGCTTGACCTCGGCCCGGGCCGCCGGCGCGCTCGCCGGGGCTGCCGGCGCCGCCGGAGTGGCCCCGGCCGCCGACGCGGCGGGCGCCGGCCGCACCGGGTTCTTGCCGTACAGCGGCGCGTTCGGGTCCCAGTCCTTGTTCTTGCGCGCTTCCGCCGCATCCTGGTCCGCGGTGCGGTTCTGGCCCTTGTTCATGAACGGCACCGGTACCTTGGTGACGTAGACCGCCACGGCCAGCGCCGCCGCCAGGCCAATGACGATCCCGATGATCAGGCCCAGGATCAATCCACCGCGTTGTTGCTTCATTGCTCTCATGCTCACATCCTGGTCGGCGCGCTGACGCCGAGCACCTTCAGGCCATTGTGCAACACCTGGGCGGTCGCCCACACCAGGGCCAGACGGGCTTTTTTCACCCCTTCGTCGTCGACCAGGATGCGCTCGGCGTCGTAGTAGCTGTGGTAGCAGGCGGCCAGCTCCCGCAGGTAGAAGGTCACGTCGTGCGGCGCGAAGTCCAGCGCAGCGGCGCTCAGCATGTCGGGATAGCGGGCCAGCAGCAGCATCAGGGTCTGGGCCTGCGGGCTGCGCAGCGGCGTGAGGTCGGCGTCCTTCAGAGCCTGCGGGTCGCCACCGTCCTTGTCCTTCCAGGCCGCCAGCACCGAGCAGATGCGCGCGTGGGCGTACTGCACGTAGTACACGGGGTTGTCGTTGTTCTGGGCCAGGGCCAGGTCGATGTCGAAGATGTATTCGGTATCGGGTTTGCGCGAGAGCAGGAAAAAACGCACCGCATCGGTGCTCGTCCACTCGACCAGGTCCCGCAGGGTCACGTAGCTGCCCGCGCGCTTGGAGATCTTGACTTCCTCGCCGCCCCGCATCACGCGCACCATGGTGTGCAGCACGTAGTCAGGGTAACCCGGGGGAATCCCCACGCCAGCGGCCTGCAAACCGGCACGAACGCGCGCAATAGTGCCGTGGTGGTCGGTGCCCTGGATGTTCACCACCTTGTGGAAGCCGCGCTCCCACTTGCTGATGTGGTACGCCACGTCGGGCACGAAATAGGTGAAGGTGCCGTCGGACTTGCGCATCACGCGGTCCTTGTCGTCCCCGTAGTCGGTGGAACGCAGCCACAGCGCGCCATCCTGCTCATAGGTCTTGCCGGCTTCCTGCAGGCGCCGGACCGCATCAGCGACCTTGCCGCTGGTGTACAGGCTGGATTCCAGGTAGTAGTTGTCGAACTTCACCTGGAACGCCCGCAGGTCCAGGTCCTGTTCACGGCGCAGGTACGCCACGGCGAACTGGCGGATGCCGTCCAGGTCCGCGATGTCCCCGCTGGCCGTGAAACTGCGGTCGTCGGACTGCACGGTCTTTTTTGCCAGGAAATCGTTGGCAATGTCCTGGATGTAGTCGCCGTTGTAGGCGGCTTCGGGCCAGCCGTCGTCACCCGGCTTGACGCCCCGGGCCCGCATTTGGGTGGACGTGGCCAGCGTGCCGATCTGCACCCCCGCGTCGTTGTAATAGAACTCCCGGTACACGTCCCAGCCCTGGCTGGCGTACAGGTTGCAGATGGCATCGCCCAGCGCCGCCTGGCGGCCATGGCCCACGTGCAGCGGCCCGGTGGGATTGGCTGACACGAACTCCACCATCATCTTCTGGCCGCGCGACGGCTGGAAGCCGAAGCGTTCGCCCGCGGACAACACCTCGCGGACCACCTGCTGCTTGGCTTCGGGCTTGAGGCGGATATTGATGAAGCCGGGGCCGGCGATCTCGATCGCCTCGACCCAGCGTTCGCAGGCGGGCGTGGCCAGCAGGGCCGTCCGGAGTTGCTCCGCCACCTGGCGCGGGTTCTGTTTGAGTGGTTTGGCAAGCTGCATCGCGGCGGTGCAAGCGAAATCACCATGGGCCGCGACCTTGGGCGACTCGAATGCGGCCCGGTCGCCGGCGCCGGGCGACAGCCTGTCCAGCTCGACGGCCAGGCTGCCGAGCAATTCTTGTTTGACGGAGAGCATGCCGCGATTTTACGGGGGCCCCGTCATCCATCTTGTCGGCCGCCTCGTTATGTGCTGGAATCCCGGCGGGATTCGCCCCACTCAACCTCACCCTGTCCAGGAGACCCCATGAAACAACTGCTTTCCCTGCTGGCCCTCGGCCTGAGCCTTTCCCTGGGCGTGGCCCATGCGGCCGATGCCGAGAAGAAGCCCACGGCCCAACAGGGCAAGATGAGCTCCTGCAACAAGGAGGCTGGCGACAAGAAGGGCGACGAACGCAAGGCCTTCATGAAGGAGTGCCTGAGCGCCAAGCCGGCAGCGGCCGCCACCCAGCAGGAAAAAATGAAGACCTGCAATGCCGAAGCCAAGGGCAAGAAGGGCGACGAGCGCAAGGCTTTCATGAAGGAATGCCTCAGCAGCAAGGGCTGATCCACGGCACTCGCCGCCAAGCCCGCCCGCCGGCGGGCTTTTTCTTTGGCGCGGCTATTTGCCGAAGCCCCGCGCCAGAAACACCGCCGCCAGCGGGATCAGCACCAGCAAATGCGCCTGGATCATCACGAACCGGCGCGCCAGCCGCACCTGGTCATCGGCCGGCAGGGCCCCGGTGGCCCTCAGCTCCCGGCGCCAGCGCGCGTACATCACGGTGGGCTTGATGGACAGCAGCCCAATCAAGACAAACAGCGCCAGCTTGGTGTGCAGCAGCGGGTTGGTCCAGTACCAGGCCGAGCCCTTCACGCCCCACCAGGTGCGAGCCACCCCCGTCACCAGCACCAGCCCCGAGGCGATGCCGTAAATCATGTCGACCCGGGCCAGCCGCTCGACGACGCGGGCGTTCATCCATTCGGTGCGGCACAGCGCGGCCTCGCTGGCCAGGAACACCACGAGGGTGAGGATGGCCGTGATGTGCAGGTAGGCGAGGATGGCTTCGAGGGTCATGCTTGTCTCCAGAATTCGGCCTGGCCGTAATGATGCTTCAGGAAATCGATCCACAGGCGCACCCGCAGCGGCAAGTGCTTGCGCTGCGGGAATACGGCGTAGATGCCATTGGGCGGTGCCGCGAACTCCTCCAGGACCGCCACCAGCCGGCCTGCGGCGATCTCGCTTTCCACCTCCCAGGTGCTGCGCCAGGCGATGCCAAAGCCCGCCAGGCACCAGTCATGCAGCACCTGCCCATCCGAGCAGTCCAGCGGACCGCCGGGCTTCAGGTGGATCACCTCCCCCGGATGCGCGGGCGCATCCGCCGGAACGCGAAAGGCCCAGCCCCGGGTCTGGGAGGCGTCGCTGGACAGCGTCAGGCAGTCGAACTTGATGAGGTCGTTCGGGTGCACGGGCGTGCCATGGCGCTTCAGGTAGTCCGGCGTCGCCACGCACAGGCGCCGGTTGTCCGCCAGCCGGACGCTGACCAGCGAGGAGTCGGGCAGGTCGCCCACGCGCACCGCGCAGTCGTAGCCCTCGCCGGCCAGATCGACCACTCGGTCACTGAGGTTGAGCGAGATGGTCACGTCCGCATGCAGCTGGCGGAACCGGGGCACCAGCGGCGCCACGTGCCGGCGGCCGAAGCCCGCCGGGGCCGTGATGCGCAGATGGCCGCTGGCCTTGACGCCCCCGGCGCTGACGCTGGCCTCGGCATTGGCCAGGTCGGCCAGCACGCGCTGGCAGTCCTCGAGGAAGGCACTGCCCTCGTGCGTCAATGAGATGCGCCGCGTGGTCCGCACCAGCAGCTTGACGCCAAGCTTTTCTTCAAGCGCGTCCAGCCGGCGACCCATGATCGCGGGCGCCACCCCTTCCGCGTTGGCGGCGGCCGTCAGACTGCCCCGGGTGGCCACGGAAACGAATGACTCCAGCGCTTTGAGTTTGTCCATGGCCGCAGATTATGCGGATGAATGTCAAAAATCAACCCGGAAATACATTCATTAAGAACATCAAGCAGAGGCCGCCGGTGGCACCAGCCCCGCCAGTTCGGCCTCGCTGTAGCCCAGTTCGCGCAGCAGTTGCGCCGTGTGCTCGCCGGGCTGCGGCGGGTCCAACCGCACCGCCGGGCGCTGGCCGCCCAGCGTGAGCGGCAGCAGCGGCACCCGCGTGGCCCGGCCATCGGGCAACCTCAGGGGGGCCAGCCCTCCGGTTCCCGCCAGGTGCGGGTCGTCAAACAGGTCCTGTGGCCGGGTGATGGGCGCAAACGGCAGGCCGTGGCGCTCGAACACCGCCGCCAGCTCCGCCGCGCTGCAGGCCGCGAGGCGTTCGCGCAGTTGCGGGATCAGCCAGTCGCGCGCGCGCACCCGGTCGTTGTTGCTGGCCAGGCGCGGGTCGTCCCTGAGCGGCCCGAGGGCCAGCGCATCGCAGAACAGGGCCCACTGCGTGTCGCTGACCACCGCCAGAAAGATCTGCTCCCCGTCCTTCACGGTGAAGACGTCGTAGACGGCCCACGCCGAAATGCGGCTGGGCATCGGGTCGGCGGCCCGGCCGGTGACCGCAAACTGCATCATGTGCTGCGCCACCAGGAAGACGTTGTTCTCGAACAGCGCGCTCTGCACCTCCTGCCCCTGGCCCGTGCTGTCGCGCTGGGCCAGCGCCGCCATGGCCCCCATGGCGCCAAACAGGCCGCCCATGATGTCGTTGACGCTGGAGCCCGCTCGCAGCGGGTCACCCGGGCGCCCGGTCATGTAGGCCAGGCCCCCCATCATCTGCACCACTTCGTCCAGCGCCGTGCGATGGTCGTACGGCCCGGGCAGAAAGCCCTTGAGGCTCACATACACGAGGCGCGGGTACTGGTGGCGCAGGCTTTCGTAATCCAGCCCGAGCTTCTTCATGGTGCCGGGTTTGAAGTTCTCGCTGACCACGTCGGCCGTGGCGATCAGGCGCAGGGCCGCTTCCCGGCCCTGCGGGGTCTGCAGGTCCAGGACGACGCTCTTCTTGTTGCGGTTGAACAGCGCGAAGAAGCCGGCGCCCGACCCGAGCAGCCTGCGGGTGTTGTCTCCCCCGGGCGGCTCGACCTTGATGACCTCGGCGCCCAGGTCGGCCAGCACCATGCCGCAGGTCGGGCCCATGACCATGTGCGTGAACTCGACGACGCGGATGCCCGCGTAGGGCAGTGGCTTTTCAGCCATGGAGCGCCTCCTGCTGTGTGAAGCCCTTGGGCAATCCGGCCTCGGGCGTCATGCCGTACAGCGGTTCATCGGGCAATCCGGCACGCAAGGCGTCCCGGGCCGCCATGAGCCTGGGCAGATCGACGCCCGTGCGAAGGCCCATGGCCTCGAACATGAACACCAGGTCTTCGGTCACGACGTTGCCCGAGGCACCCGGCGCATGGGGGCATCCCCCGAGTCCGCCCAGCGAGCTGTCGAAGGTGCGCACGCCCACATCCCAGGCCGCCAGGCAGTTGGCCAGGCCCAGCCCGCGCGTGTTGTGCAGGTGGGCGGCGCCCGTGCGCTCGCCGATCTCCGCGCGCACCCGGGTGAACAGGCGGCGCACCTGGGCCGGGTTGGCCATGCCCGTGGTGTCGGACAGGCCGGCCTCATCCACCCCTGCCGCGACCACCTGCGCGGCAAGCCGTACCACGTCGTCCGGGGCCACCGCGCCCTGCAGGGTGCAGCCGAAGGCGGTGGAAATCCCGACCTCGACGATAACGCCAGGCGCCCGTTCGTCCCTCAGGGCCACAATGCGGCGCACCTCGGCCACCATGTCCTCGCGCGTCTTGCGCACATTGGCCAGCGAATGCGCGGCACTCGCCGACACCGGGATGGTGAGCTTGTGCACGCCCGCGTCCAGCGCCGCCTGCGCGCCCTGCAGGTTGGGCACCAGCGCCATCACCGTCAGGCCGGGCAGGCCCAGGGCATGGCGCACCACCTGCGCAGCGTCGGCCATCTGCGGCAGCCGCTTCGCCGGAACGAAAGAGGCCACCTCGATCTCGCGCAACCCGGCCGCGTGCAGGGCGTCGAGCCAGCGCAGCTTGTGGGCCGTGGGCATGGTGGCCTTGACCGACTGCAGGCCGTCACGGGGGCCGACCTCACTGATGAGCACGGCGGGGGTTTCTTGCATTTCGATGATCGTTCTATAAGATAGAACCATATTCCTTCTAAAGAAATAATGGCGCGGCCACCGCCTGCTGTCAAATTCCCCACCCCATGCCCCGCAAAGCGCAGACCGGTTCCCTGGCCGACACCCACGCCGCCCCGGGCGGCACGGCGGCCGTGGACCGGGCGCTGACGCTGCTGGCCGCCTTCAGGGCCGGCGACACGGTCTTGACCCTGGCTGAACTGGCCGAACGCACCCAGCTTTACAAGAGCACGGCCCTGCGGCTGCTGGCTTCGCTGGCCCATGCAGGCCTGGTGCAGCGGCAGGACAACGGCACGGACCGCGCTGGCTGGGTGCTAGGCCCCGAGGTGGCGCGGCTGCATGGCCTCTATGCGGCGTCGTTCTCGCTGGACCGGGTCGTGATGCCGGTGCTGCAGGCGCTGATGCGGGCCACGGGCGAAAGCGCGGCCTACCACGTGCTGCGCGGGGAGGGGCCGGAGCAGGTGCGGCTGTGCCTGTACCGCGTGGATTCACCCCAGCCCATCCGCGACTTCATCAAGGCGGGCGACGTGCTGTCGGCGACCCGCGGCACCGGCGCCCGTGTGCTGCAGGCCTTTGCCACGACGCGCGCCGGCCTGGCCACGAGCGACCGCCGGCTGCTGGCCGGCATCCGGGAGCGCGGGTTTTTCGCCGCCAACGGTGACCGCCTGGCGGGCGTGACCGGCATCTCGGCCCCGGTCTTTCACGCGGACGGGCGGATCGCTGCCGCCGTGACCCTCACCATGCCGACCCACCGCTACGACGACCGCCACGTCCCGCCGGTGCTGGCGGCCGCACGGCAGCTCAGCGGCCAGGTCGGAGCGCCCTGACGAAGGTGGCATCATGGGCCCATGCCCTCGCTTGGGCATCAGGAGAAAACCATGCGCCTACGTACCGTCCTCGTTGTTCTTGCCATTGCGCTGCTCGCCGCCTTTGCGGCGCTGAACTGGAGCGCCTTTGTCGCGCCCACCACCCTGAGCCTGGGCTACACCGTTTTCGAGGCCCCGCTGGGCCTGCTGATGCTGGGCGTGCTGATGCTGCTCACGCTGGCCTTTGCCCTGTACATGGCGTTCTGGCAGGCCGGCATGCTGCTCGAATCGCGCCGCCTGGGCAAGGAACTGCAGCAGCAGCGCAGCCTGGCCGATCAGGCCGAAGCCTCCCGCTTCACCGAATTGCGCGCCACGCTGCTGGCCGAGTTCGAGCGCCTGACCAGCCAGCTCAACCAGTCACAGGAAGCGCTGAAGGCCGAAATGCGCGACAACACCAACGCCCTGTCTGCCGCCCTGGCCGAGATGGACGATCGCCTCGGCCGTGCCCCCGGTCCCGGCACCAGCCCCTGAGCAGACGACAACCAACCGTGATTAGCGGCATTTAGGTCACTGATAAATCACTTTTTTTGACCTTAATAGCCGAGGGAGTATCAAATAAAGTCGGGCGATGGAAAAACCACGCGCCGTCCTTTTTGACGCCTATGGCACGCTGTTCGATGTCTACAGCGTGGGCCTGCTGGCCGAGCAGCTGTTTCCTGGCCAGGGCCAGGCTTTGGGAGTGCTCTGGCGTGACAAGCAGATCGAATACACCCGGCTGGTCACCACCAGCAACCATGGCGCGCACTACCAGCCGTTCTGGGCGCTGACGCGCGCCGGCCTGCGCTACGCCTGCAAGAAGCTCGCGCTGGACCTCACGCCCGCGCGCGAGGAGCAGCTCATGAACCAGTACCGCCACCTCTCGGCCTTTCCCGAGAACCGTGACGTGCTGCAGGCCCTGAAAGCACGCGGCGTGGTCACCGGCATCCTGAGCAACGGCGACCCGGACATGCTGGCCGTGGCCGTGAAGAGCGCCGGCCTGGACGACCTGCTGGACCACGTGCTGAGCGTGGACAGCCTGCGCAAGTACAAGACCCACCCCGACTGCTACGCCCTGGGCCCCCAGGCCACCGGGCTGGATGTGAAGCAGATGGCATTTGTGAGCTGCAACGCCTGGGACGCGCTGGCCGCGACCTGGTACGGCTACCGCACGCTGTGGGTCAACCGCTACCAGATGCCGTTTGAAGAGCTGGGCACCCAGCCCACCCGCACCGGCAGCAACCTGCGCGACGTGCTCGGATTTTTTGAATCGTGAATTGAAGGAGTGAACCCATGACTGCCCGCACCCCCGTCCATCGTCTGCAGGTCGCCACCGAACTGCACCAGTTCATCGAGCAGCAGGTCCTGCCCGGCACCGGCGTGGACAGTGCCGCCTTCTGGGCCGGCTTCGACGCCATCGTGGCCGACCTGGCTCCGCGCAACATCGCGCTGCTGGCCGAGCGGGACCGCCTGCAGGCCGAGCTGGACACCTGGCACCAGGCCAATCCCGGCCCGATCAAGGACATGGCGGCCTACCGCAAATTCCTCGAAACCATCGGCTACCTCGTTCCGGTGCCCGCCCAGGTCAAGGTGACCACCGCCAACGTGGACGACGAGCTTGCCAGCCAGGCCGGCCCGCAACTGGTGGTGCCCATCCTGAACGCGCGCTACGCGCTGAACGCGGCCAACGCGCGCTGGGGCTCGCTGTATGACGCCCTGTATGGTACCGACGCCATCCCCGAGGCCGATGGCGCCGAAAAGGGCAAGGGCTACAACCCCGTGCGCGGTGCCAGGGTCATTGCCTTCGCGCGCAAGGTGCTGGACCAGGCCGCCCCGCTCGCCAGCGGTTCGCACGCCGACGCCACCGGCTACAGCGTGGCCAACGGCCAGCTCGTGGTGGCGCTCAAGTCGGGCAGCACCGGCCTCGAGGACCCGGCCGCCTTCGTCGGCTACCAGGGTGACGCGGCCGCGCCCTCCTCGGTGCTGCTGCGCCACAACGGCATTCACCTGGACATCCAGATCGACCGCGGCACGCCCATCGGCCAGACCGACGCGGCGGGTGTCAGCGACGTGGTGGTCGAAGCCGCGCTGTCCACCATCCTCGACCTGGAAGACTCCGTGGCCGTGGTGGACGCCCAGGACAAGGTGCTGGCCTACGGCAACTGGCTGGGCATCCTCAAGGGCACGCTGACCGAGGCCGTGACCAAGGGAGGCAAGACCTTCACGCGCGGCCTGAACGCCGACCGCGTCTACACCGGCAGCGACGGCCAGCCCCTCACGCTGCACGGCCGCTCGCTAATGTTCCTGCGCAATGTCGGCCACCTGATGACCAACCCGGCCATCACCTACACCGGCGCGGACGGCGCCACCCGCGAAATCCCCGAGGGCATCATGGACGCGGTGGTCACCACCACCATCGCGCTGCACGACCTGCAGGGCCACGGCCAGAACGGCATCCGCAACAGCCGCAAGGGCAGCGTCTACATCGTCAAGCCCAAGATGCACGGCCCGGCCGAAGTGGCGTTTGCCGCCGAGCTGTTCAGCCGCGTCGAAAAGCTGCTCGGCCTGCCCGACAGCACCGTCAAGCTCGGCATCATGGACGAGGAGCGCCGCACCAGCGTCAACCTCAAGGCCTGCATTGCCGCGGCCAGCAGCCGCGTGGCCTTCATCAACACCGGCTTCCTGGACCGCACCGGCGACGAGATGCACACCGCCATGCAGGCCGGCCCCATGTTCCGCAAGGGTGACATGAAGGCCAGCGCCTGGATCGCCGCCTACGAAAAGAACAACGTGCTGGTGGGCCTGTCCTGCGGCCTGCGCGGCAAGGCCCAGATCGGCAAGGGCATGTGGGCCATGCCCGACCTCATGGCCGCCATGCTCGAGCAGAAGATCGCCCACCCCAAGGCCGGCGCCAACACCGCCTGGGTGCCCAGCCCCACCGGCGCCACGCTGCACGCACTGCACTACCACCAGGTCAACGTCGCCCAGATCCAGGCCGACATGGAACAGGCCGATGCCGCGGCCGACCCGCAGGCCACGCGCGACGCCATCCTGCAGGACCTGCTGCAGATCCCCGTGGTGACCGAGGCCAAGTGGACCCCGGCCGAGCGCCAGCAGGAGCTGGACAACAACGCCCAGGGCATCCTGGGCTATGTGGTGCGCTGGATCGACCAGGGCGTGGGCTGCTCCAAGGTGCCCGACATCCACAACGTGGGCCTGATGGAAGACCGCGCCACGCTGCGCATCAGCAGCCAGCACATGGCCAACTGGCTGCACCATGGCGTGGTGACCGAGGCGCAGGTGAAGGAAACCTTCGAGCGCATGGCCGCCGTGGTGGACGGCCAGAACGCCGGCGACCCGCTGTACCAGCCCATGGCCGGCCACTTCGGCACCTCGGCCGCATACAAGGCCGCGTGCGACCTGGTGTTCAAGGGCCTGAGCCAGCCCTGCGGCTACACCGAGCCCCTGCTGCACGCCTGGCGGCTGAAGGTCAAGGCCGGAACGGCCTGATCACCCCGGGCGTCTGCTGCGATTTTTGTAGCAGACAGTGCCCAACCGACAAGGGCTACAGGCCTTTTTGGTCCTGAACAGCAGGCCAGTCGCGGGTCCAGTCCGCGTAGGCCTGCAGTTCCGCCGGAACAGCGCCCCGCACCTCGCAGACATGCGCGGCAAAGTCGGTGGCTCGCACCAGCGTGTCAGCCAGCGGCCAGCCGCGCATCAGGCCGGCCAGCACCACCGCGGCGAACGAATCACCGGCGCCCACCGTGTCGACCAGTTGCACCGGACGGGTGCTGCGGCCCTGCGCCACCCGCGTTCCCGCGGCATCGAACGCCAGAGCGCCATCGGCGCCGCAGGTGACGAGCAGCAGCGCGAGAGGCCCGGGGCCACCCAGGCTGTCCAGCACATGGCGCGCGGCGTCGGCAAGTGGCGCCTGCGGCCCCGGGCCGCCCAGCCAGTTGCTGAGCATGGCCAACTCCTCATCGTTGACCTTGAGCACCCGGGCCAGCCGCACGGCGGCCAGCGCCTGCGCGGGCGCCACATGGCCCTCGCGCCAGTTGAGATCCACAAAGCACGGACCGGTGTGCTGGCGCAGCAGCGCCAGCCCGGTGGCGGCCGACACCGGGCTGCGCAGCGCCAACGTGCCGCTGTACAACCATCCGTCCGGGGCCAGCGCCGACACGGCGGCACGCGCCGGCGGCAGGGCGATATGGTCCCAGGCGCAGCCGGTGCGGATGCTGAAGCTGTGGCTGCGGTCCGGCCGCGTGGCCACGTCCACCACACCGGTCGGGCAGGCGGCCAGCACCTGGACGCCCTCACGCGTCATGCGGTAACGGTCCAGCTCGGCCATGACGGGCTGCGCCTGGGCGTCGGCGCCCACGGCGCTGAGCATCAGCGGCGCATGGCCCAGCGCCGCGAGATGGCGCGCGACGTTGAACGGCGCACCACCCACCACGGGCCCGCTGTCGAACAGGTCGACCAGCATTTCGCCAAAGACCGCCACGCGCGTCATGCCGGTGCCTGCGCGAAATCAGCCTGCAGCGCCGGGTACAGCGCGCGAAAGCGCGAGTAGCGCTGGTCCAGCGCATCCGGCGGCGCATGGGCGGGCTCGAACACCTGCCCCGCCGGCGGCGCGGTGCACACGGCGGCCTCGTCACCCCCGTCGGCCAGCCAGGCCAGCCGGGCCGCGCCCACGGCCGCCGCGGCCTGCGCCCCCTCATGCCGGCGCAATGCGCAACCCAGCACGTCGGCCAGCAGCTGCGCCCAGAGATCGCTGCGCGCGCCGCCCCCCACCAGCGCCAGCTCGCGTGCACCCGGGGGCGGGGCCCCGCCCTCGCCCTCCATGGCCGCCAGTCCGTCCCTCAGGCCAAAGGCCACCCCCTCGGCCACGGCATAGCCGATGTCGGCGGCGCCATGCTCCTGCCGCAGGCCGGCCAGCACACCACTGGCCTGCGGGTTGTTGTGCGGCGTGCGCTCGCCTGACAGGTACGGCAGGAACAGCGGCGCGCGCGCGCGCTGCAGCGGCGTGCATTGCGCCGCCAGGGCCAGCAGCGACGCCTCGTCCGCCTGCCCGGTGAGCCGCGTGGCCCAGGCCAGGGCACTGGCGGCGCTGAGCATCACCGACATCTGGTGCCAGCGGCCGGGCAGCGCGTGGGCAAACGCATGCACGGCCTGGTCGGGTGCGGGCTGGTACGCGTCGCCCGCAAGAAACACCACCCCCGAGGTGCCGAGCGACACAAAGCCCTGCCCGGCGCGCACGGCCCCGATGCCCACGGCGCTGGCCGCGTTGTCGCCGGCCCCGCCCGCCACCTTCACCTGCGCCGGCAGGCCCCAGGCCTGCGCCAGCGCGGGGCGCAGCAGGCTGGCGGGGGCACTGCCCTCGGCCAACCCGGGCATGTGCTCCCGACTCAGGCCACAGGCCGCGAGCATGGTGGTGCTCCAGGCGCGCGCGCCCACGTCGAGCCAAAGGGTGCCCGAGGCATCCGACAGGTCGCTGATGAATTCCCCCGTGAGCTGCAGGCGCAGCCAGTCCTTGGGCAGCAGCACATGGCGAATCCGGTCGAACAGCGCCGGCTCATGCCGGCGCAGCCACAGCAGCTTGGGCGCGGTGAAACCGGGCATGGCCAGGTTGCCGGTGATGGTGCGTGAATCCGGCACCCGGCGCTCCAGTTCGGCGCATTCGGCAAAGGCCCGGCCATCGTTCCACAGCAGGGCCGGGCGCAGCACGTGCTGCTGTGCGTCGAGCACCACGGCGCCGTGCATCTGGCCCGACAGCCCGAGCGCCCGAACGCCGGCCAGCGCCTGCGGTGCGGCGGCGCGCAGCGCGGCCATGGCCGTCTGAAGCGCCTGCCACCAGTCCTGGGGGTCCTGCTCGCTCCACAGGGGCTGCGGCCGGCTGACCTGCAGCGGGGCATCGGCCACGCCCACCACCTGGTGCCGCTCGTCCAGCAACACTGCCTTGACACCCGAGGTGCCCAGATCCAGCCCGAGGTACATGCCGCGCGCGCCGCCCTAGTGCCGCAGGCCGAAGCGACTGTCCACCTGCCGGCGGAACTCGCTGGGCGTCATGCCCTTGATGTCGAGAAAGCGGCGGTTGAAATTGGCAATGTTGTTGAAGCCCACCTCGTAGCAGATGTGGGTGATGTAGCGGTCGGATTCCATGAGCAGCTGGCAGGCGCGGTTGATGCGCACCTGGTTCACGAAGTCGGTGAAGGTGTTGCCCGTCGCGCGGCGGAAAAAGCGCGAAAAGCGGCTCTCGCTCATGCCCAGCTCGGCCGCCAGGTCGGCAGCCGACAGCGGCCGTGCGAGGTCATCGGTGATGCGGCTGACGATGGCGTCGATCTGGTCGAGCTGCTTGTCGTCGTCCACGCTCTGCAGCTGGGCGTGGGACAGCAGGCGGTAGTCGGTGCACCGCGCCAGCTCGCCCATGAACCCGAAGAAGGCACCCATGCGCGCCAGCCCGCGGCTGGCCTTGACCTGCCGCCAGCAGGCCTCGGCCGGCTCCGACAGCCCGAAGAACTCCACGCCATGGCGCGCGCGCTCGAGCAGCGGCAGCACCTCGGCCAGCTCGGGGATGCCGGCGGCCGCCTCCTGCAGCGGCGCATGCGGAAACTGGATGACGAGGTCGCGCAGGCCCAGGCCGCCCTCGGGCACATCCATGGAAATCCAGTTGTGCGGCAGGCGCGGACCGGTGAGCACCAGATGGCCCGGCTGGAAGTAGCCGATGTAGTCGCCCACGAACGCCTTGCCCGACGACGCCACGATCAGGTGCAGCTCGTATTCGTCGTGGTAGTGCCAGCGCGCCAGCGGTGTCGGGAAGCCATGCTCCAGGCAGCGGATGAACCCCGCGGTGTCTGGCGGCTCGTAGCCCAGCGCCGGGCTGCGCGAGTAGTCGTGCTCCAGCTCGGGCTGGCGCTGGCGGGGCAGAAGGCGGCTGCGGGCGGTCATGACGGGGTCACCTTAGCGCAGGGCGTCAGGGGCGTCCAGCTCCCGCGCCGGCGCGTTCGGCCTCGAACACCGCCACGCGCCCGCTGGCCACCCGCAGGGCCGCCAGCAGCCGCGGGTCGCCGGCCAGCGGCCCCCAGAGCGTGGTGTCGGCGGCAAAGGCCGCCACCGGGTCGGCCGCGGCGCAAATGGCATGGGCCACCACCGGGTCCATGGCCTGGTCCTGGTATTCGTAGGGCAGCCGCCCCTGGTGCCAGCGTTGCAGGCAGGCGAGAAACAGCGCGGGCAGCAGGGCCACGGCCGCCACGCTCTCGCCGCGGGCCAGACGCTCGCGCAAGGTGGGGGCCATGAAACCCGGGATCTTGGAAAAGCCGTCCATGGCCACGCGCTGGTTGGTGTCGCAAATGGCCGGGTTGCCAAAGCGCTCGAGCACCACGTCGCGGTAGGCAGCGAGGTCGATCGGGCTGGGTTGCAGCGCGGGGATCGCGTCGAGCGTGGCGTAGTCACGCGCAAAGCCGTGGATCTGCGCGTCGTGCGTGCCTTCGTGGATGTAGTCCAGGCCGGCGAGCGTGCCCGCCCAGGCAATGCAGCTGTGGGTGGCGTTGAGCAGGCGGATCTTGGCCTCCTCGTACGGTGCCACCGAGGGCACCATTTCCACCCCAACCGACTCCCAGGCCGGCCGGCCGGCGATGAAGCGGTCTTCAATCACCCACTGGATGAAGCTTTCGGCCATCAGCGCCGTGGGGTCATCGACGCCGGTTGCGGCCCGGGCGCGCGCCACCACCTCGGGCGTGGGGCGCGGGGTGATGCGATCCACCATGGCATTGGGGCTGCTGGTGTGGGCCTGCACCCAGTCCAGCAGGCCGGCGTCGCCGCACAGCCCGATGAACTGCAGCAGGCCGGCGCGCGAGCGTTCGCCGTTGTGGCGCAGGTTGTCGCAGTTCAGCAGCGTGACCCCGCCGGCCCCGGCGCGCCGGCGCACGCGCAGGATGGCGGTGAGGGCACCGTACAGGGTGCGGCCTGCGCGGCCTTCACGGGCCGCCGCCAGGTCGGCGGCGATGTCGGGCGCATCGGCGTCGAGCTGGTTGGCGGCATCCAGGTAGTAGCCCGCCTCGGTCACGGTGAAGGAGATGATGCGCGTGGCCGCATCGGCACCCAGTGCCACCAGCCCGGAGAGCGCGGCATCCCAGGGCACCACGGTGCGGATCGCCTCGATGCGCTGGTGGCTGCGCTGGCCGGCCGGCGTGACCGTCTCCAGCGTGTAGGCCCCGCCCTGCGCCTTGAGCGCGGCCAGCGTGTCCGCCATGTCCGGCCGCAGGTTGCCGCCGGCCAGGGCCCAGCGGGTGTCGCCCGCCTCGTGCAAGCGCTGCAGGTAGACCGCCTGGTGGGCGCGGTGGAAGGAGCCGAGCCCGAGATGTAGCATCAGGAACGGGCCGGAATCGGGGACTGCCATGGTCAGTGAATCGCTTGTTTTTCTGGGAAAAGGGGTCAGCGCGCCGCCGTGGCGTTGCGCAGCACGCGGCCTTGCGCGTCGAACAGGTGGGCGGCCAGGGTGTCCAGCGTGAGGCCCACCGGGTCGCCCGCGCGCAGCGAGGTGCGCGCGCTCTGCCGGGCGGTGAACTGGGCGCCGCCACCCGTCGGGTCCACTCCCACATAGACCAGGGTTTCGGCGCCGAGGGCTTCGACCAGTTCCACGCGGCCGTCGAGCTGGCCCTGGCCGGCGGCGGTGAGCACCACGCTTTCGGGCCGCAGGCCGATCGATCCGTCGGCCGGGAGCTCGGGTCCGAACATCGCGGCCAGCGCCGGCACCGCCGTGGCGGCCACGATGTTCATGGGCGGTGTGCCGATAAACTGCGCCACGAACTGGTTGGCTGGCCGGTCGTACAGCTCCAGCGGCGTGCCCACCTGCTCCACCAGGCCGTCGCGCAGCACGACCACGCGGTCGGCCAGCGTCATGGCCTCGACCTGATCGTGCGTGACATAGATGGTGGTGGCGCCCAGCTCGCGGTGCAGCCGCGCGATCTCCACGCGCGTCTGGCCGCGCAGTGCGGCGTCGAGGTTGGACAGCGGTTCGTCGAACAGGAACACCTTGGGCGCGCGCACGATGGCGCGGCCAATCGCCACGCGCTGGCGCTGCCCGCCCGAGAGCTCACGCGGCGTGCGTTGCAGGTAGGGCCGCAGGTTGAGGATGTCGGCCGCGCGCTCGACCTTCTCGCGGATCACGGCCGGGTCGGCCTTGGCCAGCTTGAGCGCAAAGCTCATGTTCTCGTACACCGTCATGTGCGGGTACAGCGCATAGCTCTGGAACACCATGGCGAGGTCGCGCTTGGACGAGGGCAGCTGGGTGATGTCGCGCCCGTCCAGCTCCAGGGCGCCGGCACTGGTGTCCTCCAGGCCGGCGATCAGGCGCAGCAGCGTGGACTTGCCGCAGCCCGAGGGGCCGACAAACACCACGAACTCGCCGCGCTCGATGGCCAGGTCAATGCCGCGGATGATGCGGGCTTCGCCAAAGGTTTTCTCGATGCCCTTGAGTTGCAGGAATGGCATGTTGGTTTTCCGGTTGCGGCGCGCTACTTCACGGCGCCAAAGGTCAGGCCCTGCACCAGCTGCTTCTGGCTGAACCAGCCGAAGACCACGATGGGCGCGATGGCCATGAGCGAGGCCGCCGACAGCTTGGCCCAGAACAGCCCCTCGGGGCTGGAATACGAGGCGATCAGCGTGGCCAGCGTGCCGGCCTTGGCCGAGCTCAGGTTCAGCGCCCAGAAGGCTTCATTCCAGGCCAGCACCAGGCACAGCAGGCCGGTGGAGGCAATGCCGCCCATGCCCAGCGGCAGCAGCACCAGCCGCAGCTCCTGCCACAGCGTGGCGCCGTCCATGCGCGCGGCCTCGAGGATTTCATGCGGGATGTCCTTGAAGTGCGAATACAGCATCCAGACCATGATGGGCAGGTTGCTCAGCGTGAAGACGATGGTCAGTCCGGTCTGGGTGTCCAGCAAGGCCGACTTCTGCGCGAGCACGTAGATGGGCACCAGTGCGCCCACCGCCGGCATCATCTTGGTGGACAGCATCCACATCAGCAGGTTGCGCGTGTGGCGGGTGCGGAAGAAGGCCATGGAGTAGGCCGCGGGCGCCGCGATCAGCAGGCCGATGAGCGTGGACAGCACGCTGGTGACGATGGAGTTCCTGGCGTACAGCAGGTAGTCGCTGCGCTCCTGCACCTCATGGAAGTTGCCCAGCGTGGGCTCAAACAGCAGCAGCGGCGGCACGTGGATGGCCTGGAGTTCGGTCTTGAACGCGGTCAGCACCAGCCATCCCAACGGGAAGAACAGCAGCAAGGTGACGGCCCAGGCCGCGGCGGTGCGCAGCGCCAGGGCGGGAGTGAAGCGGGATGAAGCCATGCGTTCAGTCCAGGTTCTTGCCGACCATGCGGATCAGGAAGACCGCGGCGATGTTGGCCAGCACCACGGCAAACAGCGCACCGGCCGACGCCACGCCAGCGTCGAAGTTCAGCAGCGCCTGCTTGAAGATCAGGAAGGCCACGTTGGTGCTGGCATCGCCCGGTCCGCCGCCGGTGGTGGTGAAGATTTCGGCGAACACGCTCATGAGGAAGATCATCTCGATCATCACCACCACCGCGATCGAGCGGCCCAGGTGTGGCAGCACCATGTAGCGCAGCTGCTGCAGGTAGCTGGCGCCGTCCATGCGCGCGGCCTCGAGCTGCTCGCGGTTCATGGACTGCAGCGCCGTCATGAAGATCAGCGTGGCAAAAGGCAGCCACTGCCAGGCGATCATGACGATCACGCTGAACAGCGGCACGTCGGTGAGCCAGTCCACCGGCTGCGCGCCGAAGAAGCGCCAGACCTGGGCCAGCACACCGTAGATCGGGTTCATCATCATGTGCTTCCACAGCAGCGCGTTGACCGTGGGCATGACGAAGAACGGGGAAATCAGCAGGATGCGCACCAGGCTGCGGCCGGGAAAGGGCTCGTCGATCAGCAACGCCAGCGCGACGCCGCCGATGACCGTGATGAGGATCACGCTGCCCAGCAGCAGCAGGGTGTTGAGCACCGCCGCGGTGAACGACGGGTCGGTCAGGAAGAACTCGTAGTTCTCCAGCCCCGCGAATCCGCTGATCTCGGGCTGCAACAGGTTGTAGCGGATCAGCGAGAAATAGATCGTCATCAGCAGCGGCACGATCATCCAGAGGAAGAGCGTGACCACGGCCGGGGCGAGCAGGGCGCGGGGCAGGAGGCGGTTCATGACGGCGGGCTCGGTGCGGGGCGGGCGGCGCTTACTTGTAGTAGCCGGCCTTCTTCATCTGGCGCTCGGCCGCGGTTTGCGAGGCCTTGAGCGCCGCTTCCACCGAGGTCTTGCCCGCCAGCGCCGCGCTCATCTGCTGCCCCACGGCAATGCCGATGGCCTGGAACTCGGGGATGGCCGCGAACTGCACGCCCACGTACGGGCTCTTGGGCAGCGTGCTGTCGTTGGGGTTGGCGCTGTCGATCGCCGCCTTCTCCGCCGCAGCGAACTTCGCCGCCTTGAGGAACTCGGGGTTGGCGTAGGTGCTCTTGCGGGTGCCGGTGGGCACGGTGCCCCAGCCGTTGGTCTTGCCCACGAGTTCGATGTACTCCTTGGACGTGGCCCAGCTGATGAACTTCTGCGCCTCGGCAGCCTTCTTGGAGCCCGAGGGAATGGCCAGGGCCCAGGCCCAGAGCCAGTTGGCGCCCTTGGGGGTCACCGCCACCGGGGCCTGTGCAAAGGCCACCTTGTCAGCCACCTTGGACTGCTTGGGATCGCTGATGAAGCTGGCCGCGATCGTGGCGTCCACCCACATGCCGCACTTGCCGGCGTTGAACAGCGCCAGGATTTCGTTGAAGCTGTTGGCCGAGGAGCCGGGCGGGCCGTACTTGGTGAGCAGGTCCACGTAGAAGTGGATGGCGTCCTTCCAGGGCTGCGACTCGAGCTGCGGCTTCCAGGCCATGTCGAACCACTGGCCGCCGTAGGTGTTGGCCAGGGTGGTGATGAAGGCCATGTTGTCGCCCCAGCCCGGCTTGCCGCGCAGGCAGATGCCGTAGATGCCGGCCTTGGGGTTGTGGATCTTGGCGGCGAAGTCCTTGACCTGCGCCCAGGTCGGGTGGTCGCCGAGCTGCACGCCGGCCTTGTCAGCCAGGTCCTTGCGGTACATCAGCATCGAGCTTTCGCCGTAGAACGGGGCGGCATAGAGCTTGCCGTCGACCGACAGGCCGTTGCGCATGGCGGGCAGCAGGTCGTCCACGTCGTAGCTGGCGCCCGGCTGCAGCGCCTGCAGCCAGCCCTTCTTGCCCCAGATGGGGGTTTCGTACATGCCGATGGTCATGATGTCGAACTGGCCGCCCTTGGTGGCGATGTCGGTCGTGACGCGCTGGCGCAGCACACCCTCCTCGAGGGTGACCCACTTCAGCTTGATGTCGGGGTGGGCTTTTTCGAACTCGGGACTGAGTTTCTGCATCTCGATCATGTGGCCGTTGTTCACGGTGGCAATGACCAGTTCGGTGGCGGCATGGCTGGCGCCTGCCAGGCCCAGCGCGGCGGTCAGCGCCAGGATCGCTCTGAATTTCATGGGTTGTCTCCTGAAAACCTGTGGTTGGGATCGGTGTGCAACGCTTCAACAGCACCGCGTCGACAGGCTGAACGATAGGTGCTCGTGGCCGCCGCATTGATACTTGGGACGGCAGAACCTGTACTTTATTTCGTCATCATGGCAGGGGTTTCACCAATTTGGCGGCAGAACGTATCTCCGCCGAAAGGATCGCATCCGACCTTGGGTACACCCCGTTTTTGCTATCTATTCCATAGCTGAAAGTGGCCACCCCGCTTGGGCTACAGCCCGATTTGCCGTTTATTCCAGGGCCTTGAGCCAGTCCAGCACCGGTTTGACCGCGGCTTCGGGCGTGCCCTTGTGGTCGGCATTGACCACGACATAGGCGCTGCCGGGATGGGGGGGCGCCTTTGCATAGGCAAAGGCCTCGCCGCGGGCGAACAGCGGGTCGCCGTCGCCCACGACCCAGATCGCGGGAATGTGCTGGCGCATCTTCGCAGCAACGGCCGGCAGCTCGCCCAGGCCCGGCGCGCGGGCCAGGGGAGCGATGGCCACCACGGCGTCGGGCTCGCCGGTCGCGCCCGCGTAGGCCAGCGCGGCATTCGCGCCGTGGCCCTCGCCCAGGACCACGATCCGCCGCGCGCCGTCGCGCCGCAGGTTTTTGACCAGCCGGCCCAGTTCCTGCCAGGCGGCTGCGGCATCCTTGTCGTTGTGGCGCGCCTTCGACCAGGGCATGTCGGGGGCGCGCGGCGTGCAGGTGGGCTGCAGCTTGCGGCCCAGTGCCGCCATGGCCGCCGGTGAACTGCCGGCGTCGTGCAGCAGCAGGACCACGCAGTCCCGCGCCTCTGGCTGGGCCATCAGCGGCCCGGCCAGCCAGAGCCCCAGCAGCCCGGGAACCGCGTGGCGGAGGAAACGCGCAATGCTGCCCATGGTCTTGCTCCTGTTTGGCACCCATGATGGCAGCCCCGCCCGGGCCCGCAACCCGTTCAGACCCTGATGCGCCGCCCCAGTTCGGACGGTCGGGCAGCCAGGAACTGCCGCAGGCGCAGCGGGTAGTCCGCGGCCACGGCCGACCGCACCGACCCGCGCTGCGCGAGCCCGGCGCGCCAGGCCTGCAGGCGCGGCAGGCCCTCGAGCCACCCGGCCTCCCCCGCGGCCTCGAACGCATCGAGGTAGCGGAACACCGGCGCCCAGGCTGCGTCGACGAGGCTGAAGGCGGGGCCCGCGAACAGCGGGCCCCGGGCCGACAGCGCGGGCTCCAGCCGCTCGAACTGCGCGCGCAGCGCAGCGCGCCGGGTGACCAGCGCCAGGGCATCAGGCGCGTTGTAGAAGCCGGCGATGGTGTTGAGCACAGCCGAGGCAAATTCCACCCAGCCGCGGTGCTGCGCGCGCGTCAGGGCCGCCTCGGGGTGCAGGCGCGGCTCGAACATCTCGTCCAGGTACTCGCAGATCACGGCCGATTCGAAAACCGGCTCCTCCCCCACCAGCAGCACCGGCGTCTTGCCCAGGGGCGAGACGGCGGTGAACCAGCCGGGCTTGTCACTCAGGTCCACGTCGCGCCGCTCGTGGGCCACGCCTTTTTCGGCGAGCACGATGGCCGCGCGCTGCACATAGGGACACAGCGCGTGGCTGACCAGGGTCAATGGCGGCAGGTCCATGGCTCAGCCCTTCGCCAGGCCTTCGGCCCGCAGCGCGGCCTGCACCGCCGGACGGGCCGCGACGCGCTGCATCCAGGCCGTCAGGGCCGGCCAGGCTTTCAGGCTCAGGCCCAGCATCGGCGCCCAGTTGACGATAGCAAAGGCATAGGCGTCGGCCACGGTGAAGGCCTCGCCTGCCACATGGGCCGAGCGGGCCAGCCGCGCGTCCAGCTCGCCCAGGCGCAGCGTGATCCTGTCCTTGCAGGCCTGGCGCGTGGACTCGGCGGTCTCCTTGTGCCACAGCCAGGGGCTGAACACCTTGTGCAGTTCACTGGACACAAAGGCCAGCCACTGCAGCACCTCGAAACGGGCCCGGCTGCCCGCGGGTGGCAGCAGTCCCCCGTGCGGGTCCAGGTCGCCCACATGCTGCAGCAGGGCCGCGACCTCGGTATGGCGCGAACCGTCGTCCAGTTCAAGCAGCGGCACGTAGCCGCGCGGATTGACGCCCAGGTAGTCGGCGCCGCCCTCGATGCGGTGGGTGGCCAGATCCACCTTGACCAGTTCAGGGGACAGACCGGCCTCGCGGGCCGCGATATGCACCGCGAGCGAGCAGGCCCCGGGGGCGTAGTAAAGCTTCATGGAAGTACTCCTTGGGTTGTGAAGGAGTGAAATGTAGGATTGCATTCACGCAACGAAAATAGGCAATCATGAAAACTGATATTGCATATTCGCAATACTCGCTCTCGGCCACCGACCTCGGAATCCTGCTGGCACTGGTGCGCGGTCGCACTCTGGCCGACGCCGGCGCGCGCCTGGGCGCGGACACCTCCACCGTGTTCCGCGCGGTGCAGCGCATCGAGAAGCAACTGGGCCAACGCCTGTTCGAGCGATCGCGCCAGGGCTACCTCCCGTCGGACGCAATGCTCGCCATGGCGCGCCACGCCGAACGCATCGAGGCCGAACTGGAGGCGGCACGCGCGGCCGCCCGGGGCCCGGCGGATCCGGTGTCGGGCCGGGTGCGGCTGACCACCACCGACTCGGTGCTGCGTGGCGTGGTGCTGCCGGTGCTGCCCGCGCTGGCGCGCCAGCACCCGCTGCTGCAGCTCGAGCTGCGCAGCACCAACGAAGTCCTGAGCCTGACCCGGCGCGACGCCGACCTGGCCCTGCGCGCGGTCAGTCCCACGCAGAAGCCGCCGGATCACCTGATCGGGCGGGCCCTGGGCACGCTGCGCTTCGTGGTCTGCGCCGCAAAGACGCTGCCACCGAGGCAGCGCCGCCTGCCGCTGGAGCAACAGGACTGGGTGGCCCCCGACGAGGCCATGCCCGAACACCCCTCGGTGCGTTGGCGCCGCAAGGCCCTGCCGCGGACCACGCCACGCCACCTGGTGGACGGCATCGTGGGCGTGGCCGACGCGCTGCATTGCGGGCTCGGCGTGGGGGTGCTGCCGCTGTTCATGCTCCCGCAGATGCCGTCGCTCGTGGCCCTGACCGACCCCCTGGCCGATTGCGAGTCACGGCTGTGGCTGCTGGCGCATCCCGAATCACGGCACCTGCGGCGCATCGCGGCGGTCTATCAGCACCTGGCGGCCAGCGTCCAGCTCCCTTGAAACAGGCCGCGCGGGTAGACTTGCCGGATGTCCGCTGCGGCCGCTCCCGATCCGTCCCGTTGCCCGCTGTGCGGCGAAACCAACCAGTGCGCGATGCAGGTGCAGCGCCTGACCGGCCTCCCCCAGGAGCCGTGCTGGTGCACCCGGGTCGATTTCGCGCCGGCGCTGCTGGCGCGCGTGCCCGAAGCCGCGCGGCGCCAGGCCTGCATCTGCCACCGCTGCGCGACGGCGCCGACCCCTGCCCATGAACCCTGAGGCCACCATCAGCGCCCTGCGCGCGCGCTACGGCGAGCGCTACCGCTGGCTGCTGCTGCTGTCGGTGATGGTGGGCACCATGGCGTCGATCATGTCCTCCACCATCGTCAACGTGGCCATTCCGGACATGAGCCACCACTTCGTGCTCGACCAGTCGCGTGCGCAGTGGGTGAGTTCCGGCTTCATGGTGGCGATGACCGTGTCCATGCTGACCACGCCATGGCTGCTCTCGCGCTATGGCTACCGCTACACCTATGTGGGCACCATGCTGCTGCTCATGGGAGGCGGCATCGTCGGCGGACTGGCCAACCTGTACCCGCTGGTGCTGGCCGCGCGCGTGGCCGAGGGCCTGGCGGCCGGCGTGGTGCAGCCGATCCCCGCCATCATCATGCTGCGGGCCTTCGAGCCGCGCGAGCAGGGCCGCGCAAGCGGCCTGTTCGGCATGGGCGTGGTGCTGGCCCCGGCCATCGGTCCAAGCATCGGCGGCGTGCTGGTGGACTGGTTTGGCTGGCGCTCGATCTTCTTCATGGTGGTGCCGTTCTGCCTGCTGTCGATCTGGCTGGCGCGCAAGTTCGTGCCGGTGAGCGCCCCGGGCGGGATGACGGCCGAGGGCGGACCCTCGCTCGACTGGCGCGGCCTGTTGCTGGGCGGCGCCGGCACCCTGTGCCTGCTCAACGGCCTGGTGCAGCTGCACGGCAACTCGGCCGGCACCGCGGCTGCGCTGCTGGCCGCTGCCCTGGTGGCACTGGTGGCCTTTGTCTGGTGGCAGAAGCGGGCGGCCGCCACGGGCCGAGAGCCCCTCATGAATCTGACGCTGTTCCGCTACCGCACCTTCACTATGGGCAGCATCGTGGCCTTCATCTACGGCACGGCGCTGTTCGGCTCGACGTACCTGTTGCCGGTGTACATGCAGCTCGGGCTCAAGCTGTCGGCGTCGCACGTGGGAACCATCCTGCTGCCGGCCGGGCTGGTGCTGGCCATCACGATTGCCGGCGTGGGACGCCTGACCAACCGGCTGCCGACCTGGGTGCTGGTGAGCACCGGACTGGCGCTGCTGACCGCGTCGTTTGCGCTGATGCCCACGGTCGGCCTGGGCACGGCACTGTGGGTGCTGGTGGCCTGGGCCGTGCTCGGGCGGATCGGGCTGGGCTTCATCCTGCCCTCGCTCAACCTCGGATCGATGCGGCCACTGGACAAGACGCTGATTCCGCATGGCGCAAGCGCCATCAATTTCCTGCGAATGCTCGGTGGGGCCGCGGGCGTGAACCTGTGCGCCATCGTGCTCGAATGGCGGCTGGCCGCCCACGGCGACTCGCTGACGCAACCCGACACCAGCCTCGCCCGGCTCGCCGCGTTCAACGAATCCTTCATGTTCCTGGCCGCGTTGTGCGCGCTGGCCCTGGTGGCCGCGTCGCAACTGCGGGACAGCCCCCCCAGCCCCTGATCCGGGAACCCGCCCCATGTGCCAGCTCCTCGGGATGAACTGCAACACGCCCACCGACGTGATGTTCAGCTTCGCCGGCTTCGCGCAGCGCGGCGGACGCACCGACCACCATGCCGACGGCTGGGGCATCGCCTTCTTTGAAGACAAGGGGCTGCGCCATTTCGTCGATCACCTGCCGGCCTGCGACTCCCCCGTAGCCGAACTGATCCGCCGCTACCCGATCCGCAGCCGCAACGTGATCGCCCACATCCGCAAGGCCACGCAGGGCGCTGTGAACCTGCAGAACTGCCATCCGTTCGTGCGCGAGCTGTGGGGGCGTTACTGGGTGTTCGCGCACAACGGCGACGTCCCGGGCTTCCAGCCGAGGCTGCATGCAGGGTTCCGGCCCGTGGGCAGCACCGACAGCGAGCGCGCGTTCTGCTGGCTGATGCAGGAGCTGGCCAAGTCACACGCCGGTGTGCCCAGCGTGGCCGAGCTCACACTCACGCTGCGTGAGCTGGCCCCGGAGGTGGCGCAGCACGGCACCTTCAATTTCATGCTGTCCAACGGCGAAGCACTGTGGGCGCATGCCTCCACGCAACTGCACTACGTGGAGCGCCGCCACCCCTTTGCCCACGCCCAGCTCGCGGACGAAGACCTGAGCATCGATTTTGCGCTGGCCACCACCCCGCAGGACCGGGTCGCGGTGGTGGTGACCACCCCGCTGACCACCAACGAGCACTGGACGGCGTTTCGCGCCGGGGAGCTCAAGGTGTTCGTGGACGGCGCGGCCATCGACGCCTGAGCGCCGGGCCCGCACGTCCCAGGACGGGCCACAGCAGCAGCAGGGCGATGCCCAGCAGCTCGGGCCCACCCACCGCGCCGCCACCGCCGGACGAGTCGGCCGCGGGCGGCGTGGCGGTGGCGCTGGTGATCACCACGGTGTCCTCGCTGGAGCGCCCCAGGTTGTCGGTCACGCGCAGCTTGAAGCTGAAGCTGCCCACCGCCGCGGGGAGCGTCACCGTGGCCGTCGCGGCGCTGCTGCCCTGCAGCGTCACCGCCGCACCGGCGACCTGCGTCCACAGATAGGACTGAACAGTGGCGCCGGTCGCGGCCGCGCTGCCCGACCCGTTGAGCAACAGCGTGGCTCCCGGCTGCGCGGAGCCGGTCACGACGATGTTCACCGCCGGCTGCAAGGCGGCGGCCAGCGCGCCCGGGCCATCGAGCAGGCCGGCGCCGCAGCTCGACGTGGTGCAGTTGCAGGTGGACGCCGTCCCGCTGCTGCTGCACTGGGCAAAAAACGGGTTGGACACGTGGGGCCGCACGCCCAGCTTCATGCTGCTCACGATCTGCGCCGGGCTCAGTGCTGGATTGACCGACAGCATCAGCGCTGCAATGCCCGCCGCCTGCGGCGCGGAAAAGCTGGTGCCGATCTTTTCACCGTAGGTGTCGTTGACTGGCCCGCGCAGCCCCGTGTTGTCCAGCGAATACAGGGCCAGCGAACCGTCGCCACCGGGGGCCATCAACGCCATGTTGCTGCCCACGTTGGAATAGCTCACCTTCAGTCCGTCGGCGCGCACCGCGCCCACGGCCAGCACGTTGCGGCAGTCGGCCGGCCGCCGCAGCACCGCGCCCTCGTTGCCAGCCGCCACCACCAGCAGCGACCCGGCAGCGGTGATTTCGTCAATGACCTTCTGATAACTCGCCGAGCAGGGGCTGTCGCCACCAAAGCTCAGGTTGATGATGCGCGCCGGATTGGCATTGGCCGGCACCCCGGTCACCGGCAGGCCCGCGGCCCAGCGCATGCCATCGAGAATGTCGCTGAGGAAGGCGCCGCATTTGCCCGACACGCGCACCGGCAGCACGCGCGCGCCCCAGCTCACGCCCGCCACACCGGTGGCATTGTTGGTCAATGCCGCGATCTGCCCGGCGATGAAGGTCCCGTGCCATGAGCTGTTTTCGGCCGAGCAGCCGGCGAACACGCCGCTGCTGGCCTCGGCGGTGGTGACCCAGTCGCCCGGATCGCTCGGGTCGGCGTCGCGGCCGTCGCCATCGTTGGCATATTCCACTTCACTGACAAAGTCGTAGCCCGGCAGCAGTTTGCCGGCCAGGTCGGGGTGGCCGGGCCGCACGCCGGTGTCCAGCACGGCCACCGTCACCGCGGTGCCGGTGGTGCGGTCCCAGGCGGCCGGCATGTTCAGCGGCGCGGCATTGAGGCCCGGGGCCTGCAGGTGCCATTGGCGCGAGGCGAACTGCGGATCGTTGGGTACCGCCTGGCGATGGATCAGCACGTCCGGCTCGACCGACTCCACATCCGGGTTGTAGCGCATGCGCTGGGCCAGGGCCTCCAGCGCAGCACCGCGCAGCGGGGCATCGAACTCGATCACGTGGTAGGCGCCGCTGATCTGGTGGGAGGCCCGCATCGACACCCCCGTGGACTGCGCCACGGCGCTGATCCGCTCGCGCGCGGACTGGGCCCTTTCAAGTCCGGGCACGACCGGCGCCGTCGCCTTGAGTTGCACGATGAGCCCGCGGGCGGGCGGCGCCGCCTGCGCTCGCGCAGCGCCCGCAACGCACAGCAGGCTGCAGGCCATGAGGCCGATCGGGACCAGAAAGCGGGGCGTGAGGTTCATGCCTGCTTTTGTAGCACACGCTTGTATCGGCTCCGTCAACCGGCGCCAGAATGCGGCATGACTTTCTGGATTTGGCATGCGAACCAGTGGCTGCAACAGCCCTGGACCCTCTGGACCTCCGCCTTCGTCCATCTGGGCTCGGCCCACGCGCTGGGCAACCTGCTGGCACTGGCCGGCCTGGTCTGGCTGGCCCGCAATTGGGGCCTGGGCTGGCCGACCGCGATGGCGGCCCTGGCCGCGTGGCCCACGTCGGTGGCGGCCCTGGCTTTCTGGCCGGCGGTGCAGAGCTACCAGGGCCTGTCAGGTCCGCTGCACGGGCTGGCCGCAGCGATGGCGCTGCACCATGGCGTGCACCACGCCCGGCCGGGACGCCACGGCCCGCAGCAGCCCCCCGCCGGCGCGGTGGTGCTGGCCCTGGGCCTGGCGCTCAAGCTCGGGCTGGAGCATGGCTGGTCCCTGCCCCTGGGATTCGACCCCGCCTGGGGCTTCAACGTGGTGTACGCCTCGCACTTCACGGGCGCGGTCTGCGGCCTGCTGTTTGCGATGGCCACCCTGCGCCGGCGGGAGACGCCCGACTCCTGAGCGTCTGCGCCGCGTCAGAGCACTTCGAACAGCTTCTGCCGCAGCTCCGGCAGGCGCTTGCTGCCGGCGCGGCTTTCGGCCATGGCCTCGGCCCAGGCAGGATAGACCGCGCGCAGTTCCGCGGCGCCGCGGCAAGCGAAGATGGATTCGATGAGCGACAGGCGCATGTTCTGCCCGAACATCGTGTTGATGGTGTTGATCATGAAGTTACGCGCCATTTCAATTTCCTTGGCGCTGCGGGCTTCGGGGGGAGGCAGGCCTTCGGTCTCGGCCGAAGCCGCGGCGGCCGGTGCAGGGGCGGCTGGCGCTGCCTGCGGCGCCGGTTCGGCGGCGCCGACCACGGACACCACCTCGACGCACCCCTGCGCCACCAGCTGGCCCACGACGGCGTCGAGATCGGGCCCCGTGAGCGCCGCCAGGTCGGCGCCGGTACGGTGGCCGTCCACCATGATCAGCACGCTGCGCAGCTTCGGCGACAGGCCGAGGGCGCGTGTCTTGATTTCCATCTGGCCCGCCTCTGTCTTGGCAAAAACGGTTCTCGCAATATCAGGCAATGCATCGGGCATGAGGGTCCCCTCGTTTGAATTGTTCGGGACACCCACAACATTGACTACCTGCGCCTGACCGGGTGCCCGCAATCATTCTGCGGCACTTTTCGCGCGGGACACAAGCTAGGTAAAGACCGGATGCCTGACAGGGTCAGGCCCGCGCCGCGATCAGGCGCTCCGGCCGGATTGCTGCACCGCAGCTTCGAGCGCGTTGGTGAACATCGCCGGCACATCAAAGCCGGCCTGCTGCTGGATTTCCTGGAAACAGGTGGGGCTGGTGACATTGATTTCAGTCAGCCGGTCGCCGATCACGTCCATGCCCACGAGCAGCAGGCCACGCTGGCTGAGCACCGGGCCCATGGCACGCGCCATCTCCAGGTCGGAAGCCGACAGCGGCTGGGCCACGCCCAGGCCCCCTGCGGCGAGGTTGCCGCGCACTTCGGTGCCCTGCGGGATGCGCGCCAGGCAGAACGGCACGGGCTCGCCGCCAATGATGAGAATGCGCTTGTCGCCCTGCGTGATCTCGGGCACGAAGCGCTGCACCATGATGGTCTCGGCGCCGTCCTTGTTCAAGGTCTCGATGATGGAGCCCAGGTTGAGCGCGTCGGCCTTGACGCGGAAGATGCCCATGCCGCCCATGCCATCCAGCGGCTTGAGGATGATGTCCTGGTGCTCGGCATGGAAACGCCGCACTTCGTCGGCGCTGCGGGTCACCAGCGTGGGACTCACGTGCTGCGGGAACTCCATGATGGCGAGCTTCTCGGGGTGGTCGCGCAGCGTGCGGGGTTTGTTGAAGACGCAGGCACCGTCGCGCTCGGCCTGTTCGAGCAGGTGGGTCGCGTAGAAATACTCGCTGTCGAAGGGCGGATCCTTGCGCATCACGATGGCATCGAAGTCCCGCAGCGCGGCTGCGGGACGCGGCGTTTCGCGGAACCAGTCGTCCAGCGTGCCGGTCAGCGAGATGCTGCGCACGTCCGCGCGGACCACATCGCCCGAACGCCAGACGAGGTCGCGCGGCTCGCAGGCCGCGATCTCATGCCCGCGGCGAAAAGCCTCGCGCATCATCGAGAACGTGGTGTCCTTGTAGGTCTTGAAGGCTTCGAGGGGATCGGCAACAAAAAGGATGTTCATTTTTTTCTCCATCCGTACTGTTGCACAAACAGCGCGAGGGCGCCGGCCACCACGCCCCAAAACGCCGAGCCGATCCCGGCTATTGCCACGCCGCTGAGCGTGACCAGGAATGTGATGAGCGCGGCCTCGCGGTGCGATTCGTCGCGCAATGCCGCGGCCAGGCCGCTGCCGATGGTGCCCAGCAGGGCCAGCCCGGCGATCGCCACCACGAGCTCCTTCGGAAACGCCGTGAGCAGGCCGGTGACGGCCGCGCCAAAGATGCCGATCAGCACATACAGCGCGCCACAGCACACCGCTGCGGTATAGCGCCGCGCGGGGTCTTCATGGGCCTCACGGCCCATGCAGATGGCCGCGGTGATGGCGGACAGGCACAGCGCGAAAGCTCCGAAAGGCGCCAGCACCAGCATGGCCAGGCCGGTGAGGGTGATGAGCCGGGAGATCGGCATGTCATAGCCCGCGGCACGGATGGCCGCCACGCCCGGCAGGTTCTGCGACGCCATGGTCACCACGAACAGCGGCAGCGCCAGGCTGGTGACCGCGCCGACGCTGAAGGCCGGCGCCGTGAACACCGGCATGGCCAGGTCAAAAGTGATGCTAGCCCAAGCCAGCTGGCCATTGATAGCTACAAAAACAATAGCGGCCGCGAGCGTCACGACCACCGCGTAGCGCGGCGCCACCCGCCGGCCCAGCAGGTAGCTGGCCAGCATGAGCAGGACCAGCGGCAAGGCCGTCTGGGCCGCCGCGAAAGCCTGCAGGCCAAACCGCGCAAGCACCCCGGCCAGCAGGGCCGAGGCAATGGCCATGGGGATGCGGCTCATGACCTTCTCGAACCACCCGGTCACACCGAACAGGGTGATCAATGCGCCGCAGACCAGGAAAGCCCCCACCGCCTCGGCCATGGAAAAGCCACCCGCCAGCCCGGCCGTGGCCAGCACGGCGGCGCCCGGCGTGGACCAGGCCACCATCACGGGCTGGCGCAGCCACAGCGAGGGGACGGCGGAACACAGGCCCATGCCGATACCCAGCGCCCACATCCACGAGGTGATGAGTTCGGGGCTGGCGTTGAAGGCCTGGGCGGCCTGGAAGACAATGGCCACGGAGCTGGTGAAGCCCACGAGCACGGCAACGAAGCCCGCCACGAACGCCGACAGGCTGAGGTCCTTGAAAAAGCGCATGCCGCCGATTGTGCCGGCCCGGCACGACTCCTGCTCCAGTGTCCGCCAGCCCCCTGAACCACGGAGACCGCCATGCCCCTTCCCGCCGACACCGCTGCCCTGCCGCCGCCCAACCTCGCGCCGGGGCCGCTGATCGACGAATACCTGCGCATCCTCATGATTCCGGACCCGGACGGTGTGCGGCATTTCGTCTCGCCCCGGCTGCAGATCCGGTTCACGGGGGCGCGGCGGATGACCGCGCCCGGCGACACCTCGGCCTTCAACGCCAGCCGCTACGCCTGGGTCAAGAAGCGCATCGAGCGCACCGAGGTGGTCAGCGGCGGAACCCCCGAGGAAACCGTGGTGTACAGCCTGGGCACGCTGTATGGCGCGTGGCCCGATGGCACGCCGTTCGAAGGCAACCGCTACGTGGACCGCTATGTGGTGAGCCACGGCCTGATCACACAGATGGACGTCTGGAACGACAGCGCCGAATGGCTGCTGGTGCGCGCCGGCCTCGCCAGCCTATGAGCGACGCTGCACGCTGGCGCCACGCCCTGCCTGGCCACGACCGGTTCGGTTACCGGCCCATCACGCAGCGCCCCGACTACCACTGGCCGAGGGGCGCGAGGCTGGCCGTGTACCTGGGGTTCAACCTCGAGCACTTCGCGTTTGCCGACGGCCTGGGTGCCTGCCTGGGGCCGGCTTCGCCGCAACCCGATGTGCTGAACTACAGCTGGCGCGAATACGGCAATCGTGTCGGTGCCTGGCGTTGCCTGGACCTGTTCGCCGAGCTTCAGATGCCCGCGGCGGCCCTCATCAACACCGCCCTGTACGACCATTGCCCCGAACTCGTCGCGGCCTGCGTCGAGCGCGGGCATGAACTGGTCGGGCATGGCCACAGCAATGCGGAGCGCCAGGGCGGCTACAGCGAGGCGGCCGAGCGCATGCTGCTGGCCGACTGCCGCGCACGCATCGCCGAGCACAGCGGCCAGGCGCCCTCGGGCTGGCTGTCGCCCTGGATCTCGGAAAGCCTGCTCACCCCGGACCTGCTGGCCGAGACGGGCTACCGCTACACGCTCAACTGGTGCCACGACGACCAGCCCGTGACGATGCGCACGCGCGGCGGCGTACCGCTATGGTCCATCCCCTATCCGCAGGAGATCAATGACATTCCGATGATCATGGCCCGGCAGATGGACGCGCGGGACTTTGCCGACATGGTGATCGATCATTTCGACGAGATGCTCGCGCAGTCCCGCCAGCAGCCGCTGGTGATGGGCATCGCGCTGCACCCGTACATCGTGGGCCAGCCCTACCGGCTCAGGCACCTGCGCCGGGCACTGACCCACGTGGCCGGCGCGCGGGGCGAGGGAGGGGTGTGGTTCACCACGCCGGGCGCGATCTGCGAGCACATGGAAACGCTGGCCGCCGCGCGGCCCGACGCCTTCGCCTGAAGCCGCCGCGCGTTCAGATCTCGATCTTGCTGCCCAGTTCGACGACGGAATTGTTGGGCAGGTTGAGGAAGTCGGCCGCCGCGCTCGCGTTGTGGTGCATCTGGGCGAAGAGCTTCTCGCGCCACTGGGCCATGCCGCTGCCGATGGTGGGGATCACCGTGTCGCGCGAGAGGAAGTAGCTGGTGCTCATCGGCTCCATTTCACAGCCGCGGCCGCGGATCTGCTCGAGCGCGCGCGGCAGGTCGGGGTCGTTCTTGAAGCCGTAGTGGACGATCACCTGCCAGCAGTGGTGTCCCAGCGACTCGATCTCCACCCGCTTGTCCAGGCCGATCCACGGCACCTCATGGCTTCGCACGGTCACGAACAGGTTGTGCTCGTGCAGCACCTTGTTGTGCTTGAGGTTGTGCAGCAGCGCATTGGGCACGGTCCCGGGTTCGGCCGTCAGGAACACGGCCGAGCCCTCCACGCGGGCGGGCGGGCTCACGAACACGGCCTCCAGGAAGCTGCGCAGGTCGATGGCATCGGCGCGCAGCTTGTCATTGAGCAGATGGCGGCCCTGCTTCCACGTCATCATCAGGGTGAAGACACCGCCCCCGATCATCAACGGGAACCAGCCGCCGGCAAACAGCTTGAGCATGTTCGAGGCGAAGAAGGTCAGGTCCACGATGAAGAACCAGCCCGTGGCGGCCAGGCACAACGCCAGCGGGTACTTCCAGCCGTAGCGGATCACGAAGAAGGTCAGCACCGTGGTGATCAGCATGTCCAGCGTGACCGCGATGCCGTAGGCCGACGCCAGGTTGCTCGACGAACGGAACAGCACCACCGCCAGCACGATGGCCACGAACAGTCCCCAGTTCACAAAGGGAATGTAGATCTGTCCGGTCTCGCGCACGCTGGTGTGCTGGATGTTCAGGCGCGGCAGATAGCCCAGCTGGATGACCTGCTTGGTGACGCTGAAGGCGCCCGTGATCAGGGCCTGCGACGCGATCACCGTCGCCATGGTGGCCAGGGCCACCAGCGGCAGCAGGGCCCAGTCAGGCGCCATCAGGAAGAACGGGTTCTTGATCGCGTCGGGATTGTCCAGCAGCAATGCGCCCTGGCCGAAGTAGTTGAGCGTGAGCGCCGGCATGACCACGCTGAACCACGCCAGGCGGATCGGCTTCTTGCCGAAGTGGCCCAGGTCGGCGTACAGCGCCTCCGCGCCGGTCACGCACAGCACCACGGCGCCCAGGATGATGAAGGTGATGCCCGGATGGCGGAAGATGAACCCCAGCGCATGATGGGGACTCAGCGCGCCCAGGATTTCCGGGTGCCGCACGATGTTGGCAACGCCCAGCACCGCGAGCGTGCAGAACCACAGCAGCGTGATCGGGCCAAAGAACTTGCCGATGCCGCCCGTGCCGCGCTTTTGCAGCGCAAACAGGCAGAACAGCACCACCAGCGTGAGCGGGATCACATAGCCGGTAAAGGCCGGCGACACCACCTCCAGACCCTCCACCGCCGAGAGCACCGAGATGGCCGGGGTGATGACACCGTCGCCGTAGAACAGCGAGGTCCCGAAGATGCCCACCGCCAGCAGGCCCTGGCGCAGCCGGGGCTTGTCCAGCACGGCCTGCGAAGCCAGCGCCAGCATGGCGATCAGGCCGCCCTCGCCGTTGTTGTCGGCCCGCAGCACCAGCACCACGTACTTGACCGAGACAATGGTGGTCAGCGTCCAGAAGAAGATCGAGAGGATGCCGTAGACGTTGCTGTGCGTGAAGGGAACATGGCCGGAGCCAAAAACTTCCTTGACGGCGTACAGGACACTGGTGCCGATGTCGCCGTAGACAACACCGATGGCGCCCAACGTGAGCGCCGCGAGTGACGATTTGGATGCAGACACAAAACCACCCCTTTTGGCCAGTCCGTGGGCTGGCGGGGTTCCTGAGCTAGGGGACTGCTATTTTGCGCCCCCCGCAGCCGGTGTAAACCCGGGTAAAAGGTCTAAAACGGCGCAATCAAGGGTTTTGTTGCAATGCAGCAACTCAAAAAGCAGCTCAGTCGTAAATCTCGGCGTCCGGGTCGGTCGCTTCCATTTCGTAGCTGGCGGCCAGCATGGCCAGCCGGGCAATCACCCCGTACATGTAGAACCGGTTGGGCGCGCTGGCTCCCGGCTTGACACCCGGTTGTGGCAGATGGGTGCTGTCGGCAAACGCCAGCGGCACAAAGCTGGCACCCGGCGCATTGAGGTTCTCGTCGACGCCGCGTTCGGCGTGGATGCGGTAGAAGCCTCCCACCACATAGCGGTCCATCATGTAGACCACGGGTTCGGCGACGGCATCGTTCATGCGCTCGTTGGTGAGCACGCCTTCCTGGATGATGACGTCGTGCGTGCCCGCCCCGGCCTTGCCCCTGGCCTTCAGGCTCAGCGCTTCGAGGTCCTTGACCTCGCGCACCGTCATGATGCCCATGCCGTCACTGCCGTTGTCCGCCTTGACGACGACGAACGGCTTTTCGTTGATGCCGTATTCCTTGTACTTCTTGCGCACGCGGGCCAGCAGCGCGTCGACATTGCTGGTCAGGCATTCCATGCCCGTGCCCTGGTCGAAGTTCACTTCGCCGCACTTGTTGAACATCGGGTTGATCAGCCAGGGGTCGATGCCCAGCAGTTTGCCGAAGCGCTTGGACACCTCCTCGTAGCTCTGGAAGTGGTTGCTCTTGCGGCGCACGCTCCAGCCTGCGTGCAGCGGCGGCAGCAGGTACTGCTCATGCAGTTCCTCCAGGATGCCGGGCGCGCCGGCCGTGAGGTCGTTGTTGAGCAGGATGGTGCAGGGGTCGAAATCCTTGAGCCCCAGCCGGCGCTTGCTGCGGATCACGGGTTCCAGCGTGATCTGCTCGCCCGTGGGCAGGTCCACCACCGTGGGCACCTTGATGTCGGGGTTGATGGAGCCGATGCGCACATTGAGCCCGGCCATGTGGAAGATGCGCTGCAACTGGGCCAGGTTGCTCAGGTAGAAGGTGTTGCGGGTGTGGTGGTTCTCCGGAATCACCAGCAGGTTCTTGGCCTCGGGGCAGATCTTCTCGATGGCGGCCATGGCCGACTGCACGGCCAGCGGCAGCATCTCCGGCGTGAGGTGGTTCCAGCCACCCGGGTACAGGTTGGTGTCCACGGGCGCCAGCTTGAAACCGGCGTTCCGGATATCGACCGAGCTGTAGAACGGCGGCGTGTGCTCCATCCATTCGAGGCGGAACCAGCGCTCGATCGCGGGCATGGAGTCGAGCACGCGTTGTTCAAGCTCGTTGATCGGGCCGGTCAGGGCGGTGATGAGGTGCGGAACCATGCGGCCTTCTTCGTGGCAAGAGGAATATTCGACTGGGATTGTAGGGATTTAGGGGCGGTCGCCCAACTTGCAAGACCGCCCGCTTCCAGCGTGCCCGTGTTCAGGAGCGCACTTCACCCTGGCCCAGCACCACGTACTTGAGCGAAGTGAGCCCTTCCAGCCCCACCGGGCCGCGGGCGTGGAACTTGTCGGTGCTGATGCCGATTTCCGCCCCCAGGCCAAACTCGAAACCGTCCGCGAAGCGGGTACTCGCATTGACCATGACGCTCGCCGAATCGACCTCTCTCAGGAAGCGCTGGGCATGCACATGGTCGGTCGTGAGGATCGCGTCGGTGTGGTGGCTGCCATAGCGGTTGATGTGGGCAATGGCCTCGTCCACGCCAGCCACCACCTTGATGCTGATGATGGGCGCCAGGTACTCCTCGGACCAGTCCTGCTCGGTGGCGTCCCGCAGCTCGGCGCCGGGCACGCCCGCCAGCAGGGCCCGCGCCTGCGGGTCGCAGCGCATCTCCACGCCCTTGGCGGCGTAGATGGCGCCGATCAGCGGCAGGAATTCGGCCGCCACGCCCCGCGCCACCAGCAGGCCCTCGCTGGCATTGCAGGGGCTGTACTTCTGGGTCTTGGCGTTGTCGGCCACCTTGACCGCCATGGCCATGTCGCAGGGGTCGTCCACGTACACATGGCAGTTGCCGTCCAGGTGCTTGATGACCGGCACCTTGGCCTCGCGGCTGATGCGCTCGATCAGTCCCTTGCCGCCGCGCGGGATGATCACGTCCACGTACTGCGGCATTGCGATGAGCTGGCCGACGGCCTCGCGGTCGGTGGTCTGCACCAGTTGCACCGCCTCGGCGGGCAGGCCGCTGTCCGCCAGCGCCTGCTGCACCAGACGGGCCAGCGCCTTGTTGGAATCGATGGCCTCGGAGCCGCCACGCAGCACGCAGGCGTTGCCGCTCTTGATGCTGAGGCTGGCGGCCTCGATGGTGACGTTGGGCCGGCTTTCGAAAATCATGCCGAACACGCCGATCGGCACGCGCATCTGGCCCACGCGGATACCGCTGGGCTGCTGCTTCATGCCCGTGATGTCGCCAATGATGTCGGGCATGGCGGCCAGTTGCTCGCAGCCCAGCGCGCAGGTTTCGATCACCTTGGGCGTGAGCTTGAGCCGGTCCACCATGGGGGCCGGCAGGCCCGCGGCCAGGGCCCGCTCCAGGTCGCGGGCATTGTCGGCCTGAAGGGCCTGCACATTGGCGCGCAGCAGCCCCGCCAGCGCCTTCAACGCTGCGTTTTTTGTAGCAGCTGGCGCAGCTGCCATGAGGGCCGAGGCCTGTTTGGCCTGCAACCCCAGGGTCTGCATGTACTCGGCGATGTTCAGCGCGTTCATGGCGTGATTTTCGCACGCGGCGGCAAACCCTGCGGCGCCGCGCATTCGCTGCACAGCTGCAGGGCCAGCCGCTGCAGGGCCTGCCAGCCCTCGGTGGGCCAGTCGGGTGTCTTCAGGCCCTTGACGATGCCATCGACCACGTGCGCGGAATGCAGCAGGTTGTCGATGGCAACCGGGGCCAGGCGCGGCAGCACGCGCTCGAACAGGCGCTCGCGCACGCCCCAGATGCGCTGCTCGCGCAACGCCACCGGCAGGGGCCGCCCCTCGGCCAGGCTGTCCTTCACGCGCTTGAGCGCCCGGATGTCCTCGGCCAGCGTGTAGTGCACCAGCACCTCGGCCTCGCCCTCGGCCTGCAGGCCGTCCAGCATGCGTTGCACCCGCGCCGTCTGCCCGCCCAGCACGGCCTCGGACAGCTTGAACACGTCATAGCGTGCCACGTTGAGCACCGCGCTTTCCACCTGGGCCCAGCCGAGTTCGCCCTGCGGGTAGAGCAGGGCCAGCTTCTGGATCTCCTGGTGCGCGGCCAGCAGGTTGCCTTCCACGCGGTCGGCAAAGAACTGCAGCGTGCGCTGCCCCTCGTCGCCTCCGGCCACGCGCTGCCCTTGCAGGGACAGGCGCTGGGCGATCCACTGGGGCAGCGCGCTGCGCTGTACCGGGTCGATCTGCACGGTCACGCCAAAGCTGTCGAGCGCGCCAAACCAGGCGCCGCCGCGCGTCATCTTGTCCAGCCTGGGCAGGACCACCAGCGTGAGCGTGCCGTCGTTGCCCTGCGACGCCTCGGCCAGCTGCTGCAGGGCCGGGCTGCCCTCCTTGCCCGGCTTGCCCGAGGGGATGCGGATTTCGACAATCTGCCGGTCGGCAAACAGGCTCAGCGAACCGCTGGCCGCCAGCACCTCGCTCCAGTCGAAGTGCGCGCCCGCGACGGTGTGGACGGTGCGCTCGGTGTAGCCCTGTTCCCGCGCCTTCGCGCGAATGGCGTCGGCCGCCTCCTGGATCAGCAGCGGCTCATCGCCGTGCAGCGTGTAAAGGGGCTTGAGCCCGCGCTGCAGGTGCGCACTGAGCTGGGCGGCGGCAAGTTGCATGGCGGCAGTTTAATGCCCCGCCCACCCCCACCACCCGTCCACACCGCCTGCGCGCACCACGCGCGCGCCTCAGGCCGCCAGCCGGTCCGGACGGTGCGCCCGGCCATGGTGCTCGAGGTCCAGCCGCAAGGTCAGGCAATACGCCGCCCCGCCCGAACGGTTGAACGAGCCCAGCGGCACGCGATGCACGCGGTAGCCACGCGCCTGCAGCGCGGCCTCCAGCGCGGCCGAACAATGGCACATCACCACGTCACGGCTCAGGCAGACCGAATTGACGCCCAGATGCTCGGCGTCCTCGGCCGGCGCCTCGATCAGCTGGTCACCCGCCAGCGCGCGGATCTGCGCCCGGCCCTGCTCGGTGAAGGCCGCAGGGTGGTAGACGATCTCGCCCCCCGACAGCAGGCAGAAGCAGGTGTCCAGGTGATAGAAGCGCGGGTCCACCAGCTCCAGCGACAGGGTGGGGACACCCAGCACCTGCTCCACGGTGCGATGCGCGGCGCGGCTCGAGCGCTGGCCGTGCCCCATCCACATGATGCGCCGCCGCCGGTCGTAGATGGCGTCCCCCGCGCCCTCGAAGTACACGCCGGGCGGCATGTGGTGCAGTGAATCGACCACCCCGCGCGCGCGCAACTGTTCAAACATGCGCTCACCGTGCGCCTGCTCGCCCGCCCGCTCGGCATTGAGGAAGCGCGCCAGCACCACCTTGCCGTCCAGCACCACGGCGCAGTTGGCGGTGAACACCAGATCGGGCAGGCCCGCCGCCGCCGGCTTGACCTCCACCTTCGCGCCGAGCGCCTCGTAGCAGGCCCTCAGGGCTGCCCAGCCGGTTTGCGCGTCGCGCGCCAGGCGCCGCGCGTCCAGCGACCACTGCGCGGGATTCATCCAGGGATTGATGGCGTACGCCACCTCGAAGTGGTCGGGCGGGCTCATCAGCAGATGCGCGGCCTCGGGGCCAGGGTTCACCATGGGAGCCTCCGCAGGAAGACTTGCTACGGTATTCATAGCTGAAGGCGACCGTATTTCAAGGGCTGCAGCCTCAAATGCCTCGCAGGCGGAGTCGATCTGCTCGCGCGTGACGGTCAGTGGCGGCGCAAAGCGGATCACGGTGTCATGGGTTTCCTTGGACAGCACGCCGCGCCGGGCCAGGCCTTCCACCAGTGTGCGGGCAGCGGCCACGGCGGGCGCCACGTCCACCCCGACCCACAGCCCTCGGCCACGTACCTCGCGGATCAGTGCCGGGTGGCGGGCCTGCACCGCGCGCAGGCGGGCCAGCAGGTGCGCGCCCAGCGCCGCGCTGCGCGCCACCAGGTTCTCGTCCTCGATCACCTGCAGCGCCTCCAGCCCGACCGCGGCGGCCAGCGCATGGCCACCGAACGTGGAGCCGTGGCTGCCCGGGGTGAAGACGTCCATGACCGCGGCATCGGCCAGGAACGCACTGACCGGCAGGAGTCCGCCGCCCAGGGCCTTGCCCAGAATGAGCGCGTCGGGGCGGATGCCCTCGTGTTCAAACGCAAACCAGCGGCCGGTCCGGCCTAGGCCGGACTGCACCTCGTCCAGGATCAGCAGCACCCGGTGGCGATCGCACCAGTCGCGCAGCGCCGCGAAGAACCCGGGCGGCGGCAGCACGATGCCCGCCTCCCCCTGGATCGGCTCGACCAGCACGGCGCAGGTTTCGGCCGTGGCAGCCGCGCGCAGGCTGGCCATGTCTCCAAAATCAAAATGCCGGAAGCCTGGCGTGAACGGCCCGAAACCGGCGCGGTAGTCGGCCTCGGTCGACGCGCTGATGGCCGTCGTGGTGCGGCCGTGGAAATTGTTGCGTGCCACCAGGATGTTGGCCAGGCCGTCGGGAATGCCGCGCACCTGGTGGCCCCAGCGGCGGGCCGCCTTGATCGCGGTCTCCACCGCCTCGGCGCCAGTGTTCATGGGCAGGGCCCGCTCGAATCCGGTGAGTTCGCACAACTTGCCCAGGAACGGCCCGAGCGTGGTGCCATGGTAGGCCCGCGACGTCACCGCCACCTTCTGCAACTGGTGCTGGGCCGCCGCCACCAGCCGCGGGTGCAGGTGGCCATGGCTCACCGCCGAATAGGCGCTCATCATGTCGAGGTAGCGCCGGCCGTCCACGTCCCAGACCTCGCAGTCGCGGGCGTGGTCCACGACCACCGGCACGGGCTGGTAGTTGCGGGCGCAGTAACGCGCTTCGTTGGCGATGAGGTCCTGGGCCGTGGCGCGGTCAGGGGTCGTGGGCTGGGTCATGGTGTTCTCCTGTGGATGGAGAAAGTCTAGAACCGCAGCCGATTCGGAAGGCGATCATTTCACTGGGCAGCGCTTCGCTCCCGGATTTTTGGAGAGAGCGCGACTTCCGAATCGGAAGTCACACGCGAGGCAGGGGGAAGCCCGCAAACTCCTTGATGGTCTGCAACTCGATGTTGGTCACGATCTTCTCCACGCCCAGCGCCGGGTCGTCGAGCCAGGCACTGATCAGCGCGTGGTAGCGCGGCAGGTCCGGGCAGGCCACGCGCACCAGGTAGTCGTAGCGGCCGCTCACCACATAGCAGGCCATCACCTCGGGGGTGGCGGCCATGCGCTGCTCGAAGCCACGCACGATGGCCTGGCGCTGGTCCTTGAGTGCGATCTCGGCGAACACCGAAATCTGCTCCCCCAGCGCGCTGCGGCTGACCAGCGCGCGATAGCCTTCGATCACCCCGATCGATTCGAGCCGGCGCACCCGGTTGAGCGTGGCGCGGGCCGACAGGTGGATGGCTTCGGACAGCGCCTGGACGGTGGTGCGGCCATCGCGCTGCAGCAGATCCAGCAACAGCAGGTCCGCGCGGTCCAGCTCCATGGCGAGGCCGGGTGTCAGACCGCCCGCACCGCGGCCAGCCGCCGCATGAGCTGCTGGACGATGTCGGTCTGCATGTCGCGGTACAGCAGGGCCTCTTCCGCTTCCTTGGCCAGCACCGCCGATTCGCTGAAGCTGATGTCGCGCTGCTGCAGGATTTCGGTCGAGGGAATCAGCTCCTTGCCGTCGCGCCCGCGCAGCTTGAACCGGAAACGCAGGCGCAGCTGGAACTCGCGCACCTCGCCCGACGAATTCAGGCCCACGACCACCTTCTCGCGCTGCTCCTGCAGCACGTCCAGCAGCACCTGGGCGCTGTCGATCTGCGCCGGGGCCACCACCCTGACCTTACCGCCCGAGGCCATGCTGCGCCGCAGTTCATGGCCCAGCGCCGAGCTGTCCGCCGCGCCAATGTAGATCGAGTCGAAGGCAAAGTCGGGCGCCTGGCGCAGCTGGAAGCCGCAGGCGGCCAGCGCCCCGGGCGCCGCCAGGATGAGGAGCCGCCGGCGCATGCTCAGACCACCACGTTGACCAGGCGCCCCGGCACCACGATCACCTTCTTGGCCGGCGCCCCGTCCGCCTGCTTGAGGAAGGCCTCGCTGGCGAGGGCGATCTTTTCGATCTGGGCCTTGTCGGCCGTGGCCGGCACCTGGATCGCGCCGCGCAGCTTGCCATTGACCTGCAGCATGAGCTCGACCTCGTCCTGCTGCAAGGCGGTGTCATCGACCTTCGGCCAGGGCGCGTCGAGCAGATCGCCCTGCTGCGCTGCGTAACCCAGCGCCTGCCAGAGCGCATGCGCGATGTGTGGCGTGACCGGGTAGAGCACGCGCAGCAGGATGCCAAAGCCCTCGCGCACCGCCGCCGCGTCGCCCGCGGCCGAGCCCTTGAAGGCTTCCAGCGCATTCAACAGCTTCATCGCACCCGAGACCACGGTGTTGTACTGCATGCGCTGGTAGTCGTAGTCCACCTGGCGCAGCAGCGTGTGGATTTCGAAGCGCAAGGCCGCGGCTTCCTTGCCAAATGAGGCTGCAGCCCCCGCCGGATGGCCACTTCCTGCTACATTTTCAGTAGCAACCCTGGCGCCAAAGTTCCACACGCGCCGCAGGAATCGGTAGCTGCCTTCCAGCGCGGCGTCGTTCCATTCGAGGGTGGCCTCCGGCGGCGCCGTGAACATGGTGTACAGCCGGGCCGTGTCGGCACCGTACTTCTCGATCAGCTCCTGCGGGTCCACGCCGTTGTTCTTGGACTTGGACATGGTGGTCCAGCCTTCGTACAGCACCGGCTCGCCGTCCGCCTTCGCGGTGGCGGAGATGACCTTGGCATGCTCGTCGCGGACGATGTCCAGCTCATGCGCCCAGAAATACTGCTTGCCGGTGGTGGTGCGGGAGAACGCCTCGTTGAGCACCATGCCCTGCGTGAGCAGCTTGGTGAAGGGCTCGTCCACCTTGACGAGGTCCAGATCACGCATCACCTTGGTCCAGAAGCGCGCGTACAGCAGGTGCAGGATGGCGTGCTCGATGCCCCCGATGTACTGGTCCATGGGCATCCAGTAGCCCGCGCCCCCGGCCACCATGGCTTGCTCATTGGCTGGATCGCAGTAGCGCATGAAGTACCAGGACGAATCGACGAAGGTGTCCATGGTGTCGGTTTCACGGCGCGCATCCTTGCCGCAGACGGGACACTGGCAGGCCAGGAAATCCTCACGCTTGTTCAGCGGGTTGCCGGAGCCGTCGGGCACGCAGTCCTGCGGCAGCACCACCGGCAGGTCCTTCTCGGGCACGGGCACGGCGCCGTGCTCGGGGCAGTGGATGATGGGAATGGGCGTGCCCCAGTAGCGCTGGCGGCTCACGCCCCAGTCGCGCAGACGCCAGGTGGTCTTCTTCTCGCCCAGGCCCTTTTGCTGCAGGGCATGCGCCACGGCGATGACCGCCTCCTGGTAGCCAAAGCCGCTGTAGATGTCGGAGTTGATGGTCACGCCGCGCTGCTTGTCGGCATACCACTCCTGCCAGCGGTCGTAGTCATAGTGCTCGCCGTCCACGTGCACCACCTGCATGATGGGCAGGCTGTATTTCTTGGCGAAGGCGAAGTCGCGCTCGTCATGCGCGGGCACGCCCATCACGGCGCCGTCGCCATAGCTCATGAGCACGTAGTTGCCAACCCAGACCTCGACCTGCTCGCCGGTCAGCGGGTGGCGCACGTGCAGGCCCGTGGGCATGCCCTCCTTTTCGCGCAGCGCCAGCTCGGCCTCGGTGGTGCCGCCCTTCTTGCAGTCCTCGATGAACTGCGCCAGCGCGGGGTTGCCGGCCGCCGCGTGCGCGGCAATCGGATGTTCCGGGGCCACCGCACAGAAGGTCACCCCCATGATGGTGTCGGCGCGCGTGGTGAACACGTACATGCGCCCACCACCGATCAGTTCGCCGTCGGCACCACGGATCTCGTGCGGGAAGGCGAAGCGCACGCCCTCGCTCTTGCCGATCCAGTTTTCCTGCATCAGCTTGACGCGCTCGGGCCAGCCGGGCAGTTGCGTGCTCACGTGGTCCAGCAGCTCGTCGGCGTAATCGGTGATCTTCAGGTAGTAGCCGGGGATTTCACGCTTCTCCACGACCGCACCGGTGCGCCACCCCTTGCCGTCGATCACCTGCTCGTTGGCCAGCACGGTCTGGTCCACCGGGTCCCAGTTGACGAGCTGGGTCTTGCGGTAGGCCACGCCCTTTTCCAGCATCTTCAGGAACAGCCACTGGTTCCACTTGTAGTAGCCCGGGTCGCAGGTGGCCACTTCGCGGCTCCAGTCGATGGCCAGCCCCATCGCCTGCATCTGCTTTTTCATGTAGGCGATGTTGTCGTAGGTCCACTTCGCCGGGGGCACGCCGTTCTTGATGGCGGCGTTCTCGGCCGGCAGGCCGAAGGCATCCCAGCCCATGGGCATGAGCACGTTGTAGCCGCTCATGCGCAGGTGGCGCGCCAGCATGTCATTGATGGTGTAGTTGCGCACGTGGCCCATGTGCAGCTTGCCGCTCGGGTAGGGCAGCATGGAACAGGCATAGAACTTCTTTTTCGGCTGGCCGGAGGCGTCCAGCGCGTGCTCGGTCACACGGTAGGCGTCACGGGCATTCCAGTCGGCGTGCGCGGCGCGCTCCACCTCGATGTGGTTGTACTTCTCTTGCATGGATAGGGCTTGTCGCAAAGGGTTGGCAGCCGCAGGGGCCGCGCTGCACGGATTTTAGGCGCTGGCCAGCGTGGGGGCCATGTCAGCGTGCCGGGGCGGCCCCACCCGCCGGTTCGGCCACGAAACCGATGCGGCTCAGTCCGGCCTTTTGCGCCACGCCCATGACCTGCACCACCTTGCCGTACGGAACCCCTTCATCGGCGCGCAACTGCACCTCGGTGTCCGGGTTCCTGCCGGCGGTCTGCTCCAGGCGCCTGGCAAGCTCGGCCAGCGTCACGGGCTGGTCATTGAGGTAGGCCTGGCCGGCCTTGTCGACCACCAGGGTCACGAAGCGCGGCGCTTCGCTCGCGGTGGCGGCGTCGGTGCGGGGCAGGTCCAGGCGGATCGAACTGGCCAGCAGCGGCGCCGTGATGATGAAGATCACCACCAGCACCAGCATCACGTCCACCAGCGGCGTGACGTTGATTTCGCTCATGGGCGCGTGCGCCGGTGTCCGCTCGAGCCGGCCAAATGCCATGTCAGGACTCCGCGCCCGGCGCGCCCCCGGTCGGGTGGGCCAGCAGTTCGCGCAGGTCGCGTGCGAAGCCCTCCAGGTCGGCTTCGATGCGGCCGATCAGCCGGCCGTAGACGTTGTAGGCCAGTACCGCCGGGATGGCCACGGCCAGTCCGGCGGCCGTCATGATCAGCGCCTCCCCCACCGGGCCGGACACCTTGTCGATGGTGATCAGTCCGGCACTGGCGATGCCCGTCAACGCGTGATAGATGCCCCAGACGGTGCCCAGCAGGCCGACGAAGGGGGCGGTGGATCCGACGGTGGCCAGCAGGACCTGGCCAAATTGCAGCTTGTCCAGCACACGGTGCAGGGCATCGCGCAGCAGCCGCGTGAGCTGCTGCGCGCGGTCGCCCGCGGCGGCCAGCGTGCCGGAGGCCTCGAGCCGGGTCGCGTCGATCAGGGGCAGCACCAGGGCCTCGCGGTCAAAGGCGGCCACGCGCTGGCGCGCGTCGTCCAGTGCGGGCGCTTGCCAGAAAGCGGCGGTGGACCGGGCCACGTCGAGGCCCGCACGCCGCAGCAGCCAGGCCTTCCAGAGGATCACCACCCAGCTGGCCACCGACATGAGCAGCAGCAGCAGCGCCACGCCACGGGTCAGGGCGTCGCCTTGCGTCAGCAGGTCCAGCGCGTTCATGCGGCGCGGGTCAGCGCAGGCCCAGCACGTCGAACATGTCGAACAGGCCCGAGCGGCGGCCGGCGAGGTAGCGCACCGCGCGCAGGCTGCCCTGGGCATAGTTGCTGCGGCTGGACGACTTGTGGGAGATCTCGATGCGCTCCCCGGTGCCCGCGAACAGCACCGTGTGGTCCCCCACGATGTCGCCGCCCCGGATGGTGGCAAAGCCAATGGAAGAGGGGTCACGCTCACCGGTCACGCCTTCACGGGCGTAGACCGCGCAATCCTTCAGGTCGCGACCCAGCGCCCCCGCGATGACCTCGCCCATCTTGATCGCCGTGCCCGAGGGGGCATCGATCTTGTGGCGGTGATGGGCTTCGACAATCTCGATGTCGTAGCCCGTGGACAGGGCCTTGGCCGCCATTTCGAGCAGCTTGAGCGTGACATTGACCCCCACGCTCATGTTGGGCGCAAACATCACGGCGATGTCCTTCGCGGCCTCGGCAATTTCGGCCTTCTGGGCATCGTTGAAACCGGTGGTGCCGATCACGAGGTTCACACCCAGTTCGCGGCACATGCGCAGATGCGCCAGGGTGCCTTCCGGCCGGGTGAAGTCGATCAGCACCTGGGCGCCCTGCAGGCCATCGCGCAGGTCGGCCGTCACGGCCACCCCGCTGTCCTGTCCCAGGAAGGCGCTCGCGTCCTGGCCGATGGCCGGGCTGCCGGGCAGGTCGAGCGCACCCGCCAGCACGCAGTCTCCGGAGGCGCGGACGGCCTCGATCAGCATGTGGCCCATGCGCCCTGACGCGCCTGCGATGGCGACTTGATGCAGGTCCATCGGCAGGCCTCAGCGACTGGCGGGTTCGAGCGGCGGGTAGCTGGCCGGCAGCGGCGCGTTGGCGAAAGCGTCGGCGCCGGCCACGGGAGCGGGCGATTTCGCCGCAAAAGCCTTGAGGCTGTCCTCGGACGCCTCGAGCACGGGCACCTTGGCGCCCGTCTTGCGGCGGTCCAGCGTGGCCACGAATTCGGCCTCGCTGGGCATGGTGTCGCCTTCGAAGCGATCCAGCACATCGCCCTTGAATAACACGGCGAGCTTGCGCTCCTGCCGGTCGACGCCCTGGCGCCGCAGCGTGAACACGTAGTCCCAGCGGTCGGCGTGGAACAGGCTGGTGAGCAAGGGGGTGCCGAGGATGTCGCGCACCTGGAGGCGGGTCATGCCGGGCTTGAGGGCCTCGACCTGTTCGCTGGACACGAAATTGCCCTGCACCACCTCGATCTTGTAGGGCGTCAGATGGCCGGCAAAGCCGCGCGTGGCGCTGTCAAAGCTGCCGCAGGCCGCCAGCGCCGCGCAGGCGACCGCGGTCACGCCCAGACTGGCGCGGCGAAGGAGGGATGCGGACATGGGTCAGGGGGTAGCGATATGATCGGGCCATTGTAGCGGCTTGGTCCCGGCCGGCAGCCTCGTCCCACCGCAGGAAACACGCGCATGTCCAACATCGATGAACTCAAGAGCACCGGGCTCAAGGCCACGTTGCCGCGCCTGAAAATCCTGGACGTGTTCCAGAAGGGCGGACAGCGCCACATGACGGCCGAGGACGTGTTCCGGGTACTGCTCGACGAGCGCTCCGATGTGGGTCTGGCCACGGTGTACCGCGTGCTGACCCAGTTCGAGCAGGCCGGCATCCTCAGCCGCAGCCATTTCGAGAGCGGCAAGGCGGTCTATGAACTCAATGAAGGCCAGCACCACGACCATCTGGTCTGCACATCGTGCGGCCGGGTCGAGGAGTTCTACGACGCCGAAATTGAAAAACGGCAGCAGGTCGTGGCCAAGGCCAAGGGCTGGATCCTGCAGGACCACGCGATGTCGCTCTACGGCCTCTGCGCCAACTGCGCGCCGGCCCGGTAAGCTCCCTCCAGCGCCGCGCGCTTCAGTGGCCGTCGGGGTTCTGCTCCATGGCCTTGCGGTGGCGCTCCACGAAATCCTGATAGGTGTCCACGCCACGCAGTTGCAGGATGGTGTTGCGCACGGCAGCTTCCACCAGCACGGCGATGTTGCGCCCCGCCACCACCTGGATCACCGCCTTGCGCACCGGGATGCCCAGCACATCCTGCGTCAGCGGCTCATAGGGCATGCGCTCGTAGTCGCGCTCCAGCGTCTCGCGTCGCACCAGATGCACGATCAGCTTGAGGCGCATCTTGCGCCGTACCGCGGTCTCGCCAAAGATCGCCCGGATGTCCAGCAGGCCGATGCCGCGCACCTCGAGCAGGTTCTGCAGCAGCTCGGGGCAGCGCCCCTCGATGGTGGTCTGGTTGATGCGGTACAGGTCCACCGCATCGTCGGCCACAAGGCCGTTGCCGCGTGAAATCAGCTCCAGCCCCAACTCGCTCTTGCCCAGACCCGACTCGCCGGTGATCATGACCCCCAGCCCGAGGATGTCCATGAACACCCCGTGCATCGAGGTCCGGTCGGCAAAGTGCTTGGACAGGTAGGCGCGCAGCACGTCGATCACGAAAGCCGACGACTCGTGCGTGGCAAACATGGGGATCTGCGCCCGCTCGCACATGGACATCAGCGCATCGGGCGCCGACTGGCCATCGGCCAGGATCAGCACCGGAGGCTCCAGCGTGACGATGCGGGCGATGCGGCGCGCGCAATCGTCTGGCGTGGCGTTGGTCAGGTAGGCCACCTCGCGTTCGCCGAGGATCTGCACCCGGTAGGGATGGATGTAGTTGAGGTAGCCCACCAGGTCCGCACCGGACCGGGCCGCCCGAATGGCCACCTCGTCAAACCGCCGCTCCGACGCCCCCAGCCCCGCGATCCACTCCCAGCGCAGCTGGGCACGATGGTCCTCGAACAGGACGTCGGCGCTGACGACGGTGGGTTTCATGACGTGGCCTTCACGCCCGGGCGCCCACGGCGGCCGGCATCTGCATCAGGAAGGGGGTTGCCGCGCCAGGCTGTCACGCGGCACGCACAGCAGTTCAGGCGGGCTGGGCGGACTGCCATGTGGCGATGGTGTTGTGCAGCAGCGCTGCATCCGTCGTCGCCTTGATTTTTTCGCGCAGCGGCGCATCGCTGAGCAGCTCCGCGATTTCCGAGAGGATTTCCAGGTGCTTCTGGGTGGCGGCTTCAGGGACCAGCAGGAAGATTAGCAGACCCACGGGCTGCTCGTCGGGCGCATCGAACCCGATCGGCTGGGCCAGTCTGAAGACGGCGGCCATCGGCGCCTTGAGGCCCTTGATCCGCCCGTGAGGGATCGCGACGCCGTGCCCCAGGCCCGTGGACCCCAGGCGCTCACGCGCGAACAGGCTGTCGGTGATCAGCGCACGGCTCAGGCCATACAGGTTCTCAAACAGCAGGCCGGCTTCTTCAAAAGCACGCTTCTTGCTGGTGGCATCGACGCTCACCAGAACTTGAGCGGCAGGCAGGATGGACGCGAGACGGTTCATGGTCGGGTCACGATTATGCACCCCCGGGGGTGCAGTGCAACAAATTGTGTAACAGCGGTGACCGGACCGGCCGCGAGGCAACAAAAAGCCGCCGGCAGGGCGGCGGCTGGCGGCACACGACGGGCGTGTCTCACATCAGGCGTTTGCTGGCACTGTGATGGTGGTCCTGCAACCGGTCCTTGTGGCGCACGACCTGACGATCGAGCTTGTCGACGAGGTCATCGACGGCAGCGTACAGGTCGGCGTGGGAGCTTTCCGCGAAGAGGTCGCTACCCTTGACGTGTATGTTGCACTCCGCGCGTTGTCGTCGCTCTTTTTCCTTCTGTTTCTCCACTGTCAGCAGCACCTTGATGTCCACCACCTGGTCAAAGTGCCGGGTAATCCGATCGAGCTTGGTCTTGACGTAACTGTTCAATGCAGGGGTGATTTCGAGATGATGACCGCTGATCGTCAAATTCATGAGTAGCCTCCTGGTCGCTCTGGGTTGATACGGGCCGCCCCTGACGGTCGGACGGCCTGCGGACTTGGATTCATTGAAGGTCAAACCACTATGCGCCCGTTGCCTCTGAAAAGCAACGGGGTTTCCGGCGCATCAGGCATCCAATCGCAACCGTTCGCAAATGACGGTCGCAAGTGGTTGAAAAGCTTGGCCTTTTCATACCCGCCACCGCCTGGCGTCCGATTGCCAGAGCGCATCGCAGGGTTTCTGGACCCGGTGAACCCGCGCGATGCAACGAAGCGCAGGTCGTCAGGCATCGGGCTTGCTACAGTGCTCACAGGGAGTTTCGCGGGATACCTGAAGCTGTTTCGGCAGGATCACGACCACTCGTCCAGGAGTTCCATCACATGCGTGCGTGCCCTCTGCCTTCCTACCCGGCTGTTGTCCTCGCGCTGGCCGCCACCTGCCTGGCGCCAGCCGCCCTGGCCCAGAGCTGCGAAGGCGGCGCCTACCTCAACCCCCAGCTGTTCCGCGGCGAGGCCGCTCACCAGAGCGCCGTTGCGGAACAGGAGATGCACGCGTTCATCGGCCGCACCGGCCTGCCGCAATCGCCGCTGTACTCGATCAAGCGCGTGGACGACATCACAGCCTCGGGCCGGACACCGTATTGCTGGACCTACGCCAATCCGGTGGTGGGCTTTCTCAGCGGGTACAAGCTCGTGCTGGTGAACACCGAGCCGGTTCACCCGGCCGTGCTGGCCATCACGCATGTCGTGCCGGGCGCCGCGGCGGATGCCCCCGCCGTGCCGCTGAAAAGCCTGCCCGGCCCCGAACAGAAAGCCATTCTTGACCAGCTCAGCCGCTCGAAGTGTTTTGGCACCGCGGCCGGCGTCGAAGCCGCCATCGTGAAAGCCGAAGGACTGTGCGGCAATGTCGAGGACGTGGCGCCACAGGTCGCGGTCGGCCAGCAGGGCTTGATCGCCAAGGCCGCTTTTGCCTGGGAAGAGCAGGCCTGGGCCGGCATTGCCACTCGGGAAGCCCCCGCCATGGGCACCACCCTGAAAGGCCTGGCCGGACGCGTCGAGAAGGTGCATTCAGCGCGCCTCGTTGTGGTGCCCACCCGCGGCACCAGCGTCGGCTTCGGCTTGTTCGTGCATCCCAGCGTCTCTGACGCCACCATCAAGAAGGCCGTGGCCGCATTCCAGGGCTTGAGCACGCCCTCCCGGCCGCTGGCCATTGCACTCGACCTGGGACAGCAGTTCAACTTCGTCACGCCCACGGCGGAGCAGGTGGAGAAGATGCGCGCAGCCATTGGCTTGGGCAACTAGCCCGGCCCTCCGCGGCACCGGGCGGCCGCCGGCGGCTGTCGCGCCACGCGTTGAAGCGGTATGCTGGGCGCTGACCTGAACCCGCCTGGTGACCATGCCTGAATTTGCCGAGGGACCCTGCAACGCGCCCTGCCTCCGCGCCCCCCCTCCACGGGAGCGGAAGTGAGCCTGGCCACCATTGTTCACGCGGGGCTGGTCCGTCCCGACCGGCCCTCGCATGCGCTGGTGCTCATGGGCGGCGGCGCACGCACGGCTTACCAGGTGGGCGCACTGCGCGCGCTGGCGGCCATGCTGCGGCTGAAGCCGGCCGTGAACCAGGCCTTTCCCTTTCAGGTGCTGGTGGGCACCTCGGCCGGCGCGCTCAACGCGGCCTACCTGGCAGGTGCCGCCACGTCGGGCCTGACGGCCTTTGACCAGCTCTCGGACTTCTGGGGCCGGCTGCGATCGGCCGATGTGTACACCCTGCGCGTCTCCCCCTGGGTGCGGACCAGCAAGTTCCTGGCGGCACTCAATCTGTGGCGCAACATGCGCGGCATGGGCGCCATACTGGACAACATGCCCCTGGTCGACACGCTGCATCACGCGGTGTCGCTGCCGGGCATCGAGGAGTCGCTGCGCAGCCGGGCACTGGACGCCGTCGCGGTCACGGCGTCCAGCTACAGCAGCGGCGTGCATTGGACGTTTTGCCATACCTCGGGCGACGCTGGCGCGCGGCCCTGGGACCGGCCCGGACGCCGGGCCGAATTCCAGCCGCTGACCATCGAGCACCTGATGGCCTCGAGCGCCATCCCGTTCCTGTTCCCCGCCACGCCCCTGTGGGTGGACGGCCGGCGCGAGTACTTTGGCGACGGATCGATGCGCCAGGTGTCGCCGCTGTCCCCGGCCATGCACCTGGGGGCGCACAAGGTGCTGGTGGTGGGGGTCGGCCAGCCCCAGCGCTCGGGCTTCGGGGGCACGGGCGGGCCGGCACAACGGGCGCCGACGATGGGCGGCATTGCCGGCCACGCCATGGCCAGCGTGTTTCATGACACGCTGCAGGCGGACGTGGAGCAGGCCCAGCGCGTGACCCGCACCCTGCATCAGCTCCCGCGCGAAGTGGCCGCGGTGCTGCCCTACCGGGCCGTCGAAGTGCTGGCCCTGCAGCCGAGCCAGTCGCTGGACGAGCTGGCCCAAGCGCACGCGGGGGAGTTGCCGCAGTCCATCCGCAACGCACTGGGCGGGCTTGGCGCCCTGCGCGGCGGCGGCGCCCTGGCGAGCTACCTGCTGTTCGAGCCCGGATTCGTCCAGGCGCTGATCAGCCTGGGCGAGCAGGACGCCTACGCGCGAAAAGCCGAACTGCTGGCTTTCTTTTCCGCGCGGTAAAGCCTGCCGCCCGCGCGGAAAACCCGCTTCACGATGCGATAATCGCGGCCTTGCCAGCACGGAGCACCACCTTGGAAAACTACCCCAGTCGGTAGCTTTCAACTCCCAGCACTGAACCGGGGGTTGAAAGCGGTCCCTTCTTCCCCCCCTGTTTCAGATGCCCATACCTTCACGGGAGTGAGCCCATGCTCAACATCTTCACGCTTGCCAACGGACGACTCTTCCAGGAAGAGATCGAGTCGCTGGAGGAGCTCTCGAAATTCCAGCCCATCTGGGTCGACCTGGAGTCACCCACGCCCGAGGAGAAGCGCTGGATCAAGCAGTATTACGGCCTGTCCATTCCGGAAGACGCGATGGACGAGGACATCGAGGAGTCCGCCCGTTTCTACGAAGAGGACAACGGGGAGCTGCACATCCGCAGCGACTTCCTGATTTCCGACGACCAGCAACCCCGCACGGTGCGCGTGGCCTTCATCCTGAACCTGATGAACGACGCGCTCAAGAGCAAGGGCGTGCTGTTCTCCATCCACGACGAGGACGTGCCGGTGTTCCGGCTGCTGCGCCTGCGCGCCCGCCGAGCACCGGGCCTGATCGAGGACGCCAAGGAAGTGCTGCTCAAGCTGTTCGATGCCGACGCCGAGTATTCGGCCGACACGCTGGAGGGCATCTATGACGAGCTGGAAAAGGTCAGCAAGCAGGTGCTGGCGGGCGACGTGACCGACGCGCTGGCGGGCGAGGTGCTGGGCGCGATCGCCCACCACGAAGACTTGAACGGCCGCATCCGCCGCAACGTCATGGACACGCGCCGCGCGGTGAGCTTCATGATGCGCAGCCGCATGCTCACGGCCGAGCAGTTCGAGGAGGCGCGCCAGATCCTGCGCGACATCGAGTCGCTGGACAACCACACGGCCTTCCTGTTCGACAAGATCAACTTCCTGATGGACGCCACCGTCGGTTTCATCAACATCAACCAGAACAAGATCATCAAGATCTTTTCGGTGGCCAGCGTGGCGCTGCTGCCGCCCACCCTGATTGCCAGCCTCTACGGCATGAATTTCAAGTTCATGCCCGAACTCAACTGGTCGCTGGGCTACCCCTACGCACTGGCGTTGATGGTGGCGAGCGCCGTGGGGCCGATGTGGTACTTCCGCCGCCGCGGCTGGCTCAAGTAAACCCTGAATTCAGATCCAATCGGGTTGTAGCCCTTATCAGTTGGATATTTCTCGCTCTGCTTTTCATAGCAACGCAAGAAGGCGGCTGACCATCGCCGCTGAGTAGCCGCTGGCCACCGTGCGGATGAAGCGCGGGAAATCCACATGCGCCTGATCGTCGGCGCGATCCGAGATGGTCCGCACCGCCGCGAACGGCACCCCGTAGTCGTGGCAGACCTGCGCAATGGCCGCGCCCTCCATCTCGACCGCCAGGGCCTCGGGCAGGGCCTGGCGCAGCGCAGCGCTTTCCGCCGAGGTGGCCACGAACCGGTCGCCGCTGATCACCAGGCCCCGGTGCAGCCGTGGCGCGCTCAGGCCGAACTCCGCGACCGCTTCGTGCCCCAGAGCCGCCAGCGGGTCCGCCAGCACCTGCGTCGCGGCCTGACCCAGCACCACGCTCAGGCCGTGGTCGGTCTCGAACCGGCTGCGGCCATACAGCGGCACTTCGTACCGGGGGAAGATCGGCGACGCATCGAGGTCATGCTGCAGGAAGCTGCCCGCCAGCACCACGTCGCCCACCTGCACGCCGTCGGCCAAGCCGCCCGCGACGCCCGTGAACACGATCCGCCGGACCGCCAGCCGCTCCAGCAGCACCGTCGCCGTGGTGGCAGCCGCCACCTTGCCCACCCGCGACAGCACCACCACCACCTCGTGGCCCTGCAGGTGCCCGCTCCAGAACTCGCGCCCGGCGATCACCCGCTTGTGCTCGTCGGGCATCAGGGCCAGCACGGCGGCAAGCTCCTCGTGCATGGCGCTGACGATGGCCGTGGTCATGACCTGTGCTCCTTCCTGAAAAAACAAACCCCGGTACCTTGCGGCACCGGGGCGTGCTGGCCCCGAAGGCCTGGAAACGTCAACTCACTCCTTGATGTCCACGCCGTAGAAGTTGTGCCGGCCGAACGGGCTGAGCTTGAAGTCGATCACTTCCTTGCGCACCGGCTTGAGCTGCACCGCGTGCGCGATGGTGAACCACGGCGCCTGCTCCTTGAAGATCAGCTGGGCCTTTTTGTACAGCGCCTCGCGGTCGGCTTGCTTGGACACTGTCTTGGCCTTCAGCACCAGTTCCTCGAACGGCTGGTAGCAGAACTTGGCGACGTTGGAGCCATTGCCCTTGGCTGACTCGCAGCCCAGCAGCGTGTACAGGAAGTTGTCGGGGTCGCCGTTGTCACCGGTCCAGCCCAGCATGCCCATCTGGTGCTCGCCGGCCTGCATACGCTTGCGGTACTCGCCCCACTCGAAGCTCTTGATTTCGGCCTTGACGCCGATCTTGGCCAGGTCGGCCTGCATCAGTTCGGCAATGCGCTTGGCGTTGGGGTTGTAGGGGCGCTGCACAGGCATGGCCCACAGGTCGGTGGTCAGGCCGTCCGGGAATCCGGCGGCGGCGAGCAGCTTCTTGGCGGCGGCGGGGTCGTAGGGGTCGTCCTTGACCGCGTCGTTGTACGACCACATCGTGGGCGGAATCGGATTCTTGGCCGCGACACCCGTGGTGAGGTACACGCCGTCGATGATGGCTTTCTTGTTGATGGCCATGCTCATGGCCTTGCGAACGCGCACGTCGTCAAACGGCTTCTTCTGCGTGTTGAAGGCGAGGTAGCCCACATTCAGGCCGGCCTGTTCGAGCACCTGCACATTCGGGTCCTTGCGGATGGCCTCGAGGTCCGCCGGATTCGGGTACGGCATGACGTGGCACTCGCCCTTTTGCAGCTTGGCCCAGCGCACCGACGCGTCGGGCGTGATGGAGTAGACTAGGTCATCGATCTTGGCTTTGCCGCCCCAGTACTGGGGGAACGCCTTGTAGCGGATCACCGCATCCTTCTGGTACTGCACCAGGTAGAACGGCCCGGTGCCGATCGGCTCCTGATCGATCTTCTCGGGGGTGCCAGCCTTGAGCATGGCGTCCGCGTACTCCTTGGACTGCACCGCGGCATACGGCATGGCCAGGTTGGACAGGAACGGCGCCTCGGGTTTCTCCAGCGTGATCTTGACGGTGTAGTCGTCCACCTTCTCGACCGACTTGAGCAGCTTGGGCATGCCCATGTCATTGAAGTACGAGTGGTTGGGGCTGGTGACCTTGTAGTAGGGGTTGGACTCCTTCCACTGGCGCTCGAAGCCGAAGATCACATCGTCGGCGTTGAAATCACGCGTGGTCTTGAAGGCACGGTGGCTGTGCCATTTCACGCCCTTGCGCAGGTGGAAGACATATTCCTTGCCGTCAGCGGAGATTTCCCACTTCTCGGCCAGACCCGGCACCACCCGGGTGCCGCCCCGCTCGAATTCAACAATGCGGTTGTAGATCGGCTCGTTGCCGTCAAAGGACGTGCCGGTGGTGTTGATGCCGGGGTAGAAATTTTCGGGGCTGCCTTCGGAGCAGAAGACCAGCGTCTTGGCACCCACGCCCGCGGCGGCGGCCAGGGCCAGAACAGCAATCGCCACCTGTTTGCGACGGGGAATCAGGTTCATTTGAAAACTCCTGTGGAGAGGGTTGGTTTTGGGTCAGGCGGAGCGTGACGCATTATTCGGGCCCGCGGATGCGGGAAAACCCGATTCGAGAAATTGTGTGGAGAAGTGACAGGCCACGAGCCGCTCGTCCACCTTCTGAGGCACCGGCCGCTCGGCGCGGCAGCGCTCCACCGCATAGGGACAGCGGGTGGAGAACACACAGCCACTCGGGGGGTTCATCGGCGAAGGCAACTCACCCTGCAAGACGATGCGTTGCGCGGCCGGCGACCCCACACCGGGCGTCGAGGCCAGCAACGCCTGGGTGTAGGGATGCAGGGGCCGGGAAAAGACCTTGGCCTTGGCGCCCTGCTCCATCACGTGGCCCAGGTACATCACCAGCACGTCGTGCGCAATGTGGCGAACCACCGCGAGGTCGTGCGAGATGAACAGATAGGCCAGGCTGAATTCGGCCTGCAGGTCCGCCAGCAGGTTCAGCACCTGGGCCTGGATGGACACGTCGAGCGCCGAGACCGGCTCGTCGGCCACCAGCAGTTTGGGGTTGAGCATGAGCGCGCGTGCGATCGCTATGCGCTGGCGCTGCCCGCCCGAGAACATGTGAGGGTAGCGGTTGGCGTGTTCGGGCCGCAGCCCCACCTGCACCAGCATGGCGCGGGCCCGTTCGATGCGTTCGGTGGCGTTCAGCCCGGTGTTGATGCGCAGCGGATCTTCCAGCACGGCGCTGATTTTCTTGCGCGGATTGAGCGACCCGTAGGGGTTCTGGAACACCAGCTGCACCGCCTGGCGCAAGCGGCGCCGGTCGGCCGCCGGGGTGCTGACGGCGTCGCTCCCATCAAGCCGGAGACTGCCTTCGGTCGGCTTCTCGATCAGCGAGACCATGCGCGCGAGCGTGGATTTGCCGCAGCCCGATTCCCCGACCACGGCCAGCGTCTTGCCGGCCTCGATGCTGAAGGAGACACCCCCCACGGCCTGCAGCTGGGCGGGTGCGCGCAGGAGCCCGCGCCGGATGGCGTAGACACGGCGCAGGTCACGGGCTTCGACCACCACGCTCATGCCGGCACTCCTGCATTCCGGTTCGTCAGCACTATGCCATCGCGTTCTCGGGCCTCGTCGCGCTGCGGATCGCCCAGCGGGTAATGGCAACGCACCTGGCCGTCGCGCCAGGCTTGCAGGCCGGGACGCAGCGACTGGCATTGCGTGGTGGCGTGGCCGCAGCGGGGGGCAAACAGGCAGCCCGAAGGCCGGTCGAACACCCCCGGGACCACCCCCGGAATGGTGGCGAGCCGCCCTCCTTCGGTCCCGCGCTCGGGCAGTGCGGAAAGCAGGGCCTCGGTGTAAGGGTGCTGCGGGCTGGCAAAGAGCCTGTCCACTGCCTGCTGCTCGGCCACCTGGCCCGCGTACATGACGGCCACGCGCTGCGCCATTTCGCTGACCACGCCCATGTTGTGCGTGATCAGCACCAGGGCCATGCCGCGCTCCTTCTGCAGGCTTCGCAGCAGGTCGAGAATCTGGGCCTGGATGGTCACGTCCAGTGCCGTGGTGGGCTCGTCGGCGATCAACAGACGCGGGTTGCAGGCAATGGCCATGGCAATCATCACGCGCTGGTTCATGCCGCCCGACATCTGGTGCGGGTAGTCGTTGAGCCGCGAGGCCGGTGCCGGGATGCCCACCTGCTCCAGCAACTCGATCGCGCGGCGCTTGGCGCCGGACTTGTCCAGCGGCAGGTGCAGGCGCAGGGCCTCGGTCAGCTGATAGCCGACCGTGAAGCACGGGTTCAGGCTGGTGGTGGGTTCCTGGAAGATCATGGCCAGGTCCTTGCCGACCAGGCGGCGGCGCTCGCGGTCGCTCAGGCCCAGCAGGTCATGGCCGGCAAAGCGCAGCGTCCTGGCGCGGACACGGCCGGGAAAGCCGATCAGCCCCATGAGCGCCATCATGGTGACGCTCTTGCCCGACCCGGACTCTCCCACGATCCCCAGCACCTCGCCCTCCTGTAGCGTGAGACTCACGCCCTCGACCGCGTGCATCACACGCCCCTGCGTGGGAAATTCCACGTACAGGTCTTCGATTTCGAGCAACGGCGCCGTCATCGCTTCAGTTTCGGATCGAGCGCGTCGCGAAGGCCGTCGCCCATGAGGTTGAAGGCCAGGACAGCCAGCAGAATCGCCAGCCCCGGGAAAGTCACCACCCACCAGGCGCGCAGCACAAACTCGCGCGCGTCGGCCAGCATGGTGCCCCACTCGGGCGACGGGGGCTGGGCGCCCAGCCCCAGGAAGCCGAGCGCCGCAGCGTCCAGGATCGCCGTGGACACCCCCAGCGACGCCTGCACGATGAGCGGCGCCGCACAATTGGGCAGCACTTCGCTGAACATCAGGCGCAGGGTGCCGGCTCCGCTGATGCGCGCCGCCGTCACGTAGTCCTTGGAGACTTCGGCGATGACCGCTGCGCGCGTGATGCGAACGTAGTGCGGCAGCACCACCACGGCCACTGCGAGCATGGCGTTCATCAGCCCGGGCCCGAGAATGGCCACGATCACGATCGCCAGCAACAGGCTGGGCAGGGTGAGAATGATGTCCATGATGCGCATGATGGCGATCTCGGTCACCCCGCGCGCAAAGCCCGCCACCAGACCCAGCGCAATGCCGGCCGCCACCGAGATCAGCACCACCGCCAGGCCGATCGACAGCGACAGGCGCGCCCCGTGAATGAGGCGCGAAAGGATGTCGCGGCCAATGGCATCGGTGCCCAACAGGTATTCGGCCGACCCACCCGCCTGCCAGGACGGTGGCTTGAGGAACGCAGCGCTGTTGGTCTGGTCCGGCAGATGCGGTGCCAGCCAGGGGGCCAGCAGCGCCACCAGCAGAAGCGTGACCACGACCGCGAGCCCCGCCACGGCGCCCTTGTTGGCCGAGAACGAGATCCAGAATTCGCGCCAGGGGCCGGGCGGCGCTTCGGGAACCACGGTGGCGGTCACATCGGCCATGCTCAGCGTCCAGGCCGGATCCGGGGGTTGATGATGCCGTAGGTCACGTCCACGAGCAGGTTCACCAGCATCACGACCACCCCCAGCAGCAGCATGCCGCCCTGCAACACCGGGTAGTCCCGCCGGTTGATGGCTTCGATCAACCATTTGCCCACCCCCGGCCAGGAAAAAATGGTTTCGGTCAGGATGGCACCCGTGAACAGCACGCCGACCTGCAGGCCGATCACCGTGACCACCGGAATCAGCGCATTGCGCAGCGCGTGCACCCCCACCACACGCATCGGCGGCAACCCCTTGGCCCGCGCCGTGCGGATGTAGTCCTCACCCAGCACCTCGAGCATGGCCGAGCGCGTCATGCGCGCGACCACGGCCAGTGGATTGGTGCCCAGCACGATCGTCGGCAGGATCAGGTGTTTCAGCGCGGACCCGAAGGCGCCCTTGTCCCCCGAGATCAGCGAGTCCACCAGCAGGAAACCGGTGGTCGGTTCGATGAAGTACTGCACCGAAATGCGCCCGGACACGGGCGTCCAGCCCAACTGCACCGAGAAAAACAGGATCAGCAGCAGCCCCCACCAGAAGATGGGCATGGAGTAGCCGGTCAGCGAGGTCGCCATGACCCCATGGTCGAACAGCGAATTGCGCCGTACCGCAGCAACGATGCCCGCAGGTATGCCCAGCAGCAGCGCGAACAGGATGGCGCACAACGCCAGTTCGATGGTGGCGGGAAACAGCGTGAGGAACTCGCGGATCACCGGCGTCTGCGTGATGATGGACTTTCCCAGGTCACCCTGCAGCACGCGGCCGATGTAGATGCCGTACTGCACCAGAACGGGCTTGTCGAGCCCGTACTCCTTGAGGAGCACGGCATGCCTGGCCGCATCGATGCCGCGCTCACCCGCCAGGGTTTCGATCGGATCGCCAGGCACCAGCCGGATCAGGAAGAACGCCAGCAGCGTCATCCCGAAGAAGGTCGGAACGATCAGCGACAGGCGCGTCAGGATGAAACGGAACATGGCGCCGTCATGCAAGAAAAGGGCCGGGGCAGGTCAGCCGCGCGCGCGACGCCGGTCTACTTTTTGTCGCGCAGCTCGCGCCGCAGGATCTTGCCGACCGGGGTCTTGGGCAGATCGGTGCGGAACTCCACGATCTTGGGCTGCTTGTAACCTGTGAGATTGGCCTTGCAGTAGTCGCGCACCTGCGCTTCGGTGAGTTCGGGGTTCTTCTTCACGATCACCAGCTTGACCGCTTCGCCCGACTTGTCATCGGCCACACCCACGGCCGCACACTCCAGGACGCCGTCCAGCTTGGCCACGACATCTTCGACCTCATTCGGGTACACGTTGAAGCCGCTGACCAGGATCATGTCCTTCTTGCGGTCCACAATCTTGAAGAAGCCGCGCTCGTCCACGGTGCCGATGTCGCCTGACTTGAAGAACCCGTCGGCCGTCATGACCTTGGCGGTTTCGTCGGGCCTCTGCCAGTATCCTGCCATGACCTGCGGGCCCTTGATGGCGATCTCACCGGGTTGGCCCGGGGCCACCTCGTTGCCATCGTCGTCCAGCAGCTTGAAGTAGGTGCTCGGCAGCGGCACGCCAATGGTGCCTGTGTATTCGGTGCTGTTGGTGGGATTGCAACTGGCCGACGGACTGGTTTCCGAAAGGCCGTAGCCCTCGCAGATGGGGCAGCCGGTCTTGTCGAGCCAGAGCTTGGCCACGGCGCCCTGCACGGCCATGCCGCCACCCACGGAAATCTTCAGGTGGCTCCAGTCCACCGTGTTGAAGTCCGGATGGTTGGCCAACCCGTTGAACAGGGTGTTGACCGCCGGAAAGCTGTGGATGGTGTGCTTGGCCAGTTCCTTGAGCACGGCGGGCAGGTCACGCGGATTGGGGATCAGCACGAGCTTGCCACCCGTGCGCATGGACAGCATCATGCCGACCGTGAACGCGAAGATGTGATAGAGCGGCAACGCGCAGACGCTGGTGGACTGCTCCCCGGCCGGCACCTTCTTCATCACCGGCTCGTTCCAGGCTTCGGACTGGAGCACGTTGGCAATCACGTTGCGGTGCAGCAGCACCGCCCCCTTGGACACGCCGGTGGTCCCGCCGGTGTACTGGAGCACGGCCACATCGTCCGCCGCCACCACCGGCTTCTTCAGCGAACCGCGCGTGCCTTGCGCCACGGCATCGTTGAAACGCACTGCCCCTGGCAGGCTGTAGGCCGGCACCATCTTCTTGACATTGCGCACCACGTAGTTGACCAGCGCGCCCTTGAGCAGGCCCAGCTGATCGCCCATGGCGCACAGCACGACATGCTTGACCGGCGTAGCAGCGATGCACTGCTCCAGCGTGCCCGCGAAATTCTCGATGATGATGATGGCCTTGGCGCCCGAATCCTTGAGCTGGTGCTCGAGTTCACGCGGCGTGTACAGCGGGTTGACGTTCACCACCACGAAGCCGGCACGCAGAATGGCCGCCACGGCCACGGGATACTGCGGCACGTTGGGCATCATGATCGCCACGCGATCGCCCTTGGCCAGCCCCAGGCCCTGCAGGTACGCCGCCAGGGCCCGGCTCAGGGAGTCCGTCTGGCCAAAGGTGACGTCCTTGCCCATGAAGCTGTAGGCCACGCGGTCCGAGTACTTCTGGAAGCTCTCCTCCATCAGCCCCACCAGAGAGGAATAGGCGGAGGCGTCGATGTCGGCCGGAACGCCGGGGGGATAGGCGCTGAGCCAGGGGCGGTCACTCATTTGTCTTCTCCAGTCGGTCTCAATACTTTTTCAAACTGGCGGATTGTGTCGTGATGAAGCCAGTGGGGTTACTGTGTTTTCCCTATGAAATTCAAGAGTGGGCGCTCTAGACCGGAGTGGTCCTATTCGATGGCCTTGCCCATGTCTTCCACGACCTTCTTGGCATCGCCGAACACCATCATGGTCTTGTCCATGTAGAACAGCTCGTTGTCTAGGCCTGCGTAGCCGGCAGCCATGGAGCGCTTGTTCACGATCACGGTCTTGGCCTTGTAGGCCTCCAGGATCGGCATGCCATAGATGGGACTGCCCTTGGTGTGCGCGGCCGGGTTCACCACATCGTTGGCACCCAGGATGATGGCCACGTCGGCCTGGCCGAATTCGCCGTTGATGTCTTCCATCTCGAAGACCTGGTCGTAGGGCACCTCGGCCTCAGCCAGCAGCACGTTCATGTGTCCCGGCATGCGCCCCGCCACCGGATGGATCGCGTATTTCACCGTGATGCCTTTTTCCACCAGCTTCTGCGCGAGTTCCTTGACCGCGTGCTGGGCGCGGGCCACCGCCAGACCGTAGCCCGGCACGATCACCACCGTCTCGGCGTTGCCCAGCACGAAGGCCGCGTCGTCGGCACTGCCGCTCTTGACGGGACGCTGCTCCTTGGCGCCACCCGTGGCCGCCGCCGCGTCGCCCCCGAAACCGCCGAGGATCACGTTGAAGAACGAGCGGTTCATGGCCTTGCACATGATGTAGCTCAGGATCGCGCCCGAGGATCCCACCAGCGAACCCGCCACGATCAGCATCGCATTGTTGAGGCTGAAACCGATGCCCGCCGCCGCCCAGCCCGAGTAGCTGTTGAGCATCGACACCACCACCGGCATGTCGGCACCGCCAATCGGGATGATGATGAGCACGCCCATCACAAAGGCCAGCGCCAGCATGGCGAAGAACGCCGGCCAGCTGCCGGTGAACATGAAGACCAGGCCCAGGCCGATGGTGGCAAGGCCCAGCACGAGGTTGAGCATGTGCTGGCCGGCGAACTGCACCGGCGCGCCCTGGAACAGGCGGAACTTGTACTTGCCGCTGAGCTTGCCAAAGGCAATGACCGAGCCGCTGAAGGTGATGGCGCCGATGGCGGCGCCGAGGAACAGTTCCAGCCGGTTGCCCGTGGGAATCGGCTCACCGCGCAGGGCGATGCCGAAGGCGTGCGGCTCGGCCACGGCGGCCACGGCGATGAACACCGCCGCCAGACCGATCATGCTGTGCATGAAGGCGACCAGCTCGGGCATCTTGGTCATTTCGACCTTGTTGGCCATGTAGGCACCCAGGCCGCCGCCCACCAGCAGCGCCACCAGCACGTAGGCCAGGCCGGCCGGGTTGCCATTGGCCAGCTTGAAGATCAGCGCGCCGGTGGTGAGCACGGCAATCGCCATGCCGGTCATGCCAAAGACATTGCCCCGGATCGAGGTGGTGGGATGGCTCAGCCCCTTCAGGGCCTGGATGAAGCAGATGCTGGCAACGAGGTACAGCAGCGTGACGAGATTCATGCTCACTTGGCGGCTCCCTCTTCGGCCTGGGGTGCGGCCTTCCGGTCTTTCTTCTTGAACATCTCGAGCATCCGCCGCGTGACCAGAAACCCGCCAAAGACATTCACCGCGGCCAGCGCCACGGCGAGAACGCCCATGGTCTTGCCCAGCGGCGTGTCGGTCAGCGCGGCGGCCAGCATGGCCCCCACGATGACGATGGCCGAGATGGCATTGGTCACCGCCATGAGCGGCGTGTGCAGCGCGGGCGTGACGGTCCAGACCACGTGGTAGCCAACGTAGATGGCCAGCACGAAGATGATGAGGTTGGTGATGGTGTGGGAAACGATTTCCATGGAGTTGCTCCCGGTTTACTTGCGGCGCAATTCGCCGTTTTGCGCCATCAGGCATGCAGCCACGATGTCGTCCTCGAGGTCCACCTTGAGGCCTCCCTCCTTGGGCAGCACCAGCTTGAGGAAGTCAAGGACGTTGCGCGCATAGAGCGATGAGGCGTCGGCCGCCACGAGTGCCGGCAGGTTGGTCTCGCCCACGAGGGTCACGCCGTGCTTCACCACGGTCCGATCGGCTTCGCTCAGCGGGCAGTTGCCGCCGCCGTCCGGTCCCTTGCCGGCCGCGATGTCGACGATCACCGACCCGGGCTTCATGGACTTGACCATGTCTTCGGTGATCAGCGTGGGGGCCGCGCGGCCGGGAATCAGGGCAGTGGAGATCACGATGTCAGCCAGCGCCACGCGCTTGGCGACTTCCGCCTTCTGGCGCTCGAGCCAGCTTGGCGGCATCGGCCGGGCATAGCCCCCCACGCCTTCTGCGGCCTCGCGCTCCTCGGCCGTCTCGTAGGGCACATCGATGAACTTGGCGCCCAGCGACTCCACCTGCTCCTTCACGCTGGGACGCACATCGGAGGCCTCGATCACCGCGCCCAGCCGCTTGGCCGTGGCGATGGCCTGCAGGCCCGCGACGCCCACGCCGAGGATGACCACGCGGGCCGCCTTGACGGTGCCGGCCGCGGTCATGAGCATGGGGAAGAAGCGCTGGTACTTGTCAGCCGCCATCATCACGGCCTTGTAGCCCGCAATGTTGGCCTGGGAGCTCAGCACGTCCATGCTCTGCGCACGCGTGGTGCGCGGCGCGGCCTCCAGGGCGAAAGCCGTGAGCCCGGCACTGGCCAGGCGCTCCAGGCCCGGCGCATCGAAGGGATTGAGCATGCCCACCAGGGCGGTGCCCGGCTTCATCTGGGCCGTCTCGGCCGGCGATGGGCTGCGCACCTTGAGCACGAGGTCGCAGGCCAGCGCGCCGGCTGCGTCGGTGATCTCGGCTCCGGCGGCCACGTAGGCCTCGTCGGTGGCGCTGGCGGGGACGCCCGCGCCCGACTGGATGCGAAGCGTGTGTCCCTGGGCCTTGAGTTTTTTGGCCGTTTCGGGGGTAACGGCAACACGGGTTTCACCCACCGTGGTTTCGGCAGGTACGCCAATCAGCATGGACGTGTCTCCTCGACTGTTGAGATGGAAAGCTGAACGTTAGCTTACATGAGTTTGCCGCCAATATTAGAGAGACACAACGATGCCGCCCCCGGCACCCGCGCCGGTCCGTCAGGGCGCGTACTGCTCCGAGCCCACGATGCCGACCCTCACCAGCCCCAGTCTCTGCGAAGCGGCCAGCACGGCCGCCACCGCCTCGTAGCGGGCGGCCCGGTCGGGCCGCAGGTGAATCTCTGGCTGGTCCGCCTGGGCCGCGGCCACCTGCAGGCGCCGCTCCAGCGCAGCCTGGTCCGCGAGGGCCTCGCCGTTCCACAGCACCTGTCCCGTTGGCGTCACATCGACCCGCACCACCTCGGGCAGCACCTGCCGTGGAGGCGGCGGCGCGCCAGGCATGTCGATGCTGACCGAATGCAGCTGGATCGGGATCGTGATGATCAGCATGACCAGCAACACCAGCAGCACGTCGACCAGCGGCGTGGTGTTGATGTCGACCATCACCTCGGCATCGGGATCGGCGCCAGGGCCCGGGCTCATGGCCATGCTCAGCCGCCTCCCGGAGGATCGGTCACGAAACCGATGCGCGCGATGCCCATCTGCTGACAGGCGTAGACCACCCGGCCAATGGGCTCATAGCTGCCGCGCGCGTCGCCGCGGATGTGCACCTCGGGTTGCGGGGTCATCAGCGCCACCTGCGACAGCAGGGTGGTGAGCATCTGCGGATTCTCCAGCCGGGTGTCGAACCAGTAGGTGTTGCCCCGGGCATCCACCGTGATGATCACGTTCTCGGCCCGGGTGTCGCTGGCCTGGCTCGGCTCGCGCGGAAGGCTCACCGCCACCGAGCTGTTGACTACCGGAATGGTGATCAGGAAGATGATCAGCAGCACCAGCATCACGTCGACCAGCGGCGTGGTGTTGATCTCGGCGATCAACGCGTCCTCGCGGGCTTCGGTTTTCCAGCGGATGGCCATGGGCAAAGGCTCCTGCAGGCGTCATCGCTTGCCGCTGGCCGCGAGCAGCACGGTGTGCAGGTCGGAGCCAAAGGCCCGCACCGTGTCCATCGCGACCTTGTTGCGCCGCACCAGCCAGTTGTAGCCCAGCACGGCCGGCACGGCCACCGCGAGGCCGATGGCGGTCATGATCAGGGCCTCGCCCACTGGGCCGGCCACGCGGTCGATGCTGGCCTGGCCCGAGGCACCAATCTTCACGAGCGCGTTGTAGATCCCCCAGACCGTGCCGAACAGGCCCACGAAAGGCGCCGTGGACCCCACCGTGGCCAGCACGGCCAGCCCTTCCTGGGTGCGGCTGTGCACCGTATTGACGGCGCGCTCGATGCTCTGCGCCACCCAGGTGTTCAGGTCGACCTGGCCGATCAGTCCGTCGTGCTTGCGCGTGGCCTCCAGGGCGGACTCCGCGATGAAGCGGTAGGGGCTGCCCTTGTCCAGCTTGTCGGCGCCCTGGCGCACCGTGTCAGCGGCCCAGAAACCGCGCGCGGCCGCGCGACCCTGGCCACCCATGCGTGACTGCGCCACCAGCTTGGTCACCAGCACATACCAGCTGCCGACCGACATGGCCAGCAGCACCAGCAGCGTGCCCCGCGCCACGAGGTCGCCCTGTTCCCACAGCGCCCGCAGGCCGTAGGGATTGGCGCCCGTGCTCGTGGAGGGCGGCAGCTTGACCGATGCCGGCGAGGCTGTTGCCGCTGGTGCGCCCAGCGCGGGGGAGGCCGCCAGCACCGGCGACGACGCGGTCTCGGCCGCGGGCGCCTGACTCTGCGCCTGCGCGACGGGGAACACGATGAACAGGGCCACGAGGGACAGGGCAAGCAGGAGTCGGACGGTCATGGGCAGGAGGAAGTTAGGGAACGTCACTGCGCATTGTGAAGCACACCGCCTGCGCGGCCGCTCCGATAATGCGCGGATGAGAGAACGATGGAAACCCAGCGTCACCGTGGCCGCGGTCATCGAGCGCGACGGCCGCTTCCTGCTGGTGGAGGAACACACCACCGAGGGCTTGAAGCTCAACAACGCGGCAGGCCATCTGGACCCGGGCGAGTCGCCCGCGCAGGGCTGTGCGCGTGAGGCACTGGAGGAAACGGCTCACCTGTTCCGCCCCACGGCCCTGGTGGGTGTCTACCTCGCGCGCTTCGAGCGAGCGGGAACCGGCGAGGACGTGACCTACCTTCGCTTCGCGTTCTGTGGCGAGCTGGGCGAACTGCAGGCCGGCCGCGCACTGGACGAGGGCATCGTGCGGACCCTGTGGATGACCGCCGACGAAATCCGGGCCTGTCCCGAACGCCACCGCAGTCCACTGCTGCTGCGCTGCCTCGAAGACTACCTGGCGGGCGCGCGATACCCGTTGTCGCTGGTCTACACCGACCCGGGCGTGATGCGCGGCTGAGCCGGCACTCATTTCGGGCACCGCCCCTGCAGCGCCTTGGCCGCCAGGACCGGGGCCGCCAGCAAGCCGCCCACGGTTTCCGTTCGCCCCGGCGCGCGCGCGCAGTCTTCGAGCCCCGCGTCCCGCACGTCCTGCGCGAACGGGTCGCGCGGACGGTCCCGGCGCAACTGTTCGTTGGCCATGTCGGCCAGGCTGCGGCGCGGCTGGATGCGGTAAGGCCCCGGCAGCGCCGGCAGGTTCGGCACCAGGGCCGGCCGCGGCTCGAAGCCCCGGGGCGCCGCGCGGCCCGAACCCGCCCCGCCCAGACCCCCCGGCAAGCCGACCAGCCCGCTGCCACCCGCAGCGCCGCCCCGTGAGCCGGCAGGCGCCGGTGTGCCGGACGCAGCCCCTGCCCCGCCGGGCGGAGCCACCAGCACGGGCACGGCCTGGGTGGCCGCGGGCGATCCCGCCGGAACCGGCACGTCCACCACAGGGCTCTGCAACCGCTCGATCGGGGCGGGCACGGGGGCAGGCGCTGGCGCGGGAGCCGGCGGGGCCGGCTGGGGTGGGGCGGGAGGCGTCGGCGAGGGCGCAGGCGACGGGTCGGGAGGGGCCACGGGCGTCGGGACCGCCACCGGCTCGGGGGGTGGCGCAAGCACAGGGGCGGGCGCAGGGGCGGGCACAGCTACCGGGGCCGGTGCTGGCGCCGGCACGGGCACCGGTGCGGGGACAGGCGGCAGCGGCGCCGGAGGCGCGGGCAACGGCGTCGGTACGGAAACGGGCGGTGCCGGGACAGGCGCTGGCGCGGGGGGCACGGGCGCGGGGGGAACCGGGGCTTCAGGCACGGGCGCCGGACTGGGCGCCGGACTGGGCGCCGGACTGGGCACCGGGACGGGCGCGGGAGCGGGAGCGGGCAGCGGCGGCAGCGCCACCGGCTCGGGGGGTACGACGGCGGGGGGCGTTTCCGGCGGCGCGGGCGGCGGCTCCACGACCGGCTCAGGCTGGGGCTGCGACGGCGCCGGGGCTGCGGCCTTGGGCGCACCGGCCTGCCTGACCGGCGCCGGACTGGCCGGTGGCAACTGGCGGGTGGTCTGCAACGGGACGCTGGATTCCGGCGTGTTGGAAAACACCGGCAGATCCGTGGTGGCACGCAGGTTGAGGGCCGGCGGTGTGATGGCGCGGCTGACCGGCGCCGCGTCCTCGGCCGGGCCCAGGGGCCGGGCGTACTGGTACACCACATAGCGGATGGCGCGTTCCACGGGCCAGTGCTGGTTGAGGAACCACAGCAGCGCCACATGCAGCGCCCCCACCAGCAGCAGGGCCTGAGGCGAGGCGCGCTGTGGGGGCAAGGACGGGGGCGGAAGCCGCATGAGCATGGCCTTGGGATAATCGCACAGATGAGCGCAGGAACCAGGGTCGTGGTGGGTTTGAGCGGGGGCGTGGACTCCGCGGTCAGCGCGCACCTGCTCAAGCAGCAGGGCTACGAGGTCATCGGCATCTTCATGAAGAACTGGGAAGACGATGACGACAGCGACTACTGCTCGTCCAATGTCGACTTCGTGGATGCCGCCGCTGTGGCCGACGTGATCGGCATCGAGATCGAGCACGTCAATTTCGCCGCCGAATACAAGGACCGGGTCTTCGCCGAGTTCCTGCGTGAATACCAGGCCGGCCGCACACCCAACCCCGACGTGCTGTGCAATGCCGAGATCAAGTTCAAGGCGTTTCTGGATCACGCCATGCGCCTGGGCGCAGAAAAGATCGCGACCGGGCACTACGCCAGGGTTCGTGAGCGCGAAGGCCGATTCGAACTGCTCAAGGGCCTGGACGACACCAAGGACCAGAGCTATTTCCTTCATCGTCTCACACAGGCGCAGCTGAGCAAGACCCTGTTCCCCGTGGGCGAACTGCGCAAGACCGAGGTGCGGCGCATTGCGGAAGAGATCGGCCTGCCCAACGCGAAAAAGAAGGACTCCACCGGCATCTGCTTCATCGGGGAGCGGCCGTTCCGTGAATTCCTCAACCGCTACATCAGCAAGGCGCCGGGGCCGGTCAAGGACGAGCGCGGCCGCGTGATCGGCCAGCACCAGGGCCTGAGCTTCTACACGCTGGGCCAGCGGCAGGGCCTGGGCATCGGCGGCATCAAGGCGCGCGGCGCGCAGCGCGGCGGCGGCGAGCACGCCCCCTGGTTCGTTGCGCGCAAGGACGTGCCCGCCAACACGCTGTGGGTGGTGCAGGGCCATGACCATCCCTGGTTGCAGTCGTTGGCGCTGGACGCCGACGACGCCAGCTGGGCCGCTGGTCAGGCGCCGGTGGCCGGCCACTATGCCGCCAAGACGCGCTACCGGCAGGCCGACGCCCCCTGCACGCTGGCCGCCGGGGCCAACGGACAGTTCCACCTCGACTTCAGCGACGCGCAATGGGCCGTGACGCCCGGCCAGAGCGCCGTGCTGTACGACGGCGAGGTGTGCCTCGGCGGGGGCGTGATTTCGGCCCGGGCTTGAAGCCAAATCAGGTTGTAGCCCTTTCCAGCCGGTCACTTTAAGCTATTAAATAGATAGCAAATTCGAGGTCGATACCTCCGGTTGCACTTGAGCCGGTGGCCGCGCCCGCGACGCTGGCTTGTCCTACAGGCCCGCCGCGCGGCGGGCGATATCGTGAAGCGGATGTCCCCCGCTTCGCGTGATCCATGGTCCGTTCCTACCCTCCCGTCCTCCTCCTGACCGGCAACGCCCGTGCCGGCGGTTTGCGCTACGTGATCCGGAAGCATCGGTCCAGCCGGCTGCACTACGACCTGGGGCTGGAGCTCGATGGCACGTTCAAGACCTGGGCCGTGCCCCAGGGCCCGAGCCTCAACCCCCAGGACCGGCGCACAGCCGTCCAGGCCGCCGACCACCCGCTGGACGAAGCCCCCCTCAGAGATGGGTTGCCGTCCGCTCCGCATGGCATCGGCAACGACATCGTCTGGGACGAAGGTGTCTGGATGCCCGCCAGTGACCCACGACGCGGCCTGCACGCCGGCCGCCTCGAGTTCGAGTTGCGGGGCCACAAGCTCCAGGGCCACTGGACCCTGGAGCGGGTGGAGCGAGGCGAGTCGGGCGCCGCGCCGCCCTGGCTGCTGACCAAGGCGGCCGACGAGGCGGCGCGCGACGATGGCTACGACATCACCACCGCCGAGCCCGACAGCGCGCGCACACCGCCCCGCGCACGCGCGGCGCGGCCGCACGGCAAGAAGCGGAGCGCCGCGGCCGCCCTGCCGGCCGAAGCCCGCCGCGCACGGCTGCCCGCGTTGCTCCGGCCACAACTGGCCACGCGGGTCCGCCAGCTCCCGACCAACCCGGCGGACTGGCTGTTCGAAGCCAGGCTCGACGGGCATCGCCTGCTCACCCGGGTGGACGGCGACCACCGGCGCCTGTTCACGCGCAGCGGCGCCGACTGGACTCCGCGCCTGCCCGAGCTGGCGCAGGCCCTGCAATCGCTGCCGCTGCGCTCGGGCTGGCTCGACGGCGAGATCGTGCTGCCGGGCCCCGACGGTGTGCCCGACTTCCAGGCCCTGCAAGCGGCCCTCGAGGGGGCCGCCACCAGCGGCATCGTCTACTACCTCTTTGACCTGCCCTTCTACACGGGCTACGACCTGCGCGCGGTGCCGCTGACCGAAAGGCGCACGCTGCTGGGTGGCCTGCTGGGCCGGCAGGCCTGCGGCCCGCTGCGCCTCAGTGAAGCCCTGCCTGCCGGCCCGGCCGACCTGCTGGCCTCAGCCCGCCGGCTGGGCTTCGACGAACTGGTCGGCAAACGCCTGGATTCGGCCTATGCACCGCGCCGCACCCGTGACTGGATCACGCTCCGGTGCGGCCTGCCCACCGACCCGCCAGCCGGCCGCGAGGTGCAGGAGCTCCCGGCCCCCGCGAATCCCCGGGAACCGGGGGCTGGCCTCCTTCGGGCCGCGCCTGAGCTGACCCACGCGCACCGCGTGGTCGACTCGCGCAGCGGCTCCACCAAGGGAGACATCGCCACCTACTACGCCCGCGTGGCGGCCCTCCTCCTGCCGCACCTGAGGGGCCGGCCAGCGGCACTGGTGCGCGCCCCGGCCGGCGTGGACGGCGAGCTGTTCTTCCAGAGCCACGCCCGGGACGGCGAGCTGCCCGGGCTCCGCCCGGTCCCGGCACCTGACGCCGGGCCGCCACTGATGACCGTCCCCGACGCTCGTGCCCTGCGGTCGCTGGCCCAGGCGAACACGCTCGAACTGCAGACCGGGAATGCCTTGGCCACCCGCATCGACACCCCCGACCGCATGGCTTTTGACCTGGATCCCGGCGAGGGCGTGGCCTGGGCGCTGGTGGTCGAGGCCGCGCAGCTGCTGCGCGGCGCGCTGCAGGAGCTTCGGCTCAAGGCGTTCCTCAAGACCAGCGGCGGCAGGGGCCTGCACGTTGTGGTGCCGCTGCGGCGGCACCATGGCTGGGCCACGGTCAAGGCGTTCTCACGCGCGCTGGTGGAACATCTCGCGCACGCCCGGCCTGAACGCTTTTCGGTCCGCCCCGGTGCGCGCCCAACTGGGGGCCGGGTCTTCATCGACGACCTGCGAAACGGCTTTGGCGCCACCCTGGTCAGCGCCTGGAGCCTGCGCGCCCGGCCCGGCCTGGGCATCTCGGTGCCGGTGAGCTGGGATGAATTGCCACAACTGCACGGTGGCGCGCACTGGACGCTGGCCAACATCGGCGAGCGGCTGGCCATCGGCAACGCGCCCTGGCAGGGGTACCCGGCTGCGCGGCGCGGACTGGCCGGCGCCATGAAAGCACTGGGGTTCACACCCCCTTGAAGGGCGCCCGGGCGCCGGGCGCAAAGCCCAGGCCGATCAGAACGGAATGTCGTCGTCCATGTCGTCAAACCCTGACGACGAACGGGCGGGCGCCTGGCGCGGTGCAGGGGCCGGTGCGCGGGGCGCCGGTGCGGCGCGGCGCGGCGCACCGCCACCGTCCTCATCGCCGCCGCCCGAGGGGCCACCCATGCCTTCACGGCCGCCGAGCAGTTGCAGCTCGGTGGCGATGATGTCCACGGTGTTCTTCTCGACGCCGTCCTGACCGGTGTACTTGCCGTACTTCAGCCGGCCTTCCACATAGATCGGCCGGCCCTTCTTGACATACTCGCCCGCGATCTCGGCCAGCCGGTCGTAGAAGGTGATGCGGTGCCACTGCGTGTCTTCAATGGTTTCGCCGGAATTCTTGTCCTTGCGCCGGCTCGAGGTGGCCAGCGTCACGTTGGCCACGGCGGCGCCAGAGGGCAGGTAACGGATTTCAGGGTCGCGGCCGCAGTTGCCGACGAGGATGACTTTGTTGACGGATGCCATGGTGTGCCTGCCTTGGATCAAAGAAAGGGGCGCTGCTGCGCGGCCTGACATTGTGCCGCAATGCCGCTGCGGCCTGCTGCGGCATTGGCCTGGCCCGCCGGATCACGTGCCACAATGGACCTCCAGCCATGAATCGTGAACCGGATTTTTTCCAGAACGTCCAGGCCGAGTTGTCCAACGGCCGCGTCTGGCTGGACCGGGCCATCGTTCTCGCCTACGCCATCATCGCCGGCCTGTGCGTGGTCGGTTTCACGCTGCTCAGCGAGCGCACCTTCGAGTGGTTCGAGCAGGTCAACGGCCTGAACCGCTGGCTAGTCCTGCTCTGGATTCCCGCCTGGACCGCTGGCATCGTCTGGCTCACGCGCCGCCACTTCGCGGGCGCAGCGGGCTCGGGCATCCCCCAGGTCATGGCCGCGCTCGACCCGGCGCTGCCTCCTGCCAGAACCAGCCGGTTCGTCTCGCTCAAACTCACCTTCGGCAAGATCGGACTGTCATCCGCCGGCCTGCTGGCCGGCCTGTCCGTGGGCCGTGAGGGCCCGTCGGTGCAGGTGGCCGCAGGCATCATGCAGCACGCCCAGCGCTGGCTGGGCCCGGGCTCGGGCATCAGCCGGCATGCGCTGCTGGTCGCTGGCGGCGCCGCCGGCCTCGCGGCTGCCTTCAACGCGCCGCTGGCCGGGGTGGTGTTTGCCATCGAGGAGCTGTCGCGCAAGCTCGAATCGCGCAGCAGCGGCCTGATCATCGCGGCCATCGTGCTGGGCGGCCTGATGGCCGTGTCCACGTTTGGCAACCTGACTTATTTTGGCGTGATCCGCGTGCCCCGTCTGAGCTGGGAGGCCCTGATGCCCGGCCTCATGGTGGCCGTGACCTGCGGTCTGCTCGGCGGGCTGTTCTCGCGTGTGATGGCGGCCTCGCTCACCGGTGTGCCCGACCGCTTCAACCAGTGGCGGGCCCGCTACCCGGTGCGCTTCGCGGCGGCCGGTGGCCTGGCCATTGCCGTGATCGGCATCGTGACCGGCGGCGCCACCTTTGGCGCCGGCTCCGCGGCGGTGCGCCACATGCTCGAAGGCCAGGCCGACGTGCCCGAGTTCTACGTGACCCTGAAATTCATGGCCACCTGGCTGACCGCCTGGTGCGGCGTGCCCGGTGGCATCTTTGCGCCCTCGCTGTCCATCGGCGCGGGCGTGGGCCACAACGTGGCGGCACTCACCGGCAGCGACCTGTCGGCTCCGCTGATCGCCATGGGCATGGCCAGCTTCCTGGCCGCGGTCACCCAGGCCCCCCTGACCTCGTTCATCATCGTGATGGAGATGGTGGACGGCCACGTCATGGTGCTGAGCCTCATGGCTTCCGCCATGCTGGCCAGCCTGATCTCCCGCATGATCAGCCGGCCGCTGTACACCACGCTGGCCGAGCACATGGTGGCGCTGGCCGCCCCACCGCCACCGCCTGTCCAGGAGCCGCCGCCTGCGGAAGCCGCCGAGGCCGACGCCATCCCGCCGGCCCGCGCGCACCACTGAAGGCCACTCGCGGCACTAGCGCCCGGTGCCAGCCGGCTGGCGCCATGCCAGGCACAGCCACAGCAGGCACAGCCCCCCGGTGGCCACGAACAGCCCCGGCCCCGCCCCGGCCTTGAGCAGCCCCCCCGCCAGCAGCCCGCCGGCGAACAGGCCCAGCGACTGGGCCGTGTTGTAGACCCCCAGGGCCGCACCGCGGATCGGCGACGGTGCCAGCCGCGACACCAGGCTGGGCTGGCTGGCCTCCAGCACATTGAAGCCGCAAAAGAACAGCAGCAGCAGCACCGCCAGCACCGGCAAGCTGGCATGGCCACTGGCCGAAGCGGCCCACAGGCCTGCCTGGACCAGCCCCACCAGTGCAATGGCCGTCAGCAGCACCGCGCGCAGGTGGCCCCGGCGCTCCAGCGGAAACAGCACCGCCCCCATGACCGCGAACGACGCCAGCACCGCCGGCAGGTAGACCTCCCAATGCGCCGCCTTGGGCAGCCCGGCCCGCACCAGCAGCGCAGGCACCACCCCCCACATGGCCATCTGCACCGCATGCAGCACGCCGACGCCGGCGTCCAGCCGCCACAGGCCCGGGTGGGCCAGCGCCTGGCGCAGGCCTGAGGCCCCCACGGGGTCGCCCTGCGGCGGGGCCGCAGGCACCAGCCACAGCGTGGCCGCCACGCCGGCCAGGGCCAACACGCCCGTGAGCCCGAACAGGCCTGACAGCCCGATGCGCGCGGCCAGCCAGGGCGCCAGCAGCAGCGACAGGGCGAACATCAGGCCGATGCTGGCGCCCACGAGCGCCATGGCTTTGGTCCGCACCGCATCACGGGTCTGGTCGGCCAGCAGCGCGGTCACGGCCGCCGAAACGGCGCCAGCGCCCTGCAGTGCCCGGCCCAGCGTCAGGCCCGTGAGGCTGTCGGCCCAGGCCGCGAGGAAGCTGCCCGCCGCGAACACCAGCAAGCCCGCCACGATCACCGGCTTGCGGCCCAGCCGGTCGGACGCCAGCCCGAAAGGGATCTGCAGCAGCGCCTGCGTCAGCCCGTAGATGCCCATGGCCAGGCCCACGCGGGCCGGGTCATCGCCGCCCGGGTAACGCGCGGCCTCCAGCGCGAACACGGGCAGCACCAGGAACAGCCCCAGCATGCGCAGGGCAAAAATCGCCGCCAGCCAGCCGCTGGACCGGCGCTCCAAGGGGGTCATGCGGACCGCTTCGGATGGGGCGGTCGCGGTGGCAGGCGTCAGGACTTCGGAAGTGCGCATGGACACGCCGGGGCAGAGGTCAGGAAACGGCGCGAGGCCGTGAAAAGCCTCGAAAGGCCCGGGAATTTGTCAGGGGAGGCCCTGATTGTCCCGTATCTCGCTGGCCGGGGCGCAGCGCCGGAAGGCTTGCCGGTCTATCATGGTGGGTTTTTCCGGGCGCGCTCCACCTTGAATTCTTCGACTGACGGCAAATACCTCGCGGCCTCCCTGCAGCAGCAGCGGATCAGCATCCGCGGGGCGCGCACGCACAACCTCAAGAACATTGACCTGGACATTCCGCGCAACCAGCTCGTGGTGATCACCGGGTTGTCAGGTTCGGGCAAATCGTCGCTGGCCTTCGACACGCTGTACGCGGAAGGCCAGCGCCGCTATGTGGAAAGCCTGAGCGCCTACGCGCGGCAGTTTCTCCAGCTCATGGACAAGCCCGATGTGGACGTGATCGAGGGACTGAGCCCGGCCATCAGCATCGAGCAGAAGGCCACCAGCCACAACCCGCGCTCCACCGTGGGCACGGTCACCGAGATCCACGACTACCTGCGCCTGCTGTTCGCGCGCGCGGGAACGCCCCATTGCCCCGACCACGGACTGGCCTTGCAGGCCCAGACGGTGAGCCAGATGGTGGATGCCGTGCTGGCCCTGTCCGAAGACACCAAACTGATGATCCTCGCGCCCGTGGCGCGTGACCGCAAGGGCGAGTTCCTCGACGTGTTCTCGCAGATGCAGGCCCAGGGTTATGTGCGGTTCCGCGTGAACGGCGAATCGTATGAATTCGACGAACTGCCCAGGCTCAAGAAAACCGAGAAGCACAACATCGACGTGGTGATCGACCGGCTCAAGGTGCGCCCGGACATGCAGCAGCGCCTGGCCGAAAGCTTTGAAGCTGCCCTGCGCCTGGGCGACAGCCGCGCCATTGCGCTGGAAATGGACACCGGCGCCGAGCACCTGTTCAACGCCAAGTTTGCCTGCCCGGTCTGCAACTACTCGATCAGCGAACTGGAGCCCCGGCTGTTCTCGTTCAACTCGCCGGTGGGCGCCTGCCCGACCTGCGACGGCCTGGGCCACCGCGAATTCTTTGACCCCGCGCGGGTCGTGGCCTTCCCCTCGCTGTCGCTGGCCAGTGGCGCCATCAAGGGCTGGGACCGCCGCAATGGTTACTACTTCAGCGTGATCGAAAGCCTGGCCAAGCATTACCGGTTCAACGTGGATGCCCCGTTTGAATCGCTGGCGTCCGAGGTCCAGAAGGTCGTGCTGCATGGCTCGGGCGAGGAAGAGATCCGTTTCAGCTACACCATGGACTCGGGCAACTTCGCGGGCAAGAAGGTCAGCAAGAAGCACACGTTCGAGGGCATCATCCCCAACATGGAGCGGCGCTACCGCGAGACCGACTCGGTCGCCGTGCGCGAGGAGCTGGCACGCTACCGCAGCCTGCAACCCTGCAACGACTGCGGCGGCACACGCCTGCGGCGCGAAGCCCGCCACGTCAAGGTCGGCGAAGGTGACCAGGCGCGCGCCATCTTCGAAATCAGCCACGCCACCCTGCGCGAGAGCTTTGCCTATTTCAGCGACCTGAAGCTGCACGGCGCCAAGGCCGAGATCGCCGACAAGGTGGTCCGCGAAATCGGCCTGCGGCTGAAGTTCCTCAACGACGTGGGCCTGAACTACCTGAGCCTGGACCGCAGCGCCGAGACACTCAGCGGTGGCGAGGCCCAGCGCATCCGCCTGGCCAGCCAGATCGGCTCCGGGCTGACCGGCGTGATGTACGTGCTGGACGAGCCCAGCATCGGCCTGCACCAGCGCGACAACGACCGTCTGATCGGCACGCTGCGCCACCTGCGCGACATCGGCAACAGCGTGATCGTGGTCGAGCACGACGAGGACATGATCCGCGCCGCCGACCACGTGATCGACATGGGCCCGGGCGCCGGCATCCATGGCGGCCGCGTGATGGCCCAGGGTACGTTCGAGGAGGTGCAGGCCGCCCCCGCCTCGCTCACCGGCCAGTACCTGTCAGGCGCCAAAGTCATCGCCGTCCCCGCGCGGCGCACGGCCTGGCTGCCGGTGGTGGGGGCCGCAACCGCCGAGGCGCGCAAGCCCTCGCGCTTTCCTCCCAGCGAGGCCGCGGTGCGCCGCGCCGCGCGCGAAGCCCAACACCTGGCCACGCAGGGGCCCCTGCAGGAAATCCGCATCCTCGGCGCCACCGGCAACAACCTGAAGAACGTGAGCGTGGCCTTTCCTGTGGGGCTGCTGACCTGCGTGACCGGCGTTTCGGGCTCGGGCAAGTCCACGCTGGTCAATGACACGCTGTACGCGGCCGTGGCACGCACGCTGTACCGCGCGCACGAAGAGCCGGCTGCCCATGAAACCATTGAAGGCATCGAGCACTTCGACAAGGTCATCAACGTCGACCAGTCGCCCATCGGCCGCACGCCGCGCAGCAACCCGGCCACCTACACCGGGCTGTTCACGCCGATCCGCGAGCTGATGGCGGAAACCGCGACGGCCAAGGAGCGCGGCTATGGCCCGGGGCGCTTCAGCTTCAACGTGGCAGGGGGACGCTGCGAGGCCTGCCAGGGCGACGGCATGGTCAAGGTGGAAATGCACTTCCTGCCCGACGTGTACGTGCCTTGCGACGTTTGCCACGGCCAGCGCTACAACCGGGAAACACTCGAGGTGCAGTGGAAGGGCAAGAACATCGCCCAACTGCTGGACATGACCGTGGAAGACGCCTACGCCTTCCTGCAGGCGGTGCCCACCATTGCGCGCAAGCTGCAGACGCTGCTCGATGTGGGGCTCAGCTACATCAAGCTCGGGCAGGCCGCCACCACGCTGTCGGGCGGCGAGGCCCAGCGCGTCAAGCTGGCGCTCGAGCTGAGCAAGCGCGACACGGGCCGCACGCTGTACATCCTGGACGAGCCCACCACCGGCCTGCACTTTGCCGACATCGACCTGCTGCTGAAGGTGCTGCACCAGCTACGCGACGCGGGCAACACCATCGTCGTGATCGAACACAACCTCGACGTGATCAAGACGGCAGACTGGGTGATCGACATGGGCCCCGAAGGGGGCGCCGGCGGCGGCACCGTGGTCGGCCAGGGCACGCCAGAAGCGATTGCGGCCAACGAGGCCAGCCACACCGGGCGCTACCTGCAGCGCCTGCTCTGACGTCAGAAGCGCGCCAGATCCTCCATGGCGTCGATCACCATGCCCGTGCCCACGGCAATGAGCAGGATGTCGGCCGCCACACGGACGTACCGGTAGCCTGCCGGCGGGGCGCCCAGCTGGACCACCACCGGTTGAGGAACGGGGTACCAGACCACCTCGCGCGGAAGCGGTCGCCCCATCACCCATTTCTTGGCCTGCCCCGGCGGCAGGCAGCCGTTGTTCTTCTTGGCCAGGCCCGGCGGGCACTTGCCGCCCCGAGCCTGGGCGCCGTAGTAGTTTCGTGCCGCGACGCGCTGCGGCTCGCCAAAGTAGGCACCCACGTGCACGGTGACGGCTGGCGTGACGGGGGCCGCATCTTTATGGACATGCCCCGACCCCTCGTGGCTGTTGTGCTTGCCGCCCTTGCCCTGGCCCGCCCACGCCGGCTTTTCGGCCCACGAGGGCCCGGCTCCCAGCGTCAACACCAGAAGGCCGATCAGGGGCAGGCTCGCCCTGCGGTTGCGAATCTTCATCATGATGGCTCCGTCTTCAGTCAAGATGTTCAGGGAAACACAAAGGTGGTCTCCACCGTTCCGCCCGGCGTCACGGTCAGTGGCCCGGCCTGCTTGCTGGCCAGGCCCGCCTCGGCCACCAGACCGTACCGGCCAGCCGCTGCCCCATCCGCCATGAATTCCGGCACGCCCGTCATGCCCGGCCAGTCGGCCACCTGCGGCGCGGCGGTAGGCACCTGGTATTGGAAGGCGCCCGAGACACTGTCCACCGGACGCGCCGCCATGTCGATGACCGGCCCACCCGTCAAGGACTGCTGGACGCGGACCAACGCATCCACCGGCGTGCTGGGGGTGGTCACGGTGCCGGCCAGCACCGACACCGGCGACACGGCAGGCGCGAGTACCAGCGTGGAGGTGCCCAACGTGCTGACGCTGCCGCTGGTCACCGGCACGCTTCGCAGCACCAGCGTGGTTCGACCCGGGGCCGTCAGCACAAAGGTGTAGGTACCGGCCGGCACCGGCTGGAGCAGGAAGTTGCCATCCGCGTCGGGCGCGGTGGCCCGCACCACCACACCGCCCTGCTGCAGCGACACCTGCGTGCTGCCCATCGGCAACGAGGCATCCAGGCGCCCGGACACCCCTGACACCAGCCGCGGGATGACACGGATCACCGGCTTGAGCAGGTATTTGCCCGAGTTGCCCGCCGTGACGATGGATTTGCAGGCGTCGAAATCGAGCACGAAGTCCGCCCGCTGGTTCGCTTCCACATCGATCTGCACGGGCATCTTCAGCCCGGACTGCTGGGCGCTGGGGGTCGTCAGGGCCACCTCGGCCCCCCCGGTGGGCTTGACCGCATTGGCCATGGGGGCCGTGCCGCCGTTGTCAGCGAGCACCAGGCGCAACTGGGTATAACGGCCTGCCGGCAGCGCCACCTGCCCCAATTCGCTCAGGACGCCATTGGTCAGGGTCAGCAGGTCGATGCGCCGCGCCGGATTGAGGACCACCTCGGACCAGCCGCCGTCGGCATCCGCGGCGGTGCTGCTCTGGTGGACACGGACTTTTTCAACCGTGACGTTCACGGCATCGAAACCGCAGGCCGGCGCGTCGGTCATGGCCAGGCGCAACGTACCCGTCGAACCCGAGGCGGTGTCACCCCCTCCTCCACCCCCACCACAGGCGGTCAGGCCCAATGCGAGAAGACCGGTCAGCGCGATCGATGCCGCAATGCGGCCAGAGGTCCATGGATTCATGATGATGTCCTGTTGAAAATGAGGGCGGGCGCGAAATTCAAATGTTCTTTTTTCACATTCGCAGCAACCTTAAGCGGCGTCCGCCCCGCGCCCTGTAGGAAAACGCCGCCTTCCCCCGTCAGACGCCCTTTGTCGAGGCCGGGATAATGGAGGGCTTCGACCCTCCTTTCTGCTCATGTCTTCCATCACCCTGCGCTTCCTGGCCGAACCCAGCACCGTCAACTTTGGAGGCAAAGTCCACGGCGGCACGGTCATGAAATGGATCGACGAAGCAGGCTATGCCTGCGCCACGAGCTGGGCCAAGCGCTACTGCGTGACGGTCTATGTGGGCGGCATCCGTTTTCACCGGCCCATCATGATCGGCGACCTCGTGGAGGTGGAAGCCCGCCTGGCCTACACCGGCGCAACCAGCATGAACATTGCCGTGGAGGTGCGCAGCGGCGACATGAAGGGCGGCCCCATGGACAAGACCACCGAGTGCCTGATCGTGTTCGTGTCGGTGGACTCGCATGGACGCCCCCTGCCCGTGGATCACTGGACGCCCGAAACCCCCGGCGAGGTGGCACTGGCCGCACGGGCCCGTGCCCAGCTTGACGCTTCGCGGGCAGCCAGTTGAGCGCGGAACAGCCGCCACTGGCAGGCCGGGACTATGCCGCCGCACTGGCGGTGGTGGTGATCTGGGGCCTGAACTTCGTGGCCATGAAATTCGCGCTGCGCGACTTCACGCCATTTCAGCTCGGCACGGCCCGCTACATCTTCGCCGTGCTGCCGCTGGCGCTGTTGGTCAAGGCCCCGCGCCTGCACTGGAAATGGCTGGTGTTCTATGGCCTGTGCCAGGGCGTGGGGCAGTTTGGCTTCCTGTTCAGCGCGCTCAAGGTGGGCATGACCGCGGCACTGGCCTCGGTGCTCATGCAGACCCAGGTGTTCTTCACCGCCGTGTTCGGGTTCGTGCTGCTGCACGAGCGCGCCAACCGCACGCTGCAGGCCGGACTGGCGCTGGCCGCCCTGGGCCTGGGCTGCTTCGCCATGAACTACATCGCCCCCGGCGGCAGCGCCGCCACCACCTTCTGGGGGCTCGTGCTCAATCTGTGCGCGGCTGCCATGTGGGCCGCCTCCAACATCGTCGCTCGCAAGGCACAGCAGGCCAGCAGCAGCTATGACGCGCTGGGCTTCGTGGTCTGGAGCAGCCTGGTGCCCATCGTGCCCTTCACACTGTTCACGCTGGCTTTCGATCCCCCGGCCACGCGGTGGCAATGGCTTGCGGCGCCGCTCAGCGGCTGGCTGGCGGTGGCCTACCTGGGCTGGGTCGCCACCATCTGGGCCTATGCCATGTGGACGGGCCTGCTCAAGCGCCACGCGGCCAACCGCGTGGCTCCTTTCAGCCTCGGTGTGCCGGTGGTCGGGCTCGCGGCCGGCATGGGCGTGCTCGGCGAAACCATCACCGCCTGGCAGTGGGCAGGCATTGCCCTGGTGGTGGCCGCGCTGGCCTGCGTGATGCTGGGCCCCCGCCTGCTGGCACGGACCCGCGCCTCCTGACGCCGGGCCGCCGTTCCTCGCGGCTGCGCGGGGTGGTCAGGGGCGGGCGGCGGCCAGCACGTCACGCGTGCGCATGGCCTCACGCCGCGCGGCCTCGGCAAAGTCCTCGCCCTGGGATGCATAAATGATCGACCGCGACGAATTCACCACGATCGGCGCGTCTGCGCGCCAGCCGGCGCGCACGGTGGCCACAGCATCGCCGCCCTGCGCCCCCACCCCCGGGATCAGCAGCGGCAGCGTGGGGGCCACCCCCCGCACGCGCTCGATCTCGGCCGGGTAGGTCGCGCCCACCACGAGGCCCAACTGGCCGTTGAGGTTCCACGGGCCCTGGGCGAGCCTCGCCACATGCTCGTACAGCAGCGGTGAACCGTCGATCGAAGACAGGCGCTGGTTCTGCAGGTCATCGCCCCCCGGATTGGAGGTGCGGCACAGCAGGAAGGCCCCCTTGCCTTCGAACTTGAGGTAGGGCTGCACCGAGTCGAAGCCCATGAAGGGCGACAGTGTGACCGCGTCCGCCCCATAGCGCTCGAACGCCTCGCGGGCGTACTGCTCGGCGGTGGAGCCAATGTCACCGCGCTTGGCGTCAAGAATGATCGGCACCTGCGGCGCCACTCGGCGCATGTGTTCCATGAGCCGCTCGAGCTGGCCCTCGGCCCGGTGCGCGGCAAAGTAGGCAATCTGCGGCTTGAAGGCGATGACCAGGTCCGCCGTGGCGTCCACGATGCGCGCGCAGAAGTCATAGATCTTGTTGGCGTCGCCCTTGAGGCCGGCCGGGAAGCGGGTGGGCTCGGGGTCCAGCCCCACGCAGAGCATGGAGCCATTCTGGCTTTCGGCCCCACGCAGCATGTCAATGAAGGTCATGGGCAGGATTTTACGGTTCGCGCCACAATCGCTGCCCATGCCCGCACTCACCCGACAGCAGCTCATCGTCCTGATTCTTCTCACCCTCGTCTGGGGCCTGAACTGGCCCGTGATGAAGCTCGGCGTCACCGGCTACCCGCCCCTGAGCTTTCGCGCGCTGTCCATCTGGCTGGGCCTGCCCGTGCTGGCGCTCGGCCTGATGGTGCTCAAGGTGCCGTTCCGCGTGCCGCGCGAGCACTGGCGCGAGCTGCTGTGGCTGGCAGCCACCAACATGTTCGTCTGGCACGCCTGCATCATCCTGGCGGTCAAGGCGCTGTCCAGCGGGCGCGCGGCCATCCTGGGCTACACCATGCCCATCTTCTCCGCCGTGCTGGGTGCGGTGCTGTTCTCGGCCGTGCTCACACGGCGCGGCTGGCTAGGCGTGAGCGCCGCCGCCCTGGGCGTGGTGCTGCTGCTGTGGCACGAGTTCACCGGCCTGGCCGGCCGGCCCGCCGGCGTGGCCTTCGCGCTGGTGGCCGCGGCCACCTGGGCCTACGGCACACAGCTGTTGCGCCGCACCCGCATTCCCGTGGCCACGCTCACGCTGTCGTTCTGGATGACCGCGCTCACCGCCGTCGTCATGACGGCGCTGGCCACGCTGTTTGAACGCACGCAGTGGGCGCCGCCCAGCGCCGCCGCCTGGGGCTCCATCCTCTACAACGCGGTGTTGATCTTCGGCTTTGCCCACGCGGCCTGGTTCTACCTGGCGCGGGGCCTGCCGCCGGTGGCCTCGACGCTGAGCGTGATGTTCATCCCCGTTCTGGGCGTGTTCAGCGGGGCCATCTGGCTGCACGAGGTCCTGCACTGGCAGGACTGGGCCGCCGTGGCCTTGATGGTGGTGGCCATTGCCTCGGTGCTCTGGCCCAGCCGGCCGGCGCAAAACCCCTCCTGATTCAGCCGTGCGCCTGTCTTGAATCGCCGGGCGCCTGCGCCCGGTCGTTCATGCCGTAGTCGCGCACCACCTGCGCCACCCGCAGGCGGTAGTCCGCAAACACCTGCTCGCGCCCCAGTTGCTGGGTGCGCCGGTGCGCCTCGAGGTTGCGCCACTGCTGTACCGCCGCCTCGTCACGCCAGTACGACAGCGACAGCAGCTTGCCGGGCTCGCTCAGGCTCTGGAAGCGCTCGATGGAGGTGAAGCCATCGATCTGCGCGAGCGCGGGCCGCAAGGCCGCAGCCGCGTCCAGGTACTGGCCCGTCCGGCCCTCCCTGGGCACCACTTCAAAAATGACGGCCAGCATCGCGTTACTCCCCGGCCGCGCCCGCGTGGGGCAGGCCATTGAAGGTGCCGGGCACCAGCTCGGTGAAGGTGCGCTCCTCGCGCAGGATGAAGCGCAGGCGCTGGGCCATGGCGAAGTTTTCCCGGCCCTGGGCATCGGTGCGCAGGCGGGCGCGGTAGGCCTCGTAGGCGGCCAGGCTGTCAAAGCCGATCAGGCCCCAGGCCACGTCGTTGGTGCCCTCATGTGGCAGAAAGTAGCCCACCAGGTGGCCGCCACAGCGCGGGATGATGCGGCCCCAGTTCTCGGCATAGGTCTTGAAGGCGTCGCGCTGGAACGGGTCGATCTGGTAGCGGATGAAACAGGTCACGGTCATGGGAAAGCTCCTTGGATGCAAGGCCCCGATCGTCGCCCGAACCATCGGGCCGATGCTTCGCTGCGGAGCGAAGCATTGGGGCCAGGGCAACTGCTAAGGTGCGGACTGGAGACACCGCCATGAACACCAACCGGATCGCCCATATCGCCGCCCTGGTGGGAGAGCCTGCCCGTACCGCCATGCTGCTGGCCCTGATGGATGGCCGTGCCCTGACGGCGCAGGAACTCGCGTCCGCCGCGCACGTGACGGCCGCCACCGCCAGCCGCCACCTGGGGCTGCTGGTCGAGGCCGGCCTGCTCGCCGTGGCCAGCCAGGGCCGTCACCGGTACCACCGCCTGGCGTCCAACGAAGTGGCAAAGGTGCTGGAGGGCATCATGCAGCTCGCCGCGCAGCAGGCGCAACCGCACCACGCGCGGGTGGTCACCGGGCCGCGCGACGCGGCGTTGCGCTTCGCCCGAACCTGCTACGACCACATTGCCGGCCGCCTGGGCGTGGCCATGGCCGAGCGGTTGCTCGCCGACAGCGCCATTGCGTTCGACGGGGAAGCCGGCCACGTGACGCCCCGGGCCAGCGCCGCGCTGCAGGCCCTGGGCCTGGACCCCGGGCCGGCCATGCAGGGCACGACCGGCAGCCGGCGCCCGACCTGCCGCCCCTGCCTGGACTGGAGTGAACGGCGCTACCACGTGGCGGGTCGGCTGGGCGCCATGCTGTGCCAGCATTGCCTGGACCGCGGCTGGCTGCTGCGCCGCCCGGGCGCGCGGGCGCTGGAGGTCACGCCCGCGGGCGCGCTGGCGCTGCGCGACTGGCTGGGGTCCGCGCGCTGGAGCGAACTCGCTCAGCGCCCCTGAACGGGCGCCAGCGAGGCCACGGCCTGCGCCAGGGCCGCCGCCGGCTCCATGCCCTCCGACACCAGGGCAGCCTGCCGCTCGAGAATCCTCTGCCAGACCCGTTCGCCGCTCGCCGACGCGAGGTAGGGATGGTCTGCAAAAGCCTTGGCCTTGATCTGGTTGACCTGCGCATACAGCCGGGCCGCCTCCAGTTGCCGTTCGCTCTCGAACGTCGCGGTGCCCGGCCCGCGTGGCGCCGGCTGGCGGCTCGCCGATTTGTAGGCCCCCAGCATCAGGACATATTCCGCCGGCGTGCCCCCCTGCAGCACCTTGCCGACCGTGACCTGCGATTCAGGTGCCAGGTGGCGGACCCAGTCGGCGAATGCGGTCGAGCGCATCACCTCATCGGCGTCGGGATGGGCCGCATACACCGCCGGCCCCAGGTCGCCTGGCGAACGGTGAGCCGCTCCGGATCGTGGGGCCGGCAACGGTGAAGCAGCAGGCGCCGCGCGTCCATCGGCGCGGTCTGGGTCGTGGATCAGCAGCAGCACAAAGCCAACCGCCCCCGCGAGCAGCCCCAGGACCGCCAGCAGCCGCAGCCCCCATCTGCGCCCGGAATGCGTCATGGCGGCGCACCCCCGCCCTTTGAAGGGCCGGTAAGATGCACCGGCCGCGCGCCCCCTCCCGCCGCCGAACGCCCATGCTCCAGTACTTCACACTCCCCGTTACCGCCTTCCAGCAGAACTGCTCCATCCTCTGGGACGACCAGACCCTGCAGGCCGCCATCGTCGACCCCGGCGGCGACCTCGATCGCCTGCTGGCGGAAGTCGCGCGACGGGCCCTCAATCTCGAACAGATCTGGATGACGCACGCCCACATTGACCACGCCGGCGGCACGGCCGAACTGGCGCAGCAGCTGGGCATCCCGATCATCGGGCCGCATCCGGGCGACCAGTTCTGGATCGATGGCCTCGCCGAGCAGGGCGCGATGTTCGGCTTTCCGCCCTCGCGGCCTTTCAAACCCACGCGCTGGCTGCACGATGGCGACACCGTCACGCTGGCCGGCCACGTGCTGCAGGTGCGCCACTGTCCGGGTCATACGCCGGGCCACGTGGTGTTTTATTCGCCCGAGATCCAGCGTGCCTTCGTGGGCGACGTGCTGTTCGCCGGCAGCATCGGCCGCACCGATTTCCCGCAGGGCAATCATGAACAGCTGATCGACAGCATCACCACGCGGCTGTGGCCCATGGGCGACGAGACGGTGTTCATTCCGGGCCATGGCCCCGAGAGCAGTTTTGGCCGCGAACGCCAAACCAACCCCTACGTGGGCGGAACCTGAGGCGCCGGCCCTAGCGCCGCGCCGCCTCGTACAGGCCGCGCACCTTGGGCACATTGGCTTCGAGCTGGCGGATGCGCTCGGGACCACTGGGGTGGGTCGACAGAAACCCCGGCCCTCCACTGCCCGTGGCGGCGGCCATCTTCTTCCATAGCGCGACGGACGCATCGGGGTTGTAGCCGGCGCGGGCCGCCAGTTCCAGGCCCACCAGATCGGCCTCGGTCTCGTCTTCGCGGCTGAACTTGAGCGTGAGCAGCTGGGTGCCGATGTTGGCGGCCACGTCGCCCAGCTGCCCCAGGCCGAACAGCTGCGCGCCCAGCGACAGCAGCGCGCCGGTGCCCTGGCTCTTGGCAATGCGCGAACGCGCATGTTCCCGCAGGGCGTGGGCCATTTCGTGGCCCATGACCATGGCCGCCTCGTCATCCGTGAGCTTCAGCTGATCCAGGATGCCCGTGTAGAACGCGATCTTGCCGCCGGGCATGCAAAACGCATTGATCTGTTTGCTGCCGATCAGGTTGACTTCCCACTTCCAGCCGTTGGCGCGGTCGTTCCACTTGGGAGCAAAGGGAATCAGCCGACGGCCGATGGTGCGCAGGCGTTGCAGCTGCGCGTTGCTGTCCGGCGCCAGCGCGCCCTTGGAGCGTGCCTCGGCGAGCATCTGGCCGTACTGCTGGCCGGCTGCCGTTTCGAGCTCGCCCGCCGGCACCAGCTTGCGCAGACTCGAGGCATTGCCCACATCCACTTGGGCCAGCAGCGGCTGCGTCGCGGTGGCCCCCGCCGCCAGCAGAAAGGCGCGGCGGCCAGACCAGGCGGATTGTTTGGCGGAGCAGAGCAGGCACATGGGGCAATAATAAACAGAACTCATGTCTTCCATGTCAGACCCCACCGCGTCCGCGCCCCAGCGCTCCCCCCTTTCGTGGCTCGCCACCCTCCGGGTCTATCTGGAGCCCGCCAGCCTGCGCATGCTGGCGCTGGGCTTTGCGGCCGGCCTGCCCTTGTTGCTGGTGCTGGGCACGCTGAGTTTTCGCCTGCGCGAGGCCGGCATTGATCGCTCCACCATCGGCCAACTGAGCTGGGTCGGCCTGGCCTACGGCTTCAAATGGTGCTGGGCGCCGCTGGTGGACCGGCTGCCCCTGCCCGGGCTGACCAACACCCTGGGCCGCAGGCGCGGTTGGCTGCTGCTGTCGCAGGCCATCATCGTCGCCGGGCTGGTGGGCATGGCGCTGGTGGACCCGCGCCAGACGCTGGAGCCCGTCGTCTGGTGCGCGCTGGTGGTGGCCTTTGGCTCGGCCACACAGGACATTGCGCTGGACGCCTACCGCATTGAATCGGCCGATGCGCAGCGTCAGGCCGCGCTGGCCGCCACCTACCAGACCGGCTACCGGCTCGCCATGATCTGGGCGGGCGCCGGCGTGCTCTGGCTCGCCGCGCGCGCCGAAACGGCCTCCGCCGTTGCCGGCGCCATCAGTGCGTACCAGAACGGCGCCTGGCAGACGGCCTACCTCGTGATGGCCGCCTCCATGAGCGTGGGCGTGCTGACGGTGCTGCTCTCACCCGAGCCGGCGCCGCGCGTGCTGCCGCCCGCGAGAAATGCCGCCGAATGGCTGCAGGCCACGCTGGTCGAGCCGTTTGCCGACTTCATCCGCCGCTACCGCTGGCAGGCCGCGCTGATCCTGGCACTGATCGCGGTGTACCGCATCAGCGACGTGGTCATGGGCATCATGGCCAACCCGTTCTACGTGGACATGGGCTACACCAAGGACGAGGTGGCCGCCGTGACCAAGGTGTTTGGCGTGATCATGACGCTGGCAGGCGCCTTTGTGGGCGGCGCCCTGTCGATGCGGCTGGGCGTGATGCGCGTGCTGATGCTGGGCGCCGTGCTCAGCGCCGCCAGCAACCTGCTGTTTGCCTGGCTCGCTGGCCAGGGCCACGACGTGACCGCGCTGGTGCTGGTGATCTCGGCCGACAACCTGTCCAGCGGCATCGCCTCGGCGGCGTTCATCGCCTATCTCTCGTCACTGACCAATGTGAACTACTCGGCCACGCAATACGCGTTGTTCAGCTCGATGATGCTGCTGCTGCCCAAGACGCTGGCTGGGTTCTCGGGCTTCTACGTGGACGCCCATGGCTACAGCCAATTCTTCACGGCCACGGCGCTGCTCGGGGTGCCGGTGCTGGTGCTGGTGTGGCTGGCGGGACGGGCCCAGCGATCCAGCCCGTGACGCCAGCTTACGCAGGTTGCGCGTGCAGACGTACGCCCAGAGCACGAGCCACCTTGAGCACCGTGGCAAAGCTCGGATTGCCTCCCTCGCTGAGCGCCCGGTACAGGCTCTCGCGACTGAGACCCGCCTCTTTGGCAACCTGGCTCATGCCCTTGGCACGCGCAATATCGCCCAGCGCCTGGGCAATGCTAGAAGCGTCGTCCGGCGCCTCTTCAAGCCAGGCGTCCAGATAAGCGGCCATTTCTTTAGGCGTGCGCAGGTGCTCCGCCACGTCGTAGGACGTTGCCTTGGGTCTGGAAATCTTCTTGCGGGCGGCGACTGGCATGTAACTACTCCTCATAAGCCTGCGCGAGGCGGATGGCTCTGGCGATGTCTTTGGCCTGAGTTGACTTGTCTCCGCCAACGAGCAGCAGGAGGAAATGGCCACGACGCTGCGTGTAATACACGCGGTAGCCAGGGCCAAAGTCCACTTTCAGTTCCGAGACGCCGTGGGTCAGGCTGCGATGCGGGCCGGGGTTGCTATGGATGAGTCGATCAACGCGCATCAGAATGCGGGCGCGGCGCGCAAGGTCTTTCAGGCTGTCGATCCACTCCCTGTACTCGTCGGTCTTCTCAACGCGCATAGTGTGATTGTAGCCCATGAGCTACATTTCACGCTGTCCAGCGCCACGATGCTGCCGCCCAAAGACTGGCGAGGGTTTCAGGTGTCGATGTGGATACCCATTGGTACCGCCAGTTCTTGACCGCCATTGCGCTGTTAGGCTTGCAAGTGCGGGTGCGGCTGGCTTGGCGGAGTGCGCGCCCTCCACAGATGCAGGATACAGCTGCGCACGTTACCCAAAATCCAAACTGCCGCTCAATTTCTTGCAGTTGCGGAGACGTCAAATATGAGGTGTTGACATCTCGCGCCAACCTCAGCTTCTTCCAACAATAGCTTGCTTGGCGGGTGCGAGTTTGGCTAGTTGGGCTTGCTTGACACCAATAAGGTAGGTACGGAACGCTGGATGAATCTCCCATCGCGCTCCTTGCATGAAATTCCAATTTGCAAGCTTGACGAAACTGGAGTCGTCGTGGAACAAGATATGGCGAAATCCGCGTGGCTGTGTGTTGTCGACAATGCGCGGATTTAGGAACCCCGTTTCGTGCAAAAGCCTCAATACTGTAACGGCATCGTCGTCAACATCTGGGCGAAGCTGCGCTCCGCGTATTTGTATTGAGGCAATGCTTGGAACCGTAAGAAGATGCCGCCGAAGCTTCTCAAAGTCAGAATCGAAATCAAAGTCAGCGAAAGTGTTGATGATTTCGCGAATGTTCTTGCAATCTAAAGAAAATTCATTGACTACGTCGTCAACCCGCTCTGATGAATAAACGCGCATTGCGGCCCCAGCTTCATTGCTGCCAATTAAAGGTGCATTGCCCTGCACAGCCGCATCAACCATATTCTTTATGAGCTGGATGGCATCCCTTGGGCGCTCGCGAGCTGACTTCGAGATGAACGAGTCCCAGGAACGTCTCTCATCGCTGGTTGGCAAAGTCATCGTCGATCCGTTAAAGAAGACGGTGTACGGATCTACCCGTGTTTGCCCCGCATCCGTAGCTGCCTTTTCCAAACGCTTCCGGACAATGCTTGCCATCAGCGTATCGTCAGCCAAAAGTGGAATCATCAGACCCCGCATATGGTCAGTCTGATCTCTTTGCCCCTGGCTCTCGCTGGTAAGCCGAGTCCATACGCTTGAGCGGAGGCTAACAACTGCCCTTACCGCGCTACATTCCCCAGTCAGCCGTCTTACAGCTAACAGAAGTGCCCAAATCCGATTCAAGTGAGCCGGTTGATCAGGTGCGGCTAACTGATCTGTGTCATCAATGAGCAGATAAAAAACACTTCCTGACGAGAGGAGTTGCGAGCTGATTGCTTTGATTAGTGAATGTGGCGAATTGGTGCCCGCCAGCTCTTTTGCAAGCTGAACACCATTGATCTTCGCGACAGGCAATGAAATAGCTGAAATAAGCTCCAGTGATTTCTGAATAAAGTCTTCTTCTGTGAGTCCTTGTTGACGTGCCTCGTTGTGAAGTGTCGCGGCTGTTCCTTTCAGCATCCCTTTGAGTTGTGAGCCGATCTGCGCGCCCAATGTTCGCAATAGAACCTCGTAGTAGAAGCGCTTGAGAGAACCGATGTCAAGTGATGCTGGCGTGTCTTTGGAAGATATGTTGTCTGGTCGAATAAGTAGGCATGGCAGCCTCTTCAATTTGGCAACCTTGTCAATCCATTCAACTATGGCACTCTTACCGATTCCTTTATTTCCCACCAGAATCCTCATGCCGCCTGGCTCAATGGCGCAAAGTTGCGTGAACTGCGTCGGCGCAATAAATATGTCGCCAAGGAAAGGGCGGTCACCCTCAGCAGTGCCGGTTCTGACGTACCTCAAGAGATGGTCGAGTGCGCTCATGTCGTGCTTCCCAAGTCGTAGTCAGTTTCGCTATTTTCGATTTTGCTGTTTAACAGCGCCATCCAATTTCACAAAATCCCGCAACTGACTACTGCGATTCTAAGCAGCAGACATTCAGCTGCGAATCCCCCAATGTGATGAGGCCGCGCATACCGTGGCTCCCTTTTTAAGCGCGCGTCTCGGCGCTACCGGCGTCGTGGTGCTGCTAGCAGAGCAGGATCTAAAGGAAAAAGGCCTGGAGTTCAGACAGAGCGGCCGCCATCAGCTATCAAAACAGTAGCAACCCACCCCTCCACCCAAGGAGTCACTGCAGCATGAACGTCTCATACTCCAGCCGCGAAATCTTGCGCTCCATCACGCGCAGCGCCACCACCAGCGTGATGAGCAGCGCCAGCGCAAACCCGTAGCCGTAGAACGCCACGCCCAGGCGCAGCGAGACCATGGACAGCGCCACGTTGAGCACGGCCAGCAGGCCCACGGTGGCCAGCACGGCGCGGCGCCGGTCGAGGTAGAAGAACACGTTCATCACCGCCAGCAGCGCCACCTGCAGGCTGGCGGCCACAGCGTCCACATAGAACAGCGGCAAATACAGCGCGCTGATGCCCAGTTTTTCAAAGATGGTCGGCGCAAACACCACCATCAGCAGCACCGACAGGGTCTGGATCTTGATGATGTCGAACAGGCCATGGCGCACGGCAAACACCATTTCGTCGCGCATGCGCGCGATCTCCTCGAGCGAGCCGCCCTCGCGCACGGCGTTGTAGAACTTGTCGTACCACTCCACGAAGTCGGTCTCGAAGCGCACCAGAAACACCGCCATGCCGGGGATGATGCTCAGGTAGGCCAGGAACACCGGCATGTCGTAGATGACGCTGGCGCGCAGCGGGCCGATCACGGCCTGGCTGGTCTCGGGCGCGAACCAGAACACGATCTTGTCGGCCCAGATCGCAAAGTTGAAGAGCACGCCCACAGCCATCAGCGTGGGCAGCATGGCGCCAGGCTGGAAGCAGTCGAACGCGATCAGCCGCTCGGCCGGGAAGCTGCGCAGGATGATGAAGAACATGCCTGCCAGCATCAGGAACTGCCCGACCACATAGCCCGCGAGCAGGCCTTCCAGCCCCCCGCCGCGCAGCAGCACGGCCAGCAGCACCGAGATGCCGTAGCCGCCGCCAAACAGCACCACGATGGTCTTGTAGAACTTGAGCCCGCTCATGAAGATGGTGGCCACCCAGATGTCGCACATGGTCACGAAGCCCGCCACCATGAGCATGCGGTACAGCGCACTGGCGCCGCGGAACTCCAGAAACGCCAGCATCACCGCCAGCGTGCCGGCGCCCAGATTGGTGACCAGCAGCACCCCCGCAAAATTGGGCACCACGGTATCCCCCTGATTGGCAAACAGCCGGTCCGACACCCAGCGCGTGAAGGCCAGTTGCACCAGGCCGGTCAGGATCAGCGAGCCCGCAATCAGGTAGGTCACCGACACCTGGAACTGCGTGATGAGCACACTGGGCACCACGATGTTGACCGACAACACGCCGATGACCACCAGACCCACGATCGACAGCACCCAGGGCCCCGAACTGATCAGCCCGGCATACGCATAGGCGCGCACCAGCGCAAAGTAGCTGTCGCGCTGCAGCAGCTTGCGGAGCTCGAAGCCGATGCCTGCCATCAGTGCTCCGGCGGCCGTTCCGTGGCCGGGTCGTGCGCCATGCGGTCCAGCGCCTGGTCATACACGGCGCGGTAGCGCGCGAACATCACGGGGTGGGTGTAGTAGCGCTCGACGCGCGCAATGCCGGCCTGCGCTGCCCGGTGCCAGGCGGCCTCGTCGCCCAGCAACTGCAGCGCCGCCTCGGCCAGCGCCTGCGGGTCGGCAATGCCCACCACCGCGCCCGACGCGCCGAGCGCCTGGTCCTCATCGTCCAGGCCATAGACCAGCTGGCGGCAGGAGCCGACGTCGGTGCTTACCGTGGGCACGCCGGCGGCATAGCCTTCGAGGATGACCAGCGGCAGCGCCTCGCTGATCGAGCTCAGCACCACCAGGCCGATCTGCGGCAGCAGGTCGGTAAGCTTCTGGAAGCCGAGGAATTTCACGTTGTCCTGCAGGCCCAGGCTGGCCACCAGGTCCTTGCATTCGGCAGCGTAGTCGGGGCTTTCTTCCTCGGGGCCGGCAATCCAGGCCTGCACGTCGGGAAAGCGGTTGGCCATGATGCGCGTGGCGCGGATGTAGGTCTTGATGTCCTTGATGGGCACCACGCGGCCGATCAGGCACATGATGCGCGGCACCGTGGCTGGCCGCAACGCGCGCAGCGCGCCAAAACGCACCACGTCGATGCCGTTGGGAATGTTGCTGGTGCGCGCGGCATCGGCGCCGTCCTGCACCTGGCGCAGGCGGTTGGCCTCGTACAGTGCAATGATCTGGTCGCTGGCGTCGTAGCACATGCGGCCCAGCGCCTCGAAGAAGCGGATCCACATGGTGCGGAAGTAGCCCGCCTGGGTCGCGTCGCGCTGCAGCAGGGTGCGGTTGTCGGCAATCCAGCGTGCGGCATACAGGTCGATGCGGCGCTCCTTGGTGTAGATGCCGTGCTCGCTCAGGATCAGGTGGTGGCCCCAGCGCCGCTTGAGCAGCGCCCCCAGGAAGCCCGCGTAGCCGGTGGACACCGAGTGGTAGCAGCCCACGGCCGGGAACTGCTCCACGACGGCAGACAGCACCCAGATCGGCGTGTGCATGGTGCGCACGGTCCAGAAGTAGTCCACGAAGCTCGGGTCGGTGCAGCGCTCGCGGTACTGCTCGGTGATGTAGTTCCAGCTGGCCTCGGTGTAGAGGAACTGCGAGCGGTCCAGGCGGCCCTGCAGCTCGCCGGTGAGCGTGGCCAGCACCTCGCCGCCCCGTTCGGCCTGGCCCCGGGGATCGCGGAAGTAGGTGTGCAGCTCTCGGTTGAGATCGAACATCGGCCCGTCACCGGGCTGCGGCGTGACTGGCGGAGTGCCGGTGGTCTCGTAGAGGTAATGCTCCTCCAGGTGCACCACGTTGGCCGGCAGCTGGAATTTCTTCTCGCCGTAGTCCTGCCTGCGCGAGCCCAGAAAGCAGATCGCAAAGGTCAGGTCCGGAAAGCCGTTGATGATCTGGTGGACCCAGCTCGACACGCCGCCCGCCACGTAGGGGTAAGTGCCCTCGAGCAGCAGGCCGACGTCGGCAACGGGTGAACGCGACGACGCTGCAGGCGACCCACCCGCTGTGAGGGAGCGTGGGGGCTCGCTAGACATGCAGGTCCACGCCGGCCACCTGGCGGTGGCGCCAGAACGCGGCCACGCCGCGCAGGTTGTGCGGCAGCTGCGTGTTGTCGGGCAGTCGGCCCATGTATTTGCGCACGCCGTCCAGGTCGCGCCGCATCCAGGCGATCTGCGCCATCAGCGGCCACAGGGTCTGCGGCGGCATCTTGACCTTGCGCGCCAGATCGAGCGCGCGGGCCGCGGCCTCGAGCTGGTCCAGCTCGATCAGCACGCGCGCATACAGCTGCCAGGTGCTCGGGGCGTAGGCGTCGAGCACCAGCACGTCCTCGCACAGCTTCTGCGACTGCTCCAGCGCAAAGCGGCGCAAGTCGCCGCGGGCGAGGCCGGTGTCGGCCTGCTGCCAGTGCAGCTCCGCCAGGCGCCTCAGGGCATTGACCAGCGGCGCACGGTCCTCGCCATCACGCGCTTCATTCAGGCGCTGCTGCGCCTGCTGGATCTGGCGCGTGAGGTCCTTCTCCCAGGCATCCACCATGCTGTAGGCCAGCAGGCGGATGTCCTCGGACGGGTCGGCCAGCAGGCCCTGCAGCAGCGGCACCGCGGCCTTGGGCCGCATGGTCTGCAAAGCCACCAGCACGCGCAGCCGGGTTTCCAGTGGCAAGGACGGGTCCTTGAGGATGCGCCGCGCATCGCCGGCGCGCAGGTCGCTGCGCTCGGTGGCCTCACGCTGCACCTCGGAGAACTCCGGCATGTGCACCGCCACGAAACGCTCGGTGCGCAGGATCTTGGGGTAACGCCGCGCCACCTGCACCACCAGCAGCGTGGCCAGCACGCCCAGCGCCGGGATGAAGAAGGCCAGGCAGTACAGCAGCGCGTAGGCCGGGCGCGCGGGCCTGCGGTAGCCGTCGGGCAGCATGGACCAGGCCAGCCAGGCCGAGACCGCGCTGGCCACGCCGTGCAGCGCGAAGTAGGCGGCCAGGCTGTCGATGACCAGCGTGTCAATAGTGATGGGCCGGTCCAGCAGCAGCAGCGAGGACAGTTCGGCCGCCAGCGCCAGCGCCACGCGCAGCCAGGCGGCCACGAGCGCGCCGCGGGCGGCTTCGGGCGCCGCGTCGCTGCCGGTGGCGCGTTCGTCCTCGGGTTCGCCGCTCATGCCGTGCTCTCCACCAGCGCGCGCAGCCGCGCAAAGCCCTGATCGCCGCCCAGCGCGAAATCGAACGCGCTGAGCTGCTGCGGCCCCAGCGCACCAAAGCGCTGGGTGATGCCGTCGAACAGGCGCTGCTTGTAGACCCGCATGGCCGCTGCGTCAGAGAACGGCGCGAGCGCAATCACGCAGGGCGCGCCGCGCTGGCGCGTGGGGTCCAGCGGCCAGCGCCAGGCGGTCTCGCCGCGGCTGTGCAGTTCCATGATTTCGGCCAGGATTTCCGCGGCACGCGGATGCTCGGCGCGCCACACCACGCAGCGGCTTTCCAGGCCGTAGTCGGTGCGCAGCCGCGTGAGCCAGCCAAACTCGCCCGCCAGGCCACGCGGCGCCTCGGGCCAGACGGCCAGCAGCTCGCCCGCGCTGACCGACAGGCGCAGGTAGTCGGCATAGCTCTCCAGCAACACGGCAATGGTCTGCAGGTTGTCGGCCGTGAGCGCGGTGAACGGCATGTTGCTGATGACCATCAAGCCGAACGGCTGGCGCTCGGTGCTGACCAGCGGCGTAGCCGCGATCAGCGCCGAGCGCCGCACTTTTTCGAGCAGCGCATCCTGCAGGTGCACCTGGTGGCCGGTCTCCAGCGCGCGCAGCACCATGGGGTCGTCGGGCTGCGGGTCGGCCGGGCGGCCGACCACCGCCACGCGGGTGAGTGCGAGCACCGGCTCCATGCGCACCGAGTACAGCGCGGCGGACTCCACGCGGCAGTGGTGCACCACGAAGTCCAGCATCATCTGCGCGCCGGGCAGCGCGCCGAGATCGGTCGGGTTGTCGCGGGTGTAACGGTCCATCAGCACGCGCAGGTCGATCAGCGCCTCGCGCAGCGTGCCGGGGCGGTTCACCATTTCGTACTCGAGTTCGTCGTGCGAGAGCTTGACGAGATAGAGCCGGCGTGTCAGCCGCTCGACCTTGTCATTGAGAAAGCCCAGGCTCTCCTGCAGCCGCAGCACGCGCAGCCGCCAGTAGCTGCCGAACTCACCGGCGACCAGCAGCGTGATGGCCCCGCCAAGGAAATACAGCCGCGGAAACGGCATGCCCGGCTCCAGCCAGGCCCAGGCGCCCAGCAGGCCAAACGCGGCCGCCGCGCCGTACCCCACGCCGTAGCGCAGGGCGATCAACCACGGGCCGAGCCAGGGCCAGGGAAAGCCTTCGTTCACGTAGAACGGGTTGGCCGGGTGGCTCACCCAGGCCAGGTAGACGAACAGCGCGGGCCACAGCACCGTCTCGGCCACGCGCGCGAACAGCCCCGGGTGATGCCGGATCCAGCGCCGCAGCACGAGCCGCAACAGCGACGCCAGCCGCCGCACCACGACCCAGGCCATCCACAGCGGCCGCACCAGGCGCCGGGCCCGCCCCGGCGCGCCCGCGGCGTCCGGGTCGCGCAGCACCTCCAGCATGTCGTGTACGGACGCCGAGTAGTCCGACTGCAGCGTATCCCGCGGCAGGGCCTCGGCCGGCGCGCCGCGCGCCGCGCGCAGCGACGCCAGCGCGGCCGGGGTGTCGTCCGTGCGGGTGTCCGGGGTGCCGGGTGGCACCGCGTTAGCGGGTGGCCGCGGCTCGTCCGGTGGGCTCAACACGGATTCCCGACACCAGTTCGGCGGCCAGCTGCTGCCCCACCGCGGCCAGCGCCTGGCGGCTGCCGCCTGTGCGGCCCCCGGCCGATGAATAGACCACCTGGTCGTTGGACAGGTCCTTGACCTGCAGCATCAGCCCCACGGCAGGTTCACCGTCCACGCCGACCTTGTAGCGCCATTCATTGACGGCGCCACTGACGACATAGCGCACACCCTGGGTGCGGGCCCATTTCTCGGCCTCGGCCTGGGCCTTGCGCTCACCGGGCTCGAACAGCGTCTCGGGGTTGAGCGCGGGCGGGTACAGCACGAGCTGGCGCAGGCCGGCCTGGCGCAGCGCGGGCTCCAGCAGCGCCTCCACGCGCAGGCCGGCCTGCGGCACGTCGGTGAAGTTGGCCACCGGCAGCAGCGCCACCTTGTCGCCCGCGGCGATGGCCTGGGCCATCGCCGAACGCCCGCTGCTGCCCTGGCCGCCGGGGCCGAGCACGCCGCAGGCCGCCAGCACGGCGGCACTGAGCAGGATGGAAATCAGTCGCGGAGTTTTCATGGTGGTCACCGGTCAAAAAAGGTTTCGTACTGAAGGCGCAGCTCCCGCACGTCATCGCTGCCCGAGAGGCCGCCCGTGCCTGGCCGGATGTCCAGATGCACGCTGAGCTGGTCACGCCCGGCGACCGACCCCTTGGCGCCCAATCGTAGCAACCCCTGCGTCTGCTGCCCAGTCGGCGAACGCCGCGTCTCGAGGCCGATTTCGCCCCACGGCCGCCAGGCCCGGCTGTAGATCGAGGGGTCGGCCTGAGCCAGCCCCACGCCCAGGCTGGCCGACAGGGCGCTGGACGACGGCCCGAGGAACAGGCCGCTGGAGGGCACGCCGCCGCCAGGCACCAGCACCGCCGTGGCGGGGTCGGGCTGGCCATCCACGCGCACCACGCTGCGGCGCAGCTGGACCTGCAGGCGCACGTCGGGGTAGTCGCGGCGCCAGACCCACTGGCCGGTCAGGGCGGCATCCACCGTGCGGCCCAGGCCGGCCCCGGTCTGGGTCCGCAGGCGGCTCGCCGCCAGGCTGGCCTGGGCTTCCAGCCGCTCGTTCAGCCGCAGGTTGAGGCTGGCGGCCACACGGTCGCGCGCGCCCGCCACGGCCATGGCGCTGCTCTCATCAGAGCGCTCGTTGCGCGCGGCCTCCAGCTGCAGCCGCGCCCGCGGGTTCAGCTGCGTGCTCAGTTGCAGAAACAGCCCCTGCACCGTGGCCAGCGCATCGCGCACCAGCCACTGGGCCTTGAGGTCGCCCCAGGGCGTGGCCGTCTCGATGCCGGCGCGCAGCTCGCGGTCGTGCGCAGGCGTGGCGGCGATCTGCGCGGCATCGCGGCTGCGGTCGCCGGCCTCGGTGAGCGCCAGGGTCAGCCGCAGCCGGGGCGCGAGCGCCACCGAGGTGTCGATGCGCACTTCGCGCCGCGCGATGACGCCGGCGCGCCGCGTAAGCACCTGCGTGCCGACCCGGCTGGCCCCGGCCAGCAGGTCGTCCTGCAACGCTTGCTGGGCCTCGTCGCCCGGGCCCTCGGGCCGGCGCTGGGCCTGTGCCGTGCCCAGTGCGGCGGCCTCGCCGCGGCGCCCCAGCAGGCGCAGCGCCGTGAGGCGGTCCTGCGGATCGATGCGGTCCGCGCCCGGGCCGCTGGCGCGGTCCAGCAGATGCGCCATGGCCTGCGGGTCTTCCTGCGAAATGGCCAGCGCGAGCGTCTGGTACGCAGGCAAGGCCATGCGCTGGGCCTGCTGCTGCCAGAGCCAGCGCTGCGCGGCATCGAAACGCCCTTCGGACAGCAGCCAGGCGCCGACCAGTTCACTGGCCTGGCGCCGGGCCGCAGCGTCGTCGCCGCTGGCGGCGAGCCACTGGCCCAGCTCGCGCCACAGGCGCTCCTTCTGCGGGCCACCCGCCAGGCCCGGCGCCAGCCGCAGCTGGGCGGCCAGCGCCTGGCGCCCCTGCTCGCGGCCCGCCGGGCGGCGCGCGGCCTGTTGCGCCAGCAGCCAGGCGTGGCGGCGCACGCGCAGGGCCGGGGCCTCGCGGCCGGCCCGCTCGAGCACGTCGGCGTAGTTCATGAGCCAGAGGAAGTCGCTGGCATGGGCGCGGGCGGCCGGCTGCAGCAGCGCCAGCGCCAGGCGCGGTTCGTCCAGCAGTTGCCAGGCCGCGGCCAGCACCTCGCCGTAGGCCAGGTCGTTGCGGGCCCGCGTGCCCACCCGGGCCAGCTCGGCGCGCAGCGTGGCGCTGTCCTGCTGGTCAATCAGCAGCCACCAGTAGGCCACGCGGGTCGGGGCATGATCGGGTCGCAGGCGCAGGCCCTGCTCATAGTCGCGCCGCGCCAGCGCCACTTCGCCCAGCCGCGCGTACAGGCCGGCGCGGCGCTCCAGGAACACCGGCGAACGCTCCAGTTTCTGGCGGTGCTCAGGCGTCAGCGTGGACAGCAAGCCGTCCAGGCCCGTGGGACGCGGCTGCCCGGCGATCGCATCGAGCCAGGCGTAGACGATCGCGTCCCCGGGGAAACGGCGGTACAACTGCGCGGCCAGCGCCAGGGCTTCGGCATCGCGGTCGTCGTCCAGCCGCAGGCGAATGGCCCGTTCGGCCTGGTAGGGCGCGGGACGGCCCGAGGCGATCAGCCGGTCCAGCGCATCGAGCGCCACCGCACGCTCGCCGGTCTCGTAGGCGGTGTCGGCCACCAGGTCCCAATAGGCGTCATCGAACGGACCGGGCGCCAGCCGCGCCGCGCGCAGCGCGCGCAGGGCCAGCGGCATCTGCCCCTGCCGCAGGTGCAGCTGGGCCAGGCGCATGGCGTCGTCGCGGGCGAGGCCGTCGGGGCGCAGCTGTTCGAGCAACGCAATGGCTTCGGCCGGCCGGCCGGCGCGCTCCAGCAACCGGGCCTGCAGGCTTTGCCATGCGGCCCGCGTGGCCGGGTCGGCGCCAGGCTGGCTGGCCGCGAGCTCGCGCACGAAGCCCAGCGCGCCATCGACCGACCCCAGGCGCTCATAGGCCTGCACCACCTGCTCCACCTCGGCCAGGCTCAGCGGGCGCTGACGCCGCAGCGCCAGCCAGGCCGCCAGCAGCGCGTCGTCGTCGTACAGCATGGGGCTGAGGCGGAACACATTGGCCAGCGCGCGTTCACTGGCACCGCGCTTGAGCAGTTCCAGCCAGGCGGCCAGGGCCTGCGGCGCCAGCCCGGCCCACTCGGCCACCTGGGCCTTGCGCTCGAGCCAGCTCACGCTCTGGGGCTCGGCCACCAGCGCGGCGTCGGCCACGCGCAGCGCGGCTTTCAGGTCGCCTGCGGCGGCAAAGGTGTCCCATGCGGTCTGGCGCTGAGCCGGGGTCAGGGTGCGCGCCAGCTCGGCCGGGCTGGCCTGGGGCGGCACCGCCTGCCGCAGGTGCACGGCGGCTTCACGCGGCTGGGCCGCGCCCAGCGCCAGCTCGGTCAGCCACCAGTACAGCGGATCCCCGGCGGGCAGCGGCAGGGCCTCGCGCACGGCGGCCTGCCAGGCCGCGAGGGGCTGGCCTCCGGCCAGCAGGGCCTGCACGCCCTTTCGCAGCAGCTGGTCGCGCGCGTCGCGCTGGGCGGTCTTGCGCCGCGCCGCAAAGTACAGCTCGCTGGCCAGCGTGAACTGGCCATCGGCCACGGCCATCGTGGCGCCGCGCGACAGGTCGGCCAGCCCGGCCGCGGGCAGATTGAGCAGGCGGCGCAGCAGGTCGCGCCCGATGGCCCGGGCTTCATCAAGGGCCGGCCCGCCTTCGGGGCCCAGCGCGGCCTGCAGGGCCAGCGCGGTCTGGCGGGCCGCAAACACCTGGGCCGGCGTGGCCACGGCGGCCACGCGGACCCGCAGGCGCTTGACCAGTTCGGCCGCGGCTTCGCGGGTTTCCTCGTCGCGGTCGCGCGTCTGGGCCTGGCGCAGGCGGGCCTGCCACCAGGACAGGTCGGCGGCGTCCCAGGCGCCTTGCGCCACCGCGCTCGCGTTGGCCAGGGCCTGGGCGTCATTCAGCACCTGGCGCGCGCCGAGGAGATCGCCGCCGGCGAGCAGCTTCTCGGCCAGCAGCAGGCGCAGGCCGAGGTCCCGGGGTTCGGTGCGGATGATGTTGCGCAGGTAGGCGACCGTGAGTTCGCGGTTGCCCTGGTCGGTCTCGCCCCGCAGCAGGGTCAGCAGGTCGGCCCGCGGAAACACCAGCGCGAGGCCGCCGGCCGCCAGCGCCACCATGCCCAGCAGCGCCCCCCACGAGAGGACGCGGCTGCGGCTGGCATCACCCGGGGCAACGGAGTAGGACGACGGTCGTTCCAAGTCCGGACGCCTCCACGTCAAGCTGCTCCCCCCGCCGCACCGCGCGCTGGCCCGGCGCGGGCTGCAGCGTGCAGCCCGGCGCCACGAAGCGGGCCTGCAGCGGCAGGTGGCCGTCGAAGCGCAGCGTCTGCAGTTCGCCCTGGCGCTCCCAGCCGGTCAGCTTGGCGTTGGCGGATTCAAGGTAAAAAGTGCCTCCAGCCCTTGCTGGCTGGTCATAGCTTGCTATGGATCTGGAAGCATGCACATAGTCCACGGTGGCATGGCGGACGTGGCCGGCGATGCCGCTGGCGGCGCTGGCGGCGGGCAGCGCGGAGCCGGCCTCGACCCGCCATTCGCGCAGAAACCGGCCCCCGCGCAGTTCCAGCCCGGTGTCCGTGCGTGCCACGGTGGCGCGGCGCCAGTCGAGCACGCGCTCGATGTACTCGCTGGCATGGACCGGGTGCAGGCGCTGCTGGCGCAGCTGGGCCTCGGCCCAGTCGTAGGCCTTGTGCAGCGAGGCGATGCTGGCGCGCTTGGTGGCGATGTACAGGTGGTAGTAGATGTCCACCGGCTTCAGGCGCAGCGGGGTCTCGGTCATCTCGAAGGTCTCGATCACGCGCTCGAAGCCATAGAACGGGCCCTGCCACAGGTTGGTGTAGACGTTCTCGTTCTGCATCGGGGCATAGACCTGGAACCAGTCGCCTTTCATCATGCCGATGGGCCCGACCAGGGTGAGCGAGGGCTCGGCCCGCGTGATCCAGGTGTTGCCGCTGTTCATGTTGAGCAGGCCGGCCTCGTAGGCCAGGCGCACCGGCGTGGCCAGCGGCTGGGTGTCGCCGCTCCACAGCACCACGCGCGTCTTCTTGCCCGGCGGGGCGAGGCGGTCGATGTAGTCGCGTGCGCCGCTGATCTCGCGCGCCGCGTCGTAGCGGTAGCCGGGCAGCGCCAGGCCCATGACGCGGCCGGGGCGCTGGATGCCCAGCTCGGCATCGGCCCAGTAGAACGGGTGGCTCCAGGTGTGGCTGGCCATCTCCACATGCGGCAGCGCGAAGATCTCGCGCGCGGTCTTCTCCATGAGCGGCGACAGCGCCGGGTACAGGCCCCTGGGCGAGACCTCGCCCTCGATGATGGACACGGTGCTGGGCCAGCGGTAGCGCTCCAGGAACTCCTTGAGCAGCACCTCGCCGGCCAGCGGCGTGCCGGGCAGCTCGGCGCGGCTGGGAAAGCCGTCGCCATCCACGTGGACCATCAGCAGGCGGCGGCCGGTTTCGGTGGTCACGTCGGGCACCGGCAGGTCGCCCGGCCGCTTGAGCGCGGCACGGAAGAACGCGATCGGGTCCACCACCCAGCGCTCGCCGTTGTCCTGCGGCAGATCGACCTTCCAGTAGCGGTCGGCCGCAAAGCCGCCCCAGGGGGTGATGGCGATGACATCGGCGTCGCCATCGGTCTCGCTGTGCACGCGAAGCCAGACGTCGCCCTGCCCGGGACGCAGCGCCGACGGGGTGAAGTTCTTCACGTTGGGCACGGGCTCGATCTCGTAGCCCACGTGCGGCGAGCGCTTGTGCAGCACCAGCGGACGGGTCTGGCGCACGGTGTCACCCACGTCACGGCCAAAAGCGTCCATGGCCGCGTCGCCCGGCAGCTCGCCGACCATGGCCACGGGAACCGCCTGGGTGCGCGCTGCGTTGAGCAGCGCCATGAGGGGCGCCGTCTCCTGGAACGGCCCGCGGTTGAACCAGGTCACCACGCCGGCAAAGCGCCCGGCCAGCGGCAGGCGCGACAGCTGCTCGAGCTCCGGCGAGCCGTAGTAGACGTAGCGCACGTTCAGGCCCAGGTAGTTGAGCGGCAGCGTGCCCACGCGGTGGATCTCGTGGCTGGCCAGTTGCGCCAGGTTGCCCGGCTCGTCATGGATGGCCAGCACCTGGCGCGGCAGGGCCTCGACCTGGCCCACTCCCAGCAGATCCAGCGCCGGGTCGGTGACCCAGGGCACGATGCCCAGCGCCTTGATCTGTTGCGCGGTCTCGCGCGCCAGCGCCCGGTCGCCGGGCGGCACGTAGTCGATCGCGATCACCGGCAGCCGGTAGTCGTCGCGGCACTTGCGCAGCTGCGCCAGCAGCCAGTCACGGTCGGCCTGCGGCACGGCGCGGTAGACCTGCCGCCCCGCGTCCCAGCCCTGGAACAGCGACTCCGCCGCGACGGCCCAGGCCAGCGAATGCACCTGCGGCAGGATTTCGAAGCCGCGGTTGAACACCAGCCGCGCCTCGGGGTACGCGCGCTTGATGTCCTGCACCAGCGCCACCAGCCCGGCCACCTGGCGCGCCTGGGCCTCGGGGGTCCGGGCCACGAGCTGGAACGAGTCCAGCGTGTCCAGGAAGAACGCCCGGAAGCCGCGGTCCCACAGCGGCTTGACCACCTGGCCCACGAAGAACGCGCGCCATTCGGGCGCGGACTGGTCCGCCACGATGGCGCCCCAGGCGGTGTTCTCGCCGAGCTTCCACTGCGGGGCCATGCGCGCGAAATACGCCCGCGTGGGGTGCACCTCGCCCACCGAGAGATAGGCCGCCACCGTGGTGTCGGGATTGAGCCGGTGGCCCCAGCCGGCCGGGCCCACGTGGTCGGGTTCGACCACGGCCACGTCGTAGGCTCCCAGCGTCTCCCAGGGGATGTCGGCCCCGTAATAGAAGGCAAATGTGGGTGTAGCCCTTGCCGGCTGGCCACTCATTGCTATCAAAAACAGAGCGGTGGCGGCCAGCCACCGGCGCAGGCGGCCCGCCGTCACGGCAGGGCCTTCAGCAGCAGGGACTTCTGCACCTTGCCCAGCGCGGTGCGGGGCAGGGCCGGCAGCGACACATAGCGGCGCGGCAGCTTGTAGCGGGCCACGCGCGTCTGCAAGAAGTCGTGCAGCGCGCCGGCCTCGGCCTGGTGGCCTGGGCGCGGCACCACGGCCGCCACCACGGCCTCGCCCCAGCGCGCGTCGGCCACGCCGAGCACGGCGCACTCGGCCACATCCGGATGGGTCAGCAGCACGTTCTCGATCTCGGCGGGGTAGATGTTCTCGCCGCCCGAGATGATCATGTCCTTGGCCCGGCCGACCACGCGCCAGCTGCCATCGGCCGCCTGCTGGCCGAGGTCGCCGCTGTGGAACCAGCCCTGCGCATCGAGCGCAGGGTGGTCGGGCCAGTAGCGCTGCACGATGGCCGGGCCGCGCAACCACAGCTCGCCCACGCCGTCGCCGGCCGCGTCGGCAGCGCCCAGGCGCACCTGCACGCCCGGCGCGGGCCAGCCGCAGGCACCGGCGTGCGAGACCGCATGCTCGGGCCCGAGCGCGACCGAGAACGGCCCCGTTTCAGTGGCGCCATAGACGTTGCAGACCGGCACGCCCCGCGCGTGGAATGCCTCCACGAGGGGCGGTGGCAAGGTGCTGGAGCCCGCCCACACGGCGCGCAGGCTGTCCAGCGCGGTGGCGGTCCAGGCCGGGTGTTCGATCATCGCCTTCATCACCGCCGGCACCAGCACCGTCAGGCTGGGCCGGTGGTCGGCGATCGCGGCCAGCGTGGCCCCGGGTTCGAAGCGCGCGTGCAGCACCACGCAGGCCCCGGCCCCGAGTGCCGGCAGCGTCTGGATGCACAGCCCGCCGACGTGGAACAGCGGCAGCACGGTGAGCACGGTGTCGCTCGCGCCCAGGCCCTGCACCTGCGCGGCGGCGGCCATGTTGGCCAGCAGGTTGCCCTGGGTGTGGACCGCGCCCTTGGGCGTGCCCGTGGTGCCCGAGGTGTAGACCAGCAGCACGGGCAGGTCAGCGGCGTGGTGGGCCGCCGGCTCGGCCTGCGCCGGAACACCGGCCAAGCCGTCCGGGCCGGCCCCGATCTGGGTCACCGCATGGGCCGGCAGGCCGTGGCGCTGCGCAAGCAATTGCGCGGCCTCCTGCCAGGCGGCGTCATGGATCAGCAGGCACGGCGTGCAGTCGGCCAGCACCGCATCCCACTCGGGCGCGGCGAGGCGAAAGTTCAGCGGCACGAGCAGCGCGCCCAGACGCGCCAGCGCCAGCAGCAGCGCGACCTGGTCCGCATGGTTCAAGCCCAGCCAGGCCACCCGGTCGCCCTGCCGCACGCCGGCCTGCGCGAGCCAGCCGGCGGCCTCCAGGCTGCGCTGGTGCAACTGCGCATAGCTGAGGGTCTGCCCCTCGAAACGGATCGCGGGCGCGTCGGGCCGGATGTCGGCCTGCCGGGCGGTCAGGTCCGCGAGACGCTGCGCGGCAGGGATTGGCGTGGAAGGCATCACGGGCATTTACCTAACTTTACCGTCGCTTCAACCCGCGCGGGGGGCCGCGAGACCAATATCCCGCCTACGCCCCACGAAACATCCCTGAGTCATTACCATTCGCCCATGCAAAACATTCTGATGATCGAGGACGACACGCGGCTGGCCCAGATGGTCGGCGAGTACCTCGGCCAGTCGGGCTTCGGCTTCGTGCATGCCGCCGACGCACGCAGTGGCCTGGAGCGCCTCGAGGCGCCGGCGGCCGGCGCGCCCACCGACCTGCTGATCCTGGACCTGATGCTGCCCGACATGGACGGGCTCGAGGTCTGCCGCCGCGTGCGCGCCATGCCCACCGAGATGGCCAAGGTGCCCGTGCTCATGCTGACCGCCAAGGGCGACCCGATGGACCGCATCGTCGGCCTGGAGCTGGGCGCCGACGACTACCTGCCCAAGCCCTTCGAGCCGCGCGAGCTGCTGGCGCGTGTGCGCGCCATCCTGCGCCGGCGCGGCGAGGGTGCGGCCCCGGCGGCCAAGGTGCTGCGCTTCGGCACGCTGGAGATCGACCGCGACGCGCGCACGGTGACCGCGGGCGGCCAGGCCTGCGATCTCACCTCCTACCAGTTCGACCTGCTGATCACACTGGCCGAGCGCGCGGGTCGCGTGCTCACGCGCGACCAGATCATGGAGGCCGTGCGCGGCCGCGAGCTCGAGGCCTTCGACCGCTCGATCGACGTGCACATGGGACGCATCCGCGCCGCCATCGAGGCCGATCCCAAGAACCCCAAGCGCATCGTGACCGTGCGCGGTGTGGGGTACGTGTTCGCCAAGCAGCAGGACTAGGCCCACGGATGGCGACCTTGCGCTGGCGCCCGCTGGGCCTTCCGCTGTACCTGCGCATCTGGCTCGCCGTGGTGGCGGCCGTGGTGGTGCTGACGCTGGTGCTGGGCTGGCTGTGGAGCATCAATGCCGACCCGCCCACCGCGCGCCAGATCTTCCTGCGCGACGAGAACGGCCAGGTGCTGGGCGAGGCCAACGCGCCGCCGCTGCGCATCCCGGGCCGGGGCATCGAATTCCAGGTGCCCATGGCCGACGGCCACGTGATGTTCGTGCACATTCCGCCGCGTCCGCGCCGCCCCGGCGAGCCACCGCCGCCGCGGCCCTGGTTCGGTGGTCCGAGCGGCCTGCTGTGGGTCATGGGCATCGCGGCGCTGGCGGTGGCCATTGGCATCTGGCCCGTGGTGCGGCGGCTGACCCAGCGGCTCGAGCGACTGCGTGGCGGTGTCGAGCGCTGGGGCGCGGGCGACCTGTCCACGCGCGTGGACGAATCGGGCAAGGACGAAGTGGCCGCGCTGGCGCGGCGCTTCAACCAGGCCGCCGAGCGCGTGGAAACGCTGGTGAAGACCCACAAGTCGCTGCTGGCCAATGCCTCGCACGAACTGCGTTCGCCACTGGCGCGCATCCGCATGGGGCTGGAGCTGCTGGGCGAACCCGACGCGAGCGGGGGCAAGCCGCCATCGACCTTCCGCGCCGAGATCTCGCGCAACGTGGCCGAGCTGGACCAGCTGATCGACGAAATCCTGCTGGCCAGCCGCCTCGACGCGCGTGAAACCGACCTGGGCACGGTGGAAAGCGTGGACCTGACCGGACTCGCCGCCGAGGAAGGCGCGAGGGCCGATGTGGAGCTGGAGGTGGATGCGAACCTGCCCGAGATCACCATCGAAGGCGTGCCGCGCCTGCTGCGCCGGCTGATCCGCAACCTGCTCGAGAACGCGCGCCGCTACAGCGGGGGCGGCGAGATCCACGTCGCGGTGACCCGCCAGGGCCATCAGGCGGTGCTGCGCGTCAGCGACCACGGCCCGGGCGTGCCCGAGGCCGAACGCGAACGCATCTTCGAGCCGTTTTACCGCCTGCCCGGCGCGAGCGAGCGCGAAGGTGGCGTGGGCCTGGGCCTGGCGCTGGTCAAGTCGATCACGCAGCGCCATGGCGGCACCGTGCGCTGCGAGGACACGCCCGGTGGGGGCGCCACTTTTGTGGTGACCCTGCCCTGCAACCAGATGTAATGGCGTGTAAAAGAGTTTTTGAACACTCGCCACACGCGGAAAAATTCACGAATATTCAGGCCAAGCGCTCACCGCTTCGCGGGTTTCTCCCCCAATTGGGGGATGCGCCAAACCGGGGCAGCTCTTACAGTTACTCATCTGCTGTCACAGACATCCAAGGCCAAGAACAACCTTCCGCCTGAACGGTTTTTAAGTCTCCCAACGACGTCCTTCCAAGGACTTTCACAGCCACCGCAAGGTGGCTGTTTTTTTTTGTGCGCAGCGTGTTAGCCCAGCACGGCACGCCGCAGGGCCTGCAGGGCCTGCGACGCGCTGCGCGGGCGGGTCACGAGCCAGGTGGTCTGCCGGTCATGGGGGCGGCCCAGTCGGCGCACGCGCACGCCGCTGGCGTCGCAGCGCTGCAGCACCGAGCGCGGCACCACGCCGCAGCCCATGCCCGCCGCCACCGACGCCACGAGCGCGTGATACGACCCGATTTCCACGGTCTGCGCCAGCGGCGCTGCCCGCGCCTGCGACCACGCCAGGGCGACCTCGCGGTAGGCGCAGCCGCTGCTGAAGGTGACCAGCGTGTCCGCCGCACCGCCCTGGCGTGGCGCGATCATCACCAGCTCCTCGACAAAAGCCGCCTGCCAGTCCAGGCCAGGGCGATCGGCCGGCCCGGCCACGAACACCGCATCCACCTCGCAGCGTTCCAGCAGGTCCAGCAGCGCCCCCGTGGTGCCGGTGCGCAGCGTGAGCCGGCACTGCGGGTGCTCGCGCCGCAGCGCGGCGAGCGGCGGCACCAGCCGCACCGCGGCCGTGCTCTCCATCGCGCCGATGCGCAGCACCGCGCCGGCCGAACTGAACGCGAGTTCGTGGCGCAGCCGCTCGATTTCGTCCACCAGGCCGGCGCTGCGCTCATGCAGATGGCGGCCTTCAGGCGTGAGCACGAGGCGCTTGCCCTGGCGCTCGAACAGGCGGCAGCCCAGGCTGCGCTCCAGCCCCGCGAGCCGCGCCGAGATGCTGCTCTGCACGCGGTGCAGCTGGCGCGCGGCGGCGCTGACGCCGCCATGCGCCACCACGGCGCGAAAGGTCTGCAGGTCGGTCATGTCCATGGTTTTTGTCCATCGTCGATTTCGATGGATGGTGCCATTTTTATTCGTTGGACGCAGGCGCCCCCATCGCCCCACAATGCCGGCATGAACACCGCCAGCCGCCCCCAGACTCCCACCGTCTCGCGTTTTTGCACGCGCTACCAGCTCTCCACGCCCATCGCGCTGGCCCCGATGGCCCTGGCCAGCGGCGGCGCGCTGGCCGCGGCCTGCGCCCAGGCCGGCGCACTGGGCCTGGTGGGGGGCGGCTATGGCGACCTGGCCTGGACGCAACGCGAATACACGCTGGCCCTGCCCGCGGCCACGACGGGCCGCATCGGCTGCGGCTTCATCACCTGGAAGCTGGACGAAGATGCGTCAGCGCTGGACTGGGTGCTGCAGCACCGGCCGCGCGCCGTGATGCTGTCGTTTGGCGACCCCCGGCCGTACGCCTCTCGCATCGCGGCGGCCGGCAGTTCGCTGATCTGCCAGATCCAGCGCCTCGAACAGGCGGCGCAGGCCGTGGAGGCCGGCGCCGACGTGATCGTGGCCCAGGGCGGCGAGGCCGGTGGGCATGGCATGGACGCGCTGAACGCGCGCGCGGTGATCACCCTGGTGCCCGAGCTGGCCGACTGGCTGGCGCGGCACGCGCCCGAAACACTGTTGCTGGCCGCAGGCGGCGTGGCGGACGGCCGCACGCTGGCCGCGGCGCGCGTGCTGGGCGCCGATGGCGCCCTGGTCGGCTCGCGCCTGTGGGCCACCCAGGAAAGCCTGGCCCCCGAGGGCGCCAAGGCCCAGGCGGTGCGTGCCAGCGGTGACGGCACGGCGCGCAGCGCGGTGTTCGACGTGCTGCGGCGCAAGAACTGGCCCGCGCCCTATGACTTCCGGGCGCTGCGCAATGACCTGCACCGCCAGTGGGAGTCACGCATCGACGCGCTGCGCGCCGCGCCCGACGCAGCGCGCGCCGAGTACGACGCCGGCGTCAAGGCCGGCGACTTCAGCCGCGCCCACGCCACCGTGGGCGAAGCCACGGGATTGATCCAGGACCTGCCGCCCGCGGCGCAGGTGATTGCCCGCATGACGGCGCAGGCCCGCGAAGTTCTGGGTCAAATCAGCCTGTAGCCCTTGCCGGGCGGCCACATGCCGCTACAAAAATGAAAGCACGCGCTGCGGCGAAATGTCGTTCAGGCAGCGGGTATGGCCGAGCGGGCAGACACGCTCGAAGCAGGGCGCGCAATCCAGCGGCGGCTGGTAGCCGGGGTCGTTCTTCAGCCAGAGGACCTGCGCGTGCTCATTGAGCGGCGGCGTGTGCAGCGGGCTGGATGACCCGAACACCGCCACCTGCGCCACGCCGAACGCCGCCGCAACATGCATCAGCCCCGAGTCGTTGCTGACCACGCATTTCGCCGCGCTGATGGCGGCCAGCGCCTGCGCCAGCGTGGTCCGGCCCGCGAGATTGGTGCAGCGGCCGGGCGCCGCGGCCGCGATCTCGTCGCACAGCGCCGCTTCCTTGCCCGAGCCGAGCAGCAGCGTGGGCACCGGCAGCTCCCGCGCCACGGCCGCGAAATGCGCGGCGGGCCAGCGCTTGGCCGGCCCGAACTCCGCGCCTGGCGCGAACACCGCATAGGCCCCGGCCTGCTGGCCGAGCGCGGCGAGCGCCGCCGCCACCTCGGCCGGCGGCAGCTGCAGGCGCGGCCGGTCGGCCTCGATGCCGGTCTCGCCGCTGAGCGCCGAATAGAACGCCACCATGGGCGGCTTGTTCTTCGGGTTCTTCAGGCGATGGGTCAGCAGGCCCACGCGGGTCTCGCCCATGTAGCCCACGCGGCGCGCGATGCCGGCCAGCAGCGGCAGCAGCGCGCTCTTGAGTGAGTTAGGCAGCACGTAGGCGTTGGCGAAGCGGCCCTCGATCTGCCGCGCCATGGCGCGGCGGGCCTTGAACTGCAGGCCGCCGTGCTGGAACGGGAACTCAATGACCTCGGCCACCTGCGGCATGGCGCGGTACACCGGCGCCACCCAGGGCAGGGCCCCCACCGTGAGCCGCTCCCCGCGCGCCTGCAGGCGGCGCATCAGCGGCTCGGTCATCACCGCGTCCCCGATCCACTGGGGCGCGATGACGAGCGACTCAGTGGCTGGCGCCGAAATGCTCACCGGCCTTGAGCTGGTAGACGGTGCCGCAGTAGGGGCACTTGGCGCTGCCGGTGCGGGCCACGTCGAGATAGACCTTGGGGTGCGTGTTCCAGACCTTCATGTCGGCCTTGGGGCTGGGGCAGAACACGCCCCCCTGGTGATTGAGGTCGGACGCCAGCAGTTCAACGTTTGCCTTGCTCATGGTCACACCTTGGCCAGCCAGTGGGCGTACTTGGGATTGCGGCCGTTCACGATGTCGAAGAAGGCCGACTGGATTTTCTCGGTGATCGGGCCGCGGCTGCCGCTACCGAGTTCGATGCGGTCGAGTTCGCGGATCGGCGTGACCTCGGCGGCCGTGCCGGTGAAGAAGGCCTCGTCGCAGATGTAGACCTCGTCGCGGGTGATGCGCTTTTGCACGATCTCCAGGCCCAGGTCCTTGGCGATGTGGAACACCGTGTTGCGCGTGATGCCGTTGAGCGCGCCGGCCGACAGGTCGGGGGTGTAGATCACGCCGTTCTTGATGACGAAGATGTTTTCACCCGCGCCTTCGGACACGAAGCCGGAGCTGTCCAGCAGCAGCGCCTCGTCGTAGCCGTCGTCCAGCGCCTCCATGTTGGCGAGGATGGAGTTGGTGTAGTTGCTGACCGCCTTGGCCTGCGTCATGGTGATGTTGACGTGGTGACGCGTGTAGCTCGAGGTCTTGACGCGGATGCCGCGCTTCATGCCCTCTTCGCCGAGGTAGGCCCCCCAGGCCCAGGCCGCCACCATCAGGTGGATGGTGTTGCCCTTGGGGCTCACGCCGAGCTTCTGCGAGCCGATCCAGGTCAGGGGGCGCAGGTAGCAGCTTTCCAGCTTGTTCTCGCGCACCACGGCTTTCTGCGCCTCGTTCACTTCCTCCTTGGTGAAGGGGATCTGCATGCGCAGGATCTTGGCGCTGTTGAACAGGCGGTCGGTGTGCTCTTCCAGGCGGAAGATGGCCGTGCCATTGGCGGTGTTGTAGGCCCGAACGCCTTCGAAGGCGCCGCAGCCGTAGTGCAGGGTGTGGGTCAGCACGTGGATCTTGGCGTCGCGCCAGTCAACCATCTGGCCGTCCATCCAGATCTTGCCGTCACGGTCGGCCATCGAGGGGGCTACGGGGCTCATGAGTGTCCTTTGGGGGTCGGGGTTCGCAAAACCCGCAATTTTACGGGGCCGGCGGCGACGCCGCTGCATCCCCTTCGGCCGGGCGCACCAGCTCCCACCGCACCAGCTTGCCGCCTGCGAATTCGCAGGTGACGTGCGACTGGGTCCCGTCGGTCCAGCGGAAGACCTCGGGCTGCTCGTCGCGGGGTGAACGCAGCTCGCCCAGCGACCGGGTCAGGGCGATCACATGCAGCAGCGTGACGCCGGGCTTGAGCCGCGCGTTGAGCATGACCGCGCTGCCCACGTGGCCCACCGGCTGGTCGGCCGCGCGCCGCAGCGCGGTCATCATGCGGTTGAAGTGCAGCAACAGCCACATCACGATGCCGCCTGCCGCGGCGGCCACGCCGGGCCAGCCATACGCCTGGTAGGCCGCGAACACGATCACCACGCCGCCCAGCGGCACACCGATTTTCAGGAGATTCATGGCCCGATTGTCTTATGGCGCGCTCAGGCCAGGCCACGCACCACGTTCATGGCTTCGTCGATGCGCTCGACGGCGTGGATGGTCAGGCCCTCGTACTCGCGCCCGCCCTTCTTCGGCGCATTGGCCTTGGGCACCACGGCCACGCTGAAGCCCAGCTTGGCGGCCTCCTTGAGCCGCTCCTGCCCGCGTGGCGCGGGCCGCACCTCGCCAGCCAGCCCGACCTCGCCAAACGCCAGAAAGCCCTTGGGCAACGGCTTGCCGCGCAGACTGGAGGTGATCGCCAGCATCACGGCCAGATCGGCGGCGGGCTCGCTGATGCGCACGCCGCCCACCGCGTTGACGAACACGTCCTGGTCCATGCAGGCCACGCCCGCGTGGCGGTGCAGCACGGCCAGCAGCATGGCCAGGCGGTCGCGGTCCAGGCCCACACTCAGGCGCCGCGGGCTGGGGCCGCCGCTGTCCACCAGCGCCTGGATCTCGACCAGCATCGGGCGCGTGCCCTCCAGCGTGACCAGCACGCAGCTGCCGGGCACGGGCTCCGTGTGCTGGCTCAGGAAGATGGCGCTGGGGTTGCTCACGCCCTTGAGGCCTCTTTCGGTCATGGCGAACACGCCAATCTCGTTGACCGCGCCGAAACGGTTCTTGATCGCGCGCACCAGCCGGAAGCTGCTGTGCGTGTCGCCCTCGAAGTACAGCACGGTGTCCACCATGTGCTCCAGCACGCGCGGCCCGGCCAGCGTGCCTTCCTTGGTGACATGGCCTACCAGCACCACCGCCGTGCCGCCCGACTTGGCGAAACGCGTGAGGTGGGCCGCGCACTCGCGCACCTGCGCCACCGAGCCCGGCGCGCTGGTGAGCTGCTCGGAATACACGGTCTGGATCGAGTCGATCACCGCCACCGCGGGCGGGCGGGCGCCCAGCGTGGCCAGGATTTTTTCAAGTTGGGTCTCGGCCAGCACCTGAACCTGGCTGTGGTCCAGCCCGAGCCGGCGCGAACGCAGCGCCACCTGGGCACCGCTTTCCTCACCCGTGACGTAGAGCGTGGACACCCCGGCGCGCTGCAGCCCGTCCAGCGCCTGCAGCAGCAGCGTGGACTTGCCAATGCCCGGGTCGCCACCGATCAGCACCACGCCGCCCTCGACGATGCCGCCGCCCAGCACGCGGTCCAGCTCGCCGATGGCCGTGGGCGTGCGCTCGACCTCACTGGCCTCGATGTCGGCCAGCGTGGCCACGGGCGCCGCCTTGGCCAGCGCGGCAAACCGGTTGCGCCCGGGCGCCGCGCTCTCGGCCACGGACTCGACCAGCGTGTTCCAGGCCTGGCAATGCGGGCACTGGCCCATCCAGCGCGGCGCGGTGCCGCCGCAGTCGGTACAGGTGTAGACGGTTTTTTCCTTGGCCATGCGCCGCCGACTATAGCGGGCGCCCGGCGCCGCCGGGTTACATCAGGCCCTTGTACGAGCCGCCGTCAATCTGGATGTTCTGCCCGCAGATGAAGGACGCCTGCGTGCTGCACAGGAACGCGCACATGTCGGCGAACTCCTCGGTCGTGCCGAAGCGTTTGGCGGCGACCGTGTCGGCGAGCTTCTGGCGCGCCACGTCGTAGCTCGTGCCGTCCAGCCTGGCCTGGCGTTCGGTCAGGAACTGCTGGCGCGGCGTGTCGATGCGCTCGGGCAGCATGTTGTTGATCGTCACGTTGTCCACCACGGTCTCGGTGGAGATGGCCTTGCACACCGCGGTCAGCGCCGTGCGCGCCGAGGTGGACAGGCCCTGGTGCGCGCGCGGCGACTTGACCATGGCCGAGGTGATGTTGACGATGCGGCCGAACCGGCGCTCGCGCATGCCGGGCAGCAGCGCGCGGATCATCAGCACGGGCGCCAGCATGTTGGACTCGAACGCCTCGAGGTACTGGTCGCGCCCCCAGTCCTGAAACTTGCCCGGCGCGGGGCCAGCGTTGTTGTTGACCAGGATGTCGGCGTCCGGGCAGGCGGCCACCAGCCTGGCGCGGCCCTCTTCGGTGGTGATGTCGGCCTGCACGGTCACCACCTCGGCGCCCGTGGCCTGGCGAATCTCCTCGGCCGCCGCGTCCAGCGTGGCCTGCGTGCGGCCGTTGATGAACACCTTGACGCCCTCGCGGGCCAGCGCCAGCGCGCAGGCCTTGCCCAGGCCCTGCGACGAGGCGCAAACGATGGCCTTGCGGCCGGCAATGTGCAGATCCATGTGAAGTCTCCTGGTGAGGGGTAACCCTGATGCCCCGGTCTCGACAGGGCATTCAAAATCATTTAACCTATTAAATATTCTGCCATGACTTGACCGACGTGACCATCCAGCCTTTCCAGCACCGCAACCTGCCCCGCCTGTTGCTTCAGGCGCGTGAAGCCGTGATGGCCCACACCCGCCCCAGCCTGCGCGCGCACGGCCTGTCCGACCAGCAGTGGCGCGTGCTGCGCGTGCTGGGCGAGCACGGCACGGTGGAAACCGGCCGGGTCGCGCGCGAGGCCTACATCCTCGGCCCCAGTCTGACCGGCGTGCTGGCGCGCATGGAGCGCGACGGCCTGATCGAGCGTGAACGCGACCCGGCCGACCAGCGGCGCACCGTGGTGCGCGCCACCGCGCGCGGCAAGCGGCTGGTGGCCAAGTTGTCCAGCACCGTCGAGACGCATTACCAGTGGATGGAGCAATCCATCGGCAAGGCCCGGCTGGACCAGCTCTATGCGCTGCTGGACCTCGTGATCGCCCTGGAAGCGCCAGGCGACGACACCGAGCCCCAGGCCGACGAAGTCCAGGCCGAAGCGAACTGATCCCCCCTTTTGAAGCTTTGCACAACCCCGCCATGAATCGCATTGACCACCTGATCGCCGGCAAGCCGGTCGCGGCCGCCCGCTACTTTGAAACCGTGAACCCGGCCACCCAGGAAGTCCTGGCCGAAGTGGCCGAGGGCGGCGAGGCCGAGGTCCACGCTGCCGTCGCTGCCGCCAAGGACGCCTTCCCCAAATGGGCGGGCACGCCTGCGGCCGAGCGCGCAAAAATTGTGCGCAAGCTGGGCGACCTGATTGCCGCCCACGTGCCCGAGATCGCGCAGACCGAGACCAACGACTGCGGCCAGGTCATTGCACAAACCGGCAAGCAGCTGGTGCCGCGGGCCGCCGACAACTTCTACTACTTCGCCGAGATGTGCACGCGCGTCGACGGCCACACCTACCCCACGCCCACCCACCTGAACTACACGCTGTTCCATCCGGTGGGCGTGTGCGCCCTCATCAGCCCCTGGAACGTGCCCTTCATGACCGCCACCTGGAAGGTCGCGCCCTGCCTGGCCTTTGGCAACACGGCCGTGCTCAAGATGAGCGAGCTGAGCCCGCTGACCGCCGCGCGCCTGGGCGAGCTGGCGCTGGAAGCCAGCATCCCGCCCGGCGTGCTGAACCTGGTGCACGGCTACGGCAAGGACGCGGGCGAGCCGCTGGTCAAGCACCCCGACGTACGCGCCATCTCCTTCACCGGCTCCACGGCCACGGGCAACCGCATCGTGCAGCAGGCGGGGCTGAAGAAGTTCAGCATGGAGCTGGGCGGCAAGAGCCCCTTCGTGATCTTCGACGACGCCGACCTGGACCGCGCGCTCGATGCCGCCGTATTCATGATCTTCAGCAACAACGGCGAGCGCTGCACGGCGGGCAGCCGCATCCTGGTGCAGCAGAGCATCTACGCCGACTTCGCCGCGAAGTTCGCCGCACGCGCGAAGAAGATCACCGTGGGCGACCCGCTCGATGAGAAGACCATCATCGGCCCCATGGTCAGTCAGGGCCACCTGGCCAAGGTGCGCAGCTACATCGAGCTGGGCCCCAAGGAAGGCGCGACGATGCTGTGCGGCGGCCTGGGCCAGCCCGACCTGCCCGACCGCGTGAAGAAAGGCAACTACGTGCTGCCCACGGTGTTCGCCGACGTGGACAACCGCATGCGCATTGCGCAGGAAGAGATCTTCGGGCCCGTCGCCTGCCTGATCCCGTTCAAGGACGAGGCTGATGCGATCCGCCTGGCCAACGACATCCAGTACGGCCTGTCCAGCTACGTCTGGACCGAGAACCTGGGCCGCGCCCACCGCGTGGCCGCGGCGGTGGAAGCCGGCATGTGCTTCGTCAACAGCCAGAACGTGCGCGACCTGCGGCAGCCCTTTGGCGGCACCAAGGCATCGGGCACCGGGCGCGAAGGGGGCACCTGGAGCTACGAGGTGTTCTGCGAACCCAAGAACGTGGCGGTGTCTTTGGGGTCGCATCACATTCCGCATTGGGGGGTTTAGGTTGCTCTCCGCTGTTTCACTCCTACTTTGTCGCGGGAACAGGCGGGCGGGGTGCCCTGCTCCGCTCATGTCCCCCGGATTGGGCCTTGCCCAATCCTCCTCCTTTACTTCGCTGCGCAGGGCACCCCACCCACCAGTTCCTGCCAGTTATGACCTGCACGCCAACGTCAGCGCACACGCCATCCGCCGCAGCGGGTTGGCGGTGGCGGGTGCCTGCCGCAGCGAAGTAAAGGGGGAGACAACGGCGCAGCCGTTGGCGGAGGACATGAGCGGAGGCAGGCACCCGTCGCCGCCAACCCGCGGAGCAAAAGCCAAAGCAGAAGCAAAGGCAACAGGAGCACAACCATGGGCAAACTAGCACTGGCCGCCAAGATCACCCACGTCCCGTCCATGTACCTGAGCGAGCTGGACGGCCCGCGCAAGGGCACGCGGCAGGACGCGATTGACGGGCACCTGGAAATCGACCGGCGCTGCCGCGAAGCCGGTGTGGACACCATCGTCGTGTTCGACACGCACTGGCTCGTCAACGCGAACTACCACATCAATTGCGCACCGCATTTCAAGGGCCTGTACACCAGCAACGAACTGCCGCACTTCATCAGCAACATGGGCTTTGAGTTTCCGGGCAACCCGGCGCTGGGCCAACTGCTGGCCAGGGTGTGCAACGACTGGAACGTGGAGACGCTGGCCCACGACGCCACCACGCTCAACCCCGAGTACGGCACGCTGGTGCCCATGCGCTACATGAACACCGACCAGCACTACAAGGTCGTGTCGGTGTCCGCGCTGTGCCAGGCCCACTACCTGAACGACAGCGCGCGCCTGGGCTGGGCCATCCGCCGCGCGATCGAGGACGAGTACGACGGCACGGTGGCGATTTTTGCCAGCGGCTCGCTGAGCCACCGCTTTGCGCAGAACGGCCTGGCGCCGGAATACGGCTTCAAGATCTGGAGCCCGTTCCTGGAACAGCTGGACCGCAACGTGGTGAACATGTGGGAAAGCGCGCAGTGGAAGGACTTCTGCACCATGCTGCCCGAGTACGCCGCCAAGGGCCACGGCGAAGGCTTCATGCACGACACCGCCATGCTGCTGGGCGCCCTGGGCTGGTCCGACTATGACGGCCGGGCCGAGGTGGTGACGCCCTACTTCGGCGCCTCGGGCACAGGCCAGATCAACGTGGTCTTCCCGGTGACGCCGCAGACCGGCGCCGCGATCCCCGCGGCCCAGGCCTCGTCCGCGCAGGGCTACACCAACGTCAACCAGCGGCTCTGAACGGGCTCACGCATGCCGCACCTCGTCATCCTCTACACCCCCAATGTCGATGCGCTGACCGACATGGCCGTGTTGTGCCGTTCGCTGGCCGACGCCATGCTGGCCGTGCGCGACGACGACGGCCGGCAGGTGTTCCCCACCGGGGGCACGCGCGTGCTGGCCTACCCGGCAGCGCACTACGCCGTGGCCGACGGCCAGCGCGACTACGCGTTCGTCTACCTGAACCTCCGCATGGGCAGCGGCCGCTCTGATGCTACAAAAAAGAGAGCTGGTGATGCCCTGCTAGCAAGGGCTACAGCCTATTTTGATCCTGTGATGATGCAAAACCTCATCGGCATCACCGTGCAGGTGGACGAAAGCCCCGGCCAGGTCTACGACGGCAAGCACAGCAATCTCCACCCCCTGTTCAACAAGAATTGACCATGCTCAGCCCCGAAATCATTGCCAGTCTCGCCGCCGAGCTGCACCAGAGCGAGAAGACCCGCATCCAGGTGGAGCACTTCTCTCGCCGCTACCCGGCCATGACCATCGAGGACGGCTACGCCGTCTCCCGCGAGTGGATGAAGCTCAAGCGCGCCGAGGGGCGCATCGTGCGCGGCCACAAAATCGGCCTGACCTCCCGCGCCATGCAGATCTCCAGCCAGATCGACGAGCCCGATTACGGCACGTTGCTCGATGACATGTTCTTCGAGCCGGGCGATATCCCCACGGCGCGCTTCATCGCGCCGCGCGTGGAGGTGGAACTCGCCTTCGTGCTCAAGAAGAAGCTTGAAGGCGGCAAGGTGAGCGTGGACGAGGTGCTGGACGCCACCGAATACGTCACTCCCGCCATCGAGATCATCGACGCGCGCATCGAGCAGTTCGACCGCCACACCAAGGTCATGCGCAAGGTGTACGACACCATCAGCGACAACGCCGCCAACGCCGGCATCGTGCTGGGCGGCAACCCGGTGGCCCCCCGCTCGGTGGACCTGCCCTGGTGCGGCGCCATCCTGCGCCAGAACGGCATGGTCGAGGAAACCGGCCTGGCCGCCGGGGTGCAGGGCCACCCCGCCATCGGCGTGGCCTGGCTGGCCATGAAGCTGGCTCCCTGGGGCGAGTACCTGGAAGCCGGTGAAGTGGTGCTGGCGGGTTCCTTCACCCGCCCCGTGGCCGCGCGCGCCGGCGATGCCTTCGAGGCCGACTACGGCGCGCTGGGCCGTTTTGAATTCAAGTTTGTCTAAGGGCTTTCATGCAAACCCCCCTCAATCCCTTCAAGCAGGCGCTGGCTGGCAAGCGCCCCCAGATCGGCCTGTGGCTCAGCCTGGCCGACCACTACGCCACCGAGATCTGCGCCGGCGCGGGCTTTGACTGGCTGCTGATCGATGGCGAGCACGCGCCCAATGACCTGCGCACCACGCTGCAGCAGGCGCAGACCATCGCCGCCTATCCGGGCAGTCACGCCATCGCGCGGCTGCCCATGGGCCACGGCCACGTGGGCCAGGCGCTCATCAAGCAGTACCTGGACATCGGTCTGCAGACGCTCCTGATCCCCATGGTCGACACGGCGGCGCAGGCCGCGGAAATCGTGCGCTGCGCGCGCTACCCGCAGGACGATGGCCAGGGCGGCATCCGCGGCATGGCGGGGGCCCGCGCCTCACGCTGGGGGCGCATTGCGCGCTACGCCCACGAGGCCAACGCCCAGACCTGCCTGCTGCTGCAGGTGGAGACACGCACCGCGCTGGGCAACCTCGATGCCATCGCCGCCACCGACGGCGTGGACGGCGTGTTCATCGGGCCGGCCGACCTGTCGGCCTCCATGGGCCATGTGGGCAACCCCGGGCACCCCGAAGTGCAGGACGCGATCGCAGACGGTATCGCGCGCATCCTGCGCGCGGGCAAGGCACCGGGCATCCTGGCCACCGACGAAGCGCTGGCGCGCAAATACCTGGAGATGGGCGCGCTGTTCGTGGCGGTGGGCCTGGACACCAACCTGCTGGTGCGCGCCACCACGGCCCTGGCCGGCGCGTTCAAGTCGGGTGTGCAGGGCGTGGCCCCCAGCAAGACGTACTGAATCGACCCCGCCGCCATGACCGACACCCCCCGCAGATTTCGATCCGCCACGCTCTACGAGGGCACCATCCGCGCCACCACGCGCAGCTTCCTGCACGCCCTGGGCCAGGACGAGGACGACATCGCCCGGCCGCACATCGGCGTGTTCCACACCGGCGGCGAGATGAGCCCGTGCAACCTGAACCTGCGCGACCAGGCCCAGCACGCCAAGACCGGCATCTACGCAGCCGGCGGCACCCCACATGAGTGCCCTGTGGTGTCCGTGAGCGACGGGCTGACCATGGCGCATTCGGGCATGCGCTTCTCGCTGATCTCGCGCGAGCTGATCGCCGACAGCGTCGAGGCCTCCACGCGCGGGCACCAGTGGGACGGCGTCTTTGCCGTTGGCGCCTGCGACAAGAACCTGCCCGGCCTGATGATGGGCATCGTGCGCTGCAACGTGCCCGGTGTGTTCGTGCACGGTGGCTCGGCCCTGCCGGGCCAGATGCCGGGGCCCTACACGCCCACGAGCCGGGGCCGCGACCTCAACGTGGTCGACACCTACGAAACCATTGGCAAGGTGCTGGCCGGCGACGCCACGCCCGACGACCTGGCCGCCATCAGCCAGGCCTGCCTGCCCACGGCCGGCGCCTGCGCGGGACAGTTCACCGCCAACACCATGGGCATGGTGGGCGAAGCCCTGGGCCTGTCCCCCATCGGCTCGAGCATGGTGCCGGCGGTGTTCAGCGAACGGGCGCCGCTGATGCGCCGCGCCGCGCGCACGCTGATGGCCGCCGTGATGGGCGAGGCCCCGCTGCCGCGCGACATCGTGACGCGCAAGGCGCTGGAGAACGCCTGCGCCGTGGTGTCGGCCACCGGCGGCTCGACCAACGCGGCCCTGCACATCCCGGCCATCGCGCACGAGGCCGGCATTGCCTTCCACCTGGATGACGTGGCCGAAGTGTTCGCGCGCACACCGCTGATCGGCGACCTGCGCCCCGGCGGCAAGTACCTGGCGCGCGACGTGCACTACATCGGCGGTGCGCAGGTGGTGATGCAGGAGCTGCTCAGGGGCGGCTTCCTGCACGGCGACGCACTCACCTTCACCGGCCGGACCCTGGCCGAGGAACTGCAGGGCGCCAACGCACCCGACGGCGAAGTGGTGCGCCCCATTGCGCAGGCCCTGAGCCGCGACGGCGGACTGGCCGTGCTCAAGGGCAACCTCTGTCCGGACGGTGCGCTGCTCAAGACCGCCGGCCTGGGAACGCTGGTGCACAGCGGGCCGGCCCGCGTGTTCGAGTGCGAGGAGGAGGCCCAGACCGCCGTGCAGAACATGCACTACCAGCCGGGTGACGTGATCGTCATCCGCAACGAAGGGCCGCGCGGCAGCCCCGGCATGCGCGAGATGCTCGGCATCACTGCGCTGCTGTACGGCCAGGGCATGGGCGACAAGGTGGCGCTGCTGACCGACGGCCGCTTCTCGGGTGCGACGCGCGGCCTGTGCATCGGCTACGCCGGCCCCGAGGCCGCCGAAGGCGGACCCCTGGCCGCATTGCGCGACGGTGACATGGTGCACATCGACGCACGGCCCGGCGCGCGCAGCATCCGCGTGGAACTGACCCCGGAAGAAATACAGGCGCGCCTCGCCAACAGGGCTCCCCGCCCTGCCCCGCGCGGCGGCCTGCTGGAGAAATACGCCGCCACGGTGCGCCCGGGCCATCAGGGCGCCGTCACCCATTCGGGTGGCGTCGTGTGGCTGCGCGACGAGAGCTGAAACCAAGGAGACCCCATGAGTGCTGTCCTCAAAACCACCCCCGCCATGCATCCCGACGAGTGGGCCGCGCGCGTGCAGCTGGCGGCGTGCTACCGCATCTTCGACATGCTCGGCTGGACCGAGATGATCTACAACCACATCACTGTGCGCCTGCCCGGGAGTGTGAGCGGCACCGCCAAGCAGTTCCTGATCAACCCCTTCGGCCTGCACTACAGCGAAGTCACCGCCAGCAACCTGCTGAAGATCGACATCCAGGGCAACAAGCTGGACGACAACCCCTGGCCGGTCAACCCCGCGGGCTTCACCATCCACGCCGCCATCCACGACAACGTGGATGGCGCGCACTGCGTGATGCACACCCACACCACCAACGGACTGGCCGTGGCCTGCACGCAGGGCGGGCTGGCGCAAAACAATTTCTATTCGGCCCAGCTCGACGGCATGGTGGCGTACCACGACTTCGAGGGCATCACCGTGCACGCCGACGAGGCCCCCCGCCTGCTGGCCAGCATGGGCAACAAGCCGCTGCTGATCCTGCGCAACCATGGCCTGCTGGCCTGCGGCGAAACGCTGCCGCTCACGCTGGTGCGCCTGTGGACACTGCAGCGGGCCTGCGACATCCAGGTCACGCAGGCGGCGCTGGGACCGGCGATCCCGGTGTCCGAGGCCGTGGCGCGCAAGACCACGCACGACTCATTCCAGTTCGACGCCCGGTTCGGCGCGGGCCAGGACGTGTTCGACGCCCTGGTGCGCCGCGTCGACCGGATCGACGACAGCTATAAAAACTAGAGCAAACAATGCCCAACGGGCAAGGACTGGAGTCACTTTTGATCAAGAAAGTCTGTATCTACGGGGCCGGCGCCATCGGCGGCTGGATCGGCGTGAAGCTCGCGCAGGCCGGTTGCGACGTGAGCGTGGTGGCCCGCGGTGACACACTGGCGGCCATCCAGGCCCAGGGCCTGCGGCTGCAGCAGGGCGAGGAGACGCTCGCCGTGCCCGTGCGGGCCAGCGCCAGCCCGGCCGAGCTGGGCCCACAGGACCTGGTGATCGTGGCGGTCAAGGCGCCGGCGATGGCCGCCGTGGCCGGCGCCATCGCCCCGTTGCTGGGCCCCGAGACGATGGTGCTCACGGCCATGAACGGCGTACCGTGGTGGTTCTTCGAGGGATTTGGCGGCGCGCTCGCGGGCACGCGGCTCAAGGCGGTCGACCCCCAGGGGGCCATTGCGAGCGCCATTCCCGGGCGCCACATCGTCGGCTGCGTGGTGCACGCGAGCTGCTCGCTCCACGGGCCGGGGTTTGTGAAGCACCACTTTGGCAACCGGCTGATCGTGGGCGAACCCTCGGGCGACAAGACGGCGCGCGTGCAGCAGCTGGTGGCGCTGCTCACGCAGGCCGGCCACGAGACGGTGCTGTCGGAGCAGATCCAGAAGGACACCTGGTACAAGCTCTGGGGCAACATGACGGTCAATCCCGTGAGCGCCATGACGGGCGCCACCACGGACCTGATCCTCAACGACGACCTGGTGCGCGGGTTCATCTCCAGCGTGATGCTCGAAGCCCGCGAGATCGGCGCCCGCATCGGCATCCCGATTGCCGAGCAGCCCGAGGACCGGCACCAGATGACGCGCAAGCTCGGCGCCTTCAAGACCTCGATGCTGCAGGACGTGGAAGCCGGCAAGGCCGTGGAACTGGATGCGCTGGTCACCGTGGTCCGGGAGCTGGGCGCGCTCACCGGGGTAGCCACACCTTTTACTGACGCCCTGCTCGGCCTGAGCCGCCTGCATGCAAGGGTTCGTGGCCTGTATTAGCATCACCCCCGCGCTTGTCACTTCGTGTGCGGCGCTGCCCCCAAGAGGGCCTTCGCGCCCTGGGGCGGCCCGGCGCCGCTGCCTACTGCTCTCTAGACCATGACTCAAACCCGGGCGCTGAGCGGCGCCGCTTTCGCCACGCTCCTGCTGATCGCCCTGATGATGGGCGCCAACCATGTGGCGGCCCGCATCGCCTTCAACCACGGCGTCGACGTGGCCACGGCCGTGGTGTTCCGCAGCACGGTCACGGCGCTGGTCATCGTCACCCTGCTGGCCGTCCAGGGCGTGCGCGTGCGCTTCACGGCGCGCCACAAGCGCATGCTGCCGGTCATCGGCCTGCTGGTGGGCGTGCAAAGCCTGTGCCTGTACTCTGCCGTGGCACGCCTGCCGGTGGCACTGGCCCTGCTGGCGTTCAACACCTACCCGCTGTGGACCGCGCTGTGGTCGGCCATCGTCTACCGCCAGCGGCCCGAGCGCGCGATGGTGATCGCCATGCCGGTCATCCTGGCCGGCCTGGCGCTGGCGCTGGACGTGCTGGGCGCTGCCTCGGGCCTGGGCGCCGCGGGCCAGTGGGGGCGCATCGGCGTGGGCGTGGCCTTCGCCTTGGCCGCGGCCGCCACGTTTGGCCTGGCACTGGTGCTCACGCAACACGAAGCGGGCGACGTCGACGGCCGGGTGCGCACCGCCACCACCATGACCATGGCTGGCCTGGTGGCGCTGGCCACCATCGGCGTGCAGGGGGGCTTCCATCTGCCCGACGCGGCAGCCGGCTGGGGTGGCCTGGCCGCCCTGACCTTTCTCTACGGTACCGCCTTCACCATCATGTTCACCGTGCTGCCCAAGCTCGGCGTGGTGGGCAACTCGGCCATCATGAATGTGGAGCCGGTGTTCGCGCTGGTGCTGGCCTGGCTGATCCTGGGCCAGGCCATCGCCCCGATCCAGGTCGTGGGCGCGCTGGTGGTGGTGGGCGCCGTGATGACGCTGGGGCTGCGCAAGCGCTGATCAGTCGCCGGTGACCACCGGCACACGCGGCGCCAGCGCGCACATCAGCTCGTAGCCCACGGTGCCCGCGGCCTGCGCGACCTCGTCGATCGGCAGCATGGTGCCGCCCGTGGCGCCGCCCCACAGCGTGACCTCGCTGCCCAGCCCCGCACCAGGCACCGGCGCGAGGTCCACCGTGATCATGTCCATGCTCACGCGCCCGACCATGCGGGTGCGCACGCCGTCGACCAGCACCGGCGTGCCCGTGGTGCAGTGGCGGGGATAGCCGTCGGCATAGCCACAAGCCACCACGCCAATGCGCATCGGCGCGTCGGCGGTGAAGCTCGATCCATAGCCCACGGTGTCGCCGGGCTTCAAATCCTGCACGCCGATCAGCCGACTGGCCAGCGTCATGGTGCGCTGCAGGCCCCAGTGGGCGGCGCTGTGTTCAGGGAAGTCCGGCGCACTGCCGTAGATCGCGATGCCGGGGCGCAGCCAGTCGGCGCGCACGTCGGCCGCGCGCGCGTGGCGCAGCGTGGCCGCGCTGTTGGCCACCGACCGCTCGCCGGGCAGGTCGCGCGTCGTTTCGGAGAACACCTTCATCTGGTGGGCAATGCCACGCGCGCCGTCGGCGTCGCTGAAGTGCGTCATCAGGGAAATCTCGTCCACCTGCGGCAAGGCGTTCAGGCGCGTCCACGCACTGCGGTAGGCCGACGGCGCGAAGCCCAGACGGTTCATGCCCGAGTTCATCTTCAGGAAGACGCGGTGCGGCTGGTGCGTCTTGTGGACCGCGAGCATGTCGATCTGCGCCTCGCAGTGCACTGCGTGCCAGAGGCCGAGGCGCGAGCACAGTTCGAGGTCGCGCGGCTCGAAGACCCCTTCGAGCAGCAGGATGGGGCCGCGCCAGCCGAGCGCACGCACGCGCTCGGCCTCGGCCATGTCGAGCAGTGCAAAGCCGTCCACGCCGCGCAGCCCCTCGTAAACGCGCTCGATGCCGTGGCCGTAGGCATTGGCCTTGACCACGCCCCAGACCCGGGCGTCGGGCGCCGCGGCGCGGACCTGCGCCAGGTTGTGGCGCAGGGCTTCGGTGTGGATGGTGGCCTGGATCGGACGGGGCATGGAGGTCGCTCTTTTGCAGTGAACTGTCAAGCGGATTTTGTCATTACCCGCCGTGATATAACGCCCTGTCGTCAGGAGACAGCCCTTATATTGCCCGGCATTAGTTCACCGAATGCCCCAGCCAGACACTCGATGAAGCGCGGTTTTTACACCATCATGTCGGCCCAGTTTTTCTCGTCACTGGCCGACAACGCGCTTTTCGTCGCGGCCGTTGAACTGCTGAGGACGAGTGGCGGCGCCGAATGGCAGCGCGCGGCGCTGGTGCCGATGTTCGCGCTGTTCTATGTGATCCTCGCGCCCTTCGTCGGGGCCTTTGCCGATGCCTTGCCCAAGGGCAAGGTCATGTTCGTCAGCAACGCCATCAAGGTGGTGGGCTGCCTGATGATGCTGTTCGGCGGCCACCCGCTGCTGTCTTTCGCCGTGGTGGGCCTGGGTGCCGCGGCCTATTCGCCCGCCAAGTACGGCATCCTGACCGAGCTGCTGCCGGCGTCCCAGCTGGTCAAGGCCAATGGCTGGATCGAAGGGCTGACCATCGCCTCCATCATCCTGGGCATCCTGCTGGGCGGGCAGCTCGTGGGGCACGCCGTGTCCAGCCACCTGTTGTCGTTCGACCTGCCGTTCATCGACACCAACATCGACACCCCGCCCGAGGCCGCCATCAGCGTGCTGATCTTCGTCTATGCGCTGGCCGCCTGGTTCAACACGCGGATCCCGCACACGGGCGTGGAGATGCGCCCCATGCCGAGCAATCCGCTGGAGCTGGTCCCGGATTTCTGGACCTGCAACTCGCGCCTGTGGCGCGACAAGCTGGGCCAGATCTCGCTGGCCACCACCACGCTGTTCTGGGGCGTGAGCGGCAACCTGCGCTACATCATTCTGGCCTGGAGCGCGGCGGCCCTGGGCTACAGCACCACCCAGGCCTCCTCACTGTCGGGTGTGGTGGCCATCGGCACGGCCGTGGGTGCGGTGCTGGCGTCGCTGCGCATGAAGCTGGACACCGCCACGCGCGTGATCCCGCTGGGCATCGGCATGGGCCTGCTGGTGATTTTCATGAACTTCATCAGCAATGTCTGGGTGGCGGCGCCCTTCCTCATCCTGCTGGGCGGGCTCGGCGGCTTCCTGGTGGTGCCGATGAACGCGCTGCTTCAGCACCGCGGGCACAACCTCATGGGCGCCGGCCGCTCCATCGCGGTCCAGAACTTCAACGAGCAGGCCTGCATCCTCGGGCTGGGCGCGTTCTACAGCCTGTCCACTGGCATGGGGCTGTCGGCGTTCGGGGCGATCACGGCCTTTGGCGTGCTGGTGGCGGGCTTCATGTGGCTGATCCGGCGCTGGCACGCATCCAACTGCCAGAAGCACCGGGCCGAAGTCGAGCACCTGCTGGAGGTCGCGCGCCACGACAACCTGCACGGCTGAGCCGGCACCATGCAGCCGCTCCTGCCTGCTCTGGCGTTGATGTTCAACGCGCTCGTCTGGGGCCTGTCGTGGTGGCCGTTGCGCGCGCTGGGGCAACACGGCTTGCACGCCCTCTGGGCCACGGCCCTGATCTACAGCTTTTCGCTGCTGTGCCTGCTGCTTGCGCGGCCGGGTGCTGCCCGCGCCTTCTGGAGCCATCCGCCGCTGTGGCTGCTGGCGGCGGCGGCCGGGCTCACCAACGTCGGCTTCAACTGGGCCGTGACAGTGGGCGACGTGGTGCGCGTCGTGCTGCTGTTCTATCTCATGCCCGCCTGGAGCGTGCTGCTGGCCTGGCCGCTGCTGGGCGAAAAGCCCACGGGTGGGGCGCTGCTGCGGCTGGCACTGGCCCTGACCGGCGTCGCCGTGGTGCTGAAGACCGGCGACACCCCCTGGCCCGTCCCGGAGAGCCTGGCCGACGGGCTGGCGCTGTTGGGTGGATTCAGCTTCGCGCTCACCAACATCCTGCTGCTGCGGCTGAACCGTTTCCCGGCCCCGTCACGCGTGCTGGCCATGTTTGCCGGCGGAGCGCTGATGTCCACGCTGACCGCCGCCACCGGCATGGCCCACGGCCTGGTGACGGCGCCCCCCGCGCCCGCGGCACCCTGGCTGGCCATGGCGCTGGGCCTGAGCCTGACCTTCCTGCTCGGCAACCTGTGCCTGCAGTACGGTGCCTCCCGCCTGGCGGCACAGACCACGGCCCTGGTCATGCTGTCGGAAGTGGTGTTCGCCAGCGTGTCGTCGGTGGTTGGCGGCTCCGCCCAGCTCAGCGCGCGCACGCTGCTGGGCGGCGCACTGATCGTGCTGGCGGCGGGGTGGTCGGCCTGGCCCGCGCGGCCCGGGCCGCGTGAACCGGCCTGACGCCGGCGTGCGGGCAGGCCCACGCGGTGTGGTGCCTTGCCGGCCGTGGTACCGTTCCGGGCACGGCCTCTGGAGAATCCCATGACCACGGTGTACGACTTTGAAGCCACGAAGATCGATGGCAAGCGCGTCAAGCTCGGCAAATACAAGGGCCAGGCCCTCCTGATCGTGAACACGGCGAGCGCCTGCGGCTTCACGCCGCAGTTCGGCGGGCTGGAGGAGCTGCACCAGACCTACGGCAAGAAGGGCCTGGTGGTGCTGGGCTTTCCGTGCAACCAGTTCGGCGCCCAGGATCCGGGCAGCAATGACGAGATCGCCGGCTTCTGCCAGCTCAACTACGGTGTGAGCTTTCCGATGATGGCCAAGATCGACGTCAATGGCGCCGGCGCCGATCCGCTGTACCAGTGGCTGTGCGACGAGGCCCCCGGCCTGCTGGGCAGCAAGACCATCAAGTGGAACTTCACCAAATTCCTGATCGGCAAGGACGGGCAGGTCCTCAAGCGCTTCGCGCCGCAGGATGCGCCGGCTGCGCTGGCGGCGGACATCGAGGCCGCGCTGGCGGCCTGACGGCGTTCAGCAGGCCCAGCCCTGCTCGCGCGCCCGCGCCTCGTCCAGCCGCACGAGGTCGGCCAGTGTGCGGCCCGGCTCGTCGCGGAAGCGCTCGTCGAGCCGCCGCACATAGGTGACGCGATCGATCCGGAAGCTGCGGAAATCCTCGCGCGTCTCGCACCAGGCCGCCAGCGTCCAGACCTTGCCCCAGTAGAAGCAGCCCAGCGGGCGAAGCGTGCGCTCGCTGGCCTTGTCACTGAGGTCGCGGTACTGGATGAACACCTTGCAGCGCGCCTGCACGGCCTCGCGCAGGGTCTGCAGGGTGCGCTGGGCCGGCGGACCCAGGCCACCGCCGGGCGCGAACACCGCCAGCGCCTCGGCGGCCGCGCGCGCGTCGCCCGGCAGCACCGACATGATCTTGCCCAGCGCATCCTGCGCGCTCTGGGCGAGGGCCGGGTCCAGCCAGACCTGCGCGACACGTACCGAGGCCACCAGCGCCTTGGCTTCGTCCTGCGTGAACATCATGGGTGGCAGGTCGAAGCCCGCGCCCAGGCGGTAGCCCACGCCGGCCTCGCCCTCGATCGGCACGCCCTGGTGCTGCAGGTCGGCCACGTCGCGGTAGATGGTGCGCTCGGACACTTCCATGCGCTGGGCCAGAAAGGCAGCCGTGGTCAGGCGCCGCCCGCGAATGAGCTGGATGATGTGGAACAGGCGGTCGGCGCGGCGCATGGTCATGGCGGGAGAAAGATGTGGCGACGAAGCGGCGTGAAGGCCAGGGGTCTTCCGAGCGACCCTACATTCTGGACCGATCCATGTCAGGCCTTGTCAGGAGGCTTGCCGCGCTGGCCGGCCTGCTGACGAAAGCCGGGGCGCTCAGGCCGCGGCGAGTGCGCTGTCGAGCACCTCGACCCAATGCTTCACCGGCGTGGCCGTGCCGCTTTGCAGGTGCGTGATGCAGCCGATGTTGGCGCTCACAATGACTTCCGGGTCGAGCGCCGCCAGATGGCCGAGCTTGCGGTCGCGCAGCGGATAGGCCAGCTCGGGCTGCAGCACGCTGTAGGTCCCGGCGGAGCCGCAGCACAGGTGCGCCTCGTTCAGGGCCACGCGCACGCGAAAGCCCAGGGCGCCCAGGTGCTTCTCCACGCCCCCGCGCAGTTGCTGGCCATGCTGCAGCGTGCACGGCGGGTGGAAGGCCAGCGACGGGGCCGTCCGCTTCACCCGGTCCACCAGCCCCGGGTCCGCGGCCTGCAGGGCCTCGCTCAGGTCGGCCAGCAGTTCGCTGAGGTCCCGCGTCAGTGCGCTGATGCGGGCGGCCCGCTCGGCATAGGCCGGGTCGTGGCGCAGCAGGTGGCCGTACTCCTTGACCGTGACACCGCAGCCCGACGCATTCATCACGATGGCCTCGACACCGGCCTCCACATGGGGCCACCAGGCATCGACATTGGCGCGCATCTGGGCCAGCCCGCCGTCCTGGTCGTTGAGGTGGAATTTCACGGCGCCGCAGCACCCGGCCTCGGGCGCGAGCACCGGCTGGATGCCGGCCGCGTCCAGCACGCGCGCGGTGGCGCTGTTGATGTTGGGCATCATGGCCGGCTGCACGCAACCCGCCAGCATCAGCATGCGGCGTGCATGGCGGGCCGAGGGCCAGGCGCCGGCCTGCTGCGGCGCGGGCACCTTGGCCTGGAGGCTGGCGGGCAGCAGGCCGCGCACGGCCTGCCCCAGCTTCATGGCCGGTGCGAACAGCGGCGAAGGCAGGCCCTCCTTGAGCAGCCAGCGCACCGCACGCTCGGATGCGGGACGCGGCACCTTGGCGTCGACCAGCTTGCGGCCAATGTCCACGAGGTGTCCGTACTGCACCCCGCTGGGGCAGGTGCTTTCGCAGTTGCGGCAGGTCAGGCAGCGGTCCAGGTGCAACTGGGTGTTGCGCGTGGGCGCCTCCCCTTCGAGCACCTGCTTCATGAGATAGATGCGCCCGCGCGGACCATCCAGCTCGTCGCCCAGCAGCTGGTAAGTGGGGCAGGTGGCGGTGCAGAAACCGCAATGCACGCATTTGCGCAGGATGGCCTCGGCTTCCTGGCCCTCCGGAGTGTCGCGGTATTCGGCGGCGAGGTGGGTTTGCATGCGATCAGGGCCTTTCGGAGACGGGGGCGGCGGTGGCACCCCGGGGTTCGCGGTGGGCGAACTGCCGCAGGTCACGCAGCAGCGGCGGCAGCGACAGGGCCAGCAGCACCAGGGCCAGCGGCACCACGCTCACAAAGCCCAGGTACTTGAAGCCAGCGGCTCCGAGCACGCCCCCGGCCAGAAACATGGCCAGCAGCGAGGCGTACAGGCGCAGCTTGGCGCGGTTGGCCCGGACGCGGCTTTCGGCCGGCAGATCCCCCCGGTTCCAGTACAGCGCCTTGCCCAGCTCGATGCCCAGGTCGGTGATGATGCCGGTCATGTGGGTGGTGCGGATCAGGGCCGAGGACACCTTGGTCACCAGGGCGTTCTGCAGGCCCATGGTGTACGTCAGCAGCAGGACGGTGAGCGGCACGGCAAACGGCGTCTGCCGGTTCAGGGTCGCGCCGATCAGGCCGAACACCAGCAGCAGCCCGGCTTCCAGCAGCAGGGGCAGGGCGTAGCTGCTCTGCAGGTGCCGGCGATGGGCCCCGTTGACCAGGATGGCCGTGGTGGCCGCCCCCAGGAGAAAAAACAGCAGCGCTCCGACGGCGCCCAGCACCAGCGACGCCTGTCCCAGCACGAGGTTGTCGGCCAGCACCGAGACGAAGCCGGTCATGTGCGAGGTGTAGGAATGCACCACCAGCACCCCGCCGGCATTAATGGCGCCGGCATTCAGCGCCAGCAGCAGGCCGAGCAGCCGGTTGGTGGACTGCGTGCGATGCCGTCCGGTCAGGTGGCGCAGCCGTCGCATGCGTGTCAGCCCACGCCACCCATGCGACCGGGGTTGAAAATGCAGGCCGGATCGAACTGCCGCCGAAGTTCGCGCTGGATCCGGTCCAGGGGTGGCTTTACGGCATCAAATCGGGCTGCAGCCCTTACCGGTTGGTCACCATTTGCTATGAAAAGCGTAGCATTTCCGCCGACGCGGGCGACCGCCTCTCGCAAGCGCTGCGGCGCCTTTTCGTCGCCGGGATCGGCCCAGACCCAACGCTGGCCGCCCAGCCAGTCGATCAGCGTCGCACCCAGCCCGAGCGGCGGCGTGACGGCCGGCACCGACAGGCGCCACAGGTCCTGGCCCCGCGCCAGACCGTCCCGGAACCAGGGCAGCTGCAACTCCCGCGCCGCGGTCCAGTCGGCATGGACTTCGGGGGAGTCCACGCGCTCGCCGGGGGTCTCGCGCAACAGCTGGGCGCAGGCGGCCTGCACCGCCGCGGCGGCGCCACGCAGGCGCAGGTACAGCGTGCCACGACCGGCATCGTGGACCCAGGAACTGGCGTTCAGCGGCAGCGGCTGGCCCGCCCATTCGTTGAGCCGGCGCACGGCCAAGGCCTCGTCCAGCTCGAACCGCAGCGTGGCCTCGGCTGGCGCGAACGGCAGTACCTTGAGGCTGACGTCGGTGATCAGGCCCAGCGTGCCCAGCGAGCCCACCAGCAGCCGGGACACGTCGTAGCCCGCGACGTTCTTCATGACCTGGCCACCATAGGTGAGGTGCTGCGCCCGGCCATTGACCAGCGACAGGCCCAGCACATAGTCGCGCACGGGTCCCACGCAGGCTCGCGCCGGGCCGCTCAGCCCCGCGGCGACCATGCCGCCCACCGTGGCGCCCGGGCCGAAATGCGGGGGCTCGAAGGGCAGGCACTGGCCGCGTTCGGCCAGCACCGCCTCGAGTTCGGCCAGCCGCGTGCCGGCGCGGGCGGTCACCACCAGCTCGCTGGGCTCGTAGCTCGTGATGCCGGCCAGCGGCGTGGTGTCCAGCAGCTCGCCCTGCGGCGGCTCGCCATAGAAGTCCTTGGTGCCCCCACCGCGCAGGCGCAGCGGGGTGCCGCTGGCGGCCGCCGCGCGGATGCGGTCGATCAGGGTGAGCAATGCGGCGTCCATGCCCGGATGTTAAGGCGCGGCGCGGGCCCGTGGCAGGCCGCGCGGCTTGAAGTTTTTGAATTCAGTCGATGAAAAAGTTGACGGGCAGGCCCGGCACGTCCACCCGCATCATGAAAACGCAGCCCGAATCCGGGTAGTGGCTCAGTTCATCCGCCGGCCGGCCGTGGCTCGCGGTGGTGAGGTAAAGGGTGCGCAGGTCATCGCCGCCAAAGCACGGCATGGTCGGACAGCGTGCCGGCGTGGGAAATTCCGCGAGGGTCTCCCCCCCGGGCGACAGCTTGAGGATGCGGGCGCCCTCGAACATGGCGACCCAGTAGTTGCCCTCGGCATCGACCGCCGCGCCATCGGGCCGCCCGCCATAGCCCGGCAGACCCGGCCGCCAGCCCGGCGGTTTGCCAGGGAACTGGCGGAACACGCGGTGGTGGCTCATGCCATTGGTCTCGGCATTCCAGTCCCAGGCCTGGATCACATGGTGCGTGGTGTCGGTCCAGTACACGGTGCGGGTATCGGGCGACCAGGCCAGCCCGTTGGCGATCACGCCGTTCTGCGCCTTGAGCTGGACCACGGGGCCGGCGGCGCCCGCGACGTCGGGGCGCGCATCGACCGAGAACAGTTCGGCGCGGCGCGCATCGCGGGGCTCGTACATGGTGCCCGCCCAGAAGCGGCCGCACGGATCGGCCTTGCCGTCGTTGAATCGCGTGGTGGCCGGGTCGTGGCTGAAGCGCGCCAGCAGCGTGGGCTCGGCACCCCATTCGCGCACCCGGTACACGCCGTCGCGCAAGGCCACCACCAGCCCGCCAGAGCGCGCGGGCGCCAGGCAGCCCGGTTCCTGCCCCACGGCCTGGCGCTGCAGCTCACCGGTCGCCGGGTCGGCCCGCAGGAGTTGCCGCGAGGGAATGTCGACCCAGTACAGGCGTTTTTCCTGCGGGTGCCAGAAAGGGGATTCGCCCAGTTCGCAGCGGTGGGCGATGGCGGTCTGCCAGGGGTTCACGTGAGGGCCTCCACATGGATGGTCATCTGCGCGCTGAGCGATTCGCCGGGTGCCAGCACCTGCACGCCCAGTTCGTCGGCACGCGCACCGCCCCCGCCGTGCAGCAGGTTCAGCGCGTTGTTGACGTGGCTGACCGGCTCGATGGCCACGGTGTCGCGGCTGGGATGGGTGAACACAACGAGCCGGCGCAGGCTGGACTCGACGCGCGTGCGCAGCAGGCCGTCCACCAGCTCGGCGGCGCCGGTCCAGCCGTCGAAGCAGTGGTCCACATCCAGGTCGGCACAGTCGGCGTCGAGCCCGCGGGACGGGGCGCGCCGGGTGGGCAGCTTGTCCGGCCCCATCTCCCAGCGCCCGGTGGCGCCAAACGCCACGCGGCTGCCGGGCCGCTTGACGAAGTACGGATGCCAGCCCAGACCGACCGGCGCCGGCGACGCCGACTGGTTGGTGATGCCCAGCGTCAGCTCCAGGGCATCGGGCGTCACGCGAAATGTCTGCGAGGTGTCGAAGGCAAAAGGCCACGACGCGTCCGGCCGGTGCTCGAACGACAGCAGGGCGAAATCCTGCGTGCTCTCCAGCACCTCCCAGGCGCGCTGCCAGCCCACGCCGTGAATTGCATGCGGCTCGGCGCCATTGTTGCGAACCAGCGGATGGCTGGTGCCCTGCCACTGCAGCGTGGCCTGGCCCACCCGGTTGGAGAACGGCACCAGCGGGTAGCTGCCCGCCTGCCGCGCCGACGTGAGCTGGGCAGACGGCGTGGAGCGCAGCACCGGCACGCCGTCGAGCCAGAGGCCGGCGATGCAGCCCCCGAGCGCAGGCACGATGCTGCAGCGCAGGCCACCGCTGTGAAGTTCAAGCACCGGGGTCATGCGCCCCATTGTGCACGCTCGCCATCAGGGCAAAAAAAAGGGCCCGCATCTCTGCGGGCCCAACATCCAAAGGAGACTCTTGCTAACGAAAAATCAACACCGCGGTTTAACGGTGGTAGGCCGTTTCGCCGTGGGCGCTGATGTCCAGGCCTTCGCGCTCTTCCTCTTCGGTCACACGCAGGCCGACGACCATGTCGACGATCTTGTAGGCGATGAAGGCCACCACGCCAGACCACACGATGGTGATCAGCACGCCTTCGGCCTGGATCATCACCTGGCTCATGATGGAGAAGTCGGCCTTGCCGGTGCCGCCCAGGCCCGGCGCGGTGAACACGCCGGTCAGGATGGCGCCCAGGATGCCGCCCACGCCGTGCACGCCGAACACGTCCAGCGAGTCGTCAGCACCCAGCATGCGCTTGAGGCCATTGACACCCCAGAGGCAGACGAAGCCAGCCAGCAGGCCCAGGATGATGGCGCCCATGGGGCCCACCGAACCGCAGGCCGGCGTGATCGCCACGAGGCCGGCAATCGCGCCCGAGGCGGCACCCAGCATCGAGGCCTTGCCCTTGGACAGCGCCTCGCCGATGCACCACGCCAGCACGGCGGCGGCGGTGGCCACCAGCGTGTTGATGAAGGCCAGGGCCGCGCCGCTGGTGGCTTCCAGGTTGGAGCCGGCATTGAAGCCGAACCAGCCCACCCACAGCATGGAGGCACCCACCATGGTCAACGTGAGGCTGTGAGGCGCCATCGATTCCTTGCCGTAACCCAGGCGCTTGCCCACCATGTAGGCACCCACCAGGCCGGCCACACCGGCGTTGATGTGCACCACGGTGCCGCCAGCGAAGTCCAGCGCGCCCTTGCCCAGCAGGTAGCCACCGGCGCCCCACACCATGTGGGCGATCGGCAGGTAGCAGAAGGTGAACCAGATGACCGAGAACAGCAGCACGGCCGAGAATTTCATGCGCTCGGCGAACGAGCCCACGATCAGCGCGCAGGTGATGCCCGCGAAGGTGGCCTGGAACGCGATGAACACGAACTCGGGCAGCTTGACCGTGGCCGTGAAGGTGTCGGCCAGCGAGTCGCCGGTCACGCCCTTCAGGAAGATCTTGCTCAGGTCACCGATGATCTTGCCCTCGGCACCAAATGCCACGCTGTAGCCGTAGATGGCCCACAGCACGGTGATCAGCGAGAACACCACCAGCACCTGCATCAGCACCGACAGCATGTTCTTGCTGCGCACCAGCCCGCCGTAGAACAGGGCCAGGCCAGGCACCGCCATGAACAGCACCAGGGCCGTCGAGATCATCATCCAGGACACGTCGCCCTTGTCGACAGTGACCTTGGGGGCTTCAGCCGGTGCGGCGGCGGGTGCCGCCGCGGCCGGAGCCGCTTCAGCCGCCGGTGCAGCGGCAGCGGGTGCCGACGCCGCGGGTTCCGCGGCCGGCGTTTGTGCGATGGCGGCCGCGCCGCCCATCAAAAGACCCAGGCCGAGGGCCAGGGAAGCAAGTAGCTTTTTCATGTTCGTCTCTTTCTTGATTGGGCCGGAGGCTTACAGCGCTTCCTTGCCGGTTTCGCCGGTGCGGATGCGCACTACTTGCTCCAGGTTGTAAACAAAAATCTTGCCGTCACCGATCTTGCCGGTGCGCGCCGCGCCCTCGACGGCTTCGATGACACGCTCGACCAACTCGTCGGCCACCGCCGCCTCGATCTTGACCTTGGGCAGGAAATCCACGACGTACTCCGCACCGCGATACAGCTCGGTGTGGCCCTTTTGGCGACCAAAGCCCTTGACTTCGGTCACGGTGATGCCCTGCACTCCGATGCCGGAGAGGGCTTCGCGCACCTCGTCCAGCTTGAACGGTTTGATGATGGCCGTTACGAGTTTCATGTCTTCTCCTCAGATAGGTGGTGCTTAGAACGACTTGGCAACCGACACCACGAGGGTGCCCTTGCCCACGTCCTTGCCGGAGGTCGGGTCGAAGAACGTGTTCTTGCGGTTGGTGGCCACGTAGGAAGCGCCGACGACGTAGCCGCTCAGGTCCTTGGTGACGCCCAGCTTGTAGTCGGTGATCTTGCCGGCGCCGCCGGGGGTGTTCTTGACCTTCTGGTAGCCGACGTGGGCGTTCACGCCCCAGCCGTCACCCAGGTCCTGGGCATAGGCCAGGTCGATGTAGAAGCTGTTCTTGGTGTTGGGGGCCGAGAAGAACTTGGACACCGCGTGGTAGTACTTGGCCGAGAACGGGCCGTAGCTCACGCCGGCGTACAGCTCGGTGTTGTCGATCTTGCCCGTGCCGGCGATCTGGCCGGAACCGGGGTAGTAGTAATAGATCGCGCCCAGGTCATAGCCGAGGTCGCCGGCGGAGCCCTTGTAGCCGCCGTAGAAGTCCATCTCGAGATTGGCGCCGTTGTAGAACTGGCTGCTGATGTTGGAGTTCCAGTTGCCCAGGTAGAAGCCGGACTTGTGGGCAAAGTCGAAGCCACCCTGCAGGGCGGGCTTCTTGTTGGTCTGGGAGATGCCACGGAACCGGTAGTCAGAAGCCAGCGTCATGTTGCCGCTGAGCGTGTAGTCGGGCTCGGGAGCCTTGGCCTGAGCAAAAGCAGAAACACCCGTCAGGGCCAGGGCCGAAGCAAACAGCGCGGTCTTCAATTTCATGGAGTTCTCCGTTAAAAAAAAGGATGAGGACCACCCCACTTAGCAGGGAGCGTGCCAAACTGCACACATCGAGACCGCCGTGCACTGAACCCGCCCTCTGCGCGTTATTAGTTACAAAATCCGGGGCAAAGCCGGCCTTATGCACCATGGCGGTGCGATCTTGTTTTTTTTTTGGCACCAGCCTTCAACACGCACCGGTCTGGGGAGAGGGGTATCCATGAGCTTGTCTTTGGTGCAAAGCCGTGCGCTGCTGGGACTGGAAGCGGCCAGCGTCACCGTCGAGGTGCATCTGGCCAATGGCCTGCCGAGCTTCACGCTGGTCGGCCTGGCCGATGTGGAGGTCAAGGAGGCGCGGGAACGGGTCCGCTCGGCCTTGCAGAACGCGGGACTGGAATTCCCCGGTAACAAAAAGATCGTGGTCAACCTGGCCCCAGCGGACCTGCCCAAGGACTCGGGCCGCTTCGACCTGCCCATTGCCCTGGGCATCCTGGCCGCCAGCGGCCAGATTGACGCGGCCAAGCTGGCCGGCCATGAATTCGCGGGAGAGCTTTCGCTGTCCGGCGAGCTGCGGCCGGTGCGCGGGGCCCTGGCCATGAGCCTGGCATTGCACACGCGCGGCGTCAGCACGCGGCTGGTCCTGCCCGCCGCCAGCGCCGAGGAAGCCGCCCTGGTGCCCGGCGCCCAGGTGTACGGCGCGCGCCACCTGCTCGACGTGGTGCAGCAGTTCCTCGCTCAACCGCCCGAGGGCGAGGCCCCGCGCGAGGGCTGGGCCCGCGTGCAGGCCGCACCGGGCGCCACGGCACCGGTGTATGCCGACCTGGCCGACGTGAAAGGCCAGGCCGCCGCCAAGCGGGCCCTGGAGATCGCCGCCGCGGGGGGGCACAGCCTGCTCATGGTCGGCCCCCCCGGTTCGGGCAAATCCATGCTGGCGCAGCGCTTTGCCGGCCTGCTGCCGCCCATGAGCGTGGACGAGGCGCTGGAAAGCGCCGCCATCGCCTCGCTGGGCGGCCGCTTCACGCTGGCGCAGTGGCAGACCCGCCCGACCGCCAGTCCTCATCACACAGCCAGTGCCGTGGCCCTGGTGGGCGGCGGCTCGCCGCCCCGGCCTGGCGAAATCTCCCTGGCCCATCACGGTGTGTTGTACCTCGATGAGATGGTGGAGTTTTCCAGGAGCTCGCTGGAGGCACTGAGGGAACCGCTGGAGACCGGCCGCATCACCATCTCCCGGGCCGCGCGGCGTGCCGACTTCCCGGCGCAATTCCAGCTGATCGGGGCGATGAACCCCTGCCCCTGCGGCTACCTGGGCGCCACCACCCGCCCTTGCCGCTGCACACCCGACCAGGTGGCCCGCTACCAGGGCCGGCTCAGCGGCCCGCTGCTGGACCGTATCGACCTGCATGTAGAAGTGCCCACGCTGGCGGCCGACGCCCTGCTCGCCACGCCGCCGGGCGAGTCCACCGAAGCGATCCGCGCTCGCTGCACGGAAGCCCGCCAGCGCGCCAACGCCCGCCAGGGCCACCCCAACCAGGCGCTGGCGGGCGCCGACATCGACCGCCACGCCGCACTGGATGCGGCGGGGCTGCAGTTCCTCAAGACGGCGGCCGCGCGCCTGGGTTGGAGCGCCCGCGCCACCCACCGCGCACTGAAAGTAGCACGCACCATTGCCGATCTGGCGGGCTCGGAACACACCCAGCTCGGCCACGTGGCCGAAGCCGTGCAGTACCGCCGGGTCCTGCAAACTGCGGCGTGAAACCGATACTTGCCTTGCCATGACCCCTCCTGCGCCCCCTGCAAGCCCCCTGGACCGCCGGCTGGTGGGCTGGCTCTCGCTGGGGCAGCTGATTTCCTGGGGCAGCGTGTTCTACGGTTTCGCGTTGCTGATGGAGCCGGTGGAGCGCGAGCTGGGCCTGAGCCGGGCGCAGTCGTCGCTGGCCTTCAGCCTCGCGCTGCTGGCCGAGGGACTGGCGGCCTACCCGGTGGGCCGCTGGATCGACCGGGGGCACGAGCGCGCGGTCATGACGGGGGGCTCGCTGCTGGCGGCCGTCTGCCTGACGCTGCACAGCATGGTGCAGTCCCTGGCCGGCTTCTACGCCGTGTGGCTGGGCCTGGGCGCGGCGCTGGCGGCCACGCTGTACACGCCGGTGTTCGCGGTGGTGACGCGACGGTTCCCGCAGGACTTCCGCCGCGCCATCATCACGCTGACCTTTCTGGGCGGGCTGGCCAGCACGGTGTTCATTCCGCTCACGGCGGCGCTGATCCGCGAGCTCGGCTGGCGCCACGCGCTGTGGGTGCTGGCAGCCCTCCACCTGCTGGTGTGCGCCCCGCTGCATGCCGTGCTGCTGCGCGGCGCGCCCCCCGCACCGGCCCAGCGCCCGGCGGACGCTGCGGGCCCCACCCCGCCGTCCCTGGGCCGTCACTTGCGCAGCGCCCCGTTCCTGCTGGTGGGCCTGTTCGTGGTACTGATGATGGCCATCACGGCGGCGCTGCCCGCTCACCTGATCAGCCTGCTGCGCGAGAACGGCCTGAGCGAAGCCTGGGTGGTGGCCATTCCGGCAAGCATCGGGCTGATCCAGGTACTGGGCCGGCTGCTGCTGTATTTTTTTGAACGCCGCTTTGACGTGCACATGGCCAACCGGGTGATTCCGTGCCTGGTCCCGCTGGGCCTGGCTGCGCTGCTGGCAGGCGGCGGCCATGGGGGAGCGGCCCTGGTGTTCGTGCTGCTGTACGGGCTGGGCAATGGCATGCTGACCATCGTCAAGGGCACCGCCATCGCGCAGTATGTGAGCCGGGACCACGTGGCCTCGCTCAACGGCGCCTTGGGGCCACCGCAAGCCCTTGCTCGCGCCGTGGCGCCGCTCATGCTGGGCCTGCTGTGGAGCCCCACCCGGGGCTATACGCTGGGGCTGGCCGCCTTGCTGGCGTGCAGCGCGGTGGCGGTAGGCGCCCTGCTGCTGGCCCAGCGTGCCTCTTCCAGGGCGCGGGCGCTGCCCGCCGACAGCAGCAGGATGGCCGACGAGAAGTAGATCCACATCAGCAGCACCACCAGCGCCCCGGCCGCGCCATAGGCCGAGACCACGGCGGCGGTGGACAGGTAGGCCGCAAGCACATGCCGGCCAACGGTGAACAGCGCGGCGCCCACGCAGGCGCCCAGCACCAGGTGACGCAGGCGCGGCTTGGGGCCGGTGCTCATGCGCATGAGCCCCACGAACAGCGCCGCGCACACGGCAAAGGCCACCAGCTCATTGAGCGTGCGCATCACCGGCTCCAGCGGCAGCCAGGAGGCACTGGCCCAGCCCGAGAAGATATTGAGCAAGGTGGACAAGGCCAGCGACACCAGCAGCAGGAAGCCAAACGCCAGCACATAGCCCACCCCGCGCAACCGCATGGAGGCCGTGTGCCACCAACTGGACGCAGGACGGGTCTCGGTGCCATGCACCCACAGCCGCTCCATGGCCGACTGCAGCTCGCCGAAGACCCCCGTGGCGCCGAACAGGAGAATGCCAAAGCTGATGGCCGAGGCCAGCAGGCCCTGTGCCGGCTCCCGGGCGCTCTCCAGCGTCTGGCGGATGACGCCTGCCCCTTTCGGCCCCACCACCGTGCCAATCTGCGAGACCAGGCCGGCTTCCAGGGCCGACCGGTCCATCCACCAGCCCAGCAATGCCACCAGCAGGACCAGCAGCGGCGCCAGGCTCAAGATGCCGTAGAACGACATGGCGGCGGCCATGCGCATGCCGTCGGCGTCCCGCCAGAGCTGGACGGCGCGGTAGATCGGCATGAACGGGCGCGCCAGGGGCGTGATGGCTTCGGCAGCGCGCCGCTGAAACGGGGAAAGAGCCATGCCACCAGCCTACGCGGCTTGGGCCCCGCGTCCATCAGTGCGGCGCGTGGCGGGCGGTAGGCGCAATCCCACACGGCCCGGGGCCGTGGCGCCTCAGAGATTGGGCGCGAGCAGGCGCCGCAGTTCGCCGGCCTCCACGCCACGGCGGCGCACCAGGTCGTCCACCTGGTCGTCGCCAATGCGGCCCACATTGAAATAGGCGCTGTCGGGGTGGCCCAGGTAGAAGCCGCTGACACTGGCGGCCGGCGTCATGGCCAGGCTCTCGGTCACGCCCATGCCGATGTCCTCGCACTGCAGCAGCGCGAACATGTCGCGCTTGACGCTGTGATCGGGGCAGGCCGGATAACCCGGCGCCGGACGGATGCCCCGGTACTTCTCGGCGATCAGGTCGTCATTGCTCAAGGCCTCGGCAGGCGCGTAGCCCCACAGGTCGGTACGCACCCGGTGGTGCAGCGCCTCGGCAAAGGCCTCGGCCAGGCGGTCGGCCAAAGCCTTGATCATGATGGACGAATAGTCGTCCAGATCGTCCATGAAGAAGCGGGCCTTCTTCTCGGCGCCTATGCCCGCGGTGACGGCAAACAGACCCACATAGTCCTTGACGCCGCTGTCGCGCGGCGCGACGAAATCGGCCAGGCAGCGGCTCGGGCGCATCACGCCGTCCACGGCCTGCTTCTCGGTCTGCTGACGCAGGCCATACCAGGTCAGCGCTGCCTCGGTGCGGGACTCGTCCTTGTACAGCACGATGTCGTCGTCGTTCACGCTGTTGGCGGGGTACAGCGCCATCACGCCATTGGCGGTGAGCCAGCGGCCCTCGATCGCGCGCTGCAGCATGCGTTTGGCATCGGCGTAGACGCGCACGGCCTCGGCGCCCACCACGTCGTCCTTGAGGATGGCCGGGAACGGCCCCGCCAGGTCCCAGGTCTGGAAGAACGGGCCCCAGTCGATGTACCGGGCCAGCTCGGCCAGGTCGAAGTTCCTGAACACGCGGCGGCCCAGCACCTTGGGCGCCAGGGGCTGGTAGGCCGCCCAGTCCATGCGCGCCTTGTTGGCGCGGGCCTTGGCCAGGGGCCACAGCGGCACCTGTTTCTTGCCCGCGTGTTGGGTGCGCACGCGGTCGTAGTCGGCATTGACCTCGGCGATGTAGGCGGCGGCCTGGTCGCTCAGCAGGCTCTGCGCCACGCTGACGCTGCGCGAGGCGTCGGGCACGTAGACCACGGGGCCTTCGTAGTGTGGCGCGATCTTGACCGCCGTGTGCACGCGGCTGCACGTGGCGCCGCCAATGAGCAGCGGGATCTTCCTGATCCGGAAGTGCTCGTCCTTCTGCATCTCACCCGCCACATACTGCATCTCTTCGAGGCTGGGCGTGATCAGGCCCGACAGGCCCACGATGTCGGCCCCCTCGACCTTGGCCCGCGCCAGGATCTCGTGGCAGGGCACCATCACGCCCATGTTGACCACCTCGAAGTTGTTGCACTGCAGGACCACGGTGACGATGTTCTTGCCGATGTCATGCACGTCGCCCTTGACGGTGGCAATGATGATCTTGCCCTTGGTGCGCACGTCGCGGCCGGCGGCCTCGTCCCGGCGCTTTTCTTCCTCGATGTAGGGCAGCAGGTGGGCCACCGCCTGTTTCATCACGCGCGCCGACTTGACCACCTGGGGCAGGAACATCTTGCCCGCGCCAAACAGGTCACCGACGATGTTCATGCCGTCCATCAGCGGGCCTTCGATCACCTCCAGCGGACGGCCGCCGCGCGCCAGCACGGCGCGGTACACCTCCTCGGTGTCGTCCACGATGAAGTCGGTGATGCCATGCACCAGCGAGTGGGACAGGCGCTGTTCGACCGGGGCCGAGCGCCATTCGTTCTTGCGGCTGTCGTCCTTGGCCGCACCCTTGGCGTTCTCGGCAATGTCCACCAGTCGCTCGCCCGCGTCGGCGCGTCGGTTGAGCACCACGTCTTCCACGCGCTCGCGCAGCTCGGGCTCCAGGTCGTCATACACGCCCACCATGCCGGCGTTGACGATGCCCATGTCCATGCCCGCCTGGATGGCGTGGTACAGGAACACGGTGTGGATGGCTTCGCGCACCGGGTCGTTGCCTCGGAAGCTGAAGCTCACGTTGCTCACGCCGCCCGAGACCTTGGCGCCCGGCAGGTTCTGCTTGATCCAGCGCGTGGCGTTGATGAAGTCCACCGCATAGTTGTTGTGTTCTTCGATGCCGGTGGCGATGGCAAAGATGTTGGGGTCGAAGATGATGTCCTCGGGGGGAAAGCCCACCTCGTCCACCAGCACGCGGTAGGCGCGCTCGCAGATCTCGACCTTGCGCTCGTAGGTGTCGGCCTGCCCTTTTTCGTCAAAGGCCATGACCACGGCGGCCGCACCATAGCGGCGCACCAGCGCGGCCTGGCGCTTGAACTCAGCCACGCCTTCCTTCATGCTGATGGAATTGACGATGCCCTTGCCCTGGATGCAGCGCAGACCCGCCTCGATGACCTCCCACTTGGACGAATCGACCATCACCGGCACGCGCGCGATATCGGGCTCGGACGCGATCAGGTTCAGGAAGCGGACCATGGCAGCCTTGCTGTCGAGCATGGCCTCGTCCATGTTGACGTCGATCACCTGGGCGCCGTTCTCGACCTGCTGGCGTGCCACGGCCAGTGCCTGCTCGAACTCGCCGTTGAGAATCATGCGGGCGAAGGCCTTGGAGCCCGTGACGTTGGTGCGCTCCCCCACATTGACGAACAGGCTGCCCGTGCCGACGCTGACCGGCTCCAGGCCGGACAGCTTCATGGACGGGGGGGACAACGGGTCTGACATGGCTCACCTTGCAAAGAGTTACAGGTGAGCGTCGTTGCATTCACTCAAGCCTGACCAGTCTCGCGCCTTTTGCGGGCCTGGCTGCAACGCTCCTTGAGTCGACGTGATTTTAATGGCAGACAATAGGCCTACTGAAGCCCCAGGCGCAAACACCCATGTTGAACAAGCTTTTCGGCAAGAAGCCCCCCGAAGCCTCCGAGTCACGGCTACCCGAGGAGCGGCTGCGCGCGATCGAGGGCTCGTCCAGCGCGGACCTGGCCGCCGACATGCTCTGCGCCCCAAGCGCGCTGATGCAGCTCACGCATGAGGACGCACGCGTCGTGGTCACCTACATGAAGCCGCACAAGATCGCCGAGGGCACGACCTTCATCCGGGAAGGCGATGTGGATGACACCGGCTTCATGCTGCTGCTGCTGGACGGCGAGGTGACGGTGGAGTCCATCGTCGTCAGCCGCACCGAGCCCATCACCGTGACGGTGCTCGGCCCCGGCAACCTGATCGGCGAGATGGGCCTGCTCGACGGCGAGCCACGCTCGGCCTCATGCACCGCCATCAGCGACCTGCGCTGCGCCATCCTCACGCGCGAGGCGCTGAACCAGTTGCTCGAGGACGACCCCAGCACCGCCGCCAAGCTGATGATGGCCATCTCGCTGCGCATTGCCGAGCGCATGCGTGAAAGCGCCGACAAGCTCAAGCTCTACGTGCAGCTCACGCAGGCGATGCAGGAAGAGATCAACAGCCTGATGCCGCTGTAGCGGACTGGCCAGCGGCAGTTCCAGCGGGTTCGCGGGGTGACAGCCGCAATGCCAACGGCGTTTGCGGGCGCAGGGAGATGTGCAGCCGCGGCGGTGGCAGTCCGGCGCCGCCCGGCAGGTCGAAGGTGTAGCGCTGCAGGATCAGGGCCGTTGCCACCAGCATCTCGCTCATCGCCAGGTGCTGGCCCAGACACACGCGCGCCCCGGTGCCGAAGGGCATCCAGCTGCCGCGCGGTGCGCTGCCCGAGCCGCCCAGATGGCGTTCGGGCCGGAAGTCGGCAGGCTGCGCGAACCAGCGCGGGTCGTGATGCAACGCATGCACCGGGATCATGAACAACGTCCCTGCGGGAAACCGGTGCCCACCCAGCTCCACGGGCTGGGTGCAGCGCCGGTTGAAGAGCAGTGGCGCGGCCGGGTACAGACGCATGGTCTCCTGCAGTGTCGCCGTCAGGTACGCGAGCTGGGGCAGGTCGGCGGCCGTGGGCGCACGCGCGCCCAGAACGCGGTCGACCTCGCGGGCGGCGGCCACCCGGGCCTCGGGGTAGCCGGCCAGGCAGGCGCACCACCAGGCCAGCGTGGCCGCCACGGTTTCATGCCCGGCCAGAAACGCCGTGGTGCATTCGTCCTCGACCGCGGACAAGGGCCAGCCGATGGGGTCGCTTCTGTGCAGGCTCAGCAAACGGCCCAGCAGGTCGTCGGGCTGGGCCTGCGGTGGCTGCACGGACCGGGCTGACACCTGGCGGTGGATGTAGCCCCGCAGCGTGCGCAGGGCACGGGCCTTGCGCCATTTGTGAGGCATCCAGTCCGGCAGGGACCAGAGCCAGTACAGCTCGGCGTTGGCGGCCACGGTCACGTCATGCATGGCGGCTTCCAGGGCCGGCGCATCGTGCTGCGCCCTGGTGGAGAACACCATCTGCGTGATGACCTCCATGGTCAACCGGGTCAGGGCCGTTTCCGCGGGCCACACCCCCGGCTGTTGCGGCCAGGCGTCCAGCGCCTCGCTGACCGCCTGGGTCAGCGCCGGGGTGAAGGCCTGGACCTCGCGGGGGCTGAAGGCAGGCACCAGGGCCTGACGGCGGCGCCGCCAGGCCTCGCCCTCGGCGATCAGGACGCTGTGCCCGTGCAACTGCGCAAACACCGCAATCGCGCGCTCGGCGCGGATCAACCGGTCATGGTGACCGACCAGCAGGTCACGGACCAACCCGGGATGGTTGACCACGATCACATGCTCGGGCCAGATCGGCAGGTGAACGAGGTCGCCCCAGATGTCCCGCCACTGGGCCAGACAGCCCAGCGGGTCGCGCGCCATCGCGCGCAGCAGGTGCCAGCCCATGAAGCGGCGGGCCGGGCCTGCCGGCCAGCCCGTGGCGATGGGCGTCGGATCCTGTCCGGAGGCGCGGGGCGCCGCCGGGTTGGCGTTGTGAAAGGGACAAGCGGAGGTGTCAGTCGGGTTCATGGACGGCATGGTCCGCGCTCTGGCCGCGCGCGTCTTGAACCGAAACGACATCGGCGCCGCCGGGCCTACACTCGCGCCATGCTTGCAGAGCTTCAGCCCGCCCCGCACTCCCCCTGCACGCGCGCGGCCTGCCCGCCCCGGCTGGCGCGAGCCCCTCGCCTCGCCACCGCAGGCGGCCGGCCTTCAGCGCAGCTGATGCCGGTGCCCGCCGTGCTGCAGGGCGCGGTCGTGGCCGTGATCGCGCGCGATGCTCGGCACCTGCCTCTGGACGACGCCCAGCGCCTGAGCCACTACCCCGCTTCGCCCCTGATGAGCCTGTCGTGGTACCAGGGCGCCGAGGTGGGCTGGGCGGTGGATGACACGCCCTGGGCAGCATTTGGCAGCCGTGTCACGGTGGGCGGCAGCCAGTCGCAGCCCACCGTGACCTGGGCCGACCGCTGCGGCCAAGGCATCATGGTGTGCTTCCTGCCCGACACGGCGCACGCACTGCTGGGGGTCGACCCCGCCGCGGTGACCGACCGCGTGGTGCCTGCCGCCACGGTGTTGGCGCCGCACGCACTGCCGCTGCTGGACGCACTGGCCCATGCCGCCGACACCACCGCGGCCCTGGCGGCGGTGGCGCAGCACCTGGGCCCACACTGGCAGGCGCTGAATGCGCGCAGCCGCCCGGCGCCAACGCTGCGCCAGATCGGACGCCACTGGGTGGAGCGCCTCGCGCTGCAGGCGCAGCAGTGGCGCGGCGAGCGCAGTCCGCGCCAAGTCGAGCGGCGCGTCAAGGCCTGGAGTGGCCGGTCGCTGCGCGAGTGGCAGGCGCTGGTGCGCGCCGAGGGCGCCTTCTTCGCCGCGCGCGACCGGCATGACGCCGGCCTGCCCTACGAATGGGCGGCGATTGCGCAGGACGAGGGCTTTGCCGACCAAGCCCACCTGGTGCGCGCGACGCGGCGCATCACGGGCTTTTCACCCGGCGAGTTCACCGCCCGGTTCGCCGCGGACGAATCGTTCTGGCTGTATCGGTGCTGGGTTTGATGGCGCCGGTCATGCCGCGCTACCGGTTGGGTTCGAAACTGAATATCGCTTTGTCCAACATTGGCGGGTAGCTCAGTAGCGTGTCACGCAATTGGGCCCTCGCCTTCGGAACGTCGGCCTTCAGCAAGTCCCAGTTGGCATACGTGAGGGGCTTGGGCTTGCCCTGCGCCCACTTTTGTTGCGCGAGGTAGCGACCGTTGCGGTCGTCGATCAAGGCCCATTCAACCACGGCGATGGGCGCGTACTCCGCATAAATCTCCGGTGCCGCATAACCCGTTGTCACGCGAAGCAGGAGCGGGAAATAGCCCGGGGTGGGGGTATAACCGTTGCCGGCGACGGGTTCCGCGTCACGCGGCCCCTCGTCCTTTGGCGTGGGAGCCCCTGCCCCGCCGAGCATGCCCGGCGTGCCACATACGCCCCCCGCACACAATGGATCGGGCGCCCGCTTCTTCTGCTCGGTCTCACCGATACGCGCACTTGGCAAACGTGGTACTCGCGTCAGCTTGACCACTTTCCCGTCCTCCCTCAACTGTGCCGCAAGTGTCTCCGCAAAGTCCTGGTTCATGTCCTGGGAACCCGCGGACAGGCTTGCCGCTTCATTGAAGGCTTTGCTGCGCTCCTTGGTGGCCTCAACTCCTGCCTTGACCGCTGCGTACTGCGTCGCGCCGGCAGCCAACGGGCCCAGGGGACCAAGAAGCAGGCCGACCGTCCACATGCCCTGTCCGGTTTGCTGTCCAACCTCATAGTGAACGACGTGCTCTTCCTTGTTATAGAAGATCTCAACCTGCTGGATTTTCTCAATCGAGGCTCTATTTTTCTCTTTCAGCGGAGTTGGCACGAATGCGCATCCTGCAAGCAGGAGCGCAATGGAAAATGCAAAAGCGGTTTTCATAATTTGATAGTGACGTAACGGGTAAATCAAAAAGCGCTCAACGCGCTTCAGCTACCAAGATTGCTGAGCGGGCAACACGCGGCAGCAGCTCAAATTGGGGCTCATGGTCTATTGCTTCTGGTACGCCGTGGACCTGAACGCCGTGGGGTAGCCCTGTGCGTCCTTGGCGCTCTGGTTGTTGCCCAGGCGCAAGGCGTTCGCCGCCGTGACGGCGATGATTTGCTTGCCGGTCACGGGAGTCGGCTGGGTGATCTGGAAGGTCACCTTGTCGGCGGTCTCGCCCTGGACCGTCTTGGTGCCGGCATCGAGCAACAGGGTGCCTTGCTCACCGGGCTGCGCGGTTCCGGTTCCCGCGCAGGTGTTGTTGGTGAAGCCGTTGGACGCGTAGCTGTAGGTCAGCGTCGTGTCGTTTTGCTTGACGAAGGTATAGGTCTCAAGGTACGCCTCGGTGGTGCCCAGCACATTGCAACCCCTCCAGCTGCCCACGTACTTGTCGGCGGCAGCGGCGACGGGGGCTGGTGCTGGCGTAGGGGCTGGCGCAGGAGCGGGGGATGGTGCAGGCGTCGGCGACGGGGCGGGCGCCTCCACCGGCGCGGGGGCGGGAGCCGCCGGCGCGTCAGCGGCTGCTACCGCAGTGGCATCGCCTGATCCGCCGCCTCCGCAGGCGCTCAGGGCAACGGCGCAGAACAAGGCGGTGAGGGTTTGAAGGTTGGTGGAACGGGACATGGATTTACCTTTGAAGTTGAAGAATGGGAACGGCACCAGGCCGCTTGGGGACAGACGGATCAGCTTCGCGCGCTTTTTGGCGCTCGAATCTGCTATGAATTAAGTAGCAAGCAAAGTCCATTCAGCAAGAGCTGCAGGCCTATTTCGTTCTGAAACAGCCCCGCATGCGCCCAAGCTCGACCGGCGTGAGCGGAAGAACTCGCGCCAGCACGCGGATCAGTTCACTCCACGGTGAAGAAGCCGGCGCCCGTGATGGGCGCGGTGAATTCGATGCTGACGAAATTGGCCGGCACGGGCATCGAGCCCGCCCGCTGAGTGGTCGCCAGTGCGGTGCGCACCCATCCGCCCGCGCTTGTGGGCGTGTAGGCCACGATTTTCTTGGCCGCCAGCTGATCAGCCGTGAGGCCGCTGAATGCGCTGTTGATCGTCAACTGCTTGTTGCTCAGCAGGTCAATCTGCCCATCAGCCAGCACGGCCCAGTTCACGGAGCCGGTGAGCATGGCCGTCAAGGCCGGCGGAATGTCCGGAAAGCCCGCCGTTGGCTTTTGCACCACGCACACCTTCACCGTGGCGGCCGTCAGCGGCGTGATGAACCGCAAGGTGCTGGATGCGTTGGTGACGGAGGTGATGGCGCCGGCCAGCACCGAGTTGGCGAGGCTGAATGTTTGCACGCCAGCGGGGCAGTTGGCGGCCGAGGTGGCAGCGGCAGGCGACTCCGGGGATGTTGCAGGTGCAGGTGCAGGCGCGGGTGCGGGGGTCGTGGCTGGCGCTGGCGCGGCTGTGGACACCGGGGCTGGGGCAGCGTCACCGCCTCCTCCCCCGCCACCACACCCGGTCACGGCAGCCGCTGAGAACAGCGCTGCCAGCAATGCATTCTTCTTCAAGTTGATTCCTCTCGTTGGGCCTTTGTTGTTGGACGTGCCGCTGGCTGGCCAAGCCAGCGCACGGGTGATTTTCAGATGGCGGTGTTTTGTACTTCTCGGTCTGTCTGCCACCTGAGGGGCGAGGATTCTTCGCAGAAGCCACTTTGGAGCGTTGAATACATGCAAGGCTGGGGGGAGGAATCGGCGGAGGTTGGCGGCTTGGACCGGCGGACTGCACAGGCGAAGTTTTCAGGCAGCACTCAGTCTTCAAACTCCACCCATTCATAGCGGACCCCATCTTTCATAACGATGTCCGGCTTGTAATCCTCGCTATTGCCAGTCTGGAGAAACGAAGGCGCCGACCACATGGCGCTTCCATCAATGCGATTCATGAATCGAGAATGCAACTCGCGAAACCGCTGAACTAGCATCGGCTCCAACCCTTCAAGCATTAGTCGCCAGGAATAGCCCCCTTGCCCCTTGAAGGGAATTTGCAAAGATCCGCTGAGTGCGGCATCAACGAGAGGCAACACCTTCTCTTTGTATTGGAATAGTCGCTCTTCCTGCGCAGGAGCTGCCTCGATATACGACTTCAGAGCCAGCGCTTCACGTCGCATGGCCCTCTGGTCAATCTCAGTCAGCCATCCACCGTCGTCGAGTCTCACAAGCTTTCTCACTACTAACCTCCAACTCTCAGATTTCCGACTTTGATCGGATTGGTAAATAGGCTTCGATCCAGCACCAATGTCTGCGTGGCCCCGCCTGCCTGCCTCACTCCTGTCAGAGTATCGAGCGTATTGGCTACCTGACTCTCAAATACCGTTGTCGTTGTTTTGGCTTGTATGACGTACAGATCGTAACTAACAGCCTGACTTCCCGGCGGCAATCCCAAACGGCTAGCAAGAGCCGCAGGGTTCTTTGCAAGCTCAGCAATTTCCACCTGCGTCGCCCAGAATGGTGAGATCGCTGTCACGCGATCGCCTGTGGGAACTACCTTGAGAAGTTGGTCGCCGGCTTGAAGAACTTTGGGGGCCGGAAGTGTGGAGCCGGTGATGATCAAATCCTTAGCAATTCGTGCGGCGTCATCGGTGGCCAGTCCGGCACCTTTTAGCACCGAAATCATCTGCTGCCCTGCAGCCACCGTTTTGGGATCTATATCAAGCCCTAGCGTTCTGAATCCCGCATTCAGATTCGCTGGGCCATCCGCCTTCGCCATCGTCGCAGCGAACGAATTCCAGCCTGATATCCCTATCTTGGTCGCGACAGCGGTCACCGCTGCGCCTAAGGTAAGCGCATCCACAAGTGCCTCGCCGCGTACCTGCGGGTCAGCACTGTTCAACCCCGCCAGTATTGTGGTCGGCAATCCAGCAACGCCTTTGGCCACAATCACTGCCGCATCCACCATCCCGTTGTTGATTAATGCTGTGGTCAACTCAAAAGCAGCTATGCCTGAGCCAGTCGCAAGTCCTGCGGGGGTAACTTTGGCCAACCCTTTGCCAATACCACTCAAGTAGTTGGCTTTGTCCTGGCAAGCCTGCGTGTTACACGCTCGCTGATCCAAGCCGTAAGTGATGATGAATTGAGCCTGATTTTCCAGACGCAGAATGCGCTCTACGTCGTCGGCGCTCACGCCTTGGCCCAACAGCCCGCTAATGTCTGCATACCCTTTACGGTATTGCTCTTTCAGCAAATCACAGTTGTTTGTGACTTTGCAATTGAGCAAAGCAATGTCATTGGCCACGCTCGCTGAGTACGCGTCGTCAACTGCCTTATCTCGGCAGACTTGATCGCCGTTACATGCAACCAGTTTGCCAGCGAGGGCAGCCACATTGTCGTGATTCAAGTAGTTGTTTGCCGCCGCATTACTTCCTGCGGCGCTGGCCACGCCTATCTGCTGGGTGTCGGCTCCTGTGAGGGCAGCCGCGATGCCAGCCATCAACGCCGCGAGTTGCGCTGTGTCGCCTTTACGACCGTAGGCCTCAGCTACCGCCTCACCGATAGCCGCGCCAATAGCTCCCGCGGAACAATCCCCCGATCTCACTGCACCGGCCACGCACCCCGCTACTGCGTGGGCCACCTTGTTGGTAAGGCCTTCCGTGTTGCTGCCGATCCAGTTGGCGGCACTGGCTGAGGCCGAATCGATCAAGGCGCCTTTGATCGCATCTTTCAGCCCATCTTCAAGACTGGTGCCGTTGATCGCGCTGGAGATCACCGCGCGAGCCGCACCGCCGGCCAGGTTGTTCTGTAACCTGGTAATGAAATCACCCTGCACCGGGGTACCCGGCAGGTTCAACATCGGATTGATATTGGCCAGCACCCCGGCCGTCAGCAGCGCCGTGACCAGGCCTCTGACGTTGGCGCTGGAGCCCAGGTCGTGCAGCGCCGCGGCGATATTGCCGTTGTTGTTGATCAGGGCGATGCTGGCCTGGGTCGCCAGCGTGGTAATGCCCGCTTGCAGTATCGCTGTGCCCACGGAAGTGTTGGCCGCGCCGCCTATGGCCGCGCCGGCCTCCGCGCCGGCACCAGCGGTGAAGTACGCCACCACCAGCGTGACGATGGCCGCGCCCGCGCCGGTCAGGCCAGAGTGGGAGTAATCCCAGTTCTGGTGAATTTCCTCGATCTGGCTCCAGTCGACCTTGCCCCGCAGGACCGGGTCGTTTTGCAGCTGGTTGATCCAGCCCATGCCGGGTTGAGTCGCCAGCTCCTGCAAGGTGGCCTGCACACTGGTGGCGCCAACCACGGGGACTTGCACTTTCACCTTGTTCGCGGTGATGCTGACGGTGCTGGCGTTGATCTGGGTGGTGTGACTTTGTTCGTCAATGTTGCCCGCATCGGTGACTTTCTGCCAGACGATGTCCTTGTTCTGGGTGGCGGCGGTGGTGATGTCGCGTGTGGTTTGCACCTGCAGGTTCAACGTGTTGCTTGCCTGCAGGGCGACCGTGCCGGTGGCGTTGAAGGCGACCGCGCCCAGAGTGACATCGCCGCTGCCCCCGTTCGCGCCGTCGGCTTGCACGGTCACGTTTTGGGCGGTAAGCGTGGTGGCGGTGAGGCTGGCGTCTATGCTGGTTGCGTTGGTGCTGCCTTTGGCGTTGATGCCGTGGCCCCCCTTCATGAAGCCGGTCAGCCCGATATTGGTCCCCTCGGTGTGGGTGCTGCTGGTGCTGGTATCAGAGCCGACTGCACCGCCGATGTTGACTTCGGCCCCTTTAACGACGATGTTCCTGTCAGCCTCGACCTGCACGCCCTGCAAGGTGGCGGTCGCGCCTGCCGTGATCAGCACGCCGCCGTTGCCCGCTGCAATGGTGGTGGCCACCACATGGTCCGTTGTGTTGGTGCCATTGGCACTGTCCAGCGCATTGGCCAGGATGGGCACTCCGCCGAAACTGCCGGCAAATCCGGTTTTGCGGGTTTCACTGCTTTGGCTGCTTTGGGATTCGTCATGGCCCTCGACGATCAGCAGGTTGCGCCCGGCTTGCAGCAGCACGCCGTCGTTGCCCGCCAGGTTGGAGCCCTTGATGCCCAGATCGTTGCCTGCGATCACGCTGAGCGCGCCACCGGCGGCAATGGTGGTGCCAACGCTGTCCGTTGTGGTGCGATTCGCCTCGGTGTTCTGCGTGATGCGGACCAAGCCCAATAGTGAACTTCCCTTGGAGTAGGCTTCGCTGGCAAAGGTGCTGGTGACTCCTTGATCCTGAATGACGATGTCGTGGCTCGCATTGAGGGAGGCAATCGCACCGGCCTGCAACGTAGCTCCCGTCAGATTGATGTTTCCTGTCCCTATGCCATTCGTGCTGCCGTTGGCTGTCAGGATCAGGTTGTTGCCCGCCGTGAAGCTGCCCCCCACCAGGGTTTCGTCGGTCTTGGCGACCCGCTCATAGGTTTTTTTGCTCACGCCTTGCTGGTCAATGCTCAGGCTGTCCCTGGCAGTCTCGATGCTGACGTTTTGCGCGGTGATGCTCAGGTCACCGGTGGTCGAGGCATTGGTTCCCTTGAAACTGGCGTCGCCGGTGGCGGTCACGCTCAGGTTGTTGCCAGCCTGCAGCGAGCTCAGTTGCTGCGTGGTGCTGGCCACCTCGTAGTGCCCGGTGCGCCCCTGGGTGGTGCCGCCGGCGCCGCCCAGCGGGATGTTCAGCGTGTAGCCGGTCTGCACGGCGTCGCTGGTGAGGTTGCCGCCGGCGCTGACGTTCAGGTTGCCACTGGTGGCGTTGACGCTGGCGCCTTGCAGATTGATGTTGCCCAATGCAGCCAGGGTGACGCTGCCGGCGCTGACGGTGGCCACGCGGTCCACGTTGGTGCGGGTGCCCGTGCTTTCGCCGTTGGGGCCCTGGATGCTGGCGGTGCTGGTCTGCACGGTGGTGCGCAGCAGGATGTCGCGCGCGTTCAGGCTGATGCTGCTGCCCTCGCCCAGACCCTGGATGAGGCCGCCGGTGTTGTTTAGGGCTTGGCCAGCGCTCACGCTGATGACGTTGCCGGCCAGCGTGCCGCTGTTGCTGACGTCCTGGCCTTCCAGCGTAAGCTTGCCGTTGCCTGCGGCGGCGCTGCCGTTGGCAATGATGGTGCCGGTGTTGGCCAGGTCCTGTGCGCTACCCGCCGGGCTGCGCAGGGTGACGTTGCTGCCTGCAATGAGGGCGCCGCTGGGGGTCAGGTCGCCGGCTACGGGGCGGCGCAGGTACACGGTGGGCACCAGGGCAACGGTGGTGCTGCCGTCGGGCAGGGTGACGGTCTTGTTCTCCAGCCAGACGATGTCGGTGGTGAGCAGCGCCATCTGTTCGGCGCTCAGGGCCACGCCGGGGGTGAGGTGGTAGGCCTGGGCAAAGAGCACGCCGGCGTCCAGCAGGGCCTGGTATTCGTCCTCGGTGGAGGTGTAGTCGCCCAGGAAGCGGCGCCCGGTCAGCGCGAGGATCTGGTCGTCGATCAGGCGCTGCTCGGCAAAGCCGTCTCCGTAGCGCTTGAGGGTGCGCTCCGGGTCCAGGTTGAGCTGGGTCAGGAAGTAGTCGGAGCTGACCCAGTTGCGGTAGTTGGTGAAGGCCGGGTCGGTTTCGACCAGGTAGCGCGCACCGGGTTGGGTGTTGAGCCGGAACAGCTGGTTGCTGGGCGCGCGCACGGCGCCGCTGGCGGTCACGGTGGTGTAGCCCGCGGCCTTGACCATGGCAGGCGCCACTTGCCTTGCGTTGGTGTTGACTGCGGCGACCATGGTCGGCAGCGTGGCCGCGGCGCTGGCAAAGTGGGTCAATGAGGTCGTGATGGCGGCCAGCTGGCCCGCGCGCACGCCTCCGGCGATCACGCTGCCGGGCAGGGGCGCCTGCGGCGCGGCGCTCAGGCTCGCGGTGATGGCGCCGGTGCCGGTGGGGGTGGTGCCCCCACCCGCGTTGACGGTGGTGTTGCCGGTGACGGGGCTATGGCCCGAGCCGGTGGTGATCCCTGCCGGGCCACCGGGCCCGCCCGCGGTGACCGTGGCCGCGCCTGCCGGCGTGTTGCCCGTGCCCGGGGTCACGGTGGCCGGGCCGCCGGCCGGGGTGCTGCCGCCCGCTGCCGAAACAGCGCCACCGCCCGTGACGGATGCCCCGGTCACTTGCGTGCCGCCCTGCGGCTGGCTTGCGGCGGTCGTGTCCACCTGTACCGCGCCGCCGCCACCTGCCGTGGCATTGCCGCCCTGGAGTGCGCCGGTGGCGCCACCGGTAGGGGTGGCATTGCGCGCGCCACTGGCCCCCACGCCCAGGCCCGAGGGCACGATGGCTGTGGCGCCCCCCACGGGCGTGCTGGTGCCACCGGCAACCGGCGCATTGGGGCTGCCGCTGCTTTCGAACTGCAGGATGGGCAGGTCGAAATGAGTGGTCACCGGTGCGTCGGCAATGTCCTGCGGGGCGCTGATCTCGCGGCTGTAGCTGTCGCTGAGGCCCCCGTGGAAAACGCGATGATTGAAGACCTTGGTGCCTTCAATGGCGGTTTCACGCGTACCCTGGGTGGCCTGGTTCTGCAAGGCGCCGCCGTTCAGGCTGCCGCCCGCGACGATGACGCTGTCCATATTGGTGCCGCCGCCGATGCTGATGTTGCCGCCCGCGAGCACGGTGCCTGGGTTGCTGACCGTCACCTTGGTTTCAGTGATGGTCTTGCCCGTGATGGTGGTCTCGTACCAGTCGATCAGCGTGCGCGTGTTCAGGTCGGTGTTGAAGGCCGTGATGGCCGTGTCGAGCTGGGCATAGGCCGCCGCCGTCGCAGTGTCGTAGGCGTCGGCACTGTTCCAGTAGGCGCCGCAAGCGCCCGTCATGTCGCGCACGAGCGAGCCGTCTTCTCCGCCGGTGAAGACCATGCAGGTCCCTCCGGGCGAGGCCGGTGGCTCCCCGGGGCTGGTCACGTGCATCAGCGACCAGATCGGGTCGGTCACGGTGTAGCCGTAGTGGCAAACATAGCTGCCGCCTTCGCCGCCAATGCCGTCCAGCCCGCACTGGATGGCCCCGGGCCTGGGGTTGCCGCCATAGGTGCCCAGTGGGTAGGTGGTGCTGGGCAGCACGTAGTGGCCGCCACTGTGGTCCACCCAGACCAGGTCCGTCGCCTTGTACTCGGTCGTGTCGCCGCTGGGCGTGATGTACAGGCCCGCGGCGGCTTCGGTGCGGGTTTGCGTGGTGGTTGCAAACCCGGCGTTGGTGTTGGTCAGCGCGCCGGTGATGGTCAGGTTGCGCTGGGCGTTGAGGGTGGACCCCTGGTTGAACGCGCTGCCATTGATCTGGAGGTTGCCCAGGCTCATGACCAGGGCGCCATCGGTGTTGTTCAGCGTGCCGTTGACGGTCACGTCGCCGCCGCGCGACGCGATGACGGCGCTGCCGCCGGCGCCAATGCTGTTGTTGGTGGTACCGGTGATGGCGATGCTGTCGCCATAGATGCGCCCGGTGTTGTTCAACGTGCCGGCGGTGATGCTGGTCTGCCCGGCCGTGCTGTTGATCAGGCCCGCGTTGTTGACCGTGCCGCTGGTGGTGAGCGTGGTGACCCGCGAATCGATCACCGCACCGGACTGGTTGTCGATGCCACTGGCGCTCAGGCTCAGGTTGTTCTGGGCACTCACACGGCCCTGGTTGGTGTAGTTGCCGGTGGTGGTGATGCTCAGATCGCCGTTGGCGCTCACGGTGCCGCTGTTGGTGTAGTTGCCCTGCAGTTGCAGGGTCAGGGCGCCATTGCTGGCCAGCACGCCATCCGCACTGAACTGGGGCACCTGCAGGTTCAGGCGTTGCTGCGCATCGGCGCGGCCAGCGGTGTTGGTCATGACCGGCGTGTCGATGGTGAGCACATTGCCCGCGATCTGGCCCTGCGAATTGTTGAGGCTGGTGGTGGCGCGAACGGTGGTCTCGCCCAGGCCCACGATCGCGCCGTTGGTGTTGTTGATCGTTCCGGCCGTGATGGTGGCGTTGCGCCCGGCCAGCAGGCCGGTGGTGTAGGCCCCGTTCTTGGTGTTGCTGTTGTCGATGGCCGTGGCGCTGACGCTGAGGTCGCGCGCGGCGTAGACAGTCCCCGAGTTGCTGTTGTTGAGCGTGCCTGCGTTCACCGACAGGTCGGCGCCGCTGAGGATGCTGCCGCCCTGGTTGTTCAGGGTGCCGCTGGTGGTGATCGAGCTGCTTCCCAGGCCGAGCAACGTGCCCCCCTGGTTGTTGATGCTGGTGGATTGGGTGATGCTGAGGCCGCCATTGGCGCCGATGTAGCCCGCCTGGTTGTTGATGTCACCCGCGGCGATGGTGATGGCGCCCTGGCTGACGATGCCGCGCGTGCTGCCGCTGTTGGTATTGGTGAGGCTGTTGCCCTGGGTGTTGATGCTGATGCCGCCCGTGCCGGATTCGATCACGCCCGCGTCGTTGTTCAGCGCCAGCGTGGTCATGGTCACCGAGTTGCTGCCCGAGATCACGCCCCCGCTGTTCAGCACCGCGCCGCCAATGGTCACGTTCTGGCCCGTCACCAGCCCGCCGGTGTTGGTCAGCGTGCCGCTGCCGGCGTGGACCGTGGCACTGGTGGCGCCCGAGATCGTGCCCGACTTGTTGTTGATGCCGTTGGCCGTGACACTGGCGGCACCGGTGTTGGCAATGAGTTTGCCACCCGTGTTGTTGACCGCGCTGCTCAGGCTCGCAGTGAGGTTGCGGCCTGCGGCGATGGTGTTGCCTGCATTGTTCAGGCTGCCACCCGTCAGGTTGACATCGAGGGCGGCGCTCACCGTGCCGGTGGCGTTGTCGATGACGGCGCCACTCACGCTGGTGGAGTCCTGCGTGCTGTAGATCTGACCGCTGGTGTTGTTCAGCGTACCGGCGCCCGCAGCCACGGCGACCGCGCCATTGGCCGCGACCACGCCGCTCTGGTTGTTCAGGCCGTTGCCACTGGCGCTGAGGGTGCCGGTGGCCTGCAAGGTGCCGCCCTGGTTGTTGAGCAGGCCATTGCCAGCATCCAGCGTCAGGTTGCGCGCCGCAACCTGCTGGCCGGCCGTGCTGATGCCCTGGGCATGCACCGTGAGGTCACGGCCAAACTGGTATTGCAGGCCAGCAGCGCCAAAGTCAAAGTTGGCGCCATTGCCCAGCGTCAGGTCGCGCCCGGCCAGAGCCTGTGCGCCGGTGGTGGTGCCTGCGCCGGTACCGGTGGCCACGAGGTCGCGCCCGGCCAGCAGGCTGGCGTTGCTGATGTTCAGGGCGCCATTGCTCGCCACGACGCTGACATCGCCCGGGCTGGTGAAGCTGGCGCGGGTGGCATCAATGCTCGCGCCCGCAATGGCGACCGACGTGTTGGCCGAGACCATCGCATCCGTCAGGCCGACGGCGCCGCCCGACAGTGCCACGGACTGGTTGGCCAGCCATTGGCTGCCTGCCGCGTTGAATGTGCCGGTGCCCGCGTCGACCGTGAGGGCCCCTGCGGCCTGCACATTGGCCCGGTTGGCGTCCACGCTCGTCGCCTGCGCATCCAGGGTGCCGCCGGCGGTCAGGTTGGCGTCGTTCAACTGCGCCGCGCCCGCGCGCAGCGTCATGCCCGCACCGCTCGCAAAGGTGGACCCGTTGGCGGTGAGCGCGCCACCCTGGGTGTTCAGGTCCAGCGCGCCGCCGGCCAGCACGCTGCCGGCCGCGTTGGTGTAGGAGGTGACGGCAAGCGTGGCATTGCCCGTCTGCGCGCTGATCAGCCCCTGGCTGTTGGTAAGCGCACCTGCGGCCAGATCAAGCTGGCCCCCGGCCAGCAGTTGCCCGCCGTTGTTGCCTACGGAACCGGTGGCGGTGATGGCCAGGTTGTTGCTGGCTTGCACGGTACCGTTGGTGTTGGTCAGGCCGCCGGCGCCCACTACCAGGGTGGTGTTGCGGTTGCCCGCCACCAGGGCCGCCGTGTTGTCCACGCCGCTCGCGTTGACCGCAAGGTCACGCCCGGCCACCAGGCGCGCTTGCCCATTGAGCAAGGCGCCTGTGGTGTTGATCCGCAGGTCGTTGCCCGCCAGGATTTCGGAGCGGCTGTTGTCAACCGACCCGTTGGCGGTCAGCGTCAGGTCGGTCGCCGCGTTGATCACGCTGCCCGCGTCGGTGCTGTTGACGCGGCTGTTGAGCAACTCGCCGGTGGTCAGTGTGAGACTGGACTGGGCGCTTCGAATGGTGCCGCGCGTGTTGTCAGTGCGGTTGGCGGCGTTGGCCTGCGCCGCATCCACCACCAAGGCGCCGTTGGAGGCAATGGTGCCGTCCACATTGTTCAGGCCGGAGGCGCGAACCGTGGCCGCACCCACCGCCACCAGGCTACCCACCGCGTTGGACAGGGCGGCCGCGCCGGCGTTGGCGCTCAGGTCCGCGCCGGAGGCGATGGTCCCGCCGTCGTTGTTCAGCCCCTGGCCCTGCAGGGTGAGCGCGGTTCCGGTGCTGGCACTGGCCACCAAGCGGCCGGCCGCGTTGTTCAGCAAGCCGCTGCCAGCGCCGAGATTGAGGGTCTGGCCGTCCACGCTGGCGTGGTTCAGATCGAGCCCCTGAGCGGCGGCGACGGTGGCGTTCCCGCCTGTGGCGATGCTGGTTTGGCCCGCAGTTACCGCTCCGGCCGCAGTCACGCTGAGGTTGCCCAGCACGTTGATGCGTGCCTGGCTGGCCTGCAGGTCGCCGGTGGTCAGCGTGGCGTTGCCACCGCTGGTCACTGTGGCGTTGCTCAGCGTGGTGGCGCCCGCCGTCAGCGTGAGGGACTGGCCGCTTTGCAGCGTGCCGCCGGTGCTGTCGGTGACAGCGTTCGTGTTGGCCTGGACGGCGTTGATCGTCAGGTCGCCGTTGGCGGCGATGGTGCCCGCGCGGTTGTTCAGCCCCGTGGAGCGCAGGTCGGCCGCGCCCATGGCCTGGATGCTGCCCCCGGTGTTGGTGACGCTGCCGGTGCTGGCGTTGAGGCTCAGGCCCGCGCCCGAAGCGATGGTGCCGGCGTCGTTGTTCAGGCCCTGGCTTTGCAGGCTCAGCGCGGTGCCGGTGCTGGCCGTGGCGATCAGGCGGCCAGCGCTGTTGTTGAGTTGGCCGCTGCCCGCGTTGAGACTGATGTTCTGCGCGCTGATGTTGCCGTGGTTGACGTCAATACCCTGGGCCGCCGTGATGGCGGCGTTGCCGCCCGTCGCCAGGGCCACGTGGTCGGCCGTGACTGCGCCGCTGGCGTTGGCGTTAAGGTCGCCCAGCACGTTGATGCGAGCCTGGCTGGCCTGCAAGTCGCCGGTGGTCAGCGTGGTGTTGCCACCGCTGGTCACGGTGGCGTTGCTCAGCGTGGTGGCGCCTGCGGTCAGCGTGAGGGACTGGCCGCTTTGCAGGGTGCCATCGGTGCTGTCGGTCGCGGCATTGGCGTTGGCCTGGACGGCGTTGATCGTCAGGTCGCCGTTGGCGGCGATGGTGCCCGCGCGGTTGTTCAGCCCCGTGGAGCGGATGTCGGCTGCGCCTACGGCCAGAATGCGGCCGGCCGCATTGTTGAGCACGCCAGCCCCCGCGTTCAGGGTCAGGTCCGCGCTGGAAGCAAGGGCGCCTCCGTCATTGACCAGGCCCTGGCCTTGAAGCGTCAGCGCTGAGCCCGTATGGCCCGTAGCCACCAGGCTGCCCGCTGAATTGTTCAGCACCCCATTTCCGGCGTTGACCTGTAGCGTCTGCGCACTCACGCTGGATTGCTGCAAGTCCACGCCTTGCGTGGCCGTGATGCTGGCCTGACCCCCGGCCGCAATCGAGGCGTGGTCAGCCGTCACCGCGCCATTGGCCGAGGCATTGAACTGACCCTGGGTGTTGATCTGCACCTGGCTGGCCTGCAGGTCGCCGATGGCCAGGGTGATGTTGCCGCCACTGGTGAGCGTGGACGCCGTGAGCGTGGTGGTGCCGGCAGTCAAAGAGATGTTCTGCGCGGCCAGCAGCTGGGCGTTGCTCAAGTTGGCCGCGCCCGCCGTCAGCGCCAGGCTGCCCTGAGTGCTCAGCAGCTGGCTGTTGTCGCCAACGAATGCGCCGCCCTGGGTGTTGACGCTGACGTTGCCGTCGGAGGCCAGCAGACCACTGGCGTTGTTCACCGCGCCACCACTGAGGGCCAGCCCGGCCAGCGCCACAACCCGGCCGCCCTGGTTGTTGAAGTTTTGCAGCTGCGCGTTCAGGGCCCCCGTGGTCTCGATCACCCCGTCGGCATTCGACAGGCTGGACAGCGGGCCGGTGGGCGCGCCCATGGTCAGCACGTCACGCGTGCTGATGCGGCCCTGGTCATTGATCACCTGGCCGGCGCTGGCGCTGAGATTGATCGCGCCGTTCGCGTCCAGCGTGCCGCCCTGGTTGTCGAGCGAAGCGCCCGTCAGGCTCGCCTCGCCGCCCGCGACGATCCGGCCCCCGTTGTTGGTGATCGCTCCCTGGGTGGCGATGGAAACGTTGGCGCCTGCATGGGTGAGCGCCCGCGAAAGGTCAACCGCACCGGTGGCGGTGATGGCAATGCCCTGGCCGGCCAACAGACCTGTGGTGGGTGTGGCGCCCGCCGGTGCACTGCCCGCCAGGGTGAGGTTCGCGGCATTGAGGCTGATGCCCCCGCTCTGGCTTTGCACCAGCGCATTGGGAGCCACCAGGTCGCCCGTGCCGGCGCTGAGCGCGACCTGATTGACGGCACCAAGGGATGCGCCACTGGCGGCAATGCCGGTCGCCGTCACGCGGGCGGTGTCGCCGGCCTGAAGCGAAGCGTTGTTCAGCGTGGCCACGCCGGCGGAGGCGGTCACTTCCGCCTGGCCACCCGCTGACAAGGTGGCTCCTGTGGCGGCCACCGCGGCGCCTGACAACGCCAACCGCTCATTGGCGGTGAGGGTGGCGGCATCGACCGTGAGGGCCGCACCCGCCTGCACCGTGAGCCCCTGAAGCGCGGAGAGGTTCGCCGCGCCAAGGTCGATGGCGCCGCCTGAGTTCAGCGCGGCACCAGCACCTGCGGCGACCGTTGCCCCGGTCGCCAGAATGCTGCCGCCCGTGACCTGCAGGTCGCCCACCTGCGGGCCTTGAGCCTTGACGTTGGCCTGGCGGATGTCCAGCGCGCCTGTCGCGTTGAGCCCCAGGGTCTCGCCAGCCAGGACCGTCGCGCCCAGCGCGTCGATGTCGGCCGCGGCGGCCGAGAGCCGGCCTTCGGTCGCCAACGTGGCGCCCCCGGCCGACAAGCGCTGGGTGACCAGCACATCGAGTTCACGGGCACCACTGAGACGGCCGCTGGTGGTGTCCAGCGTGGTGGCCTGCAAGCGGGCCGATCCGCCCGCGCTGACGGTACCGCCGGTATTGCTCAGGGCACCAGCCTGCAGCGTGGCGTCACCGCCGGCGACCAGCCGACCCGCGGTGTTGTCCAGCGCCAGCCCGGCGGTGTTGATGGTCAGGTGACCCTGGGTCTGGATCGTGCCCCCATGGTTGTCCAGTGCCACGCCCTGGATGTTCAGGGAGCTGGCGGTGGACAGGGTGCCATTGCGGTTCTGCAGTTGGCTGGCTTGCATCTGCAGATCACCGGTCACCAGGATCCTGCCGCCCGTGTTGTTGATGGCGAAGCCGCCCGCGTTCAAACTGGCATCAGCCGAGGAAGCCAGTGTGCCCCCCGTGTTGTCGATGCCCGCGGCGGTCACGCTCAGGGCCGTGCCGCTGGTCGCGTTGGCGCTGATCTGGCCCTGCACGTTACTCAGGGACCCCGCGCCAGCATTCAGGCTGACGGTCTGTCCGCTGACTTCTGCACGGTCGGTCACGATGCCTGCACCCTGGGCGGACACCCCGCCGCCCGCCAGCAAGGCGCCACCCGTCAGATCGAGCGTGCTCTGACTGCGGGCCGTCAATTGACCCTGAGCGGCCCAATGGCCTCCGGTGATGCGACCGCCAGTGACCTGAAGATTGCTGTTGCTGGCCAGGTCAGCGCCGGTGGCCTGGACCGCGCCGGCCGCAATGGTCAGGTGGCTGCCAGCACCCACGTGGGCGGTGCCCAGATCGGCCTCGCCTGTGGTGGCGAGATTCATGGCCCCGCCACTGCCCAACGTGGCGCCCTCGGCCTGGAGCGTGTCGGCAGTGACGCCCATGGTGCCACCTGCCACCAGCGAGCCGTCGCGGGAGTCGACCGCGCCGGCATGGACCGTGAGGTCGGCCCCCGCCACCACCTGGCCTCCAGCATTGCGCAGATCGGCACTGCCGCTGTCCAGAGTGACCGCACCGCCGGCCTGCAGCAACCCTGCCGTGTTGTTGATGGCCTGGCCCGGTGTGGTCACGGTCAGGCTGCCGGTGGTCACGATGGCGCCCTGGCTGTTGTCCAGCGCGGTGCTGGCAATGCGCAGATCGCTTTGCGTGTAAAGGACGCCGCCCTTGTTGGTCAAGCCGCCCAGGTTGCTGAGCGTGCCCGACGTGCCCGCGACGAGGCCGGCCGAGTTATCCAGCAGACCGCCGCGCGCGTCCAGGGTCAGGCCCCCGTTGGCCCGCAGTTCGCCGCCCTGGTTGTTGATGCCTGTGGCCTGGACCGACAGCGCGTCGGCCGCAGTAGAGCTGGCCTGGATTTTGCCGTTCCGGTTGTTCAGGGCGCCGGCCCCCGCGTCGAGGGCGACAGCACCCGCGGCCACCGTGGCCCCCTCGGTGCTGAGACCCTGCCCCCGCAACGCCACCCTCTGGCCCGCGACGATCTGGCTGCCGTCCAAGCGGAGCTCCCCACCCGACTCCACGCCGGCGGTGACCACTGCCGTCATCGTGGCGGACCGCAAGTCGACCCGGCTGCCCTGAATGGTCAGCGCGGCATTGCTGCCGATGTCGGAAGCGTCCGCCGTGACAACCCCCGTGCTCGTGATCAGAACGTCGCCCACGGCGCCAATGCGAGCGCGGTCCAGCGCAACCCCAGCGCCGCTCAGGCGGGTCTGGCCATTGGACTGCAAGGTGGTGCCCGTCACGTCGAGCTGGCCCGTGGCACCCAGGCTGATGTTGGCCCCGGCATTCAAGCTGCCGTCGGTGGCTGTCAAGGTCTGAGCCTGCACCTCGATGCTGCCGTTGGCCGCCAGTTGCTGCCCTGCCAGTTGGAGCTGCGTGGCCGAGAGTTGCAAAGATCCACCCGCCATCAGTTGGCCCGCGGTGGAGCCGCTGCCGCTCACCGCACCGGCCTGGATCACCAGGTCGCCGGGCGTGTAGATCTGGCCCGTGTTCTGCAGCCCGCCCGGCAACGTCAGCGTCAGGTTCTGTCCAGGTGTGGTCTGTGCGATGCTGCCGCTGTTGTCAAGGCGTGGCGCGTCGAGTTGCAGTGTGGGTGCCTGCAGGGCTCCCCGGTTGGTCACCTGCGCGGGAGCTTCGATCCGGACTGTGGCATCGGCCAGGGTCTGCCCGTTCAACGTGACCGTGCCCGCAGACTTGAGCCCGAGGTCCTTCGCCGCGTAGCTGTCCTTGAGGGTCAGGTCGCCATTGGCAGACAGCATCAGGTTGCCCTGCAGGGCCGCGACGCGGCCCGTGCTGTTGACACCCAGGCCCTTGTCGGTGGCCACCATGTAAATCTGGTTGGCGTACATGCCGCCGAGCTGCTTGATGTCCACCGCGAAGAGGGGCCCGTTCGAGGTGGACGCAGTCCCGGTCACCGCCTGCAGCGTTCCGTACAGGACCTGGTTGGCCCCGGCGATCACGTTCAGGTTGCGGGCCCAGACTTCGCCCTCGATCACCAGCCCGCGCGCGATCAGATCAAGTTGCTCCTGCTCGGCCGCATTGAGGCCCGCAGTGCCCACGCTCAGGTGGCCCGACGCATCAAATCCCTCGATGGTGCCGCCCGCACCCAGGCGCACCTGCCCGGCCGCGAGCGTGGTGCGGCCAGCCGTGTTGAGGAAACCACAGCCGTCACAGCTGATGCCGTTTGGATTGGCGATGACGATATCGGCGCGCCGCCCAGCCACCTCGAGGGTGCCGCGCAGCTGGCTCGCATCCGGCCCAACCACTTCGTTGAGGATGATGCGCGCTGGCGTCAGGCCCAGTTGCAGATTGCCGGTGATCCAGCCGCCCTGCTGGGTCTGGACGCTGGTGTTGCTGTTGTTGAGGATCAGGCCGTTGCCCGGCACGTTGAACTGCTGGTATTGGTTGCGGCTGACCCCCGCAGCGCTGGGCGGGGCGATGTGCACGATGGGCACGCCATTGGCCGCCGCGTCGATCAGGGGCTTCTGACCCGCTACCGCACCGGGCGCGGCCGAGACCTGAGCCCAAACGGGCCCCGCGGCCGCCAGGGTCTGGACGACGTACACGCCGATGAAGGCCCGCGCCACCCGCTTGAGCCAGTTCCTGCGTGAAGGCGCCGCTGGCAGCGGCTGCTGCATCTGCTGGTGCAACGCATGGTCCAGCGCGGTCAGGCGCAGCGTTTGCGCCTGCAGAGAGGCTTGAATGCTCAGGTTCATCGCGGTTTCCTAGAACGGATAGGTCACGGTGGCGTACAGATTCCATGGGCGCGTACGAAAGCCGTCGGGCCGGTACAGCGGGGCGGCAAGGCAGATGTCGTATTGCAGGGCCGCCTGGCGTCCGCGCAGGCCGAACGCCACGCCGGCGAGCTTTTTGCCAACCAGTGCGACGTCGCTGGGGCCCCAGACGCGGCCCCAGTCGAGGCCCAGATAGCCCGTGGCGTCGACGCCTGGGGCCAGCGCGAACGGGGTGGACACCTCGTTGCGCCAGATCACGCCGCTTTCGGCAATCAGCACGGCATCGCCGTCAAACCCGCGCACGCTGGAGCGGCCACCAATGGCCATCTGGTCGATGGACAAGGTGGTGTCACGCGTGTGCTGCCCGCGAAGCGACGAGGTGAACTGCACCTGGCGCGGCGCGGCGGATTCGGCTCCGACCCTGAAGGCCGTGGCATAGCTGGCACCAAAGGTCCAGATGCGGGGTCGCAGCGTCGCACCACCCTGCGAGGCGGTCAGCAGGTCGTCCTGCGCGTGCTGCCAGGGCATGCCGCGGCGGTAGCCCAGGTCCAGGTCGAGCGAGGATTGCGCAAACAGGTGGCGGTAGTTCAGGCCGGTCTCGACATTGGTGGTGCGCCGCCGCTGCACCAGAAGTTCCACATCGTCCAGGAAGCTTTCGGCGCGCCGTAGTGACAGGCTGCCGTACAGCGAGAGCTTGGCGCTGCCGGTGCGCAATACGGTGCGTTGCAGGCGCAGCTCGGTGTTCTCGCTGCGGCCGCTGGAAAGGAACCGGACCGTGGTGCCTTGCACATACTGCGCAAAACGGCTCTGACTGGCGCTCAGGCTGAAGGTGTTGTAGCCCCAGGGCAGGCTGTAGTTGAGTCCCAGGCTCTGGCTGCGGTGGCTGGGGTCGGGTTTCTCCAGGTTGCTGCTGAGGCTGAGACTGACGAGATCGTTCAGGCCCAGCGGGTTGTCCAGCGCCAGGTTGCCCGAAAACTGCGTGCGCCCCAGGCTGGGGCTGCCGGAGTTGTCCAGCGTGATGCCCCCTCGCACGCGATCGCGCAGAGTGCCGGCGCGGCGTTCGATCACCACCACCGTCGTATCGGGCTCGACCCCGGGCTCCAGCTTGGTTGCCACCGTCTGGCTGGGAAGGCGCTTCATCTGCTCGACACCTTGTTCGAGGTCGCGAACGTTGAGCACATCGCCACGCGAGACCGGGAACGCATTGCGCCAGGTGCCCCAGCGCGGTTCGGGTTCGACCAGACGGATATCGGCCACTCGACCCACATGGAGCTGGATGCGCAGCACGCCGGATTGCAGGTTCTGCGCCGGGAGGCTGACCCGTGTCGTGGCAAAGCCGAGATCAAGCAGCCGCTTATCCAGGCCGGCCGCGATCCGGCTCAGGCCCTGGACGCCCACGCAATGGCGCAGGTAAGGCAAGGCCGCCTCCTGCAGCCAGGAAAAGCGCTGCCAGTCCGTGCCTTCGAGCCGGACCTCCTGCACGACGAAGCAAGGCGTTTCCTCGGGTAACTGGCCCTCAGGCAACGCCGCGGGCGCTGGCCGCAGAGTATTTGAACGGGGCTGGAGCTGCTCCTGCTGCTGGCGGCTGCGCTCTTCCTGGCGGCGCAGGCCCTCCTGGACGGCGGCATCCGGCGTCAGGTCTGCCGGTTGTGGCTGGGCCAGGGCCGGCCCCGCCAGGCCTGCCAGTACGCTGCCCATGGCGGCCGCCCGCAGCGTCCACCCGCGCGCCGCCAGCCACCGCCCGCCCCGGGCGCGTCCCCCCTCCGTCTGCAATACCACCCGCCGCTCCCAACCATTGTTAGTTTGGCGTACGACTACTTTGGTACGCGCAAAAGGTCGCGGAGTATGCTCAGACTGTCTCTAAGGCGTCAATCCTGTCAGAGTTGACAGGGGGTTATTCGCCCTAAAGTATCAATTTTGTGGTAAGTATCGCGTAAGCTTGGCTGACCGGAAGGCACTCAGGCGGCCGACGCCGGCAGCCCAAACACCCGGTCAAACACCCAGTTGAAGACGAAGGTGTAGATCAGGAAGAACACCACCAACCCCAGGTCCATGACCAGCGCCTGCCACAGGCTGACGTCCAGCCACCAGGCAAACAGCGGCACCAGCGCGGCAACCAGCCCGCCCTCGAAGCCCACGGCATGGGCGATGCGGCGGCCCAGGCCGCGTCCGCGCACGGTCTGGCGCGACTCCCAGGCTTCAAACAGGTGGTTGAACACCACGTTCCAGGCCACGGCGACCGCCGAGGCCAGGGCCGACAGCACGGTGGCGCTGCCCAGATCGTGCCCTGACATGGCCGACAGGCCCAGCGCCGCCACCGCGATGGCAATGGCCTCGTAGAGCACCACGTAGACGACGCGCCGCTTGATGCCCTGCACGCGCGGCGCTCAGGCAGCTTCTTTGTAGAAAAACTCGCGCTGCAACGAGCGCGCCGCCAGCGGTTGCACGGCGGCCTGGATGGCACCAATGTGCTCGGGCGTCGTGCCACAGCAGCCGCCGACGATATTCACCAGACCCTCGGCGGCGAATTCGCGCAGCAGGCGGCTGGTGACGTCCGGGGTCTCGTCAAAGCCGGTTTCGGCCATCGGGTTGGGCAGGCCGGCATTGGGGTAGCAGCTGATGAAGGTGTCGGGCGCGACGCGCGCCAGCTCCTGGATGTAGGGCCGCATCAGCGCGGCGCCCAGCGCGCAGTTCAGGCCGATGGCCAGGGGCTGGGCATGGCGCACGCTGTACCAGAAGGCCGTCACGGTCTGGCCGCTGAGGATCCGGCCCGAGGCATCGGTCACCGTGCCGCTGATGATCAGCGGCAAGCGCTCACCCGACTTTTCGAAATATTCATCCACCGCGAACAGCGCGGCCTTGGCGTTGAGCGTGTCAAAGATGGTCTCCACCAGCAGCACGTCGGCGCCGCCCTCGACCAGCGCCTCGGCCTGCTCGAAATAGGCCGCGCGCAGCGCTTCAAAGTCCACGTTGCGCGCACCCGGATCGTTCACATCGGGGCTGATGCTGGCGGTCTTGGGCGTGGGGCCGAGCGCGCCGGCCACGAATCGCGGCTTGTCGGGCGTGCTGAACTTGTCGGCCGCGGCGCGCGCGATGCGGGCGCTGGCAAGGTTCATCTCGCGCGCCAGCCCTTCCATGCCGTAGTCGGCCTGGGCAATGCCGGTCGCGCCAAAGGTGTTGGTCTCGATCAGGTCGGCGCCGGCGGCCAGGTAGCCTTCATGAATGTCGGCGATCACATCGGGGCGGGTCAGGCTGAGCAGCTCGTTGTTGCCCTTGACGTCCCGGGGGAAATCCTTGAAGCGCTCACCCCGGTACTGCGCCTCGGTCAGCTTGAAGCGCTGGATCATCGTGCCCATCGCGCCGTCCAGGATGGCAATGCGCTGCGCAAGGAGGCCGGGCAATGCCTGCCCGCGGGTGTAGGTGATCGGCTTCATGGCCATGATTTTAGGCATCGAGGGATTTCCTCCGACAATACAGGGCATGAAGAACCTGCTCCCCAAAGAGGCTTGGGCCTGGCTCCAGCAGCAGCCTGAGGCGCTGTTCGTCGACGTGCGCATGGAAATCGAGTCGCTGTATGTGGGCCGCCCGCCCGGGGTGGAAAACATCCCCTGGTACGAGTACCCCGATCTCACGCCGAGTCCGGCCGCCTTCGCCGCCGCCGTGGAGCGTGAGGCCGGCGACAAGGCCCGACCCATCCTGCTCATCTGCCGCAGCGGCAAGCGCACCGTGGCCGCGGGCGAGGCGCTGGAGGCCGCGGGCTTCCAGGAAGTGGCCCATGTGGTGCACGGCTTCGAGGGCGACCTGGACGAACACTTCAAGCGCTCCACGCTCAATGGCTGGCGGCACGACGGCCTGCCCTGGGAACAGATGTAGCCCGCCAACCCGTCTTTGCGCATCAAATCGGCCGTTAGCCCTTGTCTGGCGGCCACTTCACGCTCCTGAATCGATAGCAAATTGTCCACGCCCCTGAGCATCCTGCAGGACGTCTTCGGCTACGAAGCCTTCCGCGGCCCGCAGGCCGGCATCATTGACCACGTCACCGCGGGCGGCGACGCGCTGGTGCTCATGCCCACGGGCGGCGGCAAAAGCCTGTGCTACCAGATCCCGGCCATCGCGCGGCAGCAGGCCGGCCACGGCATCACCGTGGTGGTGTCGCCGTTGATCGCGCTGATGCACGACCAGGTGGGCGCGCTGCACGAGGCCGGGGTGGAGGCCGCCTTCCTCAACTCCACGCTCAGCGGCGAAGAGGCCAACGCCGTGGAAAAGCGCCTGCTGCGCGGCGACATCACGCTGCTGTATGCCGCGCCCGAGCGCGTGACCACGCCGCGCTTCCTGGCGCAGCTCGACTCGCTGCACGAGCGCGGCCGGCTCAGCCTGTTCGCCATCGACGAGGCCCACTGCGTGAGCCAGTGGGGCCACGACTTCCGGCCCGAGTACCGCGCGCTCACCGTGCTGCACGAGCGCTATCCAGGCGTGCCGCGCGTGGCGCTCACGGCCACGGCCGACGCGCTCACCCGCGAGGACATCGTGGAGCGGCTGCAGCTGCAGGACGCGCAGCAATTCGTCAGCAGCTTCGACCGGCCCAACATCCGCTACACCATCGTCGAGAAGAAAGACCCGACGCTGCAGCTGCTGCGCTTCATCGAGCGCGAGCACGAAGGCGAGGCCGGCATCGTCTACTGCCAGTCGCGCAAACGGGTCGAGGACATCGCGCACACGCTGCAGGACGCCGGCATAAGCGCCCTGCCCTATCACGCCGGACTGGACGCCGCCGTGCGCCAGCAGCACCAGGACCGCTTCCTGCGCGAGGACGGCATCGTGATGGTGGCCACCATCGCCTTCGGCATGGGCATTGACAAGCCGGATGTGCGCTTTGTCGCGCACCTGGACATGCCCAAGAACATCGAGGGCTACTACCAGGAGACCGGCCGGGGCGGCCGCGACGGCCTGCCCGCCGACGCCTGGATGAGCTATGGCCTGCAAGACGTGGTCAACCAACGCCGCATGATCGACGAAAGCCCTGCGGGCGAGGAGTTCAAGCAGGTCATGCGCGGCAAACTCGACGCGCTGCTGTCCCTGGCCGAGGCCGTGGACTGCCGACGCGTGCGGCTGCTGGCGTACTTTGGAGAAACTTACCGGCGCGCCTCGTCCGCCGCCGGGCCGCCCCAAGGCGGACATGACCCCCTCGGGGGGCAGCGAGAACACGAAGTGTCGAGCGTGGGGGCCACATGCGGCAATTGCGACAACTGCATCAGCCCGCCACAGGTCTGGGACGGCACCGACGCCGCACGCAAGCTGCTGTCCACCATCTACCGTGTGCAGCAGCAAAGCGGCATCAGTTTCGGTGCGGGCCACATCATGGACATCCTGCGCGGCAAGACCACCGAGAAGATTACCCAGTACGGCCACGGTTCGCTCACCACTTTCGGCATCGGACGCGAGTTCAGCGAGGTCCAGCTGCGCGGCGTGCTGCGCCAGCTCATTGCCACGGGCGCGCTGGCCGTGGACGCCCAGGCGTTCAATACGCTGCAGCTCACCCCGGGCTCGCGCGCGGTGCTGCGTGGCGAGGTGCCGGTGCCCCTGCGTGAATCGGTGTCGAGTCCGGCCCCCGCCCGCGGACGCCGCGAGCGTGGCAGCCTGCGCGCTCCGGCGGCCGTGGCCGCCGCGCTTGACGACGCCGGCCAGGCGCGCTTCGAGGCGCTCAAGGCCTGGCGGGCCGAAGTGGCGCGCGCGCACAACCTGCCCGCCTACGTGATCTTTCACGACGCCACGCTCGCCTCCATCGCGGCACTGGCGCCGCAGACGCTGGCCGACCTGCAGGGCGTGAGCGGCATCGGCGCCAAGAAGCTCGAAGCCTACGGCAATGAAGTGTTGCGTGTAGTGCTACTGAAACAATAGCACGCAGTGGCCGCTGGGCAAGGGCTACAGGCCTATTAACCTATTGAATGAAGCCCATGCCGCGGTTTTCGCGCACTTCGGGCTTGATGCGATGCTCGGCTTCGAGCTGCTCGATGAATTCGTCAGGGCTGAAGGCGACCGCGAGGATGTCCACCTGCCGCTTGACGGCCGCAAAGTCACCGGGGCACAGCTGGTCGAGCCGGGCCAGCCGCTCGGACAAGCCGGGCGTGAGCCGCGCCGCATCGCCAGCCAGCGCCTCGGTCACGAACATCTTTTCGCGCTGCGCCGCGGTCAGCGGCTTGAACTTGATCTTGAAGGTGAACCGGCGCAGCGCCGCCTGGTCGATCCGGTCCAGCAGGTTGGTGGTGCAGACAAAGATGCCCCGGAAGCGCTCCATGCCCTGAAGCATCTCGTTGACCTCGGTCACCTCGTAGCTGCGCTGCGCGCCGCGGCGGTCCTGCAGGAAGCTGTCGGCCTCGTCGAGCAGCAGCACGGCCTTCTCGGCCTCGGCTTCGCGGAACATGGCGGCCATGTTCTGCTCGGTCTCGCCCACGAACTTGCTCATCAGGTCACTGGCCTGCTTGACGATCAGCGGCCGCTCCAGCGCACGCGCGATGTGCTCGGCCAGCGCCGTCTTGCCGGTGCCCGGAGCGCCATAGAAACACAGCGTGCCGTGCCCGCGCGACCTGAGCGCGGCGACGATGCGCGGCACCTCGAAGCGCGTTTCGACATGCAGCATGTCCAGGTCCCAGGTGGTCACGCTCAGCCGCCCGCCCGCAGCCTGCGCGCGGTTGCCCAGCGCCTGGTCGGCGTTGCGCAGCTGGCGGTCGATCAGGGCCTCGGTGTCCAGGGTGTCGGAGCGCGCCAGGCTGGCGAAGCGCACGGCCGTACGGATCTGCGCAGGCGTCAGGCCCCGGCGCTCGGTGAGCCGCGCCACGAACGCGTCCGACACGGGCACGCCCTCCAGCGTCTTGCGCACCAGCCCCTCGCGCGCGCCCGGCGGCGGCGACTTGAGCTCCAGGTGGTAGGCAAAGCGCCGGCGAAAGGCCGGGTCGATCTGCTCGATGCGGTTGGTAACCCACAGCGTGGGCACGGCGTTGGACTCCAGGATCTGGTTGACCCAGGCCTTGCCGCTGACCGAACCGCTGGCGGGCGCGGCAATCTGCTCGGCACGCGCCATGAGCTGGGCGGCCTCGGAGCTGATCGGGGGGAACACGTCCTCGACCTCGTCGAACAGCAGCGCGGCCTGCGCGCTGCCTTTGAGAAACACCTGTGCAATCTGCAGCGAGCGGTAGCGGTCACGCCCGCTCAGGGAATTGCCATCGCGATCGGCGTACTCGACCTCGAACAGCTCCAGCCCCGCGGCCTGCGCCACGACCTTGGCCAGCTCGGTCTTGCCGGTGCCGGGCGGGCCGTACAGCAGCACGTTGACGCCGGGCTCCTTGCGCTCCACGGCGTTGCGCAACAGCGCGCACAGCACCTGCACGTCTTCCTCTACAAAACTGAAGTCGCGCAGCGCGAGCCCGCTCTTGGCGCAGGGGCGCGTGAACACGGCCATGAGTTCGTTCTGGTCACGGTACTCGCGCATCAGCACGGGAGGCAGCTTCTCGCTGACCTTCATGAGGTCGGCCAGGTCGGTGATGTTGTGCTCGGAGATCAGGTTCTCGACCAGACCGATGCGCTCCAGCCGCGAGCCGGCGCGCAGGGCCTCGCCGACCTCGGTGGCATTGACGCCGGCGATCTCGGCAATGGCGGCATAGGCCTCGGGTGCATTGCTGACCTTGAACTCCACCAGGATGCTGCGCAGATCGCGCTGGTAGCGCGCGAGCGTGCCGTACAGCAGCAGGGCGCGCTCGGCGCGGTTGAGCTGCAAAAGGCCCGAAAGGGCATCGATGTTTTTTTCGACCAGCGTGCTTTGTTTCTTCAGGGCCTGGGTCAGCCAGTCGCCGGTGACGGCCAGCACCGAGAGCAGGTCCTTGGGCGCGTCCTTGGCGTATTCGTCGAGGTAGAAGAACAGCGTGCCTTCTTCATAGGGGCCGCGCCAGACGCCATGGCGCTCCAGGAAATCCGGTGTGGCCAGCGCCTCGTGGCCGCGCCAGAACTCGTTGTCCTTGCAGCGGCGCTCCAGAAACTCGCGCAACCGCTGCAGGGCCGGCGCCGGCCAGGCAAGGTGGCGGCCCGCCAGCGAGAGCAGGCCATTGAGGTCGCGCCGCACATTGAACTTGGCGCCCTGCTTGGCGGCCAGCGTGAGCACGAAATGCGAGCACATGAGGTCCAGCACCGGCGCATCCTTGAGCCCGGGAGAGGGTAGTACCTGTGGATCCATGGAACGCTTGACCATCGAAAAGCCTCCGGCATGGGTGCATGCCAATTCCACAATAACGCAGACTGAACCAACATGGAAGACACTGATTGTGGGAAAACCGCGACGTTGTGCGGGCTTTACCCGCGACAATGCCGCGATGGTTGAACTCTCCGACATACGGCAGGCGGCCGAGCGCCTGCGCGGCCAGGTGCTGGACACGCCCTGTGTGGAATCACGCACGCTCTCGCAGATCGTGGGCGCACAGGTGTTCCTCAAGTTCGAGAACCTGCAATTCACTGCTTCGTTCAAGGAGCGTGGCGCCTGCAACAAGCTGGCGCAACTCGGGGCCGACGCGGCCGCCGGCGTGATTGCGATGAGCGCGGGCAACCATGCCCAGGGCGTGGCCTACCACGCGCAGCGGCTCGGCCTGCGGGCCGTGATCGTCATGCCGCGGTTCACACCGGGGGTGAAGGTGGAGCGCACGCGCGGCTTCGGCGCCGAGGTGGTGCTGCATGGCGACACGCTGGACGAGGCGCGCCAGCATGCGCTGGCATTGGCGCAGCAGCAGCAACTGACCTTCGTGCACCCCTTTGATGACGAGGCCATCATCGCGGGCCAGGGCACGGTCGGGCTGGAGATGTTGCAGGCGGTGCCGGAGCTCGACACCCTGGTCATCGCGGTCGGCGGGGGCGGGCTGATCTCGGGCGTGGCCACGGCCGCGCGCGCCCTCAAGCCGGGCCTGCAGATCATCGGCGTGCAAACCCAGCGCTTTCCGGGCATGTTCAATGCAATCAAGCAGGCCGCGCTGCCCATCGGCCAGAGCTCGATTGCCGAGGGCATCGCCGTGGCGTCGCCCGGCCAGCTCACACGGCAGATCGTGGCGCAGCAGGTGGACGACCTGCTGCTGGTGGATGAAGGCGACATCGAGCAGGCCATCGTGATGCTGCTCGAGATCGAGAAGACCCTGGTGGAAGGGGCCGGTGCCGCGGGCCTGGCCGCGCTGCTCAAGTACCCTGACCGTTTCGCCGGCAGGAAGGTCGGCCTGATCCTGTGCGGCGGCAACATCGACCCGCTGCTGCTGGCCGCCATCATCGAGCGCGGCATGGTGCGCGCTGGCCGGCTGGCCCGCATCCGCGTGAGCGCGCGCGACGTGCCCGGCTCGCTGGCACGCATCACCGCGCTGGTCAGCGAGGCCGGCGCCAACATCGATGAAGTGCACCACCAGCGCGCCTTCACGACGCTGGCCGCCCAAAGCGTGGAAGTGGAGCTGGTCCTCCAGACGCGGGGCCGCGACCACGTGAGCCAGGTGCTGGCGCAGCTCAATGCGGCGGGATTGCAGGCCACGGCCCTCTGATCAGGCCGGCTTCGAAGGTTGACGCTGGCGCGTCGGGTCTGTCATCATGGTCCGCACCGGACATTGACTCAAGGAGAAGCACCATGGATACCGCCGCCCTCACCCAATCAATGCAAACCAGCCTGGGCCAGCATGTGCCCCATCTGCTCGGTGCCCTGGTCATGCTGCTGGTCGGCTGGTTCATCGCGGTCGCCCTGCGTGCCGCCGTGCGGCGGGGACTTGGTCTGGTGGGACTCAACCGCCATTTCACCGGCATGACCGGACAGACGCTGGACCTGGAGGCCGTGCTGGCCGTGGCGGTGTTCTGGGTCGTGCTGCTGCTCACGCTTGCCGGGGTGTTCAACACGCTGGACCTGGGCATGCTGAGCAACCCCTTCGCCGCGCTCACCACCCAGCTCTTCGAGTATGCGCCGCGCCTGCTGGCCGGTCTGCTGCTGGCGCTGCTGGCTTGGCTGGCCGCCTCGATCGCACGGGCCGCGGTCAACAAGGCCCTGCAGGCGACCACGCTGGATGAAAAGCTGTCCGAGCACGCGGGCATGGCGCCCATCAGCCAGGGGCTGGGCCAGATCGTTTTCTGGCTGGTGGTGCTGCTGTTCCTGCCGGCCATCCTCAATGCGCTGCAGATGCAGGGCCTGCTCGAGCCCCTGCGCGCCATGCTGACCAAGACGCTGGACATGCTGCCCAACGCCTTCGCGGCCCTCATCATCGCGGGCGTCGGCTGGATCGTGGCCCATGTGCTGCGCAGCCTGGTCACCGGGCTGTCGCGCGGCGCGGGCGTGGACCAGCTTGGCGGCCGTGCCGGACTGGCGCCCACGGTGCAGCTGTCGAGCGTACTCGGCGCGCTGGTGTTCATCGTGGTGCTGGTGCCCTCGCTGATTGCGGCGCTGGACGCCCTGAAGATCGAGGCCATCTCGCGCCCCGCCATCGACATGCTCAATGTCATGATGCTGTCGGTGCCGCGCATCATCGCCGCCGGGTTGATCCTCGTCATCACCTGGGTGGTCGCTTCGTTTGCGTCCCGTCTGCTGGCCGGCCTGCTTGCGGCCGCGGGCTTTGACACGCTGCCGGCCCGCGTCAGCCTGGCCCATGCGTTCGAGAAGACCAGCGCCTCGGTGCTGGTGGGCCGGGTGGCCCTGTTCTTCGCCATGCTGTTCGCCACGGTGGAAGCGGCCGACCAGCTCGGCTTCCACCGCGTGAGCGATGTGGTCACCACCTTCATCCGGTTCGGCGGTGACGTGCTGCTGGGCTCGGCCATTCTGGTCATCGGCTTCCTGCTGGCCAACGTGGCCTATGAAGCCATTGACCGCGCCAGCGGCGCCCACACCAAGGGGCTGGCGCGCATCGGGCGGTACGCGATCCTGGCGCTGGTCATTGCCATGGGCCTGCGCGCCATGGGCATCGCCGACGACATCGTCAATCTTGCGTTTGGCCTCACGCTGGGCGCTGTGGCAGTCGCGGTGGCGCTGTCGTTCGGCCTGGGGGGGCGCGAGGCCGCCGGCAAGCTCATGGAGCACTGGCTCAGCAAGCTGCGCGGCGGTGACCAGTGAGCGCCGGGACTGGCGTGAGCCGGGAGCGGCTGCAATCCGCGCTGACGGAGTATTTCGCGCCTTGGGTTCAGGCCCTGTCGCTGCAGGTGGAGGCGTTTGACGCCGACAGCGTGACGCTGCGCCTGCCCCAGAGCGACCAGCTGTCGCGCGTGGGCGGCATGCTCTGCGGGCAGGCCATGATGGCCGCTGCCGACACGGCCATGGTGCTCGCCCTGATCAACCAGTTCGGCGCATTCCGGCCTTGCACCACGGTCCAGATGAACAGCAGCTTCCTCAAGCCGCTGTCAGGGCAGGATGCGCTGGTACAGGCCCGGGTGCTGCGCGCCGGCAAGTCGCTGGCCTTTGGCGAGATCGACCTGCGGGGGGCTCAGGACGGCCGCAGCGTGAGCCGCGCCACCACCACCTATGCCCTGCTCTGACCGGGCAGGGTAAAATCGGGCCAGTTTTTGACATTTTGAGGTTTCCCATGTCCAGCCACAGCCACGATCACACTCCCGCACAAGCCCCGGCCGATGCCGTGGAAGCCATTGTTCCCGTGATTCCGATGGTGCTGCCCGTGGTGGGCGGTGTGCTGATGTTCCTGCTGGCCTTCATCGCCGTCTACATGGCCTGACCCCCCGGAAACCCCGACTGCCAAGCGCCTGTGTGGGCTCCACACAGGCGCTTTTTTGTCGCCACTCCGGCCATACTGGCGACGAATAACCCAATGCAGGTTTTGCATAACTATTGGTCGGGTAGACAGGCAGAAGCAGGGGTGGTTTCATAAAATTGACACCCCAGCCGACCACGCGGACCGTGAAACATCCTTCACAACCCTGAGTTGCCGACCCCGCAACCCCCGCCCGCCGGCTGAGCTGCAACAAGCCGTTTTCTCAAAGGCCGCTCTCACCCTTTCCTGCCTCCGAGCTCCCTTTGAAAAGACGATTTTCAAACTCTGGAGCTATTGGATGAACTCTCCCGTGATGCAGGGCCTGAACCTCAACGCCCCCGCCTTCGTGAAGAACGCAAAGCTGATTGCCTGGGTGGCCGACATGGCCGCGCTGTGCAAGCCCGACAGCATCTACTGGTGCGACGGCAGCGAGGAAGAATATGCCCGCCTGTGCCAGCAACTGGTGGACGCCGGCACCTTCCGCAAGCTGGACCCCATCAAGCGCCCCAACTCCTTCCTGGCCTGCTCCGACCCCACCGACGTGGCCCGCGTCGAGGACCGCACCTTCATCTGCTCGCAGAACAAGGAAGACGCCGGCCCCACCAACAACTGGATGGCTCCCGCTGAAATGCGCGCCACGCTTCAGCCCCTGTTCGACGGCTGCATGAAGGGCCGCACGATGTACGTGGTGCCGTTCTCGATGGGCCCGCTGGGCTCGCCCATCGCCCACATCGGCATCGAGCTGTCCGACAGCCCCTACGTGGCCGTCAACATGAAGATCATGACCCGCATGGGCAAGGCGGTCTACGACGTGCTGGGCGTGGACGGCGAGTTCGTCCCCTGCGTGCACACCGTGGGCGCGCCCCTGGCCGACGGCCAGGCCGACGTGAAGTGGCCGTGCAACAAGACCAAGTACATCGTCCACTACCCCGAAACGCGCGAGATCTGGTCGTATGGCTCGGGCTACGGCGGCAACGCGCTGCTGGGCAAGAAGTGCTTTGCGCTGCGCATCGCCTCGACCATGGGTCGGGACGAAGGCTGGCTGGCCGAGCACATGCTGATCCTGGGCGTGACCAGCCCCGAGGGCAAGAAGTACCACGTGGCGGCCGCATTCCCCAGCGCATGTGGCAAGACCAATTTCGCCATGCTGATCCCGCCCAAGGGCTTCGACGGCTGGAAGGTCACCACCATCGGCGACGACATCGCCTGGATCAAGCCCCAGGCCGACGGCACGCTGCGCGCCATCAACCCCGAAGCGGGCTATTTCGGCGTCGCACCGGGCACCAACACGCTGACCAACCCCAACTGCATGGCCAGCCTAGACAAGAACGTGATCTTCACCAACGTGGCACTCACCGATGACGGCGACGTGTGGTGGGAGGGCATGGGCGACGCCCCGGCCCACGCCATCGACTGGCAAGGGCAGGACTGGACCCCCCAGATCGCCAAGGAGACCGGTGCCAAGGCCGCCCATCCCAACGCCCGCTTCACCGTGTCGGCTGTCAACAACCCCGCGCTGGACACGGCCTGGGACGACCCCAAGGGCGTGAAGATCGACGCCTTCATTTTCGGTGGCCGCCGCTCCACCACCGTGCCGCTGGTCACCGAGGCCCGAAACTGGACCGAAGGTGTCTACATGGCCGCCACCATGGGCTCCGAGACCACCGCCGCGGCCACCGGCCAGGCGGGTGTGGTGCGCCGCGACCCGTTCGCCATGCTGCCGTTCATGGGCTACAACATGAGCGACTATTTCCAGCACTGGCTGGACCTGGGCAAGAAGCTGGCCGCCTCGGGCGCCACGCTGCCGCGCATTTACACCACCAACTGGTTCCGCAAGGGCGAGGACGGCAAGTTCGTCTGGCCCGGCTACGGCGAGAACATGCGCGTGCTCAAGTGGATGATCGACCGCATCGAGGGCAAGGCCTCCGGCCAGGAGCATGTGTTTGGCGTGAGCCCGGCCTATGAGGAGCTCAACTGGACCGGCCTGAGCTTCACGCCCGAGCAGTTCCAGACGGTGACCAGCATCGACAAGGCCGCCTGGCAGAAGGAACTGGCGCTTCACGCCGAGCTGTTCCAGCAACTGGCCTACCACCTGCCGGCCGAGCTGAGCGAGACCAAGGAGCGCATCGAACAGCGCCTCGCCGCCTGAGTGAGTCGGCCCCAATAAAAAAGCCACCTTGCGGTGGCTTTTTTCATGTCTGCCGCTCCGGGGAGCGGCATGGCCGGCAATCAGCGGGCCGCGTGACGGCGAACCACGGCGGACCGGGCCACCGCATCCGCGCGGCGGCGCACGGCGCGGCTCTGGGCGATCCGATAGGACCAGGCATCGAGCCCGGCCACGATGGCACGCATCACGCTGCCCAGGAAGCTGACGGGAACAAGGGTAGGCATGGCGGTTTCCTTTCAGTAGTAGCCGCGGACATCGCGCACGGCGTCGCGGGTCATCGCGCGGCTGATGTCCGCCATCACGCGGGCATCGGTCAGTGCAAGCGACCAGAGCTTGTCGTCGGAGGCCGCCTGACGACGGCGGGCCGACCACGACGCCAGGGCGGTGCGCAGCACGCTGCCGGCATTGCGGGCGGGCGCGGCCAGCAAGGCCAGCGCAGCGAAGGCAATGGTCCACATCACCACCCACGCCAGCAACAGATGGCCCTCGGTCCAGGTGTCGACCAACTGGTTGGCCACCACCAGCAGCGCCGCCACGATGGCCGCCAGCAACAGGGTGGCGGCGCCACGGGCGCCATCAAACTGGCTGGCCCAGCCCTTCAGGGTACGGCCCGTCTGCTCTGCACGGACAACGCCAGGGTGCTGGGTCGCGTATTCGGTGTGGACAAAGCTGTTCATGATCAATCCCTCTCAAACGCTTGTGGCGAAATTGCCGGGTGCGTGACTCGAATACTAGGGTTAATACTGATATATATCAAATTTAGTTTGATGATGTATATCATTCATAAACTGTATGAATCATCCGAATTTCCGGACGCTGGACCTGAACCTGCTGCGCGTCTCCGACCAGGTCATGAGCGAACGCAACCTCACGCGCGCCGCCCACAACCTGGCCATGACGCAGCCCGCCGTGAGCAACGCGCTACGCCGGTTGCGGGCCTCCCTGGGCGACGAGCTGGTCCGGCGCAGCGGCTACGGCGTGGAGCCCACGCCACGGGCGCTGGCCTTGTGGCCGGCGGTGAGTGACGCGCTGCGACGTCTCGAGGCATCCCTGTCGCCCGGCGATTTCGTGGCCGCCGAGGCCGGCAACACCTTCATTCTGGCCATGGCCGACGCCACGGCCGCCGAATTGATGCCCGGCCTGGTCGAGATCATCGAGCAGGACGCGCCGGGCGTGTCCATGCGGGTGCTGCCGCTCACCACCCGCGACCCCCGGCCGCTGCTGGACGAGGGCCAGATCGACCTGGCGGTGGGCTTCTTCCCTGCCGTGCTCGCCGACCTGACGGCGCAGGCACAGGCTGGCGGGAAGGCCGCCTTCGACCATCAGCGGCTGTACGACGGGGAGTACGTCTGCGTGATGCGCAAGGGCCATCCGCTGGCGCGCGGGCCATTCACGCTCAAGCGTTTCTGCAATGCGCGCCACCTGTTGGTGAGCTTCTCCGGCCGGCCCTTTGGCTTCGTTGACGAGGCCCTGGCGTCGCTGGGAGAAAAGCGTCATGTGGTGCTCACCGTGAACCAGTTTTTCACCGCAGGCCGGGTGGTGTCCAGCTCCAACCTGCTGACCGTGCTGCCGCGCCATTTCGTCACGGTGACAGGCATGGCCAGCGAGCTGATGGTGCGTGAACTCCCGCTGGACCTGCCGCCGGTGCATGTGGACTCGCTGTGGCACCTGCGTCAGGGCCAGCGCAGCGAGCATGCCTGGCTTCGACTGGCCGTGGCCGCCGCGGCGACGAAGGCATTTGCCCGCTGAGCGCTACTGTTTTCATAGCGAATAGTGGCCGCCTGACATGGGCTACCACTGTTTTCGATCAGTTTCCGAGAAGCTGGCGCTGCCCCCCGGCCAGCGGGGCGCGCCGGCCCAGCCCGGGGTCGGCCGTGCGGGCCACGGCCGACAGCAGCGAACGCAGCCACGCATGGCCCTGCGAATGCTGGGTCCGGCTGTGCCACAGCTGGTAGAAGCGCATCACCGGAAACTCGATGGGCGACCGCAGCACCACCAGCGGCAGCTGCCGGGCATGGTGCTCGGCGAAGTGACGGCTGGTGGTGAAGATCAGGTCCGTGCCTGGCAGCAGGCTGGGCGCCATGCCGAAAAACGGGACGGTGATGGTGGCCTCACGCGCCATGCGCAGCGCCGCCAGGTGTGACTCGACCACCCCCCGCTGCGTCACGCTGTACATCAGGGGCACCACATGGGCCCCGCCGAGGTAGTCCGCAACGGTCAGGGTCCCGCCCGCGGCGGGATGGTCCTTGCTGACGAGGCACACCACCTCGTCTTCCAGCAGGATGGCCATGCGCAGATGCTCCGGAGGTTGCGGCCAGTTGCCGATCACCACGTCGAGCTCGCCCTGGGCCAGGGCCGCTTCATAGTCATAGCCCGGGCCCAGTGACTGCAGCAGCAGCCGCGCGTGGGGCGCGGTCAGCCGCAGGTAGTTGACCAGGCTGGCCATCAGCGGCGGTGCCAGGTAGTCGGGCGTGCCGATGCGGAAGGTCTGGCGCGTGGTAGCCGCGTCGAACGCGGTGGCCGGGCTCAGCAGGCCGTCGATTTCGGCCAGCACGACCCGGACCGAGGCCTCCAGCTGCAGGGCCCGCTCGGTCGGCACCATGCGCTGCTTGTCCTTGACCAGCAGGGGATCGCCGAGGACTTCTCGCAGGCGCTTCAGGGCCGCACTCACGGCGGGCTGCGACTGGTTCAGGCGGGCTGCGGCGCGGGACACGCTGCGCTCGGCCATCAAGGTGCTGAACACCCGCAGCAGATAGGTGTCGAAAGGGTCGCTGGCACGCGTCATGCGAGGTCCGATGCACAGATGTGGGGCCTGGCCCGCCCGTGGCGGCCCGGTTTCCCCCGTTTTGTTATCCGGTGGATAAGCGTCAAGCGATTGGCGTGCCAGCGGCCGCTGCCTATAGTGGCTGAACCCCTCATCACCCACTGCACCCCATGACGCTTCCTCTCAACCGCCGCCGCGCACTCAAGACCCTGGCGGCCTGCGCCACCGCCGTGGCCCTGCCCGCCCGGGCCGCCTGGCCCGACAAGCCCATCCGCATCGTGGTCACCTTTCCCCCGGGGGGCGCGAGCGACATCGTGGCCCGCGTGCTGGCCGAACACCTGGCACGCAAGCTCGGCCAGGGCGTCGTGGTCGACAACCGCCCGGGTGCCGGCGGCAGTGTGGGGGGCCTGGTGGTGGCCCAGGCGCCGGCCGACGGCTACACGCTGATGCTGTCCAACTCCACGCCGATCTCGATTGGCCCTTTCGCGCTCGAAAAGCAGCCCTACGACCCGGTGGAGGGTTTCAGCCACATTGCGCTGATCGGCAGCGCCCCCTGCGTGGTGATGGCCAACCCGGCCGCGCCGATCAAGACCATGGCCGACGTGGAGGCGCTCGCGCGCAGGAGCGGCCGCCTGGACTTTGGCTCTGGCGGCCCGGCCTCCATCGGCCACATCTACGGCGAACTCATGAAAAAGACAATGGGGGTCAACATGGTGCATGTGCCCTACCGCGGCGGTGCCCCCATGACGACCGATCTGATCTCGGGGGTGATTCCGGTGGGGATAGACGTCCTGACCGCCTATGTGCCGTATTTCAAGGCCGGCCAGCTCGTCCCGCTGGCGGTCACATCGGCCAACCGGTCACCGCTGGTCCCGGACGTCCCCAGCGTGGTCGAGCTGGGCTACCGCAAGCTGGTGCTGGACAATTTCTTCGGGCTGTCCGGGCCGCCGCGGATGGCGCCGGAACTGGTCGCGCGCCTGAACACGGCGTGCAATGAAATTCTGGGCCAGGCCGACGTCCGAAAGCGCATGGTGGACCTGGGCATCACCACCTCGCCGGCCAGTCCGGCGGCCTTTGGCGCATTCGTGAAGGAGCAGGTCGCGCAACTCGCGCCGACCGTCAAGGGGGCAGGCGTGCGCCTGTAGGGGGTCAGCGGACGACGCTGAGGTAGGCGCTGGCGGCCTGGCGCAGTTCGTGAGCCTGGCGCGGGTTGATGCCGGCGCGGGCTTCGGCGCTCTCCATGAGGCGATGGGCGACGCCACCGGCGTCGGACGGGCTGACCACGCCCAGGGCGGGAGTCCAGCGATTCCAGTTGCGAAGACGGGTCAATTGGGCAAACAAGGCATACATGATCGGGTCACCGGGTTGCGGTGAAAAGTGACGATGAATCAAGAATAAGGGTTTTCCCTAGGGTTTCAACCTCAATCCCGCCTTGCTCCCATGCCGGATCGGCATATCGCGGGCACGCCCGGCGCATGATTCCCGGGCCGTGGCAGGCGGTATGCTTGCCGCATGCGCCCCACAGTCCCCCCCGCTTCCCCCGCTGCGGCACCGCCGTCCGGTGCGCCGGACTGGCTGTCCCGGGTAGCGCAGGACCTGGACGAGATGCTCTGGGTGTGGGACCCCGCCACCGGCCAGGTCATGCATGCCAACGCCGCTTTCGAGCGGTTCTGGGGGTTCGGGCCTGACCACCAGCGCGGTCCGGACGTCTTTCTGCCGCAGATCCATGGCGACGACCGGGAGAGGGTGCGCCAGCGCCGCGAGGCCCTGGCCCAGCCCGGCGCGGCCGACTGCAACGAAGAATACCGGGTGATCCAACCCCCGCGGCCGCATGACCTGGTGCTTCAGAGCCGGACCGCCTGGCTGCGCGAAAACGCGTTTGCCATGCGCGGACCGGGTGGGGAACTGCGCATCGTGCACATCGCACGGGACGTGACCTGGCAACTGGACACCACGGCGCGCCTGCGGGCCGAGATCAACCGCCGCACCGACGCCGAACGCAATCTCAGCGACGCCACCGAGCGTCTTCAGGCCCTGATCGCCACGGCCAACGACGCGGTGGTCACCATCGACGCACAAAGCCGGATCATCGACTGGAACGACGCGGCGGAGCGCATGTTTGGCTGGAGCCGAACCGAGGCGCTGGGCAAGCTGCTGACCGAGCTGATCATTCCGTCCGAGCACCGCCCGCTGCACAACGCGGGGATCGAGCGATTCCTGCGCGTCGGCGACGCCCCCATCTTCAACCGGCGCGTCGAGACGACAGCGCTGCGCCGCAGCGGAGAGCCCTTCGACGCCGAGTTGTCGGTCTGGCCCGTGCGCACCGGCGACGACTACACCTTCAGCTCGTTCATCCGCGACATCTCGCGGCGCAAGGCGGCTGAACGGGCCCTGGCGGACTCCGAAGCCAAGTACCGCACCGTGGTGGAGAACGTCAACGAGGGCATTCTCGTCACGGCCGCCGGCCGCATCCTCTACGCCAACCCGCGCGCCCTGGCGCTCACGGGGCTGGACGAGGACACCGCGAAGTCCAGGCCTTTCATCGAGTTCATCCACGCTGACGACCGCGATCTGGTGCTCAACAACCACCTTCGGAGGCTGCGCGGCGAGCAGGTGGAGAACCACTACCAGTTCCGCGTCCTCCACACCGATGGCGACACCCGCTGGCTGGAGATCAGCGCGGTAGTGTTCGAATGGCAGGGCACGCCGGCCACGCTCAACTTCCTGACCGACGTGACGCAGCGCCGCCAGACCGAGCAGGACATGCGCAGCGCACTGGAACGCGAACGCGAACTGTCGGAGCTCAAGTCACGCTTCGTGGCCGTGGCCTCCCACGAGTTCCGCACGCCGCTCGCGGCCATTCTGTCCTCGGTGGAGCTGCTGGACGACTACGGCGACCGTCTGCCGGCCGAGGAGCGCAAGGAGATGCTCTCCATGATCAAGACCGGCGTGGCCCGCATGAACGACATGGTGGACCAGGTCCTGCTGACCAGCCGGCTCGAGTCCGGCCGCTTTTCGTTCAGCCCGTTTCCGCTGCGCATGCCGGACCTGCTGGTGCAGATCGCGGCCGAGATGGACAGCGCGCACCCCCAGGCCAGCCGCATCGCCATGGACTGCGACGGCGTGGACGCGCCGCGCCAGGTCGATTCCCAGCTGCTGCGCCACATCCTGATGAACCTGCTGAGCAACGCACTGAAGTACTCGCCGCCCGACTCGGCGGTGACCTGTTCGGTCCGCGCCGACGGCGACCGCCTGCACCTGCGCGTGACGGATCAGGGCATCGGCATTCCGCCGGCCGACCTGCCGCGGCTCTTCGAGAGCTTTCACCGTGGCACCAATGTCGGCAACATCCAGGGCACGGGCATCGGGCTGCACATCGTCAAGGAGTGCGTCGGCCTGCACAGCGGCACGATCGAGGTCGACAGCCAGCCTGGCGCCGGGACCACCTTTCACGTGCGGCTGCACGCGCCGGCGGCCTGACGCCTGCAACAATCTGCCGGGTGAAAATCCAGCTCCTGTCCGACCTGCACCTCGAAGTGCAACCCCATTTCGTCGCCAGGCCGGCGCCGCAGGCCGACCTGCTGGTGCTGGCGGGCGACATCGGCTCCTACCAGTACGGTTCACGGCTGGCGGACGCGGACTTCGGCCTCGGCCAGTTCTCGCCCCTGCGCGGCTGGCCCACCCCGGTGCTCTATGTCCCCGGCAACCATGAATACGATGCGCTCGACTTCGATGAGACGCATGCGCGGCTGCGCGACACCTGCGAGCGGCTGGGCATCCTCTGGCTGGAGCGCCAGTCCTGGGTGCACCAAGGCGTGCGGTTTGTGGGCACCACGCTGTGGAGCGACTTCGATGCGCTGGCGCTGCAGGCCCGGCCCGCCCTGCAGCTCAAGGCCCGCGAAAAGGCGTTCAGGGCCGCCAACTACTACCTGCGGACCACGGGCGGCACCCGTCATGGAGAGCCGCTGCTGGCGCCGCAGATGAGGGACCTCGCGCTGGAATGCCAGCAATGGCTGCAGCAGGCACTCTCGGCGCCGTTCGCGGGCGACACGGTGGTGGTCACGCATTTCGCGCCCAGTCTCCGCAGTGCAGACCCGCGCTACGGCATGGTGCCGGGCACCGCCGGTTTCTGCAACGCGCTCGACGACTGGCTGCCCCATGCCCGGCTTTGGCTGCACGGCCATCTGCATTGCCGCAGCGACTACACCCACCTGGGGTGCCGGGTGGTTGCCAACCCGCTGGGCTACCGGGGCAAGGGCGAGCAGGAGGGCTTTCGCGACAGCTTCTGCGTGGAGCTCTAGCGCGCGTTGAGCCCCTCGAAGCAGGTGCTCATGACCAGTTCGACGATCTGGGCATCGGTGTGCTGGCCGCTGGACTTGAGGAACTCCAGCACCGGGTCGCAGGCCCTCGCGTAGAGCGTGTAGAGCACCGCGATGGGCGGCAGGGCGGGATTGAGTGCGCCCTCTTTCTGGGCTGCTTCGATCCAGCCGCCCAGCGTATCGCTGACCTGCATCAACCCGTCCAGGTAATCCTTGCTGGCCATCAGGGCGGCGCGAAGCGAGGAGTTCTGGCTGGGCAGCGAAGGCATTTCGCCCGCCAGCTGCACCTCCATGGTCCAGCGCGCCACTTCGCGCAGACGCTCCAGCGGTGACAACTCCAGCGCCACGCCAGCGAGAAAATCCTGCGCCCGGCGCATCACGCGCACCATGGCGGCCGCGGCGAGGTCTTCCTTGCTGGGGAAATGTTTGTAAAGACTTGCTTTCGCGATACCCACGGAAGCAGCCACCTCGTCCACCGTCATGGCGTCGAAGCCCTTCTCGGCGAGCAGGCGGTTGACCGTCTGCACGATGGCGTCTTCACGGGCCTGGAGCATCTGCTCCTTGAAAGACATCTTGACCACGGTCGCTGCACGGTTCATGCCCCGGATTTTAACCGGTTACGTCTTAAAACAAATGGCCCGTTTACTTTACAACCCCTCGGTCATGGAACAAACACGCCGTATGAAACACTAAGGAACGTGCATCAATCTTGCTGCACCAAGTCTCTTCAAGACGCAGGAGCGTTCATCATGAAGACCGTCTGGACGAACACCCTGGCCTGGGCCGGCGCCGCCGCAGCTGCCCTGGCTTTGGCCGTGGCGGCACCGAGCGAATCCACGGTCATGGGCAAGCTGCCCTCCCTCACGGCAAAACGGCTTGACCAGCGCACACTGATGTTGCCCGCAGGCCTGCCGTCTGACCGCACGCTGGCCCTGGTGGCCTTTGAAAAAGGCCACCGCAACGACATCGACAGCTGGATCCAGGGGCTGCAGCTGCACCAGAACCCCGGCATCAACTGGCTGCGCATGCCCGTACTCGAAGACCCCGGCCACGCCCAGGGCCGCAGCGCGATTGAAAACCGGCTGCTGGCACGCTACACCAGCGACGGCGACCGTGCCCGCATGCTGCCGGTCTTCACCGATCGGGCCGCCTTCATCCGGGCGACCGGACTGAACAGCCCCCACGCCGCCTACGCGCTCGTGCTCAACCGCAATGGCGATGTGCTCGCGCGCGTCGAGGGGCAGTTTGACCAGGACAAGGCCGAGGCCCTGCGCGAGACGCTGTTCTCGCGCGAGTTTTGAGGCGCCACGCGGCCGCCCTCAGGGCGGCATCGAGAACGGCGCAGACGCGGGCTGCGAATCGGCCACGTAGATGTTCTTGCGGTTGTCGGGCGGCGCGCCCTTGAGCATGCCGTCGAGCCGCTCCAGCACCGACTGCACGTCGTCGCCCTGCGCCGGCACCATCGCCACCGCCACCTTGGGGCGCACCGCCAGACCCATCGGCATGCGGCTGAAGGGCATGATCAGCCGGGCGAGCAGCTTCGACCCGAGCGCAGCCGCCCGCTCCGGCGGCACCGGCCCCTCGATCAGCACGCCAAAGCGCGCGTGCCCCACCCGGGCCACGGTGTCCACCTCGCGCACCAGCGAGGTCAGGCGGCCAGCTTGCCGCAGCAGCACCTCGAGCACGGCCTTGCGACCAAACTCCTCGCGCAGCTTGTGCAGATTGGTGAAATCCACGAGGACCACGGCACTCTGGCAGCCAAAGCGTTGGGAGCGTTCGATCAGGCCACGCAGCCGGTGGCTGAAAACGTCGTCGTTGACCAGCCCCGTGAGCGGGTCCACCTGGTCCAGCCGGGTGATGCGGCGCCGGTAGTCGCGCCGCTCCTGGCTGCGCAGGATCAGCAGCAGGAACACCGCCGGCAGGGTCAGCCCCAGCGCCAGCTGCACCGCATGCTGGGTCCAGAATCCCAGCGGCGCCAGGCTCAGCCAGCGCGCCACGGGGAACGGAAGAGCCACCAGCATGGGCGCGAAGGCCAGCAGCAGCCAGCGCGCAAACCGGTCACCGTGGTACCAGGCCCAGCCCAGTCCGGCCAGACCCACCCCCGTCAGGCCCAGCACGGTCGTCACCAGCAGGCGCAGGCGTGGCGTTCCCGACAACCCCAGCGCGACAGCCGCGGCGGCCACGGCGCCCGCCGCCAGGGCGCAGAACAGCCAGAACACAGGCACCGACCGGGCGCGCAGCGAGGCCGTCAGCGCCACGAACACCAGCAGCGGCGCAAAGCTCAGCAGGGGCAGCACATACTCCGCGGCATCGGCCCATTCGGGGCTGTGCGGCCACAGATGCAGGCCGGCAACGCCCACCGTGGTGGCCACCGACACATTGATCAGCATGGCGTACAGGCTGAACCACAGATAGGCCTGGTCGCGCATCACCACGGCGCTGATGAGCCCGAAGATCGCCACCATGGACAGCAGTCCGAAATAGACCCCGTGCAGGAGCGAGATGCGCTGCTGCTCGTACGACAGGCCGCTCTCGCTGACAAACTGGATGGGTGTGCTGAAGCTGTTGCTGGCCTCGATGCGCAGCACATGCTGGCTCAGGTCGGCGGCCGACACCGACAGCGGCAGGATCGGGTACAGGTGAGGCAGCGGCCAATACGCGACGGGCACATGGTCCCCGGCGGTCTGGAACGTCCAGCCCAGGTCGGTGCGCGTGAACAGGGTGACGCGGTCGAGCCCGGGGTTGGGCAGCTTGAGATACCAGCGCTCGACGTCCGGCGCAGGCGGCACGCTGAACCGGATCCACAGCACCTGCCCTGCGCGCAAGGGGTAGAGCTTGCCGGTCTGGGTGGGCTCGAGTTCGGCGCGGTTCATCTTGAGGAACGCGTCGAACTCCACCTTGCCCGTGGGGTCGATCCAGTAGTCGCCCCAGTCGGCCAGCGCCACGGGTTGTTTCTGCACGTCGAGGTCCAGCACGGTACGCGCCAGCGCACCGTCGCCCAGAACCCAGATCAACCCACCGGCGAGCAGGCCGAACATCCAACGGGTGACCAACCAACGATACATCTTGTATCGTTTGATTGGATACCTGCCTCAGGGGTTCGTCAAGGCAGTGCTGGCGGCCTGGGTCAAGGCGCCGCTGAGCGCGTCCAGCACGTCGGACTCGAGGTTCCAGCAATGCCAGTAGAGCTGGATCGGCAGCGCATGGCCCGGCGCGATATTGACCAGCACGCCCTGCGCCAGCAGGCCGCGCACCAGCAGCTCCGGGAGGATGCTCACCCCCCAGCCCGCCAGGACGGCTCGCACCTGGCCTTCGGAGCTGGGCACGAAGAGCTGGTTGAGCGTGACGCGCTTGAGCCCAAAGGCCTTGGAAACAAATTCGGCCTGACCGTCGTCCTTGCGGTTGAACGCGATGAACGGGATCTCCCGGAAATTGTGCGGCGACAGGCCCTTGGGCACGCGTTCGCGCGCGAAGTCGGCCTGGGCCACGGCCACATAGTCCATCGCGCCCAGCGTCACCACCTTGCAGCCGCGCAGGGCCTGCTTGAGCGTGGTCACGCAGCCCAGCACCTGGCCTTCGCGCAGCCACTCGTGGGTGAAGTCCTGGTCATCGGTGATGACTTCCAGTGGCAGCCCCTGGCGGGCCAGTTCATTCAGCGCCGGCAGCGCCCAGGTGGCGATGCTGTCGGCGTTGATGGCGATCGAGATGCGCTCCTCCTCACGGGCGCCGCCGGTGGAGCTGGGGGCCAGCTCCTTGAGGTCGCGCTCGAGGTCGGCGCGCAGCAGCCGCAACTGCTTGGTGTGCTTGAGCAGCAGCTGCCCCGCGGAGGTCGGCCGCAGGGGCCTGCTGCGCACGATCAGTACCGTGCCCACCTGCGCCTCGAGCGCACGCAGGCGCTGCGACACCGCCGACTGGGTGATGGAAAGCCGCTGCGCCGCGCGTTCAAAGCCACCTTCTTCCACAATGGCGGCCAGACACTCCAGGGCATCGGGATCAAAAGTGCTCATATAAGCTGCGCTGATGTTTTCACTTGGAGTTTAATTTTTCTTTTATTTGACGGCAAGTTCCACCACACTCCAGACCATGAAAGTCCTCGTCCTGGGCGCCGGCATCATCGGCACAAGCACTGCATGGCACCTGCTGGAGCGCGGCCACGACGTGACCGTGGTCGACCGCCAGCCGGATGCCGCGCTGGAAACCAGTTTCGCCAACGCGGCGCAGATCTCGGTCAGCTACTGCGAGCCCTGGGCCAACCGCGACGCGCCCGCCAAGCTGCTCAAGTGGATGTTCCGCAACGACGCCCCGCTGCTGTTCCGGCCGCATCTGGACTGGCAGCAGTGGCGCTGGGGCCTGCAATTCCTGAGCCAGTGCAACGACACGGCCTTCGAGCGCAACGTGCAGCAGCTCGTCGCGCTGGGCGCCTACAGCCACGCCGCGCTCAAGGACGTGGTGAGCGCCACCGGCATCAGCTACAACCGGCTGGAACGCGGCATCGCCCACTATTTCACCGACCAGAAGTCGTTCGACGCGGCGGCCGACGCCGCCCAGCTCATGCAGAAGTACGGCGTGCAGCGCCAGGTGGTCAGCCGTGACGAGCTGCTGCGCATCGAACCGGCATTCCAGTCGTTTGCCCACCGCATCGTGGGGGGCACCTACACCGCCAGCGACGAGAGCGGTGACGCCCGCGTGTTCACACAGGAACTGGCGCGCCGCTGCGCCGCGCGGGGCGTGCAGTTCCTGTTCGGCCATGACATCGAACGGCTGGACAAGGCCGGCGGCATCATTGCCGGCGTGGCCGTGGCGGATCGCGCCACCGGTGCGCGGCGCAACCTGCAGGCCGACGCCATCGTGGTGGCCTGCGGCAGCTACAGCGCGCCGCTGCTGCGCAGCGTGGGCGTGAACCTGGCGCTGTACCCCGGCAAGGGCTACAGCGCCACCTTCAAGCTCAAGAGGCCCGAGCTCGCACCCTACGTGTCCACCATCGACGACGAGGTCAAATGCGCCATGAGCCGGCTCGGCGACGAGCTGCGCGTGGCCGGCACCATCGAGCTCAACGGGTTTGACCTGTCCCTGGACACCCCGCTGGCGCGGGCGCGCTGCCGCATGCTGGCCGAACGCATCGAGACCGTGCTGCCCGGCGTGTGCGACACCCGCAGCGAAGCCGAAGGCGGCAACCCGCGCTTCTGGACCGGGCTGCGCCCGGCCACGCCGACCAACATCCCCTACATCGGCCGCACCCGGGTGCGCAACCTCTGGGTCAACGCTGGCCATGGCACGCTGGGCTGGACGCATGGCGCCGGCTCGGGGAAGGCACTGGCGGAGCTGATCAGCGGCCAGCGCCCGGACATGGCCTTTGGCTTCTGTGGCATGGACAGCACACGCCAGCCCGCCCTGACCGGCAGCCTCGCCGCCCCCTGAAAGGCGCCTCGGCGCACAGATTTGTAGGTGGCGGCCTACAGGCAAGCGGGGGCCCGTCGCGAATAATGGGGGCTCCTCCCACTACCCGTTGCCGCCATGCCCACGACCTTCCAGCGCGCGCGCCTGTCGGCGGTGCTCGCTGCCCTGATGGCGCAGCCCCTGGCGGCCCTCGCGCAAACCGCGGCCGGCGACCTGTTTGACCTCTCCATCGAGCAGCTGACCTCCATCGAAGTCACCTCGGTGGCCAAGCGCGTGCAGGCCCTGTCCGAGGTGGCCGGCGACATCTACGTGATCACCCGCGAGGACCTCCGGCGCTCGGGCGTCACCAGCCTGCCCGAGGCCCTGCGGCTGGCCCCCAACCTGCAGGTGGCGCGCGCGGACGCCAACCGCTACGCCATCAGCGCGCGCGGCCTGAACTCCGTGCTGGCCGACAAGATGCTGGTGCAGATCGACGGGCGCACCGTCTACTCGCCGCTGTTCTCGGGCACCTTCTGGGAGGCGCAGGACGTGATGCTCGAGGATGTGGAGCGCATCGAGGTGCTCAGCGGCTCGGGGGGCACGCTCTATGGCTCCAATGCCGTCAATGGCGTGATCAGCATCATCACGCGCCACACTGCCGACACCCAGGGCGCGCTGTTCAGCGCCGGGGTCGGCGACCATGAAAGCGCGCTGGCCGCCCGCTGGGGCGGCACCACCCAGCGCGGCACGCCCTACCGCCTCTATGCCAAGCGCACGCGGCGCGACCCCACCGGACTGGCCAACGGCGCGCCGCTGCGCGATGCCGCCGAGATGGCGCAGGCCGGCTTCCGCGTCGACCGGACGGACGGCGCCCGTGCCATGACGCTGCAGGGCGACGCGTACGAAACCACCATCGAGGACGGCGCTTCGCAACGCCGCCTGTCGGGCATGAACCTGCTGGGCCGCTGGCGCGGGCCGGTGGCCGGAGGCACCGGGCAGCTGCAAGGCTACCTGGACCGGGCCGTGCGGGATGCGCCGTCCACGCTGCGCGACGTGGTGGACACCGTGGACCTGGACTACCAGCACGCGCTGCAGCCCCGGGGCGCCCACAGCGTGCTGCTGGGCGCGGGCTGGCGGTCGCAGCACGACCGCGTGCAGAACTACGCGCCGGCGCGGCTGGCGCTGCTGCCGGCCGAGCGCCACCTGCAGCTGTGGAACCTGTTCGCTCAGGACGAATACGCGCTGCGGCCCCACCTGAAGGTCACGCTGGGCCTGAAGCTGGAGCACAACGACTACTCGGGCCTGGAGTACCTGCCGAGCGCCCGGCTGGCCTGGGACGTGATGCCCAACCACCTGCTGTGGGCCGCCGCATCGCGCAGCGTGCGAACGCCTGCGCGCATCGACCGCGACCTGTATGCGCCCGCGCTGCCCCTGGGCAGCCCGCAGTTCGAGTCGGAGGTGGCCCGGGTCTACGAACTGGGCTGGCGCGCCCAGCCCCGGGCGGCGCTGTCGTATGCGGTCACCCTGTTTCACCATGATTTCAGCCGGCTGCGCTCGCTCGACCAGACGCCCTCGGGCGGTTCGCTCAACAACAATTTCGAGGGCACGCTCACCGGCCTCTCGGCGTGGGCGGCGCTGCGCATGAGCGACCACTGGCGCGTCAACGCCAGCTACGTCTTCCAGCGCGAACGGCTGCGTGCCCGGGCCGGCGTCCCGCCGCCCTCGGCCATGGAGGCGCTGGGCAACGACCCGTCACACCGCGTCACCCTCGGTTCGTCCCACGACCTCGGTCGGGCCACCACGCTGGACCTGCAGCTGCGCCGCGTGGGCGCCCTGCCGAGCCCGACCGTGCCCGCCTACACCGCGCTGGACCTGCGCCTGGGCTGGAAGGTCAACCCGAATCTGGAACTCTCGGTAACCGGACGCAACCTCAACCACGCACGGCACGTGGAATGGAACACGCAGGTGGATCTGCTGCGCAGCGTGTTCGTCAAGGCCGTGTGGCGCCTGTAGGGTCCGGCATGAAGCAGGTCCGCTCCCCCTGGATGGCTCTCGCGCTCGCGCTGGCGCTGGCGCTGGCCCTGCTGCTGGGCGCCGCCGTGCCCGTGCGGCCGGCACGCGCCGAGTCAGCCCAGGAGCGCGCCACGGCCGCGCTGGTCAAGGCGGTCTTCCTGCACAAGTTCGCCAGCTTCGTCGAATGGCCCGCCGGCAGCTTTGCCACCCCCACGAGCCCGCTGAAGATCGGCGTGCTGGGCGACCCCACGGTCTGGAAGAACCTGCTGGACACCGCGCGCGACCGCGACCGCGACGGCCGCCCCGTCTGGGTCACCCAGCTGACCGAGGGCGCCGCGCTGACCGGCTACCACATCCTGTACCTCAAGGTGCCGTCGGAAGCCCGGCTGAACGAGCTGCTGGCCCAGGTGCCGGCCGGCGTGCTGACCGTGACCGACTCCGACGGCGCCCCGCCACGCTCCGGCGTGATCCACTTCTTCCTCGACGAAGGGCGCATCCAGCTCGAGGTGTCGCCCGACGCAGCCGCCCGCCAGGGCCTGCGGCTGAGCCCGAGGCTGCTGTCCGCGGCCCGCAGCGTACGCGCCATCCAGTAGCGCGGCAGCATGCGGCTACCATGCCGGCATGCAAGCCCCCCGACACTTTCTCTTCCTCGTTGCCTCCACCCGCCAGTCCCCCGAGGACGGCGGCCACCTGGGCAACACCGAATGGCTGGCGCAACAGGCCGCCGCAGCGCTGCCGGCCGGCACCCGGCAGACCTGGCACGCCCTGGCCCGCATGGCACTGCCGCCCTTCGTGGACCAGCGCCACACGACGGGCCAGTACCCGCTGCCCACCGGCGACCTGAAGACGCTGCTCGACGCCACGATGGCCGCCACCGACATCGTGCTGGTCTCGCCCGTCTACTGGTACAGCCTGCCCGCGCCCCTGAAGACCTACATCGACCACTGGAGCGCCTGGATGCGCGTGCCCGGCCTGCCCTTCAAGGACGAAATGGCCCGGAAATCCCTGCGGCTCATCACCACCAGCGGCGACCGGGCCAAGGCGCAGCCCATGATCGACTCTGTCACACTCTGCGCCCAGTTTCTGTCCATGGCCTGGGGCGGCGCGCTCTGGGGCAAGGGTGGACCGCCCGACGCCGTGCAGGCCGACACCGGCGCCCGGCAGCAGGCCGCTACTTTTTTGATAGCAGACAACGCCCACTGACCGGGCGCTGGAGGCTGATTCCTCCAACCATTCACCGCAGATGACCGCTATGGCCCTCACGCTGGGCATTGACTTTGGCACCTCCAATTCCGCCGCGGCCTGGCGCGCGGACGGCGGCCCCGCACGCCCTCTCGCGCTGGAAGGCGACGCCCACGCCTTGCCCACCGCCATCTTCTTCAACGCCGAGGAGCGCAAGACCCACTTCGGCCGTGACGCCGTGACCCAGTACCTCGCGGGCACCGAGGGTCGGCTCATGCGCTCGCTCAAGAGCCTGCTGGGCAGCGCGCTGCTGCTGGAGACCACGGAGGTCAACGGCCAGGGCATGAGCTACCAGGACATCATCGGCACCTTCCTCAAGGAGGTGGTGGCCCGCGCCCGCGCGCAGACCGGCGCCGAGCCTGAACGCGTGGTGCTGGGGCGGCCCGTGCATTTTGTGGACGACGACCCCCAGCGCGACGCGCTGGCCCAGCAAATGCTGCTGCAGGCCGCGCAGGCGGCCGGCCTGCGCCACGTGGGCTTTCAGCTCGAGCCGATCGCCGCGGCCTTCGACTACGAACAGCGGCTGGACCGCGAGCAGCTGGTGCTGGTGACCGACATTGGCGGCGGCACTTCGGATTTCACCGTGGTGCGCCTGGGCCCGCAGCGCGCACGGCGCGGCGGCGACCGCGGCAGCGACATTCTGGCCACGCGCGGCGTGCACATCGGCGGCACCGACTTCGACCAGAAGCTCAGCCTGGAGCAGGCCATGCCGCTGCTGGGCTTCCGGCACGTCGGGCCGCAGCAGCGCGAGGTGCCCAGCCCCGTGTTCTTCGACCTCGCCACCTGGCACCTGATCCACTGGCGCTACGGCCCGCGCGCACTGCGCGAGGCCCAGGCCCTGCGCGTCAACTACAGCGACCTGACGCTGCACCGCCGCCTCATGACCGTGCTGGAACAGCGCCTGGGCCACCACCTGGCCAACGATGTGGAGCAGGCCAAGATCGGCTGCAGCCGGGACGGGCACACCGCGCTGCTGGCGCTCGACTACATCGAGCGCGGCCTGAGCGCGAGCCTGGACGCCCCCACGCTGACCCACCACCTGGCTCCCCTGCTGCAGCGCGTGGTGCAGTGCGCGCTGGACTGCGTGCAGGAAGCCGGCCTGCAGCCCGGCGAGCTGGACGCGGTCTACCTCACCGGCGGCTCATCGGCCCTCACGCCGTTCCAGCAGGCGCTGCAGCAGGCGTTTGCGGGGACGCCGCTGGTGGAGGGGGATTTGTTTGGGGGGGTGGCGGCGGGACTGGTCTACGGGGCCAGGGCTTAGGCCGCAGCGCCCACGCCGCGTAGCGTTGCACGTGCGGCTTCTGGCTGTCGAGGCACTGGCGGCACACCGCCAGGGTCCGCGCCTGATCCAGATGCAGGGCCAGGCGCAGCTGGTCCCTGAACTGCTCCGAAAACTGCCCGCTCGCGAGCCGGCCCGTGATGCAGGCCACCAATTGGGTGCGATGGGTGCGGCCCAGCGCGCAGTGCTTCAGGCGGCGGCACATCATTGCCCGGGCACGCCCATGCCAAAGGCCTTGTGTTTCCGCGAGCACAAATTCGATGCAGCGCTCAAGCACCCCAGGCTGCGGCGCCAGAAGCCCGTCGGCCAGCGCATGAAGCTGCGCCTTGGACAGGGTGGCCAGTTCAGCGTGCGCAGCCATGGGAGCCCCTCGCCTTCGTCAGCGCTGCGCCGAGGATGCGTCGCCAATCCATTCCACCCCGGACTCGTCGCACTCCATCTCGTCTGGCGGCTCCCACAACTGGCTCGCCATCTCAAACACGTGATCCGGCACCACCATGGAGAACGTGGCGCCTTGCTCGGTGTTGCGGCGCTGGACGCGCTCCCGGCGGACCTCCAGCGGCGCATCCAGCACGTGCATCACGAGGTCGTGGCCCGCATCGCGGACCCGGCGGCAAAACTCGACCCGGCCGTCACGCTGGATCAGTCCGAGCTCAAGAATGGCATCGCGCCCCGAGGCAAGGATTCGCTGGCTGTGAGCCCAGATCAGATCGATCAGCCGCTCCTTGCGCCGCACGTACCAGGGGATCACCTCCGTCGACGGGCGATCCGGACTGAACAGGGCGGCAAACCACTCGTCCAGCGCGATGTGGACGCCGTCGCACTGCCGCGCCAGCGCGGCGGCGTGGGTGGACTTGCCCGCGCCAACGGGACCTTCAATGAGATAAATCTTGGGCATGCGATGGAGGAGATACGACAGGGTGGCGACGCCGGGATGGCCGGGCACGTTATATCTTCACCACCGTCGCATCCATTTCGACACACTGGCCCGGATAGCCCAGCCGGGCCACACCAAGCAGGGTGGCGGGGGGCACCTGCCCGTCAAAGAACGCGGCCGTGGCCTGCCAGGCCGCGGACAGCTGTTCCGGCTCTCCGACCACGTAGATCACAATCCGCCGCACGTCAGACAGGGCGAACTCATGGGCCGACAGAACCAGGCTCAGGTTGCGCAGGCACTGCGTCGCCTGAAGATGCGCATCCTCCGGGCCGACCAGCTGGCCCTGGGCGTCGTGCGGCACCTGGCCCGCCACGAACAGCTGGCCACCCACCCGCTGCGCGTACTGGTATTGCGGCGTCTTCGGCAGTCCCGCCGCCTGCTCGACTTCATTCATGGCCTACCTGCCTTTCCCGACGTGCCCCTGTTGCGGACCCCTCACTCCACCTTCAAGCCCACCAGCTTCGGATCCTCGGGCGGGTAGCGCAGCCCCAGTGACTTGAGCTTGTCGCGCACCAGCGTGGCGATCATCAGGTTGCGGTGGGTCTTGGAGTCGGCGGGCACCACGGTCCACGGCGCCCAGGGGGTGCTGGTGGCGCCCAGCAGCGCTTCGTAGGCGGCCTGGTAGCCGGCCCACTGCTTGCGCGCCTCGAGGTCTCCGAGGCTGAATTTCCAGTGCTTGGTCGGGTCGTCGATGCGCTCCTGCAGGCGCTGGCGCTGCTCTTCAAAACTGATGTGCAGCATGAACTTGAGGATCACCGTGCCGGTCTCGCTGAGCATGCGCTCGAAGTCGTTGATGTGGGCGTAGCGCTGGCGCGTCTGCTCGGGCGTGATCCAGCCGTTCACGGGCGGCACCAGCACGTCTTCGTAGTGGCTGCGGTTGAAGATCATGAACTCGCCGGCACCGGGCACCTGCTGGTGGATGCGCCACAGGTAGTCGTGCGCGCGTTCGGGTTCGGTGGGGGCCTTCCAGCCCACGGTGTGCACACCCAGCGCGCTGGTGCGGCTGAACACCCCGCGGATGGTGCCATCCTTGCCGGCGGTGTCGGTGCCCTGCAGCACCACCAGCAGCTTGAAGCGCCGGTCGGCGTAGAACAGGTCCTGCAGCGTGTCCAGCTCCATGGCCAGCGCCTCCACGGCCAGCTTGTCTTCGGCCTTGTTGCCGCTGGAATAGGGCTTGGCCGACGGCGGGCAGGCCTTGAGCGCGAATGGCTTGCCCTTGCCCTCCACCGGGGGCTGCCAGTCCGCGAGGGCGGGGGCCCCGGGGGCGTCGTTCTTGCTGTCCTTGCTGCCGTTGGCCATGCGGGTCTCCTGTGCGGTCGGGTTCACCCGAGGATAACGGTCATGGCGCCAGCGCGGTGGCCACGCGCGCGCGCAGCACGGGCAGCAGCTCGGCCTCAAACCACGGGTTGCGCCGCAGCCAGAGGTTGTTGCGCGGGCTGGGGTGGGGCAGCGCCAGCACGGCGGGGTCGCGCTGGCGCCAGCCCTGCACCACCTCGGTCAGGGTGGCGCCAGCGCCGGGCAGGTGCCAGGCCAGAGCGTGCTGGCCGATCACCAGCGTGAGCCGCAATTGCCGCAACCGCGCCAGCAGGGGCTGGCGCCAGGTGGCCGCGCACTCGGGCCGCGGCGGCAGGTCACCGGAGCGGCCGGTGCCGGGGTAGCAAAAGCCCATGGGGACAATGGCCACGCACCGCTCGTCGTAGAACACCTCACGCGGCAGGCCCAGCCAGTCGCGCAGCCGGTCGCCACTCGCATCGTCGAACGGGACGCCGCTGGCATGCACCTTTCGGCCCGGCGCCTGCCCGGCAACGAGGAGGCGCGCCGCCGGGTGCAGTTGCAGCACCGGCCGCGGCCCCAGCGGCAGATGGGCCGCGCACAGGGAACAGGCGCGTACCTCGGCCAGTTGATTTTTCAGACTTATCATGACGATAGCCCTATCCTGTTGGTCACCATGCGCTACTGAATTCGTAGCGAATTGAGTCCCTCAAGCGGCTCAGGGGAAACCCACCTGTTGAACGCCACAGTTGGCCGCGGCCGGGCAACGCACGATCATTGCCGCGCCCCCAAGGGCACCCTGCGCTTGTGCAGCGGTTTCGCGCGGCAGCTCCCGAAGCTTGCCGCGCGAAGACTATGGAGACAAACATCATGCGTCGTTGCTTCATCCTGTCCCTTCTTGCGCTCGTGCTGCCGTTGCCGTCCTGGTCCCAGACCAGCGCGGTCACGCCCACCAGCATCACCATCCACCACATTGGCCCGTTCGTCGGCCAGCTCGCGGAGTCCAACGCCGAGGCGCTGCGCGGCGCCGAGTTCTATTTTGAACAGGTCAATGCCGCGGGCGGCATCCACGGCCGCAAGGTCACGCTGCAAAAGCTCGACGACAAGCAGGACGGCAAGGAAGCCGGCCGGCTGTTCAAGGAGCTGATCGACCAGCAGAAGGCGCTGGCCGTGTTCATGCCGCGCACCACGCCGTCCACCCAGTCGCTCATGACCCTGTCGGAGGAGTCGGGCGTGCCGCTGGTGGCCTCGCAGTCGGGCGCGGCCTTCATCACAGAGCCGCTCAAGCACAACGTGTTCTCGCTGCGCGCGTCCTACCAGGACGAGGTGGTTTCGCTGATCCAGCTCATGCATTCCACCGGCATCACGCGCTTCGGCTTCCTGGCGGCCACCGACTCCTACGGCAAGGACGTGATGGAAGGCGCGCAGCGCGCGCTGAAAGAGCTCAAGCTCGAAGCCGTCTCGGTCCAGCCCGTGGACCAGAAAACCCCCGAAGTCACGGACGCGGTCGCCAAGATGCTGGTGGCCAACCCGCAGGTGGTGATCCTGATCGCGGGCGTCAAGGGCGCGACCGACTTCGTCAAGCTGTACCGCAGCAAGGGCGGCACGGCGCAGTTTGCCGCGCTGTCCAACAACGGCTCGGACTCCTTCGTCAAGGCGCTGGGCGACTACAAGCGCGGCGTGATCGTGACGCAGATCGTGCCCACGCCGTTCCGGCGCAACAAGCGCTTCGTGCGGGACTACGTGACCCTGATGGAGGCCCACAAGACCACGCCGAGTTTTGTCTCGCTGTACGGCTACCTGTCGGCGCGCGTGCTGGTGGAGGGCCTGCGCCGTGCCGGCCGCGACCTGACTTCCGAGAAGCTCGTCAACGGCCTGCAGGCCATTGGCACCTACGACCTGGGCGACTACCTGATCGAGTTCGGCCCGCAGCGCCGCCAGGGCACCAAGTTCGTCCAGGCGTCCATCATTGGCTACGACGGCAAGTTCACCAACTAGGGGCCCAGCCCGCGCTCACAGGTCGTGGGCGTAGACGATGAAGCCCAGGTGCGCGGCCACCTTGTCGTACAGCCGCCGCCCCGCCGCATTGGTGGTGTGGGTCTGCCAGTACACGCGCCGGATGCCCGCGGCCCGGGCCTGCGCATACACCCCCTCGATCAGCGCACGGCCCACGCCGCGGCCACGCGCCGCGGGCGCGGTGAACAGGTCCTGCAGGTAGCAGGTGAGCTCCAGCCGCGTGGTGCTGCGGTGGTACAGGTAGTGCGTGAGGCCCAGCAACTGGCCGTCCGCCTCGGCCACCAGCGCAAACACCGGCTCCGCCGGGTCGAAGAAGCGCTGCCACGTGGCGGCGGTGATGGCCGGGTTGAGCGCCGTGGCGCCCTCGCGGCCGTAGAAGGCGTTGTACCCGTCCCAAAGCGGCGTCCAGGCTGCCTGGTCGTCCTGCCGGACCGGGCGGATCAGGGGAGTCGTTGTCATTCGCTGTCGCTTTCAGAAAGTAGATAGGCCACGCACTTGGCGGCCAGACGCAGCAGCAGAAGGTACACGATCAGCACGATGGTGAACAAGCCGCCCGATCCGAGGGCGTGGTGAACCTCGCGGCCAAAGACCGCCAGCAGCACCCCGCCGGCGGCGTAGACGCCCCAGCCTGCACGGGATTTTCTGGAAGTTCGCATGGCTCGCTATGATGCGCTTCCCGTCCCATCGCCCACCCCCAGGACACCCCTTGCACCCCCCCGCCGCACGCGCTCTGGCCTCCTGGGCCTCACCCCGACAATAGGCGCGATGCTCATCGTCTTCGCCGGCCTGCCCGGCAGCGGCAAAACCACCCTGGCGCGCGAGTTCGCGCGCCGGCGCGGGGCGGTGTACCTGCGCATCGACAGCCTGGAGCAGGCCTTGCGCCGGGCCAGCCCGGGCGCGGGGGACGGCGCCGCCGGCTATGCCGCGGCCCAGGCCGTGGCCGCGGACAACCTGCGCCTGGGCTACTGCGTGGTGGCCGACGCGGTCAACGCCGCGCCCGAGGCCCGTCAGGGCTGGGCCGCCGTGGCCGCGGGGGCCTCGGTGCCCTGCCACTGGGTGGAAGTGGTCTGCGGGGATCGGGCTGAGCACCGCCGCCGCGCCGAGGCCCGCGAAGCCGACATTGCCGGCCACACCCTGCCGCGCTGGGATGTCATTGAGGCCATGGCCTGGACCCCGCTGGCGGGAGACGTGCTGCGCCTGGACAGCGCCGAGGCCTCGATCGAGGCCAACCTGGCCACCCTGATGCAAAAATGGCCGCCAGCCCTTGCTGGACGGCCACTTGGCGCTATCAAATAAGGAGCAAATCCATTCCCGGGCCGGCGCCCCGGCTCAGGCCGCGAGCACCTGCCAGAGCTTGCCGGCCGTGAGCGGCATCTGCAGCCCCGGGGTGGCCGCCGCAAAACCGCCACGCGCCAGCGCATCGGCCACGGCGTTGACCACGCTGGGCGTCGCGCCAATCGTGCCGAGCTCGCCCACGCCCTTGACGCCCAGCGGGTTGTTCTTGCAGGGCGTGGACTCGTCCATCTCGGTCACAAAGTCGCCGGCCAGGAGATCGGCCCGCGGCGCGCAATAGTCCATCAGGCTGCCGGTCACGGGCTGCCCGGTGTCCCGGTCGTAGACCATGTGCTCGCACAGCGCCTGCCCCAGGCCCTGCACCGCGCCGCCGTCGAGCTGGCCGCGCACGATCATGGGGTTGACCACGCGGCCCACGTCATTGACGCTGCTGTAGCGCACCACCTGCACTGCGCCGGTGGCGCGGTCCACCTCGACCTCGCTGATGTGGCAGCCATTGGGCCAGGTGGGGCCGCTGACGGCGCTGGTGCTGTCCATGTGGATGCGGCCTTCGGGCTGCCTGGCCGCGAGCGCGAACAGGCCGATGCCCAAGTCGGTGCCCCTGACCTTGAACTGGCCCGCGGCGTAGGTGATGTCGTCGGCCGCCGCTTCCAGCTCCCTCGCGGCCAGCTGTTTCGCATGCTCGACGGTGCGCTCGGAGCCCACGCGCATGGCCGAGCCGCCGGTAAACAGCGAGCGCGAGCCGGCGCTGCCAAAGCCGTCGCCGCGGTCGGTGTCGCCCAGCACCACCCTGACCTGTTCGATGGGCACGCCAAACACGTCCACCACCAGCTGCGCCAGCGTGGTGGCAATGCCCTGGCCCATCTGGTTGACGGCGGAGAACACCTCGATGGTGCCGTCGGCCTTCACGTCCACCGTCACACGTTCCTCGAACACGTTGCCCCCGGTCCACTCCAGGAAGGTGGCAATGCCCAGGCCGCGCAGCTTGCCCTGCGCCCGGCTCTGCGCCGCGCGCGCCTCGAAACCGCTCCAGTCGGCCAGCGCCAGGCCCTGGTCCATGACCTTCTCGAACTGTCCGGTGTCGTAGGTCTGACCCATGGCGTTCTTGTAGGGCATCTGCGCGGGCGTGATGAAGTTGCGCCGGCGCAGCGCGATGCGGTCGATGCCGGTCTGCCGCGCGGCCTCGTCCATGAGCCGCTCCATGAGGAAGATGGCCTCGGGCCGGCCCGCGCCCCGGTAGGCGCTGGTGGGGGCGGTGTTGGTCAGTACCGCCTTGTAATGGAAGTCGATGGTCTGGATGTCGTACACGCTGGTCTGCACCCAGGGCCCGATCATGAGCTGGATGGCCACGCCCGTGCCCGTGGCATAGGCGCCCACATTGGCCAGCGTGCGCAGGCGAAGGGCCAGCACCTTGCCGTCGGCCGCCAGCGCCATCTCGGCCTCGCATTGCTGGTCCCGCCCGTGGGCGGTGGACAGGAACTCCTCGCTGCGGTCGGCCACCCATTTCACGGGCCGGCCCAGCGTGTGCGCGGCCCAGGCCACGGCCGCGTCCTCGGGGTAGATGCCGGTCTTCATGCCGAAGCCTCCCCCCACGTCGCCCACGGTGACGCGCACGCGGTCGCGCGGCAGGCCCAGCACGTCATTGCACAGCGAGTTTTTCACGCCCGAGGGCATCTGGCTGCTCATGTTGAGCGTGAGGCGGCCGTCCTCGGCCACCCAGGCCAGCACCGAGCGCGGCTCGATGGTCAGCGCCGCCACGCGCTGGTTGACCACGCTCAGCCTCACCGTGTGCGCCGCCTGGGCAAAGGCCGCCGCGGTGGCCGCCTCGTTGCCATGGCGCATTTCGGCGGCGATGTTGTCGGGGGCCTCGTCGCACAGCGCCGGCGCACCGGGCGCGGTGGCGCCGTCCAGGTCCACCACCTGGGGCAGCTCCTCGTAATCGACCATCACGGCCTCGGCCGCATCGCGCGCCTGCTGCATCGTTTCGGCCACGACCAGGGCCACGGCTTCGCCCACGAAGCGCACCCGCTCGTGCGCCAGCGGCCGGCGCGGCGGCGTGGCGCCCGGGGCACCACCCGCCCGCTTGAACGCCGCGCTGCCGGGAATGGGCTTGACACCGGCCGCCACCAGCTCGGCGCCCGCGGCCACGCAGACCACACCAGGCATGGCTTTGGCCGCCGAGGTGTCGACGGACACGATGCGCGCATGCGGATAAGGCGAACGCACGAAACACAGGCGCAGCTGGCCCTGGGGCACCACGTCGTCGGTGTAACGGCCCACGCCCTTGAGCAGGCCTTCGTCCTCCAGGCGTTTCACGGCCTGGCCGCTGCCGAACCGAGTAGCAATTTCAAGGGTATCTGCCACCATGCGTTTACTATCCAAAGCTGATAAGTTTCACCGATTTCTAGCGCCTTTGCTTCCAAGCTGCAAGAGTCAAATCGCAGCCGAGGGTCGTTCACCTAGAATTATTTGTACTTATCACCGTGGCTCATGACTACCGAAACCATAAGGTGGTCGCCAACAAGATTCGGACCGAGCTCAACTGAATTGCTACCGACGATGTGGTATCACCTGGAGCACGGATGGATCAAATGCATATGCGGTCCGAATCGCTACAGCAGAATTGCTGAGAGGACTGTTGGCAAACTCAGCGAAGAGCTGAAGGGTGTGAAGGAAATCAAACCATGAGTCAGATCGTTCGGTTCACTCAACTTGAGCTAAAGAATTGGCGAAATTTCACTGCGGTCAACGTAAAGTTGTCGCGCCGCATGTTTATCGTCGGCCCGAATGCAATCGGTAAGTCAAACTTGCTAGACGTCTTTAGGTTTTTGCGAGAAGTAGCAGCAGAAGGCGGGGGACTGGCAACCGCTGTCAAAAATCGTCGTGGCGTCTCCAAGCTGCGGTCGTTGCACTATCGCGCACCGGCCAGTTCCGACATTGAGATTGGCGTTGAAGTCATCGCCAGCGACGACAGCGCATGGCGCTACAAGTTGGCATTCAACAAGAGTGAAAAGAAATTCGGGGCTGGTGCGGTTGTCACTCACGAGCACGTATGGAAGAAAGCAGCGACCGATGAAAAATGGAGTCAGATTGTTGATCGTCCAAGCGCTGCAGACAAGGCTGACCCGAAGCTATTGACGCAAACTTGGCTACAGCAAGTCACTCAGAATCAGCCATTTCGTGAACTGGCCGAGTTTCTTGCAAGCGTTAGCTATCTGCACCTCGTTCCGCAGCTCATTCGGGAGGAGCAAAGACCTGCGGAAGAGTCGCTGGGTGCAGATGCCTTCGGGCGAGACCTACTCTCACGTATACGAAGCACGCCGATCAAGACAAAAGAAGCTCGACTTGAGCGCATCCGAAGGGTACTGGCTACCGCGGTCCCCAACTTGACTGAGCTTGAACTTGTCCCCGACGAAAACAACAATCCGCACCTGCAAGCCAAATTCAAGCATTGGCGCGGCCCTGCTGCTAAGCAGGACGAACGAGAATTTTCTGATGGCACTCTGCGTCTGATTGGCCTGCTATGGGCGCTTCAGGAAAGGTCTGGGCCGTTGCTGCTAGAAGAGCCGGAGTTGTCCCTCCATACCGCACTAGTGAGACAGTTGGCTCCGTTTATCGCCCGCGCCCAACGGACAGCAGGTGGTCGGCAAGCGTTCATTTCAACTCACAGTGACGAATTGATGAGTGACGAAGGGATTGGCCCAAATGAAATATTATTAGTTCGCTCAGCCGCAGAAGGTTCACAGGTTGTGCATGGCGCAGACATTGCTGAGATACGAATCGCACTAGAAGCCGGCTTGACCGCCGCTGACATCGTGATGCCGATGACAGCCAAAGATCAGATTGACCTGTTCTCCCGCACGGATGCCTGACATGTCCATTCCGGCGGTTGTAGAGGGTTATATGGAATCGGTTTTCCTGCCTATCGTGCTCGAGCAACTTGGTCGTGCCGACTTGAGACCCACCATTCGAAATGCAGGTGGTGGAAGCAAGTTCTGGCCGATCGCTGTGCGCTATAACGAGGCCGGCAACTACACCAATATCATTGGCTTGGCAGATTTGGAGCAAGCTGCATGTGCTCCAACGTTGCTGGCGTCGAAGTTGCCGCAAAAGGCCGCCAAGTTCCATCTAAGACTAGCGGTGCGCATGCTTGAAAGCTGGCTGATGGCAGATCGTCAATCACTAGCCGCATTCTTACGGATTCCGATTGCAACGGTTCCTGCGGATCCCGACAACGACGCACATCCCAAACGCAGACTCGTGGAAATGGCCCGTAGAAGCACCAGCAAGGTCATTCGTGAAGCAATGATCCCCGACGACTCAGGCAGCGTGGTCGGTGCGGACTATGTGGCGACCATGTGCAGATTCATTACAGAACATTGGCAATGCGCGCGCGCGCGCCAGATTAGTCCCAGCCTAGAGCGTGCCTGCAATCGCTGGGTAGCAATTGACACCGCATAGAAGCCTTCGCGGCGATCTCAACGCCCCCCTGCACCCAGGCGCTCGCTCATCCAGCGCAGCAGGTCGATCCACATCTGGCGCGTCTCGCTGTCCAGCGGGGTGCGCATGGAATTGGGCAGCTCCACCGTGACCACCGGCACGCCCTTGTGCACGCCGCCGTAGTTGCCTAGCGAACCCGGAAAGATGCCCACCTGGTCCAGATACAGCCGGCCCAGCTTGCTCGGCGGCACCGAGGGGCCGTCGAAATCGAGCACGCCGTAAGGTGCGTGGATGCTCACGATCAGGTCGGGCTTGAAGTCGTGCATCTGCTCATGCACGAAACGCGTCTCGGGCTCCGACAGCGGCTTGGGGCCGGGCCAGCGGCGCGGGTCCTTGCGCACGCGCTGGTTCCAGTAGATGGCGGCGTCGCGCTCCCAGTTGGGCGTGGGGAAGTTGCGGTTCAGGTCCACGCCGTGCGCGTTCATGCGCTGGGGCGGCTGCCTGAGCAGGCCGTCGGGGTTGAGCACGGGGATGAAGCGCCAGTGGATCGGCTGCGGCGTCTGCACCAGCGGGTCGGCGGCCAGCGCGATCCAGTGCAGCGCCACCGAGGCCGACGACAGCTCGTCGCCGTGGATGGCGCCGATCACCAGCACGCGCAGCCTGGGGGCCTCGGGCCGCACGTCGCGCGTGAACAGTGGCAGGCCATTGACGGAGCGGGCCCCGCTGTCCTGCAGCTGCGCGGCGCTGCATTGCGCCGCGCCGAGGTTGGGCAGGCGCTGCACCAGCGCGCGGCACTGGGCCGCGGTGGCCAGCACCGGCGGCGGCGCCGGTGGCGCCACTGACGCCGGCGCGGGGGCCGGGACGGCGGCGGCACCTGGCGCGGCGGAGCGGTCCGAGCAGGCCGCGAGAAGCAGGGTGCACAGCCCCAGGGCAGAGAACAGGGGAATCGGTCGCATCGGCCCGATTATTGGCATGGGCGGCCGGCCCGCCGGCTCACTCGTCCTTCTCGCCGGCCTCGTAGAGGGTTTCGCGGCCCATGCGGTCGAGCACCAGCTCGGCGGTCCAGGGCAGCATCAGCGAGCCGCAGCGGCTGTCGCGGTAGATGCGCTCCAGCGGCAGGTGCTTCATCATGCTCTGGCCGCCGCAGGTGCGGATGGCCAGCCGCGCGATGTCGTTGGCGCCCTCCATCACGCTGTAGTGCGCGGCGTACAGGCGCATCTTTTCGTCCTTCGACGGGTTGGGCCGGGCCTCGAGGACGGCGCGCGTGAACAGGCTGCGCATGGACTCGAGCTGGATGCGCATCTGCGCCACCGCGATCTGTTTGGTGGGGTACATGCGGCGTTTCACCGGCGGCTCCCCCGGCACTTCGCCGCGCAGGTAGCTCACGGTGAAGTCGTACGCGGCATTGGCCAGGCCCAGGTAGGTGGGCGCCAGTGTGAAGAACATGGCGGGCCAGGTCTGCGCGCCCTTGAAGTAGATGCCGCGCGGCATGAGCTGCTCGTCGTCGCTCACGAACACGTCCTTGAACTGCAGGTTGCGGCTCACGGTGCCGCGCATGCCCAGCGGGTTCCAGTCGCCGCTGATCGAGAAGCCTTCGCTGGTGGCGGGCACGGCGAGGTACAGCGTGTCGCGCGCGTCCGGCTTTTCGTCGCCCTTGTCCTCGGTGCACAGGATGCCGTAGTAGTTGGCCGCGCCTGACAGGCTCGCGAAGATCTTGCGGCCATTGACCAGCCAGCCGCCCTCGACCTTGCGGGCCGTGGTGCCGAAGGGCGCGCGGCCGGCAGCCGCGGCGCTGCCTTCGCTGAACGGCTGGGCATAGATGGCGCCATCGTTCACGATGCGGGCAAAGTGCAGCTCGCGCCGGCGCAGGTGTTCCGCGCGCTGCGCGTCCGTCATGGCGATGCCGTCGGCCAGCACGCCGGTCCACATGGTGCTGCAGATGTGCATGTTCCAGGTCAGCGCGGTGGCGCCGCAGTGGCGGCCGATTTCGGCGGCCACCATCATGTAGGTCGCGTAGTCGGCGCCCAGTCCGCCATGGGACTCGGGCACGCACAGGCGCAGGAGGCCGGCGTCGCGCAGGTCCTCGTAGTTGGCGAACGGGAAGCTGGCCGTCTCGTCCCATTGGACCGCGCGCGGCGCGAACTTCGTGCGGCCCAGTTCGCTGGCCAGTGCCAGCAGCGAGCGCTGGCGGGGTGTGAAGGCGAGGTCGCCCACGGCGGGCGTGAAGCCGAGCGGCTCCGGCAAGGTACGGGTGTTCATGCAAAGGTCTCCATCAGTAACGTTCGGTGCGCCCGCCCAGCGAGTCGAGCACGCCCAGCCACAGCGCATTGCGCTCGGCCAGGGCTTCGGCCTCCTGGGCGCCCGAGGCGTTGGCGTACACCGCGGTCTGCACCATCACAAGGCCACTGGCCGGCTGCACATACACGGCCTGCCCGTGGATGCCCTGCAGGGCAAAGGTGCGCTCGCGCATCGGAAACAGCCAGAACTGGTAGCCATAGCCCCAGAAGGGCGTGGCCTTGCGCGGCGCAAAGGCGGCGGGCTGGCGCTCGGCGTCGGTGGCGTCCATCAGGTAGGCGCGGGGCAGCAGCTGGCGCCCGCCCACCTGCCCGTCATCTGCCAGCAACTGGCCCGGGCGGCCCCAGTCGCGCAGGCTGGCGTTGAAGCCGCCCATGGCCTGCTCCTGCCGGTCGGTGCCGATGCGCCAGAAGGCGTCGTGCTCGGCGCCCATGGGTTGCCACAGCCACTCGGCCGTCAGCGCCGCGATGCTGCGCCCGGTGGCGCCCGTGAGCACCCGGCCCAGCACTTCGGTCTCGGCACTGGCATAGGCGAATTTCTCGCCCAACGGCGCCAGCCGCTGGTCGATGCTGCGCAGCACGCTGACGGTTCCGGGCTGACCGGTGGCCAGCGCGCGCGACAACCGGGCCATGTCGTCCTGGCCGTCATAGCGCTCGGTGAAACGCAGGCCGGAGCTCATGCGCAGCAGGTGGCGCAGCGGGGTCTGGCCGTAGGCGCTGCCCTCCAGCGCCCTGGCGTAGCGTTCGGCCGGGTCATCCAGCGAGGCGATCAGCCCGCGCTCGAGCGCCATGCCCACCAGCAGCGAGGTGACGCTCTTGGCCATCGAGAATGAAATGAAGCGGGCCTGCTCCTGGCGGCCGTAGCGGTAGCGCTCGGCCACGATCTCGCCGCGCCGCAGCACCAGCAGGCCGGTGACGCGGCGCCGCTCCAGGTAGTCGTCGATCGAGTAGGCCACGTTGCGAAAGCGGTAGCGGATGGGCGCCGGTGCGGCCGCGCGCGGCAGCGGCCGGGGCACCTGTGCACGCGGCACCGCGGCGGTGAGCACGCCGGGCACCTGGTCCATGGCAGACCAGGAGCCCACGCGGTACGGCATCTGGTACCACTGGGCCGCCGAAGTGGCCACCGGGTAGCCCTGGGCCTTGCCCAGCAGCTCTTCGTCGGGCTCGGCCCAGGCCGCGCAGGCTGCCAGCAGCAGCGCGGACAGCACGGGAAAGCGCGTCGCGCAACGCATGGGGGCTTTCAGTGCAGCAGGCGCGGCAGCGCCAGGAAACCGAGCACCAGGCGGTCGAACTCGTCCGGCGCCTCGAGGTTCTGCAGGTGGCCTATGCCCTTCATCTCCAGAAAGGTGCTGCCCGCGATGGCGCCGGCCATCTTCTTCATGACGGCGGGCGGGGCATTGCGGTCGTGCTCGCCCGCCACCAGCAGCGTGGGCACATGGATCTGCGGCAGGCTGGCGCGGCGGTCGAAGGTGACGAGGCATTCGAGCGCTCGGCGGTAGGTGGACGGATTGACCTGGGCCATGCAGTGGGTGGCGAGCTGCACCCCCTCGGGCAGCGAGCCCGGACCGATCATCTGCGGCACCAGCTGCTCGGCCAGTTCGCCCATGGTGCGGCCCGCGTCCAGCGGCGCGGTGCGGCTGGCAATGAACTCCCTCTGCCAGTCGCCGTCGGGCTTGCCGAAGGAGGGCGAGGTGCCGCACAGGATGAGCTTGCTCACCAGTTCAGGCCGGCGCGCCACCACCTCCTGCGCCACCATGCCGCCCATGCTGTGACCCAGCAGCGTCACGCCCCCACGCGAGTCGTTTCGCGGGTGGCGCGCCTCCCCGGAGGGGCTGCCACTGTCGCTCAGCGCCTCGATCAGGCGGATGCAGGCCTCGGCCAGGCCCTTGAAGGTGTAGGGCTCGATCGAGGCGCTGCGGCCGTAGCCCGGCATGTCCCAGGCGACGGCGCGGTAGCCGCTGGAGGCCAGCGTCTCGACCTGCGGCGCAAACGCCAGATGGCCGCCACCAATGCCGTGCAGCATCAGCACGGTGGGGCCGCTGCCCAGGGCGGTGAAGGTGGGAATCAACGGGCGCTCCCAGTGTTCATGCCACCACGCGGCCCGCGTCCACCACGGTGGCTCCGTCGAGCTGCACGGTGCACTGGCGCATCGGCAGGTCGAAGTGCCCCGCGGTGTAGCGCCCCGCGACCTCGTTGGCGCCGGTGCTGTAGAGGAAGTTGCCGGCAAAGGCGCGCAGCTCGGTGCCGTTGAAGTCGCGCTTGTCGTACAGAGCCATGCTGTCCCAGCGGGCCGCAGGATTGAGGCCGTAGCCGACGTGGCTCACGGCATAGGCCTCGCGGTCGGTGTCATCGCGCGCCCAGGCGGCGATGTAGCTGCGCATGAGCTCGGCGTCGACGCCGCTGCCCTCGATGCGGGTGATGTAGTCGTTCTCGATGGTCAGCGCAACGGGGCGTTCGATGTAGCGCTTGAAGGTCAGGTTCACGTCGCCCTCTGCCAGCACCAGCGTGCCATTGACGCTGCCGGCCGCCGGGAATGCCAGGGCCAGGCCACCGGGCCAGTGCGTCATGGTGCCGGGGCGCGTGGTGGTGCCCCAGTTGCCGCCGGCCGTGGCGCCCCGTAGCGAGATGGACAGGTCGGTGCCGGCCGCCGAGGTGACGCGCATGGCCGTCGCCGCGCGCAGGCGCTTGACGTGGGCCTTGACCAGCGGCTCCAGGGCCTCGTCGGGCAGCAGCCGGGCCAGCGCCTCGGGGTGCTCGTTGCTCACGTACACCACGCGCGGCTGCGTGCCGCCAGCGCCCTGGAGGATGGCCGGCAGCTCCGGCGCATGCATGAGCCCTTCGACGGTGCAGTCCAGCACCAGCGTGCAACCGGCCAGCGCGTTGACCACGGGCGCTATGTTTTGAATAGCACAAGACGCCCCGGTGGAGCGGGCTACAGGCTGTTTTGATTCAAAAACACTGGGCAGGACCAGGCTGAACACCCGGGCCCCCACGCGCGCCGCGGCAAGCCGGGCCAGCTCCAGCAGCACGGGACGGCTCTGGCTTTCACCCAGCACGGCCACGGTGTCGCCCGGCTGGACGGCGCAGCGGCGCAACAGGGTCTCGAAGGCGTCGAGCCATGCAGGCTCCAGTTTTTCTTGCAGCATGATGTTTCCGTTCAGGTCATAATACATGAAATTTCATGAAATCAGCTTCGTGAATCCACCCCGCAAAGCCCTGCCCCCCGCGTTCTCCACCCTGGAGTTCCGCTCCGCGTTGGGCATGTTCGCCACCGGGGTGACCATCGTCACGGCCCGCACCGCGGCGGGGGACCTGATCGGGCTCACGGCCAACTCGTTCAACTCGGTGTCGCTGGACCCGCCGCTGGTGCTGTGGAGCCTGGCCCGCGCCGCCGGCTCGATGCCGGCGTTCAGCACCGGTTCGCACTACGCCATCAACATCCTGGGCTCGCACCAGAAGGACCTGGCCGAGCGCTTTGCCCTCAAGGGCGCCGACCGCTGGGGCGGCGTCACCTTCGTCGAAGGCACGGGCGGCGCGCCTCTGATCGCGGGGGCGGCCGCCACGTTCGAGTGCTTCAACCGCAGCCGCTACGAGGAAGGCGACCACGTCATCTTCGTAGGCGAAGTCGAGCGCTGCGCCCACGCCCCGGGCGTGTCGCCACTGCTGTTCCATGGCGGGCGCTTCTTCACGGAGCACCCGCTGTGAGTGAGCCGCAGCCGGTGGCGCGCCGCCGCGCGGCCGGCCCGGGCCGGCGCGGCCCGCGGCAGGGCGGCGGCACGCGCTTCGTGGACGGTTACCTGGGCTATCTGCTCGGGCAGGCCAACCACGCGCTGTACAAGGACTTCGACGCCCATGTGCGGGCCGCGGGCCTGAGCAGCATCGAATGGCGCGTGCTGGCCACGTTGCACGACGGCGAGCCGCTCACGGTAAGCCAGCTGGCGCTGGACGTGTTGAGCAAGCAGCCCACGGTGACCAAGCTGGTGCAGCGCATGGCCGGCCAGGGCTGGGTCGACCTGCATGCCGACGCCACCGACCAGCGGCGCACCCTGGTGGCCGCCACGGCGCTGGGCAAGCGCCTGGTCAAACCCCTGATCGAGGAGGCCCGGCTGCACGAAGCCCGCATGCTGCGGGCGCTGGGCGCCACCGAAAAGGTGGCGCTGCGCAAGCTGCTCGAGAAGCTGGCTCACGGCGACTGAGCCGCGGGCTCAGCCCGCGCCCAGCCCCTGCGCATGAAAGCGCAGGTGGTCCCCCATGAAGGTCTGGATGAAGTAGTAGCCGTGGTCGTAGCCCTGGTGGCGGCGCAGCGTCAGCGGCTGGCCGGCCTGCTGGCAGGCGGCCTCGAAGCGGTGCGGGTGCAGCTGTTCGGCCAGGAACTTGTCGCCCAGCCCCTGGTCGATGAGAAGGCCCCCGGGGTACGGCGCCGCGGTCTGCCGCGCCATCAGCGCGCTGGCGTCATGGGCCTCCCAGGCCCGGGTGTCCGCGCCGAGGTAGCCGGCAAAGGCCTTCTGCCCCCACGGGCACTGGGTCGGCGCGCAGATGGGCGCGAAGGCCGACAGCGTGCTGAAAACGCCCGGGTGGCGCAGCGCCAGCGTGAGCGCGCCATGCCCTCCCATGGAGTGGCCAAACAGGCCCACCCGCCCGCCGTCGATCGGCAGCTCTGCCCTGAGCAGCGGTAGCAGCTCCTTCATGAGCCAGCTTTCCATGCGCCAGTTCCGGGCCCACGGCGCCTGGGTGGCGTCGAGGTAGAAGCCCGCGCCCACGCCGAAGTCCCAGGCGTCGGCCTCGCCGGGCACGCCCGCGCCGCGCGGGCTGGTGTCGGGCGCGAGCAGCGCGAGGCCAAGCTGCGCCGCCAGCTGCTGCGCGCCGGCCTTGACCGCAAAGGTCTCCTCGTTGCAGGTCAGCCCCGCCAGGTACAGCAGGGCCGGCACGCGGGCGCCGGCCAGGGCCTGCGGCGGCAGGTAGACCGAGAACTTCATGGGCAGGCCGGTCTCGGCCGAGGTGTGCTGGCAAAAGCGCTGCACGCCGCCGAAGCACGGGTGCTCGCCGAGCGTCTGCAGGTCCATCAGTACAGCACCACGCCGCGGATGGACTCCCCGCGCTTCATGAGCTCGAACCCCTGGTTGATGTCCTCCAGCGGCATGGTGTGGGTGATCAGGTCGTCGATGTTGATCTTGCCTTCCATGTACCAGTCGACGATCTTCGGCACGTCGGTGCGGCCGCGGGCGCCGCCAAAGGCCGAGCCTTCCCACTTGCGGCCGGTGACGAGCTGGAATGGCCGCGTACTGATCTCGGCGCCGGCCTCGGCGACGCCGATGATGATGCTGCGGCCCCAGCCCTTGTGCGTGCATTCCAGCGCCTGGCGCATGACCTGCGTGTTGCCGATGCACTCGAAGCTGTAGTCTGCCCCGCCGTCGGTGAGCTGCACGATGGCGTCGACCACGTTGTCGACCTCCCGGGGGTTGATGAAGTGCGTCATGCCGAACTTGCGCGCCATGGCCTGGCGCGCGGGGTTGATGTCCACGCCGATGATCTTGTCGGCGCCCACCATCTTCGCCCCCTGGATCACGTTCAGGCCGATGCCGCCCAGGCCGAACACCACCACGTTGGCGCCCGCTTCCACTTTGGCGGTGAAGATCACCGCGCCGATGCCGGTGGTCACGCCGCAGCCGATGTAGCAGACCTTGTCGAACGGCGCGTCCTCGCGGATGCGCGCCAGCGCGATCTCGGGGGCCACGGTGTAGTTGCTGAAGGTGCTGGTGCCCATGTAGTGCGCGATGGGCTTGCCGTCCAGGCTGAAGCGGCTGGTGCCATCAGGCATGAGGCCCTTGCCCTGGGTGCCGCGGATCAGCTGGCACAGGTTGGTCTTGCGGCTCAGGCAGAACTTGCACTGGCGGCACTCGGGCGTGTAGAGGGGGATGACGTGGTCGCCTTTCTTCAGCGTGGTCACGCCGGGGCCGACGTCCACCACGATGCCCGCGCCCTCGTGGCCCAGGATGGCCGGGAAGATGCCTTCGGGGTCGGCCCCCGAGAGGGTGTACCAGTCGGTGTGGCACAGGCCGGTGGCCTTGATCTCGACCAGGACCTCGCCGAATTTCGGTCCCTCGAGGTCGACCGTCTCGATGGTCAGGGGCGCGCCGGATTTCCAGGCGACTGCTGCTTTGGTTTTCATGGGTTCCCCGCGAAGTTTCAGAGTGGATCCAAGGCTACCATCGTCACCATGACCGAGCGTAAAACCCACCTGGATTCCCTCTCCATTTCCCTGCTGGTGGTGTGCTGCCTTTTCTGGGGCTTCCAGCAGATCCTGATCAAGACCACCGTGGGGGAGGTGCCCCCGCTGTGGCAGGCGTCGCTTCGCATGGTGGGCGCCACCGCGCTGCTGTGGGGCTGGTGCGTGCTGCGCGGCGTGAAGCTGTTCGAGCGCGATGGGTCGCTGCGCGCGGGGCTGCTGGCCGGCGCCCTGTTTGCCGGCGAGTTCTGCTGCATCTACCTGGGGCTGATGAACACCACGGCCTCCCGCCTCACGGTGTTCCTCTACACCTCGCCCTTCGTGGTGGCGCTGCTGCTGCCCCGGCTGGTGCCGTCGGAGACGCTGCGCCCGGTGCAGTGGGTGGGACTGGGCATCGCGTTTGCCGCGGTGGCCGTGGCCTTCAGCGAGGGCTTCCTGCACGGCTCGACGCGCAGCCAGCTCGTGGGTGACGCGCTGGCCCTGGCCGCGGGCACGCTCTGGGGGCTGACCACGCTGGTGATTCGCGCCAGCCGCATGGGCCACATCAGTGCCGAGAAGACGCTGTTCTACCAGGTGGGCGTGACCGCGGTGGTGGCGCCGCTGCTGTCGCTCGCGCTGGGCGAGCCCTGGGGCCTGGCCTATTCGACGCAGGCCTGGGTGTCCATCGGCCTGCAGACCGCGGTGGGTGCGTTTGCGAGCTACCTCACCTGGATGTGGCTGCTCAGGCACTACCCGGCCACGCAGATGAGCTCGTTCACCTTTCTCACGCCGCTATTCGCGCTGGTGTTCGGCGTGGTGCTGCTCGGCGAGCCACTGACACTGCAGCTGGTGCTGGCGCTCGCCGGCGTGGCCGTGGGCATCGTGCTGGTGAACCGCAAGGCGGCCCCCGCGCCGCAGCCCCGCTCTGCTACGATTTCCGAGCCTTGAAAACTCCCACCCGCAAGCCGCGCGAAAACCGCGAACGCATCCTCGCCGCGATCCGCGAGGCGGCCATTGCCGAGTTCAGCCAGAACGGGCTCAAGGGCACCTCGACCCAGGCCATCGCCGCCCGCGCCGGCCTGACCAAGCCGCAGCTGCACTACTACATCAAGGGCAAGGAAGAACTCTACGAGGAGCTGCTGCTGTCCGTGATGTCGGACTGGAAAGGCATGTTCGACGCCGGCTCCACCGATCCGGGCAAGGTGCTGGGAGACTACATCCGCTCCAAGATCGACCAGGCCTTCGACAAGCCGGAGGTGTCGCGCATCTTCACGCGCGAGGTGCTCGACGGCGGCCACAACCTCGAGAAATTCTGGCCCGAGTCGCGCCAGCGCACGCAGGAGAAGGTCAACATCATCAACGGCTGGATCGCGCGCGGCCTGATGAAGCCGGTGGACCCCCATGTGCTGTTGATGAGCATCTGGTCGATGACGCAGTTCTACGCCGACTCGGCGGTCCAGGTGCGCCAGCTCGTCAGCCCCGGCCAGCCGGGCTGGCAGCCCGACCGCGAGGCCCTGGTGCGCGAGCTCTGCGCGCTGCTGCTGCGCGGCTGCGGCATCCGCACCCCCTGAGGGCCCCACCCGCGCCCGCCCGGCGGGCTTGTTCACTGGCACAGTGATTGCTTATTCTGACCAATCGATCAAATTGATTGGTCAGAATTGAATACGCAAGCCCACACCTCCGCCCGGCGCGCTGACGCCCCGCACAGTTCAGGTGCGCCGCTCACGCTGGCGGTGCGCGCTCGCCGGTAGCCGCCATGCACGTCCTGGTTGTCTATTGCCACCCGGTGGAAACCAGTTTCGCGGCGGCGCTGCACGAGGAGGTGCTGCGCAACCTCACGGCTGCCGGCCACACCGTGGACGACTGCGACCTCTATGCCGAGGGCTTCAACCCGGTGCTGTCGCGCGAGGAGCGGCTGGGCTACCACGACGTGCCGTCCAACCAGCTCGCGCTGGCGCCCTATGTCGAGCGGCTGCGGCGCGCAGAGGCCATCGTGTTCTGTTTCCCGACCTGGTGCTTCGGCCTGCCCGCCATGCTCAAGGGCTTCTTCGACCGGCTGTTCATGCCCGGGGTGGCCTTTGACATCAGCGACCCCGCCAACGTGAAGCCGATGCTCACCCACATCCGGCGCATCTCGGCCGTGGTGACCTATGGCCGGCCGCGCTGGGTGGCCTGGTACATGGGCGATCCGCCGCGCAAGATCATCACGCGCTACATGCGGCGCCTGACCGGCAACGCCGCGAAGGCGGACTTCCACGCCTGCTACCACATGAACGTGGCCACGCCGCCGCGCCTGAGCGCCTTCAAGCGCCGCGTCGGCGAGGCCATGGCGAGGTTCGCATGAAAGCCCCCGGCCAGCTGCTCAACGCCCGGCTGCCGCGGTGGCTGCTGGGAGAGCACTGGCCCCGCCGCGACGGGCAACCCGAGCCCGCCGCGCTGACGCTGGCCGGCGGCCGCGTCACGGGTGTAGCGCCGATGGCCACGCTGGCCCCGACCGGCGCCTGCGCCGACGCCGGTGCCTGGGACCTGCGGGGCGCCCCCGTGCTGCCCGGCCTGGTCGACGCCCATACGCACCTGGACAAGACCTTCACGCTGCCGCGCATGCGCGACGTGCAGCCCGGACTGCTGGGCGCCATCGACGCGATGATGGCCGACCGCCTGGGCTGGACGCCCGGCGACGTGCGCGAGCGCGCCAGCCGTGCGCTGGACTGGGCCCATGCGGCGGGCTGCGTCCACCTGCGCAGCCACGTCGACTGGTGGGAGCCCGAGGGCACGCCGGTGGCCTGGCAGGTGCTGGGCGAGCTGGCGCAGCAATGGCAGGGGCGCCTGCGGCTCGAGCAGGTCAGCCTGGTCAAGCTCACGCTGTTCCAGGACCTTGCGCAGGCCCGCCGCATCGCGGGGCGCGTGGCCAGCACCGGGGGTCACGCGGTGCTGGGCGCCTTCGTGCACAGCGTGAACTGGGACGAGCAGGCGCTGCGCCACGTGTTCATCGCCGCCGAGGAGGCGGGGCTGGACGTGGACCTGCATATCGACGAGGAACTGAACCCCGCCGCCCGGGGCCTGGCCGCCACGGCCCGCCTCCTGCACGACACGGGCTTCAGCGGCCGCGTGGTCTGCGGCCACGCCTGCTCGCTCGCGGCGCAGCCCGAAGCCGAGGCCCTGGCCACGCTGGACGCCGTGGCGCGTGCGCCCATCACGCTGGTGTCGCTGCCCATCACCAACCTGCTGCTGCAGGACGCCGCCACGGGGCGCAGCCCGCGCCTGCGCGGCCTGACCCTGCTCAAGGAAGCGCGGGCGCGCGGCATCCCGCTGCTGATCGCCAGCGACAACGTGCAGGACCCGTTCTGCCGCGTCGGCAGCTACGACCCCGTCGAGGCGCTGGCCGCGGGCGTGCTGGCCGCGCAGCTGGACGAGCCCTTCGACACCTGGTCCGAAAGCCTGTGTCGCGCCGACTGGCTGCTGCGCACGCCGCGGGCCGCGCCCTCGCTGGTCGGCGCGCCGGCCGACCTGGTGATCTTCACCGGCACCGACGCGTGGGGCTGGCCCTCGCGCTCGATGCCCCGCGCCGTGCTGCGCAACGGCGTGCGGCTTCACTCCCCGCCTGAAAGGGCCCTCGCATGATCCACGGCTACATTCCTCCCCACCGCTTCCTGCCCTACCTGAGCTGGACCGAGATCGCGGCCCTGCCGGACCGCGAGAACACCGTGATCGTGCTGCCGGTCGGCGCCATCGAGCAGCATGGCCCGCACCTGCCGTGCTCGGTGGACAGCGTGATTTCGTCCGGGGTGCTGGGCAAGGCGCTGCAGCGCCTGCCCGCGGCCATCCGCGCCTTCGGCCTCGCCCCGATCACCTACGGCAAGTCCGACGAGCACCTGCACTTTCCCGGCACCATGACGCTGACCGGCCCCACGCTGCTGGCCACCATCACCGAGCTGGGCGAATCGGTCTACCGCGCCGGTTTCCGCAAGCTGCTGCTGGCCAACGGCCACGGCGGCCAGCCCCAGGTGCTGGAGATGGCCGCGCGCGAGCTGCGGCTGCGCCACGGGGACTTCGTGATCGTGCCCTACCACGTGTCGCGTCTGCCCAATTCGTCGGGCAAGTACATCTCCGACGAGGAGCGCCGGCTGGCCATGCACGCCGGCCACTCCGAAACCGCGCTGATGATGGCGCTGGCGCCCGACACGGTGCACATGGACCGCGCGGTGGCCAACTTCCCGCCGCCCTTCCCCTCCAAGATCCTGTCGGGCGACGGCCGGCCGGCCTGCGCCTGGACGGCGCGCGACTTCGGCCCCAGCGGGGTGATCGGCGACCCCCTGCAGGCCACGCCCGAGCAGGGCCACGACATCCTCGACACCCTCTCGGCGAGCTGGGTGCAGGCGATCACCGACCTGTTCCACCTGCAGTGGGTGGTGCGCGATGCGCCGTCCTGGGGCCAGGGCCACCAGCAGGGCCATGTCGAGCCCATGCCGGCCTGACGGTCCGCAACTTGCATCAACGCCCCGTCCCTCCCTCCCGCCCACCACGTTCTTCAAGAGGTGCCTTCATGAAAGCTTCGTTTGCCCGCCCGTTTCTCGCCGCCACCCTTGGCCTGGCCCTTGCGGCCGGCGCCCAGGCGCAGGAAAAGCTGACCTACATGACCAACTGGTACGCCCAGGCCGAACACGGCGGCTTCTACCAGGCCCTGGCCACCGGCATCTACAAGAAGTACGGCCTGGACGTGACCCTCAAGATGGGCGGCCCGCAGGTCAACATCATGCAGATGCTCGGCGCCGGCCAGACCGACTGCATCATGGGCTCGAGCGACCTGCAGATCATGGTGGCGCGCAGCAACGGCCTGCCCATCGTGACGCTGGCCGCCAGCTTCCAGAAGGACCCGCAGGTCCTGATCGCCCATGAGGACGTGAAGAAGTTCGAGGACATGAAGGGCAAGACCATCCTGATCGCCTCGTCCGCGCGCCAGGGCTACTGGCTGTGGCTCAAGAACAAGTACGGCTTCGACGACGCGCAGACCAAGCCCTACACCTTCAACATCCAGCCCTTCGTGGCCGACAAGAACACGGTGCAGCAGGGCTACCTCACTTCCGAGCCCTTCGCCGTGCAGAAGGCCGGCGTGAAGGCCAACACCTTCCTCTTCGCCGACCACGGCTGGCCGACCTACTCCACCACGATTTCCTGCATGGAGCAGACCGTGAAGGACCGGCCCAAGGCCATGGCCGCGTTCGTCCGGGGCACCATGGAAGGCTGGAAGAGCTACCTGGCGGACCCGGCGCCGGCCAATGCCCTGATCAAGAAGGACAACCCCAACATGACCGACGAGCAGCTCGCCTACAGCGTGGCCAAGCTCAAGGAAATGGGCATCATCACCGGCGGCGGGGCCGCCAAGGCCGGCATCGGCAGCATGGACGAGACCCGCATCAAGGCCAACTACGCCTTTCTGGTCGAGAACAAGCTGATCGACCCGGCCAAGGTCACCCCCGCGCAGGCCTACCAGCTCGACTTCATCAAGGACCTGAAGGTGATGCCGTGATGCGCGAGCCGCCCGCCGCGCTCACGGTGCCCGCGCCGGCCGTGCCGGCGGTGGAGGTGCTGTCGGCCCACAAGACCTACCCCAATGGCACCGTGGCGCTGCAGCCGGTGGAGCTGACCGTGCAGGAGGGCGAGTTCGTCACCCTGCTCGGCCCTTCGGGCTGCGGCAAGAGCACGCTGCTCAAGATGGTGGCCGGGCTGCTCGATCCCACCGATGGGCGCCTGTTGCTGTGGCGCAAGCCGGTGACCGCGCTCGAGGAAACGCAGCGCAAGCTGGCCTTCGTGTTCCAGTCGCCCACGCTGATGCCCTGGGCCAGCGTGGCGGCCAATGTGCGGCTGCCGCTGGACCTGTCCGGCGTGCCCCGGGCCGACGCCGACGCCCGCGTGGCCGAGGCGCTGGCCCTGGTGGGCCTGGGCAAGTTCGCCCAGGCGCTGCCGCGCAACCTGTCGGGCGGCATGCAGATGCGCGTGTCCATTGCGCGCAGCCTCGTGGTGCAGCCCCACCTGCTGCTGATGGATGAGCCTTTCGGTGCGCTGGACGAAATCACCCGCCACAAGCTGGACAGCGAGCTGCTCGCGCTGTGGGCCGCCAAGAAGCTCACCGTGATCTTCGTCACGCACTCGATCCACGAGGCCGTGTTCCTGTCCAGCCGCGTGGTGATGATGGCGGCCCGCCCCGGCCGCATCGTCGAGGAGGTGGTGATCGACGAGCCCTACCCGCGCACGCCCGACTTCATGGTCACGGCGCGCTTTGCCGCGTATGCCCGGCGGCTGCAGGACAGCCTGCTGCGCGCCAGCCAGGACACCGAGGAGGACGCCGCATGAGCGCCCGCAACGCCCCCCTGCACTCGCCGCGCGTGCAACGCGTGCTCTACCCGGCCCTGGTGGCCATCGGCCTGCTCGGCCTGTGGCAGGCCCTGGTCACCGGCTTCCAGCTGCCGCCCTACCTGGTGCCCTCGCCGCTGCTGATGTTCCAGACCCTGGTGACCGACTGGGTGTCGCTGGGCGGCGCGCTGCTGGTGACGCTGAAGATCACGCTGCTGTCGTTCCTCACGGCCACCGTGATCGGCGTGCTGATCTCGTTTCTGTTCGTGCAAAGCCGCAAGATCGAGACCGCGCTGTTCCCCTACGCCGTGCTGCTGCAGGTCACGCCCATCGTGGCCGTGGCGCCGCTGATCATCATCTGGGTCAAGAACCCCACGGCCTCGCTGGTGATCTGCGCCTCCCTGGTGGCGCTGTTCCCCATCATCTCCAACACCACGCTGGGGCTGCGCAGCATCGACCCCGACCTGCAGAGCTACTTCGTGATGAACCGCGCCAGCCGCACCCAGACCCTGGTGCGCCTGCGCATTCCGAGCGCGCTGCCGTACTTCTTTGGCGGGCTGCGCATCTCCAGCGGGCTGGCGCTGATTGGCGCGGTGGTGGCGGAGTTCGTGGCCGGCACCGGCGGCTCGGCCACGGGCCTGGCCTACCAGATCCTCATGGCGGGCTACCAGCTCAACATCCCGCGCATGTTCGCCGCGCTGCTGCTGATCTCGCTGGCCGGCGTGGGCCTGTTCGTGCTGATGGCCTGGCTCACCCGGCTGGCGCTCGGCTCCTGGCACGCCAGCGAGCTGTCCAGCGAATGAGTCCGCCCCGCTTCACTATGAATTTGATAGCGCACTGTGGCCACCCCGCCTGGGCTACAGCCTCAAAACATCCGAAAGACCGCCGATGAACGCGCCCACGCACCCCATCGAACAGTTGCACGCCGAGTTGCCCGACCTGGACTGGGTGACCGACGAGGGCCGCATTGCGCGGCTGTCGCAGGACTTCAACTGGTACAGCCCGGTCCTCAAGCGCCAGCTCGAGGGCAAGGCCGCGGCCGCCGTGGCCCGGCCGCGCAACGAGGAAGAAATCCGCCAGCTGGTGAGCCTGTGCGCGCGGCTGCGCGTGCCCATCACGGTGCGTGGCAGCGGCACCGGCAACTACGGGCAATGCGTGCCCCTGCGCGGCGGCGTGCTGCTCGACATGAGCGGCTACAACGCCTTCCTGTGGGCCCGCCAGGGCGCCGCGCGCGCGCAGGCGGGCATCCGCCTGTGGGACCTCGAGAAGGCCACGCGCCCCCACGGGCTGGAGCTGCGCTGCATGCCCTCCACCTGGCGCAGCGCCACCCTGGGCGGCCTGTACGGCGGGGGCTTTGGCGGTGTGGGCTCCATCAACTACGGCCCGCTGGGCTCGCGCGGCAATGTGCTGGGCCTGAAGGCCATGACCATCGAGGAGACGCCGCAGGTCATCGAGCTGCGCGGCCCCGACGCCCTGGCCATGCACCATGTCTGGGGCACCAACGGCCTGGTGCTGGAGCTGGAGCTGGCCATGGCGCCGGTGCATGACTGGACCGAGGCCATCGTCACCTTCGGCAGCTTCGACGACGCCCTGGATTTCAGCGATGCGCTGTCGCGCGCGCCGGGCATCGTCAAGCGCGAACTGGCCTTCATGGCCGCGCCCGTGCCCGACTACCTGCGCCAGCTGGCCGACCACCTGCCACCGGGCTGCCATGCCTGCATGGTGCTGGTGGCCGGCAGCAGCGAGCCGGCCCTGCTGGAGCTGGTCGCGCAGTTCCGCGGGCAGGTCACCTACCGCAAGAGCGCCGAGGAAGTGGCGGCCGGCAACCGCACGCTGCTCGAATACACCTGGAACCACACCACGCTGCATGCGATGCGCGTGGACAAGGGCATCACCTATCTGCAAAGCGCGTTCACGCCCGGCCAGCACCTGGAGCAGGTGCGGCGCATGGAAAAGCTGCTGGGCGGCGAGGTGATGATGCACGCCGAGTTCATCCGCAACATGGACGGCCTGATGACCTGCACCGCCTTGCAGCTCGTGAAGTTCAGCACCGAGGAGCGGCTGAACGAGATCATCCGCATCCACCGCGACAACGGGGTGCGCATCAACGACCCGCATGTGTTCATCGTGGAGGACGGCCGCGCCAACGGTGAACTGCCGCCCGCGGTGATCGACACCAAGCGGCGCTTCGACCCGCTGAACCTGCTCAACCCCGGCAAGGTGCGGGCCTGGGCCGAGGGGATCCCGGCGTGAGCGCCACGGCGGCCGCGGGGCGGCCCATGGCCCACTACGCGGCCGCGCGCCGCGCCGGCGACTTCGTGTTCGTCAGCGGCGTGGTCGCGGTCGATCCGGTGCGCCAGGCCGTGCTGCAGCGCTACGACGAGCTGCCCGCCGAGGCCGTGGCCGCGCTCACCACATTGGGCTACTGCACCGGCCAGATGAGCGTGGACCTCTACGAGGCCCCCGCCGTGGTGCAGAGCTGGTTCGTGCTCGACCGCATCCGCGCCATCGCGCGCGAGCACGGCGGTGACATGCAGGACGCGATCAAGCTGGTGCAGTACTTCCGCGACCTGCGCCACTACCCGTTCTACAACCGCGTGCGCGGCCTGTTCTACCCCGGCGAGCCACCGGCCAGCACGGTGGTGGAGGTGTCGCGCTTCATGCCGGGCGACGGCGCGCTGATCGAAGTGGAGGCGACCCTGCATCTGCCGCGCAAGGCATGAGTTTTGCATCTGTTTTCTCAGAGTAGAAGCAGGCAGTGGCGCCTTCAACGCCATGGGTCATTGCTCTGGTTGGTTCACACACTTCACCGGAGAGTCCACATGAAACACGTTTTCACGTCCATTGCTTTCGCCACCGCCGCCCTGGCCGCCCAGGCCCAGGACAAGGTCACTTTCCTCACCTCGTGGTACGCCCAGGCCGAGCACGGCGGTTACTACCAGGCCGTGGCCACCGGCATCTACAAGAAGTACAACCTGGACGTCACCCTCAAGATGGGCGGCCCGCAGGTCAATGCCATCCAGATCATTGCCGCCGGCCAGGCCGACTTCATCATGGGCAAGGATTTCCAGACCCTGTCCGCCATCGAGAACGGCGTGCCGCTGACCACCGTGGCCGCGGTGTTCCAGATGGAGCCGCAGGGCATGGTCACCCACACGGACGTGAACGGCCTGGCCGACCTCAAGGGCAAGACCATCCTGATGGCCACGAGCGGGCGCACCAGCTGGTGGCCGTGGCTGAAGATCAAGCACGGCCTGAAGGACGAACAGACCCGCCCCTACACCTTCAGCATGCAGCCGTTCTTTGCCGACAAGAACATGGCGCAGCAGGGCTATCCCGGCTCCGAGCCCTTCATCGCCGAGAAAGCCGGGCAGAAGGTCAAGTTCTTCCTGTTTGCCGACGAGGGGTATCCGCCCTATGGCAACACCATCGTCACCACGCGCCAGATGATCAAGAACAAGCCCGACGTGGTGCAGCGCTTCGTCAAGGCCACGCTGGAAGGCTGGAAGAGCTACCTCGACAACCCCGCGCCCGGCAACGCCCTGATCAAGCAGGAGAACCCGAAGATGGAGGACGAACTGATCGCCTACTCCATCAAGACCATGAAGGAAATGAAGTTCATGGACGGCGGCGATGCGGCCAAGCTGGGTGCGGGCGTGATGACCGATGCGCGCTGGAAGAAGACCTACGACCTGATGGTGACCAGCGGCCAGCTCAAGCCCAACCCGAACTGGCAGCAGGCCTACACGCTTCAATTTCTCCAAGACTTGAAGAAGTAAGGGGACGCCATGCTCGTCACCCAACAACCGGTCCTCCGGCGCTTCTGGTACGCCGTGATGCCGATGGACAAGCTCGCCACCAGCCCGCAGCCCTTCACCCTGCTCGGCGAGAACCTCGTGCTGTGGAAGCAGGCCGACGGCTCCCCGGCCGCCCTGCGCGACCGCTGCTGCCACCGCACCGCGAAGCTCTCCAAAGGCTTCGTCGAAGGCGACCACATCGTCTGCGGCTACCACGGCTGGACCTACGACTGCAGCGGCGCCTGCGTGCGCATCCCGCAGGCGCCGGACATGCAGATCCCCGCTGGCGCCCGCGTGCCCGCCTACCACTGCCAGGAGAAATTCGGCTACGCCTGGGTCTGCCTCGGCGAGCCGCTCGCGCCGCTGCTGGACACCGAGGAAGAAGCCCTGGGCTACCGCCGCATCCACCAGTTCGACGAAACCTGGAACACCGGCGCGCTGCGGCTGATGGAGAACTCCTTCGACTCGGCGCACTTCGCTTTCGTGCATGCCGGCACCTTCGGCCAGGGCGGCCAGCCCAAGCCGGAGCACTTCAAGCTGGAAGAGACGGACTACGGCTTTGAAGCATCGATGGTCATCCCCATCAACAACCCGCCGCAATCGCACCGCATCACCGGCACCACCGAGCCCACCACCCAGCGGCAGTTCTCCAACCAGTGGCACCTGCCCTTTTTGCGCAAGCTGGGGCTGGTGTACCCCAGCGGCATCAAGCACACCATCTTCACCTGCGCCACGCCGATTGACGACCACCGCATCCAGCTGATCCAGTGGCTGTACCGCAACGACACTGAGGAAGACTGCCCGGCCGCCCTGCTGAACGACTGGGACACCAAGGTGGTGCTGGAAGACAAGGTGATTCTGGAAAGCGTGGACGCCGACGCCCCGGTGGACGTGGCCCGCCGCGATGAGCAGAGCATGGCCAGCGACCGCCCCGGCATGCTGATGCGCAAGCGCCTGCTGCAACTGCTGCAGGACCACGGTGAGACCGAGCAGTTCGGCTGGACCCGCATCCACCCCGTTGCCCAGGAGGCTGCCCATGCTGACCACTAAGCAGAAGGTGCTGCGCCGCTTCTGGTATGCGCTCATGCCCATGTCGCACCTGGACGACGGGCCCCAGCCCTTCACCCTGATGGGCGAGGACATCGTGCTGTGGAAGCAGGCCGACGGCACGCCCGCCGCCGTGCGCGACCGCTGCTGCCACCGCACGGCCAAACTCTCCAAAGGCTTCGTCAGCGAAGGCAACCTCACCTGCGGCTACCACGGCTGGACCTACGACTGCACCGGCGCCTGCGTGAAGATCCCGCAGCAGCCCGACATGCAGATCCCCGCCGGCGCCCGCGTGCCGGCCTACCGCGCGCAGGAGAAATACGGCTACGTGTGGGTGGCGCTGGACGAGCCACTCAAGCCCATCCCGTACTTCCCGGAAGACGGGGCGCCGGGCTTTCGCCGCATCTTCCAGTTCTACGAGGAATGGAAGACCAGCCCGCTGCGCATGATGGAGAACTCCTTCGACAACTCGCACTTCTCGTACGTGCACAAGGCCAACTTCGGCATTCTGGAGAACCCGAAGCCCGCGCCCTACGAGTTCCGCGAGACGGACTACGGCTTCGAGGCCGAGACGACGGTGCCCATCCGCAACCCGCAGCAGAGCTTCCCCATCACCGGCACCACGGAGCCCATCACGCACCGGCACCTGGTGAACCGCTACTACCTGCCGTTCAGCCGCCGCTTCGGCTGCACCTACCCGGCCAGCGGGCGCGCGCACATCATCTACAACTGCGCGACGCCCATCGACGACGAGCGGATGATGCTGGTGCAGTGGCTGTACCGCAACGACACCGAAGCCGACGTGAGCACCCAGGCTCTGATCGACTGGGACGCCGCCATCACCGCCGAAGACCGCGACATCCTGGAAGCCACCGACGCGGACGCGTGCGTGGACACCACGCGCCGCGTGGAGTTCCACATGCCTTCCGACAAGCCCGGCCTGGTGATCCGCAAACAGCTGCTGGACCTGCTGCGCGCCCACGGCGAGGAAGAAGTGCACCGCGGCAACGTCGGCAAGACCCTCCCCGTCCGCGCCGAAGCCTCATGAGCCGCCTGCTGATCCGCAACGCCACCGCCATCCTCACGGGCCAACCGGGCGCGGAGGCGCGGCACCCGGGGCCGGACATCCGCATCGCCAACGGGCGCATCGAGGCCATGGGCGCATTGGCGCCGCTGCAGGGCGAGGAGCAGATCGACGCGACGGACTGTGTGGTCTACCCCGCCTGGGTGAACACGCACCACCACCTGTTCCAGTCGCTGCTCAAGGGCGACCCCATGGGCATCAACGCCACGCTGACACCCTGGCTCAGTGCCACGCCCTTCCGCCTGCGGCCGAAGATGGACGAAGGCATGTTCCGCCTGGCCGCCCGCATCGGGCTGGTGGAGCTGGCGCTGTCGGGCTGCGGCACGGTGGCGGACCACAATTACCACTACTGGCCCGGCATGCCTTACGACGGCTCGGCCATCCTGTTCGAGGAAGCGCAGGCGCTGGGCCTGCGGTTCGCGCTGTGCCGGGGTGGTGGCACGCTGTCGCGCATCGACGCCACCGAGCTGCCGCCGGAGCTGCGCCCGGAAACGTTGGAACAGTTCCTGACCGACATCGAGCGCACCGCCCAGCGCTTCCACGACCCGGCCCCCGACAGCACGCGCCGCGTCGTCGTCGCGCCCACCACGCCGCCGCATTCCATGCGGCCCGGGGAGCTGAAGGAAACCGCCGCCTTTGCGCGCGCTCGCGGCCTGCGCCTGCACTCGCACCTGTCGGAGACGGTGCACTACCACGACACCGTGCATTCGCAGCACGGCATCAAGCCCATCCACTTCGCGGAAAGCATCGGCTGGCTGGGGCCGGACGTGTGGTTTGCGCACCTGGTGAAGCTGGACGCGGACGAGATCGAGCTGCTGGGCAAAACGCATACCGGCATCGCGCATTGCCCGCAGAGCAACGGGCGGCTGGGCAGCGGGATTGCCCCGGTGCGGGCGCTCGAGGAAGCCGGCGCCACGGTGTCGATCGGCGTGGACGGCGCCGCCTCCAATGAGGCGGCCGACATGATTTCAGAGACGCACGCCGCCTGGCTGATGCAACGCGCGCGCGCCGGCGAGGCCGCTGTGGCCCACTACCGCGGCGGCCGGGGCGAAGCCGATGCCGCAGCCGCCGCCACCGTGGAGGACGTGGTGCGCTGGGGCACAGCCGGGGGGGCGAAGATCCTGGGGCTGGACGCGGTCGGGACGCTGGCGCCGGGAATGGCCGCGGACATCGCGCTGTACGCCACGGACCGGGACCCGCGCCATTTCGGCCTGCACGACCCGGCCATTGCGCCCGTGGCCTGCGGTGGCGCGGCGCACCTGAAGGCGCTGCTGGTGGGCGGGCACCGCGTGGTCAGCGACGGGGCGCTGCCCGGGTTGGACCTCGCGGCGCTGGGACGGCAGGCCCGCGCCGCCGTGCAGCGCCTGCAGGGCTGAGCTCAGGCGGTGGCAGAAGACTGGCGGTCGCGCGCGAACGCCACATACCAGTCCAGGCAGCCCGGGTTGGCCATGGCGTCCTTGTTGACCACCTTTTCGAGCGGCTGACCCAGCAGCAGCTTCTTGATCGGCAGCTCCTGCTTCTTGCCGCTGAGGGTGCGCGGGATTTCCGCCACCTGGAAGATGTCGTTGGGCACGAAGCGCGGGCTCAGCGCGGTCTTGATGGCACCGTTGAGCCTTGCACGCATCGCGTCGTCCAGCGCCACGCCGTCGCGCAGCACCACAAACAGGGGCATGTAGCTGTCGCGGCCCAGGTATTCGAGGTCCACCACCATCGAGTCCATGACTTCGGGCAGGGCCTCGACGGCGCTGTACAGCTCGCTGGTGCCCATGCGCAGGCCGTGGCGGTTGATGGTGGCGTCGCTGCGGCCGTAGATGATGCAGCCGCCCGCGGGCGTGACCTTGAGCCAGTCGCCGTGGCGCCAGACGCCGGGGTACATGTCGAAGTAGCTCGACAGGTAGCGCTTGTTGCCCTCGTCGCCCCAGAAGTACAGCGGCATGGACGGAATGGGCTGCGTGCAGACCAGTTCGCCCACTTCGTCGATGACGGGCTGGCCCTGCTCGTTCCAGGCCTCGACCGCGCAGCCCAGCAGGCGGCACTGCATCTGGCCGGGCACGAGCGGCAGCTCGCGGTTGCCACCAATGAAGGCACCGGCAAAGTCCGTCCCGCCTGAAATGTTGCACCACCAGATGTCCTTGACGCCCAGCGCCTCGAACTGCGCGGTGCCCCAGCGCTGGGCCTCTTCGGACAGCGGCGAGCCCGTGGTGCCGAGCGCACGCACGCGGCCGAGCCCCGGCAGGGCCTTGAGGTCCACGCCGGCCTTCAGGCAATTGGCAAAGAACGCCGCGCCCGCGCCAAAAAAGGTCACGCCCAGCTCTGCGCCAAAGCGCCACAGCGTGGTCCAGTCGGGGCTGTCCTTGCTGCCGCCGGGGTTGCCGTCGTAGATGCAGCAGGTGGTGCCGTTGAGCAGGCCGCTCATCTGCGCATTCCACATGACCCAGCCTGTGGAGCTGTACCAGTGGTAGCGCTCACCGAAGTTGTTGGGCAGGTAGCTGCAGCCCACGTCGTTGTGCAGGGTCTTGAGCGCCAGCGCCACGATGACCGTGCCGCCGTGCCCATGCACGATGGGCTTGGGCAGGCCCGTGGTGCCGCTGGAGTAGACGATCCACAGCGGGTGGTCGAACGGCAGCCAGCGGGGGGTGAAAGCCGCGGTTTCAGCGTCATTTCGGGCGGTAGCCCCCGCCAATTGGGCGTAGGGCGCTAGGGATTTCATAGCATCAGCCGGCACCCCCAGGTTCTCGTGGACGATCAGGTGCGTCACGCTGGGCAGCGCGGCGCGCATCTCGGCCACCACCGCGGTGCGGTCGAAATCGCGCCCGCCATAGCTCACGCCGTCGCAGGCGATCAGCACCTTGGGTTCGATCTGGCGGAAACGGTCCAGCACGGCGTGGGTGCCCATGTCCGGCGCGCAGATGCTCCACACGCCGCCCAGGCTGACCACCGCGAGGAACGCCACCATGGCCTCGGGAATGTTGGGCAGGTAGGCCGCCACGCGGTCGCCGGGCTGCAGGCCCTGGGCCTGCAGGTGCAGGGCCAGCGAGGCGACCTGGCGGCGCAGCTCGGGCCAGCTCAGCTCGCGGTGGTGGCCCTTCTCGTTGCGGCTGATCAGGGCCGGAAAGCCGGCGGCGTCGGCCGCCTCGACATGGCGGAACACCTGCTGCGCGTAGTTGAACTGCGCACCCGGGAACCACGAAACCCCGGGCATGGCCCCCCCGGACTTCACCGCCGTGTGCGGCGTGGGGGACTGCAGGTCGAAGTAGTCCCAGATGCTCTGCCAGAACGCGTCCAGGTCGGTCACCGACCAGCGCCACAACGCGTCGTAGGAGTCGAACGACAGGCCACGCTGCTCGCGCAGCCATTGCTGGTAGAGGGTGATCTGGGGGATGTTGGGCGGGGAAGTGGTCTCGGGCATCGGGCAAGCATACCCACGCCGCGCCCCGGTGGCATTGGGGGAACGCCTCAGAGGGGGCCGAGCGGGTGCGCGGCTTGGCAAAGGGGCTGGCTTGCAGTTTCGCACATGCGTGCTATTATTCGCACCATGGACGCCAAAACCCAGAAAGCCGAGCTGACCCGCGCCGCCATCATTGGCGCCGCGCTGGACATGGCCGCGGCCGAGGGCCTGCGTTCGATCAGCCTGCAGGCGGTGGCCACCCGCATCGGCCTGTCCAAGAGCGGGGTCTTCTCGCGCGTGGGCTCGCTGGAGGCCCTGCAGAAGGCAGTGATCGAGGAGTTTGGCCGCCGCTTCCTGGCCGACGTGTTCGTGCCGGCCATGCAGTTCCCCAAGGGGCTGCCGCGGTTGCAGGAGATCGTGCGGCGCTGGATCGTGCGCATGCGCGACGTGGAGGTCAAGCAGGGCTGCCTGTACACCGCCGGCGCCTTTGAGCTGGACGACCAGGAGGGCGCGCTGCGCGACATGCTGCTGGACGAGGTCACGCGCTGGCGGGCCGCGCTGCGCCGCACCGTGCTGCAGGCCGTGGAAGCCGGCCACCTCCAACCCGATACCGATGCCGAGCAGCTGGTCAGCGAAGTCAGCAGCCTGGCCGTCGGCCTGCTGCACGATGCGCGCTTCCTGCGCGATCCGCGCGCGGCGGAACGAACCCAGGCGTCGTGGGACCGCCTGATCAAGAGCTACCAGACCTGACACCCCACGAGGATGCCGGCCATGCTGCCTTGTTTTTGTCTTGCCCACATTTCGCACGAGTGTGCGATGAAAGGAACATCATGCTGATCGCTCTTGCCCTGCTGGCCTTCTGTGGCGCAGCCCGCCTGGCCTCCGCCGCGCTGCAGTCGCTGCGCGGACTGCCCCGCAGCAACGAAGACTGGATCTACTACTGAGCCCCGGGAGCCTGCCATGACACGCACCGCACTTGAAGCCACCTCCGCCTTCTACCAGGCGAGCCCCGGCATCCGCCTGTTCCGCTTTGCGCTGGGCACCTTCCAGCGCGTGTGGCCCGCGCTGGGCGTGCGGGCCGCCTACCGACTGTTTGGCACGCCGCTGCCGCCCAAGTGGCTGAACCGCCGCGGCCCCTGGGACACGCACTGGCGCATCGAGTCCTGGCCGTTCGAGAAAGCCAGCATCACGCTGTATTCGCAGCCCGTGGCGCCGCACGGACCCGTGGTGCTGCTGCTGCACGGCTGGGGCGGCCACGCGCGCCAGATGCAGCCGCTGGCTGACGCGCTGGCGGCGCAGGGCCTGCGGCCGGTGATCGTGGAGATGCCGGCCCATGGCCGCAGCGCCGGCGCGGTGAGCAACCTGCCGCAGTTCGCGCGCGTCATCGACTACGTGGTGGCCCGCCTGCAGCAGGAAGGCCACAGCGTGGGCGCCGTCGTCGCGCATTCACTGGCGGCCAATGCCGCGGCCTACGCGGCCAGCCGCGGCACGCCCATGGAACGGCTGGTGCTGCTGGCGCCCCCGGCCTCGCCGCGCGAATACACGCGCCTGTTTGCGCAGGTGTTCGGCCTGTCGGAGCGTACGCGCGCGGCCATGCAAAGCCGCATCGAGGCACGCGAGGGCATCCTGATGCCGCAGTTCGAGCCCGACGCCGTGGGCCCGCGCCTGCGCCTGCCCACACTGGTGGTGCACGACCGCGGCGACAGCATCAACCGCTTTGCCGACGGCCAGGCGTATGCACACGCGGTGCGCGGCGCGCAGCTGGTGGCGACCGAGGGCCTGGGCCACCGCCGCATCCTCAAGGACGCCAATGTGATCGGCCGCGTGGCGATTTTCGTGCGGCCCTGACGCGCCACCGCCCCGGGCACTTGCGGCGGCGCAGCTTGCACCGCCACCACGTTGCCCCTAGCATCGCTGCACTTCAAACAACGAGGAGCGGAAGATGGGCCTGTTCGACTGGACAGAAAAGCCGGCGTCGGTATTGCAGCAGGGCGGGGTGATCGGCCCCGATGAACGGCTGCCCTGGCCGCAGACCGTGGCCATGGGCGTGCAGCACGTGATCGCCATGTTTGGCGCCACGGTGCTGGCCCCCATCCTCATGGGCTTTGACCCCAACATCGCCATCCTGATGAGCGGCCTGGGCACGCTGATCTTCTTTGCCATCACCGGCGGCAAGGTGCCCAGCTACCTCGGCTCCAGCTTTGCCTTCATCGGCGTGGTGATCGCGGCCAGCGCCTATGCCGGCAAGGGGCCCAACGGCAATATCGGTGTGGCGCTGGGCGGCATCGTGGCCTGCGGCGTGGTGTACATCGCCATCGGTGCGGTCGTGCAGGCTGTGGGCACGGGCTGGGTCGAGCGGCTGATGCCGCCTGTGGTCACGGGCGCGGTGGTGGCCGTGATCGGGCTGAACCTGGCGGGCATTCCGGTCAAGAACATGGCCGCGAGCAACTTCGAGTCATGGATGCAGGCGGTCACGTTCGTGTCGGTGGCGCTGGTGGCGGTGTTCACGCGCGGCATGGTGCAGCGCCTGCTGATCCTGGTGGGGCTGATCGTGGCCTCGGTCATTTACGCGGTGCTGACCAACGGCTTGGGCCTGGGCAAGCCCATGGACTTTTCAGGCATTGCCCATGCGGCCTGGATTGGCGCGCCGGCCTTTGCCGCACCGGTGTTCAGCGCCAATGCCATGCTGCTGATCGCGCCCGTGGCCATCATTCTGGTGGCCGAGAACCTGGGCCACATCAAGGCCGTGACGGCCATGACCGGGCGCAACCTGGACCAGTACATGGGCCGCGCCTTCATCGGCGACGGCGTGGCCACGGTCGTGAGTGGCAGCGCCGGGGGCACGGGCGTGACCACGTACGCCGAGAACATCGGCGTCATGGCCGCGACCAAGATCTATTCCACCGCCATCTTCCTGGTGGCCGCCGGCATCGCCGTGGTGCTGGGCTTCAGCCCCAAGTTTGGCGCGGTGATCCAGGCGATTCCGCTGCCGGTCATGGGCGGCGTGAGCATCGTCGTGTTCGGCCTGATCGCCGTGGCCGGCGCCAAGATCTGGGTCGACAACAAGGTCGACTTCTCGGACAACAAAAACCTGCTGGTGGCCGCCATCACCCTGGTGCTGGGCACGGGGGACTTCACGCTGAAGTTTGGCGGGTTCGCGCTGGGCGGGATCGGGACGGCGACGTTTGGGGCGATTTTGCTGTGGGCGTTGCTGAATCGGGGGAAATGACGGCGGCACCGTGTGCCCGGCCCGATGGCCTGCGGGCCGAGGCCACGGTCATTGGCGCTGGTCGCCCCCACCGAACACACGCCCCAGCGCCCCCCCAATCCGCGCCCCGATCACCGTGCCCACACCCGGCAGCACGGCCGTGCCGATGGCCGCACCGGCAAAAAAGCCCGGCGGCACCTTCACCTCGGGCTTTTGCACCGGCCCGCTGACCGTGAAGGGCACGCCCACCAGGCCGTCCACGATGTCCAGCGTGCCATGGGCGTCCACCCGTTTCTGCCAGACCACGGCTTCGCCGCTGGCGGTGTACTTGCCGGCCCGGGCCTTCACGTCGGTGTAGGTGAAACGCGTGCCGTGCTCGGTGTTCTGCGTCTGCAGGTGGCCGGTCAGGCTGTCAAGCGGCGTCTGGCCCTCGCGCTCCTGGCCGCGGGTGGCGATGGCTTTGTCCAGGTCCAGGCGCAGCACCACGGCGTTCGCCACCGTGAGGTCGCTCTCGGTGCGCAGCGATCGGGCCAGCTCACCGACCGAGTCGCCGCCGGCCTGAAGCACCGTGCGGCCGGAGACACGGCCCGACAGCGACGCGCGCCGGTTGAAGGTGGTGAGCGTGGACGCCACCTCGATGTTGCGCGGCGCAAGCTCGCCCGCAAGCGTGAGGGCGCCGCCCGGTGATTCGGTCAGCGCGACCTGCCCGTTCGCGGTGCCGCCGCCCACATCGACGCGCACCTGCCAGCGGTCGGCCTCGCCGTCGCGCAGCAGGGTGAGCGACGCCGGGGTCTGGGCGCCGGGGCGGCTCAGTGTGGCGCGGCGCGGGCGCCAGGCAGGGTCGAAGTCGATATCGCCGTCGTAGACCACGGGCACGCCGCTGTGCGACACCCAGGTCACGTCGCGAAAAACAAAGCGCTCCAGCGGGACCGGGCCCAACTGGAAGTCCGCGCCCGGCGCCTGCGCCACGTTCGCGCGGCCGCGAAAGGCGGCCATGGCGCTGCGCGAGAAGGTGGCGTGCTCCAGTTCGGCCCGTTTTGCCACGAACACACGGTCCGCCAGCAGACGCCACAGGCGCGGATACAGCGCCACCCGGCCGATGGTGATGGGCCGGTCCTGTTGCGTGCGAATGTCCAGCGCCTCGATCACCGGTTGCGGCAGCAGGCGCCAGTGCGCAGCGCCCACGACCACCGGCACGCCCAGGCGCTGCTGGGCCTCGGCCTCGATGCGGCGGGCCAGCGCCTCGTCATTGGGCACCCAGGCGCTCAGGCCCAGCCAGGCCGCCCCAAACAGGGCGGCCGCGGTAACCGCGGCGACCAGGGCGAGGCGTTGAGCGCGCTTCATGGGCTTACGGTACCGCAGCCGCGGCGCCCTGGCTGTAGGCGTTCAGGCCGATATAGTTAAGGCTTCAAGCATTCATGAACCCCATCACCCGCAGGAGACACGCCATGGCCGTCTGGACCCGACCGATTTCGCCGCAGATTCTTGCCGGCCTCCACAAGGACACGGCTGTGGATCGCCTGGGCATCGAGTTTCTGGAGGTGGGGGACGATTTCATCTCGGCGCGCGTGCCGGTGGATGAGCGCACCCGCCAGCCCTATGGCCTGCTGCATGGCGGCGTGAGCGTGGTGCTGGCCGAGACGCTGGGCTCGTGCGGCGCGGCCTATGCCAGCCCCGAGGGCCACCGGGCGGTGGGACTGGACATCAACGCCAACCACCTCAAGGGCGCGACCAGCGGCTGGGTCACGGGCATCACGCGGCCGGTGCACATCGGGCGCACCACCCAGGTCTGGCAGATCGACATGCGCAATGACGCAGGCGAACTGACCTGCGTGTCGCGCATCACCATGGCGGTGCTGGCGCCACGGTGACGGGACTTACTTGCCGAAGATCATGTTCGGCAGGACCAGGCTGATCCAGGGGATGTAGGTGATGATCACCAGGAACACCAGCAGCACCATGAGCCAGGGCAGCGCGGCACGCGTGACCTGAACCAGGTTCATACCGGTGACCCCGCTGGTCACGAACAGGTTCAACCCGACCGGTGGTGTCACCATGCCGATCTCCATGTTCACGACCATGATCACGCCGAGGTGGATCGGGTCGATGCCCAGGTGCACGGCAATCGGAAACAGGATGGGCGCCAGAATCAGGATGATGCCGGTGGGCTCCATGAAGTTGCCGGCCACCAGCAGGATCAGGTTGACCACCAGCAGGAACACCCAGGGCGACATGCCCACGGCCACGATCTGCTCGGCAATGGCCTGCGGAATGCGTTCGGTGGTGAGCACGTGCGCGAACAGCAGCGCGTTGGCGACGATGAACATCAGCATCACGGTGGTCTTGGCCGACTCGAGGAACACCTCGGGCAGGTCCTTCAGGCGCAGGTCACGGTAGACAAACACCGCGACCACCAGGGCGTAGACCGCCGACACGGCCGCCGCCTCGGTGGGCGTGAAGGCGCCGCCGTAGATGCCGCCCATGATGATGACCAGCAGGGCCAGGCCCCACATGGAGTCCTTCAGCGCGGTCAGCACCTCGCGCAGGCTGGCCTTGGGCGGCGGGGTGATCTGCAGCTTGCCCGCGCGCCACCAGACGGCGGCCATGAGCATGAAGCCCAGCAGCAGGCCGGGAATGACGCCGGCCATGAACAGGCGGCCCACCGACACCTCGGTCACGGCGGCGTACACCACCATGACGATGGACGGCGGGATCAGGATGCCGAGCGTGCCGGCATTGCAGATGACGCCCGCCGCGAACTCCTTGGTGTAGCCGTTCTTGACCATGCCCGCGATGACGATGGAGCCGATCGCCACCACGGTGGCGGGGCTGGAGCCCGACACGGCGGCAAACAGCATGCACGCCAGGATGGAGGCAATGGCCAGGCCACCACGCAGGTGGCCCACCGCCGCAATGGCAAAACGCACCATGCGCTTGGCCACGCCGCCCGTGGACATGAGGTTGCCCGCGAGCACGAAGAAGGGGATCGCCATCAGGGTGTAGTGCTCGCTGGTCTCGAACAGCTTGATCGACATCGAAGCGAGCGAGTCCTGCGAGAAGAACGTGATGGTGATGAGGCTGGACAGCCCCAGGCTGATGGCCACCGGCATGCCGATGGCCATGCACAGGAACATGCACGAGAAAAGGACGAGGGTGTTCATTCCGCTGCCTCCTGGGCCTTGAGCTTCATGGCATCGGCCGCTTCGTCAGCCAGGTGCAGGCTGTCGGTCTTGCCACTCACGAGGTTCCAGAGGATCTGCAGGAACCGGAACGCCACCAGGCAGTAGCCGATGGGCATGACGATCAGCACTTTCCAGCGCTCGATCGGCAGGTCGTCCAGCTCCACGCCGATCTGGCGCATCTTGCCCACGTACTCGGTGGCGCCCACCAGCACGAAGCCCACGTAGGCCAGGCTCAGCAGCACCGCGATGATGGAGACGATGCGGCGCTTGCCCGGCGGCAGCAGCCCCACCAGCGCATCCACGCCAATGTGGGAGCCCACGCGCACGCCATAGGAGATGCCCACGAAGATCATGACCGCGAAGAGCACCGTGGTCAGCTCCAGGTTCCACGAAAAGCCGGTGTTGAACACATAACGGCGAACGACCTGCATGAACGCAAGCCCCGTCATTCCCAGCAGCATGAGTGAAATGATCCACTCCTCAAGACGATCCAGAATTTTCATGGTCAGCTCCAAAAAAACCCCGGACAAGCCGGGGTTCCAGGGGGAATCCGTTGCCGGTTCCGCGGGTTACTTGTTGGCCTTCTCGGCGGCCTTGATCAGGTCGGCGCCGATCTCGCCTTCAAACTGCTTCCACACCGGCTTCATGGCAGCGCGCCAGGCCATGGTGTTTTCCTTGGACAGCGGCAGCACCTTGGCCTTGTTGTCGGCGATGACCTTGGCCTTGAACTCGTCGTCTTCCTCGGTGGCGACCTTGTTGCCGAAGGCGATGGATTCCTTCATGGCTTCGCTCAGGCCCTTGCGCACGTCAGCAGGCAGGCTGTCCCACCACTTGCCGTTGGCGACCACCATGTAGTCGATCACGCCGTGGTTGCTGTTCATGATGTACTTCTGCACTTCATGGAACTTCTTGCTGTAGATGTTGGACCAGGTGTTTTCCTGGCCGTCCACCACGCCGGTCTGCAGGGCCTGATAGACCTCGGAGAAGGCCAGCTTCTGCGGGTTGGCGCCCACGGCCTTGAACTGGGCCTCGAGCACGTCGGAGCTCTGGATGCGGAACTTCAGGCCCTTGGCGTCAGCCGGCGTCGGCATGGGCTTGTTGGACGACAGCTGCTTCATGCCGTTGTGCAGGTAGCCCAGGCCCACGATGCCCTTGCCCTTCATCGAGCTCAGCATGTCCTGGCCTTCCTTGCTGCTCTGGAAGCGGTCCACGGCCTGGATGTCGTCGAACAGGAAGGGCAGGTCGAAGACCTGGAGCTTCTTGGTGTACTTGCTGAACTTGGACAGCGAGGGGGCAATGATCTGCACGTCGCCCAGCGCGAGGGCTTCCATTTCCTTGCCGTCACCGAACAGCTGGCTGTTCGGGAAGACCTGCACTTCGACCTTGCCGGCCAGCTTCTTTTCCGCCAGCTCCTTGAACTTGAGCGCGGCCTGGCCCTTGGGGGTCTGGTCGGCCACGACGTGGCTGTACTTGACGATGATCGGGGCGGCCTGAGCGGTCAGCCCTGCCGCCAGCAGTGCAGCGGCCAGAATGAGTTTGAGTTTCATGGGGGTCTCCTTTTAAGGGTGGAACTGATATCTGAGCCGCCCGACGATAAGCGCTGGGCGTCCTTTCGCCAACTGTGGCATTCAACAGCCGGGTTTTCCCGTAGGCCGACCGGGCCCCGGCGCGCCGGCCTCAGCGCCCCAGCGCCTTCTGGGCTTCCTCGATCCAGGACGCTCCGATGCGCTGGGCCAGTTCGTCGTACACCGGCTGCACGAGCTTGCGCAGCCGGGCCCGCTGGACCGGGCTGAGCACGTGGATGCGGGTCGTGCCGGCCTCGCGCAGGGCCTCGAGCGCCTTGGCGTTCTGTGTGTCGGCGATCTGGTTGCCGTACTGCAGGGCCTCGCGCAGGGCCTGCTCGATGAGCGTGCGGTCGGGCTCCGAGAGGCTGTTCCAGAACCGGCCGTTGGCCACCACCGCATAGCCGACATAGCCGTGGTCGGTCAGGCTCAGGTCCGTCTGGTACTTGTGCATGCCCTGGGTCCAGAAGTTGGACACCGGGTTTTCGGTGCCATCGACCACGCCCGTGGCCAGTGCGCGCGCGGTCTCGCTGAAGGCCAGCGGCACGGGCCGGGCCCCCAGGGCCTTGAACTGGGAGGCCAGCACGCGTGAAAACTGGATGCGCATGCGCAGGCCCTTGAAATCGTCCGGTTCCAGCAGCGGCCGGTTGGCGCTCATCTGCTTGAGCCCGTTGTCCAGGTAGCCCAGGCCCACCAGTCCCTGCTGGCGCAGCTGCACCAGCAGGCGCTGGCCAATGGCGCCCTGCGTGACGCGCCGCACCTCGCTGTTGCTGTCGAACAGGAAGGGCAGGTCGAACAGCTCGAACTCCGGGAACCCGATGCGGCCGAACTTGGAGAGCGACGGCGCCACCATTTCCACGGCGCCCAGCCGCAGCGCCTCCATCTCGTCGAGGTCGCCATACAACCGTGCCGAGGGGTAGACCGCCACGCGGATACGCTGCTCGGACCGCTGCTCCACCAGCGCCTTGAACCGGTTCGCGGCCAGGCCCTTGGGGGTGTCCTCGGCCACGACATGCGAGAAGCGGATGAGCAACGCAGCGCCAGCCATTCCCGGCGCCAGGACCAGCATCAGGAGGAGAAGGGCAGCGGCCAGCGCCGCACGCCCGCTGCCGCCGGCTCGGGGTCGATCCAGCATGCCCGCTATGCTAGCGACACCGAACCGCCGTTCCATCCCATGAAACCCGTAGCCGGCGAGCCCACTTTCGATTTCGAGCTGCTGCAGCGCAGCACGGACGGCCATCTCAGCCGCAACCGTCGCGCGCTGCTGTGGCTGCTGGGCATGCTGGTGCTGCTGGTGGCGTCCATCGTGACACTGGTGCTGTACCTGCAGACTTTCGAGGCCGAGGAGGAGGACCGTCGGCGCATTGCCGACGCACAGTGGCTGGAACAAAGCGTGCGGTTCCAGTTCCGCCGGCTCGAGGATGACCTGACGGTGCTCGCGGTGCGCGAGCGCGAGGGCACGCGCACGGCGGGCGACACGGACTTCCATGGCGGCCTGCTCTGGACCGAGCCCGGCGTGGTGCTGGCCCATGGCTGGCTGGCCGCCGACGCGTTCGACACGCCGCCCGCCGCGCTGGCACGCCTGCGCAGCGACAGCGCCACCCACCCCGACAACGCCCAGGCGCTGGCCATCATGCGCGACATCACGCGCGGGCTGCGCCGCTCGACCTACGCCGGCCCGATGCGCAAGGCCGACGGCTCCCACAGCACCGTGGTCTGGCTCGCGGTACCAGTGTTCGACCGCGGCAACTTCGCGGGCAACTACCTGGCGGCCCTGTCACTGGACACGGCGGTGCAAGGCCTGGTGCCGACCTGGTTCAAGCAGGGCCACCGGCTGCAGCTCATCGACAGCCAGGACGTCATGGACGAGTCCGCGCGCCGTGCCGGCCGCTACCAGGCGCAGCTCAACCTGCCAGGCGCTGAGGTCGCCGTGCTGGTGACGCCGCTGGTCTCGCAGCCGGCCATGGTGCCGCGCATCTTCTTCGTGGTGGCACTGCTGTTCCTGCTGGGCATGCTGGGCAGCCTGTACGCGCTGCGGCGCGACTTCGTGAAGCGCCAGCGGGTGGAGTTCCTGCTGCAGGCGCAGATCGCGCTGCGCAAGGCCATGGAGAACTCCGTGACCATCGGCCTGCGCGCCTGGGACCTGCAGGGCCGCATCCTGTACGTGAACCACGCCTTCATCCGCCTGGTGGGCTTCGGCGCCGACGAACTGGTCGGGCGGTCGGCCCCCCTGCCCTACTGGCCGCAGGCGCAGAGCGACGAGCTTCAGCTGATCCATGAACGCGTGATCTCGCAAGGCACCGAGCAGAACGGCGTGGAGGTCCAGTTCCAGCACCGCGACGGCCGCCTCATTGACGTGCTGGTGCACGAGTCCCCGCTGTTCGCCACCGACGGCACGCAGCTGGGCTGGATGAGTTCGGTGCTGGACATCAGCGAGCGCAAGCGCGCCGCGCGCACGGCCGCGCGCCAGCAGGACCGGCTCGAGGCGTCGGGCCGGCTGGTGGCGATCGGCGAGGTGGCGTCCACGCTGGCCCATGAACTGAACCAGCCGCTGGGGGCCCTGTCCAGCTTTGCCAACGGCCTGCTCAACCGGCTTCGCAACCAGCGCATCACGCTGGAAGAGGTCGCGCCCGTGGTGGAGCGCATGGACCGGCTGTCCGACAAGGCGGGCCGCATCATCCAGCGCGTGAACGCCTTCGCGCGGCGCCGCGAAATGTCCTGGCAACGGCTCGACCTGGTGAGCTTCATGCAGCGGGCGCTGGCCCAGAAGCAGCCGCAGCACGAGGTGCAGGTGGGCCTGTCGCTGGGCTCGGCGCCCGTGTGGATCGATGCCGACGCGCTGCTGCTGGAGCACGCCGTGCGCAACGTGATGGCCAATGCCCTGCATTGGGCCTCACGCGGAACGCGGCCGGCGCGCGTGCAGATCGGCATCGTGACCGACGGCCCGATGGCCGGCATCGTGGTCGGCGACAGCGGACCCGGTGTGAGCCAGGAGCAGAAGGAGCAGATTTTCACGGCCTTCTACAGCGCCAAGGAAGATGGCATGGGCATGGGGCTGGCAATCTGCCGGTCCGTGGTCGAGGCGCACCATGGCCGCATCGACGTGGCCACCGACCCGGAGCTCGGCGGCGCGCAGTTCACCCTCTGGCTGCGCCTGTCGGACAGCGGCGCGCCCGCCCCTTCACCCACCACCGACAGCCCGACGGGAGCCCAGACATGAGCGCGGCCATCCACATCGTTGACGACGACGCCGACTTTCGCGACGGCCTGGCCTGGCTGTTCGATTCACGCGGGCACCAGGCCATCACCTGGTCCGGCGGTGACAGCTTTCTGGACGGCATCCGCGGCCAGGCCCCCGACTGGGGGCACGCCGTGGTGCTGCTGGACATCCGCATGGAGCCGCTGTCGGGCCTGAGCACGTTCGAGGCGCTCAAGGCCCTGGCCTGCCCCTGGCCCACGCTGTTCCTGACCGGGCACGGCGACGTCAGCATGGCCGTGACGGCGGTGAAGAACGGAGCCTGGGATTTTCTGGAAAAGCCCTTCCAGAACAACGTGCTGGTGGACAAGGTGGAGCAGGCCCTGGCCGCGGCCGCGGCGCGCGTGGATGAGACCCAGGAGGCCGCGCGGCTGCGCCAGGCGCTGGCCAGCCTGAGCCCGCGCGAGCTCGAGGTGCTCGACGAGCTGATCCAGGGCCACTACAACAAGACCATTGCCGACCATCTCGACATCACGCCGCGCACGGTGGAATTCCACCGCGCCAACATCTTCGAGAAGATGGCCGTGACCTCGGCCGTGGAGCTGGCGCACAAGCTCGGGCGCTTCGGCCTGCGCTGACGGCCCGGCGTCAGGCGGCGGCGTCGCGGGCCAGCCGCTCGCTCTTCCAGTAGACGTCGTCGCCGCCGTGCATGCGGTTGAGCACACGCGCCAGCACGAACATCAGGTCGCTCAGGCGGTTGAGGTACTGGCGCGGGGTGTCCTTGAGCGGCTCCGCGCCGCCCAGCGCCACCACGGCCCGCTCGGCACGGCGTGCCACGGTGCGGCACACATGCGCCAGCGAGGCTGCCCGGTTACCCGCCGGCAGGATGAACTCCTGCAGCCGCGGCAACGCCTCGTTGTGCTGCGCCAGCGCCTCATCCAGCGCCAGCACGGCCTCGGGCTTGAGCAGCTCGAAGCCGGGGATGGACAGCTCCCCGCCCAGGTTGAACAGCTGGTGCTGGATGTCCACCAGAAGTGTCCGCACCTGGGGCGGCAGCTCCTCGCACAGCAGCACGCCGATGTGCGAGTTGAGTTCGTCCACATCGCCCATGGCGTGCACGCGCAGGCTGTCCTTGGAGACCCGGGTGTTGTCTCCCAGGCCCGTGGTGCCGTTGTCGCCGGTGCGTGTCGCAATCTGTGTCAGGCGGTTGCCCATGTGGTGCCCCTTTGCTTCAATACAAGCCGATTGTGCGGCAAGCAAATGTGTGAAGGCCCGCGCCGATGTGTCGCAGGCAACACTGCGCAAAAAGACTGGCGCGCGGCGGTGCGCCACGGTGCAATGCACCTCCGTTCAACTTCATGGATATTTCCCATGCACATCAAGCGACGCCGCATCCCGAATTTTGAAACCCGCAGCCTGGCCCTGTTTGCCACGTTGAGCCTGGGCACCGTCATGGCCCTGCACGCCCAGACGGCCACGCCCTCCACCCCGGCCACCGGTTCGGGCACCACCACCCTGCCCTCGGCTGCGCCTTCGTCGCATGGCGACAAGGGCGGCTGGCCCCTGGCCCAGATCAACGAAGCGTTCCGGCAACTGGACGCCAACCAGGACAACACCATCAGCCGCGCCGAGGCGCAGAAGGCGCCGGGCGTTGCGCGCCACTTCGACCGGGCCGACACCAACCAGGACGGCAGCCTCTCCGCCAGCGAATTCGAAAGCGCGATGAAGCAGGCCTCCTAAGCCTTTTTCAGGCCATTGCCCGCCACCGCGCGCGGGTGCTATCGTTTCCCGAAACAGGAGACAAGGCATGCTGGACACAGTGATTCGCGGTGGCCTCGTGGTGGACGGCAGCGGCAACGCGCCGTTCACCGGCGATGTCGGGCTCAAGGATGGCCGCGTGGCCGAAGTGGGCGGCAAGCTCGGCGCCGCCCGGCGCGAGATCGACGCCCATGGCGCGATCGTCACCCCCGGGTGGGTCGACGTGCATACCCACTACGACGGCCAGGTCACCTGGGACCCGTACCTCTCCCCCTCGACCCATCATGGCGTGACCACCGCCGTGATGGGCAACTGCGGGGTGGGCTTCGCGCCGGTCAAGCCCGACCGCCGCGAATGGCTCATCAGCGTGATGGAGGGCGTGGAAGATATTCCCGGCACGGTGCTCAGCGAGGGCATCCAGTGGCAGTGGGAAAGCTTTCCCGAATACCTGGACGCGCTGGCTGCCAAGCCGCACGCGCTGGACATCGGCGCGCAGGTGCCGCACAGCGCCGTGCGCACCTACGTCATGGGCGAGCGCGGCGTCACGCACGACGAGGCCACCGCCGACGACATCCGGGCCATGTGCGCCATCGTGGGTGAAGGACTGCAGGCCGGCGCGCTCGGCTTCTCGACCAGCCGCACGCTGATCCACAAGTACCAGCAGCACAAGTACCCGCCGGGTACCTTCTCGTCACCCGAGGAGATCCTGGGCATCGCGCGGGCCATGAAGGACGCCGGCCACGGGGTGTTCCAGATGACGGCCAACCATGTCGGCATGGAGGGGGAGCTGTGGTGGCTCACGCAGATCGCCCGGGACAACCAGTTGCCGGTGGCGTTCGCGCTGGTCCAGACGGACCAGACGCCCGACACCTGGAAGCGCCTGCTGGCCCATCTGGACGACACGCACGCGCAGGGCGTGCCGCTGTACGGCAGCATCAGCGGCCGCGCCACCAGCATGGTCATGGGGTTTGAAGGATCGCTGCACCCGTTCGTGCTGAATCCGCTGTGGCAGCAGATCGGGCCGCTGCCATGGGACCAGAAGCTGGCCCGCCTGCGCGATCCGCAGGTGCGCGCCACCCTCACCAGCATGAAGGTGGTGGAGATGGCCGCGCAGGTCAACCAGGAAGCCGCGTTCTTCCTGCGCGGCATGGGGCGGCTGTTCGTGCTCACGGCCAACGCGCAAGGCAGCGTCGACTACGAGCCCCTGCTGTCGGACAGCGTGGTGGCCCGGGCGGGCGCCACCGGCGCCAACCCGCTGGAGGTCGCCTACGACGCCATGCTGGCCAACGGCGGCGCCCACGACGGCAAGGGATTGCTGTACTTCCCCATCTTCAATTACAGCTATGGCGACCTGTCGCAGCTGCACCGCCAGCTTCAGCACCCGCGCACGATGATGAGCCTGGCCGATGGCGGCGCCCACGTGGGCTACGTGTGCGACGTGTCCATGCCCACCTTCATGCTGACCCACTGGGCGCGCGACCGCGACCGCGGGCCGCGGCTGCCCCTGGAGATGCTGGTGAAGAAGCAGACCCGGGACACGGCCGAGGTCTACGGCCTGCACGACCGCGGCCTGCTGGCACCCGGCATGAAAGCCGACCTGAATCTCATCGACTTCGACCGCCTGCAACTCGACCTGCCGCACTTCGTGTTCGACCTGCCCGCCGGCGGGCGTCGCCTCACGCAGTCGGCCCGGGGCTACCTGGCCACGCTGGTGGCCGGTGAAACCATCTTCGAGCAGGGCCTGCCGACCGGGGCCCTGCCCGGGCAGCTGGTACGGGGCCCGCAGCGCTGACTACAAGTCAAATCGGGCACCAGCCCTTGCCGGATGGCGATTGTTTGCTACACATTCAGGAGCGCTGGATGGTTGGCCTCGAAAGGCATGCCACGCCGACGGGCCCGCGCCAGGCCGTCACCCGTCAGCACGGCGCCAGCGTATCGCGTGACGGACGCGGCACCCCGGCGTAAACTGGCCGGTCCCCCGGAGACAAGACCATGAATGCCCCCACCCAAGCAGCCCACCTGATCCCCGAAATCCACCAGCGTGCCGTTCCCGTGGCGCTGATTGACGCGCTGAAGGCGCGCTTTGGCGCCAACTGCTCCACCGCGATGGCGGTGCGCGAGCAGCACGGGCGCGATGAGTCCTCGTTCCAGGCGCCGCCGCCGGCGGCCGTGGTGTTTGCCGAGAGCACGGCCGACGTGGCCGATGCGGTCAAGCTGGCCAGCCAGCATGACGTGCCGGTGATTCCGTTCGGTGTGGGCTCGTCCCTCGAAGGGCATCTGCTCGCGGTCCAGGGCGGCATCAGCATCGACGTGGGCCGCATGAACAAGGTGCTGAGCGTCAACGCCGAGGACCTGACCGTCACCGTGCAGGCCGGCGTCACGCGCAAGGCCCTGAACGAGGAGATCAAGAGCACCGGCCTGTTCTTCCCGATCGACCCGGGCGCCGACGCCACCATCGGCGGCATGAGCGCCACGCGCGCCAGCGGCACCAACGCCGTGCGCTACGGCACGATGCGTGAGAACGTGCTGGGCCTGGAAGTGGTCACGGCCAGCGGCGAGGTGATCCGCACCGGCACGCGTGCCAAGAAGTCGTCGGCCGGTTACGACCTGACTCGCCTGATGGTGGGCAGCGAGGGCACGCTGGGCGTGATCACCGAGATCACGCTGCGCATCTATCCGCTGCCCGAAGCCGTGTCGGCCGCCATCTGCTCGTTCCCCAGCATCGAGGCGGCGGTGCGCACGACCATCCAGGTGATCCAGCTGGGCGTGCCGATCGCGCGCGTGGAACTGATCGACCACAACACCGTACGCATGGTCAACGCCCACAGCAAGCTGGGCCTGCGCGAGGAGCCCATGCTGCTCATGGAGTTCCACGGCTCGCCCGCCGGCGTCAAGGAGCAGGCGGAGACCGTGCAGGAGATCGCGGCCGAATTCGGCGGCAATGCCTTCGAGTGGGCGACCACGCCCGAGGAGCGCACCCGCCTGTGGACCGCCCGGCACAACGCCTACTTCGCCGCCATCCAGAGCCGGCCGGGTTGCCGCGCGATCAGCACCGACACCTGCGTGCCCATCAGCCGCCTGGCGGACTGCCTGCTGGACTCCGTGGCCGAGGCCGACGCCAGCGGCCTGCCCTACTTCCTCGTTGGCCACGTGGGCGACGGCAACTTCCACTTCGGCTACCTGCTGGACCCCAACCTGCCCGAGGAACGCGAAGTGGCCGAGGCGCTCAACCAGAAGCTCGTCGCGCGCGCGCTGAGCCTGGAGGGCACCTGCACCGGCGAGCATGGCGTGGGCCTGCACAAGATGGGCTTCCTGGTGACCGAGGCCGGCGCCGGCGCGGTGGACATGATGCGCACGATCAAGCGCGCGCTCGACCCGAAGAACATCATGAACCCGGGGAAGATCTTCTCGCTCTGAGCGGGGCTATTTCTTCACTTCGTAGCGCGGCGCTTCGCCGGGCAGCGCCAGGTAGTCGACGGTGCCCATGACATCGTCGACCAGCATCACGGCCTTTTGCAGGGCATCGGCCTGCTCGCGCGAACGGACGCAGCCGGCCAGCCACACCAGGCGCCGTTCGCCCACCACCCACAAGCTGGTGTCGTTGAAGCGTCCGTCCAGACGGATGTACTGCACCACGCGCGGAATCAGCTCGGCGTCATACAGGTAGGAGTTCGGCAGCCGGCAACGGCCGGAACGGAAGCAGCTGGTGCCGTGGTGCGACCGCACGTGCGCGGCGTCGCGGGCCTCCTGCGCGGTGTACAGCGGGCCGGCCGGGACCGGGCAGGCCGCAATGGCCGAGGTCACCTGGACGAACGGATCGTTGAACGCGTTGGTGCGCTCCTGGGCCGGCGCCGGCCCGGCCAGCATGCCCATGCAAACCAGTGCCGCCCAGCGCATGCGCGTCACCCCGGCCTATTTGCGCAGGCGCTCGATCAGCCCGTTGAGCTCATCGAGCGATCCGAACTGGATGGCCAGCTCCCCCATCTCCTCGGTGCGGCCGTGGCGCTTGACGCGCTTTTTCACCCGCACCTCGACTTCGGCGGTCAGCAGGTCCGACAGTTCCTCTTCCACCCGGCGCAGGTCGCGCGACTTTTCCTTCTTGGGTTTGGGCGAGACGAGGTTGAATTCGGCGCTGAGCTTCTTGACCAGGCTCTCGGCTTCGCGCACCGACATCTTGCGCGCCGCGATCTGGTTGGCGGCCGTGATCTGCGAGGCCTTTTCGAGCGCCAGCAGCGCGCGCGCATGGCCCATGTCGATGTCGCCGGCCATCAGCATGGTCTGCACCGGGTCCGTCAGGTTGAGCAGGCGCAGCAGGTTGCTCGCAGCGCTGCGCGAGCGGCCCACGGCCTGGGCCGCCTGCTCGTGAGTAAGCCCAAACTCCTTGATCAGTCTATGCAGGCCCTGGGCTTCCTCGAGCGGGTTGAGGTCCTCGCGCTGGATGTTCTCGATCAGCGCCATGGCGGCCGCGGCTTCATTGGGCACGTCGCGCACCAGCACCGGCACGCTGTCCAGCCCCGCGAGACGCGCCGCGCGGAAACGCCTTTCACCGGCAATGATTTCGTACTTGCCCTCGTTGGCGCCCTCCGACAGCCGGCGCACCAGGATCGGCTGCATGATGCCCTGGGCCTTGATGCTCTCGGCCAGTTCATAGAGCGCGCCCTCGTCCATGCGGGTGCGCGGCTGGTACATGCCGGGCACCATGTCGTCCAGCCGCAGGGAGGCCGGCAGACCCGGGTGGGTGGCCGTGGTGTCGTTGCCCGCTTCGTTGACCTTGGGGCCCAGCAGAGCCTCCAGGCCGCGGCCCAGGCCCTTGGGTTTTTTGGTGACCATGTCGGGGATTGCTTTCTAGTCTTTCATCAGGTCCTGCAGCAGCACATGGCCCTCGGGCCAGCTGCCCAGTCCCGAGTCACCATTGATGTGGCCGCAGTCGCCGTAGTTCATGAACTGCGAGCCCCAGCAGTGGGCAAACAGGCGGGCGCGCTCCAGGGCGCAATAGGGGTCGTTGCGGCTGCCCAGCAGCACGCTGGGAAACGGCAGCCGGGCCAGCTCGATCGGCGACCAGCTCGGAAGCTGGTCACGCAGCTCCTCGCGCTCGACGTCCCCGGGGGCCACCAGCAGGGCGCCCCTGACCCGGTTCGTGTTCTGCGACAGCGCGGCCCAGGCGGCGGTGAGAACGCAGCCCATGCTGTGCGCCACCAGCACCACGGGTTCGTCGCGTGACAGCACCACCTCTTCGAGCCGGGCGATCCAGTCGCCGCGCAGCGGCTTCATCCATTCGTGCTGCTCGACCCGGAAATAGCCATGCTTTTGCTCCCACAGGCTTTGCCAGTGGGCCGGCCCGCTGTTTTGCCAGCCCGGAAGGATGAGCACGTTGGAGGGCTTCATGCGCTAGCCTTTTGATAGCAAACCATGTCCATCTGACAGGGGCTACCGCCCTTTTGACGCCTGAATCCGGTCATCGTCACATCTTCCGGATGCGCTCCACCATTTCCTTGGCGAAGTCGACGAAGGCCTGGCTGCCTTTGGCCGCCGGGTCGAACACGACGCCCGGCAGGCCATAGCTGGGCGCTTCGGCAAGGCGGACGTTGCGCGGAATGACGGTGTCGAACACCTTGTCGGAAAAATGGGCTTTGAGCTGGTCGCTGACCTGCTGTTGCAAGGTGATGCGCGGATCGAACATCACGCGCAGCAGCCCAATGATGAGCAGGTCCTTGTTGAGGTTGGCATGGACCTGCTTGATGGTGTTCACCAGATCGGTCAGGCCTTCCAGCGCGAAGTACTCGCACTGCATGGGAACGATCACGCCATGCGCGGCGCACAGGCCGTTGAGGGTGAGCATGCTCAGGCTGGGCGGGCAGTCGATCAGCACGAAGTCGTAGTCGGCATCCACCTCGGCCAGCGCGAACTTGAGTCGCCTTTCGCGCCGCTCCACGTCCACCAGCTCCACCTCGGCGCCCGCGAGTTCACGGTTGGCGCCCAGCACGTGGTAGCCGCACTTCTCGGAAAAGACCGCGGCCTCCTTGACCGAAGCCGACTCGAGCAGCACGTCGTACACGGTGAGTTCCAGCTTGCGCTTGTCCACGCCCGAACCCATGGTCGCGTTGCCCTGGGGGTCGAGGTCGATCATCAGCACGCGCTGGCCGACCTTGGCCAGGCCGGCCGCGAGATTGACTGTGGTGGTGGTCTTGCCGACCCCGCCCTTCTGGTTGGCGATACAGAAAATCTTGGCCATCTGGACTTACCGCGACAAAGCCAGCTTGACGCCGAAGCCCACCAGAAACACCCCGGCCACTTTTTCCAGCGCCCGTGTGATGGCCGGGTTGGCGCGCAGGCGTTCGGCCAGGTGGTAGGTCAGCAGCACGACGATCAGGCCGTAGGCCAGTGTGAGCGCGGCAATGGTGGCCGCCATGACGCCAAAGGTCAGCAGGCCCTGATGTCGGGCCGGGTCGACGAACAGCGGGAAGAATGCCATGTAGAAAACAATGGCCTTGGGATTGAGCAGCGTGATCAGCGCTGCCTGCCGGAAGTAGTGACGCGGCTGAATGTTCAGGATGGGCTTGGCGCCCGGCTTGGCCGTGAGCATCTTGAAACCGAGCCAGGCCAGATAGGCGGCGCCCAGCCACTGCACCGCATGGAATGCCGCCGGGTAGGCCACGAGCAAGGCCGACACGCCAGCCACCGCCAGCCACATGAGCACCTGGTCCCCAGCGATCACCCCCAGGGTCGCGGCCAGGCCGCCGGCTCGGCCGCCCTTGCTGGTGGAGGTGATCAAGGCCAGGTTGCCCGGCCCGGGGATCGCCAGGAACAGGATGATCGCGGCAACAAAAGCGCCGTAGTCTGCAATGCCAAACATGGAAATTCCCCCGGAACGTGAGGGATGGAGTTTACGTTACTGCGGGCGCATCCAGATGATGCAGCGCTCCGCATCGAGGCCCGGCACGCGCAGCGGTTCCACGTGAAACACGGCCGCCCTCGCCCCGAGGGCCGCAATCTCGTCCGCGGGGTGCCGGCCCTTCATGGCCAGCCAGATTCCCGACGCCGCCAAAGCGCCTGCGGACCCGCCCACAAAATCCACCAACGAGGCAAACGCCCGTGAACAGACCACGTCATACGGCCCCGCCAGGTGTTCGACGCGATCGTGCAGGCCCCTCAGGTTGGGCAACTTCAGCGTGACGGCCACCTGTTGCAGAAAGGCCGCCTTCTTGGCCACGGTGTCCACGCAGGTCACCGCAAGCTCCGGGCAGCAGATGGCCACCACCACACCGGGCAGTCCGGCGCCGGACCCCACGTCCAGCATCCGGAAGCCCGCAGCCGGCGCCTGCCCCGCCGCCCCCGATTCGAGTTGCCGTCGCAGCGGCCGAATCACCGCCAGGCTGTCGAGCAGGTGATGCGTGAGCATTTCCGCCGGTTCGCGCAACGCGGTCAGGTTGTAGACCTTGTTCCACTTCTCGATCAAGGCAAGGTAGTCGAGCAGCTGCCCGATCGGCTCGTCAACCAGGGCCAGGCCCAGCGCGTCGAGCCCGGCGCGCAGCGCCGCCTCCCGCTCAGGCCGCGTCTGCATGGACCACCGGCGCCGGCAATTTGTCGAACCCCTTGAACCGGCTCTTTTTCAGGTGCACCAGCAGCAGCGATATGGCGGCAGGCGTCACTCCTGAGATGCGCGAGGCCAGTCCCAGGGTCTCCGGCCGGTGCTTCATGAGCTTCTGGCGGACCTCGATGCTCAGCGCCGTGACCTGCTGGTAGTCCAGATCGTCGGGCAGCCGCAGGTTCTCGTAATAGGCTGCGCGCTCGACCTCGCCCTTCTGGCGATCGATGTAGCCCGAGTATTTGGCCGCAATCTCGATCTGCTCGATCACCGGGTCGTACAGATCCCCCAGCGTTTCACGTGAAACGCCGGCCGGCGCGTCCGCGGGGCTGGCGTACTTGCCGCTGTCCAGCGACATCAGGGCGTCGTAGCTCACATCCGGGCGGCGCAACAGATCGGCCAGGTTGTATTCGTGCTCGATGGCCTTGCCCAGCACCCGTTCGGATTCCGCCGCGGGCAGGTTCCGTGGGTTCACCCAGGTGGACTTGAGGCGTTCGGTTTCACGTGAAACCGCGTCCCGCTTACGACAGAACGCCTCCCACCGCGCATCGTCCACCAGCCCCATGCGCCGCCCCGCTTCGGTCAGGCGCAGATCGGCGTTGTCTTCGCGCAGTTGCAGGCGGAACTCGGCCCGGCTGGTGAACATCCGGTAGGGCTCGGTCACGCCCTTGGTGATCAGGTCGTCCACCAGCACGCCCAGGTAAGCCTCGTCGCGGCGCGGCAGCCAGGGCGCCTCGCCCCGGCACTGCAGTGCGGCATTGATGCCCGCGAACAGGCCCTGGGCCGCCGCCTCTTCGTAGCCGGTGGTGCCGTTGATCTGGCCGGCAAAGAACAGGCCGCCGATCTGCCGGGTCTCAAAGCTGCTCTTGAGCGAACGCGGATCGAAATAGTCGTACTCGATGGCGTAGCCCGGCCGAAGGATGTGCGCGTTCTCCAGGCCGGCCATGCTGCGCACCAGGTCGTACTGCACATCGAATGGCAGGCTGGTACTGATCCCGTTGGGGTAGAACTCGTTGGTGGTCAGGCCTTCGGGTTCCAGAAAAATCTGGTGGCTTTCCTTGTCCGCAAAGCGGTTGATCTTGTCTTCCACACTCGGGCAGTAGCGCGGCCCCACCCCTTCGATCTTGCCGGTGAACATCGGGCTGCGGTCAAAGCCTGACCGGATGATCTCGTGGGTCCGCTCATTGGTGTGGGTGATCCAGCAGGACATCTGCTGCGGGTGCATCTGGGCGTGGCCCATGAAGCTGAACACCGGGACCGGGCCTTCCAGGCCACCGGGCATGCCGTCACCGGGCTGTTCGGTACAGCGCCCGAAGTCGATGCTGCGGCCATCGAGCCGCGGCGGGGTCCCCGTCTTGAGGCGGCCCTGCGGCAGCTGGAGCTCCTTGAGGCGCGCCGACAGGCTCACCGCGGGCGGGTCGCCGGCGCGTCCCGCGGCATAGTTGTTCAGGCCCACATGGATCTTGCCATCCAGAAACGTGCCGGCCGTGAGCACCACGGTGCGTCCGCGAAACCGGATGCCCACCTGGGTGACGGCGCCCACCACCCGGTCACCCTCCACCATCAGGTCGTCCACCGCCTGCTGGAACAGCGTGAGATGGGGCTGGTTCTCCAGTCGCCGGCGGATGGCCGCCTTGTACAGGATGCGGTCGGCCTGCGCCCGGGTGGCCCGCACGGCCGGCCCCTTGGAGCTGTTGAGAATCCGGAACTGGATGCCCCCTTCGTCGGTGGCGATGCCCATGGCGCCGCCCAGCGCGTCCACCTCCTTGACGAGGTGTCCCTTGCCGATGCCGCCGATGGACGGGTTGCAGCTCATCTGCCCCAGGGTCTCGATGTTGTGGCTGAGCAGTAGCGTCTTGCAGCCCATGCGCGCGGAGGCGAGGGCCGCCTCGGTGCCGGCATGGCCGCCACCGACCACGATGACGTCGAATTCCTGTGGGTACAACATGAGGGTTCCAGGGCCGGTGGCCCGAATAAGAAAAGTGCGCGGGGGCCGCCCCCGCCCGGTCTGAGCGCGGCACGCCGCCGCGCATGGCAACCCACGATTTTCCCACCGATGGCCCCGTCTGTCCAAACACCCCTGATTCAGGCCCTCACCCCGCAGCGGGTCCGCCGCCCAGCGCCCCGCGTGTCCGCGCACGGCATTGCAGGAATCCTGCAACACAATGTGTTGCAATGCGGGAATGAAACTTCTCGTCTTTGCGGGCAGCACCCGTCAGAAATCCTTCAACCGCCAGCTGGCCCGTGTCACCGCCGCCATGGCCACCGCCAGCGGCGCCGACGTGACCCACCTCGAGCTCGCGGACTTCGACATCCCGATGTACAACGCCGACCTCGAAGCCGAGGGCACACCGGCCGACGTGATCCGGCTCAAGCAGCTCATGCATGAGCATCCGGCCTGGATCATCTGCACGCCCGAGTACAACGCGAGCTACCCCGCCCTGCTCAAGAACACGCTGGACTGGGTGTCGAGCCCGGCCCGCTCCCACCCCGAGTGGAGCGACGGTTTCCGCTCCAGCCGCGGCAAGGTCGTGGGCGTGCTCAGTGCCTCGCCTGGCGCATTGGGCGGCCTGCGCTCGCAAAGCCACCTCGCGCCGCTGCTGGTCAACCTGCACTGCTGGCTGGCCCCGCAGAACTTCGCGCTGAGCCGCGCCGCAGAAGCCTTCGACGAGCACGGCCAGCTCAAGGAGGAGCGCAACATCAAGGGCGTCCAGGCCGTGATCGACCAGGTTATCTGGGCGGCAGCCCGCTTGAATACGGCATAGTATGCTATTCATTTAATAGCACATGGATTGCCGGCCCGGTTGTGGCGCGTGCTGCATCGCGCCCTCCATCACCAGTCCCATCCCCGGCATGCCCGGGGGCAAGCCTGCGGGCGTGCGCTGCGTGCAGCTCGACGACGCACAGCGATGCCGGCTGTTCGGCCAGCCCGGCCGGCCGGCCGTGTGTGCCCAGCTCATGCCATCGGGCGAGATGTGCGGCGCCAGCGCCGAACAGGCGCTGCACTGGCTGACCCGTCTGGAGATTCAGACCCGGCCGTCCGCTCCGAGCCTTTCCAGCAGCGCGAGCGACACCACCTCGATACGGCCATAACCTGCGGCCACCGCGCCCGCGGCCGCCAGCGCCTGCAGCTCCTTGCTCAGGGTCTGGCGCGTGATGCCCAGCATCATGGCCAGCGACTCCTGCGACACCGGCACCACCGGACGCGCTTCAGGCGCATGGGTGGCATCGCCCCGCGCCAGCAGCACCAGGCGACGCGCGACCCGCGCACGCGTGCTGCGCAGCGTGGCGTCCTCCACCATGCCGTACAGCGAGCGCGTGCGCGCCGCCAGCATGCGGCACACCGCCTGCGAAAACGCGTGACGCTGCATCAGGCCATCGAACGCCGCGCGGCCCAGCACCAGCACGTCCGAGGCCACCAGCGCCGTGGCGTCGTGGGTTCGCGGTTGCTGGTCCAGCAGCGAAATCTCGCCAAACCAGTTGCCGGCCTCGAGCACCGCAAGAATCGCCTCCTTGCCGTCTTCGCGCAGGCTGGAAAACTTGAACCGCCCCTGCAGCAGGCCATAAAAGGCCCCGCTGCCCGCCGGCACGGCATCACCCTGGCGGAACAGCATCTCGCCGCGCTGCACCCGCACCCGTTCACTGGCCGCCAGCATGGCGCGCCGTTCGCGCAGCGGCAAACTGCCAAACCAGGGATTAGCCGACAGGCGGGCCAGCAGTTCAGGGCCGGATCTCATTGACGCAAGGGTGACAGGCGGGTGGAAGGGACTTCCCTTGATTGTTAATTTTTTGACAGTTTAGCGCCCGCGGCAGGCCAAGAATCCCCCCACAAGGAGCCCCACCCATGACGCAGATGCCCCCCACGCCCGCGCCAGTTTCACCCGCATGCAGGACAGCACCCAGGCCGACTGGCAAACCATCGCCGGCGAGTTCATGCAATTCAGCACCGCCCTGCCCGACCGCGTGATGCAGCACCTGCGGATTCTCGAAGGCGACTACGGCGGCTTTCCGGTGGATCGCTACACCCATTCGCTGCAGACGGCCACGCGCGCCCTGCGCGACGGCCGCGACGACGAGTACGTGGTCTGCGCCCTGCTGCACGACATCGGCGACACACTCGGCAGCTTCAACCACCCGGACATCGCCGCCGCCATCCTCAAGCCTTTCGTAAGCGAGGCCAACCACTGGATGGTGCAGCACCACGGCATCTTCCAGGGGCACTACTTCTTCCATCACCTGGGCATGGACCGCGACATGCGCGAGCAGTTTCGCGGCCACCCCCACTTTGCGCGCACCGAGGAGTTCTGCGCGCTCTACGACAACCCGGCCTTCGACGCCAAGGCCGAGACCCTGCCCCTGAGCGAATTCGAACCGATGTTGCGCCGGCTGATGGCCCAGCCCGTCAACACCATCTACAAACCCACCCAGGCCGCCAAGGAGACCGCATGAACATCGCCTCACTCAAGGAAGTCGTCAGCGCCGAAGAATGGGCGCTGCGCGTGGACCTCGCCGCCTGTTACCGGCTGGTGGCGCTTTACGGTTGGAGCGACCTCGTCTTCACCCACATCAGCGCCAAGCTGCCCGAGTCGGTCACCGGCGGGGCGCATCATTTCCTCATCAACCCCTACGGTCTGATGTTCGACGAGATCACGGCCTCCAGCCTGGTCAAGGTCGACAGCCAGTGCAACAAGGTCATTGACTCGCCCTTTCCGGTCAACCCGGCCGGCTTCAACATCCACAGCTGCATCCACGATGCCCGGCCCGAGGCGGGTTGCGTGCTGCACACCCACAGCCGGGCCGGTGTCGCCGTGAGCGCGCAAAAGGGCGGCGTGCTGCCCATCAGCCAGCAAAGCACCTTTGTGCTGGCCTCACTGGCTTACCACGACTATGAAGGCGTGGCGCTGCGCGAGGACGAGAAGCCCCGCCTCACGGCCGACCTGGGCGACGCCAACTTCCTGATGCTGCGCAACCATGGCCTACTCACGGTGGGCCGCACCATCGCCGATGCCTTTCTCAGCATGTACACCTTCGAGAACACCTGCCGCATCCAGATCGATGCGCAGGCCGGCGGCGAACTGGTGCAGGTGGACCCGCGCATCCTCCAGGGCATGGGCGAGGTCATGAAGACCGCCACCGCGGGCCAGGGCGCCAACATCGCCTGGCCCGCGCTGCTGCGCAAGGTGGAGCGCGCCGACCCCGGCTACAAGCACTGAGCCCGAACGGCGCGGCAGGCCGCTCAGGCGTCCTCGGCCAGCAGCTCGGCCTGCACGCGCAACTGCGTGTCGCGGTCGCCTTCGTCGACAAAGATTTCCATGCGTGTCATGCGCACCGCGCCGTAGATGGTGCTGAAGGCCACGTCCTTGGCGTCGCTGCCGGTGCCAATGCGCACCAGGCGACCGGGCTCGGCCATGCCGGTCGGGTCGAACAGCACCCAGCGTCCGCCCAGCCAGGCCTCGAACATCGCGTGAAAATCCTGCGGCGGCTCGGCGAACCAGGCGTAGCCCACCACCAGCCGCGCCGGCACGTTGAGCGCCCGGCACAGCGTGATGCCCAGGTGCGCGAAGTCGCGGCACACGCCGGTGCGCTGCAGGAACACGTCGCGCGCCGTCGTCATCGGCCCGGTGCTGCCCGGCAGGTAGGTCAGCGACTGGCGCAGCCACTGCTCCACCGCGCGAACCCGCGCCATGCCCGGTGCCAGGTGGCCAAACAGCTGCTGGGCCACCGTCGAGAGCACATCGGACTCGCAAAAGCGCGTGGGCAGCAGGTAGCGCAGCACGTCGTCGGGTATCTGGTGGACCGGCACCTGCGGCAGATCGTCCGGCACCGGCGGCGCTTCGAGCACCAGGCTCGCCTGGTAGTTCACCATCAGCGGCCCCACGGGCGCCTCGAACCGGATGAAACGGTTGCCCTCCAGCGCGTCACGGAACCCGTGGACCGACACGCCCGACGACACGGCCAGCCGCTCGCTCAGCAGCGTCTGGCCGGGCCGCTGCGCGGCTTCGATGTTGAAGCAGAAGTGGGACGGCGCGAGCACCTCGTACTCGAGCACCACCTCCACCGTGGAGCGGGCCATCAATCAAGCGCCTTCTTGACGGCACCCACCCCCAGTGCGGCCAGCACCACGAAGACGACGGCAATCACCAGGAACAGGCCGAACAGGATCTTGGCGATGCCCGCTGCGCCGGCGGCAATGCCGCCGAATCCCAGCGCGGCAGCGATCAGCGAAATCAGGGCAAATATCAGGGCGTACTTCAGCATGAGTGACTCCTTGCGCGGCGCCTGGCCGCAACGACAGCAATGACCTCATGCTAGAAAACCCGGACGCCTGCGGTGATCAGCCGCCGGCGCGCGCGGCTGTAGGACAAGCCGCTGTCCGGCCCTAGCGCCCGAACAGCCCCTTCAGGCCCCGGCCCAGCTCGTCGCCAAGCCGCGCGCCCGCGCCCGTGCCCACCCCCGGCAGCACGGCCGTACCAATCGCCGCACCCAGCAGCGCGCCGCGCGTCAGGGTCACCTCGGGCGCGTCCAGCGTGCCCCCCACCACCAGCGGCACGCCCACGGCCCGCCCGACCGCGCGCTCGGCCAGGTTCACGGCCACATGCCCGCTCAGTTCGCGCCGCGGCGACACCGCCACATTGCCGCTGGCCGTCAGCGCCCCCGAGCTGGCCACGAGGCCGGAGAGCTGGATCGCCCGGCCCTGCGTGCTGACCTGCCCGGCCAAGGTGTCCAGCCGGGTCTGGCCACCGCGGCTCAAGCCAATCGTCTTCACCGCCTTGGCCAGGTCGATGCCGTGGACCACCGCTGCGCGCACGGTGAAACGGGTCTGCGTGCGCAGCGCCTCCAGCAGATCGCTGGCCTGGGCGGCGCGCGCCTGCAAGGTGGTGCTGGCATCGAGCTTGCCACTCAGCGGCGCCGGGGCGCCCGAGGCGGGCGCCGTCAGTATGGCCACCTCCACGTCCGAGGTTTCCAGCGAGCCGCGCAGGTTCAGCATCGCATCCCGCGCCACGGGCGCCAGCGTCATCGTGCCGCGGACCGTACCGCCGCCCACAAAGGCCTCGACGGCCCAGTCGCGGCCCGCTCCGGCCGCGCGGCGCAGGCTCAGGCGCGTGCCTTCGAGCCGGCCCTCACGCACCTTCAGCGTCAGATCCCCGGGCAGGCCGTCATCGTCGATACGCGCCTGCGCCTCCACCGTGCTGCGGCGTCCCGCCGGGTCGATCCAGGTCACGCCATCGAGCACCATGCGGCGCGGGAACGAGCTCCCTTTTTCAGCCTTTTGGGGTGGTAGCCCTTGCCCGGCGGGCGCTGTACGCTCCTTTTTTTGTAGCGCATCGAGCAGCCCGTCAATGCCCCGCTGCGGCAGCACCGCATCGCGCACAACCAGCGTGGCCACCTCCAGCCGGCCCGCCAGCAGCGCGCCCCAGGCCGGTCGCGCCTGTACCCGGGCCAGGGTCAGCGGCGGCTGCGTCTTGACCGCCACGTCCTCCAGTGCCACGGCAGGCAGCGGCCAGAACGTCACGGCCATGCCTCCGAGCGCCACCGGCACGCCCAGCGACTGCTGTGCCGCCGCCTGGGCGCGCTCACGAAAATCCGTGCTCGCCAGCCACTGCTGCAGGGCCAGCCCGGCCAGCAGCGCTGCCACCCCGAGCGCCGCCGCCAGTCCCAACGCCATCCTGAAAGTCCGGTTCATGCCCCATTGTGAGCACGAATCCGGCGCAGCCGCTAGCATCCGGCAGTCGCAACCCCAACCTTCCCGAGGACACAGCATGAAGCTCTACTATTCGCCCGGCGCCTGTTCACTGTCACCCCATATCGCCCTGCGCGAAGCCGGCCTGGCGTTCGAGGCCGTGAAGGCACCGACCAAGACCCACCAGCTGGACGACGGCACCGACTACTACACCATCAACCCGCTCGGCTATGTGCCCCTGCTGGAGCTCGATGACGGCACGCGCCTGCGCGAAGGGCCGGCCATCGTGCAGTACATCGCCGATCTGGCCCCCGCAAAGAACCTGGCGCCGGCGCATGGCACGCTGCCGCGCTACCGCCTGCAGGAGTGGCTGACGTTCATCGGCACCGAGGTGCACAAGGGCTTCACCCCCCTGTTCAACCCGGCCATGCCCGAAGAAGCCAAGACGATTGCCAGGGACCGCCTGGCCAGCCGCCTGCAGTGGCTCGACAGCGAACTCGCGGGCAAGCAGTACCTGATGGGTGACACCTTCAGCGTGGCGGACGGCTACCTGTTCACCGTCACCAATTGGGCCAAGGTGGTCGGCGTCGATCTGTCCGGCTACACCCACCTGCTGGCCTACCGCGAGCGCGTCGGGGCCCGTCCCGCCGTTCAGGAGGCCATGAAGGCCGAAGGCCTGGTCAAGTAGGCAGCGCGCCCGCGGGCACGGGGCGCTGACGCGAGGCGATGACCGCGCCCGCCCACAGCGCGGAGGCCGAGTACACCAGCCCCCGCGCCAGACCGCCCGGCCCGTCGGCCACCCAGCCCACCACGGTCGGGCCGACAATCTGGCCGCCAGCAAACACGATGGTGAAGGCACTGATGCCGGCCGCCCACAGGGCCGGCGGCAGGTTGTGCCGCACCAGCGCCGTGGTGGAGGCCACCACTGACAGGAACACCGCGCCGAACACCAGCCCCGACAGCAGCACCAGCGGCCAGGCGGCGGTCCAGGCCGGCAGCACCGTGGCGCAGCCGAGCAGCGCATTCAACGTGGCCAGCGCACCGCCCCCCTTGGCCCGGTCCAGCAGGCCCGCCCAGATGCGCGAGGAGGCCACCACCGCCACGCCCAGCAGGGCATAGAACAGCGTGACGGCCCCCGTGCCCACCCCCTGCTCGCGCAGCAGCGCAATCACGAAGGTCATGTAGCCGATGTAGCCCACACCGAACAGACCATAGCCGGCGAGCGCGGGCGCGAACGGGCGCCAGCGAAATGCCGCGGGCGGCCCGGCGCCTTCCGCCACGGGCGGCGGTGCCAGCGATTGCAGCCGCCGCGCCGGCCACCACAGCGCGGCCGTTGCCGCCAGGCAGACCAGTGCCAGCGCCCACCACGCCCAGGCCCAGCCGTGCAGCACGTGCGCGGCCGCCTCCAGCGTGGCCGGCACCAGCAGCGCCGAGGCACTGATGCCCAGCCCGGTCCCGCCGTAATACAGGCCGATCAGCAGGCCGCTGCGCCGGGGCTGCAGCGCACCCAGTCGCGCCGCCAGCAGCCCGCCGGCAATGAACACGAAGGCGCTGGCCATGCCGGCCAGCAGGCGCTGCGCCAGCAGCGGCGCGGCCTCCGTGAAAAAGCCGCTCAGCCCCATGAACAGGCTGGCCAGCACCGCGCCAGCAAGCAGCACCCGCGACACCCCCATCCGTGCCATGAGGCGGGGCGTCACCAGCGCGCCCAGTAGATAGCCCAGGGCATTGGCGGTGTTCATGGCGCCCGCCAGGGTGTAGGACCATTGCAGATCGGTGCGCATGGGGGGCAGCAGCAGGCCGTAGGCAAACCGCGTGATGCCCAGCGAAATCGCCGCACCCAGCGACAGCGCCAGTGCCAGCCACAGCAGGTTGCGGGGCCCGTCCCCGGGGCGGTCAGGAGTAGCGGCAGACATGGGCACCGATTGTGGAACAGGTGCTGCCGCGGCGTCGGCCTACCCCAAAACGCGGCATCGCGCCGACGGCAGGGCCTTTGCATCCGGACTACGCTGGCGGGAAATCTGAATCCCTTTTCCCTTTCCCGGAGAGCCTTCCCCATGAGTACCCTGTTCGAGCCCCTGCAAGTCGGCGCGCTGCGGCTGCCCAACCGCATCGTCATGGCGCCCCTGACGCGCAACCGGTCGCCCAATGCCATTCCCACGCCGCTGGCCGCGACCTACTACACCCAGCGCGCCAGCGCCGGCCTGCTGATCACCGAGGCCACCGCCATCAGCCACCAGGGCCAGGGCTACGCCGATGTCCCCGGCCTGTACAGCACCGAGCAGCTCGACGCCTGGAAGAAGGTGACCGACAGCGTGCATGCCGCGGGCGGGCGCATCGTGGTCCAGCTCTGGCATGTCGGACGCGTCTCGCATGTTGCCCTGCAGCCTGACGGTCAACCGCCCGTGGCCCCCTCGGCCATCACCGCCAAGACCAAGACCTACCTGGTCAAGGACGGCGTGGGTGGCTTCGAGCCGACCTCCGAACCCCGGGCGCTGCGGGCCGACGAGCTGCCCGGCATCGTGCGGGACTTCCGCCACGCGGCGCGCCACGCCATCAGCTCGGCGGGCTTTGACGGCGTGGAGGTCCACGGCGCCAACGGCTACCTGCTGGACCAGTTCCTCAAGACCGGCGCCAACCAGCGGACGGACGACTATGGCGGCTCCATCGAGAATCGCGCGCGCCTGCTGCTCGAGGTGATGCGCGCAGTGGCGGAAGAGGTGGGCGGCGAGCGCACCGGTCTGCGCCTGTCACCCGTCACGCCCGCCAACGACGTGGTCGACGAGAACCCCCAGGCCCTGTTCGAGTACGTGATGCGCGAGCTGGCGCCGCTCAAGCTGGCCTACATCCACATCATCGAAGGCGCCACCGGTGGCCCACGTGAAATCCCCGACCGGCCGTTCGACTACGCGGCGCTGCGCCAGGCCTACACCTCGGCCGGCGGCCAGGCCGCCTGGATGGTCAACAACGGATATGACAAGGCCCTGGCCGAGCAGGCCGTGCCCGCGCACGCCGACCTCGTGGCGTTCGGCAAGCCCTTCATTGCCAACCCCGACCTGGTCCACCGCCTGCACGACAACGCCGCGCTCAACGAGCCCGACAAGACCACCTTCTACGGCGGCGGCGCCAAGGGCTACACCGACTACCCGGCGCTGGCCTGAGTCCTCAAGCGCCGCCCACCCCAATGGGGGCCGGCGCCTTCATCACGATGCGCGTGAACAGGCGGTCGTACATGGGGTCCCGCGGCTGCGCCCCGGTCAGCGGGTCCCGGTGCGTGGCAAACGCCGCATCCAGCGCTGCCCAGTCCGAGGCTTCGAACACGCGCTGCGCGGCCGGCAGGACCTCCTCCTCCTCCGTCTTCATGTGCTCGAGGTAGAAGGCCACGTAGCGGTTGGCGGCGTCAACGAAATCGGGCCGGCGCACCTCGCCCAGCAGCTCCCAGGCCAGCAGCAGGTGCTGCAGGTCGCGTACAGCGCCCTCGCCTCGCATGTGCTCCCGCTCCAGCCGCTCGATCACTGGCATCAGTTCCGGTGCCCGCCGGGCCACCTTGGGAAACAACAGGTCAGACTCCTTGGGGTGGTGCAGGCGCTCGGGAAACTCATCGATGTAGAACAGCATCGCACGCAGCACGTCGAAGAACCGCTCGGGCTCGTCGCCCGGCCCCCGCTCCACCATCAGCAGCAGTGAGCGCAGCACCGCCGATACGGCCCGGTGCTCGTCTAGGATGGTGCGAATGCTCGAAGGCGTCATGGCGCCAAGCGTCCCATGGGCGGGGCGCTCCCCGTTTGACGCAGATCAATCCGTCTTCATTCGCCAGCGCCGCAGCAGCAATGCGTTGCCCATCACGCTCACGCTGCTCAGTGCCATCGCAGCGCCGGCCACCACCGGGCTCAGGTAGCCCAGCGCGGCCAATGGAATGCCGGCCACGTTGTAGGCGAAGGCCCAGAACAGGTTCTGCCGGATCTTGAGCACTGTCCGGTGCGAGATATCGAGCGCTCCCGCCACCAAGCCCACATTCCCGCGCATCAGCGTGATGCCGGCCGCGTGCATGGCCACGTCGGTGCCCGTGCCCATGGCCAGCCCGACGTCCGCGGCGGCCAGCGCGGGGGCATCGTTGACCCCGTCGCCCACCATGGCCACGGTGTGCCCGCCGGCCTTCAACGCCGCGACCCGAGCCGCCTTGTCGGCCGGCAACACCTCGGCCATCACCTCGTCGGCCGCGAGTCCCAGCCGCTCGCCCATGGCCAGCGCCGCGCCCCGGTTGTCGCCCGAGATCATCCTCACCCGCAGGCCACGCGCCCGCAGGGCCGCCAGGGCCTCGCGCGCGCCCGTCTTGGGTTCATCGGCGAACGCCATCACCGCCCGAAGCGTCAGGCCCGCCGTGGTGCGCTCCACCAGCGCGGACAGCGTGGCCCCGGCGGACTGCAGCCGGTCCGCCTCGGCGCGCAGGCCCCCCACACCCACCTGCAACTCTTCCATCCAGCGCAGGCTGCCCATCAGGTAGCTGGCCCCGCCCACCTCGCCCTCGCTGCCCCGACCCGGCACCGCGCGCACGCTGTCGGGCTCCACCACCGGCAGGCCGCGCTCGCGGGCGGCCCCCACCACGGCGCGCGCCAGCGGATGCTCACTGCCGCTTTGCAGGCTGGCCGCCGCCGCCAGCAAGGCAGCCTCGTCGACCCCCTCGGCCACGACAAAAGCGGTCAGCCGGGGCTGCCCGACCGTGAGCGTGCCGGTCTTGTCGAAAGCCACCGTATCCACCTTGTGCGCCAGCTCCAGCGCCTGGGCATCCTTGATGAGAATGCCCTGCCAGGCCGCTACGCCCGTGCCAGCCATGATGGCCGCAGGCGTGGCCAGGCCCAGCGCGCAGGGGCAGGCAATCACCAGCACAGCCACCGCGTGGATCAGGGCCGCTTCCACACCGGCGCCGGCCAGCAGCCAGCCCAGCAGCGTCACCAGGCCCGTTGCGAGCACCACGGGCACAAAGATCGCCGACACCCGATCGACCAGGCGCTGGATCGGCGCCTTGGCGGCCTGCGCGTCCTCCACCAGGCGGATGATCTGCGACAGCACGCTTTCCTGGCCGGTGGCCGAAACCCGCACCACGACCCGACCATCGCCGTTGATGCTGCCGCCCGTCACCCTCGCCCCGGCGGACTTCGGCACGGGCAGCGGCTCCCCGGTCAGCATGGACTCGTCCACCTGCGTATCGCCCTGCTCCACCACCCCGTCGGCCGGAACACGTTCGCCGGGCCGGATGGCCAGGCGGTCGCCCGCCAGCAGCTCCGCCACCGGCACATCGATCTCGCCGCCCGCGCGTTGAAGCAGGTGGGCGATTTCAGGGCGCAGCGCGTGCAGGGCCCGGATCGCCGCCGTGGTCTGGCGCTTGGCGCGCGCCTCAAGCCACTTGCCCAGCAGGACCAGGGTGACAACCACGGCCGACGCCTCGAAGTACAGGTGCGGCATCGCACCGGCAGCCGAAGTCAGCCACAGCCACACCGACAGGCCCCACCCCGCGCTCGTGCCCAGGGCCACCAGCAGGTCCATGTTGCCCGTCAGCGCGCGCAGGGCATGCCAGCCCGCCCGATAGAAGCGCGCACCCAGGACGAACTGGACCGGCGTGGCCAGCGCAAACTGCACCCACGGCGGCAGCATCCAGTGCGCGCCGGCCAGGTCGCCCAGCATCGGCAGCACCAGCGGTGCCGACAGCGCCAGGCCGATCGCCACCGGGCCGAAGCCGTCCCAGGGCGACAGCTCCTGCGTCACGGCCGCTTCGGCGGCCCGCGGTTCATAGCCCGCGTCGCGTACCGCGCGGCGCAGCAGCGCCTCGGCCGGGCCCGCAGCCGCCAGCGTGATGCGGGCCGATTCAGTGGCCAGGTTGACGGTGGCGTCCTGCACGCCGGGCACCTTTTTCAATGCCCGTTCAACGCGGGAAACGCAGGAGGCGCAGGTCATGCCGCCGACGCCGAGATCGAGAGTGGAGGTGGCTGGAGTGTTCATGGTGCCCATGCTGAACCCTGCCATGATGGCAAGGTCAATGGTTGACGCAGATCAACCGCACGCCATGTGGGGCTTTTACACCCTGTGCCTTGACCCTACCATGGTGGCAAGGTTGAAGATGACGGCATCACCCTTCATTCCAGAGGACATCACCATGAACCAGATCTTCCAAGTCCAGGGCATGACCTGCGGCCACTGCGAACGCGCCGTCACGCAGGCCGTCCAGTCACTGGACCCTGCAGCCCTCGTGAAAATCGACCGGACTGCGGGCCAGGTCGAGGTTGAGTCCGGCCAGCCCCGCGAAGCGATCGCCCAGGCCATCGCCGAGGAAGGCTACACGGTCGCCGCATGAACGGGCCGCACGAGGGCACGGTGGCCGCGCAGCGGGCCCCGATGAACATCGGCGAAGCCGCCAGCCGCTCCGGCGTCTCGGCCAAGATGGTCCGGCATTACGAGTCGCTGGGCCTGCTGCCCGAAGTACACCGCACCGACAGCGGCTACCGCCAGTACAGCGATGCCGAGGTCCATACGCTGCGCTTCATCAAGCGTGCGCGCGAACTCGGTTTCTCGATGGCCGAGATCGGCGAGCTGGTCGGCCTCTGGCAGAACCGGCGCCGCACCAGCGCCAGCGTCAAGCGCGTGGCCCAGAAGCATGCCGACGAGCTGGCCCAGCGCATCGACGCCATGCTGGCCATGCAGCGCACACTGCAGCACCTGATCCACTGCTGCCACGGCGACGGTCGCCCTGACTGCCCGATCCTCGACGACCTGGCCGGCACCCCCTGACGGCCGGCGCGTTTAACATCGCGCCCATGGTTTCCAAACCGCGCATCCTGGTGGTCGAAGACGAGTCGGGCATCGCCGACACGATCCAGTACGTGCTGGAGACAGACGGCTTTGCGCCGGTGTGGTGCAGCACCGCGGAAGAAGCCCTGCGCCAGTTCGCCGCTGCCCCTCCGGCGCTTGCCATCCTTGACGTGGGTCTGCCCGATCTCAATGGCTTCGAGCTGTTCCGCCGGCTTCAGGCCCTGCCGGGCGGACCGCAGGTGCCCATGCTGTTTCTCACGGCGCGCGTGGCCGAAATCGACCGTGTGGTGGGCCTCGAACTCGGCGCCGACGACTACATCGCCAAACCGTTCTCGCCACGCGAACTGGTGGCCCGGGTCCGGACCATCCTGCGGCGTGCCGGTGCCGGCCAGGGGCCGGGCGGCGCGCCCCAGGCCACGGGGGCCTCGGCGGCGCCCATGCCGCTGGAGGTCGACGCCGAGCGCATGCAGATCCGCTACTACGGCCAGCCCCTGGACCTGTCGCGCTACGAGTACGGGCTGCTGCGGCTGTTCGTCCAGCGTCCGGGGCGCGTGTTCTCGCGCGACGAACTGCTGTCGCTGGTCTGGGACAAGAGCAGCGACAGCTTCGACCGCACGGTGGACGCCCACATCAAGACGCTTCGCCACAAGCTCAAGGCCGTTGCCCCGCGCGTCGACCCGATCCGCACGCTGCGCGGCACCGGCTATGCCCTGCATGAAGACCTGCCTGCGGTGCCCTGACCCCGCCCGCGCCACCGCCAGACCATGGGCCGACGCAACCGCATCTTCATCGGCGTCCTGCTGATCTACATCGCGGGCATGGCCTTCATGCTGTACCGCGTGGTCGCCGACATCGACCCGCGCTACCGCGAATCGGCCGAGGAGTCGCTGGTTGAAACGTCCCACCTGCTGGCCAGCCTGATCGAGATGGATGTGGTGGACGGCGTGATCGACACCCCGCGCCTGCAGCAGTTGTTCCGGACGCTCTATGCCCGGCCGTTTTCAGCGCAGATCTTCAGCCTGAACAAGACCCGCGTCGAACTGCGCGTGTACGTCACCGACTCGCGCGGCTATGTGATGTTCGACTCCCTGGGCCGCCATGAGGACGAAGACTTCTCGCGCTGGCGAGACGTCTCCGAAACCCTGCGCGGCCGCTACGGCGCGCGCACCTCACGCGACGTCGAGGGCGACCCGCTGACCTCGGTCATGTACGTGGGCGCGCCCATCACCACCGATCACGGCATCATCGGCGTGGTTTCGGTGGGCAAACCGGTGCAGAGTTTCGGCCAGTTCGTCGACGCGGCCCGGGAGAACACCATCAAGGTCGGCCTGTACTCGGCGCTGGCCGTGCTGGTTCTGGCCATCATCATGTCGCTGTGGCTGGTGCGCCCCTTCGGTCTGGTGGCCGACTACACCCGCTGGGTGCGGCGCCAGACCAGCTTCAGCCCCGCGCGCATGCTGCGCCGCGCCGCCAGCCAGCTGCGCGGGGCGTACAACGAGATGCGCGATGCCGTGGCCGGCCGCAACTACGTGGCCGACTACGTGCAAACGCTGACCCACGAGGTCAAGAGCCCGCTGTCGGCCATCCGCGGCGCCGCGGAACTGCTGCAGGAGCCGATGCCCGATGCCCAGCGGCAGCATTTCGTGGGCAACATCGCGCGTGAGACCCGGCGCATCCAGGAGCTGGTGGACCGCATGATGGAGCTCACCGCGCTGGAAAACCGCCGCACCCTGGACAACGCACAGCCGGTCGCGCTGCGCGCCCTGCTCGAAGACGTGGCCGACAGCGCCAGTGCCGCCGCCAGCGCCCGGCAGGTGAGCGTCACCGTGCAAGGCGCGGGCGACGCGGTGGTCGAGGGCGACGCCTTCCTGCTGCACCGCGCATTGAGCAACCTCGTGGACAACGCGGTGGATTTCTCGCCGGCCGGCGGCACGATCGAACTGGCACTGCAGCGCCACCGCCGCACCGTGCTGGTCACGGTGCGCGACCACGGCCCGGGCATTCCTGACTACGCGCAGGAAAAGGTCTTCGAGAAGTTCTACTCACTGGCCCGGCCCGACAGCCGCAAGAAGAGCACCGGCCTGGGCCTGGCCTTCGTGCGCGAGATCGCCGCGCTGCACGACGGCCGTGTCGAGCTCGGCAATGCCCCCGAGGGAGGCGCCATCGCCACCTTGTCGCTGCCGCTGGCCGACGGCCTGCACGCCCGCAAGGACCCGACCTGAGCCCGCGCCCGGCCCCTTTTCACACAGACTTCACACACCACCCACAGGCTTCAAACGCCGCTCTCACTCGCCCGCCACATTGGAGCCCGTGCAAGGTCGCACGGCATCCACAGCGAGGAGAATCAACATGGCGCACACAGCCGCAATGCCCCCGGCGGGCCAGGCCCGATGGCTCTGGCTGGCCACCACCACGGCCGCCACGGCCTGCTTCCTGGTCCTGAGCGCCATGCCGCTGCGGGCGCAGGCGGCAGCGGCGGCCCCGGCTACCGCCGTCAGCCCCTACTTCTTCGTCAAGAGCGACGCGCCGGGCCTGGATCGGTTGCCGCTCAAGTCCACCGATGTCGACGTGCGCATCTCCGGCGTGATCGCGGACGTCACGGTGGTGCAGCACTACCGCAACGAAGGCCAGCGCCCGATCGAGGCCCGGTACGTCTTTCCGGGCTCCACCCAGGCCGCCGTCTACGGCATGAACGTGCGCCTGGGTGAAAGACTGATTACCGCCCAGATCCGCGAGAAGCAGCAGGCCCGCATCGAATACCAGGCCGCGCAGCAGGCCGGCAAGACCGCCGCCCTGCTCGAGCAGCACCAGCCCAACATCTTCCAGATGAACGTGGCCAACATCCTGCCGGGGGACGACGTCCGCGTCGAACTGCGCTACACCGAACTGCTGGTGCCTCAGTCCGGCAACTACCAGTTCGTGTTTCCCACCGTCGTGGGTCCGCGCTACCACAGCCCGCAGGCCCAGCCCGCCATGCCCGTGGTCAGCCAGTCTTTTCTGCACGCGGGCGAACCCTCTGCGACCGATTTCAACCTCAACGTAACGCTCAACGCGCCGGTGGCATTGCGCGAGGTCCATTCGCCCAGCCATGCCGTACGGGTCGAAACGCAAGGCGAACAGCAGGCCCGCGTGCGCATGGAGCAGGGTCACGGCACCAACAACCGCGACTTCATACTGGACTACCGGCTCGCCGGCGACCGCGTGGAATCGGGCGTGATGCTCTACCGAGGCAAGGAGGAGAACTTCTTCCTGGCCATGGTGCAGCCGCCCAAGGCCGTCGCCGCCAGCGCCATCTCGCCGCGCGACTATCTGTTCGTGGTGGACATCTCGGGCTCGATGCACGGCTTTCCCCTCGACACGGCCAAGAAGATGCTGGCCGAGCTGATCGGCGGCCTGCGCGCCAGCGACAGCTTCAACGTGCTGCTGTTCTCGGGCAGCAACCGCATGCTGGCGCCCCGGTCCGTGCCGGCGACGCGCGCCAACATCGACCGCGCGCTGGCCACCATCAATCAGTACCAGGGCAGCGGGGGCACCGAGCTGATCCCCGCCCTCAAGCGCATCTACGCCGAGCCCAAGCCCGCTGACGTCTCGCGCACCGTGGTGGTGGTGACCGACGGCTACGTCAGCGTCGAACGCGAGGCGTTCGATCTGGTCCGCCGCAACCTGTCCCAGGCCAACCTGTTTGCCTTTGGCATCGGCTCCTCGGTGAACCGCCATCTGATGGAGGGCCTGGCCCGTGCCGGCATGGGGGAGCCCTTCATCATCACCGACCCCCGCCAGGCCCCGGCCCAGGCCGCCCGGTTCCGCCAGATGATCGAGTCGCCCGTTCTCACCAGCGTCAAGGCCCGGTTTGAAGGTCTCGACGTGTATGACGTCGAACCGGCCCAGTTGCCCGACGTGCTCGGCGAGCGGCCCGTGATCGTCTTCGGCAAATGGCGCGCACCGGCCAGCGGCCCACTGGCCGGCCAGCTCACCATCGAGGGCCAGGGCGCGGCGGGCCCGTACCGCCAGAGCCTCGCCATCGGCCCCCAGGTCTCGCAGGACACTGCCGCGTTGCGCCAGCTCTGGGCCCGCCACCGGATCGCCAGTCTCAGCGACCAGGAAAGCCTGGAGGGCAATGACCAGTTTTCGGCGCGCATCACCGCGCTGGGCCTGCAGTACAGCCTGCTGACGCCCTACACCAGCTTCATTGCCGTGGACCACGTGGTGCGCCGTCCCGCAGGGCATAGCGCGACCCCGGTGGACCAGCCTTCGCCCATGCCCGAGGGCGTGAGCGACCAGGCCATCGGCGCCGTGCTGGGCGCCCAGGTACCGAGCACGCCGGAGCCCGGCACCTGGGCCGCGATGGGCCTCGTGGCCTCGCTGCTGATCATGCTGGAGCGGCGCTCCCGCCGGCGTCGGCGCAACCGCCAGCACTTCACGGCCTGACGCAGACCCGGGCTCCACCATGAACACCCGAACCCTGATCCACACGCCCGGCTTTGTGCGCTGGGGCATCCGCATCGACGTGGCCCCGGCCTGGGTCTGGCTGGCAGCGCAAATGGTCGCCCTGTGGCCCACCTGGCTCTGGACAGCCCGCCGCATGGTGGACCGCAGCGACGATCCGCTGGGCCTGCTGGCACTGGCTGCGCTGGCCACCCTCGGCTGGCAGGCCCGCCACGAACTGCGCGCGGCGCCTCGCCTGGCCTGGCTGGCCGCCGGCATGGCCGGCACGCTGGCCGCCACCCTGTGCCTGGGCCGGCTGCCCCCACTGGCCGCCGGCCTGGTTTCGGTGCTGGCCCTGGCCTGCACGCTGCTGGCCTTCCTGCCCTACCGCATCGCCCGGCTGCCCGTGGCTGGGCTGGCGGTGCTGGCCCTGCCGCTGCTGTCGTCGCTGCAGTTCTACCTGGGTTATCCGCTGCGCCTAGTCACCGCCGAGGCCAGCCGGTGGTTGCTGTCGGTCGGCGCCACCGCCACGCGCGAAGGCGCCGGCCTGCTGGTGAATGGCCAGCGCGTGCTGGTGGACGCGCCCTGCTCGGGGGTGCAGATGGCCTGGCTCGGGTACTTCACGGCCTGCACGGTTGCGCTGTGGGCCGGCCTGTCCGACCGCATCCTCTCGCGCAGGCTGCCCTGGGTGGGCCTGCTGGTGCTGGGCGGCAACGTACTGCGCAACACCGTGTTGGTGGCCCTGCAGACCAGCGGCAGCGCCCCCGGCCCGGTGCTGCACGAGCTGCTGGGGCTGGCGTTCCTGGCCAGCACCTGCAGCGCCATCGCCTGGCTGATGTCCAGGCCCAGCGAAGGGGGCACGCCATGAGACACCTGTTCAGCAACACCTTCGTCAACCGCGTGCTGCACAAGAGCCTGTTCGGCACGCTGATGCTCACATGCACCCTGCTGGCCGGGGTGGCCCTGGGCCAGCGTGCAGCAACGGCCCCGCAGGCCGCACGGCCCGTGGAATGGCCCACGCAATGGGACGGACAGCCCCTGCGGCCCCTGGCGCTGAGCGAGGTCGAGCTCCGCTTCAGCCGCCAGTTTCCCGGCGCCATTGCCCGGCTCACCGATGGCCGGCAGGTGGTGGTGCTGCGCCAGGTGGAGCAGCCCACGCGACTGCTGCATCCGGCCGCCGATTGCTACCGCGCCCTCGGCTACAGCGTGCAGACGCCGCAGCTCGAACAGGACACCCATGCCCGGCTGTGGCGCTGCTTCACCGCGCGCCGCGGCGGGCAGTCGCAAAGGGTCTGCGAACGCATCGAGGACGCACAGGGCCAGGCTTTCACCGACACCTCGGCCTGGTACTGGGCCGCCCTGTGGGCGCAATCGCCGGGTCCGTGGCAGGCCATCACCGTGGCCCGGGTGCTGTGATGCGGCACGAAGAGGTGATGACCGCCCTGGCCAGGGCCGTGCGCTGGCTCACCGCGCTCGTGGTGCTGCTGGGTGCCGGCGGCGCGGTGGCCCTGTTCTTCATGGTGCGGGCGCTGATCGCGCCGGCACCGGGCGAATGGTCCACGCAAGTCAGCCTCGGGCCGCTGCAGGTGCGGGTGGATGTGCCCACACTGGTGCGCCTGGGCACGGCCCCCTGGCTCGGGCCCTGGCTCGACGGACGAAGCGTGACGACGGCCCGGGGCCGGGTGAGCTACCACTGGCAGCCGCAGGGCCCGCAGGTGCTGCTGCACTGTGCCCCCTGTGAACTCGCGCTGCCCGGCGCGGGAGCCGAGCACCTGCGGGTCGACGAATTCAGCGCCACGGTCCGGCACCAGTTCGGGCAGCTCGACGGCACGGTCCGGGTCGTGCAGGGCAATCACAGCCTGCACGCCACCTGGCAGGGCCGGCTGACGCAAACCGGCGCCGCGCTGCGGCTGGAAGCGGCCGAAGCACCGATCGCGCACTGGTACGCCGTGTGGGGTGCGCAAATCCCCGAGCTCGCCTGGGCCGAGATCCGCGGCCAGCTCGGCGGCACCGCCGACATCCGGCTGCCCGCGCAGCAAGTGACCATCCGGCCCGTGGTGTCCCAGTTCAGCGTGCAGGGCCTGAGCACGGAAGCCCTGGCTACGGCCCGGACGCACTGCGGTCCGTCGGCCGGACTCGGGCCCGGCAGCTGGCTGGCCAAAGCGGTGATCGCCGCTGAAGACCAGCGCTTCTTCGAACACCCGGGCTACGACCTGGCCGAACTGCGGCAGGCTCAGTCCCTGAACCAGCAACGCGGCAGTGTGGTGCGGGGCGGCAGCACGCTGAGCCAGCAACTCGCCAAGTTGCTGGTCACGGGCGATGAGCGCAGCCTCAGCCGCAAGCTGCGCGAGCTGCTGTACGCCACGGAGATGGAGCAGACCCTGGGCAAGGCGCGCATCCTGCGCCTGTACCTGGACAACGCGCCGTGGGGCGACGGACTGTGCGGCGCCGGCGCCGCCGCACGCCACTACTTCGGCCGCCCAGCGCGCGACCTCACGCCGGCTCAGGCCGTGTGGCTGGCCTCCATGCTGCACAACCCCGGCGCCGAAGCCCAGGCCTGGCAGGCCACCGGCGCCATCAACCTGCCCCGGGCCCAGCGCATCGCCGCCGCCGTGCGCGGTGCGCCCCGCGCGCAGCGCCGCCACCTCATCGCGGCCCTTGCCGAGCCCCCGGATTGGGCCGTCCCCGCGCCCTGATTGAGGGCCTCCCACCGCGGCATGCACCGCCTCTGTGCAATTTGTATGCAATCGTCCGGGCAGATTGCGTACAAAGCTGGCACGGTTGATGCTGTCAGGACGGCATGGATGCCGCCGCCACCCCGATCTCCCCGCGCCCCGCCACGGCCGACGCTGCGGTCGAGCTGATCTCGCTGACCAAGCGCTACGCCAGCGCCGCGCCCGCCGTGGACGCCATCAACCTGCGCATCCGCAGCGGCAGCTACTGCTGTCTGCTGGGCCCGTCGGGCTGCGGCAAGAGCACCACGCTGCGCATGATCGCGGGCCATGAATCGGTCACCACGGGCGATGTGCTGCTCGAGGGTCGCAACATCACGCGCCTGCCGGCCGCGGCACGTGGAACCGCCATGATGTTCCAGAGCTTCGCGCTGTTCCCGCACCTGAGCGCCCTGGACAACGTGGCCTTCAGCCTCAAGATGAAAGGCATGGGGCGCACCGAGCGGCAGCGCCAGGCCGCCGAACTGCTGGAGCGCGTGGCCATGGGCCACCTCGCGCAGCGCAAGCCGGGCGAGCTGTCTGGCGGCCAGCAGCAGCGGGTTGCGCTGGCGCGCGCGCTCATCACCCAGCCGCGCGTGCTGCTGCTGGACGAACCCCTGTCCGCGCTGGACCCGTTCCTGCGCATCCAGATGCGCGCCGAACTGCGCCGCTGGCAGAAGGAGCTCGGCCTGACCTTCGTTCACGTCACCCACTCGCAGGAGGAAGCCATGGCCCTGGCCGACACCATGGTGGTGATGAACCACGGCGTGATCGAACAGGTGGGCTCGCCGCACGAGATCTACAACGCGCCGGCCACCGAATTCATCGCCCGCTTCATGGGCGGGCACAACGTCATCGACACCGGGGCCGGCAAGATCGCTGTGCGCAACGACCACATGCTCATTGCGCCAGCCGACCCCACGGCGCCCGCCGAGGGCACCGCAGGCGGCATGGGCGCCACCATCACCGACGTGGAGTACCAGGGCACCTACGTGCTGCTGGGACTCGACGCCCGCAGCGCCACCGGCCCCACGGGCGTGTCGGTGATGCTGCCCGAAGCGCGTTTCGCCGAGCGTCCCTACACGCTTGGCGAGGACGTGCACCTGTCCTGGCACGCGGCGCACGCCCTGCGCGCCTGATTCTTTTCAACCAAGGAGAACCCCATGTCCGACGACACCCTCGCAACGCAATCCGGCCTGCAGCGCCGCACCGTCCTGACCGGCATGGCCGGCATCCTCGCCACCGGCATGGCGCCGGCCATCGGCCAGGAGAAGATCACGCTGCGCTACCTGGGCACGGCCGTGAACCAGGACAAAGCCATCGCCGAAAAGTTCGAGAAAGACACCGGCATCAAGATCCAGTATGTGGCCGTCACCACCGACGACGTGACCAAGCGTGCCGTCACCGCGCCCAACAGCTTCGACCTGATCGACACCGAATACTTCTCGCTGAAGAAGATCGTGCCCACCGGGAACCTCAAGGGCATCGACACCAAGAAGATCAAGAATGCCGACAAGATCACCACGCTGTTCACCAAGGGTGAAGTGGCCGGCAAGAAGGTCGGCGACCAGGGCACGGCGCCCAAGAAGGTCATGTACCTCGAAGGCGAAAAGTCCAAGAAGTTCAGCGCCTCGCCCACGCAGTACATGACGCTGATCCCCACCGTGTACAACGCCGACACCCTGGGCATCCGCCCCGACCTGATCAAGCGCCCCGTCAGCAGCTGGGCCGAACTCCTCAACCCCGAGTTCAAGGGCAAGGCCGCGATCCTGAACATCCCGTCCATCGGCATCATGGACGCGGCGATGGTCGTGGAAGCCATGGGCAAGTACAAGTATCCCGACAAGGGCAACATGACCAAGAAGGAGATCGACCTCACCATCGCCACGCTGATCGAGGCCAAGAAGGCTGGCCAGTTCCGCGCGCTGTGGAAGGACTTCAACGAGTCGGTCAACCTGATGGCGTCGGGCGAGGTGGTGATCCAGTCGATGTGGTCGCCGGCCGTGACGGCCGTGCGCACCAAGGGCATCGCCTGCAACTTCCAGCCCCTGAAAGAGGGCTACCGCGCCTGGGCCGCCGGCTTCGGCGTGCCGGCCACGCTGTCGGGCAAGAAGCTGGACGGCGCCTACGAGTTCATCAACTGGTTCCTCGACGGCTGGGCCGGCGCGTACCTGAACCGCCAGGGCTACTACAGCGCCGTGCTGGACACCGCCAAGGCCAAGATGGAAGCCTATGAGTGGGCCTACTGGATGGAGGGCAAGGCCGCCAGCCAGGACATCAAGAGCCCGAACGGCGACGTGCTGGCCAAGGCCGGCAGCGTGCGCGACGGGGGCAGTTACGAACAGCGCATGGGTGGCATCGCCTGCTGGAACGCGATCATGGACGAGAACGAGTACATGGTCCGCAAGTGGAACGAGTTCGTGGCGGCGTAAATGAGCGTGACAAACACCGCCAGCAAGACCCTCCCCGCCTGGTGGCAGGCCGCGCCGTTCACGGCCGTGTTCGCGGTGTTTTTCCTAGTGCCCCTGGCACTGGTGCTGATGGTGAGCTTCTGGAACTTCAACGAGTACGAGCTGATTCCGGGCTTCACCCTGCGCAACTACCTCAGCATCTTCGAGGGGTGCAGCCACCTCACCGCCAACGGCGACCTGTGCGTCACGCTGTCCACCTACCTGTCCACGCTCAAGTTCTGCCTCCTGGTCTGGGGCATCACGCTGGTGCTGGGTTTCGCCGTGGCCTATTTCCTCGCCTTCCACGTGCGCTCGGCGGGCGTGCAGACCGCGCTGTTCGTGCTGTGCACCGTGCCGTTCTGGACCAGCAACGTGATCCGCATGATCTCCTGGGTGCCGCTGCTGGGCCGCAACGGGCTGATCAATCAGGGCCTGGTCGGCTCGGGCATCGTTGACCAGCCCGTGGAGTGGCTGCTGTTCTCCGACTTCTCGGTGGTGCTGGCCTTCGTCCACCTGTACACCATGTTCATGATCGTGCCGATCTTCAACAGCATGATGCGCATCGACCGCAGCCTGCTCGAGGCCGCCAGCGACGGCGGCGCCTCCGGCTGGCAGACCCTCTGGAACGTGATCGTGCCGCTGTGCAAGACCGGCATCATCATCGGCTCGATCTTTGTCATCACCATCGTCATGGGCGACTTCGTCACCATCGGCGTCATGGGCGGCCAGCAGATCGCCTCGGTCGGCAAGATCATCCAGGTCCAGACCTCCTACCTGCAGTTCCCGCTGGCCGCGGCCAATGCGGTGATCCTGCTGGCCGTCGTGCTCATGATCATCTGGGGGCTCACGCGCCTGGTGGACATCAGGAGAGAGCTGTGAGCGGCCGCATCTCCGAGTCCCGCGCGCCCGGCTTCTGGCCGCTGGCCCTCGTGTTCGCCGCCTTCGTGCTGTTCATGTACGGGCCGATGCTGACCATCTTCGTGCTCAGCTTCCAGGGCCCCGAGGGCGGCCTCACCTTCCCGCTGCGCGGCCTGTCGCTGCACTGGTTCCACAAGCTGGCCGAGGGCCTGGGCACGGTCGACATCGGCGCGGCGTTCCGCCGCTCACTGCTGCTCGGTGCGGTGGTCATGGGCCTGACCGTCGTCCTGTCGGTGCTCGCCGGCCTGGCGTTCCGCAAGAAGCTGCGCGGCGGCAACGCGCTGTTCTATGTGACGGTGGCCAGCCTCATCATGCCGTCCATCATCGTCTCGCTGGGCATCGGCCTGCAGTTCCGCTTGCTGGACACCGGCATCAAGTCCGTCCTGAGCGAAAGCATGCTCGAGAATTACGGCACCGCGCTCGGCCTCATGACGTCGGCCCTGGGCGCGCACCTGACCTGGACCCTGCCCTTCGGACTGCTCATCATGTTCGCCGTGTTCAACCGCTTCAACCCGGCTTACGAGGAAGCCGCGCGCGACCTCGGGGCCAGCCCGTGGCAGACCTTCCGCCACGTGGTGCTGCCGCTGATCGGCCCGTCGGTCGTGGGCATCGGCATGTTCGGCTTCACGCTGAGCTGGGACGAGATCGCCCGCACCTCGCAGGCCATCGGCGACGTCAACACCCTGCCGCTGGAGCTGCAGGGCCTGACCTCGACCGTCACCACGCCCGCCATCTACGCGCTGGGCACGGTGACCACCATCGTCTCGTTCATGGTCATGGGCGTGGCCGTCGGCCTGGCGATGTGGCTGGGCCGCCGGCAGAAGCGAAGCACGCCATGAGCGGCAGCGTCGCGCCCCTGACCGACAGCGACATCTACGAACGCGTCGTCTCGGCCATCCTGGACCACCGGCTGCCACCCGGCACCAAGTTGGTGGAAGACAAGCTGGCCACGGCCTTCGGCGTATCGCGCACGCGCATCCGGCCGGTGCTGGTGCGCCTGGCCAATGAACAGGTGGTGACGCTCACACCCAACCGCGGCGCCACCATCGCCCAGCCCAGCGAGCAGGAAGCGCGCGAGGTGTTCGAGGTGCGCCGCCTGATCGAGCCCACGCTGGTCACGCTGTTCATCGAGCGCGCCACCGCCGATGACATGGCCCGCCTGAAGCACTGCATCGACGAGGAGGAAGCCGCGCGCCTGGCCGGCGACATGCGCCGCGCGATCCGGCTGGCCGGCGACTTCCACCTGCTGATCGCCGAGCGCGCGGGCCACCAGACCCTGGGCCGCATCCTGCGCGAGCTGACCTCCCGGACCTCGCTGATCCTCATGACCTACAGCGCCTCCCATGCCCGCGAGCGCGAAGAGGCCACCGCATGCGGCTGCCGGGAGCACATGGCCCTGCTCGACGCCATCCGCCTGCGCGACCCCGCCGAGGCCGCCCTGCGCATGCGGGAGCACCTCACCCGCCTGGAGTCGCAGCTGCGGTTTGCCCCGCCCGAGAACGCCGCGCCGGACCTCTCCCAGCTGTTCGGCGCCGCGGCCTGAGCCGGCCAGCCTCCACGCGCGCCAGTTCACCCCTGCCATGCGCCACCTGCTTGTCATCAACCCCAACACCTCGGCTTCGGTCAGCCAGCTGCTGCAGACCCATGTGCAGGCCGCTGCCGGTCTGCACGTGCAGGTGAGCACCGTGACGGCACGCTTTGGCGCCCCCTACATCTGCGACGAAGCCAGCTACGCCGTGGCCGCGCACGCCACGCTCGATGCCTGGGCCGCGGCGCTGGCCGCGCCCGGCCAGGCCACGCCCGATGCCGTGCTGATCGGCTGCTTCGGCGACCCCGGGCTGCTGGCGCTACGCGAGAGCAGCCCGGCACCGGTCACCGGGCTGGCCGAGGCCGCCTTCATCGAGGCCGCACGACACGGCCGCTTTGCCATCGTCACCGGTGGCGAGCGCTGGGGGCCCATGCTGCAGCGGCTGGCGCAGGCACTGGGCCACGCACCGGCGCTCGCCGGCATCCACACCGTGGCCCCCACGGGCGCGCAACTGGCTGCCGACCCCGGTCAGGCCCGCGCCTTGCTGGCGCAGGCCTGCCGCGATGCCGTGCGCCAGCTTGGCGCGCAAGCCGTGATCCTTGGCGGTGCCGGTCTGGCCGGCATGGCCAGCGCGCTGCAGCCGGGGCTGGGCGTGCCGCTGATCGACAGCGTGCTCGCCGGCGCTCACTGGGCGCTGCGCAGCCACACCCCGCCACCCGCGCGCAGCACACCGGGCTTTGACATCCCGTGGCAGAACCTGCCACCCGAGTTCACCGTGCTGGGCCTGCCGGCCGGGCATTGACACCGCGTCGCTGGTGAACCCGGCAGACCAGGCCCCCAGCTGACGCAAATCACTGCTTGGCGTAGCAGGCCCACTCCGGCACGATGGCCAGGTGGGCCTCCACGTCGGCCGCCGTGGGCAGCACGGACGGGTTGGAGTCCCCGAGCAGGCACAGCAGATCGCGCTTGCGCGCCCAGATGAAGGGGCTGGCGACGCCATTGATGCCCGTGAACGTGCCCCAGTTGGCCACCACATTGGCCGTCGCGCCCGAACGGGCCACGACAAAGGTGCCCAGCGTGGTGATGCCGTTCAGACTACCGGTTCCGGCGCAGGTCGAGTTCTCATAGAACATCACGCTCTGCTGGTAGGTCAGGCTCGTTGCGGTCACATTGGCGGCACGAACCAGCACCCGACCCGAGCGCCCGCCACCCACCGCCGAGCATTGGCCCTGCAGCCAATCGCCGGCCAGCCCTGCCGTTCCCAGCGGGATATCGGAGACCGCACCCACACACGCCACGCTCACGCCCGACACGCTCCCGTTGGCGGTGCCGGACCCGGCGGTCACCGTGCAGGTCTGCCCCGCCGGTTGCGTTTTCACGGTCACGGCGTAGGCGCTGCCCGCCGCCACCGGGTTGCTGAAGGTAAATCCGCCATTGCTGCCCACGCTCAGGTCGTTGCCCGCATTGTTCTGCAACACCAGCGTGGTACCGGCTTGCAAGCCCGTCACCGTTCCCCCCAGCGTCACGGTATTGCCCGCCAGGGCCTGGCAACTCACCGCGACATCGGCCACGTCCGCTGTCGCGGTACCCGTGCCACGCGCCACCGCGCAAATCTGGCCAGAAGGCTGGGTTTTCACGGTCACGGCGTAGGCCGCATCGCGCGCCACCAGCGCGCTGAAGGTGAAGCTGCCATTGCTGCCCATGGTCAACGGGTCCGCGCCGTTGTTGGCCAGGACCACGCTGGTGCCGCTGGCCAGCCCGGCCACCGTGCCGCCAACGCTGTAGGGCCCGCCACTGCCCCCCGCGCCGTCACCGCCGCCACCGCACCCCACCACGCCCAGCGCCAGCAGCAGCGCCAATGACCCTCGAACCCGCAAGCCATCGTTTCTCATGACCATAATCCTCTTACGCAATTGAACAAAAGTTACGCCGGGTCGCGGGCGCCGCGTGGCAACCTCAATGCAGCAGCTGTCGCCGCTGCACCCGGAGTGTTGAAGTCGCTGGATTCTGGCGAGCGGCCCGCCGCGTGAGAACCCTACCTCGGCAGGGAGCGCCCTGTATCAAATGACGCCAAACGCAACCGCCCACCCACTGCACCCCTCGGCGCTGGCCCCCGTGGCCGCCTACATCCTGTTGCTGGAGGATCACCCGCTGGTCGTTCAGGGCCTGAGCCACTACCTGGCCAGCGCGCGCCCGGAGCTGCCCGTGCGCGTGGCCGCCAGCTGGCAGGCCGGCGAAGAGCTCATTCATGTCCACGGCAGCCCGGCGCTGGTCCTGGCCGATGTGTGGCTGGTCGACGGCAACAGCCTCGATGCCCTGCGCCGCTGCCAGGCGCTGTGCCCGCAAACGCCCTGGCTGGCCTACAGCGGCGACGATGAACCTGCCCTGCGCCAACGCGTGCGCGATGCCGGCGCCCAGGGCTTTGTGCACAAGCAGGCGCCGGTTGAAGAATTTGCGCAGGCGCTGAACGCCTTGCTTGGCGGCGCAGCCTGGCACGCGGCAGACACCCAGGTGCCCCTTCCCGGCGGGCCCCGGCCGCGCGAATGGACCGTCACCGCCGAGGAACTGGGCCTCACGCCCAGACAGGGCGAAATCCTCGCGCTGGTACTGCGTGGCCTGCCCAACAAGCGCATCGCCCACGCGCTCACCGTGTCGGAGAGCACGGTCAAGGAACACGTCACCGGCATCCTGAGCCGCCTGGGCGTGCGCACCCGGGTCGAAGCCATCGCCCTGCTGCAGGGCCGGCGGCTAGCCCATCCCGGCGCCGCATGAAGGCGCTGAACCATCCCCCGCTGAGCGTCGAGGGGCAGGCCTACCTGCTCAATCTCATCATGACGCGGCGCACGGCCGAGCTGGCCTTGCTCACGCTGCCCGCCCTGCTGATGGCCGTGCATGCGCAAGACGCCGGGGCGCCGCTGGCACTCATGCCCTGGGTTCTGGCCATGGCGGCGCTGGCGCTCCTGCTCGCGTGGATGCGTCACCGCTACACAGACGACCGCGCCCGGCTGGGCAGCGACCGGCTCACCACCCGCTGGCGGGGCCGGGCCGCCGTCGGCGCCTTTGTCTATGGTCTTTTCTGGGTGGCGCCGCTGGGCGGCTGGGTGGATTCGCCAACGCCCGTCTTTGCGTCACTGTTCTATCTGGTGCTGGCCGGCATCACCGCCGCCGCCGCCCTGTACCTGTCGGCCGTGTTCAGCGCCCTGGTGGGCTTCATGCTGGGCATCTGGCCGGCGGCCCTGGTGGCGGCGCCCCACATGCTGCCGGCGCACAGCGGGACGTTGCAGGCCCTGGGGGTGCTGTTCTGCATCGTCACTGCGCAACATGGCATGGCCACGCACCGCTTCCTGCGCCGTCAGATCCGGCTGGAGGAATTCAACCAGCAGCTGGCGGACCAGTACCGCCTGGCCCGCAACCAAGCCGAGGCCGCCCTCAACGAAAAAACGCAATTCCTGCGCGTGGCCAGCCACGATCTGCGCCAGCCGCTGCAGGCCATGACCATGCTGGTGGCCGCGCTGGACCTGCGCAACCAGGACGCCGGCCTGCGGCCGGTGCTCAGTGACCTGCGCCGCAGCATGGACGGCATGGGTCTGATGTTCAACGCCCTGCTGGACCTGTCGCGCCTGGAATCCAGGGCCCGCCCCGCGCACCTGCAGCCGCTGGCCCTGGGGCCCCTGATGGCTGAGATGGCCACCTTGTTCAGCGCCCAGGCGCTCCATCGCCAGCTGACCCTGCGTGTGCGCGCCGCCCCCGCCGACGCGCAGATCCTGGCCGACCCGGTGCTGGTACGCCAGGCCCTGAGCAACCTCGTTCACAACGCCCTGCGCTACACCCGGCACGGCGGGCTGTTGCTGGGTGCGCGGCGGCGCGGGGCGGGTTGGCAGATCGAGGTGTGGGATACCGGCATCGGCATCGCCCCGCAGGAAACCCCGCGCATCTTTACCGCCGACTACCGCCACGAAGCCGCGCGGCACATGGACGACACCGGCCAGGGCCTGGGCCTGGCCGTGGTGGCCCGCTGCGCGGAACTGATGGGTGCGCAGCGGGGTTTCACCTCGCGCGTGGGTCGGGGTTCGCGCTTCTGGCTGTGGCTGGCCGCCCCACCGAGTGAGAGCGCGCCCGCCCGCCCCGCCCCGGCCGCCCCCACCGAGCCGCTGCCCCGGCTGGGCGGTCGGTGCCTGATTCTCGAAGACAACCCCGAAGTGGCGGCCGCCTGGGTCACGCTGCTGGACAGCTGGGGGGTGGAAAGCCGCATTGCGACCAGCGGGCGAGAAGCCCTCGAGTATCTGGACCAGGGCTTTGCGCCCCGCGCCATCCTGTGCGACCAGAACCTGCGCACCGGTGAAAGCGGCTTTGAAGTGCTGCAGGCCCTGGTGGCACGCTGTCCCGAGGCCGGGGCCGCCATGGTCAGCGGCGAACACCATTCGCCCGCCCTGGCCCAGGCCGAGCACGAAGGCTACCTGGTGCTGAAGAAGCCCCTGGCGCCCGAGGCCCTGCACGCGCTGCTGAGTCACTGGCTGCGCCACCCGACGGAACTGGCCCCGGCCTAGCTCGCGCAACGCCATGCGCACCGAATGCCCTTGACGACGCCCGGGTCCCGAGGCTGTGGAATGATGGCCCTCCAACGATCTCCAAAAGGCACCGGATGTCCCCACTTCTTCACCCCCGCGGCATTGAACGCCTCGTCACCGGCCAGCCCACGCAGGACGGCGCGGGCGTCAAGCTCACGCGCGTGCTCACGCAGGACCTGCAGCAGCGGCTGGACCCGTTCCTGATGCTGGACAACTTTGCCAGCGACAACCCGGACGACTATGGCGCAGGCTTCCCCAGCCACCCGCACCGCGGCTTCGAGACCGTGAGCTACATGCTCAACGGCCGCATGCGCCACAAGGACAGCGCCGGTCACGAAGGCCTGGTCACCGACGGCGGCGTGCAATGGATGACCGCCGGGCGCGGCGTCATCCACAGCGAAATGCCCGAGCAGCAGGACGGCGTGATGGAGGGCTTCCAGCTCTGGCTCAACCTGCCCGGCAAGGACAAGATGTGCGCGCCCTGGTACCGCGACATCCAGAGCCCCGAGATCCCCGAGTACACCACCGATGACGGCGTGACGGTGCGCGTGATCGCCGGTGAGAGCGCGGGCGTGGCCGGCGCGGTGCAGCGGGCGCACACCGAGCCGCTGTACCTGGACCTGCATTTCCCCGAGGGCGGCGGCCACTTCAGCCAGCCCCTGCCCGCGGGCCACAACGCGTTTGTCTATGTCTATCGCGGCGAGGTCAGCGTGGCCGGCACACCGGTGGCACGCCAGCGCATGGCCATCCTGGCCAATGAGGGCGACGGCGTCGCGCTGCAGGCCGGCGGAGCCGCGCGCGCCCTGCTCATCGCGGGCCGGCCGCTGCGCGAGCCCATCGCCCAGTACGGCCCGTTCGTGATGAACACGCGCGACGAGCTGATCCAGGCCGTCGAGGACTTCCAGAGCGGCCGGCTGGCCTGACGAGCCGCCTCAGGCCGCGAGCTTGAGCGGCTCGCGCAGCGCCACCCTGGGAAAGTCCACCTCGGTCTGCGCAATGTGGTTGGTGTAGTTCGTGTAGAGGTTCAACGCCACCGCGCCAATCACCTCCAGCACACCGGCTTCACCCAGCGCCGAGCGCGCCGCGGCAAATTCAGCGTCAGAGACCAGCCCGCGCTGCAGCACGATCTGGCGCGTCAGCATCGCAATGGCCTGCTCGCGCGGCGTGGTGCCACGGCCCTCGCGCGCCGCAGCCACGCTGGCGTCGCTCAGGCCGGCGCCCTTGCCCAGCACGTGGTGCGCCGCCAGGCAGTACTCGCACTGGTTGGCCTCGGCGGCAGCCAGCGCCACCAGCTCGCGCTCGCCGGCGCTCAGCGTGCCGCTGCCCAGCGCCTCGGCCATCGCCAGGTAGGCCTTGAGCGCGGCCGGCGCATGGGCCCAGGTGGCCATCATGCCGGGCACCACGCCCAGCTTGGCCTTCACGGCTGCCAGCAGCGGGGCCGAGGCGGCCGGGGTGTTGTCGGGGGTCACGGGGGAAATGCGGGGCATGAAAGACTCCTTGAATCGGGTTGAACACAGGGTGCCGTCAGGGCACACCGGGACTTTGCCGGCTTTCATAGGACTAAAGAGCCACAAAAGTCCATCAAAACATACAATTCGTCCATGGACGCGCCACCCCTTCCCCCCACGCCCGACCGTCTCTCGGGCCTGCTGCGGCACTTCCACGTGCAGGCCAGGATGTTCCACAGCGGCCCATTGTGCGGCACCACCGGCTTCTACGATGGCCCCGACTACGGTTACCTGCATGTGCTGCAGGCCGGGTCGCTGAAGATCGCGCACTATGGCGACGCCTCGCCGCTGGGCGAGGCCACGCTGACCGAACCCACGCTGGTGTTCTATCCCGCCGCGGCGCCGCACCGCTTCATCACGCCCACCGACGGCAGCACGCGCATGGTCTGCGCCACCCTGCGCTTCGAGGCCGGGCCGGCCCACCCGGTGGCCGCCGCGCTGCCTCCCCTGCTGCTGGTGCCGCTGGCCGAGGTGGCGCCCGTGGCCCACACCAGCCGCGCCCTGTTCGCCGAGGCCATGCCCGACGACGGCACCGCCGCACCCGCGTGCGGCCGCCAACTCGTCTGCGACCGGCTTTTCGAGGCCCTGCTGGTGCAGCTGCTGCGCTGGCTCATCGACCGCGGCCAGCCCCCTGGGCAGGCTCACGCCGCCTCCGCCGCGCCCGCCCAAAGCCTGCTGGCCGGGCTGGCTCACCCCCAGCTGGCGCGCGCACTCACGGCCCTGCACGAACAACCCGGCGCGCCCTGGGACCTGCCCGGCCTGGCCGGCGCGGCCGGCATGTCGCGCAGCGCCTTTGCCGCGGCGTTCCGGAACACCGTGGGCAGCACGCCCGGTGACTACCTGGCCCGCTGGCGCGTGGTGCTTGCCGCGCAGCAGCTGGCCCGGGGCACACCGCTCAAGCAGGTCGCGTTCCGGCTGGGCTACAGCAGCCCGGCCGCGCTGTCGCGGGCCTTCGCTGCGCACCGGGGCCAGACGCCTCGCGCCTGGCTGAAGTCGCAGGAAGCCTCGGAAAGCTACTGATTCCGTAGCGCAAGGTGACCAGCAGTAGTGGGCTACATCCCGAATAAGTCATAAAAACCACCTCCAGAGGCCGGCGCCATGACAAAAACGTTCAAGCAACTTTACACAGCATCACGGCCGCCTTATCGCGGCGATACACGGGGCGCCGAGACTTGTCTTCACCCTGATGCCGCTGTCTGGCAACAGGCTTTCTTCTCCTGAAAGGAAGGTCCCATGTCTCACGCACCGCAACGTTTCCTGCTCACCGGCCTGATGGCCGCCTTCGCCGCCGCCGCCATGGCGCAGACCCCGCCGCCGGCCGCGCCCGACGGCAAACCCGCCATGCACGAACGCATGGGCCGTCACGACCCAGCCAAGATGAAGGAACACATGGCCAAGCGCCAGGCCGCGCTCAAGCAGAAGCTGGCCATCACGCCCGCCCAGGAAAGCGCCTGGACGGCCTGGACCAGCACCATGCAACCGCCGGCCACGCCGCACGCGCGCCCCAACCGCGAGGAGGTCGCCAAGCTCACCACGCCCGAGCGCATCGACCGCATGCGCGCGATGCGCGCCGAGCGGCAGGCCGCAATGGACAAGCGCGCTGACGCCACCAAGACCTTCTACGCCGCGCTGACGCCCGAGCAGCAGAAGGTCTTCGACAGCGAAACCCTGAAGTTCGGCGGCCGCCATGGCCACGGCGGACACGGCCGTCCGCACAAGGGTTGAGCCCCCGGCCGCGCAGGCCGCGTTACAGCAAGGCCTGCGCGTCGTCCTCGGCCGGCGGGTGCGGCGTGGCACGCGCCAGTGCCAGCCAGGCCGCGAAGGGCAGCCCGGCCTCGTGCGGCAAGGGCCGCCGCGGCGCGGGTCGCACCACCTCCAGGCGCCACGCGCCCACCGCGCCCGCCACGGCCACCGCCTGCATCACCCCGAACTCGGCGGGAATCTCGCTCGCCTCACCGATCTCGCGGCCCTTGGCATCGCGGCCCAGCACGTACCAGCACTCGCTGCTCATGGCCAGATAGGCGCCCCGCTTGGCCCGGGTGCGCGGCGTGTCACGCAGTTCGCCCAGCAGGTCGGCGCGACGCGCCTTGACCTCGTGCACCGTGGGCACCAGGTAACCCGCCACCGTGGTGTGGCGGATCGAAAACACATCGGGGCGGGCCACCACCCAGCGCCGGCCTTCGTCACTCTGGACCGGCGCGCGCAGGCTCAGGCCGGTGAACGCCGTGCGCCCGGCGCGCTGCATCTGCCGCGCCACCAGGGCCACCAGCGATTCATGCGCATCGAACGCGGCGCGGTTGCGCGCCAGCGAGGTGGCCAGTTGCGCCAGCCCCGCGTCGGTCACGCGCAGGCCCTCGCGCAAAGCGCCGTCCACATCGCGTGACGGCACACGCTCCAGCAGGCCCGCCGCCAGCAGGTCCACCTCGATCGCGTCCAGGCAGGGCCAGCCCGCCGACCGGTACATCTCGCGCAAACGCCGCGCATGCGGGCGCGGCAGGGGGGGCAGGGCGGGGGGCGAAGGCGGCGCGGTCACGCCGCCATTGTGGCCCGCTTACTTGGGCGTGCCCGTGCCCGACAGCGGCGAGGGGTTGCCCGCCGGCACGCCGGTGGACATGCCTGCCGTGCTCAGCGCCGCCAGATTGCGGTCGGCGCGCTTCTCGGCCTTTTGCATCTCGCGCTCGGCCTTCAGCTCGGCGCGGGTCTTGCCGTCGGTCGGCTTGGGTTCGAGGCCCACCTGCATGCCCTTGGCATCGGTGGTGCCCGCAACGCCCTTCGACGTGGTGCCGGACTTCACGGCCGCGCGGGCCTCGGCCTTGACTTCCTCGCGCGACTTCGCGCTGACCGTCTTGGCCGCGTTGGGCACACCCTGGGTCAGGGTGCTGGCTTCACCGGCCTTGGCCGGCATGTTGTTGGTGGCCGAAGCCCCCGTGTTCTGGGCCTGGGCCAGGCCCGCGCCGGCCAGCAGGCCAGCCATCAGCAGCGGTGTCAAAAGCTTTTTCATTTCAGTCGTCCTTTTCAATGAATGGGGCTCGGTTGAACCCACGCCCAAAGAGTACGTGGGCCCTGCCGCAAGGCCTGACGGACAGGCCCGTCGCCGCCTGTAGGACGCTGCGCCAGCCCGCGCCGGGCATGGCCCAGGCCCCAAAAAATTCACGCTTTGCGCGTCGCCTTCGCAACCTTCGCGCAGCGCAAGGCTTGCTAACGTGGCGGCATGCAGATCTCCGAACTCGCGCGTCGCGCCGGCGTCACGGTGCATGCCCTGCGCCACTATGAGCGGCTGGGCCTGATCACGCCGGCACGCCGGCCCAGCGGCTACCGCGACTACCCCGAGTCCATGCGGCGCGAAGTGGTGTTCATCGCCATGTCTCGCGCCATCGGCTTTGCGCTCAAGGACATCGCCACACGCCTGCCCGCCTACCGCGCCGGGCGCCTCGGCTTCGACGACATGGTGCAGGCCATGCACGAGCGCGTGCACGCCATCGACACGCAGGTGGCGGCGCTGCAGGCACAGCGCGCCCAGGTGGTGGATCACATCGCCTGGCTCAAGGCCCAGAAGAAAAAGCAGCAGCAAAAGCAACGCCGCGCAACGGCCAGGCCCTGGCCCGCCACCCCGCCGCGCCCCCACACCACCCCCCCCGCCAGGAGCCACCCATGACTTCACTCGACACCCTGCGCCGCCACGTGCTGGCCATGCCCATGGCCCAGACCCTGGGCCTGCAGTTCAACCGCGCCAGCGAAGGCGAGGTGGAGCTGCAGTTCCCGATCACGCCGGCCTTCACCTTCCGGCCCGGCCAGCTGCAGGCCACCGCCGTGTTCGCGGCCGCCGACTTCGCCGCCGTGGCCGCGGCCGGCACGCTGCTGCCACCGGGCTGGGCCAACGCCACCATCGACGCCACGCTCAAACTCGTGGCCCCGGCGCGCGGCGTGGCCCTGCGTGCCCGCGGCCGCGTGGTCGATGCGGGCCGCCTGCTCACCGTCTGCGCCAGCGAGGTCTATGCGGTGGACGCCGCCGGCGCCGAGACCCTGTGCGCCACGCTGCTGGGCACCGCCCGCAACCTGGCGCCGCGCCCGGACGCGCCCCCGCACTGATTCACAACCCCGGCGCACAGGCCGGTTGCCCCCCGTCCTACAGCCCGGCGCAGGCCCCGCGGGTACAACAAGGTCTTGACAACCACAGGACCGCCGGGGCTCATGAGCGACACCGAACTTCACCCGCCGCTGACCGTGATGACGGTCAACATCCACAAGGGCTTCAACGCCTTCAACCGCCGCTTCATCCTGCCGGAGCTGCGCGAGGCGGTGCGCAAGGTCGGCGCCGACGTGGTGTTCCTGCAGGAGGTGCTGGGCAGCCACCTGCGCCACCAGCGGCGCTTTGCCCACTTTCCGCAGGAACCGCACTACGAATTCATGGCCGACAGCATCTGGCCGCAGTACGCCTATGGCCGCAACGTGGTCTACCCCAGCGGCCACCACGGCAACGCGGTGATGTCCAAGTTCCCCATCGTCCACTACCGCAACCACGACGCCTCGATCGTCGGTCCCGAGAAGCGCGGCCTGCTGCACTGTGCGCTGCACCTGCCGGGACGCGACCTCGACGTGCATGTGATCTGCGTGCACCTGGGCCTGCAGGAGGCGCACCGCGCGCAGCAGCTGGAGCTGCTGTGCAAGGTGGCGCGCAGCGAGGTGCCGCCCGAGGCGCCGCTGATCGTGGCCGGCGACTTCAATGACTGGCGCCGCCGCGCGCACGACATCCTGGCGCGCGGCGCCGGCCTGCGCGAGGTTTTCGTGCAGGCGTATGGCGAGGCCGCGCGCACCTTCCCCGCGCGCTGGCCGCTGCTTCCGCTGGACCGCATCTACGTGCGCAACGCCAGCGCGCACCTGCCCGTGGTGCTGCCGCGCAAGCCCTGGGCCCACCTGTCGGACCACGCCCCGCTGGCCGCGGAGATCCACTTATGAGCGCCCGCTTCAACGCCACCCCCGCCGACCGGTCATCGTGGACCGGCGGCAACCGCTTCGAGCTGCTGGAAAACGGCGAGGCCTTCTACCCCGCCGTGTTCGAGGCCATCGCGCAGGCCCGGCGCGAGGTGTTGCTGGAAACCTTCATCCTGTTCGAGGACAAGGTCGGCCAGGCGCTGCAGGCCGCCCTGCTGGCGGCAGCGCGCCGCGGCGTGCAGGTCGATGTGACGGTGGACGGCTGGGGCAGCGCCAACCTGTCGGCGGCCTTCGTGGGCGCGCTGACCGATGCCGGGGTGCGTGTCCACGTGTTCGATCCCACGCCCGTGCTGCTGGGCTGGCGCACCCGCGTGCTGCGGCGCATGCACCGCAAGATCGTGGTGGTCGACGGCGAGCGGGCCTTCGTGGGCGGCATCAACTACTCGGCCGACCACCTGGCCGACTTCGGCCCCACCGCCAAGCAGGACTACGCGGTGGCCGTGCGCGGCCCGGTGGTGGCGCAGATCCAGCGCTTCTGCCACAGCGCACTGGCGACCGGCCAGCGCAGCCAGCGGGGCCTGCGCCAATGGTGGCGGCGGCGCGCGCAACTGCGCGCCCGCGCCGCGGAGCTGCCGCCGGCCGGCGCCGCGCAGGCCCTGTTCGTGACGCGCGACAACCACCAGCATCCCAATGACATCGAGCGCCACTACCGCGCCGCGCTGCGCTCCGCACGCCAGCGCGTGGTGATCGCCAACGCCTACTTCTTCCCCGGCTACCGGTTCATCAAGGCGCTGCGCCAGGCGGCCCGCCGCGGCGTGGACGTGCGCCTGATCCTGCAGGGCCAGCCCGACATGCCGATCGCCCGCACCGCCGCCAGCCTGCTGTACCAGCACCTGATCAAGGCCGGCGTGCGTATCTACGAGTACTGCGACCGCCCGCTGCACGGCAAGGTCGCGCTGGTGGATGACGACTGGGCCACCGTGGGCTCGAGCAACCTCGACCCGATGAGCCTGTCGCTCAACCTCGAGGCCAACGTCATCATCCGCGATGCGGGTTTCAACCACCAGCTCGCCGGCCGCCTGCACCAGCTCATGAACCACAGCTGCCGCCAGGTACAGCCCGGCGAGGACCCGGTGCCCGGGGCCTGGCACCTGCTGCGCAGCTATTTCGTGTTCCACCTGCTGCGCCACTACCCGTCCTGGGCCCGGCTCCTGCCCGCGCACACGCCGCGCCTCACGCCGGCCGGCGCGCCCGACGCCCTGCCGGGCCAGGGCCACGCATGAGTCCGTCCCAGCCCGCCGCCGCGCTGGCCGCCCCCGGCACGGGTGCGGGCCTGGCCCGCGGGCTGACGCGCCAGACCTGGTGGCCCTGGGCCCGGCGCGGCATCACACTGGTGTTCTTCGGCCTCATCACCTGGCTGCTGGTGAACCATGCGCGCACGGTGGACTGGCCGGCGGTCGGCGCCGCGCTGATGCGCAAGCCCCCTGCCGTGCTGGTGGCGGCGCTGGCGCTGGCAGCAGCCAGCCATGCGCTGTACAGCTGCTTTGACCTGCTGGGGCGCCACACCACGGGCCACGCGCTGTCCACTCGCACCGTGATGGGCATCACCTTTGCCAGCTACGCCTTCAACCTCAACCTGGGCTCGCTGATTGGCGGCGTCGGGTTCCGCTTCCGCCTGTACTCGCGCTTCGGCCTGTCGGGCGGCACCATCGCGAGGGTGCTGTCGGTAAGCCTGCTCACCAACTGGCTCGGCTATGTGCTGCTGGCCGGGGTGGTGTTCCTCGCGTTCCCGCCCACGCTGCCCGCGGCCTGGCCGGTGCCCGACGCCGCGCTGCGCGCGCTGGGCGCGGTGCTGGTGGCGCTGGCTGGTGCCTACCTGGGGCTGGCCGGCCTGTCCCCGCGCCGCAGCTGGACGCTGCGCGGCCAGACCCTGCGCCTGCCCGGGGCCCGGCTCGCCACGCTGCAGCTGGCCATGTCCTGCGCCAACTGGCTGCTGGTGGCGGCCCTCATCTGGGTGCTGCTCGAAGGCCGCGTGGCCTTTACCGTGGTGCTGGGGGTCTACCTGCTGGCGGCGATTGCCGGGGTGGTGACCTACGTGCCCGCCGGCTTGGGCGTGCTGGAGGCCGTGTTCATCGCGCTGCTGGGCTCGCAGGTGGGCGAGACGCGGCTGCTGGCCGCGCTGCTGGCCTACCGCACGCTCTACTACCTGGTGCCGCTGGCGCTGGCGGCCGTGCTGTACCCTTGGCTCGAAGCCCGCAGCCGACGCCGCCGATGACCTCCGCGCCCCCCGCCTCCGCCCTGCCGCGCCCGCCGCTGTGGCAACGGCTGCAAGGCCACGGCCACTGGCGCTGGCTGTCACGCGGTGCGCTGGTGCTGTTCGCCAGCGCGGTGGTGGGCCTGCTGGCCTGGCAGGCCAGCAAGGTGGACTGGGCCGCGGTGCGGGCCGCTGCCGAAGCCACCCCGGCCCGCGTGCTGCTGGCCGCGGCGCTGGTGGCCGCCTGCGGGCACGCGGTGTACAGCTGCTTCGACCTGCTGGGGCGGCGCTACACCGGGCACCGGCTGCACGCGGGCGCCGCCATGCTGGTGACCTTCATCAGCTACGCCTTCAACCTGAACTTTGGCGCCATCGTGGGCGGCGGCGCCATGCGGCTGCGGCTGTACACCCGGCTGGGCCTGCCCACAGCCACCACGCTGCGCGTGATGGCCCTGAGCATGTGGACCAACTGGTTTGGCTACCTCGCGCTGGCGGGGGCCACCTTCCTCATGCTGCCCGTGGCCCTGCCCCCGGCCTGGCCGGTGAGCCCCGCGGCGCTGCGGGTGCTGGGCGGGGCCCTGCTGCTGCTGGCGCTGGCCTACCTCGCGGCCTGCGCCGGCTCACGCCGGCGCCATTGGGACTGGCGCGGCCACCGGCTCCACCTGCCCGGCCCGCGCATGGCGCTGGCGCAGCTGGCGATTTCCACCGTGAACTGGCTGTTGATCGCCGGCGTGATCTGGGTGCTGTTGGACCAGCGCGTGCCCTTCGCGGCGGTGGCCAGCGTCTACCTCGTCGGCGTGGTGGTGGGCATTGCCACCCGCGTGCCGGCCGGGCTGGGCGTGCAGGAGGCCGTGTTCGTGGCCCTGCTGTCGCACAACATCCCGCGGCCTGAACTGTTGGCTGCCCTGCTGATCTACCGCGCGCTGTACTACTGGGGCCCGCTGCTGCTGGCCGCGCTGGCCTACCTGGCGGTGGAGTCGCGGGCACCGCAGCGCGCCCCGGGCTGACGCGTGGTCAGCGCTGCACGGTCTGGGGGTGCGGTTGCGGTGGCGCCAGGGTCACGGTGGGCGTGACGGCCGGCAGGCTGGCCGTGGCAGCCGGCAGGTCCTTGTGGCCGGGCCGCTTGAGCGGCACCGTGACCTGCGTGGCGCCGTCCTGCAGGCCCAGGCCGCCCTGGGCCAGGCCCGGCTGGGCCCCCAGCCCCCCCTGCGCGCCGGACATCACGGGCCGGCCCTCGGCCGCGATGGCCGCATTGCGGCTTTGCGCCCCGGCCGGGGCCAGCGCCAGGGCCAGCGTCGCGGCCAGTGCGCAACGTATCGGAACGATGGATTGAAGCCTTGTCATCACACACCTCCTTGGGGTGAATCCTTGGGCTTCCAGTCTGGCGCCCACCGGGCCCCGCGCAGGCGCGCCGGCGGCGCCAGTGGCTGTAGGACACGGCCTCAGGCCGCGGGCACGAGGCGCAGCAGCGTGATTTCCGACGGCGCGCCAAAGCGCTTGGGCGGGCCCCAGTAGCCGGTGCCGCGGCTGGTGTAGACCCACAGGTCGCCCAGCCGGTGCAGCCCTGCGGTGAAGGGCTGCTGCAGCCGCACGAACAGGTTCCAGGGCCAGAACTGCCCGCCGTGCGTGTGGCCCGACAGCTGCAGGTCAAAGCCCGCGCGCGCCGCCGCCACGGCGCTGCGTGGCTGGTGCGCCAGCAGCAGGCGCACGCCGGCATGCGCGGGGGCGCCCCGCAGGGCGCCCTGCGGGTCACTGCGGTGGGCCGGGTCGAACTGGTGGGCGCTGTAGTCGGCCACGCCGGCCACCAGCAGGGCGGCTTCGTCCACGGTGCGGTCCGGCGGGCCATGGCGCAGCACCACGTGCTCGTTCATCAGCACCTGCACCCCCAGACGGCGCAACTCGTCGATCCAGGCGTGCGCGCCCGAGTAGTACTCATGATTGCCGGTCACGAAGTAGCTGCCGTGGCGCGAGCGCAGTTGCGCCAGCGGCGCCACATGGTCCGCCAGCTCGGGCACCCTGCCATCGACCAGGTCGCCGGTGATGGCCACCATGTCGGCGCCCAGGCTGTTGACGCGCGCCACGATGGCGCTGAGATAGCCGTGCTTGATGGTCGGGCCCACATGGATGTCGCTGATCTGCGCCACGGTGAAGCCGTGCAGCCCGGCCGGCAGGTTGGCCAGCGGCACATCCACGCGCACCACGGCCGCCGTGCGCCTCGCGTTCCAGAAGCCCAGCACCGTGGCCAGCAGGCCCAGCAGCGGCACGGTCACGGCCGTCCACTCGCGCAACGGCCCCACCGGCAGCGCGGCCGGCCGCCACGCAAACACGATCACCGACAGCAGCAGCAGCCCGTCGCGCAGCACCGTGAGCACGAACAGGCTGGAGAACAGGCCCATGAACAACAGCCCGGCCAGCACGCGCCGTTCGGCCCAGCGGCCGCGCGCGCCGCGCCGGCCCCCGAGGCCCATGGGCATGAGCCCCGCCGACGCCAACAGCAGCAGCAGCAACAGGCCCTGCGCGACCGGCCAGGCCCCCAGGGCCGGCAGCAGTCGCCAGCCCACATAGGCATGAAGCAGCGCGGATATCAGGTACAGCGGCATGGCAGTAAGCCTCAAAGCGGGCTGAAGTGGGAGCTTACACATGCAAGCCGCCGCCCTCCGGTTCAAGGCCCGGTGTTGCGCGCTCATTTCTGGCTCATTCTTTGCTGTTGCAGCTCCTCACAGGCCGGTCATGCCCGGCTGTTAAGATTCGCCGCCTTTTGCCTTACCGATTTGCACCCTCAATGACCGTTGCCCTCGCAGGACGCGCGCCTGCCACGTTCGAGATCAAAAGCGCCCATCTGCCCCTGGTGGCGCTGCTGCTCAAGTCCCCTGACCTGTCGCTGCTGGCGCAGGAGCTGACAGCCCGGTTCGGCGACATCCCCGACTTTTTCGACAACGAGCCCCTGGTAGTCGACCTGACGCCGCTGCAGGCCGCGCACGCCGAAGCCACGCTCGACTTTCGGGCGCTGGTCACACTGCTGCGCAACTTTCGCGTTGCGCCGCTGGCCGCGCGCGGCGGCAGCCCGGCGCAGATGCACGCCGCGCAGGCCGCGGGCCTGACGCCCGCGCCCGACACGCTGACCACGCCCGCCCGCAAGACGCCGGCCCCGCGGGATGCCGCCGCCGATGACGCGGCCGCGGCGCCCGCAACGCCCACCGCTGCACCCACGGCCGCCCCCGCGCCCTCGCCTTCGGCGCTGGTCATCGACAAGCCGCTGCGCTCGGGCCAGCAGGTCTACGCCAAGGGCCGCGACCTGGTGGTGCTGAGCATGGTCAACGCCGGTGCCGAAGTCATTGCCGACGGCCACATCCACGTGTACGCGCCGCTGCGCGGCAAGGCCATTGCGGGCGCACGCGGCAACGCCGAGGCGCGCATCTTCTCGCTGTGCCTGGAGCCCGAACTGATTTCCATCGCGGGCGTCTACCGCACCAGCGAGGTGGCGCTGCCCGCCGACGTGTGGGGCAAGCCCACGCAGGTGCGGCTGGACGGCGGCGCCGACGGCAAACTGATCATGCAAGCCATCAAGGCCTGACCCCATTTCCAAAAGGATGCTCCCCATGGCAAAAATCATCGTTGTGACTTCCGGCAAGGGCGGCGTGGGCAAGACCACCACCAGCGCCAGCTTCGCCTCCGGCCTGGCCCTGCGCGGCCACAAGACGGCCGTGATCGACTTCGACGTAGGCCTGCGCAACCTGGACCTCATCATGGGCTGCGAGCGGCGCGTGGTGTACGACCTGATCAACGTCATCCAGGGCGAGGCCAACCTGAACCAGGCCCTCATCAAGGACAAGCAGTGCGACAACCTGTTCGTGCTCGCCGCCTCGCAGACGCGCGACAAGGACGCGCTGAGCAAGGAGGGCGTGGAGAAGGTGCTGACCGACCTGGCCGCCATGGACTTCGAGTACATCGTCTGCGACTCGCCCGCGGGCATCGAGACCGGCGCGCTGATGGCCATGCACTTCGCCGACGAGGCCCTGGTGGTGACCAACCCCGAGGTGTCCAGCGTGCGCGACTCCGACCGGATCCTGGGCATGCTCAGCAGCAAGACCAAACGCGCGATCGAGGGCAAGGAGCCGGTCAAGGAGCACCTGCTCATCACCCGCTACAACCCCAACCGCGTGGACCAGGGCCAGATGCTGTCGCTCGAGGACATCCAGGACATCCTGCGCATCAAGCTGATCGGCGTGATCCCCGAAAGCGACAGCGTGCTCACCGCCTCCAACCAGGGCATGCCCGCCGTGCACCTGAAGGGCACCGACGTGAGCGAGGCCTACAAGGACGTGATCGACCGCTTCATGGGCGAGGACAAGCCCCTGCGCTTCGTGGACGCGCAGAAACAGGGCCTGCTGCGCCGCCTGTTCGGGGGGAAGTAAGGCATGGCCTCATTCCTCTCATTCCTGCTGGGTGAAAAGAAGAAGACCGCCAGCCTGGCCAAGGAGCGGCTGCAGATCATCCTGGCGCACGAGCGCAGCGGCCGCAACACCGCCGAGCCCGACTACCTGCCCGCGCTGCAGCGCGATCTGGTGGCCGTGATCAGCAAGTACATCAAGATCAACCCCGACGACATCAAGGTGCAGATGGACCGCCAGGACAACCTGGAGGTGCTCGAGGTCAAGATCGAGCTGCCCGAAACGCGCTACTGACCCCCTCCCGCGGCACCTGCCGCCCCCGAAAGCCGGCCGCCTTTTTCAAGGGCTGCCGGCTTTTGCTATTGTTTTGCTAGCAACAAGTGGCCGACTGGCAAGGGCTGGCAACTGTTTCCGCCGCAGAAACAGGCTTTCCACGGAAGCGGCCTTTATCTCAGGGTTTACCCGCACTACATTTCATCCATCGATGAGCCGCAACCCATAGCAAACGACTCACCGAGGCTGGACAGACGGGACCGATGAAGCCCGCCATGCCCGGAGATGTTTATCAACTTTTGAAAGGAAACTCATCATGAACCGCAATATCGCCACCCTCGCCATCGCTCTGGCCGCCGTGACCGCCGGCAACGCTTTCGCCGACGACATCACCATCGACACCACGCCCTTCACCAGCACCAAGACCCGCGCTGAAGTGCAAGCCGAGCTGAGCCAGTTCAAGAAGGCCGGCGTGAACCCCTGGTCCACCCAGTACAACCAGCTGGCCGGCTTCCAGTCCACCAAGACGGCCGCGCAAGTGCGCGCCGAGTACGTGGCCGACCGCGCTGAAGTGGCCGCCCTGAACGGCGAAGACAGCGGCGCCGCCTACCTGGCCAACGTGGCCAGCAGCGCCCCGGTGGCCGCCGGCGTGAACCTGGCCGGCACGCCCGCCAACAACGCGCAGTAAACCGGCAGGCCCCTGACAGGGCCTCGTCACAAGCCACAAAGCCGCCTCCGGGCGGCTTTTGTCATGGTGCCGCCGCGGCGGCCGGCCTTCAGCGCGCGAGGAACTTCTGCACGGCGGCCACCGTGCGCGCCGGGTCTTCCTCGTGCGGCACATGGCCCAGGTCGTCGAACACCACGAGCTGGCTGCCCGCGATGTCCCGGGCAAAGCGCTGCGCGTTCTCGGGCGGGATCAGCCGGTCTTGCCCACCCCACAGAATGAGCGTGGGCTGCCGGATGGTGGCGATGCGGCCCGAGCGCTGGGCCACCGCCTCGGGCGTCATCTGCGCCATGCGCTGGCCCAGTGCACGGCGGTTGCCCTCGCGCCGCGTCATGTCGTAGTACAGATCCACCAGCGCGGGCGTGACCCGCTCGGGGTGGCCATAGACATTGCGCACGCTGCTTTCGATCAGTCCGCGCGGCAGCGTGTTCTCCATCAGCGGGCGCAGCGCGGGCATGCGTGCGATCTGGAAACCAATGGGCACCGACTTGGGCACGAAGGCATAGCCCGCCGCGTCCACCAGCACCAGCTCGCTCACACGCTCCGGGTGCGCCACCGCGGTGGCCCAGGCGATCTGCCCACCCAGGGAATTGCCCGCCAGCACAAAGCGCTGCACGCCCAGCTGGTCCATCACCGCGATCACGAAACGCACATACGCATCGATCGAATAGTCACCCTGCGGCTGGGGGCCGGTCAGCGCAAAGCCGGGCAGGTCGAAGCGGATCACGCGGCGCTGGCCGCGCAGCGCCTCGGCCCAGCCCTGCCAGGTGTGCAGGCTGGCCGAGGTGCCGTGCAGCAGCACGATGGGCAGGGGCGCGCCGCCCGCCGCCTCGCCGGCCCTCTGCGGCGCACCCGCGCCGGGCCCCTCGTCACGCAGATGCACCTGCAGGCCCTGCACCGCGACGAAGCGCGACGGCGGTTGCGCCCAGCGCGCCGTAAGCTCGCTCACGGGCTGGTCGGGCGCCCAGGTCAGCACCACGCCCACCACGGCAAAGAACAGGGCGCCGGCCAGCACCAGCAGCAGGGATCTGAAAAGCAGCTTCATAGGCCCCGCAGCTTACCCGCCTGCGGCCCGCCCGCGTCAGCCCAGCGGCCGCACCCCGATCAGCTCGCCATGGGCCCAGAACGCAAACACGGCCCAGGCCACCGCGCCCACCACCACGGTGATGACCGTGCCCTGCGCGGTGCCCGGCGGATAAGTGGTGCCGGCGGCCCGGTCGCGCTGGCGCGCCGCGCGAAAGCTCAGCACCGCCCAGGCGAGAAAGCTGCCAAACAGCAGCACATCGGCCAGGTTGCCGTTGGCCAGCAGGTGGGCGAAGGCCCAGAGCTTGACGCCCGCCACCATCGGGTGATGCACGCGGGCCTTGAGGTGGTTGCGCGGCACATAGGTGGCGGCCAGCAGCACGAAGGCCAGCAGCGTGAACAGCGCCGCCACGTGGTTCATGCCGCGCGGTGGACTCCACAGCACCACCGGCTGCTGGCGCGCCAGGCCGTAGCCCCAGCAGATCAGCACAAAACCCAGCACCGACAGCGCCGCGTACAGGCCCTTCCACAGGCCCTCGCCGCGCTGCGCCATCACCTGGGTGCGCCAGCCATCGGCCACGATGCGCACCGAGTGCACCCCCAGAAAAATCACCAGCCCCAGTATCAGCATGCCCATGTGCCACCTCCACTCGATGGGCCGATTATGCGCGCCCAGGCGCTACGCTTTTCATAGCTCGAAGTGACCATCTGGCAAGGGCTACAGCCCTTTTTCATGGCTCAACCCGGGCTGCCGGCCTCATGCGGGCTGGATCAGCAGCATGGCCTCGATCTTGTGGCCGTCCAGGTCGCGCACAAAGGCCGCGTAGTAGTCGACGCCGTAGTCCGGCCGCGGGCCGGGCGCACCGTCGTCGGTGCCGCCCAGCGCCAGGGCCTGGGCGTGGAAGGCCTGCACCTCTTCCACCGAGTGGGCCAGAAAGGCCACGTGCACGCCATTGGCCACGCCGGCCCTGCCGCCATCGTGCGGCGTCTGGATCCAGAACTCGGGGAAGGCGCGGCCATAGCCCGCCCCGCCGGGGAAATCCATCACGCAGCGGATCTGCAGCGTGGCCAGCACCGCGTCATAGAACGCCTTGGCACGCGGGTAGTCGTTGGTGCCCACCGACACGTGGGACAGCACGCTGGGAGAAAGCTCGGACATGGCAGCTCCTGTGGGTTGAACGAGCCGCCAAGGCTAGCAAGGGGGGTAGCGTGGGCGTGTCAGGAGGCGCTGCTCCGGATAAAGTAGACCCCACTACAAGAGACCGATCAAGGGGATGGACATGGGTTTTGCCGACCGCGACCACGCGCAGGTGCCACCGGACAACGAGCGTGTTTTCAGCACGCCGGAACCCTCCGCGTTCAACACGCTCTGGGTCCTCCTCTTCTGGGGCCTGATGGCACTGGCCAGCTACCGGGTCATCGCCTGGTGGCAGCAAGACACGCAGCCGCCACACACCCCACCCACCGCCACCCCCACGCAGCCCGCGCCGCAGCTTTCCGCGGCCCGGAGCGCCGAGCCCCCGGAGCGCCAGCGCCCGGCGCAAGCCAGCCGTCCAGCAATGCCCACTGCGCCCACCGCGGAGCCCCCTGACAACGCGCCCACGGGCCAGGTCAGCAAATGCGTGGTCAACGGCGTGACCAGCTACACCGACCAGCCCTGCCCGTCCCACGCCCGAGCCGTGGCCGTCCATGTCAGCCCCGCCGTCAACGTGTTTGACCGCGTGCCCACACCCCAGGCCGCCCCACCCCAGCCGGAGGCCGTGGCCCAAGGCACGCCGCCGCCCGCCGCGCCCAGCGAACCGCCTGAGCTGTGGAAGAAAAGGGTTTGCGCCTACCACGACGAAGCCATCCGGTGGATCGACGCCCGGGCCCGCGAACCGCTCAGCGCCTGGGAGCAGGATGACCTGGCAGCGCGGCGCAGGAAGCACCGCGACGAGCAATACCGGCTGCGCTGCCAGTAGCTGATTCCAGGCGCCGTGCGCGCTGCGATTTTCATAGCAGCCCAGCGCCCATCGACAAGGGCTAGCGCCCGTTTTGATCCCCATCCGCGCGCCGGGCAGCGACCAGCTCGGCATAGCCCGTCGCGGCGTCCACCTGGCGGCTGAACTGCCACTGCGGCAACAGCGCCAGCACCACCTCGGCCGTGGTGCGCACCGTGCAGCCCGCCAGCAGGTGGCCGCCCAGCACCGTGCCATCGGCCCGCGACACGCTGGCGTGCAGGTGCGGCCCATTGGCGCTGAAAGTGCCCGAGAGCGTCAGCAGCTCCAGCGGCCCGCCGATGGCCGTGCCAGTGTCCTGCTCGGCATAGCGCAGCACCGCGGCCTGCAGGCTGCCCACGGCCGACACCACGCAACCAGCCTGCACGCTGTGGGCCTGCGCAAGGGCCGTGTAGGCTGCGCTCCAGCGCGGCACGCAGGTCGTCACCGGGGGCGAGGCGCAGGACTTCGATTTGAAGCATCGCGCCATTGTGCCCAGCCTTCAAAGCGCGTCGAACCACCCCTCCGGACCGATCCTGGTCTGCGCCAGCGGCTCCACGCAGCGGTTCTTGATGCCCGCCACAAACGCCTTGAAGGGGATCTGTCGTCGCAGGACTAGCCTCGCTGGCCGCGCATGCCGAGCGCTCTATTCAGCGCTATTGAAGTAGCGATTGAGCAGGCGCAGCGGCCTCCCGCTCCAAATTGGCAACCTCAACCTTCAATTTACGCAGTTGCAGGCTGATCAACTCGTCTTGGATTGGCTGAATCTTCTGATGCCACGTCTTGAAGCCGTAGAACGCCGACCAGAGCCCCAATACGAAAAGGGTTGCTAGCGCCCACCTCAAGAAAGTCTTGTCGCTCTTCCCTACTTCAAGCAATCGATCAATCACTTCAATGCGAGCAATTTGCCCAGCTGCTGGTACCACAACCTCCTTCAACGTCTCGCGCTCAACCATCAGATTCGTCAGGAGTTCATTGCTCGATCTAGTGGAGTAAAGCATCGCGCCAATGCTGAATATGAAGACGAGCAATCCGAACAGTGCATAAAACTTGTAGATGTTGTCCGTCGGTAGTGGGATCTTGCTTTCCATGGAACCTCCTTCTTGGTTTGAATCGCTTGGGACTTTCCGTCTCGCCCACTGGTCAATTCTGCCGGCCGGGCAAGGCCTGGTCACCCCAGGCAATGCCCTGGGTTACAAGACACAAGACTTTCCCAACAATGGGCACATGACCAAAGCAACTTCCGAATTGCCCGACTGGGGCCAAATGCCGACCCGTCCCGGGCTGTACTTGTCACTCAGTCACGGCCGCGATTTCCCACAGCAGGCCATGCGCGGCAGAGGGTTCCCCGGTCCGAAAATAGGCCCTGTGCTCTACGTAAGAACGCAATACGGCCAAGAGGTGAGTGTGCGATTCGCGAACACACGCGAGGCAAAACACTTCTTTGCTGATGCCAAGTCATCAATCCAAAAACTTCAGATCGTGGAAGGCACATTGGTTCACGGTGACAAGTGCTTCGGCGACTGGGATGTCTGCTACATCGCTAAGGAGTTCTGCCGGACCGTTTGAGAGGCTACAGGGCGCCAGGCATACTGCGTTCGACAACGCGGAGGTCTCCATGCCCAAATCCAACAACTGGACACGCTGCCAAACTCTGGCCGCGCTCCATATCTATCTGCAATTGCCATTTGGCCAATTGCATCAGGGCAATCCGAAGATCAAACAGCTGTCCAGCTGGATGGCTCGCACGCCCGGGGCTGTGGCATTGAAGCTCGTCAATCTTGCCAGTCTCGATCCACAAATTGTCGCCAGCGGCCGCAGCGGCATGGGGAATGCCTCAAAACTTGACAAACAACTTTGGCAGGAGCTTCGGGCCAACTGGGACGCTGTCGCTACCGAAGCCGCCACCGAGTACGATCGTTTCGCCGTCGCGCATGGCCTGCCCGCCGCGGTAGATGTGATCGATGAAATTCCAGAAATCGCAGAGGGAAAAACCCGCGTGGCACTCATTCAGGTTCGCGTGAACCAGATTCGATTTCGCCGTGCCATCTTGGCAGGCTACAACTCCACCTGCTGCATCAGTGGCCTGCGCCACGAGAAACTGGTGATCGCCAGTCACATCGTTCCCTGGAGCATGGACAAGAAGAACCGGCTCAACCCACAGAATGGTTTATGCCTTTCGGCGCTGCACGACAAAGCCTATGACCAAGGACTATTGACTGTTTTGCCCGACTACACCATACGAATCGGGCCTGCGATCCGCGAGTCCGCAGACAACGCCTTGATGAAAACAGCATTCCTCGCAATTGATGGCAAGCAGATTCAACTTCCGGAGCGCTTCAGGCCTTCAACTGAGTTCCTTCACGCTCACGCCAAGCGATTCGGCTTTCTCTAAGCTACCGTCCCCCGACGCTGTGGCGTCGGGAATTCACTCAGCCCGGTTCACCACCGTGATCTGATCGTTGAGCGTCCACATGTCGTAGAGGTAGCCCAGCCCCAGCAGGCCAAAGGTCAGCAGGTAGAGGATGCCCGTGAGCCATTTGCCCATGTACATGCGATGGACACCGAAGAAGCCAAGGAACGTGAGCAACAACCACGCAACGGAGTAATTCACGTCGCCCGCGAAAAAGCGAGCGTCGGCCTGCCGGTCCATGGAAGGAATCAGGAACAGGTCAACCAACCAGCCGATGCCCAGCAGGCCGAACGTGAAGAACCAGAGGGTCCCGGTGACGGGCTTGCCGTAGTAGAAGCGGTGCGCGCCGGTGAAGCCGAAAATCCACAGGGCATAGCCTATGACCTTGGAATGCGTGTCGCCCGTGTTGGCCATGGTCAGACGTCGATGTTCGCCGCGCGCAGCGCGTTGGTTTCGATGAAGTCGCGGCGCGGTTCCACCTCGTCGCCCATGAGCATGGTGAACACCTTGTCGGCCTCGATGGCGTCCTCGATCTGCACCTTCAGCAGGCGACGCACCTGGGGGTCCATGGTGGTTTCCCACAGCTGCTCGGGGTTCATTTCGCCCAGGCCCTTGTAGCGTTGGCGCGCGGTGGCGCGCTCGGCTTCGCCAATCAGCCATTTCATGGCCTGGCGGAAATCCGCCACTTTTTCTTCCTTCATGCGCTCACCCTCGCCGCGTTGCACGCGCGCGCCTTCGCTGAGCAGGCCACGGAAGGTATTGGCGGCCTCCGCCAGCGCGGCGTAATCGGCGCCGTGCACGAAGTCCTGCGTGATGACGCTGCTCTTCACGTTGCCGTGGTGCCGGCGGCTGATGCGCAGCACGGGCTTGTCGGTGCGGGTGTCGAACTCGCCCGCCACTTCGGCGGGCGTGCCCTGCGCACTGATCTCGCGCAACCTGGCCTGCAAGGCCACGGCCGACGCCTCGGCATCGGCCACCGTGTCCAGGTTGAGCGCCACGCCGTCGGCGATGGCACGCAGAGCCTCGGCATCCATGAAGCTGCCGAGCCGCGCGATCACGGCTTCGGCCAGTTGGTGCTTGCGCGCGAGTTCGGCCAGTGTGTCACCGGCGATGGTGGTCCCGGTGCCGGTCTGCACAGCCGCGTCCTTGAGCGCGATGCGAAGCAGGAAGGTGTCAAGCTCAGCCGCGCCCTGCAAATAGAGCTCTTCCTTGCCGGCCTTGACCTTGTACAGCGGCGGCTGCGCGATGTAGATGTGGCCGCGCTCCACCAGCTCGGGCATCTGCCGGTAAAAGAAGGTGAGCAGCAGCGTGCGGATGTGCGCACCGTCCACGTCGGCATCGGTCATGATGATGATGCGGTGGTAGCGCAGCTTGGCGACGTTGAAGTCGTCCACCCCGGCCGAGCCGCCCACGCCCGTGGCCTTGCCAATGCCGGTGCCCAACGCGGTGATGAGCGTGAGGATTTCGTTGCTGGTCAGCAGCTTCTCGTAGCGGGCCTTTTCCACGTTCAGGATCTTGCCGCGCAGCGGCAGGATGGCCTGGAACTTCCGGTCGCGACCCTGCTTAGCGGACCCCCCGGCGGAGTCGCCCTCGACGATGTAGATCTCGCAGCCGGCCGGGTCCTTCTCCTGGCAGTCCGCCAGCTTGCCGGGCAGGCCCATGCCGTCCAGCACGCCCTTGCGGCGTGTCATTTCACGGGCCTTGCGCGCAGCTTCACGGGCACGCGCGGCCTCGACGATCTTGCCGCAGATGATCTTGGCGTCATTGGGCCGTTCGTCCAGGTACTCGGCCAGCAGCCGACCCACGATGTCTTCCACCGGGCCACGCACCTCGCTGCTCACCAGCTTGTCCTTGGTCTGACTGCTGAACTTGGGCTCGGGCACCTTCACGCTCAGCACGCAGCACAGGCCTTCGCGCATGTCGTCGCCGGTCACCTCCACCTTGGCCTTTTTTGCCAGCTCGTTCGACTCGATGTACTTGCTGATGACGCGCGTCATGGCCGCACGCAGGCCCGTCAGGTGGGTCCCGCCATCCCGCTGCGGAATGTTGTTGGTGAAGCACAGCACCTGTTCGTTGTAGCCGCTGTTCCATTGCATGGCCACTTCAACGCCGATGTTCGTGCCCTGGTCGCTCTGGCGGTCACCCATGGCATGGAACACATTGGGGTGCAGCACCTGCTTGCCCTTGTTGATGAAGTTGACGAAGCCCTGAACGCCGCCCGCACCCGAAAAGTCGTCTTCCTTGCCGCTGCGTTCGTCATGCAGGCGGATGCGCACACCGTTGTTCAGGAAGCTCAGCTCACGCAGGCGCTTGCTCAGGATTTCGTAGTGGAAATCGTTGTTTTCCTTGAAGATGTCGGTGTCGGGCAGGAAGTGCACCTCGGTGCCGCGCTTGTCGGTCGCGTCCAGCACCTTCATGGGCGAGACCTCCACGCCATTGACGGTCTCCAGGAGGCGGTTCTGCACAAAGCCCCGCGCAAACTCGATGGTGTGGACCTTGCCGTCGCGCCGCACCGTCAGGCGCAGCCACTTGCTCAGGGCGTTCACGCAGCTCACGCCCACACCGTGCAGCCCCCCCGACACCTTGTAGCTGTTCTGGTTGAACTTGCCACCCGCATGCAGTTCGGTCAGCGCGATCTCGGCCGCACTGCGTTTGGGCTCGTGCTTGTCGTCCATCTTCACGCCGGTAGGAATCCCCCGGCCGTTGTCGACCACGCTGATGGAGTTGTCGGTATGGATGGTCACCACAATGTCATCGCAATGGCCGGCCAGCGCCTCGTCAATGGAGTTGTCCACCACCTCGAACACCAGGTGGTGCAGGCCCGTGCCGTCCGACGTGTCGCCGATGTACATGCCGGGGCGCTTGCGCACCGCCTCCAGGCCCTCCAGGATCTGGATGGCACCCTCGCCATAGCCCTCACTGGTGCCGGCCTGATGCACGTCAATGGCCGGCTGGAAGTTGGAGCTGGACTCACCCGCGGCGCCGGTGTTCACATTGTTTTCTTCAGACATATCGGACTTCTATCGCTCTCTTGAATGACCAAACCCGCGAAAGTCGCGGGTCGGGCTTTGTGTCTAACCGTTTCAACAGGAGGTCAGATGCGCATCGGCATCACCACGTACTTGAAGGTGGCGTTGTCGGGAATGGTCAGCAGCGCCGAGCTGTTGGAATCGGCCAGCTCGATCTTGACCATTTCCTGCCCCATGTTGGCCAGCGCGTCGATCAGGTAGGTCACGTTGAAACCGATCTCGATCGCGTCGCCACCGTAGTCGATATCGAGTTCATCCACGGCCTCTTCCTGTTCGGCGTTGTTGCTGGCCACGCGCAGCGTGCCCGGCTCGATGTTCAGGCGCACGCCTTTGAACTTCTCGCTTGTGAGGATGGCCGTGCGCTGCAGGCTGGCCAGCAGTGGCGCGCGGCCCAGCGTGATGCTGTTCTTGTGGTTCTTGGGAATGACACGGTTGTAGTCGGGGAATTTGCCTTCGACCAGCTTGGTCACGAACTCCATGCCGCCAAAGCTGAATTTCGCCTGGTTGCTGGCGAACTGCATCTCGATGGCGCCTTCGGCGTCGGACAGCAGGCGCTGCATCTCCAGCACGGTCTTGCGCGGCAGGATCACTTCCTGGCGCGGCACTTCCACATCGAGCAACGCGCTGGCAAACGCCAGGCGGTGGCCGTCGGTGGCCACGAGGCTGAGCTGCTTGCCCTCGGCCACGAACAGGATGCCGTTGAGGTAGTACCGAATGTCGTGCACGGCCATGGCAAAGCTCACCTGGTCGAGCAGATCCTTGAGCGTCTTCTGCGGCACGCTGAACACCGGGCCAAAGCTGGCGGCTTCCTGCACCAGCGGAAAGTCCTCGGCCGGCAGTGTCTGCAAGGTGAACTTGCTCTTGCCGCCCTTGAGGATCAGCTTGCTGGCGCTGGACTCGATGGACACGGTCTGGTCCGATGGCATGGTGCGCAGGATGTCGATGAGCTTGCGCGCCCCCACCGTGGTGGTGAAATTGCCGGCATCGCCATCGAGCTCGGCCGTGGTGCGAATCTGGATTTCCAGATCGCTGGTCGTGAGCTGTACCGCGCTGCCAGTCTTGCGGATCAGCACATTGGCCAGGATGGGCAGCGTGTGCCGCCGTTCCACGATGCCCGCTACCGACTGCAGAACCGAGAGCACTTTGTCTTGTGTGGCCTTCAGGACAATCATCTGTGAACTCCTCTTTATTTCTTTAATTCAAATTAGTAGTAGCTAGTAGGGGGCGCCCGGCGCTGTGGACATCCCTATTTTCGCCTTTTTTATCAACGACTTGCGATGCATTGAACATTGTGGGCACCTGTGCTTTGGCGGTGTCTGCCCGGAATGAATAACTTTGGCTGAGGGCCGCCCGATGTGGATAACCGGCAGGTTGTGCCAGAACTGTCCCCAGAGTTGTTCGTGCGTTCACGGGTCAGCCTTTCAGCGTCTGTTCCAGCACATGCAACTGCTGGTTGAGTTCGGTCAGCTGCTGGCGCTCGCCCGAAATCTTGCGCACCGCGTGCAATACGGTGGTGTGGTCGCGGCCACCGAACAGTTCGCCGATCTCGGGCAGGCTTTTCTGGGTAAGTTCCTTGGCCAGGTACATGGCAATCTGCCGAGGACGTGCGATGCTGGCAGGCCGCTTCTTGCTGTACATGTCGGCGACCTTGATCTTGTAGTAATCAGCCACGGTCTTCTGGATGTTCTCCACGCTGATCTGGCGGTTCTGGATGCTCAGCAGGTCGCGCAGGGCCTCGCGCGCCAGCGCGATCGAGATGTCTTTCTGGTTGAAGCGGCTGTAAGCCAGGATCTTGCGCAGCGCGCCTTCCAGTTCGCGCACATTGGAGCGCACGTTCTTGGCGACGAAGAAGGCCACCTCTTCGGGCATCTCGGCAGCTTCGGCACGGGCCTTGTTGATCAGGATGGCCACGCGCATCTCGAGTTCGGGTGGTTCGATGGCCACGGTCAGGCCTGAATCGAAGCGCGACACCAGGCGCTCATGGATGTCGGCCAGACCCTTGGGATAGGTGTCCGACGTCATCACGATGTGGCTTTTCTTGGCCAGCAGAGCCTCGAAGGCGTTGAAGAACTCCTCCTGGGTCCGGTCCTTGTTGGCGAAGAACTGCACGTCGTCGATCAGCAGCAGGTCCAGCGAGTGGTAGCGTTCCTTGAACTCGTCGAAGGTCTTGCGCTGGTAGGCCTTAACCACATCTGAAACAAATTGTTCGGCGTGGATGTAGAGAACTTTGGCGTTGGGCCGGTCGGCCAGCAATTTGTTGCCCACCGCATGCACCAGGTGGGTTTTGCCCAGACCGACGCCGCCATAGATGAAAAGCGGGTTGTACAGCTGACCGGGGGTGCCGGACACATGCATGGCGGCGGCGCGCGCCATGCGGTTGGCCGTGCCCTCGACCAGGGTGTCAAAGGTCAGGGCCGTGTTCAGGCGGTTCTTGAAGCCCGCGGGCGACACATCCTCGCCGATGTCGCTCGGCTCGACGGGTAAACCGACTTCTGGTGCCGTGGAAACAGAATATGACCTGACAACAGGTTCACGGGGAGCAAGCGCTAACTCAAGCTGCACCGGCTGCCCGTACAGCTTCTCCAGCAGCGTGGTGATACGGCCGGCATATTGCGCCCGCACCCAGTCGAGTTTGAAGCGGTTCGCGACGAAGATGGTGACTCTGGAGAAGTCTTCGGCAACCTGGGCCACCAGTGGCTTGATCCAGGTGTTGAACTGCTGTTCGGGCAGTTCCTGGGCCAGTTGCTCCAGGCAGGCCTGCCACAGGCTGTTGCCGGCGCCGGAAGCCAGGCCGGTTGGAAGTCCCTCGCTCATTATTGGCTGTCGCCTCTGTGGATATTTTTCATTGTCAAAGCCCGTCGATTGTAATTTATCAAGGCGTTATCCACAAAGCCGGCCAAACCGTCGGGACTTCCAGCGGCACACTGCAAAAAGCACGTAAAGCCTTGCCGCGATTCAGAAAATCCACGATAATCATGGGTTTCCCTGAGTATGAACGTCAGATCATCATGAAAAGAACCTACCAACCCTCCAAGACGCGCCGTGCGCGCACCCACGGCTTTCTGGTCCGCATGAAGACCCGTGGCGGACGCGCCGTGATCAACGCACGCCGCGCCAAGGGCCGCAAGCGCTTGGCCGTCTGAGCCGCGTCGTAGCCGGCCAGAACCCCGGACCCGCGCAGCGCTTCAGCATGGCATTGACGTGCAGCGGCTGAAATCGCGGGCGCAGTTCCAGGCGGTGATGTCGGGCTCCACGGTGTCGCGCAGCGCGCATTTCGTGCTGCACCGCTTGCCGCTGGACACCCCGGATGCAGCCCCGTCACCCGGTGCCGGGTCGAGGTCTGAAACTTCCACAGGGCCTGGGTCCGAGCGACCGCAGGCCCTGTTTGCTGTGCGCGATGTCTGGATGGGCGCCCTCGTTCCCAAGCGCTGGGCCAAGCGCGCGGTCACCCGCAACACCATCAAACGCCAGATCTACGCTGTGAGTGCTTCCTTTGAATCCCGCCTGCCGGTGGCTGCCCATGTGGTGCGCCTGCGAGCGGGGTTCGATCGCCAGCAGTTCATCAGCGCGTCATCGCCGCAGCTCAAACTCGCGGTCCATGGGGAGCTGGAACAGCTGTTTGCAAGGGCCGCCGCATGATGCGGGCCGCACTTATGGCACTGGTGCGGGGTTATCGCCTCCTGCTCAGCCCCTGGCTGGGCTCGTCGTGCCGTTTCACCCCAAGCTGTTCAGCCTACTCCCTGCAGGCGCTGGAGCAGCATGGGGCCGCGGTGGGCAGTTACCTCACGGTGGCGCGCATTGCGCGCTGCAACCCCTGGTGTGCGGGGGGCCATGATCCGGTGCCGGTTGAAAAGCCGCGCCTGTTCACCCATCTGCTTTCACCCTTTTCTGAGAAGAAGTCTTCATGAATGACATCCGTCGCACCATCCTGTGGGTGATTTTTGGTTTTGCCATGGTGATGCTGTGGGACAAATGGCAGGTGTACAACGGCCACAAGCCCACCTTCGGCCTGGCCCGTCCTGAAGCCTCGTCCTCTGCACCCGCCGTGCCGGCGGCCCCGGCCTCCAGCGTTCCCACGGGCAGCTCGCCCTCGGCGTCCTCCGTTCCGGGTGCGGCAGCGCCCGCGGGCACCACCGTTCCTGGCGCCAGCCCGGCCGCCGCCATTCCCCGCGAGCGCATCACCGTCAGCACCGACGTCCTGCGCCTGACGTTCGATACCGAAGGCGCATCGGTGATCCGCAGCGAGTTTCTCAAGCTCAAGGATCTGGCGCACAAGGACGAGAATTTCGTCCTGCTCGACGAGAGCGCGGGCCGGATGTATGTGGCGCAGTCGGGCCTGATCGGCGGCAGCTTTCCCACGCACAAGACGCCAATGTCCTTCAGCGGCGAGCGCACGCTCAAGGAGGGCGCCAACGAGCTGGTGCTGAAGTTCGAGTCCGCGGACGTGGGCGGCGTCAAGCTGGTCAAGACCTACACGCTCAAGCGCGGAGCCTACGACATCTCGGTCAAGCAGGAAGTGGTCAACACCGGCAGCACCACGGTGTCGCCGCAGCTCTACCTGCAGTTGGTACGCGACGGCAACAAGCCCGCGGGCGAGTCTTCCTTCTATTCCACGTTCACGGGCCCGGCGGTGTATACCGAGGTCAAGAAGTACCAGAAGATCGAGTTCAAGGACATCGACAAGGAAAAGGCGGATTTCGAGAAGCAGGCCACCAACGGCTACGTAGCCATGGTCCAGCACTACTTCGCCAGCGCCTGGATCCTGCCCGACGGCGTCAAGCGCGACCTGTTCGCGCGCAAGATCGACGGCAACCTCTATGCCGTGGGCATGATCACGCCGCTGGACAATCTGGCGCCCGGCACCAGCAAAGCGGTCGAAACCCGCTTCTATGTCGGTCCGCAGGAAGAAAAGCGCCTCGAGGCCATCGAGCCTGGCCTCGAGCTGGTCAAGGACTACGGCTGGCTGACCATCCTGGCCAAGCCGCTGTACTGGCTGCTCGACAAGCTGCACGGCTTCATTGGCAACTGGGGCTGGTCGATCGTGGCGCTGGTGTTCCTGCTCAAGATTGCCTTCTACTGGCTCAATGCCAAGGCCTACGCCAGCATGGCCAAGATGAAGGCGATCAACCCCAAGATCACCGAGATGCGCGAGCGCCTCAAGGACAACCCGCAACAGATGCAGCAGGAGATGATGCGCATCTACCGCGAGGAGAAGGTCAACCCCATGGGGGGCTGCTTCCCCATCGTGGTCCAGATCCCGGTGTTCATCGCGCTGTACTGGGTGCTGCTGTCCAGCGTCGAGATGCGCAACGCGCCCTGGGTGCTCTGGATCCATGACCTGTCGGCACCGGACCCGTACTTCATCATGCCGCTGATGATGACGCTGACCACGCTGCTGCAGACGGCGCTGAATCCCGCGCCGCCCGACCCGATGCAGGCCAAGCTCATGTGGTTCATGCCGCTGGCCTTCAGCGTGATGTTCTTCTTCTTCCCGGCCGGCCTGGTGCTGTACTGGATCACGAACAACGTGCTGTCAATCGCCCAGCAGTGGATCATCAACACCCGCATGGGCGTGCCGCCGCAGTTCAACCTGCCAAAATTCAGGTAAACCGCCGAACGACAAGGGCCGCATCGCGGCCCTTGTTCATTGGAGATGCTCCCTCACCGTTCCCAACCCATCGTCGCCATCGCCACTGCGCCCGGGCGCGGCGCGGTGGGCATTGTGCGCATCTCGGGTCAGGGGCTCGCCCCGCTGGCCACTGCGCTGTGCGCGCGTGCGCTGCGGCCCCGCGAGGCCACCTACCTGCCCTTCCGGGCCGCGCAGGGGGAGGCCATCGACCACGGTCTGGCCCTCTACTTTCCGGCACCCCATTCCTTCACGGGCGAAGATGTGCTGGAGCTGCAGGCTCACGGAGGGCCCGTCGTGCTGCAGCTGCTGGTGGCGCGGTGCCTGGAGGCCGCGGCGGAGATCGACGACCGCACCGGGCAGCCAAGACTGGCGGGGCTGCGCGTGGCGCAGCCGGGCGAGTTCACCGAACGGGCGTTCCTCAACGACAAGCTGGACCTGGCCCAGGCCGAGGCCGTTGCCGACCTGATCGACGCCAGCACGGAGACGGCTGCGCGCAGCGCCAGCCGGTCGCTGGCGGGGGAGTTCTCCCGCGAGATCCACGGCTTGCGCGATGCGCTGATCCATCTGCGCATGCTGGTCGAGGCGACGCTCGACTTTCCCGAGGAAGAAATCGACTTCCTCCAGAAAGCCGATGCGATGGGCCAGCTGGAGGGCCTGCGGGAGGCGCTGTCGCGCGTTCTGCGGCGGGCCCGCCAGGGCGCGCTGCTGCGCGAGGGCATCAAGGTGGTGATCGCGGGCCAACCCAATGCCGGCAAGAGCTCACTGCTCAATGCGCTTGCCGGTGCGGAGCTGGCGATCGTGACGCCGGTGCCCGGCACGACGCGGGATGTGGTCTCGCAGACCATCCAGATCGAGGGCGTGCCGCTGCACGTGATCGACACGGCCGGCTTGCGCGACAGCGATGACCATGTCGAGCAAATCGGCATCGAACGCGCCTGGGGTCAGATCGAGACCGCGGACGCGGTCCTGTTTCTGCATGATCTGACGCGTGCCGATGCTACTGAATACATAGCAGCAGATGACCAGATCATGAGGACTCTGGGGCAAAAGCTGCCTCAACAGGTCCCGGTCATCGACGTCTGGAACAAGGCCGACGCGGCGCCGAACGGCCCAACGTCAGGCCTGGTGCTGTCGGCGCGCACCGGGGAAGGCCTGGAGGCTCTGCGCCACCGGCTGCTGGACGTGGCGGGCTGGCAGTCTGCGCCGGAAGGGGTGTACATCGCCCGGGCACGCCATGTGGAAGCGCTGCGCGCGGTCGATGCCCACCTGCTGGGCGCGGCCGCGCACCTGGCCGCCCAGGCGCAGGCGCTGGACCTGCTGGCCGAGGAGTTGCGGCTCGCCCAGAACGCGCTCAACGGCATCACGGGCGAGTTCACGTCGGACGACCTGCTCGGCGTGATCTTCTCCAGCTTTTGCATCGGGAAGTAGCCGCAGGGCGTCCGGCGGGTTGACGCCGCGTATCAGGTGTAAGCACGCGTTAAAGGCCCTTGTGCGGGGCCCGGGCGAAGGGTACCGTCGCCGGAATCATGAACGCCCCACTGCGCACCCCCGTCAAGTTTGATGTGCAAGGCCTGATCCAGGCCATCGGGCACAACCAGACCAACGACAACTTTCCGGTCTCGCTGTCGCCCGCCCAGTGGGACATGCTCGCCAGCTACATGCAGCCGTTCGCGCTGGTCCAGGGGCAGGTCCTGATCGAGCAGGGCGCGATGGACCGCACCCTCTACCTGCTCGAATCCGGTTCCCTGAGCGTTCATTACGAGGACGACAAAGGCCGTGTGCGGCTGGCCATCGTGGCGCCGGGCTCGGCCGTGGGTGAGGGAGCCTTCTTCACTCACCACCCGCGCAATGCCACCGTCCAGGCCGCCAGCCACTGCAAGATCTGGAGCCTCACGCCCATCCGCTTTGCCGAGCTGAGCAATCGCCAGCCCAACATCGCGCTGGAACTCTCCATGACGCTGGGTTCGCTGCTGGGACGCCGGCTCGTCAACAAGCCCAAGCGCATCGCAGTGACCTGATCCGGCCTGATAACTATTTCACGAAGCCCGTCGCCTTGATTGTCCGCGCGGTGTCTTTTAGGTGGACAAGCCCATCGGCCACGGGGATTTCGACCGTACACTGTCTCGCGAGAGACGCCCAAAAGACTGCAGGGCGTTAACCCTAATCCGCGGAAGCCCATCATGTCGCTGCTCAGCTGGCTATTTCCCCCCCCCAAGGCGGCCAAAGCCGGGCTGCAGCCTGAGAGTTCGGGCTTGTCCCGCATGGAGGCGACACGTCCTGTCGCGTCGACCAAGAACAGCCCCAGTGCCGGCCGGACGCCGGTGTCCAACGCCCAGCCTGGCAACCGCAAGTCCGAGCGCATGGCGCGCCGCGAGCTGCTGTATGGGGTGGTCCGCGAAGCCATGACCCGTTCGGGCATGTTGTCTTCCAGCTACAAGTTCAAGGTCCTGTCGCTCGACGCGCGGGGCCGCCAGTTCCTCGTGATGATGGACCTCGCACGGGAATATGGTGACGAGACCAGCCGCCTGGCAGAAATCGAGGCACTCATCGCCCAGAGCGCCAAGGCGCGTCACGACATCGTGGTCACGGCGGTCTACTGGCGCCTCAACGAGCATGTGGCCGTCGGCCTGCCACAGACTCGCCCGGCCGCCCGGCACTCGGCGCCGATGCCGCTGGAGTCCGGCCCGGCTCCTCTGGACTCCATGCCGACGCCTCTCGCTTCGGCGCCGGCGCCGCTGGTGTCGCAACCCATGCCCCTGCCCGCGCGGCGGGCCCCTGCGGTGCAGCGCTTTGAACCGATCGAGGCGGACGAGGTCGCGGCGTTCAAGAAAGCCCTGGCGGCCGGCGTGACCGCCCGCACCGCGCCTCTGGCAACTGCCGCGGCGCCCTCTTCGGGGGGAGCTTCGGCCAAGGCCTTCACCGACGGCTCAGGCAAGCATGGCCCGCAAAGCTACACGCTGCTGACGGGTTACGAAGACACCGAAATGCCCGACGACAACCCCGCACTCAGCGGCACGCAGTACGGCGCATTGAGCTGACCGGTTCGGCCGGTCGCGCCTTCGGGCGCATACTCCCCACACAGATAACCAGCGGCGCTGCGTGGCCGCCGAGGAGGAGACATGAACATTCAGCAACTGGTCGATGCCATCGGCGCGCTCGAGGCGAACGATGCCCTGACCTGCAAGCTGACGCCTGAGGAGTGGAAGAAACTTGCGCCCTACCTGTCAACCCGCTTCCTCAAGCCGGGAGACGCTCTGATGCACGAGGGCGATTCAGACCGCGAGCTGTTCATCCTTGCCGACGGTGAACTGCTGGTCACGCTGGGGGGCAGCGTGCTGGCGCGGCTGCAACCGGGGACCGTGGTGGGAGAAGGCTCGTTCTTTTCTGGCCAGCCGCGCAGCGCCACGGTGTCGGCGTCGCAACCAGGCGTGGCCTGGGCATTGAGCTGGGAACGCTTTGAAGCACTGTCCCACAAGCAACCCAAGCTCGCCGTTGATCTTGTGAAGGGCCTCGCCGCTGTGCTGGCCATCCGCATGCGGGAGGCCATTCTTGTCGGGCACTTCACCTGATCAGTGGCCCGCGAAATCCACCAGGGTGTACAGCGGCAGCCCGGCGGCGCGCAGCCGGGCTGAGCCCTCGAGCTCGGGCAGGTCGACGATGGCGGCGCCCTCCATCACGGTGGCGCCCAGTTTCTCCAGCAACTTCTTGCCGGCCATCATCGTTCCACCGGTGGCAATGAGGTCATCCATCAGCAGGACGCGGTCGCCGGATTTCACGGCGTCGGTGTGCAGCTCCACGGTCGCGCTGCCGTACTCCAGCTCGTAGGTCTCCTCCACGGTGGTGAATGGCAGCTTGCCCTTCTTGCGGATCGGCACGAAGCCCACGTTGAGCTCGTACGCGACCACGGAACCCAGAATGAAGCCGCGCGCGTCCAGCCCCGCAACCACGTCAGGCCGTCGGTCCATGTAGCGGTGAACAAAGGCGTCGATCAGCACGCGAAACACCTTGGGGTCCTGCAGCAGCGGGGTGATGTCTCGGAACTGGATGCCGGGTGCAGGCCAGTCCGGCACGGTGCGGATGTGCCGCCGCAGGTAGGGCCCGTAGTCAAAGGTGTCGCCGGTGTCTTGCATGCCTGCTGCTGGAGTGCGTTGAACCGGTATTGTGCCGCCCCGGCCGCGCGCCCCGCTTTCAGCCGCGCAGCAGCTTCTGGTCGGCAATCGCCAGTGCCTCGGGCTTGCCGGACAGGACCAGCGTATCGCCTTCGTTCAGTTCCGGGTCGGTCTCCAGCGGCGTCAGCTTGCCATTGCCGCGGCGCAGGCTGATGGTGCGCACGCCGACCGCATGCAGCGCCAGGTGGCTCAGCGGCTTGCCGATGGAGCGGGCCCCCAGCGGCAGCGTGAAGGTGCCCAGCCGCTCCTGGTCACGCTCGTGGACCGTGTCGTCGTCGGCGCCATGAAAATAGCCCCGCAGCAGGTTGTAGCGCGCGTCGCGCTGGTCCTGCACGATGCGGATCACGCGGCGCATGGGCACGCCCACCAGCGCCAGCGCGTGGCTGGCCAGCATGAGCGAGCCCTCGATGGCTTCCGGCACCACCTCGGTCGCCCCGGCCGCCTGCAGCTTCTCCAGATCGTGGTCGTCCTGGGTGCGCACGATCACCGGCACCTGTGGCGCGTGGGCCCGGGTGTTGGCCAGGACCCGCAGGGCGCCCGGGGTGTCGATGTAGGTGACTACCACGGCGCTGGCCCGCGCCAGGCCTGCGGCGATCAGCGCCTGCAGGCGGGCGGCGTCCCCAAACACCACCGAATCACCCGCGGCTGCGGCCTGCCGGACACGATCGGGGTCAAGGTCCAGCGCCATGTACGGAATGCCCTCGCGCTCCAGCATGCGGGCCATGTTCTGGCCGCTGCGGCCATAGCCGCAGATGATCACGTGCTTGTTGGCATTGATGGACTTGCGGGCGATGGTGGTCATCTGCAGCGACTGCTGCAGCCATTCGCTGGACACCAGCTTCATCACGATGCGGTTGCTGTACAGGATGATGAAGGGCGTCGCGATCATCGAGAGCACCATGCTCGCCAGGATCGGGTTCAGCAGCGCCGGCGGCACCAGGTCGTGCTCCTGGCTCAGGGTGAGCAGCACGAAGCCGAACTCCCCGGCCTGGGCCAGGTACAGGCCGGTGCGCAGCGAGGTCCCCATGGGCGCACCGAACACGCGGGCCAGCGCGCTGATCATGAGCATCTTGAACAGCACCGGCAGCGTGACCAGCACCAGCACCAGCGGCCAGCGCTCCAGCACCAGGCGCCAGTCCAGGATCATGCCGATCGTGATGAAGAACAGGCCGAGCAGTACGTCGTGGAAGGGCCGGATGTCGGTCTCCACCTGGTGCTTGTACTCGGTCTCGGAAATCAGCATGCCCGCGATGAACGCGCCCAGCGCCAGGCTCAGGCCGGCCAGCTCGGTCAGCCATGCCAGGCCCAGCGTGATCAGCAGCAGGTTCAGCACGAACAGTTCCTCGCTCTTGCGCCGGGCCACGAGCGTCAGCCACCAGCGCATCACGCGCTGCCCGCCCACCAGCAGCACCGCGATCAGGACCGTGGCCTTGAAGGCCGCGAGCGCGAGCGCCGCGAGCAGGTTTTCCGGCGAGGTGCCCAGCGCCGGAATCAACACGAGCAGCGGCACCACGGCCAGATCCTGGAACAGCAGCACGCCCATCACGCGCTTTCCGTGTTCGGACTCCAGCTCCAGCCGCTCGGCCATGAGTTTCACCACGATGGCCGTGCTGCTCATGGCCAGCGCGCCCGACAGCGCCAGCGCGGTCTGCCAGCTCATGCGCCACAGCGTGGGCAGCAGGGATGCCAGGAACAACGAAGCACAGGTGGCCAGCACGATGGTCATCACCACCTGGAACAGGCCCAGCCCGAAAACGTGGCTGCGCATGGCGCGCAGCTTGGGTAGGTTGAATTCCAGCCCGATCACGAACATCAGGAACACCACGCCAAACTCACCGAGGTGCTTGACGCCCTCGGAGTTCTGCGCCAGCGCCAGCGCGTTGGGTCCGATCACCACGCCCACCACCAGGTAACCCAGCATCGGCGGCAGCAGGAGCTTGCGGCACGCGACCACCCCCAGCACGGCGGCCAGCAGATACAGCAGCGTCAGCTCCAGGGAGGTCATCCCCCGATGCTAGCAAGCCGCGTACCCCCTTCCTGTGATGGCGCGTCCCGCGATCGGCGTCCCGTCGATAGAATCCCCGGATGACATTCGACGCCGCCCGGGCCTTGCGCCTGGCCCAGGAGACATTCGACATCGAAGCCGCTGCCGTGCAGGGGCTGAAAGCCCGCACTGGCGAGGCCTTTGCGCTGGCTGTCGAGCGCATGCTGGCGGTGCGTGGCCGGGTGGTGGTGATGGGCATTGGCAAGAGCGGCCACATTGCGCGCAAGGTGGCCGCCACCCTGGCCTCCACCGGCACACCCGCCATGTTTGTCCATCCCGCCGAAGCCAGTCACGGCGACCTCGGCATGATCAAGCCGATCGATCTGGTGCTGGCCATCTCCAACAGCGGCGAGGTCGACGAGGTCACCACATTGCTGCCGGTGATCAAGCGCCTGGGCGCCGTGCTCATCGCCATCACCGGCAAGGCGGGCTCCACGCTGGCGCGCCATGCCGACATCGTCCTGGACAGCAGCGTCGAGAAAGAAGCCTGCCCGCTGCAGCTCGCTCCCACGGCCAGCACCACGGCGCAGATGGCGCTCGGCGACGCGCTGGCGGTGGCGCTGCTGGACGCGCGGGGCTTCCGCGCCGAGGATTTCGCGCGCTCCCACCCGGGCGGTGCGCTGGGCCGCAAGCTGCTCACGCACGTCAGCGACCTGATGCGTTCCGGCGATGCCGTGCCGCGGGTCGGGCCGCACGCCTCCTTCAGCGAACTCATGCGCGAGATGAGCGCCAAGGGCTTGGGCGCCTCTGCCGTTGCCGACGACAGCGGCGCGGTGCTGGGGATCTTCACCGACGGTGACCTGCGCCGCCTGATCGAAAAAGGCGTGGACCTGCGCACCGTCACGGCACAGGAGGTCATGCATCCCGGTCCTCGCACCATCCGTCAGGACGCCCTGGCGGTCGAGGCCGTGGAGCTCATGGAGCTGAACCGGATCACCAGCGTGCTGGTGACCGACGCGGCGGGCAAGCTGTGCGGCGCCCTCAATACCAACGACCTGATGCGTGCCAAGGTGATATGAACCCCGAAGCCCTTCCCGACCAGGCGCCGTCCGTGCCGGCACTCGACTTTCCGCCCGAGCTGCTGCTGCAGGCGCAGGGCGTGCGCGTGGCCTTCCTTGACATTGATGGCGTGCTGACCGATGGCGGCCTGTTCATGTCGGACCACGGAGAAAACCTCAAGCGGTTCAACATCCTCGATGGGCTGGGCATCAAGCTGCTGCAGCGGGCCGGCATCACCCCCGCCGTCATCACGGGCCGGGATTCCAAGGCATTGCGCGGCCGCCTGCAGGCGCTGGGCGTGACCCATGCGCACTTCGGCACCGAGGAAAAGCGCCCCGCCGCCGAGAAAACCCTCGAAGCGCTCGGTCTGGGCTGGCACCAGGCCGCGGGCATCGGCGACGACTGGCCCGACCTGCCCGTGCTCACGCGGTGCGCCTTCGCCGCTGCGCCGGCCAATGCCCATCCCGAGGTGCGCGCACGCGCCAGCTACGTCACGCGCGCGCTTGGTGGCCATGGTGCGGCGCGAGAGTTTTGCGACCTGCTGCTGGTGGCCAGCGGACGCTACGCGGCCCTGTTGCAGGAACACCTGGCGTGAAAACCGCGGCCGCCCGTGCCGCCCGCACGGGCCTGCGCCTGTGGGACCGCATCTCGATCTACCTGCCCATCATCCTCATGGGCGTGCTGGCGCTGGGGACCTACTGGCTGGTCCGCAACACGCCGATCCTCGGACCGGCAGCCACGGAAAAGGCGGTCACCCATGAGCCCGACTACTTCATGCGCAAGTTCTCCGTCCGTTCGTTCGACGGTACCGGGCGCCTGAAGAGCGAGGTCTTTGGCGCCGAGGCCCACCACTTTCCCGACACCGACACGCTGGAAATCAGCCAGCCGCGCCTGCGCTCGATCAACGACAAGGGCGTGTTCACGGTGGCGACGGCCGACCGCGCGCTGAGCAATGCCGACGGGTCCGAGGTCCAGCTCATCGGCAATGCCGTGGTCGTGCGGGAGCCCGCCACGGATGCGGCGGGCCACGCGATGCCCGGCATGGAGTTCCGGGGCGAGTTCCTGCATGCCTTCATGGAGACGGAGCGCATCCGGTCGCACAAGCCGGTCACGCTGATCCGCGGCAATGACCGGTTCACGGCTGACAGCATGGACTACGACAATCTGGACCGCGTGATGCGGTTGAACGGACGGGTCCGCGGCGTGCTGGTGCCTCCCGGCAAGCCCTAGCCCACAAGGGGGAGAGACCATGTCAAAGCTGGTATTCATCACAGGGGCCTCGAGCGGGATCGGCCAGGCCCTGGCGGCGCGCTTTCATGCCGCGGGCTGGCGCCTGGCGCTGGCGGCCCGGCGCACGGCCGACATCGAGCGCTGGGCGCAGGAGCAGGGCTTTGCGGCGGACCGCTACGCGGTGTACGGGGCCGACGTGGCGGTCTTCGACAGCATCGTCGCGGCGGGGCAGGCCTGCATCGCCGCGCAGGGGCTGCCCGACGTGGTGATCGCCAACGCCGGCATCAGCGTGGGGGTGGATACCGCGGTGCGTTCCGACCTCGATGTGATGGCCCAGACTTTCGCCACCAACAACATCGGCATGGCCGCCACCTTCCATCCCTTCGTCGAAGCCATGGCCCGCCGCGGGTCGGGCACGCTGGTCGGCGTGGGCAGCGTCGCGGGCATTCGTGGCCTGCCCGGCCATGGCGCGTACTGCTCGAGCAAGGCGGCGGTCATCAGTTACTGCGAAAGCCTGCGTGGCGAGCTGCAGGCCAGCGGCGTGAAGGTGGTCACCTTGTGCCCGGGCTACATCGACACGCCGCTTACCCGCGAGAACCGCTATGCCATGCCCTTTCTCATGGCCCCGGAAGCCTTTGCCGATCAGGCCTTTTCAAGCATCGAAGCGGGCACTAGCTATCGGGTAATTCCATGGCAAATGGGTGTGGTGGCGAAGTTGTTGCGCCTTTTGCCCAACGCGGTGTTTGATCGCGCACTGGCGGGCCGGCCGCGCAAGAAGCGCCAGGGGCAATAAGTCGCACCTGAATCGGCGGCGCGCAACACCGCTGCGACTTGGGGCGCGCAAGCCTCCTCAATCTGTAGCAAAGTGTTTCAAATTCGACGCGAAGTCAGCACAATGGGGTCGAGCCATCCCATGACCCGTCGCAAAGCCCACGCCCCTGCCAACCACGAAACGCTGGCGCAACTGCTGTACTGCAGCCGCAAGACCCGCGCCTTGCCGGCCGGCGAGCTGCGGACGCTGGTGGAGCGCGGCGCCCGGCGCAACCATGGCAGCCGGATCAGCGGCACGCTGCTGGCCGGCTGTGGCCTGTACCTGCAGTTTCTGGAAGGGCCGCCCGCGGAGATCGACGCGCTGTGGACCCTGCTGCAGCGCGACCGCCGGCACGCCAAGCCCGTGCTGGTGATGCAGAACCCGCGCGGCGTGAGCCGCCTGTACCCGGCCCACCCGATGGTCTACCAGGGCCAGGTCACGCCGCTGCAATTCACTTCGCTGGCCCGTGACGTGCGCGAACACGTCAACGCCCATGCGATCTGGCATCTGGGGCCGCGCGAGCTGGCCCAGATGGTGGATCGCAGCGCGCGGCGCCAGGAGCGCACAGCCAAGGAGCCGGATGATGAGTAAATCCCGACCGATCGAGTTCGTTCAGGAACTGCTGCAACCCGTGGCCCACCACGCCGAGATGCCCTGGCATGACCAGGTCACGCAAAAAGTCCCGCTGTCGATCCCCGAGGCGCAATGGGCCTCCGATGACGAGCTGGACGTGTTGCTCGGTGGGCTGATCTGGCGCGAGCGCCGGGCGTTGCGCAAGCGCGTCTCGCACTGGCTGTCGCGCAACACGCTGCTCGCGGTGGTGGACACCCTCGCCTGGCGCGTGGCCCTGCGGCCGCGCGTGACCAAGGAGCATCTGCCGGACGCCGGTTTCGTCGCCCGGCCCTCCAGTGCCGCCACGCCGCCCGATGGCTTCCGCTCCCTGCCGCTGGACGACCTGCTCTGGAAATTTGGGCTCTACGGTGCGGCCAGCCCCGAAGTTCTGCCGCGCGGCTTTGCCGGCCGGGCGGTTGCCTTGCGTCAGCTCCCGCAGATCTCCGAAGGGCTGCTGGCCCCGCGCCACCTCAGTCTCATGCGCATGCTCGGCGCGCAGGCCCTGACCCTGGAGGAGTTGCGCACGCGGCTCGAGGCCAACCGCGAGGACCTCCTGCGCGACCTCACCGCCCTGTACCTGACCCGGTCGCTCGACGTCCGTTGACCGGTCGCGAACGCTATCGTTTTGGTAGCTTAAAGTGCCCATCCAGCAAGGGCTGGACAGCAAAAAGGCTCCCAAGGGAGCCTTTTTTGATGCATCGGGCTGAATCAGTAGCCGCCACGGCCACCACCGCCACCGCCCCGGGGACCGGAACCGTAGGGGCTGCGGAAACCGCCGTCGCCACCACCGCCGCCACTGCGGCCGCCACCGCCGCCTTCACGGCGGCCACCGCCACCATAGCCGCCGCCGCCACCACCGTAGCCGCCACCACCGCCGCCGCCGTAGCCACCGCCACCACCGTAGCCGCCGCTGCGCGGGGGACGGGCTTCCATCGGGCGGGCTTCATTGACAACGACGCTGCGGCCGCCGAGGGGCTGGCCGTTCATGCCGTTGATGGCGGCCTGTGCTTCCGCATCGCTGCCCATTTCGACGAAGCCGAAACCCTTGGAGCGGCCGGTGTCACGCTCCATCATGACCTTGGCGCTGGTGACCGCGCCGAACGGGCTGAAAGCCTGTTCAAGGTCGCTGTCGCGCACCGAGTAAGGCAGATTGCCCACATACAGTTTGTTGCCCATCAAGGGACTCCTCAAAAAACATTGACCCGAAGCGATGGAGTCCCGAAAACGCATTCAAACCACAAGAGACGCGAAAGTGACCGGTTCACCGCAAACTAGCGCCAGCTTTGCGAGCATGCGCGATCGCATTATTAACCAGATATCGGAAAAACACGCAAGCATCGCGCGGCCGGGCGGCCCTTTGTCACACCAACGAAAAAGGGCCCCGAAAGGGCCCTTCAAATGCACCGATTTGAGGCGGTGCGGCTTGCGATCAGTACCCGCCGCGGTTGCCACCACCGTAGCCACCGCCGCCGTAACCGCCGCTGCGCGGGGGACGGGGTTCCATCGGGCGGGCTTCGTTGACCACGAGGCCACGGCCACCGACCTGCTGGCCGTTCATGCCGCTGATGGCGGCCTGTGCTTCGGCGTCGCTGCCCATTTCGACAAAGCCGAAACCCTTGGAACGGCCGGTGTCGCGCTCCATCATGACCTTGGCGCTGGACACGGTGCCGAACTGGCTGAAGGCCTGCTCCATGTCATGGTCGCGGAAGGAATAGGGCAGATTGCCCACGTAAAGTTTGTTGCCCATGGAGGGGACTCCTGAAAAAGACGCAAAACGCGATGGAGTCCGCAAAACGCAATCAACAAACCGAAAATTCAAAGACGCGAAACTGGCCAATCACCGCAAACCTGTACCCCGCCTTGCAGCGAAGTACGGCCGGATTATCGGTGATATTGCGCAAAACGCGAACCCGGCAGTTGTTTTATGGCCCGATCCGCGCGGATCCGGTAAGAAAACGTCCGATCTGCGCGACCCCGGGCATGCTGTCAAAAACCCTGCTTCCCTCCGTTCTGGCCGTGCTGATGACCGCAGTGGCCCATGCTCAGGCGCCGGCCCGTGTGCCTGTGCCTGCGCCGGCCAAGGCCGTGGCGCCCGCGCCATCCGGCCCGCCCGAGGTGGAGGGCCGGACGGTCGACGGGCGGCCGTTTTCGCTCTCCTCGCTGCGCGGCAAGGTGGTGCTCCTGATGTACTGGTCGACGGACTGCGCCGTCTGCCGCGACAAGATGCCCGAGTTGCGCCAGAACTACGAAGGCTGGGCCGGCCAGCCTTTCGAGCTGGTGCTGGTCAGCACCGACCGCCGGTCCCAGGACCTGGCCGCGTACGAGCAGATCATCTCGCGCACCGTGCCTGTCAAGCAGCGCTTCGTGCAGCTGTGGGCCGGCGAACCGGGCTACCGCGACAACCTGGGCTCGCCCGAACAACTGCCGGCCTCCTGGCTGATCGACAAGACGGGCAAGGTGGTGGCGCGGTACACCGGCCGTATTCCGCCGCAGGCCTGGGACAAAATCGCTGAACTGCTGTGAGCCACAGGCCGGGTAAACCCGTGTGTCTGCCGCGCACCCGCCGACGTATGTAAGAAGTCCAGTCTCGGCCGGACCAACCCACTGATCCCCGGGGCCGCCGGCGCCGGATTCCCAACCTCTTCATCTACTTCAAGGAGTTTTTCATGAACCAACGTGCCCTCATCGCTACCGCTGCTGCTTCCCTGCTGTCCACCCTCATGGTGGCCACGCCCGCCGCTGCGGCCGACAAGGAAAAATGCTTCGGCATCGCCAAGGCCGGCCAGAACGATTGCGCCAACCTGTCGGGCAGCCATTCGTGCGCCGGCCAGTCCAAGCTCAGCGACGACAAGGGTGAATGGAAGTACGTGGCCAAGGGCACCTGCAAGACCCTGAAGGGCCTGAGCGCCGACGAAGCCAAGGCCGCCGCCAAGAAGGCCTGAGCGGCGCATTTCCTGCCCCGGAGCCCCCCTTGCCTCCCGCGCCCCGCTGCCGATGACGCCCATGACAGCGCCGGTCGGCATTGGGTGGCGCCACCCCCACTACGCGCAGCTGCTGGCCGAGCAGCCCCCGCTGGACTTTCTTGAGGTCCACTCCGAAAACTTCTTCGGCGAAGGCGGCGCGGCACTGGCCGTGCTGGACCAGGGGCGCACGCACTACCCGGTCAGCCTGCACGGCGTGGGCCTGGCGCTCGGCTCGGCTGCCGGCATCGATGACTGGCACCTGTCGCAGCTGCAGCGCCTGGTGTCGCGCATCGAGCCGGTGCGCGTGAGCGATCACGCCTGCTTTGCCCGGGGCCACGTCCAGGGGCGCGATGTGCATGCGTCGGACCTGCTGCCCCTGCCCTTCAACCGCGACGCGCTGGCGGTGCTGAGCGCCAACGTGCAGCGCGTGCAGGACCGGCTGCAGCGGCCCTTGCTGGTGGAAAACCTGTCGGCCTACGTGGACCTGGCTGGCAGCGAGCAGACCGAGGTCGAATTCCTGGTTGCGCTGGCGCGCCAGACCGGCTGCCAGCTGCTGGTGGACGTCAACAACCTCTATGTCAACGCGCTGAACGCGCAACTCGGCGGCGCAGATGCCGACCCGCTGCAAGCCTGCCGCGACTGGCTGGACGCCGTGCCCGCGCCCCTGGTCGGGGAACTCCACGTGGCGGGCCACTGCTATGTCAGCGACGAACTCGGCGAGATCGTGATCGACGACCATGGCAGCCGCGTCTGTGGCGCGGTCTGGCAACTGCACGCCCATGCCCTTGCGCGGTGGGGCGCCGTGCCCACACTGGTCGAGTGGGACACCGGCCTTCCGCCGCTGGACGTGCTGCTGGGCGAAGCCCAGCGCGCCCGGGTGCCGGCTGCAGCGGCGCTGGAGCTGCCCGCATGAGTGCCGGCCTGGTCGCGCAGCAGCACGCCCTGCTGGCCGCGCTGTGGGCGGACGATCTGCCGTGCGCTATGAATTCAATAGCGAACAATGCCCATCTGTCGGGGGCTACAGCCTCAAAACGTCTGGAACTTGGGCTGCGCGCCTACCGCAGCCACGGCCTGGAGCTGGCGCCGCGGGTGCTGGGCGCCGCATTTCCGGTGCTGTGCCAATTGGTCGACGAGACCAGCTTTGCCGGCCTGGCCCGTGCCTTCTGGCGCAGCCAGCCGCCGCAGCGCGGCGACCTGGCCCAGTGGGGCGGCGACCTGCCGGCCTACCTCGAGTCGGCCCCGCAACTCGCGCAGGAGCCCTACCTGGGCGACGTGGCGCGCGTCGAATGGGCGCTGCATGTGGCCGCCAGCGCGGCCGACGCGGAGCCCGACCCGGCCTCGCTGGCGCTGCTGGCCCAGAACGACCCGATGCAGCTTCGGCTCACGCTGGCGGGCGGCGTTGCCTGTGTGCCCAGTCCCTGGCCCGTGGTCAGCGTGATCCAGGCTCACCGCAGCGGCGAGCCCTCGCTCGCGCAGGCGGGCGAGCGGCTGCGCCAAGGCGTGGCCGAGACCGCGCTGGTCTGGCGGCAAGGCCTGCAACCGCAGCTGCGCGAAGCCCGGCCGGGGGAACCCGCCTTTCTGGCCGCGCTTCAGGCGGGCCAGCCCCTGTTGCAGGCGCTGGACCAGGCCCCCGGCTTTGACTTCAGTGGCTGGCTTGCCCCCGCGGTCCAGAGCGGCCTGCTCACGGGCGTGCAGGCCGCATGCCCCCCCGACACCGATCACCCCAAGGAGACCTCCCCATGAACACCCCCAGCCCTTCCCTCACCGCCCGCGGGTTGCAGCGCGGCCTGGCCGCATGGGCCGGCCTGACGGCATTGCTGGCGTCGCTGCAGCCGGTGGCCGCGCTCGCGGCGCGCCTGTACGTGGGCCAGGCCTTTTTTCTTTCAGGCCTGACCAAGCTGCGCGACTGGGACATCACCGTCGCGCTGTTCACCGACGAGTACCAGGTGCCGCTGCTGCCGCCCGAGCTGGCGGCGGTCATGGGCACGGCCGGCGAGCTGGTGCTGCCCGTGCTGCTGGTGCTGGGGCTGGGCGGGCGCTTTGCCGCGCTGGGCCTGTCCGTGGTCAACGCCGTGGCCGTGGTCTCGCTCAGCGAGATCGCGCCGGCAGCCCTGCAGCAGCATGTGTTCTGGGGCTCGCTGTTGGCCGGGCTGGCGATCTTCGGTCCGGGCGCGTGGTCGCTCGAGCGCTGGGTCTGGCCGCGGCTGGTGAGCCGTCAGCCCGCCTGAAGGCCGGCCGTTCGCCCCTTACCAGTTGACCTCGCGGTCGGGTGTCGCGCCGATGCGGTGGATGGACAGGTCGGCCCCGTCGTACTCCTCTTCGGGCGACAGCCGCAGCCCCGCCACGGCCTTGATCAGCCCATAGACGACAAAGCCGCCCAACAGGGCCCAGCCCACCCCCAGCAGCGTGCCCAGCACCTGCGCGCCGAAGCTCACGCCGCCGAGCCCGCCCAGCGCCTGGCTGCCGAAGAGGCCGCAGGCCACGCCGCCCCACGCGCCGCACAGCCCGTGCAGCGGCCAGACGCCCAGCACGTCGTCGATCTTCCACCTGTTCTGCGTGAGCGTGAACATCACGACGAAGATGGCACCGGCAATGCCGCCCACCACCAGTGCGCCCAGCGGGTGCATCAGGTCGGAGCCCGCGCACACCGCCACCAGGCCGGCCAGCGGACCGTTGTGCACGAAGCCCGGGTCGTTCTTGCCCAGCGCCAGCGCGGCCAGCGTGCCGCCCACCATGGCCATCAGCGAATTGACGGCCACCAGGCCCGAAATCTTGTCGATGGTCTGCGCGCTCATCACGTTGAAGCCGAACCACCCCACCGTGAGGATCCAGGCGCCCAGCGCCAAAAACGGAATGTTCGATGGCGGATGGGCCGAGATGGCGCCGTCCTTGCGGTAGCGGTTGGCGCGCGCGCCGAGCAGCAGCACCGCGGGCAGCGCCAGCCAGCCCCCCACGGCGTGGACCACCACCGAGCCCGCGAAGTCATGGAACTCGGCGCCCGTGGCGTCCTTGATCCAGGCCTGCACACCGAAATGCTGGTTCCAGACGATGCCCTCGAAGAAGGGGTAGACCAGCCCGACGATCACCGCCGTGGCCAGCAGCTGGGGCCAGAAGCGCGCGCGCTCGGCAATGCCGCCGGAGATGATGGCCGGAATGGCCGCCGCAAAGGTCAGCAGGAAAAAGAACTTCACCAGCTCGTATCCGTTCTTCGCGGCCAGCTGCTCGGCGCCCACAAAAAAATTCGTGCCATAGGCCACGCCATAGCCGACCACGAAGTACACGACGGTGGACACCGAGAAATCCACCAGGATCTTGACCAGCGCATTGACCTGGTTCTTCTTGCGCACGGTGCCCAGTTCAAGAAAGGCAAAGCCCGCATGCATGGCCAGCACCATGATGCCGCCCAGCAGGATGAACAGTGCGTCTGAGCCCTGTTTTAGTGCTTCCATAAACTCCTCTTTGGATAAATTGCTTGTGATTGGTGCGTTTTTGGGTGGATTCTGCAAAAACGCACCATAAGCAAGCAAGAAATACGCCAGAAGAGTGCGGCCGGTGCGGAGGCCCTGAGCTTCTATAATGGCGGCTGTCATTGGGGAGTAGCCTCCCTTCAATTCTGAGAGGGGCTTGCGTCAACAGACTTGGGGTGCATCACTGCAGCCCATGGCGCAAGCGGTTGTCCGGACTTGGCGAGACCTTTGACTGCGCAGCCTCCGTTTTGGCCGGGGATGCCGCGCAGTCAATGGTGTGTCCGTTCCGGCCGGAGTCCTTCATGGAAGCCCTTCTCGTCTCCACCTCCATCGTTGCCCTGGCCGAAATGGGCGACAAAACCCAGTTGCTTGCCCTGGTGCTGGCCGCGCGGTTCCGCCGCCCCTGGCCCATCGTGCTTGGCATCCTCGTGGCCACGCTGGCCAACCACGCGCTCGCGGGCGCGGCCGGCGCCTGGATCACCACCGTGCTGGGGCCGGACGTCTTGCGCTGGGTGCTGGGCGGCTCGTTCCTGGCCATGGCGGCGTGGATGCTGGTGCCTGACAAGCTGGACGAAGACGAAGCCGCCACGGCGCCGCGCTTTGGCGTGTTCGGCACCACGGTGCTGGCCTTCTTTCTGGCCGAGATGGGCGACAAGACGCAGATCGCCACCGTCATGCTCGCCGCGCGCTACGACGCCTATTTCTGGGTGGTGGCCGGCACCACGCTGGGCATGATGCTGGCCAACGCACCCGTGGTCTGGCTGGGCGACCGCATCACGCGGCGCGTGCCGATCCAGCTCGTGCACCGCGTCTCGGCGGCCATCTTCGTGGCCCTCGGCGTGCTCGCGCTGGTGGGCTGGCATTGATATACTGCGGGCTCAGCGCCGATTTGCTTCAGCTTGCGGGCGCTCAATAAATTCAGCTAAAGATCGAAAGCCCGCCCACCCGGCCTCGTTTTTTAGCGACGCCGGGTTTTTTGTTTTTGACTGCCTGACTCCTGATGATCGTCACGCCCCAGTTCATGGATTTCAGCGAGCCGCTGGCGCTGCAAAGCGGCGCGTCCATCCGCGGCTACACGCTGGCCTATGAGACCTATGGCCAGCTCAACGCCGACAAGTCCAACGCGGTGCTGGTCTGCCACGCGCTGAACGCCTCGCACCACGTGGCGGGCACCTATGCCGGGCAGGACCGCAGCGAAGGCTGGTGGGACAACATGATCGGCCCGGGCAAGCCCGTGGACACCGACCGCTTCTTCGTCATCGGCATCAACAACCTGGGCTCGTGCTTCGGCTCCACCGGCCCCATGCACGACAACCCCGACACCGGGCGCGCCTATGGCGCGGATTTTCCGGTCGTCACCGTGGAGGACTGGGTCAACGCGCAGGCGCGCCTGCTCGACCGCCTGGGCATCCGCACCCTGGCCGCCGTGATGGGCGGCAGCCTGGGCGGCATGCAGGCGCTGGGCTGGGCGCTGCAGCACCCGCAGCGCGTGCGCCATGCGGTGGTGATTGCCAGCGCGCCCAACCTCAACGCCGAGAACATCGCCTTCAATGAAGTGGCGCGCCGCGCCATCGTGACCGACCCGGACTTCCACGGCGGCAACTTCTATGCGCATGGCGTGGTGCCCAAGCGCGGCCTGCGCATCGCGCGCATGATCGGCCACATCACCTACCTGAGCGACGACGTGATGAACGAGAAGTTCGGGCGCCAGCTGCGCGAGGGCATCGACCTGAAGTACTCGACCCAGGACGTGGAGTTCCAGATCGAAAGCTACCTGCGCTACCAGGGCGACAAGTTCAGCGACTACTTCGACGCCAACACCTACCTGCTGATCACGCGCGCGTTGGATTACTTTGACCCGGCCCGCGCCTTTGGCGGCAATCTCACGCAGGCGCTGGCGCGGGCCACCGCCCGGTTCCTCCTGGTCAGCTTCAGCACTGACTGGCGCTTCAGCCCGCGGCGCAGCCGCGAAATCGTCAAGGCGCTGCTGGACAACCGCCGCGACGTGGCCTACGCCGAGATCGATGCGCCGCACGGGCACGACGCCTTTTTGCTGGAAGACCCGCGCTACCTCAACGTGGTGCGCTCGTACTTTGAAAAAGTATTGAGCGACGCCGGGCCGCCCCAAGGCGCGAAGACCCCCTCGGGGGGCAGCGCAGCACACGAAGTGGCAAGCGTGGGGGTGGCTTCTTCATGAGCGATACCGCCACCATGAAATCCATCGCCGCGCTGGTGCCACCGGGCTCGCGCGTGCTCGACCTGGGCTGCGGCGACGGCGCGTTGCTGGACCTGCTGCAGCGCGAGCGCGGCTGCACCGGCTACGGCATCGAGATCGCCGACGCCAATGTGCTGGCCTGCGTGAAGCGCGGCGTCAATGTCATCCAGCTCAACCTCGAGGAGGGGCTGGCCATGTTCGACGACAACTCCTTCGACGTGGTGCTGCAGATCGACACGCTGCAGCACCTGCGCAACGCCGAAACCATGCTGCGCGAAACCGCGCGCGTGGGCCGCCGCGGCATCGTGGCCTTCCCCAACTTTGCGCACTGGCCCAACCGGCTTGCGGTGCTGCGCGGGCGCATGCCCGTGACGCGGCGCCTGCCCTACCAGTGGTACGACACGCCCAACATCCGCGTGGGCACCTTCAAGGACTTTGAAGTGCTGGCCGGCAAGAACGCGCTGGACATCATTGACGCCTTCGGGCTGCAGGATGGCCGCGAGGTGCGCTGGCTGCCCAACCTGCGGGCCGCCACGGCGGTGTTCCGCTTCGAGCGCGACTGAGATAACATCCGCCACTCGGGACCTCAGCCTCCCGAATCCTCGCGGATAGACGGTGTCCCGTCCAAGTGCTGGCAACTCACCCTCTGGAGTTTCCTCATGGACACCGCTCGTACTCCCGTATCCGTCATCACCCCCCAGCAACTGGCGGCTCGCCTGGGCCGGACCGACGCCCCGCTGCTGCTGGACGTGCGGCGTGAAGCCCGCTTTGCCGAAAGCCCGCGCATGCTGGCCGGCGCCTTGCGCTGCGTGCCCGAGGACGTGGCTGCCCTGGCCCGCACCCAGGCGCCGCGCGAGGTCGTGGTGTACTGCGTCTATGGCCACGAGGTGGGCGCCGAAGCCGCGGCCACGCTGCGCGCGGCCGGCTGGCCGGCGCAGATGCTCGCCGGTGGCATTGAAGGGGGAGAAGACGGCGTGGACACGCCCGAAGACATCGCCCAGTGGCGCGCCGTGGCGCTGCCCACCATGCCCCGCACCGGAGGAGCGCAATGACCGCGCCCCAGACCACCGCCACCGCCATTCCCCTCGGCCAGGCCCTGCGCTTCTGGCTCAAGCTCGGCTTCATCAGCTTTGGCGGGCCCGCAGGGCAGATCGCCATCATGCACCGCGAGCTGGTGGAAGAGCGCCGCTGGATCAGCGAGCGGCGCTTTCTGCACGCGCTCAACTACTGCATGCTGCTGCCCGGGCCCGAGGCCCAGCAGCTGGCCACCTACCTGGGCTGGCTGATGCACCGCACCTGGGGCGGCATTGCGGCGGGCGTGCTGTTTGTGCTGCCTTCGCTGTTCATGCTCGTGGGCCTGAGCTGGGTCTATGTGGCCTGGGGCCACACGCCGCTGGTGGCCGCGTTGTTCTATGGCATCAAGCCCGCCGTGGCGGCCATCGTGCTACACGCGGTCTGGCGCATTGGCAGCCACACGCTCAAGGCACCGCGCCGCACGCCGCTGCTGTGGGCCGTGGCGCTGCTGAGCTTTGCGGGGCTGGTGCTGTTCAAGTTGCCGTTCCCGGGGCTGGTGCTGGGGGCGGCGCTTGCGGGCTGGCTGGGCGCGCGCTGGGTGCCCGCGCAGTTTGCGCCGGCCGCTGCGCACCAATGGGCCGCGCCGCCTGCGCCCGCCGGCCCACCACCGTTGATTGACGACCACACCCCGCCGCCGCCGCATGCGCGCTTCACGCGCGGGCGGCTGGCCGCGGTGGTGCTGGCGGGCGCGGCGCTGTGGCTGCTGCCCATGGGTCTGCTGGTGGCCACGCGCGGCGCGCACGACACGCTCACGCAGATGGGCTGGTTCTTTACCAAGGCCGCGCTCATGACCTTTGGCGGCGCCTACGCTGTGCTGCCCTACGTGTTCCAGGGCGCGGTGGAGCATTTCCACTGGCTCAGCGCCCCGCAGATGATGGACGGCCTGGCGCTGGGCGAGACCACCCCCGGCCCGCTCATCATGGTGGTGGCCTATGTGGGCTTTGTGGGCGGCTGGGCGCGCCAGGTGCTGGGGCCGGACCTGCTATTCATGGGGGCGGCGCTGGCGGCGACGGTGGTCACGTGGTTCACCTTTTTGCCATCGTTCGTGTTCATTCTGGCGGGCGGCCCGCTGGTGGAATCCACCCACGGCCGGCCGGCCTTCACCGCGCCGCTGACCGCCATCACTGCGGCCGTGGTGGGCGTCATGGCCAGTCTTGCTCTGTTTTTTATAGCGCAAGTGGTCCAGTTGGCAAGGGCTCCAGGCGTTTTTGGCTTGAAAGTGGACGCGCCGGCGCTGTTGCTCATGGTTCTGGCCACGGTGGCGCTGTTTCGCTTCAAGGTGGGCGTGATCCCGCTGATTGCCGGCTGCGCTATCCTCGGCGCGACAACCCGGTTTCTTGTATGACAACTTCCTTCACCCCCGTGACCAGTGGCGCCCGCCTGTCTGACCAGGTGGCGCAGCAGCTCGCGGCGCAGATCAAGGCCGGCGGCCTGGCGCCCGGCGACAAGCTGCCGCCCGAGGCACGGCTGGTGGAGCAGTTCAAGGTCAGCCGCACCGTGGTGCGCGAGGCCGTGTCGCGCCTCAAGTCGCTCGGGCTGGTGGACTCGCGCCAGGGCAGCGGCGTGTATGTGAACGCCAGCCAGCCCTTCTCGCCGCTGAACTTTGACGCCAAACACGCCGACTCGCGCAGCGCCGTGGTGCAGATGGTGGAGGTGCGCCGCGCGCTGGAGGCCGAGGCCGCCATGCTGGCCGCGCAGCGTCGCACGGCAGCCGACATCAAGCGCATCCGCAAAGCCGTGCAGGCGCTGGACAAGGCCATGGCCATGGGCGCCGACGGCGTGGAGGAAGACGTGCGCTTTCACCGCAGCATTGCCGAGGCCGCGCACAACCCCTTCCTCATGGGCACGCTGGACTACCTGGCGCAGTTCATGCGCGGCGCCATCAGCGTCACGCGCGCCAACGAGGCGCGCCGCGAAGACTTCAGCACCCAGGTGCGCGGCGAGCACGCCGCCATTGCCGCCGCCATCGAGGCCGGCGACCCCGCCAAGGCCCGCCAGGCCGCCGGCCGCCACATGCACAACGCCATCCGGCGGATTGAAAACGCCGACCCGGCGTTCTGGTCGCAGGAGGGCGAGAGGTTGGCGCAGCCGTTGGTGAGCGGGGTGTTGAAGAGCTAAGCGATTGACACCCGGATCTCCATGGGGAGCTCTTCAGTTGCCTGTGCGGCAGTGAACCGCTACTCCAAGATTGTGAAGGGGGCGGAGAATTTCTGAGCTGCCTGTGCGACAGTGAACGATCAGCGCGTCCGTGATCTCGCCGGACTTCTTTTCTGAGCTGCCTGTGCGGCAGTGAACGCCCTTTTCGCATACGGGCTCAAGTTCCGCCATTTCTGAGCTGCCTGTGCGGCAGTGAACGTGTATTGCAGGCCGTATCCATTGGCGAAATCTTTCTGAGCTGCCTGTGCTGCAGTGAACGCCCACCTTCGTCAGGGGCCGCTTCACCTGCATTTCTGAGCTGCCTGTGCGGCAGTGAACTGTCGCGGATTCGAGGAGACCGCGCTCTACATTTTCTGAGCTGCCTGTGCGGCAGTGAACGCTTGGCGCTGGCGCTGGCGATGTCACCATGGTGCGCATTTCTGAGCTGCCTGTGCGGCAGTGAACAAGGGTATCCCGCAGATTCCCGAGGTGCGCCATTTCTGAGCTGCCTGTGCGGCAGTGAACGCAATCAATCATGACGCGCAGCCACTCGGCATTTTCTGAGCTGCCTGTGCGGCAGTGAACGCGCTGGCCGCCAATGTGGGCTTGCTCGGCAGTTTCTGAGCTGCCTGTGCGGCAGTGAACAGCATCCTCACCAGCGAGGCCGCCGAGCGCAATTTCTGAGCTGCCTGTGCGGCAGTGAACGAAGACGGCGCCGGCAAAACCGCCGTGGCTGTTTTCTGGGCTGCCTGTGCGGCAGTGAACGACGTGTCGCGCCGCATTCTCGATGCTGCCAATTTCTGAGCTGCCTGTGCGGCAGTGAACTCGGGCGGAGCGCTGTTCTACGTGACCGTGGATTTCTGAGCTGCCTGTGCGGCAGTGAACTTGCCGGCGTCATCGCCGGATGCTGCGAGGTTTTTCCGAGCTGCCTGTGCGGCAGTGAACGGCGGTTATTCGTAGATGATCGTGACGCTCAATTTCTGAGCTGCCTGTGCGGCAGTGAACCCAGAACTTCGAGGGGCCGGCCTGATGGCTGATTTCTGAGCTGCCTGTGCGGCAGTGAACGGCTACCGCAGCGAACAGGCCGCCACCTATCTTTTCTGAGCTGCCTGTGCGGCAGTGAACGCCAGCCTAGCGCAGGAGCTCAAGATCTCGGATTTCTGAGCTGCCTGTGCGGCAGTGAACCCAGCGCCCGACAGTGGTGTGGTCGAGCTATTTTTCTGAGCTGCCTGTGCGGCAGTGAACTCGATCTGGTCCGGCGTGAGTTGCCTTTCGCTTTTCTGAGCTGCCTGTGCGGCAGTGAACTTTTTGCCGCTCAAGTGCATTCATCGCCTGTTTTTCTGAGCTGCCTGTGCGGCAGTGAACCGTAACGCCGGCCCGCAGGGTGCCGCCGGGCATTTCTGAGCTGCCTGTGCGGCAGTGAACCATCGTCCAAGTCATCGAGCTTCATGCACTCTTTTCTGAGCTGCCTGTGCGGCAGTGAACCTGTTCGGCGGCTCCTCTCTCCTGGGCACCGTTTTCTGAGCTGCCTGTGCGGCAGTGAACAAGCACAGGGGACGATGGGGCCGACCAGTTTATTTCTGAGCTGCCTGTGCGGCAGTGAACGGCCAGGCCATCCCCGGCGACATGCAGCAGCTTTTCTGAGCTGCCTGTGCGGCAGTGAACGACAACCCCGCCGACGGCACCAACATGCTGGATTTCTGAGCTGCCTGTGCGGCAGTGAACTCCGCCGTTTCGCGCAGGCTGTTATTTTTCTTTTTCTGAGCTGCCTGTGCGGCAGTGAACCGATCCAGGCTGCGATCAACAGCATCCCGGAATTTCTGAGCTGCCTGTGCGGCAGTGAACGCCGGACTCGACCAGCCGGCTGATGGCTTCGTTTTCTGAGCTGCCTGTGCGGCAGTGAACGAAGCCATGTCCGGGCTGATGGACCTTGTGGATTTCTGAGCTGCCTGTGCGGCAGTGAACCTCGCGGCCAAATTCGCTTGACAGCTTGACCATTTCTGAGCTGCCTGTGCGGCAGTGAACGGGCGTAGATGCTCATGGCGCCGAGTCCTGAATTTCTGAGCTGCCTGTGCGGCAGTGAACCATCCGTCAGCACCTGGCCGGTCAGGCTGCGCTTTCTGAGCTGCCTGTGCGGCAGTGAACATGGACTACGAGGGGGCCGACGTGCCTGTGTCTTTCTGAGCTGCCTGTGCGGCAGTGAACCCAGACGGCAGCGGGCCGGTGGCCTTCGCGTCTTTCTGAGCTGCCTGTGCGGCAGTGAACAACCACTGCGGCGTCCCCACGCCGGCCAGCAATTTCTGAGCTGCCTGTGCGGCAGTGAACCGCAGGCCGGCCGGTACTGGCCTCGTAGATGATTTCTGAGCTGCCTGTGCGGCAGTGAACATGATGTCTTCGTCGGGGTCAGTCTGGTGGATTTTCTGAGCTGCCTGTGCGGCAGTGAACAAGTTGAAAGCGCTCATAGGCCATCAGGTACATTTCTGAGCTGCCTGTGCGGCAGTGAACGGTGATGGTGGTTCCCCAATCGCCAGTGGTATTTTCTGAGCTGCCTGTGCGGCAGTGAACCGTCCATGGCGGCGGACAGCTCGATGCTCTGCTTTCTGAGCTGCCTGTGCGGCAGTGAACGCCTGGTTTGCCTTCGTGGTCGCCTGCTCGATTTTCTGAGCTGCCTGTGCGGCAGTGAACCTGTGGAAGCTCTGGTGACGACGCTGCAAGAATTTCTGAGCTGCCTGTGCGGCAGTGAACGGCCTTTCCTCAAACCCGTCCGAGTTCGATGCTTTCTGAGCTGCCTGTGCGGCAGTGAACGCCCATGGCGTTCTCTTTCTGTTGGGTGGTTTTTTCTGAGCTGCCTGTGCGGCAGTGAACTGGAGCCGCTACTGGGGCCTGTGAGCTTTGAATTTCTGAGCTGCCTGTGCGGCAGTGAACGTGAACCCGATCACGGTGACGCTGAACAGCGTTTTCTGAGCTGCCTGTGCGGCAGTGAACCCCCCGGAGCCAAATACATCGGCGGCGTGCAATTTCTGAGCTGCCTGTGCGGCAGTGAACTCCGCCCGCAGCCGCTCCACCTCTGTGCGCAGTTTCTGAGCTGCCTGTGCGGCAGTGAACCGCAGCCGGCGGCGTGGCGGCTGCGGTGTTCGTTTCTGAGCTGCCTGTGCGGCAGTGAACATCACCTGGGCGCGCATCGTTGACGGCCGCGTTTTCTGAGCTGCCTGTGCGGCAGTGAACGGTGATATCTCGAGCATAGTCCACCAGGGTGCTTTCTGAGCTGCCTGTGCGGCAGTGAACCGTCATGTTCTGGATTTTTCCCATGATGGTCATTTTCTGAGCTGCCTGTGCGGCAGTGAACTTTGCCGGGCTCGGTGCGGTAGTTCACCGTGATTTCTGAGCTGCCTGTGCGGCAGTGAACTATTCCAGGTACGTGTCCCCGGGGTTGCTTCCTTTCTGAGCTGCCTGTGCGGCAGTGAACTGGCGGCCAGCCTCTCGACGGAAGCGGGGGCCTTTCTGAGCTGCCTGTGCGGCAGTGAACCGGCAACAAGTTGACCCGCCTGGCTGGAGACATTTCTGAGCTGCCTGTGCGGCAGTGAACCGCCACCGCGACGAAGCGTTTGCCTTCATCACTTTCTGAGCTGCCTGTGCGGCAGTGAACGGTCCAGCACGTCGGCCAGTTCCAGCAGATCGTTTCTGAGCTGCCTGTGCGGCAGTGAACTCGCGGCCCTTCATGGCGGCGATCTGCGCGACTTTCTGAGCTGCCTGTGCGGCAGTGAACCCTGGGTCTGGGCGCTCGGCGCGGTGGGGGCGTTTCTGAGCTGCCTGTGCGGCAGTGAACTTTATTTGGCCTGCCGTCAGCGCCGAACCGATTTTCTGAGCTGCCTGTGCGGCAGTGAACGTGTGATGCGGACTCAAGTATGGGCTTCTGGTTTTCTGAGCTGCCTGTGCGGCAGTGAACGCCAGGTGCGCCATGCGCGGCGCGTTGCCTGTTTTCTGAGCTGCCTGTGCGGCAGTGAACTTCGTCCTCGAGCAGCATGACCAACTCGACGATTTCTGAGCTGCCTGTGCGGCAGTGAACATTGCTTAAGAAACAACCTAACGAGCATCACTTTTCTGAGCTGCCTGTGCGGCAGTGAACTGAGATCAGTTCCCCCAGCTGGCCTTCGGGCTTTTCTGAGCTGCCTGTGCGGCAGTGAACCGGAACAGGCGCAAGGGCGCATCCGGCGCCGTTTTCTGAGCTGCCTGTGCGGCAGTGAACGGCCCGGGCTCCGGGGTAGGCGTACCCGTAGGTTTCTGAGCTGCCTGTGCGGCAGTGAACGCCATGTCAACGGCCGGCACTGTCACGATGATTTTCTGAGCTGCCTGTGCGGCAGTGAACGGTGCCATTGAGGACGCTGGTGAGCACGCTCATTTCTGAGCTGCCTGTGCGGCAGTGAACATGCCCTGGACGCGCAGATTGTGGGCCTGTACTTTCTGAGCTGCCTGTGCGGCAGTGAACACCGTGCTGGGTTTTCGCAACCGCTTCACTCATTTCTGAGCTGCCTGTGCGGCAGTGAACCGCTGCGCCCGATGTACGCCATGGACGGCGCTTTTCTGAGCTGCCTGTGCGGCAGTGAACGACGTGAGCCTGTCCGGCCGCGTGGCGCGCATTTTCTGAGCTGCCTGTGCGGCAGTGAACTATCTGTCTAAAGCGATAAGTCGTTGATTTTTAAGAGCATCGACTCATTGTGGCAAAACGCCCCAATTTCTGGGGCGTTCTGGAAGTGCTTGACTTTTAAGGCCCTCCTCAAGGCCCCAAAAAAAAGGGTCAGAACCAAGGCACCGTCGCTTCGTGCCCCAGGCCATAGGCATTGAAGGCCCCGGCCACCGGCTCCGATTGCAGCGGGCCGTGATCCACGCAAAGGCAAAACGGCTGGCCCGTGCTGCTGCTGTGCAGTCGCACAAACGGCAGGTCGGGGCGGCGCTCCACCGTGCTGGGGATGGCTGCGGCGGCCTGCTCCGCGGTTTCACCCTTGCGCTGCATGCGTCGGCGGCGCAGGCGGTCCACATTGGTCTTGAACTGGCGGCGGCGCACGGTGCGGTGCTGCGCGTTGGCTGGTACCGGCAGCAGTTCTCCCACTTGCGTGTGGTCGCGCATGCCTTTGAGCCAGTCTTGCCCGACCAGGCGCTGCAGTGCCTCGGGCGTGCCGTGCAGGCGCAGCACGGCACCCAGGGTGCGCTGCGTCAGCGGCTGGCTAACGTGCTGCGGGTAGCTCACCCCAATGTCGGTGATCCGCCCTTGCACCAGCGCCCGGTGCAGCTTGGCCACCAGCGCGCCCAACAGGTGCGCGTGGCTGAACTCCGGGTCGGGCAGCAGGGTGATGTTGATGTAGTGCGTGGTCATGGGGCCTCGCGCATCAGCTGGCGTCGCCAAACACGCCGCCACGGATCAGCACGGCCATCACAAAGTGTTGCTGCTCTGTGGGGGGCACCTGGTCTTTCAGCAGCCAGTTGTCCAGGAGGGTGTAGAAGTCCAGCTTCTGCTTTGGCTGGCGGTAGGCCTTGCCCTGGGTGGTGACAGAGCCATAGGGCTCTACCGCGATGGGGCCGAGTTCGTCGGCGCCTTCGTACCAGGTGTCGATGGTGCGCAGGGCGTTGCCGATCTTTTGCGAGTGGATGGCTGCCACGCCGTCCACGTGGTACAGCGTCTTGCTCTTGCCCGCCTTCTCTTTTTCCAGAATCAGTTCTTGCGACGGGAACACCTCTTGCCCTGCACCCTGGCGCACCAAGGCGGTTACCCGTAGCAGGACATGCTGCGAACCGGCCAGCCCGACAGCAATAGCCTGGCCCAGTTCGTTCAAGCCTTTTGCTTCACTATTGATAGCGCCTACCGCGCGTGTATTAAGCGCCAGGGCATCAAAAGACCATGTGTGGGCGGCCTGCCCGCCTTGCATCTGTTCCACGGTCACTTCGACTTGCTCAGCCCCGGCGCGGTTGCGCCACAAGAAGCGGCCATTGGCCAGGTTGGCCGCATAACGCCGAGCCAGCTCACCAAAGCCGTGCTGCTGCACATAGCCCTGCACGGTGGCCAGCAGCTTGGCCTGGTAGGCCGCGCTGTTGCAGGCCGATGGTGTGCCCGCACCGCCCAACACACGCAGCGTGAACTGCACCTTGAGCGTGTCGGCTCCCGAGGGCAGGGCAGCCACGTCCACCGTTTGCAGGTTGGGGTTCTCGATGGCGGCGTCCAACTTGGCGGGGTCCTGGTCTTTGGCCTTGAGGCGGTTGCTGATGGTGCCGCGCACGGACTTTTCACGAACAGATACGGGTTGCCAGGCGTGCGACTGTGCGCGGTCGTCCCAGCGGCCTGCGTGGAACACGGCGTCAGACGGGTCCAGCTTGCGTTCAAAAGCCAGGACGGAAGCGGTGGTGAGTTTGTCGGTCATGGTGTCAATCCTTCAAAAAAAGGGTGTGTTGGATAAGAACGGACTGCGGGCTTTGCAGGGGCTCAGGTGTATGCATAGGCTTCGTCGTCGCCCCATTCGTCCAGCGTGTCGGTGGAGGTTGTGGCGACTTCGCCAGCGTCTTCTACCTCTGCGGGCTGGTAGCCATTGCGGCAGCGGTAAAGGCCCCGCGCTTCGTCGGCTCCTGCATGCCATAGCAGCTGGCTCAGGTGGGTCAGGCGGTGCGGGCTGATCCATTCGCCCAGCGCATAGACCGACTCCACAAACCTCATCGGCACCGTGGCATCGCGTGCATTGCGCACGGTGCCTGGGGCGTGGGTGGGCGTCAGCGCGGCATAGCCCACAGGGATGGGCACCACCCAGCCGCTGCCCTTGGGCCGCTGGGGGTCTGCCCACGGCACTTGCCCCTCGGATGCTGGCGCGCCGCCGTCAGGCACCACGGGCGCGTAGTTGAAGCGGGCCGCGTGCAGCCATGCGTCCAGTAGCGTGGCGTCAGATTGACTGGCGCGCAGGTCTTGCAGGCGCCCGGCCAGCAGGTCGTCGCGCCCCACCAGGGCAAAGCCCGGCAGCCACTGCCGCCGCCATTGGCGAAACTCCTTCTCTGCCGCCACGGGGTCTTCGGGCACGACAGCCATCCAGGGCCGCACGCGCTTGCCCGGCACGGGGCGCGAGGGCAGCACGCTGCCACCCGCCACGCGCATGCCCGCCAGGATGTGGCCCGCTTGCGCAGCCCATTCATCCAGCTGTGCCTGGTTGCCTTGGACCAGCGCAGCCGGGGTGCCAGGCGTGCGCCTTTCTGACACGGCCAGCACCAGTGTGATCTGTAGGTGCATGCGGCCTTCTTCCACAATGGCGGCGGTGCTGCCGTCTTTGTCCACCGGATTGCGCGTGAGATTGAAGTTGCGCACATAGCCCTGTGTTACCTGCTCTTGGTGGTGGTGGCACACCACGCCCGCACCGTGCAGTTGTAGCGGCACACCGGCCTGGGCCAGCTCGCGATCCAGCGCCCACATCACGCCGGTAAAGGCCGTGATGGACGGGAAGCCATGCGTGAGCGGGCTGCCAATGGCGTTGGCGTTCTGGATGCGCAGGTGGGGCAGGACGAGGATGGCTTGGGGTTGCTTCATGGCGTGACCCCCATCGCCGTGCGGTCCAGCCGCTGGCGCAGTGCGCGCAGTTGCTGTTGAAAACCGTCCTCGTCGGTCAGCAACTCCTTCTGCCATGCACGCGCTTCCGCATCGCCCACGGGCAGCTTGCCGCGCAATTGTGCGTTGAGCCAGTTGGCAAAGCGCTGACCCACGGCAGCGGGCCAGTCCATCTGCAGCCAGTCGCGGGCAAAGTCGGCCTCGTCAGGTTGTTCGGCACGCAACGGGTCCAGCCACAGTTGCTCGCTGCGGTGCAGATCCGCAAAGCGCTCGTCATCCCGGCTCCAACCGGGCGGCAGGATCTGTTGCAACTCGGCAGCCAGCGACACCAGCTCGTCCACCAGAGCGTCGAGCAATTCCTCGCGCCGCTCACGGGTGGCCAGATTGGCGTCGGGGTCGGACTCCAAAAACACCCGCAGCGCCCGCACGGCGCGGCGGACCTCGGGGCGGGCAATGAACAGCCGGTCAAACACCGAAGTGGCATGCGCCGGCAGCCGCACAGTGCTGGCCTTCCACTGCGGCGGCAGCGACGACAGCAGGTAGTTCTTGCCTCCACGTGCAACGTTGAGCAGTCCCAGGTTTTGCTTGTTTGATCCTCCCATGTTCTGCACGGCCAGGCAGGGGTAGTCATGGAACACGCCTTTATGCATCTTGCGCTCGCGCCGTGCCTGGCGGGCGGCCTTGTTGGCTTCGCCAAAGCGGTCTTCCTGCAGCTGGGCATGCACCGCATGCGCCAGTGATGTGGCGTACAGCGGGGCCAGCAGGGTGTAGTGGGCGTCGTCGCAGGCGTCACTTCCCGTGAGCCAGTAGAGCTGTTTGGCCAAGGTATGGCTGCTGGGGCCTTCGGTGCGGGGCTGGGTCAGTGACACAAAGGCATCGCGCAGCGCCTGGGCTTGTGCCGGGTCGGTGTGCAGCGCAGCCAGTGCGTCGGCCTCTTGCGCCAGCAGGGCGGCGAGCAGGCTGCGCCCGTTCACTTCCAGCTTGAGCAGCTTGTACACATCCAGCGCCGCAGCGTTGCCCACAACATCGCCCACAAAGCGCTCACCCAACGCGTGGCTGCCCAGCTCGGCCAGCGGGGGCAGGGTGCGGGGCTCCACATAGAGGTTGGTGCCCCGCGCATCGGGGTGGATGGGTTTGAGGGAGTGGGTGACGGCCTGGATTTGCTGCACGCGCCGTGCGGCATCTTCCAGCCACGCGGAGTGTTGATGCTGTGCATTCAACTCCGTGCGTTTGCCTTCCTCATCGGGTTTGAGCTTCTCCAGCTTGGTATGCAGTCGTTCTTGCAGAAATGCGTGGATTGCCTCGCGGTAGTTGCTAAAGGTGGGCGATGCTTCATTCGTTGGCATGCATTGGCCCTCCAGGTGGGTTATGTCTGCGGTACCTCTCTGTCATCAAGATGCCTCCTTCTTGTTGAAACCTAGTTGTTCATGCCACCGCCAGCCCGCCTGCGATTCAGGCAGGCTGGCAGTGGCGTAGCGTTCTGCACATTGCTCCAGCGACAAGCCCCGCGCTTGCGCCAGTGCAGCCACTTCTTCCATCAAACCCACCTGCGGCCAGGGCGATACGCTGGGTGATGCCAGTTGCGCTGCGGGTACCGGGTGGCACAGGCTTTGGTGGATGGGCACGTAGAGCTTTTCGTAGCGCTGCTCCCCGTCTTGCACACGGTGCAGCTGCAGCGTTTCTTCTTTCTCGTCCGGAAGCAGGGCAACGTCGTCACGTTTCTGATCGTCCCGGCGGAACCGCTGGAACTGCGGTAACAGGCCGGTGAGCCACAGGGAGCGGGCTTTGTTGGGCCGGGGTTCCTGCCAGTGCAGGCAGGCCGCATGGGTGGGCGTTGCGGTGCCTTGTGGCCTAGGCAACAGGCTGTCGTGCATGCGGGCGTGCTCCAGGTCTGTCCAGCGGCGGCTGGGCACCAGCGTGTCGGCTAGCAGGGCAATGCGCGGCTGGGCATCCACCGCCCATGCTGCGGCTTCGCCCACCTCTTGCGCCAGCAGGTCGTGCAGATAGTGGGACTTGAGCTGGAACGGCGCATGCGCAGTCTCAAACCCCGGCTTCTCGTACGCAGGCTTGTCGGGCTTTTTGTAATGCCGCAAGTTGCTGTCCAGCACCACCATGTTCACCCCGCCCACGGCCCCAGGCCGGTGCCGCCGCACGCGTCCTGCCAGTTGGATAAGCGAGCGCATGGACGAGGGCTCGACCACGGCCCAGTCGTAGTCGTGGTCGCGGCCCACTTCGGTCACGGGGCTGCCCAGCACGATGAACAGGTGGTGGGGCTCAGGGTGGGCGTCGATGAGGGCGCGCAGGGCGGGTCGGTGCAGCGCGGGGTCGTGGCCGTCCTTGGCACCTCGGCGGTTGAGCTGGGTGTCCAGATGCTGTTCGATGGCCGATCGCAGCAGCAGGGGGAACTGCGAGTGGTACACGCACAGGTGGATGCGGACCTGGCCTTGAAGCGCGGGCAGCAGTGCATCGGTTGCGTATATGGCCAGGGCCACGTCGTACATCGGCGCGATGTTGGCCATGCGGATGAGGCCCAGACTCACGCGCTTGCCGCTGGCATCGGTGCTGTGGTTATGGGGCTGCTGGTGCAGCGCCCACGCCTGCGCCAGCACCAGGCGGGCAAAGTCCTTGCGGCGCTCGGCTTCTTGCATGCCATGCCAGGTGTCGGGCAGGGCGGTAATGTGGGCGAGGCGGCGCACTTCTGCCTGCTTCAGTTTGGCGACGCGCTTGTGCACGTATTGGCTGTGCGCTTCGCGGAAGGCGGCACCGTCCGCGCAGTTTTGGTGGGTGTGGTGGAACTCGTCGAGCCACAGGCAGCATACATTCACGCTCTCGCCGGGCCGCTCGCTGCGGTGGCGTTGGTATACGGCCCGCCCCGCGCGGTAGGCCAGGAAGAGTCCTTCCACCAGCGCAGGTGGCAGCGTGGCCGATGACAGCAGCACGCGGCTGCCGAGCAGGCCAGCCCAATGCACCAACCGGGTGAGGGCTGGCAGATCGGCCATGTCGAAATCATCGGGTTCGTCCAGCACCAGGTCGCCTGTCAGCAGGCGCAGCATTGGCGCAATCTGGCGGCCGCCGCGCAGGCTTTCCGTGGCGGGGGTGAGGTGGTCTACCGTGCACACCAGCAGGGGTGCGGCAACCAGTGCGCGGGCTTTGGCGTCATCGGTCAGGCGCTGCAGCAGCGGGTGTTGGTCATTGCCTTCGTAGAGCACGGTGCCCGCTTCGTCCAGCAGTGCCTGGCTGGATGCCGAGCCGCTGGCTTCGGCCCGTTGCTCCCAGTACTCAAACAGCGCCCGGCTGGCCGCACCGCCGACCTGGATGGCCAGTTGCTCGTCATGCAGTTGCAGGTCGTTTTGGAAGACCCGTCCTGTCTGCAGCGTGAGCGTGCGCAGCCCCATTGCAAAGGCGCAGCGCATGCCGGTGGACGGGTCGGCCAGCGAGTTCATCACCCGCGCGTTGCCCAGTGTCTTGCCGCAGCCGGTGGAGGCCATGTTGACGATGAACGCGCCTTGCTGCGCTGCCCGGGCGCGCACGCTGGAGGCCAAATCTGCGGCCTTGTCTTGCCAGGCAAAGCGTGGGTCAGCGCTGCGCTTTTTGAGGGGTTTGTGGCTTTTGAGTGCAGGCAGGCTGCGCGTCAGGCTGGGCAGGGCACGCGCCGCCAGCGTGGCGTGGGCCTGCACGCCCAGCAGGTGTTCGTCCAGTGTTTGGTTAAAAAGTGGGCTCTGGCGCTTATCCTGCAAGCGCGAGATGCTATTGTTTTGATAGTGATTGCCGCGTGTGTTGGCGTAGAGCGGGTAGCTTTGGCTGAGGTACGGGGTGCGTGCGGCGGCGTCGGTGATGCTGGAGTAATGGTGGTCTGCCAGCATGAGACACAGGCGCGCAACATGCATGGCAAACGGGTCGTGCAGCACCGCGCCTTGCCCTGCGGTTTGCGACAGTTCCAGCAGCTTGCGTGCGTAGCGGGCGGCCTGTTTGCGCCAGGCGGATTGGGTGACGGGCAGCCCGTGCGGGAAGTGCCAGTGGGCGGCGAGCGTCGAAGCAGATACGCTCTCACGGGGTTCATTCCAGTCGGCGCTGATGCGCAGCAGCACGTCGTCGAGGTCGCTGGTGTTGATGAAGCGCAGGCGTGCACCAAAGCGGCGGTAGGTATGCCGGGCGTCCTCCAGGTCTTCGGCGTCCATGCCTTGAGACTGCTTGACGGGCATGCAGGGCAGGCGGTGGTGGGTAAACACCAGCCAGGCCACCGCCTGGGCCAGCGGCGGCAGGTGGGCAAAAGGCAAATGCTGCTTGGCCTGGGGCTCATCCAGCCCATCGCGCAACAGCCGCCCGTCTACATGGTTAAGCCAAGTTGCTTCCAACGCCTGCACATCTGTATCTGCGTCGGCATACGTAGCCAGCCGTTGCAGCCAACCCGCGTCGTCGTCCCGCCCCACAAACGCCTGGAACAGCCGTACCGACACCCACTCATGCCGATAGTGGTTGCGCTCGCGCAGGCCAGGGTTGCGGAGCTTGTCCTGGAAGGCCTGCGTGGCCTTGCCCAGGTCGTGCAGCAGGGCTGCGAGCGCGGCCAGGGCGGTCATCAGCGGAAGGTGGTGCCAGGCGTTTTCATCGCCCGCGCGCAGAACGTTGCTGGCTGTTGTGTTGGTGGGCACGGCACCCTGGTCGTTGAACTGGCTGGTGTCGCCCACCACCCATAGCAGCTCGCTGTGGTCGTGGCCTCGAATCCAGTGGCAGGCTACGGCGGTGTTCTTGCGTGCCGTCTGGCGCAACAGCTTGCGCACGGTGGTCAGGCCGTCCTGCGTGATGGGGGTTTGCCAGGTTCGGTCCCCGCGCCGCTCGGCAAACTGGTCAAGCACGCGCCTGGTTTCGATGAGCGCACGTTTGTTGCACTGGGACACGAACAAGACGTTCATGGCGTGTATTCGGTGGCAGTCGTTGTGCTGGCCAGCGCCTGGCGCCCAAAAGTTTCCGCTGTGGTTTTGACCGTGTCGATCATGAAGTCCAGCGCTTCGCTCTGAGTCAGGTTGTCGATACAAGCTTGTCGGAACTCCTGCTCGCCGTGGCCGAGCACCGCAGATTTGAAGGCCTGAGGCAGGATGATGGCGTCTTTGATCAAATCGGCCACGTCGAATACCAGTCCGCCCCGGCGAGTCTTACCGTGTAGCACCGCCAGACCGTGGGGAATTCCCAGGACCCAGGTAGCGGTGGCCGCCAGGCCGTAGGCAAGGTAGTTGCCATGGTCCAGGAACTGGTTGGCGGCGTCTGAACTGTCGCCGCGTTTTGCGCGGGTGAATTCGCCATACGCGGTTGCGTGAGCGGCAAGCCGGTACAAGGTCTTGGTAAGCCGCGCTTCAATCGTGAGCAACGAGGCCGCATCTGCGGCTGTTGCTACGTGAGTCGACGCGGTGGTCAAGGCCACTTCAAGCTGGGAGAGGTCGGGTAAAAAGCCGGGGTCTTCGCGTCGCTTGCCGCTGGACCAATGCTGCTGCAGTCGCGCCAAACGGGCTAGCTGGAAGGTCTTAGCGGCGCCCAGTCGCAAACTGTCGTTGAACCAGAAGCGTGTCCAATGCTGCAGATACTCTGTGGGGCGGTACTCACTCTGCCCAGGAAGCCAGGCGACCTCAAGCACGTGCTCGGTACCCGCGAATAAGGGGGTTCCGCCGCCCCCACAAAAACCGATCATCACCCCGGCCTTGGCCAGTTCGCGCACCGCCGCTTGGGTAATTGAGGTGCCGGTGCCCAAAAGCACCGTGGTGGTGTTCGCGATGGGAATGTTCCAGTAGTGCGACCGCTTTCCCTGATCGGTCACATATTCCACACGCCCGCCGTTGACCAAGACTCTGCAATGCTCCAAGTAGTAGATGTTTGCACGCTTGGAATGCAGGATTGTCTTCAGGTCACTGGCGGAAATTTCGTCCAATTCGCTCCCCTGGATGCAGTTTTTGCAAGCGTAGCAAAGTACAACATTTGTGCCACCCGCGTCAAAAAGGAGCCCTTCGGATGCCGGACTGATCCGGTATCTCACCCCTTCCGCACCCGCCCGATCTCTCTTACATTTGTAACCTGCCCACCCCCGCCAGCTCCCACGGAAGGTCGCCCAGGAGAAACCATGGAACAACAGGAAAAGCAGCAAATCCAGGCCGTCGTGCACAAGATGCTCGGCGCCATGGTCCAGTTGAAGGGGTCGGACCTGTTCCTCACGGCCGGCTTTCCGCCCGCCATCAAGCTCAACGGCAAGCTGACCAAGCTGAACGAAACGGTGCTCACGGCGGAGCAGACGGGCAAGATGGCGCGCGCCATCGCGTCTGAAAAGCAGTGGCAGGGCTACATCGACACCAAGGGCCAGAACTTTGCGATTTCGCTGGAAGGGCTGGGCCGCTTCCGCATCAACATCTTCACCCAGCAGCAGCGCACGGGCATGGTGATCCGCGTCATCACCACCGAGATTCCGGATTTCGACAAGATGAACCTGCCGCCCATTCTGAAGGATGTTGTGAAGGAAAAGCGCGGCCTGATCCTGCTGGTGGGCGGCACGGGCTCGGGCAAGTCCACCACGCTGGCGGCCATGCTGGGCGTGCGCAACCGCGAGACGCACGGCCACATCATCACCATCGAAGACCCGGTGGAATACGTGCACCCGCACGGCAACTGCATCGTCACCCACCGCGAGGTGGGCATCGACACGGTGGGCTGGTTCGACGCGCTGAAAGACACGCTGCGCCAGGCGCCCGACGTGATTCTGATTGGCGAGATCCGCGACCATGAAACCATGGAATACGCGCTCAACTTTGCCGAGACGGGTCACCTGTGTATGGCCACGCTGCACGCCAACAGCGCCAACCAGGCCATTGAGCGCATTGTCAATTTCTTCCCTGTGGAAAAGCACGAGCAGGTGCGCAACGACCTGGCGCTGAACATGCGCGCCATCATTTCGCAGCGGCTGGTGCGCAAGATGTCGGGCGGGCGCGCCGCCGCCATCGAGATCCTGCTGAGCACGTCCACCTCGCGCGACGCGATCGCCAAGGGCGAAATCGGCCAGCTCAAGGAGATCATGAAGAAGTCGGTCGAGCTGGGCATGAAGACCTTCGACCAGTGCCTGTACGAGCTGTATGACGCAGGCGATATTTCGCTGCAGGAGGTGCAGGTCAATTCAGACGCCAAGAGCGAGCTGATGCTGCGCCTGAAGCTCAACAGCAAGCGCTTCATCCGCGAGGAGCTGCCCGGCGGTGAAGCCGCCACGGGCGGCCTGTCGCTGCAGGTGGAGCCAGAGCCCGAGGAGGAATCGACCGGTCCGCTGGTCGTCCACGTCAAGCCGCGCGAGCCCGTGAAGCCTCCCGCCGCACCGACGCCAGCGCCAGCGCCGGCCGCCGCGTCCAGACCCATGGAGCTGTCGCTGGAAGAGCCGCCGGCGCCGCCACCGCCCAAGGCCTGAGCCTTGCCACCCGCGGAGGACGCATGAACGAGTTTGACACCATCGACGACCAGTTTGCGAGCTATGCCCGCCTGCTGACCGAGGACCCGGCTGCCCGTCTCAAGGCCCTGCGCGATTGCTCCTTCTTCCGGCCGGTCCCGGACGAATGGTTGCAGCGCATTTCCGACATGGCGCAGATCAAGACCTTCCACTCCGACGTGCGCATCACGTCGCAGGACGACGACATGAAGGCCTTCTATGTGATCCTGTACGGCGCCGCCGATGCGTACCGCAATGGCAAGCTGGTGGGTACCATCGAAACGGGTGACTGTTTTGGCGAGGGCATCTTCTTCACCGACGGCACTATCACGACGTCAGCGACGGTGATTGCCGACGACAAGATCATTGCCGCCGAGTTCAGCAAGTCCGTGATTGAAGCGCTGAACGCCGACACACAAGCCATGGTCAGCATGGACAAGGCGTTGCTGCTGGCGCTGTACAAGAAGCTCAAAGGCGCCAATCAGAAGATCGAGCGGCTGATGCTGATGTAGCGCACAGCAGGCAAGCGTGCCGGCGGCGAGCTTTTATCCGTTGCCGTGTTCTTTGGTCCGGTCCATTCCAGCGGTACGTGGCAAGCGCCGCTTCGTCGCACCTGGCGGCGTGTTACGTTGAATTTCCGCGGCACAAGCGACGGCAAGTGCCCGGCTGCGCGCCAGAAAATCCGCGATTGATTCCAATTCCTGGTCACTGTAGCTGGACCACAGCGCGTGCATTTGCCTTTGGATCGGCGCGTAGACAGCCTTTATCGGCTCGATCGCCGCCTCATCGATGCGCACATGGACCTTGCGGCGGTCTTGCGTGTCGCGCTCCCGCACGACATACCCGGCATTCTCCAGACGATCAATCAATGTCGTCATGGCGCCTGTAGTGAGTCCCGTCGCTATCGCGAGCTCGCCTGCCGATACGACTTTGCGCAGATAAATGAGATCGAGACACTCAAGATCCGTCGTGTGAAGACCAAAGCGTGCGGCGACGATTTGGCTTGTCATGACGCTTTGCGCACCTTGCTGCCGGACTTCGAGACCCACACGGGCCACCAGCTCTCGATGCTTGTCGGATGCTGCTTTTGACTCCCTCGCCATCGGAAATCGATTCCTCGTCAGATCAGTCGCGCGCCATAGGTGAATGCCACCCACATGGCACCGCAAGAAATTAAATCCAATGGTAACCGCCAACGGCTGCGACGTGTCCAGCGGCGTGCTGCACTCTCGATCACAACACCCGGTTCCGCTTGCTCAAAGGCAAGCGCCTTGGGAATGAAATCAAACGCTGACCAGATACGCATGGTCGCGTGGCTCGTCAGAGCGATCAAAAGCCAATAGCGGATATTCGGCAACGACCACGCGACCGCAATCGCAGTCATGAGCGCGACCTCAAATGCAACATGGACAGGAATCCAGAACCGTTTGCAAGACAAGCCACCACGGGCTGGTTGGATCAGCTCTGGTCGCGAGGGCCAGACAGGATCGACCACGAGACATTGAAATAGCCCGCCGCCAATGCTGGCGCAGGCGAGGGCTGTGGCGAGGCCGACTGCAAGGAGTACGGGCATGGCAAGTTCTCCGTCCGACAAAAATATAACTTTACCATAAAGCAACTTGTTGATAAAGTCATAACTCGAGATGCCTCACTTGACTCATGAATAAGTGCGGCGCTCCCTTGACGTGCATGGCGCGAGGCTCGCAGAAGTCTCGAATGCCAGATTTATCAACTACATAAAGGAAATGTCATGAGCAAGATGATTTTTGTGAACCTCCCGGTTGCAGATTTGGCGAAATCCACAGCCTTCTACAAGGCGGTCGGCGCCGTCCTGAATCCGCAGTTCAGCGACGACACAGCCTCTTGCATGGTGATTTCCGAGACGATCAACGTCATGTTGCTGACGCACGCCAAGTGGGCCACGTTCACCAAAAAGCCGATCTCCGATGCACACAAGGCAAGTGAAGTGATGCTGGCACTCTCGTTCGACAGCCGTGACGCGGTCAATTCGACGACCGATGCCGCCGGCAAGGCGGGCGGCGTCGCCGACTGCAATCCACCGAAGGATTACGGGTTCATGTTTAACCGCAACTTCGAGGATCCAGATGGGCATGTATGGGAAGCGATCTGGATGGACATGTCAACGCCGCCCTCGCAGTAATCGGGTTGCCCGTTCTCCATCTCGCCCAAGGGGCCGCCCCTTCATCCTCAAGCTGAAGAGGACGACATCGATCTCGGGTTGATGGTCGGTAGTGATTTCGATAAGACGAAAAGACCAACAGGAGCAGCAGAATGAAGGTGGCGCAGCGTAGCCCAAAAGTAGATGAATATCTCGCAAATTCAGCGGAGTTCGCTCGGCCTATTTTGGAGCATTTGCGAAAAATCCTGCACGCGCATTGCCCCGAATTGGTTGAGGAAATAAAGTGGGGCATTCCGCACTTTGACTACAAGGGCGAAATGATGTGCATGTTCGCCGCCTACAAAAGTCACTGCTCCTTCACCTTTTGGAAGCAGTCGATCATGACGGACGCGCGCCTCAAGAAAAATCCTGACCTCCCAGCAGCGAAGCGCTTCATGGGAAAACTAACTTCGGTATCGGATCTCCCGCCAGAAGCTGAACTCGTAGCTCTCCTGAGGCAAGCGATGACCCTCAACGAACAAGGGGTCAAACTTTCCCCGAGAAAACCAGCGCCATTGACAGAAATTGAAATCCCGGGCTACTTCGCCGAACGCCTAGCGGACAATTCAAATGCAAGGGCAATTTTCGAAAGCAAATCGGACTCGTTTCGCAAGGAATACGTCGTTTGGATAACGGATGCAAAGACGGAGTCCACCCGCAACAAGCGAATCGAAGAATCTCTTGCATGGATCGCCGAAGGAAAGAGCCGCTTCTGGAAGTATCAGAAGTAGTCCACGCAATGGGTTGATTCTGCTTTCCTTCGTTGGGGAGGCTGGCGCCCCAGCCGTCGTGCCCTGCGCTGTGGCTTCTGCCTCGCCAACCCGGAAAGCTAGATGCATGCTTCCGTCGTCTCCTTCGAAGGCCAAAATGACCTCGATGCGCTGATCGCCCTGGGCATCCTCCTCAGCGAGAAAAGGCCCGGCCGACGCACCGACTGCTAAGCGAGCAGTGCTTGGGCATATTGATCCCGGCCATGTTGGGTCCTTCCCGCAAAGTTATATGATAACCATATGAATTCTGCTCCCGTTGCCGGCCTCATCGGCCTGGGTGCCATGGGCGCCGGCATGGCCGGTTCGCTGCGTCGCGCCGGTTATGCACCCCGTGTGTTCGATATTCGCGCCGATGTGGCCCGGGCCTTTGCGCAGGGCGGCGGCACGGCCTGTGCCTCGCCGGCCGAGCTGGCCGCGGCCTGCGACGTGGTGGTGTCTGTGGTGGTCAATGCCGCGCAGACCGAGGCCGTGCTGTTTGGCGAGCACGGCTGCGCAGCGGCAATGAAGCCCGGCAGCGTGTTCGTGATGTGCTCCACGGTGGACCCGGCCTGGTCGGTGGCGCTGGAGGCGCGGCTGGCGGCACTGGGCATCCTGTACCTGGACGCGCCGATCTCGGGCGGCGCCGCACGCGCGGCCAGCGGCGAGATGACCATGATGACCGCCGGCCGGCCCGAGGCCTATGCGGTGGCCGAGCCCCTGCTCAACGCCATGGCCGCCAAGGTCTACAAGCTGGGCGACCGCGCGGGCGCGGGCAGCAAGGTCAAGGTCATCAACCAGCTGCTGGCCGGCGTGCACATTGCGGCCGCGGCCGAGGCCATGGCGCTGGGCCTGCGCGAAGGCGTGGACCCGGCCGCGCTGTACGAGGTCATCACCCACAGCGCGGGCAACAGCTGGATGTTTGAAAACCGCATGGCCCATGTGCTGGCGGGCGACTACACGCCGCTGTCGGCCGTGGACATCTTTGTGAAGGACCTGGGCCTGGTGCTGGACATGGCGCGTGCCAGCAAGTTCCCGTTGCCACTGTCCAGCACGGCGCACCAGATGTTCATGCAGGCGTCCAGCGCGGGCTTCGCGCGCGAGGACGACAGCGCCGTCATCAAGATCTTCCCGGGCATCGAGCTGCCCGCCAAAAACTGAAACCAGGAGACTTTCATGCACATTCTCATCACCGGGGGCAGCGGCTTTCTGGGCGCACGGCTGGCGCGCACCCTGCTGGCGCAGGGCACGCTGGCCCTGCGCGGCGCACCGGCGCGCGCCATCGAGCGCATCACCCTCGCCGACCGCGTGGCCCCGCCGGACGATCTGCGAGCCGATGCCCGCGTGGCCTTCATCACGGGTGACCTGCTGGAGCTGATCGGCAGCCGACAGATGCCCGTGGCCGGCACCGACGCGGTGTTCCACCTCGCGGCGGCGGTCAGCGGCGAATGCGAAGCCGACTTCGACCTGGGCATGCGCAGCAACCTTGAGACCACGCACCGCTTGCTCGAGGCCTGCCGCGCGCTGGGCAGCCAGCCGGTGTTTGTGTTCGCAAGTTCGCTGGCGGTGTTTGGCAAGCAGCCCGGCCGGCCGCTGCCCGAACCCATCACTGACGACACCCTGCCCACGCCGCAGGGCAGCTACGGTGTGCAGAAGTTCATTTGCGAGCAGCTGGTGGCCGACTACAGCCGCAAGGGGTTTATCGCGGGCCGCAGCGTGCGGCCCATGACGGTGAGCGTGCGGCCCGGCCGGCCCAATGGCGCGGCCTCGGGCTTCTTCAGCGGCATGGTGCGCGAGCCGCTGGCCGGCCTGCAGGCCCGGGTGCCCGTGGCGCCGCAGACGCCCGTGGCGCTGGCTTCGCCGGGCAACACGGTGGCCGGCTTTGTGTGCGCGGCCGAGGCCAGCGACGCGCAGTGGGGCCCGCCCACGGCCATCAACCTGCCGTCGTTCCGCACCACGGTGGGCGCCATGGCGCAAGCGCTGGAGAAGGTGGCGGGCGCCGGTGCCACGGCCCTGCTCGACTGGACTCCCGACCCGGCAATCGAAAAGCTCGTCAGCACCTGGCCCGGCAATCTGGCCTGGGAGCGCGCGCGCGGCCTGGGCCTCACGTCCGACGCAGATTTCGAGGCCGTGATCCGCGACTACATGCGAGAGAACCCGCAGGCCGTCAAGCTGCCGGTGACGTGATGGCGGCGGGCCTGCTTCTGGGTTGCATCGCCGACGATTTCACCGGCGCGACGGACCTGGCCAACAACCTGGTGCGCAGCGGCATGCGCGTGGTGCAGGCCATGGGCGTGCCCGCGGGCCCGCTGGACGCCGGGGCCGATGCGGTGGTGATCGCCCTCAAGTCACGCACCATGGACCCTGCGGAGGCGGTGGCGCAATCGCTGGGCGCGCTGCAGTGGCTGCAAGCCCAGGGCGCGCAGCAGATCTACTTCAAGTACTGCTCCACCTTCGACAGCACGGCGCGAGGCAACATCGGCCCGGTGGCCGAGGCACTGATGGAGGCCCTGGGCACCGACTTCACCATTGCCACGCCGGCCTTCCCCGACAACGGCCGCACCGTGTTCAAGGGCCACCTGTTTGTGGGCGAGGTGCTGCTCAGCGAAAGCGGCATGCAGAACCACCCGCTCACACCCATGACCGACCCCAACCTCGTGCGTGTGCTGCAGTCGCAGTGCCGGCGCAAGGTAGGGCTGATCGACCACCGGGCCGTGGCGCAAGGCGAGGCGGCCATTGCCGCGCGCATCGCGGCGCTGCGCGCCGAGGGCGTGGGCTTGGCCGTGGTGGACGCGGTGTCCAACGACGACCTGCTGCGCCTGGGCCCGGCGTTCAAGGGGCTGCCGCTGGTCACGGCGGGCTCGGGTGTGGCCATCGGGCTGCCGGGCAACTTTGGCATCGCACCTTCGTCGCAGGCCAGCACGCTGCCGCCCGTGCAGGGCCGGCAGGCGGTGGTGTCGGGCAGCTGCTCGCTGGCCACCAACCGGCAGGTGCGGGCCTTCATTCAAACCGGCAGGCCTGCGCTGGCCCTGGACCCTCTGCGTGTCGCGGCGGGCGTTGATGTGGCGGCCGAAGCCCTGGCCTGGGCGGAACCGCTGATGGCCTCGGGCCCGGTGCTGGTGTATTCGTCAGCCGATGCCGACGCGGTGAAGCAGGTGCAGGGCCAGCTGGGGGCCGAGGAAGCCGGGGCCATGGTCGAGCGCACCATTGCCGCCATTGCACGCGGCTTGGTACAGCGCGGCGTCCGGCAACTGGTGGTGGCCGGTGGCGAAACCTCGGGCGCCTGCGTCCAGGCGCTGAACATCACGCAAATGAAGATCGGCCCGCAGATCGACCCTGGCGTGCCCTGGTGCTTTGCCCAGTCGAACGCCGCGGGCGCCGATGGTCTGCACCTCACGCTCAAGTCCGGCAACTTTGGCACCGACGACTTCTTCACCAAAGCCTTCACAATCCTGCCATGACCCGCATGTCGGAAAGCCAGGCCCGCGAAGAGATCTGCCGCGTCGGCAAAAGCCTGTTCGACCGCGGCTATGTCCACGCCACGGCAGGCAACATCAGCTTGCGGATGGATGACGGCTTTCTCATTACCCCCACCGATGCCTGCCTGGGCGATCTGGACCCGGCGCGACTCGCGCGCGTGGACTCAGCGGGCGCGCAGCTGTCGGGCGATGGTGCTAGCAAAACCATAGCGCTACATGCCCGTATCTATTCGGCTATCGCCCGATTCGACCCTGAAACGCGGTGCGTGATCCATACCCACAGCACGCATTGCGTGGCGCTGAGCCTGCAGGCCCCGGGGCCCGAACTGCTGCCGCCGATCACGCCGTACTTCGTGATGAAGGTGGGCCATGTGCCGCTGATCGGCTACCAGCGGCCGGGTGCCCCCGCGGCGGCTGACGAAGTGGCGCGCGTCATCGTGCAGTACGGCGAGCGCGGCACGCCGCTGCGCGCCGTGATGCTGGCGCGCCTGGGGCCCAACGTGTGGCACCAGTCGCCCGCGGCGGCCATGGCCACCCTCGAGGAGCTCGAGGAAACGGCGCGCCTCATCCTGCTGCAGCCCCTGGCCGAGCCGCTGGCCGACGCGCACATCGAGGAACTGCGCCAGACTTTCGGCGCGCGCTGGTAGCCAGCACGTCGCGCAGCAGGGCGACCCAGGCCGCCATCTCCTCAGAATGGGGGATGCGCGGTTTCGGCGTGTCCTCCATGATGCGCACAGGTTCGCTGCGGGAGGCTGTCAGAGCGATCAGCCTTCCCTGCGGACCGTCTGGTATCCAAAAAAAATCCTTTGGCTTCGGCTCACAGGCGCTTGCCGCGTGTGAGGCTGGGGTCGCCGCGACCCCGTTGACTGCCTCACCCGGTTTCACGCATGCCTTCAACACCCCAATCCCTGGCTGACATGCTTGCCGCGAACATCGCGGCCAACGATGGCTCACTCGTGATCACCGGGCCCGAGATCGGTTCGGACAACGTGACCGCACTGTTCGAGGCCTATCTGCCGGACGGCACGCTGACCATTGATGGCGCGGTGCCGGGCCTGTTCCCCGGCGGGCAACTGGGCGGCAAGGCGGTGCCCGAGGGCGCAACGGTCAGTGGCACCGGCGGTGCCGGGCCGTTCCAGGACATGCACGTCACCCTGGTGCTGTCACCCCAGGGCAATGACGTGGTGTTGCAACTGCTGGCCGTGGCGCAGACAGGCTGGACCTTTGCCACAAGCTTCGGGCGGCTCGCGGACACGCTGTTCGCCGACCTCGCTTTCGCATCTGCGCCCTGCTACTACTTTGCCTCGCAGAATGAAGATGACTTCCAGGAAGGCCTGTTCTTCCAGGGCGACCTGCGGCTGACCGGGGCGTTGGCCAACAGCACCTGGCTGCTGGGCGATCCGTCCATGACCACGGTGACCGTGGCCGGGCCGGTGCAGATGCACCAGAGCTATCCCGAGATCGCGCTGTCGGCCACCATGGCTTCGGGTGCCGTGCTGGGCTGGTTCAACATCGAGCCGGTCACGCTGAAACTCACCAGCCACGTGAATTCGGTGCGCCCCAGCGGCCGGCCGGTGCTGTCGGATGTGATGCAGCTGGCCACCAGCATCCGCTTTTCCACCGGAAGCACCGACCTGACGATCCCCTTGAGCGCGGACTTCTACGGCGACTCGCCGGTGGTCCAGTTCACCGCCGACCTGACCAACATGGTCTACCTCGGGTTCAACCAGCTGCAAAGCCTGGTCAATGACTGCGACCTGAGCTCGGTGCAGTTTCCCAGCAACTTCGACCTGTCCCAGGCACTTGGCCTGGCCACGTTTGCGCTGCAGGTCAATCTGGCGGCCGAAAGTTGGGCCAACAAGGTATTCAACGTCATCGTGGGCGTGCGCAGTGCCCAGGCCTGGCCGCTGCTGACCGACCCCACCTACGGCACCGCGCTGGCCATTGACCAGATCGAAGTGTCCTTTTCGGTGCGCAACCCGATGACCTCTCCGCGGATCGGCGCGGCCGTGTTCGGGCTGATCCATATGAGCGAGACCGGCGTCATGGGTCTCTCGGCGGTGTACGACAACAACTTCGCCGTGAGCGGTGAGCTGCTGGACGGCACCACGATCAACCTCACGCAGCTGGCCGCGTATTTCATGGACACGCCGCCGAACCCTGACGTCCCGCCGATGCAAGTCGTTGGCCTGACGTTCGAGGCGGCGCCCTCCTCCGGCGACTATGCGCTGTCGGTCAAGGTGGAGGACGTCTGGCAGCTCAGCCTCGGGACGACTCAGCTGTCCATCGACAAAGTCGCCTTTGCGATGAGCACCTCACAGGCCGGTACCCAGGTGCGCCTCGGTGGGGCGGCGCGCATCGGGCCGGCGTTGATCGCGCTCGATTGGCAACTGCCGGGCACGTTCTCGCTGAACGGTGTCATCCCCAAAATCCCGCTCAGCGAGATGGTCGCCAGCCTGAGCCCGACTGCCGCGGGCTGGGTCAACAGCTTCCCCACCATCCAGCTGCTCAACACCACGGTGGCGGTGCAGCGGTTCCAGGACGGCGGATACTTCCTCGCGGCCGGCACGCACGTGGAAAACTTCGGCGCCTTCGAGGTCCAGTTCTCCGAGATCGCGCGGCAGACCGGCTTCACCTTCGGCTTCGCCCTCGACCCGGACTGGCGGCTCACCCAGTTGTCCACGGTGTTCGATGTTGCGCTGTTGCGTGACATCCGTTTCCGCAATGCCTCGCTGATCGGTTCGTCCAACGACAACCCGAATTTCAGCTTCAGCAGCCTGGCGCCAGTGCAGCTGCCGCCGAGCAACGAGAACGCGGGGCGCAATTCCGACCTCGCGCCCATCGCTCCGTCGCAGGTCAGTGGTGGGGTTCATGCCGGCCTGTACCTGTATGCCGATGTGGTGCTCGACCCCGGCGACCCCGGCCCGATGGGGGCCGTGGCCAAGCTACTCAGCGGCCTCGACGCCCTGACGCTGTCGCTGGCGGTGCCCGCCAATTACCGGGACACGGTATTCGTGGCGCGGATTGCATCGCACTACCAGATGTTCTCCACGCTCACGCTCGATTCGGTCAGTGTGACGATCCGTCCGTTCCAGACTTACCTGAGCCTGGCGACCGATGTGACGGTGGACCTGTTTGGGCACAGCCTGGGACTGTCCGGTGCGATGACGGTGGCTGGCGCCGACGTGGAGCTGTCATTGCGCACCACCACGGCCTGGGTGGAGCCATTCGGCATCCGCGGCCTGACGCTGCAGGCGGTCGCTGTGGGGTTCGTCCTGGACAACCTCGCGGTCAGCCTGCAGGGCCAGGTGCTGCTGGGCTCCGGTTCACGCGCCATCAGCCTGGCGGCCGCGATGGAGTTCAGCCTCGCCGAGGAGATACCCGACCTGTTCATGGTCGAGGAAGTGGGGACGATCTCGCTGGCGGACATCATCGGTGCCTTCGTGGCGTCGAACCATGTGCCGGCAACGCTGAGCCAGATCGAGCTGTTCAGCTTCCGCTTCCTGATCGTGGTCAATCCGGTGGGCTGGACAGACCTGATCACGCAGAAGCACTATGGCGCGGGGCTGGCCTTCAGCGGCCGGCTGCGGGTGTGCAATCTGGTCGGCTCGGTCGACGTGCAGGTGGACTACGCCACAGGCATCCACGCCACCGGGCAGCTGGACGGGCCGCTGGTCATTGGCCATGTGGTGACCCTGACCAACGCCACCGACCCCACCCGGGGGGCCTACCTGCAGGTCAACTCTTCGCAGTCGCCGTACGTCAGCATGTCGCTGGCGCTCACGCTGTTCGAGATCCAGCGCCTCCAGCTGCTGGCCGTCGTCAGCAGCAACGCCTTCACCGTCAACTTCAGCACCCAGCTCAGCGGGGTCTCAGCGCTGGGCCGGCTGTCGGTGAACGCGAGCCTCGTCAACGGCAACCGCTTCGACTTCAACGGGCAATGCAGCATGACGGTTCCGCGCGTCAAGTCGATCAAGGCGGGCGGCTTCACGCTCGGCTCGCTGAGCGGCGGGCTGAGCGCGGCGGCGGGCATCGGCCTGGTGTTCGGCCCCAGCGCCGCCATGGCCATGACCCTGTCCGGAGACTTCACGCTGGGCGGTGTGCACATGACCCTCAGCCCCTGCCAGGTCAGCGTGAATGCCGGCAGCCTGACGTCGTTTGCCAGCATTCCCGGCTACTTTGCCGGTGTGCTCAAGGACACACTCTGGCAGGTGGGCGCGGCGCTGTTCCAGAACGCCGACGCGCTGTTCCGCTATGTGCGTGCCGAAGGCCTGTACCTGGCCAGCGACATCAGCCACATCCTGAGCGATGTGCTGCACATCGACATCAATGCCGCGGCCCAGTACCTCAAGAGCGCAACGCAATTCATGCAGTACTCGGTGACCGAGATCGGCACCCTGCTCAAGTCCGGTTACAACGCCAGCGCCCAGCTCGTGGGCGCGGCGCTCAAGTCGGCCCGGTACGCGGCCACCGAGATTGCCGCGGCCGTGGGCGCGATCTTCCGCCTGGGCGCCGAATCGGTGGCCAACGTCCTCAAGGCGATCGGCTGTTCGCTGGGCGACATCGCCACGGTGCTCCGGCAGATATTTGGCTACAGCGCCAAGGAGGTGGCCGAGTTCTTCAAGAAGGCCTGGAACGTGGTGGACGAGCTCGTCGCCGACGCACTGGACCTTGCCGGCTATGCCGCCAACAAGATCGAGGACGCAATGTCCGACGTGTACCACTGGGCCAAGAAGAAGTGGGACGAGTTCACCGACGCGATCAATCCGTCCAACTGGTGACCCACTGCCACGCCAGCCCCACGCACAACCCCAAGTTCGCCTCCCTCACTGAACCGCCATGCCCGACAACATCGACGCACCGACCCCCGTCTACCGCGCGGAATTCGAGGCCGCCATCGTCCAGCGCGCCCTGGACGACAGCGCGTTCTGGAACGCGCTGGTCCAGGACGCCACCCGCGCGCTGGCCGAGTACTTCGGCGCGCAGGGCAAGACCATGCCGGCGGGGATCACCGTCACGGCCAAGGTGGAGGACGCGCAGACCTTCTATCACGTGATTGCCGACCCGGCCTATTTCGCGCCGTCGCTGCGTGCTGGTGCAAGCAGCCTGAATCCCCGTGAATCGTTCCACGCCCGCACCGACTACCTGTTGACCATCCAGGACACCGACCCGGACACCGGGGGCCTGTCCATCGCTGAACTGGAGCAGGCGCTGGCGGCCGCGCAGACAGCCTTTGATGCCGCCAACGACGCACTCAACCGGGCCGAAGCCCAGGCGGGGCAGGACGCCAACGCGATGAACCAGGCCTGGGCCGACCTGCAGGACGCACAGACCGCAGCGAGGGTGGCCAACGCGGCACTGGCCGACGACCCGGACGACCCTCAACGGGCCGCCGCTGCCACGCAGGCCGACGACGCACTCACGGCGGCCCAGAGCGCGTACGACCAGGCCAGCGACGTGGCCGTCGCCTCACAGAATGCCGCCGTGCTGTCCGGCGGTGACTACGCTTCGGCGAGCGCCGCGCTGGATGCGGCACAGCGCGCGTTGTTCCAGGCCAACTTTGCCGCGGACCCGGTGACGGCTGCGACCCAGGCGTTCAACACCTCCATGCCGTTCGCCACCGAGGCGTCGCAGGAGGCCCAGGCCCAGGCCGATGCGGACCTCGCGCAGGCCCGCGAGCAGGCCGCGAGCCAGGCCGCCGCGAGCGACCAGGCCAGCCAGGCCGCCGTGCAGGCCGACCGCGAGCTGCAAGGCAATCCGGACGACCCCGGGCTGCAGGCGGCGGCCAGCGCGGCCGCCGATCAGGCGCAGGCCAGCTCGGACGCGGCCGCGGACGCCGCCACGCGCGAGGCCGAGGCCACCGTGGCGGCGGCGCAGGCGGCGGCCGCCGCACGTGGCGTCGATCTGGTCGTGCTGGACGAGGCGGCGGATGGCACGCTGTACCTGGTGCTGCCCTACGCGCCGCACCAATCGGCCTTCATGGGGCCGTATTCGGTTCAGTTCGCGGACGGCGCTTACGCGGTGTACCCGGTGCCGACTCCCGATCTCATGCCGGCGGGCCGCATGGCGGTGGAGGTGTGGATGCAGTCGGCCGGCTTTGACGCGTCGCGCCAGGATGTGCTGGTGTCCCTGGGCAATGCCGGCGCGGGCTGGCAGCTGGACTGCCGCGGGGGCCGTGTCACGCTGATGCTGAATCTGGTGGCAGACGGCGTCACCACCCCCTGCACGGTGCAACAGCCGCAGAGCGTGCCCGCGCTGGCAGAGGGGCGCTGGCACTACATTGCGGGCGTTTATGACGGGCAGACCCTGCAGCTGTATGTGGATGGCCGCTGGGTTGCGCAGTCCGCGGCCAGCGGCACGCTGGCGCCCTACGGCGGCTGTCTGGTCCTGGGGCGCAACGCCGACCTGGCCAACGACAACAGCCACTTCAACGGCCTGCTGCACGAGGTTCGCCTGTGGGGGGACGCGCTCGCGCCCACCCAGATTGCGGACAACCGCAACCAGATGCAGGAACCCTCGGCCATTCCCGAGGCGGCCCAGGCGTTGCTGATGGCGCACTACGAATTCGCCGACGGCGCGGGCACGGGCGCGGTGGACAGTTCGCCACACCGCCGCGACCTGAGCCTTCAGGCCGGCGCAAGCTGGCTGAGCACGGGCCTGCGCTCGCCGGGCTGAGCTTTCAACCCTTTGCATGGATTCTGTATGGCGGGAACACAAGTACAAGTCAAGATCGTCAAGATCGGCCAGGGGGATTGCATCCTGGTCACGTCGCCCAGTGGACGGTTGATCGTGGTGGACGCGGGCTCGCTGGGCGGCGTGAGCCTCCGCGAGGGTTACACGGTGCAGGACGTGCGCCGTTCGCTCTGGGGTGGCCGACTGGTACCGCCGCGGGATATCGATCTGCTGGTTCTGACCCATCACGATCGCGACCACTACAACCTGCTGGACGAGGTCTTGCGGGGCGTGCCGATCCGCCGATGCGTGTACAGCGGCTACCTGACAAACTATTCGGTGCTGGCGTTTCGAAAATGGTACTGGGGGACGAGCCGGGTCGAGCCGGCCCTGTTCATCGGAGAGCCTGAATCGATCAGCGTGAATGTCGCGACCCCCACGCCGCAGGTCGTCTTCAATGAGACCACCGTCAATGGACAGGCCTTCCAGCTCACGGTCCTGGCATCCAACTACATTCCGCCGGGCAGCAACTGGGACATGGGCACGACAACCGCCATCCCGATCAACACGCGCAGCATCGTCGTCCAGGGCACGCTCGCCGGCAACAGCTTCCTCCTCACAGGCGACGCCACCGACCTGACCGAGGAGTTCTTGAACGCCCAGTATGGCGCGGGGCTGCATTCGCAGCTGATCAAGGTGGCGCACCACGGCAGCGGTGGATCATCCAGCCAGCCTTTTGTCGACAACGTTCAGGCGAGCCACGTTGTTGTGAGTTGCCGACCGCAGGGCACGCGATTCAAGCATCCACGCGCCGACGTGCTGCAGCGCTGGAGCACCAACCCCGGCATCCAGCGCTATGAAGATCTTCACACCATTGCCTACTGGGGTGGCGTGGGAAACCAGCCGCCGCTGGCCTACCACACGGTTGACGACGTTGACCACGCCATCTGGGAAACCGGACTGAACGGAACGCTGACCTATGTCTTCGACCAGGACGGTGATTACTACAGGCTGGACGGCGACGATGAGGAATACGACGACGGGGACGGCGATGTCGACGACGATCCCGAGGACCCCGACGAGGACTGAGACGATTCCATGGACGCCGGCGAGCGCTCAATGCGCCGCCGTATCCGGGCGGCTCCTGAACAGGCACACACATGTACTCCACTCAATTCCCTGGCGATCAACTCTGGCCGCTTCTTCATCCGGGCATGCTCCCCGCGCTGGGCAGCCGGCGCATGCTCGAACGGGTCCAATCCGCGCTGTCGCACCTGCCCCTGGTGTCCGGCGGCGGACTCGAGGTGCGGCTCGCCGGTGGGCCTTCGCGCCCCATTGACCTGGCCCTGCATGCCACGGCGGCGGGCGGCATCATGGACTTGCTGGCGCGCGGGCAGGTCACGCGCGAGGCGCCGCTGGACGACGCAGCGGCCGCTGCCTGGCAGCGCCTGCGTGCCTTCGCCGAGCAGCACCGGGCCGCGGGCTCACTGCTGCGCGAGGCGGTGCCGCAGGCCTGGTTCGAGTTCGACCTGGATGCCGACGACCGGCTGCCGCCGCCCAACTTCTTCGTCCGGCTGGACGACCCGTTCAGCAACCCGCCCATCCTGGGTCCGATGGCGCTGGCGCGCCAGCAGGCCGCGCACCAGTTGATGCGGCGGGCCCTGCAGCCGCTGGGGGTCGAGCCCAGCCCGAAGGCTCTGGAAGCGCTCGCGCTGTGCCTGCGCCACCGCCCGGGCTCGGCCAGCGTGAGGTTCCTGGGCGTGATGCTGGCGCGCCCGGGGCGCGGCTTCCGTCTGGCCTTGAGCGACCTGCCCCTGTCCGAGCTCACGGCCTACCTGCGGGACATCGGCTGGCCCGGCGACCACCGCCCCCTGGTGCCGCTGCTGTATTTCATCGAACAGCATGTGGACCGTGTGGCGCTGCAACTGGACATCACCGACGACGGCGTTCAGGCCAGGCTGGGCCTGGAGCTGGCCTTTGGCAGGGCCCGGGAGCCGCGCGAGCTTCCCGAGGCTCAGTGGGCGCGCCTGCTGGAAGCCCTCCAGGGCCTGGCCCTGTGCGAGCCGGCCAAAGCCCGGGCGGTGCAGGCCTGGCCTGGCCTGGTACGCAAGATCGACCAGCCGGACCAGTGGCCTGCAGGCTTCAGCGCGCGCCAGGCCTGGCTGCGGCGCAGCATCAACCACATCAAGCTCACCTACGAACCGACGCCCGACATGCCGGTGCCCGAGGGTGAGCTGGGCCCCTCGCCGCTGACCTATCTGGTGGTTCACCGCATCGTCACCGCCAAGGCCTATCTCGCGTTCAACCATCCGGAAGCCTGAGCATGTGGTCCACCCAGCAAGCCAATTCGCAGCGCAACGGCCAGTCCGGCGCGCCGGCAATGCTCAAGCTCGACACCGACACCGACTTCGGCGCCAGTGCCACCACCAGTGGCGTCTCCATCGCGCAGGCGCCGGTGTTCGGCGCGGGCAACACCCTGTACTACGTGGCGTCGAATGGCTCCGTCGAGTGCCGTGATGTCACCTCCCGCTCGCTGCTCTGGACCTACCCGGGGCCGTCCAGCCCGACCACGCTGACGCTCGGCCCGGATGGCACCCTTTACTACGGCCACAGTCAGGGCATGAGCGCGGTGTCCTCCAGTGGCTCGCTGCTCTGGACGTTTTCCACCTACGGGGCCTGTGTGCTGGCGCCGACCATCGGCCAGGATGGCACGGTCTACAGCGCGTTTTCGAGTCCGCCGGGCAATTACGCCGCGGCGCTGGCCGGTGTTTCGCCCAGCGGCACGGCCACCTCGTTCCTGATCTACACCAGCGCGCAGCCCAACGGCTGCCCGCTGTCCATCGCCACCATCAATGGCGTGGAGTCGGTGCTGTATGCGTCGAGTTCGAGCCAGATCATGCCGTTTGCGTCCTCCGATGGCTCAACGGTCTGGCAGCGGCTGTACTGCCAGCTTGGCGGGCCGCTGCACGGCTCCATCGCGGCCGGTGCCGATGGCTCGCTGTACGCGCTGGCCTCGGTGGCGGGTGTGGGCCAGTTGAGTGCGTGCGACCCGTCGGGCAACCTGCTGTGGACCTACGACCTGAACCAGGCCGTCGGCGATGCCTCCACACCGGCCCTGAGCCTGGATGGCAGCACGGTGTATGTCATGGGCACCGACCTGCACGCGGTGAGCGTCGCCGATGGCACGCTGCTGTGGAAGACCTCGGGCATGACCTTCCTGGGCTCGCCGGTGGTCAGTGTCGAAGGCTACATCGGCGGCATCAACACCAAGTCCGGAAGCCTCGAGTTCCGCGACCTGCAGGGCACGATCAGCGGCAAGCCGTACTACGCGATGTTCATGGTCACCGGCCCGATGTCGGTCAGCGGCGACGGCTCGGTGTTCCTGGCCCAGACCAACGGCCGCGTGCGCGTCGCGCGCAACAGCGCCGGTCCCAATCCCCTGCCACCACCACCTCCTCCCCCGCCGCCGCCCCCCCCACCGGCCCCGCCGCCGCCCACGCCGGCGCCCCCACCCACGACGCGCTCCGTGCCCATGACCTCGGCGCTGTGCTACGGGCAGAGCTATCCGGCCAGCGTGCAGTTCTCCAATCCGCAGCAACAAGGCCAGGTGGCCGCCACCTCGTTCAGCCCGACCGGGCTGGCCGTGGACCCGCTGACCCAGGACATCTACTGGACCGACGGCCCGGCGATCTTCCGGAGTCCGTCCGCGGGCGGGGCCGTAGAGACGGTGGTCGGTGCACTGGGCTTCAATCCCACGAGCCTGGCGCTGGACCTGCCCCACAGCCGCATCTTCTGCTGCGACGCGGGCGGCGGCGCCGTGTGCGCCATCGACCTGGCCAGCGGCAGCACCACGCGGCTGGTGACCGGGCTCACGCTGCCCATGGCCGTGGCGGTGGATGTGGCCGCCAACCAGCTGTTCTGGGTCGAGTACAACCTCGGGGACCTGCAGAAGTCGGATCTCTCGGGCGCTTCGGTGACGCGCCTGCTCAGCGGCATGACCCTGCCGCAGAGCGTGGTGCTCGACGTCGCGGGCCAGAAGGTCTACTGGGCGGCCAAGACCGAGATCGCCTCCTGCGACTACAACGGCCTGGGGCGGGCCACGGTCGTCACGCTGGCGGCGGCCCAGCCCAACTCGAACAGCCGCAAGCTCGCGCTCGACCCAGGTGCCCAGAAGCTCTACTGGACCGACCAGGCCAGCCAGAGTCTCCAGTGCCTCAGCCTGGCCGACGGCAGCAGCACGGTGCTGATGTCCAAGACCCAGACCCCGGGCTTTGCCAACCCCACGGTGATTGCGCTGGTGATGGAGTGAGGCGCGGCGGACGGTCCGGCGCGCTGTGCGATACTCAAAGTTGTCATACAACTTTGGCCTCGCCATGCCCCAATTCGCCGCCAACCTCAGCATGCTCTACCCGGAGCTGGATTTCCTGGACCGTTTCGAGGCAGCGGCGCGCGATGGCTTCAAGGCCGTCGAATACCTGTTCCCCTATGCCTACGACGCCGCGGAACTCGCGGCGCGGCTCAAGGCCCACGGCTTGCAACAGGTGCTGTTCAACGCACCGCCGGGCGGCGTTGACCGTGCGTCGATCGACGCCGCCTGGGCCGCCGGTGACAAGGGCATTGCCTGCCTGCCGGGCCGCGAGGCGGAATTCGACGAAGGCGTCGCCCTGGCGTTGCGCTACGCGGCCACGCTGGGCTGCCCGCGCCTGCATGTGATGGCCGGGCTGGTGCCGGCCGGGCACACACGCGAATCACTGCGCGCCACCTATGTGGCGCATCTTCAGCGCGCGGCGCGCCGGGCGGCGGCCGAGGGCGTGGACCTGCTGATCGAGCCCATCAACACGCGGGACATCCCGGGCTTCTTTCTCAACCGCCAGGACGACGCCCATGCGCTCGTGGCCGAGATCGGTGAGCCCAACGTCAAGGTGCAGTTCGACCTGTACCACTGCCAGATCGTCGAAGGCGACGTGGCCATGAAGATCCGCCAGTACCTGCCCACGGGCCGCGTCGGGCACTTCCAGATCGCCGGTGTGCCGCAGCGCCACGAGCCCGACCTGGGCGAGGTGAACTACCCCTACCTGTTCGACGTGATCGACGAGGTGGCGGGCGCCTGCGGCTGGCAGGGCTGGGTGGGCTGCGAGTACCGGCCCGCGCGCGGTGCGCAGCCCGGCGGCACGTCCGCGGGCCTGGCCTGGCTGAAAGACCTCGCGCATTGATTTGCTCCTGTTTTCATAGCGCAATGTGGCCGCTCAGCAAGGGCTACAACCGGTTTTGGCTCTGAACCGGGGGGTCTGATGCCGTTTTCGCTGGCTGCCCCGGTCCACAGCGATCTCGTCGTCAAGAAAAGCCGCTTCGTGGGCTGCGTGCAGGCCGTGCCCGACCGAGCCGCGGCCCTGGAGGTGGTGGCCGCGCTGCGCGGGGAGCACCCGGGCGCCGCCCATGTGTGCTGGGCGCTGCTGGCCGGTGGCCAGTCGGCCGCCCACGACGATGGCGAGCCCGGCGGCACCGCCGGCCGCCCCATGCTCGAGGTGCTGCGCCATCAGGCGCTGAAGGGCGTGCTGGCCACGGTGGTGCGCTACTTTGGCGGCGTGAAGCTGGGGGCCGGCGGGCTGGTGCGGGCCTACACCGATGCCGTCGCCCAGGCCCTGCTCACGGCGCAGAAGGTGCCCCTGCGAAGGACCGCCACGCTGGCCTGCACCGTCCCCTATGCCCTGGAAGGCTGGCTGCGCCGCGAGCTGCACGCCGCAGGGGCGACGCTGCACGAAGCCGGCCACGGCAGCGTGGTGCGCGTGGTGTTCAGCCTGCCCGAGGATGCGGCCCCGGCCCTGCTGGCCCGTCTCAACGAAGCGGGGCAGGGCAAGCTGGCATGGACCGACCCTCCGGCGTGACAAACCGCACGATGGAGTGCCACCTGTACTACAGTGAGCCCCTATGGCCTCCGGTGACAACTTCTCCACGCTGTTCGAGCTGCTGCCCATTGGCGCCTACCGCACCGCGCCCGACGGGCGTCAGCTGCGGGTCAATCTGGCCATGGCCCGGATCTTCGGCTTTGCCAGCGAGGCGGATATGCTCGCGTCGTCACGGGTCAATGCGGGGGGCTGGTACGTGGACCCGGGACGCCGGCAGGAATTCCGGCGGCGGCTCGAGGAACAGGGCGCCGTGCTCGACCTCGTCTCGGAGATGCGGCGGGACGGCTCGGGCGAGGTGTTCTGGATCAGCGAAAACGCGCACATGGTGCGCGACGAGTCCGGCGGCATCCTGTATTACGAAGGCACGGTGGAGGACATCACGGTGCGCAAGCGCGCCGTGGACGAGCTGCAGGTCACGGTACAGAACATCGAGCAGGGCCTGATGCGCTTTGACGCCGAGGGCCGGGTGGTGTTCCACACCCAGCGGGCGCTGGACATGCTCAATCTGCCCGAGCAATGGCTGGCCAGCCGCCCCACGCTGACCGAGCTCACGCGCTGGCAGGCCGAGCGCGGTGATTTCGGTGACCAGAACCAGCTCCTGCAGTCGGACCCCGCGCGCACCGAGTTCGACCTGGTGATGGCCGCCAGCCACATCACGGCGTCCAGCAGCTACATCCGCAAGACCCACGAGGGGCGGGTGCTCGAGGTCAAGACCCGCACCCTGCCCGATGGTGGCGCCGTGCGGACCTATTCGGACGTGACGGCCTACTTCAACGCGCAGCAGGACCTGGCCCAGAAGAGCCGCATGCTCGAAATCACTCTGGACAGCATGAGCCAGGGCATCGCCACGATCGACGCGAGCGGGCGTGTGGTGTCGTCCAACCGGCGCCACCAGGAGCTGCTGAACCTGCCCGAGGGCCTGATGGCCACGCAACCGACGATGGAGGAGCTGGTGCGCTTCCAGATCGACCGCGGCGACTTCGGCCAGAACTTCGATTTCGTCGACGCGGTCGCGCGCGGCTATGTGGCCGTGGGGGACAAGATGCCCGCGATCCAGGGGCCCGAAACCTACATGCGCAAGAGCCGCGAGGGGCGCACCCTGGAAGTGCGCACCCGGCCGCTGCCCGACGGCGGCGTGGTGCGCACCTTCACCGACATGACCGACTATGTGCAGGCCCAGGAGGCGCTGGCCCGCAAGGAGGCGCAGCTGCGCGCGCTGGTGGGCAACATCCCCGACCGCATCTGGCTCAAGGACGCCCAGGGCGTCTACCTGCTGTCCAACCCCGCGCACTGGCGCCAGTACGGCCTGCGCGAGGAAGACGTGGTGGGCAAGACCGCGCGCGAGCTGTTTGGCGACGAGGTGGCCGAGCACCAGCGCAAGACCGACGAACGGGCCATGGCCAGCGAGCAGCCCCTGGTCTACGAAGACCGACTGGTCAACCGCTCCGACGGCCGGCTGCAGCACGTGGAGCTGGTCAAGGTGGCCATGCGCGACGAGGTGGGCCGCTGCATCGGCCTGCTGGGCATTGCGCGTGACATCACCGCGCGCAAGGAGGCGGAGGCGGCGCTGATCGCCGCCAAGGAGGCCGCCGAGGCCGGCAACCGCGCCAAGGCGGACTTTCTGGCCAACATGAGCCACGAGATCCGCACGCCCATGAATGCCGTGATCGGCATGAGCGACCTGCTGCTGGAGACGCCGCTGACCGGCACCCAGCGCGAGTTCGCCGAGACCATACGCACCAGCGGGGACGCGCTGCTGGCGCTGATCAACGACATCCTGGACTTCTCCAAGATCGAGTCGGGCCACCTGGAGCTGGAAAGCGTTCCGGTCAACCTGACCGAATGCGTGGAGAGCGCGCTCGATCTCACCAGCGGGCCGGCCGTGGCCAAGGGGTTGGACCTGCTGTACTGGATCGAGGACGGCGTGCCGCGCGCCATCTATGGCGACCTGACACGGCTGCGGCAGATTCTCATCAACCTCGTCAACAACGCCGTCAAGTTCACCAAGCGCGGCGAGGTGGTGGTCACGCTGTCGCGGCGCGAGGCCGAGGACGGCAGCGCGTGGCTGCGCGGCTCGGTGCGTGACACCGGCATCGGCATTCCGGCGGACCGGCTGGACCGCCTGTTCCAGGTGTTCAGCCAGGTCGACACCTCGACCACGCGGCAGTACGGTGGCACCGGGCTTGGCCTGGCGATCTGCCGGCGCCTCGTCACGCTGATGGGCGGGCGCATCTGGGTCGATTCGGTCGAGGGCGAGGGTTCCAATTTCCAGTTCGACATTCCGTGCCGCGCCGTGCCGTCGGGGCCCAGCGCCTACGTCAACCGCAAGGCGATCAGCCTGGCCGGCCGCCGTGTCCTGCTGGTCGACGACAACGCGACCAACCGCCACATCCTCACGCTGCAGACCAGCCGCTGGGGCATGCAGCCGCGCGCCGCCTCGTCGGGACGCCAGGCGCTGGACTGGCTCGATGCCGGCGAGGTTTTCGACGCCGCGCTGATCGACGTGCAGATGCCGGGCATGGACGGCTATGCCCTGGCGGCCGAGCTGCGCCAGCGCTTCAGCCCCGCCGCGCTGCCCCTGCTGGTGCTGACCTCGCTGGGTGATGCCGGGCAGCAGCTGGCCGGTCTGGGCGTCGCACAGACCCTCATGAAGCCGACCAAATCCCAGGTGCTGTTCGACGCCCTCACCGGCCTGTTCGACCGGCCCGTGGCCGCGGTGCCGGCCGGACCGGTGGCTCCGGCGGAAGCCTCCGAGCCGCGGCTGGCGCAGCAGGTGCCGCTGCGCCTGCTGCTGGCCGAAGACAACCTCGTGAACCAGCGCGTGGCCTCGCTGATCCTCAGCGGCCTGGGCTACGACATCCAGATCGTGGACAACGGCCAGTCCGCGCTCGAGGCCATCGCCGCCGCGCAGCAGCAGGGCCGCGCGTTCGACGTGGTCCTGATGGACGTGCAGATGCCCGGCATGGACGGGCTTGAGGCCAGCCGCCGCCTGTGCGCGCTGTACCCGGCTGCGCAGCGACCCTGGATCACGGCCATGACGGCCAACGCCATGGAGGGGGATCGCGACGACTGTCTGGCCGCGGGCATGGACGACTATCTGAGCAAACCCATCCGCGCCGCTGCGGTGGGCGATGCGCTGCGCCGCGCGGCCGCGGGGCTGGCGGTGCGCCGCGGGTAAGGCGGCAATCGAGGCGGCAGGCCGGGGCCAGGCCCCTACGGATTTCCGTTGGACGGGGGCAGACTGGTACCGCGCCGCGCAGCGTTGTACCGCGCGGCGGCCTCCAGCAGCGGCAGCGCCGGGCCGGCCAGCGCCAGCAGCGCGCTCAGGTCCTTGGGCAGGCAGGGGCCGCCAAAGCCAGGCTGGCCGTCGTGGCCGGGCACGGCCAGGTGCGAAGGGCCCACACGCGGGTCCAGCGCCAACGCTTCGGCCAGCGCGGCATAGTCCAGGCCCAGCGCGGCGCAGGCATCGGCCAGCTGGTTGGCGTAAGTCACCTTGAGGGCCAGGAACGCATTGGTGGCGTACTTGGCCAGCTCCGCCGTGGCGGCATCGGTCATGACCACCGTGGCCAGGGGTGACATCGCGCGCCACATCGGTGCCAGTGCCGTCAGCACCGCTTCGGCCGGGGCTGGCGTGGGCAGGCCGATGAGGATGCGCGAGGCCGCTGCCAGGTCAGCGGCGGCCGCATGCTGGCGCAGGAACTCGGGGCTTACCACCAGGGGCAGGCGGGGGTGCTGCTGCGCCAGGGACTGCGTGGTGCCAGGCGGCACCGTGCTGCGGATGACAGTCACCGGCGGTGTGGGCCGGTCGGCGCAGGCGGTGGCAATGGCCTGCACCACCTGCTCCACATGGTCGATGTCGGCCGCGCCCGAGGGCCGGGCCGGCGTGGGCACACAGACCAGGATCACATCGCAGGCGCGGGCCAGCTCCGCCACCGTGGCGCTGCCGGGCAGAGCGGGGTCGCTGCGCAGCACGCGCAGGCGGGGCTGGAGCGCCGCAGCCAGGGCGCTGCCCACGTGGCCCAGCCCCACGACGCCGACCACCGGGCTGCGCGGGTCGGGTTCTGCGTGGCCCGCGCTGTCGCCGGCGCCCAGCGCGGGCTCGCTGAAGCCGCGCCGGGCCGCCGAGGATTCCGCCAGCGACTCGTCGGCGTTGATGGCCACGCCGCCGCGGCCATCCATCACCTCCAGCCCCTGCTGGTAGAGCAGCGCGCCCAGCGCCACGTCGCCGCCGTTGTGGCGCAGGCCGGCCGGTGGCCAGTCGAAGCGGCGCAGCAGCGCGAGCGGCACCACGAACCATCCCCCGGTGTTGAAGCGCGTGGCCACGGGCAATGGCCGGCCGCGGTACCAGGGCTGGGCGCGGATCCAGTCATGCTCGGCGGCCGACTGCTCCCGCAGGTAGGCCGCGCCCAGCGTGCCCTGGGCCACGCGCGCATGCCGGGCCACGGCCGCCAGCCAGCCCGGCACGTCCAGCCCGGGCACGAGGCACGAGTCGTCGTCGAACCACATCAGGTGGGTGGCGTCACCGGTGTACTCGTGGACCAGGCGCCGCATCATCGGGTACTTGTAGATCTGCGGGCTGGCCGTGATCCGGTCGACACCGGGCAGGAGCTCGTCAATCAGTGCCAGCGAACGGGCGGACACCTCGTTGAGCCCGATGCGCAGGTCCACCGCGCCAGTGTCCTGCAGCGCCCGCAACGTGCGGGCGCAGCGCTGCGCCAGCACGGGAAAGTCGCCGTAGAACAGGGCGCAGACCAGGAATTTGAGCGGGACCATGGGAGTGCCCCATGGTAGCGGAGCCTCAGTGAAGGATCTGCCCCCCGGCGTCGACCACCGTGATCTCCACCCGCTTGAGTCCTGAATGATCGGTGGGTGAGTACGAGAGGTACAGGCCGCCGAGGTCCACGTTGTGAAAGGCTTCCAGCGCTTCCACGAACCGCTCGCGCGTGAGCGCGCGGCCCGAGCGGCGCAGCGCCTCGACCAGCACCTTGCCGGTGAGGTAGCCCTCCAGGCTGATGTAGCTCAACCGGGCGCCTGGCGCATGGGCCGCCATCGCGGCGCGGAACTCGCCCACCAGCGGCGGGCTCGCGGCGCCGGGGCGCGGCATCACCTGCGTCACGCCGATGCCCCGGGCGTCGGGCCCGAGCTGCCGGATGGACGCCCCCGCGGTGAAGAAAGACAGGGCGTAGTACTGCGGCTGGACCGAGAGGGCCTTCATGCCCTTGATGAACGAGACCAGCGATTTGCCGAAGCTGCCGCAGATCACCACCTGCGGCCGGGCGTCGGCGATGTCGCGCAAGGCCTGGCGCACATCGGAGGAGCCGCGTTCGACCTTGCCGGCCGCCACGGCCTGCAGCTGACGCCGGGCCAGGGCCTGGTCCACCGCGCGGCGCACGTCCTGGCCGAAGGCGTCATCGTCGTAGAACACGGCCACGCGCTGGATGCCCAGCGTCAGCACGTGCTCGACCATGCGTTCCACTTCCTGCGCGTAGCTGGCCCGGATGTGGAAGACCTGGCGGCTGAAGGGTTCGCGAAGGGCCACCGCACCGGACAGCGGTGCCACCAGGGGCACGCGCGCCGCGTTGACCAGCGGCAGAACGGCCTCGGCGTTGGCCGTGCCGATCGACGAGACAAAGGCGAACGCGGCATCGCGCTCGATCCATTCGCGCGTGACCTGCACCGTGCGGGGCACGGCATACCCGTCATCGACGGTGACCAGCTTCAGCTGGCGCCCGAACACCCCGCCCTGGCGGTTGACCTGCTCGAAATACGCCAGCGTGCCGGCGTTCAGCTCCAGGGTCAGCGCACTGCGCGAGCCGCTGATGTCGGCCACCTGGACGAAGGTGACGCTGTCGGACTCGACGCCCTGCCCCGCCTGCACGCTGCAGGCCAGGCCGAGCGCGCTGCACAGCGCCGCCGCGATCTTGATGAGGGAAACGAAGCGCATGGCTGGACTCCTTGGTGGATCGCCCCGCGGGGCGGTGTGACCTCCCCGGTAAAACGGCTAGCCGCGCAGGACCGCGAGTTCGGCCTGGGCGACATCGATGCGCACGGTGCCCAGGGCCACCAGGCGTCGGGCCAGTGGCTCGATCTCGTCGCCTGTGGCGCCGGCCATCATGGCGATGTTGTGGGCGTGCAGGGCCATGTGGCCTTTCTGGATGCCGGTGGTGGCCAAGGCCTTGAGCGCCGAGAAGTTCTGCGCGAGGCCGACCGCCGCGATCACGCGGGCCAGCTCCTCGGCCGAGGCCACGCCCAGGATGCGCAGCGCCAGGCGCGCCGTCGGATGCAGCTTGGTGGCGCCGCCGATCAGGCCCACGGCCATCGGCAGCTCGATCACGCCGGCCAGGTCGCCGCCGTGCGTGACCTCCCAGGCCGTCAGGCTGGCGTAGCGCCCGCCCCGGGCGGCGTAGGCATGTGCGCCGGCTTCCACGGCGCGGGTGTCGTTGCCGGTGGCCAGCACCACGGCGCTGATGCCGTTCATGATGCCCTTGTTGTGCGTGGCTGCCCGGTAGGGGTCGGCGTCGGCGAAGTGATAGGCCGCCAGCATCGCGTCGCGCACCTCGGCGCCGCCCAGGTCCTGCAGCCGCCAGACGCAGCGCGCGCGTGCCAGGCGCCGGTCAGCCAGGTTGGACAGGATGCGCAGGTTGGTCTGGCCCCCGGTCCAGGCCGCAATGTGCGGTGCCAGCGTCTCGGCCATGGTGTTGACGGCGTTGGCGCCCATGGCGTCGCGTGTGTCCACCACCAGGTGGGTGATCACCATGGCGCCGCCGCGCGTGCCGAGCACGCGCACCTCCAGGTCGCGGAACCCGCCGCCCAGCCGCACCAGCACGGGGTCGCAGCCGTCGCACAGCGCACGGATTTCCTCGCGCCGCTCCAGGATGCGGATGCGTGCATGCTCGGGGTCGGGGACGCCCGCCAGCTGGATCTGCGCAATCATCTGCGTGCCGGACATCGAGGTCGTGAAGCCGCCGTTCTCGTAGCACTGGCGCGCCGCGTTGCACACGGCGGCCACCACCGAGGACTCCTCGGTGGCCATGGGAATCAGGCGGTCGCGGCCGTCGATCTTCATGTTGGTGGCCACGCCCACGGGGATGTTCATGGTCCCGATCACGTTCTCGATCAGGTGGCCGGCCAGGTCGGCCGGCAGGTTGCCGGTGTCGGCCAGGTGCTGGCGGTCGGCGTCGTCCAGGCCGGCGAAGCGCGCGACGGCGTCGATGCGCTGCGGGATGCCGAGTTTGTGGAAGCCGGCAATGCGGCTGGAGGCGGTGGGGTCTTGCATGATGTGAAGAGGGGAGGATTAACGGGTGGCCATGAGCCTGGGCAGGAAGGTGACCAGGTCGGGCACGGCGGCGCAGATCAGCAGGCCTGCGACCTGCAGCAGGAAGAAGGGCAGCACGCCCTGGTAGACCATGGCCATGCTGATGTGGCGCGGCAAGGTGCCCTTGATGTAGAACAGCGTGTAGCCAAACGGCGGGCTGATGTAGCCCATCTGGATGGTGATGGCGTACAGCACGCCGAACCAGAGCTCGTCAAAGCCCAGCAGCCGCACGATGGGCAGGAACACCGGCACCGTCAGCAGGATGATGCCCAGCTCGTCCAGCACCGTGCCCAGGAAGACCAGCAGCAGCATCATGGCGCCAAGGATCAGCCAGCGGTTGACCTCCAGTCCCTTGATGAATGCCAGCAGCGTGTCGGCGCCGCCCAGGCCGGTGAAGATCGCCACGTAGGCCTTGGCGCCCAGCGTGATCCACAGGATCATGGCCGTGGCCTTGAGCGTGTCGATGCCGGCCTCGCGCAGCAGGCCCAGGCTCAGCCGGCGCCGCAGCAACGAGGGAATCAGTGCGCCGGCCACCCCGACCGCGGCAGACTCGGTGGGCGTGGCAATGCCGAAGAAGATCGAACCCAGGATCATCACGATCAGGAGGCCGGGAATGACGAGTGACTTCAGTGCCCGCAGTTTCTCGCTCAGCGGCGCGCGGCGCAGCGTCGGGTCCACGGGGACCCACTCGGGCCGCAGCCACCCCACCACCAGGATGTAGGTGATGTACAGGCCCGCCAGCAGCAGGCCCGGCACGATGCCCGCGATCAGCATCTGCCCGATCGAGATCTGGGCCGTCACCGCGTACACGATGGTCAGCACCGAGGGCGGGATCAGGATGCCCAGCGTGCCGGAGGCGCAGATGGTGCCCAGGGCCAGCTGGGGCCGGTAGCCGCGCCGCAGCATCTCGGGCAGCGCGAGGATGCCCATGGCCGTGACGGCCGCGCCCACCACGCCGGTCATGGCGGCCATGACCACGCAGATGATGACGGTGCCAACGGCCAGGCCGCCGCGCAACCGCCCGAACCACAGCGCCATGGCGTGGTACAGCGACTCGATCACGCCCGAGCGCTGCAGCAGGCAGGCCATGAGGATGAACAGCGGTATCGCCAGCAGCGCCTCGGACTTCATCGTGTCGAAGATCTGCAGCACCAGGACGATGACGGCGTTGGGCTCCCACAGCGTCACGGTGAACAGCAGCGACAGCCCGCCCAGCACGAAGGCGATCGGCAGGCCGCTGAGCATGAACAGCGTGAGGCTGCCGAACATCAGCAGCAGGATGGTGTTGGAACTCATGGCATGGCCTCATCGGCGTGGGTCGTCGGGATTTGCCAGAAGGTGTGGGCCCACTCCACCAAGGCCTGCAGCAGCATCAGCGCGAGGGCCAGCGGCACCATGGCCTTGGCGGGCCAGATCGGGGGGTTCCAGGCCGAGAAGCTGGTCTCGCGATAGCTCCAGGCGTTGAAGGCCGCGGGCACACTGAAGTACAGCAGGATGGCGCAGAACACCACGATCACCGGGAAGTTCACCAGGTCGAGCCGGCGCTGCCAGGCGGGACTCAGGCGCTGGCGCGCCAGGTCCAGCGCCACGTGGCCGCGCAGGTGCAGCAGGTAGGGCCCCCCCAGCAGGAAGTAGGGCCCGAACAGCAGTACGGCCAGTTCCATGCCCCAGACCGTGGGAGCATTGAACACGTAGCGGCTCACCACCTCGAACAGCATGACCGGCACCACGATGGCCAGCAGCCAGACCGTGGCCATGAAGATGCCGCGGTTCAGCGCCGTGACGGCGCGGACCGCAGCCAGCAACCAGGCGGGCATGTCGGATCAGCCCAGCAGGCCCAGTTCCTTCATGAAGGCCACCTGGCTGTCCAGGATCTTCGTGGCCAGCGCGTCGCCCTTGGTCGCGGTGCGCCAGGCGCCCATGGCCTTGGGCCGCGCGGCGGCCACATCGGCCGCGGTGAAGCGGATGATCTCGCAGCCCTTGGCCTGGTACTTGGCCAGCACCGTGGCGTCGCTGACCAGGATGTGCTGGCGCAATGCGGAGGAGACCTCGCGCGCGGCCAGCACGAGGGCGGCCTTGAACTCGGCGGGCAGCTTGTCGTGGGCGGCGCGATTGGCCACGTAAGCCGTGGCCGTGGTGGGCTGGTGGAAGCCCGGCAGGATCACATACTTGGCTACCTCGGCCAGGCCGGCCTCGAAGTTGGCTGTCAGGTCACCGCGGTCGGCCATGTCGATCACGCCCTTGTCCAGCGCGGAATACACCTCGCCCGTGGGCAGCGGCGCCACCGCCACGCCGAAGGCACCCATCACGGTCGAGGCCAGGCCGACGAAGCGGCCCTTCTTGCCGGCCAGGTCGGCCATCTTGCGGATCGGCACCTTGGAGTGCAGCGGCTCCTGGCCGTACACCGTGGGAGCGATGTAGTGCAGGCCGGCGGGGGCGTAGGCCTGCCGCGCCATCTCCAGGCCGCCCTTCTCGTAGAACCAGGCTTCGTACTCGTCGCCCTCGGCAAAGCCGAACGGAATGGTGCTGGTGAAGGCAAACGCCGGAATCTTGCCGGCTTCGTAGCCATCAAAGGTTTTCATGAGCTCGAAGGCGCCGCCGCGCACGGCGTCGAAGGCCTGGGCGGCCGGCACGATCTGGCCCGCCGAGAACAGGTTGATCCTGAAGCGGCCGCCGGTCAGTTCCGCCACGCGGGCGACGAACTTTTCCTCGAACTTCTGTGGCGTGGTGCCACCGTCCCACAGGGCCTGCATGCGCCAGGTCACGGTGGCCTGGGCGCGGGCCAGTTGCGGGGCCGCCAGCCCGGTGGCGGCGGCGCCGGCCAGCGCGGTCTTGAGAAGGTTGCGGCGTGCGGGGGCGTGATGGGCCATGTCTTGTCTCCTGTGTTGTGGGTGAAATCGACCGTCTGGCTCACGGTTCGACCGCCGCAGTCTAGTCAGAGGAGGGCTACAATTTAGATACAGTTTCAGTACAGATTCACAAACTGTTCCCATCGTTGAACGGGCACAGTTGCTGGAGGAGCCTCTGATGGAACCCGCTGCCGACGCCTCATCCGACACCAAGGTCGAGGCCCTCGCGGCCCGGCTGGCCAGCGCCATCGACCGCGGCCTGCTGCCCCAGGGCGCGCGCCTGCGCTCCATCCGCGACTGCGCGGCCAAGGAGGCGGTCGCGCGCAACACCGTGGTCGAGGCCTACAACCGGCTCGTGGCCCGTGGTTACGCCGAAGCCCGGCCCGGTTCGGGCTACTACGTGCGCAAGGCCGCGGGGCTGCGGACCCAGGCCGCCGCCGCGCACGTGAGCGAGGCGGTGGACGTGGTGTCGTTGCTGCGCGAGCAGCTCGAGCAGCACTACGAGGTGCGTGTCGGTGACGGCCGCCCGCCGGCGTCGTGGATGGAAGGCTCCGAACTCGGGCGCCACCTGCGCGGCGGTCGCACCAGCGCGCTGTCGGGCATCGAGCACGGCTACGGCACGCCCTGGGGCTATTTGCCGCTGCGCGAGACGGTCGCGCGGCTGCTCCATGAGCGCAGCATCCTCGTCGACGCGCGCCAGGTGCTGCTGACCCAGGGGGCGAACCATGCGTTGGACCTGATCGTGCGGCACCTGCTGCAGCCTGGCGATGTGGTGTTCGTGGATTCGCCCGGCTACTACCCGCTGTTTGGCAAGCTCAAGCTGGCCAAGGTCGAGATGGTGGGCGTGCCGCGGCTCGCCGACGGCCCGGACATGGCCGCCTTGGACCAACTGGCGCAGCGGTACCGGCCCAAGGCGTTCTTCACGCAGTCGCTGGCGCACAACCCCACAGGCGGCTCGATTTCACTGCCCTGCGCGCACCGGCTGCTGCGGCTGGCGGCGCAGCATGACTTCCTGATCGTGGAGGACGACCCGTTTGCCGACCTGATGCCCGCCCAGTCGCCAAGGCTGGCCGCGCTGGACCAGCTGGAGCGCGTGGTCTACGTGAGCAGTTTTTCCAAGACGCTGTCGGCCGGGCTGCGCGTGGGCTACGTCGCGGGTTCGCCCGCCATCATCCACGCGCTGTGCGACCTGAAGATGGTGACCGTGGTGTCCACCTCGGATTTTGTCGAGCGCGTGGTGCACCAGCTCGTGGCGGCGGGCCACTACCGCAAGCACCTGTCACGACTCAAGTCGAGACTGGATGCGGCCCAGGGCCCGGCGTCGCGGGCCCTGCAGAAGCTCGGGCTGGCGCTGCACGTGCCATCGACCGGCGGCTATTACCTCTGGGCACGCCTGCCGGCGGGGCTGAGCGAGATCTCGCTGGCGCGCAAGGCGGCGCAGCAGGGCATCTTTCTTGCGCCCGGCGCGGTGTTCTATCCCGAGCGCGTGTCGGGCGAACCGGCCCTGCGCGTCAATGTGGCCTATGCCGGCGACGAGCGTTTCCTGGCCTTCATGCGGTCGGCCTTGAAAAAACCATGACCCAGTTGGTTTCCCAGGTCGCGCCGCCATCCGCCGAGAAGGCCTGCTCCCAGCGCGGCTGGTCGGGCGCGGGCAGGGTCCAGAGGAAGCGGATGCGCACCGGCCGGCCTTCGTGCTGGTCGTCCGCGTAGAAGGTGCCGACGCCCGCGCTGAAGCTGCCGACCACGGGCACGTCCACGCGATCGGGGTGGCGGCCGTCCAGCCACCAGATGGACCAGCGCGCCGTGCGCGGATCGAAGGTCCGCAGCGTGACGGCCCGGTAGGCGTCGCCGGGCAGGTCGATGAAGTTGTCGTCGACATTGCCCAGGCCGCCCAGCACCGGGCGCATCGCGCAGTGCCCGGCAAACCGGTCCCATTCGGTGCTGCCGCTGAGCCGGCTGCGCAGCCGCTGGTGCGCCACCTGCCATTCGCCGAGCAGGAAGTCGAATCCGCCGGCGCCATCCGGGTCCGGCGCGCTCATGGCAGCCGCTCCAGCAAGGCCATTGCCGCGGCAGGCGCTTTCTCCTTGGCGCCGCTGATGAAGAACATGAACACGTCGCGCGGCGCCGCCTTCTTGCCGGCAGGCGCGACGCGCGGCAGCTCGCCAGGCTCGCCGCCGCCGGCCCAGGTCTGGGCCACCTGGGCCCAGCGGTCCAGCGCGGTGGGCGCGCAGCCGTGCTTGTAGCGCGCCTCGGTGCGCATCAGCCTGGCGTAGACGAAATCGGCGGTCAGGTCGGCGAAGCTCGGGTAGTCGTCGCTGTCGGTGAACACGGTGGCGCAGCGGTAGCGGCGCGCCAGCGCCAGATAGTCAGGGGTCATGAAGCTGGGGTGCCGCACGTCCAGCGCGTGCCGCAGGGGCAGCCCGGCGGCGCTGGCGGGCAGCAGCTGCAGGAAGGCCTCGAAGTCCTGTGCATCGAACACCTTGGTGGGCATGAACTGCCAGACGATGGGCCCCAGCTTGGCGCCCAGTTCGCTCACCCCGCTGTCGATGAAGCGCGTAATCGATGGCCCTGCCTCGGCCAGCCGCTTGCGGTTTGTGGCAAAGCGGTGGGCCTTGAGGCTGAACACGAAATCGTCGGGCGTCTCGTCGCGCCACTTGGCGAAGGTCGCGGGCTTGAAGCTGCTGTAGTAGGTGCCGTTGACCTCGATGGCCGTGACCTGGCGGCTGGCGTAGCCCAGCTCACGGCTGTGCGCGAGGCCCTTGGGGTAGAAGTTGTCGCGCCAGGGCTCGTAGGTCCAGCCTCCAATGCCGGCGCGGATGGTGGTTGCACGTGCCATGGGCAGTCTCCGGGGTGATGTCCGCACTCTAGCGCGGCTGGCGGCGTCGGCGTACAGTGGTGGCCTGTCCTGCTGACAGTTTTCCGCGAGCCCACCATGAACGCCCCACTTCACAAGGAAATGCCGGCTGGCGCGCTTGACGCGGCCGCGGCCCTGTCCCACGCCACGCGCCAATGGGACGACGACATCGTCCGGCAACTCACCGATTACATCCAGATCCCGGCCAAGTCGCCCGGCTTTGACAAGGACTGGGCCACCCACGGCTACATCGACACCGTGCTGCGCAACGCGGCGCAATGGGTCGAGGCGCAGAAGGTCGAGGGGCTGACCCTGGAGATCGTGCGCCTGCCCGGCCGCACGCCGGTGCTGTTCTTCGAGGTGGCGGCCACCGCGCCGCAGTCCAGCCAGACCGTGCTGATGTACGGCCACCTGGACAAGCAGCCCGAATTCACCGGCTGGCGCAACGACCTGGGTCCCTGGACGCCCAAGTACGAGGACGGCCGGCTTTATGGCCGTGGCGGCGCCGACGATGGCTATGCGGTGTACGCCAGCATTGCCGCCGTGCAGGCGCTCAAGGCGCAGAAGGTGGCGCATCCGCGCATCGTGGGCCTGGTGGAAACCTGCGAGGAGTCGGGCAGCTACGACCTGCTGCCCTACGTGGACGCGCTGCGCCCGCGCCTGGGGGACGTGGCCCTGGTGATCTGCCTGGACAGCGGCGCCGGCAACTACGACCAGCTATGGCTCACCACCAGCCTGCGCGGCATGGCCAGCGGCACGCTCAAGGTGGAAGTGCTGACCGAGGGCGTGCATTCGGGTGATGCGAGCGGCCTCGTGCCCAGCAGCTTTCGCATCATGCGCCAGGTGCTCGACCGGCTCGAGGACAGCGCCACCGGCCGCCTGCTGCCCGCCAGCTTCCATTGCGAGGTGCCACCGGAACGCCTAGCGCAGGCGCGGGCCACGGCCGCCATCCTGGGTGATGAGGTGTACAAGCGCTTCCCCTGGGCCCACTACGACTGCGCAGGCTCCACGGCGTTTGCGCTGCCCACCACCACCGATGCGGTGCAGGCCCTGCTCAACCGCACCTGGACACCCACGCTCAGCGTGACCGGTGCCGAGGGCTTTCCCGCGCTGAAGGACGCGGGCAACGTGCTGCGGCCTTACACCGCCTTCAAGCTCAGCCTGCGCCTGCCTCCGCTGGTTGACGCAGCGCAGGCCGTGCAGGACCTCAAGGCCCTGCTCGAAGACAACGCGCCTTACCAGGCGCGCGTCACCTTTGAAAGCGCGGGTGGCGCCACCGGGTGGAACGCGCCGGGCACCGCCCCCTGGTTCGAGAGCGCGCTCAACGCGGCGAGCCAGGCCCACTTTGGCGCCCCCTGCGGCTACATCGGCCAGGGCGGCACCATCCCGCTCATGAACATGCTCAGCCAGGGTTTCCCGAAGGCGCAGATGATGGTGTGCGGGGTGCTGGGGCCGCGCAGCAACGCCCATGGCCCCAACGAATTCCTGCACGTGCCCTACGCCAAGAAGCTCACGGCGGCGGTGGCGCAGGTCATGGCCAGCCTGCCATCGGCCCAGGACCAGGCCCTTCAGGCCGGCGCATGAGCGACTCCACCCTGTCCACCTTCACGGCCAGCGACGGGGACAACCTCGCGCTGCAGGAGTGGCCGCCGGCCGAGGACACCGCGCTGCGTGGCGCGGTGGTGCTGGTGCATGGCCTGGGGGAGCACGCGGGCCGCTACGACCATGTGGCCCAGCGGTTGAACAGCTGGGGCTTCGCGGTGCGTGGCTATGACCAGTACGGCCACGGCGAATCCGGCGGCGTGCGTGGCGGGCTGCCCGACGACGACCGGCTGCTGGAGGACCTGGCCGACCTGGTGGACAGCACCCGCATGCGCCTGCCCGACGGGGCACCCCTGCTCCTGCTGGGGCACAGCATGGGCGGGCTGGTGGCGGGCCGTTTTGTGGCGCAGGGGCGCCGGCCCGTGGACGGGCTGGTCCTGTCGTCGCCGGCGCTCGACCCGGGGCTCAACCCCCTTCAGAAGCTGCTGCTGGCCGTGGTGCCCCGGGTGGCGCCCAATCTCACCGTGGGCAACGGACTGGACTCGAGCTACATCTCGCACGACCCTGCCGTGGTTGCCGCCTACCGGGCCGATCCTCTGGTGCACGACCGCATCTCGGGCCGGCTGGCGCGCTTCATCGCCGACGGGGGGCCGGCCACCGTGGCCCAGGCCGCGCGCTGGCAGGTGCCGACGCTGCTGATGTACGCGGGAGCCGACCGGCTGGTCAATCCGGCCGGCAGCCGGGCGTTTGCGGCGGCCGCGCCGCCCGATCGGGTGACCTCACGCTGCTTCGACAACCTGTACCACGAGCTGTTCAACGAACTCGACCGCGAACGCGTGTTCGAGGTGCTCAAGGCCTGGCTGGACGTCCAGTTCCCTCCGGTTTGAAGCCAAAACAGGGGTAGCCCTTGTCGGGTGGCCACTGTTTGCTATTAAATCAGGAGCAATCGGGGCGCCGTGGATGCCCCTACCTGCGCAGTAGGCCGCCGAGCATGCCCATGAGGTCGCCGGTGTCGCCCAGGCCGCCCTCGGGTGCCGTGCCGTGCGGTGTGAGCTGGTCCACCAGGCCGGGCAGCAGGTGGGCGATCTGGTCGGCGGTTTCGCCCTGGCCCATGCCGAGCCGGGCGGCAATGTCGTTGATCGTGCCGCTGCCGAGCGCGCGGGTCAGCTGCTCGCTGCCGATGGGCTGGTTCTGCCCGCTGCCGATCCACGAGGCCACCACGTCGCCCAGGCCGGCCTGCTGAAACCGGGTCACCAGGCCCGACAGGCCGCCGTGCGCGCCGTCGTTGCCCAGCATGCCGACCAGGGCCTGCAGCAACTGCGGGTTGCTGGTCACCATCTGCAGGAGGCCGCCCAGGCGGCCCTGCGCGCCGGCGTTCTGCGAGTCGCCGCCCATGACCGAACCCAATACCGAATCAAGCAATCCCATGACCATGTCCTTTCAGGTGTTGGCCGGATTCTGGGCGCGGCGGGACACCAGTGCAAGCCACAGCAGCGCGCCGCCGGTGACCGCCACCGGCAGCAGCGAGCCGTAGTTCAGCAGCGTCCAGCCCTGCGTGGTGACCAGCACACCCGAGGCAAACGAGCTCATGGCCAGGGTGGCGAACATGAAGAAGTTCAAAGCCCCCTGGGCGCGGTCCTTTTCCTCAGGGGTGTAGGCTGAAAGGGACAGTGTGGTGCTGCCCGTGAACAGGAAATTCCAGCCCACGCCCAGCAGGAACAGCGCCACCAGGAACTGGTGCAGGTCCACCCCCGACAGCGCCACCGCGATGCAGGCCAGGTTCAGCACGACACCGGTGGCCATGACCGGCAGCACGCCGAAGCGGCGGATCAGGTGGCCCGTGAAAAAGCCTGGCGCGAACATGCCGATCACGTGCCATTCCAGCACCAGCGCCGCATCGGAGAACGGCAGGCTGCATTGCTGCATGGCGATCGGCGTGGCCGCCATGAGCAGGTTCATCACGCCAAAGCCCAGCGAGCCGCCGATGGCCGCGACGATGAAGGCTGGCTGGGCCATGATCTGCGCCAGCGGCCGGCCGCTGGCGCCGCTGTTGCGCGCGGCCAGGGGTGGAAACTCGATGAAGGCCAGCGCCACCATGGCGACCAGCGCCACGACGGCCAGCGCCACGTAGGCCCCGGCAAAAGGCACCTCGAACAGGTTGCGCGTGCGTGCCGCGAGGTTGGGGCCGATGACCGCGCCGATCAGGCCGCCGGCCATGACCAGCGACACGGCCTTCTCCTGCGCGGTCCGGCCGGCGACCTCGGCCGCTGCGAAGCGGTACAGGCTGGCGTTGGCGTTGTAGTAGCCGGCCACCACCGTGGCCGCGCACAGCAGCCAGAAGTTGCGCGTGAAGGCCGCGTAGGCGCACAGCAGCGCCGAGGCCAGGGCCACCGCCTGCCCGAGCTGGAACGAGGCCTTGCGTCCGTAGCGCGATTGCGTGCGCGCCACCATCCCGGTGGACAGCGCGCCGCCCACCACATAGCCCATGACCGGCAGCGTGGCCATCCAGCCCAGCGGCGCCAGCGCCAGCCCCACCAGCCCGTTGATGGCGATGAAGGTCACGTTGTTGGTCAGGAAGAGGCCCTGGCACAGGGCCAGCAGGCTGAGGTTCTTGTTGAAGGTGGGCATCGGCGTTTCGCCCTGCGCGCGGCGCGGGCTGTGGTTATTACTGACGCAAGGGATGGGTGACGGGGGTAAATTGTCGTTCTTTCTTACTGCACTCAGGAGACCCCATGAAAATTACCCGACGCGTTGTACTGGCCCTGTCCCTCGGGGCCGCCGTGGTGAGTGGCGCCGCCGTGGCGCAGCAGGCGCAGTTCATCAATATCCTCACGGGCGGCCAGAGCGGTGTGTACTACCCGCTGGGTGTGGCGCTGTCGCAGATCTACGCCAAGGCCATTCCCGGTGCCAAGGCCACCGCGCAGGTGACCAAGGCCTCGGCCGAAAACCTCAACCTGCTGCAGGCGGGCCGTGGCGAACTGGCGCTGGCGCTGGCCGACTCGGTGTCCAACGCCTGGAAGGGCGATGCCGAAGCCGGTTTCCCCAAGAAGCTGGACAAGCTGCGCGGCCTGTCGGCCACCTACAGCAACTACATCCAGATCGTGGCCAATGCCGACTCGGGCATCAAGACGCTGGCTGACCTCAAGGGCAAGCGCCTGTCCGTGGGCGCCGCCAAGTCGGGCACCGAGCTCAACGCGCGCGCCGTGCTCAAGGCCGCGGGCCTGGCCTACAGCGACCTGGGCAAGGTCGAGTACCTGCCGTTCGGCGAATCGGTCGAGCTGATCAAGAACCGCCAGCTCGACGCCACGCTGCAGTCCGCCGGCCTGGGCGTCGCCTCGATCCGCGACCTGGCCACCTCGGTCAAGATCGTGGTGGTGCCGGTGCCTGCCGACGTGATCGCCAAGATCGGTGACGACGCCTACCAGTCGGCCGTGATCCCGGCCAACACCTACGCCGGCCAGACCGCCGACGTGGCCACCGCTGCCATTCCCAACTTCCTGGTGACGCATTCGGGCGTGTCCGACGAACTGGCCTACCAGATGGCCAAGCAGATGTACGAGCACATCGACACCCTGTACGCCGCGCACAACGCGGCCAAGGTGATCAAGCGCGAGAACGCGATCAAGGGCATGCCTGTGCCGATCCACCCTGGCGCGGCGCGCTACTACAAGGAAGTGGGCCTGATCAAGTAAGCGGCCCCTCCGCGGTCGACGGCCCGACCTGCTCGGGCCGTTTTTGTTTGCACTGTTCTTCGTCCTCCTCACAGGTAGCCTGTCATGACCTCTGCCTCCGAACCCTCCCAGGACGGCCTGCGCGGCCCGATCTTCTGGATCGCGCTCGCGTTCTCCGCATTCCAGATCTACACGGCGGCCTTCAGCCCGCTGTCCAGCCAGGTGGTGCGTGCCGTGCACGTGGGCTTCGTGCTCCTGATGGTCTTCGCGCTGCGACCGGGCTGGCTGGGTGACGGCACCCGTGGCTTCAAGCCCCTGGCCTGGGCCATGGGCATCACGGGCTTCGTGCTGAGCCTGTACCACTGGGTGTTCGAGGCCGACCTGACCCAGCGCGCGGGCACGCTCACGCCCTGGGACTGGGTGGTGGGCGTGGTGATCCTGGTGCTGGTGTTCGAGGCCGCGCGTCGCATGATGGGCTGGGCCCTGCCCTTCATCTGCCTGCTGTTCCTGGCCTATGGCCTGTTCGGCCAGTACCTGCCCGGCACGTTCGCGCACCGCGGCTTCGGCGTGGACCAGATCGTCAGCGCGCTGTCGTTCGGCACCGAGGGCATCTACGGCACGCCGACCTATGTGTCGTCGAGCTACATCTTCCTGTTCATCCTGTTCGGCGCGTTTCTCGAGCAGGCCGGCATGATCAGCCTGTTCACCGATTTCGCCATGGGCACGGTGGGCCACACGCGCGGCGGCCCGGCCAAGGTCGCGGTGGTCAGCTCGGGCCTGATGGGCACCATCAACGGCTCGGGCGTGGCGAACGTCGTCACCACGGGCCAGTTCACCATCCCGCTCATGAAGCGCTTTGGCTACAGCAGCGCCTTCGCCGGCGGCGTGGAAGCCACCTCGAGCATGGGCGGGCAGATCATGCCCCCGGTGATGGGCGCCGTGGCGTTCATCATGTCGGAGACCATCAACGTTCCCTACATCGAGATCTGCAAGGCCGCGCTGATTCCGGCCATCCTCTATTTCGTCACCGCGTTCTGGATGGTGCACCTGGAGGCCGGTCGCCGCGGCCTGATGGGCCTGCCCAAGGACGAGTGCCCCGACCCCTGGGCCGCCATCCGGCGCCAGTGGCACCTGCTGCTGCCGCTGATGGGCCTGGTGGCGTTGCTGTTCTCGGGCTACACGCCGCTGTTCTCGGGCACGGTGGGCCTGGGGCTGACGGTGGTGCTGATCTTCGGCGCCGCCGCCATCACCGGGGTGCGGGCCGCCGCGCTGCGCGTGCTGTTCTGGGTGCTGCTGGGCTTTGCCTGCGCGGGCTTCTACAAGTTTGGTGTCGGCACCTTCTTCGTCGTGGTGGCCCTGCTGGTGGCCATGACCTATGTGCGCCGCACCGGGGTCGACGCGCGCAAGCTGGCCGTGACCGCGCTGGTGGACGGCGCGCGCCATGCGCTGCCCGTGGCCATTGCCTGCGCGTTGGTCGGCGTGATCATCGGCATCATCAACCTGACCGGCGTGGCCACCGAGATCGGCGGCCAGATCATCTCGCTGGGCGAGAAGAGCCTGTTCCTCGCGCTGTTCCTGACCATGCTCACCTGCCTGATCCTGGGCATGGGCATCCCGACCATCCCCAACTACATCATCACCAGCTCGCTGGCCGCGCCCATCCTGCTCAAGCTCGGTGTGCCGCTGGTGGTCTCGCACATGTTCGTCTTCTACTTCGGCATCATGGCCGACCTGACGCCACCCGTGGCGCTGGCGGCGTTCGCTGCCGCGCCGATCGCCAGGGAGACCGGGCTGAAGATCGGCATGCAGGCGCTGCGCGTGGCGATCGCCGGCTTCATCGTGCCCTACATGGCGGTCTACAGTCCGGCGCTGATGCTGCAGGGCGGGACCTGGCTGGCCACGGTCTGGGTGGTGTTCAAGGCGCTCGTGGCCATTGGCCTGTGGGGCATGGGCGCCATCGGCTACATGGCGGCCCCGCTGAACTGGTTCGAGCGCTGCTGGGCCATCGTGGCGGCCAGCCTGCTGGTGGTGGCGTTGCCCTGGACCGACGAGGCCGGCCTGGCCGGTGCGGCCGCCCTTCTGGCCTGGCACCTGTGGCGCGCCCGTTCCGCGCCGCGGACGCCCGCGGCAGGCGGGGCCTGAGCATGGCTCTGGCGGGCGTGTGCCTGGCCCTGGCGGCGGCCCTGGCCGGTGGCCCCGCGCCAGCGCCCGTGTTCGTGCCGGTGCAGCGCTTCACGCTGGCCTGGACCCACTCGATCGAGAAAATCCGCTGGGAAGAAGACTATGCGGTGGACCGCGCAAGCAGCCCGCGCCTGCGCGCCACGGCGGCGCGGATCCATGGCTCGGGCGCCGGCATGGAGCCACCGGACGACGCCGTGCTGCGCAACGGCTGGTACGAGTACACGCCCACCACGCCGCCGCTGCAGGTGCTGCGCCTGACGCGCTCGCCCTACACGGCCGACTACGACTGGTGCGTGGGCGGCCGGTGCCAGCCGCTGTCGCGGCTGCTGCCTTCCGATGGCGGGGTCACCTTGCTGTGGCCCTGTGACGATCCACGCGGCGGAGCGGCCCAGGCCGGCCAGGGCGCGGTCAAGCCAGGCGGCTGAGCGCGGCCAGCGGCGCGGTTTCGGCGCGCAGCACGCGCGGCCCGAGGGTCATCGGCACGAAGCCGGCCTGCCGGGCCCGCGCTTCTTCCCCCGGGCTCAGCCCGCCCTCGGGGCCCGACAGCAGGGTGATGGCGTGGCGCGCGTCCATGCCCGTGGGGGCCAGCGGCTGGGCGTCGGGGCTCAGCGACAGCACGCAGGCGCCGTGGGCCCCGGCGCTGGCGGCTGCGGCCAGCCAATCGCCCAAGCCGAGGACCGGATGTACGTCAGGCACGCGGTTGCGTCCGCATTGCTCGCAGGCGGCCACCGCCACGGCCTGCCAGTGCGCGCGCTTCTTCTCGGCGCGTTCGCCGCTCAGGCGAAGCACGCTGCGTTCGGCCAGCAGGGGCTGGAGGCTGGCGGCGCCAAGCTCGGTGGCCTTCTCGACCAGCCAGTCCATGCGCTCGCTGGCCATCAGGCCCACGACCAGGTGCACGGGGCGCAGGGCTTCGCGCTCGACAGCGCTGTGCCCGCCGATCCGCACACGCACGCTGGCGCGGCCCATCTGCTCGATGGTGGCCTCGAACTCGCCCCCTTCGCCATTGAACAGCGTGATCACTCCGCCGGGCTGCAGGCGCAGGACCTGCACATGGCGCGCGGCGCCCGCCGGCAGCTCTAGCTCGGCGCCGGTGGCCAGCGGCATAGGGCAATGAAAGCGGGGCATGACTGTGATGCTATGAATTTGATAGCAAAAGGTGGCCGTCTGGCAAGGGCTACAGGTCGATTTGGCTCTGAATCGGGCTCATACGCGGCCAAACGCGTAGCCGGTCGCGGCCTGCGTGCCCTCGACCTCATCGACCAGCCTCAGCAGTGGCGCCAGCTCGCGGTAGCGGCTGGCCGTGGCGCGGATGTAGCCGATGAAGCGCGGCGCGTCGGCCAGGTAGCGCGGCTTGCCGTCGCGCAGCGTGAGCCGCGCGAAGATGCCGGCCACCTTGAGGTGGCGTTGCAGGCCCATCCATTCGACCGCGCGGTAGAACTCACCAAAATCCTCGCCCCAGCCCGAGGCGCTGGCGGCGCCCAGCAGGCCGGCCTTGCGCGCCTGCTGCCAGTAGCGCACGGTGACGTCGAGCACGAAGTCCTCGTCCCAGCTCAGGAACGCGTCGCGCATCAGGCTGGCGATGTCGTACGTGATCGGGCCCTGCACGGCGTCCTGGAAGTCCAGCACGCCCAGGCGGGGTTCGTCGGCGCGGCCCGGGATCATGAGGTTGCGCGGCATGAAGTCGCGGTGGACGTAGACAGTGGGCGCGGCCAGGTTGCGCTCCACGATCAGGCGGAACTGGCTGTCCAGCGTCTCGCGCTGCTGCGCCGAGAGGGTCAAGCCCTTGTGCTTTTCGAGGTACCAGTCGGGGAACAGCGCCAGCTCGCGCGCCAGCAGTGCGGCGTCGTAGGGCGGCAGCACGCCGGGGCGCGACGCCTGCTGCCAGGTCACCAGCGCCTGCACGGCGCGCTGGTACAGCGGCAGGTTGGCTTGCGGCTGCTCGCGGTCGATCACCTCGATCAGGGTTTGCGTGCCCAGGTCGTCCAGCAGCATGAAGCCCTGTGCCTCTTCCCACGCCAGGATCTGCGGCACATGCAGGCCGGCGTCGGCCATCAGGCGGGCGACCTTGACGAAGGGGGCGCTGTCCTCCCGCTCGGGGGGCGCGTCCATGATGATGGCGCTGCCGCCGGCGGCGCGGTCGATGCGCAGGTAGCGCCTGAAACTGGCGTCGGCCGAGGCCAGCCGCAGGCTGGCGGCCTGCAGTCCGTGGGCAGCGGCAAGGCCCTGCAGCCACCGCTGAAAGGCCGTCTCGCGGGCCGGGTCTTCCCAGGGGATGGCGGGGGTCGCCGGGGGGGCGGCCAGGGGAGGTGTCGAAGGGGCGCTCATGGATAATCCATTCTACAAATGCGCTCCTGTTCCCGATTCGCCTTGACGCCCGTGGCCCTTGTGGCTTGTGCCTTGTTGCACCAACCGCTGGTCCGTGCCCAGGCGACGGTGGCGGAGCCCGGCATCAAGCTCAAGCCCAGCCCCCTGCTGCGCGAGTCCATCCCCGAAGCCGAACGCAAGGGGCTACCGACTTACGTGTCGGGTGAGCGCCTGTCCGGCAGCCCCGACCTGGACACCGTGGTCGAGGGCAACGCCGAATTGCGCCGTGGGGACGTGTCCATCCGTGCCGACCGGCTCGAGTACTACCAGCCCGATGACCTCGCCAAGGCGCGGGGCCACGTGCACATCAACCGCGCGGGCAACACCTTCGACGGCCCGCTGCTCGAACTCAAGGTGGACGCGTTTGAAGGCTTTTTCACCGAGCCCCACTACCGCTTCCTGCGCAACGATGCCTATGGCGAGGCCGACCGGGTCGATTTCATCGACGACAAGCGCGCGATCATCCGCAACGCCACCTACACCACCTGCCAGCGCCGGCCGGGCCCGAGCTGGATGCCCGACTGGGTGCTGCGCGCGGCCAGCATCCGCATCGACAACGAGGAAGAGACCGGCCAGGCCACGGGTGCTTCGCTGAGGTTTCTGGGCGTGCCCATCCTGCCGATCCCGTCGCTGAGCTTTCCGCTGTCGGACAAGCGCAAGTCCGGGCTGCTGCCGCCGACCATCGGGCTGGACAACCTCAACGGCGTGGAGCTGACGCTGCCGTACTACTGGAACATCGCGCCCAACCGTGACGCCACCTTCTTTCCGGCGCTCATGACCAAGCGCGGCATCGACCTGGGCGGGGAGTTCCGCTACCTCGAGCAGGATTACAACGGCAAGCTGCGCGCCAACTTCATGCCCAACGACAGCCTGCGCGCGCGCGACCGGTGGGGTTATGCGCTGCAGCATGACGGCGTGGTCCGCACCGGCCTCAGCGGCGTGGGGGCGATCGGCATCAACCTGAACCTCAACCGCGTCAGCGACGACAACTACTGGCGTGATTTCTCGCGCGGCACCACTTCGCTCACGCAGCGCCTGCTGGCCAACGATGCCAACCTGTACTGGTCGCGCGGCAATTTTTCACTGTCGGCGCGCACGCTCAAGTGGCAGACCCTGCAGGACGTCGCCTCCCCCATCGTGCCGCCGTACGACCGGCTGCCGCAGTTCACCGGCCGTTATTCGCGCACCAACCTCGCGGGCGGCCTGGACCTGTCCACCGAGGTCGACTACACGCAGTTCCGGGCCGAGCCCAGCCTCACCGGGCAGCCGAACGCCCGGCGGACCTACGCGCTGGCCCAGGTCAGCCGGCCCTGGCAGGCGCCTGGCTGGTTTGCCATCCCCAAGCTGCAGCTGCATTCGACCAGCTACCAGTTCGACGCCCCGCTGGCGAACGGCGCCACCTCGGCCAGCCGGGTGCTGCCCACCTTCAGCCTGGACAGCGGCCTGGTATTCGAGCGCGACGCCCGGTATTTCGGGCGCAACTTCCGCCAGACTCTGGAGCCGCGGGCCTTCTACGTCTACACGCCCTTTCGCGACCAGAGCCTGCTGCCCAACTACGACTCGGCGGCCAACGACTTCAATTTCGCCACCATCTACACCGAGAACGCCTTCGGGGGCAACGACCGCATCTCGGACAACAACCTGCTGACGCTGGGGGCGACCACGCGGCTGCTCGACCCGGACACCGGCGCCGAGGCGGCGCGCTTCGGCATTGCGCAGCGCCTGCGCTTCAAGGACCAGCGGGTCACCCTGCCCGGCGGGACACCGGTCAGCGAGCGGCTGTCGGATGTGCTGCTGGGCGCCTCGGTCAACTGGGACCCCAAGTGGAGCTTCGAGTCCACGGTCCAGTACAACCCCAAGACGCGGCGCTCGATCCGCTCCACCATTGGTGGGCGCTACAACCCCGGCAGCTACCGCGTGATCAGCGCGGCCTACCGCCTCCAGCGCGGCCTCAGCGAGCAGATCGACGTGGGCTGGCAGTGGCCCATCGGCAACGTCGGGGGGGAAGGCCGCTGGTACAGCGTGGGCCGCCTCAACTACAGCCTGCAGGATCGCAAGCTGGTCGATTCCGTGATCGGTTTTGAGTACGATGCGGGATGCTGGCTGGGCCGCATCGTGGTGGAACGGCTGCAAAGCAGTACCTCGTCGGCCAACAAGCGCATCCTGTTCCAGCTTGAATTCATTGGCTTCACGCGGCTCGGGTCCAATGCGTTGCAGACGCTGAAGGACAATATCCCCCGCTACCAGTACCTGCGCGAGCAGACCACGGCGCCCAGCCGTTACAGCAATTACGAGTGAGTTTTCCCATGAAACAACGCGCTTCCGCACTGACGCTGGCCCTCGTGGCTGCCCTGATCGCCCCCGTGGCCGGTGCGCAGGGACTGCGCGTGTCACCCCAGATCGGTGCCAGCCGCGCCCAGACGCCGCAACCGGCGGGCCCGCGCCTGGCGGACTACATCGTGGCCGTGGTCAACAGCGAACCCATCACCAACAACGAGGTGCGTTCGCGCCTGGTGCGTGTCGAGCAGCAACTGTCCCAGCAGGGCGGCGCCCTGCCCCCGCGCAATGTGCTGGCCCGGCAGGTGCTCGAGCGCCTGATCAGCGAAAAGGCGCAGCTGCAGCTGGCGCGGGAAACCGGCATCAAGGTCGACGATGTGTCGGTGGACCAGGCCGAGGACAACGTGGCGCGCCAGAACCAGATCACGGTGCCTGAACTGCATCGCCGCCTGGCCACGGACGGCATTCCGGTGAGCCAGTTCCGCGAGGAGTTGCGCAACCAGCTCCTGCTCACGCGGCTGCGTGACCGCGAAGTCGAGCCGCGCGTGAAAGTCAGCGACCTGGAGGTGGACCAGTTCATTCAGGAGCAGAAGGGCAGCGACGACCTCGCCACCATGGAGCTCAATCTGGCCCAGGTGCTGGTGGCCGTGCCCGAGAACGCCACCCCGGCGCAGGTCGCCGCGCTGCAGACCCGCGCCGAGGGCGTGCTGGCCCGGGCCCGTGCGGGCGAGGATTTTGGCAAGCTGGCACGCGAGTTTTCCGATGCGCCGGGCGCCGCCAACTCGGGCGGCCAGATGGGCCTGCGGCCCGCGGACCGCTATCCCCAAATTTTCATCAGCGCGGCGCAGTCGCTGCCCGAGGGCGGCGTGAGCGCCGTGGTGCGCTCCGGCGCGGGGTTCCACATCCTCAAGGTGGTGGAGAAGCGTCAGGCGGGCATGCCCGGGGTGCACGTCACGCAAAGCCATGCGCGGCACATCCTGCTGCGCCCCAGCGCGCAGCTCAGCGAGTCGGCTGCGCTGGAGCGGCTCGCCGACTTCCGCAAGCGCATCCTGGCCGGCACCGCCGACTTCGCCCAGCTGGCGCGCGAGAACTCGCAGGACGCGAGCGCGCGCAACGGTGGCGATCTGGGCTGGGCCAACCCGGGCCTGTTCGTGCCGGAATTCGAGGACGCCATGGCCGATCTGCAGCCCGGCCAGATCTCGCAACCCCTTGTGTCACGCTTTGGCGTTCACCTGATCCAGCTGCTCGAGCGCCGGCAGGCAACGCTGAGCCAGCGCGAACAGCGCGAGATCGCACGCAACCTCGTGCGGGAAAAGAAGCTGGACGAGGCGTATGCCAACTGGGCCCAGGAAGTCCGCGGACGGGCCTACGTCGAACTGCGTGAACCCCCGCTGTGAACCGGACGGCGGTGCTGGCCGATAACGCGCTGTCGTCATGAAGCATGTTGCGCGCAAGCGGTTCGGCCAGCACTTCCTGACGGACGCGGGCATCATCGACGCCATCGTCAGGGCCATCGGGCCGCAACCCGGGCAGGCGCTAGTGGAGATCGGTCCGGGGCTGGCAGCGCTGACGCAGCCGCTGGTCGAACGGACCGGACGCTTGACGGTGATCGAGCTGGACCGCGACCTTGCGCTGCGGCTGCGGCTTCATGGCCAGCTCGACGTGATCGAGTCCGACGTGCTGAAGGTGGATTTCGCGCAGGTCGCCGCGAACCTGGGCGTGCCGAAGATCCGCGTGGCGGGCAACCTGCCCTACAACATCTCGACCCCCATCCTGTTTCATTTGCTGGACCATGTGGCGGTGATCGAGGACCAGCACTTCATGCTCCAGAAGGAAGTGATCGACCGCATGGTGGCGGCGCCCGCGACCAGCGACTACGGCCGCCTGAGCGTCATGCTGCAGTGGCGTTATGACATGGACAACGTGCTGTTCGTGCCGCCCGGGTCGTTCGATCCGCCGCCTCGCGTGGACAGCGCCGTGGTCCGCATGGTGCCCCTGGCTGCCGCGCCCGCGCTGGATGTGGCGCTGCTGGGCGAACTGGTGCAGGTGGCGTTCAGCCAGCGTCGCAAGCTGCTGCGCCATTCCCTGGGCCGCTGGCTGGAGCAGAAGGCGCATGGCGGCGCGTTTGACCTGCAGCGCCGTGCCGAGGAAGTGCCGGTGCACGAGTATGTGGCACTGGCCCAGGCCTTGTTGCCCCCCTGAACCCGGTGGGGGTTCGCAAGACCCCAGCCAAAGAAAAAGCCCGTCATGGACGGGCTTTTTGCTGCGTGGACGCGTGAGCCGGTGTCAGGCCGCCGCGAGCCAGTAACCTGCGTTGAAGGGGCTGCTCATGCGCAGCGCCAGCGGGGACACATCGACCAGTTTGTCGGTGGGCATCTTCTCGCCGTTTTCGGTGATCAGTTCTATGCCGGAGGGAGCGCTGCTGGCCTGGCCTTCGGTCTTCTGAGCCTCGTTCGCCCGTTCTGCTTGGCTGTTTTGCGCAGAACGGGCTACAGAAAAGAATAGAAGCATCGGAAGGGAATCTTCCGGTCCGCCCAGTAATCCGCGGTGTCGCGGAAGATGTCGAGCAGCTGCTCGCGTGCTTCCTTGTCAAACTTGGCGTTGGCGGGGATCTGCTCCAGCACCACGATGAAGCCCGGCTGCGGCCCCGACTTGTGCAGCGGGTCGGTCATGCAGTCGTACAGCGCATCGAAGTTCTTGCCGAAATGGGCCGGGAAGGTGAATTGCTGCGCAATCAGGTCCAGCACATCCTGCTTGCTCTGGGCCGAGGCCAGGTTCGCATAAAGAAAGTGCTGGCCGAGCGATTGCGCGGCTTCCTGCAGGTCCTGCACCCGGAAGGCGCGGATCGACTGCACGATGTTGGTCCTTACGGTACGAAGTGGTGTGTCCATCTCCGCTTCTCTTTCCATAGTCAAAAACAAATCCCGCTTCACTGGCTACTCCACAATCCTGCGAAAGCTCGCGTAATGGTCGGCGGTGTAATAACACGTGTCCGGTGTCCGGGGCGGACCGCCGCACACGATGCGCCGGGCACCCCGGTCGCGCGAACCCGGCGTCTTGACGGTGTACTCGCGGTAGTAGCCGCGCGGCCGACCCGGGAGCTTGCGCTCACGGTTGCCGAACACCGTGCCATCCTTGTCGTACGAGAACGGTCCGCCCTGGCGGATCTGCTCAAAGGTTTCGCGGCCCTGCCGGGGCAGATCAGCCAGACTGACTGTGGCCGACATGCTGCTGGCGAGGTCGTCAGGTCGCGGGCCCTTGGCATGCACCACACTGGGGGCGGTGAAAGCCGCGGCCAGTAAAAAGCTAGTGAGTGCAAACTTGACAGCGACGAAACGACGCGCCATGGGCGGAACCTTGTGGAAACCTGTTGTTCTGGGGACGCCTCTTGAACCCCGGGTTAACCCGGAAATTCAAGAGCGGTAGTGTGACCGATCTGCCCCAAAAGCGCAAGCGGCTGCCCAAATTTTGAGCAGCCGCCGCGGGGTCTTTACGGGAAATTGACAAATATAAGTTAGTGCCAGCTATCTAAACAAGCGTCACCGCGCGGCGTTGGCATCGGCCACGGTCAAAGCTGTCATGTTCACGATGCGGCGCACCGTGGTGCTTGGTGTCAGGACATGCACCGGTTTGGCGGCTCCCAGCAGCACCGGCCCGACTGCGATGTTGCCGCCGGCCGCCGTCTTGAGCAGGTTGTAAGAAATATTGGCTGCATCGATGTTGGGCAGCACCAGCAGATTGGCGTCGCCCGACAGGGTGCTGTGCGGCATGATGCTGCGGCGGGCCGCGCCGTCGAGCGCCACGTCACCGTGCATTTCACCGTCCACGTCGAGCCAGGGCGCTTCCTGGCGCAGCAACTCGAGTGTGCGGCGCATCTTCACGGCGCTCGGCTGGTTGCTGCTGCCGAAGTTGGAATGGCTGAGCAGCGCGACCTTGGGTTTGAGGCCGAAACGCATCATTTCCTCGGCCGCCATGACCGTGATTTCGGCCAGTTCGGCGGGCGTGGGGTCGTAGTTGACATGGGTGTCGACCAGGAAGACCTGGCGTCCCGGCAGCATGAGTCCGTTCATGCAGGCGTAGATCTGCACGTCCTGGGGTGTGCTGGGGCTGCCCCCCGCGCGCTTGCCGATGACCTGGTCGATGTAGTGCAGGTGCATGGCCGTCGTGCCCCAGGTGCCGCAGATCATGCCGTCGACATCCCCCTTGTGCAGCAGCATGGCGCCGATCAGGGTGAGTCGCCGGCGCATCTCGATCTTGGCCATCTGGGCGGTCACGCCCTTGCGCTCGGTCATGCGGTGGTAGGTCTGCCAGAAGTCGCGGTAGCGATGGTCCTGCTCGACGTTGACCACGTCGTAGTCCCGCCCTTCGCGCAGGCGCAGGCCGAACTTCTCGACGCGCTGGGCGATGATCGTGGGCCGCCCGATCAGCGTGGGCCGGGCCAGGGACTCGTCCACCACGATCTGGGCGGCGCGCAGCACGCGCTCTTCCTCGCCTTCGGCGTAGGCCACGCGTTTCTTGCCGGCGGCTTTGGCCGCCATGAAGATGGGCTTCATCGTGGTGCCCGAGGCATAGACGAAACTCTGCAGGCGCTCGCGGTAGGCGTCCATGTCGGCGATGGGCCGCGATGCCACGCCGCTGTCGGCTGCGGCCTGGGCCACGGCCGGCGCGATCTTCATCATCAGTCGCGGATCGAACGGCTTGGGAATCAGGTACTCGGGCCCGAAGGCCAGCTGCTGCCCCTGGTAGGCGGCGGCCACCACCTCGCTCTGTTCGGCTTGCGCGAGTTCCGCGATGGCGTGGACGGCCGCGATTTCCATCTCGTCGGTGATGGTGGTCGCGCCGCAATCCAGCGCACCGCGGAAGATGTAGGGGAAGCACAGGACGTTGTTGACCTGATTGGGATAGTCCGTGCGCCCGGTCGCCATGACCACGTCGTCCCGCACCGCGTGGGCGTCTTCGGGGGAAATCTCGGGGTTCGGGTTCGCCAGCGCGAAGATCACCGGACGGGGCGCCATGCGGGCCACCATCGCGGGCTTGAGCACGCCGCCGGCGGACAGGCCGAGAAACACGTCGGCGCCCTCGATCACCTCGGTCAGGGTGCGCGCGCTGGTTTTCTGGGCAAACAGGACCTTGTCCTCGTCCATCAGCTCCGTGCGCCCTTCATAGACGACTCCGGCGAGGTCGGTCACGAAGACGTTTTCGCGCTTCAGGCCGACCTTGAGCAGTAGGTTCAGGCAGGCCAGGGCCGCCGCACCGGCGCCCGAGGTGACGAGCTTGACCTGCGCGATGTCCTTGCCGACCACCTTGAGGCCATTGACCATGGCGGCTGCGACCGTGATGGCCGTGCCATGCTGGTCGTCGTGGAACACCGGGATCTTCATGCGCTTGCGCAGCTCGCGCTCCACATAGAAGCAGTCGGGGGCCTTGATGTCCTCGAGGTTGACCGCGCCAAAGGTGGGCTCGAGCGCGGCGATCACTTCAACCAGCCGCGCCGGATCCTTCTCGTTGATCTCGATGTCAAAGACGTCCACACCAGCGAACTTCTTGAACAGCACCCCCTTGCCCTCCATCACGGGCTTGGAGGCCAGCGGGCCGATGTCGCCCAGCCCCAGCACCGCCGTGCCGTTGGAGATCACCGCGACCAGGTTGCCCCGGCTGGTGTACTTGAACGCATTGGCCGGGTCCTTCACGATTTCCTCGCAGGGCGCGGCCACGCCGGGCGAGTAGGCCAGCGCAAGGTCATGCTGGTTGATCAGCTGCTTGGTGGCGGCGATGGCGATCTTGCCGGGGGTGGGGAACTCGTGGTACTCCAGCGCTGCGCGGCGCAATTCGGAGCGTTTGTCTTCGGGGTTCACCGGGGGCGTAGCGGGCATGGGGTCAGGTCTCCTGTGACTGGCAGCTTACGCCCGGGATTGGCGTGCCGTCAGCTTTTGTAAGGGAACGAGATTGTAGACGGGGGCGCGGGAAAACCCTAGTACGGAGTTCTGCGTAAAGGGTCGATCGCTTTTGACTTTTTGGCAAAGGTCGCCCGGCAATGCCGCCGCGGTCGGTTACGCATGGCCCGGGTATCATGGGCCGACCATTTTGACCCTCAGGAGGACGCCATGGCGCTGATGGATTTCATCAAGAAACAGTTCATCGACATCATCCAGTGGACGGAGGAGGGCGACGGCACACTGGCCTGGCGCTTCCCGATGCGGGACATGGAGATCCAGTATGGCGCCTCGCTGACCGTGCGCGAGTCGCAGATGGCGGTGTTTGTCAACGAGGGCAAGGTGGCCGACGTGTTCGGCCCGGGCATGTACAAGCTCACCACCCAGACCATCCCGGTGCTGACCTACCTGAAGAACTGGGACAAACTGTTCGAGTCCCCGTTCAAGAGCGATGTCTACTTCTTCAGCACACGCCAGCAGGTGGACCAGAAGTGGGGCACCCCCCAGCCCGTGACGATTCGCGACAAGGACTTCGGCGCGATCCGCCTGCGGGCCTTTGGCAACTACAGCTTCCGGGTGGCCGATCCCAAGCTGTTTCACACTGAAATCTCGGGCACGCGTGAGCGATATGAGGTGGCTGACCTCGACGGCCAGTTGCGTGGCCTGGTGCTGCAGCACCTGTCGGACGGCATTGGACAGAGCGGTATCCCGTTCCTTGACCTCGCGGCCAACCAGATCGAGTTTGCCAAGGCGCTGTCGACCGAGCTCACGCCCGCGTTTGCGGCGATCGGCCTCAAGCTGGAAGGCATGACCGTGCAGAACGTGTCATTGCCCGAGGAACTGCAGAAAATCCTGGACCAGAAGATCGGCATGGGCATGGTCGGCAACGACATGGGCAAGTTCATGCAGTACCAGACGGCCCAGGCCATTCCCAAGTTCGCCGAGGGCGCGGCTGGGGGCGGCGGCGGTGTGGCCGGCGATGCCATGGGGCTGGGCGCCGGTGTGGCGCTGGGCCAGGTGCTGGCGCAAAACCTTTCACAGGGGCTCAGCTCGGGTCAGGCGGCGCCTGCCGCGCCTGCCGCCGCCGCCGGCGTCCGGCCTGACGAAGTCATGGCCACGCTGGAAAAGCTCGGCGACTTGAAGGCCAAGGGCATCCTCACGCAGGACGAATTCGACGCCAAGAAGGCGGAGCTTCTCAAGAAGCTCGTCTGACGCCCCGGCCTCGTGGCTGATCCAAGCCCTCTTCGCAGCTACCGCGCGGCCTGCCCGGGCTGCGGCGCGCCGGTGGAATTCCGCAGCGCCCAGTCCACCCATGCGGTGTGCGCCTATTGCCAGAGCACCGTCGTTCGCAACGGGGAGGTGCTGTCACGGCTGGGCAAGATGGCCGAGCTGTTCGACGACCACAGTCCATTGCAGCTGCAGGCCAGTGGCAGCGTGACCCTGCAGGACCGGTTGCGGCGGTTCACGCTGGTGGGCCGACTGCAATACCGTGCGCCCACTGGCACCTGGACCGAGTGGAACGCCTTGTTCGACGACGGCACCACCGGCTGGCTGGGCGAGGACAACGGGGCCTACGTGTTCTCGCTACCGGCCGCCCTGCAACGCGAGGCCCCCTCGGCGGACCGCTTCCGCGTGGGGGCGACCACGGCGTTTGGCGGCAAGCCGTTCAGCGTGGCGCTCAATGACCAGGTGACGCTCATCGCCGCCGAAGGGGAGTTGCCGCGCCTGCCGGAGCTGGGCCGGCCCTTCACCATGGTGGAGTTGCGCAGTGCCGATGGCGAGGTGCTCAGCTTTGACTACGGCTCCCAGCCGCCGGGGGTCTCGCGCGGACGCGCGGTGCTGCTGGAGTCGCTGCAGCTCAGTGGCCTGCGCGACGAATTCATCAAGCAGGAGCGGGGACGCGAATTTGCCTGCCCGCACTGCGGTGCACCGGTCACAGTCACCCTGGCCAACAGCAAGAGCATCACCTGCCGCTCCTGCCACAGCCTGATCGACCTGGCGTCCGGTACCGGCGCCGAGCTGCGGCATGCGGTTCAGGACGAACCTGTACAGCCACTCATCGCGCTGGGCTCGGTGGGCTCGCTGCAGGGCGTGGACTGGCAGGTCGTGGGATTCCAGCACCGCCTGGGCCACGACCCGCAGGAGGAAGACGCGGAACACTTCGGGTGGGACGAATACCTGCTCTACCATCCCAAGCGGGGCTTCAGTTTTCTCGTCGACAGCGAGGAAGGCTGGAGCATGGTCAAGCCGACCACGGGCGCCCCGGTGCTGTCGGGCAGCGCCAAGAGCGCCAGCTACCTGGGCACCACCTATGCGTTGCAGTACAGCTACGAGGCCGAGACGACCTACGTGGCGGGCGAGTTCTACTGGCCGGTGTCGCGTGGCCAGAAGACCTTCAACCGCGACTTCGGCAAGGGGCGTGGCCTGCTGTCGATGGAGCAGACACCGACCGAGATCACCTGGTCCGTGGGCAGCAAGGTGGAAAGCGATCTGGTGGCCAAGGCGTTCAAGCTCGAGGGCCGCAAGGCGGACCTGGCCCGCGCCGACGCCGGGCCGACGAGTGCCTCGGGCGTGGGCTGCGGTACGGTGGTGGTGATGTTCATCGTCATCCTGCTGTTCCTGGTGCTCTTGCGCGCCTGCATGTACTGCGACCCGCAGCGTGAGAACTGCAGCCGCTCTGGCAGCAGCTGGCGCAGCAGCGGGGGTTCATTCGGCGGGTTCTCAAGCGGCGGGAGTCACAAATGAAATTCAATTCTGGAGGTCATCATGGGTTTTGAATGGCTGAAAACCGGGGCCGTCCTTGGCTCCATCCTGTACGCGCTGATCGGCGTGGTCGTGTTCTGGCTGAGCTTCCTGGTGCTGGACAAGCTCACGCCCTACAACCTGTGGGAAGAGCTGGTGGAGAAGCAGAACGTGGCGCTTGGCGTGGTCGTCGCGGCCATGGGGCTGGGCATCTCGATCATCGTGGCCGCCGCCATCCACGGTTGATGGCGGCGCTTCCCGAGCCTGCCGGCGCGCCGGGCCCGGGGGCGGGAGCCGGTGACGCCCCGGTGCCCGAGACTGCAGGACCTTCCCCGCGGCCCGTTGAGGTCGCCTTGCTGGCCAGTGTGTTCGTGGTGGCGGCGTGCGGCCTGGTCTATGAACTCGCCGCAGGCGCGCTCGCGTCGTACGTGCTGGGCGACTCGGTGCTGCAGTTCTCGACCATCATCGGCACCTACCTGTTCGCCATGGGCGTGGGCTCCTACCTGTCGCGCTTCTTCGAGCGCCAGCTGCCGGCCCATTTCCTGCGCATCGAACTCATGGTCGCCCTGGTGGGCGGCACGTTGCCGGGGCTGCTGTTCCTGGCCAATGCCTATGCGCCGGGCTCCTTCCGTTTCATGCTGTATGCGCTGGTGCTGCTGGTGGGCACGCTGGTGGGGCTGGAGATTCCACTGGTCATGCGCATCCTGCGGCGCAATGTGGGGCTGCGCGATCTGGTTTCGCAGGTCCTGACATTTGACTACCTGGGCGCGCTCGCCGTGTCGATTGCCTTTCCGCTGCTGCTGGTGCCGCGCCTGGGGCTGATCCGCACCGGCCTGTTGTTCGGCCTGATGAATGGAGCGGTCGCCTTGTGGGCTCTCTGGCTGTTCCGGCACGAACTGCGGCGGTTGCGGGCCCATGGCCTGGCCTGCCTGCTGGTGCTCGGTGCGCTGGGCGCCGGATTTGCGGGGGCCGACCAGGTGTCCAGCCTGGCCGAGGACCGCTTCTACCAGGACCGCATCGTCTTCAGCGCCACCTCGCCCTATCAGCGCATCGTGGTGACGCGCTCGCCGGGCGAAGGCCGCTCGGGCTACCGCTTGTTCCTCAATGGCAATCTCCAGTTCGCCGAGCGGGATGAGTACCGCTACCACGAGGCCCTGGTGCACCCGGCGATGGCCGCGTTCGGCGCGCCGCGCAAGGTGGCCGTGCTGGGCGGAGGTGACGGCATGGCGGTGCGCGAGATTCTCAAGTACCCCTCGGTGAAGAACGTCACACTGGTGGAGCTGGACCCGCAGATGACGCGGCTCTTCAGCCAGCAGGAGGCGTTGACGCGGCTCAATGGTGGCGCGCTGTCCTCGCCCAAGCTGCGCATCCTCAACACCGACGCCTTCACCTGGCTGGGACAGACGACAGAGACCTTTGACGTCATCGTGGTCGACTTCCCGGACCCGACCAATTTCTCCATTGGCAAGCTGTACACCAACTCCTTCTATGCCTTGCTGGAGCAACGACTCTCGGCCAGCGGCTATGCCGTGGTGCAGACCACTTCCCCGCTGGTGGCGCGCCAGAGCTTCTGGACGGTGGTGCAGACGCTGGAGTCCGTGGGCCTGAAAACAGCGCCTTACCACGCCCACGTGCCCAGCTTTGGGGAGTGGGGCTATGTGATTGCGAGCCGCCGCCCCTACCGCCTGCCGCAGGCCCTGCCGGACGGTCTGCGGTTTCTGTCGCCGCACACGCTGCCCTTGTTGTTCGACTTTCCGCCCGACATGGCGCGGGTGCCGGCCGACGTGAACCGGCTGTCCAACCAGGTGCTGGTGACGACCTACGAGCGCGAGTGGGGCAAGGTCCACGAATGAAGCCCCTGGCCGTGACCCGGCGCGCGGTGCTGGTCGGTGCAGCGGCGCCGTTGCTGGGCTGCGAGCCGGCGCCGCCTTTGGAGGGCGGTTTTGCCGGCGTGTCCGTGGAACGCGGCCACGTGCTTCGCGAAGGGCGCAGCTGGCCGGCGCCGGCCGTGACGCGGCGCACGGAGGTGCTGATTGCCGGAGGCGGTGTGGCGGGCCTGGCCGCTGCGCGGGCCTTGCGCCAGCGCGGGGTCGAGGAGTTCGCCTTGCTCGAGCTGGAAGATTCGGCGGGCGGCAACAGCCGTGGCATGCAGGTCAACGGCCTGCCCTGCCCCATGGGCGCGCACTACCTGCCCCTGCCGGGCGATGACGCGCGCGAGGTGCAGGACCTCCTCGAGGAACTGGGCCTGAGGCGACGCGTGGCCGGGCGCTGGCAGTACGAGGAGCGCCATTTGTGCCACAGCCCGCAGGAACGGCTGTTCTTCAATGGCCACTGGCAGGAGGGACTACTGCCGGTGCAGGACGTGAATGCCACCACGCTGGCGCAGTACCACCGCTTTGCGCAGAAGGTGGCCGGGCTGCAGCGCGCCTCGCGCTTTAGCATGCCGGCGCTGCGCACGCCGTTCACGCCGGTCCATGCCGCGTTGGATGCTCTCACCATGGCGCAGTGGCTGGCGCAGGAGGGGCTCGACGATCCCCATCTGCTCTGGTATCTGGACTACTGCTGCCGGGACGACTACGGTGCCGGCTTGACGACGGTGTCGGCGTGGGCTGGCGTGCATTACTTCGCAAGCCGTCACGGCTTTCAGGCTCCCGGAGACGCTGTGTCTGACCGTGAGGCCGTGCTCACCTGGCCCGAAGGCAATGCCTGGCTCACGCGGCGCCTCGCCGCACCGCTGGGCGAGCGGGTCGTTGCCGCCCGCATCGTGGTGCGGATCGCGCAGTTGCGCCATGGTGTGCAGGTTGACGCCTGGGACCCCGTTCGCCAGACGCTCGAACGCTGGGAGGCGCGCCAGTGCATTGTGGCGCTGCCCCTCTTCGTGGCGGCGCGGGTGGTGGAGAACCCGCCACCCTGGCTGGAGGCGCTGGCCGCCCGGCAGCGTCGCGCGCCCTGGGTCGTGGCCAATCTCCATCTGCGCGGCCCCCTGCTCGACCACCCCGGCGCCCCGCCGAGCTGGGATAACGTGGTCTATGGATCGACCGGCCTGGGCTATGTGGACGCGACGCACCAGCGGCTGGACCCCCGCCCCGGGCCCACGGTGCTGACCTGGTACCGCGCGCTGGGTGACGTCCCTGGCGCACGGCAGCAGTTGCTGCAGCGGCCCTGGACGGCGTGGCGGGAGGAAGCCCTGGCGCAGATCGGCGTGCCGCACCCGGACCTGCCCGGTCTGGTCACGCGTGTGGAGGTGACCCGCCATGGTCACGCCATGGCGGTGCCCACCCCCGGACTTCAGAAGCAAATTCGGCTCCAGCCCTTGTCAGGCGGCCACCATGCGCTATCAAAAAAAGAGCAAATCACGCCCTCAACCGGTCGCCTGCACTTTGCCCACGCGGACTGGTCGGGCTATTCGGTGTTTGAAGAAGCCTTCACGCGGGGACATCTGGCGGGCCGTCTTTGACAGATTGGCGCTCTGTGGCGCACAATGCGCCAAAAAAGGAGGATGCCATGCCCGACGCCCCGTCATTCGTTTCCGTCAAACTGCCCGCAGCGCTGGTCAACCAGGCGCGGGAGGCCGCGCAAACCATGCGGCGCTCGGTGGCCAGTCAGGTCGAGTACTGGGCCACGCTGGGCAAGGCGCTCGAGCAGGCGGGGCTGACCACGCATGACAGCCATGCGCTGATCGCGCGCCAGGAGCGCGCGCCCTACACCGTGACGCCCGGACTCTCGCCCGAAACCGACGAACTGCATCACCACGTGCTGGCGCTGGCCAAGTCGGGCGCGCTGGCCGATCGTGCCCAGCAGGCGGTGGCGGTCAACAAGGGCCGGCGCGCCAAGGCACCCAAGGCGGCCTGAACGGCGCATGCCGGTTCTGCACCTGATCGCCGGCCCCAACGGGGCCGGCAAGTCCACGCTGTACGACTACCTGATTGCACCGCGCCACCCGGCGCTGCCTTTCATCAACGCACAGCTGCACGAGGCCGCGCAACTGCAGCACCTGCCCAGCCCGCAGGCGCGAGCCCGCGCGGCACGGGCCTGGGCCGACGCCGAGTGCCAGGTGCTGTTGCGTGCGAGCCATTCATTCGTCTACAAGACGGTGATGTCCCACCCCTCGCGCCTGGCGCTGATCGTGCAGGCCCGCGCGCTGGGCTACGAAGTGGTCCTCTATGCCCTGTGCCTGGATGAGCCGCGCCGCCTGCTCGAGCGCGTGAGCCAGCGCCAGCGCGAGGGCGGCCACGCCGTGCCCTCGCACAAGGTGCTGGAGCGCTATCCACGCTGCGTGGACCACCTGCGCCGCGCCGTGCGCCTGGCCGACCTCGCCCTGTTGCTCGATGGCTGCGACGCGGCCCAAGGCGGCCCGCGCCTGATTGCTTCCATCGTTGCCGGCCACATGCAGCTGCACACCGTGCTGCGCCCGCGCTGGGTGGAGAAGGTGCTGGGGTTTGCGGAGGCGTGAGGGTTGAAGCCTCACCCCCGCATCAACGCCTCAATCTCCTCGGCCTTCACCGGCACGCCCCGGCTGATCAGTTCGCAGCCGGTGGCGGTGACGATGGCGTCGTCCTCGATGCGGATGCCGATGTTGTGGAACGGCTCGGGCACGCCCTCGGCCGGCCGCACATACAGGCCGGGCTCGATGGTCAGCACCATGCCGGGGTGCAGCACGCGGCTGGGGCGGTTCTTGATGAGCTCGTTGGACAGCGGGTCGCGCCGCTCGCTCACCTCGCCCACCTGCGTCGGCTCCACATAGCTGCCGCAGTCGTGCACGTCCATGCCCAGCCAGTGGCCGGTGCGGTGCATGTAGAACTGGAAGTAGGCGCGGCTGTCGATCACGTCGTCCACGGAGCCCACCTTGTTCCTGTCCAGCAGGCCGACGTCGAGCAGGCCCTGGGCCAGCACCTTGACGGTGGCGTCATGCGGGTCGTTGAAGCGCGCGCCGGCTTTCGTGGCCGCCACGGCCGCGTCCTGCGAGGCCAGCACCAGGTCGTACAGCGCGCGCTGAGGCCCGCTGAACCGCCCATTGGCCGGGAAGGTGCGCGTGATGTCGCTGGCGTAACCGTCCAGCTCGCAACCCGCGTCGATCAGCACCAGTTCGCCGTCTCGCACCGGCGCCGCGTCGGCGCGGTAATGCAGCACGCAGGCGTTGGCGCCGGCCGCCACGATGGAGCCATAAGCCGGATACTGTGAGCCACCCAGGCGGAACTCGTGCAGCAGCTCGGCATCGAGGTGGTACTCGCGCACATCCTTGCCTTCGCGCAGCATGCGGGCGCTCAGCTGCATGGCGCGGATGTGGGCACGCGCGCTGATCTGCGCGGCGCGGCGCATCACGTCCAGTTCGTGCGCGTCCTTGACCAGGCGCAGCTCGTCGAGCACGCCGCACAGGTCGCGTTGCTGCTCCGGGCACAGGGCGCCGTAGCGCACGCGCATGCGGACCTGGTTGAGCCAGCCGCCCACGCGCGACTCCAGCCCCTCGTGGATGGCAAACGGGTACCACACCGCATCGCGGTTCTCCAGCAGGCGGGGCAGCTGGGTGTCGAGTTCACCCACGGCCAGCGCGGCGTCCACGCCGAGCGCGGCGGGCGCGGCGTCGGGGCCCAGCCGGAAGCCGTCCCAGATCTCGCGTTCCAGGTCCTTGGGCTGGCAAAACAGGGTGCTGTGGCCGTCGCCCGTGATCACCAGCCAGGCGTTGGGTTCGGTGAAGCCGCTGAGGTAATAGAAGTAACTGTCGTGGCGGAACAGGAAGTCGCTGTCGCGGTTGCGCGGGCGCTCGGGGGCGGTCGGGATGATGGCGATACCGTCGGGGCCCAGTTGGGCGGCGACGCGGGCGCGGCGGGCGGCGTAAACGGAGGTGTTCATGGCGTGTTCAGTTGGGCCAGGCGTTCCGGCGTGCCCACATCGGTCCACGGACCGGTGTACAGCTCGGCGGTGATTTGCTGATTGTCCATCGCGGCGCGCAACAGCGGGGCCAGCGGGGCTTTGAGCCCGTCGGGGTTCCCGGGCGGGATGTCGCAGTATGGCGGCCCGAACAGCGCGCGCCGGTACAGCCCGATGGTGGAAAAGGTGTACCGCACGTCGGCCTGGTTCAGCGCCAGGCCGTCGGGGCCGATGCCGAAGTCGCCGCGCGGGTTGTGGTCCGGGTTGGGCACCAGCCACAGGTGGCCCAGCTTGCCGCTGGCCATGAAGCGGTCCGCCACCGCCTGGCTGAAGCGGAAGTCGGGCGCGAACACGTCGCCGGCCACCACCCAGAAGCCCTCGGCGAGTTGCGGCAGGGCGCGCACAATGCCGCCCGCGGTCTCCAGGGCGGCGCCGAAGTCCTGTCCCTCGCGGGAGAAGGTGAGCGCCAGTTGCTCCTGATTTTGTAGCAAACTGTGGCCGTCCAGCAAGGACTTCAACCCGATTTGGTCTTCAATCTGCTCGCCCAGCCAGGCGGTGTTGACCAATTGGCGCGTGAAACCCTCGCGGGCCAGGGCCTGCATGGGCCACTGCATCAGCGGCTTGCCGCGCACCATCAGCAGCGGCTTGGGGCAGGTGTCGGTGAGCGGGCGCATGCGCTCGCCGCGACCAGCGGCCAGGATCATGGCCTGGGCGCCGGCGGTCATGCAGCGTCTCCGCGGTCCAGCGAGCGCTGCTCGGTCCACTCGGGCGCGAAGCGGTCCACCAGCCGGTCCATCAACGCCCGGGCCTTGGCCGAGTGGTCAGCCCCGAAGTTGCAGACGTACACGTCCAGCGTCACCGCGCGCTCCTCGGGCCAGGTGTGCACGCACAAATGCGACTCGGCCAGCAATACCGTGGCCGTGATGCCCCCGGGCCCGTGCGGCGTGGCCGGGAAGGTGTGGAACAGCTGGTTCACGGGCTGCAAACCGGCCTCTTCCACGGCTTGCACGCACCAGGCCCCCAGGCGCGCGGCATCGGTCAGCCACGCGGCTTCGCAGCGGCACTGGTACAGGTCGGCGGTAAGGTGAAGGCCTTGCATCGGTGCCACTGTAGACGATGCGCCGCCGCGAAACCCGGACAAACCCGGCGCGCCCCGAGCAGCCGGTAAAATCCCGGGTTTCCCCTGATTCTTCCCCCCGGAGCTTTCCCCGATGGCCAATACCCAACAGATGGCAAACGCAATCCGCGCGCTCGCCATGGATGCCGTGCAACAAGCCAACTCGGGGCATCCCGGCGCACCCATGGGCATGGCCGACATGGCCGTGGCGCTGTGGGTCCGCCACCTGCGTCACAACCCCCAGAACCCGCATTGGCCGGATCGTGACCGCTTCGTGCTGTCCAATGGCCATGGGTCGATGCTGATCTACGCCTTGCTGCACCTCACGGGCTACAAGCTGCCCATCGGCGAGCTGAAGAATTTCCGCCAGTTGCACAGCAAGACCGCGGGCCACCCCGAAGTGGGCGTCACCCCCGGGGTGGAGACGACGACCGGCCCGCTGGGCCAGGGCATCACCAACGCCGTGGGCATGGCCCTGGCCGAAAAGCTGCTGGCTGCCGAATTCAACCGCGACGGCCACACCATCGTCGACCACCACACCTATGTTTTCATGGGCGATGGGTGCCTGATGGAGGGCATCAGCCACGAGGCTGCGGCCCTGGCCGGCGCCTGGAAGCTCAACAAGCTGATCGCGCTGTACGACGACAACGGCATTTCCATCGACGGCCAGGTGCAGCCCTGGTTCATCGACAACACCCCCGTGCGCTTTGCGGCCTATGGCTGGAACGTGATCGGTCCGGTTGACGGCCACGACGTGGACGCCGTGGACCGCGCCATTGCCGATGCCAAAAACAAGGCCGATGCCCCCACGCTGATCGTCTGCAAGACCCACATCGGCAAGGGCAGCCCCAACCGCGCCAACACCGCCAAGGCCCACGGCGAACCCCTGGGGGCCGAGGAAATCAAGCTCACGCGCGAGGCATTGGGCTGGGACCACGCACCTTTCGACGTGCCGGCCAGCGTCTATGCCGACTGGGATGCCAAGGCCCAGGGCCAGAAGACCGAGGCCGCCTGGGACGCGGCATTTGCCGCCTACAAGGCCGCCCATCCCGATCTGGCGAAGGAATTCACGCGCCGCATGAAGGGCGAACTGCCCAAGAACTTTGCCCAGGTGGCCGTGGATGCCGCCGTGGGTGCGCATGCCAGGGCCGAGACCGTGGCTTCGCGCAAGGCCAGCCAGTTGGCGCTGGAGGCCTTTACCGCCGCACTGCCTGAGATGCTCGGGGGCAGCGCCGACCTGACCGGCTCCAACCTCACCAACACCAAGGCCACACTGCCTCTGCGCATGGACCTGTCGGGCGAGGTCAAGCGGGGCGAAGACGGGCGCATCGGCCGCCACATCAACTACGGCGTGCGCGAGTTCGGCATGGCCGCGATCATGAACGGCATTGCACTGCATGGCGGCTACATCCCCTATGGCGGCACCTTCCTGACCTTCAGCGACTACAGCCGCAACGCCATCCGCATGGCCGCCCTGATGAAACAGCGGGTGGTGCATGTGTTCACGCATGACAGCATCGGCTTGGGAGAGGATGGCCCGACGCACCAGAGCATCGAGCACGCGGCCAGCCTGCGCCTGATCCCCAACCTGGACGTCTGGCGCCCCTGCGACACCGCCGAAACGGCCGTGGCCTGGGCCGTGGCGCTGCAAAACGCCGACCGCCCCACGGCCCTGCTGCTGAGCCGCCAGAACCTGCCTTACGCGCCCAAGCGCGATCTGGGCGAGATCAGCCGCGGCGCCTATGTGCTGTCCGACCCGTCGGACCTGGGGCTGAAGAAGAAGGCGCAGGCCGTGATCATCGCGACGGGCTCTGAAGTGCAGCTCGCACTCAAGGCACAGGAACTGCTGGCCGCGCAGAAAGTGGCCGTGCGCGTGGTGTCCATGCCCAGCACCAACGCGTTCGACCGCCAGACCGTGGCCTACAAGAACGAGGTGCTGCCCAAGGGCCTGCCGCGCATCGCGGTCGAGATGGGCGTGACCGACGGCTGGTGGAAATACGGCTGCGCCGCGGTCGTGGGCATCGACACCTATGGCGAGTCGGCCCCGGCGCCGGTGCTGTTCAAGCACTTCGGTTTCACGCCCGAGAACGTGGCGCAGACGGTGCTTGCCGCGCTGCGCAAATAAGTTTTCAACATCCAGGAGAACCACACCATGACGATCAAGGTAGGCATCAACGGCTTCGGCCGCATCGGCCGCAACGTGCTGCGCAGCGCGGTGCAGAACTTCCCCGACATCGAGATCGTGGGCATCAACGACCTGCTCGAGCCCGACTACCTCGCCTACATGCTGCAGTACGACAGCGTGCACGGCCGTTTCAAGGGCGAAGTCTCGGTCGAGGGCAATACCCTGGTCGTCAATGGCAAGAAGATCCGCCTGACGCAGGAGCGCGACCCCGCCAACCTCAAGTGGAACGAAGTCGGCGCCGACGTGGTGATCGAGTCCACCGGCCTGTTCCTGACCAAGGAAACCGGGCAGAAGCACATCGATGCCGGCGCGAAGAAGGTGATTCTCTCGGCCCCGTCCAAGGACGACACCCCCATGTTCGTGTTCGGCGTGAATGACAAGACCTACAAGGGCGAGGCCATCATCTCCAACGCCTCGTGCACCACCAACTGCCTGGCGCCTCTGGCCAAGGTGCTGCATGACAAGTGGGGCATCAAGCGTGGCCTGATGACCACGGTGCATGCCGCCACCGCCACGCAGAAGACCGTCGATGGCCCGAGCAACAAGGACTGGCGCGGCGGACGCGGCATCCTGGAGAACATCATTCCCAGCTCCACCGGTGCCGCCAAGGCTGTGGGCGTGGTGATCCCGGAGCTCAACAAGAAGCTCACGGGCATGAGCTTTCGCGTGCCCACCAGCGACGTGTCCGTGGTCGACCTCACCGTGGAGCTGGTCAAGGAAGCCACCTACGACGAGATCAAGGCCGAGATGAAGGCGCAGTCCGAGGGAGCGCTCAAGGGCATCCTGGGCTACACCGAAGACAAGGTGGTGGCCACCGACTTCCGCGGTGACACCCGCACCAGCATCTTCGACGCCGACGCCGGCATTGCCCTGGACAAGACCTTCGTCAAGCTGGTGAGCTGGTACGACAACGAATGGGGCTACTCCAACAAGTGCCTGGAGATGGCGCGCGTGGTGTCGAAGTAAGCAGGTTCCACCAGACCCGGAAGCGCCCCTCGGGGCGCTTTTTACTTGGCGGGCAGTGCCAGATCCTGCAGCAGCTGCACCAGTTCCTGCCTCTGCATCAATTGCACGTTCTGCTGCCGGGCGATCCGCTTGGCCTGGTCACTGAGCTCGCCCAGTGCGATGTAGATGCAGGCGCTCGCTTCCTTCGCGGTGGCTGCGGCCTGGAGTGCCTGCAGTGCGTCCTCCCCGTGCCGTGCCGCCTTCCAGCGCTTGGCGCAGACCAGCGTGGTGCTGCCGGCGCGTGACAGGACCATGTCCGCGGCGCCGTCCATCCGGGTCACGGTGTAGCCGTCGCGCGTGAAGGCGGTCTCCAGCGCCCGGGCAAAGTCACGCCATGGCATGCCCGCCACCGCCGAAAGAATGGCCTGTGTGCGCTGGCTGCTGGGGGCGCGCATCTGCCGCCAGCCGGCGACCACCGCGATGCACAGGAACGGGAAGGCCCCCATGGCGCCAAAGGCCCAATAGTTCTCGGGCAGCAGCGCGCGCGCCGCCATGGCCAGCCCCAGCGCCACCAGCAGGCTGATCCACCAGGGTGAGCGCAGCAGGATCGCGAACAGCGAGTTCGGCGCCATCTTGAACTTCATCGGGCGGTTCCCCGGTCAGTGGTGGTGGCCGTGCGCGCCGTGAACGTGGCGGTGCGCAATTTCCTCGGCGGTGGCGGCACGCACGCTGATGACTCTGAGGCTGAACCGCAGGGCCTTGCCAGCCAGGGGATGGTTGCCATCCAGGTACACGGTGTCGCCCTTGATCTTCATCACGGTGTAGACCTGTGGCGCGCCCTCGTCGTTGCGGCCTTCGAGCTGGCCGCCGACCTTGACGCCCGGCGGGAACTCGCTCTTGGGGATGGTTCGTGCCAGCGTCTCGTCGCGCAGGCCGAAGGCATCTTCGGGCTGCAGCGCCAGTGTGACCTGGTAGCCCGCCTCCTGGCCATCGAGCGCGGCCTCGATCCGGGGCAGGGTGTTGTCATAGCCGCCATGCAGGTAGGCCATGGGCTCCTTGCTCTCCTCGATGGGCTTGCCCAGGGCATCGGCGACCTTGAAGCGCAGTGTGACGACCGTGTCTTTTTCAATTTTCATGCCCCGATTTTGCCGTGAGACGGCCGCAGGACGGATTCAGCGGCCCGGCGCCGGCGGCCAGCGGTCAAACAGGCGCACGCCGACCGGCTCGCCCCAGAGGCTCACCCGGGCAGGCGTGCCGTTGTGGGGCTGGTTGGTCCCCGGCCCGCGCACATAACCCAGCGCCACGCAGGCGCCCGCCAGAGGACTCCAGCCGACGGAGGAGACTTCGCCCACGGTGCTGCCATCCAGGTGAATCGGCTCGCCACCCCAAGCAAAGGCGGCCGCGTCGTCGAACACCAGCGTCACCAGCTTCTTGCGCAGGGGCTGGCCCCGCGCCGCAAGCAGGGCTTCCCGCCCCGTGAATCCGGAGGCCTTGTCCAGCCTGACGCTGAACCCCAGGCCGGCTTCCCACGGGGTTTCATCCGGACCCAGCTCCGCGCCCCAGGCCCGGCGGCCCTGCTCGATGCGCAACGCGTCCAGGGCGTAGTACCCGGCATCCTTCAGGCCCAGGTCACTGCCTGCCTGTTGCAGCGCCAGATAGACGTGGCGTGTCATTTCCACCGGCACATAGAGCTCGAATCCAGGTCCGCCCACGTAGCTCATGCGGGCGGCCCGTACCCGGGCGTGGCCCAGGTCAATGTCCCGCGTCCAGGAGAATTTCAACGCTTCGGGGGACAGGTCCTCCGGGCTGACGCGGGCCAGCAGCTCGCGTGCCCGCGGGCCCATCACGGACAGCACGCTGTACATCGCCGACACGTCGGTGAGCACGGCATGGTCCTGGGACCCGACATGCCGGTTGATCCAGTCCTGGTCGCGAACCGTCTGCGCCGAGCCGGTGACGATCAGGAACCTGTCCGCCGCCTGCCGGATGACCGTGAGGTCGCTCTCGATGCCGCCGCGCGCGTTGAGCATGAGTGTGTAGACCATCCGGCCCACGGGCACGTCCATCTCGTTCGCGCAAAGGCGCTGCAGCAACGCGAGTGCGTCACGGCCCTGCAGCAGCAGCTTGCTGAACGAGGTCTGGTCATACAGCGCCACGGCCTCGCGAGTGGCCTTTTGCTCGGCCTGCATCCAGGGCAGCCAGCCAGGGGCGCCGAGGGTGTCGGGCGGCCGCTGCGCGCCGTCGGGTCTGAAATAGTTGGCGCGCTCCCAGCCGTTCTTGCTGCCGAACTCGGCCCCTTTGGCCAGCAGGGCGTCATACAGGGGTGAGGTGCGCAGGGGCCTTGCCGTGGCCAGTTCATGCCGTGGCCAGCGCATGGCGTAGTGCAGGCCCAGCGTTTCGCCGGTTCGCTCGGCCAGTGCCTTGCGGTTGCCGGTGAAGGGCCCGAAACGGCGGATGTCCACCTCCCACAGGTCCATGGAAGGCTCTCCGCCCGCGATCCATTCAGCCATGAGGCGGCCCGCGCCGCCGCTGTTGGCGATGCCCGCGGAATTGAAGCCCGCGCAGACGAAGTAGTTGCGCAGGCCTGGTGCCTCGCCCAGGATGAAGTTGCCGTCGGGCGTGAAGCTCTCCGGCCCGTTGAGCAGCATCTTGATCTCGGCCGTCTCCAGGCAGGGCGTGCGATGCAGTGCATGGCTCATGAGGACCTCGAACTGATCCCAGTCCTCGTCCAGCAGCTGGAACTGGAATGTGGACGGGATGGGGTCCACTTTCCAGGGCTTGGCCCGGGGCTCGAAGCCGCCCATGACGAGGCCGCCGACCTCCTCCTTGTAGTAGATGTAGCCATCCGGGTCGCGCATCACGGGAAGCATCGGGTGGACGCCGGGTATCTTGCCGGTCACGATGTAGAAATGCTCGGCCGAGTACAGCGGCACATTCACGCCCGCGAGAGCGCCAAACTGCCGTGCCCATTGGCCGGCGCAGTTGACCAGGGTCTCGCAGCGCAGCTCCTGGGTGTCGCCCTCCTTGGAGACCTGCACGCCGACGGCCCGACCGTTGTCCACGAGCACGCGCGTGACTTCGACACCTTCCCTGATGGTCACGCCCCGGCTGCGCGCGCCCCTGGCCAGCGACATGCACAGGTCGGCAGGATTGGCCTTGCCATCGCCGGGCAGCCAGATCGCACCGGCAAGGTCGTCGGTGCGCATCACGGGGTATTTCTCCGCCGCCTCGGCCGGCGTGATCTCGTGGCATTCCACGCCAAAGCTGTGGGCTAACGCCACCTGCTTCCTCAGGACCTGCATGCGCTCGGGCGTTCGCGCCACATTCACGCTGCCGCATTGCTTCCAGCCCGTGGCGAGTCCCGTCTCCTGCTCCAGCGTTGCGTACAGCTCGATCCCATACTTGCTCATGGCGGTCATGCTGCGGTTGGGGCGCATCTGCCCGACCAGCCCGGCTGCGTGCCAGGTGGTGCCGCTGGTCAGCTTGCCTTGTTCCAGCAGCAGGACATCAGTGATCCCCAGGCGCGCCAGGTGGTAAGCGACGGAGCATCCCGCGATGCCGCCGCCGACGATGATGACTTGCGCGTGCGAAGGAAGGGTCATGCGTTCATCCCAGTCGCAAGGCCATCACGCCGGCGACGATCGTGGCCGTCCCGATGGCGCGGCGCGTTGTGAAAGCCTCCCGGAGGAACCAGGTGCCGAGCAGCGAGGCAAACAGCACCGAGGTTTCGCGCAACGCTGCCACCGTGGCCACGGGGGCCTGCGTCATGGCCCACAGCGCAATCCCGTAGGAGCCGAACGACGCCGCGGCGGCACCGGTGGCCACGGGCGCCCGGGCCCGGGCATAGGGCCACGCGGCGGCGGCACCGCGGCGGCCCAGCACCAGCAGGGCGAAGGGCCACCCGTCCAGTACAAACAGGGCGATCACGTACTGCCACGACTGGCCGCCCGCCGCCACCGTGGCGCGAACACCCAGCCCGTCCACCACGGTGTAGGCCGCGATCACCACGGCATTGGCCAGCGCGAACCCCACGGCTTTGGGCGTCTCCAGCGCATGCCTGCTCAGTCCGAGGGCCAGCACGCCGCAGCAGATGGCCAGCACACCGGTCCAGGCCAGCGGACTCAGCCTTTCACCCAGGGTGACAGAGGCCGACAGCGCGACCAGCAGTGGCGCGGTACCGCGCATCAGCGGGTAGGTGAGGCCCAGGTCGCCGTGCTTGTAGGCGCCTGTGAGCGCGATGTAGTACCCGATGTGAATCACCGTCGAAGCCGCGATGAACGGCCAGGCGGAGGCCGGAGGCCAGCCCGCCAGAAGCACCAGAGGAATGGCCAGAAATGAGCCCAGCAGATGGATCACGGCGGTGTCCAGCGCCTTGTCGGTACTGGATTTGACCAGCGCATTCCAGCTGGCATGGAGCAGGGCGCCGAGCAGCACCGCAGCCACCACGCCCCAGGTCAGGCTCATGCGGGGAGGGCGCAGCGTTGGGCGCGCTCCAGAAAATGCGCCAGTGGCGGGGTTGCGAGTCCGCCGACCTTGGCCAGGTCATCCCAGACCCGCAGGCGAACCGAGGCCGCTGCGCCGGGCTGGCGGATGAAGTTCTCGGCCTGGCCCGGGCTGTAGACGCCCCCCTGCAACGCCAGGGAGCGTCTGGAGTCTTCGGACAGCGCATCGAAATAGCCCTCACGGGTGGCGCAGAGGTAGCGCTTGGCATCCACATGCAGCTTGACCGGATCCACCACCGCACTGCCAAACAGTCGGCGCAGCACGGGCAGCGCGCGGTACTGGTGGACGTCGTCCACGCCCTGAAGGGTGGGCGTGGCGCCCAGGTTGTGCAGCAGGTGACCCAGGTCATGCAGCAGCGCGGCCGTCACGAGTTCATCACTGGCACCGTCGTTCTCCGCGAGCATCGCTGACTGCAGGGCGTGTTCGAGCTGCGTCACCGGTTCGCCGGTGTACTGTTCGGCGCCACGTTCGGCGAACAGCCGCTCAAGATCGGTGAACGTCACGACCATGGCAGGGAGTAGGTCTTGAGGTTGGTGAAGCTCTTCATGGCCTCCTGTACCCCTTCCTTGTAACCCAGGCCCGAATCCTTGATGCCGCCGAACGGCGTGAGCTCCAGCCGGTAGCCCGGCACCTCGCGCACGTTCACCGTCCCGACCTGAAGCTCGTTGACGAAGCGGGTGATGTAGTCGAGGCGTTGGGTGCACACCGAGCTCGAGAGGCCGTAGGCCGTGCCGTTGGAGATGCGGATCGCTTCCTCGATACCGCCGAAGCGGATGACCGGAGACACGGGGCCGAAAGTCTCCTCTCTTGCCACGGTCATGGCAGGATCCACGTGATCGAGCACCGTGGGCGCGTACAGGGCACCGTGGCGCTGGTTGCCAACCAACAATCTTGCACCCTGGCCCACGGCTTCATTCACGCGGGACTCGAACAGCTTCGCGGCAGACTCGTCAATCACGGTGCCCATGTCGTTGCCTGGGTCCGCCGGGTCGCCATGCTTCCATGCGCGCGTCTTCTCCACCACCTGCTCCACGAACCTGTCAGCCACCGCTTCATGCACCAGCAGGCGCTTGACGGCGGTGCAGCGCTGGCCGGAATTCTTGTAGCTGCCCTGTACCGCCAGCGTGGACGCTTCGTCCAGATCGGCGTCCTCCATCACGATGATCGGGTCGTTGCCGCCGAGCTCGAGCACCATCCTGCGGTATCCGGCCTTGCTGGCGATGTACTTGCCGATGGCCACGCCGCCCGTGAAGGTGACCAGATCGACATGCTCGTTGGTGATGAGCTCATCGGCGATATCGCGCGGGTCGCCAGTGATCACGCTCAGCATCTCTGGCGGAAGCCCCGCTTCGTAGAGGATGTCGGCGAACAGGATGGCCGAAAAGGGCACCTTCTCGGAGGGCTTGAGCACCATCCGGTTGTTGGTCGCAATGCTGGGCACCACCTTGTGCGCCACCTGGTTCATCGGGTGATTGAAGGGCGTGATGGCGGTGATGACGCCCATCAGAGGTGAGCGCTGGGTATACACCCGCCGCTTCTTGCCATGCGGTGTGAGGTCGCAGCTGAAAATCTGGCCGTCGTCCCTGAGCACCTCGTTGGCACCGAACAGCAATACATCGCTCACACGGCCCGCTTCGTAGACAGCGTCCTTGTGGCACAGCCCGGCTTCGGCCGTGATCAAGCCGGCCACCTCGTCCAGCCGTTCGCGGATTAACGCGGCTGCGCGATTCAGGATCGCAGCGCGCTCAAAGCGCGTGAGCATCGGGTGATAGGCGTGTACGGAGGCGAAGGTGGCGCGGACTTCCTCGAGTGTGGCCCTGGGCACCGCGCCGATGCGTTGGCCGGAGTAGGGGTTGAGGACGGGAATGTGCTGCTCGCGCCCTGCGCCCACCTTGCGACCGGCCAGACGCATCGCGTCCAGGGCGTGGTCGCGGATGTACTGCTCGATCATCGGCTGTCCACCTATTGTGCGTAATTGAGCGCCAGGTCGAACGCATCGAAATTGCGCAGCCGGCGTGCGGGGTCCAGCCCCGGCAGCTTGCGGTTGAGAATGAGCGGCACGCGTTGCTCGCTGATGCCGCCGTGCGACCGCAGTGGAGCGTCCAGTCCCGAGAGATCATGGCGCGAGGCCGAGGTGCCGATGACCGTGAATCGGCCCGATACGCAGACGATGTCGCCGATGCGGTCCGCCGGCAGCTCGAAACGCCGCGCGGCGGCATCCCGTGTCAGCACCGTCTCCATGTCGTGGAGTTGCTGCAGCTGGCCACACAGGGTACGCACGTCGGCGTCCGGGGGCAGATAGATGGTGGCGAACGAACCCAGGGCGCCATGGTGGACCACGTAGGGGTCAGTGATCGGCAGGATCACCCGCGCCACGCCCGCGCCCAGGCGCGCGTCGAACCAGTCCTGCAGGTAAATGACGTCCGGCCTGCCGTCCATCCCCACCTTGGCGTTCATGCCGTGGTCCGCCGTGAGCGCGATCACGCAGCCCATGGCCTCCAGCTGGCCCAGATAGCGGTCCATCATGGCGTAGAACGCGTTGGCGCCCTCCGTGCCCGGTGCATGCTTGTGCTGGATGTAGTCAGTGGTGGACAGGTACATCACGTCGGGCCGCTGTTTTTCCATCAGTTTGACGCCCGCCGCGAACACGAACTCGGACAACTCGGCGCTGTAGACGTCCGGAACCCCCTTGCCGACCAGTCCCAGCACATCGGCAATGCCGTTTTCTGCCATGGAAACCTGGTCCGACTTCTCGGAGGAAAAGCAGATGCCTTTCATCTGGTGTCCCAGCAGCTTGCGCAGCTTGTCCTTGGCGGTGACCACTGCCACCGTCTTGCCGGCGTCGGCCAGCGCCGCGAGCAGGGTGGGGGCGCGCAGCCACTTGGGGTCGTTCATCATGACTTCGGCGTTGGTGGCCGTGTCAAAAAGATAGTTGCCGCAGATGCCGTGCACGCTGGGGGGTACGCCGGTCACGATGGACAGGTTGTTCGGGTTCGTGAAGCTGGGCACCACGCAGTCGGCGATCAGGCCGGCACCCTCCGCCAGCACGCGCCGTAGCCAGGGCATATGCCCGCCGGCCACGGCCTGGCCCAGGTAGTCGGGTTCACAGCCATCGACGCAGGCCACCACGGTGGGCTGCGTGGGCAGCTTGTAGTTGCGGTTGTTAACGTTCAGCACGGCTGGACTTTCCTGAAGAGGTGGGCACCGCCGGGGTCTGCAGCCGTGATTGCCGGCGCAGGTCGTTCTCGATCGTGCGCTCCTTGCTCTCGATCACATGGTCGAACATGGCGCGGCCGGCCGCGTCGGCGTCGCCGCTTGCAATCGCCTTGACGATCTGGCGATGCTCGCTGGCGGAGATCGGCATCAGCCACCCGTCAGCGAGGTTGAGCCGGCGAAAGAGTGACAACTCCTTGATGAGCTTGCGGTAGATGGCGGTGAGCTTCCGGTTGCCCGCCATCTCCACCAGCCGGTCATGGAACTTGAGGTTGAGCAGGTGGTAGTTGTAGGTGTCCGACGCCTTGACCGCCTTCTCCATCTGGTCGACCAGGCCTTTCATTTCCTTGAGCTGCGCGGGCGTGACGTGGGTTGCGAGTTGCCGACCCACCAGCTCGTCCATGGCGGCCCGCAGGTCAAATATCTCCACCGCTTCGTCGATGGGGATGTCGCGCACGAACACGCCGCGGTTCTTCTCGTTGCGCACCAGTCCCGCTTCCTCGAGCATGCGAAACGCCTCGCGGACCGGGCCACGCGACACGCCGAGTTTGTCGGCCAGCGCGGCCTCGATGAGCTTCGAACCCGGGGGGTATTCGCCCACCAGGATCGCCCGCTCGATCTCCTGCTGCACCACATTGGTGAGTGAACTGCTCTGGAGCAGCGCAATGGTGGGATGCATCACAGCGGTCATGCGCCGTATTAGAGCAGCAATATCCAGATTGTCAACAATCTGCAAAAAACAATTGACAAGGTGAAAGGGCCGAAGTTAAATGAAATGCACGGGCGGTGCGAGAGGGGTTGGTCGGTGAACTCGATCGATGTCATCGCACCGTCATCGTCGGGTCACAGCATTGCAACTTTTTGACACAGAGGAGTTTTCATGCGTTTGTCCAACATCTTCAAGCCCTTGGCCCTGGCCGGGCTCCTCGCATTCGCGGCGACTGCCTCGGCCCAGAAAACCCAGCTGCTGGTCTACACGGCGCTGGAGACCGACCAGCTCAAGGCCTACCAGGAAGGCTTCAACAAGGTCAATCCCGACATCGAGATCAAATGGGTGCGCGACTCCACGGGCGTGATCACCGCGAAACTGCTGGCCGAGAAGGCCAATCCGCAGGCCGACGCCGTGATGGGTGTGGCGGCCTCGAGCCTGGCGCTGCTCGACAAGAACGGCATGCTCGAGCCCTATGCCCCGCTGAACCTCGATGCGCTGATGAGCCAGTACCGCGACAAGAAGAACCCGCCGGCCTGGTTCGGCATGGACGTCTGGGGCGCCACGGTCTGCTTCAACACGGTTGAAGCCAAGAAAAAAGGCATTCCCAAGCCCGAAACCTGGAAAGACCTGACCAAGCCCCTCTACAAGGGCCAGATCGTGATGCCCAATCCTGCTTCGTCCGGGACGGGCTTCTTTGACGTGTCGGCCTGGCTCACCCTCTGGGGTGATGACAACGGCAAGGGAGGTGGCTGGAAATACATGGATGCGCTGCACGAGAACATCGCGCAGTACACCCATTCGGGCTCCAAGCCCTGCAACATGGCGGCTTCCGGTGAGTTCATGATCGGTATTTCCTTCGAGTACCGCGCCAACAGCAACAAGGCCAAGGGTGCCCCCATCGACCTGGTCTTCCCCAAGGAGGGGCTCGGCTGGGATCTGGAGGCGTTTGCCATCCACAAGGGCACCAAGCACCTGGCCGCTGCCAAGAAGCTGGCCGACTGGGCTTCGAGCAAGGACGCCATGCTGCTGTACGGCAAGAACTTTGCCATCACCGCGCAGCCTGGCGTGGCCGCGCCGCTGGCCAATGTGCCCAAGGACTACGAGGCGCGTCTCGTCAAGATGGACTTTGCCACCACGGCCGCCAATCGTGAGCGCGTGCTGGCCGAGTGGACCCGCCGCTACGACGGCAAGTCCGAGAAGAAGAAATAACCTGGCTCCGCTGGCGCCCCCGCCGGCAACGGCGGCAGGCGCCTGAACGGATGCCCCGGGCGCGACGAGCGACCCTCACGGACCGGCCGGGCCGGCTTGTGAGCATTGTCCCGGGTTCCCGGCCTCGCTTCACTCCATGACCCAAGACCTGTTTCTCGAACTGCGTGGCATCCGGAAGGTATTCGGGGGCTTCACGGCGCTGCACGGCATTGACCTCGGCATCCGCAAAGGCGAGTTCGTGTGCTTCCTCGGGCCTTCGGGCTGTGGGAAGACCACGTTGCTGCGCATCATTGCGGGACTCGAGGTGCAAACCTCCGGGGATGTCTGGCAGGCGGGGCGCGACATCTCCCGGCTGCCCCCCGCGCAGCGCGACTACGGGATCGTGTTCCAGAGCTATGCGCTGTTTCCGAACCTGAGCGTCGCGGACAACGTGGCTTATGGCCTGGTCAACCGCAAGACCCCTCGCGCAGAGATCCGCCAGCGGGTGAGCGATCTGGTCAGGCTGGTCGGCCTGCCCGGCAGCGAAGGCAAATTCCCCAACCAGCTGTCGGGGGGGCAGCAGCAGAGGATTGCGCTGGCGCGCGCCCTGGCCACATCGCCCTCGTTGCTGCTGCTGGACGAGCCCCTGTCGGCGCTGGATGCGCTGGAACGCGTGCGACTGCGCTCTGAAATCCGTACGCTGCAGCAGACCCTGGGCGTGACCACCATCATGGTCACGCACGATCAGGAAGAGGCCTTGAGCGTGGCGGATCGCATCGTCGTGATGAACCACGGCGTGATCGAGCAGGTGGGAACGCCCCACGATATCTACCGTGAACCTGCCTCCCCTTTTGTGGCCGACTTCGTTGGCAAGGTGAATGTCCTGCCGGCCCGGGTCGCATCGGGGGAACTCCAGGTGGGGGCCATGCGCTTTCCCTGCGAAGGCGGTGACCGCGAGGCGCGCATCTACCTGAGGCCCGAGGACGTGCTCGCTCGCCCCATTGCGGCGGGAGATGCGCACGTGTTCGACGCGTGCATCGAGAAAATCGAATTCCTCGGCTCGTACTGCCACGTCCACGTGGCATCGCAGGCCTTCGAGCCCCACAAGCTCACGGTTTATCTGTCGCTGAACTTCCTGTCGGAGCGCTCGCTGGAGACGGGCTCCAGATTGCAGCTCAAGCTGCTGCCCGAGCGCATCAAGGTGTTCTGAGATGTCCGCGGTGCTGCACTCCCCTTCGGCCGCGTCGGTGAAGCAGCGAACCCACTGGACCGACCGTTGTGCGCATGCCGTGTTGGCGCTGGTGGCGTTTGCGCTGGTGGCCTTCCTGGCATTCCCGCTGCTGGCCATCCTGCAACAGGCGTTGCTGGGCAAGCAGGGGGAATTTGCCGGGCTCGAGAATTTCATCGCCTATGCCCGCACACCGGCCCTGCTGGGCAGCCTCTGGAACAGTCTCTGGGTATCGGTGCTCGTGACGGTCATCACGGTACCGGTGGCTTTCGGGTTTGCCTATGCCCTGGCGCGTTCCTGCATGCCGTTCAAGCCGCTGTTCAGGGGCATCACGCTGATCCCCTTGCTGGCGCCTTCGCTGCTGTCGGCGATCTCCCTGATCTACTGGTTCGGCAACCAGGGCGTGCTCAAGGACTGGATGCAGGAACTGGGCATCCAGCAGATCTATGGCGCGCCTGGCATTGTCCTGGCGGAGTGCTTCGCCGTCTTCCCCCATGCGCTGATGATCCTGATCACGGCGCTGAGCCTGTCGGACGCCCGGCTCTACGAGGCTGCCGATGCGATGGGGACGCGGGCTGCCCGCAAGTTCTTCACCATCACGCTGCCCGGCGCCAAGTACGGCCTGATCTCGGCCGCACTGGTGTCCTTCACCCTGGTCATGACCGATTTCGGCATTCCCAAGGTCATCGGGGGCAACTTCAACGTGCTGGCCACCGACGTCTTCAAATTGGTCATTGGCCAGCAGGATTTTGCGCGCGGTGCGGTCGTGGCCATCCTGCTGCTTGCCCCGGCGGTGCTCACCTTTGGCGTGGACAGCTACGTGAGCCGTCGCCAGACGGCCATGCTGACGGCGCGCGCCGTGCCCTATCGCGCCAAGGCATCGCGCGGCTACGACCTGCTCATGACCGGCTACTGTTCGCTGGTGGCCTTCCTCATGCTGGCCATGTTGGGCATGGCGGTGTTTGCCTCGTTTGCCAGCTTCTGGCCCTACAACCTCTCGCCCAGCCTGCGCCACTATGTGCTGGGGCTGGTGGACGCGGAAGTGGGCGTGGGCTTCGTCAACAGCCTCAAGATGGCGGCGGGCACCGCGGTGCTGGGTACGGCGCTGGTGTTCTGCGGGGCCTATCTGCTCGAGAAAACCAAGGGCATGGACGGCCTGCGCGGACTCGTTCGGCTACTGGCCATGCTGCCCATGGCGGTGCCCGGGCTGGTGCTGGGCCTGGGGTACATCTTCTTCTTCAACGCGCCCGGAAACCCGTTGAACGGCCTGTACCACTCGCTGACCTTGCTCACCCTGTGCACCATCGTGCACTTCTACACCACGGGCCATCTGACCGCGGTCACGGCGCTCAAGTCGCTCGACGGCGAGTTCGAGGCGGTCAGCGCCTCGCTGAAGGTGCCCTTCTTCAAGACCTTCTGGCGCGTGACCCTGCCCATCTGTACGCCGGCCCTGGTGGACATTGCGCGCTACTTCTTCATCAATGCCATGACCACCATCTCGGCCGTGGTGTTCTTGTATTCCCCCGAGACCAAGGTGGCGTCCATCGCCATCCTCAACCTGGATGAAGCCGGAGAAATGGGCGCGGCCGCTGCCATGGCCGTGCTCATCGGCGTGGCATCCACCGCCGCCACGCTGCTGTTCATGGCCCTGGCCTGGTGGGTCAACCGCCGCACCCAGGCCTGGCGGACCAGTGCGCGATAACAACGAGAGACCCATGGACAGAGACAAGATTCTTTTGACCCCCGGCCCCCTGACCACCACCCTGCGGACCAAGCTCTCGATGCTGCGCGACTGGGGCTCCTGGGATGCAGACTTCAACGCCGTCACCGCGCGGGTGCGCGCCAGCCTGCTGGCCATCGTGCACGCAGAAGAGTCGCATGTGGTCGTTCCCCTGCAGGGCAGCGGCACGTTCAGCGTCGAGGCCGCCGTGGCCACCGTGGTTCCCCGTGACGGGCATGTGCTGGTGCTGGACAACGGGGCGTACTGCAAGCGCGCCGCGCGCCTGACCAGCCTGATGGGGCGGCGCTGCTCGGTGGTTGACTTTGCCGATCATGAACCGGTGTCGCCCGCGGTGCTGGACGAGAAACTGCGTGCCGACCCGGGCATCACCCACGTGGTCATGATCCATTGCGAAACCGGCGCGGGCGTGCTGAATCCGCTGCAGGCCGTGGCCGACGTGTGCGCGGCCCATGGCCGCGGACTCATCGTGGACGCCATGAGTTCGTTCGCCGCGATCGAGATCGACGCCCGCAAGGTGCGCTTCGATGCGCTCGTGGCCGCCAGCGGCAAGTGCCTCGAAGGCGTGCCGGGCATGGGCTTCGTGTTCATCCGCAAGGCGGTGCTCGATGGCTGCGCGGGCCGCAGCCAGTCGCTGGCCATGGACCTGCATGACCAGTACCTGTACATGGAGAAGACGGGCCAGTGGCGCTTCACGCCACCCACCCACGTGGTGGTGGCCCTGGCGGAGGCCATTGCCCAGTTCGAGGCCGAAGGCGGCCAGCCCGCGCGACTGGCCCGCTACCTGGCCAACTACCGCACCCTGATCGACGGGATGTCCAGGCTGGGCTTCATGCCCTTCCTCGACCCGGCCGTTCAGGCGCCGATCATCGTGACCTTTCACGCGCCGGGCGATGCGCGCTATGAGTTCAAGGCGTTCTACGCGGCCGCCCGAGCGCATGGTTTTCTGCTGTATCCGGGCAAGCTCACACAGGTCGAGACTTTTCGCGTAGGCTGTATCGGTGCGATCGGGCCGGGTGAAATGGAGCAGGCCGTGCACGCCGTGGAACTGGCGCTGCAGGACCTGGGTATCTCCTCGGGGGAACCGTCCATCTGACCGGCCGAACAGAGAGGAAGACCATGGCCAAAGTCCATCCGGCGATAGCCGCCGTCCAGAAGTCAGGCGTCCAGAAGGTCAAGGTCGCGGTGAGCGACATCGACGGCGTCCTGCGTGGCAAGTACCTGCATCGCGACAAGTTCCTGGGAGCAGCCGAACCGGCGCCCAAAGGGGGCTTCGGCTTCTGCGACGTGGTGTTTGGCTGGGACAGTGGTGACACCTGCTACGACAACACCACGGTCACGGGCTGGCAGCACGGCTTTCCTGACGCCTTGGCGCGCATTGACCCCAATACCGCGCGCCAGGTCCCTTGGGACCACGACGTTCCGCTGTTCCTGGGGGAGTTCGTCAGCGCCGATGGCAGCCCCTACCCGGTGTGCCCGCGCCAGACGCTGCGGCGCGTCCTGCGCCGCGCCGAGAAGCTCGGCTTCCAGGTCATGACCGGCATGGAGTTCGAGTGGTTCAACTTCCGCGAGACGCCTGCAAGCTGGGCGGCCAAGAAGGGCGTCGACCCGGAGCCCATCACACCGGGCATGTTTGGCTATTCATTGCTGCGCATGGCCGACAACGGCGGTTTCTTCAACGCGCTCATGGACGAGATGCAGGCCTTCAATGTGCCCATCGAAGGTTTGCACACCGAGACCGGACCGGGCGTCTACGAAGCGGCCATCGGATTCAGCGAGGCGCTGGAGCAGGCCGACCGCGCCATCCTCTTCAAGACCGGCGCGCGCGAGATCGGCAAGCGTTTCGGCATCATGCCCAGCTTCATGGCCAAGTGGAGCCAGCAGTACCCGGGCTGTTCCGGCCATATCCACCAGAGCCTGTCGGACGGCAAGACCAACCTGTTCCATGACGGCAAGAGCCGGCGCGGCATGAGCCGGCTGTTCGAAAGCTACCTGGCCGGGCAGGTGGCCTGCCTCATGGAGTTTGGTCCGATGATGTGGCCCACCGTCAACAGCTACAAGCGGCTGGTGGACGGCTTCTGGGCCCCCGTCAAGCCGACCTGGGGCCTCGACAACCGCACCGCCAGCTTCCGGGTGATCGCGGGCAGCCCCAAGTCCACCCGCCTGGAAACGCGTTGCCCGGGCGCTGACGTCAATCCGTATCTCGCGCATGCGGCGCTGATCGCCGCCGGCCTGTATGGCGTGGAAAAGGGGCTCAAGCTCACCACGCCGCCCATCACGGGCACCAACCAGGGGGCCGAGGACGTGCCGCGCGCGCCGCGCACACTGATCGAGACCACGCGGCAGTTCAGCCGCAGCCAGGTGGCCCGCGATATGCTCGGTGACACTTTCGTGGATCACTTCGCCGCCACCCGCGAATGGGAGTGGCGCCAGTGGCTCGACGGCGTGACCGACTGGGAACTGAAGCGGTATTTTGAAATCATCTGACCACACAGCAGGCAGGCACACGCCATGAGCATCCACGGCTTTTCCTTTCCCACCCCCATCCAGTTCGGCGCCGGTGCGCGCCGGCGGGTGGCGGATCACCTGAGGAGCCAGGGCCTGAAGCGCCCGCTCATCGTGACCGACAAGGCCCTCGCGGCGTTGCCCGTGCTGGCCGAGTTCCGCACCCACCTGGAGGGCCTCGATGTGGCCGTCTTCAGCGGCGTGCACGGCAACCCCACCTGCAGCCAGGTCATGGACGGTGCCGTGGCCTTCAAGGCACACGGGGCGGACTGCGTGATCGGCTTTGGCGGGGGCGCGGCACTGGATGTCTCCAAACTGGTGGGCGTGGCCGCCACCCACGAAGGCGACATCCTCGAATACGTGTGGGATCACCCCCAGGTGCGTGCCATCACGCAGCCGCTGCCGTACTTCGTGGCCCTGCCCACGACCTCGGGCACAGGCTCCGAGGTGGGGCGCTCTTCGGTGGTGAGCGAGAACGACACCCACCTCAAACGCGTGGTGTTCAGCCCCAGGATCCTGGCCCGCTGCGTGTTTGCCGATCCCGAACTCACGCTGGGCCTGCCGGCGCATGTGACGGCCGCCACGGGCATGGACGCGCTCACGCACAACATCGAGAGCTACCTGTCGCCGGCCTACCACCCGCTGTGCGACGGCATCGCGCTGGAGGGCACGCGCATCGCCGCGGCGGCGCTGCTCACCGCCGTGAAGGAGCCGGGCAACCTGCAGGCGCGCAGCGACATGATGATGGCCTCGATGATGGGCGCCATCGCCTTCCAGAAGGACCTGGGCGCGGTGCATTCGTGCGCGCATGCGCTGGGCGCCGTGTGCGACCTGCACCATGGCCTGGCCAACGCGCTGATGATCGATACCGTGCTGGCCTGGAACCACGAAGCGGCCCAGGCCAAGTTTGAAGAACTCGCCCATGTGTGCGGCGTGCCGGGCGGTGGCAAGGCCTTCGTGCCCTGGCTGATCGAGCTCAAGCACCGGGTGGGCATCACCGGTCGCCTGAAGGACCATGGTGTGACCGCGGCTCACCTGCCCCGGCTGGTGGAGATCGCCACCGCCGACATCTGCCACCAGACCAACCCGCGGCCCTGCACGGCCGCAGACTTCCAGAAACTTTTTGAGGCCGCTCTTTGACGACGGCCGCCACGAGACTGCCATGCCCGCCAACCGCCTGAAAATCGGACTTTCCGCCTGCTTCTCCCATGCCGACCCGCAGCGCTCGCTGTTCACCGGCAAGACGCTCCAGTACGTGGAGCAGTCCATCGCGCACTGGCTCATGTCGTCCGGCGCCATGGTGGTCATGGTGCCCTGTCCCACCGGTAGCACCCAGCGCGGCGACGTGACCTACGAACACTACGCGAGCTGGCTCGACGGTGTGGTGCTGCATGGCGGCGTGGATGTGTGGCCCGGCAACTATGGCGAGGAACCGCTGGACGAGCGCTGGCAGGGCGACCGCATCCGCGACGACTATGACAAATCCATCGTTGCCGCCTTCGAGGCCCAGGGCAAGCCGGTGTTTGGCGTGTGCCGCGGCCTGCAGCTGCTCAACGTGGCCTACGGTGGCACGCTTTACCAGGACATCGAGACCCAGATCCCTGGCGCCTTCCGGCACCGCGACGCGCAGACCTACGACAACAACTACCACAGCGTGGACATCAAGCCGGGCACCCGGCTGTCTTCGCTGTACCCGGGGGTGGAGCGCGTGCGTGTCAACAGCATCCACCACCAGGCGGTGAAGGACCTGGCCAGTGAATTCGAGGCCGAGGCCTACAGTGCCGATGACAAGCTCGTGGAGGCCATCCGCCGCAAGGACCCCAACAAGAGCTACATCGCGGCCGTGCAGTGGCACCCCGAGTTCCACCAGGCCAGTTCCAACACCATCAACGACCAGGCATTGCTGGACGACTTTCTCGGGGCTGCCGCGGCCGCCAAGAAACACAGGGCGGGCGCATGAGCACGCTGGCCGTCCACAACCCGGCCACGGGAGCCCTCCTCACCACGCTGCCCGCGGACGACGCGGCCTCGGTCGCCGCGCGTGCGGCCCGGGCCCGGGCCGCGCAGCCAGCCTGGGCCGCAACAGCGCTGGCGCACCGGCAGGAGTGCATTGCGCGCTTCCGGGAGGGTGTGGTGCGCGAGCTCGAGGGCCTCGCGCAAACCATGACGCGCGAGACCGGCAAGCCGCTGCAGATGTCGCGCAACGAACTCAATGGCCTGCTGGGCCGGCTCGACTTCTTCCTGCAGGAAGTGGCGGCCGCCGGCGCCACGCAGACCGTGCTCGATGACGCCGGCATGCAGGAGCAGATCCAGCGTGTGCCGTTGGGCGTGGTGGCCAACATCTCGGCCTGGAACTACCCCTGGTTCGTGGGCTGCAACGTGATCGTGCCCGCGCTGCTGACAGGCAATGCCGTGCTTTACAAGCCCTCCGAGTACGCGGCCATGACCGGCCTGGCAATCACGCGGCTGCTGCACGAGGCGGGCGTGCCGCCCGACGTCATGGCCTGCCTGGTGGGCGCGGGCGAGGTCGGCGCGGCATTGCTCGCGCAGCCGGTGGACGGCGTGTTCTTCACCGGCTCGGTGGCCACCGGGCAACGCATCGCCCAGGCGGTGGGCGGACGCTTCATCAAACTGCAGCTTGAGCTGGGCGGCAAGGACCCGACCTACGTCTGCGACGATGCGGACCCGGTCACGGCCGCCCAGTCGCTGGCTGATGGGGCCATGTACAACACCGGCCAGAGCTGCTGCTCGGTCGAGCGCATCTACGTGCACGAAAAGATCCACGACGCCTTTGTGGCGGCCTTCGTCGAGACGGTCAAGGGCTTCAAGGCGGGCGACCCCATGAGCCCCGACACCTATGTGGGCGCCATCACGCGCGCGCCGCAGCTGGACCTGCTGGACGCCCAGGTGGCCGATGCCAAGGCCAAGGGCGCCACGTTGCTGGCTGGCGGCCGGCGCGGCACCGGGCCCGGGAACTGGTTCGAGCCCACGGTGTTCAGCAACGTGAACCATGACATGGCGTTGATGCGCGACGAAAGCTTCGGCCCCCTCATCGGCATCCAGAAGGTCGCCGACGATGACGCGGCCGTGACGCTGATGAATGACACCCGCTACGGTCTCACGGCGGGCGTCTACACCCCCGACGAGGGCCGCGCCCGCCGGCTGCTGGCGCGGGTGAATGCCGGCAGCGTCTACTGGAACTGCTGCGACCGCGTGAGCCCGCGCCTGCCCTGGAGTGGGGTGGGCGACTCCGGGGTAGGCCTCACGCTGTCCAGCGACGGTATCCAGACCTTCACCCGGCCCAAGGCCTGGCACCTGCGCAAACCCTGACGCACCCGCCCGCCCATGAAGCTCGCACTGTTTGACCTCGATCACACGCTGCTGGCGGGCGACAGCGATGTGCTGTGGTGCGAGTTCCTCATGCGCCAGCGCGTTCTCGATCCGGCCGAGTTCGCGGCGCGCAATGCCGACATGGAGGCCCGCTACCAGGCCGGTACCGTGGAGGCCCAGGCCTTTGCCGATTTCTACGTGGGCACGCTGGCCGGGCGCACGCCCCAGCAGTGGGAGCCGCTGCGCCAGGCCTTCCTGGCCGAAGAGATCGTGCCGCGCATTCCCGCGGCGGCGCAGGAACTGGTCAACCGCCATCTGGACGAAGGTGACCTCGTGGTCATGACCACCGCCACCAACCGCTTCATCACCGAGCTCACGGCGCTGTACCTGGGCATCGAGCATCTGCTGGCCACCGAGACCGAACTGGACGGCGCCGGCGTGTTCACCGGCCGCACCTGCGGGACGCTCAACATGCGCGAAGGCAAGGTCACGCGGCTGCACGAGTGGTTGGCGGCGCGCGGCCATGCGCTGGGCAAGTTCAGCAGCATCGCCTACAGCGACTCCATCAACGACCTGCCGTTACTGCAGGCGGTCACGCGGCCCGTGGCCGTCAATGCCGACCCGCGCCTGGCCGCCATCGCCGGGGGCTCAGGCTGGGAAATGCTTCATTTTTGATAGCAGACAGTGGCCAGCGGGCAAGGGCTAACTCCCTTTTTGGCTTGAATCCCGTGCCGTGCGCGGTGGTTTGCCCAGCCAGCGCCGCAGCGGCGCGTACACCTCGGGCCGGCTCAGCAGCGCCAGGTGGTTGATGCCATGGCCCACCCACTGGTGGCCGGCGGCAAAGGCCAGCGTGCGTGCCGCGTCAGCATGCCGGCCCAGCGCGCTGTCCAGGGGTACCAGCCCATCGCCGAGCAGTCGGCCCTGCAGGTCCTGGGGTCCGTCACCGATGCTGGCCGCCATCGTGTAGCAGCGCACCCCGGGAGGCAGGGGCACGGGCTGGCGCCGGTCGGGTCCGCGCGCAAAGCGGTCGCGGCCCAGCCAGTCCTCATCCACCAGCTTGCCGTGGCGCAGGTCGGTGATGCCCGCGCTGCGCAGCTTGCCCAGCCGCGCGAATGGCGCCGCATAGGGCGCGGCGCCCAACACCCGATCGACCCAGTGGCCGGCCCGCTCCAGAGGTGCGCCATGGTGCGGCGAGCCCAGGAACACCATGTCATCCACCTGCCCCGGCCACCGGTGGCCGGCCTGTTGGCCGTGGTGCCAGGCGCTGCGCAGCACCAGGCCGCCCATGCTGTGGCCGAGCAACGCCAGCCGCTGCAGCGCGTGCGGCCATTGCTCGAGCAGTTGCTCCAGTTGCCGGGCCAGGGCGCGCCCGTTGAGCGAGATGTGCAGGCCTGTGTTGTAGTGCAGGTACAGCGAGGTGAAGCCCAGGTCGCGCGCCAGCGCCGCGCCGTGGTCGTGGCCCTCGCGCAGCCACTGGCGGTCGTTCATGCACAGGCCATGCACCAGCACCAGCAGCCGGCCGTTCGCGCGCGGCAACTGGCGAGCCAGCACGTCGCGCTCCAGCGTCAGCGCATGGCCGGCGTGGCGCACCGCCATGGGGGTGGCCAGGGGGTTGCCGGTCGCGTGCAGGTAGTCGCCCAGCACGCCGTTGAGCGCCGCCAGCACGGCCTCCCGTTCGGGCGCGGGCTCGCCCTGCGGGAGCACCGGGGCCAGTGCCGGCGCCAGCACGGTCAGCAGCGCGTCGACGCTGCCGCCGGCCACGCGCGTCACGCCGCGCACCGTCTTGTAGACCAGCCCTGTGAGGCCGCGGGTGCGGGGTTCGGCCGAGGCCGCGCCCCGCAGGGGCAAGCGCGCGATGCGCTCGTGCATGGCCTCGACCAGATCGGCCAGGCCCAGTGTGGCGTCAGTGGCCAGGCGCGCGGCGCCGCGCAGGTCGGTGCTTTGCAGTGGCAGGCGTGGGGGCATGGTGGCTCCGGGGTCGGGTTGGCGCTCAGGCGCGCCCTGCGGGCCCACCGCTGTGCCCAGTGTGCCACCGCGCTGGTGCAAGATACCGGGCGATGAACACCCCCCATCCCTTGCTCGCCATCGAGCACCTGAGTTTCGGTTATCCGCAGCGGCCGCTGTTCCAGGACTGGTCGGCTCGCGTGGAGCCTGGCGTGACCCTGGTGCGCGGCGGCGACGGTGCCGGCAAGACCACCCTGCTGCGCCTGCTGGCGGGCGCGCTGGCTCCGCAGCGCGGCGATCTGCGGCTGAACGGCCTGCGCCTGGCCGATCAGCCCGCAACCTGGCGTGAGCAGGTGTTCTGGGTCGATCCACGCGCTGACGGCTGCGACGGCCTCACGCCCGGGGAATGCCTGGCCCAGGTCGCGCAGCGGCACCGCGGCTTCGAGCCGGGGCTGGCGGCGGACCTGGTCGAAGGCCTGACCCTCACGCCGCACATGGGCAAGCGCCTGGACATGCTGTCCACGGGCAGCCGCCGCAAGGTCTGGCTGGCCGCGGCCTTTGCTAGCGGTGCGGCGCTGACTTTGCTGGACGACCCGTTGGCCGCGCTGGACCGCCCGTCGGTGGCCTTTGTGACCGCGCTGCTGCAGGAGGCCAGCGCCCATCCCACGCGGGCCTGGCTGGTGACCGGCTACGAGGCCCTGGCCGACGTGGCGCTGGCGGGCACGCTGGACCTGGGCGGCTGAGGCCGGCGTCCACGGCCGCGCCACAGGCCGCCGCCCCGTTCAATGGCTGTCGGTCTCCAAATAGGCCCGGCGGCTGGTGGCGATCACGCGGCGGGCCTGGGCCATCACGTCGCACTGGATCGGCTGGTGCGCGGTGGCCGCCGGAAACGGCCAACTGCGCTGCACCATCAATCGGGCGACGCGCAAGCTGGCCGGCATCCGCGGGGAGGGCGGGTACGGTGTCTGTGAAAGCTGCATCAAGATTCCCCTGGTTTTTGTCGTGGGGGAATCATACCGAAGAAACTGTGTTTACATACAGTATCAAGAGTCAGTATGGAGACGTTTGGCAAAGAACGCCAGGATCTCGTCGCGCGCCGCCCGCGTGGGCTGGCCGGCCTCGTCGATCAGGTGGGCGGTGACCACGCTGTGGGGGCTGGCGACCACCTGATCGAAGAACGGGGGGGTGTCCGGGTTGGCCGCACTGTCGGGCAGCACGCGCGCCACGAAGCGCGGGCCCAGTGCCTGGCTGAAGGCCGCAAATCGCTGCGCGCGGCAGTGCCTGTCACTCTCGAAGCGGTAGGCCATGACCGTGAGGTCGTCGCGCTCCAGCCGGTCGCGCACAGCGGCCAGTTCGTCGGGTGCCATGGCCATGCCGGCGGGGTCGTTCATCGGCAGCGAGGGCTGGCACATGACCGGCGCCAGCAGGGCGGGCTCCAGCGTCATCGACAGCGCAAAGTTGCCGGTGAAGCACATGCCGATCGCGCCCACGCCCGGCCCGCCGCATTCGCCGTGCGCCTGGCGCGCCAGCGCGCGCAGCCACTGCGTGACCGGGCTTGATTCGTTGGCGGCCATGGCGCGGAACTCCGCGCTCACGCAGGCCCGCCGGAACACGGCAATGCCTTCGTCCACGGCCGGCACCGCACCGTCACGGCCGAACAGCGAGGGCATGTACACGGTGAACCCGGCGTCGCGCACCCAGCGCGCAAAGCGCGCGACCTGGGGGCTGATGCCCGGCATTTCCGTCATCACGATCACTGCCGGGCCACGGCCGGCCACGTGGACCACCTTGGTGGCGCCGTCCAGCGTGGTGCTGCGGGGGGTGAAGTCGTGCAGCGGGTCGTCACTCAGCAGGTCGGGGTTCATGGGGGCTACTCGCTCAATCAGGTGCTTGTATTGGAACCCTTTGATGCTCAAAATGGCAGTGTCGCTTTTGACATTTTCAGGGCGTTATCAGACATGCTGGATTTCACCGTGGTAGTGCTCGAAGGCGCATACGCGAGCAGTGTGGCGGCCACGCTGGACTTGCTGGGTGCGGCCCGTTCTCTGGCCGCGCGAGCGGGTGGGGCCGCGCCCCGCTGGCGGGTGTGCTCGGTCGCGGGCGGGCCGGTCGCGCTGCAAGGCGGCATGACCGTGCCCAGTGTGAAGTTGCCGCTGCGGGCCCGTGGCGACCGGTCCACCTGGGTGGTGCCCGGCCTGGCCACCAATACCCCGGCTCTGTTGCGCACGCGCCTGGCGCAAGCCGATGCCGGTCGTGTGGTGGCTGCGCTGGCCGCGCATGCCGGGCAGGGCGGCGCGGTGGCCGCGTCCTGCTCGGCGGTGTTCCTGCTTCAGGCGGCGGGCCTGCTGGCGGGCCGCACCGCCACCACCACCTGGTGGCTGGCGCCGCTGCTGCAGCAGTGGGCGCCCGGCTGCCGGGTGGACGCCGACCGCATGGTCTGCGCCGACGGGCCCGTGACCACCGCCGGCGCCGCCATGGCCCACACCGACCTCATGCTCCATCTGCTGCGCGAGCAGGGCGGCAGTGCGCTGGTGGACTCACTGCGCCGCGTGCTCCTGCTCGATGCCCGTGAGGCCCAGGCGCCGTTCATCGTGCCCGAGTGGATGGCCGGCGGTAGTGCCCTGGTGGCACGGTTGGCCGGGCGTGTGGAGGCCGCACTGCCGGCGGTGCCGGCCGTGAGCGAACTGGCCCGCGAGCTCGCCGTGTCCGAGCGCACGCTGGCACGCCATGTGCGCCGTGCCACCGGCAAGAGCACGCTCGCCCTGGTTCAAAGCGTGCGCCTGCGCCGGGCCCGTGCGCTGCTGGAGACCAGCCGCCTGACCGTGGACCAGGTGGCCGAGGCCGTGGGCTACCAGGATGCGACGGCGCTGCGGCGGATGATGCGCAAGGCGGTGGGGGTGAATCCGGGGCGGTACCGGGGGACGCGTTCCGGCTGACGGTGCACCGGCCCGGTCAAGGGTGGCACGCCCCTTGCATCTCATCTTGGATACAAGATTGGATGCTCAAAGATGGTGCAAGTTGAAATCCCGGCCCATGACCTGCCCAGCCCGGCGCGGCCCGCCGCAGGCCTGGCGCCGCAGGCCTGGATTTCCCGGGCCGATCCGCCCCTGCGGGGGGCGGGCGGCGGTGCGCTGGCCGGGCTGACGTTTGCGGCCAAGGACAACATCGATGCCGCTGGCCTGCCCACCACCGCAGCCTGCCCGTCCTTCAGCTACACCCCTGCCGCGCACGCCACGGTGGTGCATCGGCTGCTGGAGGCCGGTGCCTCCCTGGCGGGCAAGACCAATCTCGACCAGTTTGCCTGCGGCCTCAATGGCACGCGCTCACCCTACGGCGCGGTACCCAACGCCTTCAACCCGGCCTACGTATCCGGCGGTTCGAGCTCGGGTTCGGCGTATGTGGTGGCCACGGGCCAGGTGGATTTCTCGCTTGGCACCGATACCGCGGGCTCCGGCCGCGTCCCGGCGGGCCTCAACAACATCGTGGGCATCAAACCCTCACGCGGGCTCATCAGCGCGCGCGGGGTGGTGCCAGCCGCGCAAGGGGTGGACTGCGTGTCCATCTTCGCGCGCACCGTGGCCGTGGCTGTGCGCGCGCTCGAAGCCGCGCTGGGCCCCGATGTGCAGGACCCGTACTCGCGCCGGCTTCAGCTGGCGGGCACGCCCTTTCCGTCCGCGCTGCGCGTCGGGGTGCCCTCCGCGCTCGACTTCTGTGGCGACGCCGCCGCCGAGGCGGCTTTCGCGCAAGCCCTGACCCGCCTGCGCCAGCTCGGGGCCCAGCCCGTTCCAATCGACTTCACGCCCATGGCGGCTGCCGCGCGGCTGCTCTATGAGAGCGCGCTGGTGGCCGAGCGCTATACCGCCATCCGCGCCTTTTTCGACGCCCACGAGGCCGAGGTGGTGGAACCCGTGCGCAGCATCATTGCCAGCGGCCGCCCCTACAGCGCTGCCGATCTGTACGAGGCGCAGACGCAGCTGCGTGCCCTGGGGCAGCAGGCGTCGGCACTATGGCAGACCATGGACGTGCTGGTGGTGCCCACGGCCCCGACCCACTACACGATCGAGGCCATGCGGGCCGACCCGGTGGCGCTCAACCGCAACCTGGGCCTGTACACCAACTTCGTGAACCTGCTGGACTATGCCGCCATCTCGGTGCCCAGCGCCATCCGCCCCGACGGCCTGCCCTTTGGCATCACCTTCATCGGCCCCTGTGGGAGTGACTGGCAGCTCGCCGACCTGGGCCAGCGCTACCACCACGCCACCGGCCTCACCCAGGGCGCTACCGGTGAGCCGCTGCCCGTGCCGCAGCCGGTGGCGGGCTTGCGCGCCGAGCCGCGGGTGCAGGTGGCGGTGGTCGGCGCCCACCTCAGCGGCATGCCGCTCAATGGCCAGCTCACGGAACGCGGCGCCACGCTGGTGCGCGCCACCGAGACCGCGCCCGACTACCGCTTCTTTGCGTTGCCCGGCACCGTGCCGCCCAAGCCCGGTCTGGTGCGCGTGCCCGCGGGCTCGGGTGGGCGCATCGCCGTCGAAGTCTGGGAGATGCCCGTGGCCGGCTATGGCTCGTTCGTGGCACTGATCCCCGCCCCGCTGGGCATTGGCACGCTCGTGCTGGCTGACGGCAGCAGTGTCCAGGGCTTTGTGTGCGAGGACCTCGCCACGCAGGGCGCGCAGGACATCACCTCTTTCGGCGGCTGGCGCGCCTACCTCGCGTCGCTGCAGCGATGAACCGGCTTCTTCAACCCATTCACTTCCACCACCCTCAGGAGAACTCCATGACCCAAGCCAACACCAACAAGCCGCGTCCGGCCACCGCCTCGCGCCGCCAACTGTTGCAAGCAGGCGCCGCCACCGCGGCGCTGGGCATTCTGGGTGCGCCCGCCGTCGTGCGCGCACAGTCCGGCCCCAAGATCCGCATCGGCTACTGGCCCATCGCGGCGGGCCTGCCGTTCTACTCCGCCGTGGAGCTGGGCTACTTCAAGGAGGCCGGCCTGAATGTCGAGGTGCTGAAGTTCGCCGGCGCCCAGCAGATCATGGAAGCCATGCTGTCCGACCGCTGTGACGGCAGCGCCAACGGGACCGGCTCCGCCAACATCGCCGTGGGCGAGATCGCGCAACCCGGCACCTACAAGATCTTCTGTTCCAACCCCAGCAACGCCAAGAACGTGCTGGACGAGGTGATCGTGCCGGTGGCCAGCACCGCCAAGGTCATGTCCGACCTGAAGGGCAAGCGCGTGGCCAGCGGCCCGGGCATCCAGAACGTCACGCTCGCCAAGACCGTGCTCGAGCGCGGCGGCGCCACCGGCGCCACGGTGGTGGAGCTGCCCATTGGCCAGCATGTGGCCGCGCTGGCGGCCGGGCAGGTCGACGGCGCCTACACGCTGGAGCCCACGGGCACCATCGGCCGCCTCAACGGCAGCACCCGCACGCTCGAAGCCGGTGTGATCGCCCGCTATGTGCTTGGCGATCCGATGGCGCCCTGGTTTGGCGGCTCGGCGTCGCTCACGTCCAGCTTCATCAAGCAGCACCCCGAGGAGGCCAAGAAGTTCATCACCGCCTACGGCAAGGGCGTGGCCTATGTGCGCGCCAAGTCCACCGAGGCGCGCCAGTACCTCAAGGGCTACACCGCGATCGAAGGCGCGCTGACCAGCGAAGTGCCGCTGGCCGCCTACACCATGTACAACGAGTTCACCCCGGCCGACGTGGCGCACTTCCAGAAGTTCTTCGACCTGTTCACCGAGAAGGGCGTGTTCTCCAAGCGCCTGATGGTCGACTCCATGCTCTACAAGGGCTGAGCATGAGCGAGCCCACCACCTCCGCGGTCGCCACCCCGTGGCGTCCTCCCCAGGCGGGGCCTACCTCGGTGCCGCCGCCGGGCAAACCGGCGCTTGAACGCGCGCTGCCCTTCATCGGGCCCGTGCTGCTGTTCATCGTGTGGGACCTGGCCGTGCGGCTGGGCTTCATCAAGCCCATCCTGCTGCCCTCGCCCGCCGACACCGTCACCACGCTGGTGCAGGGCCTGGCCGGCGGGCCCCTGCTCAAGGACTTTCTGGTCACGGTCTGGCGCACGGTCGAGGCCTTCCTCATCGCCGCGGTGGTGGGGGTGCCGCTGGGCGTGGTGCTCGGCAGCGCCGAGAAAGCCTACCGCAGCGTCGAGTTCCTGATCGACTTCTTCCGCTCAACGCCATCGTCGGCGCTGATCCCGCTGTTCCTGATGATCTTCGGCGTGTCCGACATCAACAAGGTGGCGATTGCCGCCTTCGGCGCGCTGCTGATCGTGGTGTTCAACAGCGCCTACGGCGTGATCAATGCACGCAAGCAGCGCGTGATGGCGGCACGCGTCATGGGCGCCTCGCGCTGGCAGGTGTTCAAGGACGTGCTGGTCTGGGAGAGCCTGCAGCCCAGCTTCGTGGGCTTGCGCTCGGCCGTGTCCATGGCCCTGGTGATCGTGATCGTGGCCGAGATGTTCATCGGCGCCGACAGCGGCCTGGGCAACCGCATCATCAACTCGCAGCAGGTCATGAACGTCAAGGACATGTACGCCTCCATCCTCGCGGCGGGCATGCTGGGTTACGCGCTCAACATCCTGTTCCTCCTGATGGAACGCAAGATCGTGCACTGGAGCGGAAGATGAGCACTGTCCTCAACGCCCCCGTGTTCGCCGATGTGCCGGTGCCCGAGTTCAGGCCCGGCCCGGCGGGCACCCACATCACCATCCGCGGACTGACCAAGTATTTCGCGGGCTGGCCCCTCTACGAGAACTTCGACCTGGACATTCCCAAACACCAGATCGTCTCGGTGTTCGGCCCCAATGGCTGCGGCAAGAGCACGCTGATCAACATGATCGCGGGCCTGATCCCGATCGACAAGGGCGAGATCCTGTTCGACGGCAAGAGCCTCAAGGACACCAAGATCGGCTACGTGTTCCAGAACTACCGCGAAGCGATGTTCCCGTGGATGCGCACCATCGACAACATCGCCTACCCGCTCAAGCTCGAGGGCCGGAGCAAAGCCGAGGTGGACCGGCGCATGGCCGAGCTGGTCGCGTCGTTCGACGTCAAGTTCGACCTCAACCGCTATCCCTACGAACTGTCGGGGGGCCAGCAGCAGACGGCGTCCATCATGCGTGCGCTGGCCAACCACCCCGAGGTGCTGTTCCTGGACGAGCCCTTCTCCGCGCTGGACTTCGAGATGACGCTGTTCATCCGCGAGAAGCTGCAGGAGGTGTTCATGCAAACCGGCACCACCATGCTGCTGGTCTCGCACGACCTGGAGGAGGCGGTCTACCTCGCCGACCAGGTGCTGCTGCTGACCAAGCGGCCGACCAAGGTGGCGGAGATTCTGAGTTACGCCGACGCGCGTCCGCGCACCGTAGAGACGCTGTCCGAGCCCAGCTTCATCGCCACCAAGAAGCTCAGCCTGGAAATCTTCCAGCGCGAGGTGCGGCGGTGAACGACGCCCAGGCCCTCGCCTACGTACAGGCCAGCGCCGCCGCGCTGGGCGTGCCCATGGACTCGCAGCGCGCGCGCCGCGTGGCCGGGCACCTGCAGCGCACCGCGGCCATGGCCGAGATGCTGGAGCAGGTGGCACTGGCCCCGGACGACGAACTGGCCGAGATTTACAAGCCCCAGTGGCCTGAAGCCCTTGGCGGCGGGACCTGATTTGCTATGAAAACAGGAGCAAACCAGCCCATGCCCCGCGCCCACGAACTGGCCCGTGCCATCGCTGACGGTGAAATCAGCGCCACCGAGGCGCTGCAGTCGTGCATCGCGCGCATCGAGGCCACGGACGGCCGCGTCAACGCCTTCACTGGCCAGAGCTTCGCCCGGGCCGCGGCCGAGGCCGGCGCCGTGGACGCGCGGCGCGCGCGCGGCGAGCCGCTGCCACCGCTGGCCGGCGTGCCGTATGCGGTGAAGAACCTGTTTGACATCGAGGGTGAAGTCACACTGGCTGGTTCGCGCATCAACTGCGGCCACCCCGCCGCCGCGGCCGACGCCTTTCTGGTGCAGCGCATGCAGGCGGCGGGCGCGGTGCTGGTCGGCTCGCTCAACATGGACGAGTACGCCTATGGCTTCACCACCGAGAACACCCAATACGGTCCCTGCCACAACCCTCACGACCTGAGCCGCATCGCCGGGGGGTCCTCGGGCGGGTCCGGGGCTGCCGTGGCGGCCGGCCAGGTGCCGCTCGCGCTGGGCTCGGACACCAATGGCTCGATCCGCGTGCCCTCGTCGCTGTGCGGTGTCTGGGGCCTCAAGCCCACGTTCGGGCGACTGTCGCGGCGCGGCAGCTACCCCTTCGTGCACAGCATCGACCACCTGGGGCCCTTTGCCGACTCGCTCGACGGCCTGGCGCTGGCCTACGACGCGCTGCAGTCGCCCGACCCGCTGGACCCGGGCTGCCATGCCCGGCGGGTGGAGCCCGTCATGCCGCAACTGGGCCAGGGCGCCGAGGGCCTGCGCGTGGGCCTGCTCGGCGGCTACTTCCACGACAACGCCACCGCACCCGCGCGCGAGGTCGTCAAGGCCGCAGCGCGTGCGCTCGACGTGATCGAGATCGTCGAGTGGCCCGATCCCGCGATGGCCCGTGCCGCGGCCTTCATCACCAGCGCCAGCGAGGGCGGTGCCCTGCACCTGGACGACCTGCGCACGCGGCCCGAGGACTTCGAGCCGCTGTCGGTGGACCGGTTCATCGCGGGCGCATTGCAGCCGGCGGCCTGGTACCTGCGGGCCCAGCGCTTTCGCCGCCTCTACCGCGAGAAGGTACATGCGCTTTTCCAGCATTGGGATGTGCTGCTGGCGCCCGCCACGCCCGTGTGCGCGCCCGTCATCGGCACCGAGTGGCTCAACATCAACGGCCAGCAGCAGCCCTGCCGGCCGTCCATGGGCCTGCTCACCCAGCCCATCTCGTTTGCCGGCTGCCCCGTGGTGGCTGCGCCGCTGTGGCCGCGCGACACCGACGGGCTGCCCCTCGGCGTGCAGGTGATTGCCGCGCCCTGGCGCGAGGACCTGGCGCTGCGGGCCGCCCGGGTGCTGGAGCAGCAGGGTCTGGCCTTCCTCAAGGAGGCCGCCCTGTGACCGCGAACGACGCCCTGGCGCTGAACCTGCCCGAGGTGCTGGCCGAGGTGACGGCGGCCTTCGCGCGCTATGAGCGCGCGCTGGTGGGCAACGACGTGGCCGTGCTCGACGAGCTGTTCCATGACCACCCGCTGACGCTGCGCTACGGCGCCACCGAGAACCTCTACGGCTACGAGGCCATCCGCGCCTTCCGCGCTGCGCGTCCGGCGCAGGGCCTGGCGCGCGAACTCGTGAACACGGTCATCACCACCTATGGCCGCGACTTTGCCACGGCCAACACGGAGTTCCGCCGCAAGGGCAGCGACAAGACCGGCCGCCAGAGCCAGACCTGGCTGCGCACGCCCGCGGGCTGGCGCGTGGTGGCCGCCCACGTGAGCCTGCTCGCGCCGCCGCCACCGCTTGCATGAATCCTGCTAGTTCCCAACCACCTCACCTGACGGAGAGCCCCATGAGCACCCAAACCTTCAACCGCCGCGATTCCCTCAAATCACTGGCCGCGCTCGGCGCCGCCGGCACGCTCGGGGGGCTGAGCCGTTGGGCCCACGCGCAGAAGCCCCTGACCGTGGGCGTGATCTATGTGGGCCCGCGCGACGACTTCGGCTACAACCAGGCCCACGCGCAGGCCGCGGCCGAGCTCAAGAAGATGCCCGGCATCAAGGTGGTCGAGGAAGAGAACGTGCCCGAGACCGCGGCCGTGCAGAAAACCATGACCGGCATGATCGCGCAGGACGGTGCCTCGCTGCTGTTCCCCACCTCGTTCGGCTACTTTGACCCGCACATGCTGGCGGTGGCCGCCAAGTACCCCGACGTGCGTTTCGCGCACTGCGGCGGCCTGTGGACCGCGGGCAAGCATCCCAAGAACACCGCCAGCTTCTTCGGCTACATCGACGAGTGCCAGTACCTCAACGGCGTGATCGCGGGCCACATGACCAAGAGCAACAAGATCGCCTTCGTCGCGGCCAAGCCCATTCCGCAGGTGCTGCGCAACATCAACGCCTTCACGCTGGGCGCGCGCTCGGTCAAGCCGGGCATCACCTGCAGCGTGATCTTCACGGGCGACTGGTCCATGGCCGTGAAGGAGGCCGAGGCCACCAACAGCCTGGCCGACCAGGGGTGCGACGTGTTCACCATGCATGTGGACGGCCCCAAGGTCGTGGTCGAGACGGCCGCCAAGCGCGGCAAGATGGTCTGCGGCTACCACGCCAGCCAGGCCAAGCTTGCGCCCAATGCCTACCTGACCGGCGCCGAGTGGAACTGGCTCACGGCCTACACGACCTTCATCGAAGCCGCGCGCAGTGGCAAGCCGCACCCCAACTTCGTGCGCGGTGGCCTGAAGGAAGGCTTCGTGAAGATGTCGGCCTACGGCGGCATGGTGCCCGATGCGGCCAAGAAGTCGGCCGAGGCCACCAAGGCCAAGATGCTGGCGGGCAGCTTCGACATCTTCAAGGGCCCGCTCAAGGACAACAAAGGCAACGTGGTCATCGCTGCGGGCACCGCGCTCAAGCAGACCGACCTCAAGCTCGAGGGCATGAACTACCTCGTCGAAGGCGTCAACGGCTCCATCTGAGACCGCGGCCATGCGCGACACGCTCAACGACCTGGCCCTGCCGGCGTTCGCCATCACGGCGGCGCTGGGCCTGTTCGGCGTGTTCGTCTGGCTCGGTGGCATCAGTCCGGTCGAGGTCTGGGTGCTGCTGTTCAAGGGCGCCTTTGGTGACTGGTTCTCGTGGCAGAACACGCTGCAGCGCGCCGCCCCGCTGATGCTGACGGCGCTGTGCGTGGCCATCCCCGCGCGCGCGGGTCTGGTCATCATCGGCGGCGAGGGGGCATTGGTGCTCGGCGGCCTGGCCTGCGCGGCCCTGCCCTATGCGGTGCCGTTGCCGGCCAACCTCGCCGGCACGGTGCTGGTGTGCCTGGCCGGCGCGCTGGCCGGTGCGCTGTGGATCATGCTGGCCGGATGGCTGCGCCAGGCCCGCGGCATCAACGAAACCATCAGCAGCCTGCTGCTGGCCTACGTGGCCATCGGCCTGTTCAAGCACTGGGTCGAAGGGGCCCTGCGCGACCCGGCCAGCCTGAACAAGCCCTCCACCCACGCACTGGCCGAGGGACTGCGCATCGGCGGCATCGCTGGCTCGGACGTGCACTGGGGCTTTGTGCTGGGCGTGCTGGCCTGCCTGGCCCTGGGCGTGTGGCTGCGCCGCACGGCCTCGGGCTTTGCCGTGCGCGTGGTCGGGGGCAATCCGCGCACCGCGCAGCTGGTGGGCCTGCCCGCCACGCGGCTGATTCTGGCGGCCTGTGCGCTGGGCGGCGCCTGCGCCGGCCTGGCCGGTGCGGTGGAGGTGGCCGCCGTGCACACCAACGCCAATGCCTCGCTGATAGCGGGCTACGGGTATGCCGGCATTCTGGTCGCCTTCATTGCGCGGCACAACCCGCTGGCGGTGATCCCCGTGGCCATCCTGTTCGGTGGCTTCGGCGCCGCGGGCAGCCTGCTGCAGCGGCGGCTCGGCCTGCCCGATGCGTCGGTGCTGGTGCTGCAGGGCATGGCCTTTGTGCTGATTCTTGCGAGCGAAGCCCTGCGCGACGTGGACTGGAAGGCGCTGGGCGCGCGGTTCTTCCGCAGTGCGGGACCCGAGGAAGCGCCTGCGGCGTCGGGGGGGCCGACCGCATGACCGCCGACCAGTGGATCGCCCTGGTGGCCGGCATCGTGGGTGGCGCCCTGCGCGTGGGCGTGCCGTTCCTGTTTGTGAGCCTGGGGGAGTGCCTCACCGAGAAATCGGGCCGCATCAACCTGGGGCTCGAGGGCGTGCTGGTGCTGTCGGCCATGTCGGCCTTCGGGGGGGCCTATCTCACGGGTTCGCCGTGGCTGGGGGTGCTGGCCGGTGCGGCGGCGGGGGCGCTGCTCGCCGCGCTGCACGGCGTGCTGTGCTCGCTGCCGCGGGTGAATGACGTGGCCACCGGCATCGCGCTGATGCTGCTGGGCACCGGCCTGGCCTTCTATTTCGGCAAGGGGCTGATCCAGCCGCAGGCGCCGCAGATCCCCACGATCGCCCTGGGCGAGTGGAGCAGCTCGCCCGCGCTGCGCGCGGCGCTGCGCATCAACGCGCTGCTGCCGGTGGGCCTGCTGCTGGCCGGGGCGCTGTGGTGGGGCTTTGCCCGCACGCGCGCCGGGCTGCTGGTGCGCATGGCCGGCGACTCGGCCCATGCCGCGCGCGCGCTGGGCTATTCGGTGTCGGGCATCCGCATCGCGGCCACGGCTGCCGGCGGCGCCATCGCCGGGCTGGGCGGCGCCTCGCTCACGCTGTTCTATCCCGGCAGCTGGAACGAAGGCATTTCCAGCGGCCAGGGCCTGATTGCGGTGGCGCTGGTCATCTTCGCGCGCTGGAGCCCGCTGCGCTGCGTGGGCGCGGCGGCCCTGTTTGGCGGTGCGGGCGCCATCGGCCCGGCGCTGCAGTCGATCGGTGTGAGCTGGGGCTACCACCTGTTCAACACCGTGCCCTATGCCCTCACCCTGCTGATCCTGATCATCACCTGCAAGCCGGGCAGCGTGGTGGCGGGCAGCCCGGGCGAACTCTCTTCCACCCGCTGAACGCCATGACCTCACGCACCATCTCCGCCAACCCCTACGCCTGGCCCTGGAACGGCGACCTGCGGCCGGACAACACCGCGCTGATCGTGATCGACATGCAGACCGACTTCTGCGGCGAAGGCGGCTATGTGGACAAGATGGGCTACGACATCTCGCTCACTCGCGCGCCCATCGAGCCGCTGAAGACGCTCATGGCGGCCCTGCGCGGCGCCGGCTACGCGGTGATGCACACGCGCGAGGGCCACCGCCCCGACCTGAGCGACCTGCCCGCCAACAAGCGCTGGCGCTCGCGGCAGATCGGCACGGCCGGCGTGGGCATCGGCGACGCCGGCCCGTGCGGCCGCATTCTGGTGCGTGGCGAACCGGGTTGGGAGATCATTCCCGAGCTGGCGCCGTTGCCGGGCGAGGTCGTGATCGACAAGCCGGGCAAGGGGTCGTTCTACGCGACCGACCTCGACATGGTGCTGCGCCAGCGGGGCATCCAGAACCTCATCCTGACCGGCATCACCACCGACGTGTGCGTGCACACCACGATGCGCGACGCCAATGACCGCGGGTACGAATGCCTGCTGCTGTCGGACTGCACCGCCGCCACCGACCGCGGCAACCACGAGGCGGCGCTCAAGATGATCACCATGCAGGGCGGGGTGTTTGGCGCGCATGCCACGTCCGCCGCCGTGCTGGAGGCGCTGGCGTGACCTCCGGGCCCGCCCCGATCGGCGGCCTGCCGCCGGGCAGCGGCGCGCTGGCGCTGGACACCTACCAGATGAGCATGCGATTTGGCAGCTTCACCGCGCTGGATCAGGTGAGCATGAAGGTGGCGCCCGGCACCGTGCATGCGCTGCTGGGAGAAAACGGCGCGGGCAAGAGCACCCTGGTCAAGTGCGTGGCGGGCTTCCAGCGGCCCACGGCCGGCAGCATCCTCGTCGACGGGCGCGAGCAGGCCATTGCCAACCCGGTGGTAGCGCGCGCGCTGGGCATCGGCATGGTGTACCAGCACTTCACGCTGGCGCCGGGGATGACGGTGGCCGAGAACCTGCTCATGGCCGGCGGCAAGACGCCCGCCGTCATCAACTGGACCACCGAGCGCGCGGGGCTGCAGGCCTTTCTGGCGACCACCCCCTTCAAGCTCGATCTCGACGCCACGCCGGCGGCGCTGGCCGCCGGGGAAAAGCAGAAGCTCGAGCTGCTCAAGCAGCTGTACCTCAAGCCGCGCCTGCTGATCCTGGACGAGCCCACTTCGGTGCTCACGCCGCAGGAGGCCGACGAGGTGCTGGGCCATGTGCGCGAGTTCGCGCGCAGCGGCCGGTGCACCGTGCTCATCATCACGCACAAGTTCCGCGAGGTCATGGCTTACGCCGACAACGTGACCGTGCTGCGCCGCGGCAAGGCCGTGCACCACTGCGAGGTGTGGGCCACCAATCCCGGCCTGCTGGCCAACGCCATGATCGGCGAGGCTGTGGCCGCCGCGCCCGAGATGGCCGACGCCGAATCCGACCTGGCCACCAGTCTTACGCCCGGTTTTGAGCCAGATGAGGCTGTAGCCCAGGCGGGTCGGCCACAGCTCGCTATCAAAAACGCAGCAACGGCGGGTGCCGGAGAAACCCCGTCCATGGTGGTCAGCAGCCTGCGCGTGCAGGGTGACCGCGGCACGCTGGCCGTGCAGGACCTGAGCCTGCAGGTCGCGCCCGGCGAAATCCTGGGCGTGGCCGGCGTCTCGGGCAATGGCCAGCGCGAGCTGGTGGAGGCGCTGGTCGGCCAGCGGCCGCGCGCCGGCGGCGAGGTCCGCGTGATGGGCCAGCCCTATGCCGCACGGCGCGAGGAGAACCGCCGCCTCAAGCTGCGCAGCTTGCCCGAGGAGCCGCTGCGCAACGCCTGTGTGGGTGACCTCAGCGTGGCTGAGAACATGGCTCTGCGCGACTTCGACCAGCCCCCGCTGGCCACCCCGGCGCGCACCGGTGGCTGGCTGCGCTTTGGCGCCTGGCGCAGCCGGGCGCGCCAGTGGATCGCGGAGTACGGCGTCAAGACCCAGGGCGAAGGCGCGCCGATCCGCAGCCTGTCGGGCGGCAATGTGCAGCGCGCCGTGCTCGCGCGCGAACTGGCCGGTGACATCAACGTGCTGATCGCCGCCAACCCGGTGTTCGGCCTGGACTTTGCCGCGGTGAAGGAGATCCACGCCCGCATCCAGCAGGTGCGCGACCGTGGCGGGGCCGTGCTCCTGATCAGCGAAGACCTGGACGAACTGCTGGAGCTGGCCGACCGCATCGTGGTCATGAGCGAAGGCCGCATCGTCCACGAGACCCCGGCCGCCGGCGCCCAGCGCCACGTGATCGGCGCCCATATGGGCGGCGGCCATCACGCCACCGAGGAAGCCGTCGCATGATCCACGTGCAAGCCCAGCCCTTTGCCTACCCGTTCGACCTCGCGCACACCGCGCTGGTGATCATCGACATGCAGCGCGATTTCATCGAGCCCGGCGGCTTTGGCCAGACGCTGGGCAATGACGTGTCGCTGCTCTCGGCCATCGTGCCCGCCTGCCAGGCCGTGCTGGCGGCGTGGCGCCGCGCCGGGGGCCTGGTGGTGCACACGCGCGAGGCGCATCGGCCGGACCTGTCGGACTGCCCGCCCGCCAAGCGCGACCGTGGCAATCCCAGCCTGCGCATCGGCGACCTGGGGCCCATGGGCCGCATCCTGGTGGCCGGTGAACCGGGCAACCAGATCATTGCCGAGCTGGCGCCCGTGCCGGGCGAGGTGGTGATCGACAAGCCCGGCAAGGGCGCCTTCCATGCCACGCCGCTGCAGGCCCTGCTGCAGGAGCAGCACATCAGCCACCTGGTGTTCATGGGCGTGACCACCGAGGTCTGCGTGCAGACCAGCATGCGCGAGGCCAATGACCGGGGCTACGACTGCCTGCTGCTGGAGGACTGCACCGAGAGCTACTTCCCCGCGTTCAAGGCCAGTGCCCTCGAGATGATGCGTGCGCAGGGCGCCATCGTGGGCTGGACCGCGCCCAGCGCCGCCCTGCTGCAGGCGCTCGGGGTGGGCACCCCGCAGGCCGTCCGGGGCTGATAGAGTTTCCAGCGTGCACACCGCCCACCGCCGCCCTGCTGCTGCTGCCGACAGCGCTCCCCACCGCTCGCGCGCCGACGAAGTCTATGAGCAGCTCAAGCGCGACGTGGCCGAGTTCAACCTCGTGCCCGGTGACCGCTTCACCGAGAACGAGCTCAGCGAGCGCCTGGGCGTGTCACGCACGCCGGTGCGCCAGGCGCTGTTCCGCCTGCAGCAGGAAGGCTATGTGGAGGTGCTGTTCCGCAGCGGCTGGCGCGTGCTGCCGTTCGACTTCGACCAGTTCGAGCAGCTGTACGACCTGCGCATGGTGCTGGAGACCACGGCCGTGCAGCGCCTGTGCGCCGACAGCGAGCGCGTGGACCGTGCCCTGCTCGACCAGCTGATCCGCATCTGGCTGGTGCCCGTGGCCGACCGGAGCCCCGACGGGGTGCAGGTGGGCCAGTGGGACGAGGCCTTCCACTGCAGCCTGGTGGCCGCCGCGGGCAACGCCGAGATGGCCCGCGTGCACAAGGACGTGACCGAGCGCATCCGCATCATCCGCCGGCTCGACTTCACCAAGCCCGCGCGCATCGACGCCACCTACGACGAGCACGGCAAGATCCTCAAGGCCATCCAGCGCAAGCGCGGCGACCAGGCGGCCATGCTGCTGCGCGCCCACATCGAGACCAGCCAGGCCGAGGTGCGCAAGATCACGCTGCACCAGGTGCATCTGGCGCGGCAGGGCGGCATGGGGCGGTAGCCCGCCACCGGGCCCGGCACCGCGCCGGTTGCAGGTCCGCTTTCGGCCAGCAGGCCGGGGCACCGCTGGCTACCATGGCGCACCCTCCCGCTGCTGCCATGACGACCACATCGACGCCCACGCCCACCCCCGAGGCTCCCCAAGCCCAGGCCCTCCCTGGCCCTTTTGCGCGGCTGGCCTGGTCCAACCTGGCGGCGCAGTCGGCCGAGCAGCTGAGCCTGGCGGCGGTGCCCATCGTGGCCGTGCTGGCGCTGGGCGCCGGCGCGGGTGAAATCGGGACGCTGGGCGTGGCGCAGACCCTGCCCTTCCTGCTGCTGTCCATCCCTTTCGGACTGCTGGCCGACCGTACTTCGCGCCGCCGCCTCATCGTGCTGGCCGAGGGGCTGCGCGCCCTCACGCTGGTGGCCCTGCTGCTGGCCGTGGCCACGGGTCACCTGTCGCTGGGCCTGCTGGCGGCACTGGGTTTTCTGGGTGCCATTGGCACGGTGGGCTTCAGCGTGGCGGCGCCGGCCCTGGTGCCTGCGCTGGTGCCGCGTGAGGCACTGGCCCGCGCCAACGGCCGGCTGGAGCTGGCGCGCAGCATGGCTTACGCGGGCGGGCCCGCACTGGCTGGCGCGCTGGTGTCGTGGGCCGGGGGCACGGCCACATTCACGCTGGCGGCCATGCTGTCGGCCGCCGCCGTGGCCTGCGTGTGGGGGGTGGCCGAGCCCGCGCGCCCGGAGCAGCCGCCGCGCCACCCGCTGCGCGACCTGAAGGACGGCGCCGCCATGGTCTGGGGCCACGCGCTGCTGCGCCCCATCCTCCTCACGGCCGTGGCCTGGAACATCTCGTGGTTTGTGCTGCAGGCCGCCTATGTGCCCTATGCCATGCGTGCCCTGGGCCTGTCGGCCGGGGCCGTGGGCGTGACGCTGGCGGGCTACGGCTCGGGCATGGTGGTGGGCGCGCTGCTCGCCGGGCGCATCGTGCGCGCCATGCCGTTCGGGCGGGCTATCCAGCTCGGGCCCGCCGTGTCGGTGCTGGCGGCGGCCACCATGGTGGCCACGCTGCTGGTGCCCAGCGGCTGGCTCGCGGGCCTGTCGTTCTTCTTCTTTGGCGTGGGGCCGATTGTGTGGACGATCACTTCCACCACGCTGCGCCAGACTGTCACGCCCAACGCCATGCTGGGCCGCGTGGGCGCGATCTTTCTCACCGTGAATGCCGGCGCGCGGCCTGTGGGCGCGGCGCTGGGCGGGCTGGTGGGCGCCCATTGGGGCGAGGCGGCCTGCCTGGTCCTGGCGCTGCTGGGCTTTGGCGTTCAGGCCTGGGTGATTTTTGCGTCGCCGATGCGGGAGTTGAGGGGGCTGCCGGTGGCGGTGGGGTGAGGGTGCGGCGGATCAACGCGCCGCGGAGCTGGCAGGGCGCGGCACAAACTGCTTCGGATCGTAGAAGAACTGCTCCTGCACGATGCGCTCGCCTTCCCAGCGCTGCCAGGCCAGTTCCTCGATGCGGCCGGTGCTGCCGTCCTTCCAGGTGAACTCGAAGATCCAGCGGATCACCACGTGGTCGCAGTTCAAAAAGGCCGGCCGCACGCAGGTGGAATGCACCGAGCTTGCGCGCGCCAGCGCGGCGGCCTCATGGGCCACCAGCGTGTCGCGGCCCACGCGGGGTGGGGCGGTGTTCTCCTGCATCGAGGCGTGCTCGGCATAGAACTCCTGGATGGCTTCCACATGGGCGTTCTGCTCCACTCGGGCGATGAATCGTTCAAGGGTGTCGGGGGTCGGCATGGCGTGATTCTGGCGCGATACGCCGGCGGTTGCACCGCCGGTGTCCTTGGGGCGCGCTAGCTGCTCTGCGCGGCCTGCTGCTCGATCTGCAGCACCACAAACTCCGCCGGATGGGTCACGGCCAGCGACAGCGTGACATACAGCATGCCCTGGGCCTGGACCTCGGGCGGGTTGTTGCTCTGGTCACAGGTCACGTGAAAGGCCTGCGAGGCGCTGGAGCCGATCAGGCCCCCCGCCTGCCACAGCGCGGTGAGGAACTGGGTGACCTGGGCGGTCACCAGGGCCTGCGTTGAATGGGTGTTGGGCGCAAAGACGACCCAGCTCAGGCCGACCTTGACGCTCTGCTCCACGTAGATGAGCAGGCGGCGCACGTTCACGTAGAGCCATTCCGGGTCGGCAGACAGGGTGCGCGCACCCCAGATCACGTTGCCATACAGAGGGAAGCTGCGCAGACAGTCGATGCCCAGCGGATTCAGCTGGTCCTGGTCGCTGTCGGTCAGCCGGAGCGCGAGCTCGGTGACCGAGGGCAGCGCGCCGTTGTGCACACCTGCCGGGGCCTGGAACACGCCCACCGCCTGGTCGGTGCCGGCGTAGCGCCCCAACACCAGGCCCGAGGGCGGCATGGGCACATTGGAGGCGGTGGCGGCGTTGAACACGAAGGCCCAGGGGTAGTAGATCGCGCCATAGGAGCTGACCAGCGGCGCTGCATTGCCCTCGGGCGCCGTGCCGGTGCCGGTCTTGAACGCGATGACGCTGTTCACATCCAGCCCCGCCGGTGGGTCGGCCACCATGAACAGGCTGGTGCGGGTTTCGCAGTACTGCAATCCGGTCTGGATCTGCGCGGCCTGCGCGGCCAGGGACACCGTGCCGTCGGGCGCGGTCGCGCTCACCGAGTCGGGCAAGGCCAGCAGGCTCAGTTCGGTCACCAGGTCCAGCGCCCGCAGCGCGGTGGCCACGTCCAGCCGGGGTTCGGTCCCGCCGGACAGCGGCAGGGCACCCGTGTTGGCGGGTCGCTGGGGCTGGTTCAGCGGTGCCACGGCCAGCCGCACCAGGATCGACAGGTTGTTGACGCGGCTGGTGAGCTCGCCGTTTTGCAGGCTGGCAGCCGTGAAGCCACTGAACTGCTCCAGGACCACCCAGGACTTGCCGTCCACGACCATGCTGGGCAGGGAGTTGCCCTGCACCAGGCTCTGCAACCGCGCCACGGGCCCGCCAGGGGGGGCCGGCAGCGTGGGGTCCATCAGCACATTGAAGCTGAAGGCCGGGCTGGCGCCTTCGGACCCGCCGGGCGGCTGCGCTGCGGCGTCGCTCACGCACACGCACAGGGCATTGCCCCAGGCGCCGGGCGTGATGGCGTGCACGGCCAGCGGACCGGTCCACATGTGGGCCGCGCTGGCCTGCGCCAGGTCGGGGGCCCGCACCACGTAGCAGCGGCTGCCGCCCTCCGCAAAAAAGCCGTAGACGGCCCAGGACACCATGGCGTTCCAGGCAAGGCCGCCAAACTGCTGCTGGTACTCGTCCCAGCTGTGGACCGGCACGGGGGTGGTGTCCGGCCCGGAGGCCGTGACCCCGACGAAGGCGGGCACGGACGTGGCCACGCCCACCATCGGATGGCCGCTGGCCGGGGGCTCCTGCACATACACGCCGGGGGTTGAGAGGTTCAAAGCCATGGGTCGGTTGCCTTTCGTCTTGCGCGGCACCGATGCCGCAGCGCGCAAGGGTAGAGCGCCAGGGCCCGCGCGGGCAAGAGCAATATTTACCTTGCGCGGGTGATGCCCGGGGGCTGCGGCAACTCGAGCACGGGGGCGCCGGGCCACCAGCTCTGGCGTACGCCCACCAGTGTTTGGAGGTTCAGCGGACCCACCACGGGCCAGCGCAGCGAGCGGGCCATGAGCCGGTCGCGCAGCCAGGGCAGCAGGCGGAGGTCGGACTGAAACAGCGGCGTCAGCCAGCGGCTGGCCTGGCCGTAGTAGTGCAGGTGACGCCGACGGCAGGCGGTGTAGCGTGCCAGTGCGAGGGGCAGGGGCGGCGCTGTCGGCCCGCCCGCGGGCCCCAGACAATCCGCCAGCGCCACGGCGTCGAGCAGTGCCAGATTGGTACCTTGGCCGAGTTGCGGGCTGGTGGCGTGAGCGGCGTCACCGATCACGACGCAATCTGGTGTGTGGTAGCCCGGCATGACCACGTCGTGGTAGCGCGCCCAGGTCAACTGCTCCAGGGAGACCAGCTGTGCCAGCAGGTCCTCGCAATCCGGGTTGAGCGCGCGCACCTGCTGCTTGAACGCCTCCAGCCCGGCGTCGCGCCAGGCCGTCCAGCTGTCGGCGCGCAGACTCCAGAACAGGCTGACCACGGGGCGCCCAGCCGTGCCGCTTCGGGCAGGCGTCAGGCCCGTGGGCATGATGCCCAACATCTGGTGCGCGCCGCGGTACCACTGCCACAACGTGTGGCCGTAGCGGCGCCCCGGGTCGTCGAGCACCGCCCAGGCCGCGCCCCAGGGGTAGAGCCGGTCACGCACTGGCAGCCCGGTCTGGGCGCGCAGAACCGAGCCTGCGCCATCGGCAACGACCGTCAGGTCGTGTCGCGCCTGCAGCGCGGCGAGCTGCGTGACTTCCACGCCGGTGGTGATTTGCACGCCCTCCTGCTGCGCGGCCTGCCACAGCGCGTCAAACAGCACCCCGCGGTGCAGGCCCAAGCCATAGGCGTCGGGACGCCAGTGCGCGTAGCGCACGTCCACCACCGGGCGCTGGCCGGGGTGAATGCCATGCAGATGAAGGACGCGGGCGCCTTGCTCGACCATGTGGTCGTGGATGCCCAGCCGCTGCAGGGCAGCCAGGCCGCTGGGCTGGATCAGGATGCCGGCTCCCAGCGATTGCGGCGACTTGAACTTTTCGAACACGCTGACACGGTGGCCGGCGCGCGCCAGCAACAGCGCGCTGGCCAGGCCCGCGAAGCCCGCTCCGACAATGGCGATGTTCAAGCCGCCTGAGAGTTTGTGCGCCATGCCGCTGTTCGTGGTGTGGCCGCGATTCTAGGAGAAAGTGGCCGTCAGCCCTTGCCACTTGGCCACTATTTGCTATTGAAAATATAGCAATGAGGTGACGACAGAGTCAGGCGGTGGCGGCCCGTGCGGTGGCGGGATCGACGGGGCCGGTGGGGAACACAGGCGTGGCATGGCGTCCCAGCCAGCGCATCGTTTCACTGCGCCCCGAGACTGAGCCGGCTTGCAGCATGCGCAGGGTATCCAGGCTGAACACGGTTTGCGGCAGCCAGCGGGCGGGCCAGGCCATCAGCTTCATGAGCCACCAGGGCAGAGGTAGCCACAGCGCGCGGCCCCGGCCCTGCGCGTGGCGCCAGGCTGCCAGCATGGCGCGGTAGCTGAGTGTTTGCGGGCCACTGAGCTCGATCACACGGCGCAGCGCTTTGGGGTGGGCGGCGATCCGTGTCACGCAACGCGCTACGTCGGTCACGGCGATCGGTGCGACCTGGCTGGCGCCGGGGTGCCACAGTCCGGGCAATGCGATCACCGGCAGGCTGGCCAATGCCCGGAACAGCCGCGTGCTGGGACTGGCCTCGTCCACCAGCAGTCCCGGTCGGACGATGGCGTAGTCCACGCCATGGGATGCCAGCGCAGTTTCCGCTGCCAGTTTGCTGGCCATGTAGCCGCCGGGCAGCCCGGTACCCACTCCCAGTGCCGAGATATGGACGATGCGGGCCACGCGTTCGGCCTCGCACGCCGAGCACAGGGCTTCGGTGGCACGGCGATGCACGGCGTCCCAGGTATTGCCGTCGCGCTCCATCAGGATGCCGATGGCGTTGACGACGATGTGTTGGCCGCGTACGAGGGGGCGCAGCGTTTCGGGTTGCAGATCGAAGCGGAAGTCCAGTGCCAGGTCGACGCCGCGGCGTGCTGCCGTGGTGACTTGATGGCCGGCGGCTTTCATTTCATCGACGATGGCGCGGCCCAGCAGGCCCTGAGCGCCGAGGACCAGGACTTTCATGATGCCGTCCTTTCCGGTGGAGCCGGGTTGCGAGGGGTGATGCCGCACGACCCTGCCGCGTCATGGCAGGCCTGTGTGCGGCGCAATGCGCGACGCGCGGTGATCCGCGTGATCCACGGCATCAACAGTGCCGAGGTGGCATAGCGCCGGCTCGCGAACAGGGCATAGGCGCGGCTGGCCAGGGGCCTGAGGCCGGGCAAAGTGCCCGCCACGGTCCAGTGGCCGAGCCCCACGGCGCTGTAGGCCAGGTGCAACGCCTCCACACCGACAGCCAGGCTGCCATCAGGACGCGCCGCGTGGATCAGCGCCTGCATGTCAGCCAGCGTAACGCCCCAAGGTGAGGGGTCGAAGCCAGGCGTCGCGATGTCGGTGAACACCAGACGGCGCAGACCGTCGCGCTCTCGCAGCCGGTCCATCTCAAGCCGGCAGATCGGGCAGGCGCCATCGAAGAACAGCGTCAGTGGATAGAGGGTGGTCATCATCTTGGGCCTTTCGACAAGGGTGATTGTGTTGTCTGTAATTTCTGTTAATAGAGAAATAAAGGGCCAAAAAAAGGTTCAGGGCCCGGTCAACGCCCCCAGGGCGGTGGCAGCGCTGGACTCGCTGTTGGAGGGGACTGGTTCGCCCCGGATGAGCTTCTGAATTTTGGCGCCCAATCTCAGCACCTTGGCCAGGGTATCGGCGTCCAGCCGCAGCATCTCGTCACTCCAGAGGTTGAGCGACTCCAGCATCTCAAGCATGGCCTTGATGCGTGCCGCGCGGTCCACGCCGTCGACCATCAGCTCGGGGCTGTCGAGCAGGGAGCGAAGCATGTCCATGGTGGGCATGATCTCCCGCTCCTTGCGCTCCCGGACGATGGTACGGGTCAGCTCCCAGAGGTCGGTGCCGGTCTCGAAATGGTCGCGCCGGTCGCCCATCACGTGCACCAGCTTGACGAGGTTCCACGCCTGCAATTCCCGGATGGAGTTGCTCACATTGCTGCGCGCCACCCCCAGCGTGTCGGCAATTTCGTCGGCCGGGACCGGCTTGCCGTGCAGGTAGAGCAGCGCGTGGATCTGCGCCACGGTGCGGTTCACGCCCCAGCGGGTTCCCATTTCACCCCAGTGGAGGATGAATTTGCGGGATGTTGCGCTGAGGTCCATGGCTTCAATGTAAGAGCTTCATTTATTTCTGTCAAGACAGAAATAAAGGGTGGTTGGCTCAACCCAGATGCTTGCCCACGATCCCGGCCAGCTCGAACATCGTGACCTGCGGTTTGCCGAACACCGGCAGCAGCTTGGCGTCGGCGTTGATAGAGCGCTTGTCCTTGGCGTCCTGCAAGCCGTTGGCCTTGATGTAGTCCCACAGCTTCTTCACCACCTGCGGACGCGCCACCGGCTCGTCGCCGATCACCGCGGCCAGCTCGGCGCTGGGCTTGAGGCCGGCGGCCGGCTTGCGCGGTGCCTTGGGCGCGGCGGCCCTCTTCGCGGCAGGGGCCTTTTTGGCCGCTGCCTTCTTCGCGGCTGGCGCAGCCTTGGCGGCGGGGGTCTTGACCGCCGCGGTCTTGCGGGGTGGGAATTTGCTGGTGCGCGGCTCGAACTCGAAGGTGACCTTGTCCTCTTCCTTGTTCCAGATCAGGAAGGCCTTGAAGGCGCGGCGCGTGCGCATGCTGACGAACTTGTCGAGCAGGTCGGTCTTGCCGGTGGCCAGCAGCTTTTCCATCTGCGCACGCTCCACCGGCTGCTGCAGGATGATCTGCCCGGTCTTGAAGTCGCAGCTTGGCGTGGCCTGGGCGGCCGTGGGCACGGATTTCTCGCAGACGTAGTTCTTGCCGAACTCGAACACGCGCGCACCGCACTTGGGGCAGGCGCCCAGCGGTTGCTGCGCGGAGAAGTCGACCAGCTCCCCGGTCTCGGCCGGGTCGGATTCCTCGCCGAAATCGAACTCCAGCTTCCAGTTCTTCTCCTCGTCGTTGTACTTGAGGGCGATTTCAGCGGTGAAGGGCCAGCCCGCCTTGGAGCGGAAGCCGTCCAGCGGTCCGATCTTCTTGTCGCGCAGGAACTGCTCCACCTCAGCCGGCTCGAAGGTGCGGCCCGCGGGGGACTTGCCGAACGAGAAGCCGCAGGCGTCCTCACCGGTTCCGCTCTTGCCGGTGCAGGTGTAGCGCCGGTAGTTCTCCTTGACGATGCCGCCGCAGTTCGGGCATGGCGTGGCCAGCGTGGCGTAGTCGCCAGGCACGGTGTCGCGGTCGTACTCCTTGGCTTTCATGACGATGCGCTTGGTCATCTCGCCAATCTCGCGCATGAATTCGTCGCGGCTGAGCTGGCCGTGCTCCATCTGCGCGAGCTTGTACTCCCAGTCGCCGGTGAGCTCGGGCTTGGACAGCTCCTCCACGCCCAGGCCACGCAGCAGCGTCATGAGCTGGAACGACTTGGCTGTGGGAATCAGCTCACGCCCTTCGCGCAGGATGTACTTCTCGTTGATCAGGCCTTCAATGATGGCCGCGCGCGTGGCAGGCGTGCCCAGCCCCTTTTCCTGCATGGCTTCGCGCAGCTCGTCGTCTTCCACGAGCTTGCCCGCGCCTTCCATGGCGCCCAGCAGCGTGGCTTCGGAGTAGCGTGCGGGCGGCCGGGTCTTGAGGGCCTTGGGTTCCACCACTTCGGCGCGCACCATCTCGCCGGGCTTCACGGCCACCAGGGTCTTGCTGTTCTCGTCGCCTTCCTGCTCGGCCTCCTTGCCCCAGATCGCCAGCCAGCCGGGCTTGACCAGCACCTTGCCTTCGGTCTTGAAGCTGTGCCCCACGGCCTGCGAGATGCGCGTGGTGACGAGGTACTCCGCGCTGGGGAAGAACACCGACAGGAAGCGTTTGACCACCAGGTCATAGAGCCGCTGCTCGGCGTCGCTCAGGCCGCTGGGCGCCTGCAGCGTGGGAATGATGGCGAAGTGGTCGCTGACCTTGGCGTTGTCGAAAATGCGCTTGCTGGGCTTGGTGTAGTTGTTGTCCAGCGCGGTGCGCGCATGCGGCGCCAGGTGCTTCATGCTGCTGGACGCCAGCATGCCGAAGGTGTCCTTCACCACGGGCAGGTAATCCTCGGGCAGCGCGCGCGAATCGGTCCGGGGGTAGGTCAGCGCCTTGTGGCGTTCGTACAGGCTCTGCGCCAGCGCCAGCGTGGTCTTGGCCGAGAAGCCGAAGCGGCCATTGGCCTCGCGCTGCAGGCTGGTGAGGTCGAACAGCGCGGGCGAGGCCTGCGAGGTGGGCTTGCTCTCCTCGGTCACGGTCGCGGCCTTGCCGCGCACCGCGTCGGCAATGGCCTGCGCCTCCTTCTGGCTCCAGACGCGGTCCGCCTTCTGCTCGGCGTCCTCGGGGTTCTTCTTCCACTTGGGGTCGATCCACTTGGCGTGGTATTCACCCGCTTCAGCGAGGAAGGTGGCGTGGATCTCCCAGTAGTCACGGCTGACGAACTTGCGGATCTGCTCCTCGCGCTCGACCACCACGGCCAGCGTGGGGGTCTGCACGCGGCCCACGGTGGTCAGGAAGAAGCCGCCGTCGCGCGAGTTGAAGGCCGTCATGGCGCGCGTGCCGTTGATGCCCACGAGCCAGTCGGCCTCGGAGCGGCTGCGCGCCGCGTCGGCCAGGCCCTGCATCTGCTTCTCGCTGCGCAGGCTCTCGAAACCGTCACGGATGGCCTGTGGCGTCATGGATTGCAGCCACAGCCGCTTGACCGGCTTGCCCAGTGGCACGGTCTTGCCGGCCCGCGTGCTGCCCGCGTACTGCTCGATCAGCCGGAAGATCAGCTCGCCCTCGCGGCCCGCGTCGCAGGCGTTGACCAGGGCCGTGACGTCCTTGCGCTTGGCCTGCTTGACCACGGCATTGAGACGGGTCTTGGTCTTGTCCACGGGCTTGAGGTCGAAATACGGCGGGATCACCGGCAGGTGCGCGAAGCTCCACTTGCCGCGCTTCACGTCGAATTCCTCGGGCGCCTGGATCTCGACCAGATGGCCGACGGCGCTGGTCACGACATAGGTCTCGCTCTCGAAAAACTCGTCGTGCTTTTCGAACTTGCCAGCCACCGGCGTGAGCGCGCGGACGATGTCCTGAGCCACCGAGGGCTTTTCCGCAATCACCAGAGTCTTCGTCATAGGAACTTTGCCAATCCTTCTACATCCTCGGGGAACATCTCCCCGCTTTCCGCAAACACCACCTTGCCGCTGCGACCGCGCACCACGACCACCGGCAGCCCCTTGGGCTTGGGCAGCACTGTAGCGACTTGCGGGGTCAACATGCCAGCGGGAAAGGTGTAACCTTTTTGCCGCAGGTACGCGGCAGCCGCCTCGGGCTTGCCGTCGATCGACAGGGCCAGCACCTGCAGCCCGCGTCCGCGCTCGTTGCGCCACAGCTTCTCGATGTGGGGGCTCTGGACCGCGCAGAACGGGCACCAGCTGGCCCACCAGTAGACCACGACCACCTGACCTTCGGCTGCGCTGGCGCGGAATGTGCTCCCGTCCAGCAGGGCCACGTCTGCCAGGGCCATGGCGTCACCGGGGCGCGGCAGGCCCGGCGCCCGGGCGTCGCCCGGGGGGCTGCTGCTGGCGCCCTGCGCGCCGGCCGCGCCGCTGCCGGCCAGGGCGGTGGCCAGCAGCAGACGGCGGCGTGTAAATGACAAGGGGCTCATGGCGCTTCCTTAGAATCTCGGGTTTCTCGCGCGCACGCGTACGCGCGCATGTGTGCATATTCAACTTACCAGAGTTTTCCCCATGCCTGCAAAAGCCGAATCCAGCCCCCTGCGGCGCCTTCAGACCCGCCGCTCAGGCGTCCACGGCAAGGGCGTGTTCGCCGTGCAGGACCTGGCCGAGGGCGAAACCCTGATCGAATACGTGGGCGAGGTCATTTCCTGGAAAGAGGCCCTGCGCCGCCATCCGCACGACCCGAAGGACCCGAACCACACGTTTTACTTCCACATCGACGAAAAGCATGTGATCGATGCCAAGTACGGCGGCAACTCGTCGCGCTGGATCAACCATTCCTGCGACCCGAACTGCGAGGCCGACGAACAGGAGGGCCGCGTGTTCATCAAGGCCCTGCGCAACATCCCGGCGGGCGAGGAGCTCAACTACGACTACGGCCTGATCATCGACGAGCCGCTGACCCCCGAGCTCAAGGCCGAATACCCCTGCTGGTGCGGCGCCGCCAACTGCCGCGGCACGCTGCTGGCCGGCAAGGACAAGAAGGCCAAAAAAGACAAGAAGGACAAAAAGGGCAAAAAGTCGAAATCCGAGGGCAAAAAGAAAAAGAAGGGCAAGAGCACCCAGGCGGGCCACGGCAAGCTTTGACGCATGGGCGCCGCCAACCCCATCCGCTGGCAGGCGGAAGCGCTCTGGGAGGCTGTGGCACCGCGGCTGCCCGGCTTCACCGTGGAAGTGCTGCCCGAGGTGGATTCCACCAATTCCGAGCTGATGCGCCGGGCCCGCGCCGGGCAGACCGAGCCGGTGCTGCTCGTCGCCGAGCGCCAGACCGCCGGGCGCGGGCGGCTTGGCCGGGCCTGGCATAGCCAGGGGGCGCCCGCGCAGCCGCCGGACGGCGGCCTGCCCGCCCTGACCTTCTCGCTGGGCCTGTCGCTGGCGCCACGCGACTGGTCGGGCCTGTCGCTGGCCGTGGGCACCAGCCTGGCCGAGAGCCTGCACCCGCAGGTGCAGATCAAGTGGCCCAACGACCTGTGGCTGCAGGGCCGCAAGCTGGCTGGCATCCTGATCGAAACGGCAGGCGCGGGCGGGAGCAGCGCCGCCGGGCGTTACGCGGTGGTGGGTGTGGGCATCAACCTGCACCCGCGACCGGCCGACGGCCTGTCCACGGCCCCGGCCTGGCTGCAGGAGCGGGTGCCGCAGATCGACGCGCCCCAGGCCCTGCAGTGCGTGCTGGCACCGCTGGTGCAGGCGCTCGTGGTGTTTGAGGCCGAGGGTTTCGCGCCCTTTCAGGCGCGCTTCCAGGCCCGTGATGCGCTGCGCGACCAGGCCGTGCTGCTCAGCGACGGCACAGCCGGCACCGCCTGCGGCGTGGGCGGTGACGGCGCCCTGCTGGTGCATACTTCCGCCGGCATGAAGCAGATCACCAGTTCCGAAGTCAGCGTGCGCCCGGCCGGCGCGGCCAGCGCCTGAGCCATGTTGCGGCTGATCGCGCTTGTCCTGGTGCTGGTCAATGGCCTGTACTTCGCCTGGGCCCAGGGGCTGCTGCAGTCCTGGGGCGCGGCGCCGGTGCAACAGTCCGAGCCGCAGCGGCTGAGCCAGCAGATCCGCCCCGAGGCTCTGCGGCTGCTGGGGCCTGACGAGGTGCGGCGGGTCGAGGTGGCCACGGGGGCGGTCCGCCCGCCGGAATGCCTGCAGGCCGGCCTTTTCGATGACGCGCAGGCTGCGGCCGTGCGTCAGGCGCTGGAGCCCGCGCTGCCCGCGGGCAGTTGGGCGCTGGAAGGCGCCGTGGAACCGGCCCGGTGGATCATCTACATGGGCAAGTACCTCACGCCCGATGCGGTGAACAAGAAGAAATCCGAGCTGCGCCAGCTGGGCGTATCGTTTGAAAACCTGTCCAACAGCAGCCTGGAACCGGGCCTGTCGCTGGGGGGATTCACCTCGCAGGCTGCCGCACAGCAGCAGCTCAACGCGCTGTCGCAGCGCGGCGTGCGCACCGCGCGCGTGCTGCAGGAGCGTGCCGAGGTGCGCGGCCAGCTGCTGCGGCTGCCGGTGGTGGACGAGACCCTGCGCCCCCGGCTGGACGAGATTCGCGCCGTGCTCAACGGCAAACCCCTGCGCACCTGCCGCTGACACGGCGGCGGGCGGCAGCCCACCCTGGACCGGAAGGAGACCTCCATGACCCTCAAGCTGTACTTTGCCCCCGGGGCCTGTTCGTTTGTGCCGCACACCTTGCTCGAAGCCACGGGCGAGACTTTCGAGCCCGTGATGGTGAAGATCCACAAGGGCGAGAACTACACCCCCGAATACAAGGCGCTGAACCCGCGCAGCCAGGTGCCGGTGCTGGTGGATGGCGCCGAGGTGATCACGCAGATCGTGGCCGTGGTGAGCTACCTCAACGACCGCTTTCCCCAGCATCACTTCCTGCCGCACGAGCCGCTGGCGCGGGCCCGCGTGCTCGAAACCCTGGCCTGGATGAACAACACGGTCCATCCGACCTTCACCCACATCTTCATGCCGCACAAGTTCACCGACAAACCTGAACTGCATGCGGATCTCAAGGCCTGGAACACCCACCTGTACCGCGGCATGCTGGCCGAGCTGGACACCCTCGTGGTGGCCGCGCAGGCCGCGGGCAAGCCCTGGCTGGGCGGCGAGCATTTCGGCCCGCTGGATGCCTATGCGCTGACGCTGACGCGCTGGGGCGGCATGGCCGGCATTGACCCGGCCAGCCTGACGGCGCTGTGGGCCCACGTGCAGCATGTGGCCCAGCAGCCCGCGGCGCAGCGCGCCATGGCGCGCGAACGCCTGCAGCTCAATCTTTATGTGCCGCCTGCGGCCTGAGGCTCGGTCAGGAAGCGCAGGCTCACCAGCGTGCCCGGCGCGGGCTGGCCCGGCCGGGCATCTTCCAGGGTGATTGACGCGCCGTGCTGGCGCGCGATTTCCAGCACGATGGGCAGGCCCAGGCCGGAGCCGTCCACATTGGTCCCCAGGGCCCGGTAGAACGGCTGGAACACGAGTTCGCGCTCGGCCTCGGGAATGCCGGGGCCCGAGTCCTCGACCTGCAGGATCAGCACGTGGCCGAACGGATCGGCCAGCACGCGGGCCGTGATGACGCCCGCCGTCTGCGGACTGGACGGCGTGTAGTTGATGGCGTTGTCGAGCAGGTTGCGGATCATTTCCTTGAGCAGGGTCGGGTTGCCGCCGATGGTGACGCCCGGCGCGCCGGGTTGGGCGCCGTCGTAGCCCAGGTCGATGTGCCCCTCCAGCGCGCGCGGCAGGGAGTCGTGCACCGCGTCGATGGTGATCTGCGCCAGGTCGCAGGGCTCGCGTGCGATGGTGGCGCCGCTGCTTTCGGCGCGCGCCAGCGCCAGCAGCTGGTTGACGGTGTGGGTGGCGCGGATGCTGGAGCGGCCGATCTGCTGCAGCGACTGCTTCAGCTCGTCGGCGCTGCCGCCTTCGCGCTGCGCCAGGTCGGCCTGCATGCGCAGGCCGGCCAGCGGGGTCTTGAGCTGGTGCGCGGCGTCGGCCAGGAAGCGCTTTTGCGTGGCGATCGAGTCCTTCAGGCGGGTCAGCAGGTCGTTCACCGACGACACCAGCGGCGCGACCTCGAGCGGCACGGCGTGGTCGTCCAGCGGGCTGAGGTCGTCGGGCTTGCGCGCGCGGATGCGCTCCTCCAGCTGTGACAGCGGCTTGATGCCGCGCACCAGCGCCAGCCACACCAGCAGCACCGCCAGCGGCAGCAGCACCAGTTGCGGCAGCAGCACGCCCTTGATGATTTCGGTGGCCAGCACGGAGCGCTTCTCACGCGTCTCCGCGACCTGGACCAGCGCCACCGGGTCGCCCGGCAGGTCCAGGTGGACCCAGAGGTAGGCCACCCGCACGTCCAGCCCGCGCAGCTCGGCGTCGCGCAGGTGCACGTCACGCAGTTGCGGGTCCAGCGGCGGCGGGCTCTCGTTGCGGGGTGGCGCGGGAAAGTCGCGTTCCCCGCTGAGCAGCTCGCCGCGGGGCCCCAGCACCTGGTAGTAGATCAGGTCGGAGTCGTCGGCGCGCAGGATCTCGCGCGCCGGCTGCGGCAGGTTGAACTGCACATGCTGGTCCTGCACTCCGATCAGCTGGGCCAGCACCCGCACGTTGTATTCGAGCGCGCGGTCGAAAGGCTTGCCGGCGATGCTCTGGGCCACCAGCCAGGTCAGGGCCAGTGCCACGGGCAGCAGCAGCATGAGCGGCGTGAGCATCCAGTCGAGGATTTCGCCGAACAGCGAACGCTGCTCGCGCTGGAAGATTTTCATGCGCCGTGGCCCGGTTTGAAGGTCATATCAGGCTGTAGCCCACGACTGGTGGCGGCAGTGCGCTATGAAATTCTTAGCGTTCTGGCGTTCAGCCGGGGATCTTCTCGAGGCAGTAGCCCAGCCCGCGCACGGTGGCGATGCGGATCGGCCCTTTCTCGATCTTTTTGCGCAGGCGGTGGATGTAGACCTCGATGGCGTTGTTGCTCACCTCTTCGCCCCATTCGCACAGCCGCTCGACCAGCTGGTCCTTGCTGACCAGCCGGCCCGCGCGCTGCAGCAGCACCTCCAGCAGGCCCAGCTCGCGCGCCGACAGCTCCACCATCTTGCCGTCGATGGTGGCGACGCGGCCGGCCTGGTCGTAGATCAGCGGGCCGTGCTTGATGGTGCTGCTGGTGGCGCCCATGCCGCGCCGTGCCAGAGCCCGCACCCGGGCTTCCAGTTCCTGCAGGCTGAAGGGCTTGGCCATGTAGTCGTCGGCGCCGTAGTCCAGGCCCTTGACGCGCTCTTCCACGCTGTCGGCCGCGGTGAGGATCAGCACGGGCAGCGACGAGCCGCGGCTGCGCAGCTTGCGCAGCACTTCCAGTCCGTGCATGCGGGGCAGGCCGAGGTCGAGGATCAGGAGGTCGAACTCGTTGTTGGTCATCAGCGCCGCGTCGGCTTCGGTGCCGCTGGCCACGTGGTCCACCGCCGCGCCGGAGGCGCGCAGCGTGCGCAGCAGGCCGTCGGCCAGCACCTGGTCGTCTTCGGCAATCAGTATCCGCATGGCTGTCTCCTGTTGTCGTGGCTCCCGGGCCGGGGCCTCAGGGTGCTGAAATTCTAGGCCTGCCCGCCTTACCCGGTCCTGATGCGGGTTCGGAGGGCACCCTTCACGCCGCCGGGCCGGCGTACGTCTCCAGCCCGATCATGACCACCGCCGCGACGTCGGCGCCCACCTCGGCCTGGAACTCGGCCTCGGCGGCCGCCACGGCGCGCCGGAACGCCGCCAGCCAGGCCAGTCCGGTGGGGGTGAAGCGCACGCGCCGCGCGCGGGCGTCCAGCGGGTCGGGGTCGCGCGTGACCAGACCCCAGGCAGCGCACTGGTCCACCAGGTCGCCCATGGCCTGCTTGCTCATGCCGGCCTGTTGCGCCAGCTCGGTCAGCCGCGAGCCTTCCAGCGCCAGGTGGCGCGTGATGTGGATGTGGGCCGCGCTCACCTGGTTGCGCGCGGCCAGGTTCGACAGGGCCAGCGGCACCTCCACGTCGCGCACCATCAGCGCCAGGACCCGCGCGTCGAAACGGCGCATGGCGTGGCCCAGAAGGCGGCCCAGGTGGGTCTGGCGCCAGCGGTCATCCATGACCGGAAACGGGGGGGCAGAGGCCATGCCGGAATGGTAAGGCAAACTGACCAAAATATCGTTTACTTTCTTTCTGGGGCTGCGCTAGAGTACTGGTCAAGCATCCAGCCTGTGAATAAAGACACTGGATGAAAACCACTCAACCTGTTGATTCACAAGGAGATTTCCATGGACGCTCAAGTCAAAGGCACGCGCATCAGTGCACCCGACAGCGAGAAGGCCAAAGCCCTTCAGGCCGCGTTGGCCCAGATCGAAAAGCAGTTCGGCAAGGGCACGATCATGCGGCTCGGTGAAGGCGAGGCCATCGAGGACATCCAGGTGGTGTCCACCGGCTCGCTCGGGCTGGACGTGGCGCTGGGCGTGGGCGGCCTGCCGCGCGGCCGGGTGGTCGAGATCTATGGCCCGGAATCCTCGGGCAAGACCACACTGACCCTGCAGGTGATTGCCGAGATGCAGAAGCAGGGCGGCACCTGCGCCTTTGTCGATGCCGAGCATGCCCTGGACGTGCAGTACGCCAGCAAGCTGGGCGTGAACCTGCCCGACCTGCTGATCAGCCAGCCCGATACCGGCGAGCAGGCGCTGGAAATCGTCGATTCGCTGGTGCGTTCGGGCGCCGTCGACCTGATCGTGGTCGACTCGGTCGCCGCGCTCACGCCCAAGGCCGAAATCGAGGGCGAGATGGGTGATTCGCTGCCCGGCCTGCAGGCCCGCCTGATGAGCCAGGCCTTGCGCAAGCTCACCGCCACCATCAAGAAGACCAACTGCATGGTCATCTTCATCAACCAGATCCGCATGAAGATCGGCGTGATGTTCGGCAGCCCCGAGACCACCACGGGCGGCAACGCGCTGAAGTTCTACGCCTCGGTGCGCCTGGACATCCGCCGCACCGGCACCATCAAGAAGGGCGAGGAAGCCATTGGCAACGAGACCAAGGTCAAGGTCGTGAAGAACAAGGTGGCCCCGCCCTTCAAGACGGCCGAGTTCGACATCCTGTTCGGCGAGGGCATCAGCCGCCTGGGCGAGATCATCGACATGGGGGTGAACGCCCGCATCATCGAGAAATCCGGCGCCTGGTATGCCTACAACGGCGAAAAGATCGGCCAGGGCCGCGACAACTCGCGCGAGTTCCTGCGCGAAAACCCGGGGCTGGCGGTCGAAATCGAGAACAAGGTGCGCGAATCCCTGGGCATCCCGCCGCTGGGGGGAAGCCTCGAGGGCGCCGCGAAGCCGGGCAAGGCCGACAAGGAGTAAGCCGCCGTGTTCATGCCTGCCCAGCCGTCGCTGAAGGGCCGGGCCCTGCGCCTGCTCAGCACGCGCGAGCACTCGCGCGCGGAACTGGAGCGCAAGCTGGCGGTACATGAGGAGGTGCCCGGCGAGCTGGCGCGGGTGCTCAACGAACTGCAGGCCAAGGGCTTCATCAGCGAGCTGCGGGTGGTCGAGTCGGTGGTCAACCGGCGGGCCGCCCGGGTCGGGACTGCGCGCATACGGCAGGAATTGCAGGGCAAGGGCCTGCCGCCCGAACTGGTGCACGAAGCGGTGGAAAACCTGCGCGCGACCGAGCTGGCCCGTGCCGCAGCGGTCTGGCGCAAGAAGTTCGGCGAGCCGCCGCGCGACCCCGCCGAACGCGGCCGGCAGATGCGGTTTCTGGCGTCGCGCGGCTTTGGCGCGGAAGTCATCCGCCGCGTCGTGTCGGGGGGCGCCGCCCCGGACGAAGCCGGCGACGACATGGCCTTTTCAAGTCAAATCAGCCTCTAGCCCTTGCTGCTTGGGTGGTTTGTGCTATCAAAAACACAGCAAACGGGTTTGCTCAGAGTCCCAGCATGAGCTTGAGGTTCTGCACGGCTGCGCCGCTGGCCCCCTTGCCCAGATTGTCGAGCCGGGCGATCAGCACCGCCTGGCGGACGTCCTCATTGGCGTAGACGCGCAGTTCCATCCGGTTGGTGTCATTGAGCGCCTGGGGCTCCAGCTTGCCGTTCTCGGTTGCCGGTGGCACGCTGACCCATTCGCTGCCCGCGTAGTGGGCCGCCAGGGCCTCGTGCAGGGCGGCCGCCTTGGGCTGCCCGGGCAACAGGTCCAGGTGCAGGGGCATCTGCACCAGCATGCCTTGCCTGAAGCTGCCAACCGACGGGATGAAGATCGGGCGCCGGGTCAGGCCCGTGTACTTGATGATTTCGGGTAGGTGCTTGTGGGTCAGGCCCAGTGCGTAGATTTCAAACGGCGGCGCGTCGCCCTTTTCATGGGCCTCAATCATGGTGCGGCCACCGCCGGAGTAACCACTCACGGCAGGCAGTGCCAACGGGAAATCCCGCGGAATCAGCCCGGCGTCCACCAGCGGCCGGATCAGTGCAATGGCTCCCGTGGAGTAGCAGCCCGGGTTGCTGACGCGCGGCGCTGCGGCCACGGCATCCCGCTGGCCGGCGGTCAGTTCGGGGAAGCCGAACACCCAGTCGGGCGCCGTGCGGTGGGCGGTGGAGGCGTCGATGAGCTTGGGCTGGCGGCCGGGCAGGCCGGCGACCATGGCTGCGGACTCGCGCGCGGCATCGTCGTGCAGGCACAGGACGACCAGGTCCACGCCAGCCATCAGGTCGCGCTTGGCAGCGGGATCCTTTCGCAGCTCCGGCGCGATGCTGACCAGTTCGATGGCCGGCATTTTTTCGAGCCGTTCGCGAATCTGAAGGCCGGTGGTACCGGCTTCGCCGTCGATGAAGACCTTGGGCATGTCGAGTCCTGTTCAGGGGTCTGGCGCGGCCGTCAGCCGTGCTCAGGATTGGTGCATTGCACCATGATACAGTTGATGGCTGCTCCGTGCAGCAACGGCTGCGCAGGCCCCAGGCCCTCTTTTCGGGCACCAAACCATCCATTCCTGAGAGAGACCTCATGAAGATTCACGAGTACCAAGGCAAGGACATCTTGCGCAATTTTGGTGTGCCCGTTCCGCGCGGCATCCCGGCATTCACGGTGCAGGAGGCGGTCGAAGCCGCCCAGAAGCTCGGCGGCCCGGTGTGGGTGGTCAAGGCCCAGATTCATGCGGGCGGCCGTGGCAAGGGCGGCGGCGTCAAGGTCGCCAAGAGCATTGACGACGTCAAGAAGCTCGCGGGCGACATCCTGGGCATGCAGCTCAAAACCCATCAGACGGGGCCGGAGGGCCAGAAGGTGCGCCGCCTCTACATCGAGGATGGCGCGGACATCCAGAAGGAATACTACGTGTCGGTGGTGACCGACCGGGCCACGCAAAAGGTGGCGTTCATCGCTTCGAGCGAGGGCGGCATGGACATCGAGGAAGTGGCCCACTCCACTCCCGAGAAGATCATCACGGAATTCATCGATCCGCTGACCGGCCTGACGCAGGCCCAGGGCGAGAAGATCGCCAAGGGCATCGGCCTGCCGGCGGAATCCGTGGCCCAGGCCGTGGACATCTTCCAGAAGCTCTACAAGTGCTACATGGACACCGATGCCTCGCTGGTGGAGATCAACCCGCTGAACCGCGACAGCAAGAACCAGCTGATCGCGCTGGATGCCAAGTTCAACTTCGACAGCAACGCGCTGTTCCGCCATCCGGACATCGTGGCCTTGCGCGATCTGGACGAGGAAGATGCGGCCGAGATCGAGGCCAGCAAGTTCGATCTGGCCTACATCAGCCTGGATGGCAACATCGGCTGCCTGGTCAACGGCGCCGGCCTGGCCATGGCGACCATGGACACCATCAAGCTGTTCGGCGCCGAGCCGGCGAACTTTCTCGATGTGGGCGGCGGCGCTACCCCCGAGAAGGTGACCGAGGCCTTCAAGATCATGCTCAAGAACCCCAAGGTCAAGGCCATCCTGGTCAACATCTTCGGGGGCATCATGAAGTGCGACACCATTGCCACCGGCGTGATCACGGCCTGCAAGGCCACGAACCTGAATGTCCCCCTGGTCGTGCGCATGAAGGGCACGAACGAGGAACTGGGCAAGAAGATGCTGGCCGAGTCCGGTCTGCCGATCATCAGCGCCGACACCATGGCCGAAGCGGCTGAAAAAGTGGTTGCAGCCGTCAAGAACGCCTAAGGAACACCGTCATGTCGATCTACATCAACAAAGACACCAAAGTCATCACCCAGGGCATTACCGGCAAGACCGGCCAGTTCCATACGGAAAAATGCCAGGAATACGCCAATGGCAAGAACTGCTTCGTGGCGGGTGTGAATCCCAAGAAGGCCGGCGAGTCGATCTTCAACATCCCGATCTATGCTTCGGTCAAGGAGGCCGCCTCCGAGACCGGTGCCACCGTGTCCGTGATCTATGTGCCACCCGCGGGCGCCGCTGCCGCCATCTGGGAAGCCGTGGAAGCGGATCTGGACCTGGCGATCTGCATCACCGAGGGCATCCCGGTGCGCGACATGCTCGAAGTCCGCAACCGCATGAAGGCCAAGGAAGCCGCCGGCGGCAAGAAGACGCTGCTGCTCGGCCCCAACTGCCCTGGCCTGATCACACCCGACGAAATCAAGATTGGCATCATGCCCGGCCACATCCACCGCAAGGGCCGTATCGGTGTGGTCAGCCGTTCTGGCACGCTGACCTACGAAGCCGTGGCGCAGCTGACCGAAATTGGTCTGGGCCAGTCCAGCGCAGTCGGCATCGGCGGCGACCCGATCAACGGTCTGAAGCACATCGACGTGATGAGGGCCTTCAATGACGACCCTGATACCGACGCCGTGATCATGATCGGCGAAATCGGTGGCCCGGACGAGGCGGATGCCGCTCGCTGGTGCAAGGCCAACATGAAGAAACCCATCGTCGGTTTCATTGCGGGCGTGACGGCGCCCCCCGGCAAGCGCATGGGCCATGCCGGCGCGCTGATTTCTGGCGGGGCCGATACGGCGGACGCCAAGCTGGCGGTCATGGAAGAGTGCGGCTTCAAAGTGACGCGCAACCCCTCCGAGATGGCCAAGCTGCTCAAGGCATTGCTGTAAGCAGAACTACGAACGCCCGAGGCGGCCCCGGCCGCTAAACTGCGGCTCCATAAAGAAGAAAGCGCCCCGGAACGGTTGTTTGGGGCGCTTTCTTCATTCATAACACCGGAGCGACCAATGGACATGCTGCAGAGCGCCGACTTCTGGATCGGCCTCGTCAAGATCATCTGGATCAACATCATCCTGTCGGGTGACAACGCGGTGGTCATCGCCCTGGCGGCACGATCCCTGCCGCCGCAGCAGCAGCAGAAGGCGATCTTTTTCGGCTCCGGCGCGGCCGTGGTCCTGCGGATCGCCCTGACGGTGGTGGCCGCCAAATTGCTGGCACTGTCGTTTCTGCAGATCGTGGGGGGCTTGCTGCTGCTGTGGATCGGCGTGCAGCTGCTCGGCGAGGAGGACGACGGCGAAGGCGAGGCCAAGGAGCACGGAAACCTGCTGGCGGCGGTGCGCACCATCCTGATCGCCGATCTCGTGATGAGCCTGGACAATGTGATCGCCGTGGCTGCGGCGGCCAAGGGCAGTATGGTGCTGCTGGTTCTCGGCTTGGCCATCAGCATCCCGCTGGTCATCTTTGGCAGCACCCTGATGATCAAGCTCATGGAGCGCTTTCCGATCATCGTCACGCTCGGTGCGGCCCTGATCGGATGGGTGGGCGGGGAAACCATCGTCAGCGACAACGTGCTCAAGGAGTGGGCGGCCGGGAATCCCTGGCTGCACTACGCTGGTGCCGCTCTGGGCGCGGCGCTGGTCATCACGATTGGCAAGTCGCTTCAGCACCGCGCCAGCAAGGCGGAATGACCGGCCGCCCGAGGGCTGCCGAGGCACGCGGAGTGCCACTTATTTGCAACAAAACGTAGTACCCCCGTGACAAAGTGCCTTGTCCGGGGCATGCCCGTCTGTTACCTTCGACACTCGAGGTGTTCCGCCTCCGGACGCTGGAGTCCGGGGAGACAGGTCGCCATACCAAGGGACGACGTGATCTGCGAACTGAAAAGGGGCGGGATGTGAGCAAATCTTCATCGACGAAACGCAGTCAGTTCTGGCGTACGGACTGGTTCGTCGGAGTGCTTGTGGTGTTGGCCGTGGTCGTCCTGCATCAGGCCACCGATTTCATTGGTACGTTGGAGCGCCGCTTCTACGACGTCGCCAGCACCAGCACTTCGCGGCAGCCTTCGGACCGGATTGCCGTCATTGCCATTGACGACCAGAGCATCGCCAATATCGGACGCTGGCCCTGGCCGCGCGATGTGCACGCGCAACTGATCGACATGCTGGCGGCTGCCAAGGCAAAGACGATTGTTCACACGGCGTTTTTCTTCGAACCCCAGACGGACCGGGGGCTGGTTTTCATCCGCAAGATGAAAGAGGCGCTGGGTCCGGCGGCTGACCCGGCCAGCGGTGCCGGTGGCGTCGTTGAGCAGCTGGGCAAGGTGATCTCCGAGGCCGAACAGGCGCTGGACACCGACGCCAAGCTGGCGGCCAGCATGACCAAGGCCGGCAATGTGCTGGTTCCCTCGGTCTTTTTCCTGGGTGAACCGCAGGGGCGGCCGGATCAGCCACTTCCGCCGTATGCACTGAAGAGCGCGGTTGACGAAAACAGCGGCTTCTCGATGCCTGCCATCAGGGGGCAGCAGCCGATCGAAATCATCGGCAATGCTTCTGCAGGCATCGGGCACCTGAACCAGATCAATGACGTGGATGGGGCCATCCGTGAAGAGCCTCTGCTTGTCAATTACTACGGCAAGGCCGTTCCTTCCATGGCCCTGCTGGCGGCGGCAAAAAGCCTGAATCTCGGGCCGGCAGATATCAAGCTGAACGTGGGTGAGTCGGTGCAGATCGGCAAGCTCAGGGTGAAAACCGACGAGTTTGCCCGCATGCTGCCGCAGTTCTACAAGGCCCGCGATGGCAAGCCCGCTTTTGCCGTGGACTCTTTCTATGACGTGATCAGCGGCAAGATCCCTGCGTCCAAGTATGCGGACAAGATCGTGGTGATTGGGGCGACCGCCAATGGGGTCGGGAGCCTCTTCACCACGCCAGCCGCCACGGGCATGAGCCCCGCCGAAGTCATCGCGCACATCACATCCAGCATCCTCGGGGAGCATTTCATTGTCCAGCCTGGGTGGGGTGTCTGGGCGGCGTTCGGCGTTTTTCTGCTGGTAGCGGCCTACCTCATTGCGGCGCTGCCGCGGTTGTCCGCCGGCAAGGCCGCCATCGTGACGTCGCTCATTTTTGTGATCTTGATGGGCGCGGAGTTTGGCCTCCTGGCAGGGTCGGCGCTTTGGTTGAAACTGGTGTTCCCGGCCGCCCTGCTGGTGATCGGCCACCTTGCATTGACCACGAAGCGATTCCTCATGACCGAGGCAGGCAAGCTCAAATCGGATGAGGAATCGGCCGAAACCAATCGCATGATGGGCCTGGCCTTGCAGGGTCAGGGTCAGCTGGACATGGCCTTCGACCGCTTCCGCCGGGTGCCCATGGGCGATGCGGTCATGGACAACATGTACAACCTGGCCCTCGACTTCGAGCGCAAGCGCCAGTTCAACAAGGCCCAGGCGGTGTATGAACACATGGCCGCCTGGAACAAGGACTACAAGGATTTGCAGTCCAAGCTCAATCGCGCGAAGAATTTGTCAGAGACCGTGATTCTTGGTGGCGGCGGCGCGCATCCGGGCGGCACCATGCTGCTGGACGGTGGGGCGGTTGAGAAGCCCATGCTGGGCCGCTACCAGGTCGAGAAGGAGCTGGGCAAGGGGGCCATGGGCGTTGTCTACCTCGGCAAGGATCCGAAGATTGGCCGGGTGGTGGCGATCAAGACCATGGCTCTGAGCCAGGAATTCGAGGGCGAGGAGCTTGCGGACGCCCGTGAGCGGTTCTTCCGCGAAGCCGAAACCGCGGGCCGTCTGCAGCATCAGAACATCGTGACCATCTTCGATGCTGGCGAGGAACATGATCTGGCTTACATTGCGATGGAGTTCCTCAAGGGCAAGGACCTGGTCGACTTCTGCCGTGATGGCCATCTGTTGCCTGTGCCCAAGGTGCTGTCCATCGTGGCTCGCGTGGCCGAGGCGCTGGCTTATGCGCACAAGCAGAGCGTGGTGCACCGGGACATCAAGCCCGCCAACATCATGTACGAGCTGGAGAGTGATACGGTCAAGGTCACCGACTTCGGCATCGCGCGCATCACAGACTCCAGCAAAACGAAGACCGGTTTGGTTCTGGGAACGCCCAGTTTCATGTCGCCTGAGCAGATTGCCGGCAAAAAGGTCGATGGACGCTCGGACCTTTATTCGCTTGGCGTGATGCTGTTCCAGATGCTGGCAGGCGTACTGCCATTCCGTGGAGACTCCATGGCCGAGCTGATGTACAAAATCGCCAATGAAGAGGCGCCTGATATCCGGATCATCAGAAAGGACCTGTCCGAGCGCCTTGCCCAGATTGTGGCGCTGGCTCTGGCCAAGAAGCCCGAAGTCCGCTACCAGGACGGCGATCGCTTCGCAGCAGATCTGCGGGCCGTGATCGATGGCGCGGGAGCCGTTGCTGCAACTCATGCGCCGTCAACGGCTTCTGCCGGACCGACCCTGACACCTCAAGCCGACGAAAAGACGGTCGCCTTCCAGTCCGCCGAGCCATCGCTGGCAGGGGGTGTGGCCGACAAGACTCAGGTGCTGTCCGCGAACACCGGGGCTGATTTCGAAGCCACGGTCGTGGCTGGCAGCGTTCCTGCCGGCCCGCCGCCCAGCTATGATGCGACCCAGAAATTGGATGGCGGTACCAACGATCCTTTTGCCAAGACGGCCGTGATCAGCCGGGCAGATGTCGCGCGTCCGAATCCTGGGGTCGGTGGCAACACCGATCCGGAGACTTAAGCCTCAGGCATCTATGAATTACGAGTTTTGCACGCGTACGGACCCAGGTCTCGCCCGCGAGAACAACGAGGACTCTGTCACTTTTGACGAGCCGACCCGCTTGGGTGTGCTGGCCGACGGCATGGGAGGCTACAACGCCGGCGAGATCGCGAGCGGCATGGCTACGGCGTTCATCAAGTCGGAACTGGGTCGTTGGTTGTCTCAGGCTGGGCGTCATGCCAATGCCAAGGAGGTGCGCCGTGCCATGGAAATCTGCGTTGACAACGCCAACCGCTCCATCTTCAATGCCGCCAATTCAAACCCCCAGTACAGTGGCATGGGTACCACGCTGGTCTTGGGTGTCTTCCAAGACTCGCGGCTGATGTTGGGGCATATCGGCGATTCCCGCTGCTATCGTCTACGGGGTGACGAGTTCGTCCAGATCACCAAGGACCATTCCCTGCTTCAGGAACAGATGGATGCGGGATTGATCACGCCCGAGCAGGCGGCCACATCGACCAACAAAAATCTGGTGACCCGGGCCTTGGGCGTGGAAGATGCTGTATTGCTGGAAGTAAACGAGCATCGCGTTGAGCCGGGTGACGTTTATTTGATGTGTTCGGACGGATTGTCGGATATGGTTGACAACGATGGCATTGCGCAAATCCTGGCCACCGAAGCGCCTCTGGAGCAGAAAGTGGTGCAGTTGATTGAAATCGCCAATGCCAATGGAGGCCGTGACAATATCTCCGTCTTGCTGGCACAGGCGCAAAACGGGGCCAAAAAGCGCGGCCTGATTTCCCGATTGCTGGGAAAATAGTCTTTGGTACTAATTTTCCGAAACAAATTTCTTAAAAACAGGAGTCGACCATGCCGAAAATGATCGTTTCGATCGACGGTGTTGTCATCAAGGAAGTTCAGTTGACGAAAGACCGTACGACGCTGGGTCGGAGGCCTTACAACGACATCGTGATCGACAACCTCGCTGTCAGTGGCGAGCACGCCGTTCTTCAGATGATGGGCAATGAGGTGTACCTCGAAGACCTCAACAGCACGAACGGGACCTACGTCAACGGCAAGGCGGTGAAGAAGCAGCTGTTGCAAAACGGCGACACCGTGGAGATCGGAAAATACAAGATCAAGTACGTCAATGAAGCCGCCAGTGCCGGGTTCGAGAAGACCATGATCATCAAGAGTGGCGGTGCAGGGCTGGCTGTCCCGCCGCCGGCTGCGAACGCCGCGGCAGCGCCTGCCGCAGCCGTTACAGACGGGTCGGGCCCGAACGGCAACATCAAGGTTCTTTCGGGGGCCGCTGCCGGCCGCGAGGTGCCTCTCGTCAAGGTGGTCACCACCATTGGCAAGCCGGGTGTGGCGGTGGCAGCCATTACGAAGCGTCAAAACGGCTTTGTGGTGGCCCACGTCGAAGGGGCCAACAAACCGACTTTGAATGGTGCGCCCATTGGTGGCGAGCCCGTACTACTGAAAAACGGGGATCTGCTGGAGCTGGCCGGAACGCAAATGCAGTTTGTCCAGGCCTGACCGGCTTCTGATAGAAACGCATTGACGGCGAGGCCGGGGCCCCATGGATTTGCTCTCCAAGCATTGGTCCCGGATCGCGGTGACGCTGATTCCGTTGGTCTTTGCCCTGCTGCATGCCAGCGGGGTTTTGCGGATTGGCGTCCTGCAGAGGTTGGACGACATCATCTACGACGCGCGGCTTCGCGCCACCATGCCCCGGACCCTCGACGACCGGATCGTCATTGTCGACATCGACGAAAAAAGCCTCGCGGAAGTCGGCCGCTGGCCTTGGGGGCGCAACAAGCTTGCGGAGTTGGTTGATGATTTGTTTGAGCGGCAGAAGGTCGCCTTGCTCGGATTTGACGTGGTGTTCGCCGAGACGGATGAAAGCTCAGGCCTCAAGCGGTTGCGTCAGCTCGCCCAGAGTGAATTCCGGGATCAACCGGGTTTCACCGACCGGTTGAATCAGTTGCAGGGGGCTCTGGACTACGACGCCGTATTTGCGAAGTCGCTGGAGAAGAAGCCTGTGGTGATGGGTTACTACTTCACCAGTGACCGCGACGGCCGGACATCAGGTGTGCTTCCGGCGCCGGTCATGGACAAGCAGGTGCTGCAAGGCAGGCCGATCAAGTTCACCAGTTGGAGCGGCTATGGATCCAACATCGAACAGATCGCCAAAGCCGCCCCAATGGGGGGGTTCTTCAACTCCATCACCGAGGGTGACGGAGTGGTCCGGTCAATTCCCCTGATAGCGGAATACAAGGGCCAGTACTACGAATCCTTGTCCATGGCGATGTTCCGTATGCTGGTCGGCCTCCCGTCGGTGGAGCCCGGTTTTCCGCAAGACCGGTTCATCGCCCGCAACTACCAGGGTCTAGAGAGCATTCTGTTGAAGCAAGGGGGCAAAGCGTTGGCTGTCCCGGTGGATGACAGGGTCGCGACGCTGGTCCCGTTTCGCGGACCGGGTGGCGTGAATGGCGGATCATTCAAATACATCTCAGCAGCGGATCTGATCTCGAAGCGTCTGCCCGACGGGGCGCTCAAGGACAAAATCGTATTGCTGGGCACCACGGCGCCAGGTCTGCTGGATTTGCGGGTCACGCCTGTGGGCGAGACCTATCCCGGTGTTGAAACGCATGCCAACGTGATTTCGGGTCTTCTGGATGGCAAGATTTTTGTCAAACCTGACTACGCGGTTGGTTTCGAGGTGGTCGTACTGATCCTATCGGGCTTGGCGCTGGCTTTTGCCTTGCCGTTGCTATCGGCACCTCGGGCCGTTGCCGCGAGTGTCACCGTGGTGGCTGCTCTCGTGGGGCTCAATTTCTGGCTCTACCTCGGTTCCGGTCTGGTGCTTCCACTGGCTTCGGCCCTGGTGATGGCGCTCACGGCTTTCGCGCTGAACATGAGCTACGGATATTTCGTGGAGAGTCGGTCGAAACGCGAGCTGGCCAATCTGTTCGGGACGTACGTTCCTCCTGAACTGGTGGATGAGATGGTTAAGGACCCGGACAGTTACAGCATGAAGGCCGCCAACAAGGAACTGACAGTGATGTTCTGCGACATGCGCGGATTCACCAAGATGTCAGAGCAGATGGAGCCAACCCAGTTGCAGGAGTTGCTCAATGGCGTGTTCAGTCGTCTGACGGACCTGATTCGCGCCAATCGGGGGACGATCGACAAGTACATGGGGGATTGCGTCATGGCGTTCTGGGGAGCCCCAGTAGATACGCCCAATCACGCCCACCTCGCTGTCAAAACCTCCATGGAGATGGCCAACGCGGTCAGAAAGCTCAACGAAGAGCATCGAGCCAAGGGTATACCCGAGATTGGTATCGGCATCGGTCTCAATACGGGGCCCATGTGCGTCGGAGACATGGGCTCGGACATCCGTCGCAGCTACACGGTGATCGGTGACTCGGTGAATCTTGGCTCCCGTCTGGAGGGGTTGTCCAAAACCTACGGCGTAGACATCGTGGTCAGCGAGGCAACGCGGAAACTCGCACCGGATTTCGCTTGGCAGGAGCTTGATCGCGTCCGCGTGAAAGGGAAGGAACAGGCGGTTGCCATTTATTGGCCGCTTGCGCCGGCAGATCGCGTGGAGAAGGCGCATACGGAAGAACTGAAGACCTGGTCCTCCGTGCTGAAGGCGTATCGAGCGCAGGATTGGGACCAGGCCGATGTTCAGCTGCTGAACCTGCAGCGGATGAACGCGAAAAAATACCTTTACGAGCTGTATGCGCAGCGTGTAGCCTCAATGAGGTCGCTCCCATTCGATCCTGAGTGGGATGGCGCAACCAATTTCGAGACGAAATAGGAGGTCTGATGAAAGTGCGGGTGTTGGGCTGCTCCGGTGCGATTGCCAAGGACTGCCGAACCACGTCTTTTCTGATTGACAACGACGTTCTCGTGGACGCCGGTACCGGCGTGGGCGATCTGGCTCTGGATGAGATGAAGGGCATCAACCATGTCCTGTTGACGCATTCGCACCTGGACCATGTGGCGGCCCTCCCCCTTATGGTCGACGCGATCGCCGCGCAGAGGACCTCGCCTGTACAGATTCATGCGCTGCCTGGGACGATTGCCGCCCTCAAGGCGCATGTGTTCAATAACGTGATTTGGCCGGATTTCAGCCGGATTCCCACGCCCCAGGCACCCTTTATCAGTTTTCACGAAATACAGGTGGGGCAGACGCTGGACATCACGGGCAAACGCATTGAAGTCCTGCCCGCCGTGCACACGGTGCCCGCTGTTGGCTATGCGGTTACGGCGGGACGCGGCTGCTGGGTCTTTACGGGTGATACTGAGCGCAATCCCGCATTCTGGCGTCGGATCAACCAGATGAATGTCGCGGCGCTGATCATCGAAACCGCGTTCAGCAATCGGGAAAAGGATTTGGCCAAGCGTAGTCTCCATCTGTCTCCGCACGCGCTGGCAGAGGAGCTGGATTGCATCGACAAGGGCAAGCAATTCCCCATTTTCATCACCCATACCAAACCGGCGGAAACCGAGCTGATCATGGCGGAGATCCAGCGCTTCGATCAGACCCAGCCCTTTGGGCCCAACGTGACCCATGACATTCGCTGGCTGCGCGCGGGGCAGGAGTTTGACCTATGAGTGCTGTCCTGAGACCGTCTGGTGGCGAGAAAGACGTCGAACAGGCGTTCTTTGACTCGCAGATGCTTCCGCCTGAGAAGCGGGGCGTGTCATTTGAAGCGCTGTTTTTCCGGCAGTTGCAGCAAGTCACCACGCGCATCCATGAAACGGAAAACCTTGACCAGATCATGCTGGAGGTGAGTCAGGATATCTGCAAACTGCTCAATGCGGACCGGCTCACTCTTTATGCAGTCAACGAGGACCGCACCGCCATCGTTTCCAAGGTCAAGACGGGGTTGAACGCGAGCCGTGATCTCAAGCTGCCGATCAGCGCCCAGAGCATCGCGGGCTACGTCGCCTTCGCCAAGCAACCCGTCAATATTGCGGATGTCTACGACGATGATGCCCTCAAGCGCATTCACCCCACCCTGAGCTTTTTGAAAGAGGTCGACAAGCGATCGGGCTATCGCACCAAACAGATGCTGGTCGTGCCGATTCTGGACGGAGACAGTCTGCACGGGGTTTTGCAGGTCATCAATAACAAGAGCGACCAACCCTTCGGCGAGCTGGAAGTCGAAGGCGCTTCCCAGCTTTGCAAAACATTGGCAACGGCGATCCGCCAGCGCATGCAAAAGGCCGAAGAGGGCTCGCGCCGAAAGGCCACCAAGTATGACGGCCTTGTTGCGGATGGCGTCCTGACCACCGACGAATTACAGCAATGCATTCAGAATGCCCGCGAGGAAGCCAAACCCGTGGAGCACATGCTGATGGCGCAATTCCAGATACGCCCTGCGCAGATTGGCCCTTCGCTTTCAAAGTTCTTTGGTGTGCCTTATGAAGGATTCAACAGCGGACGTATTCGCTCCGAAATGCTGCACGGGCCCCTGAAACGCGATTTTCTGATGGAGCAGGGCTGGATTCCGCTGGAGGAATCGCCTGAGGGGCTTCTGGTCATGTGCATGGATCCCGAAGCGGTCCGAGGCTCGCGCATCGTGCCCCAGGTCTTCCCGCGGCTCAGCAAATTCGCCTATCGGGTCACAACGCAGACCGAATTCGAGGAAACGCTGAGCCAGCTTTATGGGGCGGGCGTTGAAGGTGGCAGCATCGACGAATTGCTGGCCGACCTGAGCGCTCCGGTTGACGACGAGGGTGGGGACGACTCCTCTCTGGAGTCGGCCGCGGCCGACAACGAGCTCGTCAAATTCGTCAACAAGGTGATCATTGATGCCTACAACATGAAGGCGTCGGACATTCACATTGAGCCCTTGCCAGGCAAGGCGAAAACAGGTATCCGTCTCCGTATCGATGGCGGTCTTCAGCCTTACATCGAGGTGCCAGCCCATTTCAGGCAGGCTTTGGTGACGCGTCTGAAGATCATGTGCGACCTGGACATCTCCGAGAAGCGCAAACCCCAAGACGGAAAAATCAAGTTCAAGAAGTTCGGTCCGTTGGACATCGAACTGCGGGTCGCGACCATTCCCTCTGCCGGCGGTGTGGAAGATATCGTGATGCGGATTTTGGCCGCGGGCGAGCCGATCCCGCTGGAGAAGTTGGGCCTGACTCCCCACAACAGGGAGCGAGTCGAGAAGACCGTGAGCAAACCGTATGGTCTGTTTTACGTGTGCGGACCTACAGGGTCAGGCAAGACCACCACGCTGCACTCGATTCTCAAATTCCTCAACACTCCGGACACCAAAATCTGGACCGCCGAAGATCCTGTCGAAATCACGCAGAAAGGTTTGCGGCAGGTGCAGGTCAATAAGAAGGCCGGCATCGATTTCGCCTTGGTCATGCGCGCATTCCTGCGGGCAGATCCCGACATCATCATGGTCGGCGAGTCGCGAGACAAGGAGACCGTGTCCATGGGGGTGGAGGCCTCGCTGACGGGGCACCTGGTGTTTTCAACGCTGCACACGAATTCGGCCCCGGAATCGATCACCCGCCTGCTGGACATGGGCATGGACCCGTTCAATTTTGCCGATGCGTTGCTGGGTATCCTGGCGCAGCGCCTCGCCAAACGGTTGTGTGATTGCCGTGAAGGCTATTCGCCCGACGGTGAGGAAATAAAGACCTTCGTCGCCGAATACGCGGAAGACTTGCGGCACACCCCCGCCTGGAAAGCTGACTATGCCGGCGAAGCCCGGAAGCTGTACGAAAGCTGGGTCAAGACCTACGGCGAGGGTGGCAAGCTCCAGTTCTATCGCCCAGTGGGCTGTGAGAAATGTGGCAAATCAGGATACAAGGGCCGAATTGGTCTTCACGAGCTTTTGATAGCGGACGACGCTGTCAAGAAGCTCATTCAAGAGCGGGCCCGCGTGGCTGAAATCTTCGTGACTGCGGTCGAAAGTGGTATGCGTACGCTGAAGATGGACGGCATGGAGAAGATCATGATGGGGGTCACTGATCTGAAGCAGGTCCGTTCGGTGTGTATCAAGTGACAGTACAAAAATGTCAATTTTTTGTGTGAAGTGGCATAAGTTGTTGGGGCCTCTGACTTCTGTGACGCAAAACAGTTGCTGGATGCCGATTTCCCTTGTTGAGCACGTTGGCACAGAAGCTGCTCATTTCCATGGCCCATCTTTTTTACAGAGGAGTTTTTAAATGAAGCGTTCCATGCAAAAGGGTTTTACCCTGATTGAATTGATGATCGTGGTCGCGATCATCGGTATTCTGGCGGCCGTGGCTTTGCCTGCTTATCAGGACTACACGAAACGCGCCAAGATGTCTGAAGTGATCCTGGCCTCGTCGGCGTGCCGTACTTCCATCACGGAAGTGTTTCAGACGAACAATGCCGCGAGCTTGCCGACGGCCGGTAACTGGGGCTGCGAAAGCTCCACGGCTACGTCCAAGTATGTTGCCAAGGTCGATACGGACGCCAACGGCGGCATTATCGTGACGGCCGCGGGTTTTGGTGATACCGACATCGATACGAAGACCGTGAGCTTGGTTCCCACGGCTGCTGGTGGTGCCGCCATTTCCGCATCTGCTCCGCTGGCTCAATGGGTTTGCGGCAACCGTGCGGTGCTGAATGGCGGCACGGCGGTGACCACCGTTCCTGCCAAGGTCCTCCCGGGCTCTTGCCGCGGTACCTGATGTTCCGGGCTTTCCTGCCCGTTGCCAAAACGCCCCCTTGGGGGCGTTTTTCGTTGGGAAATGTGATTGTTTCTGTTTCTGTCCCGATGCTGCTGACATTGGGATGGCTCACCACCGAACATTTTCCGCCCTGGGTTAGTTGGCATGCCGAGGTCGCGGCCTTCTTCTCAGCAATTCTTCTGGCATGGGCTGGCGTGTTTTCATGGTTTCAGCGCACGCGCGGAGCGCCGCTGTGCGTGCCTACCATGGTGGTGCCCTTCGTCTTGCTGGGTTGTATTGCGATTGTGCAGGCCCTCCTTGGGCTCGTGACATTCTGGGGAGACGCGATTGTTTTTGGAATCTATGCATCTCTTTGTGCAACCTGTTTGTTGACAGGATTCAACGCATTTCGTCATCAAGAAGGATTTCACGAACGGCGCCCTGCGCAAGACCGGTTGGTGCAAGTTGTGGCAACTGCGTTGGTAACCGGCTCATTGGTGTCTGCTTTCATCGCCTTGGCCCAGGTTTTCGAATTGTGGGAGGGGGTGGGCTGGATTGTCCGTATGCCCAGTCTGCGTAGACCAGGCGCGAACCTGGCTCAAACCAATCAGCTCTCCACGCTGCTGCTGATGGGCATCGTTAGCGTGATCTATCTCAGGTTGAACGCAAGGCTGTCAGGGTTGGCCGTCACGTTCATGCTCGTATTGCTGGGCGTTGGCGTCGCCACAACGGAGTCCAGGGCAGGGGCGTTGTCTGTGCTGGTGCTGTTTGTCTGGTGGCAATTCAGGCGCCCTCTGATTGCAAGTCACGTATCTGTTGCTACAGGACCTGCTTTCGTTGCTTTGTTTGCGGGCGCATTTGTAGGTTGGCCTCATCTTCTCGAGGCCATGCAAATCCTCGAGGCTGGCGTGTCCAGCCGGATTGATCCTGGAAGCCTTCGGTTTCAGGTCTGGCCCCAGCTCATTGAGGCTGTTGGCCTACATCCTTGGGCGGGTTGGGGGGTTTTGGGCGTTTCGAAGGCCCATAACGCGGTTGTTCATGCGTACTCTCTGAGTGAGCCGTACAGCTACAGCCACAATCTATTTCTTGATCTGGCTTTGTGGTTCGGGTTGCCCATTGCGGTGGTGGTGATACTCTTGGGTGGAGCGTGGTTGATTCGTCGGATCCGGACTGCAACAACCCCTACGTCCTGGTTTTGTTTGGCCGTGGCTTTGCCTTTGGGCGTGCACTCGATGCTCGAGTTTCCGTATGCTTATGGCTACTTCCTGGTACCCGTCATGCTTTTGATGGGGGTTCTCCAAGCTTCTGCGGTACCTGCGAAGGGCTTCAAGCTCGATTTCAGATTGGCCGTTGGTCTATTGCTGACGCTGACTGTGCTTGCTGCCCTGTCAGTCGTGGAGTATCTTGAAGCTGAAGAGGATTTCCGTGTCGTTAGGTTTGAGGCGCTAAGTATCGGAACGACTCCTGCGTCGCACCATCAACCCCATCCATTCCTATTGAGCCAACTCGATGCGTTACTTTCCGGATCGCGCATCGAACTGCGGGCGGGCATGGCGCCTGATGACATTGAAAAGCTCAGAAACCTCGCACTTCGATATCCTTGGAGCGCGACCCAGTATCGGTATGTGCTCGCATTGGGATTGAATGGCAATCAACTGGAGGCTGCTCGCCAACTCAAGGTGATTCGCGCCCAGCGCGGTGAGAAGCTCTACCAACAACTGCGCAACAACATCAAGGAGCTATCGCAGACGCGCTATCCGCAGCTGAGCTCGCTCCAGCTTCCGTGAGGCGCTCTGGCGTCGCTCTTGATTCATGGGTGCCCAACCAACAGGAGTCCGGCGAAAGCAATTGCTGGGCATCAAGATCAGTCAGTTCTTGATGTCTGGATTCGTCGCGCTACCCTGGTTACTCCCATTTGCGCCAGGCCCGTCGCCGAGTGCCTTCCAATGGCTGGCCAGCGCCTTTTGTGCCGTTGTTTTGGTCTGCGTGGTAGCGAAGGCCCATCGTGAAGGCCCTCCCGCCGAAATGTTCTGGCGTGAACTCGTCTTGACAGGCTGGATGGTGGCCGCCGTTGCCGGTAGTGTCATCGCTCTGGTGCAGTACTTCGGATTAGCGGGCCATTTTTCTCCCATATTCGCGGTGACGGAGCCCGGTCTGGCATATGGCAATCTTCGTCAGCGCAACCAAATGGCTACGTTGACCGTTATTGGTCTGGCGATTGTCTGGGGGAGAGGTAGCCACAACGTGACTAGACCTGGGCAGTACATTGCCATCGTCGTTCTCGCTGCCGCTAACGCGGCGACGACGTCGCGTACGGGGTTTACCTTGCTGCTGATGTTGACGCTGTTGAGTTTCGTCTGGACCACGCCTACCAAGCCGGTACGTGCATGCTTCGCCTCTTGGGCCGCATACACGTTGTCCAGTATGCTGCTCCCGACAATTTTGGCGATTCATTCTGACAGCTCAGCCGCCAACGTATGGTGGCGGCTGTCGGCCAGCTCTGGCTGTTCGAGCCGAACGATCCTTTGGTCGAACGTGTTGGCGTTGATCTCCGAAAGGCCTTGGCTCGGAGGGGGCTGGGGGGAGTTGGCTTATGCGCACTATTCCACCCCGTACAACGGCCCTAGATTTTGCGAGATTCTCGATAACGCGCACAACCTGCCATTGCACCTGGCGGTGGAGCTGGGAATTCCTTTCGCATGCGTGGTGTGCGCGCTCACCTTGTGGTTCGTCCTGAGGCGCAAGCCCTGGCGTGACAAAGACATCGAACGGCAAACAGGATGGACGGTTCTGGCCGCGATTGCGATCCATAGTCTGGTGGAGTACCCACTCTGGTATGGGCCCTTCCAGTTGACGTTCATCCTCGCGTTTCTCATGGTCTGCAGACCGGCGGGAAAGCCATTGCACATAACGGGGGGACTCATTTCGCGGCCATGGCGACTGGTCATCGCAAGCGCGGCTTTGATCGGACTCACCTATGTGTCGTGGGACTACTATCGCGTCACTCAAATCTACTTGCCGCGCGAAATGAGAGCGGAAAAATATCGCGATGACACCTTGGCCAAGGTGCAGGACTCGTGGATATTCAGGCGTCAAGTCCAGTTTGCCGAGCTTGCTACTACGCCTCTTACTCGAGCCAATGCCGCTCATATTGCGGCACTGGCTGAACAACTTCTCCATTTTTCCCCGGAACCTCGCGTGGCGGAGAAATTGATTGAGAGCCTCGTCATGCTGGGACGCGACAACGAAGCAGTCAGACAAATGGCCCGATTCCGGGAGGCTTTCCCGAAAGAGTACGCAAACTGGTCGAAGCAACAAGGCGCTCCAGCGTGGCTCGTCAGGTCGCCTTGAAGGTGCCGGATTTCCCGCCGTGTTTTTCCAGTAGACGAATACCGGTGATGGTCATCTCCCGGTCCACCGCCTTGCACATGTCGTAGACCGTCAGCAGAGCAATTTGAACCGCCGTAAGCGCCTCCATTTCAACGCCTGTGACGCCAACAGTTTCGACGATGGCGGAACACGACACGGACGGCGTCGCCCCATTCGTATCGAACGTGATGGCCACGCGTGTCAGGGGTAGCGGGTGGCAAAGCGGGATCAGATCACTGGTTTTCTTGGCGGCCTGAATGCCGGCGATTCTTGCCACACCCAGCACGTCCCCCTTCATTGCCGTGCCCGAGGTAATCAACGCCAGTGTGCCTTCCAGCATCTCGATGCGGCCAACCGCCACTGCAGTGCGATGACTGGGGGTCTTGGATGACACGTCCACCATATGGGCCTGGCCGTGTGCATCAAAGTGAGTCAGGTCGCTCATGGATCGTTAAAGTAGTGATAAAACCGTTTACCAGCGCTTCATGCTGTTGTCGCATCATACGATCATGACACCCTGGAAAGGCCGACTTCGCGCCGCAAGCATTCACCTTTGCATTAGCCTGTGCGTGGCCACGTTGGCGGCATGGCTGGTCTTTGAACTCTGGTTCCCCTATCCCTACCGCGAGATTTCGGGGGGGCGCAATCTCTTCCTGCTGGTGGTAATGGTGGATGTCATTCTGGGACCGTTGATCACCTTCACAGTATTCAATCGCGCGAAGCCCATCAAGGAACTACGGCGGGATCTCGCAATCGTAGGATTGGTGCAGCTCGCTGGTCTGGGCTACGGACTGTGGACTGTTGCGCTCGCCAGGCCGGTGCATCTCGTGTTCGAAATAGACCGCTTCAGAGTGGTTCATGCGGTAGACATACCGCCCGAGGAATTGAGCAAGACACCGGCCGGCATCAAGGCATTGCCGTTGACCGGACCCACCTTGCTGGCCGTGCGGCCTTTCAAGGATGACCGCGAGAAGCTCGAAACCACTCTGGCTGCGCTGCAAGGCGTGGCCTTGGGGTCCAGGCCTGACCTATGGGAAAGCTATGAGGCGGCCAAATCGTCCGTGCTGGCAGCTGTGAAACCTGTGACGGCGTTGCAGACCAGAATGCCAACCAAATCGGCGGAGATCGACGCCGTGCTGAAGACGGCCGGCCGGAACGCATCTACCACCTCCTATCTCCCCATGACGGGCCGGCAGGCCTTCTGGACGGCTTTCGTCGACCCCGTTACCGCCGAGGTCGCGGCGTTCATGCCCCTGGATTCGTTTTGAACCAGGAATTCTGGCCAATGTCCATGCCTGTCCTCAGAGGGATTGCCCGGCTTGCTGTGGCTGTCGGGCTGATGTGCACCCTGCTTGGGCCCTTTGCTGACGCCCAACTCCCCACCCTTGGCGATGGCGGCGACCTGTCCACAGGTGCCGAGCGCCGACTGGGCGAACGCATCGCCAAAGAGCTGTACCGCGATCCCGACTACATCGACGATCCGGTGATCGCCGAGTATGTCCAGGGCATCTGGGAGCCCTTGCTGGCTGCTGCGCGTCTGCGTGGCGAGGTGACACCCGAGCTCGACGAGCGGTTTGCCTGGCAGATCCTGCTGGGCAAGGACCGGACGATCAACGCCTTCGCGCTGCCGGGCGGATACCTGGGTCTGCAGCTGGGCCTGGTTGCCGTGGTGGCCAACCGGGATGAACTGGCCTCGGTTCTCGCCCACGAACTCAGCCATGTGACCCAGCGTCACATTTCGCGTCTCATGACGCAGCAGAACCGCCAGACGCCCTGGGTCATCGGTGCCATGATCCTGGGGGCTATCGCCGCCAGCAAGAATCCTGATGCCGGCAATGCCGTCATTGCTGGCGGGCAGGCGCTGGCGATCCAGAATCAGCTCAATTTCTCCCGAGACATGGAACGCGAGGCCGACCGCATCGGCTACGGCGTGATGACCCAGGCCGGCTTTGAGCCGCTGGGTTTCGTGACCATGTTCGACAAGCTGCAGCAGGCTTCCCGCCTCAACGACAACGGTGCGTTTCCCTACCTGCGCACCCACCCCATGACCACCGAGCGCATGGCCGACATGCAGGCGCGCCAGCAACTGGCCGGCCGCAGTGCAACCCCAGCCCCTGCGACGCTGCTGCACGCCATGGTGGTGGCGCGGGCACGCGTCCTGTCGGCGTCAGGCGTGGATGCCCTCCGGGCCCTCACAGCACAGGCGCCGACGCAGGGGCGGCCGGACCAGAGCCCGGCCCGGCAGGCCGGCGTGCTCTATGCGGCCGCGTTCGCCAGCCTGCAGCTGCGCGACGTTGCCGCCGCGCGCCAATGGGCCGTGGCCCTGCAGGAGGTGGTGCGGCAGGACGTGGGCGCGTCGCGGATGGCGCGCCTGCTGCTAGCGGAAATCGCGCTGACGGGGGGGGATGCGGAGGCCGCGGCTCGCCTGATCCCCGCCGTCGCGGCTGGACGCCCCGATCTGCTGCTGCTGTCCCAGGCCCAAATCCGGGGCAGCCACGCCGCGCAGGCCGCCGCTGCACTGCAGACCTGGACCGCGCTGCACCCGCGCGACGCTACTGCCTGGCAACTGCTGGCCAGTGCCTACGCGGGACAGGGCCTGCAGGTCCGCGCCATTCGTGCCGAGGCCGAGGCGCAGGTTGCGCATCTTGACTACGCGGCCGCCATGGACCGATTCAAGGCGGCGCAGGAACTCGTCCGTCAGAAGGCCCGCCAGGGTTCTCTGGGAGACGACCACATCGAGGCGTCCATCATCGATACCCGCACGCGGCAGGTCGAGTCACTGCTTCGGGAACAGGCGCTCGAGCGCTGACTCGATCACGATCCCCAGCACCGAGTAGATCAGCGAGCCCAGCAGGGCAGCGGCAAAGCCCCGGACGTGGAAGCCGTCCAGCACGGAGGCCGCGGCCCAGAACATCAGGGCATTGATCACGAACAGGAACAGGCCCAGAGTGACCAGTGTGACTGGCAGTGTCAGCACCACCAGCACGGGCCGCACCACCGTGTTGAACAGCCCGATCACAAAAGCCGCGATCAGCGCAGCGGTGAAACTCTTCACCTCCACGCCGGAGTAGACATACGCCACCAGCAGCAGCGAAGCGGCGCTGAGCAGCCATTTGGCAATCAATTTCATGGCCGCGGAGCATAGCACCGGCGCCAGCGCGCGTCATCTGCGCGGCGCCGCCGGTGGGGGCTCAGTCCGCCGCCAGCACCAGCAGCGCGCCCATGCCGAGGACCGCGCCGGGCAAGGTCCAGCGCCCGTCGTGCGACGCGGGCTGCTCGGTGGACACGGGGGGCAGGTCCTGGCCAAATCGCGGCCGCCGCGCGTCCAGCACCCGGACCGTGCCGTGCTCCGCCTTGAGCTGCTCGGTCAGCTCCGGCAGCGGACCCCTGGCCAGCACGGGGGTCACCTGGTCCCCGCCGTTCTGCAGGCCCGGAACCAGCGCGCCGAACAGTTTGTCGGCCCACTTGGCGCGCCAGCTCTCGCGCGCGCTGTGGCTGACCCACTTGCTGATGCGCCGGGTCATGCGCGGCGCGCAGGCCACCAGCACCCAGTGGGTGGCCGTGGCGCGCACACCGGCCGGCGCGCTGCTGTGCATCGGCGCCAGCATCTGCAGCGCGTGGGCCGCGTCGTCCACGTACACGATGATTTTTTCCATGGAGGTCTCCTTCTTGTGAAAGTGGAAGATCAAGCCCGCTCAGGCCGCGTGCCCGGGGGGTTGGCTGGCCCGGCGGTTGCGCAGCCAACCGGCGGCCAGCACACCCACGATGGCCAGCACGCAGACTGCCCAGTAGGCCAGTTGATGCGCGGCCTCGGGGCCCTTGAACACCGGTGCCAGCAGGTTCTCGTTGACGATCATCTTGCCCGCCGTGAAGGCCAGAACCGCCGCACCGACGTACATGATGGCGGGGAACCGCTCCACCAGGCGCAGCACCAGCGTGCTGCCGAACACCACGATCGGGATGCTGACCAGCAGGCCGATGATCACCAGGTCGAATGCGCCGTGCGCCGCGCCCGCGACACCCAGCACGTTGTCGATGCCCATGATGGCGTCGGCCACCACGATGGTCTTCATGGCGCCCCAGAAGGTGGTGGCCGCCGGGCCGCCATGGCCGTCGTCACCATCCTGGCTCGCGATCAGTTTGTAGGCAATCCACAGCAGCGCAATGCCGCCCACGAGCATCAGGCCCGGGATCTTGAGCAGCCAGACCACGCCCACGGTCATGGCCGAACGCACGACGACGGCACCCACCGTGCCCCAGACGATGGCTTTTTTCTGCAGGTGCTGGGGCAGGCCGCGGGCGGCCAGCGCAATCACGATCGCGTTGTCGCCGGCGAGCACCAGGTCGATGAGGATGATGGCCAGCAGGGCTGACCACCAGGGGGCTGAAAGAAACTCCATGACAAAACTCCGGGTTGGACCGATCAACAACCGGAACCTGTTCAGTCAGTGGAGATGTGACGATGGATCACAAGCACGCTTCGACCGAACCTGGCTCAGGTTCCGTGTCGAAGGTCTTGCTCGGCATGGTGTCATGCGGATATGTGCCCAACAAGCCGGAAGGTGTACTTCGTATTGACGACTTTGTTGATCACCCTTGCCGCGGTGCCTGGGGCACCTCCCTGTGCGGTGAGGGTGGGGAGCTACTCCCCTTCGTGCCCGTATTACAGCAGCATGAAGTGCCAAAGGCAAGCCAATGGCCCCATGCCTTTTATCCCCGGTTTAAATGAAAAATGGTCATAGCCCTTGCCAGTCGGTTATTTATTGCTACAAAAATAATAGCAAAAATTGAAACCCCGGGGGCAGGCTATCATGCCCCTCCCGCTGCAAAAGCCCATGGCCGCCATCCACATCACCGACATCGAAGCCGCCATCAACTACTGGCGCGCGCAGAAGCCCTCGCCCGATGGCATCACGCTCGCGCCCGAGCTGCGGGCGCTGGCCGAGGTCTATGCGCTGATGGTCTACTACCACGAGGACGAAGCCGACGAGGCGGGTTTTCCGTCCGCTGCCATGGCCGCCTGGCGCGCCTGGTATGACACGACTCCCGACACGCCCTGCATCGCCATCTGCTCCACCAGCCAGGGTGACGCCGATTGCAAGGGCTGCGGCCGCAGTTTCGAGGAGGTGCAGCGCTGGCCCGAGATGAGCCCCGCCGAAAAGCGCCAGGTCTGGCGCCGCATTACCCGGCAAAGCGAGGCCTGGCGGTTCAACCGGTATGCCGAACGCGCGGTGGAGTCGCGCGAGCCTCCGCCCGCCGACTGACGCGCGCCATGCTGAGGCTGACCCGGGCTCCCAACATCGCCATCGCCACCCTGTGGGTCGACACCCTGCGCGAGGCCGGCATCGCGGCCACGGTGCAGCGCTACTACCTCAGCAGCGCGGCCGGGGACCTGCCGCCCGACCAGTGCCTGCCGGAAATCTGGCTGACCCATGAAGAGCAGGAGGGGGTCGCACGCAGCCTGTTGCAGGCGCTGCAGAACCTGCCGCAGCGCCGCTGGGCCTGCGCCTGCGGTGAGACGGTGGAAGGGGGCTTCGAGCAGTGCTGGAACTGCGGCAGGCCCATGCCCTGAGAAGCGGGCGGCAGGCTACTTCCAGCGCTGCGGCTCGATGTCGATGCTGCGCTCGCCGTCCCCCAGCATGAGCACGCCTTCCTGGAGCGTGGCCTGGAGCTGCATGCTGCGCTGGGCCAGCCCGGCCAGCGCCTGCGCGGCGGCCGTGGGAATGCGCCAGACCGTCAGGTTCTGAGGCCGCGTGAGCTTGTTCTGGATGCCGCGCCACCAGATTTCGGCGGCGTGGTTGAAGCAGTACACCATGACCTGGTCGGCCTTGCCACAGGCCTTGATCACGGGCTTGTCTTCGGGCTGGCCCACTTCGATCCAGAGGCGGGTTTGCCCGGTGAAGTCCCGCAGGACCACGTCGGGGTCGTCCGGGTCGGACAGGCCGGCGCCAAAGCCCAGCGTGCCGTCGCCGTTGCACACGGTCTGCAGCTGGTGGGCGTTGAGGGCCAGCGCGGCGAGCCGGATCATCATGCGCTCGTCGGTCTCGCTGGGGTGCCGTGCCAGCGTCAGCGCATGGTCCGCGTAGTAGCCGTGGTCAATGTCGGCGACCTGCAGGTTCGCCTTGAAGATGGTGGATTTGAGGGCCAATGGTTTCGATCAGTGAGGTTTCGCTGCCGGGCCGCCCCCAGGCGAAACGCGGCCTCCTCGGGGGGCAGGGAGCGGCATGCAGTGCACGACCGTGGGGGCCATTTCAGACGCGGCGCGCCAGCTCGGCGGCCTTGCCGGTGTAGCTGGCTGGCGTCATGGCCAGCAGGCGATCCTTTTCCTCCTGGGGGATGTCCAGCGAGCGGATCAGCCCGTGCAGGTCCTCGGCCCGCACGGTCTTGCCGCGCGTGACTTCCTTGAGCTTCTCGTAGGCGCCCTGCACCCCGTAGCGCCGCATCACGGTCTGGATCGGTTCGGCCAGCACTTCCCAGGCGGCATCCAGATCCTGGGCCAGTGCCTCCTCGTTCAGCTCGAGCTTGTTCAGTCCGGTCAGCAGCGACTGGTAGGCCAGCGCGGCATACCCTAGGGCCACCCCCATGTTGCGCAGCACGGTGGAGTCGGTCAGGTCGCGCTGCCAGCGGCTGATGGGGAGCTTCTCGCTGAGGTGGCGCAGCAGCGCGTTGGCCAGGCCCAGGTTGCCCTCGGCGTTCTCGAAGTCGATCGGGTTGACCTTGTGCGGCATGGTCGAGGAGCCGATCTCGCCGGCTTTCAGCCGCTGCTTGAAGTAGCCCAGACTCACATAACCCCAGACATCGCGCGCGAAATCGATGAGGATGGTGTTGGCGCGTGCCACGGCGTCGAACAGCTCGGCCATGTAGTCATGCGGTTCGATCTGGATGCTGTAGGGCTGGAAGGTCAGGCCCAGGCCCAGCGGCTCGGGCGTCTCGATCACCCGCCGGCTGAAGGCTTCCCAGTCGAAGTCGGGCCAGGCCGACAGATGGGCGTTGTAGTTGCCCACGGCGCCGTTCATCTTGCCCATGATCTGGACGCTGGCGATGCGCTCGCGCGCCGTCGCCAGCCGCATCACCACGTTGGCGATCTCCTTGCCCACCGTGGTGGGGCTGGCGGTCTGGCCATGGGTGCGGCTGAGCATCGACACGCCGGCATGGGCATGCGCCATCTCGCGCAGCTTGGTGATGACCGTGTCCAGCGCCGGCAGGATCACCTGGTCACGCCCGCCCTTGAGCTGCAGCGCGTGGCTGGTGTTGTTGATGTCCTCGCTGGTGCACGCGAAGTGGACAAACTCGCTGGCCGCCTTGAGTTCGGGACGGGCCTCGAATTTGGACTTGATCCAGTACTCCACCGCTTTCACATCGTGGTTGGTGGTCTTCTCGATCTCCTTGATCGCCGCGGCATCGGCTTCGCTGAAATTCTTGGCCAGTCCGAGCAAGTAAGTGCGTGCTCCGGGGCTGAGCGGCTTGAACTGGGAGAAACCGGCATCGCTGAGGGCGATGAACCAGACGACTTCGACCTGCACGCGGCGGTGCATGTAGCCCTGCTCGCTCATCAGGGGGCGCAGGTTGGCGAGCTTGGCCGCGTAGCGGCCGTCCAGCGGCGAAAGTGCCGAAATCGTGGAAAAAGTCATGTCCACGATTGTAGGTCTGCCCAATTGGGCCTTCGCCGGGCCGGATGTCTCGGTGACACCACAGGCCGGGGATGGGCTTCACCTAAAATTGAAGACCTACGATAACTCGAACAGTCAGAGAGTCACCATGAAGTTGATCGGTGCCGTTACCAGCCCCTACGTGCGCAAAGTGCGCATCGTCATGGCGGAGAAAAAGCTGGACTACCAATTCGTTGCCGAGGACGTGTGGGCGGCGGACACGGCCATTGGCCAGTCCAACCCGCTGGGCAAGGTGCCCTGCCTGGTCATGGAAGGCGGCGAAGCGCTGTTCGATTCGCGGGTGATCGTCGAGTACCTGGACACCCTGTCCCCCGTGGGCAAGCTGATCCCGGCCATGGGCCGCGAGCGCGCTGAAGTCAAGACCTGGGAGGCGCTGGCCGATGGCGTGCTGGACGCGCTGATCCTGGCCCGCCTCGAGGCCACCTGGCCCGGCCGGACCAAGGCCCAGCGCAGCGCGGCCTGGATCGAGCGGCAGATGGCCAAGGTCCATGCCAGCCTGGCGGCCATGAGCAAGGGCCTGGGAGACAAGCCCCATTGCGCGGGCATCCACCTGAGCCTGGCCGACATTGCCGTCGGCTGCACACTGGGGTACCTGGACTTCCGCTTCCCGGACATCGACTGGCGCACGCCCTATCCCAACCTGGCCAAGCTGCATGAAAAGCTGCTGCAGCGCGCCAGCTTCGCCGACAGCCTGCCGGTGAGTTGAGCCGAATTCCTGGCCGATGAGCGTTCTGTACCGCGACCACTTCGAATTTTCGTCAGACCCTTTTGGCATTACCCCGGACACCGGTTTTTTCTTTGGCGGCGGGCAGCGCGCCGACATCCTTGAAGCCTTGGCCGTGACCGTCATGCATGACGAAGGCATCGTCATGCTGGTGGGTGAAATCGGCATGGGCAAGACCATGCTGTCGCGCATGCTGATGGATCGGCTCAAGGCCATGCCGGTCGACACGGTCTATTTGCCCAATCCGGTGTTTGACCGGAATGAAGTACTCGAGGCGATCCTCAAGGATCTGACCGGGGCCTCCCGTCACGGCTCCAGGGCTGAGGCGTTGGAGGTCCTCCAGCCGCTGCTGATCGAGCGATATTCAGAGGGGCGACGGGTCGTGGTGGTGATTGACGAAGCGCACGCCATGCCGCCCGACACGCTCGAAGAGATACGTCTGCTCTCGAATCTGGAGACTTCGCAGCACAAGCTGCTCAAAATATTGATGTTCGGACAGCCTGAGCTGGAGTCGGTCTTGGCGGCCAGGCACCTGAGGCAGGTCAGGGACCGGGTGAGTCACCGATTCCGGTTGCGACCGCTGACGGTGGAGGAAGTCGGTGCTTATCTGGACTTTCGTGCATTGCGCGCGGGGCATCATGGCGGGCAACTCTTCACTCCCCAGGCCCGTCAGTTGCTGGCGCAAGCCTCGGCTGGGCGGACCCGGCGCATCAACATGTTGGCCGACAAGAGCCTGCTTGCGGCCTATGCGGCATCTTCGGGACAGGTCGACGAATCGCATGTGCGATTGGCTTGTGCCGAGGAGCGTGACTCGGCGATTGCAGCGACCCCGCGAGGGTTGACTCAGGTTTTCTCGCACGATGGATCTCGTTGGCTGCTCGCAGCCGGCGTGGGCAGTCTTCTAGGCTTGGTTGGGATGGGGGTGGGGTGGTGGCTCGGGCATGGTGCGACTTCCTCGGCGGTTCACCGTACCGTGCAGCGCGAGCCGTCCGCATCCGCTGAGGCCGGCGTCATCAGCGGTACGGCGGCCACCGCTGGAATCGCCAGGGCGACGGGACCCGAAAATGCCCCAAGGGCGTCCGCCGCGACGGTTCCGGCGCCGCCGTCGACGTCAGCAGCAAGGGACGAACTGCTTCCCGCTCAGGATTCGCTGGAGGAGAAGATCTCTTGGACAGAGACGCTTATCTCCTCTCGGGCGGACTCGGGTTTCACCATTCAGGTGCTTGCCCTGAAGTCGCCGAGCCGGGAGCAGGTGGAAGCGGCCCTTCGTCATTACGGCGAGCTCGGGTTGGGCTTGCCGATCCTTGTGAACCAGCGTCTTTACAAAGGGCAACCGCATCATGCGGTTTATCTGGGTGTTTTTGGCTCGCGGGAAGAGGCACAATCCGTGTTGTCACAAATACTTACGAAGTTGGGGGGGCACAAGCCTCTGATCAGAAGCTTCGAAAGGCTGGCAAAGGAGCCCCGACCTTGAAAATCCGCCCCGCTCGCCGACGCGCCTCCCTTTTGGGGGGGGTGCTAGCGCTCGCGGGCTGTGCGGCTCCCGCACCGCCCTTGTCCCAAGGGCATTTGACCGCTGCGCAGGCCGCGTCGTCAGCGGTGAGTCCTGTCGTCGCGCCCATTCCCGAGATCGCTTCCGGTGTGCCGGTGCTCCCCGAGCCAACGCAGATCGTTGCGCCTGAAACCTACAGTGTTGTCGTCAGCAACGTTTCGGTCCAGACCTTGCTCTTTGCCATCGCCCGCGATGCCAAGCTCAACCTCGACATTCACCCCGGCATCACGGGCACTGTCACGCTGAACGCGCTCGACCAGACCATGCCGGAAATCCTGGATCGCGTGGCCCGCCAAGTCGACATGCGATATGAACTGTCTGGCAACAACCTGTATGTACTGCCGGACAGCCCCTTCCTGCGCCTGTACAAGGTGGACTATCCCAACATCTCGCGTGACTCGGAAAGCACCACGGCTTCCCAGTCCCAGGTGGCCACCACAGGGCAATCGGGTAGTGGCAACGCAGGCAATGTCTCAGGGGCTCAGGTACGCAACACCTCCAACAACCGGTTCTGGTCAACGCTGACTGAAAACATCCGGGACCTCCTGCGCGAAACCGACAAGGTCATTCCTGCGGGTTCCAATGCGGCTCCCGTGGTTGGCTCCGCAGTCGCGCCAACCGTCCCCAGCACGCTGACCGTTACGCCATCCAGTCCTGCCGCGCGCTCCGGGACCCAGACTGTCAGCGCCACCGCGGCGCCCATTGCGCCCGTCATGCCATCGCAGCCTACCCAGTTCCGGGAGGCCGCTTCGGTCATTGCGAATCCCGAAACTGGCATCATGAGTGTTCGGGCCACGGGGCGTCAGCACCAGCGTGTTCGCGAGTTTCTTGATCAGGTGCTTCGTAGTTCGCGTCGCCAGGTTCTGATTGAGGCCACCATCGTCGAGGTTGGGCTCACGAACGACTATCAGCAGGGCATCAACTGGTCCCTGGTGCGCAACGCGGTCAACGGCAGCACGGACATCAGTCTCGTTCAAGCGCCGGGCGGCGGTTCAGCCATTTCGTCGGGCTCCAACCAGCCATTTCTCGGTGCGCTCAGTTTCCTGCGTCGCGGCTCAAATTTCGATCTGTCTGCCACCGTCAAACTTCTTGAATCCTTTGGGCGAACCCGTGTCCTGTCTAGCCCGAAAATCAGCGTTATGAACAACCAGTCGGCCCTGCTGAAGGTGGTCGACAACAAGATTTATTTCACAGTCGACGTGACCCCGGGCACGCCGGCCACGGCCACTTCGGCAGCCACCCCTGCGGTGTATACGACGCAGGTCAACACGGTCCCCGTGGGTTTCCTGATGAATGTGACGGCTCAAATTGGCGAGGACGACGGGATCACACTCAACCTTCGCCCCACGGTTTCCCGCATCACCGGCTATGCAGTTGACCCGAACCCCGCGCTCGCCGCCCAAGGCGTCACCAATCGCATACCCGAAATCCAGACCCGCGAATTTGAGTCCATCATGAAAGTCAGGGATGGCGAGGTGGCGGTGCTGGGAGGGTTGATGCAGGACGACCAGTCGAACGCCACCGACCAGATTCCCGTTGCGGGCGAAATTCCCGTATTGGGTGAACTGTTCAGGTACCGGAACAATCGCGCGACCAAGAATGAGCTCGTGGTTTTCCTCAGACCCACCATCCTGCGAGATAACAGCCTCGATGGTGATTTGTCATTTATCCGGCGCCAACTGCCGCCGGGGGTTTCCGTTCCTGCGGTTCGGCCATGAGCCTGTTGCTTGAAGCGCTCAAGAAAGCCGAGGAGGATGTTCGGCAGCGACGTGGGCTGGTGAAAGCGGCGCTGCCCGCACGGTCAGCGCTGGAGGTCGCGCAAGGTGTCCATCCGGGCGCTGACTCGAATCCACAACCGGAGAGTTCAACGCCTGACTTTCCGGAGCTCCACCTCGAGGAGCTGGCGGAGCCGCTTGCGGGCAGGGATCTCACGCCCCCGGCCTCTCCGGCGACCGAGCCGGAACCGATGCCCACACCCGGACCCTCGCCGACGCCTTCTCAGACAGAGTCGGCAGCTCCGCCGACCTCTCCGGCCCCAGTGCAGCCGTCGCCCCAAACGTCCCGCACACCATTAGCCGATGAAGTTGCAACCGCGCGGGCACCAGCCATGAACGAGCACAGGGCCAAGGTCGCGGCCCGAGTCATGAGCTCGTCGTCGGCGTCCAAGGCTTCCGTCTCCCGCCAGTGGTTGTTGTTGTCCGTCATGCTGCTGCTGGCCGCGGCACTGGCCACTTTCTGGTGGTGGGTGGATGCGGGTACATCGGGGCCGGGTTCGCTCGCCCGCCGCGCGCCCGTCCTCCCCATGACGACACCCGAGCCCCTCGCCGCGCAGTCCCTTGATACCTCCGAAAAGAGGGTGCAGCCTGTGGCGCCGCCCGAGCCCGTGGTTGGTTTGGTGCCAGGGGCCGCTCCGGCCGTCACAGCTTCGGACAAGGGCGGTGGCATCGGTCAGCGCTCGGGGGAGGTGCGCCGGCGCCCCGGGAGATCCGAGGGGGAGGCATCGATCGCTGGCCCGACGAAGACCCTCGAAAATGCTTCGGTGGCCAAGTCGTCGCCGTCAAGTCTCGCGATTGCCAGTGGACCTGTGCTGCGGCGAACGGCGCCAGCCGAACTGAATCGCATGCAGACGGCCTACTCAGATTTCAACGCCGGGCGCACGGAAGCCGCGGCGCAGATCTGGCGGGACGTATTGCGAACCGAGCCTTTGCAGCGGGACGCTTGGCTGGGCCTCGCGGTGCTGGCGCATCGCGAGGGGAGGCGGGATGAAGCGATTGCCTCCTATCGCCAGGTTCTGCGGATTGACCCTGAGAATGCCGCGGCTATTGCAGCACTATCGGTCCTCACCAATGCGACGGCTGACCCACAGGAGGAGTCCCGCCTGCGCGACCTGCTGGCAAGTAACCCCAACAGTGCGATGCTCAACGGGGCCTTGGCGCGCGTGCTGGCTGCGCAGGGACGGTGGGACGAAGCGCAACCGCTTTGGTTCGCCGCCCATGCCCGCGAACCTGACAATCCCTCCCTGGCTTTCAACCTTGCGGTGGCACTGGATCGTCTGCGCAAACCCGCGTTGGCGGCGGAGTACTACCGTAAAGCCCTTGCATTGAATGAAGGTCGACCCGGCACATTCGATGCGAATGCCGCCCGCGCGCGACTGGCGGGTCTGTCCGCCGCCTTGGAGGCGGCGACCAAGCCATGAGCCGCGAGCTCGCAACACTGTCCCCAGCGGAGTTCTGCGCCGAACTTGTGAAGCAGGGGCTGCTGGCCCCCGACCAGGCAGAAATCGTCCTGACCGAACATTCGGAGCACGGTGGTGCAGTGACTGACATCGTCTCGGCGCTCGGGCTGTTGAGTGCGCAGGACATCACGGCGTTGCTGAGCAGCGCAAGCACGATGCAGGCGGTACGGTTGGCGGACAGCGTGGCGGACCCGCAGGCGCTGACTTACCTGCCGCGCAATCTGGCCCAAACGCACGGCGTTCTCCCCTTGGGGTTTGACCCTGTGGCGCGTTTGCTGACCGTGGTCACTGCGGATGCCCATGATGTGGTGGCGATGGACCAGATCCGGTCCGTGGTTCCGCCGGACATCCAACTCGAATGGCGGTTGGCAACCCGCGGCGAAGTGGATGGTGCCATTGAGCAGTTCTATGGCCAGACACTGACCATCGAAAGCATCTTGCAAGGTTTGCGCACGGGCCGAATTGACGACTCCGGGGGGCAACTGCGAGGCCCGAAGGCGTACGCGCATCCGATTGTCCGGCTGGTCGACGCCATACTGTCCGAGTCGGTCCGGCTCGGCGCTTCCGACATCCATCTCGAGCCCGAAGAGGGATTCTTGCGCCTGCGTTATCGCATTGACGGCGTGCTCCGGCAGGCCCGGGTGTTCCATCGACAGCATTGGGCGCCCATGCTGGTGAGGCTCAAGGTCATGTCCAACATGGATATCGCGGAAACACGGGCACCGCAGGATGGCAGGATCTCCATGCTCATTCAGGGCCACGATGTGGATTTCCGCGCCGCCGTCCAGCCCACGGTATTTGGTGAGAATTTTGTCTTGCGGGTTCTGGACCGGCGGAGGTCCATCGTCCCTCTGGATCAGATGGGCCTGGCGCCAGACCGGTTGGGCGTCTTGCGACTCATGCTCGCGCGACCCTATGGCATCGTGTTGGTGACCGGTCCGACCGGCAGCGGCAAGACGACCACGCTGTATTCGATACTGAACGAGCTCAATACCGAGCAGGTCAACATCATGACGCTGGAGGACCCGGTGGAATACCCGATGCCTCGCATCCGACAGGCTTCGGCGGGCGATTCGTCCAAACTTGATTTCGCCTCCGGCGTGCGATCCATGATGCGGCAGGACCCTGACATCATCCTGGTGGGCGAAATCCGCGACCGTGACACGGCCGAAATGGCCTTCCGCGCGGCCATGACGGGTCATCAGGTGTTTTCCACGCTGCACGCCAATTCGGCGGTTCTTTCCATTCCGCGGCTGGTGGACATGGGAGTCACCTCCGACCTGATCACGGGCAACCTGATCGGCATCGTGGCGCAAAGACTGGTGCGCCGCCTTTGTGGCGACTGCAAGGAAGCCTATGACCCCAGTTCCGCCGAGCGCCTGCTGTTGGGCCTGCGAGATCATGGGCAGGCCACCCTTTATAGGCCGGTTGGTTGTGCTCGGTGCGGTGGCGCGGGCTACCGGGGTCGCATGGCGCTGACAGAACTGCTGCGATTCGACGAAACCCTGGATGACATGGTGGCCCAGGGCCGCCGCAGCGCGGAAATCCTCGCCCATGCGCGCCAGGAGGGGTTCAGTACCATGGCGGAGGACGGTGTGCAGCGTGTGATCGATGGCGTGACCTCGTTGGAGGAGGTGGCTCGAGTCGTGGACCTGACCCGCATAGGTCGTGCATGAAGACCTATCGCTATGTCGCCGTCAACACCATGGGCCAAGTGATCCGTGGCGAGCAGACAGCGAATTCCCAGGATGATCTGCAGGCCCGGCTGGCCCGCCTCAGTCTGGAATTGATTTCCGCCAAGGTGCCGCGCAAGGCCTTGAGCCAGCGCCCACGCAGCCTGCCGCTGCGCGATCTCATCAATGTACTGATTCACTTGCAGACGTTGAGCCAGGCGGGGGTGCCACTGATCGAGTCCCTGACCGACTTGAGGGACTCGTCTGATGCTCAGGGTGTCCGGAGCTTCGTGGCCGATCTGGTTGATCGAATCGAGGCGGGTTCGACGCTGTCGCAGGCCATGGCCCAGTCCCCCTGGCCGGTTGATGATGTCATCGTCAGCCTCGTGCAGACCGGGGAGGCCACCGGCAAGCTGCCGGAAGTGCTGCACGAAATCATCGAGAACCTGAAGTGGACCGACGAAATCACCGAGCAGACAAAAAAGCTGCTACGCGCACCCGCTTTCACGGGCGCGGTGGTGCTGGGCGCGATTGCTTTCCTGATGGTCTATCTGGTGCCCCAATTGCTTGTTTTCATCAAGGGCATTGGCGGCGATATTCCCTTCCAGACCGTTTTGCTGATCCGAACTTCGGAGGCCCTGCAAAGCCACGGATACCTGCTGGTGGCCGTTCCGTTCTTGCTCTGGCTGCTTGCGCGAGCGGCGGCTCGGGCGTCGCCTGCTTGGCGAGAACGTCTGGATGGCTGGAAGTTGCGCGCCCCGCCGATTGGCCCCATCCTCAAGAAGATCATCATGGCGAGGTTTGCCAACTCCTTCGCCCTGATGTACCGCAGTGGCGTGTCGGTGATAGATGCACTTGGCTTTTGCAAGGGGCTGTCCACCAACTTTGCCTATCAGAAAGCCCTCGACAATGCGCTCAAAAGCATCACTGAAGGGCAAAAAATATCCGATGCATTTGCGCAGCTCACGCTGTTCCCACCTTTGGTGATTCGCATGCTCCGCGTCGGCGAGAACACCGGTGGCCTGGACACGGCGCTGGACAACGTGAGCTATTTCTATCGCCGCGAGGTGAATGATTCGGTCGAGAAGCTGCAGGCGGCTATCCAGCCCGCGTTGACCGTTTTCTTGGGCGGCATGGTGGCCTGGATCATGTCTTCGGTGCTGTTGCCCATTTATGACGTGATCTCCAAGGTCAAATTCTGACGCGCCATGGCCCGCTTCGCTCTGGTCATTGCATCCAACGGCCTGCACCTCTACCGGCTGGGCGGGACGCATCCCGTTGCCTTGCCGATGCCGCCGGACGAGATTTCCGCCGCCGCCCTGCTGGCGAACCACACAGCCAAGGGCGATGCGCTGTTTCTTTACACCGACCTTTCCGAAGAAACCTATGCGCGCAGCGAGTTGCCCAGACTCTGGTCGACCCACATGCGGCGCCAGTTGCTGGGACGCAGGCTGGTTCAGCAGTACCCTGACTACATCTACCGCGCTGCCATGGTCGTCAAGGGGCGCCTCTTTGACCCACCTCGGCTTGCCAGCCTGATCGGGGTAGCGCACCATTTCGCCGTCGATGCCGTGCGCGAAGCGGCGCTGGCGCGCGGTGTGCGGCTGGCAGGCATGTGGCCCATCAGCCTGCTGCTGGCCCGCGCCGCGGCGGCATCCGGACCAAGGAACACCTTCTTGCTGACCGTTCAGTTGCCGGGAGGCCTGCGGCATATCCTGGTGCAGCGTGGCGCGGGTGTTTTTTCGCGGATATCACCGGCGGTGCCCGCAGACGATGTCGGGCCGCTGATGGCCGACGCTCGGCGCACGACCCAATACCTTGCAGTTCAGGGCTGGCGCGCCGCAGATGCCCCGGTGCTGAAAAGCCGTATCTGGCATGCGCCCGGTATGCGGGAACCCCCCAGCGTGGTGGCTGTTCCCGGGCTGGATCTGCAGGAAATACGGGTCGAGCCGGACCCGTACTCTGCGGCACTCGCGCAGCGCCCCAGCCCCACAGGTCAGCTTTTGCCGGCGGCCGCAACGCTGGCTTGGCGCGCCTCGGAGCTGGGCCGCGCGACGCTGGCGCTGGGCGTCGCGGCACTTGTGCTGTCCGCGGGCTGGGCGGGCTGGACTGAATTGCGGACACATGCCCACGAGCAGCAAATAGAAGTCCTGAACCAGCGCGCCAACGCGGCACGGAGGCAAACTGCCGACATTCTGGCCACTGCCAAGGGAAATCTCGGTCAGGCAGATTTGGCTCAGGCCGCAGTGGCGGCATGGACGCGACTCATCAAACAGCAGCCAGACCATGTGGCGTCGCTGCGAGCCTTGTCTGGCGTGCTGGCGGACTTTCCTGATCTCAGGCTGGACCGTCTGGCCTGGCAGGTCAGCCCGGCTGCCAAAGCGAACGCGGAAACGACTGATCCCGCGTCCGCTCCGCCGGCGGGCCAGAAGAATGACATCGTCGGCTGCGTGACCGCAGCCGAATCCACGTCGCCCGAGGCGGGCGCTGCCACTGTCCCTCCCGCAGCGGCCACCGAACTCAGCTTGCGCGTGAACGCGCGGCTACCATCCAGCGTGAGTCTGCGGCAGCGGGCGGAAACGCAGGAACGGTTCGTCACCCGCCTCAAGCAGCTTGGATGGAAAGTTCGGGTCATCAAGGGCATGGTCGACCAGGATGAGCAGGCCGTGCTTGCCGGCGTGGTGGGCGAGCCGGCACCGGCTCAGATGGAGCTTTGCATGGGGGTGCCGGCAAAGTAGCACGGCCAGTGAAAAAGGGGCAATCTGAATGGGTACCGAAGCTAAGACTGAACGAATCTGGGCAGCGGGTCTGCGTCGTGCGGCCGCGCTGGGGGTTCTCCTGGCGCTGGCTGCCTGTGGCGGTGGCGGCGGCAGCAAGAACACCGTGAACGCGGGCGCCGGCAACACACCCGTGGCTGTGCCCGTGGTGATCCAGTACCTGGCTTCTGAACCGACCTTGATCTATCTGGCCGGAACTGCAGGCGCAACCCGGGCCAGCGTCAAATTCAGACTGCGTGATGCCCTCGATCAGGTGGTGGCCGGCAGGGCCGTCAAGGTTGAACTGGTGGACGCCACGAGCGGTGTGCGCCTTGAAGGCGCGCAGGCCGACGGCACGATCGTGCTGACCAGCGATGCCGACGGGCTGGTCACGGCCGCGGTGCTGGCCGGCTCGGTGCCCGCTGCAGTGCGCTTGCGCGCCACGTCCGTTGACTTTCCCGCGCTTACGGTCGTCTCGGCGGACCTGACCGTGGCCGTGGGACGGCCCTACCAATCGGGGCTGAGCCTGGCCCCTGTCAAACTCTCCATCGAGGGCGCCAGCATTGACGGCGAAACAACCGATATCACACTCTCGTTGACGGACCGCAATGGCAATCCGGTGCCCGACGGAACCCAGGTGAATTTTGTGTCGGAGTCGGGTGTGCTCATTCCACCCAGTTGCGTGGTGGCCGGTGGCGCCTCGCGGTGCACGGTAACCCTGCGCTCGCAGGCGCCGCGCACGTCCGACGGCCGCGTCACCGTGCTGGCCTACACCCCGGGTGAAGAAGACTTCATAGATCTCAATGGCAACAACCGCTGGGACGCGGGTGAGCCTTTCACCGACCTCGGGCAGGTCTACCGTGATGACAACGAAAGCAAGACGTATGACGCCGGTGAGTTCTTCATTCCGCGTCCGGGGTCCAGCGCCTGTGCCGGGGGCACTATGGGACGGCCCAACACCTGCGATGGCACCTGGGGTGAGGCGGACGTCAGGGCGAGTGCCATCGTCGTGTTCGCCACCAGTGCCGCGCGCCTGGGCGATGCCGTTTCGGCCGCGGGGTCTGCTGCCGGCTTCGTGGTGACGGTGTCAGACCTGGCGGGCAACAGCATGCCGCTGGGCACCGCGCTGTCGGTCGGCTTGTTGTCAGCGGGGACCAGTTCGTGTCAGGCCGAGCTATCGCTCACCAGCATTCCCAATACCCTGATTCCGATCGATGTGGGCGTGCGGCTCACTGGGTGCGTGGCGGGGGAGCGCGTGGAACTGAAGGCCACTTCGCCCAGTGGCTTTGTCACCGCGCGGACCTACGTGTTGAACTGACATGACTGTAGCCGCCGCATCCTTGCCTCCAGCCGCCATCTGGCGCCAGGAGCGCCTGCGCCTGATGGCGGGGCTGGGCGCGGTACTGGTGGCGGCCGCCGCGGGCTATTGGGTGCAGCAACGCAAGGATGATGCGCTGCAACGCCAGCAGCTCGCGCAGACCCAGTTGCAGCAGGCCACGCGCGAGCTGGCGGAGGCTGAAGAGGCCCGGACCCGGCTCGAGGCCAACTTGCGGCAGTTTGAAGAACTCAAGCGCTCGGGCTTTATCGGTGAACCCGACCGTGTGGGCTTGATCGAGGCATTGGAATTCGCGGCGCGTGCCATGTCTGGCGCCGCGGTGCGCTGGCAACTCAACCCGGCCCAATCCATCGAAGCCATCACCGACCCCAGAGCCGGCGCACCCGTGGCGGAGGTCAGGGAAATTTCGATGACGCTGACCGCCGAAGATACCCATGAACAGGAATGGCTGGCGCTACTTGGCAATTTGCGCCAGTCGGCCAGGGGCCAGGCACGCGTGCAGGGGTGCGACTGGTCGACCGCGCAGCTGTCGGGTGCTTTTGGCCGCATCCCGGCGGTGCGGGCGAACTGCGAGGTGCGCTGGATCTACCTCCTCGCGCCGCAATCGCCGGCGCCCCAGGGGCAGTGACATGAAGGCGGCATGGGTCATCGCACTCCTGCAGGCATCGGCCGCGGTGGCCAGCGCGCAGGAGGTGGGCCGCCTGCTGCTGTCGCCGGCCGAGCGGATGGCGTTGGAACGCGCGCTTGCTCTGGCCAACCAGCCAGCGAACAGCCGTTCAGCAGAGGCCGCCATGCCAGCCGGCCCGCAGACGGGGGGGGCCGAGCCCCAGGTGGTGAATGGATGGGTCTTGCGCAGCGGAGGACACAGCACCGTCTGGGTCAATGGCCAGCCCTACTACCGGTTTGAAGAGCCGGGGGCGGCGCGCCAGGCGCTTGCTGCCAGAGGGTTGGTGGCGCCCCAGGGCACCAGTCCTTTGCCGGGTCAACTCAAGTTGCGCCCCGGCCAAACGCAGGTACCGGAGCTGCCGCAGCCACTGGACCTGCTGCCACCGGGCGCGTTCAGACGCAGTGGCCCGGCGAAGGAATCAGGCATACAGCAGCGACGCTGAAGGAGTCTCCCATGTCATTCGATTCGTATTCAAAAACCCCGAAGCGGCAGCACGGCTTCAGCCTCGTCGAGATTTCCCTGGTGCTCATCATCGCGGGGCTGGCGCTGGGCGCGGGGTTGGCTGCGCTGGGGCCGCAGCTTCAGGCGCGCAAATATTCGGAAACAGAAAAACAGCTTCAGGAAGCGAGTGATCTCATACTGGCTTTCGCCATGGTCAATCGCAGACTGCCTTGCCCGGCGACGGCGGCCAGTAGCGGTCGGGAAAGCTTCTGCACCAACGCAACGGGAGCTTGTGGTGCGGAGGCCTTTGTCCCGCCTGTCATCACTGCTGGAAGTGATAGAGGTCGCTGCGCGGCTACCCCAAACGCCGGATTCCTGCCGGCGGCCACGTTGGGGATGGGTGGACAGCGCGCTGACGGCTTGGCGGTGGATGCCTGGGCGCTGCCGGTCAGATACGCAATTCCGAATACGACGAATACAGCGGCGAACAATCCTCCGCCTGGTTTGGCCTGTAACACCGGCGCGGCGACCTGCTGGCCTTATACGCAAGTCGATGGCATTCGAAATGCGTTTTACGGGTCTGGCAGTATGCCGAATACCTCTGACATATTCGTCTGTGCAGCCGCCGCAGCCGGAGCGAACTGTGGCGCCGTCGCGCAGAGAGCCAATCCCGCATTTGTGGTCTATTCATATGGTGCCAACCTGAACGCCACGCCACCGGCTTTAGGCGCCGACGAAGCAGAAAATACCGATGCCGACCGGGTCTACGTGTGGCATGAAAGAAATGAGGTGGCCAGCAATGTCTTTGACGATCTGGTCGCATGGCGCACCTATGAGCAGCTTGTTGCAAAGATGCAAGGAAATGGCGTTCTGCCATAGTCAGGGGTTACGCGGATGCTGGCTGCGGAGACGCTCCTGGTGGTCGAGGACGACCTGTCGCTAAGGGACATGTGGGTCAGTGCTCTTGGGCAGACCGGTTGCCGCGTCACGGGTGCCGGTGACGCCGCCGAAGCGCTTGAACTGGCTGTTCGCGAGCCCCGTCCCACCCTCGCGTTGCTGGATCTGGGCCTTCCTCCCCACGCAGGTGATGCCGCGGTGGGCCTCGAGTTGCTGCAGCGTTTGTTGACGGAGTCGCCCAGGCTCAAGGTGGTGGTCCTGACCGGCCAGGACGAACCCGCCATCTGCTGGCAGGCCATCGCGCTGGGTGCTTTCGATTTCCTGCTCAAGCCCGCGAACCGGGCGCAGGTGCTGCAGGCATTTCAGCGTGCGTGCCTCTTTCTGGATGCGGAGGCGAAGCTGGCTGCCAGCGGGCAGGCGCGCATCACAGTCACCGCACCCTTGTCGGAAGGGGTGCGTGAATTTGGTGATGCAGCCCAGGAGCGGCTGGTGCGCGCGGTCATGAGCGATACCCGCCACAACGTGGCGGAGGCGGCGCGGCGGCTCGGCCTGTCGCGCGAGCACCTGTATTACTTCATTCGCAAGTTCGGCATCGAAAGGCAGTTGCCTTGATTGGTGGGTATGGTGCAGCGGCCTGGCTGGTGGCGGCCGGTCTTGGCGTTTTCCTCGCATTGCTCTGGTTGCGCGCGGGTGCGCGCCGCCGCCACCATGTGCTGGACGACCTGCTGGCCCTGCGGCGGGTGCTGGAGCGCGACCCTTTGCAGGGCCTCGAACAGGCCGGCATGGTGGTGCGCCGCCTGGGACTGGCCGGCCTGCAATGGGATGGCGAATGGTATGGCGCCCCGGTGGCGGGCGTGGTGGGAAAGCCGCCGGGCTCCGCGGAGGCGTCGGTGGCTCGCATGTTCGCGCAGCCCGATGTCACGCTGAATCTTCGGGTGAGTCTGCATGGCATGCGGGGCGAGGCACGTCTTTTCGCGGTGCAATCCGCCCATCTGCTGTTTGCCATCGTCGACGGTGCGCTCGCGGCACGGGAGCTGGCGCTGGTCAGTGCCATGACCCAGCGCGCCCGGGTGGCGGTCTTCATGCAACACGACCTGCGCAACCTGGTTCAGTGGATCGAGCTGATTGCAGAGGACGTGCAGCAGGCGCCGACGCCAGAAGAGGCCTTGCGGATTGCCCAGCGGATCAGACAAGGGGCCGCCCTGGCACACGACCGTGCGCGGCGAATCGCCGGCGCGTTGCTGCGTCCGGACGACCGCGAGGCCCCCCCAAGTGACGAGTGGCGCGTGCTGGACGTGGCGGCTGACCTGGCCCAGGCCGCACAGTTGCATCAGGTGGCACTCGACCTCGAGATGCCGCCCGGGCAAGCCCCGAGCTTCACCTGGAGTGCGCAGGCCTGGGCGACCGTGCTCGACAACGTGCTGGGCAATGTGTCGCGGTTGGCCCGCGAACGCATGGTTCCGGCGCGTTGTCGCGTGCGGATCAACCGCCGTGGCCAGGATTTCAGCGTGTCATTCGAGACCCCTGATCTGCCCTTGGAGATGCCCATCCTCAGGCTTTTTGAGCCCTGGAGCGGCACACGCCCTGGCGGAACGGGCTTGGGGTTGTATCAGGCTCGCCGCGCGGCATTGGCCGCTGGCGCTGATCTGCGGGCCCAACCCTGCGACAAAGGGCTATCTGTGACATTGTGCGTGAATTGTAAAAATTCTTAACTCCCGGCCGCAGTTTACGTCCTCTACATTTGAGGAATCCCGCGTTGCGGGCGTTGTAATCCATCAAGGAGCCATGGAATGAAGTCTTTCTATTTTTCGCGCCGAGCCCGTCAATCGGGCTTCACGCTGGTTGAAATCGCCATTGTGTTGGTGATCGTGGGCTTGCTGCTGGCCGGTGTGCTCAAGGGTCAGGAGTTGATCGAAAACAGCCGTATCAAGAACATTGCCAAGGACATGGACACCATGGCTGCGGCGGTGAATGCCTATCAGGATCGCTATCGCGGCATACCGGGCGACAGCGCCACCGCGACGACCCATACGGAAAACGGCTGGGGCACCACCGCATTCACGGCTGGCAACAACAACGGTCAAATCGGGGCGGCGAACACCACATTCACGGTGGGAGCCAACGAGAACACCATGGCAATGGTGTCGCTGATGTATGCGGGATTCATCACGGGCAATCCGGCTGCCGGGGCGCCAGCCGCCATTATTCGGCCTCAGCACGCGGGTGGCGGCCAGCTCGCATTGAGCAGCAGCGTATTCGGTTTTACGGGTCGCAACGTCGTTTGTGTCAATAACCTGACCGGCAAGTACGCGGGTGCCTTGGATCGGTTGCTGGACGATGGTGATCCGACGTCTGGGAGTGTTCGCGCCAACCGTATTGCGCTTCCTGGCAACCCCGCCGCGACCGCACCCGCAGCGGGGACCCAATATCAGGAAGATACGGCGTCGAACGCCGTCCCCGTCACTCTTTGCCGACAGCTGTAAGTTCAGGAATTCGGCGTGGGCCAACAAAAGCCGGCGAGAGCCGGCTTTTTCATGACGGGTTCAAGCTCGCCCGCCGCCGCAGCCAGCGCATGAAGGCGCCCACCATGGGCAGTTTCTCGTAGAGCTCCTCGGCGGCGTCCCAGTAGTCCCGGTGGGCGCTGATGCGGCCGTCGGGCGCGAGCAGCAGGTGCGAGCCACCCCGCACGACCTGCTCCACCCCCTTGTGGAAATGACGGAAGCCGAACCGGAACTCCCACACCAGGAAGCACTGCGGGCCGTCCACCAGGCGTGCCGTGATGACGAAGCGCGGCTGCTCCAGCGCCTCGTACATGTGGCTGAAGATGCGCTGGATGGCGGGCAGTCCGCGCACCTCGTTGAACGGGTCCTTGAAGGTGGCGTCGGCGGTGTAGAACTCGCCCATGCGCGCCACGTCGGCCGGCGTCAGCGCCGTGAAAAACGCCTCGATGCGGGCCACGGCGTCGTTCATAGCCCGGTGAAGCGCCGGATCACCGCGAAGTACAGCCGGTGCGGCAGCAGTTGCAGGGTCTTCATCCAGCGTGTGAAGCGCCGGGGGAAATGGATTTCGAAGCGGCCGCGCCGCCATCCTGCGAGGATTTCCTGTGCCGCCTGTTCGGGCGTGATCAGCGCGGGCATGCGGAACTGGTTCTGCGCGGTCAGGGGGGTCTCCACAAAACCGGGGCTGATGACGCTGACGCCCACCCCCACGTCGCGCAGGTCGACGTACAGCGTCTCGCCCAGGGTGATCAGGGCCGCCTTGGTGGGCCCGTAGGCCAGGCTCTTGGGCAGGCCGCGGTAGCCGGCCACGCTGCTGACCAGGCTGATGTGGCCGGCCTGGCGCAGCACGAAATGCGGCAGCACGGCGTCGAGCACGTTGAGGGCACCGACGTAGTTGATCTGTTCGTGCTTGAGCATTTCCGACAGATCGAACTCCGTGGCGCGCTGCTCGCGGTAGTAGCCCGCGCAGTACACCACGCAGTCCAGCGGCCCGGCGGCAAAAATGGTCTGGGCCGCCGCGCGCACCGCACCGTGGTCGCGCGCATCCAGCGGCAGGGCCACGGCGCCGGGGTGGGTTGCCACGAAGTCGTCCAGCGCCGCCGCGCCCCGGGCCGACAGGTACACCCGCGCGCCCTGGGCGTGCAGCACGGAGGCGGTCGCGCGGCCGATGCCGGTGGACGCACCGACCAGCCAGACCGAGCGGCCCTGCCATTCGGACTGCGGTGGATTCAGGGGTGCGAACCACCGCCGTTTGCTATGGTTTTCATAGCTGACAGTGGCCGCGCCGTGAGGGCTAAAGGCGGTTTTGATCATCTTTTCGTGAAGGACAGCGTCACTTCCCCGAGCTTGAAGCCGTATTTGCTCATCACGGCCTTGTTGAGCATGACGCGATCGGTCATGAGGTACATCCAGTCGTCAAACTGCACGTGGTAGGTCTGGCCGTCGACCGGCAGCGCGAGCGTGTACTGCCAGCGCAAGGCGTTGCCCCGGGCCTGCCCCAGTGCCTGCCCCACCACGTCGTCGGCTCGTCCGATGTAGTGGCCGTCGGCCAGCCGGGTCAGGCGCCAGACGCGGCGCTGGCGGCTGCCGTCGCTGTACAGGAAATCCTCGTCCAGCACCCCCTGATCGCCCTGCCAGGAGCAGGTCATGACCACGGTGAAGCGCTTGACCACCTTGCCGGAGCGGTCGGTGAACACGCCCCAGGCGTCCAGCGTCCCGTTGAAATACTCGCGCAGATCCAGCACCGGCTTTTCAGCGGCGTAGTCGCTGACCTGAGGGCCTGCGCAGCCGGTGATGGCCAGGGTGGCGGCCAGGGCGGCGGCACCTGCCGCGGTGAGTAGGCGGCGTCGTTTCATGAGGGAGCTCCCGTGCGGACGTGGGTCATATACAGCGTGCCGGCGGCCAGCAGCTTGAGGGCGCAGGGCAGCAGGCAGTACGCCAGCACCAGCACCTGCAGGGCTGACTCGCTGCGGTTGCCCGGGGTGTAGCCCAGCAGGCCCAGCAGGGGCAGCGCCAGCCCGGCGGCCAGCGCCAGGTTGAGCTTGGTGGCGAAATTCCACCAGCCGAAGTAGGCGCCTTCGGCCTGCCCGCGGTCGCCGGCGTCGGCAATCACGCCGGCCAGCAGGGCCCCGGGCAGCGCCAGGTCGGTGCCCAGCGCCAGGCCCGAAAGCACGCACACCATCAGGAAAGGCCAGGCGTCGCCGGTCCCCAGGCGCGTGGCCCAGATGAACACCGCCATGGCCAGCACCATGCCGGCGAGCCAGCAGCGTGCCAGTCCGAAGCGGCGCACGGCGCGCAGCCACAGGGGCATCGATAACGCGGCGCTGAGGAAATAGCTGCCCAGGAAGGCCGGCTCCATCTGGCGCGGCGCCTGCAGGCGGTCCTGCACGAAGAACAGCACCAGCGTGGCCGGGACCGCGCTGGCAATGCCGTTGAGGATGAAAACCGCCAACAGGCGCCGGAACCGCGGCCTGGAGAACGGCAGCCACAGGCTCGCGGGGAGCGCGTCCGGCTGGGGCACCGGAGGGCGCGCCTGGGTCCAGGCCAGCCAGGCCAGGACCAGGAGCGCGGCAAAGGCCAGCGCCGTGGCCCCCAGGCCCAGCAGCGCCGGCAACACCGAGGCGGTCAGCACGCCGGCCAGGCCCAGGCCTTCGCGCCATGACACGATGCGGCTGCGCTGCAGTTCGTCCCCGCCCAGCATCGCCCCCCAGGATTGATGGGCCACGCTGAGCACGCTGTAGGCCGTGTAGGTCAGCACCAGCATCAGGCTGGCCCACAGCAGCAGCGCCTGGGGTTCGCGTGCCGGCGGGAAGAACAGCAGCGCAAATCCGGCGGCCAGGGCCGCTGCCGCCATGGCGCCAAGCGCCAGCACGGCGCGCGTGGAGTGCGAGAACAAGCGGTCGGTGAGCCGGCCGATCAGCGGGTCGATCACCGCGTCGAGCACGCGGGCACCGAGCAGCACCAGGCCCAGCGTGGCCAGCGGCACGCCGAATTCGCGGGCGTAGTGGTTGGGCAGGATCACATACAACGGCAATGCCACGAACGCCAGCGGCAGGCCCAGCAGGCCATAGGCCAGGCCATCGCGCCAGGAGAATGCGCGGGACGTCACGGGCGGGCTCCGGCCAGCAGCTGGCTGCGCAGGGTGGGTTCGGAGGTGCCGGGCGACAGCCAGATGCCCATGAAGACCCGCCCGAACTCGGGGTCACGCACCTCGCCCAGCGGACGGTCGTTGAACAGGAAGCGCACCCCTGCGCCGGGCTGGTGGATGCCGGTCAGGCGATCGCCCTCGCCCACATTGGGAAACAGCCGTGTCATGTCGGCAAGCCAGGCCTGGCCCTGCGCGGGCGTGAATTCGGCGATGCGCTGCATCTCGGTGAGCGAGCGTTGCGCGATGGCCTGCCCATCGAAACTGCGCAGGTAGGCCAGCTCGAGCGCGAACGCGTGGTCCGCGTAGGCCGTGGCGCGAAAGTCGGGCCCCACCCACAGCCGCGCGGTGTAGATGCCGAAGCCGAGCACCGCCAGCCGCGCCGTGCCGCACAGCCGCGCGCCGGGCAGTGGTCCGGTCCGATGCTGGGCATGAGCCTCAAAAGCGATTGAAGTCCAGGCCAGCAGGCCACACAACGCTACGATTTTTGTAGCGTGTACTGCACCACGTCGATGTTCGACTTGGCGAAGGCCGCTTCGCAGTAGGCGAGATAGAACTCCCATATGCGGATGAACCTTTCATCAAAACCCAACTGAAGGACCCGGCTGCGGGCAGCGAGGAAGCTGTCACGCCAGCGCCGCAGTGTTTCGGCGTAGTCGGCGCCGAAGGCGAATTCGTCGACCACGGCCAGCCCCGCGGCGCGGGCCTGCGCCCTGAATTCCTTCGGGCAGGGCAGGCAGCCTCCCGGGAAGATGTACTGCTGGATGAAATCGGTGGAGCCGATGTAGCGTTCGAACAGGGCGTCGTCGATGACGATGCTCTGCACGCAGGCCCGCCCGCCCGGCTTGAGCAGACGGCTGACGCTCTGGAAATAGGTGGGCCAGTACTCATGGCCCACGGCCTCCACCATCTCGATCGAGCAGATCGCGTCAAACGGCGCGTCGCTGATGTCGCGGTAGTCCTGCAGGCGCAGGTCGACCGGCTGGCCTGCGCCGGCCAGCCGGCGGCGGGCGAAGGCCAGCTGCTCGGTGGACAGCGTCACGCCGGTGACGCTGGCCTTGAACTCCACCGCGGCCATCTCGGCCAGGGCGCCCCAGCCGCAGCCGATTTCCAGCACCCGGTCGCCCGGCTGCACGTTGGCCATGCGCAGCGCGCGGCGCACCTTGGCGTGCTGGGCCTCGCGCATGGGGCGCGAAGTGTCGCCCTCGAACCAGGCCGACGAATAGTTCATCGTGTCGTCCAGCCACAGCTCGTAGAAGGCGTTGCCCAGGTCGTAGTGCGCGTGGATGTTCTTCTGGCTGTTGGTCCGGGTGTTGCGGTTCAGCAGGTGCTTGATGCGGTAGAGCAGGCGGCCGGCCCAGCTGCCGTAGATCACGTCCTCCACGTCCTTGCGGTTGCTGATGAAGACCTTCAGCAGTTCGGTCAGGCTGGGGGTGGTCCAGTCGCCGGCGATGTAGCTTTCGGCAAAGCCGATGTCGCCGGACTTCAGCGCGGCGCTGCAGACGTTCCAGTTCCGCAGGGTGATGGCGGCATGCGGCAGCTCGCCGCTGCCGAAGCACTGGGTCGAGCCATCGGGCAGCTTGACCGTGAGCGTGCCGTGCGACAGCCGTTGCATGAGCCGCAGCGCGGTCCGGGCGGCAGCCGGGGCATCCTGCGGGATCGACAAAGTGGAGGCGGTGGTGGTGTTCATGGCATTGGGCGCAGTTCAGCGGGACACGAAAACGTCGGGTGCGGCGGGCTTGCTGAAGAAGCTCACGCGCTTCAGCCAGAGTCTGGCGGCCTGCCAGTGGATGCGCGCGATCACGCCCAGGGTCATGGCCGGGTAGCGCCACAGGGCATGCCGCATGCTTTGGGGGCAGAGGGGTTCCAGTCGACCGCTCACGCTGGTGTGCAGCAGCGGGCCGCTGGCATCGTCATAGTCGATCCGCACCACGGTGCGCTGCGGGTGCTTGCCATCGGCCGGGGTGCGCATGAAGCGGAAGCGGTAGCCCCCCTCGACCCGGCAGAACGGTGAGACATGGAACATCTTGGCGGCGCTGAGTTGCGTCCCGTAGCGGGGCGTGTCGAGCAGGTAGCAGTGGCGCTCGCCGAAGGTGTTGTTGACCTCGACCACGATGGCGCGCAGCGACCCGTCCGGCCGGTGGCAGTACCAGAAGCTCACGGGCTTGAAGGCGTAGCCCCACACGCGTGGGTAGCAGTGCAGCCAGGCTTCTCCCGTGGCGTCGTGGATGCCCTCGCGGGCCAGCAGCTCGTCCAGCCACTGCACGGCGTTGGCGCGCCCGTCGCCATGGTCGCGGTCGTGAAAGCTCAGGGCGGCGCCCCGGTTGTGCGCCAGGGCCGGGCTGCCATCGCGGTGCAGGCTGCGCAGCGGCAGCATCAGGAAGAAGGTGGGGTAGGCAAATGCATTGCGTGCAGGCCGCAGGCGTGTGTGGCGGACCTCGCCGAAGCCCATCATCGGCTCGTGGGGGAGGGTCATGGTGCCATCTCCAGGCTGGCGGCGAGCGCATCGACCCGCTGCAGTTCCACCAGCAGCTGGCGTGCCACGCCCAGTCCGGCCCGCAGTCCGTCCTCGTGAAAGCCGTAGCCCATCCAGGCGCCACAGAACCAGGTGTTCTGCCGGCCCTGCAGCTCGTGCAGGGCGCCCTGTGCCTGCACAGCGCCGAGGTCGAAAACCGGGTGTGCGTAGTCGAACTCGCCGAGGATCTTTTGGGGGTCGATGTCGCGCACCGGGTTGAGCGAAACGATCACGGGCTGCTCCCAGGGCAGGGGCTGGAGGCGGTTGATCAGGTAGTGCAGGCACACCTGGGCTGACTCGCGGTCCTGCCCTGCCGCCCGCTCATAGTTCCAGGCGGCCCAGGCGGTCCGGTTGTGCGGCAGCACCGACGTGTCGGTGTGCAGCACGGCGCGGTTCGGGTGGTAGCGGATCGCGCCCAGCAGCTCCTGCTCGCGCGCACTCGGGTGGCGCAGCAAGGTCAGGGCCTGGTCGGAATGCGTGGCCAGCACCACGTGGTCAAAGTGCTCAGCCCGGCCGTCGGTGACCACGCGCACGCCGTCGGCACCGCGCTCGATCATCCGCACGGGCGTGTCCAGGCGGCGGTCGGCCACCTGGGCGACGATCCGGTCCACATACTGCCTCGAGCCGCCGCTCACGGTCCACCACTGGGGGCGGTTGCTGACCTGGATCAGACCGTGGTTGTGGCAGAACCGGATCATGGTGCCGACCGGGAACTGCAGCATCTGGTCGGTGGGGCAGCTCCAGATGCAACCGATCATGGGCAGGAAATACCAGTCGCGGAATTCGTCGCTGAACCGGTGCGCCTGCAGGAACTCCCCCAGCGGGCGGCGCAGTTCGGCATCCTGGCCGGCTTCGGCGAGGCGGGTGGCCAGTGCATTGAAGCGGATCAGGTCACGCAGCATCCGGAGGAAGCGCCAGTTCAGCAGGTTGCCACGCTGGGCGAAGACGGTGCCGAGGCTGGAGCCGCTCCATTCCAGCGGCCCGCGGGGCGTCGCACCCGGGACCTGCACGGAGAACGACATGTCGGAGCGCGCCGTGGGCACCCCCAGCTCGCCGAACAGGTTGATCAGGTGGGGGTAGGTGCGCTCATTGAACACCAGGAAGCCGGTGTCCACGCCGTGGGTGACCTCGCCTTGCGCGGTGGGCAGCGTGACGTCCACGGTGTGGGCATGGCCGCCGAAGTAGGCACCGGCCTCGAACAGGGTGATGTCGGCGCGGCCGCGCAGCGTGTGCGCGACGGCCAACCCGGAAATGCCTGAGCCGACGATGGCGACCTTCATGCGAGGTCCCATCCGCCGGCGGCCGGGAATAAAAATGCTGCGAAGCGCCCTGAAACGAAGGAGGGAGGGAGGGAGGAGGAGAAGAAGCGCTTCAGGATTTCAGCCAGGCTCCATGAGCCCGGGAGGCTTCGCAGCAATAACTGGTGAGAAGAGGGTCCCTGCCTTTCCCGCTGATGGAGTCGCCATGCTTCGCCACAGTTCCCCGGTGAGGATGGCTTGGGAAGGTAAATTTTTGTGAACATGGCGGAGAGGCAGCAGATGAAAACTGATTGGTCGCATTGTGACTGTGTAGTTTTCATTTGGCAAGCAGGTATTTTTCGATGTCCCGGACCAGGGTGGGGTTGTCGGGGGCGACGTTGCTAGGGTAGCTCGCGACGACCTTGCCGTCCCGGCTGATCAGGTATTTGTGGAAGTTCCAGCGCGGTGCCTGGCCAGCCTGTGCGGCCAGGGCCCGGTAAAACGGGTGCGCGTCTGTCCCGCTCACCCGGGTCTTGGTGAACATCGGGAATCTGACGCCAAAGGTGCTTTCGCAAAAATCGGCGATCTGCCGGTGGCTCCCGGTTTCCTGCGAAAAGTCGTTGGACGGAAAGCCCAGCACCTGCAGGCCGCGGCCGGCGTAGCGTTCATGGAGCGCTTCGAGGCCTTTGTACTGGGGGGTGAAACCGCAGAAGCTGGCCGTGTTCACCACCAGCAACACCTGGCCGGCGTACTGGCAAAGGGGCTGCGGCTTCTCGTCCTGCAGCCGTTCCAGCGTGTGGTGCAGCAGCGGCGGACAGGTCGGGACGGCCTGCGCGCCGGCCCCCAGCGGGGCCCACAGGGCGAGGCAGAACAGGAACGCGCGGGTCAACGGGGTCAAGCGGGTCACAACAGTCTCCTTGGAGTGGGAATACGCAGGCCAGGGGCGTCGGGATTCATGCCCGCCGGGGCGCAAACCCCGCCGAACCCTGAAACCTGGCGCCGCGTTTTTGCGTATTTGACGGTCTACCTCGCTGATTTGTAAGGGCTTTTTCATATCCCCCGCTTAAAATACGGGCAGTAAACGAAAGACCGCCATGCTCTACCCCGAACTGTTCAAGCAACTGGAGTCCGTCCGCTGGGACATGGACAAGGACATCCCCTGGCAATCCTTTGATGCGGCCAAACTGACCGACGAGCAGGCTCAGACCATCAAGATGAATGCCATCACCGAGTGGTCGGCCCTGCCGGCCACCGAAATGTTCCTGCGCGACAACAAGGACGACAGCGACTTTTCGGCCTTCATGTCGATCTGGTTCTTCGAGGAACAGAAGCACTCGCTGGTGCTCATGGAGTACCTCAAGCGGTTCCGCCCCGACCTCGCGCCCACCGAAAAAGAATTGCACGAAGTGCGTTTCGAGTTCGAGCCCGCGCCGGCGCTGGAAACCCTGATGCTGCATTTCTGCGGTGAAATCCGCCTCAACCACTGGTACCGCCGTGCCGCCGAATGGCACAGCGAGCCCGTCATCAAGCATATCTATACCACGCTGAGCCAGGATGAGGCCCGCCATGGCGGGGCCTACCTGCGCTACATGAAGCGCGCCATCAACAACTTCGGCAACGAGGCCAAGGCTGCATTCAGCAAGGTCGGGGTGCTCATGGCGAGCGCACGGCGTACCGCGCAGGCGCTGCATCCGACCAACCTGCACGTCAACAAGGCACTGTTTCCGCGCGACACCATCCAGAGCCGCCTGCCCAACCCGGAGTGGCTGGAGCAGTGGCTGGACAAGCAGATCAACTTCGACGCCGTCTGGGAGACCAAGGTGGTTGAGCGCATCCTGCACAACATGAGCCTGCTGATGGACCGCAGCTTCAAGAGCGTGCAGGAACTCAACCGCTACCGCAAGGAGATCGCGGCCACCCTGGCCAGCGGGGGCTCGGGCGCGGTCCCCAGCGCCGCTTGAGCCCGGCGACCGTGCGGCCGCCGCAGGCCGGGGACCCTCCATTCCTGCACAAGATCGTCGCGCGCGGTGAGGCGCCGGGCCGTTCGAGTCACCTGCCCGGCCCGGTGGTGTTCACCAATGGCGTATTCGACGTGCTGCACCGCGGACACGTCACCTACCTGGCACAGGCTCGCGCTCTCGGGGGCAGCCTGGTGGTGGCGCTCAACACCGATGCCTCGGCCCGCCGCCTGGGCAAGGGACCGGAGCGCCCGCTCAACAACGAGCGGGACCGCGCCATCCTGCTCGCAGCGCTGGAATCGGTCAGTCTCGTGACCTGGTTCGACGAAGACACCCCGCTCGAACTCATCACCGACATCCGGCCCGACCTTCTGGTGAAAGGTGGCGACTACAACATGGCCATCCTGCCCGAAACCCGGGTGGTCGAGGCCTATGGCGGCCGGGCCCTGGCCATCCCGTTTGTGAGTGGCTACTCCACCACCGCGCTGGTCGACCGCATCCGGTCCTAGCGCCGCTTCGCCTGTCACAGCGGGGGGGCCTGGCGCGTCTTGTCTCCATGGACCAGCGAACCACCCTCTTCCAGACCCACCGAAAACGCCTGATGGGCTTGGCCTGGCGCATGCTGGGTTCGGCCGCGGATGCCGAGGACGTGCTGCAGGATGCCTGGCTGCGCTGGAACGAGTCCGACACCGACAGCCTGCGAAGCGCCGAAGCCTGGCTCGTCACGGTAGTGACCCGGCTGTCGATCGACCGGCTGCGCGCCGCGCGGGCGGAACGGGCGCATTACGAGGGTTTCTGGCTCCCTGAGCCCTTGGTCGAGGTCTCCCCCGACTCGCCCCAGCAGCTGCTGGAGCGGGCCGACGATGTCTCGGTCGCCTTCCTTATGGTGCTGGAGCGGCTGGCTCCCGAGGAGCGCGCGGCCTTTCTGCTGCGCCAGGTGTTTGACGCTGACTATGCGGAGGTGGCGCAGGCGCTGGGCAAGAGCGAGGCAGCGTGCCGCCAGCTCGTGCACCGCGCGGGCGAGCGCCTCAGGGAGCAGCGGCCCCGATTTGCCGTGAGCCGCGAGACCCATGTCCGGCTGCTGAAGGCGTTTGCCGACGCCGCCGGCCGCGGCGACCTTGCGCAGATGCGCGAACTGCTGGCCGAGGACGCGGAATTGCTCAGCGACGGCGGCGGCAAGGTCAAGGCCTTCACGCAGGTGCTGCGCGGCGCCCAGCGTTTGGCCCAGCTCTATTTTGCGGTGGCGCGCCGCTACGGGCCGGTGATGCGCATGGAACTGGTGGACGTGAACGGCGTGCCCGGCCTGATGCGCTTCATGGGGGAGGAACTGGAGTCCATCCAGTCGTTCGAGACCGACGGCCAGCGCATTGTCTCCATCCATGCCCAGCGCAACCCGGACAAGCTGGCACGGGCGATGGCGCAGTTCCGGCGCGGCCTGTCACAAAACGGCTGACGGCGCCGTCTTGGAGATGAAGCCCGTCTTCATCCTCCCATCCTCCATATCAAAGGAAGCCCCATGGAACAAGCCCGTTTGCCCCACACCACCCTCGCCCCTGAAGCCTTCAAGGCCATGCTCGGGGTCAGCGCCGCACTGCACAAGTCCAGCCTGGGCCCCGCGTTGCAGGCACTGCTGCACGTGCGGGTCTCTCAGATCAATCACTGTGGCTATTGCCTGGACATGCACGCGCGCGAACTCCTCAACAGCGGGGAAGACCTGCAGCGGCTGAACAGCCTGCCCGCCTGGCGTGAGGTGGGGTTCTATACCGAGCGCGAGCGCGCCGCGCTGCAGTGGGCCGAGAGCGTCACCTCGCTGCACGAGGGCCATGCTCCTCAGGCGCATTTCGATGCGTTGCGCCCGCACTTCAGCGATCAGGAAATTGCCGAGCTCACCTTCAGCATCGCGCAGATCAATGCCTGGAACCGCCTGGGTGTGGCCATGCGCCTGCCCGTGTCGAGGAAGCCTTTGAAGGTCAGGGCGGAGTCGGCCACCTGAGGGGCTCCGGACCTCGCTACAGCACCCCGTCCTTTTCGGCGTGGACCTGGTCCGGCACACGGTAGTTCATGGCGCGGTTCTCATAGTGCGACAGGTCCATGAGCTGGGCAAACTGGCCGAGTTGCCGCGTGCCACGCCAGCGAGGGAGCAGGCGCTGGAGCAGCAGGTCGCCCCGGTAGGCCAGGCGCAACGCCGGCAGCGTGCCCAGGGTCCGGGCCGGTGGATAGCGTAGCTGGTCCGCCCGCTCGTCGCCAATCAGCGCGCGGGAGATGCGGTAGATCTTGCGCACCAGCGCGCGGCGGGTCGGCGGGTCCTCGATGCCCGCCACGATGGGTGCGGCGTTGATCAACCCACCGGCCAGCTGGCAGGATTCCAGGCTGGGCGGGGGCTCGCACAGGGCCCCGACGCGCTGCAGGTGCAGCCCGCTGCGCTCGTCCTCGAACAGCAACTCGGGCGATACCCCCATCAGGTGGCCCGAGTAGCGCCAGACCTGCATGAACGAGGCCCGCTCCGCCGGGCTCAGGTCCACCCCCAGCTGGGTGGCCCGCTTGAGCAGCAGCGCCGAAAAGGCCGACGTGGCAAAGGCAATGTGCGCCGAGCTCAGGGGCACGCCCCAGGCTTCGGTGTCCCACTCGGGGGATCGGGCCAGCAGGCGCCGCAGCTGCCCATGCACCAGCCGGATCCGCACCGACAGCTTCCAGCCGTCGGCCTGCCGGTCCAGGCCACCGGGCATGAAGATCTCCACCAGATGGCGGTTGTTCTGCTTGAGCCGTCGCACGCCGCTGTCGGTCAGCCGCCCGGTGATGCTGAAGGACTTGCTGATCAGCGTGGAAAACCCTTCGACCAGCACCCCGGCGACGAAGGCACCGAGGAACATCTGCGAATGCCGGTGGAAGGCCCGGCAACCCGGCAGCTCGTCCCCCGGCCGCCACCAGGAGGGCACCTCGGCGATCCGGTCAAACAGCTCCCGCGCGCAGGCCGGCGCGTCCGGAATGGCGTCAGCGCCACCCTCGATGCCCCGCTGGATCCAGCCGTGCTTGAGCGCCGCTCCGTGGCCGTCGAGCTCGGCCAGCATCTCGTCCACTTCCGGGTCGCCGGTCAGGGTGTGGCGGACATAGCGGTCGGCCAGGTCCTGATCCAGGGCGCGGGCGAGCTGGTGGCCGGCCTGGTACTCCCGGGGTGGCGTGATGGCCGCCATCAGGTGCGGCCGAACAGCTGGCCCAGCAGACCGGGCTTGGCGGCGGGCGCTGCAACCGCCTTCAGCGCGCTGTCGAGGTCGTCCTTGCAGTGGAACAGGCTGTGAAACCCCGCGATCTCAAGCGCTTCGAACACCGCGGGTGTGGCGGACGCGATGGCTGGCCGGGCCTGATGCTTGTGCAACTGCTTGGCCAGCTTGAGGAATTCGCGCAACCCGGCGCTGCTGACGTAGCTGAGGCCCTTGCAGTCCAGCACCACGGCCGTGTCATCCGGTTGCAGGTGCGTGGCGACGAAGGTGCCGAACTCCGAGGCGGAGTTGCCGTCCAGCCGGCCCAGGAGCGTGATGACGGCGGCCTGAGGGAGCCGGGCGAACTGCAGATCGAGTTGAGAGGTCACAGGCATTCTTTCGGGGTCGTGGGGGTCACCGTTGCGCCGCAGTACCAGCCGGCGCCACTGCGGCGGCTCCACACATCGTGTTTGTCCAGCAGGAAGCGGGTCTCGGGGATTCCCCATTTTCGTTCAAGTGCGAGCAGGTCGCCGTTGCGGTGCCAGCGCACGACCAGATCGGACAGGCGGCGTTCCAGTGCGCCGCCGCGGGCGTCCGAGGCCAGCGCGATGGACCACGGCGCCGAGTGCACCGTTGGCAAGGGCATCTCGAAGTCACGGGCGACCGCGGGGTCTTGCAGCATGGCGGCGATGATGGTGTCGTCGTGCAGCAGGGCCGCACAGCGCCCGTCGCGCATGGCCGCCTGGGACCAGTCGTTGGAATACAGCGCAATGATGTCGATGCCGTACTGCACCGTGATGGCCCGGTTCCAGAACGCCCCGCGGCGACCGCACACGCGGCGGTTCTTGAGGTCGGCCCAGGCGCGGAAATGGTCCTTCTTGCGGGTCAGCAGGTTGGCGCCGGAGCTGTAGTAGTTGGGCCTGACGAGGTCCAGCAGCCTGGCGCGTTCCGGCGTGTCAGAAAGCGTGGCGATCAGCACGTCCACGCGGCCGCTGCGCACGGCTTCCACCCGCTCCGCGGTAAGAACGCCCACGAGCCGGAGCTTCACCCCCAGTTCGTCCGCCATCCGTTGGGCGAGATCCGGCTCCAGGCCCACGATGCGCCCGGTGGCGGTGTCCAGTTGACCCCAGAGCAAGCCGTCCATCTTGACGCCCACCACCAGTTCGCCCCGCGCCTGGACGTCCTGCAGGGTGGCGGCGGAAGCCGGGGGCAGAAGGCCGGGCAGCAGACCGAGGGCGCAGGCGGTGCAGACCGCCTGCCGGGCCAGCCATCGGAGACAGTTGAGACGCGTCATGTTCGGTGCAGGGCCACGCAGGTGATGTCGTCAAATTGCGCCGCGCCGCCGGCAAAGCGGTCCACCGCGGCGACCAGGGATTCCACCCCCTGCTGCGGCTCGCTGACGGCGCGGCCGCCAAACACCGGCGGCAGGCGGTTGGCCGTGAACTCGGTGCCTTGGGTATCGATGGCCTCGGTCACGCCATCGGTATAGGCCAGCAGGGTATCCCCCGGTGCCAGCGCCACGGTGGCCTGCGCGAAGGCCATGTCTTCCATTACGCCCAGAGCCGCTCCGCCGGTCTTCTCGAGGAACCGTGTGCGGCCGTCGGCGGCCACCAGCAGGGGCGGTGGATGGCCTGCCGTGACATAGTGGAGGATGCCCCGGGCGGGGTCGTAGACCGCATAGAACACTGTGACGAAGGTGCAGGCGTCGTTGTCCTCGCACAGGGCGGTGTTGACACTGGCCATCACCTCGCCCGGCGCGTCGGGAAAGCGCAAAGCGGTCGCGCGCAGCAGGGTCTTGGACACCATGCCGAACAGGGCTGCGGGCACGCCCTTGCCACTGACGTCGGCCACGACCAGGCCAAACCGGCCCGAGTCCAGTTCGAAGTAGTCGTAGAAGTCGCCACCGATCTCGCGCGCCGAGCGCATCAGTCCCCACATGGCAAAGGCCTCGTGCTGAGGCCAGCGGCGCGGCAGGATGTCGCGCTGCACGTTGGCCGCGATATCCAGCTCCTGGCGGATGCCGGCCAGCTGCAGGCTCTCGCGGAAAGCCTGGGAAATGGTTTCGAACCAGGGCCGCCAGCTTGCCGGTACCGCCGGAATGGGGCGCGTGACGAAGCGGCTCTCCGCGGCAATGTGTCCCACCAGCTTGTTGGCAGGCGAGATGAATTCGCGGCTGGTGACCCGGTAGGTGACGCCCATCAACACGGTCAATCCGATCACGAGAAGCGCCACCGGCAGGGCCCGCTCGCGCAGCAGCGCGATCCACACCTGCGAGGTGGGAACGAGGTACACCAGTTGCCATGGGGCTGAAATGAACGGATGCCGGATCGCCAGCCAGCCCTGCATCTGGGTCGGGGTGTCCGCGGGCAGCAGCACGAGCCGGTCCGGGTCGTCGGCCAGTTCCGGCGGCAGGGCGTCGGCCAGGGGCCGGGTGGCCTGCACGGACAGCGCATTGGCAAAGAGCTTCGGATGCGCGACCACCTGGCCGTAGTCGTCCACCAGCAGCACGGTCCCCAGCGGATACCCGAAGTCGGAATTGATGCGGTTGAGGTAGTCCAGGCTGGTGTCGATGTTGACGACGCCGCGGAACTGGTCGCCGTCATACACCGGCGCCGCGGCCGGCGCCACCAGCCCCTGACCGGCATCGCCGTACTCGACCGGGGCCCAGTACTTCTCGCGATTCGCGTTGCGTTCGGGCGTTCCGAACTGCCATGTGGGAGAGTCGTAGAAAGAGTCCGCGAACGCCCGCTTCGAAGACTCGACCCACGGGTACTGGTAGGCAAAATGGTCTGCCGAGACGAAGCCCGCATTCACCGCCTGGGGCAGGTTGAAGGCGATGGCCTGCATCGCCGGGGCCAGCTGCAGCGCGGCCCGCAGGTCGCGGTTGAACGCCGCGGACCGGTGGCCCAGCGTGCCGAGTCCGGTCAGGTTGCCCGTGGCGTCGCGCTGCGGCGCGAGGTCCAGGTTGAAGCCCGCACCGCCCTGGCGCAGGTAGGGCAGCAACGGCGAAGCGCTTGCGGATGGGGCAGCCGTGCCCCGGGCATAGCTGTCGGCCATCGACAGCCGCAGGGCTTCCAGTGCGTCCTGCGACGAGCGCAGCGTGAATTCGATGAGCTGGCCGTGCTTGGCCACCTGGGCCTTGATGGTGTTGATTTCCTCCGCCAGCTTTTCATGCAGCTGGAACAGGAACACGGCCACCGTGCACAGCAGGATGGCGGCGTAGGTGCCGCCGACCAGGCGGTTGTAGTTGCGGAAGAAGCTGGTCTCGGTGTCCTGCACCTGCGCCGCGGCGCTCATGAGGCGGATTCCCGCGCACGCGGCGGCCCGTTCAGCGCCTTGCGCAGCGTGACTTCGTTGGCGTCGCCGTCGCGGCGGTAGCTGAAGCTGTCGGACAGCCGCCGCACCAGGTGGATGCCCAGTCCCCCGATGTCGCGCTGCGCCACATCCGCCGTGGTGTCGGGGGGCGCGATGCTGCGGGGATCGAAGGCTGGCGCCGTGTCGCGCAGCACCACTTCGACCTCGTCTGCATGGCGTGTCAGGACGACGTCAATGGCATGGCCGGGATCGCCCTGGAAGCCGTGGATGATGGTGTTGGTGATCAACTCGTCGAGCATGAGGCTGAGGGCCTGCAGGGTGGCCGGAGGCACTCCCAGCGGCTCACCCCAGCGCTCGATGTCCTCGCAGAGCAGGGGGATGTTCGCCTGGACGCTGGCAAGCTGTCGCCGCAGGACCGGCGGTTCGCCAGCGGGTGCGGAGGGAGAGGCTGCCGGGCCAGCAGCGGTGTTCGCAACCATGGCCGATCTTCGCACAAACGCCAGGAAGGCCGACCCCCCTGGCGCGTCGGTGCGGCGTCAGTGGCTGCCGGAGCCCACCTGCCCGGCTGCCGCGGGTGCGGGCTCGGGCTTTCCACGCAGCCGGCGGACCTGGCGGGCGAGCCAGCCTTCGGCGTCGTCCAGCACGGTGAACACCACGGGCACCACCAGCAGGCTCAGTACCGTGGAGGTGATCAGGCCGCCGATCACGGCCACCGACATCGGTGAGCGGAAGCTCGAGTCGGCCTGCCCCAGCCCCAGCGCAATGGGCAGCATGCCCGCGCCCATGGCGATGGTGGTCATGATGATGGGCCGGGCCCGCTTGTGGCAGGCGTCCAGCAGCGCGTCCCATCGGCTCATGTTGTGGTCGCGGCGGGCCACGATGGCGTACTCCACGAGCAGAATGGAGTTCTTGGTGGCGATGCCCATGAGCATGATCAGGCCGATCAGGGAAGGCATCGAGAAGCTCTTCTGCGCGATCAGCAGGCCCACGAAGGCGCCGCCCAGCGCCAGGGGCAGCGCGCAGAGAATGGTGACCGGATGCAGGAAGTCCTTGAACAGCAGCACCAGCACGATGTAGATGCACAGCACACCGGTCAGCATGGCCAGCCCGAAGCTGGCGAACAGTTCACCCATCACTTCGGCGTCGCCGATCTCCACCACGCGCACGCCGGCAGGCAGGTTGACCACGGAGGGAAGCTTCTGCACCTTGGCCGCCACGTCGCCCAGGGGCTGGCCTGACAGTTCGATCTCGAAATTGATGTTGCGTGAGCGGTCATAGCGGTCGATCACGGCGGGCCCGCCGGTCAACTCCAGCGTGGCCACCTGGCCCAGCATGACCGGACCGCGCGCCCCGGGTACCGCCAGGCGCTCCAGCACGCTCAGGTCCTGGCGCGCGTCCTCCGACAGCTTGACCACGATGGGCACCTGGCGCTGCGACAGGTTGAGCTTGGCCAGCGCCACGTCGTAGTCGCCCTGGGTGGCAATGCGCAGCGTCTCGCCGATGGCGGCGCTGGTCACGCCCTGGTCGGCGGCGCGGGCAAAGTCTGGCCGCACCGCGATTTCAGGCCGGATCAGGCTGGCGGTGGATGCGATCTGGCCCAGGCCGGGAATGGTGCGCAGGTCTTTCTCGACGGCCAGGGCCGCGGTCTGCAGCGCCTGGGGATCCTCGCCCGTCAGCACCAGGATGTACTTTTCGCCGGAGCCGCCGAGCCCGACCTTGCTGCGCACGCCCGGCAGCGGCTCCAGCGCCGCGCGGATCTGGTTCTCGATGCGCTGCTTCACGGGCCGCTCCGAGCGATTGGCCAGCAGGATGGTCAGCGTGGCCTTGCGCACCTCGGCCGCGCCGGGCAAGGCAAACGGATCGCCACCCGCGCTGCCGGCGCCAATGGTGGTGTAGATGCTTTTCACACGGTCGACCCGGGCGATCATCTGGCGGGCCTGTTCCGCGCTCGCCAGCGTCTGGTCCAGCGTTGATCCGGGCGGCAGCTCAAGGTAGACCTGCGTCTGCGAATTGTCGTCCGGAGGCACGAAGCCCGTGGGCAGCAACGGAATCAGCGCCACCGAGCCGATGAAGAACAGGGTGGACAGCACCATGGTGGCAATGCGGTGCTTCATGCACCAGGTCACGGCGCGCATGTAGGCGTTCATCCAGGACGGGTCCCTGTGCGCGGTGACGATGGGCTTGAGGATGTAGGCCGCCATCATGGGCGTGAGCACGCGCGCCACCACCAGCGAGGCGAACACGGCGAGCGAGGCGGTCCAGCCAAACTGCTTGAAGAACTTGCCCGCCACGCCGCTCATGAAGGCCGTGGGCAGGAACACCGCGATCAGCGTGAAGGTGGTGGCGATCACCGCCAGGCCGATTTCGTCGGCGGCCTCCATGGCGGCCTGGTACGGGGTCTTGCCCATGCGCAGGTGGCGCACGATGTTCTCCACCTCCACGATCGCGTCGTCCACCAGGATGCCGATCACCAGCGACAGCGCCAGCAACGTCACGATGTTGACCGAGAAGCCCAGCAGGTGCATGCCGATGAAGGCCGGAATGGCCGACATGGGCAGCGCCACGGCCGAAACGAAGGTGGCGCGCCAGTCGCGCAGGAACAGCCAGACCACCAGCACCGCGAGGGCCGCCCCCTCGTACAGCAGGTGCAGAGAGCCGTCGTACTCCTCTTCCACCGGGGTCACGAAGTCGAAGGCCTGGGTCAGCTCCACGTCGGGGTGCTGCAATTTGAGTTCCTGCAGGGCCTTCTGCACGGCCGCCCCCACGGTCACCTCGCTCTCGCCGCGGCTGCGCGCCACCTCGAAGCCCACCACGGGCTTGCCATTGAGCAGGGCCGCCGCGCGCGGCTCGGCCACGGTGTCGGTCACGGTGGCCACGTCGTCGAGCTTGATCGAGCGGCCGTTGGACAGTGCGATGTCGAGCGCGCCGATTTCCTGCGCCGTCTTCACGGTGGCCAGCGTGCGCACCGGTTGCTCTCCGCCGCCCAGGTCGGTGCGGCCGCCGGCGCTTTCGGTCTGCACCATGCGCAGCTGACGCGAAATGTCCGCCGCCGTGGCGCCCAGCGCCTGCAGCTTCTGCGCGTCCAGTGCCACGCGGATCTCGCGGGTCACGCCGCCCACGCGGTTGACCGCGCCCACACCCCGCACGGCCAGCAGCTTGCGTGAGACGTCGTTGTCCACGAACCAGCTCAGGGCCTCGTCATCCATCTGCGAGGAGCGGATGGTGAACGCCAGCACGGGCTGGCCGGCGAGATCGATCTTCTGCACGATCGGGTCGCGCAGGTCGGCCGGCAGGTCGGCGCGCACGCGCTGCACCGCGGAGCGCACATCGTCCACGGCCTCCTGCACCGGCTTTTCGAGCCGGAACTCGGCGGTGAGCGTGACCACGCCATCCTGCACCTTGGTGTAGATGTGCTTGAGGCCCTGCAGCGTGGCCATGGTGTTCTCGAGCTTGCGTGCCACGTCGTTCTCGAGCTGGCCGGGCGAGGCGCCGGGCAGCGACGCCGTCACGGTCACGGTCGGCAGGTCGATGTCCGGGAAGTTCTGCACCTTCATGGCATTGAAGGACAGCATGCCCGCGAAGGTCAGCATCACGAACAGCATGACCGCGGGGATCGGGTTCTTGATCGACCAGGATGAGACGTTCATCATGCTTGCTCTTTATTTGGTAGCAGAAGATGCCGGCTGCATGCGGGCTGCAGCCTGCTTGGGGGCTGATTCGACGACGCGGACCACGTCCCCGTCGTTGAGAAAGCCCGCACCGCTGGCCACCAGCCGGGTGCCGGCCGCCAGCCCCTGCGTCACCTCGATGCGCTCGCCGGCCAGGCGGCCGGTCTGCACCTTCAGGCGCGCCACGCGGTGGTCATCGCCCACCCGGTAGACGTAGCTGAAGCCATCGCGCACCACCAGCGCGGCCTGCGGCACGGTGAGCGCCGGCGTGGTGCCCAGGTCGAACTCGCCGCGCGCGAACATGCCGGCACGGGCTGCGCCGGCGTTGCCCGGCAGGGCCTTGAGGTCCACATAGACCAGCGCCGCGCGGGTCTGTGGGTCCACGGTGGGAGCGATCATGCGGACCCGCCCTTCCAGCCGCGCACCGCTGGCTGCCGTGACCAGGGCCTGCGTGCCGGTCGTGATGCGCCCGAGCTCGACCGACGTGACCTCCGCGCGCCACTCGAGGCGGCCCTGGCGGATCATGCGGAACAGCTCGGTGCCCGCGCCCACCACCGCGCCCACGGTGGCGCTGCGCGCGGAGATCACCCCGTCGTCCGGGGCCAGCACCTGGGTCTGGCTCAGGCGGACCTGCTGCGCCTGGTAGAGGGCGCGCGCGGCCTCGGCCCGGGCCTTGGCGGTCTGTTCGGCCGTGAGGTACTGGTTGATCTGCGAGGCGCTGAGCGCTCCCGTGGCTTCCAGGCTGCGCGCGCGCTGGGCGTTGCCCGCGGCTTCGGCGGCATTGGCCTCGGCTTCCAGCACGCCGGCCTTGGCCTGGGCGGCCTCGGCGCTCACGGTGCTCGATGAAAAGGTGGCCAGCACCTGCCCGCGTTTCACGCGGTCCCCCACGTTGACGCGCACCTCGGTCAGCCGCAGGCCATTGGCTTCGGCACCGACGCTGGCTTCCTGCCAGGCCGCGATATTGCCGTTGGCCGACAGCGTCACGGGCAGGCGGGTCTGCACGGGCTGCACGGTGGTCACGGTCAGCGCCGGTCGCGCGGCGTCGGCGGGCTTGTCTTCGGCGGCCTGGGTGCGCGAGGCATGCAGCGCCACGCCGCCGGTGCCCGCGAGCGTCAGGGCCATGGCCGCCAGGGCCGCCGGATGGATCTTGAGTTTTTTCATGGTGTCGGTTCCGTGATTCAGGGGCGGGCGAGAGCCGTGTCGGTGGGTGTGGGCGCGTCGGGGGTCCAGCCGCCGCCGGCGGCGCGGTACAGGGCGGTCCAGGCCGTGTCGCGCTCGCGCTCGAGAGTCACCAGCGCGGTTTCAGCGGCCAGCGCGGTGCGGCGGGCGTCTTCAAGCTCCACCAGGCTGGCCAGTCCCGCCTGGTAGCGCGACTGCGTGGCGTTGAAGGAGGCGCGGTAGCCCTCGGTGGCCAGTTCCGCATCGGCACGGCGGTCGGCCGTGCTCTGCAGGTTGACCAGGGCCTCTTCGACCTCACGCACCGCCTGGCGCACGCGAGCGGTGTACAGCGCCACCGCCTCGTCGTAGCGCGCCTGCGCGGCGTCGACGCCGGCGGCCCGGCGTCCGCCGTCAAACAGCGGCAGGTTCAGGGTCAGCGGACCCAGCGACCAGGTCTGGAAGTCGGTGCTGACGCCGCCGGCGCGAGCGACACCAGTGGAGATCGAACCGTTCAGGCTCAGCCGCGGCAACCGCTGCGCGCGGGCCTGTCCCAGCTCCGCGGCCGCCGCCACCACGTCGCGCTCGGCGTTGAACACGTCAGGCCGCTGGGCGATCACCCGGGCGGGCACGCTTGCTATTGAAAAGAGAGCATCCTGTGGCCGGCTGGCGGGGGCTGAAGCCAGTTTTTGCTTCAAGTCGGGCTCGCTCAGCGCGGTCAGGGCCACCAGCGCCTTGAGGTCGATGTCGCAGGCCGCCTGTTGCTGGGTCAGCCGCGCGCGGGCTTCGGCGGCGCTGGCGCGGGCCAGCGCGGCGGTCCCCGGCGCGGTGAAGCCGGCCTTCGCCGACAGGTCCGACAGGCGGGCCGTTTGCTGGCGTGAGTCGCCGTCGGAGCGGGCCACCGTCAGCAGCCGCTCGCAGGCGCGCCGGCTGAAGTACTGGTTGGCCACTTCGGCGGCCACCGACACGCGCGCGTCGTGCCACAGGGCCGTTGCTCCCTCGAGCCGGGCGTCCGCCGCCCGCGCCGCCTGCAGGTTGGCCCCGAACAGGTCAATCTCCCAGCCGGCCTGCAGCCCTGCCTCGGCCACGGTCAACGGTGAGCTGCTGGGGTCCGCGGCGTTGCCGCGGCTGGCACTGACCGAGGCATCCAGCGTGGGGCCGAGCGCAGCCCGGGCACTGGTTCGCGCGGCACGCGCCTGCAGAACGCGCGAACGGGCCGAAGCGAGGGTCGGGCTGGCGTTCTGGGCGGCCGCGACCAGCTCGACCAGCACCGGATCGCCCAGCTTTTCCCACCAGTGGCCCAGATCGGCCAGGTCGCCGTGGTGCGGCAGGGGCGCGTGCCAATGCGCGGGCACCGCGGCCGCCTCGGGCGGTGGCGGCAAGGGAGGGCTGGCACAGGCCGCCAGCCACAGGGGGGCCAGCCAGGTGCAGGTTCGTTGCAGTGCAGTCATGAAGTTCGTCCCACAGGGGGAGCGTTGGGCGTGGGGCGGATGGCCCCGGTCGGGGGTGAGGAAAGGGCGGCGCGGCGGCGTGCTTCGGCCAGCACCATGGCTTCGGCCCAGTCGGCCAGGCGCTGCGCGGCCAGGTCGATGGCGCGCGGGGCCGAGGCCAGCCGCGGCCGCACGGCCTCGATCAGGTCGCGGCCGACGAACATCTGCAGGGCCAGCGCCGACACCGCGAAAGCCAGCCGGTGGGCCTCGTCGTCGGCCCGGGCCAGGCCCAGGTGGCGGCACAGCACCGCCACCAGGGCGGCGTGCGAGGCCTTGATGCCCTCGTCCATCCCGCACGACAGGCCGGTCGGCTCCAGCATCTCCCGGAAGTGCAGGCGCATGCATTGCTGAATCAGGTCACCCTGCTTCATGGGCTCGAGAAAGCGCGTGAAATACGCCTGCAGGGCTTCATGCAGCGTCAGGTGCTGCTGGTTGAACAGGGCGATGTCGTCGGCCGGATGGCCCAGTGGTTCAGTGAACACCACGCGGTACAGCCCGGCCTTGTCGCCGAAGTAGTAGCTGATGGCCGCGATGTTCACGCCCGCGGCCTGCGCGATCTCGCGCGTCGAGGTCTTGGTGAAGCCCTTCTGCGAGAACAGGCCCAGCGCCGCCTTCAGAAGGCGGGCACGTGCCGCCAGCCCGTCGCTGCGAGGCAGGCGGGCGCGCGGCGGATGGTCAAGGGCGGTGGCGGCCATGGGGCGCCATTACAGCACATTAAATAAATCATTTGATTAAGTTAATGTGTCACCGCGGCCGGCCTACTTGAAATCGTGCGCCATCTGCTGGGTCATCGGGACGCCCTCGCTGGTGCGCACGCATTCGCCGATGTAGCCGGCCAGCGGCGGCGCGGGCGCGATGCCCTCGGCGATCAGCCGGCCGTTGTCGAACACATAGTTCAGCTCGGCAAACGCGCCATACAGCGTCAATGCGCGCAGGATCAGCAGCCGGTTGACCCGGCCCAGGCGCTGCTCGAACAGCGGCACCAGGCCGCGCAGGCCGTCCACGCCCACCTGCTGATAGCGCGGCGCCACGGGCGGGGTGCCGGCGGCAGCGGCGTAGGCGGCGTCGATCTCGGTGAAACGGTTGCTCGACCCCATGCCGGCCGAGACGTGGTACAGGTCGCTGGCCAGTTGCGGCTTGAGGGCCAGGGTGACCAGCGCCTGGGCGCACCAGTCGGCCGGGATGATGTCGATGCGCTCCTCGGGCGCGCAGGTGAACCGCTCCAGCGCGAAAGCCATGCGGAACACCCAGAAGATGCTCGGCGAGGGGGCGCACCCGAGGCGGCTGTGGCCCACCACGATCGAGGGCCGCGCCACCACCAGCGGGAGGCCGGGCAACGCGCGCAGGGCCAGCTCGGCGGCCACCTTGGAGCGGGTGTAGGGCACGAGGTGGGCCTTCTCGTCGGTGCCGGCTTCCCATGATTCGCCGACGGGAGCCGCCATCCCGGGTCCGCAGCACATGGCCGTGCCCACCTGGACCCAGCGGGTCAGCCGTGACTGCGCCAGCACGGCGCGGGCCAGCGCCAGGGTGCCGTCCACGTTGCTGGCCCAGATCCGGGGATTGTTGGAGAACGTGGCGAGCGCCGCGCAGTGGATCACCTGCGTCAGGCCGGCGAGCAGCGGTGAATCGGCAATCGCCGCGATGTCCAGCAGGTCGGCGCACAGCACGCGGTCCGGGGTGACGGATCGCGCCTGGACCTCGCTGGCGCCAAAGCGCAGCAGGGTTTCACGCAACCGCGCGCACCCCTCCTCGGCGTCCGTCGCGCGCACCATGAAGACGGTCTGGTCAAGCAGGCCGCGCTGCGCGAGCTCGGCGGCCACGGCGCCGCCGACAAATCCGGTGCCACCGGTCAGAAGGATTCGCATGGATCAGTGGGGGCTGGAAGCCGCTGCGCGCCGCAGGACCAGCGACACATTGGTCCCGCCAAAGGCGAAGGAATTGGACAGAACATGCTCCAGCGGCATGGCGCGGGGCTGCCCGCTCACGTCGAGCCCGGCGCAGCGGGGGTCGATCGGCTGCACGCCCAGGGTGGCTGGCACGAGTTGCAGTTGCAGGCTGGCCACGCTGATGGCGGCTTCCAGGGCCCCCGCGGCGCCAAGCAGGTGGCCGTGCTGAGACTTGGTGGCGCTCACCGGCGGGCTGCCCGGGCCGAAGGTCGCGGCCAGGGCCTGTGCCTCGGCCACATCGCCGGCATCGGTGCCGGTGGCATGGGCGTTGACCGCGCTGATGTCGCGGGCCGTGAGTCCCGCGTCCTGCAGGGCCTGCCGCATGGCCTCGACCTGCCCGTCCATTTGCGGATGGACCAGGGACGCGGCGTCGCAGCTGGTGCCGTAGCCGGCCAGCTCTGCCAGTGGCCGGGCCCCGCGCGCGCGCGCATGGCGTTCGCTTTCCAGCACGAAGGCTGCGGCGCCCTCACCGATGGCCAGGCCCGCCCGCTCGCTGGAGAACGGCCGGCAGGCCAGGGCAGGGTCCTTCACGGTCTTGCGTGTGCTGAGCACACGCAGCGCGCCCCAGGCCGCCAGAACGCCGGGCACGAGCATGGCTTCGCTGCCGCCCACCAGCGCCAGGTCGATCCGCCCCGCGCGCAGGGCCAGCAGGGCCTCGCCCAGCGCCGTGGCCGACGATGCGCAGGCCACGCTGTAGGTCTGGTTGGGACCTTTGAGGCCGTACTGGATGGCGAGCTGCGCGGCGGCCGAATTGGCCATGATCCGCACCACCGTCATGGGGCGCAGGGGCGCGCGCTCGGTGAGCAAGCGCTGGTAGCTGGTTTCGGTGGTGTGCAGGCCGCCCATGCCCGTGCCCCAATAGACCCCTGCGCGGCGCGGGTCGACCTGGGGCGCGGACTGGGCCCAAGCCTCGGCCGCGGCGCACAGGGCCAGTGCACAGGCGCGGTCGGTGCTAAGCGACTGGTGAGGCAGGACCGCCTGCTCGGCCTGCGGGTCGAGGGGCGCGATGAAGGCATCGGGCGCCCCGGGGTAGCCTAGCCAGTCGGCGGGCACGGACTGGAAGCAGGCACTTGGCGCCCGCAGCGACTCGCACAGGGTTTGCCAGCCATGGCCCTGGGGCCCGACCACCCCGATGCCGGTGATCCAGGCGCTGCCGTTGTTCACGAGACGGAGGTGTGATGGTCGATCAGCTGCACCAGTTCACCCATGGTGGCGGGTACGGCGTCGGGGGCGACATCGCCCAGATCGACGCCGAAGCTCTCCTCGATGGAAAACAGCAGCTCGGCAACCGCCAGCGAGTCAAGGCCTGCATCGGCCAGCCCGGTTTCCAGGGTCACGCCGGAGGTGTCCAGCTGGTGCTGGGATTGGATGAGCTGCTTTAGGCGCTCCAGAGTATCGGACAAGAAAATTCCCCAGAAGTCGGCGCTGGCGAAATGTAAACGAAATGTAAAGCCACGCCCGCGCGATTGTCGGGCAGCCAAGTTGACCAGGGCCTGACCTGCGGGCGTCAGCGGCCGAAAACATGGCGCCAGAGCGCCAGCACGGCGTCCCGCTCGGCCTGCAGGGCCGGGGGTTCCACCTGGGTCGGGGTTTCGTTGAGCCGGGCCTGATGCTGCACCCGCCGCAGTTCGCGGTACGCACGGGCGGCGTCTTCTCCCACGCCGGCAGGCAGCAGACCCGCCCCTTCCGCCAGCCGCAGCAGTGAAATGTTGCCCAGGTTGGGGCGCAGCCCGGGGTGGGCTGCCGACTCGGACAGCACGAGGAACTGCACGGCAAACTCGACGTCGACCATGCCTCCCGGGCTGTGCTTGACGTCGAAGCGTTCGCCCCGCACGGGGTGGGCGGCGCGGACCTTGTCGCGCATGCTGATGATTTCCTCGCGCAGCGAGGCCACCTCGCGGGGCGCGGTGATCACGGCTTCGCGGACCTCGGCGAAGCGTGCCACCAGAGAGCCGGCGCCGCCGCTGTCGCCCATGCCCAGCACGAAGCGGGCGCGGGTCATGGCCTGGTGCTCCCAGGTCCAGGCGGTGTTGCTGCCGCGTTGCTGCTGGTAGCGCGCATAGGCCTCGAAACGGGTCACCAGCAGGCCGGAATTGCCGTTGGGCCGCAACGCCGTGTCGATCTCGAACAGGTCGCCCTCGGCGGTCTTGACGCTGAGCCAGTTGATCAGCTTGCGCACAAAGGCGGCGTAGACCTCCGGGGCGCGCTCGTCCTCGTCCTCATAGACAAACACGATGTCCAGGTCGCTGCCGTACCCCAGCTCCTTGCCGCCGAGCTTGCCGTAGCCAATGATGGCGAAACACGGCTCCGTGCGGTGCCGCCCCTTCAGGCGTTGCCAGCACCACAGGGCCGTGACGCGCAGCACGGCATCGGCCAGCGCGCTCAGGTCATCGGCCACCTGCTCCACGGTGAGCCGGCCTTCCACGTCGCGTGCCAGGGTGCGGAATACCTCGGCGTGATGGGCGCGTCGCAGCAGGTTCAGCAGGGCCTCGTCGTCGTCCTCGCCGGTGATCTCGAGCGCGCGCCGGCGCTGTGCCATTTCGCTCTCGAAATCGGCTGCGGCGAAGCGCTGGGCCAGCATCTCGTCGCCCGCCAGCTCGTCGATCACGCCCGGGTGCTGAAGCAGGTAGCGCGCAGGCCAGCGTGCCGCGCCCAGCAGGCGCAGCAGGCGTTCATGCACCGCCGGCCGTTCCAGCAGCAGGGCCAGGTAGCTCTCGCGTCGCAGCAGCGGCTCGATCCAGTCGGCCAGCCGTACTGCGGCCTCCTCGGTCACCCGCCCTTCCCTCAGCCATTGCGCGGTACGCTGGACCAGGCGGGCCAGCCGCTGGCGCGCATCGTCGCGCAGGGCCAGCACGCGTGGGTGGCCACGCCACTGGGTCACGCGCTCGCCAAAGGCCGCGGGCAACTGCGCCAGCAGCTCATCCAGGTCAGGAGCGGGTGGGCGGCCGGCCTTGGGGCCTCCGCAACTGCCCTTGCTGCATTCTCGGGCGCCCCCGCCCAGCAGCTTGTCGAACTCCTGCGCGACGAGTTCGCGGTGGGTGTCCAGTTCGCTGAGAAACGGGCAACAGTTGGCGAAGCCCATGGTCCGGGCGATCCAGGCCAGGTCGTCATCCTGGGTGGCCAGCACGTGGGTCTGCTGGTCATCCAGATACTGGATGCGATGTTCGACCCGGCGCAGGAACTCGTAGGCCCGCGCCATGGCGTCGGCGGTGGCCTGCGGCATGAGCCCGGCACGCGCCACGCGCTGCAGGGCAGCCAGCGTGGGCCGTGTCCGCAGCTCGGGGAACTGGCCGCCGCGCACCACCTGCAGCAGTTGCACGGTGAATTCGATCTCGCGGATGCCTCCGCGCGACAGCTTGACGTCGTTGGCCCGCTCGGGGCGTCCGGCGCTTCGCCGGGCCGCATGCTCGCGGATCTGCCGGTGCAGCACCCGCAACGAGTCGAACACGTTGTAGTCGAGGTAGCGCCGGAAGACAAAGGGCAGAACAGCGCCGCGCAATTCCTGGGCCGAGCCGCTCTCGACGCAGTTGCGGGGAGCGATCACGCGGCTCTTGAGCCAGGCGAAGCGCTCCCACTCCCGGCCCTGGACCTGGAAATACTCTTCCAGCGCGCCCAGCGACACCGCGGCCGGGCCGGAGTTGCCATTGGGCCGGAGGGCCAGGTCCACGCGGAACACGAAGCCGTGTTCGGTGGTGTCACCGATCAGCGCATAGATGATCCGAACGGCCTTGCTGAAGTACTCGTGGTTGGAGATGCGCTGATGGCCATTGGCATCCCCCGCGGTGTCACCGTCGTGGTCGTAGACGTAGATCAGGTCGATGTCGCTGGAGACGTTGAGCTCCCGTGCGCCGAGCTTGCCCATGCCGACGACCCAGAACTCGGCCGGCTGGCCATCGGGGCCCTGGGGGGCACCGTGCAGCGCGTCCAGCTCGCTGCGGGCTTCCGCGCAGGCCACGTCCAGTGCCAATTCGGCGAGTTCCGTCACTGCGCGGGTGATGGTGGCCAGCGGAGCCTGTTCGTCGCAATCCAGACGGACCAGCCGCTCCATGACGAGCTGGCGCAGGATGCGCAATGCCGTGCCGCAGTCCGGTGCCCGCTGGCGCAGGGCCTCGTAGGTGACCGCCATGCTCTCGCGGACCGGGGCACCCGGGGGCAGCAGCGACAGCTCGGCGGCATAGCGGCGACGCAGCCTCTGCACAAAACGCGAATGCGAAGACAGCAGCGCCGCCTCGCCACTGGCCTGGCCCGGCCCTTCCTGAGGCTGGCCGCTTAACAAAACTTCACTGTTGTGCATCGAACCCAACGAACCGCTGCCGGTCATAATTCCTGACACATCCACCTGTTCAATGAACGACTCGCCGCCGTCCCCGTCGCGTCTGCTGAAGACTTATGCCGCCATCGCGCGCTGGTTTTTGTGGTTGTTACTGACGGTCTGGCTGGTGTTTGCGCTCGCCTGGGGCGCGCTGCATGGCTGGATTGTGCCGCGAATCGGGGAGTTCCGCCCGGACCTTGAAATCGAGGCCACCCGGGTGTTGGGGGTACCTGTGCGCATTGGAGAAATCACCGCGCGCACCGAGGGGCTGGTCCCTTCATTCGAGCTGGCCAATGTGGTGCTGCTGGATCCCCAGGGGCGGGAAGCCTTGCGTCTGCCCCGCGTGGTGGCGGCGCTGTCTCCCCGCTCGCTGTGGAATCTGGGTTTCGAGCAACTCTACATTGACCGCCCCGAGCTTGATGTCCGTCGTGGCGCCGACGGCCGGATCTACGTCGCGGGGCTCGATTTCTCGCGCGGCGGGGGCGACGGGCGGGCGGCCGACTGGTTTTTCAGCCAGTCCGAATTCGTGATCCACCAGGGCACTGTGCGCTGGACCGACGAATTGCGCGGAACGCCGCCGCTGGCGCTGGCTGCGGTGGATTTTGTGGCGCGCAACAGCGCGCGCCGGCATGCCATGCGGCTGGATGCCACACCGCCGGCGCAATGGGGGCAGCGCTTCACGCTGCGGGGTCAGTTCCGCCAGCCCTTGTGGTCGGTGCGAGCCGGTCAGTGGACGCAGTGGGACGGCCAGCTGCACGCCGATTTCGCTCAGGTCGACGTGTCGCAGCTGCGCGGCCGCGCTGACCTCGGCGTGGACCTCACCGAGGGACGCGGTGCGCTGCGCCTCTGGGCCGACGTGCGCAAGGGCGAGATCACCGGAGGCGTCGCAGACGTGGCGCTCACTGATGTCAGCGGCACGCTGGGCGCAAGGCTTCAACCGCTGTCGCTGGCATTCGTGTCAGGCCGCGTCGGTGGCCAGCGGCTGCCCGGCGGCTTCGATTTCGCCACACAGAACCTGCAGTTCAAGACCCGCGAGGGCCTGGCCTGGCCGGGAGGCAATGTCGCGGTGACCTGGGCCGGCGCCAGTGGCTCCCGGCCGGCCCAGGGCGAGTTGCGGGCCGACCGGCTCGATCTGGCCGCCCTGGGGCAGATTGCCAGCCGGTTGCCCTTGGGCACCGCAACCCATGCTGCACTGGCGGCCTACGCGCCCCGCGGCGTGGTCGAAACCCTGCAGGGCCGCTGGCAGGGTGCCCCGGAGGCGCCCGTGTCCTACCAGGCGCGTGGTCGTGTGGTCGGGCTGGAGGTCGCGTCGCGCGCGGCCGGTCTGCCGGCCGATGCGTCCGCTGCACGAGCCGCGCCCGGGACGCCGGGGATCCGCGGCGCGGCACTCGACTTCGACTTCACCCAGGCCGGCGGAACGGCGCGTCTGCACCTGAGCAAAGGGGCACTGGACCTGCCCGGGGTCTTCGAGGACCCCCTGCTGCTGTTCGACGACCTTTCCGCGGACGCGCGCTGGCAGGTCAATGGGCGCCAGCTGTCGCTGTCGGTGGACAACATGAAGTTCAGCAATGCCGATCTTGAGGGGCAGGCCCGGCTCAGCTGGCAGACCGGCGACCCGTCCCGGTCCGCCAGCCACTCGAGGTTCCCGGGCGTGCTGGACCTGCAAGGCACGCTCAGCCGAGCCGACGGGGCCCGCGTGCACCGCTACCTGCCCCAGGTCATTGCGGCGTCCGCGCGCCACTACGTGCGGGAGGCCGTGGTGCATGGCCAGGCCAGCGGGGTGAAGTTCCGGGTCCGCGGTGACCTGACCCACCTGCCCTTCAATGACCCCAAGCTCGGCGAGTTCCGCATCAGCGCGAACGTGAAGAACGCCGAGTTTGCCTTCGTGCCGCGGACCCTCGCGCCGCGCGGCACCGCTCCCTGGCCGGCGCTCACGCAGCTGTCGGGTGAGCTGATCTTCGAGGGCAACACCATGCAGGTCAGGGGCGCCAGCGGCAAGCTCACCGGCGCGCCCGGATTGCAGGTGACCCGTGCCGAGGCGCTGATCCCGGACCTGGCGCACTCCACCACGGTGGTGGTCAGTGCCGACGTGCGCGGGCCGCTGAGCGAGGCCCTGGCGGTGGTCAATGCCTCACCCCTGTCGGCGCTCATGGGCCATGCGCTGGACAAGACCACGGCCAGCGGCAACGCCGAGGTGCGGCTGAACCTCACGCTGCCGGTCAACACCATCGATCGCTCCAGGGTGCAGGGCAGCGTCACGCTGGCGGGCAATGACCTGCAGATCACGCCGGACAGTCCGGTGCTGAGCCGGGCCCGGGGCAGCGTGCTCTTCAGTGAAACCGGCTTTTCGCTCGTGGGCACGCAGGCGCGCGCGCTGGGTGGTGACCTGCGCCTGGAGGGCGGCAGCCGGCCGTCGGCGGGGCCGTCTGAACCAGCGAGCGTGCAGTTCCGTGCCCAGGGTGCGATGACTGCCGAGGGGCTGCGGCAGGCCTCCGAGCTGGGGTTCGTGTCGCGGCTGGCCCAGAGCATGCAGGGCAGTGCCACCTACACGGCGGCGCTGGGCTTTCGTCGGGGGGTTCCGGAGCTGTCGATCGCCAGCAGCCTGCAAGGTCTGGCGGTGAACCTTCCACCGCCCCTGAACAAGGGCGCGGACACGGCCCTGCCGCTGCGCTACGACAGTGCCCTGCTGGCCGAGTCACTGGCGCCGAGCGCCGCGCTTGGCGACCAGGTGGTGCTGGGGCTGGGCCGCATTGCCAGCGTCTCCTATGTGCGAGACCTGTCGGCGCCCGTGGCACGTGTGCGCCGGGGGGCCATTGGCGTTGGCCTGGCGGCCGGCGAGGCCGCGCCGTTGCCGGAACAGGGGGTCATGGCCAACGTCAATCTCGGGACGGTGGATGTGGACGCCTGGGAAAAGGTGCTGTCAGGGGCCTCCGGCACACCCGTGACGACGTCCGCCGACACCGCGGGCGCGGCAAACCGGGCGGCGCTCGAGTACCTGCCCACGGTGCTGGCGGTTCGCGCCGACGCGCTGGCGCTGGAAGGGCGCACTTTGCACAACGTCGTGGTGGGTGGCTCGCGCGAAGGGCTGGTCTGGCGCGCCAACGTGGATGCCGATGAGCTCAATGGCTATCTCGAATACCGGCAACCTTCGGGTGCCGGCGCGGGCCGGGTCTACGCCCGCCTGGCGCGTCTCAGCATCGCGGCATCGGCGGCGCGGGAAGTGGAGCAGCTGCTGGACGAGCAGCCCGCCAACATTCCCGCCCTCGATGTGGTGGTCGATGAGCTGGAGCTGCGAGGCAAGAGGCTGGGGCGCGCCGAGATCGACGCCGTCAACCGCGGCGGCAGCGTGGTGGCCCGCGAGGGGGGTGTGCGCGAGTGGCGGCTCAACAAACTCAACCTCGCCATGCCGGAAGCCCACTTCAGCGCCACCGGCAACTGGGCGGCGCTGAACGCCCAGGCGGCCGCGCCGGGCGGGCCGCGGCCGCCGCGCGTGCCTGGCGAGGTCCGCCGCACCGTGATGAATTTCCGGCTGGACATCACCGACTCGGGCCAGCTGCTGACCCGCTTCGGCATGAAGGACGTGATCCGGCGAGGCAAGGGCCGCATGGAGGGCCAGGTGGCCTGGCTGGGCTCGCCGCTGACCATGGACTATCCCTCGCTGAGTGGCGCCTTCAACGTCAATGTCGAGGGGGGCCAGTTCCTCAAGGCCGACCCGGGGCTGGCCAAGCTGCTGGGGGTGCTGAGCCTGCAATCGCTGCCGCGACGCCTGACCCTGGATTTCCGTGACGTCTTCAGCGAGGGCTTCGCGTTTGACTTTGTGCGCGGGGATGTCACCATCCAGCAAGGCATAGCGGCCACCAACAACCTGCAGATGAAAGGCGTGAATGCCGCGGTACTCATGGATGGGCGGGCCGACATTGCGCGCGAAACGCAGGACCTGCGGGTGGTGGTGGTGCCCGAAATCAATGCGGGAACCGCTTCGCTGGTGGCGACCGTGATCAACCCGGTGGTCGGGCTCGGGACCTTCCTGGCGCAGATGGTGCTGCGCAACCCGTTGATCCGGGCGACCACGCAGGAGTTTCACATCGACGGCACCTGGGCCGACCCGCGCGTGGTGCGGGTGGACCGCAAGCCGCCGGTGGACAGCAAGGTCGAGGCCGGCGATGCCTCGCGCCCCGCCGTCACGCAATGACCATGAACCAAGGAGAACTGCCATGAAGGTTGCCGCCATCCAGATGGTCTCGGGCATTTCACTCGAGGCGAATCTGCAGGCCGCGCACGCATTGCTGGCGGCTGCGGCCCGCGAAGGCGCCGAACTGGCGGTCCTGCCCGAATATTTCTGCCTCATGGGCCACCAGGACAGCGACAAGCTGGCCGCGCGTGAGGTCTGGGGTGAGGGGACCGTGCAGCAGTTCCTGGCCACGGCCGCTCGCGATCTTGGCCTGTGGATCGTCGGGGGCACCCTGCCGCTCGCCACGGACAGCGACACTCACGTGCGCAACACCAACCTGGTGTTCTCGCCGGCCGGCCAATGCGTGGCCCGCTACGACAAGATCCATCTTTTCAGGTTCAGCAACGGGCGCGAGCAGTACGACGAGTCGCGGGTGATCGAAAGCGGGCGCGACCCGGTGACGTTCGATCTGCCCTCGCGTGACGGCAAGACCTGGCGCGTGGGCCTGTCGGTCTGCTACGACCTGCGCTTTCCCGAGCTGTACCGCGCCCTGCGGGCCGACCTGCTGCTGGTGCCCAGCGCGTTCACCCATGTCACCGGACAGGCCCACTGGGAGCTGCTGCTGCGCGCCCGCGCCATCGAAAACCTGGCCTATGTGCTGGCGCCGGCACAGGGCGGCACGCATGAAAACGGCCGGCGGACCTGGGGGCACTCCATGCTGGTGGACCCCTGGGGCGTGCTGATGGACCAGCGGGCCGAAGGGCCTGGCGTGGTGGCCGGCGAGCTGGGGGCCGAACGACTGGCCCAGGTGCGGCAGCAGTTGCCCGCGCTGGAGCACCGGGTGCTGTGAGCGCGGTCTCAGCGATTCCCGCGGCGCCGGCCGAGGCGCCACGCCGGTTTTCGGTGCGGCTGCGCTGGTCTCTCTGGAGCCTGATGGTCGCGCTGGTGGTGGCGATCCTAGTCACACTGGTGTGGCTGGCGGGCCGCTACGAAGCCAGCCAGGTGCAGGCCAAGCTGGAGCGCGACACCGCCGATGCCGTGAGCGACATCCGCAATGCCATGTCGCGCAACGCCCAGACGCTGCAGGCCCTGCATGCCGCCGTGGGCGACCCCGCGCGCTGGCAGGCCGAGGCGGCCAGCCTGCTGCGCGAGCACCGCGAGTGGGTGCGAGTCGAGTGGCGGGATGCGCGGCTGAGCACGCTGCTGGCGGCCGACACCCCGTACCGCGCCAGCGTGTTCGGTCGGCTGGGACGCGCGAACTCACAGGCCGATGTGGCGCTGGCCTGCACGCATGCCCGGCGCGTCAACGGCCCCGCCTATGCCACCAGCTATTTCGTGACGCAGCGCGACGGCCTGGGCGTGGAGGTTATGGAGCTGTGCATGCCGCAGGTGGTGGCGGGCGAGCTGACCGGCTACATCGTGGCCACCTATGCGCTGCAGACCATCCTGACCGACCTGATCAGCCGCCAGGTGACGCGCAGCCAGGAAGTCTCCTTCACCGAGGCGGATGGCACCCGCCTCGCGCTGCACGGCTCGGCCCGACGGGGCAGCCGCATCTTCACGGCGCAGCAGCTGGTGGACCTGCCCGGCAACACGCTGGTCCTGCGCATCGACAGCTGGCGCGCCGCGCCCGACCTGTTCCCCAATGTGCTTACCGCGCTGGTCACCGCCATGTCGATCGCGCTGGTGTCGGTGCTGGTGCTGCTGGGCAAGGACATGCGGCGGCGCCTGCGCGCCGAGCATGACCTGGCCGAGGCGCTGGCGTTCCGCAAGGCCATGGAGGACTCGCTGGTGACCGGTTTGCGCGCGCGCGACCTGCAGGGGAGGATCACCTACGTCAACCCGGCGTTCTGCCAGATGGTGGGCTTTCCGCCCGAGGAACTGCTGGGGCATGCCACGCCGGCGCCCTACTGGCCGCCCGAGCTGGCCCACGGCTACTACCTGCGGCAATCGACGCGGCGCGCCGGCGAGAACGTCCCGCCGCGCGAAGGCTTCGAGTCGGTGTTCATGCGCAAGGACGGCACGCGCTTTCCGGTGCTGATCATCGAGGCACCGCTGATCAATGCCAGCGGGGTGCAGACCGGCTGGATGAGCGCCTTCCTCGACATCAGCGAGCAGCGGCGCGTGGAAGAGCTGTCGCGCGCCAGCCAGGACCGCCTGCAGGCCACGGCCCGGCTGGCCACCGTGGGCGAAATGGCCTCGCTGCTCAGCCATGAGCTGAACCAGCCGCTGGCCGCCATCGCCAGCTATGCCAACGGCTCGCTGAACCTGCTGCGCGGGGGGCCGCACGCCGCGGCCGATCTCGAGATGGCGATGCACCGCATCGCCGAGCAGGCCGAGCGGGCGGGCAAGGTGATCCGCAGCGTGCACGACTTCGTGCGGCGGCGCGACCAGGCCCGCGAAGCCGTGGACCCGCAGGAACTGCTGGACGCCGTCATGCCGCTGGTCAGCCTGCAGGCGCGCAAGCTGGCCGTGCGGGTGGAAATCGTGGTTGTCGCCGGCCTGCCCCGGGTGCTGTGCGACCGGACCATGGTGGAGCAGGTCCTGCTGAACCTGGCGCGCAACGCCATGCAGGCCATGGACGAAGCCGCGGTGCCCGACCGCCTGCTGTTGATCCAGGTGCGGCGGGCGGGGCCTTCAGCGGCCGGCCCCAAGGGCTGGCTCGAATTTTCGGTGGCGGACCAGGGGCCAGGCATCTCACAGGCCGTGGGGCAGCAGCTGTTCACGCCGTTCTTCACCACCAAGGCCGAGGGCATGGGCCTGGGCCTGAGCCTGTGCCGCACGGTGGTCGAGCAGCATGGGGGATTCCTCGCATTCGGGCCCCACCATCCGCAGGGTACGATTTTCAGGTTCACCCTGCCCGTCGATCCGGGCGCTCCGTCCGAGGCCCCCTGATGCAGCCCGCCCTGAATGCCACCGTTTACATCGTTGATGACGACGCCAGCGTGCGTGACGCACTGGCCTGGTTGCTGCGCTCAAGGCACCTGCCCAGCGAAACCTTCGCGGGAGGCGAGGAGTTCGACCGCTTCCTGCGGGAGGGCTTCGTGCCGCGCGAGCCCTGCTGCCTGCTGCTGGACGTGCGCATGCCCGGCACCAGCGGCCTGGCGCTGTTTGAGCAACTGATTGCGCGGGGCCTTGCGGCCGTGATGCCCGTGATCTTCCTGACGGGCCATGCCGACGTGCCGACGGCCGTCGAGGCCGTGAAACGGGGGGCTTTCGATTTCTGCGAAAAGCCGTTCTCCGACAACGCCCTGGTCGACCGCATCGAGCAGGCGGTGCAGCAGTCGGCCCGGGTGCTGGCCGAACAGCGGCAGAGCCGGCAGATCCAGTCGCGCCTGGGCGAACTGACCGACCGCGAGCGCGACGTGATGCGACTGGTGGTCGAGGGGCTTCCGAACAAGCTGATCGCCGATCAGCTCGACATCAGTGTGCGCACGGTGGAGGTCCACCGCTCGCGCGTGTTCGACAAGATGGAAGTCAAGTCCGCGGTCGAATTGGCCAATTTGCTACGAAATTCATAGCAATAAGTGACCATTGGACAAGGGCTACAGCCTATTTGTTCTCAGAATCGGATGCTGCGTCGCGCTGTGCGTCGGCGGGCGGGGCCTGCGGCAGCTCGCCTTTGTCACGCCCTGAAAACATCGTCCACCACACGATCGCCACGAGCACGGCCATGGCCAGCAGGGCTTCAAGCAAAATCAGACCCATGACCGGTTTCTCCAGGCTTGTTGCAACGCTGCTGATTGTAGGAACGCTGGCGGCCTGCGGCAGCGCGCCGCCGCTGCCGGTCGAGCCTCCGCCGCCCGTGCCACCTTCCGCACCAACGGCCGTGCTGCCGGCGGACGACGGCGCGCCGCTGCCGCCGGCGCTGGTGCAGGGGCGCAGCCGCTGGACGCCGGTGCGCTGGGCGGAGTTGCCCGGGTTTGCTGACGATGCGCTGCACGAGGCCTGGAATGCCTGGATCAAGAGCTGCGAGAAACCCGGCCCGGTCTTTGCGCCGTTGTGTGGGCAGGTGCGGCAGCTGAGCATTGGGTCGGCCGAGGAGCAGCGGGCCTGGATGGTCGGCCGGCTGCAGCCCTACCGTGTGGAACCCCTGTCCGGCCAGAGCGAGGGTCTGCTCACGGGCTACTACGAGCCCCTGCTGGAGGCCACACGGTTGCCCGATGCCAGCCACAGGGTGCCGCTGTACCAGCCACCGGCCGGCCTGGCCGCCCGCCGTCCCTGGTACACACGCCAGGAAATCGACACCCTGCCGGAGGCGAAGGCGGCCTTGCGCGGGCGCGAGATCGCCTGGCTGGCCGACCCGCTGGATGCGCTGGTCCTGCAGATCCAGGGTTCCGGGCGCTTGCGCGTGGCGGAGGCCGACGGGACGGTGCGCATGGTGCGCCTGGCATTTGCCGGCAGCAACGAGCAGCCCTACCGCAGCGTAGGCGGCTGGCTGCTGCAGCAGGGCGCGGTGCGCGATGCCTCGTGGCCCGGCATCAAGGCCTGGGCCCAGCAGAACCCGCAGCGCGTGAACGAAATGCTGTGGAGCAACCCCCGCACCGTGTTCTTCCGCGAGGAGCCCCTGGCGGGATTCGACGCGGCCTTTGGTCCGCGTGGGGCTCAGGGCGTGGCACTCACGCCGGGCCGCTCGATTGCGGTGGACCGCGAAAGCATCCCCTATGGCACCCCGGTCTGGCTGGCATCCAGCGGACCGGTGGTCAACCTGCAGCGGCTGGTGCTGGCGCAGGACACCGGCAGCGCCATCACCGGCGCCGTGCGGGCCGACTATTTCACGGGCTGGGGGGTGGAAGCCGCCGATCTCGCGGGCCGGCTCAAGCAGCCGCTCAGACTCTGGGTGCTGTGGCCCCGATGAAACGCCTGGCCGACCTCCTGCCGCGATGCGGCCTGCCGGGCGTGCTGCTGCTGGCCGCCTGTGCCGGACCGGCCAGCGGACCCGCCGCGCCGCAGTACCACTGTGAGCACGGCATCGAGTTCAGCGTGCGGTTCATCGACGACTCGGCGGTGCTCGAGGGTCCGCGCGGCCGCGAGGTGCTGTACCGCGACGCGGGTGGGGTGACACCCCAGCAATCGGTCTACAGCAACACCCGCATGCGCGCGGAATTCGGCCTGGGCGCCAGCGGCCGCGAAGCCATCGTGCGCTATCCGCTGCTGCCGCTGGCGGCGCGCTGTGCACGCGACTAGGCCTCGCGCTGGTTGCGGGGCTTTCAAGAAACTGTCACACGCCGTTCGTAGGATCGCGCTCGTCGCACAGGCTGCAAGGCCGGTGCGAAGCAGCGAAATCCGGCTCCGCCTGGCCCGGCCAGGGCGGACTCACAACCATGGAACCCTACGACATGTCCCAACCCGTTCAGAACTCCCGCCGCGACATCCTGAAGATGCTGGCCGGCGCCCCCATGCTGCCCCTGACCACTGGCAGCCTGCTGTCAGTCGCGTCGCTGACCGCATGCGGTGGCAGTGCCGATATCAGCTACAAGTCGGCGAGCTTCGTGTCCATGGCCGCCCCCACGCTGGCCAGTCCGGCCGCGATGGCGACGACCACCGTGGCATCCAGCCTGGACGTGGCGTTCAATGACGGCTCGACGCAAAGCTACAAGCTGGCCTACAAGCCCTTCTTCGTGACCGGTGACATGGTGTCGGACGGCAAGGGCGGCCAGATCCTGGCCGGCGGCTACTACGACATCAACAACCAGCCGATCATCGACAAGTCGGTGGCCGGCAAGGAGCGCCAGTTCTTCTCGGACGCACCGGATGGCATGTCCATGCTCAAGCTCGACAAGCCGACCGTCTCGGGCGTGAAAGGCAACGCTGTGTTCGCCGTGGTCCAGTTCGAGTACACCACGCGTGACCAGGCCGGCGCCTCGGCCTATGGCCTGCTGCCCTCGCCCATCGCCGTGCTGACGCTCGACCAGGACCCCGCCAGCGGCAAGCTGACGCTGGTGAAGTACCACAACGTGGACACCTCGTCGGTCAATGGCCTGTGGATCACCTGCGGCGCCAGCCTGTCGCCGTGGAACACCCACCTGTCCAGCGAGGAGTACGAGCCCGACGCGTCGCTGGCGACCAATGCGCAGCTGCAGGGCTTCAGCAAGGCGCTGTACGGCGGCGATGCCACCAAGGCCAACCCGTACCACTACGGCCACCTGCCCGAAGTGACGGTCAACCCCGACGGCTCCGGCAGCATCAAGAAGCACTACTGCATGGGCCGCATCTCGCATGAGCTGGTGCAGGTCATGCCCGACCAGCGCACCGTGATGATGGGCGACGACGCCACCAATGGCGGCCTGTTCATGTTCATCGCCAACAAGGCGGCCGACCTGTCCGCCGGCAGCCTCTACGTGGCCAAGTGGACCCAGACCAGCAGCGCCGGCGCCGGCTCCGCCACCCTGACCTGGATCAAGCTGGGCAGCGCCACCAGCGCCGAAATCAAGGCGCTGATCGACGGCGGCATCAAGTCCGCGGACATCATGGACGTGAAGACGGCCGATCCGGCCGACGCCACGTACACCAAGATCAATTTCAACAAGACCTTCAACTGGATCAAGATCAAGCCGGGCATGGAAAAGGCCGCGGCTTTCCTTGAAACCCACCGCTACGCCGCCTTCATGGGCGGCAGCATGGGCCTGACCAAGAACGAAGGCACCACCGTGAATGCGCAGGACAAGGTGATGTACGCCGCCATGTCCGCCATCCGTGACTCCATGGTCAAGGGCAACGCCGCCTCGAAGGACATCGCCCTGGACAAGGCCATCCAGTCGGGCGCGGTGTATGCGCTCAACCTCAAGGCGGGCCAGAAGGACACGGCGGGTGCCGCCATCGACAGCGAGTGGGTGCCGGTGGACATGGCCGCGCCCGCGGCGCTGGTCGGCGAAGACCTGGCCACGGCGGACGCCCTGGGCAACCTCGCCAATGCCTCCAAGATCGCCAACCCCGACAACCTGAAGTACTCGGAGAAGATGCGCACGCTGTTCATTGGCGAGGACAGCGGCATGCACGTGAACAATTTCCTGTGGACCTACAACGTGGATACCAAGGTGTTGTCGCGCATCCTGTCTTGCCCGGCCGGCGCCGAGTGCACGGGCCTGCAGTCAGTGGACGAGATCAACGGCTGGACCTACATCATGAGCAACTTCCAGCACGCAGGTGACTGGGAATCGCCCCTGCACGACGTGGTCAAGCCCACGCTGGACCCGCTGGTGCGCGCGAACTACAAGGACCGCTTTGGCGCGGCGGTCGGCTACATCACGGCGGACGCCACGGCGCCCAAGCTGTCGAAGACCGTATAACGACTAACGAACCCGGTGCAGCCGGTTGCCCGGTCTCCTTCGGAGACCGGGCTTTTTGTTGTTCAGCGCGCGGCCCGCGAGAGCTGTCCCAGCGGCAGGCTGCTGCTGGCCTTGACTTCGCCCAGCGAGAAACTGGTGTGCAGGTCCTTCACGTTGGGCAGGTTCAGCAGCACAGTGCGCGCGAACTGCGAAAACGTGTCGAGGTCGCGGCTCACGACCTGTAGCTCGAAGGTGCCGGCGCCGCTGATGTAGTGGCATGAAACGACCTCGGGAATCCGCCGGATGGCCTCTTCCATCTCGCGCGTCAGCTCGGCCGTATTTCGGTTGGCGTCCAGCCGCACGAAGGCCAGCACGCCCAGGCCGATCTTGTGCCGGTCGATCTCGGCGCGGTAACCCTTGATGAACCCGCTTTCCTCCAGCGCACGCACTCGCCGCCAGCAGGGGGCGGCCGAGAGGCCCACGCGCTGGGCGAGCTCGGCGTTGGTGAGCCGCGCATCGGCTTGCAGCTCGGTGAGGATGGCGATGTCGAATTTGTCCAGTGTTTCCATAAACCGGCAATATGAGCAAGATTCTTTCTCATATTACGGTTAATTGGGCATAGAACGCAAAGACTTATCTGTGCACCCGGCATACACTTTGCATTCAGTTAGAGGCGGTGCCCTATCCGGGTGCCGACCCCACATTGCCCACAAGGCGACCCCACGAGGCCACAGGAGACCCACGAACATGAATGCCCCATTGCCCGAGCACATCCGCAAAGCGCTGGAAACCGTCACGCTGGATGACAAGTACGCCCTCGACTATGGCCGCGCCTTCATGAGTGGCGTGCAGGCACTGGTGAAGTTGCCCATGCTGCAGCGTCTGCGCGACGCGCAACAAGGCAAGAACACGGCGGGCTTCATCAGCGGCTACCGCGGCTCCCCGCTGGGCGGCTACGACCAGGCCCTGTGGAAGGCCAGCAAGTACCTGAAGGCCCAGAACATCGTGTTCCAGCCGGGGGTGAACGAAGAGCTGGCGGCCACGGCGCTGTGGGGCACGCAGCAACTGGGCTTTTCGCCAGCCGGCACCAACCGGTTCGACGGGGTGTTTGGCATCTGGTACGGCAAGGGGCCAGGGGTGGACCGCTGCTCCGACGTGTTCAAGCATGCCAACATGGCGGGCACCACGCCGTATGGCGGGGTGATCGCCGTGGCGGGGGATGACCATGTCTCCAAGAGCTCCACCGCGGCTCACCAGAGCGACCACATTTTCAAGGCCTGCGGCCTCCCGGTATTCTTCCCGGCCACGGTGCAGGAAATCCTGGATCTGGGCATCCATGCGTTCGCCATGAGCCGCTTCTCCGGCGTGTGGGCGGGCATGAAGACCATCCAGGAGATCGTGGAGTCCAGTGCCACCGCCATGATCGATCCCGAGCGTGTGGACATCAAGATTCCGACCGATTTCCAGATGCCGCCGGGAGGCGTCCACATCCGCTGGCCCGACCATGCACTGGAGCAGGAGGCGCGCCTGTTCGATTACAAGTGGTATGCCGCGCTGGCCTATATCCGCGCCAACCGCCTGAACTACAACGTCGTCGAAGGCCCGAATGACCGACTCGGCCTGATCGCCAGCGGCAAGGCGTACAACGACACCCGCCAGGCCTTGCTGGACCTGGGGCTGGATGACGCAACCTGTCGCCAGCTGGGCATCCGGCTGCACAAGGTGGGGGTGGTCTGGCCGCTGGAGGCGCAGATCACGCGTGAATTCGCGACCGGCCTGCGCGAGATCCTGGTGATCGAGGAAAAGCGCCAGGTCATCGAATACCAGATCAAGGAAGAGCTGTACAACTGGCGTGCCGACGTGCGGCCGAACGTGCTCGGCAAGTTCAACGAGGTCGAAGGGGACTATTCGGGTGGCGAATGGTCCATGCCCAACCCGACCGACAACAAGCTGCTGCGTGCCAACGCCGACCTCTCGCCCGCTCTGATTGCACGCGCGATTGCCCAGCGCCTGAAGAAGCTCGGGGTGGATGGTGACATGGCGGCGCGCATCGACGCGCAGCTGGCCATCCTCCAGGCCAAGGAAACCGCCATGCAGGTCCTGGAAGTCAAGGCCGACCGTGCGCCGTGGTTCTGCTCAGGTTGCCCGCACAACACCTCCACACGGGTGCCGGAAGGCTCCCGCGCAATGGCCGGCATTGGCTGCCACTTCATGGCGACCTGGATGGACCGCAGCACCGTGGGCTTCACGCAGATGGGCGGTGAAGGGGTTCCCTGGGTGGGCCAGCAGCCCTTCACCACCGACCAGCACATCTTTGCCAACCTGGGTGACGGCACCTATTTCCACAGCGGCCTGCTCGCCGTGCGCCAGAGCATTGCGGCGGGCGTGAACATCACTTACAAGCTCCTCTACAACGACGCCGTGGCCATGACGGGCGGCCAGCAGGTGGGCGAGCGGCCAGAGGGCCATTCGGTGGTGCAGATTGCGCAGAGCATGCGTGCCGAAGGGGCGATCAAGATCACCATCGTGACCGACGAACCTGAAAAGTACGCGGGCGTCACCGGGCTGCCGGACGGCATCGCCATCCAGCACCGCGACCGGCTCGACGAGATCCAGCGTGAGTTCCGCGAGATCAAGGGCACCACGGTCATCATCTACGACCAGACCTGCGCCACTGAAAAGCGCCGTCGTCGCAAGCGCGGCAGCATGGTCGACCCAGCCAAGCGGGTCGTCATCAACGAGCTGGTGTGCGAGGGCTGTGGCGACTGCGGCGTGCAGTCCAATTGCCTCAGCGTGGAGCCGCTGGAGACCGAATTTGGCCGCAAGCGCACCATCAACCAGAGCACCTGCAACAAGGACATGAGCTGTCTCAATGGCTTTTGCCCGAGTTTTGTGACCGTGGAGGGCGGCAAGCTCAAGAAGAAAGCCAAGGGCCAGATGGCGTCACCGTTCGAGATGGGCGCGCTGCCCGAACCGGTCCTACCGACCATTCAGGGGGCCTATGGCATCGTGGTGGCCGGCGTCGGGGGAACCGGTGTGATCACCATCGGGCAACTGCTGGGGGTGGCCGGGCACATGGAAGGCAAGGGCATTGTCACGCAGGACGCCGGCGGCTTGGCTCAGAAGGGTGGAGCGACCTGGAGCCATGTGCTGATTGGCGATCACGCTGACGACATCCGCACCACACGCGTGAGCATGGCGGGCGCCGACCTGATCATCGGGTGCGACCCGATCGTGACCGCCGGCAAGGAGACGGTGATGCGCATGCGCGAGGGCCGCACCCACGTAGCTCTGAATTCGCACAGCACGCCGACAGCAGCGTTCGTGCGGGACGCAGGCTGGCAGAACCCGGCCCAGGCCTGCGCGGACGAAGTGATCAGCGCCGTCGGCAGCCAGGGCGTTGCCGTGTTCGACGCTGATGCCGCCGCAACGCGCCTGATGGGGGACAGCATCTTTACCAACCCGATGATGCTCGGCTTTGCCTGGCAGAAGGGCTGGATTCCCCTCTCACGGGAGTCTCTGGAGCGGGCCATCGAACTCAATGGCGTGGCCGTGGATCAGAACAAGGTTGCCTTCGCCTGGGGGCGACAGGCGGCGCATGATTGGGCTGCTGTGGAAAAGCTGCTGGCACCCGCCCAGGTCATTGAGTTCAAGAAGCGTGAGACGGTGGCCAGTCTGGTGGCGCGTCGCGTCGAGTTTCTGACGGATTACCAGAATGCGGACTATGCCGAGACCTATCGGGCCTTCGTCGAGAAGGTGCAGCTGGCGGAGACGCCGTTGGGCAAGACGGGCCTCGCCGAGGCCGTCGCCCGCTATCTGTTCAAGCTCATGGCGTACAAGGACGAATACGAGGTGGCCCGTCTGCACACCGATCCCGCATTCCTGTCGCGCGTGAACGCCATGTTTGAGGGGGATTTCAAGCTCAACTACCACCTGGCGCCGCCCCTGATGGCGAAGAGGAACGCCAAAGGTGAGCTGCAGAAGCGCAAGTTTGGCCCGGCGATGCTGACGGCCTTCCGGTTGCTGGCCAAATTGAAGGGGTTGCGCGGGACGGCGCTGGATGTCTTTGGCAAGACCGAAGAGCGACGCACCGAGCGGGCGCTGATCAACGACTACCGTGACAGCCTGGAGCAGATCCTGGCTTCATTGAATGCCGGCAACCATGCGCTGGCGGTTGATATTGCCCGTCTGCCCGAGCAAATCAGGGGTTACGGCCATGTGAAGGAGCGCAACCTGACCGCCGTGCGCCAGAAATGGGCGGGCCTGATGCAGCAATGGCACCATCCTGAAGCCATCCGCCAGGCGGCCTGAAACACCCCTGAAAGTGCCCGGTTACATCTTTTTACCTGCACCGGGCCGAATACAATCAACGGCTCTCCCGTCCGCAGGTGCCCAGTGCGCCTGTGTGTTTGCGGGCTTTTTGTGTTGATCATCCGTTGGAGACGCCGTGTTCATTTCCTCTGCCTTCGCCCAAACCGCCCCCGCAGCCGCCGGAGGCGACACGATGTCGTCGTTGGCGAGCATGCTGCCGCTGGTGCTGATGTTCGTGGTGCTTTATTTCGTGATGATCCGTCCCCAGATGAAGCGCCAGAAAGAGCATCGCGCCATGATTGACGCGCTGGCCAAGGGCGATGAAGTGGTGGCTGGCGGGGGCATGTTGGGCAAGGTGACCGAGTTGCGCGAGGGCTACATCAGCATGGAGGTGGCATCGGGCGTGGTCGTGCAGTTGCAGCGCAGCGCTGTGGTCCAGGTGCTGCCCAAGGGCACGATCAAGTAAGTCGAGGCGCGCCGACGGCGCGCTCACAGCAGGTAGAACAGATGAACCGTTACCCGGTCTGGAAGTACGCGATCATCGTGATCGCGATGCTGGTGGGGGCTATTTACACCCTGCCCAATTTCTTCGGTGAGGCGCCTGCCGTGCAGGTGTCCGCCGCCAAATCCTTCATCAAGGTCGACAGCACGACGCAGGCCCGGGTTGAAGAAGCCCTCAAGGCCGCCGGCATCACGGCCGATGCGGTGACCTACGATGGCAACTCGGTCAAGGCGAGGTTCGGGTCGACCGACGTTCAGCTCAAGGCCAAGGACGCCATACAGAAGTCGCTGATTCCCGATCCGGCGGATCCCGGCTATGTCGTGGCACTGAACCTGCTGTCGCGTTCGCCGGCCTGGCTGTCGGCCCTGCATGCGTCGCCGATGTACCTGGGGCTGGATCTGCGCGGCGGTGTGCACTTCATGCTGCAGGTCGACATGCAGGCGGCGTTGACCAAGAAAACCGAGGCTTTTGCGGGTGACTTGCGGTTCGCGCTGCGCGAGAAGAACGTCCGGCATGGGGGCATTGCACGCAATGGCCAGTCCATCGAGATCCGCTTCCGTGACTCGCAGACGCTGGAGGCCGCCAAACGCCTGGTGGCCGATCAGTTTCCCGAGCTGCAGGCGGTTGATGCGCCGGATGGAACCGAGTACAGGCTCACGGCCAGCATCCGGCCTGAAGCGGCTCGCCGTGTGCAGGAGCAGGCGCTGAAGCAGAACATGGTCACCCTGCACAACCGGATCAACGAGCTCGGTGTGGCCGAGCCGGTGATCCAGCAACAGGGGCTGGACCGCATCGTGGTCCAGCTGCCAGGTGTGCAGGACACGGCCAAGGCCAAGGACATCCTTGGCCGCACAGCCACGCTGGAGATGCGACTGGTGGACGAGAGCTCCGAGGCCCGCGCCGCCGAGCAGGGAACAGGGCCCGTGCCCTTTGGTTCTGAGCGCTATCTTGAGCGTGACGGCCGTGCCGTGATCGTGAAAAAGCAGGTCATCCTCAGCGGTGACAGTCTCACGGACGCCCAGCCCGGATTTGATTCGCAGAGCCAGCAGCCCAAAGTGGACCTGACGGTGGATGCCAAGGGCGGACGCATCATGCGCGACACCAGCCGTGAGAACCTCAAGAAACGGATGGCGATCCTGCTGTTTGAAAAGGGCAAGGGCGAAGTCTTGACGGCCCCTGTGATCCAGAGCGAACTGGGTAACCGTTTCCAGATCTCAGGCTCGATGAGTGTCAACGAGGCGAACGATCTGGCGCTGTTGTTGCGCGCTGGTTCACTGGCCGCGCCCATGGAAATCATCGAAGAGCGCACCATTGGCCCGAGCCTGGGTGCAGAGAACATCGCCAAGGGCTTCCATAGCGTGGCATGGGGGTTTGCGGTGATCGTGGCCTTCATGGGGGTCTATTACATGCTGTTCGGGCTGTTCTCTGGCGTGGCCCTGGCGGTCAACCTGCTGCTGCTGGTGGCCGTGCTGTCGATGCTGCAGGCCACGCTCACGCTGCCCGGCATGGCGGCCATGGCACTGGCTCTGGGCATGGCCATCGACTCCAATGTGCTGATCAATGAGCGCGTCCGCGAGGAGCTGCGCAATGGCGCGTCGCCTCAAGCCGCCATCAATTCGGGGTATGACAGGGCCTGGGCCACCATTCTGGACTCGAACATCACCACACTGATCGCCGGCATGGCCTTGCTGGCCTTCGGTTCCGGACCGGTTCGCGGCTTTGCGGTGGTGCACTGCATCGGCATCCTGACCTCGATGTTCTCGGCGGTGTTCTTCTCGCGGGGCCTGGTCAATTTCTGGTACGGACGCCAGAAGAAGCTCAAGACCGTGTCAATCGGCACCGTCTGGCGGCCCGCGTCCAATGGCGCTATAACCAAGGCCGAGTGAGGGGAGAAACATGGAATTCTTCAAAATCCGGCGCGACATTCCGTTCATGAAGAACGCGTTGGTCTTCAACGTGATTTCCTTCGTGACCTTTGCCGCGGCCGTGTTCTTCCTGATCACTCGCGGCCTGAACCTGTCCGTGGAGTTCACGGGCGGGACCGTCATGGAGGTCAATTACGCCCAGGCGGCGGAAGTTGAAAAGGTGCGGGGTACCGTAGCCAAGCTGGGCTATGCCGACGTCCAGGTCCAGAACTTCGGAACCGCCCGCGACGTGATGATCCGCCTGCCGGCGCAGAAGGGGGTGAGTTCGGCGCAGCAGAGCGAACAGGTGATCACGGCGCTCAAGGCCGCTGACCCGAATGTTTCACTGCGCCGCACTGAATTCGTGGGCCCTCAGGTGGGGGATGAACTCGCTGCTGATGGCCTCAAGGCACTGGGCATGGTGGTGGTTGGCATCATGATCTACCTGGCGTTCCGCTTCGAGTGGAAGTTTGCCGTTGCAGCGATCATTGCCAACCTGCATGACGTGGTCATCATTTTGGGGTTCTTTGCGTTCTTCCAGTGGGAGTTTTCACTCGCGGTACTGGCTGCGGTACTGGCGGTGCTGGGCTATTCGGTCAACGAGTCTGTTGTTATTTTTGACCGAATCCGTGAAAACTTCCGTCGCTACCGGAAGCTGGACACGGTTCAGGTCATTGACAACGCGATTACCTCCACCATCAGCCGTACCATCATTACCCACGGTTCTACCCAGATCATGGTGTTGTCAATGCTGCTGTTTGGCGGTCCCACGCTGTTCTACTTTGCTCTGGCGTTGACCATCGGCATTTGTTTTGGCATTTACTCGTCGGTGTTTGTCGCAGCGGCCATCGCCATGTGGCTTGGCATCAAGCGCGAGGACATGATCAAGGCAGCCGTCAAAAAAGAGGGCGATCCCAACGATCCGAATGCTGGCGCGACGGTCTGAAAGGATAGCTCTTGGCCGCCGCACCGCCCTCCCTAGCCCAATCGGCGATCGCTCGCCAGGCGCGGGAGCGGTTCATTGCCTATGCGGAGCCCGTCATGGCGCCGATGGCGGACGGCATCCGTACCCGGCTCATCGAGTCGGTTGACCAGAGCACCAACACGCGTGAAATGCATGATCGCCGCGATGCGATGCTGGATTTCGAACGCCTGTGCAAGGCCTGGACGGACGGCACCGCCAAGGCTTGGCGGCGGGCGCTGATACCCCCCACGGCGACCGCCCGCGTCCGCCTCGAGGCTGCCAATCTGGAGCTCATTGGCGACGAGGTGGTGGAAAAGAAGATCCTGGCCTCGAGGCTGGCCCTGTCGATCATGGACAAGGTGAGCTGGGAACTGAATGATCTGCGTTTGCGGATCCAGCACCTCGAGGGGGATGACGACCTGGCCTCCCACGATGTGCTTCGGCCGGAAGTGATTTCCCAGTTGCTGGTGGAACAGTGGAGTTCAGCCGGCCTGTCGCGCGACACCTGGAGCCTGGCCAAGGACGAGATCCAGAAGCACATGGTGGAGCGTCTGGTGGAGGCTTACCGGCTGACCAATGAATTCCTGGTCGACAAGGGTGTATTGCCCGACATCGAGCTCGCCGCGCGGGTCAAGCGGGCCAACAACCCGGCGGGTCCTTCGCGCGCGGGCGCCGGGCCGGAACGTGCTGGGGATACGGCAGGTGGCGGGCCGACCGGATTCACAGGGACCGGACCCGGGGGCGGCTACGGAGGCGGCCAGGGCGGTGGCAATGTCGGGGTTGCAGGCCAGGCCGGCGGCTCGGGCGGTGGCGGGTACGCAGGCGGTGGCTCCGCAGGGATGGGGTCAGCCGGTGGTGGCCCGCTCACCGGGGGGGCTGCGGGTGGCGGCTGGCAAGGGGCCGCATCGCCAGGTGGAGCGGCGGGCATTCCCAATTCCTCCGGAGGCTCAGGTGGCGCCGGAGGTTACGCCGCCAGTGCCTATGCGCAAAGCCGGCAGGGCGGGCCCGCCGATGAAACCCGCATGCTTACCGCCAGCACGCCGCTGGCACGAGCGCGCATGCGCGCTTCCGGCGTGGTGGGACAACTCAAGCGCCTGCTGACGGAGCGGGTGGCCGGGTTCGAGGCCGGGCATGCCACGCGACCTTCTCCAGCGCTGGCGGAAGCCATGAGCCACGAGGCGGCGACGCAGGTGGCCGAAGGCACGGTTCATGAAGTCATGGTCTATGACGACGTGGGCGTTGAGCAGGTCGCGACCGCGCTTCGTCAACGCACGGGCGAGCTCAAGAAAAAGGCCGCAACCTCCACCGAGAAGGCGACCATTGAAATCGTCGCCCTGATGTTTCAGAGCATCCTGGCCGAGGAGCGCATTCCACCCGCGGTAAGGGTCTGGTTTGCCCGGCTGCAGATGCCGGTGCTGCGGGTGGCGCTGGCCGAACCGGAGTTCTTCGGTACCCTGCAGCATCCGGCTCGCCAACTGATCGACCGCATGGGCTCCTGTGTGATGGGCTTCGATGCCAGTGCCATTGGCGGCAGCGCGCTTGAAGCTGAAATCAAGCGGGTGGTGCAGGTGATCGAGCAGTACCCGGAAACCGGGCGCCGCGTGTTCCAGCTCGTGTACGACGAGTTCCAGAAGTTCCTGTCCAAGTTCCTGACCGGCAAGGAGGCCACGCAGCGGCTGGTCAGCGTGGCTCAGCAGGTGGAGCAGAAGGAAACGATGGCGGTCCAGTACACCATCGAGATGCGCAACATGCTCAACGACATCCCGGTGCGTGAGGAGATCCGCGAGTTCCTGTTCAAGGTGTGGGCCGAAGTGCTGGCGGTGGCCGCGGTCAAGAGTGGTCCCCAGCACGAGGACACCATCGCACTCAAGAAGTCGGCCTCGGATCTGGTGTGGGCCGCCAGCGCCAAGCCCAATCGCAATGACCGTGCGCGCGTGATCCAGGACTTGCCCAAGCTGCTGCAGCGGCTGCGCCAGGGCATGAGCCTCCTGGGCGTGCAGGGCTCCGCCCAGGAAGCGCACATCAAGATCATTGGCGACACGCTGGCGGATGCCTTCCTGTCCAAGACCGAGGCCATCCCGCAGGCTCGTATCGAAGCGATGGCCAAGCGACTGGCCAATCTGGAGGATTTCGTCGCAGACGATCAGGCGGGCGACCTGCCTCTGGATGCGGAAAGCATCGAATTGATGCTTGGCATCGACGCTTCCACCATCGAAGTGGTGGCCGACGGGGGCTCCAAGCCCAGTGCCGGCATGCTGGCATGGGCGCAGGAACTGCAGACGGGTACCTGGTTCACGCTGGACCACAACGGCAAGACGAACCAGGTGCAATATGCGTGGTGCAGCGAGCGCAAGCAGCTGCATCTTTTCGCCTCAACGGATGGGCGAAGCTTCCTCATCCAGGCGCGCCGCCTCGCGGCGTATCTGCAGGCCGGATTGCTAGTGCCTGCCGAGGAAGAAGGCCTGACCGTCCGCGCCACCCGCGATGCGCTGGCCAAGCTTGACGCCAATCCTGAGCGTCTGCTGAGTTGAAAAACTGATCAAGCCAAAAAAAGGCCGCAGATTCTGCGGCCTTTTTTGATCGTGGCAAGGATCAGTTGTACACGTAGTTGATCGTGTAGGGGATCGTGGTGGCGATCGGGCTGGTCAGGTTCAGCGTGGCGCTGATATTGCCCGAATTGCCGCTGAAGCTGCAGCTGTTGATGGTAAGGCTGCCACCGGCCGCCGTGCCAATCTGGTTGAAGTTGGTGTCATTGGCGAGGCCGCTGCAGAACTCAGCCTGGGTGGTCGGCGCGGGGACATTGGCCACGGTCACGGTGCTGCTGGAGCCCAGCACATTGACGGTGATGACCAAGGTCTTGTTGCCGGTGGTCCCGCCGGTTCCCCCGGTTCCTCCCGTGCCCCCTGTACCGCCTGTGCCTCCCGTTCCCCCCGTCCCACCGGTGCCGCCTGTGTTGGTCGAGCCGCCCAGATTGAAGCTGATGGTCACACCGTTGATGGCCGCGTACGCCGTGCTGAAGGCTGCCTGGATAGTGCTGGGTGACGTGAAGGAGATGAAGCTGGCCAGCGAATTGCCATTGGCGACGTATTGCGAAACGGCCTTGAGCAGCTGGCCGTAGGCGTTGGTGGTGCCCGTCACAGCGGGCAGGGTCGTCGCGATATTGACGGTGCCCAGTTGGAACTGACTCGCGACCGAGGTCGCGGCCACGCCGAAATTGGCGCTGGTCACGCCGCCGCTGGCGCTTTTGGACAGGCTGTAGGCCACGGCGGTGAGCGGGGTGATGATGCCCGTGGTGGCGGAGCCCTGGCTGGCAACCACGACCTGCAGCGGATCGCTCAGGGTCTTGGTGGTGCCCGTGGCTTCGTCGGTGTAAGTCCCACCGGAAGCTTCGATCACGATGTCGCCCTGATAGTCCACGTCCATCGAGTAGGTGCCGACGGAGCTGGACGTGACGCACTTGATCTGGTCGCCCTTGCCGCTGGCCGTGGCTTTGTAGGCGCAGACCTGGGCGCCATTGACGGGGCCCTTCACGACGGAGCCGGAGACCGTGGTCGGCGCTGCGGAGCCGCCGCCGCCGCAGGCGGAAAGCAGGCCGGCCGCGAACAGGCTGGCGGACAGGAGGACGAGGGGGGATCGGTGAAGTGAGCGCATGGGGTACTCCGGTGACGCAAGACAAAGAATGTGTTGCTTCGCAGAGTAGTCCCGTTCCCCTGGAGGGACTATCCCTCGTTTGAGGGGGTTCCGTGTAAAGCTGGGGGGCGCTTGCTCAGTGCGCGACGCGAAGTTCGGTGTCGTCACAGAGCTCGTCGAGCACGAGCGCATCGGGCTCCTCGCCAAAACTCCAGTACACCATCAGGATGATGATCTTCAGCGCGTCGAGGGAGATCGGATCCCCGGGTGCGGCCATGGCGCGGTCGATGACGATTTCACGCATCGGGGCGGGCAGCACCCCGGCACTTTCCAGAAAGGTGACAAAACTCAAGGCGGCGGCGCCCAGGTGGTCCTGCTCAGCCACCGAATAGATGCGCATGCTGTCAGGTGACTGGCCGTAGCCGATCGCATCATCGGCTTCAGGGGATGGCAACCGCGTCCCCTGGGCGGCGATGTGAAGGCCGTTGAGCCAGGCCAAGGCCTGTTTGATTTCCTCGGCGTCGAAGCCGACCGCCGTCAGCTTGCGTCCCAGTTGCTCCGGCTCGGGACACGCATCGCCTCGCCAGTAGTTTTCGTAGACGAACACCAGCACTTCAAACATGGCCCCAATCTAGCACAGAAAAGGGGCGTCCTTCCAGCTCGCCATTTCGGCTTCAGGCCGTGCCCATGCGCTGGAACAGACCACCGGGGAGCCGTGCGACCTGTCCGTCCATTTCCAGTGACAGCAGCCGGGCTTGCAATGTGGCGGTGTCGATGCCGGTGCGTGCGACCAGCGCGTCGAGACTGACAGGGTCGAACCCCAGGGCCTGCAACAGCGAAGAATCCACATCATTTGCGGCGGTAGCCCCTGTCGCAGGGCGCTGGCGTGCTATGAAATCAGTAGCAACTCCGGGGGCCAGTTCCTCCAGGATGTCCTGGGCGGACTCGACCAGCTTGGCTCCCTGCTTGATGAGCGAATGGCAGCCACGTGACTGCGGCGAATGGATGGAGCCGGGAATGGCAAATACATCCTTGCCTTGCTCCAGCGCCTGCCGGGCGGTGATCAGCGAGCCGGATTGCAGCGCTGCCTCGACCACCAGCGTGCCGCGGCTCAATCCGGAGATCAGCCGGTTGCGCTTGGGGAAGTTGGGCGCCAGCGGCGGCGTACTCAGCGGGTACTCACTGATCAGCAAGCCCTGGCGCGTGATGGCATGGGCCAGGGCCAGGTGCCGCTTGGGATAGACGCGGTCCAGGCCGGTTCCCACCACGGCAATGGTGGCCAGCTGGCCCGCCGCCGCGCCTTCCAGGGCCCCCTGGTGTGCTGCGCCGTCCACGCCCAGGGCGAGCCCCGAGACCACGGTCAGGCCTGCGCCGGCCAGGGCCTGTGCGAACTGGCGCGCGTTGCCTTCGCCCTGCGGGGTGGGATTGCGGCTGCCCACGATGGCGATGCCCTGGGCCGTGGCCGCTGGCTCCAGGTCCGCGCCCATCATGTACAGCATGAGAGGCGGGTCCTCCAGCGCCAGCAGCGCGGCCGGGTACTCCGAACTGCCCAGTGTGGCCACCCGGCGTCGGCCTGCACCCTCGTCGTCCTGCAACCACGCCAGGGTGGTGGCCAGCAGGTCCGCAAGGCCCTCGGGTTCCGCCTGCAGGGCCTGGGCTTGGGCCGCGCTCACCACGTGGCGCAAGGCGGCCGAGGGTTGTTCAAAAATGGTCGGTGGCAGGCCGAAAGCCGCCAGCAGCTTGCGTGCGCTGCCGTTGCCGACGCCCTCGGTGAGCGTCAGCCGTAGCCAGGCTGCTAGTTCTTCGCGTTCCACGGGAGTCGCTCGCCGGCGTGCGACAGGCGCGCGGAAATCAGCGGGGATTGACCACGCGATCGCCGACCTTCACGCCTTCCGAGGTCTCGAGGATCAGCGCGTACGAGAGTTTCTCGAATGGACGGAACACCATCAGAAGGCCGTTGCGCTCGTCGGGCAGCTTGATGGCCGTGGGACGGCCGGGTTGCGTGCGGTCCAGCAGGCTCTGGCCGTCCTTGAGGATGGCCAGAACGTGCCCGCTTTCGATGCCATCGGCCGTACCGCGGTTGATCACGACGATCTGGTTCTGGGCGGCATTGGCCACGGCCGTTCCGTACATGGACACGATGGCTCCGGCCACCTTGCCTTCCGGAGCCCGGGGCACATAGCTCACGAGTTCGCGCGGCGGTTCGGGCAACAGGCGGTCGCCCGTGCGCATCTCTTCCTTGGAGGCGACGATGTCGATCGTGGCGGGAACCGGAGTGCTCTGCTTTTTGCCGTCGCCGTCCACCACGTCGCGGGAGCCTTCGCCGCGCACCAGCACGGCCTTGCCGACGTACTGGGCTTCATAGCCGAGCACGGCCTTGGTGACGGGGTCACGCAACGGGGTGGCGTCGCGGAACACCCGGAAATCGTTGGCCCGGCCCTTGCCCAGCGTCAGCGGGGCTTCCGGGTTGCCGCGTGCGTACGCCCGGTCGCCGCGGCTCAGGAGCACCCGGCCTTCCTGCGTTGCAACGATGCGCGGCGCAGCCTGCAGCACGCCATCGTTGACGATGACGGGCTCGGCCAGGAAAGGCTCGATCAGGTGGGTCTGCAGCGTGGGGATGGCGCTGTCGGCCAGTGTTTCATAGCGGGTGCGCGGGGAGACCTTGACCGTCTCGGTGGGTGGCTGGCCATCGGCCGAGCCGCCGGCCTGGCCCATGCGCAACCGCGCCAGCCCGTTGGCCTTGTCGAGGAACAGCTGCTGTCCCGGGTAGATGCGGTGGGGGTTGCGGACTTCCTGCAGGTTCATGCCCCACAGCTCGGGCCAGCGCCAGGGGCTCTTGAGGAACAGGCCCGAGATCGCCCACAACGTGTCACCCGACTTGACGGTGTACTGGTCGGGGGCGTTGGCCGCCAGCTCACTCAGCGGGACGCCGGCCTGGGCGACCTGCTGGGCCGTGGCTTTCTGGTCGGCCGTGATCGGGAACGTCTGGGCCTGCGCCGTGGCGAACGCCGCGAGGGTGCCGCACAAGGCCCAGCCGCCCCAGCGCCGCAGGGCGGCTCCCGCCCCCGAGGTTTGCGCCATCATCTGATTTTTCCTGTCTTGCTGCATTCCACTGCCCCCGGGGGGCCGGCGGCCCGAGGAGGGCGCGCGTCGGCCAGAAGTCTTCATAAATCACTGGCGATTTTGCGCTCAAGCCCTTGATTGGGCAACGTTTATAGGCTTTTGGCCCTGCCAGGAAACCCAAAAGTAGCGAAAATAGCGACATTGACCGCGAGATTTCATGGCCCTCCTTCCCATTCTTTGCTACCCCGACCCCCGGCTGCACACCGTGGCCAAGCCCGTGCAGGCCGTTGATGCCCGCATCAAGGCGCTGATTGCCGACATGCTGGACACCATGTACGACGCCAACGGCATCGGCCTGGCAGCGACCCAGATCAATGTGCATGAACGCCTGATCGTGATCGACGTGTCGGAGGGGCGAAACGAGCCGCTGGTGCTGATCAACCCCGAGATCACGTGGGCCAGTGCCGACCAACAGGTCAACGACGAAGGTTGCCTGTCGGTGCCCGGCATTTATGACGGCGTGGCGCGTGCGTCGGCCATCCGGCTGACCGCGCTGGATGGCGAAGGGGTGTCCCGGTCGCTCGAGGCCGAGGGCCTGCTGGCCGTTTGCATCCAGCATGAGATGGACCACCTGATGGGCAAGGTGTTCGTCGAGTACCTGTCGCCGCTCAAGCGCAACCGCATCAAGAGCAAGATGCTCAAGGCCCGCCGCGAGGCGGAGCGGGCCTGACCCACGCACCTGCGGCGGACCCGTGCCATCCCTTCTGACACAACGGCCCTTGCGGCTGCGGTCAACGCTGCTGCTCGGCGCAGTGGTGCTGGCGGCCGGCTGTGCGGGTATGCCCTGGGCCTGGCAGGGCGTGGCGGTGGGCATGCCACGCGCCACCGTGGTGGATCGCCTAGGCCCGCCCACGCGCAGTGTGACCTGGGCCGGTGGCGAGCGCTTGCAGTATTCACTTCAGCCGGCCGGACAGGCCGCCTTCATGGTGGACCTGGATGCCGCGGGCAACGTGGCCGCAGCCCGGCAGGTGCTGGTGCCGGCGGAGTTCGCGCGCATCACGGAAGGCCAGTGGCGCCGCGCCGATGTGGAGCGCGAGTTGGGCCCCCCTGCCCGCGTCGACAGCGTCGCCCACTGGCCGGGGGATGTCCTGACCTACCGCTGGAGCGACGGCAGCGACATGTTCTTCTGGGTGTACCTCGACGCTGACCAGGTGGTCCGGCGTACCCAACAGGGCATGGAATTCGTCAATGCGCCGGACCGGGAGTAGCGACTGATGCGTGTCATTTTTGCGGGGACCCCCGATTTCGCGCGCGAAGCGCTGCACCGGCTGGTGGCCGCCGGCTTCACGGTGCCGCTGGTGCTGACCCAGCCGGATCGTCCCGCGGGCCGAGGCATGAAGCTGCAGGCTTCGCCGGTCAAGCAGCTTGCGCAGCAGCAGCACATCGACGTGGCCCAGCCGCGCAGCCTGCGGCTGGACGGCAAATACCCGGGCGACGCGGCCGCGGCGCGCGCCGCCATCGAGCAGGCCCGGGCCGACGTGATGGTGGTGGCGGCCTATGGCCTGATCCTGCCGCAGTGGGTGCTCGACGCCCCGCGCCTGGGCTGCCTGAACATCCATGCCTCGCTGCTGCCGCGCTGGCGCGGGGCTGCGCCCATTCATCGGGCCATCGAGGCCGGCGATGCGGAAACCGGCGTCACCATCATGCAGATGGACGCGGGGCTGGACACCGGCGACATGCTGCTGGTCGAAAGGCTCGCGCTGGCGCCTGGAGAGACCACCGGCTCGCTGCACGACCGGCTCGCGGTGCTGGGGGGCCGCCTGATTGTGGAGGCCCTCGAGATGGCCGCTTGCGGCGGCATGACGCCGAAGCCGCAGCCCGCGCAAGGCGTGACCTATGCCCACAAGATCGACAAGGCACAGGCCCGTGTGGACTGGTCGGAGCCGGTCGCGGTGATCGAACGCCGCCTGCGCGCCTTCAACCCCTTTCCCGGCGCCTACACGGAGCTGGAGGGGGAGGTAGTCAAGTTGTTTTGCTCTCAAATTGAGAGCAATGAATGTCCATCCGACAAGGGCTATGGCACGATTTTGTTCGCAAACCCGCAGGGCATCGGAGTGGTGTGCGGTGATGGCGTGCTGCGGCTGACCGAATTGCAGCGCGCTGGCGGCAGGCGCCTGCCGGCCGCCGACTTCCTGCGCGGCTTTGACCTCAAGCCGGGTATGGCGTTCGCCTGAGATGTTCTTCCTGCGCATTCATCGCGGCCACACCGCCTTTCGCGACGGCGCGCGCGACATGTGGCCCCAGGCGCCTGGCATTGCGGCCTGGGGGCTCATGACGGGCGTGGCCATGGTGAAATCCGGCATGAGCGTGGTCGAGTCGCTGCTCATGGCGTTGCTGGTGTTCGCCGGGAGTTCCCAGCTGGCCTCGATCCCGCTGATCGTCGCGGGCGCACCGCTGTGGGTGATCCTGGCCACCGGCTTTTGTGTGAACCTGCGCTTCGTGGTGTTCAGCCTGCACCTGAGGCCCTACCTCATGCACCTGCCCCTGTGGCAGCGCCTGACGCACGGCTACCTCACGGCCGACCTGAGCTATGTGCTGTTCACGCGGCGCTATCCCCAACCGGCAGCCGACGCGGCGGGCCGTCTGGCACAGGAGTCCTACCTCGCGGGCAATTGCTTCGTCAACTGGGCCAGCTGGGTGGGCGCCAGCGTGGTGGGCATCGCGCTGGCCAATTTCATCCCGACCACCTGGGGGCTGGGGTTCGCCGGCATTCTTTGCCTCGTGGGCATCCTGTGTTCACTCGCCACGACGCGGTTGCGCGCGGTGTCGGCCGCCGTGGCCGGTGTGGCGGCCACCGCAGCCTGGGCCCTGCCACTCAAGCTCAACATCGTGGTGGCCATCGCGGTCGCCGTGATCCTGTGCCTGAGCCTGGAGCGGCTGCGCCCACCCGACGCGCCAGGAGCCGCGTCGTGACCGATTTCTGGACGTTGGCCGTCATCGTGGGCCTGGCCTGCGTGACGGTGCTGGCGCGCAGCTTCTTCTTCATCTCCAGCAAGGACTGGACCCTGCCGCGCTGGGCCCAGCGCGGCCTGCAGTACGCCCCCATCGCGGCGCTGTCGGCGGTCGTGGTGCCCGAGGTGGTGATGACCCAGGGGCATCTGGTGATGACCTGGCAGGACGCGCGCCTGTTTGCCGCGGCCGCGGGAGCGGTGGCTTACTTCTGGCGCCGCGATGTGCTGGCCACCATCGTGGCGGGCATGGCTGTCTACCTGCCCCTGCATCTGGCGCTGGGCTGGTAGGCCCTGCCCGGGAGCGGGCTTTTAGAATCGTGGGTTCTGTCCATCGATTGAACTGCACGCCATGAACGTTCTGCGCTTTTCCGATCTCTGCGCCCAGGGCCGGGCCCTTGGGCAACGGGTTTTCATCCGGGCCGACCTCAATGTGCCCCAGGACGCCGAAGGCCACATCACCGAAGACACGCGCGTGCGCGCGTCGGTGCCGTGCATCCGCATGGCGCTGGAGGCGGGTGCCGCCGTGATGGTGACCTCGCACCTGGGGCGGCCGACCGAGGGCGAATTCAAACCCTCGGATTCACTGGCCCCCGTGGCCCGCCGTCTGGGGGAGTTGCTGGGGCGCGAGGTTCCCCTGGTGGCCGGCTGGGTCGATGGCGTGACCGTGGCTCCCGGCGAGTTGGTACTGCTGGAAAACTGCCGCATCAACCCCGGCGAAAAGAAGAACAACCCTGAACTGGCCAGGAAGATGGCCGCGTTGTGCGACATCTTTGTCCACGACGCCTTCGGAACGGCGCACCGCGCCGAAGCCTCGACCTACGGCATCGCGCAGTATGCGCCGGTGGCCTGCGCGGGACCGCTGCTGGCGGCCGAAATCGATGCCATCAGCCAGGCGCTGGCCCAGCCCAAGCGGCCGCTGGTGGCGATCGTGGGGGGCTCCAAGGTGTCCTCCAAGCTCACCATCCTGCAGGCGCTGGCGGCCAATGTGGACCAGCTCATCGTGGGCGGCGGCATCGCCAACACGTTCATGCTCGCCGCGGGCCTGAAGATCGGCAAGTCGCTGGCCGAGCCCGACCTGCTGGCCGATGCGCGAGCGGTGATCGAGGCCATGAAGGCCCGTGGCGCCGAGGTGCCCATCCCCACCGACGTGGTGACCGCCAAGGCCTTCGCCGCCGACGCGCCGGCGACCATCAAGGCCGCTGCCGATGTCGCCGACGATGACCTGATTCTGGACATCGGCCCCGACACGGCCGCCCGTCTGGCCGGCCAGCTCAAGGCGGCGGGCACCATCGTCTGGAACGGCCCGGTGGGTGTGTTTGAATTTGCCGCTTTTGAAAACGGCACGCGCACCATCGCCCGGGCCATTGCCGAGTCCGAGGCCTTCAGCATCGCCGGTGGCGGTGACACGCTGGCGGCGATCGCCAAGTACGGCATGGATCAGCAGGTGGGCTACATCTCCACCGGTGGCGGTGCGTTCCTCGAGGTGCTGGAGGGCAAGACCCTGCCGGCCTTCGAAATCCTGCAGCAACGCGCTGCGGGCTGAACCTCAGGCCCGCGCGGGAACCCCGGCGACGGGTGCCGCGGGGACTTCGCTGGTCCGCCGGGCCAGCGACAGACCGCCATTCAGGTGCAGCGTCTGTGTCGGGAAGGCGAATTCGATGCCGCGCTGCGCGAATTCGCGCACCAGGGCCAGGTTGATCGCCTGCTGGACGTCCATGTACACCTGATAGCCCGGCTGCAGCACGATGTACACGGCTTCGAAGTCCAGCGACGACGCGCCAAAGCTCTTGAAATGCGCGCGGTCGAAGCGGACCTGGTCCTGTGACTCGATCGCCCGCCGGATGATGCCGGGGATCGCTTCGAGCTGATCGGCCGGCGTATCGTAGGTCACACCCAGGGCGAACACGGCGCGGCGTTCCTGCATGCGCTTGTAGTTGCGGATGCGGCTCTTGAGCAGGTCGTTGTTGGAAAACACCAGCTGTTCGCCGCCCAGGCTGCGCACGCGCGTGGTCTTGAGTCCCACGTGCTCCACCGTGCCCGCCAGGTCGTCGATGATGATGAAGTCGCCGATCACGAAAGGTTTGTCGATGGCGATGGAGAGCGATCCGAACAGGTCCCCAAGGATGTTTTGCGCGGCCAGGGCCACGGCGATGCCACCGATCCCCAGGCTGGCCACCAGGGCCGTCACGTTCAGGCCGAGGTTGTCCAGCACCAGTAGCAGTACCAGCGTCCAGACCGCGACGCGGCCCAGGAACGACAGCAGCGAGCGCGTCATGGCGCGCGAGCCCTCCTCCTCCGGCGTGCCGTTGGCGAATTTCTTGCCGAGCCAGAAGGTCAGCCCGCAGTTGGCCCAGAACCCGAATTGCAGCAGCAGCAAGCCGATGAAGGTGCGGTTGCTGAACTTCTGCAGCGCGTCCGGCAGTTCGAGGAAATGCACGCCCGCATACAAACCGATGGCCGCGGCCAGCAGGATGCGCGTGACCGAGATCAGCTCCACCACGAAGTCATCGAACAGATTGACCGTGCTCTTGGCCAGCCGCTCCAGCCGGAACAGGGCGATCTTGCGGACGGTGAGGAAGATCACGATGACCGCGACAGCAGCCATCAGGGCAAAGGCCCAGTCTTCGGGGGTGTTGTGAGCGATCAGTTCTCGGTACATGGCTATCCGTTCTGAGGGTCGGGCAGGTGGTCCTGCCAGTCGGGGGTCTGCACTTCGGCCGGCGGGAAATCATCGAGCGGGCCCAGGGGTGCGGCATCGCGCTGGAACAGCGGGGGGCTGGTCATGTAGGCGATCAGCAGGCGCGACAGCGCGTCTAGCGAGTCCATGTGGACCCGCTCGTGCCCGTGCGAGGCATCCAGCCCGAAGCAGACCAGCGCGGTGCGGATGTCGTTGCCGGCTTCCAGCGCCGCCGCGGCGTCGCTGCGATAGAAGCGGAACACGTCGCGCGAGTGCTCGATGCCCTTGGTCGCGCACAGCTCGAGCAACCGCCTCGTCAGGTGCCAGTCGAACGGGCCACTGGAGTCCTGCATCGAGATGGTGACGCCGTACTCGCTGGAGTACTGGCCTTCGGCCACGGTTCCGTTGTCGATCGAAATCAGCTCGGCCACGTCCCCGTGCAGCACATGGGAGGCGCCGACGCCGACTTCCTCCGAAATGGTGAACAGGGGGAAGCAATCCACCGGCAGCTTGCGGCCTGCGTCCTTGATGGCGCGCAGCGCGGTCAGGACGGCGGCCACGCCGGCCTTGTCGTCCAGGTGGCGCGCGTTGATGAAGCCGTTGGGGCCAAACTCGGGGTTGGATGGCACCGCCACCGTGTCTCCCACGTGGATGCCCAGGGCGCGGGTCTCGGCCTCGCTGCTGGTGCGTGCGTCCAGCCGCAGCTCGACGTTGTCCCAGCTCACCGGCTGGGTGTCGATTTCCTTGTTGAAGGTGTGGCCCGAGGCCTTGTTGGGCAGGATGGTGCCGCGGTGCATCACGCCGTTGTCGGAGTAAACGGTGACGCGGGCTCCCTCGGCGAAGCGCGATGACCAGAAGCCGATCGGCACCACCTGGAGCCGGCCATTGCGCTTGTAGCCCTTGACCATGGCGCCCAGCGTGTCCAGGTGCGACACGATGGCGCGCGCCGGGGTGCGCTCGCGCCCCTGGATGCGGGCGCGGATCGCGCCGCGCCGTGTCAGTTCGTAGGCGATCCGCAGATCCTCCAGTTCGGTGCACAGGAGGTGGACGATCGCGTCCGTCATGCCCGAGGGGCTGGGCGTGTTCAGCAGGCGGTTCAGGATGTCCTGCAGGTAGTCGAGGTCGGGCTTCATGGCAGGGGCCTTTCGGCGAGTTCGCGTCCGGTGTTGCGCGTCTGGGGAAACAGCATGTCGATGAACCGCTCGGCCGTCGGTTGAGGCTCGTGGTTGGCCAGCCCGGGCCGTTCATTGGCTTCAATGACCACGTAGTCGGGCTGGTCCGGCCCGGTGACCATGAAATCGAAGCCCACCAGCGGAATCTCCAGGGCCACCGAAGCCCGCTCCGCGGCTTCGCGCAAACGGGGGTGCAGCGCATCGGTCATGTCGTGAATGGTGCCGCCGGTGTGCAGGTTGGCGGTCTTGCGCACCTCGACCTGCGTGCCCGCGGCGAGCACGGTGTCCAGCGAGTAGCCCTGGGCAGCGAGGCAGCGCAGGGTCTCGTCGTCGACCGGGATGCGGCTTTCGCCGGCCGTGGCCAGTTGCCGGCGGCGGCTTTGCTTGTCGATGAGGGTCCGCAGGTCGGCCTGACCGTCGCCGGTCACGGTGGCGGGGCGGCGCGAGGCGGCCGCCACCACCTTGTGGTCGATGACAACGATGCGCAGATCGTTTCCGGCGACCATCTGCTCGACGATGACCTGGTCGCAATGCTGGCGCGCGGCCTCGATGGCCGCCGTCACCTCCCCGATCTGCGACAGGTCCACACGCACGCCATGGCCCTGTTCTCCCCGGGCGGGCTTGACCACGACGCGCCGGTAGCGCTCCAGAAACGCCGCCACGGCGTCCGTGTCGTCCGCGTCGATCTGCGCGGGCACGCGGATGCCGGCGTGCGCCAGCACGCGCAGCGTCAGGCGCTTGTCGTCGCAGCGGCTCATCGCGATGGCCGAGGTCATCTCCGAGAGTGATTCGCGGCAGGTGATGGTGCGGCCGCCCAGGCTGAGGCGAAAGTAACCGTGCTCGGCGTCCAGCACCTCGATGCTGATCCCGCGGCGACGCGCTTCCCGCACGATGATGCCGGCGTAGATGTTGAGGTCCGCCGCCGGATCGGGGCCCAGGAACAGGGGTTCGTTGATCGGATTCTTGTTCTTGACGCAATACACCGGCACGCGCACGAATCCCAGTTTTTCATACAGCGCGATGGCCTGGGTGTTGTCATGCAGCACCGAGAGGTCCAGGAAGGCCCGGCCCCGCTCGCGGAACAGCGCGGTGAGCGCACGGGTCAGTCCCTCCCCGATCCCCGGGTGGCTGCCCTGGGGGTCCACAGCCAGGGCCCACAGGCTGGAGCCGCCGTCGGGGTCGTTGAAGGCGCGGACGTGGTCGACGCCCGTGACGACGCCGAGAATCGCGTCGCTGCCAGCGTCCTGTGCCACCAGCACGTCGATTTCGTCGCGCTGGGCCAGGGTGGCGAAGAACGATTTCGCAGGAGGCACCATGCGCCGGGTCTGGTAGATGCGGCGCACCGCTTCGGCGTCGCGGGGGCCCGCGGGCCGGATGGTCCATCCCTCGGGCACAGGCGCGTCCGCCGCCTCGGCGCCCGACAGCGCCAGCCGGTAGGTGTGGGAGGGGTCGATGAACAGGTCCTGTGGCGCGAGGGCCACCACCACATGAGGGTCGCGCAGGTACAGGGCGATGTCCCGCTTGTTGGGCCGCTCATTGCGCACCACGCTGGCGAGCGCGCGCGGGTCGGCAAAGGTCTGGCCAAAGATCAGGCGGCCCCAGCCGCAGTCGACGATGGCCTCGTTGTCCATGGCCAGCAGGTCAGGGTGGCCGGCCGGGTCTTCCCAGTGGCGCAGCGACATCATCTGCCGCGGGTCCAGCGGATTGCGTTCTTCGGTGTTCGTCATGCGAGTCTCCCGTCAGAGGCCGTGCGATTGCAGCCAGAGTTCGAGCAGCGCGATCTGCCACAGCTTGGAGCCGCGCAGCGGGGTGATGTGCTGGTCCGGGGCCGCCAGCAGGTCATTCACATAGTCCTCGCGGAACAGGCCGCGGGCGCGGGCGGACGGGCTGTGCAAGGCGCTCCTGACCCAGTCCAGCGTGGGGCCCGACAGGTACTTGAGCGCCGGCACCGGAAAGTAGCCCTTGGGCCGGTCGATCACCTCAGGCGGGAGCATGCGGCGCGCGATGGCCTTGAGAATGCCTTTGCCGCCATCCGACAGCTTGTCCTGCTCGGGCAGGCGCCCCGCCAGTTCCACCAACTCGTGGTCCAGGAACGGCACCCGCGCTTCCAGGCCCCAGGCCATGGTCATGGCGTCCACGCGCTTGACGGGATCGTCCACCAGCATCACCGTGGCGTCCAGCCTCAAGGCCTTGTCGAGCGCGGTCGCGGCGCCGGGCCGATCGAAATGGCGAGTGATGAAGCCCAGACTGGCTCCGGGCACGGCCACGGCCTCGGTCACGGTGCGCAGGTAGTCCTCAGGGTCGCGGTCGAAGAAGACGCGGGCATAGTCCGCCACCGCGTCCCGGGCGTGGGCCAGTGGCGGGTACCAGTGGTAGCCGGCAAACACTTCGTCGGCCCCCTGCCCGCTCTGCACCACCTTGACGTGCCTGGATACTTCGCGCGAGAGCAGGTAGAAGCCGATGTTGTCGTAGCTGACCATCGGCTCCGGCATGGCCCGGATGGTGTCGGGCAGGTGGGAAAGCATGGTGGCGCCGTCGATCTGGATCTTGTGGTGGCGGGTACCGAACTCCCGGGCCACCAGGTCCGAATAGCGGAACTCGTCCCCCAGCTCGCCATTGGCGGCCTCGAAGCCGATCGAGAAAGTGTTGAGGTCCCGTTGGCCGGCCCGGGCCAGCAGTGCCACGATCAGGCTGGAGTCCACGCCCCCCGACAGCAGCACACCCACCGGGACGTCGGCCACCATGCGCCGGGCCACCGCGGTTTCCAGTGCTGCCTGGACCTGGCGCTCGCGCTCCTCGTAAGGGGCTCCGGCCAGGGCCGGGTCCGCGGCAAAGGGCGGATTCCAGTAACAGGTGTCGGTGCGCCGCCCGTCCGGCTCGAACACCGCGATCGTGGCCGGCGGCAGCTTGCGCACGCCGCGCAGCAGGGTGTGCGGCGGTGGGACCACCGCGTGCCACATCAGGTAGTGCTCCAGCGCGATGGGGTCGATCCGGGTGTCGACGTCGCCCGCGGCCAGCAGGGCGGGCAGGCTGGAGGCAAAGCGCAGGCGTTTGCCGTCAGGTGACTCGCTCAGGTAGAGCGGCTTGATGCCGAACCGGTCGCGGGCCATGGCCACGCGGCCGCTGTCGCGTTCCCAGATGGCAAAGGCAAACATGCCATGCAATCGGGCCACGCAGTCCGGCCCCCAGTGCCGGTAGGCGCGCAGCAGCACCTCGGTGTCGCCATCCGAAAAGAAGCGCGCGCCGGCCTGCTCCAGTTCGGCGCGCAGTTCACGGTAGTTGTAGATGCAGCCGTTGAACACCAGCGTCAGCCCCAGGTCGGCGGCCACCATGGGCTGCTGGGCGCGTTCGCTCAGGTCGATGATCTTGAGCCGGCGGTGGGCCAGCGCCACACGGCTTTGCTGGAAGGCGCCGCCGGCATCGGGGCCGCGCGGACGCAGGGTTTCGGCCATCCGGCCCACGGCAGAGGCATCAGCCTCCTGGGTGTCGAATCGGATTTCTCCGGCAATTCCACACATGGGTGTCTCCTCCTGACAGTGGTGAGGGACCAGCCATTGTATCGCATTTGCAATTGGACAAATGTATTTGCTCGGTTCATCCTCATTCATCCATCGTTCTATTGCTGTTAATTTCCGTTATCTGATTTCAAAATATGAAAGCCCAAAGATCGCTGCGGGACGTTCATGTACTTTGGTAACCGGTGGCGGATGCCCTGTCCGGCGTCCTGTGCGCCCGCCACGGTGGGGCTGCGGGCGACAGGCCTCGCCATTTGGTAACCGATCGGTAATCGGTTTCATGTGAGAATGGGAACTTAATTACAAGCGCCCTATTGCCATGCCCAGAGACAAATCCGCCCCGCGCCGCTCCACCAAGATCGTTGCCACGCTGGGCCCGGCGTCCAGCGACCCCGCCCTGCTCGAACAGATGATCCGCGCCGGGGTCAATGTGGTCCGCCTCAATTTCAGCCATGGCAAGGCGCAGGACCACATCGACCGCGCCACCCTGGTCCGGGCCGCGGCCCAGCGCGCGGGCCGGGAGGTGGCCATCATGGCCGACCTGCAGGGGCCCAAGATCCGCGTGGGCAAGTTCGCCGAAGGCAAGGTCCTGCTCGAACCCGGCATGAAATTCGTGCTGGACGCCTCGCGGACCGAACCCGGCGACCTGCAGGGCGTCGGCCTGGACTACAAGGAGCTGCCGCGCGACGTGAGGCCGGGCGACGTGCTGCTGCTCAACGATGGCCTGATCGTGCTGACCGTGGATGCGGTCAAGGGCGAGCAGGTGCGCACCACCGTGAAGCTCGGAGGTGAGCTGTCCAACAACAAGGGCATCAACAAGCAGGGCGGCGGACTGACCGCGCCCGCCCTGACGGCCAAGGACATGGAGGACATCCGCACCGCCATGAGTTTCCAGGCCGACTATGTGGCGGTGAGCTTTCCCAAGAACGCCACCGACATGGAAATGGCGCGCCAGCTGTGCAATGTGGCCGCGGCGGAGTACCGCCACAAGCCCGGGCTGATCGCCAAGATCGAGCGCGCCGAGGCCATCCCCAACCTCGAATCCATTCTCAAGGCGAGCGACGGCATCATGGTGGCGCGTGGTGACCTGGCCGTGGAAGTGGGCAACGCTGCCGTGCCGGCACTGCAGAAGCGCATGATCCGGCTGGCGCGTGAGCAGGACAAGGTGGTCATCACCGCCACGCAGATGATGGAGAGCATGATCACCAACCCGGTGCCCACGCGCGCCGAAGTCAGCGACGTGGCCAACGCCGTGCTCGATGGCACGGACGCGGTGATGCTCAGCGCCGAGACTGCCGCGGGCCGCTACCCGCTGGAAACCATTGTCGAGATGGCGAACATCTGTTCCGAAGCCGAAAAAGCCGAGGACGTGAAGCTCGATGCCGACTTCACCGGCATGACATTCAACCGCATCGACCAGTCCATCGCCATGGGGGCGCTGTTCACCGCGCATCACCTGGGCTGCAAGGCCATCGTGGCGCTCACCGACTCCGGGTCGACCGCGCTGTGGATGAGCCGCCACCGCATCCACATTCCCATCTACGCGCTGACGCCCAAGCTGGCCACCCAGCGCAAGATGGCGCTGTACCGCAATGTGCGTCCGCTGCTGATGGACCAGAGCGTGGAGCGCGATACCGCGCTGGCGGAAGCCGAGGCACACCTGAAAAAACGCGGCATCGTGTCCAGTGGCGACATCTATGCCATCACCTGCGGCGAGCCCATGGGCGCACCGGGTGGCACCAACATGCTGAAGATCTGCGTGGCGGGCTAGAGGCCTGTCCGCGCGGCCTGTGCCAGCGCCTCCTGCAGCGCGGAGGCACTGACAGGCTTGTGCAGCAGCACCGCCGTATGGCCCGCTGCCTCGCGAATGCGCGTGGGATCGGTGTCGCCGGTGATGACGATGGCTGCCAGGGTCTGGCCACACGCGGCGCGCAGCGCGGCAATCACATCACCACCGGTTTCGGCGTCGCGCAGGCGGTAGTCGGTGATCAGCACCGTCGGCCGCTGCGCCTGGGCCAGTGCCAGGGCCTGCGCCCCGCTGTCCGCCGTGCGCACGGCGCAGCCCCATCCCTGCAGCAGGGCCTGCATGCCGGTTCGCACGGCCGCGTCGTCGTCCACCACCAGGATGTCCAGATCGCGCAGCGAACGCGTGGGGGCCGACCCCAGCGCGTGCGAGTAGACGCCGGGGATCGTGGTGACAGGATCGAAGGCCCCAGCGGACGGCGCCTCGCGGCCGGTGGCCACGGGCAGGCTCAAGGTGAAGACCGAGCCCCGGCCGGGACGGGACACCACCGACACCGGGGTGCCCATGGCGTCGGCCAGCCCCTTGACGATGGCCAGCCCCAGCCCCAGGCCCTTGTGCCGGTCGCGCTCCTCGTTGGCCAGTTGCCGGAACTCGCGAAACACCTCGTGCCAGTGCTCCCTTGCGATGCCAATGCCCGTGTCCCAGACCTGCACCCGCAGTTGGCCCTGGCGCCGGCGAACGCCCACCAGCACGCCGCCGCGCGGCGTGTAGCGGATGGCGTTGCTGACGAAGTTGCGCAGGATGAGCGACACCAGGGCCGGGTCGCAATGGGCCTGGGTGTCGGTGTCGCGTGACCGGTAGACCAGTGACTTGGCGTCGGCCTGCGGACCGAACTCGTCCTCCAGCGTTCGCAGCAGCGGCGCCAGCGCCGTGGTCCGCGCCACCGGCGCCATCACCCCGGCCTCGATGCGTGAGAAATCGAGCAGCGTGTCCAGCATGTCGCGGCTGGCCTGGCTGGCGGCCCGCGCGTGCCCCAGGATGGTCTGCTGATGGTCGTCCAGCCGGGTGTTGCCCAAGGCCTCGACAAACAGGTTGAGCGCGTGCACCGGCTGGCGCAGGTCATGGCTGGCCGCCGCCAGAAACTTGGTCTTGGCCGCATTGGCCTCCTGGGCCGTCACCGTCTGCTGGCGCAGCCGCTCCACAAGATCGAGGTTCTCGAAACCCACGCGCACCGAGCGCTTGAAGATGCGGGCAATCGAGCGCATGAACACCAGATTGGCGGCCAGCAGTACCGTCATGGCCAGTGCCATCAGGCTGTGGAATGCATCCTGGCCGCGCCACAGCAGCACCAGGTTGAGCGAGAGGAATGGCAGCGGGAACAGCAGGAGGTACAGCTGGACCTGCGACGCCAGGGCCAGCACACCCGCCGCGCTGAAGCCCGCCAGAATGGTGACCAGGAACATGCTGATCAGCGGCTTGGCCGGGTCCAGGAACAGCACCGGCGGCAGCGCCCAGCTGAGGGCGTGCAGGCAAACCACCAGATAGTAGTACCGGTCCTTGCGGGCGCGGTCGGTCAGGTGCCGCGCATGCAGCGAGAACAGCGCGGTGTTGAAGGCGACAACGCTCAGGTCCACCAGGCACCAGGCCAGCACCCGATCCTGCGCGGCCGGGGCGTACCACCACACCATGGCGCAGGTCATGAGGTTCATCAGCGCGAGGCTGGTCTCGCCCGGATAGAAGGCGTCCTCGAACGCGCTTTGCTGCGCGGCATGCGTGCGCTCCGCGATGGTATTGGGCGCGGTGTTGGCTGCGGCCGTCATGGTGTCCGACAAGGTCACGGTGCCGGGGGCAGGCGCACCACGCCAGCCCGCTGCGCGGCCATCACGGCTTCGGTGCGCGTGTTGGCGTCGAAGTGACGCAGCACCGACACCACGTGGTTGCGCACAGTGTTCTCGCTCAAGGCCAGGCGGTTGGCGATGCCCTTGTTGCTCAGCCCCTCGCACAGCAGCGTCAGCACGTCGATCTGGCGGGCCGACAGCGCGGCCGCCGGTGCCGCCTCGGCGGCAGCCCCGGCGCCAGGGTCCCCGTGGCCGAGCCGCCGCCCCTCGCGCAGCCCCTGCGCGGCCACGCGGCGGATGTGGTCGGGCGCCGCGGTCTTGCTCACGAACATGTTGGCGCCGCGCTGCAAGGCCTGCGCCACGCGGGCTCCGGAGTCGTTCGCGCTCAGAACCACCAGCGCGGCTTCGGGCCAGCGGCGGCGCAGCAGCGCCAGCCCTTCGATGCCGTTGACGCCCGGCAGCTCCACGTCCAGCAACACCACCTGCACCTCGTGCGGCAGGCTCAGTGCCTCGCTCAGGCTGCCCGCTTCAAGGATCTGCCGGGGACTCAGCAGGCTGTCGGCCAGGATCATGGCCAGCCCGGCCCTGAACAGGGCGTGGTCGTCCACCAGCAGGATGCGCGCATCGCCGCGGGCCAAGGGAGTGGCGGGGGCGGGTAAGGTGTCCATGGGCCGATTCTGGCGAGATTTCGGGCTTGTCGCGCAATTCGGGGCGTCCAGTAGTCCGGATGTACCAATGACGCGGCCGGCTGTTGCAGGCAGTATCCGGGCATGCCAAACCCTGTCCGCCCTGTTCGTGCCGTGGTTGCCATTGCGTTGGCGTGCAGGTGCTGCGCCCTGGCGGCGCAGCCCTCGCCCGCCGCACCTGATGCGGGCCGCCTCCTGGAGCAGACCGCGCCCGGCCTGCCGGTGCCCCCTTCAGGCCGCTCCGTGCTGCCGGCGCCGGTAGCGCCGGCAGCGCCGTTGGCGGACGCCACGTCGGTGCGGGTCAATGGCCTCTCCTTCAGCGGCAACAGCGTGTTTTCGGCGGCCGAGCTCACGGCCCTCATGGGCGATGTGGTTGGCCGCACCGTGAGTTGGGGCGAACTCAACCAGGCGGTGCAGCGCATCACGGCGGCCTACCAGGCGCGAGGCTACGTCGTGGCGCGCGCCCTGATCCCGCGGCAGGATCTCGCGGCGCGCCAGCAAGTGCTGCAGGTGCAGGTGCTGGAAGGCCGGCTGGGCGCGGTGAGCCTGCCCCCCGGCGCGGCGGGCGAGCCGGCGGCGCTGGCCGCGGCGCTGCTGCAGGCCCAGGGCCTGCAGGCGGGCGTGCCGCTGCGGCGTGAGCCGCTGGAGCGCGCCGTGTTGCTGCTGGGCGAGCGCCTGGGCGACGACGCCAGCGTCACGCTGTCGGCCGGGCCCACCGTGGGCAGCACCGATGTCGCGGTGGTCCTGCCTACGGGGCGCCCTACCTGGCGCGGCCAGTGGCGGTTGGACAACCAGGGCAACCGCTACGCGGGCGAATGGCGCACCAGCGGCGAAGCCCGCCGGGCCTCGCTGGCCACCCAGGGCGACGCCCTGGGCCTGCGCGGCATCGTCGCAAGCGGCCTGCAATACCTGAGCGCCGACTACCAGGTGCCTGTGGGTTACGACGGCTGGCAGCTGGGTGCCGTCGCCTCGGCGCTGCGCTACGAGCTGTGCTGCGAATTTGCCGCGCTGGGGGCTCAGGGCGATGCGCAGATCCTGGGGGCCAGTGCCCGCTACCCGCTGCGGCTGGGCGCGCAGGGCGCGTTGTTCTTCCACGCCACGCTGGCGCAGCGCAATAGCAAGGACCAGACCCGTGCCGGCACCGTGGCCGACAAAACTGCCCGCACCACAGAGCTGGGCTTCAGCTTCAACCGCGCCAGTGCGTCAGAGCTGGAGGCCGGGCAACTCATGTTCACGCTGGGCCGGCTCGACCTCTCCGCCACACCCGCCGCGCTGGCCGCCGATGCGGTGGCGGCGCAGTCGCAGGGCGGCTTCAGCAAGCTGCGGCTGGACTACCAGCGGGTCATGCCCGTGGGCGCGCGCACGCAGCTCAGCGTGCGGCTGGCCGCCCAGGCCGCCGGCAAAAACCTCGACAGCGCCGAAAAAATCTCTCTCGGCGGCCCACAGGGCCTGCGGGCCTACCCGGTGGGTGAGGCCGCGGGCGACGAAGGCGCCACCCTCAGCGTGGAAGCGCGCCGTGTGCTGCAGCGGTGCGCTGCCGAGCCCTGTGGTGGTCAGTGGGTGGTGAGTGCCTTCGCGGACGCCGGACACATCCGCCAGCACAAGAACCAGTGGGCCGGCGCGCTGGCCGCAGGGCAGCCCAATGCCTACAGCCTTCACGGCGCGGGCCTGGGGCTGGGTTACCAGAGTGGCCCCTGGCAGGTCAGCCTCACGCTGGCCACGCGGCTGGGCCGCAACCCGGGCGCCGACGCCAACGGCAACGCCAGCGACGCACGCAACCAGCGCACCCGTGGCTGGCTGCAAATCTCAAGGAGCCTGTGATGAAACAGCTGATGCAACTGCTGGGCTGGCTGGCCCGACGCCTGGCCGGCAACACGACCGCTCCCGGCGCACCGCGCCCGAGCCGGCTGCTCATGGCGCTGCTGGCGCAAGCCGGGCTGGCGGTCCTGGTCAGCGCACCCGCCGCGGCCCGGGCCCAGGCCGGGGCCCCGAGTCCCGCCCTTCCCCCCACCACGCTGCCCACGGGCGGCCAACTCGTCCAGGGCAGCGCCACCATTGGCGCGCCCGCCACCAGCGCCAGCGGCCAGGCCAGCCTCAGCATCCAGCAGACCAGTCCCCAGGCCATCCTCAACTGGAGCAGCTTCAGCATCGGCAGCAACGCCGTTGTCCACTTCAACCAGCCCGACGCCAGCGCGGTGGCCCTCAACCGCGTCACGGGCAGTAGCGCCAGCCAGATCCTGGGCCAGCTCCATGCCAACGGCCAGGTCTTTCTGGTCAACCCCTCCGGGGTGCTGTTCGGGCCGGGTGCCCAGGTGAACGTGGGCGGCCTGGTGGCCAGCACCATGGACCTGTCGGACGCCGACTTCAGCCAGGGTTGGGTCACCCAAGGCTATCAATTCAATAGCAAACAAGTGCCATCTGGCAAGGGCTACACCGCTATTGAATCGCAAGACGGGGCTCCGGCGGCGGTTCAACCGCACCAGGTCATCAACCAGGGCCGTCTCAACGCGGCGCCCGGCGGCAGCATCGTGCTGCTGGGCCAGCAGGTCAGCAACAGCGGCACCATCGCCGCCCGCCTGGGCAGCGTCGCGCTGGCCTCGGGGGGCGGCGCCACGCTGGAGTTTGCGGGCAACCGGCTCATCAAGCTGCAGCTGGACCCGGCCACCGCCGATGTCCTGGTCCGCCACAGCGGCAGCATCCAGGCTCAGGGCGGCTGGGTGCTGCTTAATGCCGAGGCCGCGCAGGGCCTGGCGCAGGCCGTGGTCAACCACAGCGGCGTGATCGAGGCGCAAACGGTGGCCGACCTCGCGGGTGTGGCGCAGGCCGGCAAGGTGCAGTTGCTCGCCGACTTCCACAGCGGTCAGGTCAACGCCAGCGGCGTGGTGGACGTGTCGGCCGCGACCGGCCACGGCGGCTGGGTCGACACCAGTGCGGCGCAGGTGCGCGTTGCCGACAGCTTCCGCGTCGATGCCCGTGCCGCCAGCGGCAGCGCCGGCATCTGGCTGATCGACCCCACCGATTTCACGATCGACACCGGCAGCGCAGCGCACACCGGCAGCGGTATCGGCGCCACCACGCTTTCGACCAACCTGAACGCGGCCAACGTCACGATCGCCACCGCGGCGCCGGGCAGCGACGCGGGCGACATTCTGGTCAACGGCCCCGTGGTGTGGGGCAGTGGAAATACCTTGACGCTCAATGCCCACCGCCACATCGACTTCTCGGGCGGCGGCGGGCTGAACGGCGGCGCCAGCGGCATCGTCATCCTGAATGCGGGCCTTGGCGGGGCGGGGGCGGTCATTGGCCGTCCGGGCGACGCGGTGGTCCTGGGCCAGAGGCTGGTCGCCCAGGCGGTCAGTGGCCTTGGCAGCAGCGGCACACCGCTGAACACGCGCGTGGCCGAAGCGGCGTTGACCAATACCGGCAGCGGCGGCATCTACCTGCGCAACGCGAGGGACTTCACCGTTGCCGTGCGCTCTGTCAATGGTGACGTGGACCTCAGCACTGACCCTGGCGTGGATGTCGGAAGTATCAGCAATGCGATTAGTGGCTCTTATGACGCCATCAACCTGAACGGCTTTTCGGGCGGCCATGGCGGCGCGATCACGGTGGGTGCGGTGGTGGGCGTTTCAGGTCTCCAGACGGTGGGCAGCGGCGACGTCCGGCTGACCACGGGCTCGGGCGGCCACGGCGGGGCGGGAGCCGACATAGGGGCCATTGGCAGTGTGGGCGGCAGCGGCGGCAACGGCGGCAACGGCGGCGATATCACGGTCGGGCAGGCCGTGCTGTCCGCAGGCGCGGTGAGCCTGTCGTCCGGTGTTGGCGGTGGCGGAGCGCGGGGTGGTACGGGAGACACCGCCGGCCTCGGCGGTGCCGGCGGCGCTGGGGGGGCCGTGTCCGTGCAGGCCGGAGTGCAGGCTGCAGGCGATGTGTCAGTGACCGCGGGCAGCGGTGGTTCAGGCTATACAGGAGGCGTTGCCTATACGTCGGCCCCGACAGCGGCGCACAGCACCGGAGCCGGGGGGCTGGGAGGCACGGGCGGCAGCATCGTCAGCAGTGCCGTCGGCAGCTTCAACGCGCAGGGTGTGGTGCGGCTGAACGCCGGTGTCGGGGGCCCCGGTGGGGAGGGCGGCAGCGGTACAGCCGAAGGCTTGCCTGGCGGCGCCGGCGGCAGGGGCGGTGAAGGCGGCAGCCTGACGCTGGCGGGGGATCTGCAGGCACTGCAGCTGGTCGCCACCACCGGGGTAGGCGGCGCCGGGGGTCGTGGTGCTGGCGGGTATGCCGTCTCCGGGGGCCTGGCCGGCGCCGGCGGCCTGGGCGGCGCCGGCGGCGCCATGGCGGTGGGCCAGTCGTCGGCGTTTCACCTGCAGGTGACCCAGGGCGCCACGCTGCGCGCCGGTGGGGGGGGTGACGGTGGTATTGCCGGGGCCGGTTCTTCCTTCACAGGGTTTCGCGGCGTGATGGAAGGAATGCCCGGGTCAGGCGGGGCTGGCGGCGCCGTGACCGCGCAGGGTGAATGGACCACGGGCGGGGGCCTGACGCTGACTGCCGGCAACGGCGCGAATGGCCGAAGCGCCGTCGGCGTCCCCCAGCCGAACTACGACCTGGGCTTTGTACCCGGAGGCAGCCAGGGGGGGCATGGCGGAACGGGGGGCTCGCTGAGCGTGGCCGCGCGGATTTCTGCAGGGGACAGCTCGCTATTCCAAGCGGGCGCGGGCGGCGCGGGAGGACTGGGCACCTATGGCAGTTCCTCCTCCTCCGCCAGCCGGGCCGGCGGACGGGGTGGCGACGGTGGCAATGGCGCACGCGGCGGCGACCTGCTGATCAGCGCGGCGCTATCGCTGGGGTCGGGCTCGACCCTCGTGGCAGGCGCCGGCGGTCGAGGTGGCACCGGCAATTCGGGCCGGCCCGGCTTTGGCGACACGGGCGGCAACGGGGGCCCCGGTGGCAATGCTGGCACCGGGGGGATGGCCGGCTCGGGCGGTGACCTGACCGTCAATGCGTCGGTGGCCGGTTCGGGTGGCCTGGCCCTGTCGGCCGGCGCCGGTGGACAGGGGGGCAACGGGATCGCTGGCGGCTTCGGCGGCTTGGCATCCGGCGCGGGCTGGGTCAGCGGCAACGGAGGCGCCGGCGGTTGGGCGCGCGACGGCGGGGGGGGCGGCAGCCTGACCCTCAATGCGCCGGTCAGCGCGGCGGGGCCGCTGACGCTGTCCGCAGGGGCGGTGGGCGCCGACGGCAATCCGGGTGGGGGGGGGCCGACTGGCACCGCCGACTCCGGCGCCACCCTTGGCACGGCGGGCCCGGCGGGCAATGTGGATCGGCTTGGGGCGGTGGCGGGGCGCCTGCTGGGCAGCGTGCTCGACCTGCGAGCGGGCGGGGCGTTGACGCTCAACCGGCCCTTGTTCGCCGTGACCGGCACCGCACGGCTGGGGGCGGGCAGCGGGCTGGACGGCGCGGTCGTCGGGCTGGGAACGGGGACCGCGCTGTCGGTCGATGCGCCGGTGCTGGAGCTCTACGGCACGACGGGCGGCGCGGTGAACGTGGCCAACACCGGCGACATCCGCGTCACGCAGGCCGTGCAGGGTGACAGTGTCTTGCTCGCCTCCGGCACCGGTGACGTCACCCTGGCCGCGGCCGTCACGGCCAGCGGCACGGGCGATGCGATCCGCCTGGCGGGGCGCAACTTCATCAACAACGTCGGGGCCACTGCGCTTTCCGCCGCCAATGGGCGCTGGATTGTGTGGAGCCAGACCCCTGCGGCCAACACCTTTGGCGGCCTGCAAAGCGGCAGCGCTGCCTTGTGGGCCACGCCCTACAGCGCTGCATCGCCCACCGTGGCACCCACCGGCAACCGCTTTGCCTTTGTGGCCAGCCAAAGCAGCCTGACCGGCAGCGCCGTGGTGCGCGCCAACGACCAGACCGGCGTGGCGGGCGACCCCCTCCCCGCGCTCACTTACACCGCCGTCCGCGCGGATGCGGGGGGGGCCTACGCCAATGCCTTCACCGACGCCAGCCTGGACGGGGCCCCGCTGGACTTCACCACGGCGCCGGTGCTGGCCACCAGCGCCACGCCGGCGTCTGCGGCAGGAAACTACAGCATCGATATCACCAACACCCCCGTCGCCACGGGTGTCGCCACCGTGGTCACGCACAACGGCACCCTGAGCCTTGTTGCACCACCGCCACCGCCACCGCCACCGCCACCGCCACCGCCACCGCCACCGCCACCGCCACCGCCACCGCCACCGCCACCGCCGCCGCCGCCGCCACCGCCACCGCCACCGCCGCCGCCGCC
>JAHBZN010000004.1 GCA_019635415.1 Ramlibacter sp.
GATTGCGCAGTGCTGTGTCGGTAAGCATCGAGGGTTTTCTCCTGTTTCGTGACGGCTTTTACCGTCAGGGGCCAGGAGACCTGCTGATGCCGGGAAAGCCGCATAAAACAAGCTTTCCCGAGGAGACCTTTACCGTCAAAGACGGGTTTGGTCTGGATAGTGAACAGGACGGTCTTAATCCGGCCCTTAGTTCTTACCGCCAGTTCCACCGCCAACCTGTTCCGCTGGCCGGCGATAGCCACCGATAGCCGCCGTGACGTATCTTCTTTTAAATCAACACGTTACGGCATATTTTCGATAGCCTGCGATAGTCCCCGAAGGACCTGATTTCACTCCCACTCGATGGTCGCAGGCGGCTTGGAGCTCACGTCATAGGTGACGCGATTGATGCCGCGCACCTCGTTGATGATGCGGCCGGACACCTTCTTCAACAGGGCATAGGGCAACTCGGCCCAGTCCGCGGTCATGAAGTCGCTGGTCTGGACCGCGCGCAGCGCCACCACGTAGTCGTAGGTGCGGCCGTCACCCATCACCCCCACGCTCTTGACCGGCAGGAACACGGTAAAGGCCTGGCTGGTCAGGTCATACCAGCTCTTGCCCGTGGTGGCGTCGGTGAAGTTGCGCAACTCCTCGATGAAGATCGCGTCCGCGCGGCGCAGCAAGTCCGCATAGTCCTTCTTCACCTCGCCCAGGATGCGCACACCCAGGCCCGGACCGGGGAACGGATGGCGGTACACCATCTCAGGCGGCAGGCCCAGGGCCACGCCCAGTTCGCGCACCTCGTCCTTGAACAGGTCACGCAGCGGCTCCAGCAGCTTCAGGCCGAGCTGCTCGGGCAACCCCCCGACGTTGTGATGGCTCTTGATGGTGACGGCCTTCTTGCTCTTGGCACCGCCGGACTCGATCACATCGGGATAGATGGTGCCCTGGGCCAGGAACGTCGCCCCTTTGTGCCCTGCCCCGGCGGCCTTGAGTTTCGCCGCCTCCTGCTTGAACACCGTGACGAACTCGCCGCCGATGATCTTGCGCTTGGCTTCAGGATCACTGACACCGGCCAGCTTGCCGAGGAACAGTTCGCTGGCATCCACCCGGATCACCCTGGCGTGCAGCTTGCCCTCGAACATCTCCATGACCATGTCACCTTCGTTCAGGCGCAGCAACCCATGGTCCACAAACACGCAGGTCAACTGGTCACCGATGGCCCGGTGGATCAGCGCCGCGGCCACCGACGAGTCCACGCCCCCGGAAAGGCCCAGGATGACCTCCTCGTCCCCGACCTGCGCGCGGATCTGTTCCACCGCCTCGGCAATGTGATCGCGCATCACCCAGTCAGGCCGGGCCCCGCAGACGCCCAGCACGAAGCGCTCCAGGATGGCCTTGCCCTGCTGTGTGTGGGTGACCTCGGGGTGGAACTGCACGGCATAGAACCGGCGGCTCTCATCGGCCATGCCGGCGATGGGGCAGCTGTCGGTGGAGGCCATCAGCTTGAAACCCGGTGGCAGTTCGGTCACCTTGTCGCCGTGGCTCATCCAGACGTTGAGCATCCCCTGCCCCTCGGGTGTGGTGAAGTCGGCAATGTCCTTGAGCAGGGCGGTGTGGCCGCGAGCCCTCACCGCCGCGAAGCCGAATTCACGCTTGTGCCCGCCCTCAACCTTGCCACCCAATTGATGCGCCATGGTCTGCATGCCGTAGCAGATGCCCAGCACCGGCACGCCCAACTCAAAGACCGCCTGCGGCGCCTTGTCCGTTGTTTCCTCGTACACGCTGGCGTGGCTGCCCGACAGGATCACGCCTTTGAGGGCGCCATCCCTGGCGTATTCGCGGACCCAGTCATCGGTGACATCGCAGGGATGAACCTCGCTGAACACATGGGCCTCGCGCACGCGCCGGGCGATCAGCTGGGTGACCTGGGAGCCAAAGTCGAGAATCAGGATTTTTTCGTGCTGCATGGAAAGGTGCGCAAAAAATGAGGGCCGAAGTCAGACTCCGGCCCCGGTGGTCTCACGGAATACGAATGGGCGTCATGCCTTGGGCGGAATGCGCAGCAGCTGGCCAGGGTAAATCTTGTCCGGGTGCGACAGCATCGGCTTGTTGGCCTCGAAAATCTGCATGTAGGCATTGGCATTGCCGTAGTAGCGCTTGGCAATCGCGCTCAGCGTGTCACCCCGGCTGACGAGGTGGTACTCGCACTCGTCGGCGGGCTCGCTGCACTGCATCTCGTCCGCCACGCCGGCCACATGCTCAACGTTGCCGCAGCACAGAACGATCTTCTCGCGGATCTCCTGGCTGGCAACGAGACCGCTCACGGTGACGATCTGGTCCGCACCATTGAAGCTCACGGTGAGGTCATCGGCCGGCAGGTTCTGCGTGCGGATGTAGGTCTTGATCGCCTCGGAGGCCACGGCGTTGGCCGCCGCGATTTTTTCCTCGTTGCTCGGCTCGGCGATGGCGGCCGCCACCTCGGGCTTCTTGCCAAACAGCTTTTCGCCGGCTTCCTTCAAAAAAGAAATCATTCCCATGTGTTGCTCCTGGTTGAGTTAGAGGCTCCGGTTTTAACCCGTCGTTGTGTCACGCCGACGCGTCATCTCAGTCGGCACGGTAATTCGGGGCCTCTTTCGTGATCTGTACGTCATGGACGTGGCTTTCGCGAATCCCCGCCGAGGTGATTTCCACGAATTCCGCCTTGTTCTTCATGTCCTCGATGGTGGCGCAGCCGCAGTAACCCATGCTTGCGCGCACACCGCCCGCCATCTGGTAGACGATGGAGACCATCGACCCCTTGTACGGCACGCGCCCCTCGATCCCCTCGGGGACGAGCTTGTCGGCATTGGGGTTGCCGGTGGTCGCTTCCTGGAAATAGCGGTCGGCGCTGCCCTGCTGCATGGCGCCGATCGAGCCCATGCCGCGGTAGCTCTTGTAGCTGCGGCCCTGATACAGCACGATTTCACCCGGCGCCTCCTCGGTGCCGGCAAACATGCCGCCCATCATCACGCTGCTAGCGCCCGCGGCAATGGCCTTGGAGATATCCCCGCTGTAGCGGATACCGCCGTCGGCAATCAGAGGAACGCCCGATCCCAACAGGGCCGTCGCCACGTTGTCGATCGCCATGATCTGCGGCACGCCCACGCCGGCGACGATGCGCGTGGTGCAGATCGATCCCGGGCCAATTCCGACCTTGACCGCGTCCGCACCGGCCTCGGCCAGCGCCAGCGCGGCAGCGCCCGTGGCGATGTTGCCACCGATCACGTCGATCTGCGGATAGTTCTGCTTGACCCAGCGCACCCGGTCGATCACGCCCTTGCTGTGGCCGTGAGCCGTGTCCACCACGATGGCGTCCACGCCGGCATTGACCAGCGCTTCGACGCGTTCCTCGGTCCCCTCGCCCACCCCCACGGCGGCGCCCACGCGCAGTCGGCCGGCCGGGTCACGCGCGGCATTCGGGAAACTGGTCTGCTTGGTGATGTCCTTGACGGTGATCAGGCCCTTGAGCTCGAACGCATCGTTGACCACCAGCAGGCGCTCCAGCTTGTACTTGTTGAGCAGGGCCTTGGCTTCGGTCAGCGTGGTCCCGTCCTTCACGGTCACGAGCTTCTCCCGCGGGGTCATGATCTGGCTGACCGGCACGTCGTAACGGGTTTCAAAGCGCAGGTCCCGCCCGGTCACGATGCCCACCACCTTGCCACCGTCGCAGACGGGGAAACCGGAGATGCCCAGCTGGTCCTGGAGATCCAGTACCTGTCGCACGGTGTGCGTGGGGGTGATGATCACCGGGTCGCGCAACACGCCGGACTCATACCGCTTGACCCGGGCGACTTCAGCCGCCTGGGCTTGGGCGGTGAGGTTCTTGTGGATGATGCCGATGCCGCCCTCCTGCGCGATGGCGATGGCCAGACGGGCCTCGGTCACGGTGTCCATGGCAGCGGACACGAGCGGCAGATTCAGGGTGATGTTTCGGGAGAGGCGAGTCGCGAGAGACGTGTCCTTGGGAAGGACCTGGGAGAACGCTGGCACCAGCAACACGTCGTCGAAGGTGAGCGCTTTTCCAAGAAGGCGCATGTGAAAGCTCCAAAAGACGGATTGTACCCGCGCGCCCCCACGCTGTCCTGGCGGCCAGGCGCTGTGCGGGATTGCACACGGCAAGATGTAAAAAAATGAATTCCGTGGCAGCGGGCGCTACACTGCCCGAATGAAATTTCTTCGCGCAGCATGTCTTGGTTCGGTGCTGTTGGTTCCAGCGCTGGTTCTGGCCCAATGGCAGTGGCTCGACAAGGATGGCCGCAAGGTCTTCAGTGACCAGCCGCCCCCGCCCGATGTACCGGCCGCGAAAATTCTCAAGCAGCCCGGCGGGCGCTCCATGGTCTCCGCGCCCGCGGAAACCGACAAGGCCGCCAGTCCTGCGGCCAAGCCGGCTTCGGCCCCTGCCCCCAAGCTGAGTGGCAAGGACAAGGAGCTCGAGGAAAAGAAGAAGCAGGCCGAGCAGGAAGAAGCGACCAAGAAGAAAGCCGAAGAAGAAAAAGCCGCTGCAGCCCGCGCCAAGAACTGCGAAAGGGCCAAGCAGTCGCTCGCGGCGCTGAATTCCGGAGAGCGCATTCGCCGCGCCAACGCCAAGGGCGAGATGGAGTTCATGGGGGACAAGGAGCGCGCCGCCGAGATCCAGCGTGTTCAGGAAATCGCGTCCAACGAGTGCAAGACCTGACGCGCTTGTCCGCGTGATCAGTACCCGGGCTTGGCCCCTGGCCGGCGCGTCGCAAACAGGCCGGCATTGCGTGCCCCTTGCTTGCGGAATCTTTCCCGCCGCGCGACCTTCGGGTCCACCGTGAGCCAGCGGTAGATTTCCACACGGTCCTGGTCGCGCAGGACCTGATCCCCGGAAGCCTTGCGCCCCCAGACGCCCAGGTTCAGTTCACGGGCAGCCGCCACACCCAGGGTCTCGATCGCGCCGCTGGCCACGACCGCCTGCTCCACCGTGCTGCCCGCCGACAGCACCAGGTGCCATTCGCGAACCGAGCGCGGTGCGTCAGACCACACCACGCAGATCCGGATCAGTGCTTCATCCGCCATGAACCTGCTCGGCCCGCTTGACAAAGGCGTCAACGAGGCTGCCCGCGATCTTGTCGAACACCGGCCCGACCAGTGCCCCCAGCGCCGCGTTGTCGAATCCGTAGTGCAAATCCAGCTCGACGCGGCAGGCCCGCTGGCTCCCGTCACCCAGCGTCGCGAAGTTCCATTGGCCGTCGAGGCGGGAAAACGGCCCGTCGACCAGCTTCATGGCCACGGCACGCCCTGGCGTGTGTTCATTCTGTGTGGTGAAGGTCTGATGGATGCCGCCGAACGACAGGCCGATCTGCGCCGTCATCCCGGTGTCGGTCGACTGGAGCACAGTGGCGTGGTCGCACCAGGGCAGAAACTCGGGGTAGGACCCGACATCCGTCACCAGGGCAAACATCTCTTGGGCGCTGTACCAGATGAGGACGGACTTGTGGACGTGTTTCATGACCGGAGATGGCGTGGTGCCGGGAACGTAAAATCGCGGCCCACGGCGCAATTGTATTGAGGCCATGGACCCCCAGATAAGCTCATGGCCAAGAAACCCGACACCTCCGCCCGCATTGCCGACAACAAGAAGGCGGCCTACAACTACTTCTTCGAAGAACGCTTCGAGGCGGGCATGGTGCTGCAAGGCTGGGAGGTCAAGGCCCTGAGGGAAGGCAAGGTCCAGCTGACCGACGGGTATGTGGTCATCCGCGACGGCGAACTGTTCGTGCTGGGCTGCCAGATCAATCCGCTCAAGACCGCCTCCAGCCACGTCAATCCCGACTCGGTCCGCACCAAGAAACTGCTGCTGAACAAGGATGAGATCCGCCGGCTCATCGGCAAGGTGGAGCAGAAGGGCTACACCCTCGTGCCGCTCAATCTGCACTGGAAGGCGGGCAAGGTCAAATGTGACATCGCGCTGGCCAAGGGCAAAGCCGAGCACGACAAGCGGGACACCATCAAGGACCGCGAAGGCAAGCGCGAGGTGGAACGCGCCATGAAAACCCGGCATCGTTGACCCGCCACGGCGGCCCGCCGACAATGGCCGCCACCTGCTGGGGAGCCGACATGACCGGTTTTGACAACAGGGCCGGGCTGGCCATGTTCTTCGTGGCGGTGGCCAGCCCTTTCTACCTGAACGACTTCGCCAACATCCTCGTGCAGGACTGGCGGGCCTGGTTGGTCATTGACTACACCTTCGCCAAACTGCTGCCCCTGTGCCTGCTGGGCTGGGCACTGTCGCGCCCATTGCTGAAACCGGCTGATCTTGGGCTGGGCTGGCCCGGGGGCCGGTCATTCGGCCTGGCTTTCGCGGTGGCCGCCCTGCTGGGCACTCTGATGGACCAGAACGCCTACACGCTGCTGGCGGGCTGGCCCGGCTATGCGCCGCTGGGCGGCATGCCTTCGATCCCCAGTGCGGCGTGGAACTGGTTCGATCTCACGGTGGGCCTTGTGCTGGTCGCCGTGCTGGAAGAGACGCTGTTCCGCGGGCTGGCGCACGCCGTGCTGAGCCGCTACACCGCTCGCGCATCACTGATCGTGCTGGCTTCGGCCGCGGCGTTCGGTCTGATCCACTGGAGCCTGGGCTTGCACGCGGTGCTGATCACCGCCCTGATCGGCGCCGTGTTCATGGGGGTCTACCTGCACTGCCGATCGGTGGCGCCCCTGATACTCGCGCACTTTGCCGTCAATTTCATCGACTTTGCGGGGGTGATTCCCAAGTCCCTGTTCAAGTGGGTCTGATTTTTTTCGGGGGTGCCGGAATAAACCGATGGCCCCGGGTGTTCGTGGGGGTGGCAACGTTCATTTCCCCACCACGGAGCATCCATGAAACTTCTGTACCCCCCCCTGTTGGCCGTCACCCTGCTGGGCGCCTGCGCCGCCATGGCCGACGCCCCTGTCAAGGTCGCCGACGGCGTCCTGACCGGCACCAACGGCATGACGCTTTACACCTTTGACAAGGACCCCGCAGGCAAATCGGTCTGCAACGGGCCCTGCGCCACCAACTGGCCGCCGCTGATGGCCTCCGCCTCGGACAAGGCGTCCGGCGACTACAGCGTGGTCACGCGCGACGACGGCAAAATGCAATGGGCCCTGAAGGGCAAGCCGCTGTATTTCTGGATCAAGGACGCCAAGCCCGGCGACAAGACCGGCGACGGGTTCAACAAGGTCTGGCAGGTCGCGCGGCCCTGACTTCCAGCGTCACGGAAACGTCCCATGGGCTGGCTTCTGTCAGGCATCAGCGGGTTCCAGGACTGGTTCGCGTCGCGGCCGGCGGCCGTGTCCCCGGGCGGCATCGACATGGCGGCCATCCGGCAGGCCATGCTGTCACCACTGGGCGAGGCCGGCGACCCCGGGGGCCGGCTCCTGGCGCAGCGGATACACCACGCACCCGACCTCGAGAGCCTCTGGTACCTGCGCTGTCCGCTGATGGACGCCCTGTGCCGCTGTCATGGTGAACCCCGGGCACAGGCCGAGCTGGCACAGATCACCCCCCTGTTTGGCGCAAGCCGTCCTGGTCGGTCTCCCGCCGGGACGCGGACGCCCCCCTTGTCTGCTACCGTCATGCGGCCATGAATCGTGCCCAGGTCGTCGAACAGCTGCCCGGATTGCGGCGCTACGCGCGCGCCCTGACGGGCGACGCCTGGGCGGCCGACGATCTGGTGCAGGACACCCTGGAGCGCGCCTGCGCCAAATGGCGGCTCTGGCACGCGGGCACGGACCTGCGGGCCTGGTTGTTCACCCTCATGCACAACCTGTACCTCAACCAGCGGCGCGGCCCGCAAGCCGTGCAGGCGCCGGTGGCACTGGAGGATGTCGAAGGCAGCCTGGCTGCTCCAACGCGCTCGTCCGATGACGCCATGGATCTGGACCGCTGCCTTCAGCGGCTGCCGGCCGACCAGCGAGCCGTGCTGCTGATGGTCACGCTGGAAGACCTGAGCTACGAGGCCACCGCCAAAATCCTGGGCATTCCCGTTGGCACGGTCATGTCCCGTCTGTCCCGCGCGCGCCACCGGCTGCGCGAACTCATGGACGGCGCGCCCGCTGCGAGAGCCGCCGAATCCCCCCATCCACCGCTGCTTCGCCGGCTCAAGTAAGCCGCGGGAGACTGTCATGCCCCCCCCTCACACCCCCGAACATCCCCCGGACGACGACGAACTCCACGCGTTCGTCGATGGCCGCCTGGCCCCCTGGGCCGCCGATGCCTTGCGCGACAGAATGGCCGACGACCCCGAGCGCCGCGAGACGGCCGCCGCCTGGCGTGCGCAGCGGGAGGCCCTGCGCGCGCAGTACGGCGGCGCTTCCGACGACCCCTTGCCCGCCACCTTCCTGGCGGCCGCCCAGGAGCTCGCCGACGGCCAGGCCCGCCATTCGCAATGGTGGCGCTGGGGCGGCATCGCTGCCTCCGTGATGCTGGCGTTCGTGCTGGGCTGGGTCAGCAGCACCGCCTGGCGCCCGGGATCGGGGGTCCGGCTGGCCAGCAACGGACCGGTGCTCCAGTTTGCCCGCCAGGCCGCCTGGGCCCATGCGGTGTACCTGCCCGAGGTGCGACACCCGGTGGAAGTGCCGGCCGCGCAGCAGGAGCACCTGGTGCAATGGCTGTCCAAGCGCCTGGGCCGCCCGCTCAAGGTGCCTAACCTGTCCGCACAGGGGTTTGAACTGGTCGGCGGCCGGCTGCTGCCGGGCGAGGCGGGTGCACGCGCCCAATTCATGTTTCAGGGGACCGGGGGTGAACGCATCACGCTGTACGTGGGTGCCGTCGGCACAGACGCCAAGGCCCCGGTGAAGGAAACAGCGTTCCGCTTCCTGGACGACGGCCCGACGCCGGGGTTCTACTGGGTAGACCAGGGCTTTGGCTATGCGCTGTCGGGCAAGCTGCCTCGGGCGACCCTGCTGTCCCTCGCCACGGCGGTGTACCAGCAGCTTTAGCGGCCTGCCCAGCCGGCCCGCCGCTCAGTCCAGCGCGCGCAGCGGGTGGGCCTGGGCCGGCCAGGGGCTGACGAAGAACGGCGCCACCATGTCGGCCGTCACGTCTTCGGCCCGCGCCGGGTTCCAGCGCGGGGTGTGGTCCTTGTCCACCGCCAGGGCCCGGATGCCCTCCACGGTTTCGCTGGTCACGCCGGATCGGCCCAGGTGCCGGGTGTGGAAGCAGTGCCGCACGAGGTCGCGCTCCATGCGGAGGTCCTCGGCCAGTGTCATGCTGCGCGCGCGGCGCACCTGCTCCAGCACCACGTGCAGCATCAGGGCGGACCGCTGACGCAAGGTGGCGGCCGTGGCACGCGCCCATTCACTGCCATCGCGTTCCAGCGACGCCAGGATGGCGGGCACGCTCTCCAGCCCGAAATGGGCATCAATTGGAGCTCTAGCCCCCGCCAGCTGGCCACTGTCCGCTATCAATTCAGTAGCAAAATGGGCTTCGATCGCAGCGGCGGAGTCCAGGCTCCCCGATGCCAGGGCCTCCCAGAGTCCGGGCAGCCGGTCCGCCGGGACCAGTCCGTCGGCCAGTCCGGCCGCAACGGCATCCGCTCCACCGAGCACATGGCCAGTCAATGCCAGATATTCCCCCAGATGCCCGGCACAGCGGCTCAGAAAGTAGCCTCCGCCCACGTCCGGAAACAGGCCGATATGGGTCTCGGGCATGGCCATCTTGGTCCGCGGCGTGACGACGCGCAGGCTCGCGCCCTGGCTCACGCCCATGCCGCCCCCCATGACGATGCCGTCCATGAAGGCGATGTACGGCTTGGGGTAGTGGTGGATCAGGTGATTGAGGGTGTACTCCTCGGTGAAGAAGTCCTCCAGCTCGGGGTTGCCGGCCAATGCCGCCTGGTGGAAGAAGCGGATGTCCCCCCCCGCGCAGAATGCGCCGAAAGGCCCTTCCTTGCCCATGCCGCGAACGGCCACGGCCGTGACCTGTTCATCGTCGCGCCAGGCCTGCAGGGTGGCCGTCAGCGCCCGGACCATGCCCAGCGACAAGGCGTTGAGCGCCTTGGGACGATTCAGGGTGATGAGGCCGGTGCGGCCCCGCAGTTCGGCCAGGACATCGGTCATGGGGGTTCCTTTCAGATCAGAGGGTCTGGATGCGAGGGGCTCCCGTGCGCTCGCGCCAGCCCAGCAGTTCGTTGCCCACCAGGGCGCCAATCACCAGCGCACCGCCGGTGAGCACTTCCGGTCGCGGAGCTTCGCCAGCACCCCACCAAGCCCACAGAATGCCGAAGATGACTTCCAGCAGCGCCAGCAGCGACACCTCTGGTGCCTTGAGCACCCTGGCGCACACCACGGACAGGGTACAGGGAATGGCCAGCTGAACCAGCCCCAGCAGGGCCAGCCAGCCCACGTCGGCACCGCTGGCCGCAAAGGGCAGCGACAGTGGCAGCGTGAGCAATGTGGAAATCACCGCGCCCACCAGCACCGACGGCACGAGATCGATCTTCTCGCCATGCGCCTGGCTGCGCTGCACCACGGTCCAGTTGACGGCGCCGGCGATCGGCACGCACAAGGCCACCAGCGAGCCCACCAGCAGCGACGACTCGACGCCCGAGGCGTTGACCTGGGTGCCGTACATCCAGGCAATGCCCAGCCCGGCCAGCACAATGGCCACCCAGGTGCGGGCCGGCAGCCGGTGGCCAATGAAAATGCGGGCCACCAGTGCGGTGAGCAGCGGGCCCACCGACATGGTGACCAGGACGTTGCCCACGCTGGTCAGCGACAGCGCCACCATGAAGGCGGTGAACATCACGCTCCAGCACACGCCCGACAGCCAGAACGCCGTGCTGCGCCAGTGCATGGCCCGGAACACACCGCTCCCCTGCCATAGCGGCAGGATCACCAGCAGCGACACGACCGTGAAGAAGCTGCGCCAGAAGGTGATCTCGAAGCTGTGCGCGCTGGACAGCTGGCGCGTCACCACGCCGGCAATCGACCACATCAGCGTGACCGCCACCATGAGCCAGACCGCCTGGCCGTGACGCAGTGTCATGGGTGCCCCCCGCGCCCGGCGAGAGGCCCGGCCCGCAGGTGCTCGGCCGGGCTCATGCTTCGCGGGAAGCGCGCTTGCGCTCGTGTTCCTTGAGGTGGCGCTTGCGCAGGCGGATGCTCTTGGGCGTGATCTCGACCAGTTCGTCGTCCTCGATGAACTCCACGCCGTATTCCAGCGTCAGCATGATGGGCGGCGTGATCTTGATCGCGTCTTCCTTGCCGCTGACGCGGAAGTTGGTGAGCTGCTTGGTGCGGGTGGCGTTGACGACGAGGTCGTTGTCACGGTTGTGGATGCCCACGATCATGCCTTCATAGACCGGGTCGTTGGCCCGCACGAACATGCGGCCGCGATCGTCCAGCTTGCCCAGCGCGTAGTTGAAGATCTCGCCGTCGTCCATGGAGATCAGGACCCCGTTCTTGCGTCCGCCGATGTCCCCCTTGTGCGGTTCGTAGCCGTCAAAGATGTTGGAGATCAGGCCCGAGCCACGCGTCAGGTTGAGGAATTCATTGGTGAAGCCGATCAGGCCCCGCGCCGGAATGCGGTATTCCAGGCGCACGCGGCCGCGGCCGTCGGGCTCCATGTTGAGCAGATCGCCCTTGCGTTCGCCCAGCGCCTGCATCACGCCACCCTGATGCTGCTCCTCGATGTCGGCCGTGACCATCTCGACGGGCTCGTGGCGCACGCCGTCGATGTCGCGGAACACCACGCGCGGCTTGGAGACGGCCAGTTCGTAGCCTTCACGGCGCATGTTCTCCAGCAGGATGGTGAGGTGCAGTTCACCCCGGCCCATGACCTCGAAAACCCCTTCCTCGTCGGTCTCGCTCACGCGCAGGGCCACGTTGTGTTGAAGTTCCTTCTGCAGGCGGTCCCAGATCTGGCGGCTGGTCACGAACTTGCCTTCACGGCCGGCCAGCGGGCTGGTGTTGACGCAGAAGTTCATCGTCAGCGTCGGCTCGTCCACCTTGAGCATCGGCAGGGGTGCCGGATTGGCCGGGTCGGTGATGGTCACGCCGATGCCCACCTCCTCGATGCCGTTGATCAGCACGATGTCGCCGGGGCCGGCCAGCGGGGTCTGCATGCGGTCCAGGCCCTGGAAGGTCAGCACCTGGTTGACGCGCCCCTTGAGGGTCTTGCCGTCCGGGCCTTCCATGACGAGCACGTCCTGCATGGGCTTGAGCGTGCCCTGGCTGATGCGGCCCACGCCAATGCGTCCCACGAAGGTGGAGAAATCCAGCGCCGAGATCTGAAGCTGCAGCGGCGCGGTGGCGTCGCCGGCATTGGCGGGCACGTGCTTGAGGATGGTGTCGAACAGGGCCGACATGTCCGGGCCCCACTGCTCGCCGGGTGCGCCCTCTTCCATCGACGACCAACCGTTGATGCCCGAGGCGTAGACCACGGGGAAGTCGAGTTGCTCGTCGGTGGCGCCGAGCTTGTCGAACAGGTCGAAGGCGGCATTCACCACCTTGTCGCAGTTGGCGCCGGGCTTGTCCACCTTGTTCACGACCACGATGGGCTTGAGGCCCAGCGCCAGTGCCTTCTTGGTGACAAAGCGGGTCTGGGGCATCGGGCCTTCCTGGGCGTCGATGAGCAGCACCACGCCGTCGACCATGGACAGCGCGCGCTCCACCTCACCGCCAAAGTCGGCGTGGCCGGGGGTATCGACGATGTTGATGTGCGTGCCCTTCCAGCTCACCGCGCAGTTCTTGGCCAGGATGGTGATGCCGCGCTCCTTTTCGATGGCGTTGTTGTCCATCACGGTGTCGACCACCTTCTCATGTTCGGCGAAGGTGCCCGACTGGCGCAGCAGCTGGTCGACCATGGTGGTCTTGCCGTGGTCAACGTGGGCGATGATGGCGATGTTGCGGATTTGCTTGTGGCTCATGGTGTTTCCAGGATTTGCTGTATTTCAGGGGGGCTCAGCAGTCGCCCCGGGATCAGTTCGCCGGCCTTGACGTGGGCGGTGCCCAGCAAGGCGGCGGGCGCGGCGGCATTGCCAGCCGGCGGGCCAAAGACGGCCACGAATTCTTGGTCGGGCCAGCCGCCGCGGCGGCGCAGGCCGCTGAGAAACCGGCCCGCATTGTCAGCGTCCAGCGTGACAGCGGCGTGATCGGGCAGCAGCGACTGCACGGGCTGCAGGCAGGCCAGTCGCTGCGCTTCGGTCATGGCTTCAAAGACCTCCAGGGTCACGCACTGCGACACGTCGAAGTGCCCTGTAGCGGTACGGCGCAGGGCCGTCAGGTGGGCCCCGCAGCCCAGCGCCTCGCCAATGTCCTCGCCCAGCGTCCGGATGTAGGTGCCTTTGCTCACTTTTGCTACTATTTCGATAGCATCAAGTGACCGACTGGCGGGGACTTCCGCTAGTTTCAGCGCATGAATGGTGATGTCGCGCGGTGTCCGTTCGACCTCCACGCCGTCGCGCGCGTATTCATACAGGGCCCGGCCATCTTTCTTGAGCGCACTGTGCATCGGCGGCACCTGGCGCATAGCCCCCGTGAACTGCCGCGCAACCTCGGCCAGCCGCTGCGGCGTCAGGGGCGCCACCTCGCGCCGCTCGATGACCTCGCCCTCTGCGTCGCCCGTGCTGGTCCGGATGCCCAGACGCGCAACCGCCTCATAGGTCTTGTCGGCTTCGAGTTGCAGCTGGCTGAACTTGGTGGCGGCGCCAAAGCACAGGGGCAGGACGCCGGTGGCCAGCGGATCGAGCGTTCCTGTGTGCCCCGCCTTTTCGGCGCGCAGCAGCCATTTGCATTTCTGCAGGGCGTTGTTGCTCGACAGGCCCAGCGGCTTGTCCAGCAACAGCACCCCATGCACGGGGCGCCTCACGACCCTCGTGCGCGGCGCGTTCACTGTCAGTCCTCGTTTTTGGATCGCGAGGCCACCGCCTGCGCGATCAGCGCGTTCATGTCGGCCGCTCGTTCGGTCGTCCGGTCGAACTGGAAGTGCAGCGTCGGCACCGTGTGGATGTGCAGGCGTTTGAACAGGCCATTGCGCAGGAAGCCCGCGGCCTGGTTCAGCGCCAGTTCCGACTCCGCCGGGTCCCCCACCAGCAGGCTGAAGAACACCTTGGCATGCGCGTAGTCGGGTGTGACCTCGACCGCCTGGATCGTCACCATGCCCACACGGGGGTCCTTGAGCTCGCGCGCGATCAGTTCCGTCAGATCGCGCTGGATCTGGTCGGCAACCTTGAAGCTGCGGTTGGGAGCGGCGGACTTGCGGGCAGGCATGGATGGCGTCGTGTTCAGCCGTGCAGCGGCAGCCACCAGCGCCCGGCGCGCGGCAGATACCAATCCAGCGGATCGTGCGACATCACGACCCTGACGGCCCGGCCCGTGACGCGGTCAACGTTGATGAAGCCGATGAAACGGGAGTCGTTGCTGTTGTCGCGGCTGTCGCCCAGCACCATGACGGCGCCTTCCGGGACCTGCACGGGGGCAAAGTCGCGGTAGCGGTTGATGGCCGGCAGGCGAGCGACCTCGATCGGATGGGGCCCCAGCTGTTCACGCCAGATCTGCGCATCCAGCGGACCCAGCTCCGATGGAATGATGCGCGAGTCGGCCACCAGTGTGCGGGGCACGACGCGGCCGTTGATCACGAGCGTGTTGTCCCGCATCTCCACACGGTCGCCGGCCACGGCCACCACGCGCTTGATCAGATTGACGTCGTCTTTCGGCGAGTCGAAGGTGATCACGTCGCCCGGCTGGGGTGAACTCCAGCGCACCAGGTGATGCAACGTCAGGGGAACGCGCAGGCTGTAGGCCAGCTTGTTCACCATGACCCGGTCGCCCGCCACCAGCGTCGGGTTCATCGACGATGAGGGCACGTAGTTCCAGTCGGCCACGGCCGACCGGAACACCAGCATCAGCCCCAGGAAGAGCATGAAGCCGCGGTTGTGCGACCAGAGTTGCTTGAGGTAGGCCATGGCGGATTACAGCGTGCGCGCGATTTCCCGGATCTCGAAGAACTCCAGCACGTCGCCTTCGGCGATGTCGTTGTAGCCCTTGATGTTCAGGCCGCACTCGAAGCCTTCCTTGACTTCCTTGGCATCGTCCTTGAAGCGCTTGAGCGAGTCGAGCTCGCCAGTGAAGATCACCACGTTGTCGCGCAGCAGGCGCAGGCGCGCCGAGCGGCGCACCAGGCCCGAGGTGACCATGCAGCCGGCAATCGAGCCGATCTTGCTGACCTTGAACACCTGGCGGATCTCGGCGGTACCGATGACCTCTTCCTTCTTGTCGGGCGTGAGCATGCCCGACATCGCGGACTTCAGTTCATCCACGGCGTCGTAGATGATGCTGTAGTAGCGGATGTCGACCCCGTTGTTCTCGGCCAGCTTGCGCGCGCCAGCGTCGGCACGCGTGTTGAATCCGATGATCACGGCCTTGGCGGCAATGGCCAGGTTGACGTCCGACTCGCTCACGCCCCCGACGGCGGCGTACACCAGCTGAACCTTGACCTCGTCGGTCGACAGCTTGAGCAACGACTGCGACAGCGCTTCCTGCGAGCCCTGCACGTCGGCCTTGACGATGATGGGCACCATCTTGACTTCGCCCGCCGTGATGTCCGAGAACACGTTCTCGAGCTTGGCTGCCTGCTGCTTGGCCAGCTTGGTGTTGCGGAATTTTCCGGCGCGGTAGGTGGCGATCTCGCGCGCGCGGCGTTCGTCGGTCATCACCATGAATTCATCACCGGCACCCGGCACGTCGGACAGGCCCTGGATTTCCACCGGGATGGACGGGCCCGCCGACTTGATGGGCTTGCCATTCTCGTCAAGCATGGCGCGCACACGGCCGTAGGTCTGGCCGGCCAGCACCACGTCACCGGTCTTGAGGGTACCCGACTGCACCAGCACGGTGGCCACGGGACCCCGGCCCTTGTCGAGCTGGGCCTCGATCACCAGGCCCTTGGCCATGGCATCCACCGGCGCCTTGAGTTCCAGCACCTCGGCCTGCAACAGCACCTGCTCGAGCAGGTCGTCAATGCCCTGGCCGGTTTTGGCGGAGACCCCGACGAAGGGCGAATCACCGCCGTACTCTTCGGGCACCACTTCTTCGGCCACCAGTTCCTGCTTGACGCGGTCAAGGTTGGCATCGGGCTTGTCGATCTTGTTGATCGCCACCACGATGGGCACCCCCGCCGCCTTGGCGTGCTTGATGGCTTCGCGGGTCTGGGGCATGACACCGTCATCAGCCGCCACCACCAGAATCACGATGTCGGTGGCCTGGGCGCCGCGGGCCCGCATGGCGGTGAACGCCTCGTGACCCGGGGTGTCCAGGAACGAGACCATGCCACGCGGAGTCTCCACATGGTAGGCACCGATATGCTGGGTGATGCCGCCGGCTTCGCCCGACGCGACCTTGGCGCGGCGGATGTAGTCCAGCAACGAGGTCTTGCCGTGGTCGACGTGGCCCATGACCGTCACCACCGGCGCGCGCGTCAGAGCCTCGCCTTCGGTGGCGCCCACATCCTCGTCGGTGAAGGCTTCCGGGTCGTCGAGCGCGGCCACGACGGCCTTGTGGCCCATTTCCTCGACCACGATCATGGCCGTGTCCTGGTCCAGCGGCTGGTTGATGGTGACCATCTGGCCCAGCTTCATGAGGTGCTTGATGACCTCCGAAGCCTTGACGGCCATCTTGTGGGCCAGTTCGGCCACCGTGATGGTCTCGGGCACATGCACCTCGATCACGCGGGCTTCCACCGGTGCGGCCGGCACTTGCTCCTCGCGCTCACGGTCATTGCCGCGACGGCCGCGCGGACCACCGCGCCAGCTGTTGCGCCCCACGCCGCCGGAGGCGTCGCCGCGGGTCTTGATTTCCTTCTTCTTGGCAGGATCACCGGCCCAGCTGGACGACAGCTTGGCGGATTTGACTTCCTTGCCGGACCCCGGCGCGGCCGAACCGGGCGCCCCCGGACGCGCAGCGGCGCCTGCCGCCGGCTTGTGCAGCGTGCCCTTGACGCCCGGCTTCACTTCAGCGGCCTTGGCCACCGGCTTGGCTTCCTCGGGCTTCTTGGCCACCAGCACCTTCTTGGGCGTGGACATCATCGAGCGGATGGCTGCGGCTTCGGCCTCGGCCTTGCGGCGACGCTCGCTCAGGTCCGCTGCGCGGGCGGCTTCCTCGTCGGCGCGGGCCTTGGACTCGGCCGCGGCCTTGTCGCGGGCTTCGGACTGCGCACGGGCCTTGTCTTCGGCCTGGCGCGCCGCGTCGGCAGCGGCTTCCTCGGCGCTGTCCTTGCCAGCACTTTGTTCGGCAAGCGCGGGGGCCTGGACCTTCTTTTCCTCGGCGGCACGGGCGGCCTGCTCGGCAGCCTCGCGCTCGCGGGTCTCCTGCTCTTCGCGCGCCCGGCGCTTCTCGGCCAGTTCTTCTTCCTGGCGACGGATCAGCTCGGCCTGGCGGCGGGCTTCTTCCTCGCGGCGGGCCAGCTCAGCCTCATCGATCACGGGCGCGGCAGACACCGCTTCCTCGACCGGCTCGGCCTCGGGCACCACGGCATCGGCGCCTTCATCGCGCTTGATGAAGGTGCGCTTCTTGCGCACTTCCACCTGGATGGTGCGCGCCTTGCCGGTGGCGTCGGCCTGCTTGATTTCGCTGGTGGATTTCTTGACCAGCGTGATCTTCTTGCGCTCGGGCGAGGCCGTGCCATGGCTGGCCTGGAGGTACCCCAGCAGCTTCTGCTTGTCGGTATCGCTCAGCGCATCGGCGGCGGACGCCTTGGACACGCCGGCGCTGCGCAGCTGCTCAAGCAGCGTGTCGGTTGATTTCTTGAGTTCGTTGGCAAACTCGGCGACGGTCGTACTGGACATGTGTCGTGCTACCTTTCATGACCGTTACTCTTGAGAGGCGTCGGCACCGGTGAACCAGTGCTCGCGCGCCTTCATGATCAGGGCCTTGGCCTCGTCCGCGGACTGGGCCGTAATTTCTGTCAATTCATCAACGGCCAGGTCGGCCAGGTCGTCTCGCGTATGGACGCCGTTTTCGGCCAGCTGGGCGATCAGGGTGGGCGTCAGGCCTTCAAGATCGCGCAGATCCTGAGACACTTCCTCGACGCTTTCCTCACGGACGATTTCCATGGTCAGCAATGCGTCCTTGGCCCGGGCCCTCAGCTCGTTGACCGTGTCCTCGTCGAAGCTCTCGATTTCGAGCATTTCCTGGAGCGGAACGTAGGCCACCTCCTCGAGGCTGGTGAAGCCTTCGGCGATCAGGATGTCGGCAATCTCCTGATCCACGTCGAGCTTCTCCATGAACAGCTTGCGCGTGGTGTCGGTTTCCTCGGCCTGCTTCTGGGCAGACTCGTTGGCGTCCATGATGTTGATCTTCCACCCGGTCAGCTCGGACGCCAGGCGCACGTTCTGGCCACCGCGGCCAATGGCAATGGCCAGGTTTTCCTCGTCCACCACCACGTCCATGGCGTGCTTCTCCTCGTCCACGACGATGGAGGAGACGTTGGCCGGCGCCAGTGCGCCGATCACGAACTGGGCCGGGTCCTCAGACCACAGCACGATGTCCACGCGCTCACCCGCCAGCTCGTTGGTGACGGCGTTGACACGCGTGCCTCGAACGCCAACGCAGGTACCGATCGGGTCCACGCGCTTGTCGTGGCTCAGCACGGCAATCTTGGCGCGGCTGCCGGCATCACGGGCACAGGATTTGATTTCCAGCAGGCCCTGCTCGATTTCGGGCACTTCCTGGCGGAACAGTTCCACCATGTATTCGGGCGCCGAACGCGACAGGATGATGGGCGCGCCACGCAGCGTCAGGTCCACCTCCATGATCATCGCGCGGACGCGGTCGCCGTTGCGCAGGTTCTCCTTGGGGATCATCTCGCTGCGGCGCAGGCGCCCCTCGACGCGGCCGGACTCGACGATGATGTCGCCCTTGTCCATGCGCTTGACGGTGCCCACGAAGATCTTGTCGCCGCGCGACATGAAGTCGTTGAGCAGCATCTCGCGCTCCGCGTCGCGGATCTTCTGCAGGATGACCTGCTTGGCCGCCATCGCGCCGATGCGACCGATGGGAACCGACTCGACCGGCTCCTCGATGTAGTCGCCTTCCTCGACGTCGGCAATGCGCTCACGGGCGTCCATGAGCATTTCCTCGGCGTCGGGGTTCTGCAGGCCAGCCTCGTCGGGAACCACCAGCCAGCGACGGAAGGTTTCGTAATTGCCACTGTCGCGGTCCAGCGCCACGCGGATGTCCACGTCACCCTGGTACAGCTTCTTCGTCGCCTGTGCCAGAGCTGACTCGACTGCACCCAACACCACGTCGCGCTCGACGTTCTTCTCGCGCGAAATGGCTTCCACCAGCATCAACAATTCGCGATTCATGTCACGACTCTCCTGCAAGCTTGGCCTTGCGGCCCTTGAAATTCACAATCGATGCCAGCCGTGCTTCACGAAGCTCGTCCAGCGTAAAACCCAGGACCTGCAGTGGCGCAGGCACCCTCTTCTTGCTCACCCTTTGCCCCGGCTTGACCGCCGGCTCGTCGCTCCAGACGATCTGCCAGCCCCCGGCGTCAGCCCGCTCCAGCGTGCCGCGGAACTTCTTGCGGTTGGCAGCCACCTGGCCGCCCGCTGCGGCCCCCAGCGGCGCCCGCAGCGTGATGTCGATGACCTCGCCGGCAAACCGCTCCAGGTCCTTTTCGTGCCGCAACGGCCGATCGATGCCGGGAGACGACACCTCCAGCCGGCGATAGTCGATCTCGTCCACCTCCAGCGCAAACTGCAGCTGCCGGGTGACCTTTTCACAATCCTCGACCGTCACGAACTGCTCGACGCCAGGCTGCCACGGCAGATCGATCGTGATGCGCAGCAGGCCGCCCGCGGAGCGGTCAATCTCCACCAGGTCGTAACCGAGCCCGGTCACGGTTTGTTCGACGATCTGCTGTAACGCCACTTGCGGTGTGCTGTCCTGAAAACGAAAGGGTCAAAAGCAATCGACCAAAAAAAACGGGCGGTGAATACCCGCCCGTTTGGTCGTGAAGCTCAGATTGTACCCCCTAAATCGTTGATTTGCAACGGTTTAGGCCGGTCTGACCGACTCGGGGCCTCAGTCGTCGTGGGCCTTGCGCCGCAGGGCCTTGACTTCGCCGCGCTGGCTCTTGTCCTCCAGCCGTCGCCGGCGGGAAGCCGCCGTGGGCCGCGTCGCAAGGCGCGCACGGGGAGCCCTGGCCACACTGTCCACCAGCGCCTGAAGCCGCTCGATCGCTTCGGCCCGGTTCAGGTCCTGGCTGCGGTGGGCCTGGGCCTTGATCACGAGCACCCCGTCCCGGGTGATGCGCTGATCCGCCAGCGCCAGCAGGCGCGCCTTGTGGGCCTCGCTCAGGCTGGGAGAACCGGCGATGTCGAATCGCAAATGAATGGCACTGGCCACCTTGTTGACATTCTGGCCGCCGGCCCCCTGGGACCGCATGGCGGTGATCACCAGTTCAGCGTCAGGGATTTTCACCCGGGTCATCAGGCGGCCGCCGCCACCAGCCGCTGGGTGTAGGCTTGTTTCGGCCGGCTCAACACGTCATCCACCGAACCGGACTCCACCACGTCGCCATCCTTCATGACCATCACGTCATGCGCCATGGCCCGGATCACATCGACATCATGGGTGATCAGCAGGTAGCTGAGGCCCCTTTCGCGCTGCAGCCGCTGTAACAGCCCCAGCACCTGCTTCTGGATGGTGACATCCAGCGCACTGGTCGGCTCATCCAGCACCAGCAGGGCTGGCTGAACAATCAAGGCCCGTGCGATGGCCAGCCGCTGCCGCTGGCCACCGGAAAATTCGTGCGGGTAGCGCGCCAGCAGACCGGGAAACTGGGTTTCCCCCAGGCCGACATCGGCAAGTGCGGCCAACACCCGTTCACGCCGCGCGGCAATGGCCAGGCCCGGCGCGTGGACTCGCAACCCCTCGCCGACGATCTCCTCGACCGTCATGCGCGGCGACAGGGACGAAAACGGATCCTGAAACACCACCTGGGCTACCCGGCGCAAGGCCCGGTCGTTCGCGGCGCGGCCACTCCAGGCCTGGCCCGCCACCCGAAGCGTGCCCGTATGGGGCAGCAGGCCCAGAGCCGCCAGCGCCAACGTCGACTTTCCCGAGCCTGACTCACCGACCACCCCCAGCGTGCGTCCCGGCACGAGAGTCAGGTCGAGCGGCTTGACCGCCGTGAACGCCCCCTTGCGGAACCAGCCCCGCAGACCCGGCAGCTTGACGGGATAGGTCACGCCCAGTCCTTCGGCCTGCATCAGCGGGGGCTGCGCGTCAGGCCCTTCCATCACGTCGCGAACGGGCCGGCTGTCGATCAGTTTGCGGGTGTAGGGGTGCTGGGGCTGTGCCAACACCTGCGCCACCGGGCCCTGTTCCACCAGATGCCCGTTTTCCATGACGGCCACGCGGTCGGCGAATTTGCGCACCAGATGGAGATCGTGCGTGATGAGCAGCACGGCCATGCCGTTACGGGCCTGCAGGCGGGACAGCAGATCGAGCATCTGCCCGCGCAGCGTCACGTCCAGGGCGGTCGTCGGCTCGTCGGCCAGCAGCAGGCGCGGCTGGCAGGCCAGCGCCATGGCGATCATGGCGCGCTGGCGCTGCCCCCCCGAAAGCTGGTGAGGAAACGCCTGGGCTCGCCGCTGCGGCTCCGGAATGCCCGTGTCAGCCAGCAATTCAATGGCCGCCTGCATCGATTCCCTGCGGGCCAGCCCCTGTTTCAGCTCCAGTACCTCGGCAATCTGGTCGCCGACGGTGAACAGGGGGTTCAGCGCCGTCATGGGCTCCTGGAAGATCATGGCGACCTCGCTGCCCCGGACGGCCCGCAGCTCGCGCCCCGACAAGGCCAGCAGGTCGCGCTCGCCAAACCGGACCTGGCCCGCCACGTCAGCGTTCAGGGCCAGCTTGAGCAGGCTCAGGGCAGTGACGGTTTTGCCGGAGCCCGACTCGCCCACCAGCGCCAGCTTCTCCCCCGGCTGGAGGCTGAAATCCACCCCGTGGACCACTTCCTTGCCGCCAAACGACACACGCAGGCCCCGAACATCGAGCAGCGGCGCGGTCATGACTCGGCCTTTCTGGGGTCCAGCGCGTCGCGCAATGCGTCTCCCATGAAGGTGAGCAGCAACAGCGTGATGACCAGCACCGCGAAGGTGGCGAGCGAGATCCACCAGGCGTCGATGCTGTTCTTGCCCTGGCTCAGCAATTCCCCCAGGGAGGGCGTGCCCGGCGGAACCCCCAGGCCCAGGAAGTCCAGCGAGGTGAGCGCAAGAATGGCCGCGCTCATGCGAAACGGCAGAAACGTCACCACCGGGGTCAGGCTGTTGGGCAGGATGTGGCGCCACATGATGCGCAGGTTGCCCACGCCCAGCGCGCGGGCGGCGCGCACATAGTCCATCTGCCGGTTGCGCAGGAACTCAGCCCGCACGTAATCGGACAGGCCCATCCAGCCGAACAGGCTGAGCAGGATCAGCAGCAGCGACACGCTGGGGGCAAAGATCGCGCTGAAAATGATCAGAAGGTACAGCTCCGGCATGGACCCCCAGACTTCGATGAAACGCTGGAATGCCAGATCGGTCTTGCCGCCGAAAAAGCCCTGAATCGCGCCGGTGACCACACCGATCACGACCCCGATGACCGTGAGAGCCAGGCCGAACAGCACGTTGAGCCGGAACCCGTAGATCAGTTGCGCGAGCAGGTCACGGCCGCGGTCGTCGGTGCCCAGCCAGTTGTCGCGCGTCGGCCGCGAAGGATTGGGCTCCTTGGCAAAGTAATTCAGCGTGTGCGCGCCATAGGGGTTGAGCGGAAAGATCGCCCAGTTGCCGCCTTCGGCCAGCTTTTGCCGGATGTAGGGATCGAGATAGTCGGTGGGCGTCTTGAAATCTCCGCCAAAGGTCGTTTCCGGGTAGTCGTTCGTCAGTGGGAAGTAGTAGTGCCCTTCGTAGTGGACCACCAGCGGCCGGTCGTTGGACAGCACTTCGGCAAACAGGCTCAGCACCACCAGCGTGCAGAACACCACCAGGCTCACAAAGCCCAGCCGGTTGCGGCGAAAGCGTTGCCAGGCCCGGCGTCCCGGGCTGACGGAGGGGGACGCGGCGTCAGTCAAACTTCACCCTTGGATCGACCCAGACGTAGCAGAGGTCGCTGATGAGCTTGGTCACGAGCCCGATCAGCGTGAACAGGTACAGCGTGCCCAGCACCACGGGATAGTCGCGCCGGATCACGCTCTCGTAGCTCAGCAGGCCCAGGCCATCGAGCGAGAACAGCGTCTCGATCAACAGGGAGCCCGTGAAGAACGCGCCAATGAACGCGGCTGGAAAACCGGTGACGATGGGAATCAGCGCGTTGCGGAAGATGTGCTTCCACAGCACCTGGCGGTCGCTCAGCCCCTTGGCCCGCGCGGTCAGCACGTACTGCTTGCGAATCTCTTCCAGGAAGGCATTTTTCGTCAGCATCGTGGTGACGGCAAAGCTGCCCAGCACCATGGCCGTGACCGGCAGCGTGATGTGCCAGAGATAGTCCACGATGCGTGCGCCCCAGGTCAGCTCGTCCCAGTTGCCCGAGGTCAGGCCGCGCAGCGGAAACCACTGAAACTGTCCGCCGAATATCACCAGCAGCGCCACACCGAGTACAAAGCCCGGAATGGCGTAGCCCACCAGCACCAGCAGGGTGGTGGCCAGGTCGAACCGGGTGCCCGCGCGCACCGCCTTGGCCACCCCCAGAGGCACGGCCACGAGGTAGCTGATGAAGAATGTCCACAGCCCAAGGCTGATGGACACGGGCAGCTTCTCCTTGATCAGGTCCCAGACGTTCTTGTTCTGGAAAAAGCTGCGGCCCAGGTCAAAGCGCGCGTACTGCCCCAGCATGAGCCAGAAACGCTCGGGCGCCGGTTTGTCGAAGCCGTACAGCGCCTTGATTTGCGCAACGCGCTGCGGGTCCACGCCCTGCCCGCCGCGGTAGCTCAGGCCGCCGCCTTCAGTCCGCCCGCCGGCGGCGGCTCGGGATTCGGCCAGGTACTGTTCCACCGGCCCGCCGGGGACAAACTGCGTCACCACGAAGGTCAGCAGCAGCACCCCCAGCAGGGTCGGCAGCATCAGCAACAGGCGCTTGACGACGTAGGCCAGCATGAATCAGGGCTTCCTGGCAAGGTTGGCGGGTGTGCCCCACCAGGTGTCGATGGCCCAGGCCTCCCCCTGCACATAGGGCGGCACCTGCGCGGGCCGGGCCAGTCGCCAGGCGTTGTAGGCCATGCGGTGCGTGCCGCTGGTCCAGGCAGGAATCAGGTAATGGCTGTGCACGATCACGCGCTCCAGGGCCCGGCAGGCGGGCAGCAACTCGGCCTTGCTTTTGGCTGAGGTCATCTGCCGGATCAGCGCATCGACCGCGGGGCTGCTGACGCCCGCAAAATTGGCCGAGCTCTCGGTCTTGGCGGCCTTGCTGCCAAAGAAATCGGCGAATTCCTGCCCTGGGTTGTTGGTGCCGGGAATGTTGAGCGAGACGATGTCGTAGTCGAACTGGTCCAGTCGCTGCTGGTACAGCGCAAAGTCCACCACCCTGAACTTCAGGGTGATGCCCAGCTTTTCGAGCGCGCGGATCCACTGCGACACGGTGCGGATGCCGCCCTCGCTCGAATCCAGGAACTCGATCACCATGGGCTCGCCCTTGTCGTTGCGCAGCGCGCCATCGCGCACATGCCAGCCGGCCTCGTTGAGCAGGGCCCGCGCCTTGCGCAGGTTGGCACGCAACGAGGAGTCGCCGTCGGTGCGTGGCGGCTCTGCCATGGGGCCGAAGGTGGCCTCGGGAATCTGGCCACGCCAGGGAGTGAGCAAAGCCAGCTCCTGAGCGGAAGGCAGCCCGCTGGCCGCGCAGTCGGTGTTGCCGAACAGGCCGTGCACGCGCTGGTAGGAGTTGAAGAACAGTTGCCGGTTCATCCACTCATAGTCCAGGGCCAGGCCCAGCGCCTCGCGCACCCGTGCATCCTTGAGCATGGGGCGCCGTGTGTTGAGAAAGTAGCTCTGGAAGCCCGAGGGCAGCTGATGCTTGAATTCGCCCTTGACCAGTTCGCCGGTGTCAAACCGCTTGCCGCGCACGCGGCGCGCCCAGTCGCCAGCGGAATAGAAGGACATGAGGTCAAACTCGCCAGCCTTCAGCGCCTCGAGCCGGGCCGTGTTGTCGCGGTAGATCTTGACCGTGATGCGATCGAAGTTGTTGGTCCCGCGGCGCACGTTGAGGTCACGCGCCCAGTAGTTCGGGTCGCGCACATAGGTGATGTCCTTGCCAAAGCGCACCGGACCGATCTTGTAGGGGCCGCTGCCAATAGGGATGTCGGTCACCACCTGGTCAAACGGCTTGGCCTTGCCGTTCACCACACCCCACTGCCGGCTGAACACCGGAATGCCGCCCACGGTGAGCGGCAGCTCGCGGTTGGGATGCCTGAAGCGGAATCGCACGGTGCGCTCGTCCAGCACCTCCAGGCCCGCCACGTCGGCCAGCAGGGTCTTGTAGCCGGGCGACGTGTATTTGCTCATCAGCATGTCGAAGCTGTGCTTCACGTCGGCAGCAACCACCGGGTCGCCATTGTGGAACCGGGCCTGCGGCCGCAGTGTGAAGGTGGCGCTCAGCCCGTCCGGAGCCACCGCCACGTCCTGGGCCAGCAGGCCGTAGCCGGAGCCGGTTTCATCCAGCGATCCGATCAGCAGGGAGTCGAACATCAGGGCCGAGAGGTAGGTCGGCGCGCTGCCCTTGATCGTGAAGGGGTTGTACTTGTCGAAAGTGGACGCGCGCGAATTGCCCACGAGCCGGATCTCGCCCCCCTTGGGCGCGGCCGCATTGACGTAGGCGAAATGATCAAACCCCGCCGGGTACTTCAGGTCATCCCACAGGGCGTAGCCGTGCGCGGCCCAGGAGGGCATGGACACGCACAGCAGCAGCCCGACCAGCATTTTTCGCATGCGACAATTCTGCACAGTTTTCAAACGCGAGAGACCTATGGGATTCCTGACCGGAAAAAAATTGCTCATCACGGGCGTGCTGTCCAACCGCTCCATCGCCTATGGCGTGGCCAAGGCCTGCCACGCCCAGGGTGCCGAGCTGGCCTTCAGCTACGTGGGCGAGCGCTTCAAGGATCGCATCACCGAATTCGCGGCGGACTTCGACTCCAAGCTCGTGTTCGACTGCGACGTGGGCAGTGACGAGCAGATCGAGGCCCTGTTCAAGGACCTGTCGGGCACCTGGCCCAAGTTTGACGGCTTTGTCCATGCCATCGGCTTCGCACCGCGTGAAGCCATTGCCGGTGATTTCCTGGAGGGCATCAGCCGCGACGCCTTCAGGATCGCGCATGACATCAGCGCCTACAGCTTCCCGGCCATGGCCAAGGCCGCCCTGCCCTACCTCAATGACAAATCGGCACTGCTCACCCTGTCGTACCTGGGCGCGATCCGCAGTGTGCCCAACTACAACACCATGGGTCTGGCCAAGGCCAGCCTGGAAGCCTCGGTGCGGTACCTGGCCGAGTCCCTGGGCCCGCGCGGCATGCGCGTCAACGGCATCAGCGCCGGGCCGATCAAGACCCTTGCCGCCAGCGGCATCAAGGGGTTTGGAAAGATCCTGAGCGTGGTGGCCGAGACCTCCCCGATCCGCCGCAACGTGACCATCGACGACGTGGGCAATGTGGCCGCGTTCCTGCTCAGCGACCTGGCCGCAGGGGTCAGCGCCGAGATCACCTATGTGGACGGCGGCTTCAGCAACGTCGTGGGCGGTATCGCCGAACCGAGCGCCGCCTGAGCGGCGGATTTTGAGTCAAAAGAGTCTATAGCCCTTGCCTGGAGGCCACTTTCAGCTACAAAAATCGTAGCAATCAACCTTTGAAAGCAGACCGGGGCGGCACCTGCCGCCCGGTGCGTCACCCCTTCACGCAATCGGCGTAGTAGCGCACCACGCCATCCGGCCCGACCTGTTCAACCAGGCCGTGGATGTCGGTTTCAAAGCCCGGGCACTGGGCGTTGAATTCGCGCGAGAACTTCAGGTAGTCCACGATCTTTCGGTTGAACACCTCGCCCGGGATCAGCAAGGGAATGCCGGGCGGGTAAGGCGTGACCAGACCCACGGTGATGCGCCCCTCGAGGTGGTCGATCTCCACGCGCTCGGTCTTGCGGTGCGCGATGTAGGCGTAGGCGTCGCTGGGGGTCATCGCCGGCGTCAGGTCGCTCAGGTACATCTCGGTGGTCAGGCGCGCGATGTCGTAGCGGGCGTACAGCTCATGCACATGCTGGCACAGGTCCTTGAGGCCCATGCGCTCGTACTTGGGGTGGGCCTTGCAGAACTCGGGAAGGATCCGCCACATCGGCTGGTTGCGGTCGTAGTCGTCCTTGAATTGCTGCAGCGCGGTCAGCAGGGTGTTCCAGCGGCCCTTGGTGATGCCGATGGTGAACATGATGAAGAAGCTGTACAGCCCCGTCTTCTCGACGATCACCCCGTGCTCCGCCAGGAACTTGGTCACGATGCTGGCGGGGATGCCCGTCTTGGCGAACTTGCCATTGAGGTCCAGGCCCGGCGTCACCACGGTGGACTTGATGGGGTCGAGCATGTTGAAGCCGTCGGCCAGCTTGCCGAAGCCGTGCCACTTGGCGGTGCGCGCCTCGCCCTTGATGATCCAGTCGTCGGCCCGGCCAATGCCCTCTTCCACCAGCTTCTCGGGGCCCCAGACACGGAACCACCATTCGTCCTTGCCGAATTCGGTCTCCACCTTGCGCATGGCGCGGCGGAAGTCCAGCGCCTCCAGGATGCTCTCTTCCACCAGCGCCGTGCCACCGGGCGGCTCCATCATGGCGGCCGCCACGTCACAACTGGCAATGATGGCGTACTGCGGACTGGTGCTGGTGTGCATCAGGTACGCCTCGTTGAACAGGTGGCGGTCGAGCTTGCGGTTCTGCGAGTCCTGCACCAGCACGTGACTGGCCTGGCTGATGCCGGCCAGCAGTTTGTGGGTCGACTGGGTGGCGAAGGTCAGTGACTCCTTGGGCCGGGCGCGGCGCTTGCCCATCGCATGGTAGGGGCCATAGAACGGGTGGAACGCCGCGTGCGGCAGCCAGGCTTCGTCAAAATGAAGCGTGTCCACATAGCCGTCCAGCATGGCCTTGATGGTCTCGGTGTTGTAGATCACCCCGTCGTAGGTGGACTGGGTCAGCGTCATCACGCGCGGCTTGACCTTGTCGGCATCCACCCCTTTGAGCAAGGGGTTGGCGCGGATCTTGGCCTTGATGGCGTCGGGCTCGAATTCGCTCTTGGGAATCGGTCCGATGATGCCGAAGTGGTTGCGCGTGGGCTTCATGAACACCGGGATGGCCCCGGTCATGATGATGGCGTGCAGGATGGACTTGTGGCAGTTGCGATCGACCACCACCACGTCGCCCGGCGCCACGGTGTGGTGCCAGACCATCTTGTTGGAGGTGCTGGTCCCGTTGGTCACGAAGAAGCAGTGGTCCGCATTGAAGATGCGGGCGGCGTTCTTTTCACTCTCGGCGACGGGTCCGGTGTGGTCCAGCAACTGCCCCAATTCCTCGACCGCGTTGCACACGTCGGCGCGCAGCATGTTCTCCCCGAAGAACTGGTGGAACATCTGGCCCACCGGGCTTTTCAGGAAGGCCACGCCGCCCGAATGGCCCGGGCAGTGCCAGGAGTACGAGCCGTCCTCGGCATAGTCGAGCAGCGCCTTGAAGAACGGCGGCTGCACGCCCTCGAGGTAGCTCTTGGCTTCGCGGATGATGTGGCGGGCCACGAACTCCGGCGTGTCCTCGAACATGTGGATGAAGCCATGCAGCTCGCGCAGGATGTCGTTGGGCATGTGCCGCGAGGTCTTGGTCTCGCCATACACATAGATCGGCACGTCGGGGTTCTTGCGGCGCACTTCCTGAATGAAATTGCGCAGGTTCAGCACCACCGGATCCAGGTCCGGCCCTGGCGTGAACTCTTCGTCGTCAATCGACAGGATGAAGGCGCTGGCGCGGCTTTGCTGCTGGGCGAACTGCGACAGGTCGCCATAGCTGGTCACGCCCAGCACCTCGAAGCCCTCGGTCTCGATGGCTTGGGCGAGCGCGCGGATTCCCAGGCCGGACGTGTTCTCGGAGCGGTAGTCCTCGTCAATGATGACGATGGGAAAGCGGAATTTCATCGGCAGGGCCTCCAGGCAGACGGGCCAAAAAAAGCAAAACAGGCGCGAAGTGTAGGGAAAAATGGCGTCCGCTTTGTGGAGCCGTCATCGAATGGCCCCAAAATGTGGTGCATGAAAGACATTGGGGGACGACATGGCTGAATCAACGGTGTGGTGGCTTCTCTCGGGAGCGGCGGTAGCTGTCGAACTGCTGACAGGCACCTTCTATCTGCTCATGATCACGCTGGGCCTTGTCGCAGCGGCTCTGGGTGCCCACCTGGGCGCGCCAGTGGTGGCGCAGATCGTCATCGCGGCGCTGGTGGGCGGTGGTGCCGTGGTGGTCTGGCATGTCGTGCGCGGCAAGCGGCCCGCCGAGCCCCCGGCCACGGCCAACCGCGACGTCAATCTGGACATCGGAGAGTCGGTGCACGTCGAAAGCTGGGGCCCCGACGGCACGGCCACGGTGAAATACCGCGGCGCCCAGTGGACCGTGGTACCGGTGCCTGGCACCGTCCCGGGGACCGGCGCCCACCGCGTGCGCGAAGTGGTCGGCAACCGGCTCGTGGTCGAAAAAACCTGAACCCATTCAAAGGAGGACTCTCATGGAAATCGCCATCATCCTGCTGGTCATCGCCGGCATCTTCGTCATCCGCTCGATCAAGGTCGTGCCGCAGCAGCACGCCTGGGTGGTGGAACGCCTGGGCAAGTACCACGCGTCACTGGCCCCGGGCCTGAACCTGCTCGTACCCTTCATCGACAAGGTGGCCTACAAGCACAGCCTGAAGGAAATCCCCCTCGACGTGCCCAGCCAGGTCTGCATCACGCGCGACAACACCCAGTTGCAGGTGGACGGCATCCTGTATTTCCAGGTCACCGACCCGATGCGGGCCAGCTATGGCTCCTCGAACTACATCATGGCAGTGACCCAGCTTGCCCAGACATCGCTGCGCAGCGTGATCGGCAAGCTGGAACTGGACAAGACCTTCGAGGAACGCGACATCATCAATGCGCAAGTGGTGCAGGCCATTGATGAAGCGGCCCTGAACTGGGGCGTGAAGGTGCTGCGCTACGAAATCAAGGACCTCACGCCGCCCACCGAAATCCTGCACGCCATGCAGGCGCAGATCACGGCCGAACGTGGCAAGCGCGCGCTGATTGCGGCGTCCGAGGGTCGCCGTCAGGAACAGATCAACATTGCCACCGGCGAGCGCGAAGCCTTCATCGCCCGCTCCGAGGGGGAAAAGCAGGCCGCCATCAACAACGCCCAGGGTGAAGCTGCCGCCATCATGGCCGTGGCCGATGCCACGGCCCAGGCGATCGAGCGCATCGCCTCCGCCATCGAGAAGCCCAGCGGCATGCAGGCCGTGCAGCTCAAGGTGGCCGAGCGTGCCGTGGACGCCTATGGCAAGGTCGCGGCTGACGCCAACACCACCCTGATCGTTCCCAGCAACATGACCGAAGTGTCCGCGCTGATCGGTTCGGCCATGAAAATGGTGCAGACCGGCAAGACCGCCGCCTGAGCCACGAAAAAACGGGCCCGCGGACTGCTACAATCGTGGGCTTCGGAGCGGTGGATGAGCGGTTTAAGTCGCACGCCTGGAAAGCGTGTGAGGGTTAATAGCCCTCCGCGGGTTCGAATCCCGCCTGCTCCGCCAGAGAAATGAAAAAAGCCACCTTTCGGTGGCTTTTTTCTTGGGGTCGCGCCCTTTTTAGTTCAGGGGCGACTTCTTGCCGTCCTTGTAGACGTACAGCGTAATGGCGGGGTTCTTCAGTTCACCATTGGGTTCGAACTGGATGGTGGTCGTCACGCCCTTGAAGTTGGTTTCCTTCAGCTTGGGGATGTACACCTTGGGGTCGATCGAGTTGGCGCGCTTCATGGCGTCAACCAGAACGAACGTGGCGTCATAGGTGTACGGGCTGTAGACCTGGAACTGGCCAGGGTACTTGGCGTCGTAGCGCTTCTTCCAGGCCGTGCCGCCAGGCATCTTGGCCAGCGAGGCGCCGCCTTCAGCGCACACCACGTTTTCCAGCGTCTTGGCACCAGCGGCCAGCTTGGCGATTTCAGACGTGCAGATGCCGTCGCCGCCGAAGAACTTGACCTTGGACAGGCCGAGCTGTTCCATCTGGCGCAGCATCGGGCCAGCCTGGGGGTCCATGCCGCCGTAGAAGATGGCATCAGGAGCCTTGGCCTTGATGGCGGTCAGGATGGCCATGAAGTCGGTGGCCTTGTCGGTGGTGAACTGCTCGTCGACGATCTGCAGGCCCTTGGACTGCGCGGTCTTCTTGAACACTTCGGCAACGCCCTGGCCATAAGCGGTGCGGTCGTCGATGATGGCGACCTTCTTCAGCTTGAGCGCGTCAGCCGCATAGAAAGCCAGGCCAGCGCCCAGGGCGTTGTCGTTGGCGATGATGCGGTACGTGGTGTTGTAGCCCGGCTTGGTCAGGTTGGGGTTCGTGGCAGCGCCCGTGATGTGGGGAATGCCGCAGTCGTTGTAAACCTTGGAGGCGGGAATCGTGGTGCCCGAGTTCAGGTGGCCGACCACACCGGCGACCTTGGCGTCGCACAGCTTCTGGGCGGCAGCGGTGCCCTGCTTCGGATCCGCGGCGTCGTCTTCGGCCACGATTTCGAACTTGGCTTTCTTGCCGCCGATCATCACGCCCTGGGCGTTCAGGTCTTCGATGGCCATGCGGACGCCGTTCTCGTTGTCCTTGCCATAGTGGGCCTGGGCACCGGAGATGGGCGCCACGTGGCCAATCTTCACAACCATGTCCTGCGCCGAAGCCATACCCGCCACGGCGGTGATGACAGCAGCTACAGACAGTTTCAACTTCAATTGCATAAAAAGCCTCCAGATTTAAGAAAAGGGTTGAGAAGTTAAATTTTTGACTCAACGGCCGCGAACATATCGCAATTTCCGGACCCGAACCATAGGGAACACGCTAGGTCTGAAGTGATAAGGGGGATTACCCTTCCGACAGTTTGGCTAATGCCAAAAAGCGGTGCCTGAATTCAGGCGCACAGCCTGCCGCCACACCCCGGTTCAGGGCTCGCTGCGGCTCGCCAGTTCCTGGGCCACCGCCTCTGAAACCGCCGCGCGGACGATGGTTTCGATCTCGTCGCGCAGCAGCGGGCCGAGATTGCGCGTCTGCTCCAGAACCAGCGTGGCAATGGCCTCTCGCAAACGTCGCTCCAGCGACAGATCGACACGCTGCATGACGCGGTGAACGATCTGCTCCTGCATGCCCTCGACCGACGCGACTGCATCTGGTGCGCGGGGCCCGCTGGTGCGCACCACGTCGGTGAGCGTGGGGACATAGCGCGGCGGCACGCGCGAGGAGCCGGCCATCAGGCACTCTCCTTCAGCGCCAGGTCGTGGCGCTTGATGGCGTAACCGCGGTCTGCGTAGTGCTTCCAGCGTCCGCGGGCCCGCTGGCGGTCGTCGTCGTCGAGGGTGACGACCTCGATCAGGCGCTCAAACCGCTCAAAGCCGTCCGGCACGGGCTCGCCCAGGTTGACCAGCACCTGCTGGTGCGGGGTGCCATGAACAGAAGGTGCCAGCACCACAGGGGAAGCAGCCACCAGCGCTGTATCGGCGGCGGCATGGCAGTGCGGCACGAATTCGAGAGGCCCGAACGTCCAGAGCGCCACGTCCAGTTCCCGTAGCAGTCGGTCCTCACCCGTGACCACCACGCGCGCCCCGCTGCCCACCGCCTTGCGCAGCAGGCGGCAGGCGTAGGACAGCTTGTCCGGCGCGTTGAAATGGAAAGCCACTTCGGTCATCGAAAAGCTCAGGCCGATTTCCGTCGGGTGGAGCGGACCGGCTTGGCTGCCGGGGCCGCAACGGACTGGGCTGCCAGGTAGCGCAACAGCAGCCCCACGGGCCGGCCCGTGGCGCCCTTGGCCCCGCCGCTTTTCCAGGCCGTCCCGGCGATATCAAGATGCGCCCACGGATAGGCCTGGCTGAAGCGCTGCAGGAACTTGGCCGCGGTGATGGCCCCCCCTGCCCGCCCGGCCACGTTGGCCACATCGGCGAAATGCGTCTTCAGGCCTTCCGCGTACTCAGCGTCCAGCGGCATGCGCCAACACAGGTCCTGCGCCTGGTCGCCTGCCGCCTGCAGGGCACCCGCCAGGGCATCATCCGGAGAAAACATGCCGCTGCGCACACCTCCCAGCGCGATCACGCAGGCGCCCGTCAGGGTGGCGATGTCGATCACCGCGGCGGGTTTGAAGCGTTCGGCGTAAGTCAGGGCGTCGCACAGGATCAGCCGGCCTTCAGCGTCCGTGTTGAGGATTTCGATGGTCTGGCCGCTCATGCTCGTGACCACATCGCCCGGCTTCACGGCCCGGCCATCCGGCATGTTCTCGCAACTGGGAATCAGACCCACCACATTGACGGAGGGCTTGAGCTCGGCCAGCGCCCGGAACACGCCCAGCACGCTCGCGGCGCCACACATGTCGAACTTCATCTCGTCCATTTCGCCGGCTGGCTTGATCGAAATGCCGCCGGTGTCAAAAGTAATGCCCTTGCCCACCAGCACGGTGGGCGCCTGTGTCTTGGGCGCCCCGTCGTATCGCAAAACGATGAACCGCAGGGCTTCGTGCGAGCCCTGGGCAACGGCCATGAAGGCCCCCATGCCCAGGCGCGCCACCTCGGCGGGCCCCAGGACCTGGCACTTGATGGCGCCCTTGGCCAACGCCTTGGCGGCCTGGCCGAGGTGCGTGGGTGTTGCATGGTTGGGCGGCCGGTTGCCCCACTCCTTGGCCGTCTCGATGCCCCTGACCGCGGCCACCGCCTCGGCAAACGCGCTCCGCGCGGCCGCCGCATCCGACACCCCCACCACCAGCCGCTGGATCCTGCGGCCTTCGGCCTTGGGTTTGGTGGTGGTGTACACGTAGCTCGCATCGGCAGCCGCCAACACGCAAGCCCGCACCGCATCGTCCCGGACCGGTGCCGCCAGGCAGACCAGCACACGCTTGACCGGGCCGGCCTTGACGGCGTTGGCCGCGGCCAGAACCGCTGAACGCACCTCGGTCGCCGCCCCTTCCCCCGCGCCCGCAAGCACCAGGCGCGGCGCGGCAATGCCTGCCGTCCGGTAGGACTGGAGCAGCTTGCCCGCCTTGGGTTCGAAGTCACCCGCCTTCAGGGCATGGGCCAGCAGGCTGGACAGCGGGTCCTTGCCCAGCTTGGCGCCTTCAGGCACCACGACGATCAGCGCGTCGCACTTTTCAGCGGCTGCGCCCGCGAGGTCAAGGGTCTTGAGTTCAAAGTCCATAATTCGTGTTTCGCTGCGAACGGTGCAGATTCCCCGACCAATGTTATTCCATTCCTCCCTCCGCAAGGAGCTGGCCCGCAGTTTCGGCGCGACGCTGGTGGTGCTCGTGACCATCGTGATGACGATGACGCTGATCCGCACGTTGAGCCAGGCCACACGCGGCAGCGTCAACCCGTCGGAAGTGATGATGGTCATGGGCTACACCGTGCTCGGCTACCTGCCGCCCATCCTCACGCTGAGCCTGTTCATCTCCATCGTCGGGAGCCTGTCGCGCATGTACCGCGACAGCGAAATGGTGATCTGGTTTGCCAGCGGCCGGGGCCTGTCGGCCTTTCTCGGCCCGCTGTTCCGGTTTGCCTGGCCCGTGCTGCTGGTGATCACCGTGCTGGCCCTTGTCATCTGGCCCTGGTCCAACCAGCAGACCCAGGAAATGAAGGAGCGCTACGGGCAGCGCGGGGATCTCGAGCGCGTGACGCCCGGCCAGTTCCAGGAGTCGGCCAGCGGCAGCCGCGTGTTCTTCCTGGACAAGGACACGCCTGACAACCGCTCTGGCAAGAACATCTTCATATCCACCAACGAACACGGCAAGGAGACCGTCACCTCGGCGCGCAGCGGCCGCGTGGAGACCGTGGGCGACGGCCAATTCCTGATCCTGAGCCACGGCCAGCGGCTGGAAAGCAGCGGAGGGGGCAGTGCCCTGAAGGTCAGCGAGTTCGAGGAATACGGCACCCGCGTCGGTGCCCGTGAGCTGGGAACCGCCGACACCGCACCCGCCAAGGCGCGATCCACCCTGACCCTGCTGATGGACCCGACCCCGATCCATCAGGGCGAACTGGCCTGGCGGCTGGGGCTGGCCCTGGCCGCGCTCAATTTCGTGGTCATTGCTGCCGCGGTCTCCAGCGTCAACCCCCGGGCGGGCCGCAGCGGCAACCTGATCTTCGCGCTGTTCGCATTCATCGTGTACTACAACCTGCTCAATCTGGGCCAGAGCTGGATCAGCTCGGGCCGGATGGGCTTCTTCAGCTTCCAGCTGATCCTGCACGGCGGCGCCTTGCTGCTGGGCGTGCTGTGGCTGGCGCGCCAACACAACAACTGGTCCCTGCTCGCCCTGCTGCGCCAGCGGCGTCACCGCTCCCCCGGAGGCACCGCATGAAAACGCTGCGTCGCCTGGTCTACACCGAAGTCCTGTCGGCCGTGGTGTTCGTGACCTTCGGGTTCCTGGCCCTGTTCTTCTTCTTCGACTTCGTCGACGAGTTGCCCGCCGTGGGGCGCAATGGTCCGAACGGCTACCAGCTGACCCACGCCCTGCTCTATGTGGCCCTGATGGTGCCCAGCCACCTGTACGAGCTGCTGCCCATTGCCGTGCTGATCGGCACCATTTTCGTCATGGCCCGGCTGGCCCAGAGTTCCGAATACACCATCCTTCGCACCAGCGGCCTCGGGCCATGGCGGGCCCTGCGCATGCTGCTGTCGCTGGGGCTGATCTTCGTGATGCTCACCTTTGCGGCCGGCGACTACCTTGCGCCGGCGGCCGACCGCACCGCGCAATTGCTCAAGACACGCTACCAGGGCCGCATCACGGTGGGGCTGACCGGCGCGTGGATCAAGGAGCGGCAGGTCTACAACGCCTACACCGTGAACGTGGGTGCGCTGTCCCCCGAGGGCGACATGCTGGGCGTGCGCATCTTCGAATTCGATGCGCGCGGGGCGCTGGTGTCGCAGACACAGGCCCCCAAGGCCCGCTTTGCCGAGGACGGTGCCTGGGTGCTGGAGGACGCCCAGCGCAGTGAATTCATCACCAGCAACGGCGAATCCGCCAAAGTCGAACGGCGTCGGATCGACAACTACCGCTGGCCGACCGAGATCAGTCCGGAAATGGTGTCCGTCGCCCTGCTCAAGCCGGACCGCATGAGCACGCTGGACCTGTTCCAGTACATCCAGCACCTGGACGCCAACGGCCAGACCGCACAGCGCTACGAAATCGAGTTCTGGCGCAAGGTGTTCTATCCGCTGAGCTGCCTTGTCATGGTGGTGCTGGCCCTGCCCTTTGCCTACCTCCACTTCCGCAGCGGCAGCATCACCACCTATGTGTTCGGCGGGGTGCTGATCGGCATCAGCTTCTTCCTGCTCAACAACGTTTTCGGCTACATCGGCAACCTGCAGAACTGGTGGCCCTGGCTGACTGCCGCGGCACCCGGGCTGATTTATTCGGTGTTTTCGCTGGGCGCGTTCGGCTGGCTGGTGCTGAGGCGCTAGCGATGCAGGGCCACATCCTGTTTGCCCACGGATCGCGCGACCCCCAGTGGCGCCAACCCATGGAAGCAGTCGCCCAGCGCCTGCGGGAGCAGCGGCCCGACGCGCCGGTTCGCTGCGCCTACCTTGAACTCACGGCTCCGGATTTGCCTACTGCCGCTGCGGAATTGATAGCAGAAGGGGCCCGCTCGGTAAGGATTACCCCGCTTTTCCTGGGGACAGGCAAACACGCGCGCGAGGATCTGCCCGTGCTCGTGGAGCAGCTCCGCCAGGCCTACCCCAACGTGGCATTCAGCCTGCAGGCCGCCGTCGGTGAAGACCCCAGGCTGCTCGACCTGATCGCCCGGATCGCCTCGGAGTGATGGCTCGATAGATTCGTGCGGCATAATGAATTTCGGTTTTAGTAGAAATTCAATATGAATCTGCATCAGTTCCGTTTTGTCCAGGAAGCGGCCCGACGCAACCTGAATCTGACCGAGGCGGCCAAGGCCTTGCACACCTCCCAACCGGGTGTGTCCAAGGCCATCATCGAACTCGAGGAAGAACTGGGCATCGAAATCTTCGCGCGCCATGGCAAACGCCTCAAGCGCATCACCGAGCCTGGGCAGCATGTGCTCAAGAGCATCGAGCTGATCATGCGCGAGGTGGGCAATCTCAAGCGCATCGGCGAGCAGTTCAGCGCCGAAGACAGCGGCACCCTTTCCATCGCCACCACCCACACCCAGGCCCGGTATGTCTTGCCCGTGCCCGTGGCCCGACTGCGCGAGGCCTACCCCAAGGTGAACGTCAGCCTGCACCAGGGTGCCCCCGACCAAGTGGCCCGCATGGTGCTGGACGAGGTGGCCGAGATCGGGATCGCCACCGAATCCCTTGCTGCCTACCCCGACCTGGTCACCCTGCCCTGCTACGAATGGCAGCACGTGCTGGTCCTGCCGGCCAGCCACGCGCTGGCCCGCAAGGAGCGCATCACGCTCGAGGACATCGCGGGCGAGCCACTCATCACCTACCACCCCTCCTTCACGGGGCGCACCCGCATCGACGCGGCCTTTGCCCAGAAAAAGCTGGAGCCGCGCATGGCGCTGGAGGCCATCGATTCGGACGTGATCAAGACCTACGTGCGGCTGGGCCTGGGCATCGGCATCGTCGCCGAGATGGCCGTTCGCGACGAAGGCAGCAACAGCGACCTGGTGGTGCGTCCACTGGGGGCCCTGTTCGGCCAGAATGTGGCCCGCGTGGCTTTCAAGCGCAGCGCCTACCTGCGCAACTTCGTCTTCCGGTTCGCGGAGCTGCTGAGTGACCGGCTCGACCGCAACCTAATCGCCAAGGCCATGACCGGCCACGTGAATGACTACGAGCTCTAGCCCCTCCGATTGACACCCCATGAGCACCACCGCAGAACGCACCCCCCGCCTGGAAACCAAGCTGCCCGCCGTGGGCACCACCATCTTCACCGTGATGTCAGCCCTGGCCGCCGAGAAAGGCGCGGTGAACCTGGGCCAGGGCTTTCCGGACTTTGACTGCGACCCGGCGCTGGTCGGTGCCGTCACGGGCGCCATGACCCAGGGCCTGAACCAGTACCCTCCGATGACGGGCGTGCCGGCGCTGCGCGAGGCCGTGGCGGGCAAGATCGAGGCGCTGTACGGCCGGCGCTATGACGCGGGGTCCGAGATCACCATCACCGCCGGCGCCACGCAGGCGATCATCACGGCCATCCTCGCCGTGGTCCGCCCCGGCGACGAAGTGATCGTGCTGGAACCCTGCTACGACAGCTACGTGCCCAACATCGAGCTGGCCGGTGGCACCGTGGTGCGGGTGCCGCTGACCCCGGGCACCTTCCGACCCGACTTCGACAGGATCGCGGCGGCGCTCAGTCCCCGAACGCGCGCCCTGCTGATCAACACCCCGCACAACCCCAGCGCCACCGTCTGGAGCCGGGAGGACATGCTGAAGCTGCAGGACCTGCTGGCCCCGACTGAGGTCCTGCTCATCAGCGACGAGGTCTATGAGCACATGGCCTTCGATGGCCAGCCACACCAGAGCGCCGCGCGCTTTCCGGGCCTGGCCTCGCGGGCCTTCATCGTGTCCAGCTTCGGCAAGACCTACCACGTGACGGGATGGAAGGTCGGCTACGTGGCAGCGCCCGCCCCGCTGTCGGCCGAGTTCCGCAAGGTGCACCAGTTCAATGTGTTCACCGTCAACACGCCGGTCCAGCATGGCCTGGCCAGCTACATGGCCAACCCGGCCCCGCATCTGGAGCTCCCGGCCTTCTATCAGCGAAAGCGCGACCTGTTCCGCCAGGGCCTGCAGGCCACCAAGTTCCGCCTGCTGCCCAGCGAGGGGACCTATTTCCAGTGCGTGGACATTTCCGGCCTGGCCGTCCCGGAGCGCACGCTGCCCGAGGCCGACTTCTGCCAGTGGCTGACCCGCGAGATCGGCGTCGCTGCCATCCCGCTGTCGGCCTTCTATGGCGACGGGTTCGACCAGCGCGTGGTGCGTTTCTGCTTCGCCAAGCAGGACGAGACGCTGCGCACCGCGCTCGACCGGCTGGCCCGTCTCTGACGTGCAGCCGCCCGCGCCACCTCACAGCCCGGCGGCCGGCACCGCCCCCGTGGCCTGGCTGCGCGAGGCCAGCGGCGGGCTGATCGCCGGCGCGGTGGCCGTGGTCTACGCGGTGTCCTATGCGGCCCTGCTGTTCCCCGGTCCGCTCAAGGACCTGCTGCCCGTGGGCATCGGCCTGTGCCTGCTCAGCGCCGCGCTCGGGGCGTTCTGGCTGGCCTGGCGCAGCGGCCTGCCCTTTGCCGTGGGTGGGCCCGACGGCAACACCACCTCGATCCTCGCGGCCATGGCTGCGGGGGTGGGTTCGGCCACCCTCACGGGCGCCGGCCGACTCGAGCATGTGCTGCTGTTGCTGGCGACCACCACGCTGCTGTGCGCGCTGCTGTTCCTGCTGCTTGGCTTTGGACGCCTGGGCGCGTGGGTGCGCTACGTGCCCTACCCCGTCGTGGGGGGCTTCCTGGCCTCCACCGGCTGGCTGATCGCCACCGGCGCGTTGCGCGTGGTCACCGACATGCCCATGGGCATGGACGCATTGCCGCACCTGCTGCAGCACCTGGGCGAACCGCGCCTGCTGGTGACGCTGGGGCTCGCCGCGCTGTACTTCGTGCTGCTGCGCCGCGGCCAGCACCCCGGCGTGCTGCCGCTGGTGTTGCTGGCCAGCGGCCTGCTGGTCACGGGTGGACTCTGGCTCACCGGGCTGTCGCATGACGAGGCCCGCCGCGCCGGCTGGCTGTTCGATGTCGGCAGCCGGGTTGCCTGGAGCCCTCCGTGGCACTGGCTGGGCGCGGGCCCGTTCGACTGGTACTGGCTGGCCGGGCAGTGGCTCAACATGCTGTCGGTGGCCGCGGTGGCCGTCATCACCGTGCTGCTGGGCGCCAGCGGGCTTGAAGTCATGTCCCGGCGCGACATCTCGCTGGACCACGAACTGCGCGCCCACGGCTGGCTCAACCTGCTGACCATCCTGACCGGTGGCTACCTGAGCCTGGTGTCGGTCAGCCGCAGCGCGGTGCTGCTCGAGACCGGGGCCACGCGGCGCGGCGCCGGCATGCTGGCCGCGGGCGTCTGCGCGGTGGCGGCTGCGGGCGCGGCCTTGCTGCTCGGCTGGGTGCCCAGGGTGGTGCTCGGAGCCTTCCTGCTGTACCTGGGGCTGTCCATCCTCGGGGAATGGCTGATCCAGGCGCGCCAGCGCCTGAACCTGGCCGACCGCACCCTGATCCTGGTGATTCTTGCCATCACGGCCACCGTAGGCTTCACCGTGGCGGTGTTCGCGGGCATCCTGGCGAGCTGCCTGAGCTTTGCGCTCAACTACAGCCGCATCGGCGTGGTGCAGCATGACCTCGACGGCACCAGCCTGCACAGCTCGGTGGTGCGCCCGGCCATCCATCGCCAGCAACTGGCGCGCCATGGCAAGGACATCCGCGTGCTGGTGCTGCGGGGCATGGTGTTCTTCGGCACCTCCATCACCGTGCTGGAGCGGCTGCGCGCCTTCCTGGCGCCCGCGCCGGGCGTGCGCATGCTGGTGCTGGATTTCACCCATGTGGCTGGCGCCGACTCCTCGGCCGCCATGACCTTCGTCAAGATTGCCCAGCTCGCCGCCGCGGGCGGTGTGCGCCTGCACCTGTGCGGGCTGAACACGGGCACCCACGACGCCATGGCCAGCGCCGGTGTGTTGCAGGGCACCCGCGTGCATGTGACGCTCGATCACGCGCTGGACGCCGTGGAGGAATCCCTGCTGCTCGGGCTGGGACACGACCCCGCGGCCAGCCCCGAGCCGCTCACAGCCTGGCTGCTGCGCGAGCTGGGCGACCCGCGGCATTGCGAGCGCGTGCTGCCCCTGCTCGAGCGCCTGCCCCTGGCTCCGGGTCAGGCCCTGCTCAAGCAGGGCGAGCCCACCAATGCCACGCTCTACCTCATCGAGACCGGGCGCGTCGCCATCACGCTGGCCGGGCAGAACAACGGGCAGCGCCTGGCCAGCCTGATGGGCGGCAACATCGTGGGCGAGATGGCGCTGTACTCCAGCGCCAACCGCTCGGCCACGGTGACGGCCGAGCGCGACACAGTGGCCTGGGCGCTCACCAGCGCCTCGCTAGAGCGCCTGCAGGTGGTCGCCCCCGACACCGCCATGCAGCTGCATTCGCTGGTGATGCGCACGCTGGCCGAAAGGGTGCGCACCGCCAACGGCACCATCGCGGCGCTGCAACGCGGCACCTGAGGCGCAGGCGCGCCGTAGGACATCCCCCACCCCGACAAGCGGCGGCGTCCGCCGCGCTCGGCGCCACGCGCATGGAACCATGGAGTGCATCACAACACACCAAGGAGAACCCCATGTCACTCTCATTCATCCTGCTGATCGTGCTCATCCTGATCCTCATCGGCGCGCTGCCGAGCTGGGGCTACAGCCGCAGCTGGGGCTACGGGCCGAGCGGCGGCCTGGGCGTGGTCGTGCTGATTGTGGTGGTGCTGGTGCTGATGGGGCGGATCTAGCCGCCCCGGGGGCCGGGCTCAGCTGTTGAGCTGGGCCCAGGCCTTGTCCAGCCGCTTGACGCTCACGGGCTGCGGTGTGCGCAGTTCCTGGGCAAAGAAACTCACCCGCAATTCTTCCAGCAGCCAGCGGAACTCCAGCATCCGCTCATCCACCACCCCCTTGCGCTCCGCCACCAGCCGCCAGTAGCGCTGCTCCTGCGGACGCAGTTCGGCGAGCCGCGTCGCGTCGCGCGCCGGATCGCCGCGCAGCTTGTCCAGCCGCAGCGTGATGGCCTTGAGGTAGCGTGAAAAGTGCTGCAGCTGCGGCCAGGGCGTGAGCACCAGAAAGCGCCGGGGCATGAGCCGCTGCAACTGCTGGCTGGCATCGGCCGTGGCGTCGGGCTGGCTTTTGGTGTCCTTGATCTTGCGAGCGGCGGCGGCGTACTCGACCAGAATGGCCGCGGCCAGCCGTGCCACCTCGTTGGCGATCAGGGTCAGGCGGCCCCGCCCCTCATCCACCCGGCGCTTGAAGCTGGCCTCATCCACGGGCAGCGGGTCCAGCAGGAAGGCGCGGTCGAGCGCCACGTCGATGATCTGGTCGCGCAGTTCCTCCGGCGTGCCACCTCCCTGCATGAAGGCCACGGCCATCTTCTGGAGCTCGGGAATGTTCTTTTCCAGGTACTTGAGCGCATCCCGTACCTGCAGCGCAAACAGCCGGCGCAGCCCGGTGCGGTGCCGGGCCGCCGCCAGTTCGGGCTCGTCGAGGACTTCGAGGGTCACGGCATCGCCGGCATCCACCAGCGCCGGAAAGCCGATCAGCGTCTGCCCGCCCTTGCGGATTTCCATCAGCTCGGGCAGCTCGCCGAAAGTCCAGGCGGTGTACTTCTGATCCGCCGGGAGCACCGGTTTTGCTTCGTTTTTTATAGCGGAAGGTGGCCGTCCCGCCTGGGCTACAGCCCGATTGGGCTCTGATTTTGCGGCGACCGCGGGCGCGGGTGCGAGCTTGAGCCCCGCCAGTGCCTGGAAGGCGCCCCGCGCCTGGGCCCCCAGCTCGGCCTTGAGCGACCCCAGGGAGCGTCCGACGCCGAGCTGGCGGCCATGCTCGTCCACCACCCGAAGGTTCATGAACAGGTGGGGGCTGAGCATGTCCAGCTTGAAATCCGCGCGCTTGACGTCCAGGCTGGTGGCATCGCGCACCAGCTTGAGCAGGGCGTCGGTCAGCGAGCCGGCCCCCCAACGGGCCGGGTCCGACAGCTCGGCGGCCAGTCGCGCGGCCGATTCCGGCAGCGGCACGAAGCGCGAGCGGGGGCGCTGCGGCAGGCTCTTGAGCAGCGCCTGCACCTTGTCCTTGAGCATGCCGGGCACCAGCCACTCGGTGCGCTCCTCGCTCACCTGGTTGAGCACGAACAGCGGCACAGTCACGGTCAGGCCGTCCTGCGGGTCGCCCGGCTTGTGCAGGTAGCTGGCGGCGCAGTCCACGCCGCCCAGCCGCAGCGTCCTGGGAAAGGCGTTGGTGGTGATGCCGGCAGCCTCATGGCGCATCAGCTCCTCGCGCGTGAGCTTGAGCAGCCCCGGCTGGCGCCGGCTCTCGTCGCGGTACCACTGCTCGAAAGCATGGCCGCTGCACAGGTCGGCAGGCACTTGCTGGTCGTAGAACGCATAGATCAGCTCGTCGTCGACCAGCACGTCCTGGCGGCGGGCCTTGTGCTCCAGTTCTTCCACCTGCCGGATCAGCTTGCGGTTGGCCGCGAGAAAGGGCAACTGGGTCTCCCATTGGCCGGCCACCAGCGCCTCGCGGATGAAGATTTCACGCGCGGTCTGCAGGTCGATCCGGCCAAAATTGACGCGCCGGCCGCTGTAGATCACGATGCCGTACAGCGTGGCGCGCTCCAGTGCCACCACCTCGGCCGCCTTCTTTTCCCAGTGCGGATCCAGCAGCTGCTTCTTGAGCAGGTGTCCCGCCACCTGCTCGATCCACTGCGGTTCAATGTTCGCCAGCCCGCGCCCGAACAGCCGCGTGGTCTCCACCAGCTCGGCCGCCACGATCCAGCGCCCGGGCTTCTTGCTCAGGTGCGCGCCGGGGTGGCGATGGAACTTGATGCCGCGCGCGCCCAGGTACTCTCCCGCGGCGGCTTCCTCCTCGAGGCGGTAGCCGACGTTGCCCAGCAGGCCCGCCAGCATCGACAGGTGCAGTTGCTGGTAGCTGGCGGGCTCGCTGTTCAGGCGCCACTGGTGCTCGGCCACCACGGTGTGCAGCTGGGTGTGCGTGTCGCGCCATTCGCGCACGCGCCGCACGTTGACGAAGTTCTGCCGCAACAGCTGCTCGTACTGGCGGTTGCTGAGCTTGTGCTCCTTGCCCTGGCCGCCGCGCGCCTCGTGGATCCACTTCCACAGCCTGAGATAGCCGCTGAATTCGCTTTTCTCGTCATCAAACTTGGCATGGGCCTGGTCGGCGGCCTGCTGGGCCTCCATTGGCCGGTCCCGCACATCCTGCACGCTCAGGGCACTGGCAATCACCAGCACCTCGTCCAGGGCGCCCCGGGTCCGGGCCTCCAGGATCATGCGGCCCACGCGCGGGTCCAGCGGCAGCCGGGACAGCTCCCGGCCGATGGCCGTGAGCTCGTTGGCCTCGTCCACCGCCCCCAGCTCGCCCAGCAGCTGGTAGCCATCGGCAATCGCCCGGCCCGAGGGCGCCTCCAGGAACGGGAAGCGCGCCACGTCGCCCAGGTGCAGGGACTTCATGCGCAGGATCACCCCCGCCAGCGAACTGCGCAGGATTTCAGGATCGGTGAAACGCGGCCGGCCGGCAAAGTCCTTTTCGTCGTACAGGCGGATGCAGATGCCGTTGGCCACGCGGCCGCAGCGGCCCGCGCGCTGGTTGGCCGCGGCCTGGCTGACGGGCTCCACCAGCAGCTGCTCCACCTTGCTGCGAAAGCTGTAGCGCTTGACGCGGGCGGTGCCGCTATCGATGACGTAGCGGATGCCCGGCACCGTGAGCGAGGTCTCCGCCACATTGGTGGCCAGCACGATGCGCCGGCCGTTGTGGCTGTCAAACACCCGGTCCTGCTCGGCCTGTGACAGCCGCGCGAACAGGGGCAGCACCTCGGCGTGGCGCATCAGCGGCTGGTGCGCCAGGTGGCGACGCAGGTGGTCGGCGGCTTCGCGGATCTCGCGCTCGCCGGGCAGGAACACCAGGATGTCGCCCTGCTGCGAGGGTTCGCGCCAGAGTTCATCGACGGCATCGGCAATGGCGTCGTTCAGGTCATGGTCGCGGCTTTCCTCGAAGGGCCGCCAGCGCTGCTCCACCGGGAACATCCGCCCCGAGACCATGATCACCGGCGCCGGAACCAGCTCGCCCCCGCGCTCCCCCACTGCGTGCGGGCCGCCCCCGTCCGAGGGCCCCCCGCCGGGCTTGGGACGACCCGGCGCTGGACGGGGCATGGCGAAGTGCCGGGCAAACCGGTCGGCATCGATGGTGGCCGAGGTGACCACCACCTTGAGATCGGGCCGGCGCGGCAGGATCTCGCGCAGGTAGCCCAGCAGGAAATCGATGTTCAGGCTGCGCTCATGCGCCTCGTCGATGATCAGCGTGTCGTAGGCCTGCAGCAGCGGATCGGTCTGGGTCTCGGCCAGCAGGATGCCGTCGGTCATCAGCTTGACGGAGGCGTCACGGCCCAGCCGGTCCTGGAACCGCACCTTGTAGCCCACCACCTCACCCGGCGGCGTCTCCAGCTCCTCGGCGATGCGCCTGGCCACCGAACTCGCGGCAATGCGGCGCGGCTGCGTGTGGCCGATCAGCCGGCCGCGCGTACCCGGCGCTGCGTTGCACTTGCCGCGCCCCATCGCCAGCGCGATCTTGGGCAACTGCGTGGTCTTTCCGGAACCGGTCTCGCCGCAGACGATCACCACCTGATGAGCCGCCATGGCGGCAGCGATGTCGTCGCGTTTGGCCGAAACCGGCAGGGATTCAGGAAAAGTGATCTTCAGGGACGACAAGACAGACAGCCACGCTCAAAGCGGAGGATTATCGGCGCTCGGCAACGCCCCCGCAGCGGGCCGGTCAGCGGACGTCCGCCGGCAGCTCGGCAATCTCGCCGCTGAAGCTGTCGTGCCAGGCGATCCGCCCTTCAAAAGACAGCGCCGTGCGTGACATGGCGCGGGCCCGCGACACCGCGCTCGGGGCGGCGATCCGCGCATCGTCCACGGCGATCATGCCCACCCCCACATTGGCGACCCACTGGGTCTGGCCGTTTTCGATCTTGCCTTCGTCCCGCTGGGTGCTCAGCACCACGGGCCGGCTCAGGCGGGCCACCACGGCGCGCGCCACGCGGACCATGCGGGTACGGTCCCGCAGGTGGCCCAGCAGCAGCAGGAAGCCGTCGTCATCCAGGCGGCCCATGGTCACCTGGCTCAACGCCGAGCGGCGCAACCGGCCTGCGCAGACGAACATGGCGTGGTTGACGGCCGCCCGGCCATGCAGCTGCTCCAGCGCATACAGGTTGCCGATGGTCACCGCGATCACCCCCACCTGGATGTGTTCGCCCTCGTGCCGGTAGAAGGCCACCTCGGCCAACCGCAGGGCCTCGGTGTGCGAGGGCATGCGGGTGACCGGGTCGTAGCTCGGCCCCTGCGCCAGCACGCGGCGCACCTCCACCAGGTAGGCGTAGCGGCCGGCCAACGCTGTTGCAACGATCACCAGGTAGACCGTGGCCGCCACCGCGCTGACCGCATGCACCGGCCAGGCCACCGGCGTGTTCGCCAACACGATCGCGTTGAGGCCCGCCATGGCCACCAGCATGCTGAGCACCGCGCCGGCAGCGGCCCAGGTCATGCGCTCGCCGTACCGGGCGCCACGCAGGCAAAAGCCCAGCGCAAACAGCGCCAGCAGGCCGCTGGCCACGGCCCCCGCGCGCAGCGCCTGGGGCGCCGGCAGCCACCAGACCGCCACCATCGCCAGCCCCGCCAGCCCCAGGATCGCCCGGCGCACCCGCCGGTGGTAGCGCAGGTAGCCGAACAGGTCCAGCAGCATGTAGGCCAGCAAGGTCGCGGTCAGCAGCCCCACCAGGGCCTGCACCCGGGCCTGCAGGTCCGCGTCTTCGAACGGCAGCCCCCCCAGGTAGGCCACCACGAAGGCCGTGCAGATGGTCAGGGAGATGGACGCGTTGACCGGCACCCGGTACAGGCCCTGCCCCAGCACATGGGCAATGCCCGCCAGCATGATCGCCGCCGTGGCGAAGTAACCGCCCCAAAAACCCGCTGAAATCGTGTCCATCCCTGTCCTGTCTTGTTTTTGATTCCGCGCACACCGCCCGCCATGCAGGCCGGCTGGCCCGCCCTCAGCCCACGCCGGATGCGGGCAGCTCCGCGATCCGTCCGGCGGCCTGGTCGAACCAGGCGATGCGCGTGGGGTAGGACCAGGCGGTGCGCGACATGGCGCGCGCCATCGAGACGGCGCTGGCCGCCCGGATATTGGGGTGTGCGGCCGCCAGCACGCCCACCCCCAGGTCTGCGACCCACTGGGTTTCACCATCGGCCGCCAGGGCCGCGTCCCGGGTGGTGTCCAGGTTCACGGGCCGCGACAGGCGTGCCACCACGGTGCGTGACAGCTGGATCAACCGCTCGGGATCCCGCACATTGCGCACCAGCAGCAGAAAGCCGTCGTCACCCAGCCGCCCCATGTCGACCCAGCCCGGCACGAACCGCCGCAGCCGCCCCGCGCAAACAAACAGCGCGTGGTTGACTGCGGCACGCCCATGGAGCTTCTCGAGGGCGTACAGGTTGCTGATGGTCAGGGCGATGACCCCGACGGCCAAGGGTTCGCCCTCGTGCCGGTAGAAGGCAGCCCCCACCATCTGGCCGGTTTCCGCGTGCGAGCGCATGCGCGTCACCGGGTCGTAGGCCGGCCCATAGGTCATCACCTGGCGCAGCTCGATCAGGTAGGAAAAGCGCCCCCACAGCACGGCCGCAATGGTGGCGAGATAGCCCATGGCCGACAGCGCGCTCACCGCGTGCAGCCCCCAGTGCACCCGCCCGTCATGGACGGCGGACCAGCTCAGGCCGCTCAGTGCCACCAGCATGAAGAACACGGCCGCGACGGCCGCCCAGGTGAGCCGCTCCCCGCGCAGCGCGCTGCGCACCGCGAGGCCCAGCGCGGCGGCGCCCATGGCCGTGGAAATGCTCACGCTCAGCAGCAGCGCCTGCTCCGCCGGCACGGCCCAGCCCGCCAGCAGCACACCGGCGGTCAGCCCGGCCAGGACAGCGGCGGCGCGCCGCACGGCCCCCCGCTGGCGCAGCAGGCCCAGCATGGACAGCAGCATGAAGACCAGGAGCGAGGCCACGAGCGTGGCCACATGGGCCAGCAACCGGTCCCGCACCGCCGGGTCTTCCAGGGGCAGCCAGCCCAGGAACGCCACCACGAAGAAGGCCGAGGCCAGCGCCGACAGCGCCGCGTTGAAACCGATGCGGCGCAGTCCGCGCACGAAAGCGAACGCGGAGCCCGCCAGCATCAGCAGCACCGTACCGAAATACCCGCCCCAGAACCCCACCGCGATTGTGTCCATGCCCCCACCGAACGACCTGATCCGCTGACTCTAGCCTGCCAGAGGGCCCGGCGCAATTGACGGCAAACGCACTTACACTCCTTGCGCAATACCGCACCGACCCCAGCGGTCCCATTTCACAGGAACCCTCCCCCGGAAAACGCGCCCATGTCCGCCGTCTTCAATTTCACCTTCGTGCCGTGGTTTCGCTCGGTCGCGCCGTACATCCACATGCACCGGGGCAAGACCTTCGTGGTGGGCCTGTGCGGTGAGGCCATCGCCGCCGGCAAGCTGCAGCACCTGGCGCAGGACCTGGCACTGATCCAGAGCATGGGCGTGAAGATCGTGCTGGTGCATGGCTTCCGGCCCCAGGTCAACGAACAGCTTCAGGCCAAGGGCCACACCGCGCGCTACTCGCATGGCATGCGCATCACCGACGAAGTGGCCCTGGACTGCGCCCAGGAAGCCGCGGGGCAACTGCGCTACGAGATCGAGGCGGCCTTCAGCCAGGGCCTGCCCAACACCCCCATGGCCGGGTCCACGGTCCGGGTGATCTCGGGCAACTTCATCACCGCGCGGCCGGTGGGTGTGCTCGATGGCGTGGACTTCCAGCACAGCGGCCTGGTCCGCAAGGTGGACGTCGCCGGCATCCAGCGCACGCTGGATTTTGGCGCCATGGTGCTGCTCTCCCCCTTCGGGTTCTCGCCCACGGGCGAGGCCTTCAACCTGACCATGGAAGAGGTGGCCACCTCCGTGGCGATTGCGCTGCAGGCCGACAAGCTGATCTTCATCACCGAAATCCCGGGGATCCGCATCAAGCCGGGAGAGCCCGAGAGCGAAGACAACCCGATCGACACCGAGCTGCCTCTGGCGGCCGCCGAGCAGCTGCTGGCCCAGGCCGCGCCCGGCCAGCGCCCGACCGACACGGCGTTCTACCTGCAGCACTGCGTCAAGGCGTGCAAGGCCGGCGTGGAGCGCAGCCACATCCTGCCTTTCGCGCTGGATGGCGCGCTGCTGCTCGAGATCTACGTGCACGACGGGGTCGGCACCATGGTGGTCGATGAAAAGCTGGAGAGCCTGCGCGAAGCCACGGCCGACGACGTCGGTGGCATCCTGCAGCTGATCGAGCCCTTCGAGAAGGACGGCACCCTGGTCAAGCGCAGCCGCACCGAAATCGAGCGCGACGTGGCCAACTACACCATCGTCGAGCACGACAGCGTGATCTTCGCGTGCGCCGCCCTGTACCCCTACCCCGAGGCCCGCACCGGCGAGATGGCCGCCCTGACGGTGTCGCCGCAAAGCCAGGGCCAGGGCGATGGCGAAAAGATCCTGCGGCGCGTCGAACAGCGCGCCCGCGCCATGGGCCTGACCAGCATCTTCGTGCTGACCACGCGCACCATGCACTGGTTCCTCAAGCGCGGCTTCGTGCAGGTGGACCCGGACTGGCTGCCCGAGGCGCGCAAGCGCAAGTACAACTGGGACCGCAAGAGCCTGGTCCTGGTGAAGAAACTCAGCTGACCCCTGCGGAGGACCCGACCCCATGACCCTCACCACCCTGCTGCTGTTCTCGCTGGTGGCCCTCGTGGCCATCGCCACCCCGGGGCCGACGGTCCTGCTGGCACTGGCCAATGGCTCGCGCTGGGGCGTGCGCCGGGCGCTGCCCGGCATGCTGGGCGCGGTGATGTCCGATTTCGTGCTGGTGGGGGCTGTGGCGCTGGGCCTGGGTGCCCTGCTGGCCGCTTCGGAGTTCTGGTTCTCGGTGCTCAAGTGGGCCGGCGCGGCCTACCTGGCCTGGCTGGGCCTGCGCCTCCTGCGATCAGGTGGCGGGTTTGAGTTGCCGGGCGCGGGAACCAACAGCGCTCCACCTCCGGCCCGTGCCGTGTTCAGCAAGTCGTTCCTGGTCGCAGTGACCAACCCCAAGGGCTACATCTTCTGTTCGGCGCTGCTGCCCCAGTTCATTGACCCTGCGGCGGCGCAGGCGCCGCAGTACCTCACCATTGCGCTGGTGTTTGCAGGTCTGGACTTCAGCGTGATGCTGGGCTACGCCTTCGTGGGTGCACGGGCCGTTCGCCTGCTGCGCGCATCGGCGGCGCAATGGCTGGATCGCGTGTGCGGCGGCGCCCTGCTGGCGCTGGCCGGTTCACTGGCCTTCTACCGCCGCGCCAACAGCTGAAGCCCGGCCCCCTGGCCGCGTCAAGCGGCCGCGGCGCCGATCCCGATCAGCTCTTGCGCGCCAGGGTGCGCCACAGCAAGGCCAGGAACACCACCGAGAAGCCCAGGAAGCACAGAAATGACCAGTTGGCGATCGAGCCGCCCAGGAAGGTCCAGTCCACCTTGGTGCAGTCACCACTGCCCTTGAAGATCATGGGGATGGCGCGCTTGAGCGGGAAGGTCTCGATCATGCCGTAGAAGTCACGCCCGCACGAGGCGATCTCAGGCGGATACCACTGCAGCCAGCTTTGCCGGGCGGCCACAAAGCCGCCAAAGCCGGCGGCCAGCAGGGCCAGCAGTCCTGCCCCCACGTGCAGGCCTTTTCGTCCTCCAGCCCCCGCCACGCCGGCGATGATTGCTACCAAAATGAGAGCGTAGCGCTGCACGATGCACATCGGGCAGGGCTCCAGCCCGACCACGTGCTGCAGGTACAGGCCAAAGGCCAGCATGGCCACACAGGCGGCGCTGACCGCGGCAAACACCCGGCGCGGGTGCGAATCAAACCAGTTCAACAAGATCAAGGGTCCTCCAACGTTGTGGCTATTGTCCGCCGGTTGGTGGCCGGTCGGCTGAATAAGTTCCTGCGGTTCAGATGGGAGGGAGTCGCCCGCGCACCTTTGCCAGCTCCCCTTCGGCCACGATGTGGTCTCCCAGGAAATCCAGAAAGCGGCGCACCGCGGGCAGCAGGCCGCGACGTGAAGGGAACACCGCATGGAAGATGCCGGGCGGCGGGGCCCAGCCCGGCAGCACCTCCACCAACCGGCGCTCGGCGAGTTCCTCGCGGCACATGTACTGCGGCATGGGACAGAAGCCGGTGCCGCGCACGGCGGCCATCTTGAGCGTCAGCAGGTCGTCGGCCACATAGCGCGGCTGGTGCTGGAAGGCACGCGTGGTGCCATCGGGCCCCACCAGTTGCCAGGTCGCGCGGCCATCGGCCGCCCCCATGCTGATGGTGTCCAGGCGCGACAGGTCCTCGAAGCGCGTGGGGCGCCCCTGGCGCGCGAGCTGCGCCGGGCTGCTCACCAGCAGCGTCTGCGAAAGGCCCAGGTTCTTCACCACGAGGCTGCCACTGTCATCGAGCGAGGTGCGCACGCGCAGCGCCACATCGAAACCCTCCTCGACGAGGTTCACCACGCGGTTGCTCACCAGCATGTCGACCCGGACCTGCGGGTAGCGCGCCAGGAACAGGGGCAGCGCGGAGCCGATGGTGGTCTGGGCCAGAGTCACCGGACAGGCCACGCGGATGGTGCCGCGCGGCTCGCTCTGCACCAGGGCCACCGCCTCGGCGCCGGCAGCGGCTTCGTCGCGCATGGCGGCGCAATGCCGGTGATAGCGCTCACCGGCCTCGGTCAGCGACAGCTTGCGGGTGGTGCGCTGCAGCAACCGCACGCCGAGCCGGGCTTCCAGCTCCGCGATCCGGCGCGACAGCCGCGACTTGGGCACACCCAGGGCCCGCCCGGCCGCGGCAAAGCCCCCCCGGTCCACCACCTCGGCGAAGTACAGCATGTCGTTCAGGTCCTGCATGGCGGCCTCTTATTCAATTCATGGATGGGACAATCTAGCGCGATTTTGCCTACTTATCAATGAATTGACCTGTCCGCACAATTGATCCATCGCCGCAGCCTGCGGTCTTCAACAACCGGAGAAAGTCATGAAACTGCTTCATATCGATTCCAGCGTGATGGGTAGCAACTCGGTCTCGCGCCAGCTCACCGAGCGCATCGTCGCCCAATGGCGTGCCAACTACCCCGGCACTACGGTGGACTACCTGGACCTGGCCCAGGACGCGCCGAGCCACCTGTCGGTCGACTCCCTCGGGTTCCGCATGGGGCCGCAGGGTGACAACCTGTCCGATGTGCAGCGCCGCGAAAACGCCGTCTCGGAAGCCCTGGTGAGCCAGTTCCTGGCGGCCGACGTGATCGTGGTGGGTGCTCCGCTGTACAACTTCTCGATCCCCAGCCAGCTCAAGGCCTGGATCGACCGGATCGCCCAAGCCGGCCGCACGTTCAAGTACACCGACAAGGGCCCGGTGGGCCTGGCCGGCGGCAAGACCGTGGTCGTGGCGTCCAGCCGCGGAGGCGTCTACTCCACCAGCGACGCCGGTCGCGCGCTGGAACACCAGGAAAGCTACCTGCAGACGGTGTTTGGCTTCTTCGGCATCACCGACGTGCGCTTTGTCCGCGCCGAGGGGGTGGCCATGGGCGAAGCCCCGAAGGCCGCGGCGATGGCCGCCGCGCAGGAAGCCATCCAGGCGCTCAACCGCCCTGCCGCCAACCAGGCCCAGAGCACGCTGGCGGCCTGACGCGCCAAAGTTTGGGATGATCGGGCGGATGCATTCCGCCCCGCCCGACCCGTCTGTCCCCACGGCCCTCGTGGCCTGCCTGTGCGCCCAATGGTGCGGCGTGTGCCGCGACTATGCGGCGCCCTTTCAGGCCCTGGCCAGCCAATGGCCCGAGGCCCGCTTTGCGTGGATTGACATCGAGGACGAGGCCGACCTGCTGGACAGCCTCGAGGTCGAGAACTTCCCCACCCTGCTGATCGCCCGCGGCAGGGAGCCGCTGTTCTTCGGGCCGCTGGCCCCTCAGCCCGGCACGCTCGAGCGGCTGTTGCGGACCTGCCTCGCCGGCGCCGGTGCGCCGGCTGCCGTGGCCAACCCCGCCGTTCACGCACTGTCCGCGCGCCTCGCGCGGCGCGAGGCCTGACGCATGGCCGGCATCCTGCTGCACATCGCCGGACTCTGGCTGCTATCCTCGCTGGACGCCTCGGGCAAGCTGCTGGTCATGGCGGGCGTGCCCGTGCTCATGGTGTCGTGGTTCCGCTATGTGGTGCACATCGGGCTCATGACCGCGGTGGTGCTGCCCCGGCGCGGGCGTGCCCTTTTCGCCACCCAGTCGCTGTCGCGCCAGTTGCAGCGCGGCCTGATGATGATCACCACCACGGTGCTGTTTTTCTCGGTGCTCGGCCGTGTGCCGCTGGCCGAGGGCACGGCCATGAACTTCATGGCGCCGCTGTTCCTGATGGCGCTGGCGCCCTGGCTGCTGCAGGAGCCCCACCGGCTGCACCGCTGGCTGGGCGTGGTGGCGGGTTTCGCGGGCATGCTGATCGTGATGCGCCCGGGTGGACAGCTCGACCGGCTGGGCGTGATCCTGGGGCTGCTCACGGCGCTGGCGTTTGCGCTGTTCCAGATCGCCACGCGCCGTGTCGCGCACGACGACCCGCTGACCACCAACTACTACGGCGGGCTGTTTGGCGCCCTGGCGCTGACGCTCGCGCTGCCCTGGTTCTGGCGCACGCCCGAACTCGCGCCATGGCAGTGGCTGCTGCTGGCCTCCACAGGTGTCACCGGCTTCCTGGGGCACTGGCTGCAGATCGCGGCCTTCAAGCGGGCACCAGCCACGCTGCTGGCGCCTTTCAGCTACCTCCAGATCGTGGCGGCGGCCACACTGGGCTGGCTGGTGTTCGGCCAGTTGCCCGACCGCGTCACCGCCGCCGGCATCGCGCTGATCTGCGCAGCCGGGCTGGGCGTGGCATGGGCCGAGGCACGGCGGGCCCGCAGCCTGCGGGCGAATCTTGATAAAGTCGCTGCACCCACGGGTCCCGGCCCGGCGGTCTCCTGACCGAAGCTCATCCGCGCCGCCACCGTACCGTCCCCCATTCAAACCTGTTCAAAGAGGCGCCCCCATGGCTCGTACCGTCAACTGCATCAAGCTCGGCAAGGAAGCCGAAGGCCTGGACTTTCCGCCCTATCCCGGTGAACTCGGCAAGCGCATCTGGGACAGCGTGAGCAAGGAAGCCTGGGCCGCCTGGCTGCGCCAGCAGACCATGCTGGTCAATGAAAACCGGCTCAATCTGGCCGACCAGCGCGCCCGCGACTACCTCAAACGCCAGATGGAAAACCACTTCTTCGGCGCCGGCGCCGACGTGGCGCAGGGCTACGTGCCGCCCACCAACGGCTGAGCCCGTGCAGCCCGGCGATGACGGGCGGGTGGCGCATGGGGCGGGCCGGCCCTCGTGGTGTGTCGTGCACACCGACTGGGGGGACGGCAGCGCCTTCCTGAAGGCGTGGCAGGCCTGGCGGCAGCATCCGCAGCGCCCGCGCCTGCTGCATTTCGTGGCGTTCACCGACCACCCGCCCCACCCTCAGGCGATGCGGGCGGCGGCGCAGGCCTGGCCCGGTCTGTCGGACCTGGCCGGGGCGCTGGCACAGCAGTGGCATGCCCTGCTACCCGGCTTTCACCGCCTGTCCTTCGATCAGGGCCAGGTACTGCTGACGCTGGGGGTGGGGCCCGCACAGACCCTGCTGCGCGAGCAGTCCTTTGAGGCCGACGCGATCCGGCTGGGCCACCGCGGGCTGCCCGTGAACGCGACCGATTGGGACATCCATGCGCTCAAGGCGCTCGCGCGCCTGTGCCGACGCGGCACGTGGCTGGAGGTGCCTGCGGGCGACCCGCAACTGCCCCAGCGCCTGGCCCAATGCGGCTTCGTGACCCGCTCACCGCAGGCGCCGGCAGCCGCGGCAGCCCGCGAACCGCTGATGTGGCAGGGTGAATTCAATCCCCGTTGGACCCCACGGCCAGCCCGCATGGCCCCGCCGCAGGCACCGGAGTCCTGCGTGGTCCTGGGCGCCGGCATCGCTGGCGCCTGCGTGGCGGCCAGCCTTGCACGTCGGGGCTGGCAGGTGCAGGTCCTGGATGCCGCCGGGCAACCGGCAACTGGCGCTTCGGGCCTGCCCGCAGGCCTGTTCGCCCCCCACGTCTCGCCCGATGACGCCCCGCTCTCGCGCCTGACCCGTGCCGGCTGCCGCGCCACACGGCAACTGGCCGGGCAGGCGTTGCTGGCCGGCACCGACTGGCAGGCCAGCGGTGTGCTGGAGCATGGTGCGCGCGGGCGCCGCGAACTGCCGGCGCTGGCGCCCGGCGTGGATCCGGCCGCGCAGGCCGAAGGGTCGCGTCCGGCCACGCCCGAGCAACTGGCCCAGGCCGGGCTGGATCGATCGACCCCCGCGCTTTGGCACGCCAGCGCGGGCTGGTTGCGGCCCGACCGGCTGGTGCGGGCGCTGCTGGCGCAGCCCGGCATCACCTGGCGGGGCCAGACGCCGGTGACCCGTCTTTCGCGCGACGCGCAGGGCTGGACCTTGCGGGGCGCCGGTGATGAACCGCTGGCGCAGGCGCCGCTGCTGGTGGTGGCCGCTGGCATGGCCAGCGCGGCCTGGCTGCAGGCCCACCTGCCGCTGCAGGCCCTGCGCGGGCAGATCGCCTGGCAGGTTCACGCGGGCCACCATGAGGGCCTGGACCTGCCGCCCTTCCCGCTGAACGGACACGGCAGCCTGCTGCCTGCGGTGCCGCTGGACGAGGGGCTGGCCTGGGTCGCCGGGGCCACCTTCGAACGCGACAGCACCGACCCTGCGCCACGGCCACAGGAGTTGCCGGCCATCCTCGAGCGCTTGCAGACCCTGTGTCCGCCGGCGGCCCGGGGCCTGGCCCCTGAATTTGCCGCGGGTCAAGTGCGGGCCTGGGCCGGTGTGCGCGCCACGCTGCCCGACCGGCTGCCGGCGGTGGGCCCGGTCGATGCCCAGGCGCTGCCGGGCCTGTGGGTCTGCACCGGCATGGGCGCACGCGGGCTCACGCTGGCGCCACTGTGCGCGGAGTTGCTGGCGGCCCGGCTGCATGCCGAGCCGCTGCCGGTGAGCCAGCGGCTGGCCCAGGCACTGGCCGCCGACCGATTTCTGGAACAAAAAGGCCTGTAGCCCTTGTCAGGCGGCCAAAGCGCGCTCTACTTTTCGTAGCAAATCGGCGAGTTCGGTAGGGTCGAAAGGTTTGTGCATGAGGCCCTGCACCCCGGCCTTGCGGGCCTGGCGCCGCACGCGCCAGCCGCCCAGGCTGGTGCTGATGAGCAGGCTGGCCGGCGGCGTGGCTGCGGCCTGGAGTTGCTGGGCGCCCTGCCAGCCCCCCATGCCCGGTGCCGCGAGGTCGGCCACCACCACGGCGTAGGGCTGCGATTGCATCATCGCCAGGGCTTCGGCCACGCTCGAGGCTTCGTCCATGAACACCACGCCGGCCAGCGCCAGCCGGGCGCGCAGGTACAGCCGCTCCTCGCCATCGGGGTTGATCAGCAGCGCCCGCGCGGCGGTCGGGACCTCCTCGGGCGGCAGCGTGTCGGGCCCCCCCTGCGCGTCGAAGTCCAGATCCAGGTCCAGATCCACCGCGGGAGCCTCGGCCACGCCGAAGAGGGTGTCCACCGCATGCAGCACATGGGGCCACAGCAACGGCCGGCTGAACGACCGCCACGCGGAAGGGGGCGGCGCATCGCCCACCCAGATCATCTTGAGCGAGGGGTCGGCACTGGGCAGGGCCAGTTCAAGCCGCGCCTCGTAGCTCTGGCCATCGATCAGCGCCAGCTGCGGCGCCGACGGGGCGTCGGGCGCCCACAGCGCGTAGGCGGCATCACGCTCCCCCGACAGGCGGAACACCGTGTTCAGGGCATGCCGCTCCACATCGGTAAACCCCACCACCTTGATAAAGACGCGCTCAGGCATGCTGCGGATTCTGCCAGTGTCGGCAGGGACTTCAATCGGGGCGCGCCGCAAGGCCCCTCCGCGGCCCGCCAGCCCGCGCCAATGCTGGTGCATAAGCTTATGCGCATAAGAGCCGAACCAAAAAGTCGTTGGGAATCACGCCCCACCCCCGTAGAGTCGCGCCCATGCATGACTTCGCGTTCATTCTGGCCGGCTTTGTGGTGGGCACCGTGGTGGGGCTCACCGGTGTGGGGGGCGGCTCGCTGATGACGCCGATCCTGATCTTCGGCTTCGGCATCAAGCCCTACCTGGCCATCGGCACCGACCTGCTGTTCGCCGCCTTCACCAAGCTGGGCGGCTCGGTGGCACTGGCGCGCCGCAAGATCATCGACTGGCCGGTGGTGGGCCTGCTGTCGCTGGGCAGCATTCCGGCGGCGCTGGCCACCATCTATGTGCTGCACCGCGTCGGCCCGGCCGACCCGGCGGTGCAGCGGCTCATGACCACCACGCTGGGCGTGGCCCTGCTGCTGACCGCAGCCGCCACGCTGTACAAGGCCATCAAGGGCAAGAGCACCCCGCGCAACATCGACCCGGCGCAGCTGGCCCTGGCCACGCGGCCCCGCCACCCGGCGCTGCCCGTGCTGTTTGGCGCCGCCATCGGCGCGCTGGTGTCACTGACCTCGGTGGGTGCTGGCGCCATCGGCGTCACCGTGCTGATGCTGCTGTACCCGCTGCTGCCGCTGCCGCGCATCGTGGCGGCCGACATCGCCTACGCGGTGCCGCTCACGCTGGTGGCCGGCCTGGGCCATGCGTCCATCGGCTCGGTGGACTGGCACCTGCTGGCACTGCTGCTGACGGGCTCGCTGCCCGGCATCTGGCTGGGTTCGCGGTTGATGGCCCGCACGCCCGACCGCGTGATCCGCTCACTGCTGTCGCTGCTGCTGGCCTATGCCGGCGCCAAGCTCATTTCGATCTGACAAGAAAAAGACCCACGATGTACCAATACACCGAATTCGACCAACAGTTCGTCAAGCTGCGTGCTGCGCAGTACCGCGACCAGCTCGAGCGGAACCTGGCCGGCCAGCTCGCCGACGACGAGTTCCTGCCGCTGCGCCTGCAGAACGGCTGGTACATCCAGCGCTATGCCCCCATGCTGCGGGTGGCCGTGCCCTACGGCGAAGTCTCCAGCACCCAGTTGCGCGTGCTGGCGCGGATCGCGCGTGAATACGACCAGCCCCAGGACGCTCTGTTTGCGCAGGCCCGCGCCACCCAGGACGCGCTCGGTGCGGTGCCGCTGCCGCCGTCCTACGGGGGCGGCGCGGTGCATTCGCGCCTGACCAAGGGCTACGGCCACTTCACCACGCGCCAGAACGTGCAGTTCAACTGGATTCCGCTGGACAAGAGCGCTGACGTCATGGAACTGCTGGCCAGCGTGCACATGCATGGCATCCAGACCAGCGGCAACTGCATCCGCAACATCACCAGCGACGAGCGCGCCGGCATCGCGGTGGACGAGATCGCCGATCCGCGCCCCTTCGCGGAGATCATGCGCCAGTGGAGCACGCTGCACCCTGAGTTCGCCTTCCTGCCGCGCAAGTTCAAGATCGCGATTTCGGGCGCGCGCGAAGACCGCGCGGCCACGGCCTGGCATGATGTGGGGCTGCACCTGGTGCGCTCCAGCGACGGCGAGCTGGGCTTTCGCGTTCTGGTGGGCGGCGGCATGGGCCGCACACCCGTGATCGCGACGGTGATCCGCGAATTCCTGCCCTGGCACCAGATCCTCAACTACCTCGAAGCCGTGGTGCGGGTCTACAACCGCTGGGGCCGCCGCGACAACAAGTACAAGGCCCGCATCAAGATCCTGGTGAAGGCCGAGGGCCAGCGCTACATCGACGAGGTGGAAGCCGAGTACACCCAGATCCTGGAGCAGGACGGCGCGCCGCACACGATCAGCCAGGCCGAACTGGACCGCGTGAGCGCGTCCTTCGTGCCACCCGCGCTGCAGTGCGACCGCAAGACGGCCGACGCCAAGATCGCCCACATCCTGCGCGCCGCGGCCGAGGACGACGTGGAGTTCGGCCGCTGGCTGGAGCAGAACGTGGCCGCCCACAAGAACCCCGACCTGCGCGCGGTCACGCTGTCGTTCAAGCGCCTGGGCCAGGCGCCCGGCGACGCCACGGCCGAGCAGCTGGAGATCGCGGCCGATCTGGCCGAGCAGTTCTCGGCCGGCGAGGCGCGCGTCACGCACGACCAGAACCTGCTGCTGCCCTGGGTGCGCTGCGACGCCCTGCCCGAGCTGTGGCGCGCCGCGCGCAAGGCCGGCCTGGCGCGGCCCAACATCCGGCTGCTGACCGACATGATTGCCTGCCCCGGCGGCGATTTCTGCTCGCTGGCCAATGCGCGCTCGCTGCCCCTGGCCGAGGCCATCACGGCCCGCTTCCAGGACCTGGACGAACTGCACGACCTGGGCGAGATCGACCTGCACATCAGCGGCTGCATCAACTCCTGCGGGCACCACCACAGCGGCCACATCGGCATTCTGGGCGTCGACAAGGACGGCAAGGAGTGGTACCAGATCACCCTGGGCGGCTCCGACGGGTCCACCCTGAGCGGCGCCCCCGCGGCCGGCAAGGTGGTGGGCCCCTCGTTCAGCGCGGCTGAGGTGCCGGAGGTGATCGAGGCGGTACTGGACACCTACCGCGAGCAACGCGAGGTGGCCGAAGGCCGCCGTGAGAGCTTCATCGACACGCTGCGGCGTGTCGGCCTTGAGCCGTTCAAGGCCGCCGCCAACGCCGCGCGCTTCGACAACGCGCAGGCCGCCTGAGGAGGATAACTATGAAATTGATAGCACAGAATGACCACTTGGCAGGGGCTAAGAGCCCAATTGCCATCGAAATGGCGAATGACGCCAGTCCCTACGACATCTCGCTCGACGGCGTGACCCGGGTGGACCTGCATTTCCCGCGCTTCTCCGACGGGCGGGCCTTCAGCCAGGCCGTCATGCTGCGCCGTCGGCTCGGCTTCACCGGCGAGATCCGCGCCACCGGCGACGTGCTGGTGGACCAACTGGTGCAGATGCAGCGCACGGGCTTCACCAGCGCCGTGCTGCGCGCTGACCAGGATCTGGCCGTGGGGCAGCGGCTGCTGGCGCACTACCCCGCGTTCTACCAGGGCGATGCGGTCAGCCCGGCGCCCCATTTTGCAAAGGTGGCCTGACATGGGAGCCATCGAACTGCACGCCCGCGCCTCGAAGGATTTCGAGGTCAAGCTCGCGGAAACCAAGGCCCTGCTGCGCCGTGCCGCCTGTGCCTACTCCCCCGTCACCCAGGCCTCCAGCCTGGGTGCCGAGGACGTGGTCATCACCCACCTGATCAACAGCCTGCAGCTGGACATTCCGGTGTTCGTGCTCGACACCGGCATGCTGCACCCGCAGACGCTGGCGCTGCTGGAGCGCACCCAGGCCAGCTCGCGTGCGCCGGTCACGGTGTACCGGCCGGTGCAGGGGGCCGTGGTCCGCTTCGTGGACCGCGAGGGCAAGGACGCCATGTACCAGAGCATTGCGCTGCGCAAGGCCTGCTGCCACCTCCGCAAGATCGAACCGCTGGAGCGGGCACTGGCAGGCCAGCGCGCCTGGGTCACCGGCCTGCGCAAGGAGCAGTCGCAGGCCCGCGCCGAGGTGCCTCTGATCGATGCCAGCGACGAGGGCCAGACCGGCCGTGTCAAGTTCAACCCGCTGGCCGCCTGGACCTGGGGCGACGTCTGGCACTACATCCAGCAGCACCAGGTGGACTACAACCCGCTGCATGACGAGTTCTTCCCCAGCATCGGCTGCGCGCCCTGCACCCGGGCCATCAGCCTGGGCGAGGACTTCCGCGCCGGCCGCTGGTGGTGGGAAGACGAAGCCGCCAAGGAATGCGGCCTGCACGTGAAAGAAACCACCCCCGAAGAGGCCTCCGCATGAACGCGCGCACCGAACCCCAACTGCTCACCCACCTGAGCAACAAGCATCTGGACGCCCTGGAGGAAGAGGCGATCTTCATCCTGCGCGAGGTGGCGGCAGCTTTCGAGCGGCCCACCCTGCTGTTCTCGGGCGGCAAGGACTCGCTGGTCATGCTCAAGTGCGCCGAGAAGGCGTTTGGCGTGGGGCGCCTGCCCTACCCGCTGCTGATGATCGACACCGGCCACAACTTCCCGGAGGTCACCGCCTTCCGCGACCAGCGCGCCAGGGAGCTGGGCGCCGAGCTGATCGTGCGCAGCGTGGAGGACTCCATGGCGCGCGGCACGGTGCGACTCGCGAACCCGGGTGAAAGCCGCAATGTGCACCAGTCGGTCACGCTGCTGGAGGCCATCGAGGAGTTCCGCTTCGATGCGCTGATCGGCGGCGCCCGCCGCGACGAGGAGAAGGCGCGCGCCAAGGAGCGCATGTTCAGCCACCGCGACAGCTTCGGCCAGTGGCAGCCCAAGGCCCAGCGTCCCGAGCTGTGGACCCTGTTCAACACGCGGCTGCATCCGGGTGAGCATTTCCGCGTGTTCCCGATCAGCAACTGGACCGAGCTGGACGTGTGGCAGTACATCGAGCGCGAGAACATTGCGCTGCCGTCGATCTACTACGCCCACTCGCGCGAGGTGGTCGAGCGCAAGGGCCTGCTGGTGCCCGTGACCGAACTGACGCCACCGCGCGCCGGTGAAACGGTGGAAACCCGCACCGTGCGCTTTCGCACCGTGGGCGACATCACCTGCACCTGCCCGGTGGAGAGCCCGGCCGCCAGCGCGGCCGACGTGGTGATCGAGACGCTGACCGTGGACGTCAGCGAGCGCGGCGCCACCCGCATGGACGACAAGACCTCCGAAGCCTCCATGGAGAAGCGCAAGAAAGACGGGTATTTCTGATATGAGCACCGCGACGACTCCCGACCACGTGTCGGCCCTCAAATTCATCACCTGCGGCAGCGTGGACGACGGCAAGAGCACGCTGATCGGCCGCCTGCTGGTGGACAGCAAATCGGTGCTGCAGGACCAGCTGGCGGGCGTGCAGCGCTCGGGCGAGACCGACCTGGCGCTGCTGACCGACGGCCTGAGCGCCGAGCGCGAGCAGGGCATCACCATCGACGTGGCCTACCGCTATTTCGCCACGCCGGGGCGCAAGTTCATCATTGGCGACGCGCCGGGCCACGAGCAGTACACCCGCAACATGGTGACGGCGGCCTCCAGTGCCGATGCGGCCGTGGTCCTGGTGGACGCCACCAAGCTGGCCTGGTCCGACCCGGCGCTCGAACTGCTGCCCCAGACGCGGCGCCACTCGCTGCTGGTCAACCTGCTGCGCGTGCCGTCGATCGTGTTCGCTGTCAACAAGCTTGACGCCGTGGCCGACCCGGCGCTGGCTTTTGCGCATATCCGTGGCGCGCTGCAGTCGTTCACCGAGGCCGCGGGTATCCAGGCGCGCGCCGTGGTGCCGATCTCGGCGCTCAAGGGCCACAACGTGGTGACCGCCGAACCGGGCTGGTGCGGCTACGAAGGCCTGTCGCTGCTGGAGCTGCTGGAGCAGCTGCCCGCCACGCCGGCCGAGACCGGCGAGGCCTTTGCCTTTCCGGTGCAGTGGGTGGAGAAGTTCTCGTCCTCGTCCGACACCTCGCAGGGACGCCGCGTGTTCTGGGGCCGCGTGGCCACGGGCAGCGTGCAGCCGGGCCAGCAGGTGACGGTGCTGCCCGGCGGGCAGACCGCCACCGTGGCCCAGGTGCTGGACCACGCGCGCCGGCCCGCCAGCCTGCAGGCCGGCCACAGTGCCGGCCTGGTGCTGGACCGCGAGGTTGACGTGTCCCGCGGCGACTGGCTTCTGGCCGCACCCGGTGCCGACGGCGGCCCGGCCTTCCAGGCCGTGCGCGAGCTGCGCACCACCGTGGCCTGGCTCGACGACGAGCCCCTGGTGGCGGGCCGCGTCTACTGGGCGTTGCACGGGCACCGCTGGGTCAAGGCAAAGATCAAGCGCATCGTGCACCGGCTCGACGTGAACACCCTGGCCGAGGAAGACGCGACCGAGCTGCCGCCCAACGCCATCGGCCACGTGGAACTGGCCCTGCAGGAGCCCCTGGCCACCCTGCCCTACACCCGATCCCGCGTGCTGGGCTCGCTGGTGCTGGTCGATACCGCCAGCCACAAGACGTCCGGCGCGGTGCTCATTCACTGATCTGCATCAAGCGACCCCTCGGGCAACGAGGCTACGCTTTCATCCTCCCGCGGGGGAAACCCAATAAAATCAAGGGTTTCCCCCCAAAGCATTCCCAAACTCCAATGACCCACGTCGTCACCGAAGCCTGCATCCGCTGCAAATACACCGATTGTGTGGACGTCTGCCCCGTGGACTGTTTCCGCGAAGGCCCGAACTTCCTCACCATCGACCCTGACGAGTGCATCGACTGCGCCGTCTGCATTCCCGAATGCCCGGTGAATGCGATCTACGCCGAGGAAGACGTGCCGGCCGACCAGATTCCGTTCATCAAGCTCAACGCCGAGCTGGCCCAGCAGGCCGGCTGGAAGAGCATCACCAAGCGCAAGGAGCCGCTGCCCGACGCCGACGAGTGGAAAGACAAGACCGGCAAGCTCGGCGAGCTGGTCCGCTGATACCTTTCGCCGCCCGCCCCATGGAACCCCAGCTCAGCCAGGAAGTGATCGACACCGCCACCGCCCACGACGGTCCCATCGAGACCGACGCCGTGATCGTGGGCGCGGGCCCTGTGGGCCTGTTCCAGGTGTTCGAGCTCGGCCTGCTCGAGATCAAGGCCCATGTGATCGACTCGCTGGCCTATCCGGGCGGGCAATGCGTGGAGCTGTACCCGGACAAGCCGATCTACGACATCCCGGCCGTGCCCATGTGCACCGGGCAGGAACTCACCGACAACCTGCTGCGGCAGATCGAGCCGTTTGGCGCGACCTTCCATTTCGGCCAGGAGGTCACCACGGTGCAGCGACAGGACGACGGCCGGTTTTTCGTGGCCACCTCGCGCGGCACGCGGTTCATCACCCGCACGCTGTTCATCGCCGCGGGCGTGGGCGCCTTTCAGCCGCGCACGCTCAAGGTCGACGGGCTGGACCGCTTCGACGGCACGCAGCTGCATTACCGCGTCAGGAACCCCGCCGACTTTGCCGGCAAGAATCTCGTGATCGTGGGCGGCGGCGACTCGGCCCTGGACTGGGCGCTGGAATTCGCCAAGGAAGGGCCGCACCAGGCCGAAAGCGTGATCCTGATCCACCGGCGCGATGGCTTCAAGGCCGCGCCGGCCAGCGTGGCCCGGATGCGCGAGCTGTGCGATGCGCTGCAGATGCAGTTCATCGTCGGCCAGATCACCGGGCATGAAGAGCGGGACCAACGGCTCACCGGGGTCAAGGTCACGGGCGCCGACGGGGTGACCCGCGTGGTGCCGCTGGACACCCTGCTGGTGTTCTTCGGGCTCAGTCCCAAGCTGGGGCCGATCGCCGACTGGGGCCTGGACATCGAGCGCAAGCAGCTCAAGGTGGACACCGAGAAGTTCTCGACCAGTGTGCCCGGCATCTTTGCCGTGGGCGACATCAACACCTATCCGGGCAAGAAGAAGCTCATCCTCAGCGGCTTCCATGAATGTGCGCTGGCCGCGTTCGCGGCGGCGCCGTTCGTCTTCCCGGACAAGAAAGTCCACCTGCAGTACACCACCACCTCGCCCAAGCTGCACAAGGTGCTGGGGGTGGACAGCCCGGTCTTCGACTGAACCGGCCCGCGGGCCGTGCACCGGCCTTCGGGCCCTATAATCCGCACCGCGTTCATCCGAACGCATTCGCTAGGGGTGTTGCCGGCGGCCATGGGCCGTGCGGCGACTGAGAAAGTCCCTTTGAACCTGATTGAGGTAATCCTCGCGCAGGGAAGCAAGCTCACAGGCGGCGCCCATTTCTCCGGGGCATTCCTCCGCCACAGCAAGCCGACCTGCCATTGCGTTGAAAGACAAACGTCATGGCACATCCGAAGACCGCATTTCGTCCCGCTGGTTGCATTGATTTGAGGCCAAACTGGCCTGTAGCCCCCGTCACATCGGCACTGGCAGCTATCTTTTTGGTAGCAAACCCGGCTGCCGCGCAAGACGCGACACTCAAGTCCGTCACCGTCAACGACCGCACCGCCGCGCCCCAGGCCGACGTGACCGGCTTTGGCGACCTCCCCCTCAGGGACGTCCCCCTGTCCGCCACGGTGGTGGGACGCGAGCAACTGGAGCAAAGCGGTGCCCGCCGGCTGGCCGATCTCACGCAGTTCGACGCCTCGGTGACCGATGCCTACAACTCGCCCGGCTACTGGGACTTCCTGTCGATCCGCGGCTTCACGCTGGACAACCGTTTCAACTACCGGCGCGAGGGACTGCCAATCAGCGCCGAAACCAGCATCCCGCTGGACAACAAGGAGCGCGTCGAGATCCTCAAGGGCACCAGTGGCATCCAGGCCGGCACCAGCGCGCCTGGCGGCCTGGTCAACTACATGGTCAAGCGCCCGACCAACCATGACCTGCGCCAGGTCACGCTCGAGGCCACCAGCCGCTCCAGCGTGCTGGCCGCGGTGGACCTGGGCGGGCGCTTCGGCACCGACCGGGCCTTTGGCTACCGCCTCAACGTGGCCAGCGAAAGCCTGCGGCCACTGACACGCTCGCTCGACGGCCAGCGCCAGCTCGTGGCACTGGCCACCGACTGGCGCCTTGGCGCCGATTCGGTGCTGGCCGCCGAAGTGGAGTGGAGCCACAAATCGCAGCCCAGCCAGGCTGGCTTCAGCCTGCTGGGCAACAGCCTGCCCGCGCCGGTGGACCCGCGGCTGAACCTCAACAACCAGCCGTGGTCGCAGCCTTCGGACTTTGACGCGCTGACCGGCACGCTGCGCTTTGACCAGGCGATCAACAGCCAATGGCGCTGGTCCGCCCAGCTGGGCCGCCAGCAGCTCAAGACCAACGACCGCCTGGCCTACGCCTTTGGCTGCAGCGCCGAGGGCAATTTCGACCGCTACTGTTCCGACGGGACTTTCGACTTCTATGACTTTCGCAGCGAGAACGAGCGTCGCCGCCAGCAGGCGGCCAGCCTGGGCCTGAAAGGCACCGTCCACAGCGGCGCCGTGCAGCACGACCTGTCTTTTGGACTGCTGCACAGCACCGTGCGCAACCGCTTCCAGCAGCAGGCCTTCAACTATGTCGGCACGGGCAATGTGCAGGGCACGGCCGTGGTGCCGGCCGACCCTTCGCTGACGGACGAAAACACCAACCGCGATGAAAAGTCGCTGGAGCTGTCGGTACAAGACGCGATCCGCTGGACCCCGCGCCTGACCACCTGGCTCGGCCTGCGCCACACCCGGCTCAACCGCGACAGCATCCGCACCGACGGGTCGCGGGCCACCTCGTACAGCGACGGCCTCACCACCCCCTGGCTGTCCGTCAGCTACAAGCTGGACAACGACACCACCGTGTATGCCAGCTACGGCGAGGGCGTGGAGTCCCAGGTGGTCCCCAACCGCGCCGCCCAATACAGCAACCCCGGCGTGGCGCTGCCCGCGCTCAAGTCCAGGCAGTTTGAACTGGGCCTGAAGGGGGGCCAGAACGGGCTGACATGGCAGGTGGCCGCCTTCCAGATCAAGCGGCCCATGAGCAACCTCGACGCCTGCAGCCGCTTGGGCACCACGCCCTGCCTCGGCCAGTACGACGGCGAAGCCGTGCACCGTGGCGTGGAGGCGAATGCCCAGTGGGCCAGCGGCCCCTGGCGGCTGGGGGGCGGCGTGACCCTGCTCGACGCCAGGCGTCAGGGCAGCGTGGCCGAGCCCGCCACCAACGGCAAACGCCCCACCAACGTGCCCGACAACGTGGTGCGTGCCCTCGTCGCCTGGAAAGTGCCCACCGTCCAGGGGCTGGAATTGCAGGGCCAGCTCTCGCACGAGGGCCGGCGTGCGGTGCTGCCTGACGAGTCCATCATGCTGCCCGCGTGGAACCGCTTTGATGCCACCCTGCGCTACCAGACCCGGACCGCAGGCCGCGCCACCACCTGGACCGTGGGCATCGACAATGTTTTCGACAAGCGTTTCTGGAAAGAATCGCCCTACCAGTTCGGCCACGTGTACCTGTACCCGGGGGCTGCAAGAACAATTCGCCTCTCAATGATGGTCGCACTTTAAAAACAGCAAAAAATGACGCTATAATCTGAGGCTGTTCCTCGATAGCTCAGTCGGTAGAGCGCCGGACTGTTAATCCGTAGGTCCCTGGTTCGAGCCCAGGTCGAGGAGCCAGAGACAATCGCCTTTGAGAACGGATTCTCAAAGGCCACCCAAGCCAACATGTGTTCATTGCGAACCCTGTTGGCTTTTTCTTTGGCTGGGCCGAAAGTCCTTGGCGACGGATCGGCCACGCCGCGGCGTTCAGGCCTCACCCAGCCGCCGCAGTCCGGTGGGCGTCTGTATTTCGGCGATCAGGCGGCAGCGGCCCGCCGGCATGACCGAAAGGGTGGCGTCCGAAGCCAGTTGCAGTCGCTTGAACAGCGCCCTGACGCGGTCCGGCTCCGGGTGTTCAATCAGCAACTGTTTGAGGTGAAGGCCGCTGGGCGCTAGCGCGGCCACCGGGTTGGCGTCCGGGGCCCGCTGAATCAGCAGGGGCCCTGCGCCCTCAAGAGGCACGGCGCCGTCCGGGCGTATCGCCATCTGCCAGGTGTGCTCCGCACGCCGCATGATTTCCACCTGGCCTAGTTCAGGGGTGGTCGCACCCGCGATGTCGTCGGTGCGGGCCACCCAGGCCCCCAGTCGTGGCGCGGCGCCGGCGTCCATCTGGTCGAGGCCAAACCAGCGCCGCCGCGTCAACGCCGCGGCTTGGGGGTCGATGGCGATCACCTCCAGGTACACCGAAGGGCCCAGCGCCAGAAGCCGGTTGTGGGTCCCCATGCCGGGGTGCGACCTGCCCGCTGCGGGCGCCACCCCCAGGCATGCCTCGACATAGGCGGCCCCCGCGTCGAGGCTGGGGGCAATGACTGAAATATGGTCGAGCTGACACAACATGGAGGGTCTCGATAGGGCGGTTCTGCCGGGAGAATATCGGAGGACGGCGGGCACTGCGGGTGGCGACGCTGTAATTCCGCGCCACCCGCATCGGCAGCCGCCACAATAAGGCCTGCAACGCCGTCGTTGCAGGCCCTTTTTCAGCGTTCCATGCCACCTCCCCTCCCCTGGCTTGAGCCGGGCGATCCGTTTCCAGACACATCGCTGGCCTGGGGAGCCCGTGATCCCGCGCCAGGCTTGCTGGCCGCCGGTGGCACGCTGGATGTGCCCACCCTGGCGCGCGCCTACGGGGCCGGCATCTTCCCCTGGTTCAGCGAAGGGCAGCCGATTCTCTGGTGGAGCCCCGACCCGCGCATGGTGCTGGAGGTGAGCGCGTTCCGGCTCCACCGCTCGCTGCGCAAAACGCTGACGCGGCTGCGCGATGACCCGGCGTTCGAGATCCGCATCGACAGCGCCTTTGGCGAGGTCATCCGCGCCTGCGCAGGCAGCCCGCGGCCGGGGCAAAACGGCACCTGGATCGTGCCCGACATGGTGCGGGCCTATGAGGCCTTGCACGCGGCGGGTCAGGTCCACAGCGTCGAAGTCTGGCACCGCAATGAGCTCATTGGGGGGCTGTACTGCGTGGCCCTGGGCCGCGCAGTGTTTGGCGAGTCGATGTTCACAAGGGTGCCGGATGCCTCCAAGGTGGCGCTGTCGGCCCTGGTGGCGTTCTGTCGCGCGAATGGCATCAAGCGGGTGGACTGCCAGCAGAACACGCGCCACCTGGCCTCGCTGGGCGCGCGGGAAGTGCCAAGGGCCGGTTTCGTGACACATGTGGCACAAGCCCGCGAGGAGCCGGGGCCGGTGTGGCAGTGGGACCCCGTATACTGGACTCACCTCCTGCAAACTCCGGTTTCAGCGTGACGCACCTCAAGGATCTACCGCTTCAGACCTTGCAGTTCTATGCAACGGCGCCCTACCCGTGCAGCTACCTGCCGGGGCGCCAGGCACGCTCGCAGGTGGCCACACCCAGCCACCTGATCCACAACGACACCTACTCCGACCTGGTCACCGGCGGCTTCCGCCGCAGCGGCATGTTCACCTACCGGCCGTACTGCGATGGTTGCCGCGCCTGTGTTCCGCTGCGCGTGCTGGCCAGCACGTTCGAGCCCAACCGCAGCCAGCGACGCGCCTGGACGCGCCACGCCGACCTGCAGGCCCGCGTGCTCAAGCTGTGCTTTGTGCCCGAGCACTACCATCTGTACCTGCGCTACCAGACGGGACGCCACGCGGGCGGGGGCATGGACCACGACAGCATCGACCAGTACACCCAGTTCCTGTTGCAAAGCCGCGTCAACTCGCGGCTGGTGGAGTTCCGCGATGCCACGGAAGACGGGACCTCGGGCACCCTGCGCATGGTGTCGATCCTGGACGTGCTGAACGACGGCATCTCGGCGGTCTATACCTTTTACGAACCGGATGCTGCCGCCAGTTACGGGACCTACAGCGTGCTGTGGCAGATCGAACAGGCGCGCCGGCTCGATCTGCCGTACGTCTATCTGGGCTACTGGATCGGGCAGAGCCCCAAGATGAACTACAAGGCCAGGTTCCAGCCCCATGAAACACTGGTTGACGGGGTGTGGACGACCGAGCCGGGACCCACTGCCGGTTGAGCCTGCGAAGGGGTATTGCGGCGGCCTTCGCCGTCTCTGATTTCACAAGATAAAATCATGGCTGTCCTACAGTGGGGAGCCCATGAGAAAGTCTGATCCGAGCGTTCCAGCCACGCCCACCATCCAGGTCATAGAGCGCATGTTCGCGCTGATCGACGTGCTGGCCTCGCGCGAGGAAGCCATATCGCTCAAGGAAATCAGCGAGAAGACGGGGCTTCATCCCTCCACCACCCACCGCATCCTCAATGATCTGGCCACGGGCCGCTTTGTGGACCGCCCTGAAGCCGGCAACTATCGGTTGGGCATGGGGCTGCTGGAGCTGGGCAATCTCGTGAAGGGGCGTCTCAACGTGCGCGATGCCGCGCTGCAACCCATGCGCGAACTGCACAAGCAGATCCAGCAACCCGTCAACCTGAGCATGCGCCAGGGCGACGAAATCGTCTACATCGAGCGCGCGTACAGCGAACGCTCGGGCATGCAGGTGGTGCGCGCCATCGGAGGTCGAGCCCCGTTGCACCTCACGTCCACCGGCAAGCTGTTCCTCGCGGCCGACGACCCCCAGCGTGTGCGCACCTACGCCACGCGCACCGGCTTGGCGGGCCACACGCGCAACAGCATCACCCAGCTGCCCGTGCTCGAGCGGGAACTGGCCAAGGCTCGCCAATACGGGCTGGCGCGTGACAACGAGGAACTGGAGCTGGGCGTGCGCTGCATGGCGGCGGGCATTTACGACGACCAGAACAAGCTGGTGGCCGGCCTGTCGATCTCAGCCCCCGCCGATCGGCTCGATGAGGGCTGGCTGGCCAAACTTCAAACAACGGCCGCGGAAATCTCGGCCGCCCTGGGCTACAAAACGACAACGGGCCGATGAGGCCCGTGGACAGGATGACGCCCCGCACCCGATGCGTTCGGGCCGACGTGAGGTTCAGCCGCTGACCTGACGGATCATTGTGCTCGGCGCGATGGACGGCGGGTTGGACTCCACCCAGCGGCGAACCCGCTCGGCATCCCCCAGCCGGCTCAGCTTGCCGGCCGAATCCAGGAACACCATGATCAGCTTGCGCCCGGCGATCTTGGCCTGCATGACCAGGCACTGGCCAGCCTCGGAGATGTAGCCGGTTTTCTGCAGGCCAATGTCCCAGTCAGGGTTCTTCACGAGCCGGTTGGTGTTGTTGTACTGCAGCGTCCGGTTACCCACGGCGACCTGGTAGCCCGGGGACGTGGACAACTCGCGAAGCAGCGGGTCGTTGTACGCAAAATTCACCAGCGTGGCGAGGTCCTTCGCGCTCGACTGGTTCTGGCTGGACAGGCCCGTCGGCTCCACATAGCGTGTGTCATGCATGCCGATCTGGCGTGCCTTGGCATTCATGAGCCCGACAAAAACATCCAGCCCGCCTGGATAGGTTCGCCCCAGGGCATGCGCCGCACGGTTTTCGCTGGACATCAGTGCCAGATGCATCAGCTCGCCCCGGCTCAACGTGGTGCCGACGCGCAGGCGCGATGAGCTGCCTTTCTCGGTATCCACATCATCCTGGGTGATGGTGATCATCTCGTCCATCGGCAGTTTCGCTTCGCTGAGCAAGACACCGGTCATGAGCTTGGTCAGTGAAGCGATGGGCAGAACGGCGGAGTCGTTCTTGCTCAGCAGCACCTCGCGGGTGTCCTGATCGATCACCAGCGCCACACTGGATTTGAGGTCCAGAAGGTCTTCAGTGGAATGCAGGCCCGCGAGTTGCCCGAACGAAGGCTTGGCGGGCACCACGGCGCGGATCGCGTGGCGGCGCTTGGCCACCGGCAAGGTGCGCGACACGCGGCGCTTGGAAACGATGGTCTTGCTGCTCTTCTTGGCTACCGGCTTGCTACGGTCCGCAGCGTGAACGGAAGGCACCACCAGCGCGGTACCTAGGGCAAATAGTGCAAGCAAGTGTAGGAGGCGATTCAAAGTTTTGCTCGATGCAGTGGCGGCATGACAGATCATTGACGAAACTCCTCAACGCGGCAGGAACGGTTGGAGTTTACATCCGCAAAAAAAGTCGCGCAAGATCAAAGACTTGCGCGACTTTTCTAAACTAAGGGTTCAATTATAAGTAGTTACCCTAGCCTTGGGCGGCCACCCGGTCAGCTTTACTCTGTAACTTGTTGAGAGCACTCAGATAAGCCTTGGCCGATGCAACGACGATATCCGGGTCGGCTCCCACCCCGTTGACCACGCGTCCCGAGTTCTGCAAGCGCACCGTCACCTCGCCCTGGCTCTCGGTGGAACCGCTGATGGCATTCACCGAATAGAGCACCATTTCCGCCCCGCTTTTCACGTGCGTCTCGATGGCCTTGAGCGAGGCGTCCACCGGTCCGTTCCCGTCGGATTCGCCCCGTACTTCCTGGCCGCCGGCGGTGAACACCACCGTGGCATGGGGCCGCTCCCCGGTCTCGCTGTGCTGCGCCAGTGAAACGAAGCCGTACTGCTCCTTTTCATGGGTGACGCTTTCGTCGCTCACCAGCGCCAGGATGTCTTCATCGAAGATTTCACTTTTGCGATCGGCCAGTTCCTTGAAACGGGCGAACGCAGAGTTGATGTCGGCCTCGCTTTCCATGACCACGCCCAATTCCTGCAGCCGCTGCTTGAAGGCATTGCGGCCGCTGAGCTTGCCCAGCACGATCTTGTTGGCGCTCCAGCCCACATCCTCGGCGCGCATGATCTCGTAGGTATCGCGGGCCTTGAGCACGCCGTCCTGATGAATGCCCGAGGCATGGGCAAAGGCATTCGCACCGACCACCGCCTTGTTCGGCTGAATCACGAAGCCCGTGGTCTGGCTGACCATGCGGCTGGCCGCCACGATGTGGATCGGGTCCACATTCATCTCCAGGCCGAAGTAATCCTTGCGGGTCTTCACCGCCATGACGATTTCTTCCAGCGAGCAGTTGCCGGCGCGCTCGCCCAGGCCATTGATGGTGCACTCCACCTGGCGCGCACCGCCAATCTTGACGCCAGCCAGTGAATTGGCGACCGCCATGCCCAGGTCGTTGTGACAGTGCACGGACCAGATGGCCTTGTCGCTGTTGGGCACGCGCTCGCGAAGGGTCTTGATGAAGGTGCCATACAGTTCCGGCACGGCATAGCCCACGGTGTCGGGAACGTTGATGGTGGTGGCGCCTTCGGCAATCACGGCCTCCAGCACACGGCACAGGAAGTCCATCTCGCTGCGGTACCCATCCTCGGGTGAGAACTCGATGTCGGCGCACAGGTTGCGCGCAAAGCGCACCGACTGCTTCGCCTGCTCCAGCACCTGTTCGGGCGTCATCCGCAGCTTCTTTTCCATGTGCAGGGGCGACGTGGCAATGAAGGTGTGGATGCGCGCGCGATTGGCGCCCTTGAGCGCTTCGGCGGCACGCGCGATGTCGCGGTCATTGGCACGCGACAGCGAACACACCGTCGAGTCCTTGATGGCATTGGCAATCAGCTGGACCGCCTCGAAATCGCCATTGGAGCTGGCAGCAAAGCCGGCCTCGATCACGTCGACCTTCAGCCTCTCGAGCTGGCGCGCGATGCGCAGCTTCTCGTCCTTGGTCATGGAAGCCCCGGGCGACTGTTCGCCGTCGCGCAGGGTGGTGTCAAAAATGATGAGTTTGTCTGTCATGGGAGTTCCTCTTTATGCTGTCTGTATCCGGGGGTGGTCAGCCCGCTGCGGCATCGGCGGCCGCTGGCAACACGGTGGATTGTGCGCGCTGCAAACCTGAAAGTATCGCCTTGAGCGAGGCGGCGACGATATTTGCATCCGTTCCAACGCCAAACAACGTGCGCTCGTTGACGCGCAGCTCCAGGTAGGCGACCGCCCTCGCATCGGCCCCCGAGCCCACGGCATGCTCATGGTAGTCCAGCACGCGGATGGACTGCCCGGTGGCCTGGCTCAGGCCGGTCACGAACGCATCGATGGGCCCGGTGCCCTCGCACTCGACTTCCTGAGGGCCATCGTCCAGCATCAGGCTGGCAGCCATCACCACCCGCCCGTCGGCCTGTTCGGTCACGCGGTGCTGCGGCGCGGCGATGCGGTCCAGGCCGTATTCGCGACTGAAAAGCTGCCACAGGTCATGGGCCGTGAGTTCTTTCCCTTCGGTATCCATCACACCCTGCACCACCTGGCTGAACTCGATCTGCAGCCGACGCGGCAGCTCCAGCCCGTATTCCGCCTCGAGCAGGTAGGCAATCCCGCCCTTGCCCGACTGGCTGTTGACCCGGATCACGGCCTCGTAGCTGCGCCCAAGGTCCTTGGGGTCGATGGGCAGGTAGGGAATCGCCCAGGCATCGCCCTCGCGACGGGCGGCAAATGCTTTCTTGATGGCGTCCTGATGGGAGCCGGAAAACGAGGTGTAGACCAGGTCACCTGCATAGGGATGACGCGGGTGCACCGGCAACTGGTTGCAATACTCCACCGTGCTTCGGATCGTGTCGATGTCAGAGAAATCGAGTCCAGGCGACACGCCCTGGGTGTAGAGGTTCAGCGCCACATTGACCAGGTCGAGGTTGCCCGTGCGCTCGCCGTTGCCAAACAGGCAGCCTTCCACGCGGTGCGCGCCGGCCTGCAGGGCCAGCTCGGCCGCGGCCACGCCCGTCCCGCGGTCGTTGTGGGGATGAACCGAAATCACCACGTTGGCATGGCCTTCAAGTCGACGACTCATCCATTCGATCTGGTCGGCAAAGATATTGGGCGTGGCGTTTTCCACCGTCGTCGGCAGGTTCAGGATGATGGGTCGACCGGGGCCCCAAGCAGCCATGGCGGTCTCACAGGCCTGCAACGAAACCTCCAGTTCGGCCATCGAAAAGGTCTCCGGCGAATACTGGAGCACCCATTCTGTCTGGGGTTGCGCGTCGGTCAGGCGCCTGATCAGACCCACATGGTGTTTTACCAGCGCCATGACCTCGGGCACCGCCAGCCCGAACACCACTTTGCGCCACACTGGAGCCACGGCGTTGTAGACATGGACGATGGCACGGGGCGCCCCCGACAGCGCCTCGACCGTGCGTTCAATCAGTTCCTCGCGCGCCGGCGTCATCACCTGGATGGTCACATCCGCCGGGATACGGTCCTCCTCGATGAGCTGGCGAACGAAGTCAAAGTCGGCCTGTGAAGCGGCAGGAAATCCGACCTCGATCTCCTTGAAGCCGATTTTCACCAGCATCTCGAACATGCGCAGCTTGCGCGCGGGATCCATGGGCTCGATCAGGGCCTGGTTGCCGTCACGCAGATCCGTGCTGAGCCAGATGGGGGCCTGGGTAAGGACCGCATCCGGCCACGTCCGGTCGCGCAGGCCGATGGGCTTGAACGGGGAGTATTTGCTGGCTGGTTGTTTCAACATGGTGGGTTCTCGGTTCAAAAAAACCAGCAGCCCAAGAAAAACGGCCCGCTGCTGGTGCAAACGGGCCGTTGATCGGGAAATGCGCGTGCGCTACCGTCTCCGCCCGTTGGGGGATAGCAGTAGGGCCAGCGAAATTTGGTGCATCGAATTACTGTATCACAAGTCCAAGAAGGCCGGAACCCGTCGGCTCACTTGTGCAAGCCCCGCTCCTCCGGCTCATCGGTGGAGGTGCTGATCACACTGGTCTGCTGGCCCTTAAAACGGCGCCAGCCATAAACGATGTAGCCGCTGAGTCCGTACACCACGAACAGGCCAAACAGCACTGTGGGGGGATGGATGTTGATGACGGCAATGCCCAGCGCGATCAACACGATCACGGCGAAAGGCACGCTCTTTTTCATCTGCACGTCCTTGAAGCTGTAGAAAGGCACGTTGGTGACCATGGTCAGCCCGGCATACAGGGCAAAGGCAAACATCACCCAGGCCGCGTCATAGCCCTTCACACCCAGCTCCGTCATGAGCGAGATGAAGCCGGCCACCAGCGCCGCAGCAGCGGGCGACGGCAAGCCCTGGAAATACCGCTTGTCGACCACCCCGGTATTGACGTTGAAGCGCGCCAGTCGCAGCGCAGCGCAGGCGCAGTAGACAAACGCGGCAAACCAGCCCCACCGGCCCAGACCCTTGAGGGCCCACTCGTAGGCGATCAGCGCCGGAGCCGCGCCAAACGACACCATGTCGGACAGCGAATCCATCTGCTCGCCGAAGGCACTTTGGGTATTGGTCATGCGGGCCACCCGGCCATCGAGGCTGTCGAGCACCATGGCCGCGAACACGCCCACGGCCGCCATGTCGAAGCGACCGTTCATGGCCATGACCACGGCGTAGAAGCCGCCGAACAGGGCTGCCAGCGTGAACAGGTTTGGCAGGATGTAAATGCCCTTGCGACGCTTGCGCACCACAATGCCGTCGATCGCGCCCGGATGGGATTCGTTGCTCATTCGATGAGTTTAAGTCAGGCCCGCGCCGAAAGGTGAAAAGGCCACCCGGAGGTGGCCTTTTGATCCTGATGCGGCTTGCGGGATCAGTTGCGCGTCTGGTCAACCAGCTTGTTCTTGGCGATCCAGGGCATCATGGCACGCAGCTTGCCGCCCACCACCTCGATGCTGTGATCGGCGGTGTTGCGGCGGCGAGCCGTCATGCTGGGATAGCCGGTACGGCCTTCCAGGATGAACATCTTGGCGTAGTCGCCATTCTGGATGCGCTTGAGCGCATTGCGCATGGCCACGCGCGACTGCTCGTTGATGACTTCAGGGCCGGTCACGTACTCGCCGAACTCCGCGTTGTTGGAGATCGAGTAGTTCATGTTGGCAATACCGCCCTCGTAGATCAGGTCGACGATGAGCTTGAGCTCGTGCAGGCACTCGAAGTAGGCCATCTCCGGGGCATAACCGGCTTCAACCAGGGTTTCGTAACCCATCTTGATCAGCTCGACAGCACCGCCGCACAGCACGGCCTGCTCGCCGAACAGGTCGGTCTCGGTCTCTTCCTTGAAGTTGGTCTCGATGATGCCGGCCTTGCCGCCACCATTGGCCATGGCATAGGACAGCGCCAGATCGCGGGCGCGACCGGTCTTGTCCTGGTGCACCGCCACGAGGTGGGGCACGCCGCCACCCTGGGCGTAGGTCGAGCGCACCGTGTGGCCAGGTGCCTTGGGCGCCACCATCCACACATCGAGGTCGGCGCGCGGCACGACCTGGTTGTAGTGAACGTTGAAGCCATGCGCGAAGGCCAGCGAAGCGCCCTGCTTGATGTTGGGCTCGACGTTGTTCCGGTAGACCTCGGCGATCTGCTCGTCCGGCAGCAGGATCATGACCACGTCAGCCGACTTGACCGCCTCGTTGACCTCCAGCACCGTCAGGCCGGCCTTGCCCACCTTGTCCCACGAGGCCCCGCCCTTGCGCAGGCCGACCACGACCTTCACGCCGCTGTCGTTGAGGTTCTGCGCATGGGCATGGCCCTGCGAACCGTAGCCGATGATGGCAACCGTCTTGCCCTTGATGAGGCTCAGGTCACAGTCCTTGTCGTAATAAACCTTCATGGTTTCTCCTGTAGAAATCGTTGATGTGAAAATTGATCAGGCGCGCAGGATCCGCTCGCCACGGCCAATGCCGCTGGAGCCAGTGCGCACGGTCTCGAGAATGGCGCTGCGTTCGATGGCTTCCAGGAACGCGTCGTTCTTGCCCTGGTCACCCGTGAGCTCGATGGTGTAGCTCTTCTCGGTCACGTCGATGATGCGGCCACGGAAGATGTCGGCCATGCGTTTCATTTCCTCGCGCTCCTTGCCCACGGCGCGCACCTTCACCATCATGAGCTCGCGCTCGGTGTAGGCGCCTTCGGTCAGGTCGACCACCTTGACGACCTCGATCAGCCGGTTCAGATGCTTGGTGATCTGCTCGATCACGTCGTCCGAACCGGTGGTCTGGATGGTCATGCGGGAGAGCGAGGCATCCTCGGTCGGCGCGACGGTCAGCGATTCGATGTTGTAGCCACGGGCCGAAAACAGGCCCACCACGCGGGAAAGAGCACCGGGCTCGTTTTCCAGCAAGACAGCAATGATGTGTTTCATGATGAAGGGACTCCTCTTTTCGCCGCCCTCCCCCGCGCACGGTAATGCACGGGCTCGACAAGCAATAGATTCGTCCAGTTTGCTATTGAATTGATAGCTGCAGGCGTCCAACGGACGCGGGCTACAGCCCTATTTTAGTTCCAGCTTAGAGGTCTTCCGATCCCAGCAGCATTTCGGTGATGCCGGCGCCGGCCTTGACCATAGGGAACACGTTCTCGGTGGGGTCGGTGCGAAAATCCATGAACACCGTGCGGTCCTTGAGCTTGCGGGCCTCGCGCAGTGCAGGCTCCACGTCCTGCGGCCGCTCGATCAGCATGCCGACGTGGCCATAGGCCTCGGCCAGCTTCACGAAGTTGGGCAGCGCGTCCATGTAGCTGTGGCTGTAGCGGCCCTCATAGTCGAGTTCCTGCCACTGGCGCACCATGCCCAGATAGCGGTTGTTCAGCGACACCACCTTGATCGGGGTGTTGTACTGCAGGCAGGTGGACAGCTCCTGGATGCACATCTGCACGGAGCCTTCGCCGGTGATGCAGAAGACCTCGCTGTCGGGCTTGGCCAGCTTGATGCCCATGGCATAGGGGATGCCCACACCCATGGTGCCCAGGCCGCCGGAGTTGATCCAGCGGCGCGGCTCGTCGAAGCGGTAGTACTGGGCCGCCCACATCTGGTGCTGCCCCACGTCGGAGGTGATGTACGTATCAGCTTCGCGGGTCATGTTCCACAGCGTCTCGACGACGTACTGGGGTTTGATGACTTCCTTGTTGTTGCGGTCGTACTTGAGGCAGTCGCGCTTGCGCCAGCCATCAATGGTCTCCCACCAGCCGCCCAGCGCACCGGCGTCGGGCTTGACGTCACTCTCGCGCACCATGGCGATGAGTTCGGCCAGGACTTCCTTGACGTCGCCCACGATCGGGATGTCCACCTTGACGCGCTTGGAGATGCTCGACGGGTCGATGTCGATGTGGATGATCTTGCGTTCGTTCTGCGCGAAGTGCTTGGGGTTGCCGATCACGCGGTCGTCGAAGCGCGCGCCCACGGCCAGCAGCACGTCGCAGTTCTGCATGGCGTTGTTGGCCTCGATGGTGCCGTGCATGCCGAGCATGCCCAGGAACTTGCGGTCGCTCGCCGGATAGGCGCCCAGGCCCATCAGCGTGTTGGTGACCGGGTAGCCCAGCATGTCGACCAGGGTGCGCAGTTCCTGGGTTGCGTTGCCCAGAAGCACGCCCCCACCCGTGTAGATGTACGGGCGCTTGGCATTCAGCAAAAGCTGAAGGGCCTTGCGGATCTGGCCGCCATGGCCCTTGCGCACCGGGTTGTAGGAGCGCATTTCCACCGACTCCGGGTAGCCGGTGTAGGTGGTCTTGTTGAACGAGACGTCCTTGGGAATGTCCACCACCACTGGGCCGGGCCGGCCGCTGCGGGCAATGTGGAACGCCTTCTTCATGACCTCGGCCATGTGGCGCACGTCCTTGACCAGGAAGTTGTGCTTGACGATGGGCCGGGTGATGCCGACCGTGTCGCACTCCTGGAAGGCATCCAGCCCGATCGCGTGGGTCGGCACCTGCCCGGTGATGATCACCATCGGAATGCTGTCCATGTAGGCGGTGGCGATGCCCGTGATGGCATTGGTCACACCCGGGCCCGAGGTGACCAGCGCCACGCCGACGTCGCCCGTGGCCCGGGCGTAGCCGTCGGCCGCGTGCACGGCGGCCTGCTCATGGCGCACCAGGACGTGCTGGATGGTGTCCTGCTTGTAGAACGCGTCGTAAATGTGCAGGACCGCGCCACCGGGATAGCCCCAGATGTACTTGACGCCCTCGGCCTGCAGGGCCTTGACGAGGATTTCGGAACCGCGCAGTTCCTGCGAATGGGATGAAGCGGATGCCGCTGCCGCCGAGATTTCGGCCTTTGAGATTTCCATGATCAACCTTTGCGAATTTCTCTGACGAAAAACCTTGGGTGCCCCTCGCCGTGCTCTTGTGGAGTGGGTCGGGACTTAGAGCCAAAACCATGGGCGGGCTGCTTGCACCGCCGGATCAGGGCTCGTTTGCCTTTTGACTTGCAGCCGGGATTATCGCACCGCAACAAGCACAACGCCACCCATCCTGGGGCGCCGATGCCATAATTTGCGGCTTCCGGCGCGTCCAGCCCACGGAAAAGCCCTGGGACCAAGACTAAAGTCCTCTCACTGAACGCCACCCTGCCGACCTTTGGCCACCGAACAAGAACTCTCCGAGCTCCTGAAAAGCGTTGAAAAGCGGGCTTTCAAGCGCGCGCTCTACCACGTGCGGGACGCCGAGGCGGCGCTGGACATCGTGCAGGACAGCATGCTCAAGCTGGCCGAGCACTATGGCGACAAGCCCGCCGCCGAGCTGCCCATGCTGTTCCAGCGCATCCTGTCGAACTGCATGCTGGACTGGTTCAGGCGCCAGAAGACGCGCAATGCGCTGTTTTCGAACATGGGCGACTTCGAAACCGCCTCCGATGACGGGGATTTCGATTTGCTGGAAACTTATGCTGCGGCCGATGGCTCCCAGAGCGCAGAAAGTTCCGAGCAATCGCTGGGTCGGGCGCAGATATTGCGGGAAATCGAGGCCGAAATCCAGCAGTTGCCCGGCCGTCAACGGGAAGCCTTCCTGTTGCGTTACTGGGAGGAGATGGACGTGGCAGAAACGGCCGCAGCCATGGGGTGCTCCGAGGGCAGTGTCAAAACGCACTGTTCCAGGGCTGTCCAGGCCCTCAGCAAGGCTCTGAAGGCAAAGGGAATCCAGACATGACCAATTCGCTCCAACACCAGGCACAGTTGCAGCAGGACCGCTTGGGCCTGCGGTTGGCGGCGCATCTGTCCGATGGCGCCGACGATCTGCCCTACGAGATCGCCGAGCGCCTGCGCGCCTCACGCATGCAGGCGCTGGCGCGCCGCAAGGTGCTCAAGGTCCGGCCCGCGCGTTCGGTGTCGATGTCCGGCGGGGCCGCAACCCTCACATTTGACGGTGATGGCCCGGGCTGGTGGGGCCGCCTGGCCGCCACCCTGCCCCTGGTCATGCTGGCGGCCGGCCTGGTCGCGATCAACGTCATCCAGAATGAAAGCCGCGCGCAGGAGGTGGCCGAAGTCGACGCAGCCCTGCTGATCGACGACCTCCCTCCGGCGGCCTACGCTGACCCCGGCTTCATGCAGTTCCTCAAGAGCGGCGGCGAGCGGGAGCAGTAGACGCATGCCCGGTCCCGTCGCGATACCCGCCCTATCCGCCTTCCCCCGCCGCCTGACCTTCGCCGTCTCACTTGCCATCGGCCTGCTGGTGGTCGAGGGTCCGGCTGCTGCGCAGGCCCAGCCTCCGGCTTCCAGCGGCCCCGCCACGGCCGCAGGCGCCAAACCACCCGCTCCCCGGGCCTCGGCACCGCGCCCGACCAAGGCTTCGTCCGGTTCAGGATGGAAGGAGCTGTCGGCCGCCCAGCAGCGCTCGCTCGAACCGCTGGCAGGGCAATGGGACAGCCTCAGCGAGGGCCAGAAACGCAAGTGGATCGCGCTCGCGCGCAACTACCCGCGGCTCAAGCCCGAGGAACAGGCCAAACTGCACAGCCGCATGACCGAGTGGGTGGCGTTGAGTCCGCAGCAGCGGACCCAGGCCCGGCTGAATTTCGCGGACACCAAGCGCCTGTCTGCGGTTGACAAGAAGGCCAAGTGGGAGGCCTACCAGTCCCTCAGCCCCGAAGAAAAGAAGAAGCTTGCGGCCCGCGCCACCCCCAAGCCCAAGGGCGTGGCAACGGCTGTGAAGCCCGTGCCTCCCCAGAAACTGGCCCGTGTCGGCAAGGACCGGCCTGGCGCCAAGGGACAGCCTCCGGCCGGTCCGGCCTCCGTGGATCACAATACGCTCTTGCCGCAACAGAAGCCGGCCGATGCGGCCGTTGCTCCCGTGCCGACCCATTGAGCCCCGCCCACCACCGATGACCGATCTGACCGACGGGCCCGCACCGGCGCCCGGACCTGCCGCTCCCGACACCGCCCCCCGACTCATCGCCCCTCCATTGCAGCGCCGCATGGCCTGCTGGGTCTACGAAGGCATGCTGCTGTTTGCCGTGGTCTTCGTGGCGGGCTGGCTCTTCAGCACCCTGGGCCAGATGCGCAACGCCATGGATGAACGGCGGCACCTGCTGCAAGCCTTTCTGTTCGTGGTGTTTGGCATCTACTTCACCTGGTTCTGGGCCCACGGCCAGACGCTGGCCATGAAAACCTGGAACATCCGCGTGGTGGACGTCGCCGGCCGGCCCGTCAGCCAGTGGCGTGCCCTCGCACGCTACCTGCTGTGCTGGCTCTGGTTCCTGCCGCCGCTGGCCGCCATGGCGCCCTTCGGCCTGCCCGGGGGCGAGCTGGCCGTGATCCTGTTCGGCTGGGTGGCCGTGTGGGCGCTGTTGAGCCGCTTCCATCCTCAGGGCCAGTTCTGGCACGACGCCATCGCAGGCACGCGGCTGGTGACCTCGCCGCCGCTGAGCAAATAAGTCCGTCATGTCGCTGCGCGACAATCCGCTCATGACCGAAGTCAACCCCCAGAAGGCCCGCACCGGCCTCAACCGCGTCTGGCACGCCACCGGCTATTCACTCGAGGGCCTGCGCGCAGGCTGGGGCGAAACCGCGTTTCGCCAGGAAGCCATTGCGGCCATCTTCCTGCTCCCCCTGTCGCTGTGGGTGGGGCGCAGCTGGGTCGAGGTCGCGCTGCTGGCCGGCTCGGTGCTGATCCTGATGATCGTCGAACTGCTGAACACGGGCATCGAGACCGCCATCGACCGCATCGGCCCTGAATGGCACGACCTGTCCAAGCGGGCCAAGGACATGGGCAGCGCGGCCGTCCTCCTGAGCCTGCTGCTGTGCGCCGGCATCTGGGGAGCGGCGCTCTGGCAGCGTTTCTCGGCATGAAACCAGCGTTCTCGGTCTGCGTCTATTGCGGCTCGCGTCCCGGTGCCGATCCGGCTTTCGCGGGGGTGGCCCGCGAGGTCGGCGACTGGATCGGCCGGCGCGGCGGCCAGCTGGTCTATGGGGGCGGCAACAACGGCCTGATGGGCGTGGTAGCCGACGCCGCGCTGGCCGCGGGCGGGCGGGTCGTGGGCATCATTCCCAAGGCGCTGGTGGAGCGCGAATGGGCCAAGCGCGACTGCACCGAACTGCACGTGGTCGACAACATGCACGAGCGCAAGCGCCTGATGGCCGAGCGGGCGGATGCCTTTGTCGCCCTGCCGGGTGGCATCGGCACGTTTGAAGAGCTTTTCGAGGTCTGGACGTGGCGCCAGCTCGGCTACCACGACAAGCCGGTGGGCCTGCTCAACAGCGGCGGCTACTACGACTCGCTGCTCGCCTTCCTGCAATCCACCGTGCAACAGGGGTTCATGAGCGACTGGCAGATGACCTTGCTGAGGGTAGGCACCGACGCGCAGCGGCTGCTGGAAGACGTGGTCCAGGCTGCCGGGCTGGGCTCCGGCCAGCTGCGCGCCGATCAGATCTGAGCCCGCCGGCCGGCGGGCTTCGGCTCAACCCTCAGACCGCGGATTCGTCGGTTTCGCCGGTGCGGATGCGCACCACACGCTGCACATCGGTGACGAAAATCTTGCCATCGCCGATCTTGCCGGTGCGAGCCGCCTTGACGATGGCGTCGACGCAGCGCTCCACGTCATCGTCCTTGACCACCACCTCCACCTTGACCTTGGGCAGGAAATCGACCACGTACTCGGCGCCGCGGTACAGCTCGGTGTGGCCTTTCTGGCGGCCGAAGCCCTTGACTTCGGTGACCGTCAAACCGGTCACGCCGCACTCGGCGAGGGATTCGCGCACTTCTTCGAGCTTGAAGGGTTTGAGGATGGCGGTGATCTGCTTCATGAATGGTGTCCCCATGGTGGTGGGCGGGGCCGGCGGCTGCACCGCTACGCCCTGCCCTGTTCGTTAAAGGTACTTGCTGGTAATAGGATAGCGCCAATCCTTGCCGAAGCTGCGGTGGCTGACCCTAATCCCCACGGGCGCCTGCCGCCGCTTGTATTCGTTGATCTTGATCAGCCGCGTGACCCGGGCCACATCGGCTGGCGGGTAGCCCGCAGCGATGATCTCGGCCGCCGACTGGTCGTTCTCCATGTAGCGCTCCAGGATCGCGTCCAGCACCTCGTAGGGCGGCAGGCTGTCCTGGTCCTTCTGGTCGGGCCGCAGCTCGGCGCTCGGCGGCCGGGTGATGATGCGCTCGGGGATGGGATTGACGCCCGTGCCAAACGGGTCGTGCGCGTTGCGCCAGCGCGCCAGGCGGAACACGGAGGTCTTCAGCAGGTCCTTGATCACCGCAAAACCCCCGGCCATGTCGCCGTACAGCGTGCAGTAGCCGGTGGCCATCTCGCTCTTGTTGCCGGTGGTCAGCACGATGCTGCCAAACTTGTTAGACAGGGCCATCAGCAGCGTGCCGCGGATGCGGGCCTGGATGTTCTCCTCGGTGGCGTCTTCGGGCAGGCCCTTGAACTCGGCTGCCAGCGAGGCCTTGAACGCCTCGAATTGGGGCACGATGGAAATCTCGTCGTAGCGCACGCCCTGGCGAGCCGCCATGTCACGGGCATCGATCCACGAGATGTCGGCGGTGTAGGGCGACGGCATCATGACCGCGCGGACGCGCCCTGCGCCCAGGGCATCGACCGCGATGGCCAGCACCAGGGCCGAGTCGATGCCGCCCGACAGCCCCAGCAGCACGCCGGGAAAGCCGTTCTTGCCGATGTAGTCCCGCACGCCCAGAACCAGCGCGCTCCACAGATCGGCATCAGGCGTGAGTTCCGGGGCCGTATCTGCTACGACTTTGATAGCGCCCTGTGACCGCTCCACAAGGGCTGGGAACAGATTTTCTTCAAAACTCGGTGCACGGCCGGCCACCTGCCCGCTCGCGTCGATGACGAACGAGCGGCCTTCAAAAACGACCTCGTCCTGGCCTCCCACCAGGTGGGCATAGACCAGCGGCAAGCCACAGGCACGCACCCGTTCGCGCATGGTGAGCTCGCGCTCGCCGCCCTTGCCGGCGTGAAAGGGCGAGGCGTTGATGACCGCCAGCAACTCGGCTCCGGCCTCGCGCGCCAGCCGGGCCGGCTCCTCGAACCAGGCGTCCTCGCAGATCAGCAGGCCGATGCGCACGCCCTGCACCTCGAACACGCAGGTGCCCTGCCCCGGCGTGAAGTAGCGGCGCTCGTCGAACACCTGGTAGTTGGGCAGCTCGCGCTTGGCATAAGTGGCCACCACCTCGCCGGCGCGCAACACGCTGGCCGCGTTGTGGCGCTGCTGCACGGCCACGCTGCGTGTGCGCTGGTCGCCGCCCGTGGGGTGGCCCACCACCACCGTCATGTCCTTTAACCCGGCGAGCTCGCGGGCCACCGTTTTCACGGCATCATCACAAGCGGCAATGAAGGCTGGCCGCAGAAACAGGTCCTCGGCCGCGTAACCGCAGATGGACAGCTCGGGCGTGAGCAGCAGCCGGGCACCATCCGCGTGGGCCGCGCGGGCCGCTTCGATGATTTTGGCGGCGTTGCCCGGCATGTCGCCCACGACGAAATTGAGCTGGGCGACGCAGAGTTTGAGAGTCATACCAAGAGTGAAAAATAGCTCGAACGATTATGTCACCCGGGTGCTGGCCTCGCCGCAGGAGGTGGATGCGGCGCAATGGAACGCCCTGCTCGCGCAGCAGGGCCATGCCAGCCCCTTCATGCGGCACGAGTACCTGGCCGCGCTGCACCACAGCGGCAGCGCCACGCCCGGCACGGGCTGGGCCCCCTGCTTCGTGACGCTGTGGCGCGGCGCCGAGCTGCAGGCCGCCTGCGTGCTGTACCTGAAGAACCATTCCTACGGCGAGTACGTCTTCGACTGGGCCTGGGCCAATGCCTACGAGCAGAACGGCCTGGCCTACTACCCCAAGGCCGTGGCCGCCGTGCCGTTCACGCCGGTGCCGGGCACGCGCCTGCTGGCGCGCGATCCGGCGGCCCGCCTGGCCCTGGTGCGCACGCTGCTGGCGCTGTGCCGGACCCAGAAGCTCTCTTCTCTGCACCTGCTGTTCGGCGCCGACGAGGACATCGCCGCCTGCGATGAAGCCGGCCTGATGCTTCGCCACACGGTGCAGTTTCACTGGCGCAACGCCGACGCGCGCTACGCCAGCTTCGACGCCTTCCTGGCCAGCCTGAACCAGGACAAGCGCAAGAAGATCCGCCAGGAACGCCGCAAGGTGGCCGACGCCGGTGTGCGTTTCCGCTGGGCCCGGGGCACCGACATCACGACCGGCGACTGGGACTTCTTCTACCGTTGCTACGAGCGCACCTACCTCGAGCACGGCAACGCGCCCTACCTCACCCGCGACTTCTTCCACCGCCTCGCCGACACCCTGCCCGGGCACTGGCTGCTCTTCACCGCGGAGCGCAACGCGCAACCCATTGCTACTAGTTTGATAGCACTGAGTGACCATCCGGCAAGGGCTACAGACACAAATGACACAGAACCCGGGGCCAGCCCCGGCCCGCGCATCGCCTACGGCCGCTACTGGGGCGCGCTGGAGCGCGTGGACTGCCTGCACTTCGAGGCGTGCTACTACCAGCCCCTGGCCTGGTGCATCGAGCACGGCTACGACCGCTTCGAGGGCGGCGCGCAGGGCGAGCACAAAATGGCGCGCGCGCTGATGCCGGTCAAGACCACCAGCGCCCACTGGCTGGCACATCCGGCCTTTGCCGACGCGGTCCAGCGCTTCCTGGAGCGCGAGGGGGACGGCGTCGACGGCTACATCGAACACCTGGCCGAACGCAGCCCGTTCAGGCAAGACAAACCCTAGTGCGCGGCCTCATTCAGCCGGGTTAAGGTGGGCGTCCACGGAGACACCCACCCCATGAAATCACTGAGCGGCCTCGACGCCACCTTTCTCTACCTGGAAACCCCCGAAACGCCCATGCACGTGGGCTCGCTCAATCTCTACGAGCTGCCGCGCGGCTTCAAGGGCAGCTTCCACAAGGCCCTGCAGGAACACATTGGCCGGCGCATGCACCTGGCCCCCATCTTCAGCCGCCGGCTGGCCTTCATGCCGCTGGACCTCGGGCATCCGATCTGGGTCGAGGCCGATGACGTGGACATGGATTTCCACATCCGCAAGGTCAAGGGCGGCAAGCTCACGGTCCGGCAGGTCGAGGCCATGGCGGCCCGGCTGCACGGCCAGCTGATCGACCGCGAGCACCCGCTGTGGGAGTTCTATGTGTTCGACAGCATCGAGCCGCCGCCCGACATGGCCATCCAGGGCAAGCTGGTGGCTTTCTATTCCAAGATCCACCACGCCGCGCTGGACGGCAAGGGCGGCACGGTACTGGCCAACGCCATGCTGGACGTCACCCCCACGCCACGCGACGTGGCGCCGCCCGACCCGTCCCGCAAGCGGCGCACGGCCGGCGACCTGAAGATCGGTGAAATGATCGGCGCGGTGTTCTCCAATTCGCTCGCGCAGTACGCCAAGCTGGCGCGCTCGCTGCCCGCGGCCGCCGGCTCGCTGGGCGGCGCGGTGGCGCGCCAGTCGGTCCAGGGGGGCGACAAGGGCCTGACCAGCCTGCGCCCCAAGTCGCCCATCAGCCTCGCGCCCAAAACCATCTTCAATGCCGGCATCACGCGCGACCGCGTGTTCGCCACGGCCAGCGTGCCCTTCGCCGAATGCAAGGCCATGGCCAAGGCCGTCGGCGGCTCGTTCAATGACATCGTGCTGTGGATTTGCTCCACCGCCCTGCGCAACTACCTCACCCGGCACGCCACCCTGCCGCGCAAGCCGCTGATCGCCGCCATGCCCGTGAGCCTGCGCGAGGAAAGCAACAAGGAGCTCAACAATCAGGCCTCCATCACGGTGGTCGATCTGGGCACCCACCTGGCCCACCCCATGAAGCGCATGAATGCCATCATGGCCTCCACCGGCAAGGTCAAGGAAGCCCTGGTCAACCTCAAGTCGGTGCTGCCCACCGATTACCCCTCGTTCCTGTCACCCTGGGTCGTGGGTGGCGCGGCGCGCGCGGTTTTCAAGACCTATGGCCGCAGCGGCGTGGCCGACCGCCTGCCCTTCGTGGCCAATCTGGCGATCAGCAATGTGCCGGGGCCGCAGGTGCCGCTGTACCTCGCCGGGGCACGCATGCTGACGTTTCACCCGCTGTCCATCGTGATGCACGGGCTGGCGCTCAACATCACCATCCAGACCTATGCGGGCAGCGTGGACTTCGGCGTCATCGCCGACAAGAAGGCCGTGCCGCACGTGCAGGACCTGGCCGATGCGCTCGAGGCGGCCTTCGAGGAAGCACAAAAGTTGTACGCCATGGCGCAGCCCTCGGTAGAAACCCCTGCGACCAAGGTCGCCAAGGCGACGCAATCGAAGACGCGCTCCTCTAAATCCGAGACTTCCCGCACAGCGAAAACCGCCAAAGCTGCTACCGTGAAGACCCATAAAACAACCACGGGAAAGAAGGCAACGGATGCTCATGGCCACCCAGCGAAAGGACCTGCCCCTCGACGATCTGCCCCCGCCAGGCCTCGGCCTGCTCGCGCTTGAGTTCCGCGCTCCCTGGGAGTTCGGCTCCCTGCTGCCGGCCTGGCCGGCACTGCAGCGCGCGCCCGGGGGCGACGGGCACACGGTCATCGTGTTCCCGGGCCTGAGCGCCAGCGACGCCTCCACCATTCCCCTGCGCCGATACCTGGGCTCACTGGGCTATGACAGTCACGGCTGGAGCCAGGGCTTCAATTTCGGTCCGCGGGCCGGGGTGCTGGAAGCCGCGCGGCGCCAGGTGCTTGAGCACCATGAGGCGAGCGGACGCAAGGTCAGCCTGATCGGCTGGAGTCTGGGCGGGGTGTATGCGCGCGAGCTGGCCAAGGAACTGCCCGACAGCGTGCGCTGCGTGATCACGCTGGGCACACCGTTTGCGGGCCCGCCCAAATCGACCAACGCCTGGCGCATCTACGAACTCACCAGCGGCCGCGCCATCGACCGCGAGATCGAAAACTACAACCTGCCCGAGGCACCGCCGGTGCCCACCACGAGCATCTTCTCTCGCAGTGACGGCATCGTCGCCTGGCAGGGCAGCGTGCAGAAGACCGCGCCGCACAACCCGCACACGGAGAACATTGAGGTCGTGGCCAGCCACATCGGCATCGGCCTGAACCCCAGTGCCTGGTGGGCCGTGGCTGACCGGCTGGCCCAGCCCGAAAGCCAGTGGCAGCCGTTCGACCGCAACGGCCTGTTCGGGCTCAAGGGCCTGCTGTACCCCGATCCGGACCGGGGCTGAGGCCCGCAGGGGCGACTGCGGCCGCTCAGGCCTGCTGGGCCTTCTCGTAGTTGGCGATCCCGTCCATCACTTCCTTGCGGGCGGCTTCGGGGCCTTCCCAGCCGAGGATCTTGACCCACTTGCCGGGCTCCAGGTCCTTGTAGTGCTCGAAGAAGTGCGAGATGGTCTTCAGGCGCAGCGGGTTCAGGTCTTCGGGCTTCTGCCACTGCGTATAGATCGCCAGGATCTTGTCGATGGGCACGGCGAGCACCTTGCCGTCCGGACCGGCTTCGTCTTCCATCTTCAGGATGCCGATCGGACGGCAGGGCACGACCACGCCAGGGATCAGCGGCACCGGGGTGATGACCAGCACGTCGACCGGGTCGCCGTCACCGCTGATGGTCTTGGGCACGTACCCGTAGTTGGTCGGGTAGTGCATGGACGTGCTCATGAAGCGGTCCACGAAGATGGCGCCCGAGTCCTTGTCCACCTCGTACTTCACGGGGTCGGCGTTCATCGGGATTTCGATGATCACGTTGAAAGCGTCGGGAACATTCTTGCCGGGAGAGACTTTGTCGAGGGACATGGTTTTCTTGTGGGAGATTAAGACAGGGGAATGAAGATCAGGATTAACCCTGATTTTACTTTCACGGACCTTGCCGCCCTCGCCGTGTGCGGTTTTTCACGGTACATTGCGCCAGTTGGCCAATCGTCTCCCCTTGTGGAGCTGCGAGGAAGCAACGCAGCGGGGGATTAACCGGTGCGTTGACCCCCTCCAAGCGAAAACAACGAAGGAGATTCTCATATGACAGGCAACTCGGCGCTTATTCTGGCGCTCGTCTGCGGGTTCATCGCCGTGGCCTACGGCTTCTGGGCCCGGGGCTGGATTCTTTCCCAGGACGCGGGTAACACCCGCATGCAGGAAATCGCGGCGGCCATCCAGGCCGGCGCAGCCGCGTACCTGGCCCGGCAATACAAGACCATCGGCATCGTGGGCGTGGTGCTGGCCGTGCTGATCGGCCTGTTCCTGGACGGCAAGACCGCCGTGGGCTTCGTGATCGGTGCGGTGCTCTCGGGCGCCTGCGGCTTCATCGGCATGAACGTCTCGGTGCGCGCCAACGTGCGCACCGCGCAAGCCGCCACCAAGGGCATCGGCCCGGCGCTGGACGTGGCCTTCCGCGGCGGCGCCATCACCGGCATGCTGGTGGTGGGCCTGGGCCTGCTGGGCGTGACCGGCTTCTACTGGTTCCTCACGGGCGGCTCCGCGGCAGCGGACGGCAAGGCGCTGGGCGCCATGCTGAATCCGCTGATCGGATTTGCCTTCGGCTCGTCGCTGATTTCGATCTTCGCGCGGCTGGGCGGCGGCATCTTCACCAAGGGCGCCGACGTGGGCGCCGACCTGGTGGGCAAGGTGGAGGCCGGCATTCCCGAGGATGACCCGCGCAACCCCGCCGTGATCGCCGACAACGTGGGCGACAACGTGGGCGATTGCGCCGGCATGGCCGCCGACCTGTTCGAGACCTACGCCGTGACGCTGATCGCCACCATGGTGCTGGGCGCGCTGCTCGTGGCCGCAGCCCCGGTCAACGCGGTGCTGTACCCGATGGCGCTGGGCGCTGTCTCCATCGTGGCCTCCATCATCGGCTGCTTCTTCGTCAAGGCCTCGCCCGACATGAAGAACGTCATGCCAGCCCTGTACAAGGGGCTGGCGGTGGCCGGCGTGCTGTCGCTGATCGCGTTCTATTTCGTCACGACCTGGATCATTCCGGACAACGCGCTCGGCGGCACCGGCGCGCAGATGAAGCTGTTCGGCGCCTGCTTCGTGGGCCTGGCCCTCACGGCCGCGCTGGTCTGGATCACCGAGTTCTACACCGGCACGCAGTATTCGCCGGTGCAGCACATTGCCCAGGCCTCGACCACCGGGCACGGCACCAACATCATCGCCGGCCTGGGCGTGTCGATGCGCTCGACGGCCTGGCCCGTGGTGTTCGTCTGCGTGGCCATTCTCGTGGCCTACAGCCTGGCCGGCCTCTACGGCGTGGCCGTGGGTGCGACCTCGATGCTCAGCATGGCCGGCATCGTCGTGGCGCTGGACGCCTATGGCCCCATCACCGACAACGCCGGCGGCATCGCCGAAATGTCGGAGCTGCCCGCCAGCGTGCGCGACATCACCGACCCGCTGGACGCCGTGGGCAACACCACCAAGGCCGTGACCAAGGGCTATGCCATCGGTTCCGCCGGCCTGGCCGCGCTCGTGCTGTTCGCCGATTACACCCACAAGCTGGAAACCTATGGCCAGGCGATCGACTTCAACCTGTCGGACCCGATGGTGATCGTGGGGCTGTTCATCGGTGGCCTGATCCCCTACCTGTTCGGCGCCATGGCCATGGAGGCCGTCGGCCGCGCCGCCGGTTCGGTGGTGGTCGAGGTGCGTCGCCAGTTCAGCGAGATCAAGGGCATCATGGACGGCAGCGGCAAGCCCGAGTACGGCCGCGCCGTCGACATGCTGACCACCGCCGCCATCAAGGAAATGGTGATCCCCTCGCTGCTGCCGGTGGTGGTGCCGATCGTGGTCGGCCTGGTGCTCGGTCCCAAGGCGCTGGGTGGTTTGCTCATGGGCACCATCGTGACCGGCCTGTTCGTGGCGATCTCCATGTGCACCGGCGGCGGCGCCTGGGACAACGCCAAGAAGTACATCGAAGACGGCCACCACGGCGGCAAGGGCTCGGAAGCGCACAAGGCCGCCGTGACCGGCGACACCGTGGGCGACCCCTACAAGGACACGGCCGGCCCCGCCATCAACCCGCTGATCAAGATCATCAACATCGTGGCGCTGCTGATCGTGCCGCTGGTGGTGAAGTTCCACGCGGGCTGAACCCGGGCCTCCCCACAAAAAAGCCCGCTTCGGCGGGCTTCTTCAATGGCCTGGGATGCTATGAATTCAGTAGCAGACTGTGGCCGCCCAGCAAGGGCTAATGGCCCATAAGGCTCTGAATCAGGCCCAGACCACCGGCCCCTTGGCGGCAAACCACTGGTCTACCTGTGGACCCACGGTGGCCTCGATGCGGTTGCGCTTGATCTTCATGGTGGGTGTAAGGCAACCGTTCTCGATCGACCAGGGCTCGCGGGCCACCACGATCATGCGCAGCTGCTCGTAGTCCGCCACATTCGCATTCACGCGTTCGAGAACCCCCGCCATCTCCTGCTCGAAGTTGGCACGGTAGGCCGGGTCGGCCAGCCGCGGGCGCACCGCCTCGGCGGGCACCACCATGGCGTAGGCCGCCTGCTGGCCCACGCCTGACACCAGCGACAGCTCCAGCAGCGGGCACTCGTTGATGAGGTTCTCGATGGGTGCGGGCGCCACGTACTTGCCCTTGCCGGTCTTGAATAGCTCCTTTTTGCGGCCAGTGAGCTTGAGCTGCCCACCGGGGCCGACCTCCCCGAGGTCGCCGGTGCGGAAGAAGCCATCGGGCGTGAAGGCTTCGGCGTCCAGATCGGGCCGCTTGTAGTAGCCCACGAGGGTTCCAGGCGACTTGATCAGGATCTCGCCGTCCTCGTCGATGCGCCGTTCCACGCCGGGGAACGTGATGCCGACGTAGCCCGGGTCCTTGAGCGCCTTGGTTGTGGTGTGCGAGAAGGCGAAGTCCTCGGTCATGCCGTAGCCCTCGACCAGATGCAGGCCCAGACGGCGGTACCAGGCAATCAGCGCCGGCGGGATGGGTGCCGATCCGCTGCCGGCCTGGATGACCTCGTTCAGGCCCAGCTGCGTGAGCACCTTGCGGGCCACGATCTTGCCCAGGATGGGGATGCCCAGCAGCCGGTCCAGCTTCCTGGCCGGCATCTTGGTGAACACGCCCTGCTGGAACTTGAGCCACAGCCGCGGCACCGAGATGAACACCGTGGGCCGGGCGCGCTGCAGGTCCTGCACGAAGGTGTCCAGCGACTCGGCGAAGAAGATGTGGCCTCGCCCGAGCACGAAGCCGGCGCACTCGACCCAGGCCCGCTCGAAGATGTGGGCGAGCGGCAGGTAGGACAGCACACGGTAGGTGAAGCCCGCGCCGAGTTCCTTTTCCTGGTAGGCCACGATGCCCTCGCTGGCCCGGGTGACACGCTCGAAGCTGTGCATCACCCCCTTGGGCGTGCCCGTGGAGCCCGAGGTGTACATCAGCAGGGCCAGATCGCTGCCCGCACGCGCCGGCTTGCCCGCGATCGGCTCGTTGGCGCCCACGATCGCATCCCAGGTGTCGTACGGCGTGCTGGGCGACAGGGGCAGTGCAATGCAGGGCAAGCCTACCGGAATGCCCGGCTGCTGCTGGGCCCAGGTATCGAGCTTGCCGACGAACAGCAGGCTGGCCTCGCTGTGCTCCAGCACGTACTTGACGGTCTCCGCCGATTCGGTGGGAAAGATCGCCACCGTGGTGCCCCCCGCCATCCAGATGGCAAGTTCCGCCATCAGGAAGTGCGCCGAATTCTTGGACAGTATGGCGATGCGCGCGCCCGGCGCGAAGCCGCGGCCCTTCAGGTGAGTGGCCATGCGGCGCGCCTGGTCCATCATCTGCTGCCAGGTGTAATCCACAACCTGGCCCTGGCCGATGGGCTGGGTCAGGCAGACCTGCTGGGCGCGGGCAGCCTCATGTTCGTAGACGTAGTCGAGTATCAGTTTGGGATCGGGCATTCAGCTTCCTTGAAAAGTCGATCGGCGTGCGAGCCCCAAGGCTGCGCGTCGTTCAAGGATGCTAGGGGTGGAAGCCGCTGCGGGTAACCGGGGAAGCCCTGCCCCGGCGCCATTCAGGCGAGGCGGGTGACGGACCTCACCAGGGCACTCGCGGTGCCCACGGCTTGCAGGATTTCCTCCGGACGGTCACGCTCGATGGCCTGCAGCACCAGCTCATTGACGCCGCCCACCACCGCCATGGCCATTTCGGGCTCGATGCGCCGGCTCCCGCCCGAGTTGACCACCTCGAGGATGAAGTTGGCGATCTCGTGATGGGTCCGGCGCCGGGCGGCCAGGCCGGTCGCGCCCAGGCCCAGGATTTCGATGAACAGCGTGCGCAGCAGCACAGGGTTCTGCGCCATGCAGCCCAAGTAGGCGGTCAGCGCCTGCTCAACCTGGGCCTGCCAGTCGCCGCCCGGCCCGATCGAGGAGCGCAGCACGGCCAGCGTGTTGCGGCTGGTGGCCTCGTATAAGGACACCAGGCATTCCGCCTTGGTCTCAAAGTGTTCGTAGAACGTCCGGCGCGACACGGCTGCCTCGCGCACCACGTCGGCAATGGTGGTGTCGGCGTAGCCCTTTTTGGCCACCGCCTGGGCCATCCCCGCCAGCAACCGGCTGCGGTGCTGGGTGGCGGTGGTGGTCGACACCGGAAAGTCTGTCACGGTCATACCGGCATTGTGCGGGTATGTGGCGTGATACTTGACAGTACCTGCAAGAATGTTGATGATATTGGCATTTGGTACTCATCGGTACCGATCTGTGAATCCCCATGACCGATCTCGTCGTTCGCCGTTTGCTGATAGACCTTCAGGCACCGTTTGACCGCCACTGGTGCGGGGGCGACGCGTTCCGCTCGGCGCTGTTCAACGCCTTGTCGATGAGCTTCCCCGTGGGTGAGCAATTCTTCATCGACTCCGTGCGCAATGGTCACAAGGCTTTGCCCGCTGCATTGCAGGAAAAGTTCAAGGCCGAGGTGCAGGGTTTCGTCGGCCAGGAGGCCACGCATCGGCGCATCCACGCCCTGTTCAACGAACACCTCGAACACCAGGGGTTGGTCAATGACTGGGCGCCGCGCGCCCGGCAGCGGCTGAAGCTGCTGGACGGACTGGACCCCCGGCACCACGTGGCCATCACGGCTGCCAACGAGCATTTCACCGCCATTCTGGCCGACTGGATGCTGCGCAACCATGACCTGCTGGACAGCAGCGAGGAGCGCCTCAAGACCCTGTGGCTCTGGCACAGCGCCGAAGAGTCCGAACACAAGAGCACGGCCTTCGATCTGTACCTGGCACTGGGCGGCAACAGCGAGTGGCGGCTCAAGTGGTTCAACCGCATCACGCTGGTGTTCCTGGGTGACACGCTGCGGCAGACCGTGAACAACCTCCGGCGTGATGGCACGCTCTGGCGCTGGTCGACCTGGCGCAGCGCGGCCAGTTACCTGTTCGGCCGCCGCGGTCTGATCCGCGAAACCTTCGGGCCCTGGCGCGAGTACAAGCGTGCCGACTTCCATCCGAACCAGCAGGACAGCCAGCGCTCGAGGGACTGGCTGGCTGACAACCGCAACCGCTATTCGGTCGTCGGCGCCTGACCGGCCAGACGCCGCAGCGCGGGCAGGTCCAGGATCTCCAGCCCGCCCCGGCCCGGCTGCACCACCCCACGCGCCGCCAAGTCCTTGAGCACCTGGTTCACCGTCTGCCGTGACACGGCCAGCATCATCGACAACTGCTCCTGCGACACCATGATCGTGCGGCGGCTCATGCCCGGAGCGCCGTCGCCATAGCCTTCGGCCATCAGGGCGAGGCGCCGCGCCAGGCGCTGCGCCACAGGCAGCGAAGCGGCCTCTTCCAGCGCCACAAAAGCCAGTCGCAGCTTGTGGCTCATCAACACCCCGAGTTCACGCCAATGCACCGGCTCACGGTCCAGCAGCTGCGTCAGCGCCGCCTGAGGCACCTGCAGGACCGTCGCGTGGCCCTCGGCCACGGCGTCATGCGTGCGGGGCTCACCGTCAAACAGCGACACCTCGCCAAACCAGTGTGGCGGTTCCAGCAGCGTCAGGAGGACCTCGCGGCTGTCGTCCTCATGCCCACCCATGCCTGAAACGCGGATCGCCCCTTCGAGCACGGCGTACAGCCCGCAGGGCGCGTCTCCGCGGCGGAACAGGGCCTGGCCGGGCGCCAGCCGGCGCACGCGCGCGGGCTCCAGCAACGACTCGCGCAACGAGGAAGACAGCCCCGCGAACCAGACGCCGCCCTGCAACCGGGCCAGCCAGTGCCGCGGCTGCAAGGCGGACGACGAAGGATCAGGTGGAGGTACGGCAGAAGGCATGGTCTGGGACAACCCGGCGCTTGTGTCGGGTACACGACAGACCGGCGGGGCGTGGCGGCTGGAGAATTCTCCCCGCACCCCCACCCAGGAGACGCCCATGAAAACCCTGACTGACCAGCTTGCACAGTACGCGGCCTACCACCGCGACCCGCGCAACATTGCCACCCACTTCGTCGGCATTCCGATGATCGTGCTGGCCATCGCCACCCTGCTGTCGCGCCCGGCCCTGATGGCCGGCGGACTGGCGCTCACCCCGGCCCTGCTGCTGACCGCCGGCACCGTGATCTACTACCTGCGGCTCGAAATGCGCATGGGACTGCTCATGGCCGTGCTGATGGCCCTGAATCTGTGGCTGGCCCAGTGGCTGGCCGCTCAGGCGACCCCGGTCTGGCTGACCTGCGGCGTGGCTCTGTTCGTGGTGGGATGGGCGTTCCAGTTCGTCGGCCACTACTACGAGGGCAAGAAGCCCGCATTCGTGGACGACCTCGTGGGCCTGTTCATCGGACCGCTGTTCGTGGTGGCCGAAGTGATCTTTTCGCTGGGCCTGCGTGCCGACCTGCTCACGGCCATCGAAACCCGTGTGGGGCCGGTGCGCAAGCGCGAGCTGCACGCCGCGTCCTGAGCCAGGCGCTCAATCGTCCCAGGCCGGCAGGCTTTCGATCACGACCTCGCTCACCAACAGGTCCCCGGCCACCGGCTTCGTCTCCAGCTCGAACGTGAAGGTGGCGCCCTGCCCCGGCGTGGACCGCGCCCAGATGCGCCCCCCATGGCGCGCCACCACGGCGCGCGCGGTGGCGAGCCCGAGGCCCAGCCCGGGGAATTCACCGCGCGAATGCAAGCGCATGAAAGGAACGAACAGGCGCTCCTCGTCGGAGCCCTCGAAACCCACCCCGTTGTCCGAGACGAACCATGCGGGCACGCTGTCGTCGTCCCCTGTGGACGGGACCCGGCCCACGCGGATCCACGCGCTGGGCGACTGGGCCGTGAACTTCCAGGCATTGCCCAGGAGCGCCTGCAGCAGCAGGCGAACCAGCGCCTGGTCGCAATCGCAATACAGACCCGGCTCGACCTCCACATGAACGGTGCGTTGCGGGTCACGCTCCTGCAGTGCTCCCAGAATCTGCAGGGCCAGCGCCGAAAGGTCCACGGCCTCGCGCTCGAAAGGCGCTCGCCCGATCTGGGTCAGGCGCAGGACCTCCTCCAGCATGCCCGCCATGCGCGCGCCCTTGCGGCGAAGCCGTTCCAGATCATGGGGTGACGTCGAATCCAGCGCGGCCACGCGGCGCAGTGTTGGCAGGATGTCCTCGGTGAGCGTGCGGATGTAGCCACTGACGATCTGACGGGAGGCCTTGAGCGCACTGGTGGCCTCGCCGTAGTGGTGCGCCAGCTTGTCCAGCTTGTCGCGCAGACGCGATTCGGCAGCCAGGCGCGAGGTGACATCGGCCGCCATCACCAGCCGCGCCGGCCGGCCCTTGAAAGTGATGGCATGGTGCGTCACGTCCACCAGCAGCAGTTCTCCGCTGCGGGTCAGGTGGCGCCAGATGCCGGGCTCGTCCTGCAGGGAAGCGCTTGACGAGGCGTGGTTGACGTACTCGACGAACTGCTCGCGGTCCTCTTCGGGCCGGATGTCCGTGGCCCGCATCGACAGGAACTCCGCCTCGGTGTAGCCGTAGCGCCGCTGCGCCGCCGCGTTGACCGCAAGGAACTCCAGCGTCTGTGTATCGAAAATCCACATCACGTTGGGGTTGGCTTCGAACAACTCGCGGTAACGCCGCTCGCGCTCGCGCAGTTCATCGATCATTTCCCAGTGCGGCGTGCTGTCCCTCAGGAAGACGCCCGTGCTGCCCTTTGAGGCGAACACATGGATCTCGAACCACCGCTTGTAGTGGGCGTGGTATTCCTCCGACTCGAAGGACAGGCCATCCCGGACGGCCTGCTCGCAGGCGCTGCGGATCTGGCGGCTGCGGTCGTCCGGAAACAGGGACCAGAAATGCCGGCCGTCGAGCGATTCCACATCGCTCAACACCAGCTCGGCGGCCCGGCGGTTGCAGAACTTGATGTGCCAGCCCGCATCCAGCACCAGAAAGCCATCGGCCATCTGGTTGAGCACGGCGTTGAGTTCATCATGCGCCTTCTGCGATTCAGCGAGTGCATCGTCGCGCTGCTGCGCGCGCCGCGCCAGCCCCGCCCACATGGCGTCCAGCCCGCGCTGCAGCATGCGTATCTCCCGCACGCGGCCGGCGCGAGGCACCCGCGGGCCGCGCTGGCCCCGCAGCGCCATCTGCCGCATGGATTGCGCCAGATCATCGAGCGGAAGCAGCAGCCAGTTGCGCCCCACGTAGGAGAGGATGGCCGCCAACAGCAGGATCAGCCCGAGCAGCGCGGCCATCAGGTAGGCCAGTTCATCGTGCGGCGGGCCGATCATGACCTCGAGGTCGGCCGACACGGCCACCTGCAGGCCCGTGGTGCCGGCCACGGCGATCGGCACGACGTGATGGAGCCAGGCCCGTCCATCAGGCCCTTGCGTGGCCAGCGGTCCGGCACGGCCCGACGCGAGCTGTCCCGCCAGGGTCTCGTCCGTCACCTGTCCCCCGGTGCCACGCGGGCCTTGCAACGTGCTGGCCAGCACCACGCCCTGGCCATCGGTCACCCAGGCCGACATGCCTGCCGCCAGGGGAACGGCTCGCAGGCGCTGCTCCAGTTGCCCCAGGTCCAGTCCCACAAAAGCGACCCCCCGCAGCACACCATTGCTGTCCTTGACGGGTGCCGCCAACGGCATGGTCTTGTTGCCCGTCACGCGCCCCACCACGTAATGGCCGGCCGTGAACGAGGCGCCCTGCAGCACGCGGCGGAAGTAATCCCGGTCTCCGAGGTTCACCGGGTCGCGCGCCAGCATCGACCGGCACGCCAGCATGCCATCGAGGTCGATGACCCCCATGGACACGTAATTGGGAAGACGGCTGTTGAGCCGCTGCATGAACTGGTTGCAGGCGGGCCAGTCGCCCGCCATCACCGGCGTTGCGGCACTGACGGTGAGCAGCAGCTGCCGTGTGCCCTCGATGGACTGGGCCTGCCCTGCGGCCAGAAGGCTGGCCAGCGCTGCGATGTCGGCGGCGGCGCGCTCCGTGAGTTTGCGCTGCTGCACCTGCCAGGCAATGGCCAGCACCAGCAGCAGCGGCACCACGGCCAGCGCCATCAGGACCAGCGCCACGACACGTGAGCTCACGCCCCGTACCCTGGGGCCGGGATGTGCAAACACGCTGTCAGCGAAGTCCTTCACGCCTGACGCCTCCTCACCCGGCCCACTGGCGCGGGAAAAACAGCATCCCCGGCCTGCCCGCGGGCCAACTTTTGATTGGAGCACGCTGAGCAGGCCATGGCTTAAGTCATTTGCTTAACCCGGTCCACACGTCCATGGGCTGCCACTGCAGCGGCAGCCGCACATCGACACCCTCCCGGGCACCGCGGTCGCGCAGGAACTCCATGGTCACCTCGAAATGGTCGAGCGGCGGCGGCATGGGTTGCATCGGTTGCTCCGACGGCACCCAGAAATCGTCCCAGTGGATCGGGATCACGCGCTTCGCTCCCACGCCACTGACCAGTTCACGCCACAGCGCATCGCGGTAGGCTTCATCACGCGACCCTAGCGCGCCAATGCCCAGCATCACCACGTCGGCCTGCACCCCCTTGAGCGCGCCGGGCTCGAATCCGGCGCTGCCGGCGATCAGCATGCGATGCCCGCCATGCTCGACCAGAAGGATGTAGCTCATCCCTTCCTGGTAGGCGCGCACGCGCACGGGTGGCTTGAGCGGCGCCGTGATCTCGCCGCCAGTGAACCCGGTGGGGGCATGGCGCCCGGGATAGAACGTCAGCGTGAAGCGGCCAAAGCGCAGCGGCACGCCCAGCGGTGGCACGCGGATCTGGGACTCGGGCAGGCCCCAGCCTCGACCCACGTTGGCACTGGAGGCCGAGCCCAGCAGCAGGGCCCCGGTGCGCCGCGCGACTTCGGGCGAATCCATGACATGGTCATAGTGCGAATGCAGCGGAATCACCGCCGCAAGCCGGCCCGTGCGGCCCGGAATGCCGGCACGCAGCATGCCGCGCGTGATGGCCTGCAGGTCAGGTTCGACCTTGCCCAACACCACCTTCATCTTGCCCGGGCGCGAAAAAAATCCGTCGGTGAGCAAGGCGGTTTCACCGTCGTCCAGCAGCAGCGTGGCCACGCCGAGAAAGCTCACCTTGAGTGACGGTGTGACGGGTTCCGTGCCGCGCCAGCCGAGTGCGCTGTAGGGCATGAGCGACGGATGCTGCTGCAACAGCCAGGCCAGTCCGGCGGCGGCCAGAGCGAGCAAAAACAGCAATCCGATGAGAACTTTCTTAAACGTACGCATGCTTTTCACTGAAGGCTGCGAAGACCCCATCGTATCCGATATGCTATTAAATCAATAGCGTTAAATACAACACACATGCGGGCTGAACAAGGATTTCACCTCTTCAGACGGGAGCCCCCAGGATTGGAGCAAAATCGCCGCATGCAGTTGAATTACATCGCAAACACCTCGGTGCCGTCTGCTTCGGGCCGCACACTTCCCGTGATCGATCCGTCCGACGGGCAGCCTTTTGACGAGCTGCAACGCAGCAACGCGCACGACATCGACACCGCGGTTCATGCTGCGCGCAAATGCCACGATGCCGTCTGGAGCAAGCTCAGCGCCGCCGAGCGCGGACGCCTGCTGATGAAGCTGTCGGCCAAGGTGGCCGAGCACGCCGATGAATTGGCCGCAATCGAACAACGCGACTGCGGCAAGCCGACCAAGCAGGCACGCGCGGACGCCATCGCGCTGGTGCGCTACTTCGAGTTCTATGCCGGCGCCTGCGACAAGCTGCATGGCGACACCATTCCTTACCTGGACGGCTACAGCGTCCTGACCTGGCGCGAGCCGCACGGCGTGACCGGCCACATCATTCCCTGGAACTACCCGATGCAGATCTTCGGGCGCAGCGTGGGCGGCGCACTGGCGGCTGGCAATGTCTGCGTGATCAAGCCGGCCGAGGATGCCTGCCTGTCGCTGATCCGCGTGGCCCAGCTCGCCGCCGAGGTGGGGTTCCCGGCCGGCGCCATCAACATCGTCACCGGCTATGGCCATGAAGTGGGCGACGCGCTGGCGCGCCATGAAGGCATCGACCACATCAGCTTCACCGGCAGCCCCAAGGTGGGCACGCTGATCCAGCAGGTGGCTGCCGAACGCCATTGCCCGGTCACGCTGGAGCTGGGTGGCAAAAGCCCGCAGATCATCTTTGCCGACGCCGATCTGGACGCGGCCATCCCCATGGTCATCAACGCCATCGTGCAGAACGCCGGGCAGACCTGCAGCGCCGGTTCGCGGCTGCTGGTGGACCAGGCCATCTACGAACCGTTGCTGGAACGGCTGGGCCAGGCCTTTGAAAACCTGCGCGTCGGCCCGGCGGCCATGGACCTGGACGTGGGCCCACTGATCCGCCAGAGCCAGCAGCAGCGGGTATGGGACTTCCTCAGCGACGCCCATGCCGCCAGCATCCCCATCGTGGCCCAAGGCCGGATCGTTGACGAAGCGCCCGAGACCGGCTACTACCAGGCACCGGCCCTGCTGCGCGACGTGCCGGCCTACCACCGCATTGCCCAGGAGGAAGTGTTCGGCCCGGTGCTCGCGGCCATGAGCTTCAAGGACGAGGACCATGCGGTGGAGCTGGCCAACGCCACGCAGTTCGGCCTGGTGGCCGGCATCTGGACGCGCGACGGCGCCCGCCAGTTCCGCATGGCCCGGCGCGTGAAAAGCGGCCAGGTGTTCATCAACAACTACGGCGCCGGCGGCGGCGTGGAACTGCCGTTCGGCGGCGTCAAGTCATCGGGCTATGGCCGCGAGAAGGGCTTCGAGGCACTGCTCGGCTTCACCACGCTCAAGACCGTCGCGATCCGCCACGGCTGACCGATTTTCAAGCCTGGCAAGGCTGTAGCCCTTGCCAGGCGTCCACTTTCAGCTACCAATTCAATAGCATTCAGGAGACAGTTCCATGCGAGTCAAGGACAAAGTTGTGATCGTCACGGGTTCCGGTGGCGGCATCGGGGAAGGCATTGCCAGACGCCTGGCCGAGCAAGGCGCCAAAGTCATCGTCAACGACATCAACGCCTCGCTCGGCGAGAAGGTGGTGGCCGACATCACCGCAGCGGGCGGCACGGCGTCGTTCTTCGCGGCCGACGTGACGAAGTCGGCCGACGTCAAGGCCCTGGTCGACGCCGCCGTGCAGCGCTACGGCAAGCTCGATGTGATGGTGAACAACGCGGGCTGGACGCACCGCAACCGCCCGGCGCTCGAGGTCAGCGAGGAAGAGTTCGACAGGTGCTACGCCGTCAACATGAAGAGCATCTACCTGGCCACGATCCATGCCACACCGGTGTTTCGGGCCAACGGGGGCGGCAGCTTCATCAACATCGCCTCCACGGCGGGTGTGCGTCCGCGGCCTGGCCTCACCTGGTACAACGGCTCCAAGGGGGCGGTGATCACCACCAGCAAGTCGCTCGCGGCGGAGCTCGGGCCGGACAACATCCGCGTCAACTGCGTCAACCCGGTGTTCAACCCCGACACGGGCCTGTCGGCCGAATTCGCGGGCGGACCGGTGGACGAAGCACGCCGTGCCAAGTTCCTGGCGACCATCCCGCTGGGCCGCTTTTCCACCGCACTGGACGTGGCGAATGCCTGCTTGTACCTGTCCAGCGACGAAGCCGCTTTCATTTCAGGGATTTGCATCGAGGTTGATGGCGCGCGCTGCGTCTGAGCGTTGACAATGCGGGCATGGCCGAACGCGTGATCCCCCTGGTCGACCAGCGCCATGCGCTGGCCGCGGCCCTGCCCACCCGGCCGGTGGCGGCCACCGGCCTGCTCGCGGACACCCTGGGCCGGCCGCTTCGGGACCTGCGCATCAGCGTCACCGACCGCTGCAACTTCCGCTGCAGCTACTGCATGCCCAAGGAGGTCTTCGACAAGGACTACCCTTACCTGCCCCATGCCTCGCTGCTGACCTTCGAGGAGATCACACGCCTGGCCCGGCAGTTCGTGGCGCACGGCGTGCAGAAGATCCGCCTGACCGGTGGCGAGCCGCTGCTGCGCAAGAACATCGAGGTCCTGATCGAACAGCTTGCGGCCCTGCGCACGGTGGACGGCACGCCGCTAGACATCACGTTGACCACCAACGGCTCCCTGCTGGCCCGCAAGGCGCGGGCGCTGCGGGCCGCTGGCCTGCAGCGCGTGACCGTCAGCCTTGACGGGCTGGACGACGCGGTGTTCCGCCGCATGAACGATGTGGACTTCCCCGTCGCCGAGGTGCTCGAGGGCATCGCCGCGGCACGCGAGGCGGGCCTGGGGCCCGTCAAGGTCAACATGGTGGTCAAGCGTGGCACCAACGACCACGAGATCCTGCCCATGGCCCGGCACTTCCGGGGCACTGGCACGGTCCTGCGCTTCATCGAATACATGGACGTGGGCGCCACCAACGGCTGGCGCATGGACGAAGTGCTGCCGTCGGCCGAGGTGATTCGCCGCCTCCAGGCCGAATACGCGCTGGTGCCGCTCGAACCATCGGCGCCCGGCGAAACCGCCGAACGCTGGGGCTATGCCGACGCGAACGGCCAGCACGCGGCGCAGGCCGGCGAGATCGGCGTCATCAGCAGCGTGACCCAGGCCTTCTGCGGCGACTGCAACCGCGCCCGGCTGTCCACCGAAGGCCAGGTGTATCTGTGCCTGTTCGCCAGCCAGGGGCACGACCTGCGTGCACTGCTGCGCGGGGGCGCCAGCGACGAGGCGCTGGCCTCGGCCATCGGCCACATCTGGCAGGGCCGGAGCGATCGCTACTCGCAGTTGCGGGGCACCCTGGCACCCGACAGCGCTGCGCCCGCCGGGCGGCGCGTCGAAATGAGCTACATCGGAGGCTGACCTGCTCTCCCCGCACGATGTCACTGGCCTCGTGCTCGCCGGCGGCCAGGGCCGGCGCATGGGCGGGCAGGATAAGGGCCTGGTGGACTTCAATGGCACAGCCCTCGCGCAATGGGCGCTGCAGCGGCTGCGCCCCCAAGTCAGTGCCTTGCTGCTCAGCGCCAACCGGCACCTGGAGCAGTACGCGGCCTGGGGTGTCCCGGTGGTCCAGGATGGCACGGACGACTTCCCCGGCCCGCTGGCGGGGCTGCTGGCCGGCCTCAGGCACTGCGCCACCCCCTGGCTGGCCTGCGTGCCCTGCGATGCGCCGGCCTTCCCCACCGACCTGGTGGCCCGGCTCGCGGGCGGATTGGGCGGGCAGCCGGCGGCCGTGGCGATCACGGTCACCGATCGCGGGGAGCCCGAGATGCAGCCCGTGTTCTGCCTGGTCAGTGTGCAATGCGCGGACAGCCTGCAGGCTTTCCTGCAGGGCGGCGGTCACCGCATGCGCGACTGGCTGCAGGCGCTGCCAGCCTGCCCCGTGGCCTTCGACCGGCCCGGCGATGCCAGAGCCTTCCTCAACCTCAACACCGAGGCCGAACTCCGGCTCGCAGCCTCGCGCTGAGGCCGGCGACCCGCTATTCGGCAGGGACCGCCCCGGCGCCGTGCGGCGCCTCGTGGCCCGGCAGCTCCCGTGCCTCGGCCTTGTTGGCTCCGGGCACGCCGCGGCGGGCAAACAGCAGGTACATGGTGGGCACCACGAACACCGTGAGCGCGGTGCCCAGCGACATGCCTCCGACGATGACCCAGCCGATCTGGATGCGGCTTTCAGCGCCTGCGCCATGCGCGAGCGCCAGCGGCAGCGCGCCCAGCACCATGGCGCCGGTGGTCATGAGGATGGGGCGCAGCCGCTGCGAGGCGGCCTTGACCAGCGCATCGACCAGCTCCATGCCCTGCTCGCGCAGCTGGTTGGTGAACTCCACGATCAGGATGCCATGCTTGGTGATCAGGCCGACGAGCGTGATCAGGCCGATCTGCGAATAAACGTTGAGCGATCCGCCGGACCATTTGAGCGCCAGCAGCGCGCCGATCATGGACAGCGGCACCGACAGCATGATCACCAGCGGATCGACAAAGCTCTCGAACTGCGCCGCCAGCACCAGGAAGATGAACAGCAGCGCCAGCACAAAGGTGATGGCCAGCGCGCCCTGGGAGTTGCGGAATTCGCGCGACGTCCCGTTCAGCTCCGTGGTGTAGCCCGTCTTGAGCACCTTGCTGGCCGTCTGGTCCATGAAGGTCAGCGCCTGACCCAGTGAATAGTCGGGCGCCAGGTTGGCCGTGATCGAGGCCGAGCGGCGCTGGCCGAAATGGTTGAGTTCGCGCGGGCTCACGCTCTCGCGCACCTTCACCAGCGCCGACAGAGGAATCATGGTGTCGCCGCGCCCGCGCACGTTGATGCTGTCGATGTCCTCTGGCGTGGTGCGGCCACGCGGCTCGGTCTGCACGATCACGTCGTACTGCTCGGCGTCGCGCTTGTAGCGGGTCACATTGCGCCCGCCCAGCATGGTTTCGAGCGCCTTGGCCACCACCTCCACGCTCACGCCCAGATCGGCGGCCTTGTCGCGGTCCACGTCGATGCGCAGTTCGGGCTTGTTCAGGCGCAGGTCCACGTCGGCCGAGACAATGCCCGGATTCTTCGCGATCTCGTCCATCATCTGGCGCGTGACGCGGCTGAGGTTCTCGTAGCTGTCCGAGGTCTGGATCACGAAGTTCATCGGCCGTTCGCGAAACCCCTGGCCCAGCGACGGCGGCGTGATGGGAAAGGCGTTGACGCCCGGCAAGGAGCTGAACCTCGGGCCCAGCTCACGAGCCAGCTCGAGCGTCGTGCGCTTGCGGTGCTCCCACTCCACGGTCCGGTAGATCACGCTGGCCTGCGACACCGTGGGGTTGCCGATGCTGCCGAAGATGCGGTCGAACTCCTTGTAGGGCTGCCCCATCTTCTCCAGCGCCTGGGCATAGCGGTTGGTGTAGTCGAACGTCGAGCCATCGGGCGCGTTGACCGTGGCCAGGATGGTGCCACGGTCCTCCAGCGGCGACAGCTCCTGCTTCATCGTCGGCCAGACCAGCGCGATGCCCGCCGCGCTCAGGAGCATCGCACCGACCACGATCCAGCGCGCCTGCAGCACCGCACCACGCAAGCCACCGCGGCCTTCCTGCGGACGCCAGCGGGCCATCAGCAGCCAGCGCAGGAGTCGACCGTACCGGTCCGACACGGCCGTGAGCCAGCGCTCCATGTGGCTGTCAAACCAGTTGGGATGGGGGTTGTGCCGCAGCAGCTGCGAGCACATCATGGGAGTGAGCGTGAGCGCCACGAAGCCCGATACCACCACCGCGCCCGCCAGCGCCAGCGCGAACTCCCCGAACAGCCGGCCGGTGCGCCCCGGCGTGAAGGCCAGCGGCGCGTACACCGCCACCAGCGTCAGGGTCATGGTGATCACCGCAAAGCCGATTTCCCGTGCGCCCTTGATCGCCGCCGAGAACGGGTCCAGCCCCTCCTCGATGTGCCGGTAGATGTTCTCGAGCATCACGATCGCGTCGTCCACCACCAGGCCGATCGCCAGCACCAGCGCCAGCAGGGTGAGCGTGTTGATCGAGAATCCGGCCAGCGCCATCATGGCAAAGGTGCCGATCAGGCTGACCGGAATGGTCACGATCGGGATGATCGACGCGCGCACCGTGCGCAGGAACACGAAGATCACCAGGGCCACCAGCACGATAGCCTCCCCGATGGTCTGGTAGACGTTCTTCACCGAGCGGTCGATGAACAGCGAATTGTCATTGGCCACCTCGATGCTGACGTCGGGGGGCAGGTCGGCCTTGAGTTTGGGAATCATGTCCCTCACGCCCTGCGACAGCGTGAGCGGGTTGGCCGTTGCCTGGCGGATCACGCCGGCCCCGATCGCCACCTTGCCGTTCAGGCGGACCTGGCTGCGCTCGTCGGCGGCGGCTTCCTGCACACGGGCCACGTCGCGCACCCGGACCGGAAATCCGTTGACATTGCGGATCACGATGTCGGAGAACTGGGAGGCCTTCACGAGATCGGTCTGCGAGGTCACGCTGAACTCGCGCTGCTGGGACTCGATGCGCCCAGCCGGCAGTTCGAGGTTGCTGCGGCGGATGGCGTCCTCCACGTCCTGGGTGGTCAGGCGGTAGCCCGCGAGTTTGTCCGGGTCCAGCCAGACCCGCATGGCATATTTGCGCTCGCCAAAGATGCGAACGTCGGCCACGCCCGTGACCGTCTGCAGGCGCGACTTGACGATGCGGTTGACCAGGTCGTTGATCTGCAGCGGGCTCAGTGTGTCGCTCGTGAAGGCCAGCCAGATCACGGGAAAGGCGTCCGCCTCGACCTTGGCGATCACGGGCTCTTCGATGGCCTGGGGAAGCTTGTTGCGCACACGCGAGGTGCGGTCGCGCACCTCGGCCGCCGCGGCGTCGGCGTCCTTCTCGAGTCGGAACTTGACCGAAATCTGGCTTTGCTCGGCCCGGCTGATGGAGGTGATGACATCCACCGCGTCGATGCCGGCGATCGAATCCTCCAGCGGCTTGGTCACCTGCGATTCGATCACCTCGGCCGACGCCCCTGCGTACTTGACGCTCACCGTGACCACGGGTTCGTCGATCTTGGGGTATTCGCGCACCGACAGGCGTGTGAAGCTGACGGCACCAACCAGCACCACCAAAAGGGACAGCACGGTCGCGAACACCGGCCGGCGGATCGAGATTTCAGCAAGCTGCATGGCAGGCTCCCTGGGCGATCAGGACGAGGCCTTGTGTGCCGGGCCACTGCCCGCGCGGCCACCTGCCGCCCCGGACAGCCCCGCCAGGCACGGATTGGGGCCCTGGGGCCGGGCCGTCACGGCCGCCGGCGCCTTGGCCACCATCGGCGGCACGGCAGCCGCGGCCGGCACGCCGGATCTGACCCTCTCGCCGTCCGCCGCGCGGGGGCCCGCCGGGCTGGCGCCGGGACCCGGCTTGCCCAGCTCGACCACCCTCACCGCCATGCCGTCCTTCTGGACCCGCTGCTGGCCGGCCGTGACCACGAGGTCGCCGGGCTCCAGGCCCTGCACGATTTCCACCCGCCCGGGCTGGCGGATGCCGACCTTGACCTCGACGCGCTGGGCCATCTTGCTGTCTCGGTCCGGCCCGTCCACCAGGCGCAGGACGAACTGGCGCCCGCCCTGGGGCACGATGGCCTCCTCGGGCACCACCAGCGCGCGGTCACGTTCGCCGAAAACGCTGGTCACCCGCGCAAACATGCCGGGGCGCAGCTGAAGCTGCCGGTTGTCGATGCAGCCCCGCACCCCGACGGAGCGGCCATTGGCATCCACCAGGGGGTCGATCGCCTGGACGATCGCGGTGAACTTGCGGCCCGGAAGCGCGTCCACCGACACCACGGCCTGCTGGCCGCGGCGAGCCTTGGTCTGGTAGCGCTCGGGCAGCCGGAAATCGACGTACAGCGCCTCCATGTCCTCGATGTTGACGATGTCGGCGCCATCCTTGAGGTAATCACCGATGTTGACGCTGCGGATACCGGTGATGCCATCAAACGGCGCCACGATGCGCAGCCGGGCCGCCGTGGCACGCGCAAGCGCAAGCTTGGCTTGCGCCACCTCGAGATTGGCCGAGCTTTCATCCACGGAGCGCTGGCTGATGAAGTTCTGCGCCACCAGCTCCTGGTTGCGCTTGTGGTTGGCCTGGGCAATCGACAGCTCGGCCTGGCTCTGCTGCAGCTGGGCCAGCGGCAACTGGTCGTCCAGCTGCACCAGCAGCTGGCCTTTGCGGACCCGTTCGCCATCACGGAAATTGATCTGGGTGATGCGCCCGCTGACCTCCGGCCGCAGCACCACGCTCTGGCGCGAGCGCAGGCTGCCCACGGCCTGGGCATCGTCGGTGAGCTTCATGACCTCGACGCGGGCCACCTCCACCGCGGGCGGCTTCGCCGCTGCCCCAGCACCTCCCGCGGCACCCGCGCCAGCGGCTGCGGCTGCCGGGGCGTCATGCCCGGCGGCGGGCCGGTGCTGGTACCACCAGGCCGCGCCGGAGGCTGCGGCAATGCCAACGACGGCCACCACGAGGTAAACAGGTTTTGATGCCATGGGGGGAACTGCAAAAGGGGTTCATGGGCAAGGGTGTGGGCTGGCTCACCCCACCGATTTGCAATGTAGCAGGGCGCCGCCCCAAAGCCGCCAAAAATCTGCGCCAAACCCCCCTGTTCGCGTGGCGCGCGGGCCGCATTTACCCGCGCTTTACATTGGGGCGTTCCTGCGGCCGGACGGCCGTCCGTTCAGGCTCGCCCCAACGCCTGTTCGACCCCGCGATTGGCAAGGGCATCGGCCCGCTCGTTGCCCGGGTCGCCGTTGTGTCCGCGGACCCACCGCCAGTCGATCTGGTGGCCGCCGCCCGCCACGAGGGCGTCCAGCCTCTGCCAGAGATCGACGTTCTTCACCGGCTGCTTGCTGGCGGTACGCCAGCCCTTGGCCTTCCAGCCCGGCAACCACTCGGTGATGCCCTTGAGCACGTACTGGCTGTCCACGTGCAGGGTCACCGCGCAAGGCCGCTTCAGTGCGGCCAGCGCCTCGATCACCGCCGTGAGTTCCATGCGGTTGTTGGTGGTGCCCAGCTCGCCACCGAACAGTTCCTTGACGGTGCTGCCCGAGGTCAGCAGCACACCCCAGCCCCCGGGGCCGGGATTCCCCTTGCAGGCGCCATCGGTGTAGATTTCTATCGAATTCAAGATCAAATCCTCAATCAGCCCTTGTCTGGTGGGCTTTGTTTGCTATGGAAACAGGAGCAGCCGAGAGGCTCTTGGCGTTCTTCCAGGCCGGCCCCAGCAGACGCATGCCACGCACGCGCTTCACCGCCACGATGAAATATGCCGCGCCAAGGATAGGCCACCAGCGGTCGCCGGCGCGGTCCATCCACGCATAGCGGGCCAGCCACGGCTCACTGCTCAATGCCGGCCGGTAGCAGCCAAAACTTGACGTCTCCACCTCGAAGCCAAGCAGCCGCAGCCAGTCGCGCAGCCGCCAGTACCCGATGAAGTCCCCTGCCTCGGGCAGGAAGAGCTGCCCGAAACCCAGGCGCCGGTACAGCCTTGCACGGCGCTGGCGCAGCCCCCACAGGCTCGCAGGATTCAGGCAGGAGATGACCACCCGGCCCTCCGGCACCAGCACGCGCTCGACTTCGCGCAGCGAGGCATGGGGATCGGCACTCAGCTCCAGCGTGTGGGGCAGCACCACGAGGTCCAGGCTGCCCTCGGCGAACGGGAGCGCGGCAAAATCCGTCACGAAGGCGGCGGCCGGCGTGCCTTCCTGGACACCCAGCCATTTGTGCGGCATGCGGTTGGTGCGCAGCGTATCAAGCCCGGCCAGGCCGAGCTGCAGCGCGTGGTAGCCAAACACGTCCGTCACGGCCTCATCGAAATGCTGGCGCTCCCATTCGAGCAGGTATCTGCCGGGCGGGGTCTCCAGCCATTGATGCAAACCTATAATTTCGCCACTCATGAAGTTGATCCCACTGCCCGCTTTCACCGACAACTACATCTGGATGCTGCACGACGCGCATCACGCCGTGGTGGTGGACCCGGGGGATGCGCAGCCGGTGTTGGAGGCCCTGCGCACGCTGGGACTGCAGTTGTCCGCGATTCTAGTCACGCACCATCACCCTGACCACGTGGGCGGCGTCGACGCCCTGCGTGACGCCACGGGTGCCCGGGTCTACGGCCCGGCGCGCGAGCGTATCCCGCAGCCGCTGGTGGGGCTGAACGGGGGCGATCGCTGCGAAGTGCTCGGCTTCACCTTCGAGGTCATCGACGTGCCAGGCCACACGGCTGGCCACATCGCCTACTTCCATCAACCCGCCGCCGGCGACATGCGGCTCGATGGGCTCCCCCTGCTGTTCTGCGGCGACACACTGTTCTCGGGGGGATGCGGGCGGCTGTTCGAGGGCACCCCGGCGCAGATGCTCGCTTCGCTCGACACACTGGCAGCGCTGCCGGCGGCAACCCGGGTCTGCTGCACGCACGAGTACACGTTGGCCAATCTGAAGTTTGCGCGGACCGTCGAGCCCGGCAATGCCGAACTGGCCGCCTACAGCCAGCAATGCGAATCACTGCGTGCCGATGGCCACCCCACCCTGCCCTCCAATCTCGCACTGGAGTTGCAGATCAACCCGTTCCTGCGCAGCCGGCAAGCCAGTGTGGTGCAGGCCGTCCAGGGGCACGACCCCCAGGCGAACGGCGAAACCGGAGTTTTCGCCGCTTTGCGCCAATGGAAGAACGAATTCAGATGAAGTTGCTGCACATTGCCGGCCTGTCCTGCCTGATCTGGCTGGCCGGCTGCGCCACCGGTCCCAACACGCCGGCCGATCCCGGCGCCATCGCCGGCCCTCCCGTCGCCACACCGGCTCCCGAGCCCGCACCTCATGTGGCCATCATCCCCAAGGGGCCGCTTCAGCCCATCACCGCATCGGAAGCCGCGTCGCGTGGCGTGGCCCGCATGGCGCCTCCGGCCGACCTTTGGGAGCGCATCCGGCGCGGCTTTGCCATGCCCGATCTCGACAACGATCTGGTGCACGCGCAGGAGCAGTGGTATGCCAGCCGGCCAGACTACATCCAGCGCATGACCGAGCGCTCGCGCAAATACCTGTTCCACATCGTCGAGGAACTCGAGCGCCGCAACATGCCGAGCGAGCTGGCGCTGTTGCCTTTCATCGAAAGCGCCTTCAATCCCCAGGCCGTGTCCACGGCCAAGGCCGCCGGCATGTGGCAGTTCATTCCCAGCACGGGACGCTCGTTCGACCTCAAGCAGAACGTGTTCCGCGATGACCGGCGGGATGTGCTGGCCTCGACCCGCGCGGCCCTGGACTACCTTCAGAAGCTGCATGACATGTTTGGCGACTGGCATCTCGCGCTGGCCGCCTACAACTGGGGCGAGGGCAGCGTCGGCCGCGCCATCGCCAAGAACCAGCGCAGCGGCCTGGGCGGTGCCTACACCGACCTGAACATGCCCAATGAAACGCGCAACTACGTGCCCAAGCTGCAGGCCGTCAAGAACATCGTCGCCAACCCGGATGCGTTCCGCACGGAGTTGCCGCTGATCGAGAACCATCCCTATTTCCAATCGGTCGATATCGCGCGCGACATCGACGTAGCGCTCGCCGCCCGCCTCGCCGACGTGAAGATCGAGGACTTCAAGGCCCTCAACCCGTCGGTGAACCGGCCGGTGATCCTGGCCGCGGGCACCCCCCAGATCCTGCTGCCCTGGGACAACGCCACCGTGTTCCGCCGCAATTTCGACGCCTATGCCGAAGGCCAGTACGCCAGCTGGACCGCATGGACCGCTCCATCGACCATGAGTGTGGCCGTGGCCGCCAGGAAGGCTGGCATGAGCGAGGCGGACTTCCGCGCCGTCAACCAGATTCCGCCTCGCATGCTCATCAAGGCGGGCTCGACCGTGCTGGTGCCACGATCGGCCAAGGTGGAGAACGACGTCGCCGAGCACATCGCGGACAACGCCCAGCTCAGTCTGGCACCCGAGGTCGTCACCCGCCGCACGGTCGTCAAAGCCGGTCGGCACGACACCGTGGCCACCATTGCGCGGCGCTATCGCCTGAACCCCGGCAGCGTGGCCAGCTGGAACGACGTTAGCCCCACGGCTGCTTTCAGGGCGGGTGAGAAGGTGGTGGTATTCCTGCCGGTTCGGGCAGCGAAAGCGCGCACATCCGTGAAACGGAAATCAGGGGTGTCCAGCGGCAGGCGCAGCAAGCGTCGGCCCTGATCGCGCCAGCCCATGAGGTCAGGCAAGCGGTTGGGCCTCGGGCTCGTTGCCATCTGGTGGGTGCTATTGGTCCTGCCCGCGGTTGTCGCCTTCTCGCCGTCGAACAGCTGGGATGTTTCCCCGCTGGCCCTCCTCATGGTGACCGTCTGGGCTATCGCATCAGCATGGTTTGCCGCCGGCCCCACGGGTTTCTTCGTGCTGACCTATCCGTTCGCGCTGTTCGGCCTGTGCGCTGCCTGGGCCGGCGTAATGCGCCAGGCCGATTTGCTGGAGATCCTGCTTCTCTCGGGTGGACCTGAAAGGCATGAAGCACTGACAGCCTTGAACCCCTACTGGATGGGAATCCTGCTCGCTGCATTGATTCTGGCGCTGGTGGCCGCCGGTGCGATCCGCTCGTTGCCGACGCGGTCGCCAAAGCCCCGGCTGCGAGCAATCGCATGGTTGGTGACGGCGGGTTGCGCCCTGGGCTTTGCGATGCCGATGATCTTTTTTCGCGCATGGCCTGTGAATGTCATGAGTCTGGCGTTGGCCAAACTTCTCGACAAGCGGGATTTTCTGGCAACGGCCCTGCCCTATGGCGCAATCAACCCCCGCGCTGCTGGTCAGACATGGAAGGCCTCACGCTCATCGGGCGCGCCTTCTGGTCGCGAGACATACATCCTGATCATCGGTGAAAGCGTGCGGGCGGACCGGCTTGGCCCGTGTGGGGGGAACGCACTTCTGGCTTTGAGGCATGAAGCGATCACGTTTTGCGATGTCGTATCCGGGGCCAGCGGGACCCATCTGTCGGTTCCTCTTCTGATTTCGCGTGACTCTGCTGACAGTGCCCCGAGGGTCAGCAGCGACGCGACCTTCATGAAGGCTTTTGAAGAAGTCGGGTTTGATACCTACTGGCTCTCGGTGCAGGATCAATCCATTGCATGGCCCGACGCGATGCACTCCACCTATTTGCCCCCTTCTGCGCCGGACCGCGAGACTCTCATCGGGCCCCTGAAGCACGCCCTTGCCGCCCCCGGTCTCAAGAAGCTCATCGTTCTGCACGGCTATGGAGCACATTTCAACTACTGCGACCGCTATCGGCCCCAACACGCATTGCAGGCCGTCGAATGCCGTGGCTTGGGTGCGTTGCCAGTCAGGACCACCCGACCCCAATGGCTTTCCAGCTACGACAATGCCATTTTTGAATCGCTAGCCTTTGTGGACGCGGTCATTGACGTGATCGATTCCGTCGATGCGGAGACGGTCCTTCTCTACACATCCGATCACGGAGAAAATCTGCTGGACGATGGAAGGAACCTCGTTCAGCACGCCTTGGCCACACCAACTCTATGGGATACGCGCGTGCCTGCCATCCTGTGGGCCAACAAAACCTGGAAGGTCAACCACGATTCCTGGTGGCGTGCGCTGGGCGCGAACCAGAAGGCCCATGCAATGCATGGAGACCTGACTCCCACTCTTCTGGGAGCCGCAAACATCCACTACGAAGAGCTTCGTCCACAAGTTGTGGACCTGGGCCGGCAGCGGCCTGGCAATCGAATTCGCTGGGTGAAACGTCGACTTGGTGACACCGTTGATGGAGACAAACTATGAGCAGCCGGAAACTGCCAGGATTCCATTTATTTTTTCCGGTGGCAACAGGGCTGTTCTTTGGCACTTTCTACGCCATGCGCGGCTACAAGGAGCCATGGATCACCGCGTCGGCGCCTTCGGTCATGCTGATCGACGGACTCGCCCTGATCGCCCTAATGCCTGCAAGTCTGCTCCTCCTGAGGCACCTTGTTTCCTCGTTTGCCAGGCGACTGCCCGACTTCCCATCCTTTGAATCCAGATTCTTCCGCCTCGAGAAGCTGTCTTATGCTCCTTGCTTGGTTTCTGCGGCTTTCCTCGGCCCCGTCACCCCCAACCACGCGGTGGCGCTTGCAACCTGGGTGGCTATCGGCCTCTTGCAGATTCTCATTATTTTTGCAGTGATGGGGCGCGGCAACCGTCTGAAGGCCGTCTCCACAGACACCTACATCGGGTTGCTGTTTTTGATATCTGGCTTCTCGGCGCTGATTTACCAGGTGGTCTGGCAACGTGTCCTGTTCAACACCTTTGGCGTCAACACCGAGTCCGTGACGGCCATAGTCTCTACCTTCATGTTTGGCCTGGGCATCGGCGCCATTGCGGGGAACTATCTGCTGCTCAGGTTTCGCCAGCACCTGCTGCATGTTTTTCTGGCTCTGGAGATTGGCGTCGGTGTCTTTGGTATTTTTAGCGTGACCCTGATTGACTGGGTCGGGCAGAGCTCTGTTCCCGTGTCCACATTGGCACTCCTGCTGCGCGTTTATGCGGTTCTTGCCCTTCCGACGCTACTGATGGGTGCGACCCTGCCTGTTTTGGTGGGCTTTCTGGAGCGTCGCATCCAGAACATGGGCCGAACGGTCGGGCTGCTTTACGCGTTCAACACGTTCGGCTCTGCCATCGCGGCCTTCGCCACGGTGCAGATTCTCTTTGTACTTGCTGGCTTACAGGCCAGTGTCTTCGTCGCGGTAGCATGCAACCTCGTGACCGCCGGGCTGATTTTCCACGCCAGCCGTCATCTGGAACTTCGCCAGGCAGCGGAAGCGGTACCGCCCCCGGAGGCTGCCTTCGCCGGCGAAAGACTGACGGCATCACAGGCGTTCGCCCTGCTTGCGCTCATCGGATTCATCTCCCTGAGCCAGGAGATTCTTTGGTTCCGGATTCTCGGCTTTCTGACAGGAAGCCACCCGCAGGTATTTGGCATGTTGCTCGCAGCCTTTCTCGCAGGCGTCGCATGGGGATCAATTCGCGCCAGGAACCTGGCGACGTCCGGCGCCTCGGCTTTCCATTTTCTTGTGACTTCCCTTCTGGCCGCTGCCCTCGTTTTCTATGCAGGCGTTCCCGTGATCGCGTTCGTTGCCGAATGGGCCGGGTCCGGTCCTGCCTTGCTGTGCGGGTACCTTCTGGTGGCATTCGTGGCCTGCCTTTGCGGGGGGGTTCTTCCCGTGACCATTCACCTGGGTACGCGTGATGCCAGAAATTCCCTGGCTACAGCGTCGTGGCTGTACTTTTCCAACATCCTTGGCTCCGCTGTTGGACCACTGCTGACCGGCTTCATTGCGCTCGAGGTCCTGTCGCTCGAGGCCAACGTCGCCGCGCTGTCTGGCCTGACCTTGCTCCTGGCGCTCACAGTGCTGTTCCTGGCACCGTCCACGCAACCCGGGCATCGATTCAAGTATGCAAGCCTCGCCGCCGGATTGGCGGTTGCTGCCGTTCTTTTCCACGACCGGGCATATGAAAATCACCTGGAGAAAATGCAATACGCATCCAGTGTGTTCAAGCCCTTTAAATACACGCTCGAGAATCGCAGCGGAGTCCTCACAGTGGAAGAGGCCGCCGCCGATGTCATGTATGGCCATGGCATCTACGATGGAAGGTTCAATATTGACCCCGTGAACAACACCAACCTGATCGATCGGGCATTCATGGTCGCCGCGCTTCACCGGCAACCACAAAAAGTGCTTGAGATCGGCCTGAGCACGGCATCATGGACCCGCGTACTTTCGTCACACACCGCGGTCGGTTCACTCACTGTGGTGGAAATCAACAAGGGCTACCCGGCCATCGTGAGGAACTATCCGGAGATGGCCAGCGTGCTGGAAAGTCCCAGAGTCCGCCTTTTGATCGATGATGGCCGGCGCTGGCTGCGCAGCAACCCTGATGAAAGCTTCGACGTAATTGTGATGAACAATACGCTTCACTGGCGAAGCAACGCCACAAGTCTGCTCTCACTTGAATTCCTGAAATTGTGCAAGCAGCACCTCAAGCCCGGAGGCGTTCTTTACTACAACACGACGGGAGCAGATGATGTGGTCTTTACCGCCGCTCACGGATTCAGTCATGTCACCCGGTATTCAACATTTGTCGCGGCCAGTGACCATCCCTTCGACATGACGCCTGCCGAAAGGCGCGCGAATCTGCTGAAATTTGCGGGAAGGGACGGTAAACCGCTTCTCGATTCGGATGAAGAACATCGGAAAGTCCTTGCCAGGCTCTCTAACAGTCCATTGACTGATATTCAACAAGACGTCTTGCAACGGCAAGACCGGCAATTGATCACCGATGACAATATGGCCGTCGAGTACAAGCAGCACTAGGAACGAATTCCGTCCATCGCGATGACGCGCTCGCGGCCTACACGCGGGAGGCGCGTTGACCTACATGCGAATGGATGGAGGTCTGTAACCTCAGCTCCAGCGCTTGCCGGGCACACTGCATGACAGCATGCATCTGCCAGCTGATCACAAACCGGGAGACACCATGTCAAAAGACCAACAAGACAGTTCACGCCGCCGTTTTGTCCTGGGCTCCGCGGGTGGCGTGGCGCTCACGATGGGTTCGGGCTTGGGACTCAGCGGGTGCGGCGGTGGCAATGAGGAAGCGGAGCAGCGCTTTGGCTACGGCGTTGCCAGCGGCGATCCGCTGGCCGATCGCGTCATCATCTGGACCCGTGTGAATCAGCCCGGAGAGGATCCGACCCAGGTTCAGTGGGAAGTCGCGACGGACGCCGAGCTCAATCACGTCGTGCGCTCGGGCACGGCCGTCACGGGCTCGGTCCACGACTTCACGGTGAAGGTCGACGTGACCGGGCTCGAGCCCGGCAAGGTGTACTTCTACCGGTTCCGTCACGGCTCCGAGGTGTCGACGACCGGCCTCACCCGCACCCTGCCCGTAGGCAGCGCCAGCCAGGTCAAGCTGGGGGTGTTCTCGTGCGCGGCCTTTCCCCTGGGGCAGTTCCACGTCTACGCGGACGCGTCCGATCGCAGCGACATCGACGTGGCCCTGCTGCTGGGCGACTACATCTACGAAACTGGCCTCAACGACGCGGAGCAGATCGCTGCCACCCTGATCGGCCGCAAGATGGACCCCAAGGGCGAGTTGCACCTGCTGTCCGAGTACCGCGCCCGTTACGCGCAGTACCACACGGACTCCAGCCTGCGAGCCTTCCACGCCCACATCCCCGTGATTGCCGTGTGGGATGACCACGAGATCTGCAACGACACCTGGCGCGATGGCGCCGGTGGCCATGACCCGGCGACCGAGGGCAGCTTCGCCGACCGCCGCGCGGCCGCGGCGCAGGCTTTCCACGAATGGCTGCCCACCCGGACATCCACGATGCCCGACCCATTGACGATCTACCGCTCGTTCGATTTTGGCAACCTGCTCTCGCTGCACATGCTCGACACCCGCGTGATCGGGCGCGACGCACCGCTGGGTCGGGACGCCTACCTCGCCGGTGGCGCCGCCGATCCCGCACGCCAGCTCATGGGCAGCACGCAGGCCGAATGGCTGGCTGCTCGCATGCAGGCCTCCACCGCCACCTGGCAGGTGATCGGACAGCAGGTGCTTTTCGGGCGGATGAAAATCCCGCTGAGCCTGTTCGACGATTTCACCGAGGACAGCCTCAATGAATACCTGCAGGCTGAGGACACGCCCGAGGCCTCACGCACGGAGCGGCAACGCGCCCTGGTCACGCAGCCGTTCATCCCGCATGACCTGAACACCTGGGACGGATTCGAGGCCGCTCGCGAGCAGGTGCTGAGCACCGCACTCACCCAGGACAAGAACCTGGTCGTGCTTTCCGGTGACAGCCACAACGCCTGGGCCAACAACCTGAGGGATGCCAGCGGACAGGTGGTCGGCGTGGAGTTCGGCACGCCCTCGGTCACCTCTACCGGGCTGGAAATCGCGCACGCCCGGATTGGCCGCCAGTTCCTGGCCGACTCTTTCGTGCGCATGATGCCCGACCTGCAGTACGCCGAAACCACGAGCCGCGGTTACCTGCTGCTCACCGTCACCCCCGATGCGGTGCGCGGGGAGTGGGTTTTCGTCAGCTCCGTGCTGCAGAACTCGTTCAGCAAATCCGCGAGTCCGGCCTGGCTGACCCTGCCCGGCACCGGCAACCGCACCCTGGTGCGGGCCGCCAGCTGACGCCGCTTCAGAGCTTTTCCGTTTCGCCCTGGCGCGGCTGCCACTTCATGAGCCGCTTCTCGATGCGTACCACCAGGCCGTCGAGCAGCAGGGCAAACACGGTCAACACCACGATGCCGGCAAACACGGTGTTGACGTCAAAGGTGCCCTCCGCCTGCAGGATCAGGTAGCCCACGCCGCGCGCCGAGCCGAGGTACTCCCCGACCACCGCGCCCACGAAGGCCAACCCCACCGACGTGTGCAGGCTTGAAAACACCCAGCTTGTGGCGCTGGGCAGATAGACGGTTCGCAGCAGCTGGCGCTGGCTGGCCCCGAGCATCCGGGCGTTGGCGAGTACCACCGGGCTGACTTCCTTCACCCCCTGGTACACGTTGAAGAACACGATGAAAAACACGAGCGTCACCGCCAGCGCCACCTTGCTCCAGATGCCCAACCCGAACCACAAGGCAAAAATGGGGGCCAGGATCACCCGCGGCATGGAGTTGGCCGCCTTGACATAGGGGTCGAGGATGGCTGCCGCCGTCGGCGCCAACGCAAGCCACAGGCCAAACACCAGTCCCAGCACGGTGCCCAGCCCGAAGGCCAGAACCGTCTCCAGCAGGGTCACGCCCAGATGGCGGTAGATGTCCGCGCGCCCCGGCAGCCCCTCGGGAAACAGTCCGCTCTCGCCGAACCCGAAGGGCATGAACCAGCTCCAGATTCGCCCCGCCACCTTAATAGGCTCGCCAATGAAAAAGGCGTACTGCGAGTTGCGCGACGCCAGCTGCCAGGCGAGCAGCAGCGTCACCAGCACGGCCAGCTGCCAGTAGCGCAGGTTGCGTTCCGAAGGCTTGAGGAGGTCCCACATCACGCGGCCTTGCGCAGTTGCTGGGAATAGCCCTTGAGCACCTCGTCTCGCAGCACGTTCCAGATCCGGGTGTGCAGTTCGACGAACCCCGGGTGGGTGCGCACCTCGACCACGTCGCGCGGTCGCGCCAGATCGATGTCGAATTCGCCGATGGGACGGGTCGCCGGGCCCGCCGACAGCACCACCACGCGATCGCTCATGGCGATGGCCTCGTCCAGATCGTGAGTGATGAAGAGCACGGCCTTCCGGCGGGCGGACCAGAGAGCCAGCACTTCGTTTTCCATGAGCTGGCGGGTCTGAATGTCCAGCGCGGAAAACGGCTCGTCCATGAGAATGATGTCGGGGTCCAGCACCAGGGTCTGGGCCAGGGCCGTGCGCTTGCGCATCCCACCGGAAAGCTGGTGGGGATAGCGGTCGCCGAATTCACCCAGCCCCACGCGCTCCAGCCAGGCCTGCGCCTCGGCCCGGGCCTGCGCGGGCGGCACGCCGCGGTACTCCAGCCCGACCCTCACGTTGTCGATCGCACTGCGCCAGGGCATCAGTGCCTCGGTCTGGAACATGTAGCCTGCCCTGGCGTTGATGCCCCGCAGGGGCTCGCCAAACACCCGCACCTCACCCGACGACGGCGCCAGCAGGCCCGCCGCCACGTTCAGCAAGGTGGATTTGCCGCATCCGGTGGGCCCCACGACCGAGACGAATTCGCCCGCGCGAATGCGCAGTGTGGTATCCGCCACGGCGGTGTAGCCGGACCCTGCGCCTTCGCGCGAGCGAAAGGTGACACTGAGGTTGACGAGTTCGAGCGCAAATTCAGACATTGGCAAAGCCCATCCTGGAGTCCACCCCGCGAGGGCCGGTCTTGAAGCCCTGGAAAGGCGCTAGGCCTTGAACTTGTCCTTGGCGCGGCGGGCAAACTCGTTGGTGAAGGTCTTGCCCAGATCGATCTTGTCGGCCTTGATGTGCGCGTCGAAGCTGGACAGGGCCTTGAGCGCCGTTTTCGTGCCCTCGTCGGGAATGACACCATCCAGTGCAATGGCCTCGCGCACCTTGTTGAACGACGCGAGGTACAGCGCACGGTCGCCCAGCAGGTAGTTCTCGGGCACGGTCTTGATGATGTCGCTTGGCCCGGCGGTCTGCAGCCACTTGAGTCCATGCACGATGGCATTGGCCAGCGCCTGGCAGGTATTCGGATGCTTCTGGACAAAGTCCATGGGCGCATACAGGCAGGCCGCAGGCATGGGCCCGCCAAACACGGCCTGCGTGCCCTTGAGCGTGCGCGTGTCACTGATGATGCGCACGTCGCCTTTCTGCTCCAGCATGGTCATGACCGGGTCGGTGTTGCAGATCGCGTCGATCTGGCCCGACCGCAACGCGGCCAAAGCACCTGCCGAGGTCCCCACGCCCACGAAACTCACGTCGGTCGCCTTGATGCCAGCACGCGACAGCACCAGATTGGCCACCATGTTGGTGGACGAGCCGGGGGCAGAAACACCGATCTTCTTGCCGCGCAGGTCCGTCACGTTGCGGTACGCTGGCATGGCCCGGGTCGAGACACCCAGCGCAATCTGCGGAGCGCGTCCCTGCAGCACGAAGGCCTGAAACATCTGGTTCTTGCTCTGCAGGTTGATGGTGTGCTCGTATGCACCGCTCACCACGTCCGCAGACCCGCCGACGACGGCCTGCAGGGCGCGCGATCCGCCCGCAAAATCCGAAATCTCGACGTCCAACCCCTCGGCCTCGAAGTAACCCAACTGCTCGGAGATGGTCAGCGGCAGGTAGTAGAAAGCCGCCTTGCCACCGACGGCAATAGACACCTTGGTCTTCTCCGGCTTGCCCTGGGCGCGCAGCTGCGGAACGGCCACGCAAGTCGCTGCCAGAGCGGCCATGGAGGCGAATGTCCGGCGGCGAATCCTGATGTTGTTCATGTTGGTAACCTCACTTTTTCTATTGCAGCGCAGGTTACCCAGCCCCCCTCACCCACGCATCAGGAACATCCCGTGCGGGTTTGTACGTAAGCAAGAGGGTGTCAGCGATAGCCGAGAAAAAGGATGCCGATATTGACCAGCAAGGCCAGCGCCCAGACCGCAGAACGCGCGGTCGGCAGCCCGGCCACATACAGCGCCACATAGATCATTCGCAACACGATGTAAACGAATGCCAGGATGTCGAGCCGCGCCTGCGGCGCGCCCAGTTGATGCGCAATGATCACCGCGCCCATGAAGAACGGCAGCGCCTCGAAGCTGTTGGACTGGGCCGCATTGGCCCGCGCGCGCCAATCCTTCTGGCGCGCCATCCAGCCACGCGGATCGTGGTTGTCGAAGCCGCCCTCCTTGCGCGGCTTGCCCAATTGGCCTGATTTGGCAAGCCAGGCGCAGGCAATCGGCAACAGCGCGGCCAGCAGCACACACCAGTAAGCCACGGAAAATCGTGCGTAGTTCATCGTTCTATCTCCTGTCCACCAGGGCATGGGCAATCGTGCCCAGGTCCACATATTCGAGTTCACTGCCGGCAGGCACACCGCGGGCAAGACGAGTCACCTGCAGGCCGCGGGCCTTGAGGGCTTCGGCGATCACATGCGCCGTGGCCTCGCCCTCCGCCGTGAAATTGGTCGCCAGGATCACCTCCTGGACCACGCCGTCCGTGGCCCGCGCGAACAGCTTCTGAAGGCCGATGTCACGCGGGCCAATCCCGTCGAGCGGACTGAGCTTGCCCATCAGCACGAAGTAAAGGCCCTTGAAGGCCGATGTGCGCTCCACCGCCGACTGGTCGGCCGGCGTCTCCACCACGCAAAGCTTGCTGTGATCGCGCAGGGGATTCAGGCAGGTGGCGCAGACGTCGGCCTCTGTGAAGGTGTGGCACAGGCTGCAATGGCGCACGGTCAGCGCTGCGTTCTGCAGCGCCTGCGACAGCAACTGCGCGCCCTCCCGGTCGTGCTGAAGCATGTGGAATGCCATGCGCGATGCGGACTTGACGCCCACGCCCGGCAGGCGCCGCAGCGCCTGCACCAGCGCCTCGAGCGAATGGGAATCAGCCACCCTCTCGCAGCGTCAGAAAGGGAATTTCATGCCGCCCGGCAAGCCCGGCATCCCTGCCGTGAGCTTGCCCATCTTTTCCTGCGAGGTTTCCTCGGCCTTGCGCACGGCCGCATTGAAGGCGGCCGCCACGAGGTCCTCCAGCATGTCCTTGTCATCCGCCAGCAGGCTGGGGTCGATGGTCACGCGCTTCACGTCATGCTTGCAGGTCATGAGCACCTTGACCAAGCCGGCGCCGGACTCACCGGTGACTTCGATGAAGGCGAGTTCGTCCTGCGCCTTCTTGAGGTTGTCCTGCATCGCCTGAGCCTGCTTCATGAGGCCTGCGAGTTGTCCTTTGTTGAACATGAAATGGGTCCTGTGGTTAAACGGTGGGTTTGATGCTTCCGGGCACGATTTTCGCGCCAAAGTCGCGCATCATCGATTGAACGAAAGGGTCATTGAGGATCACTTCCTCGGCGGCGCGCTGCTTCTGGGCGGCAGCGGCGGCATTGCGGCGCGCGGGGCTGTCGGTGACGGCACCGACTTCAACACTCAGGTTGACCTCGTGGCCGGCCGCGGCCAGCGCATTTTGCAGGCGCTCGCGGCTCAGTGGCTGGTTCAGCGACTCGCGTTCCACGCGCAGCATCCAGTGGCCAGTGTCCCGGGCCAACAGCTGGGACTGCAGCGCCAGCTCGCGCACCAGCGCGGTGATGCTCTCGGCGCTCACCATCCGCTGGACGGTGGCATGCCAGAAATCGCCTTCCTCGGTCAGCACCAGCGCGCTGGCGCCACGCGCGGCCACGGCGGCGTCCTGGGGCGACTCCGGTTGCACGCGCACCGGCACGCCCATCACCGGACTGGCCGGCTGCCCCCCCGTGGCGGCCGCCTCCAATGCGGGTCGCTGGACAGCCCTCGGCACCGCGGGCTCGACGACCGGCAGAACCTGCCCCGGGGGTGCACCGACCGCCGGGACGGGCTGAGGCCGCGCCACGGGCAGCGGTGAAGGAACCACTGCCACGCGCGGCGCCGGCGCCTCAGTCAGAGTTTTTTTTTCAGCCGTGGCCGAAGGGCCGGCGGGCTTGAAGGCCAGCAACCGCAGAAGCACCATGGTCAAAGCGGCGTATTCGTCGGGCGCCAGGCCCAGTTCAGCGCGGCCGTGCAGGCACATGCTGTAGAGGAGCTGGGTTTCGTCGGCCGGCAGGGCCCCGGCCAGCCGTGCGAGTTCCGACGCCTCCGGGTCGGCTTCATCCGCCGCCGAGGGCACCGCCTGCAGCACCGCCATGCGCTGGAGCACGGCGCTCATTTCCTCCAGCGTCGAGGCCGCGCTGAGGCCGTTCAGGCGCAGGGCCTGCGCGATATCGACCACCGTTTTGCCATCGCCCTGGGCCAGGGCATCGATCAGGCGGAACACGTGGCTGCGGTCCACGCTGCCCAGCATCTGACGCACCGTGGCTTCCTCAAGCTGGCCACTGCCGAATGCGATCGCCTGATCGGTCAGGCTCAAGGCATCGCGCATGGAGCCGCGCGCGGCGCGGGCCAGAAGCCGCAGTGCCTGGGCATCCGCCACCACGGATTCGGCGGCCAGCACGTGCTGCAGGTGCTCGAGCACGGTTTCCGGCGCCATCGGGCGCAGGTTGAACTGAAGACAGCGGGACAGCACAGTGACCGGCACCTTCTGCGGGTCCGTGGTGGCCAGCACGAACTTGAGGTACTCGGGCGGCTCCTCCAGCGTCTTGAGCATGGCGTTGAACGCGGTGTTCGTCAGCATGTGTACTTCGTCGATCATGAAGACCTTGAAGCGCCCCTGCACCGGCTTGTACACCGCCTGCTCAAGGAGGCTCTGGACTTCGTCCACCCCGCGGTTGGAGGCGGCGTCCAGCTCGGTGTAGTCCACGAAACGGCCACTGTCGATGTCCGTGCAGGCCTGGCACACGCCGCAGGGCGTGGCGGTGATGCCTCCCTGCCCGTCGGCGCCCTGGCAGTTCAGCGACTTGGCCAGGATCCGCGACACCGTCGTCTTGCCCACGCCGCGCGTGCCGGTGAACAGGTAGGCATGGTGCAGCCGCTGGGTGGTCAAGGCATTCGTGAGCGCCTGCACCACGTGGCCCTGCCCCACCATTTCGGTGAAATTGCGGGGCCGGTACTTGCGGGCGAGCACGAGATAGGACATCGAACGATTCTAAGGTGTGGCCCTGGGGCGTCCGGACGCCCCAGGGCGATGCGCCCAGCCGGTACAATGCAGGTTGACGGGCCTCCCCGCATGGTGAAGCGGCCAACCGGGTCAGGTGGGGAACCAAGCAGCCCTAACTGTGGAGCCAGTGCCGGGGGTAAGGCTCGTCAACCTCCCCTCAAAAATTGTCCAGTTTTCGCGCCAGAAGAGTAATATGAAACTCGGAGGTGCGCTGTCATGGACTCATGCGTCGTTTCCCTCAACTGGACGAACCTGTTCCGGGTTCGACATGGGCTGCCAGCCCTGCTCGGGCTGGTCGGCCTGGCCGGCTGTCCAGCCCAGGCCCAGACTGGCCTCAGCCTGGGCGCGTTGCACGCGCAGGGGCCCCTGCAGCCCCCGGCGCCTGGCCTGCGCTTTGGCCTCTCTCCCACCCCGCTGCCCCGTTTCGACCGATTCGATGCGCCCCTGTCCACGCGTGCGGCACTCACCGGCTGGGCCGTCGTGTCGCCGCGCGCCGCGTTGGGCCTGACGCTGGACAGCTCCACACCCCGCGGCACGGGCCTGATTTCGTCGCTGGACGAGCGTTCCGGCTCGCCAAGACTGGACCTGGGCATTCGCTGGCGCACCGCGCTGGGTGGCAGTGATCGCATCGACGTGGCGGCCTGGCGCCGCGTGTCACCGTCGGGCGAAGGTGCCAGCCTGTCGAGCGAGCTGAATCAGGAAGGCTATGGCACCAGCGTGGAATGGCAATTCAAATCCGCGCCAACGTTCGGCTTCGTACCCGAGCTTCGCGCCATCGGCCTTCAGCTCAACGGCGGCGGGCGCCTGATGCTGCGCACCCATGGGGGACGGCCCGTGCTGTACTACCGGGCCCAGTTCTGAAGCAGCCCTGCGGCCGATCCTGAAGCGGGCCCGCAACCCGTCACCCGGTCAGGTACCGCCCAGATACCGCAGCGCGCCCTGGGCCGCCGCCACACCGGTGGCGAAGCACGCCGTCATCAGATAACCCCCCGTCGGGGCTTCCCAGTCCAGCATCTCCCCGGCGCAGAACACGCCCGGTAGCGCTGACAGCATGAGTCCATCGTCCAGGGCCTCGAACGGCACGCCGCCCGCGGTGCTGATGGCCTCGTCCACCGGCCGCGCCGACGCCAGCGTGAGAGGCACCGCCTTGATGGTGGCGGCCAGGCGCTGGGCATCGTTCACGCCCTCCTTGCCCAGCACCTCGTACAGCAGGGCCATCTTGATGCCCTCCAGGTGCAGGCGACTCTTCAGGTGGCTGGACTGGGAGCGTGAGCCGCGCGGGTGCGCCACCTCGGCCAACACCTGCGCGGGCGTGCGGTCCGGCAGCAGGTCAAGATGGAAAGTGGCGTCGCCGCGGGCCGCAATCTCGTCGCGCAGCTGCGCCGAGGCGGCATAGACCAGGCTGCCCTCCACGCCGGTGGCCGTGGCCACGAATTCCCCTTTGCGCTCGAAGGCCTGACCCTCGGGTCCGGCGAGGCGAATCGCCACACCCTTGAACGGCTGCCCGGCAAAGCGGCTCGCGAAATGCTCGCTCCACCCCCCCTTGAGGTCGAAACCGCAGTTGGACGGGCGCAGCGGCACCACCGCCACGCCGCGCGCCTGCAGCCAGGGCACCCAGGCCCCGTCGGAACCCAGCCGTGCCCAGCTTGCGCCGCCCAGGGCCAGCACCACCGCATCGGCACGGCGCGACACATCGCCTTGCGGCGTGGCAAAGCGCAGCGCACCTGCCTCATCCCAACCGGCCCAGCGCTCGCGCATGTGGAACCGCACACCGGCCTCGCGCAGCCGGTGCAGCCAGGCGCGCAGCAGCGGCGCCGCCTTCATGTCCGTGGGAAATACCCGCCCCGAGGAGCCGACAAAAGTTTGAACACCCAGTCCGTGCGCCCAGTCGCGCAGCGCTTCGGGCCCGAAGCCGGCCAGCAGACGGGCCACCTCGGGCTGGCGCGCGCCAAAGCGCTGCTCGAACTGCGCCAGGGGCTCTGAATGGGTGAGGTTCAGCCCACCCTTGCCGGCCAGAAGGAACTTGCGCCCCACCGACGGCATGGCGTCCACCACCGAGACGGAGATTCCGCCCTTTGCCAGGGTCTCGGCTGCCATCAGGCCCGCCGGGCCGGCACCCACCACGATCACTTGGGTCATTCCACGTTCACCAGTCTTCCCTGCGCCGTGAGATAGGCCGTGCGAACCACGGCTTGCGGGTACACGGCCTGCACCGCGGCGCGGTAGTCATTCATCTTCTCGCGCAGGCCGGCCACGAGCTCGGGCCGCCACTGCGACTTGTGATCCAGCACCCACCATTCGCGGGTGTCGCGGCGCCGCACCAGCCGGTCGAGCCGCATCGCCTGGCCTGCATGGTGAAGCTCCACCTCGTTGCCCTGCCAGTCGACCACGGCCGGGTCCCAGGCCCAGGCGCCATCGCCTGCGAGTATGCCCTGCGCCATGGCCAGGGCCTGGGCCATCTGCCCGGCGTCGAGCGCGAACTCGCGCTGCACCGCCCGCCGTTGGCCGGTCGGCCAGTCGACAGCGCCGGGCACCCACCACTCAAGCAGGCGGTGCATGGCCTGCCCCAGCCGAACGGCTGCGCTGTTCGCGTCTTCGTTTGCTATCTTTTCCGCAGCAGAAGGTGACCGATCCACGGGGACTTCCGGCAGTTTCATGGTCAAAAAGGAGTCGGCATCGGCCGCTTCGGCGCGGCTTGCGGTGACCCCTCCAGGCGCCTCGATCGGATCGGCCAGGGGCGAAAGGCGCTGCCACCAGCTGGCCGCCGATGGGCGGTGTGGCTGGACGGACGACAGCACGAGCTGGCTGCGCGCGCGCGTCATGGCAACGTACAGGGCGTTCAGTTCCTCTCGTTGCCGGGCCGCCTGTTCAAGCGCCAGCGCGTCCAGCGTGCAAGCGGGCGGGCGGCTCTCGCTCGCGAGGAAGGTGAAGCGCTGCGGTGCCTCGGCCTCCCCGGGCCACTCCACCAACACCCCCATGGATTCGGCCCGAGCGGACTCCCCATCGGTGTCCAGCATCAGCACCACGGGAGCCTCCAGTCCCTTGGCGCCGTGCACGGTGAGCAGACGCACCACTTCGTCACCCGCCACGGCCGGTGCGCGGGCGCCACCCGCGCGCAGCGCCCGCACCAGCGCATACGGCGTGAGAAAGCGCCCGCCGCCGATGTCCAGGGCCGCCCCCAGCAGCGCGCCCAGGTTCGCCGACACCGAGGCCCGCAGTGCCGCTGGCGCGGCAGCGGCAAAGCGCTGCGGCACCTCGCGCGCATGGAACATCGCGTCCAGCGCATCGTGCGGCGGCAGGCGGGCGATCCAGCCTTGCCATTCGGTCAAAACTGCTCCCAGCCCTTGCAGCGCGGCCTCCTCATGCTCCTCTTTCTGTAGCAAATCGAACCAGCTGACCGACTGCCCTCGGGCCTGCGCTTCCCGCTTGAGGCGCGCCAGGGTGACCAGCGCCGCATCGGGCACGGCAAACAGCGGCGACTTCAGCGCGCGCGCAAGAGACAGGTCATGGGTCGGCGACACCAGGGCATCCAGCAGCGCCACCACGTCCTGGACCTCCGGCGCTTGCGCCAGATCGACCTTTTGCGGCTGAACGGCTGCGATGTGCAGCGCGCGCAGTTCGTCCTGCAGCACCGACAACGGCTCGCGCCTGCGTGCCAGCACCATGAGCTCCCCGGGCCGGCGCCCGCGGGCCAGTTCCGAGGCAATCCACCCTGCCGCCTGCCGGCATTCGAGCGCGCGCAGGCTGTCCTCGGGCGACTCGCGCGGCTGGGTCAGGCTATTGCGCCAGACGCCGGGCTGCGCCACCGCCTCCTTGCCAACGTCGTCACGCTGGATCTGGGGCAGGCGGTACAGCGCCCCTTGCGCCAGTGACTCCGTGGTGTGGTCCCGGTAGCCGCTGTACTCGCCCGCGGCCTGGGCGGCCCCCATAACCTCGTTGACCGCAGCCAGCACGCGCGGCGCGTTGCGGTGCGTGTGGTCGCAGCTCAGCAGGTCTCCGCCCAGCCCTTCAACGATGAATTGCTGGGCGGCCCGGAACACCTGCGGTTCGGCCCGCCGGAAGCGGTAGATGCTCTGCTTGGGGTCGCCCACGATGAAGACGCTGGGGGCCTCGCTGCCCGCGCCGGCATAGCCCGACAGCCAGGCATGCAGCGCCTGCCACTGCAGGGGGTTGGTGTCCTGGAATTCGTCGATCAGCAGGTGACGCACCCGTGCGTCCAGGCGCTCCTGCACCCAGCCGCTGAGCACCGGGTCCGACAGCATGACGAGAGCAGCCCGCTCCACGTCGTTCATGTCCACCCAGCCGCGCTCGCGCTTGAGTGCCGCGAATTCCGCGATCAGCAGCCGGGTCAGGCGCGCCATGCGCTGCTGATGCTGCCAGGCCGCGTGCTGGTGGCTGGCGGCCTGCAACCGCAAGGCCAGTGTCTGTGCGGCCTGCACGTCGGGGTGGTCTGCCAGCTTGCCGAACTTGCGCGCCTCCCCTTTTTGCGTGAGCAGCGCCTGCAGCGCCGCGTCCAGGCTGCCTTCGCCCACGGCCTGCTCGAGCTGGCTGCCCAGCGCGGCATAGCTGGGGGCCCCCGTGCCGAGGGCGCGCGCGGCGTCCAGCAGCACACCGCGCACCGCCTCGCGCTGCAGCGCCAGCGCGGGCTCGGCCAGGCCATCGAATTCGGGGAACTGCTGGCCGAAGCGCCTCACGGAGCGGTCCACCATGCCACGCGCATCGGCCAGCTCGAACTCCACGCGCTTGGCCAGCGCGGCCTCCAGCGCCTTGCCGGTGTTGAAGCGCCCGAACGTGGCCACCGCGTCGAGATAGTCCTGCCGGGCCGCAGGCTCGGCCGCCACGGCGGCCTGAAAGCGACGCCACACGGCGGCCACGGCGTCCTGATCGTCTTCCAGAAGTTCGTAGCGGGCCGGCAGGCCCAGCGTCTGCAGCACCGTCAACGGGGCGTTGCGCAACAGGGCGCCGAACCAGCTGTGGAAGGTGCGCACCTGAACCGGTCGTCCCGACGCCAGCAGGGTCGGGTACAGCTGCGACAGCGGGGCTTGCAGCGCCTGCGCAGACGATGCATCGACGCCCCGGGCCACCAGTTCCTGAACCAGTTGCCCGGCGGGTGCCTGGGCAAAGGCCTGCAGCCATTGCTGCAACCGCTCGCGCATCTCGCCGGCCGCCTTTTTGGTGAAGGTGATGGCCAGGATCTCGTGGGGCTTGGCACCGGCCAGCAAGGCCCGCAGCATGCGGGAAACCAGCATCCAGGTCTTGCCCGCACCGGCGCAGGCCTCGACCGCCACGCTGCGGCGCGGGTCGCAGGCCAGGGCATAGAACTCGGCGCGGCTCACACGCCGGCCGTTGAGCTCGTAGGCCAGGTCCTGCCCCGTCATGACCAGAAATCCTTGCGGCACAGCCCGCGCGCGGCACAGAAGTCGCAGGCCATGCCCTCGCCCAGGGCCGGCAGCGGCGCGCCGCCGGCAATGGCCGCCATGTCCATCTGGATGCCTTCCACCAGCGCATCGCGCGCGTCCATCACGTCCTCCTGCTCGAAGGATCGGGTTTCACGCTCACCGACGTTCACGTACGCTGCGCGCAGCGTGTCGTCGGGCAGCAGCGCGGCATAGAAAGCCAGCTGGGTGTCTTCGTCCGGGCCCTTCACGCGCCGGGCCGTGACCTGCGCGCCTTCCGTCTTGTAGTCCATGACCATGGTCTGCCCATCCGGCCCACGGTCCATGCGGTCGAGCCGGCCCACCAGCGTGACCGCGCCCAGCGGCATGTCGCGCTCCACCTCCGCCAGCTCGAAACGCAGGCCCTGCGCCTCGTGGCCATCCAGCCAGGCCAGGTACCCCTCGCGCACCTGCGGCCAGCTTGCCAAAAAGGGGAGGAACTCCCCATCGGCCAGCCCCATGGCGTGGGTCTGCTCCTGCGCCATGGCATCCAGCAGCGCCCGCCGGGGCTCGCCGGTCAGCCCGGGTTGCTGCGCCAGAGCCTCATGGAAAGCACGCAGCACGGCGTGCAGCCAGGTGCCGAAATCGCGCTTGTCGAGCCCCGCGTCCAGTTCCTCCGCCTCCTTGAGGCCCAACTGGCGCAGCGCGAAAAAACGGTAAGGACAACGCCGCAGGTCTTCATAGGCCGAAGCGGAGAGGCGCGCCACGGGCAGGGCCCCGCCCCGCGGCAAGGGACGCGGCGTCGGCACCGCAGCGACACGGTTCGGTACGCGGGCATCAACCCCCTGCCCGGCCAGGCCAGCGAGTTGCAGTTGCTGAACCAGTGGACTGGGCAGCACCGGCTCCCCCGCCGCATCGGCGGTGCGCCACAGCACATCGACCCGCGGCAGGGCCAGGGCTTGGGCCCACGCCGTGCGCTGGGCAGCTTCCAGGCGTTCGCGCGTTGGCAGGCCCAGGCCCGCGCGTTGGCTCTCGGTCCAGACACCGGACGGGTCAGGCGCGGCGGGCAGGTTCGATTCGTCGCAGCCCGGCAGCACGGCCGCCGCGAAAGGTTGCCCCAGCATCTGCGGAAACGGCAGGATCACCACCTGTTCATCCTGCGGGTGCGCCGGCTTGAAACTCGCATCCTCCAGGACCTCGGTCACCCAGGCCGTGAATTCGCTCAACCCCATGCGGCGCGTCGCCTGAGGCAGGTCCGCCCATTCCAGCTGCGCGCCGTCCGCGAGCCGCAGCGCCGCAATTGCGGCGTCGCCGGCGGCATCGCCTTCAAGCAAGCCCCACTGGCCGGTGGAGGCCAGCCATTCACGCAGCGCCGGCAGCCAGGCCACCAGCGGCCGCGGACGTTGAAGCGACACTCGCCAGTCATCCACCCGCGTGAGCAGCGGGGCGAGCCCGTCATCCGTGCGCCATCGCGACGAGGCGGCGGCCCAGTCGCCTGCGCCCGCGTCGCGCAAAGCTTTTTCGAGCTGTTGCACGGCCGATGGCGCAAGCGCGGGCACATGCTTGAGCCAGTCCAGCACCACGTCGCTGGAGGCGTCATGACGGACAGCGCGCAGCCCCACCATCAACTGCGCAGCGGCCCGTGTGGTGGAGAGTTTCCATCCCGTCTCATCGCGGATGCGCAGACCGCGCGCGCCCAGCATGGCGCGAATACGGCGGGTCAACACCCGGTCGGTCGCCGCCAGCGCCACGGGGTGGCGGCCTTCGGCCAGGTGCTGCAACACGCAGGCCGCCGCACGGGCCGCCTCGTCTTCAGGGCCGTCAGCCGCATGCAGCGCGAGGCTCCCTGTCCCCATGGCACCCATGTCAGCCACCAGGGACAAGGTGGCCGCCTTGCGCCCGAACGCAGTGCGGATGGCCTCCACCACGGGTTCGGCCTGGTACCCCTGGAAGATCACCAGGCAGTCGATCTCGCGCTGTACCTCCGGTTCCAGCAGACCATCCGTGGCGTGGGCGGACACCGCCACCCACTCCAGCGCCACACGGGCGACCGCCTGCTCGAGCGCAAGCACCGGTGCGTCCAGTCCGCCCGCCACCAAAGGCCTCATGCGCGCGGCCCAGGCCGCACGCTGCGCCGGCGGCACCGCCGCCGCCAAGGGCGCCAGTTGCCCCGCAGCCTCCACGATGCGGCCGGCCAGCAGGTCGCGCTGGGCGCCAAGGCCAGCCTCCGACAGCAGGGTCTGGGCGGTCAGCAGATCACGCGCGGCGTCGTGGCACAGGTCCAGCGGACCCGGGGCCCCGGTCCCGAGCGAGCGTGCCCAGTTCATGGTGGATTCAAAGCGCGGCGCAAAGCCGCTGGGCACGGCACGGGCCCAGGCCCGGCGCGCCTGGGGCATCAGCTGGGCATAGGGCACCAGTACCACGCTGCGGGCGGGATGGGCGCCACGCTCACTGAGCAAGGCGGCCAATGGCCCCATCAGGCGGTCCAGTCCGCAAGGCATGCCATCGTTTTGCGCTATCGCATCCATAGCATGGAAGGCGTCTTGCACGGCCGGTAGGGGGACTTGGTTTCTGTCACAATTCCCTCACTTTAGCTGTACCGCCAACAGACACCCAAGGAATCCATCATGGCCAGCGACCTCATCAAACACATCTCCGACACCAGCTTCGAAGCCGACGTTCTGAAAGCCGGCAAACCCGTGCTGGTGGACTACTGGGCCGAGTGGTGTGGTCCGTGCAAGATGATTGCACCGATCCTCGACGAGGTGTCCGACACCTACAAGGACAAGCTGCAGATCGCCAAGATGAACGTGGACGAGAACCGCGACATCCCCGCCAAGTTCGGCATCCGTGGCATCCCGACGCTGATGCTGTTCAAGGACGGCCAGCTGGCCGCGACCAAGGTGGGCGCCATGAGCAAGGCGCAGCTGACCGCCTTCATCGACCAGCAACTGGCCTGAAGCGCTCAGCCGCGCAAGGGACAACGGGGCCTCACGGCCCCGTTTTCACGTGATTTTCCTGTCATAATCATTCCCAGTTCACCGGCGTGCCCCTGGCGGCCGGTTCGAAATTCAGGTCTGTGAGGCTACTCTCGCCTTGCATCCTCCTCCCCCCAAAGACTGTCCCAGAACTCCCCCAAAGGGGTCACTCCATGCACTTAAACGAACTCAAGGCACTGCACGTGTTTGAAGTCCTCAAGCAGGCCGAAGAGCTTGAGATCGAGAACACCGGCCGCATGCGCAAGCAGGAGCTGATGTTTGCCATCATCAAGAAGCGCGCCAAGGCAGGTGAACAGGTGTTTGCCGACGGCGTGCTCGAAATCCTCCCCGACGGGTTCGGCTTTCTGCGCAGCCCCGACACCAGCTACACCGCCAGCACCGACGACATCTACATCTCGCCCAGCCAGGTTCGACGCTTCAACCTGCACACCGGCGACATGATCGAGGGCGAGGTTCGCATTCCCAAGGATGGCGAACGCTACTTTGCCCTGACCAAGCTGGACATGGTCAACGGCGGCCCGCCGGAGCAGAACAAGCACAAGGTCATGTTCGAGAACCTGACCCCTCTGTTCCCCAAGGAGCAGATGAAGCTCGAGCGCGACAACTTCAAAGGCGACGAAAACATCACGGCCCGGGTGATTGACATCATTGCCCCGATTGGCAAGGGCCAGCGGGCCCTGCTCGTAGCCCCGCCGAAAAGCGGCAAGACGGTGATGATGCAGCACATCGCTCACGCCATCGCGGCCAACTACCCGGACAGCTACATGATGGTGCTGCTGGTGGATGAGCGGCCCGAGGAAGTGACCGAAATGCAGCGCTCGGTGAAGGCCGAGGTGATTGCCTCCACCTTCGATGAGCCGGCCGCACGCCACGTGCACGTGGCGGAAATGGTGATCGAGCGCGCCAAGCGCCTGGTCGAACTGAAGAAGGACGTGGTGATCCTGCTGGACTCCATTACCCGCCTGGCCCGCGCCTACAACAACGTCGTGCCCAGTTCCGGCAAGGTGCTGACCGGCGGTGTGGACTCGAATGCGCTGCAGCGACCCAAGCGCTTCCTGGGTGCCGCGCGCAACGTCGAGGAAGGCGGTTCGCTGACCATCATCGCCACCGCGCTGGTGGACACCGGCAGCCGGATGGACGAAGTGATCTTCGAAGAATTCAAAGGCACCGGCAACAGCGAAATCCACCTGGACCGCCGCCTCTACGAGAAACGCGTCTTCCCCTCGATTCAGCTCAACCGCTCGGGCACCCGCCGCGAGGAACTGCTGCTGGCCCCCGAGATCCTGCAGAAGACCCGCATCCTGCGCCAGTTCATGTACAACATGGACGAAATCGAGTCCATGGAGATGGTGCTCAAGAGCATGCGCGCGACCAAGACCAACGTCGAATTCTTCGACATGATGCGCCGCGGCGGCTGACACCTTCGCCAAGCCCTTGATTTCATTGTATAATTGAGGGCTTTTGTGCGGAAAGTAGGCTGGACGGTCCGGCCCGGCTCCCGCAGCTGACTCGAGGAAGATCATGAAAGAAGGCATTCACCCCAACTACCGCGAAGTGCTCTTCGTGGACCTGTCCAACGGTTTCAAGTTCGTGACCCGTTCCTGCGTGAACACCAAGGAAATGGGCAAGACCGACGACGGCCGCGAGCTGCCGCTGTTCAAGCTGGACACCTCCAGCGAATCGCACCCCTTCTACACGGGCACGCAGAAGTCCGTGAACGACATGGGTGGCCGCGTCGACAAGTTCTTCAAGAAGTTCGGCAAGCCTGCAGCAGGCAAGACCGCCGCCTGATACGCTGCGTTCCGCCAGATACTGGGCAGCCCGGTTTACCGCGCTGCCCTTTTTGTTGGTCTGCGGTCTCTGCCTTCGGGGGGCCGCACCCCGGCATCGGGGCCCATAATTTGCCGAGTGAACCAGCCCACCCCCGCCATCGTCACCCAGACCGCCGTGCGGCGCTTGCCGCGGCTCGCACTGCTGCTGTTCTGCCTGGCGTACGTGCTGCCTGGCTTCATCGGCCGCGAGCCCTGGAAGAACGCCGACATGACGGCGTTTGGCTACATGGCGGAGCTGGCCTCCGGAGCGTCGCACTGGCTGCATCCGACACTGCTGGGACAGCCCCCCGAGTTTGACGCACTGCTGCCCTACTGGCTCGGGGCCTGGGCCATCCAGCTAGCTCCCCCCTGGATTCCCGCCGATTTCGCGGCCCGAATCCCGTTTGCACTGTTGCTCGCGCTCACGCTGGTCGCCACCTGGTACGGCGTGTACTACCTTGCCCGCAGTCCACAAGCCCAGCCTGTCACATTTGCGTTCGGCGGGGAGGCGCAGCCGACTGACTATGCCCGCGCCATGGCGGATGGCGGACTGCTGGCACTCATCGCTTGCCTGGGCCTGGCCCAGCTGTCCCATGAAACCACACCCGCGCTGGCCCAGGTTGGCTTCACGGCACTGACTTTCTACGCCCTGGCCGCCATTCCCTGGAGGACCTGGTGGCCCATCTTCGGGCTGCTTTTGGGCACATCCGGGCTGGCCCTGAGTGGCGCCCCCGCCATGGCACTGCTGTTTTCCCTCGCAGGTGCGGCCCTGTCCCTGGCCGACCGCTCACCCGATCCGGCACTGCGGCGGCGTCATCGCTACTGGGCGGGCGGGATCGTATTGATCGCCCTGGGCACTGCGGCCATGGCCTGGGCGCTCGAGGCCTTTCGCTGGCGCATTGGGCTGCCCGCCGGGGGCTGGCGGGACTGGCGCAGCCTCGGGCGCCTGCTGCTCTGGTTCACCTGGCCCGCCTGGCCCCTGGCCTGCTGGACGCTCTGGCGCTGGCGCCGGCAGCTGGGCAGCCGCCACGTCGCCTTGCCCCTGGTGTTCGTGGTGACCTCCGTGATCACCACACTGGTTACGCCCTCTTCCGACCGGTCACTGCTGCTGGGCCTGCCCGCATTGGCCGCGCTGGCGGCCTTCGCTCTGCCCACACTGCAGCGCAGCGTGGCCGCGTTGATCGACTGGTTCACCCTGCTGTTCTTCAGTGCCTGTGCCTTGGTGATCTGGGTGGTGTGGGTCGCCATGCAGACCGGAGTGCCGGCCAAGCCCGCGGCCAACGTGGCCCGGCTCGCCCCCGGCTTCGAGCCCAGCTTCTCTCTGGTGGCCCTGGTCGTGGCCCTGCTGGCCACCCTGAGCTGGGCCTGGTTGGTCCGCTGGCGCGCCGGCCGCAATCGTGCGGCCATCTGGAAGAGCCTGGTGCTGCCTGCTGCCGGTGCAGCGCTATGCTGGTTGCTGCTGATGACGCTGTGGATGCCGCTGCTCGACTACGCCCGGGGCTACACCCCGCTGGTCAGACAGGTGGTGCGGCAGATCGATGATGGCGGGTGCGTGGAGATCCACGGCCTGAGTCGCGGCCAGGTCGCCGCCCTGCGGTACCACAGCCGGCTGAAATTGCAACCTGTCGAGCTCAAACCCAGCTGCCCGTGGCTGGCGGTGGGCGCCGATTCCCTGGCAGCGCTGACCGCCGCGCTGGACATGCGCCAATGGACGCTGCAGGCCAATCTGCATCCCCCTGCCGATGCGGCCGACAACGTGCTGCTGTTCAAACACGTCGGCCCGTGATAATGGCCGCATGGCCAAACTGATTGTCCGCCCCACGGCGTCCGCCGACATTGACGCCCTGCTCCGGCTGCAGGCGCAGGTCTATCCCAGCATTGCGCCCTGGAAACGGGACCAGCTGGCGCATCAGCTCGAGCTGTTTCCCCAGGGCCAACTGGTCGCCGAACTCGACGGCCGCCTGGTGGGCTGCGCGAGTTCCCTGGTGATTCTGTGGGATGAGTGGGCCGAAGAGCACACATGGAGCGAGATCACCGCATCCGGCACTTTCGACACCCACACGCCGCAGGGCCTGACGCTGTACGGCGCCGAAGTGTTCGTCGATCCGCGCCTGCGTGGCAAACGCGTCGGCCATCTGCTCTACGAGGGCCGCAGAAAGCTGTGCAAGCAGCTCAACCTGCGCCGGATCATCGCCTGCGGCCGCCTGCCGGGGTATGCCCGCGTGGCAGATCAGATGCCCATCGAGCTGTACGCCAGGAAGGTGCTCTGGGGCGATCTGCACGATCCCGTGCTGAGCTTCCAGTTACGCGAAGGTTTCAGGTACTGCGGTATCATGAAAAACTACCTGCCTGATGACCACGAATCCTGTGGCCATGCCTCTTTGATCGCCTGGATCAATCCGGACCACGACCCATCGCAGAGCACCGCGCTTCAATGTGCTGCGAGCGGTGACACGGAGTCAGCCCCATGAGCCAACAATACCCCGACCTCGCAAAGGACCCGGCGCACAAGCCCACCCAGAACACCGTGCGCATCGCGGCAGTCCAGTACCTGCTGCGCTCGATCAACGACTGGAACGGATTCGAGAACCAGGTTCGCTTCGTCATGAAGGCGGCGGGTGACTACAAGCCGCAGTTTGTCGTGTTCCCCGAAATATTCACGACCCAGCTGCTGTCGTTCATGGACACCAGCGACCTGCGTCGCGCGGTGCGCAACATGAATGATTTCACCAGCCGCTACATCGACCTGTTCACCGAACTCGCGGCGCATTGGGGGGTGCACATCGTGGGAGGCAGCCACCCCACTATCACCGACGGTCAATTGCTCAACACCGCCTACCTGTTCACGCCCGGCGGCAAGGTGTTCACGCAGGACAAGATCCACCTGACGCGCTGGGAAAGGGAAAAATGGAAAGGCGATCCGGGACACCATCTGCGCGTGTTTGACACGCCCCATGGCCGCATCAGCATCCTGATCTGCTACGACATCGAGTTTCCCGAGCTGGCGCGCAAGGTCTGCGAGCAGGGAGCGGACATCATCTTCGTTCCCTCGTGCACCGATGACCGGCAGGGCTTCTGGCGGGTGCGGTATTGCTGCCACGCACGCGCCATCGAAAACCAGGTCTATGTGGCCGTCACCGGCACGGTGGGCAACCTCGCCGTGGAAGGCCTGGGACTGCATTTCGGCCAGGCGGCCATCATCACGCCGTCCGATTTTCCGTTTGCACGCGACGGGATTGCCGCCGAGGGCGTGCCCAACATGGAGCAGATCGTCATTGCCGATGTCGATCTCGGCAAGCTCATCAGCAATCGCGTCAACGGCACGACCATTCCGCTGTACGACAAGCGGATCGACGTCTACGACAACGACGTCGACGTGATCACGACACGCTGACCCGCTTGTCCGCCATCGGGACCGCGGCGGGCGCGCTGACGGCAACCTGGCGCACACGGCTCGCCGGAAACAGCAGCGAGAAAGTCGAACCCGCGCCCGGGGTGCTGCTGACCTTCAGTTCAGCACCATGGCGTTGCATCACGTGCTTCACGATGGCCAGGCCCAGGCCGGTCCCACCGGTTTCACGCGACCGGCTGCGGTCCACCCGGTAGAAGCGTTCGGTCAATCGAGACAGGTGTTCAGCCGCGATGCCGGGGCCGGTATCGCGCACGGTGAATTCGCCGCGCCCGTCCGGCAGAATCCGCCATCCCGCTTCGATCCGACCGCCCGCCGGCGTGTAGCGAATCGCGTTGCTCAGCAGGTTGGACATGGCGCTCAGCAGTTCGCTGGGCGAGCCAGCCAGCTCGGCCGCCGGCGAGGCATTGAACAGCATCTCATGCGGCCGGGTGGAGGCCAGCAAGGCGGACAGCGATCGCCCTTCCTGTTCGCACTGGCTGAGAAGCACCGCCAGGGGCGTCCACTCGGCACTGCCCGGCGGTGGACTACCCTCCAGACGCGACAGGGTCAGCAGGTCATTGACGAGGGTCTGCATGCGGTGGGCCTGCTGGGCCATCAACCCCAGATAGCGCCGGCGATCGTCCTCATCGAGCGGCAGGTTCTGCAGCGTCTCGACAAAGCCGGCCAGTACAGTCAGCGGAGTGCGGATCTCATGGGACACATTGGCCACGAAATCGCGCCGCATGGCTTCGGCCTGCTCGACCGCAGTGACGTCGCGGCTGAGCAGCAGACGCCGGTTGCCTTCGTAGGGGTGGACCTGCACCGACAGACGCAGCGCGGAAGACGCGGACGCCGCACCGCTCAGCACCACGTCGCGGCTGTAGTTCCAGGAGGCCAGATAGGCCGCAAAGGCCGGTTCGCGGACCAGGTTGCCGATGTACTGCAGATGATCGCGTTCGGCATCAATGCCGAAATGGGTGGCCGCGGTCTGGTTGCACCATTCGATGCGAGCCTTCTCGTCGAGCAACACCACACCATTCGGTGAATTCTCCAGCGCCACCAGAAACTCCTGCAAACGCGCTTCGCTCAGCCGCGCGCGACCCTCGCGCTCGCGCAGCAACCGCGCAATGCGCTGGACCAATTCCCCCCAAAGCCCCCCCGACGACGATGCCAGGGCCGGCACGGCATCAGCGCGCAGTGCCGCCATCAGGCGGCTGGCTCGCCAGTAGTCCAGCGCCAGCCGCACGAGCACGACGGCCAGCGCGCCCAAGGCCGCATACTCAAGGCCAAATAGCTGCCAGGCCCCCGTCGCCATTGCACAAGCCGCTATCAAAAGAAGAGCAAAGCGGATGATCATGGGCCTACGTTAGCACGGCCGCCCGAAGGCAACCTGACGGTCACACCTGTGCCGTCAGCCGATACCCCGCACCTCGCACGGTTTCCACCATGGTGCCAGCGGCACCCAGGGACTCGCGCAGACGCTTCACATGCACGTCCACCGTCCGCTCCTCGATGAAGACATGGTCACCCCAGATCTTGTCGAGCAACTGCGAGCGGCTGTGCACGCGCTCCGAATGCTTCATGAGGTAGTGCAGGAGCTTGAATTCCGTGGGACCCACCTTGAGCGCCTGCCCCTGCCAGGACACCCGGTGTGTCGCGGCGTCCAGCGTGAGCGCTCCGATCGCCACGCTGTCGCTCACCTGTTCCGGGGCACGCCGGCGCAGCACCGCGCGAATCCTGGCGAGCATTTCCTGTGTGGAAAAGGGCTTGGTGATGTAGTCGTCCGCTCCGGCGTCCAGACCGGCCACGCGGTCGGGCTCATCGCCCCGGGCCGTCAGCATGAGGATGGGAATGCCGCGCGTACGCGCATCGGCGCGCCACTTCTTGGCGAGCACGATGCCGCTCTGGCCGGGCAGCATCCAGTCCAGCAGGATCACATCGGGCAGCACCGCGTCCATCTCGCGCTGGGCAGAAACACCGTCCTCCGCCCAGACGGGCTGAAACCCGTTGTGGCGCAGGTTGACCGCAATCAACTCGGCAATGGGTGATTCGTCTTCAACGATCAGGACGCGGGGTTGCAGGCTCATTGCAGGGTAATCGAATGACTCATTGAACTGCGGATTCAACGTTCTCCATGGTCGTGTGGCGCACGTCGGCACCCTTGACGATGTAGATGATGAATTCTGCGATGTTTTTGGCGTGGTCGCCAATCCGCTCGATGGCCTTGGCCAGGAACAGCAGGTCCAGGCTGGCCGAGATGGTGCGCGGGTCTTCCATCATATAAGTGATGAGCTTGCGCACGAAGCCGTCGAACTCCTTGTCGATCAGGTCGTCCTCCTTGAGGATGGACACTGCGGTGGCCGTGTCCAGACGCGCGAAGGCGTCCAGGGCCTTGCGCAGCAGCCCGGAGGCCATGTCGGCGGCAACGCGCAGCTCCGACGTCGGCAGCGAGCGCGAGGAGCCGCTTTCGATGATCGACTTGACCATGCGCGCGATCTTCTCGGCTTCGTCGCCCACACGCTCCAGATTCGCCGTGGTTTTCGAGATGGCGATTAGCAGGCGCAGGTCACGCGCGGTCGGCTGGCGCCGGGCGATGATGGACGACAGCTCGCGGTCGATGTCGACTTCCATGGCGTTGACGCGGGCTTCGGCCTCCATGACCTGCTCCGCAACCTCGGCACTGAATTGCGACAGCGCGTAGATCGCCTGGCGAATCTGCGATTCGACCAGACCACCAAGCTCCATCACGCGCGACGAGACGCCGTTGAGTTCGCTGTCGAACTGGGTGGAAAGGTGTTTGTCCGGCATAGATGTCTCCCTGGAACGTTGTTCAGCCGAAACGGCCGGTGATGTAGTCTTCGGTTTCCTTGCGCTTGGGTTTGAAGAACATCTGCTCTGTCTCGCCAAATTCAACCAGGTCACCCAGATACATGTAGGCGGTGTAGTCGCTGCAGCGTGCCGCCTGCTGCATGTTGTGGGTCACGATCACCACGGTGTAGTCGTTCTTGAGTTCCGCAATCAGTTCCTCGATCTTCGCCGTGGAAATCGGGTCCAGCGCAGAGCAAGGCTCGTCCAGCAGCAGCACCTCGGGCTTGATCGCGATGCCACGCGCAATGCACAGGCGCTGCTGCTGCCCGCCGGAGAGGCTGGCGCCGCTCTGGTTGAGCTTGTCCTTGACTTCGGTCCACAGGGCCGCCTTGCGCAAGGCCCACTCCACGCGTTCCTCCATGTCGGTCGCGCTCAGGTCCTCGAAAAGGCGCACGCCGAAGGTGATGTTGTCATAGATCGACATCGGGAACGGCGTCGGCTTCTGGAACACCATGCCGACCTTGGCCCGGATCAACGCCACATCCTGCTTGGAGGTCAGCAGGTCCTCGCCGTCCAGCACGACCTTGCCTTCGGCCCGCTGTTCGGGATACAGCTCGTACATGCGGTTGAAGATGCGCAGCAGCGTGGACTTGCCGCAACCCGACGGCCCGATGAAGGCGGTGACCTTCTTCTCCGGGATTTCAAGGTTGATGCCCTTGAGGGCATGGAACTTGCCGTAGTAGAAATCCAGGTTCTGGACCGAGATCTTGGACGACTCGCGGTGGGTGGTCAGGGTGTTCATGAGGTTGCTTTCAGTCGCGCCACGCGCATTCAGGTCTTGCTGCGGGTCAGCACCCGCGCGAGGATGTTCAGGCCCAGAACCGCCAGCGTGATCAGGAACACACCGGCCCACGCCAGCTGCTGCCAGTTCTCGTAGGGGCTCATCGCAAATTTGAAGATGGTCACGGGCAGGCTGGACATCGGCTCGCTGAGGTTGGAGGTCCAGAACTGGTTGTTCAGCGCCGTGAACAGCAGGGGCGCCGTCTCGCCGGCAACGCGGGCAACGGCCAGCAGCACGCCGGTCACCACGCCGGCACGGGCCGCGCGCAGGGTGATGCTGGTAATGACCTTCCACTTGGGCGTGCCCAGCGCATAGGCCGCTTCACGCAGTCCCGGCGGCACCAGGTTGAGCATGTTCTCGGTGGTACGGATCACCACGGGAATCACGATCAGCGCCAGGGCGATCACGCCCGCCCAGCCCGAGAAGGTCTTGAAGCGGGCCACCACCACGGCGTACACGAACAGGCCGATCACGATGGACGGCGCGGACAGCAGGATGTCATTGACAAACCGCGTGACCTCGGCGAGCCAGCCCTTGGGGTCGTATTCGGCCAGATAGATGCCGGCCAGGATGCCGATCGGGGTGCCCACGAACGTGGCCAGAGACACCATCAGGAACGATCCGTACAGCGAGTTGGCGATACCCCCCACCTCGTTGGGCGGTGGCGTCGACTGCGTGAACGTGGCAATGGCGATGCCGCCAATGCCCAGGCGCACGGTCTCAAACAGGATCCAGGCCAGCCAGAACAGGCCGAAGGCCATGGCCATCAGCGACAGGGTCAACGCCACCTGGTTGACGCGCTTGCGGGCGTTGTACTTGGACTGACGGACCGCGGCCAGATCGGCGGCGGCGAGCAGTTTCTGGGCGGTACCGGCGCTCACGATTTGGCTCCTTCACTCTTGCGCAGCCGGGCCAGCAGCAGCTTGGAGAACGTCAGCACCACGAAGGTGATGAAGAACAGCACGAGGCCCAGGTAGATCAATGCCGACTGGTGCAGGCCCTCACCCGCTTCCGCGAATTCGTTGGCCAGCGCCGAGGTGATGCTGTTGGCCGCCTGGAACAGCGACAGGGTGTCGAGCTGGTTGAAGTTGCCGATGACAAAGGTCACGGCCATGGTCTCACCGAGCGCCCGGCCCAGGCCGAGCATGATGCCGCCAACCACACCGGCCTTGGTGTAGGGCAGAACCACCTTGAACACCACTTCCCAGGTCGTGGCGCCCAGGCCATAGGCGGATTCCTTGAGCAGCACGGGCGTGACTTCAAAGACATCGCGCATCACGGAGGCGATAAACGGAATCACCATGATGGCCAGGATGATCCCGGCCGACAGAATGCCGATGCCCACCGGGGGGCCCGACACCAGCGCGCCCAGATAAGGCACGCCGGAAAAAAGAGATTGCAGCGGCTGCTGCACATAAGTGGCCAGGATGGGGCCGAACACGAGCAGGCCCCACATGCCATAGACGATGGACGGTACCGCCGCGAGCAGTTCGATCGCGGTTCCCAGGGGGCGCTTGAGCCACGCCGGGGACAGTTCCGTCAGAAAAAGCGCAATGCCGAAGCTCACCGGCACAGCGATGAGCAAGGCAATGAATGAAGTGGCCAGCGTGCCATAAATCATGACCAATCCGCCGTACTCATCCTTGACCGGGTCCCAGACACTGCTGGTCAGGAAGCCCAGACCGTACTTGGCAATGGCTGGCCAGGCGCCTGTGATCAGTGACAGCAGGATGCCGATCAGCAGGGCCAGGGTCAGCAGCGCGGCACCCTTGGCGGCCCAGCCGAAGAGCCGGTCAGCCAGGGGGCCGGTCCGCACCGGCCTGGAAGGAGGAGGATTGGTCATGTCGCGCACCGGCCCCTTGCCGGCAACCGTGCCGGCGAGGTTGAAAGGAGCCTCTTTGGCGGGAAGTGTAGAGGACACGCTGGAGGCCCTTCAGGTCGGTTGCGAAAGTGCTTACTTGTAAGCGACGGTCTTGCCGGAGCCGTCCTTGATCTCACCCCAGGCCTTGGCGATCTGGGTCTTCACCACGTCGGGCATCGGCACGTAGTCGAGGTCGTCAGCGGTCTGGTCGCCGTTCTTGTAGGCCCACTCGAAGAACTTGAGCGAGGCGGCGGCCTGGGCCGGCTTGTCCTGCTTCTTGTGCATCAGGATGAAGGTAGCACCGGTGATGGGCCAGGAATCCTTGCCAGGCTGGTTGGTGAGGATCTGGTAGAAGCTCTTGGACCATTCGGCACCGGCGGCGGCAGCCTTGAAGGCCTTGTCGTCAGGCGACACGAAATGGCCTTCAGCGTTCTGCAGCTGAGCGTAGGTCAGCTTGTTCTGCTTGACGTAGGCGTACTCGAGGTAGCCGATCGAGTTGGGCAGGCGGCTCACGAAAGCGGCAACGCCTTCATTGCCCTTGCCGCCGGCGCCGACGGGCCAGTTCACGGCGGTACCCACGCCCACCTTCTCGCTCCACTCCTTGTTCACCTTGCTCAGGTAGTTCGTGAAGATGAAGCTGGTGCCGGAGCCGTCAGCACGGCGCACCGGGGCAATGGCGGCGTCCGGCAGGGCCAGCGAACCGTTCAGGGCCTTGATGGCGGGGTCATTCCACTTGGTGATCTTGCCCAGGTAGATGTCGCCCAGCACCTGACCGCTCAGCTTGAGCTGGCCGGGAGCCATGCCCTTGATGTTGATCACGGGGATCACGCCACCGATCACGGTGGGGAACTGCATCAGGCCCTTGCTGGCCAGGTCTTCGTCCTTCAGGGGCATGTCGGAAGCACCGAAGTCGACGGTCTTGGCGTCGATCTGCTTGATGCCAGCGCCCGAGCCCACGGACTGGTAGTTGATGCGAACGCCGGTGGCCTTGTTGTAGTCAGCCGCCCACTTGGAGTACAGCGGTGCAGGGAAGCTGGCGCCGGCGCCGGTGACTTCCTGCGATTGGGCGCTGGCCAGGCCAGCGTAGGAGAAAGCGGTCACGGCTGCCACAGCCAGACCAGCGATGCGGAATTTCATGTTCATGTAAGCACCTTTAACAAGGAGGGTTGAGGAGAAGGTCTGAGCGGACTGTAAGAAGCTTTTGTGACAGTGACGTGACATCCATGACAGACCCTTCCCCTCTGAAACCGGCCCTCTGGCGTTCTTTCGATGTCATTTTTGTGTCATGTTTTCGTCATCTGCTCGTCACGCCGTCCTCCTAGCCTGTGCACTTATTGTTTACGGAGGAAACCCTGATGCGGCAGCGCCAGGCCGCGCCCCATGGCGCCGGTGGCCCTGCCGCACGCGGCTTTAACCCCCAAATCCGGCTCCAGCCCATACCCCATGGACATCAGCCGCTATCAAAAGAGTAGCAAATGACCCCTACCCTTCGCTCCCCCCGCCGACGCCAGGCACTCCAGGCCCTGGCCGCCATGACGTTCGCGCCCGCGCTCAGCCACGCCCAGCCGGGCAAGGCGGCGGCCGGCGCCCGCAACCTCATCGTCGCCCAGTTGTTCGACACCTCCCCCGCCCAGCAGGACGTCTCCAAGGACCTGCTGATCGGCTCGCGCGCGGCCTGGCAGGACATCAACGCCCGTGGCGGCGTGCGCGGCCGCCTCGTGCAGCATGTCTCGGTGGAGGTCGACGGTTCGGCTGAAAGCGTGCGCAACGCCCTCAAGCCGCTGCTGGACAACCCGGCCTGCCTGGTGCTCTCGGGCACGGCCGGCGATCCGGCCGCGGCGCAGGTGGTGGCCGAGCTGCGACGGCAGAATGTGGGCATCGCCCACGTGGCGCCGTGGCTGCAGAACTCCAGCGTCGAGGTCGATGACCGCACGTTTCCCATTTTTGCCGCGCGCCAGGAGCAGATCGTCCATGCGCTGAAGTCCCTCACCGTCATGGGTGTTCAGGAGCTGGGCGCCATCTACGGCACCCCCCAGGACCACGCGCTGTACCACGAGGACCTGGAGCGCATTGCCGGTGGCATGCGCCTGAAGCTGCAGTCCTTCCAGGCCAACGGGGACCTGTCCCGCCTGGGCCAGCGGCTGACACCGGGCACCCCGGCGATCCTGCTGTTCGTCGGCGGCACGCCCGAACTGGTCCAGTTCACCCAGGGCCTGGACAAGCAGCAGCGGCAACGCTATGTCGTGGCGCTGGCGGACGTGAACCTTCAAACCATGATCCAGATGGGCGGCGCGCGCAGCACGCCGGTGATCGCCACGCAGGCCGTGCCGTTGACCAACGCCAGCCTCCCCGTCGTGCGAGCCTACCGGGAGACCATGAGCCGCCTGTTCGACGAGCCGCCCGTGTCCCTGAGCCTGGCCGGCTTCATTGCAGCGCGCTACACGTTTGAGGTGCTCAACGACACCGATGGCGCACTCAACCGGCAGACAGCGCTCGCGGCCTTCCAGCGCCGCGAGGCCGTGGACGTGGGCGGCTACCGCATCAGCTTCAACCCGCAACGGCGCAGCGCCACCTATGTGACCCAGAGCATGCTGACGTCCGACGGACGCGTGATCGGCTGACCCGGTGACCACGAGCACCCGGCGCGGCCGCCGCACCACGGCACCGCGCCACGTTTGCTATGCTGGCCCGGCAACAATAACTGCCAACATGCAAAACGGTACCCGCCTCGCCGCTGTGGACTTGGGCTCCAACAGCTTTCGCCTCGAAATCGGCCGCCTCGACCACGGCCAGATCCATCGCACCGAATACCTCAAGGAAACCGTCCGCCAGGGCAACGGGCTGGACGCCGAGCGCAACCTCACCCCTGAAGCCATGCAGCGCGGCTGGGACTGCCTGGCCCGCTTTGGAGAGCGCCTCGCGGGCTTTCGCAAGGCCCAGGTACGGGCGGTCGCCACCCAGACCCTGCGCGAAGCTCGCAACCGCGAGGAATTTCTGGCCAAGGCCCGCCAGGTGCTGGGCTTCCCGATCGACGTGGTCTCCGGCCGTGAGGAAGCGCGGCTGATCTACCAGGGCGTGGCCCACCTGCTGCCGCAGTCCGACGAGCGCCGGCTGGTCGTGGACATTGGCGGGCGGTCCACCGAGCTGATCCTCGGTCAGGGCCTGGACGCCCGGGTCATGGAATCGTTTCGGGTGGGCAGCGTGGCCTGGTCCATGAAGTACTTTGCCGACGGCCAGTTCACCCCTCATGCCTTCCAGATGGCCGAAATCGCCGCCAAGGCCGTGCTCGATGAAGCGCTGAACGCTTACCGGCCCGACACCTGGGACGTGGCCTACGGCTCGTCGGGCACCATCGGCGCCGTGGGAGACGTGCTGACCGCCGCCGGCTGGCCCGCCGGCACAGTGACGCTGGATGGCCTGGACTGGCTGCTCGAACGCCTGCTGGAAGCCCGCAGCGCGGAGCGGGTGCGCATGGAAGGCCTCAAGGAAGACCGGCGCGCCGTGATCGGTGGCGGCCTGAGCGTGCTTCGGGCGCTGTTCGACCTGCTGGGCATCGTGGACATGCAGGCGGCCCAAGGCGCACTGCGCCACGGCGTGCTCTATGACCTGCTGGACCGGCAGCACGGGGAAACCGACGTGCGCTCCAACACCGTGCAGCGCCTGTCGCTCAAATTCGACATCGACGCGGCCCAGGCCCAGCGCGTGGGCAAGGCCGCCAGCCTGCTGCTGCGTCAGCTGCGGGCCAACGACAGCGCGGCCGAACTCGAGCGCTGCCAGCGCAAGCTGCAATGGGCAGCGCAACTGCACGAGATCGGCAGCCAGATTTCGCACAGCGACTACCACAAGCATGGCGCCTACATTCTGGACAACGCCGACGCACCGGGCTTCGCTCTGCCCGAGCTGCACCGGCTGAGCCTGCTGGTGCTGGGCCATCGCGGCAAGCTGCGCAAGCTGGACGCCGACTTCGACGATGAGGTCTTCGTGCACCAGTTGCTGGCGCTGCGCCTGGCTGTGCTGTTGTGCCACGCGCGCCGCGAGCCGGACCTGAAGGGCATGCAACTGGTCAGCGACGCGGCCGCGCGGCGCATCAGGCTCACCTGCCGCAGCGACTGGATCACCGCCTTTCCTCAGTCCGCCCACCTGCTGCGCGAGGAAGTCGTGGCCTGGCAAAAAATGCCCTGGACGCTGGCGCTGGGCTGAGCGGTTTCACCATTGCCTTGCGTCGCAAAAACGGTATAAACTGTATATACTGTTTATCCACTCCAAAGCGACACCCATGGCAACTGCAAAAAAACCCACCCAACCCGCCGCCAAGGCTCCCGTGCAGGCCGCTGCGGCCCCGGCCACCAAGCCGGCGCCGGTCACAGCCCCCGCACCGGGCAAGCCGGTCAGGAAGGCCAAGGCCCCCGCCGCCAAACCCGTGGCAGCCCCCAAGCCCGTGGCCGCCCCCAAGGCGGCCAAGGCGGAGAAACCCAAGAAGCCCAAGCTGGTGCGCGACAGCTTCACCATCCCCAAGACCGAATACACCGTGCTGGATGACCTCAAGCAACGCGCTGCCAAGCTGGGCGCTCCGGTCAAGAAAAGCGAGCTGCTGCGCGCTGGCGTCAAGGCACTGGCCGCCATGTCGGACGTGGCGTTCAAGGCCGCGCTGTCGGCCGTGCCGGCCATCAAGACGGGCCGCCCCAAGTCGGCCTGAGATGGCGGCCCGCGGTCGGGTGGTCCGTCAGAGCGCGTCGGGCGACTGGACAGCCACCACCATGGTCTGCGCATGACCATCGCGTTCGCGGTTGCGGATCCACCAGGCCGCGCCCTTGCGCACGGGGCAGGTGCCATGCTTCATGGCCAGCAGCTGGGCCACGGCCTCCCCCAGCGTGGGCTGGTGGCCAACCACCAGCACCGGCACCCGTGAATTCGGCCACTGCGCCGCATCCAGCAACTGGGCGGCGGACCCCTCCGGCGCCAGCTCGGGCCGGATCTTGTACTTGCGACCCAGGGCCAGGGCGGTCTGCTCACAGCGGCGTGCCGGGCTGCACAGGATGCGCGTGCCCTCCGGCAGTTGCCGGTCCAGCCACTGGGCCATGCGCGCGGCCTGCTTCTCGCCGCGCGAGGTCAGCGAGCGCTCGAGGTCATTGCAGCCTTCCACCCAGTCTTCTGCTTCCGCGTGGCGCCACAAGATCAGATCCATGATCATGCGCCCGGTGCCCGCGGCCGTGCGGTGTAGCGGCCCATCAGCGCCGCCTGGGACCCATGGCCCGGTTTGTCCGGGTCCACCCGACGGTACACCCCGTCCGCCCCCAGGTTCCAGGCATCGCGGCCATCGTGCAGGCCGGCCACCAGGCACTCGTCGATCACGCGCTGGCGCAGGGCCGGGTCGGTCACGGGCCAGGCCAGTTCGATGCGCCGCAGCATGTTGCGGTTCATCCAGTCGGCGCTGGCCAGGTACAGGTCTTCTTCTTCACCACAGCGGAAATAGAACACGCGCGAATGCTCCAGGAAGCGGCCAATGATGGAACGCACGCGGATGTTGTCGGTCATGCCAGGCACCTGCGCCGGCAACATGCAGGCACCCCGCACGATCAGGTCGATCGTGACGCCCTGCCGTCCCGCACGCACCAGCGCATTCATGAGGGCCTCGTCGGTCAGGGCATTCATCTTGGCCACGATCCGCGCGGGTTGTCCTTGCGCCGCCGCAGCCGCCAGTCCGTCTATCTTTTCGATCAGGCGCTTGTGCAGATAGAACGGCGCCAGCCACAGCTTGTTCAGCCGGGGGAGCCGGCTCTGGCTGGCCAGGTGAACGAACAGCGCGTCCATGTCCGCGGTCAGTTGCGCATCCGCCGTGAGGTAACTCAGATCGGTGTACAGCCGCGCCGTGCGCGGGTTGTAGTTGCCCGTGGATAGGTGGCCGTAACGGCGCAGGTGCGAGCCCTCGCGCCGCGTGACCAACAGCATCTTGGCATGGGTCTTGAGCCCCACCACGCCATACACCACCTGCGCACCGACCGCCTCCAGCGACTCGGCCCAGTTGATGTTGGCCTCCTCGTCAAAGCGCGCCTTGAGCTCGACCACCGCCGTGACCTCCTTGCCCAGGCGGACCGCTTCGCGCAGCAGGTCGATCAGCACCGGGTCCGTGCCGGTGCGGTAGATGGTCTGCTTGATGGCCAGCACCTGAGGGTCATTCACCGCATCGCGCAGGAAGTCCAAAACCCCGTCGAAGCTCTCGTAGGGCTGGTGGATGAGCACATCACCCTGCTTGAGACGCTCGAAGAACCCCGTGCCGTCGAGCAACTGCACGGGGTACGCGGCGGCATAGGCCGGAAACAGCAGCTTGGGATCGTTCACCAGGTCCACCAGCTGCGTGAGGCGCACCAGATTCACTGGCCCGTGCACCCGGTACAGCGCGGCCTCGGGCAGGCCAAACTGCTGCAAAAGGAAAGTCGACAGGTACTCCGAGCAGCCGGCCGACACCTCGAGCCGCACGGCCTGGCCGTAGTGCCGTTGCTGCAGGCCCTGGCGCAGGGCCGTGCGCAGGTTGCGCACATCGTCCTCGTCCACGGCCAGGTCCGAATGGCGGGTCACCCGGAATTGCGAGAACTCGCCGACCTCACGGCCCGGAAACAGGTTGTTCAGGTGCGCCCGGATCACGCTGGACAGCGAGACGAACAAGGTCTTTTTGCCCGACACCCGCGCCGGCATGCGGATCAGCCGGGGCAGCACGCGGGGCACCTTGACGATGGCGATCTCGTTGTGCCGGCCAAAGGCGTCCTTGCCTCCGAGCCGCACGATGAAATTCAGCGACTTGTTGGCCACCTGCGGGAAGGGATGCGCCGGGTCCAGGCCCACCGGAATCAGCAGCGGGCGCACCTCGCGCTCGAAATACTCGTCCACCCACTTCTTCTGCGCGGGATCGCGGTCGCCGTGCGAAACGATCTCGATGCCGTGCTTCTTGAAGGTGGGCATCAGCTCGTCGTTGTACAGCGCGTACTGGCGTGCCACGAGGTCGTGCGCGGCCCGCGACAGCTCGTTGAACGTGTCCACCGTGTAGACGCCCTTGAGCGCGCCCGTCTGGGCGGCCGTCAGGTGCGGCGCGGCCCGAACTTCGAAAAACTCATCCAGGTTGGATGAAACGATGCACAGGTAGCGCAGGCGCTCGAGCAGCGGCACGTCGGGCCGTCGAGCCCAGTCGAACACGCGCTCGTTGAACGCCAGAATGCTGTGGTCGCGGTCCAGATACGGAACGCCCGGGGTTTGAGTCATTACGGTGACAGTGGGATGACTGTTTTTTGACAGTTTTCCGTGGTTTCGTGACAGCCATGTGACACCGGAACAAGGTGGCTGGCAAACGACTGTGTGGCCTGCTCCCAGCTGAAGGCCAGCGCGCGGGCCCTGGCTTCATGCCGCGGGATGGCCAGCGTAGCGTAACAGGCCTGCAGCAGGTCCTCGTGCAGCACCCCGCCGTGCGCAGGGGATTCGCCCAGCACTTCCAGCGGCCCGTCCACCGGGTAAGCCGCCACCGGCGTGCCCGTGGCCATGGCCTCCAGCATCACCAGGCCAAAGGTCTCGGAGCGGCTGGGAAACACGAACAGGTCGGCTGCCGCGTAGACGCGGGCCAGTTCGTCGCGCGGCAGCAGGCCCAGCCAGCGGACCTGGGGAAAGCGCTGCTTGAGCTGAGCTTCCAGCGGTCCGACGCCGCAGACCACCTTGGTCCCCGGGAACTCGAGCTGCAGGAAGGCTTCGATGTTCTTTTCATAGGACACCCGCCCCACGAACAGGGCCACGGGCCGCGGCAGCCGGCCCATGAGCGCGTGCTCCTGCGGCAGTTCCTCGAAGCGGAACAACTGCGTGTCCACGCCATGGGTCCAGGCCCGCAGGTTGCGGAATCCACGCTGCTCGAGCATGCGCAGCACGCCCTGCGTGGGCACCATGACACCGGACGAGGGTTTGTGGAAATGCCGGAACAGGGCGTAACCCCAGGACAGCGGCACCTTCAGGGCCGCGTTCAGGATCTCCGGAAACTTGGTATGAAACGCCGTGGTGAAACGCCAGCCCCGCTCCAGGCAATGCGCCCGCGCGGCCCACCCCAGGGGGCCTTCGGTGGCCAGGTGGATGGCTTCGGGCTGCAGGCGATCCAGCCGCGCCGCCAGCTCGCGCCGTGGCCGCACGGCGAGATCGATGCCGGCGTAGCCCGGACAAGGCCGCGTGCGGAACAGGCCGGGGTGGATCACCTCGACCTCGTGCCCCGCCCGGCCCAGTTGCTGCACCAGTTCGACCAGCGTGGTGACCACGCCATTGACCTGGGGCTGCCAAGCGTCCGTGACCAGCGCAATTTTCATGATGCCACCGCCCTTGCCACGCGCTGGCTCACTGCCTGCGGGGCTTCCCAGTGCACGAGCTCGAGATGGCCGTCCAGGTGCTCCACCAGCGCGGTCCGGCTTTCCACCCAGTCGCCGTCGTTGCAGTACAGCGTGCCATGGATGTCCCGCATCTCGGCGCGGTGGATGTGCCCGCAGACCACGCCCTGGTGACCGCGCTTGCGTGCCTCGGCGGCCACCGCCACCTCAAAATCCGTCACGTAGTTCAGCGCCTTCTTGACCTTGTGCTTCAGGTAGGCCGACAGCGACCAGTACGGCAACCCCAGCCGGCCCCGCAGGTGGTTGAGGTAGCGGTTGAGCTTGAGGGTGAACTCGTACAGGTTGTCCCCAACGTAGGCCAGCCACTTGGCGCACTGGATCACGCCATCGAAATAGTCCCCGTGGATGACCCAGAGCTTGCGGCCGTCGGCCGTCTGGTGCACGGCCTCGTCGATGACCTCGATCCCGCCGAACTGATGGCCGATGAACTCCCGAGCGAACTCGTCGTGGTTGCCCGGCACGTACACCACCCGGCAGCCCTTGCGCGCCCGGCGCAGCAGCTTCTGCACCACGTCGTTGTGGGCCTGGGGCCAATACCAGCGGCGGCGCAGCTGCCAGCCATCGACGATGTCCCCTACCAGGTAGAGATAGTCGCTCGGGTAGGCCTTGAGGAATGCCAGCAACGCCTCGGCCTGGCAGCCCGGCGTGCCCAGATGGAGGTCCGATATGAAAACCGCCCGGTAAAGCGGGCGGCCAGAGTCTTCATCGCGGTCGGCGCCGCCATCGGCGCCGAAGCCACCCCAGGAGCCCAGGGCATCGAAGGCGACGGAGCCGGTCAGTGCCCTCATTGCCCCCCCAGGAAGTGCTTGCGGTAACGCGGCGGCAAGTCCGCGATGCGCATCAGCATCGGCAGGTCGGCGGTGTTGAAGTCCGGGTCCCAGGCCGGCGGGCCCAGCACCTTGGCGCCCAGGCGCAGGTAGCCGCGGATCAGCGCCGGGGCTTCGATGTCCAGCGAGCCGTCGAGCACATCCACCGGCAAGGCCAGCCGCGGTCGCACGTGGTACTCGATCGGGGCCAGATGCGTCTGGCGCACCTGGTTCCAGATGCTGGCCGCGAAGTCGCCGCTGACCACGCCGTTGTGCAGCATCGGGATGCTGGCGCAGCCGATCATGGTGTCGAGCTGGTTGCGCACCATGAATTCGGCCAGCGCGCCCCACAGGGCCAGGATCACCCCGCCGTGGCGGTGGTCCGGGTGCACGCAGCTGCGGCCCAGCTCCACCATGCGTTCGCGCAGCGCGCGCAGGCGGGTCAGGTCGAACTCCGTATCGCTGTAGGTGCTGCCCACGCGGCGCGCCTGCGCCGGCGTGAGCACGCGGTAGGTGCCGATCACCTCGAGGGTCTCGATGTCGCGCACCAGCAGGTGCTCGCAATAGTCGTCAAACAGGTCGACGTCGTGGCCCGCCAGCGGCGTGTTGAGGCGCGCGCCCATCTCCTGGGCGAACACCAGATGCCTCAGGCGCTGCGCCTGGCGGACTTCGTCCTGGTGCTGAGCCCACGAAACCGAAATACCGCCGCGCCCAGCCTCAGGGAGGATTTGACGATCGCGGCGGTGAAGTGACCCCCTGGGCAGGGAAACGGGCGACAGCGGCAACGTGGGGTTGGGCAGTTCGTTCATGCGCGGGCCTCCGGACGGGGCAGCGAAGTCATCTGGATCAGGGTGTTCATGGCTTCTCCTTGTCGCTGTGGATGGGCCAAGTGTGTGATCAAGCGGTGACACCGCCATGTCAAAACCATGGCAGATTCATGACAGAAATGGACTGAAGCCCCCGCCAGACGGGCACCATGCGCTATGAAATCAGGAGCATTGCATGTGGTCGCTTGTCATACTCCAATAGTTCAATAATAATTGAATTATGAAAATGACTCTCCCCCCCGTTGCGGTCGATGAAGCCATCGCGGTCAAGTCGCTGGCCGCGCTGGCCCAAGCCCAGCGGCTGCGGGCCTTTCGCGCCCTGGTGGTCGCCGGGCCGGATGGCCTGACGCCAGGCGCCATCGCGGAGCAGCTCGGCGTGGCGCCCAGCGCCCTGTCTTTTCACCTGAAGGAGCTCGCCCATGCCGGCCTGGTCAGCAGCGAGCCGCGGGGCCGCAACCTGATCTACCGCGCCAGCTTCGAGCAGATGAACGCCCTGCTGGCCTACCTGACCGAGCACTGCTGCCAGGGTGAGCGCTGCGAGGTCACCGCGTCCACCCCCTGTTCCACCTGTTGAGGAGCCCCCATGAAACGCTTCCACGTCCATCTCCACGTTGACGACCTTTCGAGAAACATCGCTTTCTACTCGGCGCTGTTTGAACAGCCCCCGGCGCGCAGCGAAAGCGACTACGCCAAATGGATGCTCGACGACCCGCCGGTCAACTTTGCGATCTCCACGCGGGGTGACAAGCCCGGCGTCGACCACCTGGGCATCCAGGTGAGTTCGCAGGAGGAACTGGCCGCGCTCAAGGACAGCGCGTCGCGCGCCGGCATGGCCCTGCTGGACGAAGGCGAAACCACCTGCTGCTATGCCCGCAGCGACAAATACTGGCTGACCGACCCCCAGGGCATGGCCTGGGAGCAGTTCCAGACGCTCGACGCCATTGCCGTGTTCAACGAGGCGAGGCCCACAGCACCCGCTGCCTCTGCACCCGCTGCCGCCGCACCGGCAACTGCCGCCTGCTGCGCCGGCTCCGCCCGGGCCAGCGCGCCCGCCGACGCCCCTGCCAAAGCCTGCTGCTGAGGAACGCCATGAGCCACACCCCCGTCAACGTGCTGTTCCTGTGCACCCACAACTCGGCCCGCAGCATCCTCGCGGAAGCCCTTCTCAACCACATCGGGCAAGGCCGCTTCAAGGGCTTCTCGGCGGGCAGCAGTCCGCGCGAGAACCAGCAGCCCAACCCCCTGGGCCTGCAGGTCCTGCGGGCCGCCGGCATTTCCACCGACGGCCTGCGCAGCAAGAGCTGGGACGAGTTTGCCCTGCCCGATGCACCGCACATGGACCTCGTCATCACTGTCTGCGACAACGCCGCGGGCGAGGTCTGCCCGTACTGGCCGGGCCAGCCCGCCACGGCCCACTGGGGCTATGCCGACCCGTCGGCCATCGTCGGCAGCGACGAGCAAAAGCTCGAAGCCTTCCGCCAGACCCTGCACGCCATCCACCGCCGCCTGGAACTCCTGGTCAGCCTGCCCGAGGGAGCGGTCGACCGGCTGGCCCTGCAGACGCGCGCCCGCGACCTGGCCCACCAGGCCCCGGCCGAAGCCCTGCCATGAGCCTGCTCCTGACCCTCCTGCTGCCCGTCTCGGTACTGGCCAGCCTGGGCGCCTTCGCTTGGGCCCGGGCCAGTGGCGGTTCCATGGAACTCGCGGTCCTCGGGACCAGCCTGGTGACGCTGGGCACCGCCCTGTGGCTGGAGCGCCGACATCCCTACCACCCTGACTGGAACCGCCCCCGGGGCGACGCCGCCACCGACTGGCTGAGCTTCGCCGTGCTCGCGGGCGCGGTTCAACCCCTGCTCAAATGGGGCTCGCCGCTGGTCGTGCTTGCGGTCTACCAGTGGACCGGCAAGCCCGCTGGCTTCCTTTCCGGCCAGCCGTTCGCGGTCCAGCTGCTGGCCGTGGCGCTGCTGGCGGAGTTGGGCAAGTACTGGGTTCATCGCTGGCATCACAGCGTGCCCGCGCTTTGGTGGCTGCATGCGCTGCACCATGGCAGCGAAAGGCTGTACACCCTCAACAACTTCCGGGTGCACCCCCTGGAATACGCGATCAAGCACACGCTCAGCCTGCTGCCGCTGATGTGGTGGGGCGTCCCCGCCGACGTCCTGCTGGGCTACGTGGCGCTGACCCAGCCGGTGCAGATGCTCCAGCATGCCAACCTGCCGCTGCGCCACGGCTGGTTGAACCATGTGTTCAGCACCAACGCCCTGCACCGCTGGCATCACTCCGGCCTGCGCCATGAAGGCGACTGCAACTTTGGCAGCGCGCTGGTGGTCTGGGACAAGGTGTTCGGCACCTACCGCCCTGCGGGCCAGCAGGCGCCCGCGCGCATCGGCCTGTACAGCGTTGGCAGCTACCCGGCGAACCAGCCGTTTTTCCGGCAGGTGCTGTCGATGTTCCAACCGGCCTGCTGCAGAACATGAGCGCGACTCAACATCCCGCGCCGCTGGCTCGGCAGGCGCTGGCCGAGTTTGTGGGCACGGCCGGCCTGCTGTGCGCTGTCATCGGCTCCGGCATCATGGGTGAGCGCCTGGCGGGTGGCAACGTCGCCTTGGCCCTGCTGGCGAACACGCTGGCCACCGTGTTCGCGCTGTATGTGCTGATCGAAACCCTGGGCCCCGTCAGCGGCGCGCACTTCAATCCGGTGGTGACCCTGGTCTTGATGTCGGATCGGGGGATAGCCCAGGACCGGCGGCCACTTTCAGCTATTGTTTTCATAGCAAGCCAGCTCGCGGGCGCGGTGGCGGGGGCCTGGCTGGCGCACGCCATGTTCGGCCTGGACCTGCTGCAGCTCAGCGGCAAACTGCGCGATGGCCCCGCCCAATGGCTGGCTGAAGGCGTGGCCACGGCAGGCCTGGTGTTCGTGATCCGGCGCGCTCCGTCCGGCAAGGCCGCGGCACTGGTGGCCTGCTACATCGGCGCGGCCTACTGGTTCACGGCCAGCACCTCGTTTGCCAACCCGGCCGCCGTGCTGGGCCGCCTGCTCAGCGACAGCTTTGCCGGGATTGCGCCGGCCAGCGCCCCCGGCTTCGTGCTGGCGCAGTGCGTGGGCGCGTGGGCTGGGTCACAGCTGGCCCGCCGGCTCGCGCCCGTCAGCTCTTGAGCCGGTAGCCGGTCTTCAGAATCCAGGTAACGATGCCCAGGGCCACCACGAGAAACACCGTGGTCATGCCCAGGCTGAGCGCGAGGCTCACGTCCGACAGGCCGTAGAAGGCCCAGCGGAACCCGCTGATCAGGTAGACCACAGGGTTGAACAGCGCCACCGTCTGCCAGACCGGCGGCAGCATGCTGATGGAATAGAAGCTGCCCCCGAGGAACGTCAGCGGCGTGATGATCAGCAGCGGGACCACCTGCAGCTTCTCGAAGCCATCGGCCCAGATGCCGATGATGAAGCCGATCAGGCTGAACGTCACCGCCGTGAGCACCAGGAACAGCAACATCCACACCGGGTGGGCGATGTGCAGCGGCACGAACAGTGCCGCGGTCGCCAGGATGATCAGGCCCACCAGCACCGACTTGGTGGCCGCCGCGCCCACGTAGCTCAGCAGGATCTCCAGGTACGACACCGGCGCCGACAGCAGCTCGTAGATCGTGCCGGTGAACTTGGGGAAATAGATGCCGAACGAGGCGTTGGAGATGCTCTGCGTGAGCAGCGAAAGCATGATCAGGCCCGGCACGATGAACGCGCCGTAGCTGATGCCCTCGACATGCGGGATGCGCGAGCCGATCGCCGCGCCAAACACCACGAAGTACAGCGAGGTCGAGATCACCGGAGAGATGATGCTCTGCGTCAGCGTGCGGAAGGTGCGCGCCATCTCGAAACGGTAGATGGCACGGATGGCGTGCCAGTTGAGGCCGAAAATCATGCGCTGGCGCTCCTGTCCTTGACCAGATCCACAAAGATGTCCTCCAGCGAGCTCTGCGAGGTCTGCAGGTCCTTGAAGGCCACGCCGGCATCGCTGATGGCCTTGAGCAGGCCCACGATGTCGACGCTTTCGTCGCGCCCGTCGTAGGTGTAGGTCAGCTCGCTGCCCTCGCCTGACAGGGCGAGCTGGTAGCCGGACAGCGCGGCAGGCAGTTCGGCCAGCGGCTGCTGCAGGTTGAGGGTGAGCTGCTTCTTGCCGAGCTTGCGCATCAGCTCGGCCTTTTCCTCTACCAGGATCAGCTCGCCGTGGCTGATGACACCGATGCGGTCGGCCATTTCTTCGGCCTCCTCGATGTAGTGCGTGGTGAGGATGATGGTCACGCCGGTATCACGCAGCGAGCGGACCAGCTCCCACATGTCGCGGCGCAGCGCCACGTCCACGCCGGCCGTGGGCTCGTCCAGGAACAGCACCTGCGGCTCGTGCGACAGGGCCTTGGCGATCAACAGCCGGCGCTTCATGCCGCCCGACAGCGTGCGGATCTTGTTGTCCTTCTTGTCCCACAGCGACAGCGATTTCAGCACCTTCTCGATGTGCTGGGGGTTGGCCGGCTTGCCGAACAGGCCGCGGCTGAAGCTCACGGTGTCCCAGACCGACTCGAAGGCGTCGGTGGTGAGCTCCTGCGGCACCAGGCCGATCATGGCGCGCGCGGCGCGGTAGTCGCGCACATTGTCGTGCCCGCCCACGGTGACAGTGCCCTCGCTGGCATTGACGATGCCGCAGATGATGCTGATCAGCGTGGTCTTGCCGGCCCCGTTGGGACCAAGCAGCGCAAAGATTTCCCCGGGCTGGATCTCGAGGCTGACGTTCTTGAGCGCGCTGAAGCCGGATGCGTATTTCTTGGAGAGGTTGGAAACCGAAAGCATGGATGGCATGCGCGCAAGGATAGCGCACCCCCGCCATCCGGGCGGCCGGGGGTCAGAACATCCCCACCCCGGGCGCGTACCAGCGCGACAGCGCCGCGTCGCGGTGGGCCTGGACCTGCCGGGGCTCCACGGGCAGCCAGCGTTGCCAGCCGGCCGCGGCGCGCGCCGCGAAGTCCAGTAGCGGCAGGTGCCGGCGCAGCACCCGCTGCTGGCGGTGGGCAATCAGCGGATTGAAGATGCCGCGCCGCGAAAAGAGCTGGCGCGGATTCTTCTTGACCCACAGCCACGACCCCATCTCCAGCGTCAGGGGCAGGAACACGCCCTGCTGCCCGGCGCAGGCCTGCAGATACAGATGGTCCCACAGGTCCCCGTGCGCCAGGTACTGCAGGCTCTGCGGCTCAAACATGTAGGCATGGTGAGGGTGGCTCTGGTGGAACACCTCCTGCAGCGCGTGCAGTTCGGCCAGATGCGGCATCGGGTTGCGCCGGTGGGCGTAGGGAAACCACAGACGGTCCCGCAAGCCGAACCCGGAGTGGCAGTCCAGCACGAGGCTGAACGGGCGGCCCTGCAACTCCTGCGTCACGAGGCGGCACAGGGCCGCGCTCTCCGCTTCCATCGGCGCACCGCGCACGCCGCGGTACCAGGGCAAGCCGGCGCTGAGGCGCTGCCCCCCCACCAGGAACGGGACCGGCCCCGGAGCGTCCACTGGCGCATTGCGCATCAGGTCCACGCCGTTCGGATTGGCCCGGGTGTGGCGCAACATGCCCCCCGGATTGACGATGGGCATGAACACCAGCCGCACCTGTTCCAGCAGGTGGTGCAGCGTGGCGTCCCAGCGCAGGCGCATCAGCAGGGAGTGCAGGTAGGCGATCACCACCTGCGATCCAATGCGCTCCAGGCCATGCACGCCGCCGAAGAAGCCCACCGCCGGCGCATCGCGCGACGGGTTGCCCAGCAGCACGGTGTGGATCGGCAGGCGGCTGCCATCGGCCTGTGCACTGGAGGGCTCGGTGATCACCTCCAGGCGCGCGCCCCCCAGCGCGATGGCGCGCTCAAGGTCGTCGAGTTCGGGCAAGCCGGGAGTGGGCAAGGGTTGCAGTCGTTCAGCCAGAGTGCGCGCAGCTTACTGCAGCCGCCACCCGGGCTGTTGACACGGTTTTGTCACACGGATGCGCTAGCGTGGTCGGCATGACCCGCTGGACATCCCCATGAAGAACCTGCCCTTCCTGCCGTTGCAAGTCGCCGCCCTGTCACTGGCCCTGGTGCGCGGCCTGGGTGAATTTGCCAGCCTGCAGGCCTGGCGTCTGCGCGACCGCCTGGCGCGGCGCGGCTGAGGCCCCGAAGCGGCGCCCCCGCCCCGGCTAACCCGCCTTGATCGCGTCCACGAGGCGTTGCGCGCAGGCCTGGGCCTGGGCCTCGTCGCGCGCCTCGACCATCACCCGCAGCAGCGGCTCCGTGCCGCTGGCGCGGATCAGCACGCGGCCGGCAGCCCCGAGTTCTGCCTCGACCGCGGCGGTTTCGCTGGCCAGCAAGGCGTTGGCCTTCCAGTCCTGGCCGGGATGCAGGCGGACGTTGATCAACGTCTGGGGGAACAGCGTCACCGCCTCCAGCAACTGCGCCAGCGTGCGGCCGCTGCGGACGCAGGCCTGCAGCACCTGCAGGGCACTGATCAGGCCGTCGCCCGTGGTGTGCTTGTCCAGGGCCAGCAAATGGCCTGAGCCCTCGCCACCGAGGATCCAGCGATTCTTCTCCAGCTCTTCCAGCACGTAGCGATCGCCCACCTTGGCGCGGACGAACTGCAGCCCCCGGGCCTTGAGCGCCACCTCGACCGCCATGTTGGTCATCAGGGTGCCCGCCACGCCGGCCAGCGGACCCTCGGCCGGCTGATGGTCCAGCCGTTCGGCGGCCATGAGGTACAGCAGCTCATCGCCGTTGTACAGGCGCCCGGCCCGGTCGACCACCTGCAGGCGATCGGCATCCCCGTCCAGCGCCACGCCGTAGTCGGCGTGGTTGGCCTTCACGGCGCGCACCAGCGCTTCGGGGTGGGTGGCACCCACTTCGTGATTGATGTTGAGGCCATCAGGCGCGCAGCCAATGGCGATGACCTCGGCGCCCAGTTCGTGAAACACCAGCGGCGCGATCTGGTACGCCGCGCCATGCGCGGCATCGACCACGATCTTCAGGCCCTTGAGCGTGAGGTCGCTTGCGAAACTGCTCTTGCAGAACTCGATGTAGCGCCCGGCGGCATCGTCCAGCCGGCGCGCCTTGCCCAGAGAGGCCGAATCGGCCCACACCGCGGGCTCCTCGAGCGCGTCCTCCACGGCCTGCTCCCACGCGTCGGTCAGCTTGGTGCCCTGGGCGCTGAAGAACTTGATGCCGTTGTCGGGGTAGGCGTTATGGCTGGCGCTGATGACCACCCCGAGCGAGGCGCGCAGCGCCCGGGTCAGGTAGGCCACGCCCGGCGTGGGCAGCGGCCCGAGCAGAACCACGTCCACGCCCGCCGAGTTGAAGCCGGACTCCAGGGCGCTTTCCAGCATGTAGCCCGAAATGCGCGTGTCCTTGCCGATCAGCACCGTCGGCCGGTCCTCCGTGCGCTTGAGAACGCGGCCGACCGCGTGGGCCAGCCGCAGCACGAAATCGGGGGTGATGGGGGCCTGGCCCACGGTGCCGCGAATGCCATCGGTGCCAAAGTACTTCCTGCTCATGCCCTTGTGCCTTTTGTCTTGCCTGCTCCTGAAATTGTAGCGGCCAGCACCTGCAGGGCAGCCACGGTCTCCTTCACGTCATGGACCCGGACGATGCGCGCGCCACGGTCCACCGCGAGCAGGGCCGCGGCCACGCTGGGCACCAGGCGCTCCTGAACCTCCAGCCCGGTCACCGCGCCCAGTGATGACTTGCGCGACCAGCCGGCAAGCAGCGGGTAGCCGCCCGCCAGCAGTTCGTCCTGACGCGCCAGCAGAGCGAAGTTCTGCGCCACGGTCTTGCCAAAGCCGATGCCCGCGTCCCACACGATCCGGGCCGTTTCGGCCTGTAGCCCAATCAGCGCGGACGTTTGTTGCTCCAAAAAAGAGAGCACCTGGGGAACAACATCGCCGGTCATGGGCGAGACCTGCATGGTCTGCGGGTCGCGGTGCATGTGCATGAGACAGACCCCGCAGCCGCCATGGCGGGCCACCACCTCGAGCGCCCCCGGGCGGCGCAGTGCCCACACGTCGTTGATGATGTCGGCGCCCAGGTCCAGCACGGCCTGCATCACCTCGGGCTTGCAGGTGTCCACAGAGACCGGCACGCCCAGCGCGACCGCGCCGCGCACCACGGGCACCACCCGTTCAAGCTCTTCGTCCAGCGGCACGGCCGGGCTGCCGGGGCGTGTCGATTCCCCGCCAATGTCCAGGATATCCGCGCCGTCCCGGAGCAGGCGTTCGCAATGCGCCAGCGCCGCCGCAGCGCCTGCATGCTGCCCGCCATCCGAGAACGAGTCGGGCGTGACGTTGACGATGCCCATCACCTGGGGCCGGGAGAGATCGATGCGGAAGCGGGAGGTCTGCCAGTGCTGCATGGCGTGATTGTCACCTGCGAAGCGCATGAAAAAGGGGCCCGAAGGCCCCCTGCGTCGCGATGGTCGCGGTCGAGATCAGGCCGCCGTGGGCGCCGGATCGGTGGCCACGGGTGCGCCGCCCGAACCGCCCCCGCCGCCCGATGACGGGCTGCGCGGCGTCCAGTCCTTGGGCGGGCGTGGCTCCTTGCCGGCCATGATGTCGTCCAGCTGCTCGCTGTCGATGGTTTCCCATTCGAGCAGCGCCTTGGCCATGGCGTGCATCTTGTCGCTGTTGTCCTCGATCAGCTTGCGCGCCAGCGAGTACTGCTGGTCGATGATGCGCCTCACCTCGGCGTCCACCTTCTGCATGGTCTGTTCGGACATGTTGGTGGTCTTGGTGACCGAGCGGCCCAGGAACACCTCACCTTCGTTCTCGGCGTACACCATGGGGCCGAGCGCATCGGTCATGCCATAGCGCATCACCATGTCGCGGGCAATCGAGGTCGCACGCTCGAAATCGTTGCTGGCGCCAGTGGTCATCTGGTTCATGAACACTTCCTCGGCGATCCGGCCGCCGAACAGCATGCTGATCTGGTTGAGCATGTATTCGCGGTCGTAGCTGTACCGGTCCTGCGACGGCAAGCTCATGGTCACGCCCAGGGCGCGGCCGCGCGGAATGATGGTGACCTTGTGCACCGGATCGCACTTGGGCAGCATCTTGCCGATCAGCGCATGGCCGGACTCGTGGTAGGCCGTGTTGCGGCGTTCTTCCTCGGGCATGACCATGCTCTTGCGCTCGGGGCCCATGAAGATCTTGTCCTTGGCCTTCTCGAAGTCCTGCATCTCCACCACGCGGGCATTGCGGCGCGCAGCCATCAGGGCGGCCTCGTTGCACAGATTGGCCAGATCGGCACCGGACATGCCGGGCGTGCCGCGCGCGATGATGCTGGCATTGACGTCCTGGCCAATCGGCACCTTGCGCATGTGCACCGTCAGGATCTGCTCGCGACCACGGATGTCGGGCAGCTGCACATAGACCTGGCGGTCGAAGCGGCCCGGGCGCAGCAGTGCGGCGTCCAGGATGTCCGGCCGGTTGGTGGCCGCAACCACGATCACGCCGAGATTGGTCTCGAAACCATCCATCTCGACCAGCATCTGGTTCAGGGTCTGCTCGCGTTCATCGTTGCCACCGCCCAGGCCGGCACCGCGCTGGCGGCCCACGGCGTCGATTTCATCGATGAAGATGATGCAGGGGGCATTCTTCTTGGCGTTCTCGAACATGTCGCGCACGCGGGCCGCGCCCACGCCGACAAACATTTCCACGAAATCGGAGCCGGAGATCGAGAAGAACGGTACCTTGGCTTCGCCGGCAATGCCCTTGGCCAGCAGCGTCTTGCCGGTGCCCGGGGGGCCGACCAGCAGCAGGCCACGCGGAATGCGCCCGCCCAGCTTCTGGAACTTCTGCGGATCCTTGAGGAAGTCGACCACCTCCTTGACTTCTTCTTTCGCCTCGTCACAGCCAGCGACATCGGCAAAGGTCACCTGGTTGTTGTTTTCGTCGAGCATGCGCGCCTTGCTCTTGCCGAAGCTGAAGGCCCCGCCCTTGCCACCGCCCTGCATCTGGCGCATGAAGTAGATCCAGACCCCGATCAGCAACAGCATCGGGCCCCAGCTCACCAGCAGCGTCATGAGCAGCGAGCCCTCCTCACGCGGCTTGACGTCGAACTTGACGTTGTAGGTGATCAGGTCGCCCACCAGGCCGCGGTCCAGATAGGTGGCGGTGGTGCGCACGCGGCGGTCATCGGTGGTGATCGCGATGATCTCGGTGCCTCCCTGGCCCTCCTGGATCACGGCGCTCTTGATGCGGTTGCTGCGGACTTCCTGGAGGAACTCCGAGTAGCCGATGGAACTGGCGCCGGCCGTGCCGCGCGTGTCGAATTGCTTGAAGACGGTGAACAGCACCAGGGCGATCACCATCCACACTGCAATTTTTGAGAACCACTGATTGTTCAACTGGGGCTCCGATAGGAAGACTAGGACTACGTGCGACCCATTTTAGGTCTTTCAAGCGCCCGAATGATGTATTTTCGCTACGGAGGCCATTGAACCAGCAAGGCTTAAGACGGCGGCCGCATCCCGATGCCCACCAGAAAGGTCTCGGAAGACTTGTCGCGCGAGGCCTTCGGTTTGATCGGCTTGACCACTCGGAAGTTCTGCCGGAACAGCTGGACCAGCGGGTTGTAACTGGCGCCATGGAACACTTTGGCGACCAGCGCCCCCTCCGGCTTGAGGTGATTGCGGGCAAAGTCCACCGCCAGCTCCACCAGATGCTCCACGCGCGCCGCGTCGGCCGACCCGATCCCCGAAAGGTTGGGCGCCATGTCCGACACCACGAGGTCGGCCTTGCGACCAGCCACCGCGGATTCCAGCTGTTGCAGCACGGCGGCTTCGCGGAAGTCCCCCTGGAGGAAATGCACGCCCTCGATCGGCTCCATCGGCAGCAGGTCGAGCGCGATGATGACGCCGTTGAGGGCGCCCACGGCCGCCCCCTCGGGCGAGAGCCGCCGCCGCAGGTACTGGCTCCAGGCGCCGGGCGTCGAGCCGAGGTCCACCACCACCTGCCCCGGCCGGATCAGGCCCAGCGTTTCATCGATTTCCTTGAGCTTGTAGGCGGCCCGGGCGCGGTAGCCCTCCCGGTTGGCAAGTTTGACGTAGGGGTCGTTGATGTGGTCGTGCAGCCACGCCTTGTTGACCTTCTTGCCTTTGGGATTCGTTTTCATCGGGGTTCCGCTCACGGGGATAATACGTCCATGCCTGCCATTCAACTCACCATCGCCCAACGCAAGGAACACCGCGCCGAGGCCCACCACCTGAATCCGGTGGTCATGATCGGCAACGACGGCCTGACCGCCGCGGTGAAAAAGGAGGTCGATGCGGCGCTCAATGCCCACGGCCTCATCAAGATCCGGGTGCTCGGCGATGACCGGGCCCAGCGCGAAGCCATGTACCTGGCGCTGGCCGACGAGCTCGCGGCCGCGCCGATCCAGCACATCGGCAAGCTGCTCGTGCTCTGGCGGCCCAAGCCCGCCAAGAACCGGACCGAGGACGAAGACCGGATGCCCGGGCCACGCGACGTCAAGGTCATCAAATACAGCAAACGGGGCGGCCAGCGGCCCGAAATCAAGACGTTGCGGGTGCTGGGCAACCAGCGACTGACACCGGGAGGCCAGATCAAGCGGGCCAAACCCAAGAAGAAATCGGTCAAGAAGGGCCGGCTCGACTGATCAGCCAGGGCGGGCACTGGTTTTCCAGAGCGTCGCCCCGGCGCACAGCCATTGCAGCAGGTACATCCCGCTGCCCACGGTATGCCACAACCTGAGGTTGTCTCGCGCCACGATGCGAGGTGCCACGGCAAATTCAGCCAGCAGCGCCAGAAGCAACCCACCCACCATGAAAACCATAGCGCTCTGTGACCAGCCCGCGCGGGCTATAGCGTCTTTGGGTCTGGATGCGAGCAAAAGCAGCATGCCACAGGCGACCGACACCCAGGTTTGCGCCGTGAACAGCCTGGCCGCCATGCCTCCCGCCATCGCCGGGGTGGGCAGGTAAGCGAACAGCAGGGGCACCACCAGAAAGCCCACGGTGCTGAGGCTGCCCCACCACAGGGCGGCCAGCAGCAGCGGCAGGCGATCGCCGGACATCACAAGAACAGCCGGCTCAGAGGTAATGGACGGCCACGATTTCGTAGCGCTTGATGCCGCCGGGCGCCTGGACCTCGGCGGTGTCCCCTTCTTCCTTGCCGATCAGCGCACGGGCGATCGGGCTGGAAATGTTGATCAGGCCTTGCTTGAGATCCGCTTCGTCCTCGCCCACGATCTGGTACTTCACGGCTTCGCCGGTACTCTCCTCTTCCAGCTCCACGGTGGCGCCAAACACCACCTTGCCACCGGCGTCCAGCGCGGCCGGGTCGATGACCTGGGCGGCCGACAGCTTGCCCTCCACTTCCTGGATGCGGCCTTCGATGAAGCCCTGGCGGTCCTTCGCCGCCTCGTATTCGGCGTTTTCGCTCAGGTCGCCCTGGGCCCGCGCCTCCGCAATGGCATTGATCACCCAGGGGCGTTGAACCGTCTTCAATTCGTGCAGTTCGGCCTTGAGTTTCTCGGCGCCGCGTTTCGTGATGGGAATGGTGGCCATGTTTCTCGCTCTCCAAAAGCAAACCGCCGGGCGTTTCCGCTCGGCGGTGTATCTAGGCGCCAATTATGCCGCGATTGGCACCGGCTTCAAGCCCCCGCCGGGGGCTGCTAATCGCGGCCGGCTTCCACCACCTTGCGGGCCGCGAGCGCGGGCTGGGTGAAGCAGACCTCATGGCTGCCCTCCCCCTCCACCAGCCGGAACAGACCCAGCCGCTCGGACAGCCGCGGGTGCCAGGGCAGGCTGTGCGGCATGGCCGCGTCCTGCTGGAAGTTGAGGTAGCTCTTGCCCAGCTCCAGCGCCGCGAGCTCGCCGCCGAGGGCCACGGGCTCGGTGAAGGTGCGATAGGGCTGGGGATTCAGCCGGTCATAGCTGCTCTGGGCCAGGGCGGCATCGGCGTCATTGATGAAGGCCTCCCGCCAGACCGGGTAAGGAAGCATCACGGCATTGCCGTTGGCTGCGGCCACACCGTCGAACAGGGCCTTGTAGTGGGGCGGCACCATGTCATTGAGGCATTGGCCGTCCAGGGGCACAAAGGCATTCCAGTACACGAGCCGGCGCAGGCGGGCCGGAACCCGGACAGCCGCCTGGCTGATGACCATGCCCCCATAGCTGTGGCCGACGAGGCGCACGTCGTGCAGGTCGTTCTCCTGCAGAAAATCCACGAGAGACTGGGCCGCCTCGCCAAGCCCGGAGGTCGCACGGTCATCGCCGGGACGGTTGCCGGCCAGCGTGGGGCAATGGACGGTATGCCCCACGGCGCGGATCGCGTCCGCCACGGGCTCCAGAAGTTCACCCGTGTGCCAGGCACCGTGAACCAGAACATAGGTATCAGCCATGAAGGTCTCCTTGGATTGAAACCGGCCCTGCAAAGGGCGGGCCGGTACCTTCAGCGTAGAGCGGTCGCGGTGGGCAAATGGCGCGATCGTGCCAGGGAAATGGCCGATCAGCGCCAGCCGCCAAGGCCCACTCAGCCCGCCACGCGGGCCCGTCGCCAGCGGCCCGGGGACTGGCCGTGGGCCCGCTGGAACTCGCGGACGAAATGCGAGGGGTCTGCAAAGCCGCAGCGCCGGCCGATCTCGGCCACGGCCAGGCCCGCAAGGCGGGGCTGCGCCAGCAACCGGGCCGCCTCGGTCAGGCGCCGGGTCCGCAGGCTGCCTGCGAAGGTGGACTGACACGCAGCAAAGGCCCGGTGCAGCGTGCGCACCGACACGCCCAGTGCGCAGGCCACGTCCTGGGCGGTCAGGCCGGGTTCTCCGAAACGCAGTTGGATCAGGCGCAAGGCCCGACCGGCGAGGTCGCTGCGCGCCGGCGTCGGTGCATCGGCGGGCTCGAGCGCCGACGCCAGCATGGCCCCCATCTGGTCGGCCAGCAACGTGGGCGGATAGCCCGCGGCCAGTCCGGGATCATTCCCGAGTTGCAGGCACAGCGCCGACAAAGCCTGGCCCCAGCCGCGGTCGCGCGGGACCAGACGCGGCGCGGGCTGGTCCAGCCGGGTCAGCCACTGCCCTACCCAGGCACGGGGCATCTGCACGGAAAGGCAAGCGACCGACTCCGGGAAATGCAGCTCATACGCCTGTGCCGCATCGACCAGCACGGCGTCGCCGGGCCTCAATTGCGCGAGATGTCCGCCCTGGCGCACATGCCAGGCGGTCTGCAGTTGGGTGATCAGATAGAACGGGTGCTGGCGGCCGCGGGCGATGGCACCCGGTGTCCGGTAGACGTCCTGGGTGGACGCCACCACGCGGTTGAAACTGATGGCCTCAAGCGCAAGGCTCGTGAGTGAGCCGTCAAACGAAGCGGCTTCGCGCGAGCTGCAGTCCATCTCCAGAAAGGCCTCACAGATCGCGCCCACCCAGTAATCCAGGCGCTGGGCCGGATTCACTTCGTCCGTGGACCAGCGGCGCAGCGCGGGAGGGGGTACAGAAGCAGAAATGGCGGCCAGGTCCATGGCCGCCATTTGACGTGAACCCTGTCGGCGTGACAAGCGGGAAGGCCCGGGGTCCCTCCCGCCCGCAGCCGTGATCAGGCCACCAGTTGGGAGTGCATTTCCTGGACTGAAATCACCTCGAGCTGGTCGAGGTACTGCATGCCTTCGACGGCCGCCTCGGCGCCCGCGATCGTGGTGAAGGTCGTCACCCGCGCCAGCAGGGCCGATTTGCGGATGGCGCCCGAGTCAGCAATGGCATTGCGGCGCTCTTCCACGGTGTTGATGACCAGCACGATTTCGTCATTCTTGATCATGTCCACCACATGGGGGCGCCCTTCGGTGACCTTGTTCACGGTCTGCACGGCAATACCGGCCGCACCAATGGCCGCTGCAGTGCCCTTGGTCGCCACAAGCTCGAAGCCCATGGCCGCCAGCTGGCGCGCCAGCTCGACGGCCCTTGGCTTGTCGCTGTTCTTGACGGTGAGGAACACCTTGCCCGTTGGCTTGCCCTCGGCATCGAACGGCCGCGGCAGCTTGGTGCCCGCGCCCAGCTGGCTCTTGACGAAGGCCTCGCCAAAAGTCTTGCCCACGCCCATGACCTCGCCCGTGGACTTCATTTCGGGCCCGAGGATGGTGTCCACCCCCGGGAACTTGACGAAGGGGAACACGGCCTCCTTCACGCTGAAGTAGGGTGGGGTCACCTCGGCGGTGATGCCTTGCGAGGCCAGCGACTGGCCCGCCATGCAGCGCGCCGCCACCTTGGCAAGCTGGATGCCGGTGGCCTTGCTCACAAACGGCACGGTGCGGCTGGCGCGCGGATTCACTTCCAGGACATAGATCACGTCCTTTCTCGCGCCGTTCTCCTCGACTTCCTGGATGGCGAACTGCACATTCATCAGGCCCACCACGTTCAGCGCCTCGGCCATGGCCGCCGACTGGCGCTTGAGCTCGTCGACGGTCGCCTTGGACAGGTAATACGGCGGCAGCGAGCAGGCCGAGTCGCCGCTGTGCACGCCAGCCTGTTCGATGTGCTCCATGACACCGCCGATGAAGGTCTTGCCGGTCGGGTCGCGCAGGCAGTCCACGTCACATTCGATCGCGTCATTGAGGAATCGGTCCAGCAGCACCGGGGAATCGTGGCTGACCTTGACGGCCTCACGCATATAGCGCTCCAGGTCACGCTGCTCATGCACGATTTCCATGGCGCGGCCGCCCAGAACGTAGCTGGGCCGCACCACCAGCGGGTAGCCCAGGGCCGCGGCCTTTTCCAGGGCCTCAGACTCGGTCCGGGCCGTGGCATTGGGCGGCTGCAGCAGGTTGAGCTTGTGCAGGAGCTTCTGGAAGCGCTCGCGATCCTCCGCGGCGTCGATCATGTCGGGACTGGTGCCGATGATCGGCACGCCGTTTGCCTCCAGGCCCAGCGCAAGCTTGAGCGGCGTCTGGCCGCCGTACTGGACGATCACGCCCACGGGCTTTTCCTTGTCCACGATCTCCAGAACGTCCTCGAGCGTCAGTGGCTCGAAATACAGACGGTCGGACGTGTCGTAATCCGTGGAGACGGTTTCCGGGTTGCAGTTGACCATGATGGTCTCGTAGCCGTCCTCGCGCATGGCGAGCGCGGCATGCACGCAGCAGTAATCGAACTCGATGCCCTGGCCGATGCGGTTGGGGCCGCCCCCCAGCACCATGATCTTCTTGTTGCTGGTGGGTTCGGCCTCGCACTCATCCTCATAGGTCGAGTACATGTAGGCCGTGTTGGTCGCGAACTCGGCGGCGCAGGTATCGACCCGCTTGTACACCGGCCGCACACCCAGGGCACGCCGCTTCTCGCGGATGACCTGTTCGGTGGTCTTGAGCTGGCGCGCCAGACGGCGGTCTGAGAAGCCCTTTTTCTTGAGAACGCGCAGCGTGGCCGCGTCGATGTCGTCGAGCGTCCGGGTCTCCAGCTCGAGTTCGATTTTCACGATTTCCTCGATCTGCACGAGGAACCAGCGGTCGATCTTGGTTAGCTCGAACACCTCGTCCACCGACAGGCCCATGGCAAAGGCGTCGCCCACGTACCAGATGCGCTCGGGGCCGGGCTCGCCGAGTTCCTTTTCGAGCACTTCGCGGTCCTGCGTCTTTTCGTTCAGGCCGTCCACGCCGACCTCGAGGCCGCGCAGCGCCTTCTGGAACGATTCCTGGAATGTGCGGCCCATGGCCATCACCTCACCCACCGACTTCATCTGTGTGGTGAGCCGGCTGTCGGCCTGCGGGAATTTTTCGAAGGCGAAGCGCGGGATCTTCGTCACCACGTAGTCGATGCTGGGCTCGAAGCTCGCGGGGGTCGCGCCGCCCGTGATCTCGTTGCGCAGCTCGTCCAGCGTGTAGCCCACGGCCAGCTTGGCCGCCACCTTGGCAATGGGGAAGCCCGTGGCCTTGGAAGCCAGCGCGGAAGAACGGCTCACGCGCGGATTCATCTCGATCACGATCATGCGCCCGTCCTTGGGGTTGACCGAGAACTGCACATTGGACCCCCCCGTGTCCACGCCGATCTCGCGCAGCACCGCCAGGCTGGCGTTGCGCATGATCTGGTATTCCTTGTCGGTCAGGGTCTGGGCCGGCGCCACGGTGATGGAATCGCCGGTATGCACACCCATGGGGTCCAGGTTTTCGATCGAGCAGACGATGATGCAGTTGTCGGCCTTGTCACGCACGACCTCCATCTCGTACTCTTTCCAGCCGAGCAGCGACTCCTCGATCAGCAGTTCGTTGGTCGGCGAGGCTTCGAGCCCTCGCTTGCAGATGGTTTCGAACTCCTCGGGGTTGTAGGCAATGCCGCCGCCCGTGCCCCCGAGCGTGAAACTGGGCCGGATCACGGTGGGGAATCCAACGCTTTTCTGCACCGCCCAGGCTTCGTCCATGCTGTGGGCAATGCCCGAACGCGCCGAGCCCAGGCCGATGCGCGTCATCGCGTCCTTGAACTTGAGGCGGTCTTCGGCCTTGTCGATGGCCTCGGGCGTGGCGCCGATGAGTTCGACCTTGTACTTGTTGAGCACGCCATTGCGCCACAGGTCCAGCGCGCAATTCAGCGCGGTCTGCCCCCCCATGGTGGGCAGGATCGCGTCGGGCCGCTCCTTGGCGATGATCTTCTCGACCGTGGGCCAGGTAATCGGCTCGATGTAGGTCACGTCGGCCGTGGCCGGGTCGGTCATGATCGTTGCAGGGTTGCTGTTGATCAGGATGACCTTATAGCCCTCCTCGCGCAGCGCCTTGCAGGCCTGGACGCCCGAGTAATCGAACTCGCAGGCCTGCCCGATGATGATGGGGCCGGCGCCGATGATGAGGATGCTTTTGATGTCTGTGCGCTTGGGCATTTAGTTTTTCTCCACGGCTTGCTGCATCAGCGCGGTAAAGCGGTCAAAGAGGTAGCCGATGTCGTGTGGCCCGGGCGACGCTTCGGGGTGCCCCTGGAAGCAGAAGGCCGGCCTGTCGGTGCGAGCCAGGCCTTGCAGCGTGTTGTCGAACAGGCTGATGTGGGTGGCGCGCAGGTTGGCGGGCAAGGTTTTCTCATCAACCGCGAAGCCATGGTTCTGGCTCGTGATGCTGACGCGTCCGTTGTCCAGGTCCTTCACCGGGTGGTTGGCACCGTGATGGCCGAACTTCATCTTGAAGGTCTTGGCGCCGGACGCCAGTGCCATGATCTGATGACCCAGGCAGATGCCGAAGGTGGGAATACCGGACTCGATCAGCTCGCGAGCGGCGGCAATCGCGTAGTCGCAAGGCTCCGGATCACCGGGGCCGTTGGACAGGAAAATGCCATCGGGCTTGAGCGCGAGCGCTTCCTGTGCCGAGGTCTGCGCCGGCACCACTGTCACCTTGCAGCCGCGGCTGGCGAGCATGCGAAGGATGTTCTTCTTGACGCCGAAGTCATACGCCACGACGTGGAAACGGGACGCCTCCAGCGTGCCGTAACCGGGGGTGCCATCGGCCCGGGCCAAGGCCCATTCGGTCTGGGTCCAGTCAAAGGGCCTGACCGCACTGACCACCTTGGCCAGGTCCAGCCCCGCCATGGCAGGCGCCGCCTTGGCCGATGCCAGGGCTTGATCGATATGAGCCTGGGTCACGGCTTCGCCGGCGGGCAGGCCCAGGATGCAGCCGTTCTGCGCCCCCTGGGTACGAAGCAAGCGGGTGAGCTTGCGGGTGTCGATGTTGGCAATGGCAACCGTGCCCTCCTTGACCAGGTACTGCGACAGGGTCATGGACGCGCGAAAGTTGCTGGCCAGAAGCGGGAGGTCCTTGATGATGAGGCCCGCGGCATGGACCTTGTCGGCTTCGATGTCCTCCGCATTGACGCCATAGTTGCCGATGTGCGGATACGTGAGCGTCACGATCTGCTGGCAGTAGCTGGGGTCGGTGAGGATTTCCTGATAGCCGGTGATGGCGGTGTTGAACACCACTTCGCCGGTGGTGGAGCCGGTGGCTCCGATCGAATTGCCGAGAAAGACCGTGCCGTCAGCGAGCGCCAGGATGGCGTGGGGGGCGGTTCCCTTGAGGGACAAAAGCACTGGGTTCTCCGGATGTGACGGGTACGCCCAGTTGCGATCAAGAACGGCGCGCAAGAATGGCTCTTGGGTGCTGTTTTGTCAGGGAGGGTGGCTTGATTGCGCTAGGCGTACGGGGTTTGCGGGAAAGCCCCTGATTATAGCCGCTGGCGGCCTCATTCAGCCATGCAGGAAACGCATGACCCTCAAATCAGTCCGCCCTGGCTGCGGCGCTGGCATGCAGGCAGATCGCCGCCGCGGCGGCGACGTTGAGCGACTCCTCGCCGCCGGGCTGGCCGATGCGCACCGACACCTGCGCCCGCGCGTTCAGCGCCGTGCTCACGCCCTGCCCTTCATGACCCATGACCCAGGCGCAGGGCCAGGGCAGCGCCTGCCGCTGCAGCAGCTCTCCGTGGTGGGAGCTGGTTACGATCAAGGGAACCTGCAACGCCTCCAGATCAGGATCAGCCGCTCCCTCCAGCAAGTGCAGCCCGAAGTGCGCGCCCATGCCGGCGCGCAGCACCTTGGGCGCCCAGAGCGCCGCCGTGCCCTTGAGTGCAATGACCTGCCTGAAACCGAATGCCGCCGCGCTGCGCAGGATGGAACCGACATTGCCGGCGTCCTGCAATCGGTCCAGCACCACCGTCGGCGCGAGCGGATCAATCGCCACAGGCGGCGGCAAACTCATCACAAACCCCATCGGAGCCGGGGAATCGAGCGGGCTGATACCGGCCCACAAGGCATCCGCGACGGCAACATGCCGGTGGGCCACCGCCCCCCACTCCGCGCGGGCCTGGGGCCAGAACGATTCCGCAAATACCGCCTGATCCGGTTGCCACCCACGCACCAGTGCGGCGCGGCAAAGATGATCGCCCTCCAGCCAGACCCGGCCGAGCTTTCGATAGGCCCCAGGGTCCTGGGTGAGTTTGCGCAGTTCCTTGAGCAGCGCGTTGTCGCGCGACGTGACCCGCGTCAGGTTTTCTTCGCTCATCGAAGCACCTGGGCCACTGGCGCAAACGATTTGCGGTGCTGCGGACAGGCGCCGTGCAGCCGCAGCGCCGCCATGTGCTGCGCGGTGCCGTAGCCCTTGTGGCCGTCGAATCCGTACTGCGGATACTCCTGATGAAAGGCTTGGCACCAGCGGTCACGATGGACCTTGGCGAGGATCGACGCCGCCGAGATGGCCGGCACCTTGCTGTCGCCCTTAACGACCGCTTCGGCCAGCACGTTCAGTGGCGGCAGGCGGTTGCCATCCACCAGCACCTTGGCCGGTTTCAGGCGCAGGCCCTCCACCGCGCGGCGCATGGCCAGGAGCGTGGCCTGCAGGATGTTGAGCCGGTCGATCTCGTCCACACTCGCCTCGGCCACGGAACAACACAGGGCACGCGCACGGATCTCGTCGTAGAGCTTCTCGCGCCGCAGGGCGGTCAGTGTCTTGGAGTCGGCCAGGCCCTTGATCGGATTCAGCTCATCCAGGATCACGGCTGCCGCCACCACGGGCCCTGCCAGCGGCCCGCGTCCCGCCTCGTCGACCCCTGCCAGCAGGCCGGGCGTGTCCCAGACCAGGGTGCCCTGCTCAGCTTTCAAGAACTTTTTGGATCGCATCGGTGGCCAGGGTGGCAGTGTCTCGCAGCAGGTCGGCATGCAGCTGCGCGAAGCGTTGTTGAAGTGCCGTGATTCTGGCAGGTGCGTCCAGCCAGTCCAGCACCGCGGAGGCCAGAGCCGTGGGCGTGGCAGCGTCCTGCAGCAGTTCGGGCACCACGAATTCGCGGCAAAGGATGTTCGGCAGCCCCACCCAGGGCTGCAACTGCTTGCGACGCATGATCTGCCATGACAGCCAGTTCATGTTGTAGCCGATCACCATGGGGCGCTTGAACAGCGCCGCCTCCAGCGTCGCCGTGCCGCTCGCAATCAAGGCCACGTCGCAGGCAGCAAGAACCGTGTGCGATTGCCCCGGGATCACCTGCAGCCCATGCCGTAGCCCGGCCGCACCTGCGGCATCCTCGATCGCTGCTTGCAGCGAAGGCAAGGCGGGGACTACAAATTTGATAGCAGGTTGCGCCGTCTGGACACGGGCTGCAGCCTCAAAGAACCTGGAGGCCAGATACTGCACCTCGGACGGACGGCTGCCAGGCAACACGGCCACCACGGTGTCGCTGGCGCGCAGGCCCAGTGCGTGCCTCGCGGCCGCCCGATCGGGCTCCAGGGGAATCACGCCGGCCAAGGGGTGGCCGACATAAGTGGCTGCGATGTCATGCCGCGCCAGCAACTCGGGCTCGAACGGGAAAATGCACAACACATGGTTCGCGGCACGACGGATCTTGGCCAACCGGTCCGCGCGCCACGCCCAGACGGACGGGCAGACAAAATGCACCGTCTTGATGCCGCGCTCCTTGAGCACGGACTCGAGGTCCAGATTGAAATCGGGCGCATCAACGCCAATGAAGATGTCCGGACGCTGCGCCAAAAGACGCGCCTGGAGCTGGTCCCGAATTCCCACGATCTCGCGGTAGTGCCGCAAGACCTCCACATAGCCGCGCACGGCGAGTTTGTCGTGGGGCCACCAAGCCTGAAAACCATGGCGCGCCATCTGCGGACCGCCTATGCCCGCCGCGGCCAGCTCCGGCCAGCGGGACCGCATGCCGTCCAGTAGCAGCCCGGCCAGCAGATCGCCGGACGCTTCGCCAGCAACCATGCCGACCTTGATCACGGACTTACCTCACGATGCCGCGCTGTGGCGGGGTGTTCTCAAGGAAGGACAGCATCATCTGCACATCCGCAGCGGCCTCGGGAGTGGCCCGCGCCAGCTCGCCAATGCGCGCCATCGCTTCCGCCAGGGTCAGTCCATCGCGGTACAACGCCTTGTGCATGGCCTTGACCGCGGTGATGCGCGCCGGTGAGAAGCCGCGACGACGCAGGCCCTCGAAATTCATCGATCGCGCCTGGGCCGGCTGCCCCTGGCTCATCACAAAGGGGGGTTGGTCGGCAAACAGCAGCGCGCACATCGCCGTCATGCCATGAGCGCCAATGCGCACGAACTGGTGCACCACGGTGAACCCCCCCAGAATCACCCAGTCGCCCACCTCCACGTGGCCGGCCAGTTGCGAGTTGTTGGCAAAGGTGGTGTGGTTGCCAACGAGGCAGTCGTGGGCCAAGTGGACGTAGGCCATGATCCAGTTGTCGTCGCCCACACGCGTGACACCGCCACCGCCGGGTGAGCCGATGTTGAAGGTACAGAATTCGCGGATGGTGTTGCGATCGCCAATGACCAGCTCGCAGGGCTCGCCCGCGTACTTCTTGTCCTGCGGAATCGCGCCCAGTGAACTGAACTGGAAAATCCGGTTGTCGCGCCCGATGGTGGTGTGGCCCTCGATCACGCAATGGGCCCCCACCGTAGTGCCTGCACCGATGGTCACATGCGGGCCAATCACGGCATACGGCCCAACACTGACCGAATCGTCGAGTCGCGCCGCCGGATCAACAACGGCCGTGGAATGAATCTGCGCCATGGTCAGGCCGTCTCCCGGGGATCAGGCGATGGTGCGCATGGTGCACATGAGTTCGGCTTCGCAAGCAATTTCGTCGCCCACGCGCGTGGCCCCCTTGAACTTGAAAATGCCCGCCTTGGCGCGCTCCAGCGTGACGTCCATCACCAGTTGGTCACCCGGCTCCACCGGCCGCTTGAAACGGGCACCGTCGATGCCGGCAAAGTAGTACACCGTCTTGTCATCGGGCGTCACACCCAGTGTGTCAAAGCACAGCAGCGCGGCCGCCTGGGCCATGGCTTCGAGCATCAGCACCCCCGGCATCACCGGCCGGTGGGGGAAGTGTCCCGTGAAGAAAGGCTCGTTGATGGTGACGTTTTTCAACGCCTTGATGCGCTTGCCTTTTTCGATCTCAAGCACACGGTCCACCAGCAGGATGGGATACCGGTGCGGCAGTTGCTTGAGGATTTGGTGGATGTCCATCATGATTGTTGCGTCTTTTCGAGGGCCTTGAGGCGTTCGCGCAGGCTATTGAGCTGCTTGAGCGACGCGGCATTTTTTTCCCAGACCGCATTGTCGTCGATGGGAAACAGGCCCGTGTAGTGCCCCGGCCTGGACAAGGACCGCGTGACGACCGAGGCGGCGGACACATGCACGTGGTCAGCCAGCTCGAGATGGCCCAGCACCACGGCGCCCCCTCCGATCGTGCAATGCGCACCGATGGTGGCACTGCCCGCGATGCCCACGCAGCCGGCCATGGCCGTGTGTCGTCCCACTCGCACGTTGTGCCCTATCTGGACGAGGTTGTCGATCTTGACCCCCTCCTCGATCACGGTGTCCTGCAGGGCACCACGGTCGATGCAACTGTTGGCGCCGATCTCGACATCGTCACCAATGCGCACCGCGCCCAGCTGCTCGATTTTTTCCCAGGCGCCTTGGTTCGGGGCAAAGCCGAAACCATCAGCGCCAATCACCGCGCCGGGATGGATCAGGCAACGATCCCCCACGATGCAGTCCTCGCCGACCGTGACTCGGGACGTGAGCACGGTTCCCGCACCGATGCGGGCCCCGCGCTCCACCACGCACAGCGGACCCACGCGCGCCGTGGGGTCGATCACGGCTGTCGCATCGACCACGGCACTGGGATGGATGCCCACGACCCGCGAAACCGCGTGCTCACGCTTCCACAACTGGGTCACGCGAGCGAAGTAGAGGTAAGGGTCGCTGGCAACGATGCAGGCACCACGGGCGCGCGCCGCCTCTTCCATGACAGGGGCCACAATCACGCACGCGGCCCGCGATGCCGCCAGCCGAGCCTGATATCGGGGGTGACTGAGAAAACTCAGCGCGGCAGGGTCTGCCTGCTCCAGCGGCGCCAGGCCCTGAACCATCAGGGAGGGGTCACCGTGCAGTTGTCCTCCCAGCGCCTCGACGATGGAGCCCAGGCGCAGCGCCACGTCGTGCCGCTCCAGCCGCCCTACTTGGCGCCGGCGTTGAGCGCCTTGATCACCTTGTCGGTGATGTCGTGTTTGGGATTGATGTACACGGCCTCCTGCAGCACGAGATCGTATTTCTCGGCTTCGGCAACCTGGCGCACCACACGGTTGGCGCGCTCGAGTACCTGCTGCAGTTCTTCGTTCTTGCGGGCGTTCAGGTCTTCCTGAAATTCGCGGCGCTTGCGCTGGAAGTCGCGGTCCTGATCGACCAGCTGCTTCTGGCGTGCAATCCGCTGGCTCTCCGGCAGAGTGGGCGCTTCGCGCTCGAACTTGTCAGACGCATCCTTGAGCGCGTTGCCCATGGTGTCGAGCTCCTTCTCACGCCGCGAAAACTCCTGCTCGAGCTTGGTCTGCGCCGCCTTGGCAGTATTGGCCTCCCGGAAGATGCGGTCGGTGTTGACGAAGCCAACACGGAAATCTTCGGCGTGGGCCTGACCGGCCATGGTGAACAGGCCGAAAGCCGCAGCGAGCCAGTAGTGACGGGAAAAATACTTCATTAGAACGACGTTCCGATCTGGAATTGCAATTTCTGGATTCTATCGCCTGGGAATTTCTTGACGGGGCGCGCAAAGGCCAGCCGCAGGGGGCCAATGGGCGAGATCCAGCTCAACCCCATGCCCACGGATGCCCTGAACTGGCCGAAGCTCATCTTCTCGTTTTCGCCAAACACATTGCCAGCGTCGGCAAAGCCGAACAGGCGCAAGGTCCGGTCGTTGCCGGCGCCCGGGAATGGCGCGATGAGCTCCGCATTCAGCGAGATCTTCTTGGGGCCGCCGATACTGGCCCCCGTCACGTCGCGCGGACCCAGGGTGCCCTGCTCGAAGCCCCGAACAGAGCCTAGCCCCCCGGAATAGAAGTTCTTGAAAACCGGGAAAGCCCTCCCGCCCAGGCCCTTCCCCCAGCCTGCCTCGCCATTGAAGGCCACGGTGAACTGCTTGTTCAGCGGGATGTACTGCTGGTATTGATAGTTGGCTCGCAAGTAGCGTGCGTCCCCCCCGACGCCCCACTCCGACGACAGCCGCTGGTAGCGGCCATTGGTGGGCACCAGCGCGCTGTCACGGTCGTCACGCGACCAGCCCAGGGTCAGGGGAATCACGTTGCTGCTGTAGCCAAAGCGGTTGGCATACGCCAGATAGGCCGCAGGAATGTTGGTGCCGGGCTTGATGGTGGTGCGCTCCAGCCCGGTCCCGAAATAGATCGTGTCAACTTCACTGAAAGGCACGCCAAAACGCAGACTGGCACCGGTGGTCACCAGTTCGTAGTTGCCGCCCTGGTCTTCGTAGGGCTTGGAACTGCGGTGGTACACGTCAATGGCCCGCGAGATGCCGTCCGGCGTGAAATACGGATCCACCGTGTTGAAGACAATCGCCCGGTTGTACTTGCTGGTATTGACCTCGACACCCAGGTACTGCCCGGAGCCGAAGGCGTTTTCCTGCTTGATGCTGAACGACAGGGCCAGCCGCTCGGCGCTGGAAAAGCCTGCGCCGAGCTGCAGGCTGCCGGTGGGCTTTTCCACCACGTTGATGTTGAGGTCGATCTGGTCGGGCGCACCGGGCACATCGGAGGTCTCGACGTTGACGTCCTTGAAATAGCCCAGACGATCCACGCGGTCACGCGAGAGCTTGATGCGCTCGGCGTCGTACCAGGAGGACTCGAACTGGCGAAATTCACGACGCACCACTTCGTCGCGGGTGCGGTTGTTGCCGCTGATGTTGATGCGCCGCACGTAGGCACGCCGCGAAGGTTCCGCCTGCAGCACGAAGGCCACGCGGTTGTTCACACGGTCCACCTCGGGGTGAGCCTCCACGCGCGCAAAGGCAAAGCCGAAATTGCCGAAATAATCCGTGAAGGCCTTGGTGGTCTCCGCCACGTCGTCGGCGTTGTAGGCCTGGCCGGGCTTGATGGTCACCAGGGACTTGAATTCGTCTTCCTTGTCGAGGTAGTTGCCCTCGAGCTTGACGCCGGACACCACGTAGCGCGCGCCCTCCGTCACGTTGACCGTGATGGAAATGTCCTGCTTGTTGGGCGAAATGGCCACCTGGGTGGAGTCGATCCGGAACTCGAGATAGCCACGCGTCAGGTAGTACGACCGCAAGGTCTCAAGGTCGGCATTGAGCTTGGCACGGGCATACCGGTCAGACTTGGTGTACCAGCTAAGCCAGCCCCCCGTATCCAGGTCGAACAGGCCTTTGAGCGTCGACTCACTGAACGCCGAATTGCCCACCACGTGGATGTCCTTGATGCGTGCCGGCTCCCCCTCGGTGACTGTGAAGGTCAGGTTGACGCGGTTGCGCTCGATGGGTGTGACCGTGGTCACCACCTCGGCCCCGTAGAGGCTGCGGTTGATGTACTGCCGCTTGAGTTCCTGCTCGGCGCGGTCAGCCAGCGCCTGGTCGTAGGGCCGGCCTTCGGTCAGGCCGACATCGCGCAGGGCCTTCTTGAGCGCGTCCTTGTCAAACTCCTTGGAGCCCACAAAATCCACGTCGGCCACCGTGGGGCGCTCTTCGACGATCACCACCAGCACGTCGCCGCTGACATCCAGCCGCACGTCCTTGAAAAGTCCGAGCGCAAACAGCGCGCGGATCGCTGCCGAACCCTTGTCATCGCTGTACTGGTCACCGACCCTGAAGGGGAGCGAAGCGAACACGGTGCCCGGCTCCACGCGCTGCAGGCCCTCGACCCGGATGTCGCGCACGGTAAAGGGATCCACCGCCCAGGCTGAATGCGCCGCGAACGCCAGGGTCACCAAGGCCGACACGGTGCGCAGGCGGAAGCCGTTGAATTGTTTTTTCATGAATCAGGGGTTGCCCGACCCGCCCTCGGGGCCGGTGCGACAGCAGCCAGTTGGTTAACCAAAGAGACGGGTGACGTCGTTGAACAGCGCGATCGACATCATGACCATGAGCAATGCCACGCCACCGCGCTGCAGCCGCTCCATCCACGCATCGGAGACGCTTTTCCCCGTGACGCCCTCCCAAAGATAATACATCAGGTGCCCCCCATCCAGGACCGGCAAAGGCAGCAGGTTGAGCACCCCCAGGCTGACGCTGATGAGGGCCAGAAAGATCAGGTACTGGGTCAATCCCAGGCTGGCGGATTTGCCCGCGTAGTCGGCAATCGTCAGTGGCCCGCTGAGGTTCTTGAGCGAGGCCTCCCCCACCACCATGCGACCCATCATGCGCAAGGTGAGCAGCGAAACTTCCCAGGTGCGCACGGCGCCCTGCCACAAACCATCCAGCGGGCCGCGCTGCACGGTTACGAATGCCGGCGGCCCACCCACATAGGCACCAACACGGCCAACCATCACGCCCGCGTCCTCCCGGACCTCGGCCGTCACTGGCAGATCCAGTGAGGCGCCCTGGCGCTCCACACGCCAGATCTGGGTGATGGCGCGCCCGCCCCTGACGGAGGCACGGATCAACTCGCGCAGTTGGGCACCATCCACCACCGGGTCGTCACCGACGCGGCGCACGAGGTCTCCTTTGCGCAGGCCAGCACGGGCCGCAGCCCCACCTTCGACCACCTCGCCCATGACCGGGGGCGTCCAGGGCCCCATGAGGCCGACCTTGCGAAACAGGCTGGCATCGGCCTGCGAAGCGTCCAGTTCGCTCAGCGGGAGCACCCGCTCCTCTGCAGCCGCCGAGCGAGATGCGGCCAGCACCAGCCGCACATCGCGGCCGTCGAGCGCGCCGCGCGTCAGCAGCCAGCGCAACTCCTCGAAGGACCGCAGCGGTTGGGGTTCCTCTCCATCGAATCCGGCGCGCTCCACGCGCTCGCCACCACGCAGGCCCGCCACCTCGGCCACCGACCCGGCAACAGGGCTGGCCAGGATCGCCTCGGGTTCCTTCACGCCGATCCAGTTGACCATGGCGTACAGCAGCACGGCCAACAGCAGATTGACGACCGGTCCGGCGGCCACGATGGCTGCCCGGGACCGCAACGGCTGCGTGTTGAACGCCAGATGGCGTTCCGAGGCGGCGACCGGCCCCTCACGCTCGTCCAGCATCTTCACGTAACCCCCCAGCGGGAAGGCGCCAAGGACAAACTCGGTCGACTGGCCGTGCTTCTGGTTGCGCGGCTGACAGCGGTAGAGCACCTTGCCAAAGCCCACGGAAAAGCGCAGCACCTTGACGCCGCAGGCCACCGCCACGCGGTAGTGGCCGTACTCGTGGACGGCAATCAGCAAACCCAGCGCAACGACGAAAGCAACGATGGTCAGCATGGAGGCTCCTTGTCCCGGTTCAGCCGGACAGCTTCACGATGGCCTGGCGGGCCGCCTGCCGCGCCAGCGCGTCCAGCGCCAGCAGTTCGTCCAGCGTGCCTGGTTTGGAGCTGGTCACGCGGGACAAAGTTTCAAGATTGGTCTGGTGAATCTGGTCGAAGCGGATGCGTCCGGCCAGAAAGGCCTCGACCGCGACCTCGTTGGCCGCATTCAGGATCGCGGTGGTCCCCGGTGCCGCCTCCAGCGTGTCCCAGGCCAGTCGCAGGCCAGGAAAACGCTGAGGATGATCAGCATCGGCAATGGACTCAAAACTCATATCGGCCAACCGGCTGAAGTCCAGAGCCTGCGCGCCAGACGCGATCCGCGCGGGCCAGCCCAGGCCATAGGCGATCGGTACCCGCATGTCAGGCGTACCCAGTTGCGCCACCACCGAGGTATCGCGGTACTGCACCATCGAATGGATGACGCTCTGGGGATGAATCACCACCTCCAGCCGCTGCGGCGGCAGGCCGAACAGGTAGCGGGCCTCGATCACTTCCAGCGCCTTGTTCATCATGGTCGCCGAATCCACCGATATCTTGCGCCCCATGACCCAGTTAGGGTGGGCGCAAGCCTGCTCGGGCGTGACCTCCCGCAGCGATGCCGGCGACCGCGTGCGAAAGGGCCCGCCCGAAGCCGTGAGGATGATCTTGTCCACCCGGTCGTTCCAGGTGGCCGGGTCCTCCGGCAAGGACTGGAAGATGGCCGAGTGTTCGCTGTCGATCGGCAGCAAGCGGGCACCGCCCTCATTCACCGCGCGCATGAAGACTTCGCCCCCCACCACCAGGGCTTCCTTGTTGGCCAGCAACAGGCGTTTGCCGGCCCGCGCCGCGGCCAGGCAGGAGGCCAGACCGGCCGCCCCCACGATGGCGGCCATGACGGCGTCCACCTGTTCGTGGCCGGCTATCGTTTCAAGAGCCTCCGGCCCCATCAGAACGCGGGTTGCCAGCCCGTTTTGTGCCAATTTCCGGGCCAGCTCGTGGCCGTGCGGCTCGCTGGCCATGATGGCAAACTGCGGACGGAACTGCGCGCATTGCGCGAGCATCAGGTCCACTCGCTGGGCTGCACTGAGTGCAAAGACCTCAAACTGGTCAGGATGGCGGGCCACCACGTCCAGCGTATTGGTTCCCACGGACCCAGTGGACCCCAGAACGGCGATACGCTGGATCACGGGGCCACCAGCGAGTTGAGCATCAGGGCCAGCGGTAGCGTAGGAAGCAGGGCGTCCACACGGTCCAGCACACCGCCATGCCCCGGCAACAAGCCACTGGAATCCTTGACCCCCTGGCTGCGCTTGATCAGCGACTCGACCAGATCACCCACAACGCTCATGGCCGCCAGAAAGATGACGGCCACCAGCAACAGCCAAAGGCTCTGGCCAGCAAGCCGGCTGTAGAGGCTGAGAACCTCCGCCTGCCACGCACGGTCGGCCATCACCCAGGCCATCGACAGCGCCACCACACCCGCCATGCCGCCCCAAACCCCCTCCCAGCTCTTGCCGGGGCTGATCGAGGGCGCGAGCTTGCTCCGCGTGAACCTGAGCCCGAAGGCGCGGCCAGCGAAGTAGGCGAAGATGTCGGCCACCCATACCAGCAGGAGCACTGACAGCAGAAAATTGATGCCCATGAAGCGGGCCTGAGCTACCGCCAGCCACGCCAGCCACAGCGCGAGCAGCCCCCCAGTCAGGCGCACTGCCACGGGAATGGCAGGCCAGCCGGCCACGCCACTTCGCAGCAACCAGCCACCCCCGAGCACCCAGGCCGCGCCCGCCACACTCCATACCAGCGGCAGCGATTGCCGCGTCAGCCCCGCAGCCCAGGAGGCCCCGCACAGGGCCAGGCACAACAGGCCGCAGGAGACCGCAGCCCGCGGCCCGCAGCCATTGAGCCGGCCCCACTCCCAGCCACCGGCCGCAATCAGCACGAGCACGACCGCCGCAAAGGGCTCCGGCGTGGGAAAGAAAAGGGCGGGCAGCAGAATGGCCAGCAGGACCAGGGCGGTGATGACGCGTTGCTTGAGCATGTTCAGGCCGCCCGCTGGGAAGCGCGCGCTGGCAGTTGATCCGAAGTCTTGCCGAACCGCCGCTCGCGTGCGCTGTAGTCCGCAATGGCCGCATCCAGCGCCGCCTCATCGAACTCAGGCCACAGCTTGTCGCTGAAATACAGCTCGGAATAGGCCGCCTGCCACAGCAGAAAATTGCTCAGCCGCTCCTCACCGCCCGTGCGGATCAGGAGGTCCGGGTCGGCGACATGCGCCAGGGCCATCGCCCGGTCCAGGCTGCCTTCGTTGATGGGCACGCCCTGTGCGGCCAGCCAAGCAGCCGCCTGCGCGATGTCCCAGCGCCCGCCATAGTTGAAGCACACGTTGAGTTGCAGACGCTGATTGCCTGCCGTGGCGGCCTCTGCCTGCTCAAGGCCGGCCCGCACCTTGTCCGACAGGCCCATGCGCTCGCCGATGAAGTGCAGCCGCACGCCGTCGGCATGCAGGTTTGGGACTTCACGCGCCAGCGCAACGGCCAGCAGGTCCATGAGGCCGGACACTTCTTCGGGAGGCCGATTCCAGTTCTCGGAGGAAAAGGCAAATACGGTCAGCACCTTGACGCCACGCTCACCGCAATGCCGGACACAGGCCCGCAGGGCATCCACGCCCTTCTTGTGGCCCGCCACCCGCGGCAGAAACCGCCGTGTGGCCCAGCGACCATTGCCATCCATGACGATGGCGATATGGTGGGGAACCTGGCTCATGTGCGCGGCACCAGACGGCTTGGCGACCGTCAAACCGCCATGATCTCCTGCTCCTTGCCGGCCACCAGGGTATCGATCTCGGCCACGTGCCGGTCGGTGACTTTCTGGATATCGGCCTCGGAGCGCTTCTGGTCATCTTCGGACGCCTGCTTGTCCTTGACCAGCTTCTTCACCGCTTCGTTGGCATCCCGGCGCAGGTTGCGCACGGCGATCTTTGCATTCTCGCCCTCCGTGCGCACGAGCTTGGTCATCTCCTTGCGGCGCTCCTCGCTCATCGGCGGCATGGGCACGCGGATCAGGTCACCCATAGACGCCGGGTTCAGGCCCAGATCGCTTTCCCGAATCGCTTTCTCGATCTTGGCACCCATGCCTTTTTCCCAGGGCTGGACGCTGATGGTGCGCGCGTCGAGCAGGGCCACGTTGGCCACCTGGCTGATCGGAACGCTGGATCCGTAGTAGTCGACCTGCACGGCGTCCAGCAGCGCCGGATTGGCGCGCCCGGTACGGATCTTGGTGAGGTTGTTCTTGAAGGCCGTGATGGACAGGTCCATCTTGCTCTCGGTGCTCTTCTTGATGTCAGCGATCGTCAATTGTGTTCTCCTGCAGCTTTGCCCGCGCCACGTCAGGCGTGAACCAGGGTACCTTCGTCCTCGCCGAGCACCACGCGCCGCAGCGCGCCATGCTTGAAGATCGAAAACACCTTGATCGGCAACTTCTGGTCACGACACAGCGCAAAAGCGGTGGCGTCCATGATGCCGAGATTCTGCGCCATGGCTTCGTCAAAGGTGATTTTGCCGTACCGGGTCGCAGCCGGGTCTTTCTTGGGGTCGGCAGTGTAGACCCCGTCCACCTTGGTGGCCTTGAGCACCAGTTCGGCGCCGATCTCGGCGCCACGCAGCGCGGCGGCGGTATCGGTGGTGAAGAACGGGTTGCCCGTGCCGGCCGCAAAAATCACGACCTTGCCTTCCTCGAGGTACTGAAGCGCCTTGGGCCGCACATAGGGCTCGACCACCTGCTCGATGGCAATCGCCGACATGACGCGGGCGGTCAGGCCCTGCTTGTTCATGGCATCGGCCAGCGCCAGGGAGTTCATCACCGTGGCCAGCATGCCCATGTAGTCGGCCGTGGCACGGTCCATGCCGACCGAGCCGCCTGCCACGCCCCGGAAGATGTTGCCGCCGCCGATCACCACGGCCACCTCCACCCCCATGTTCACGATCTCGGCCACCTCTTCCACCATCCGAACGATGGTGGCGCGGTTGATGCCGAAGGCATCGTCTCCCATCAGTGCCTCGCCGGACAGCTTGAGCAGGATGCGCTTGTGGGCTGGCTTGGCTTCGGACATGAACGGGCTCCTAGGGTTGATCGAGTGTACTGAGCGGGTTGGCAACGGGGAACAGGGGCGGCGCTAGGCCGCCCGGACACCGATCAGGCCGTGGCCTTGGCAGCGGCCACCTGCGCGGCCACCTCGGCAGCGAAGTCGTCCACCTTCTTCTCAATGCCTTCGCCCACGACATACAGCGTGAAGGCCTTCACGCTCGTGCCCGCGGCCTTGAGCATCTGCTCCACGGTCTGCTTGTCGTTCTTCACGAAGGGCTGGTTGAACAGCGACACTTCCTTCAGGTACTTCTGCACACCGCCGTCGATGCGCTTGGCCACGATTTCGGCGGACTGGGCGGGCTTGCCCGCGGCTTCGGCCGCCTTGCGGTCTTCCTCGGCCTTGGCGGCCGCCACGGAGCGCTCCTTCTCGATCAGGTCGGCCGGCACGTCGGCGCTGGTCAGCGCCACGGGCTTCATGGCGGCCACGTGCATGGCCACATCCTTGGCGGCCACTTCGTCGCCGTCGAACTCGACCACCACACCGATGCGGGTGCCGTGCAGATAGGCTGCCAGCTTGTTCGCGCCGTCAAAGCGCTTGAAGCGGCGGAAGCTCATGTTCTCGCCGATCTTGCCGATCAGGCCCTTGCGCACGTCTTCAAGCGTGGGACCGAAACCGTCCTGGCTGTAAGGCAGGGCGCCCAGAGCGGCGATATCGGCAGGGTTGCTCTTGACGATCAGGTCGGCGGCCGCCTGGGCCAGCGCCAGGAAGCTGTCATTCTTGGTGACGAAGTCGGTTTCGCAGTTGGTTTCCAGCAGCGCGCCGGTGGCACCGCTGATGGACGCGGTCACCACGCCTTCGGCGGTGATGCGGCTGGCGGCCTTGCCGGCCTTGTTGCCGAGCTTGACACGCAGCAGCTCCTCGGCCTTGTCCATGTTGCCTTCGGCCTCGGTCAGGGCCTTCTTGCACTCCATCATGGGGGCATCGGTCTTGGCGCGCAGTTCGGCGACCATGCTAGCGGTGATTGCAGCCATTTCTTTACTCCGTAATCTTCAGTTCAAACAATCGGTTCAGTTGAAAAAAAGGGGCTACCAGAGCCCCTTTTGGCAGCTCAGCAGGCGCGTCAGGCGGCCGCATCCTCTTCGACTTCGACGAACTCGTCGCTGCCGCCTTCGGCAACGGCCTTGACCACGTCGTTGACCGCGTTGGCACGGCCTTCGAGGATGGCGTCAGCGATGCCACGCGCATACAGCGTCACGGCCTTGGAGGAGTCGTCGTTGCCCGGGATCACGTAATCGATGCCTTCGGGCGAGTGGTTGGAATCCACCACGCCAACCAGCGGAATACCCAGCTTGCGGGCTTCGGACACGGCAATCTTGTGGAAGCCCACGTCGATGACGAAGATGGCGTCCGGCAGAGCGTTCATGTCCTGGATGCCGCCGATGTCCTTCTCGAGCTTCTCCATCTCGCGGGCAAACATCAGCTGCTCTTTCTTGCTCATGGACTCGAGGCCGGCTTCCTGCTGGGCCTTCATGTCCTTGAGGCGCTTGATCGAGGTCTTGACCGTCTTGAAGTTGGTCAGCATGCCGCCCAGCCAGCGCTGGTCGACATAGGGCACACCGGCGCGACGAGCCTCAGCCGCCACGGTCTCACGGGCCTGGCGCTTGGTGCCGACCATGAGGATGGTGCCGCGGTTGGCGGCGAGCTGCTTCACGAACTTCATCGCGTCCTGGAACATCGGGAGCGACTTTTCCAGGTTGATGATGTGGATCTTGTTGCGATGGCCGAAGATGTACGGGGCCATCTTGGGGTTCCAGAAGCGCGTCTGGTGACCAAAGTGGACACCGGCTTCCAGCATTTGACGCATGGTGGCGGACATAAATATTTCCTGAAGGTTGGGTCTAAAATCCAGCCCGTTTTGCAACAGGACTTCGAATCCGGCTGCAACACCTTGTTGGACTGGTTTGCGATTTGTTTCACCACCGGCCGGCGCATGGCGCTGACCCTCGGGCGAAACCCAAAGAGTATAGCACAGCCCTCCCCTCTTGACCCATCCGCCAGCCCAACGACACCCCATGCTGCCCGACCTTCATTCGACCCGTGACGCCCTGCGCCAGGGCCGATCCCAGCCGGCCTTCGAGCTGGAGCAGGCCCTCGCGGCCGCCGAGGCGGCGGTCTGCCGGCCGGCGTTCCTGCGCATCACCGCCGACCAAGCCCGCGCCGCGGCGCTGGCGCCCGCCAATCAGCAGCGCCCGCTCGCCGGGCTGGCGGTGTCGGTCAAGGACCTGTTCGACGTGGCCGGCCAGGTCACGGCCGCCGGCTCCCGCGTGCTGGCGGACGCCCCCCCCGCCGACCGGGATTGCCCGGCCGTCGCCCGGCTGACCGCGGCCGGTGGCGCACTGATCGGGCGCACGCACATGGTGGAGTTTGCCTTCTCGGGTGTCGGAACCAATCCGCACCACCCCACGCCGGCCAACGCCTGCGACCCGGCCACGCCGCGCATCCCCGGCGGGTCCTCATCGGGGGCGGCCGTCTCGGTGGCGCGTGGCGCGGCGTTCATCGGACTGGGCTCCGACACCGGGGGCTCGATCCGCATTCCCGCGGCCCTCAACGGCATCGTCGGTTTCAAGAACACGGCGCGGCGGGTCCCCACCCAGGGCGCGGTGCCGCTGTCCACCACCCTGGACACCGTGTGCGCCATGACCCGCAGCGTGCGCGACGCCATCCTGGCCCACGAAGTGCTGGCCGCGCGCACCGTCACCCGCAGCCATGCGCCGTTGGCGGCATACCGTTTCGCCGTGGCCCGCACCACCATGCTCGACGGCCTGGAGGACACCGTCGCCCGGGCCTTCGACCGTGCCCTGGGCCGCCTGCGCGATGCCGGCGCGCGCATCGACGAACTGCCACTGGCCGAAATCCGCGATCTGGGCACCATCCAGTCCACCGGCGGCTTCTCGGCCGCCGAAAGCTACGCCTGGCACCGCGGGCTGCTGGCGAGCAACGGGACGGCCTACGACCCGCGCGTGCGGGCGCGGATCGAGCGGGGTGCCGCCATGAAGGCCTGGGAATACCTGGACCTCGTCGCGGCGCGGCGCGACTGGATTGGCCGGGTCGACCGCGCACTGCACGGCTATGACGCGGTGCTCTCGCCCACCGTGCCCCTGGTGGCCCCGCCGATCGCCTCGGTGGCGCCGGCGGATGGCACCGACGCCCAGGCGGACGCCGCGCGCGACGCGGAGTTCTTCCGGGTGAACACCCTGCTTTTGCGCAACACCAGCGTCGTCAACATGCTCGATGGCTGCGCCATCTCCATACCCTGCCAGGCGCCCGGCGAGTTGCCCGTGGGCCTCATGATCTGGCACGGCGCCCTGCGCGACGATGCGGTGCTCAACATCGCGTTGCAGGCCGAAGCGGCGCTGAACTGAGGACCCCATGAAAGTTGCAGTCATTGGCGCCGGCATCATCGGCGTCACCACCGCCTACGAACTCGCCGCCGACGGGCATGAGGTCACGGTGTTCGAGCGGCGCGGCGCGGCGGCCGAGGAAACCAGCTTTGCCAACGCCGGCGTGGTCGCCCCCGGCTACGTCACCCCCTGGGCTGCACCGGGCATGCCCGGCAAGGTCATGCGCTACCTGTTCAGCCAGCACGCCCCCGTCAAGCTCGGGTGGCCGCTTTCCGGCGCCGAACTGGCCTGGATGTGGAAATGGTGGCGCGCCTGCAAGCTGGAGACCTACCTTGCCAACCGCAGCCGGCTGCAACGCCTGGCGTTCTACAGCCGCGCACGACTGCATCACCTGACCGACGGCCTGCAGCTGGACTACGACCGCAGCCCCGGCTACATGGTGCTGCTGCGCAGTGGCCGCGACCGGCAGATGGTCGAGCCCGGACTGCAGGTGCTGCGCGACGCCGGAGTGAGCTTCCATGAGCTGGACGCCGATGGCGCGCGCCTCGTGGAACCAGCGCTGAATGCCGACACCCCCATGGCCGGAGCCATTCACCTGCCGCACGACGAAGTGGGCAACTGCCGGCAGTTCGCGCTGCTGCTCAAGCGCGAGGCCGAGGCCCTGGGCGTCAAATTTGCATTCAACACCACGGTAGCCCGCGTCGATCCATCGCACAATGCTACGCTTTTCATAGCAAATGATGCCAACCCGCGAGCCTTCGACGCGCTGGTGCTGTGCGCCGGCGTGGCCAGCGCGGCCCTGCTGCGCCCCCTGGGCGTGAAGCTGCCGGTGGTGGCGGTGCACGGCTACTCCATCAGCGCCCCGATCCGCGAACCGCTGAACGCACCGCGCAGCGCACTCATGGACGAGCGCTACAAGGTCGCCATTTCGCGCCTGGGCAACCGCGTGCGCGTGGCCGGCAGTGCCGAGATCGGAGGCACGGCCGGAACCAAGCGCGCCGCTTCGATCCAGACGCTGTACAAGGTCCTGCACGACTGGTTCCCCGGCGCGGCGCAGATCTCCAACACCGGCGCGGGGGTGCAGGAATGGAAAGGCGCCCGCCCAATGCTGCCCGACGGCCCGCCCGTGCTGGGCGCCAGTGGCTTGCCGGGCCTGTGGCTGAACCTGGGGCATGGCTCCAGCGGATGGGCTCTGAGCTGCGGCAGCGCGCGCGTGGTGGCCGACCAGATGGCCGGCCGCACGCCGGAGGTGGACACCGAAGGCCTGGGCGTCGAGCGGTTGTTCAGATCGGCCTGATTCCGCAAGCCAGCCGGACCACGCCTACCGGGGCAGCGCCGTGCGGCGCATCTGGCCGTCGCTGACGCGGTGCATGCCCACGGCCCAGCGGTCGTGCAGGTCGACATACACCGTGAAGTTGCGCTCCACCCCGTCAAAGTGGACAACCTCGGTGGAACTGTAGACGCGCTGGTTGTAGTGCATCGTGGCGTTGTACAGCGTGGCGTTCGCGTCGGCATAGCGCAGGCTCACCGGCGCATCGCGGTTCTTGACAGCGCGCCCCATGCGAAACGACACCACATCGACATTGACCGTCTTGCCGGCATAAAAGCCCGAGTTGTCTTCCAGTGTGCACACGATCAGGGCGCGCACGAGGTCGGGCGATGCCGACGCCCCCTGGCGCGCCGCCATGGGGGGGCAGGCCGCCCTCGGCCGGCTGGGCTGCGCCACATGCGCGGCGTTGGCCGCTCCGCCCAGCTTGCGCACCTTGTGGCCACGCACCAGAACCGTGAAGCGATCGTTGTCGCGGTCCTGCAGGGCGGTGAAAGCCGCCACCTCCGGCGGAGCACCCAGAACGATGCGGACCACGGTGCCGGTTTCGAGCTTGCCCAGCCGTTCAAACTCCACACGGTCGCCGACCTGGACGTCGATGGTGCGCTGCTCCGCCAGCACGGGTGAAGCGCCCAGGGCGGCAACGAGCACGGGCAGGGCCATCAGCCGGGCAAACAGGGGGGTCATGGGCGCTCTCCGGTCAACGAGGGGATGGGCGCCAATGTAGGAGCGCCCGAACCGGGCCGCCATCCCCCCACCGGGGTATTTTGCGAACGGCAGGCGCCACCTCAACCCCATCGAGCCAGGGCCCAGCCTGCGAGCATGGCTGCCAGGGCCACACCGCCCGGCACCAGCCAGCGCAACCGTTGGAGCCTGCGGTAGCAGCGGTTGCACCAGACGCCGCTGCTGGGGCTGGGGGGCGGCGCATGGCGCAGCAGGCCGTCGGGTGCCCCGCACCTCTGGCATGGGCCCTGGAAAGCGGCGGGTGCCGACGCCTCATCAAGCATCTTCTGACTCCTGGCTCGGACCGGAGGCTCAGCCCCCCGGCAGGTAGAAACTCACGACCGTGACCGCGGCAATGAACGCGAGAGTGACCCGCCCCAGCCGGCGCCAGGTGGCTGGGTCAATCCGGTCCCCCTCGGCCCGATGCCTTGCGGGCAGGCGCCGCCGCAGAAAGCCCTGCCCGATCGCGGGTTGGCGCATCAGGTCCACAAAGTCCAGCAACGAGGCCAGCAGCGTGATGCCGCTCCAGGCAAAGGCCAGGTAGAGCCAGCCTTCCCGACGCGCTCCCAGCAAGAATTTGTGGCCACCCCAGAACCCCGCGAGCAGCGCGACGTACAAGGCCAGTACGCGGTTGACGGTGCGCAGGCGCACCGAGGTCTGGTGCCAGAACACGCGATCGGCCTCGTTCATCCGGGCACCCGCCATTGGCTCGCCCCATCCTCAGCGGGAGCGGTTGGACTTGATGTGGAAATTCTGTTCGTACCATCGGCTGTTCTGCGGAATCTCGATGTAGCTGCACAGCTTGGGCCCCCGCCCGCGCACCGGCGCATCCACCTCGGCGGCATGCTTCACCGCCGGGTGCGGCACATAGTCGATGCACTTCGATCCGCCGCCGACCTGGCGCGGGGCCAGGCCGGTGAAGCCGGCGCATGCGAGCGCCCGTTCTGCATCCTGGTACTTGGCCACGTAGGCCCCCCAGTTCTGCTGGTGCCGCTGCTGCGAGCAGACCGTGTACTCGCGCTGCTGCGCCTGGGCCGTGCTGGCCGCGGCGCACAACGCAAAGAGGGCGACAAGGTATTTCATGGGGAGCCTCCAGTCAAAGAATGACTGCAATGTGCCCGCGCACCAGAGTCGGAGCCATCCCCCACCAGGGGTATTTTTTGAGGGGAATCAGGCCGGGTCGCGCTGCACCCGGACGCGATAGCCCGGCTCCTGCCCCACAGGGCCGGACTCCCATCGGGCGGCAAGCTGGCTGGCACGCCGCGCCATGTTGCCCAGGCCCCGGCCTCCCGCGGCTCGCGGCGCCTGGGCGATCGGGCCAGGCCCGTCATCGCGCACCTCCAGGCACCAGCCATCGGCACCCGTTGCGGCAAACGACACCCACACCCGGGTCGCGCCGGCGTGCTTGAGCACATTGGTCAGCGCCTCCTGCACGATGCGCACCAGGTGCAGCAGCTCGCCCGGCGCCATGGCCACGGCCTGTGGACCGATCGTCCAGTGGGGCTGCAGGCCCGCGGCCTCGAACTTGGGCTGCATGCGGTAGCGCAGCATGGCCAGCGCGTCGCCCGCATGCCGCTGCTCCGGATCCAGTGAATCAATGACCAGTCGCAGGTCGTCGATGCACTGCGCGATCAGACCGGCCGCCTCGCCCTGGCTGAGCCGGCCGCGCTCGATGCCGGTCATGGCCGTGATCAGCTGGGAGCCCACGCCGTCATGGATGTCGCGCATCAGGCGCTCGCGTTCCTGGGCCACGGCGGTGTCCCGCTCGAGTTGGCGCAGCCGTTCGTGCGTGCGAACCAGTTCTGCACTGCGCTGCTCGATCCGCTGCTCGAGGGTGTTGTTCAGGCGGGCGGCAGCGGCGATCGCGCCAAAGTATTCCCCCGCCAGGGTGAAGACCAGCGCCGCCAGCAACAGCGGCGCGCCGAACGCCATCATCACGGCCGAGCCATAGGGCAACAGGTTGGCCGAAACGGCATAGTCGTGCAAGCCGAAGGCCAGCGTCACCATCATGGCCCCCAGGATGGCCCACAGCCCGGGCTTGCGCCGCGCCGAGGCGTCGGTCCCCAGGTGCCGCAACAGGATGCCGATGGCGCCCACCCCCAGCAGCGCGCACAGTCCGTACCAGGCCAGCCGCACCTGGCTCATGGCCTGCTCGCCGATCACGAAGAACGCCAGCGGCGTGGCCAGGCACAGCAGCTTCATGGCCCGCTCGGTCCTGGGCATCGTCTGGCCGGTGAGCCGCAGCATGAACAGGCACACCAGCAGCAGAACGACGCCCAGGCTGCCCAGGATGAAGGCTTCCCACAGGCGCGAGGGAATGCCCGAGCCCGTGTAGGTGTAGTGGAAATTGCGCAGCGACCACAGCACCGCCAGCGCAGCGAAATAGCCATACACCGAACGCTCACGCTGCCGCAGCCACAGCAGCCCCACCAGCAGGCCGGTCACGATCAGCGCCACGTTCGCCGAACGCGACAGCGTGACGCGCCAGAAGTACACGCGGTCGTATTCGTTTTCCACCGCCTCACGCGGCCCGAGCAGCAGCGGCGTGAGCCCACCGCGCAGATTGCCCGCCACGCGCAGCCGGACGTACAGCCAGTTGTCGCCCACCTCCAGCACCTGCGGTGGAATCAGCACGAACTGCGGCACACCGCCGTTTCGCTTGATCTCTCCGGTCATGCCGCCGCCCTCGCCCAGGTCCACCCCGTTGGCGTACACCGCGTAGGTGGTGCCGACCAGGCTGATCATGAGGCCCAGGCTGCCCTTGGGCAGGTCCTGCTCGGCGGGCACCTGCAGGCGCACGCGGTACCAGCCATAGCCCGAACGGCCCGGCCGCGACAGGCGCCAGCTGTCAGGCAGGGCCTGAGCCTGCCAGCCCTCCACCGGTGGCAACGGGTCGTCGGACAGCACGAACTCCGCTTGGTCGATCCGCACCGTGGCCCCTGCAGGCAGCGTCATCTGCGCGGCAAGGGCCGGCCCCGCCAGCAGGCACAGCAGCCAGGGGCCGATGCATTGCCAGGCTTTCACGGATGGATCAGCCCGCGCTGGCGCGCCACACGAACCGCCTCGTGACGGGAATGGGTCTCCAGCTTGCGGTAGATGTTCTTCACATGGGTCTTCACGGTGTGGGGCGATATGAACAGGCGCCGCCCGATCTCGGCAGCGCTCTCGCCCTGAGCCACGCATTCCAGGATGGCCGCCTCGCGGCGCGACAGCAGGTCGGCGTCCTGGTGCGCGACCGCCGGGTTCGCGGGCGCCATGCCGATGCAGCGCCGCAGCAGATGACGCGCCAGCGAGGGGCTCATCGGCGACTCCCCCGCGTGCAACGCGTGGATGGCCGCATTGAAGTCCGTCGGCCCCGAATCCTTGAGCAGATAGCCCGTGGCACCGGCCTCGATGGCCGTGAGCAGGTGGTATTCCGACCCGAACACCGACACCACCAGCACGTCCGTCCCCGGACTGCAGCGGCGCAGCTCGCGAATCAGGTCAAAGCCTTCGATGTCCGGCAGTCCCAGATCCACCAACGCCACATGCGGCAGCAGGCTGGCGGCGGCTTGCAGCGCCGATCGTCCCGCCTCGAAGGCCCCCACCACGCGCAGGCCCGGATCCAGGCTGAGGTTGTCACGGTAACGGGCCAGGTGCGCAGGGTCGTCTTCGACCAGCAGAACATCTAGGAACTCAGGGACAGTCATGGGCGGGCACGCTAGCAGCTTTCCCCGCCCCTCTCAATCCCCCGGGCGGGGGATTTTTCACCCCCCGGCCCCCCTGCCGCACAATCCGGCCATGCATCGGATCACCCCCCAACGCTCCTGGCCACTTCATGGCATCGAGGCCACCCGCCGGCTGGAGGCCGCCGCGCAGGCCGCGCTGCCGCCACACGCGCTGATGCAGCGCGCCGGCCTGGCGGTGGCGCAACTGGCGCTGGCCGTGGCCCCGCACGCCCGCACGGTCTGGGTCGCCTGTGGCCCGGGCAACAACGGTGGCGACGGGCTGGAAGCAGCCCTGCACCTCAGGAGCTGGGGCAAGGAGGTGATGGTGACCCACGCCACCGGCCCGGGCAGCCCGCCCGCCGATGCCGCAGCCTCACTGGCACGGGCGCGCGACGCCGGCGTGCGCCTGGCCGACGCACCGCCTGAGGGTCTGACGGCGGGAGACTTGGGCATTGACGCCCTGCTCGGCCTGGGCAGCCGGCGTGCGCCGGAAGGCCGGCTGGCGCACTGGATCGCCACGCTCAACGCCAGTTCCGCGCCCGTGCTGGCGGTGGACCTGCCCTCGGGGCTGCACGGCGACCACGGCACGCATGCTACGGATTCCATAGCAGAAGATGACCAATCGGCAAGGGCTGACGGCTTTGTTCGTGCCCAACACACACTGAGCCTGCTGACCCTGAAGCCCGGCCTGTTCACCGCCGGGGGCCGCGATGCCGCGGGGCAGATCTGGTTCGAAGACCTGGGCGTTCCGGCGCCGGCCGACGCCACGGCGCATCTGCTGGGCCCGCCCGCCGACACAGGCCGCGCGCTGGGCCTGCATGCGTCGCACAAGGGCAGCTATGGCGACGTGGCCGTGGTCGGCGGTGCCGCCGGCATGGCCGGGGCCGCCTTGCTGGCCGCGCAGGCGGCCCTGCACGCGGGCGCGGGCCGCGTGTTCGTGGGCCTGCTCGACCCGGCGCCACTGCCGGCCGACCCGTCACAGCCCGAGCTGATGCTGCGCGGTTGGTCCACGCTGCCTCTGGCTTCCGCCGCCGTGGTGTGCGGCTGCGGCGGCGGCGAGGCGGTGCGCGAGGCCCTGCCCGCCGTGCTGCACGGCGCGGCGCAGCTGGTGCTGGACGCGGATGCGCTCAATGCCCTCGCCGCCGACACTGCCCTGCAGGCACTACTCCGGGCGCGGGCCCGGCGCCAGCCGCACACCACCGTGATCACGCCCCACCCCCTGGAGGCCGCGCGGCTGCTGGGCCAGGGCACCACCGCCGTGCAGGCGGACCGGCTGGGCGCTGCCCTGGCGCTGGCAGACCGGTTCCAGTGCACGGTGGTGCTCAAGGGCTCGGGCAGTGTGATCGCCACGCCCGGTGAAACGCCGGCCATCAACCCGACGGGCAATGCCCGGCTGGCCACGGCCGGTACCGGCGACGTGCTGGCCGGGCTGACCGGTGCGCTGCTGGCCCGGGGATACCGCGCCCACGACGCCGCCGGCGCCGCCGCCTACCGGCACGGCCAGGTGGCGGACGACTGGCCACGAGGGCGCGGACTCACCGCCTCAAGGCTTGCGCAGGCGCTGGGCGGCTGAATCGCCAACGCCCCGGAAATCGGGGCGTTATGGACCAAAATGGCCTGTAGCCCTTGCGGGACGGCCACCCCACGCTATCAATAAGAGAGCAATCAGCCTCGGCCGGCGAAGGGCATCGTGGTCGCCATGACCGTGTGGAACATGACGTTGGCTTCCAGCGGCAGGTTGGCCATGTACAGGACCGACTGGCCCACGATGTCCACACTCATCAGGGGTTCAACGGCAATCTCGCCATTGGCCTGGGGTACGCCCTTGGCCATCTTCATGGCCATCTCGGTGCCCGCGTTGCCCACGTCGATCTGGCCCACGGCGATGTCGTGACGGCGCCCGTCCAGCGACGCGGTCTTGGTCAGCCCCATCACCGCGTGCTTGGTGGCCGTGTAGGCGATGGAGTTGGGCCGCGGCGTGTGGGCCGAGATCGAGCCGTTGTTGATGATGCGGCCGCCCTTGGGGCTTTGCGCCTTCATCACGCGAAAGGCGTTCTGGATGCAATAGAACATGCCGTTGAGGTTGATGTCGACCACGTTCTTCCACTGCTCGACGGTCAATTCGTCCAGCGGCACGCCGGGCGCGTTCACGCCGGCGTTGTTGAACAGCAGGTCGACCCGGCCGTGCGTCCGCACCACCTCGTCGAACAGGGCGCGCACGGCCTGCGGGTCGGCCACATCGGTGGGGACGGCCAGCGCCCGCCCGGGCGCGCCCGACGCCTCCGTCACCTCCTCCAGCGGCTCACGCCGGCGGCCGGCCAGCACCACGCGCCAGCCATCCTTGAGCAGCGCCAGCGCCGCGGCCCGGCCAATCCCGGTGCCGGCACCGGTCACGATCGCAACTTTTCCTTCTGAACCCATGGGGTTTGTCTCCTGAATGGGCCGCAGCCTCTGGTGCCCGGCCTGTCTTGAACATCAACGGCGCGATTTGCGCCCCTTGGCAGCGACCTTCTTCACCGCGGCCTTGAGGGCCTGGATCGGTGAGCGGGGAGCGCGCTCGGCGCTGGGCAGCGCGCTGCTCTTGCCGGCTTTCTTGGCCGCGCGCTTGGTCGAGGCTTTGGCCGGCACACCGGCAGCGGCCCCGCCGCGCGCCGCGCCACCGCTGGCCACACCCTTGTCCTTCATGGCGCGGGAGGTGAGTTCCTCGCCCTCGCGCACCAGCCGGAAATCGATCTTGCGGCCGTCCAGGTCCACCCGGCTGACCTGCACCCGCACCCGCGTGCCAATGGCATAGCGGATGCCGGTGCGCTCGCCGCGCAGTTCCTGGCGCGCCTCGTCGAACTTGAAGTACTCGCCGCCCAGCTCGGTGATGTGGACCAGGCCTTCGACATACATGGCATCGAGTGTGACGAAGATGCCGAAGCTCGTTGCCGCCGTCACCACGCCGCCGTACTCCTCGCCCAGGTGCTCGCGCATGTACTTGCACTTGAGCCAGGCCTCGACGTCGCGGCTGGCCTCGTCGGCCCGCCGTTCGTTGGCGCTGCAGTGCAGGCCCGCCGCCTCCCAGGCCTGGGTCTCGCGCGTGGGCGGTGCCGTGGGCTTCTTGGGCTTCTGGTTGGGCGCCTTGACGCGCGCCGCCAGCCGGCGCGCCAGCTTCTCGTGCGCCTCGCCGGGCGTGGGCAGCACAGGCAGCTGATAGCGCGTGCTGGACAGCACCGACTTGATGACCCGGTGCACGAGCAGGTCGGGGTAGCGGCGGATCGGGCTGGTGAAATGCGTGTACGCCTCGTAGGCCAGGCCAAAGTGCCCGCTGTTGATCGGCGTGTAGATGGCTTGCGACATGGAGCGCAGCAGCATCGAGTGCACCTGCTGCGCATCGGGCCGGTCCTTGGTGGCCTCGGCGATGCGCTGGAACTCGCCCGGCGTGGGATCGTCGCTGATCGTCAGGCCGATGCCGACCGCCTTGAGGTAGTTGCGCAGCAGGTCCTGCTTCTCCGGCGTGGGCCCTTCGTGCACGCGGAACAGGCCGGGGTGCTTGCTCTGGGCAATGTAGTCGGCACTGCACACGTTGGCGGCCAGCATGGCCTCCTCGATCAGGCGGTGCGCGTCATTGCGTGTGCGTGGCACGATCTTTTCGATGCGACCGTTTTCGTCGCAGACGATCTGGGTCTCGGTGGTTTCGAAGTCCACCGCCCCGCGCTGGTGCCGCGACTTGAGCAGCGCCCGGTACACGTCATGCAGGTTTTCCAGGTCGGCAATCCGCTCCTTGCGGCGCAGTGCCTCGGGGCCCCGCGTGTTGGCCAGGATGGCCGCCACCTCGGTGTAGGTGAAGCGCGCGTGGCTCCACATCACCGCGGGATAGAACTGGTAGGCGTGGACCTCGCCCGCCGCCGTGACCAGCATGTCGCAGACCATGCACAGGCGGTCGACCTCGGGGTTCAGCGAGCACAGGCCGTTGGACAGCTTCTCGGGCAGCATCGGAATGACGCGCCGCGGAAAGTAGACCGAGGTGCTGCGCTCGAACGCGTCGACGTCGAGCGGGTCGCCCGGCTTCACGTAGTGCGCGACGTCGGCGATCGCCACGATGAGGCGAAAGCCGTTCGCGCGCCGTGCTCGCCCGCCGGCGGCAGGCGCGTCGTCGTCGGCCGCGTGCGCCGCGCCGATCGACTCGCCGCGCGCCGCAATCGACTCGATCGGCTCGCAGTAGACGGCGTCGTCGAAGTCGCGCGCGTCCTCGCCGTCGATCGTGACGAACGCGACGTCGGTCAGGTCGATGCGGCCCTTGCGGTCGGCGGCGCGCACCTGGTCGGGCAGTTCGGCCGCCTGCGCGAGCGTCTCGGGCGAGAAGCGGTGCGGCACCTCGTACTTGCGGACCGCGATCTCGATCTCCATGCCCGGGTCGTCGATCTCGCCGAGCACCTCGGTCACGCGGCCCATCGGCTGCGAGTACAGCGACGGCGGCTCGGTCAGCTGGATCGCGACGACCTGCCCGGCGGCCGCGTTCGCGAGCCCGTTCTTCGGCACCATGATGTCCTGGCCGTAGCGCTTGTCCTCGGGTGCGACGAGCCAGATGCCGCTTTCGTGCAGCAGGCGGCCGATGATCGGCGCCTTGCGCCGTTCGAGGATTTCGAGCACGCGGCCCTCGGGCCGGCCCTTGCGGTCGTAGCGGATGATGCGCAGCTTGACGCGGTCGCGGTGCAGCACCGAGCGCATTTCCTGCGGCGAGAGATAGATGTCGGGCTGGCGATCGGCGCGCTGGGCGAAGCCGTGGCCGTCGCGATGGCCCTGGACCACGCCTTCGACCTCGCTCAGAAGTGCGGCGCCGTCGGTGGGTGGTTTTGTGTCGGACATGATTTTTGCAATGATAGAATTTCAACCTTCCTGAAATGCCCAGGTG
>JAHBZN010000005.1 GCA_019635415.1 Ramlibacter sp.
GTCATGTCGACCAAGCAGAAAATCCGCATCCGCCTCAAGGCCTTCGACTACAAGCTGATCGACCAGTCCGCTGCTGAAATTGTTGACACTGCCAAGCGCACGGGCGCCATCGTCAAGGGACCGGTGCCCCTGCCGACCCGCATGAAGCGCTTCGACATCCTGCGCTCGCCGCACGTCAACAAGTCCAGCCGTGACCAGTTCGAAATCCGCACCCATCAGCGTCTGATGGACATCGTTGACCCCACCGACAAGACTGTGGACGCGCTGATGAAGCTCGACCTGCCGGCTGGCGTGGACGTGGAAATCAAGTTGCAGTAAGGGGATTCGCGGGGCTTCGGTCTCCGGATATCCGGAAAATAACGCGGGCTTGCTGAAAGGCAAGGTCCGCGTTATAATTTCAGGCTTCGCCCGAAATGGGTGAGCTAACCGCTTGCTTGGCAGGCGGGTTTATCAACCTTCTTTCGCATGGGCCCATGGCTTTGGGCACTAAACGCTGGCGCCAATTGAAGTGGCAGCGGTGAGAGTTTTGGAGAAACAAATGAGTCTGAGCAGCTCCATGGGGTTGCTGGGCCGCAAGGTGGGCATGATGCGCCTGTTCACCGATGACGGGGACGCTGTTCCTGTCACGGTGGTGGATGTGTCCAACAACCGTGTGACCCAGGTCAAAACCCAAGAAAACGACGGCTATGTGGCCCTTCAGGTCACGTTCGGTTCGCGCAAAGCTTCGCGTGTGACCAAGCCCGTTGCTGGCCACCTTGCCAAGGCGGGTGTCGAGGCCGGCGAAATCATCCAGGAATTCCGTGTGACGGCAGATACCGCAGCCAAGTACGCTGCGGGCGCAACCGTGCCGGTGGCCGATCTCTTTGCGGTGGGCCAAAAGGTGGACGTGCAGGGCACGACCATCGGCAAGGGCTACGCCGGCACCATCAAGCGCCACCACATGGGGTCGCAGCGCGCGTCGCACGGTAACAGCCGTTCGCACAATGTGCCTGGCTCGATCGGCATGGCGCAGGATCCGGGTCGCGTGTTTCCGGGCAAGCGCATGACGGGTCACCTCGGTGATGACACGGTGACGACCCAGAACCTCGACGTGATCCGTATCGACGAGGCTCGCCAGCTGTTGCTGATCAAGGGTGCGGTGCCGGGCTCCAAGGGGGGCTTCGTGACCGTGCGTCCCGCCATCAAGGCCAAGCCGCAAGCTGCTGACAAGGGAGCGAAGTAATGCAACTCGAACTCCTGAACGAGCAAGGCCAGGCCGCGTCCAAGTTTGACGCGCCCGAGACCGTGTTCGGTCGCGAATACAACGAAGATCTGGTGCACCAGATCGTGGTGGCTTTCCAGGCCAATGCGCGCCAAGGCACGCGTGCCCAGAAGGACCGCGAGCAGGTCAAGCACTCGACCAAGAAGCCTTTCAAGCAAAAGGGAACGGGCCGTGCCCGTGCCGGTATGACGTCCTCGCCGTTGTGGCGCGGAGGTGGCCGGATTTTCCCGAACATGCCTGACGAGAACTTCTCGCAGAAAATCAACAAGAAGATGTACCGCGCCGGCATGGCGTCCATCTTCTCCCAGCTGGCCCGTGAAGGCCGTCTGGCCGTGGTCGATTCCCTCAAGGTGGACTCGCCCAAGACCAAGGTGCTGGCGGCTCGCTTCAAGGCCATGAACCTTGAGTCCGTGCTGGTCATCGCCGATGAGGTCGATGAGAACCTCTATCTCGCCTCGCGCAACCTGGTGAACGTGCTCGTCGTCGAACCGCGTTATGCCGACCCGCTGTCGCTGGTGCACTACAAGAAGGTGCTGGTCACCAAGGGTGCCATTGACAAGCTGAAGGAGATGTTCGCATGAGCCGTGTGAACCCCACCCCCAACGAACGCAAGTTCGATGAAGGCCGTCTGATGCAGGTCTTGGTGGCGCCCATCGTGTCTGAAAAGGCCACGATGATCGCCGACAAGTCCAATGCTGTGACGTTCAAGGTGCTGCAGGATGCCACCAAGCCCGAAATCAAGGCCGCTGTGGAATTGATGTTCAAGGTCGAGGTCAAGGGCGTCTCTGTGGTCAATACCAAAGGCAAGACCAAGCGTTTTGGCAAGTCCACCGGTCGTCGCGACAATGTTCGCAAGGCCTATGTGCTGCTGAAGCCGGGTCAGGAGCTGAACCTCGCAGGGGAGGCCGCTTAATCATGGCAGTCATCAAGATGAAACCCACGTCACCCGGCCAACGCGCCGTGGTGAAGGTGTCGCGTGGTCACCTGTACAAGGGTGAGGGCTATGCGCCCCTGATGGAACCCCAGTTCCAGAAGTCCGGCCGCAACAACAACGGCCACATCACCACCCGCCACAAGGGCGGCGGCCACAAGCACCACTACCGCGTGGTCGACTTTGTGCGCAACAAGGACGGCATCCCCGCCAAGGTGGAGCGCATTGAATACGATCCGAACCGCACGGCGCACATCGCCCTGGTGTGCTATGCCGATGGTGAGCGTCGCTACATCATCGCTCCGCGTGGTCTGGAGGTCGGTGCCTCGCTGCTCTCCGGTTCCGAGGCGCCCATTCGTGCCGGCAACACGCTGCCGATCCGCAACATCCCGGTGGGCTCGACCATCCACTGCATCGAGCTCAAGCCCGGTGCGGGTGCTCAGATCGCCCGTTCGGCGGGTACCTCGGCGACTCTGCTGGCCCGTGAAGGCACGTACGCCCAGGTCCGCATGCGCTCTGGTGAGGTCCGCAAGGTCCACATCGAGTGCCGCGCCACGATCGGCGAAGTGGCCAACGAGGAACACAGCCTGCGCCAGCTCGGCAAGGCCGGTGTGAAGCGCTGGATGGGCATTCGCCCGACCGTCCGCGGCGTGGTGATGAACCCGATCGACCACCCGCACGGTGGTGGCGAAGGCCGTACCGGCGAAGGCCGTCATGCCGTCGACCCCTGGGGCAATCTGACCAAGGGCTACCGCACCCGTAACAACAAGCGCACGCAGGTCATGATCGTGTCGCGTCGCAAGAAGTAAGGGATAGCCAATGACTCGCTCTCTCAAAAAAGGTCCGTTCGTTGACCATCACCTCGTCGCCAAGGCCGACAAGGCCGTGACCACGAAGGACAAGAAGCCGATCAAGACCTGGTCGCGTCGCTCCATGATCCTGCCCGAGTTCATCGGTCTGACGATCGCCGTGCACAACGGCAAGCAGCACGTGCCGGTCTATATCACCGACCAGATGGTGGGCCACAAGCTGGGCGAATTTGCCCTGACGCGCACTTTCAAGGGTCACCCGGCGGACAAGAAAGTCCAGAAGAAGTAAGGAATGACCATGGAAACACGTGCAGTCCTCAGGGGCGTCCGTCTGTCGGTCGACAAGGGCCGTCTGGTTGCCGACCTGATCCGCGGCAAGAAGGTTGATCAGGCGCTGAATGTTCTGGAATTCACCCAGAAAAAGGCCGCGGTCATCATCAAGAAGGTGCTCGAGTCCGCCATCGCGAATGCCGAGCACAACGATGGAGCCGACATCGACGAACTGAAGGTCAAGACCATCTACGTCGAGCAAGGCGCCACGCTCAAGCGCTTCACCGCGCGTGCCAAGGGGCGCGGCAACCGCATCAGCAAGCCCACGTGCCACGTGTACGTGACGGTTGGCAACTAACAGGACCTGGAAGAACTATGGGACAGAAAATCCATCCTACCGGTTTCCGCCTGTCGGTGAGCCGCAACTGGGCCAGCCGCTGGTACGCGAATAACCGCGACTTCGCCGGCATGCTGGCGGAAGACATCAAGGTGCGCGAGTACCTCAAGGGCAAGCTCAAGAACGCTGCAGTGTCGCGCGTGCTGATCGAGCGGCCCGCCAAGAGCGCCCGCATCACCATTTTCTCGGCTCGTCCGGGCGTGGTGATCGGCAAGAAGGGCGAAGACATCGAGGCCCTGAAGAAGGAACTCGGCAAGCGCCTGGGTGTGCCGGTCGCCGTGAACATCGAGGAAGTGCGCAAGCCTGAAATCGATGCACAGCTGATCGCTGACAGCATCACCCAGCAGCTCGAAAAGCGCATCATGTTCCGCCGCGCCATGAAGCGCGCCATGCAGAACGCCATGCGCCTGGGCGCCCAGGGCATCAAGATCATGTCGGCCGGCCGTCTGAACGGCATCGAAATTGCCCGCACCGAGTGGTATCGCGAAGGCCGTGTGCCGCTGCACACCCTGCGTGCCGACATCGACTATGGCTTCTCCGAAGCCAAGACCACCTACGGTGTCATCGGCGTCAAGGTCTGGGTCTACAAGGGCGACACGCTGGGCCGCAACGATGCTCCCGCAGTCGAGACGCCGCGTCCTGAAGAAGAGCGCCGTCCTCGTGGTCCCCGCCGTGATGGTCGCCCCGGCGACCGCCCCGCCGGTGATCGCCGTGGCCCGGCCACCCGCCGCCCCGCAGCTGGTGCGGGCAATGTGGCGCCGGCCGACGGCAGCGACAAGCCCGCAGAAGCAACGACAGGTGCCGACGCACCGAAAACTACCGTTAAGCGCGTTCGCAAGGTCGCCGCGCCTGCCACCCCGGCAGACGGTAAAGGAGAATAAACATGCTGCAACCTTCCCGCCGCAAGTACCGCAAGGAGCAGAAAGGCCGCAATACCGGCGTTGCCACGCGTGGCAACTCGGTGGCCTTCGGCGACTTCGGTCTCAAGTGCACCGACCGTGGCCGTTTGACGGCTCGCCAGATCGAAGCCGCACGCCGTGCGATTTCCCGTCACGTGAAGCGTGGCGGCCGCATCTGGATCCGTGTCTTTCCCGACAAGCCGATTTCCCACAAGCCCGCTGAAGTGCGTATGGGTAACGGCAAGGGCAACCCCGAGTACTACGTGGCTGAAATCCAGCCGGGCAAGGTGGTGTTCGAGATCGTCGGCGTGCCCGAGGAACTCGCTCGCGAAGCCTTCCGCCTTGCGGCCGCCAAGCTGCCGCTGCGTACCACGTTTGTCAGCCGCATGATCGGCGCTTGATTCAGGAGAACGAAGAATGAAAGCTGCTGAACTGCGTCAGAAAGACATTGCCGGCCTGCAAGCCGAGGTCAAGGAGCTGCAAAAGGCCCATTTCGGCCTGCGCATGCAGAAGGCCACGCAACAACTGAACAACACCGCCACGTTGCGTATCACGCGTCGCGACATTGCACGCGCCAAGACCATTCTTGCTGAGAAGCAAGCCGCCAGTAAGGAGTGACCATGACGGAAGCCAAAACATCCCTCAAGCGCACCTTGATCGGCAAGGTCGTCAGCGACAAGCGCGCCAAGACCGTGACGGTGCTGATCGAGCGCCGCGTGAAGCACGAGCTGTACGGCAAGATCGTTGCCAAGACGAGCAAGTACCACGCCCACGACGAAAAGGGCGAGTTCCACATGGGTGACATGATCGAGATCACGGAAAGCCGTCCGATCTCGAAGACCAAGAACTGGATCGCCACCCGCCTGGTACAGAAGGCCGTGATCGTCTGATCTGTACCCGACTCGCTGCAAGCTACAAGGAAACGGCCCACAATGTGGGTCGTTTTTTTGTTTTTAGGAGCTCGAAATGATCAAGGTCGGAGACACCCTACCCGCAACCACGCTGATGGAGTACTCGGAAGTCGAAGGCGAGGGTTGCAGCATCGGCCCGAATCCCGTGGACGTGGCCAAGTCGGTGGCGGGCAAGACGATTGCGCTGTTCGCCCTGCCCGGGGCCTTCACGCCGACCTGCTCAGCCAAGCATGTTCCGGGCTATGTCGAGAAGGCCGCCGAATTCAAGGACGCCGGTGTGGATGAAATCTGGTGCGTCAGCGTGAATGATGCCTTTGTCATGGGCGCCTGGGCCAGGGACCAGCAGACCGGCGGCAAGGTTCGCATGCTGGGTGATGGCAGCGCCGATTTTGCCAAGGCGACGGGCCTGACGCTGGACCTGACCGGTCGCGGCATGGGGGTGCGGAGCAACCGCTATTCCATGCTGGTCAAGGACGGCAAGGTGGTTTCGCTGAATGTCGAAGCCCCGGGCAAGTTCGAGGTCAGTGACGCGCAGACACTGCTGGCGCAAGCTCGCGGCTGAAGGATTGCTACATCTTTTGTAGCGTAAGGTGCCCGAACGACGGGGGCTACAGCCTCAAACCACTCAAATCGTGGCCTTGAGGTAGTGGGCCCCCGGAATCGGGTTGTGATAGTAGGGCGGGATGTCGTGGAATCCCAAATCGACATACAGCGCGCGCGCGGCTTCCATGTCGTCCAGCGTGTCCAGCAGCACGCTCTCATAACCCGCCCGGCGCGCGGCATCGAGGGTGGCCTCGGCGAGCAGGCGTCCCAAGCCAAAACCGCGGAACGCCTTGCGCACATAGAGACGCTTCATTTCGGCGGCGTTGGGGTAATCCACGCTGTCCAGCGGGCGCAGGGCGCAACACCCCGCCACTTCATTCTCGACCAGGGCCAGCATCAGGGAACCACGGGGTTCCGCATAGTCACCGGGCAGGCTCGCCAGTTCGTCGTCGAACGACTGGAAGCACAGGTCAACGCCCAGCCCTTCGGCGTACTCGCGGAAAATCTCGCGTGTCGCGGCCATGTCCGCTTCCGCCATGGGCGTGACGAGCTGAATCTGCGGGATGTCCAACGGGGTTAGAAGCAATTGTGAAAATGCAGTTTAGCCGCTTTTGACGCCTGACCTCAAGCGCCAGGCGCACGCAGGCCCGCTACGAGCCTGTGGCCGTGACGCTGCAGGTGACGAGAAACACCATGGTCGAGCTGGCGGGGAATGTCGGTAGCGTCAGGCCCGTGCCCTGCAGCCCGGCAATCGTGGGCGAGCCTGGACAGATCGCTCCGCCGCTTGCCGAGCAGCTCACTCCCGAACAACTCAGGCCGGCTGCGGCCGGATCGGTCAGCACGGTCCCATCCGCCGAATTGGGGCCGTTGTTCGTGATGGTGATGCCGTAAACCGTGGCTGATCCAGACACCACGGTGGACAGGGTGTTGGTCTTGGTCACCGTGATGACGGTGCTCACCGGAATGGTCACCGTGGCCTGGGCCGTGTTGTTGCTTGAGACGGGATCGATCACCCCTGCAGGGGGCGTCACGGTGGCCACGTTGACCTGCTCGCCCACGCCGCCGGCAATGGCCCGCAGCGTGAACGTGATGCTGCTGGAGGGTGGCAGCGTCATCGTGGCGTTGGCCTGCGAAGACACGGTGGCCCGCGCCGTGACCGTGGCCGACGCGCCACTGGTGGTCACGGCCGTGATGGTCATGCCGGCCAGCCCCGATGGCAGGGTGTCATTGAAGGTGGCGGCGGTCGCCGTGTTGGGTCCGAGGTTGCGCACGGTGACCGTGAACACGGTGGTCTGATCGGGCAGGATGACGGTGGGGGAGGCCGATTTCGTGATGCTCAGGTCGGCCTGCGGCCCGATATAGACAGCGGCCGTGCCGCTGTTGTTGCTCGGATCGGTGTCGGTGGTCCCGCTGGGCGGGGCGATGGTGGTGGTGTTGACCACACTGCCGATGGCCCCCGCCACGGCCCTGAGCACCACGGTCAGCGTGCTGCCCACGGGCAGCGTTGCCGTGCCGTTGAATGTGCTGCCCGCGACCGTGCGGCTGGTCAGTGTGCTGCTGCCCGCCACCGACGCGGACACGAAGGTCAGCGTGCCCAGGCCGGAGGGCAGCGTGTCGGTGATCCGGGCCCCCGTGACCGCGCTGGGCCCGTTGTTGGCAAACGTCAATGTGAAGGTGGTGGTCTGACCCACCACGAGCGATGGTGTGTTGGCCACCTTGGTGGCCGACAGGTCGGCGCTGGGGCCGATCACCACGGTGGCGGTGGCGCTGTTGTTGCCCAGGTTGGTGTCGCTGGCGTTGGCGGGCGCGCTGACGGAGCCGGTATTCACCGGTGCCCCGTTGGCCGTTGCCACTGCCCGCAGCACGATGGTCAGCGTCTGGTTGACGGGGAGGGTGACCGTCCCGGTGAAAGTGCTGCCGCTGATGGCGCTGCTGGTCAGTGTGGTGGCACCGCTGGACCCGCTGGCAGTGACCAGCGCGAGCGAGCCCAGTCCTGCGGGCAGGGCGTCCACCACGGTGGCGGCGGTGGCCTGTTGTGGCCCCGAGTTGCCCAGGGTCAGCGTGAAATTGGTGGTCTGGCCGATCGACAGTGTGGTGGTACTCGCCTGCTTGCTGACGGACAGATCGGTCAGCGGCAGGCACTTGTAGCCCGAGTTGCTGACGGGATCGGCTGCTTCCGAGATGAGGACGTTGACGCCGGTGTTGCCGGGCAGGGCCCCGTGGTCCGCCCCTCCCGGCGGGCTGTCAGAGGTGTTGGTGATGCCGTTGGCACCGCCTGTCACGTCCACGGAAGCCGCGCCGGTCCTCACCACCACACCGCCGCCGCCGCCGCCGCCGCCGCTGTGCGCTCCCCCGGTGCCAGTCAGCCAGGCGTCTCCGCCCTGCCCCCCGCTGGCACTGACGACCAGCGAGCCGCCGGTCCAGTTGGGCGACACCACAATCACGCTGCCACCCGCCGCGCCGGCGCCCGCGGCATCGTTCAGCGGGTTGGTGTTGGCGCTTCCGCCGCGCACGTCGATGGTGCCACCGCCCGTCAATGCGCCGGCGCGCAGGAGCACGATGCCGCCGCCGGTGGCGCCGCTCATCTCCCGGGTGTTGTTGGAGTTGCCGTTCTGGTCGCCGGCACCGCCGCCGCCGCCCATCACCACGCGCGAAATGCCGGCGCCGCCAAAGCTGCCGCCGCCAAAGGCCGCCAGATGCTGTCCGGTGACGGCCTCGATGTTGGAGTAGTCGCTGGCGACGCCCGCCCAGCCCGCCGAACGCCAGCCGAAGCCGCCGCGGCCGCCGGCCCCGCCGTTGGCCCCGCCGCCACCGCCGCCGTTGTGATACACGTTGTTGTAGTACTGGCCGCCGCCGCCTGCGTTGCCCGGCGCACCGCGCGCATAGTCGAAATCCGCCGTGGTGCCCGTGCCCGGGTAGCCGATGTAGGCGGTGCCGGTGTTGTCCACCACCGTGCCCGTGGTGTCGACGCGGTCGAAGGGTGAACCATCGGTGAAGGTCCATCGCGGCGTGCCGGCGATGCCTTCGCCCTTGGACGCGTGCGACTGGCTTGCGGCGTTCGGGTCGCGCGAGCGGAACGGGTTATTGCCGTCGGTGTTGCTCGCCCGCCCGCCACCGCCACGGAAGCCGCGTGCCGACATGTCGATCGTCTGGCCATTGAAATCCATCGTCTTGGCCACGTCGAGCGCCAGGACACCTCCGTTGGTGCCATTCCACGCCAGTCCTGTGAGGCTGCCGCCGAGCGTCAGGTTGCCGTATTGCGGCACGCGCACCACCTGGAAGCTGCGGCGCGGCGTGGTGCTCGTCGGGTTGGCCTGCACATAGGTGTACTGAAGCGGGGCCCCGGCAACGAAACTGGTGCCCGAGGTGCCGGGCCCGGCCGGAACGTACTCGTACTGGCCCACCCGGCAGGTGCCCGACGTTTCGAGATAACCCTGGGCCGGCCGGCCTGGGGCGCCGTCGCCATAGCTGTCGCTCTCGGTGCGGTCCATATCCACGCACTGCATCTGGATGAGCAATGCCAGGTCTCCCGCGGACCATGTGGCCGATCCACGGCCGCCGCTGAGGGTGATGGTGGGCTGCGAGCCCGCGCTATAGGTGCCGTTGGCGGGCGTGAAATAGCCGTTGACGGTCTGGCCCGCGGTGGTGGACGCGTTGGTGCCGTTGTTTTGCGGCACGGCGCAGACCTGCCCGAGCACCCACCCGCTCAGCAACAGCAAATAGACGGGCACCGCCCATCGCAGTGCCCGAGCCAACGACTTCATGAGGATCCAGTCACGTCCAGCCCGAATCCCTGATGTTACTTCTTGTTGCTATTTTTTATTACTGCGCGCTCACCAGCCAGACCACAAAAGCGACGCAAATGCCAAGAATGACCGCTGCCAGCAGGCGCGACCCCATGTCATCACGCGAGGCTGGCACCTCGCGCGAAACCAGCTTGTCGCCACCCAGCATCGGCCGGATCAGGTTGTCCTTCTTCTTCCAGAGATAGAACAGCACGGCCGCCACGTGCACACAGGCGAGTACCACCACCAGCCACTGTCCGACCTCCTTGTGGTACCAGGTGGCGGCCAGGCCATTCGCACTGGAGACGAGGCGATTCAGCGGCCCGGTGAACGAGATTTCATCGTCGCTGACCAGGCCGGTGCCGATCTGCACGGCCAGCAGGGCCAGCATGGCAAATACCGATCCTGCGCCCAGCGGGTTGTGACCAATCAGGTGATCCGGGTGGGGCTTGCCGCGCAGGTAGTTGAGGACACTGCGCGGGGAGTAAATGAACGAAGCGAAGCGTGACCATCGCCCCCCGACCAGGCCCCAGACGATCCGGAACAGCAACAGGGCCATCACGGCATAGCCCAATCGGGCGTGCCAGTCGATGATGGCCCCGCCGATGTGGCCGGTGATGACCAGGGCGATGACACAGATGGCCAGCGACCAGTGGAAAAGGCGGGTGGGCAGGTCCCAGACCCTGACTTTGTTTGACATGGAATTCCCTCTGCAATGTTGTGCGCGTATTCTGCGGATGGTGTCCTCGCGGACCGGCCAGCAATGATTAGTGAATTCCCTTAACCTTTAGTTCCTGCTGAACTTTCTTTCAAAAGCCCGATCATCTGCTTGGCGAATTGCCAATTTTCAAACCACGGAAACCCACGGAGAAGGAAAAACCATGAAAGTCATTGCCTCGTTGACCTTTGCCGCAGCGGCCTGCGCGCTGTCGGTGCCGGCCTTTGCGCAGTTTGCCAAGGCTGAAGATGCGATCAAGTACCGCCAGAGCGCCCTGTTCGTGATGGCGCAGCACTTCGGGCGGCTCGGGGCCATGGCCAACGGCCGCATTCCCTTCGACGCCAAGGTGGCGGCCGACAACGCCGAGGTGGTGGCCGACATGGCCAAACTGCCCTGGGCCGCGTTTGGTCCCGGCACCGAGCAGGGGGCTCCCACCAAGGCCAAGCCGGACATCTGGGTGGAGCAGGCCAAGTTCAAGGAACACAGCGACAAGCTGATCGCCGAGTCCGCCAAGCTGGCTGCCGCAGCCAAAACCGGCAGCCTGGACACGCTGAAGACGGCCTTTGGTGCCACCGCCGGCACCTGCAAGTCCTGCCACGACGCCTACCGCGCCAAGTAAGCCCGCGGCCCCAATGAAAAAGCCTGCCGACTGGCAGGCTTTTTTTTTGGCTCGGGCAACTCAGGTCTCGGCCAGCAGCTTCTCGATCAGGCTGTGCAATTCCGCAAAATCGGGTTCGCCCACGTAGCGCTTCACGATGTCTCCGCGCTTGTTGACGATGTAGGTCGTCGGCGTGAGCTGCACCTCGCCCCAGGCTCGTGCCACCGCGCCGGTGTTGTCGATCGCCACCTTGAACGGCAGTTTGCGCGTTTCAGCGTAGTTCACGACGTAGCTCGGTGGGTCATAGCTCATGGCGACCGCCAGCGTGTCAAATCCCTTGCCCCGGTACTTGTCGTAGGTGGCAATGATCTTCGGCATTTCGGCCACGCAGGTTGTGCAACTCGTTGCCCAGAAGTTCACCAGCGTCACCTTGCCCTTGAGATCCTGCGTGGTTTGGCTGGAGCCATCAAGCAACACGAACGTGGATTCGGGCGCGCCCGAGGGGCCGGTGGTCAGCAAGACCCCGGCACCGATTGCCAACGCAGCCGCTACTACGGCACCATAGAGGACAGATTTCTTCATTTCGAGGGTTGACCCATGCAACGACGTCAGTTTAATGCCGCATCCGCCACCGTGCTGGGCTGCCTGTCAATGGCGGCCTGGCAGCAGGCCCATGCGCTGGCGCTCAAGGACCTGACGGATGCCGAAGCCTCGCAGGGACTGAAGACGGCGCTTGAGAAAGGGGCGCTGGCCGCAGTCAGCCTGCTCGGCAAGACCGATGGATTCCTTGGCAACCCAAAAGTTCGAATTCCCTTGCCCGGCGTGCTGGAAGACGCCGCCAAACTGCTCAAGACCTTTGGCCAGGGCAAGCGCGTGGATGAGCTTGTGACCTCGATGAACCGGGCGGCGGAGGCCGCGGTGCCGATGGCCAAGGACCTGCTGGTGAATGCCGTCCGCTCGATGAATGTGAGCGATGCGCGCAACATCCTGACGGGGGGCGACACCTCGGTGACCGCCTTCTTTGCCGAAAAGACCCGCGAACCGCTGGTCGTCAAATTTCTGCCTGTGGTCACGCGGGCCACTGAAAAAGTCGGACTGGCGGAAAAGTACAACCGCGTGGCGGCCAAGGCCTCCGGGGTGGGCCTGCTGCGCAAGGAAGACGCCAACTTGCAGCAGTACGTGACCGGCAAGTCGCTGGACGGCCTCTACCTGATGATCGGAGAGGAGGAAAAGAAGATCCGCCAGGACCCGGTGGGGACTGGCAGTGCCATTCTCAAGAAGGTCTTTGGGGGCCTGAAGTAGGCTCGTTGCGGGGGGCCTGCGCGAGAGACCGCCGCGCCGTGGCCAGTGCGGTGTCCAGGTAGGCACCGTAGAAGTCCGGCACCGCGACACCCACCAGCCTTTCGGCCAGCTCCTCGCCCTCCGCCCCCAGGAACAGCACGGTGGGGGTGAAGCTCGTCTTCCAGCGGGCCGACAGCGCCGCACCGTGGCTCGCTTCGCCGCGGAAATCGAGAATGGCGGTTTTCCGGTCGGTCACGTCGAACTGCCAGGCGGCCAGCCCCTCGGCCCGCATGGGCAGCAGGTAGTTGCGGCGCACCAGCTCGCAGTAGGGGCAGCCCGGCAGGGTGGCCAGCAGCACCAGCGGGTTGCCGCCCTGTACCGCACGGCGGCCTTCGATGCGCAACGCGACGGGCACGGGCAGGGCCGACTCCCGGGCCGGGCTGCTCCTGGCGCCCAGTGCCAGGGCCAGCCCCAGTCCCCCAGTGAACTGGCGTCGCTGCAGGCTGCTCATGAGGCGCAGTCCTGCAGGATGCGCACCAGCGCCTCGGGGTCGCTGATCATCGGGTCATGGCCGGTCTTGAGTTCGACCACGCAGGCGCCGCCAGGACCGCCCAGCCACGCGCCCTCCCAGAATCGCGGGTCGACCACGCGCGGCCGGATGGCGTCGATGGTGCCCAGCGCCGGTTCGGTGCAATTGATGAAGGTGCGGGGCACCGTGGCGACCCGATGGGGGTCGAAGTCCAGTGGGGCCGAGTAGGTGTGGCCCGGATGCGGCGTCTGCCGCCGCTTCACCCATTCGTAGTCCGCGGCGGCCAGGCCAAATACGGCCGGATCCGGCGGGGGGAAGCTGTAGGTGGGTGAGGCCTGGGCCGCCGCCAGCCGGGCTTCGCGCGTGGTGCTCGCGTGGGTGCTGCCCCAGCTCTCGCCGGGGCGAGGCACCACGGCGTCGACATAGACCAGGTGCTTCAGGCGCCCGGGCATGCGGTCCGCCAGGGCGGTGCCGATCATGCCGGCGTAGGAGTGCACGACCAGCACCACGTCTTCAAGCTCCTCGGCTTCCAGCGCGTGCATCACGTCGCTGATGTGGGTCTCGAGCGTGATGGCGCTGGACAGCAGGTGTGCGCGTTCGCCGACGCCGGTGAGCGTGACGGGATGGGCGCGGTGCCCGGCACGCACCAGCGCGAGCGTGACATCGCGCCAGCACCAGGCGCCATGCCAGGCGCCGTGAACAAGGAGGAAATGGGCCATCAGATGACTCCGGTTGTCCGCAGTTCCGACATTCTGGCGTCCGAATAGTTCAGCAGTCCGCCGAGCACGTCCGCGGTGTGCTGTCCCAGCAGGGGTGGGGGAAGGTCGGTTCGCACCGGGGTTGCGCCCAGCTTCATGGGGCTGGCAACGAGCTGCAGTCCTTCCTTCACGGGGTGATTCCAGCTTGTCACCATGCCGCGCTGCTGCACCTGCGGGTCGGCGAATACTTCGGCCAGGTTGTTGATGGCGCCGCAGGGCACCTTGGCCGCTTCCAGCGCCGCCAGCCACTCGGCCTTGCCGCGAGTGGCCATGAGGCTCTCGAGCAGAGGCACCAGCACGGCCCGATTGCGCACGCGGTCCTGGTTCTTGGCGTACCGGGGGTCGGTCGCGAGGTCCGGCCGACCGGCCACCGCGCAGAACTTGGCAAACTGGCCGTCGTTCCCCACGGCGAGGATCAGGTGATCCTTGCTTCCGTCGGCGGCGGGCGCCACCTCGAACACCTGGTAGGGCACGATGTTCTGATGGGCATTGCCCGCCCGTCCGGGCGCCTTGCCGTTCACGAGGTAGTTGGCGCCGAGGTTGGCCAGCATGGCCACCTGCGTGTCCAGCAGCGCCATGTCGATCTGCTGGCCCTCGCCGGTGCGTTCCGCGTGGCGCAGCGCGGCCAGCACCGCGACGGTGGCGTACATGCCGGTGAACAGGTCGGCCACGGCCACACCGACTTTCTGGGGGCCACCACCCAGGTCGTCGCGCTCGCCGGTCACGCTCATCAGGCCCCCCATGCCCTGCACGGCGTAGTCATAGCCCGCGCGTTCCCGGTAGGGGCCGGTCTGCCCGAACCCGGTGATGCTGCAGTAGACGAGCCGTGGGTTCAGCGCCTTGAGCGAGGCGTAGTCCAGACCGTAGCGCGCCATGTCGCCAACCTTGAAGTTCTCGACAAACACGTGGCAATGCGCGACCAGCTCGCGGATCAGCGCCTGTCCCGCGGGCTGGGCGATGTCGCAGGTCACGGAGCGCTTGTTGCGGTTGGTCCCCAGGTAGTAGGCGGCCTCGGCTGTGTCGTGGCCCTGCGGGTCCTTGAGAAAGGGCGGGCCCCAGCTGCGCGTGTCGTCGCCGCTGCCGGGCCTTTCGATCTTGATCACATCGGCGCCGAGGTCCGCCAGGGTCTGGGTGCACCAGGGGCCCGCCAGCACGCGGGAGAGATCGAGAACGCGAATGCCATCAAGTGAGTTCATGGGCGTCATTTTCGGGGCAATCGGATAATCCCGTGATGCACTGTCTCCGCTTCCTTTCGTTCCTGGCCGTTCTTTGGGGACTGGCGGGCTGCAGCCCCACGCTGAACTGGCGCGAAGTCCGGGTCGAACCCACCGCGTTGACCGCGCTCCTGCCCTGCAAGCCCGACGTCGGATCGCGCACCGTGCCCTTTGCCGGCCGGCCGACCGAACTCCACATGGTCGGCTGCGATGCGGGAGGCGCGACCTTTGCGATCGCCTTTGCCGCGATCGGCGATGCCGACAACCCGCGCGACGTGCTGGCTCTGTGGAAATCCGCGACCCTGGCCAACATGCGCGCGGCGGGGGCCCTTGATAGGCCGTTCGCCGTTCCCGGGGCTGACACCGCGGTGCCGCCCTGGCGCAGCAGCGCGAGCGGCCAGCGCGCCGGCGGACAGGCGGTGCAGAGCGAGGCGGTGTATTTTGCGCGGGGAGGCCAGGTGTTCCAGGCCGTGATCTACGCGGACCGCATGACCGCCGACAGCAGCGAGACCTTCTTTTCCAGCCTTCGCTTCCCATGACGCTGCTCTCGCGCCGCAACGCGGTCATCGTGTTCCTGGCGTTTGCCTTCACCTACTTCTTTTCGGCGCTGCTGCGGGCCATCACGGCCACGCTGTCGCCGGTGCTGACGCAGGAGTTCAGCCTGCATGCGCGTGATCTGGGTCTGCTGGCGGGGGGGTACTTCCTGGGCTTCGCCGCCACCCAGCTGCCGCTGGGGACCTGGCTGGACCGGCATGGTCCCAAGAAAGTCATCCTGGCCTTCCTGGGGGTTGCCGTGGCGGGCTGCGTGGCTTTCTCCATGGCCACCAGTTTTGCCGGCCTGCTGCTGGCGCGCATCCTGTGCGGCGTGGGGGTCAGTGCCTGCCTCATGGCCCCGCTCACGGGTTTTCGGCGCTGGCTGGAACCGGCGGTGCAGTTGCGTGCCAACTCATGGATGCTGATGACCGGTTCGCTGGGCATGGTGGCCTCGACGCTGCCTGTTCAGTGGCTGGTGCCCTGGATGGGTTGGCGCGCCCTGTTCTGGGGGCTGGCGGGTCTGGTGCTGTTGTCGATGGTGATACTGGCCTGGAAAGTCCCTGCCTGGGTGTCCGTGTCGGCACAGCCGGGTCATGGCCCGGCCAGCTACGCCAGTGTCTGGCGGCACCCTTACTTTCGCCGCATGGTGCCCGTGGGGTTTTTCAGCTACGGAGGGATGATCGCCATCCAGACGCTCTGGGCCGGTCCGTGGATGGTCCAGGTGGCGGGCCGCACGCCGACCGAGGCCGCCAGCGGGCTTTTCGTCATCAACCTGTCGATGCTGTGTGCCTTCTGGACCTGGGGACTGGTCAATCCGCTGCTGGCGCGCCGGGGCATTACCACCAACCGGCTCATCGCCTGTGGTGTGCCCTTGAGCCTGCTGGCAATTGCTATGATTATCGTAGCGGGAGGTCGAGCGGGGGCGGGGGCTTGGGCAGGTTTTTGCGTCGCTTCCACCTTCATGTCCATCGCCCAGCCCGCCGTGGGCATGGCGTTTCCGCCCGCGCTGGCGGGGCGCGCGCTGTCGGCCTACAACCTCGTGATCTTCGCGGGGGTCTTCGTGGTCCAGTGGGGCATCGGCCTGCTCATCGACGCGTTTGCGGCCACCGGGCTCGATGTTACGGGGGCCTACCGATCGGCGATGGGCGTCTTTCTGGTCTGCAGCGCGCTGTCGTATGGCTGGTTCATGCTGGGCAGACGCGATAATCAGGACAACCCGAACCCGCTTCCATGAACCGCATCCTGATCATTGCCCATGCCCCCCTGGCCCACGCGTTGCGGCAATGCGCGCTGCACGTCTTCCCCGACAGCGCCGCCAGCATCATGGCGCTGGACGTGCTGCCCAACGTCTCGCCCGATGAAACTCTGGGCGCGGCGCGCATCTCCATGGAACAGCTGGCGGGGCCCGGCATCAAGGGGGTGCTGGTGCTGACCGATATTTTTGGTGCAACCCCCTGCAACGTGGCGCAGAAGCTGGTGGACGGCGTGCGGTCCAAGCTCATCACCGGAGTCAACCTGCCCATGGTGCTGCGCAGCGTGAGCTACCGCCACGAGTCGCTGGATACCCTGGTGACGCGCGCCGTGGCCGGCGGCACCCAGGGCGTGATGCAGGTCGCCATCACCGCGCCGCAGAACCAGGCCAGAAGAAAAAATGATCAAGACAAGTACGACCATCAGCAATAAGCTGGGCCTGCATGCCCGGGCCTCCGCCAAGCTGACCAAGCTGGCGGGCAGTTTCCCCTGCGACGTCTGGATGAGCCGCGGCGAGCGCCGCGTGAATGCCAAGAGCATCATGGGCGTGATGATGCTGGCCGCCGGCATTGGCACCGAGGTGGTGCTGGAGACCAGCGGTGACCGCGAGCAGGAGGCCATGGACGCCCTGCTCGCGCTGATCGCCGACAAGTTCGGCGAAGGCGAATAGGCGTGGCATCGATGGTGGGGGCCCGATGACCTTCAGCATCCATGGCCTGGCCGTGGCCCGGGGCATCGCCATCGGGCGTGCCGTCCTGATCGCGTCCAGCCGCGTGGACGTTGCGCACTACTTCATCGAGGCGCCGCAGGTCGAGACCGAAATCGCCCGGGTGCGCGCGGGACGCAATGCCGTGGTGGACGAAATCCGCCGGCTGCAGCAGAGCATTGCCACCATGGGACCCAAGGAGACCCCGCACGAGCTGGCGGCGCTGCTGGATGTGCACCTCATGTTGCTGCAGGACGAAGAGCTCATCAGCGGCGTCAAGCACTGGATCACCGAACGCCTGTACAACGCCGAGTGGGCCCTCACGACGCAGCTGGAGGTGATTGCCCGGCAGTTCGACGAGATGGAGGACGAGTACCTGCGCGAGCGCAAGGCCGACCTCGAACAGGTGGTCGAACGCATCCTGCGCTACATGAAGGGCGTGGCCTCGCCCGTGGCGCCGCCCAGCAGCCCGCGCCGCAAGACTCAGCAGGACCTGCTGCTCGACGACACCATGGATGTGCCGCTGGTGCTGGTGGCGCATGATCTGTCGCCGGCCGACATGATGCAGTTCAAGCAGAGCGTGTTTGCCGGCTTCGTCACCGACGTGGGCGGCAAGACATCGCACACCGCCATCGTGGCGCGCAGCATGGACATTCCGGCCGTGGTGGGCGCGCGCGGTGCCAGCCAGCTGGTCCGCCAGGACGACTGGATCATCATTGACGGCGACGCCGGGGTGGTGATCGTGGACCCTTCGGCCATCATCCTGGCCGAGTACGGATTCAAGCAGCGCCAGGGTGAGCTGGAGCGTACCCGGCTATCGCGCCTTCGCCATACGCCCGCCGTCACGCTGGACGGCCAGAAGATCGAGTTGCTGGCCAACATCGAGCTGCCTGGCGATGCGCCCGCCGCCGTGAATGCCGGGGCGGTTGGCGTGGGCCTGTTCCGCAGTGAATTCCTCTTCATGGGCCGCCAGGGCGACCTGCCCGACGAGGAAGAGCAGTACCAGGCCTACAAGCTGGCGGTGGAGGGCATGCAGGGCCTGCCCGTGACCATCCGCACGGTGGACGTCGGGGCCGACAAGCCGTTGCACGCCGGCGAGCGCGACGCGGCGCACCTGAATCCGGCGCTGGGCCTGCGCGCGATCCGCTGGAGCCTTGCCGATCCGGCGATGTTTCTCAACCAGTTGCGAGCCATCCTTCGCGCAGCGGCACATGGGCAGATCAACCTGCTGATCCCGATGCTGGCCCATGCCAGCGAGATCCGCCACACCATGGCGCTGATCGACCGGGCGCGGGCCGAACTCGACAACCAGGGCGTGGCCTACGGGGCGGTCAAGCTGGGCGCCATGATCGAGATCCCGGCGGCGGCCCTGACGCTGCGGATCTTCCTCAAGTACTTCGACTTCCTGTCCATTGGCACCAACGACCTGATCCAGTACACCCTGGCGATCGACCGCGCGGACGAGTCCGTTGCCCATCTGTACGACCCCTGCCACCCCGCGGTGCTGAGGCTGGTGGCCGAGACCATTGCCGAGTGCAATCGCCAGGGCAAGAGTGTGAGTGTCTGCGGCGAAATGGCGGGCGACGTCGCGCTGACGCGGCTGCTGCTGGGCCTGGGCCTGCGCAGCTTCTCCATGCATCCGGCGCAGATCCTCGCGGTCAAGCAGGAGGTGCTGCGGGCCGACACCTCGCGACTGGCGACCTGGGCCGCCGAGGTGCTTCAGGCCGAAGACCCGGGCAAGCTGCTGGCGGCCTGACACGGCCCCACGCCGGCCACTTCGTGTGCTGCGCTGACCTCTGTGGGAGCGTCAACCGCCTTGGGGCGGCCCGGCGGCGTCTGAGCCGTCAGCACTCCACCTGGCGCACCGACACGGTGAGGGCCAGGCCCCCGAGCGAGGTCTCCTTGTATTTGCTCTGCATGTCCTCACCGGTGCGTCGCATGGTGTCGATGGCCTGGTCCAGGCTCACGTGGTGCTCGCCGTCGCCCAGCGTGGCCAGCGAGCAGGCGTTGATGGCCTTGACCGCGCCCATGGCGTTGCGCTCGATGCAGGGGATCTGAACCAGACCACCGATCGGATCGCAGGTCATCCCCAGGTGGTGCTCCAGTGCGATCTCGGCCGCGTTCTCGATCTGGCCGTTGCTGGCGCCCAGCGCAGCGGCCAGGCCGGCGGCCGCCATGGCCGCGGCCGAGCCGACTTCGCCCTGGCAGCCGACCTCGGCGCCTGAAATGGAGGCGTTGCGCTTGCACAGCCCGCCCACGGCCGCGGCGGCCAGCAGGAAGCGTTCGGTGCCCGGCGTGTCGCCGTTGCGGAAGTCCAGGTAGTAGCGCAGCACCGCGGGCACCACGCCAGCCGCGCCGTTGGTGGGGGCGGTGACCACGCGCCCGCCGGCCGCGTTTTCCTCGTTCACCGCTATGGCGTAGGCGCTGACCCAGTTCATCGCGCCTTCGCTGGCGTGCTGGGGTGCCTGGCGCAGGCGCTCGGCCAGGGCGCCCGCCCGTCGCGCCACCTTGAGGCCACCGGGCAGCGTGCCACGCGCGGCCAGTCCGCGGTTGATGCAGCCCGACATCGTGGCCGCCACCTGCGCCATGAATTCACGCACCTCGGCCTCGGGGCGCAGCGCCTGTTCGTTGGCCATCAGCAGCTGGTGCAGGGGCAGGCCCTCCCCGCGCGCCGTCTCCAGCAGGGCCTGCATCGACTCAAACGGGTAGGGCACGGGCTGCATGACGCCGCGCGGGCTGCCGACGAAGGCTTCGTCCTCGTCCACCACGAAGCCCCCGCCGATAGAGTACAGGTCACGCTGTGCCAGTGGCGCGTCCTGAGCGTCGAACGCGCTGAAACGCATGCCGTTGGAGTGCACCGGCAGCAGGTCGCTGCGGTTGAACACCAGCGCCCGGTCCACGTCGAATGCGATCTTCCGGCGCCCCAGCAGTGCCAGCTGGCGGGTATCACGTACGGCCTGGACCTGTGAGGGCACGTGCTCGATATCCACCAGATCCGGCAACTCTCCCAGCAGCCCGAGCAGGACCGCCACATCGGTGCCATGGCCGTGGCCGGTGTGGGCCAGCGACCCGTACAGCACCACCTCCAGCCGATCGATGGCGTCCAGCGTGGCCGCCGGCAGTTCCATCAGGAACCGGCGCGCCGCACGCATCGGCCCGACCGTGTGGGAGCTGGACGGGCCGATCCCGATCTTGAACATGTCAAAGAGGCTGATGTACATGGTGGCCCGGTCAGTGAACGGCCAGTGTGCCACCGCGCCGCCGGGGCGCGGCCGTGCATTAGTGATCGGAATGTGCGATTCATCCGGGCGGACCGCCCGATGGCTCAGTCCGCGCCGGTTTCGAGTCCCGCGATGATGCGCGAGCAGGACTCGCACATCGCCGCAAAGGCCGCGGCCGTGGGCGTGAGGGGCGGATCCGTGCGGCGCACCAGGCAGTTGTCATAGCGGTGGGCCCGCTCCCGGATGCGGATGGGGTGCAACTGCGAACCCAGCAGGCCGCGTTGCACGATCACCGCTGGCACGAGAGCCAGCCAATCGGTGCTGCCAATCAGCGCGGCCAGTTCGGTAAAGGATTCGCAGGTTGCCGCCACGCTCGGTGGCGCCAGCCCGTGCTCGGCAAACAGCCTCAGCACGGTGCCGCCGGGCCCGCCCGCGGCGCCCATCGCCACCCATTCATGCCCGGCCAGCTCGCGCAGGCCGCGGGCGCCCGCCATGGGGTGACCCTGCCGCGCGACCACTGTCAGGTCGGTCTTGAACAACACACGGCTGGTCAGTCCCGGTCCGGCGCCTTCGTCGGGCACCGAGGTGATGGCCAGATCGATCAGGCCCTGCTGCAGGGCCGGCAGCAGGCGCTCGTAGAGCCCGCTCATGAGCCGCAGCTTGACAGCCGGGTAGCGCGCGTGGAAGTCCGGCACCACCTGCGGCAGCACCAGTGCGGTGGTGGTGGGCCCCACGCCCACGTGCAGGGTGCCGCCAGCGGCCCCGTTGGCGCTGGCCGCTTCATCCGTGGCGCGTTGCACCTCGCGCTGGATCAACTGAGCACGGGCGTGCAGGCGGCGCCCTTCCTCGGTCAGCACCACGCCCTGGGCCGAGCGCTGCAGCAGCGAGACGCCCAGCCCGGTCTCCAGTGCCTGCAGGCTGTGGGTCAGTCCGGCCTGTGACACATCGAGCTGGCGCGCTGCGCGACGGAAACTGCCCCATTCGACCACGGTCAGGAAAGCGCGCAGCTGTTGCAGGGTCATGGGGCAAACGAAGGATGATTCACAAAATCGATCATGATAAGGTTTGATTCGCTTCCTATGATCGCTTGTGCGGCCTAAGCTGCCGTCATGCGCTTCTTTTCCTACCGTGACCGCCCCGTCCACCTTGGCCCCTACCCGCTGGAGCGGCTGACCCGGCAGCCGGGCCCGATCGACCTGTCGGGCCTAGCGGGCATGCAGGCCCTGTCGTTTGACGACCCCGACCCCCAGTCGCTCACGCACGCCATGGCCCGCTACATGGCAATGTTCGACCTCGTGCGTGATGGCAGCGTCAACCCCGCGCAGGGAGAGGTGCCCCCGGACCCCGTCCAGCGCGCGGAGCATCTCAAGGCGGCCGGCTACTACTTCGACGCTTCCATGATGGGGGCCTGCACGCTGCCGCGCGAGGCGCTGCTGGCCGAACCGATCCGCAATGCCGCGGTGCCGGCCCTGGGCGCGGAGCTGGAGCGCAACCAGCCGACCAGCTTCGCGGCGGGCATGGACATGATCCTGGCCGACGTGCTGGAGTCGGCGCGCAAGCAGCATGGACCGATCCGTCATCACACGCACGCGCTGCTGGTGCTGGTGGAGTTCCCGCGCGACCCGCGCCCGGGCGAGCCGGGCTGCGACTGGATCGCCGGCACCCAGGCGCAGCGTGCGGCGCTGCTTGCCGCACAGACCGCGGTGCTGCTGTCCACCTACCTGCGCATGCTCGGCCACGAGGCGCGCGCCCACAGCGCCACCTGCAGTGAGGTCGATCTGGGCCGGCTGGCCGTGCACGGCGGCCTGGCCCATGCGGGCGGCAGCAACCCCTACGCAGGCACGCGCTACGGCCTGGCCGCCGTGACCACGACGTTCGAGATCGCACCGGATCGGCCGCTGGCCCCGGCCCAAGCCCAGCGGCGCGGGCAGTCCCATGGGCCGGCCTGGTGGCTGGGCAAGGGAACGCTCAAGAGCGCGCTCAACCGCGAGGCTTATGCCGGGCGCGACTTTCGCCTGGGCGCGTATCCGTTCGAGAAGCTCCGGCGCCGCGAGCAGCCCACCACCTTCATTGACCATGCGCGGGTGCCGCGCTTTCCCAAGCGGGCCGATTTCTTTGCCCGCTCCCTGTTCGGTGATCTGGGCAAGCCGGTGCAGGACGATGCCCGCAACGCGCACTATGTGATGAAGAGCCCGATCGGGGCCTGCGCGCGGCGCGCGCTCGGGGCCTTGCTGCTGCTGCAGTTTGGCGAGGCCCGCGGGCCGGTGGCGGCCGGCACCGCCGACCCGCGCCGCAACGCCGACAACCTCAAGGCCACGGCGTACTACCTGGGGGTGGACGCCGTGGGCCTGTGCGCCGTGCCCGAGTGGGCCTACTACTCGCATGACGCGGGCGGCAACCCGATGGCCGCCTACCATGCCAACGCCGTCAACCTGCTGATCGACCAGGGCCACGAGACCATGGAAGGCGCCAGCGGCGACGACTGGATCTCGGTGGCCCAGAGCATGCGCGCCTACCTGCGCTTTTCACTCATGGGCGGCGTGGTCGCCGAGCAGGTGCGCCGGCTGGGCTACTCGGCGCGCGTGCACTCGGTGCTGGACGGCGACGTGCTGCAACCCCCCTTGCTGCTGCTGTCGGGCCTGGGGGAGGTCAGCCGCATCGGCGAGGTGATTCTCAACCCCTACCTGGGCCCGCGCCTGAAAAGCGGCACCACCACCGACATGCCCATGGCGGCGGACCAGCCGATCGATTTCGGCCTGCAGACCTTCTGCGAGAGCTGCAACAAGTGCGCGCGCGAATGCCCGTCCGGTGCCATCACGGCCGGCCCCAAGCTCATGTACAACGGCTACGAGATCTGGAAGAGCGACGCCGAAAAATGCGCGCGCTACCGCATCACCAATGCCGCCGGGGGCATGTGCGGGCGCTGCATGAAGACCTGCCCCTGGAACCTGGAGGGCCTGTTCGCCGAAAGCGGCTTCCGCTGGCTCGCCATGAACGTGCCCGCGAGCGCGCGCCTGCTGGCCGGGCTGGACGACCGCCTGGACCGCGGCAGCATCAACCCGGTCAAGACCTGGTGGTGGGACATCGAACTGGATCGCGGCAGCGGCCGCTATGTGCAGGCCCGCCAGACGCACCGGCGTGGCCTGCAGAAGGACCTGCAACTGCGCTACGAGGACCAGACCCTGGCCGTCTACCCCGCCGACAGGATGCCGCCGCCGTACCCGGTGACCTTCCCGGTCAACCGCGAGGAGGGCATTGAGCGCTACCGGTCGCTGCTCACGCCGGCGCAGTACCGGTCGCGGCTGGCGTCAGGCGAGACCGAAGGCCTGGCACCGCCCACGCGGCCCCTGCAGGGTGAGCCGCCGGTGTTCCCGGTGCTGCTGAAGCGGCGCGAAGAGATGGCCGTGGACGTGGCACGCTATGAATTCGCCGCGCTGGACGGCGCCGATCTGCCGCCGTTCGAGCCCGGGGCGCACATTGACGTGGTGATCGCGCCGGAGTACCAGCGGTCCTACAGCCTTGCAGGTGACCCGGCCGACCGAAGCCGGTATGTGCTGGGCGTGCTGCGCGAGCCGGCCGGGCGGGGCGGCTCGGCGCTGATGCACCGGGCTTTCCGCGAGGGCCGGCGCGTCTTCATCTCCCGGCCGGCCAATCATTTTCCGCTGGTGGAGCAGGCCCGCTTCTCGTTGCTGTTCGCCGGCGGCATTGGCGTCACGCCCATGCTGACGATGGCCCACCGCCTGCACGCGCTGGGTCGCCCCTTCGCGCTGCACTACAGCGCGGCCAGCCGGCGCAGCGCGGGCTTCCTGGCCGAACTGGCCGCGGCGCCCTGGAAGGACCGGGTCAGCCTGCACCTCAAGGACGAGGGCCTGCGCGCCGACCTGCCGGCCCTGATGCCGCCGCATGAGCCGGGCTTCCATGTCTACACCTGCGGCGCGCCGCGTTTCATGGACGGCGTGTTCGAGGCTGCCGTCGCGCGCGGCTGGCCCGAGGACGCGATGCACCGCGAGTACTTCAGCGTGCCCGAAGCGGCCAGCTGGCAGAACCATCCCTTCACGCTGCGCCTGGCGCGCCTGGGACGCAGCTTCGAGGTGCCGGCCGACCGCAGCGCCACGGACGTGCTCGCCGATGCCGGCCTGGCCGTGGACACCAAGTGCAGCGACGGGCTGTGCGGGGTCTGCGCCACCGCCTACGACGCCGCGGCGTCCGGCGAGATCGAGCACCGCGACTTCGTGCTCAGCGCCCGTGAACGCGGCCAGCGCGTGATCCTGTGCTGCTCGCGCCCCAGGGCGCCTGGCGCCGAACTGGTGGTGGACCTCTGAGGCCGGTCAATCCGCGCGGCTGCGGGTGCCGAGCAGCGCCGCGCCGATGATGAGGGCCGCCGCCAGACCAATGCTCCAGCTTGGCGCGCGGCCACTGACCCCCATCAGCAGCAGGGTGGAGAGCAGCGGCGTGAGGTAGCTCAGGATGCCGATGTGGCGCGCATCGCCCAGCTTGAGCGCGCGGTCCCAGAGGTAGAACGCCGCGCCGAGCGGTCCCAGGCCCATGACGCCGAGCAGGAGCCAGTCACGCGCCGCAAGCGTGACGGCGGGCTCGAGCAGGGCATGGCAGAGCAGCGACAACAGCCCCGAGATCAGTCCGAACAGGCCCACGGCGGCGGTGGGAAACGCCGCCACGCGGCGCGTCATCAGCGAGTAGCTGGCCCAGATGAAGGCCGAGCCCAGCGCCAGCAGGTAGCCCCAGGACCAGCCGCCCCCGCTGTCGCCCTGCCGGGCACCCAGGATCGCCACCGCCGCACCAGCAAAGCCGAGCAGCGCCGCGGCCACGTGCACCCAGCGCAAGCGCAGGCCCGGCAGGAACAGCGGCGCCAGCACCACGATGAACAGCGGCCACAGGTAGTTGACCAGATTGGCCTCCACCGGCGGCGCGATGCGCAGGGCCATGAACAGCAGGAAGTGAAAGCCGAACAGTCCGTACACGCCGACCGCCAGCGTCCCGGGCGCGATGGCCCACAGCCGGGGCGCGCGCGCGACCAGCGGCCACGAAGGCAGGCTGCCGATCAGCAGCGCCAGCCCGGTGAGCAGGAAAGGGGGCACGTGGCGAAGCGACACCCCCAGTGATGCGAGGATGGCCCACAGCAGGATGGCGCCCAGGGCATGGAGGTTCGCGCGGGTGGAGTCGGACATGGCTCGCACTGTAAGGCCCCGGATCGTCGCGCAACGCCGGTCGGTCGTCGCGCAATGCCTGTGATTCCGGTTTCAGGGGCAGAAGTGGCTGTAGCCCAGGAGGGCTAGTCCTGGCGTGCTATGAAAACTGGAGCAAAAGAGGCGTCATGCGCGATCGCGCCGCCGCAGCGCAGCCGTCAGCGCCGAAGGCGAGCGGTAGCCCGTGCGCTGCGCCACGTCGGCCACGCCGAGGCCGGACCGGCGCAACTGTTGCGCCTGGTCCAGGCGCAGGCCACGCAGCCACTGCATGGGGCTCAGGCCCTGGGCCTCCTGGCAGCGCTGTGCAAACTGGCTGGGGCTGAGCAGCGCTCGCTGCGCCAGATCGGCCACGGTCAGCGGCTGGTCCATGTGGGCCGCGGCCCATTCGGCCAGCCCGGCCCAGTCGATGCGCCGGCGCACGCGCGGCGGCTCGCCCGCCGCAGCCCAGCTCTCCAGGAGCAGCCCTGGGCCGTACCGGGCGGCCAGCGGCTGGCCGTGGCGCAGGGCCGTGGCAAGGTACCCGGCTAGGGCCCGGGTCTGCTGCGGTTGCGCCGGCGTGCTGGCGCAGTGGGCCCAGGCGGGGTGGGCCGTGTCCAGCACCAGGCAGTGGGCGCCGTGGGCCGATTCGAAATCATGGCGTTCACCGGGAGGCACCAGCCAGGCATCGCCCGCGCCGATGCGCTGGCCGCGGCCGGCCACCTCGAGTTCGAGCACGCCTTCCAGGCCCAGCAGAATCTGGAAGTGCTCGTGGCTGTGGCTGCCGTGGGCGCGGTCGTAGCGGCGCAGGGACAGGTCGCTGTGCATGACCGGAAGACCGGGCCGGGGCGGGCTCAGGCGCCGTTCAGGACGCCGTGCGCCTGTTCGTCGGCGTGGTAGCTGGACCGCACCATGGCGCCCACGGCCGCGTGGGTGAAGCCCATCTTGTAGGCCTCGGCTTCGAACATCTTGAAGGTGTCGGGGTGCACGTAGCGGCGCACCGGCAGGTGGCTCAGCGTGGGGGCGAGGTACTGGCCGATGGTCAGCATGTCGATGTCGTGCGCGCGCATGTCGCGCATGACCTGCAGGATTTCCTCGTCGGTTTCGCCCAGCCCCACCATCAGCCCGCTCTTGGTGGGCACGTCAGGGAACAGCGCCTTGAACTTCTTCAGCAGGTTCAGGCTGAAGTTGTAGTCCGAGCCGGGGCGCGCTTCCTTGTACAGCCGCGGAATGGTCTCCAGGTTGTGGTTCATCACATCCGGCGGCGCGGCCTTGAGGATGTCCAGCGCGCGGTCGTCGCGGCCCCGGAAATCGGGCACCAGCACCTCGATCTGCGTGCCGGGCGAAAGCTCCCGCGTCTTGCGGATGCATTCGACGAAGTGGCCCGCGCCGCCGTCACGCAGGTCGTCGCGGTCCACGCTGGTGATCACCACGTACTTGAGCTTGAGCCTGGCAATGGTCCGGGCCATGTTCTCGGGCTCGTTCACGTCCAGCGGGTCGGGGCGGCCGTGGCCCACGTCGCAGAACGGGCAGCGCCGCGTGCACTTGTCACCCATGATCATGAAGGTGGCCGTGCCCTTGCCGAAGCATTCGCCGATGTTGGGGCACGAGGCTTCCTCGCACACCGTGTGCAGGTTGCTCTCGCGCAGGATCTGCTTGATCTCGTAGAAGCGTGTCGTGGGGCTGCCGGCCTTGACCCGGATCCACTCGGGCTTCTTGAGCGCCGGGGCCTGCTCCACTTTCACCGGGATGCGCGACAGCTTGGCCGCCGCCTTCTGCTTGGCCAGCGCGTTGTAGGTTTCGGTGCTCTGCGCTTCGCGCACGACGTCGGATGTGCTCATGGATTGGCTCAGGGCGCCAATCGCGTGGTGAGCTGATGGCCCAGCACGCGGGCGGCTTCGTCCCAGTTGGTTGATACGCCGATTGTAGAAAGGTCCACGGTTTTCAGGCCCGGGTAGCCGCAGGGGTTGATCCGCGAGAAGGGTTCCAGGTCCATGTCCACGTTGAGCGCCACCCCGTGGTAGGTGCAGTGGCGGCTGACCTTGATGCCCAGCGCGGCGATCTTGCCCAGGCCGCGGAAGGGGTCGCCCGCGGGGGCCGGGCCGGTCAGCGCGTGGTGCGAGAACGGGTCATCCAGCCGCACGTAGATGCCGGGCGCGCCCGCCACCCGATGGCCCGTGACGCCGAAATGCATCAGGCTGCGGATCACCGCCTCCTCGATGCGGTAGACGTATTCCTTGACGAAATAGCCGGCGCGCCGAAGGTCCAGCAGCGGGTAGGCCACGACCTGGCCCGGGCCATGGTAGGTGACCTGCCCCCCGCGGTCGGTGGGCACGACGGGGATGATGCCTGGGTTCAGGACGTGGTCACTTTTGCCCGCCAGCCCTTGTGTGTAAACGGGTTCGTGCTCACAAATCCATAGCCCATCAGGGGTCTGTCCGGTCCGCGCGGCGGTGAACTCCTGCATGGCCCGCAGGGTGGGGGCAAAGGCGACGGAGCCCTTGACGAGCGGGGTCATGCGCTACAGCACCACCTTGACCATCGGGTGCGTGGACAGCGTGCGGTACAGCTCGTCGAGCTGCTCGCGGCTGGTGGCGGTGATGGTGATGGTCACGCCCAGGTAGTGGCCGGCCTTGCTGTCACGCAGTTCCACCGTCGCGGCGTCGAAGTCCGGGTCGAACTGCCGGGCAATCGCCGTCACCGCATGGACGAAGCCATCCACGTTCTGTCCCATGACCTTGACCGGAAAGCGCGAGGGGTACTCGATCAGCGAGTCCTTTCGCGCATCCGGGATGGCAGCGGGCGGTGGGGAGGAGGTCATGCGGCGGCTTTCTCTTTCTGCTTGGCACGCTGATAGCCGGCGTGCAGCTTCTGGTAGATGGGGCCGGGTTGGCCGTTTCCAACCGGCTGCCCGTCCAGTTGCGTGATGGGCAGCACCTCCTTGGTGGCCGACGACAGCATCAGTTCGTCGGCGTTGGCGACTTCGTCGCGGCTGATGCGGCGCAGCTCGAACGGAATGCCGGATTCCCGGCACAGTGTCTCGATCAGGCCGTAGCGGATGCCCTCGAGCACCAGGTGATCGCGCGGCGGGCCCATGAGGGTGCCGTTCTTCACCACCCAGACGTTGCAGGCGGCCCCCTCGCTCAGGTAGCCGTCGCGGAACATCACGGTTTCGACGGCGCCCTCGTCGGCGCTGATCTGGCGTGCAAACACCGCGCCCAGCAGGCTGGTGGCCTTGATGTGGGCCTTCTCCCAGCGGAAATCGTCCGCCGTCACGCAGGCCACGCCGCGCTCGCGCTCCAGTGCCGTGGGAGGCTTCATGAGGTTGCTCATGGCGAACACGGTGGGCGTGAGGTTGGCCGGCATCACGTGGTCGCGCAGCGCCACGCCGCGGGTCAGCTGGATGTACACCAGTTGGTCGGTGTTCTGGGCTGCAGTCCCCGCCGAATGGGCGTAGTCTGCTATCAATTTCATAACAAGCTCAAGCCACTGCGCGTGCGTCAGCGGGTTGGCGATGCGCAGCGCTGCCAGGCTGCGGTCCAGCCGGGCCATGTGCTCGGCAAAGCGGAAGGGCTGGCCGGCATAGGCGGGCACCACTTCATAGACGCCGTCGCCAAAAATGAAGCCGCGGTCCATCACGCTGATCCGGGCGTGCGGCAGCGTGGTGAATTCGCCGTTGAGGTAGCAGGGGAGGTCGGGAAGTTGAGGGGTCATGGGCAGGATTGTCTGTCAGCGGCCCGGCTCGCGCGGCGGCAACTGGCGGGTTTCGCCGATCTTGAGCAGGAAGAAATCGGCGTCGGGCACGCCCTGGGCCTGGCGCGCGGCGGCCAGGTCGCGCGGCGGCTGGTCCAGCGGCTCATCGGTGAGGTTGAAGGTGCCCCAGTGCACGCCCACGCTGCGCCTGGCGCCCAGGTCCTTGTGGATCTGCACGGCTTCGGCCGGGTTGATGTGCTGGTCCTTCATGAACCAGCGGGGCTCGTAGGCGCCCACCGCCAGCAGGGCCAGATCGAAACCTCCGGGCTGGCGCGCCGCGAAATGACGGCGCGTGTCGTTGAAGTCCTGGCTGTAGCCGGTGTCGCCGCTGAAGTACCAGTGAAAGTCCGGCCCGAACACCGCCCAGCCGCCCCACAGCGTCTGCAGACGGTCGTTGAGCGAGCGCGCGGACCAATGCTGCACGGGCGTGAAATGGAATTCCACGCCCCGGTGGCTGTATTGCTGCCACCAGTCCAGCTCCTGCACATGGGTCACGCCCAGCGCGGCCATCCAGGGCTTCAGTCCCAGCGGCACCAGAAACAGGGTGGCGCCGCCGGCCCGCCGGTTCAGGGCCAGCACGCTGTCGCGGTCCAGGTGGTCGTAGTGGTTGTGGGAGATCACCACCACGTCAATCGGCGGCAGGTCCGCCAGCGCCACACCCGGTGGCTGGGCGCGCCGCGGCCCGGCGAACTGCACGGGTGACGCGCGTTCGCTGAAGACCGGATCGGTCAGCACGTTCAGCCCGCTGGCCTGCACCAGCATCGTGGCGTGCCCGATCCAGGTGATGGCGGGCCGCATGGCGCGGCCGGCGGCGGCATTGCTGCCCAGGAAGCGCAGATCCGGCGCCACGGTCGCGGTCGGCACCTGCGCAGGGCGCGGCAGGCCCTGGCGCATGGCTTCCCAGCGCCAGCGCAGCAGGTCACCGAGGGGCTTGTCAACCGCTGCGGTGTAGTTGTTGCGAAAGCCTTGGGGCGTGTGGTGGGGTTTGGCGGGGTCGAAGTACGGATTCATGGGGGAACAGGCGGCCAGCAGCAGGGCGTTCGCCAGGGGAAGTGCCGTGGCGGCGCGGCGCCAGCGGGTCATCGCAGCAGCAGTACCGCGGCAATGGCCGCCCAGCCGAGGCTGAGATTGATCTTCGCCAGCAGGACCACCTGGGCGATGCGTCGTCCTCCTTCGGGCCAGTCGGCGGCGGCCACGGCCTGCTTCAGTCGGCGGAAGGGGCCAAACCAGACATGGCCAAAGATCAGCATCATCAGAAGCCCGAGGCCCAGCATCAGGTGCCAGCCGAGCGGTGCGGCCCGCGGGCCGACATCCAGCAGCATGGACAGGCCGGTGGCCAGCAGGACGATGACGCTCAGCCACACCATGACGAAGAAGCGGCCCAGCACGGTGGCCATCAGGGGCAGGCGGACGGCGGGCTCGAGCTGGGCCTGCACGGCGGGGCGCAGGGCCAGCATCAGGAAAGCCATGCCGCCCATCCACAGGATGGCGGCCACGAGATGTAGGAGCTTGGGAAGGGAGGCCATGGGGTCACTTGATGCCGGGCCGGCCATTGTGACGCTGCACGCAAAACACCTTTGACACGATGGGGTACCCGACTAGCGGACTCGAAATGCCGGAACGCTGCGGGTTTTTACTTATAATCAATGGCTTTGCGAAAATTCCAGGGCTGCAATCGGGGCGTCATATCCAATGAAAACAATCGCTCCGGTTCCTGAAACAGATGCAGGCGAACCTGAAGAGTTCAAGCCGCTGACCGCCGAACAGGCGCGCCAGCTGCGCGAACAGAACCCGCCGGTTTCTCCCTGGCGGGTGGTTGCAGTACAGGTTGTGGTGGGGCTTGGGGTGGCGTTGGCCACCTGGGCCATCACCGGGAGGCAAAACACAGGTTGGTCTGCCGGGTACGGCGCGTTGGCAACGGTGGTTCCCGCCGCGGTGTTCGCGCGGGGGTTGACTGGCCGGTTCGCCTCCCTGAATCCGGCCACCGCGGTGTTCGGGTTCTTCCTGTGGGAGATGGTCAAGTTGGCCTTGACGGTGGCGATGCTGATCGCTGCACCAAGGCTGGTTCCGGCGCTGAGCTGGCCCGCAATGCTGGTCGGCCTGGTGGTGACAATGAAGGTGTACTGGCTCGCGCTCATGTTCGCGGCCAGGGTCCGAAAAACTGAGAAGCGAGCGAACTGATGGCTGCTGAAAACGCTGCTGAACATGGTGGTCAGACCGCCGGTGAATACATCGTTCACCACCTGACGCACTGGCGCAACAAGGAACTTGTTGGCCCGTTTGATCTGTCGGTCATCAACATCGACTCGACGATCTTCACCATCCTGCTGGGCGTGATCGGTTGCTGGCTGCTGTGGAAGGCGGCCCGCAAGGCCACCTCGGGCGTGCCGGGGCGCTTCCAGGCGGCGGTGGAAATCCTGGTCGAAATGGTTGACTCGCAGGCCAAGGGCATCGTGCACAACGCCAACAGCCGCAAGCTGGTGTCTCCCCTGGCCCTGACCGTGTTTGTCTGGATCTTCCTGCTCAACGCCATGGACCTGTTGCCCGTGGACTTCCTGCCCTGGATCTGGGGTCTGGTCTACGGTGCCGCGGGCCATGATCCGCATCACGCCTACCTGCGTGTCGTGCCCACCGCCGATCTTTCCATCACCATGGGCCTGTCGCTCGGCGTGCTGGTCACCTGCCTGATCTACAACGTCAAGATCAAGGGCGTGGGCGGCTGGGTCCATGAGCTGTTCACGGCGCCTTTTGGCAATCACCCCCTGCTGTATCCCTTCAATTTCCTCATGCAGGTCATTGAATTCGTCGCCAAGACGGTGTCGCATGGCATGCGACTGTTCGGCAACATGTATGCTGGCGAGCTGATCTTCCTGCTGATTGCCCTGATGGGCGGTGCCTGGTCGATCTCGGCCACGGGCATTGGCCTGGCGATCGGCCACATCATCGCGGGTTCGGCCTGGGCCATCTTCCACATCCTGATCATCACGCTGCAGGCGTTCGTGTTCATGATGTTGACGCTGGTGTACATCGGCCAGGCCCACGACGCCCACTGATCCGTTTTTCTTTTGTTTTTTTCTCTCGTTAACCAAGTCCTTTAGGAGTCATCATGGAAGTTATCAGCTTTGTTGCACTGGCCGCCGGCCTGATCATCGGCCTGGGTGCTGTCGGCGCCTGTATCGGCATCGGCATCATGGGCAGCAAGTACCTCGAGTCCGCCGCTCGCCAGCCTGAACTGATGGGCGAACTGCAGACCAAGATGTTCCTGCTGGCCGGCCTGATTGACGCTGCCTTCATTATCGGTACCGGTATCGCCCTGTGGTTCGCCACGGCCAACCCGTTCCTGGCGCAAATCGCCAACCTGCCGAAGTAAGCGTCCGCCGGACCAACGTCATGCTTCGGTGCGCTGCGTGCCGGGGCGAAGGATGAAAAAGTGAGCATTACCGGTACCCTGATCATTCAGATGATCGTGTTCCTGATCCTCGTCGGGTTCACGATGAAGTTCGTGTGGCCTCCCATTGCTGCCGCGCTCGACGAGCGGGCCAGCAAGATCGCCGACGGCCTCGCCGCCGCCGACAAGGCCAAGGCCGAGCTTTCATCCGCCAACAAACGGGTTGAGGACGAGCTGGCCAAGTCGCGCAACGAGACCGCTGCGCGCCTGGCTGACGCCGAGCGTCGCGCCCAGGCCATCATCGAGGAAGCCAAGGCCCGTGCCACCGAGGAAGGCGGCAAGATCGTTGCCGCGGCCAAGGTGGAAGCCGAGCAGCAGGCGGTCAAGGCCCGTGAAACCCTGCGTGAGCAGGTTGCCGCGCTGGCCGTCAAGGGCGCCGAGCAGATTCTCCGCAAGGAAGTCAACGCCGGCGTTCACGCGGACCTGCTGAATCGCCTGAAGACCGAGCTGTAAGAGGACACCATGGCCGAACTCGCCACCATCGCCCGTCCTTACGCCGAAGCGCTGTACCAGTCCACCAAGGCCGACCTCAATGCGGCGGCCGCCTGGGTGGACGCGCTGGCGGCCGTGGCTGCCAATGACCAGTTGCAGCAATTCGCCAGCAACCCCAAGGTCACGGGCCAGCAGGTCTTTGACGTCATCACCGGTGTGGTGAAGGCGGCGTTGCCGGACAACGCCAGGAATTTCCTGCTGACCGTGATTGAAAACGGTCGCCTGGACGTCCTGCCGGAGATCGCCGCCCAGTTCCGCGCGCTCAAGAATGCTCAAAGCGGGACGTCGGACGCCGTGGTCTACAGCGCTTTCCCGATCGATGGCGCGGCGCTGGCCGATGTCGCTTCCGTGCTGGAGCAGCGATTTGGCCGGAAGCTGAACGTCAGGGTCGAACAGGACGCCGCACTGATTGGCGGCATTCGCGTGGTGGTGGGCGACGAGGTGCTCGACACTTCGGTCAAGGCCCGTCTCGAACAAATGAAAACGGCGCTGACCGCGTAAGCGGACAGCTAACTAAAGAAAGAAGGAAAGAGTCATGCAACTCAATCCCGCAGAAATTTCTGAACTGATCAAGAGCCGCATTGAAGGGCTGTCCGCCAGCGCCGACATTCGCAACCAGGGCACCGTGGTGTCGGTGACCGACGGCATTGTGCGCATCCATGGCCTGTCCGAGGTGATGCAGGGCGAAATGCTCGAATTCCCGGCCACCGCCGAAGGCGTGGCAACCTACGGCCTGGCCCTGAACCTCGAGCGCGACTCTGTCGGCGCGGTGATTCTGGGCGAATACGAGCACATCTCGGAAGGCGACACCGTCAAGTGCACGGGCCGCATCCTGGAAGTGCCGGTGGGTCCCGAGCTGATTGGCCGTGTGGTCAATGCGCTGGGCCAGCCGATCGACGGCAAGGGTCCGATCAATGCCAAGATGACCGACGTGATCGAAAAGGTCGCACCGGGCGTGATTGCCCGTAAATCGGTGGACCAGCCTGTGCAGACCGGCCTGAAGTCGATCGACTCCATGGTGCCCGTCGGCCGTGGCCAGCGCGAGCTGATCATCGGCGACCGCCAGACCGGCAAGACCGCCGTGGCGATCGACGCCATCATCAACCAGAAGGGTCAGAACATGACCTGCGTGTACGTCGCGATCGGTCAGAAGGCGTCTTCTGTCAAGAACGTGGTGCGCGCCCTGGAACAGGCTGGCGCGTTGGAATACACCATCGTCGTGGCGGCCACGGCCTCCGAATCGGCGGCCATGCAGTACGTGTCGGCCTACTCGGGCTGCACCATGGGTGAGTACTTCCGCGACCGCGGCCAGGACGCCCTGATCGTGTACGACGACCTGTCCAAGCAGGCCGTGGCCTACCGCCAGGTTTCGTTGCTGCTGCGCCGCCCGCCGGGCCGCGAAGCCTACCCCGGCGACGTGTTCTACCTGCACAGCCGCCTGCTCGAGCGCGCCGCCCGTGTGAACGCCGACTACGTCGAAGCCTTCACCAAGGGTGAAGTCAAGGGCAAGACCGGTTCGCTGACGGCCCTGCCGATCATTGAAACGCAGGCCGGCGACGTGTCCGCTTTCGTGCCGACCAACGTGATCTCGATCACCGACGGCCAGATCTTCCTGGAAACCAGCCTGTTCAACGCCGGTATCCGCCCCGCCATCAACGCCGGTATTTCGGTGTCGCGCGTCGGTGGCGCAGCCCAGACCAAGCTGATCAAGTCGCTGTCCGGCGGTATCCGTACCGACCTGGCCCAGTACCGCGAGCTGGCCGCTTTCGCGCAGTTCGCCTCCGATCTGGACGAAGCTACCCGCAAGCAGCTGGACCGCGGTGCCCGCGTGACCGAGCTGCTCAAGCAGGCCCAGTACAGCCCGCTGTCCATCGCCACGATGGCTGCCACGCTGTACGCGGTGAACAAGGGCTTCATGGACGATGTGGACGTCAAGAAGATCCTGTCGTTCGAGCATGGCCTGCACGGCTGGCTCAAGGACAAGCACGCGGCCCTGCTGACCAAGCTGGAGAATGACCGCGCCATGGACAAGGATGCCGAGGCCGAACTGAGCGCTGCCATCGCCGCGTTCAAGAAGTCGTTCGCCTGATTCCGACCTGACGATTGAGGAGCCCACATGGCAGCAGGCAAGGAAATACGCGGCAAGATCAAATCGGTGGAGAACACCAAGAAGATCACCAAGGCCATGGAAATGGTGGCCGCGTCCAAGATGCGCAAGGCGCAGGACCGCATGCGTGCCGCCCGGCCTTACAGTGACAAGGTTCGCAACATCGCGGCCAATCTCGGCAAGGCCAATCCCGAGTACACGCACGCGTTCATGAAGGTGAACGATGCCAAGGCCAGCGGGTTCATCGTGGTGACGACGGACAAGGGCCTGTGCGGCGGCATGAACACCAACGTGCTGCGCGCCGTGACCAACAAGCTGCGCGACCTGCAGGGCGAGGGCCAGGATTCCATGGCCGTGGCCATTGGCAACAAGGGCCTGGGCTTCCTGAACCGCGTCGGTGCCAAGGTGGTGTCGCATGTGACCCAGCTGGGTGACACGCCGCACCTGGACAAGCTGATCGGCCCCGTGAAGGTGCTGCTGGACGCTTACGCCGAAGGCAAGGTCAGCGCCGTCTACCTGTGCTACACCCGCTTCATCAACACGATGAAGCAGGAGCCGGTGGTGGAGCAGCTGCTGCCCCTGTCCGCCGCCAAGCTCGAGGCCGAGGCCAAGGCCAGCGGCAATGAGCATGGCTGGGACTACATCTACGAGCCGGACGCGCAGGCCGTCATCGACGACCTGCTGCTGCGCTACGTCGAGGCCCTGGTCTACCAGGCCGTGGCTGAAAACATGGCGTCCGAGCAATCGGCCCGCATGGTGGCCATGAAGGCAGCGACCGACAACGCGGGCAGCGTCATCGGCGAGCTGAAGCTGGTCTACAACAAAACCCGTCAGGCGGCGATCACCAAGGAACTGTCCGAGATCGTTTCCGGAGCTGCGGCGATCGGGGCCTGATCCCCATCCCGCCAGCTAGCAAGATTCAAATTTTTGGAGCAAAAGTCATGGCTCAAGTGCAAGGCAAGATTGTTCAATGTATCGGCGCCGTGGTGGACGTCGAGTTCCCCCGCGACCAGATGCCCAAGGTCTACGACGCGCTCAAGATGGACGGCTCGGCCCTGACGCTGGAAGTCCAGCAGCAGCTCGGCGACGGCGTGGTGCGCACCATTGCGCTGGGTTCGTCCGACGGCCTGCGCCGTGGCAACATGGTCTACAACACGCACAACCCGATCACGGTGCCCGTGGGCAAGGCCACGCTGGGCCGCATCATGGACGTGCTGGGCAACCCGATTGACGAGCGTGGCCCGGTGTCCGCCGAGCTGTCGGCGTCGATCCACCGCAAGGCACCGTCGTATGACGAACTGAGCCCCTCGCAGGAACTGCTCGAAACCGGCATCAAGGTGATTGACCTGGTCTGCCCGTTCGCCAAGGGCGGCAAGGTGGGTCTGTTCGGTGGCGCCGGCGTGGGCAAGACCGTGAACATGATGGAGCTCATCAACAACATCGCCAAGGCGCACTCGGGCCTGTCCGTGTTCGCCGGTGTGGGCGAGCGTACCCGCGAAGGCAACGACTTCTACCATGAGATGGCCGATTCCGGCGTGGTGAAGCTGGACGACCTGTCCGAGTCCAAGGTGGCCATGGTGTACGGCCAGATGAATGAGCCCCCGGGCAACCGTCTGCGCGTGGCGCTGACCGGCCTGACCATTGCCGAGTCGTTCCGCGACGAAGGCCGTGACGTGCTGTTCTTCGTGGACAACATCTACCGCTACACGCTGGCCGGCACCGAAGTGTCCGCCCTGCTGGGCCGCATGCCTTCCGCTGTGGGCTACCAGCCGACGCTGGCCGAGGAAATGGGCCGCCTGCAGGAGCGCATCACGTCGACCAAGGTGGGGTCCATCACGTCCATCCAGGCCGTGTACGTGCCTGCTGACGACTTGACCGACCCGTCCCCCGCCACGACCTTCGCCCACCTGGACTCCACCGTGGTGCTGAGCCGTGACATCGCCGCGCTGGGCATCTACCCCGCCGTGGACCCGCTGGACTCCACCAGCCGCCAGCTGGACCCGCTGGTCGTGGGTGAAGAGCACTACAACACGGCCCGCGCCGTGCAGGGCACGCTGCAGCGCTACAAGGAACTGCGCGACATCATCGCGATTCTGGGCATGGACGAACTGGCACCGGAAGACAAGCTGGCCGTGGCCCGCGCCCGCAAGATCCAGCGTTTCCTGAGCCAGCCGTTCCACGTGGCCGAAGTGTTCACGGGCTCGCCTGGCAAGTACGTGCCGCTGGCTGAAACCATCCGCGGCTTCAAGATGATCACCGCCGGTGAATGCGATCACCTGCCCGAGCAGGCGTTCTACATGGTCGGCACGATCGACGAAGCCTTCGAAAAGGCCAAGAAGGTCTAAGCCATGGACGCCACGCACACCATCCACGTCGATGTGGTGAGCGCCGAGGAGTCGATCTTCTCGGGTGAGGCCAAGTTTGTGGCCCTGCCCGGCGAGGCCGGTGAACTGGGCGTGTACCCGCGTCACACCCCGCTGATCACGCGTATCCGTCCTGGTTCGGTGCGCATTGAAATGGCTGATGGCAGCGAAGAGTTCGTCTTCGTCGCCGGCGGCATTCTCGAGGTCCAGCCCAACTGCGTGACCGTGCTGTCCGACACCGCGATCCGCGGCAAGGACCTCGACGAGGAAAAGGCCCATGCCGCCAAGGCGGCTGCCGAGGAAGCCCTCAAGAACGCCAAGAGCGAGCTGGACATTGCCCGCATCCAGTCCGAGGTGGCCGTGATGGCCGCTGAAATTGCGGCCGCTCGCAAGTTCCTGCGCAAGAAATAAAGAAGCGCCCATAAAAACCAGCGCATTCGGCCCCGCTCGCAAGACCGGGGCCGTTTTCTTGTCCGGCCGGTGGCAGGCGGGCTTTCAGCCGAGCATGGGTTCGTTGGGCAGTTCGTCCGGACGCACTTCATCCTCTGCCAGGGGGAAATGCTGGACGAGCACGGCAGAGACTTCCTCGAGCGCCTGGGTCAGACCATCCTCGAAGCGCCCTTCGCGAAAGGCTGTCGACATGCGCGCCACCATGGCCTGCCAGTCTTCCTGCGGCACATGGCGGCTCAATCCGCGGTCCGCGACCAGTTCGATCGCGCGGTCCGCCAGCAGCAGGTAGATGAGCACGCCGTTGTTGTGCTCGGTGTCCCAGATCCTGAGCTTGCCAAACATCGCGAGCGCCCGTTCACGCACGGGCGCCTGGCGCCACAGATAGCTCAGGGGCAGCCCGGCCTCGACACAGATCCGGATCTCGCCGCTGTGGCGTTTCTCGCTGGCCGTGACCCGCGCCATCAGGCGCTGCGCCATGTCGGCAGGAATGGCGCGCCGTGTGTCGGCCACGTCGAGCCAGAGGTTTCTCGCCAGGCGGCGCAGTCGCAGAGCCATTACCAGTCTCCCGAGGCGCCACCGCCGCCGAAGTCACCGCCACCGCCGGAACTGAAGCCCCCGCCGTCGGAGCCGCTGCTCCACCCCCCGCCACCGCCGCCCGTGCTCCAGCCACCGGTGCCCCAGTGGCGCCGTGCCGGGGCGCTGCCGAGGCCACCGAAGCTGGAGAACAGGGCCACCAGCAGGCCCACCAGGGCTGCGCCGGCCGCGACCAGCAGGCTGCCGGTGATGAACAGCGCCACCGCGCCCACGCCGCCCCCGGTCAGCAGGGCCCCGAGCTTGCGCCCGAAGATGCCACGCACCGCCGTCGCGATCAGGGGAATCGCAAAGAACACGAAGATCGCGAGATCCATCCAGTCGAAGCCGTCGTCCCTCGCCCCTCCCTGTTGGGGGGCCGGTGCGGGCAATGCCTCGCCACTGACCCGGGCCATGAGCTGGGTGGCCGCGGCATCCAGACCGCCGGCATAGTCGCCGCGCTTGAAGGCCGGGGTCAGCGCGTCATCGATGATCTGCTTTGCCGCCAGGTCGGGCACGGCGCCCTCCAGGGCCTTGGCCACCTCGATGCGCAACTTCCGGTCGTTCTTGGCGACCACCAGCAGCAGGCCATCGCCCACGTCCTTGCGGCCGATCTTCCAGGTGTTGGCCACGCGGTTGGCGTAGCTGGCGATGTCCTCGGGCTGGGTCGTGGGCACCATCAGGAACACCAGCTGGCTGCCCTTGGCCTGCTCGAAGGCCGCGAGGCGTGCATCCAGCGCCTGTTTCTGTGATCCATCGAGCGTGCCGGTGGCGTCAATGACATGGGCGGCCAGCGGTGGGACGCGCTGCAGCTCCTGCGCACCGGCCAGCCCAGGGCTGCCCCATGCGAGGAATATCAGAACAATCCGCGCAAGCCAGAGGCGGGCCAGCGGCACTTTCAATCCTTTGAGCCGGAGGCGGGCTTACTTGGACTTGCCGAAATCCACCTGCGGTGGCGCGGAGATCTGCGCTTCGTTCTGCACCGAGAAGTTGGGCTTGGGCGCGTAGCTGAACACCATGGCGGTCAGGTTGCTCGGAAAACTGCGAGCCAGCACGTTGTACGCCTGCACGGACTGGATGTAGCGGTTGCGGGCCACGGTGATGCGGTTCTCGGTGCCTTCGAGCTGCACACGCAGATCGCGGAAGCCCTGATTGGCCTTGAGGTCGGGGTAGCGCTCCACGGTGACCATCAGGCGGCTCAGCGCGCTGCCCAGTTCGCCCTGGGCCGCCTGGAATTTGGCAAAGGCCGCAGGGTCATTGAGTGTTTCGGGGGTGACCTGCATCGAAGTGGCCTTGGCACGGGCTTCGACCACCTTGGTCAGGGTCTCCTGCTCGAAATTCGCCTCCCCCTTCACCGTGGCCACGATGTTGGGTACCAGGTCAGCCCGCCGCTGGTACTGGTTGAGCACTTCGCTCCAGGCGGCCTTGGTCTGCTCGTCCAGCCGCTGGAAATCGTTGTAGCCGCAACCGGTCAGCAGCGCGCTGGCGGTCAGCGCGGCGAGAAACAGGGCAATCCAGCGTTTCATGGGCAATTTCTCCGTCGAGGGTTGGCAACGGTAGCATAGATGGGATGCATGCCGACCCGATTCAAGCCCTGCGCGCGGCGCAGCGTGTCGTACCCGCCGCGGCGCCGCGCGACGTTCTGCTGGTCGCTGGGGCCACCGGCACCCTGGGCGGCGAGGTGCTGCGCCGGCTCGCCGGCAGCCAGCGCTTCGCGGTGGCCCACGTGCTCGCGCGCGAACCGTTCACCGACGGCCTGCGCGGTGTCAGGACCCTGTGCGTGCCCGGCGACGAGCCGGCCTCCTGGCCCCGGGTCGCGGCCTCGTCGGGCGTGATCATGTTCGATCCGCCGCGGCTGTTCCACGACCGCGAACGGGCCCTGTGGACTCCAGCCCCGGCGGACCTGGTGGCGGTGGCGCGCTGGATGAGGGACTGCGGCGCCCGCACGCTGGCCGTGGTGCTGCCGCATGCCCAGGGCCGCCTGCCCGCGGCGCTGCGGCATGGGCTGGCGGGCCTGGACGAGCAGGCCGTGGCGTCGCTGGGCTTCGAGCGTGTCCTGTTCGTGCGCTCGGCGCAACGGCCCGGCGCGGCGGTGCCGGGCCGCCCGTTGCTCCAGCGTGTGGCGCACTGGATGCTCTCGGTCTTCCAGTACATGGTGCCCAGCAGCGAACAGCCCGTGCGCGCGGTCAAGGTGGCGGAGTTCGTGGACCTCGCGCTGCAACTCGCACCGCCGGGCATTCATGTGGCGGCGCCGGACCTGGTGTGGCGCGCGGCGCAGCAGGACCTGCGCCAGGCGGTGGCAAGGTGGCTTCAGGCCTGAATCCACGGCAAAATCGGCATTCATTGCGCACCGGACCTTCCATGCCCCCTTCGCGACTCCAGGCGGCCACCCTTGGCGGCACCGCCGACGACATTGAGGCCCTGTTCTACGAGGCGTTGCAGGCCGGGGACATCCACAAGCTCATGACCTGCTGGGCCGACGAGGACGAGATCGTCTGCGTCCACCCCGGCGGTCCGCGGTTGGTGGGCAGCGGTGTCATCCGCGCGGCCTTCGAAACCCTGTTCGCGCACGGCGGGGTGCGGGCGTCGCCGATGAGGGTGCGCAAGGTCGAGTCGCTGGCCAGCGCCGTGCACAACGTGCTCGAGCGCATCGAGGTGGCCACCCCCGACGGCGCGCGCGAGGCCTGGGTGATTGCCACCAACGTGTACCACAAGACGGCGCAGGGCTGGCGCCTGGTGGCCCATCACGCGAGCCCCGGCACGCCCAGCGAGATGGAGGAAGTGGCCGAGGCGCCACCTGTGCTGCATTGAGCCCCGCGCGTCCCGGTGGCACCGCGAAATCAGACCCAAAAGGCCTGTAGCCCTTGACTGCTGGACATCATCAGCTATGAATTATGTAGCGCCCTGGTGGTTGCCTGGCGGCAACCTGCAGACCATCTGGCCGGCACTGTATGCGCGGCGGGTGTTTGGCCCGCATCCGCAGTACCGGCGTGAGCGCTGGGATACCCCGGACGGTGATTTCATCGACGTGGATTTCCTCGACCCGGCCCCCGATCGCACGCGACCGCTGCTGGTGCTGTTCCACGGACTTGAAGGCTCCTCGCGCAGCCACTATGCGGAGGCCTTCGCCGATTGGGCGCGCGAGCAGGGTTGGGCCTACGCGGTGCCGCATTTCCGCGGCTGCAGCGGCGAACTCAACCGCGCGCCGCGTGCCTACCATTCCGGCGACTTCGAGGAGATCGACTGGGTGCTGCGGCGCCTGCGCGGCGAGCGAGCCGGCCCGTTGCTGGCCGTTGGCATCTCGCTGGGCGGCAATGCGTTGATGCGCTGGGCCGAGGAAATGGGCGAGCAGGCCCACCCGGTGGCGAACGCCGTGGCTTCGGTCTGCTCGCCGATCGACCTGGCCGCCGGGGGCTGGGCCATCGGCCGCGGCTTCAACCGGCTGGTCTACACCCGCATGTTCCTCAACACCATGAAGCCCAAGGCGCTGCAGAAGCTGGCCCAGCACCCGGGGCTGTTCGACCAGTCGGCTTTGCTGGCCGCGCGCGACCTGTACGAGTTCGACAACGTGTTCACCGCGCCGCTGCATGGGTTCAGGAGCACCGAAGACTACTGGGGCCGGGCCTCGGCCCGGCCGCACCTGCACCAGATCCGCATTCCCGCGCTGGTGGTCAATGCGCGCAACGATCCGTTCGTGCCGGCCTGGTGCCTGCCGCAGGGGCATGAGGTCGGGCCGCACGTCACGCTGTGGCAACCGGCGCACGGCGGACACGTGGGGTTTCCGCAGGGGCCCCTGCCAGGCCATGTCCGTACCTTGCCGGACGCGGTAGGCGGCTGGCTGGCCCAGGCCGCGGGCCGCTAGCGCGACGCGGGAACCGCCGCGGTGGCAACCGCCAGCGCGGCCGGGGCGGGTGGGGTGGCCGTCGCGGGTGCGGCGCCTGCCACGGTGGGGGTCGCCAGCGGCGCCGTGGCCGCGGCCGCGCCCGAACCCGGCGGCCATCCCACCTCGGCGGCATTGCGCGGCTTGCCGATGGGGGCTGCGGCCTGGCCCTTGCGGACCGCCGCCAGGTCCTCGTCGTTGGGGTACTGGCCCAGCAACCAGTAATCGAACACCCGCCGTGCGATCGGGGCGGCGTGGGCGGCGCCGAAGCCGGCGTTTTCCACAATCACCGCCAGCGCGATCTTGGGGTCCTCGGCAGGCGCAAATGCGATGTACAGCGCGTGGTCGCGCTGGTGTTCCGCGAGCTTGGCCGCGTTGTACTTGTCCTTCTGCCCGATGGTCACGGCCTGCGCGGTGCCGGTCTTGCCGCCGGACAGGTAGCCGGCGCCGGTGAACACGCGCGCCGAGGTGCCCACCTGCGTCACCCCCACGAGCGCCTTGCGCACGATCGCGACGTTCTCGGGCTTGAAGCCCAGGTCCACCGGCGGGTCGGCTGGCAGCGTCTCGCGCTCACGCGTGACGGAGTCCTGCGTGGCGATCACCAGCTGGGGCTTGTGCTTGATGCCGTTGTTGGCCAGCGCGGCCGTGGCCTGCGCGAGCTGCAGCATGGTGAAGCTGTTGTAGCCTTGGCCGATGCCCAGCGAGATGGTTTCCCCGGCGTACCACTTCTGCTGCTCGGGGCGGCGGTAGTAGCTGCGCTTCCAGGCCTGGTTGGGCAGCACGCCGCGCACCTCGCCGTTGATGTCGATGCCGGTCACCTGGCCGAAGCCCAGCGGCGCCATGAAATCGTGGATCGCTTCCACCCCCATCTCGTTGGCCAGTGTGTAGAAATACACGTTGCTCGACTCGACGATGGCGCGGTTCATGTCCATGGGCCCGCCGCGCTCGTTCTCCGGGCTGCCGAAGCGGTGGCCCCCAAACATGAAGAAGCCGGGGTCGTTGATGATGGCGGTGGGCGAACGCTTGCCGCTTTGCAGCGCGGCCATGGCCATGAAGGGCTTGTAGGTCGAGCCCGGAGGGTAGGTGCCACGCAGTGCGCGATTGAGCAGCGGCTTGTCGAGCGACTCGTTGAGCATCTGCCAGTTCTCGACGTCGATGCCTTCGACGAACAGGTTGGGGTCGAACGTGGGCTTGCTCACGAAGGCCAGCACCTGGCCGGTCTTGGGGTCCAGCGCCACCAGCGCACCGCGCCGCTCGCCGAACATGTCCTCGACCAGTTTCTGCAACTTGATGTCGATCGACAGGATCACGGTGTTGCCCGGCGTGGCAGGGATGCTGGCGAGCTTGCGCACGGCGCGTCCGCCCGCGGAGGTCTCCACCTGCTCCACGCCGGTGATGCCGTGCAACTGCTTTTCAAAGCTCTGTTCCACGCCGAGCTTGCCGATGTACTCGGTGCCGCGGTAGTTGCCCTGGTCCTCGTCCGACCAGTCGTCCATCGCGTTCTTCTCGTTCTGGTTGATGCGGCCGATGTAGCCGATCACGTGGCTGGCCAGCTCGCCCCAGGGGTAGCTGCGAAACAGGCGGGCCTTGATCTCGACCCCCGGAAAACGGTAGCGCTGGGCGGCAAAGCGCGCCACCTCCTCGTCGGTCAGCCGGGTGCGGATGGGCAGCGACTCGAAGCTGCGCGACTCGTCCAGCAGCTTCTTGAAACGGCGCCGGTCGCGGTGCTGGATGTCCACCACCTGGGCCAGTTCGTCGATGGTCGGCTCCAGGCCCCGTGTCAGCTTCGAAGGCGTGATCTCCAGCGTGTAGGCCGAGTAGTTGGTGGCCAGCACGATGCCGTTGCGGTCAAGGATCAGGCCGCGGTTGGGCACGATGGGAACGATGGTGGTCCGGTTGCTCTCGGCCTGTTCGTCCAGGTCTTCATGGCGCACCACCTGCAGGTAGACCAGCCGGGAGGCCAGAAGCAGAAACGCCGCCAGCACCACCAGGCTGGCCACCAGAACCCGCGCACGGAAGCGCGAAAGATCGGCTTCGATGTTGCGCAGTTCGGTCATGGCTTGAGCGCAGCCGGGCCGCCCCAAGGCGCGAAGGCCCCCCCGGGGGGCAGCGCAGTACACGAAGTGACGAGCGTGGGGGTCATTACAAGGGCCGGTTTTCGTCCGGATCGGGCGCGCGGCGCTGAGGTGCCAGAAGAACCACGCTGACCACGGGCCACAGCACCGACTCCACCAGGGGGGCCAGCAGCAGGCCCAGGCCCGGAAACGGTGCGCCGCCCAGCATGCGGACCATGAGTTCGATGGCATGGGCCGCGGCAAACAGCGGCAGCACCTGCACGGCCTGCGAGGGCACCGAGAACCACAGCAGGCGGCGGTGGATGGTGATGGCGAAGTAGCTCAGCGTGGTGTAGGCCAGCGCGTGTTGGCCGAGCAGCGCCGCCTGGTGCACGTCCATGGCCAGGCCGAACACGAACGCCGCGCCAATGCCCACGCGCAGGGGCTGGTGCACGCTCCAGAACACCAGCACCAGGGCCAGGAAATCGGGGATCCAGGGCATGCGGCCCAACGGCAGCATGTTGAGCAGCAGGGCCACGACCAGCGTGCCCCAGATGAACAGCGGATTGGCCGGCAGCAGCAACTGCTGGCCCTGGCGCATGATCATGTCAGGCCTCCCGGACTCATCGCTTGCTGCCCTTGCGGCCAGGGGCCGGCGCCGGGTCCTCGGGGGCGGGCCGCGGCGGCAACTGGCCCGCCAGCGGCGTGAGCACCATCACGTGGCGCGTGGCCGTCACCTGGGCCTGCGGCGTGCAGTAGATGCGCGCAAAGCCCGAATCGGCGCGGCGCTCGATGCGGTCCACCGTGGCCACCGGCAAACCGGACGGATAGATGCCGTCGACCCCGCTGGTGGTCAGAAGGTCGCCGGTCTGCACGTCGGCATTGCCGGCCATGAAGCGCAGTTCGAGCGCGCCGCCGTGCGAAGGGTCGCCGAAGGCCACGCTGCGCGCCCCGGTCCGCGCGTTGAGCACCGGAATGGCCTGCTCGCTGTCGATCACCAGTGTCACCTCGCTGATCAGGGGGTGCACCCGTGTCACCTGGCCGAGCACGCCTGACTCGTCGATCACCGGCGAGCCGGGTTCCACGCCCTGGACCAGTCCCTTGTCGATCACGATCTTGCGGGTGTAGGGGTCGGCTGCGTCGTACAGCACCTCGGCGGCCTGGCTGGGCGTGGTGAGTTTGTCGCGCAGCGCCAGCAGCTTGCGCAGCCGCGCGTTCTCCAGCATCAGCAGTTCGACCTGGCCGGCGCGCTGCGCCTGCAGCGTGAGCTTGCGCCGGGCTGCTTCCTCGCCGGCCTGCGCCGCCTTGAGATCCTCGAAGTAGGCGCCGCCGTCGCGCAGCAGCAGCACCGGCCGCATCGCCAGCCACTGCACCGGGTACAGCGCGGTCGCGACGGCCGCGCGCAGCGGCTGGGTGATGCGAAAGCGAACGTCGGCGACCATGAGGAACAGGGCCAGCGCACTGCAGACCATCAGCTTGGACAGCGCGGACGGGCCCTGCTTGAAAAAGGGCGGCGGCGTGCGGTCGAGCGTTCCCAGTGGCAAGGTGCTATCCCCCGGAATGTGAAAAAGCCGGCCACGTTGCCCACGCGCCGGCTTGTGTCCTGGCCTTCATGCTCATTCGCTGGTGAAGATGCTTCCCAGGCGCTCCATGCGCTCGAGCGCGATGCCGCAGCCTCGCACCACACAGGTCAGCGGGTCTTCGGCCACCAGCACGGGCAGTCCGGTTTCCTCGGCCAGCAGGCGGTCCAGGTCACGCAGCAACGCGCCGCCACCGGTCAGCATCATGCCGCGCTCGGCGATGTCGGCGCCCAGCTCGGGCGGCGTCTGTTCCAGCGCATTCTTCACGGCCGAGACGATGTTGTTCAGCGGGTCGGTCAATGCTTCCAGGATTTCGTTGGAGCTGATGGTGAAGCTGCGCGGCACGCCTTCCGAAAGGTTGCGGCCCTTGACCTCCATCTCCTTGACCTCGCTGCCGGGAAAGGCGCTGCCGATGTTCTTCTTGATGGCTTCGGCGGTGGGTTCGCCGATCAGCATCCCGTAGTTGCGGCGGATGTAGCTGATGATGGCCTCGTCGAACTTGTCACCACCGACGCGCACGCTGCCCTTGTAGACCATGCCGCCCAGCGAGATCACGCCGACCTCGGTGGTGCCGCCGCCGATGTCCACCACCATCGATCCGCTGGCCTCGCTCACCGGCAGGCCGGCGCCGATCGCAGCCGCCATCGGCTCCTCGATCAGATACACCTCGGAGGCACCGGCGCCGAGCGCCGATTCGCGGATGGCACGCCGCTCGACCTGCGTCGATCCGCAGGGCACGCAGATGATGATGCGCGGGCTGGGACGCAGCACCGAGCGCGGATGCACCATCTTGATGAACTGCTTGAGCATCTGCTCGGTGACGGTGAAGTCGGCGATCACGCCGTCCTTCATCGGGCGGATGGCCTCGATGTTGCCAGGCACCTTGCCCAGCATGGCCTTGGCTTCCTGGCCCACGGCCTGGATGGTCTTCTTGCCCTGGGGGCCGCCTTCGTGGCGGATGGCGACCACCGAAGGCTCGTCCAGCACGATACCGCGGTCGCGTACGAAAATCAGGGTGTTGGCGGTGCCCAGATCGATGGCCAGGTCGGTGGAAAAGTACCGACGGAATGCTCCGAACATTGAAAAATCCTCTCGCAGGCATGGCGGGCACCGCAGCCAGCCATCGCCTTGTTTGTCGTATTGAAAGCCGTTTTTTCCTGCAAATACCGCTGCTTTCGCGGGTGTTGCATCAAAGGCGGGATAATACTCCATCCCCTGTGAATAACTGGTCCGCACGAGGCCGAAATTTCGCGTTTACATCTGGTTTCGCCGGCATTTTTTCCTATGGCTTTGACCCCCCAAGACATCGACCGCATTGCCAATCTGGCAAGGCTGGAACTGCGCCCTGAAGAAAGCGAGCGCATGCTGACTCAAATCAACGGATTCTTCGACATCGTGGAGCAGATGCGCGCTGTGGATACCACGGGCGTGGAGCCCCTCGCGCACCCCGCGGCCGCGATCCGGCCGGTGGCACTGCGGCTGCGTGATGACGTGGTGAGCGAACCCGATCAACGGGAGGCCAACCAGCGCAGCGCGCCGGCCGTCGAGCGCGGACTGTTCCTCGTGCCCAAGGTGATCGAATGAGCGACTTGCACGAACTCACGGTCGCCGCGCTGGCGGCCCGCCTGAAGGCGCGCGAGGTGTCGGCGGTCGAGGTCGCTCGGCACTTCCTGTCCCGCGGTCAGGCGCATGCCTCGCTTGGGGCCTATCTGGCCACGGACGAAGCCGTCACGCTGACGCAGGCACGCGCGGTGGATGCGCAGATCGCCGCCGGAACCGCGGGCGTGCTGGCGGGCGTGCCGATCGCGCACAAGGACATCTTCGTGACGCGTGACTTCGCCAGCACGGCCGGCTCCCGGATGCTCGAGGGCTACCGCTCCCCCTTCGACGCGACGGTGGTGCGCCGGCTGGGCGAGGCCGGTGCCGTGACCCTGGGCAAGCTCAACTGCGATGAATTTGCCATGGGCTCCTCCAACGAGAACTCGGCCTTTCATCCCGCCAGAAATCCGTGGGATTCGTCGCGCATTCCCGGCGGGTCCTCGGGCGGCAGCGCCGTGGCCGTGGCCGCGCGCCTCGCGCCGGCGGCCACGGGCACCGACACGGGCGGCTCGATCCGCCAGCCAGCGGCCTTCTGCGGCATCACCGGTATCAAGCCCACCTACGGCCGGGCCTCGCGCTACGGCATGATCGCGTTCGCTTCCAGTCTCGACCAGGCGGGCCCGATGGCGCACACGGCCGAGGATTGCGCGCTGCTGCTCAGCGTGATGTGCGGCCCCGACCTGGACCGTGATTCGACCTCGCTGGACCTGCCCGCCGAGGACTTCACGCGATCGCTCGACGCGTCGCTGGACGGGCTGCGCATCGGTGTGCCGCGCGAGTTTCTGGGCGAGGGCCTGTCGGCGGACGTGCGTGCCGCGGTGGATGCCGCGCTCGCGCAGTACCAGAAGCTGGGCGCCCGCCTGGTCGAGATTTCGCTGCCGCGCACGCAGCTGTCGATCCCGGTCTACTACATCATTGCGCCGGCCGAAGCCTCGAGCAACCTGAGCCGTTTCGACGGCGTGAAGTTCGGCCATCGCGCGAAGCAGTACGCCGACCTCAACGACATGTACCGCAAGACCCGCGCCGAAGGCTTCGGCGACGAGGTCAAGCGCCGCATCATGACCGGCACCTATGTGCTGAGCCATGGCTACTACGACGCCTACTACCTGCAGGCCCAGAAGATCCGCCGCATGATCGCCGACGACTTCCAGCAGGCCTTCGCGCAGTGCGACCTGATCGCCGGGCCGGTGGCGCCCAGCGTGGCCTGGAAGCTCGGCGGCCACGGCAACGATCCGCTGGCCGACTACCTGGCCGACATCTTCACGCTGCCGGCCTCGCTGGCCGGGCTGCCCGGCATGAGCGTGCCGTGTGGCACGGGCGAAGCGGGCATGCCCGTGGGCCTGCAACTGATCGGCAACTATTTTGACGAAGCGAAGCTGCTCAATGCGGCGCACCGCTTCCAGCAGGCGACCGACTGGCACCAGCGCTCGCCGCAGGGATTCTGAGATGAGCGAGACCCCCTTGAACCCGTTTGAACAGGCCCAGGCCGGCCGGCCCACCGGTCCGCTGGTGCGGGGCTACGAAGTCATCATCGGCTTCGAGACCCATGCCCAGCTGTCCACGCAGAGCAAGATCTTCAGCCGCGCCTCGACGGCGTTCGGCGCCGAGCCCAACACCCAGGCCTGCGCGGTGGACCTGGCGCTGCCCGGCACGCTGCCCGTGATGAACCGCGGGGCGGTGGAGCGAGCCATCGAGTTCGGCCTGGCGGTCAACGCCACCATCGCGCCGAGCAGCGTGTTCGCGCGCAAGAACTACTTCTATCCCGACCTGCCCAAGGGCTACCAGATCAGCCAGTACGAGATTCCCGTGGTGCAGGGTGGCGAAGTCTCGTTCTACCTGCCCTCGACGGGGGCGGGGCAGGCGGCGCTGGAGAAGAAGACCGTGCGCCTGGTGCGCGCCCACCTCGAGGAGGACGCGGGCAAGTCGCTGCACGAGGACTTCATCGGCCAGTCGGGCATCGACCTGAACCGCGCCGGCACGCCGCTGCTGGAGATCGTGACCGAGCCCGACATGCGCTCCACCGCCGAGGCCGTGGCCTATGCGAAGGAACTGCACAAGACGGTGACCTGGATCGGCATCTGCGACGGCAACATGCAGGAGGGGTCGTTCCGCTGCGACGCCAACGTCTCGGTGCGCAAGCCCGGCCAGCCGCTGGGCACGCGCCGCGAGATCAAGAACCTCAACAGCTTCAAGTTCATGCAGCAGGCGATCGACTACGAGATCCGCTGGCAGATCGACGAGATCGAGGACGGCCGCGCGATCCAGCAGGCCACCGTGCTGTTCGACCCCGACAGCGGCGAGACCCGTGCCATGCGCACCAAGGAAGACGCGGCCGACTACCGCTACTTCCCCGACCCCGACCTGCCGCCGCTGGTGGTGGCGCCCGAGTGGGTCGAGCGCGTGCGCGGCGACATGGCGGAGCTGCCGCGGGTGATGGCCGCGCGCTTCGTGGCCGACTATGGCCTGCCCGAGTACGACGCCACCACGCTCACGCAGAGCAAGGCCATGGCCGCGTACTTCGAGGCTGCGGCCCGTACCAGCGGCCAGGCCAAGCTGGCCAGCAACTGGGTCATGGGCGAGGTCTCGCGCCGGCTCAACCTGGAGGACATCGGCATCGACGCCGCGCCCGTGCAGCCTGCCCAGCTGGGGGCACTGATTGCGCGCATCGCGGACGGCACCGTGTCCAACAGCGCTGCCCGACAGGTGTTTGAGATTCTTTGGACAGAAGATCGAGCCGACGTGGACGCCATCATCGAAGCCAAGGGCCTCAAGCAGATGAACGACACCGGCGCGCTGGAGAAAATCATCGACGAGGTCATTGCCGCCAACCCCGACAACGTGGCGCAGTTCAAGGCCGGCAAGGACAAGGCCTTCAATGCGCTGGTCGGCCAGGCCATGAAGGCCAGCAAGGGCAAGGGCAACCCGCAGCAGGTCAACGAGCTGCTGCGCAAGAAACTCCAGTGAATTCCCTGGGGGAGTGGTCGCTCTGCTTTTGATAGCAGACAGTGGCCGCCCCGCCTGGGCTACAGCTAGTTTTTGTCCACAGGCTGGCCGCGCAGGGCCCACATCCGGCGCAGCTGGTCGAGCTCGTCGTCAAAGCGCGTGTGGATGCGCCGCTTCTCGTCTTCCTGGTTTGCCACAAAGCGCTTCTGCGCGGCCTGCTGGTGGTCGTTTTCCTCGATCTGGCGTTTCAGCGTGGCGGGCACCTTGCTCGGGTCGCGCTTGTAGAAATCGATTTCGGCGTCGAGCTTCTTGCGCTGCGTGAGCAGCTCGGCCGTGCGCTTGTCGGCGGTCCTGATGACCTCGTCAACCTGTTCGATCGCGGCGCTGCGCTCCCGGTCGTGCGCCGCCCGGTTGGGGTAGCGCGCCAGCAGCGCGCGTTCGCGGCGCCGGTCGTCGGCAAGGCGGTTGCGCTCCTCGGCCGCCTTGCGGTTGGCTTCTTCCTGGGCCGCGCGCTCCTCGGCCGTGAGCGAGGGGCCCACGAGGCGCTTGACCGTGCCGCTGGGGTTGAGCTCCTTCTGCACACGGTCGTTGCAGGCGGCGATCGGGCGGTCGGAGGTGAGGCGGCGGCCCTGGGCATCCACGCAGGTGTAGATGCTCGGCTGGGCGAAAGACAGCGTCGCGAAGCTGGTGAGCAAGCTCCCCAGCGTCAGCGTCTTCAATCCGTCCACGAAGATCCAGCCCAACCGTCTGCCTTTATTTCAGTCGTCCACACCGTAGCGCTGCCTGTACGCAAGAACCGGTGCATGGTGGGCGCCCAGACTGTCGCTTTGGTGACTTTCAAGATACTGCAGCAAGTCGGCCAGCCGCGCAATCGCGCAAACCTGCAGGCCGAGCTGGTGCCGCACGTACTGCACGGCACTGTGGTCCACGTCCACGCCGTTCTCGGTGGCCTTCTCCTGGCGGTCCAGGGCGATCGCCACCGCGTGCGGCGTGGCGCCCGCGGCGCGGATGATGGCGATGGATTCGCGGGCCGCGGTGCCGGCCGACATCACGTCATCCACGATCAGCACGCGCCCGCGCACCGGCGCGCCCACCAGGGTGCCGCCCTCGCCGTGGTCCTTGGCTTCCTTGCGGTTGTAGGCGTAGGGCACGTTGCGGCCCTGGCGCGCCAGCTCGAGCGCCACCACAGCGGCCAGCGGAATGCCCTTGTACGCGGGGCCGAAGATCATGTCGAACGCGATGCCGCTGGCCAGGATGCGCTGTGCATAGAATTGCGCAAGCCGGCCCAGCTTGGCGCCATCGTCGAACAGGCCGGCATTGAAGAAGTACGGCGACAGCCGGCCCGCCTTGGTCTTGAATTCGCCAAAGCGCAGCACGCCCGAATCCACCGAGAATTGCACGAAGTCCTGGGCCAGCGCGTCTGCGCCTGCATCAACCGCCATGGGGAAATCCTTGTTCAAGTTAACCAGCCTCAACCTCAACGGAATCCGTTCCGCAGCCACCAAGGGCGTCGAAGCCTGGATCGCGAAGATCCAGCCGGATTGTATTTGCGTGCAGGAAGTGAAGGCCCAGGCCGCGGATGTGAGCGGCCGCTTCGAGGTGTTGGCGGGGCTCACGGGGCACTTCCATTTTGCCCAGAAGAAGGGCTACTCCGGCGTCGCGGTGTACACGCGGCACGAGCCCAGCGACGTGGTGGTGGGCTACGGGTCGGAGGAGTTCGATGCCGAGGGCCGGTACGTGGAGCTGCGCTTCGACACCCCGCAGCGCAAGCTCTCGATCATCAGCGCCTACTTCCCCAGCGGTTCATCGGGCGAGGAGCGGCAGCAGGCCAAGTACCGGTTCCTGGGCGGCTTCGACCCGCACCTGGTCGGGCTCAAGAAAAAGCGGGAGTTCATCCTGTGCGGCGACATCAACATCGCCCACAAGGAACAGGACCTGAAGAACTGGCGCAGCAACCAGAAGAACAGCGGGTTCCTGCCCGAAGAACGGGCCTGGATGACAAAACTGTTGGACGAAAGGGGCCTGGTCGACGTTTATCGTCAGCTCCAGCCCACGGCGACCGACACCGCCTACACCTGGTGGAGCAACCGCGGCCAGGCCTACGCCAACAACGTCGGGTGGCGGCTGGACTACCACCTGGCCACGCCCGCCCTGGCGGCGCTGGCGCGCACCGAGTCGATCTACAAGGGCGAGAAGTTCTCGGACCACGCGCCCATCACGGTGGACTACGAACTGGCGCTGTAGCGCCCCGCCTTACCAGTCCACCAGGCTCAGCCCCACGCTGAACACGTTGCGCCGGTGGTTGTAGTCGAGCAGGCTGTCGCCGTAGCCGCTGAACCACTGCAGGTGAAGGCGCAGGTCATTGGGGGCGCCGCCGGGCGCGCCGGTGCCTAGCGCGCGCAGCCACTCCAGCCGCAGCGAGCCCCGGGGCCGCGTGCGCAGTGAGTTGCGCAGCGTGGCGCCCACGGTGTTCTGGCGGTCCAGTTCCCAGAACGCAGCCACCTCGGCGCGGCCCACGTAGTCGCTGATGTCGGGGTTGTCGTTGCCGCCGCTCTCGGGCATGCGCTGCCAGACCTTGGCCTCGACGCGTGCGCGGCGGTCCTTCTCCATGCCGGCCATGAGGTAGGCGCGGTTCCAGCTGCGCGACAGCGGCAGCGACTGGCCGTTGGACTGGTGGCTGAGCCCGGCTCCGGTGTAGCGCAGCCGCCAGCCCGCCGGCAGCGCCAGCTCGGTCGGGTAGACATAGACCAGCTCGGGCTCGTGGTCGGTGCTGCGGAAGGGCCGGGAGATGCCGCCGTTGAACAGCTGCCAGTACGACTGCTGCGTGTAGCCGAACCACAGCGAGTCCTTGAGCGTGGGATGGTTGCCGGTGAGCAGGCCCTGCGCCAGCTTGGTGCGGATGGAGAGCTGGATGCGGGTTTCGGTCTTGCGATAGTCCTGGGGCGTCAGCGCGTTGTTGTCGGGGTTGGCTGACGTGGGCTGGGTGTTGATGTTGTCCGCCGCGATCAGCGACACGCTGATCGGCCGGTAGCCGCGGATGCCGAAGGTGCCGCAGTCGGTGCCGCTTTCCAGCTCCCAGAACCGGGACAGCGCCGAGTACTGGTGGTCATGGCAGCCCTGCTCCGAGGTGATGGAGATCACGCGCGTGGCCGGCAATTGGGCTTGCGCCGCGGTGCTGCTGTCCTGCCCCAGGGCCGAGGCCGCCGGCACGCCGGGAGCGCGCTCGGCGCCGGCCAGCGACGGGCGGGGCTGTTGCTGGGCCCAGCGGTCGAAGCAGGCGAGCCGCGTGGCGCTGTCGGCCGTGGCCACGCAGGCCTGCCAACCGGCGTCGGCGGGGGGCTGGGCCTGTGCCAACGCGGGGCCGGCGGCCAGCGCGCCGCAGGCCGCTAGCGCCAGCCCGGCAGCTTGCGCAGCACGAAGCTGCGTTCCTGGTTGTCTTTGGAGCGTCGCCATAGTCCGGTGATTTCCTTGCCGCATGAATTGGGGGAAACGGTACCAGACCATACGGCGCTGATCTGTAGGCCATTCTCGGTTTCGTCGAGTGCCAGCACGCCGTTGTCCACATCCCCCGCGAGGGCGGAGCGCTCGCCGTCGCGATTGATGGCCCCGCGCAGGCCGCCGGCGTACTCCGGGTGCTTCTCGAACAGCACGGTGGCCGAGCCGGCGGGGCGGTCGAAGGTCACCTGCCACAGGCCGTACAGCTGCACCGGCAGCAGGTCCTCGGGGGCCGGACAGCCGGCCGTGGCCGCTGTTTGGGGCTCATTGAGGCCGGTAGCCCATGCCGGATGGATGCAGAGTGCTATCAAAAATGGAGCAAATGCCTGCTTCATGCGGTGCTCGCGGCGTTGGCGGCGGCGCTGGCCTGCGCCTTGAGGGCGAATTCGGCGCGCAGGGCCCGCAGCTTTTCCCGCGGGTCTTCCTTGACCGTGCCCTGGTCGAGGGCCATCTCGGCGATGAATCGGCTGGGCTGGGCGGCGACCATCTCGCGGCCCTTCTTGCGCTTGCGGGTCCAGCTCACGGCCAGCGAGCGCTGGGCCCGCGTGATGCCCACGTACATCAGGCGGCGTTCTTCCTGCAGGCGCTGCAGGAGGCTCTCGCTCATCGGCCCGCCCGGGGTGGCGTCGGCGCCAGAGGCGCCTTCGGCCTCCAGCTTGAAGGGCAGCAGGCCCTCGGTCACGCCCACCAGCATCACATGCGGCCATTCCAGGCCCTTGGCCGCGTGCAGCGTGGACAGGGTCACCACGTTCTGGTCCTGCTCGCGCTCGCTGATGGTGGACAGCAGCGCAATGGTCTGCGCCACCTCGAGCAGTGACTTGCTTTCGCTCGCCGTCGCGACGCCGGCCGCGTCGTCGAGCTGGCCGCCACAGCGCTGGCTCATCCAGTCGCAGAAATCCATCACGTTGGACCAGCGCGCGGCGGCGAGCTTCTCGCTCTCCTCGCCGTCGTACAGGTGCTTCTCGTAGCCGAGGTCCTTGAGCCAGTCGACCATGAAGGCGCGCGCGGCCTCGGCGCCCTCGGTGTGGCGCGCGCGGTATTCCAGGTCGTTCACGTAGCGGCCGAACTCGTGCAGGCTGCCCACGGCCTTGGCCGGCAGCGCCGCGCCGAGCGAGGGCGAGAACAGCGCCTCGAACAGGCTCAGCTTGTACTGGCTGGCGAAGGTGCCCAGGTTCTGCAGCGTGGTGTGGCCGATGCCGCGCCGGGGGGTGGTGATGGCGCGCAGGAAGGCCGGGTCATCGTCGTTATTGACCCACAGGCGGAACCAGGCACACAGGTCCTTGATCTCGGCGCGGTCAAAAAAGCTCTGCCCGCCCGACACCTTGTAGGGGATGGCGGCCTTGCGCAGCGCCTTCTCGAAGGTCTTGGCCTGGTGGTTGGCGCGGTACAGCACGGCGAAATTCTTCCACTCGGGGCTGGCGGCGCCGGCGCTGGCCGTGGCCGCCTGGCCGGCGCGGATCGACTGGATGCGCGCCACGGCACGCTCGGCCTCGTGCTCCTCGTTGTCGGCGTCGACCACGCGCACCGGCTCGCCCTCGCCCAGTTCGCTGAACAGGGTCTTGGGGAACAGCTTGGGGTTGGGGCCGATCACGTTGTTGGCCGCGCGCAGGATGGCGCTGGTGGAACGGTAGTTCTGCTCCAGCTTGATGACCTTGAGCTGCGGAAAGTCCAGCGGCAGCTTCTTCAGGTTGTCCAGCGTGGCGCCGCGCCAGCCGTAGATGGACTGGTCGTCGTCGCCCACGGCGGTGAAGCGGGCCCTCTCGCCCACCAGCAGCTTGAGCACTTCGTACTGGGTGGCGTTGGTGTCCTGGTACTCGTCCACCAGCACATGGCCCATCTGCTGCTGCCAGCGCTCGCGCACGTCGGCGTGCTCGGTCAGCAGCTTGAGCGGCAGGCCGATCAGGTCGTCGAAGTCGACGCTCTGGTAGGCGGTCAGGCGCTCCTCGTAGCGGCCCATGATGGTGGCCGTGATGCGCTCGTTGTCGTCCCTGGCCTGGGCCAGGGCCTGCGCGGCATTCAGGCCCATGTTCTTCCACAGGCTGATGGCCCACTGCCACTGGCGCGCGGTGGCGGCGTCGGTGGTGCCGCCGGCGTCCTTGAGGATGCTGGTCACGTCATCGCTGTCCAGGATGCTGAACTGCGGCTTCAGGCCCAGGGCCGCGCCGTCCTGGCGCAGCATGCGAACGCCCAGGGCGTGGAAGGTGCAGACCACCACGCCCTTGGCCTCGCGCCCGATCAGCTCGCGGGCGCGCTCGCGCATCTCGGCCGCGGCCTTGTTGGTGAAGGTGATGGCCGCGATGCGCTGCGGCTCCAGCCCGGCCTGGATCAGCCGCCCGATCTTGTGGGTGATCACCCGCGTCTTGCCCGAACCCGCGCCCGCCAGCACCAGGCAGGGCCCGTGCATGTAGTTCACTGCTTCTTGCTGGGCGAGGTTCAGGCCGGCGGACATGGGGGCGTGGAGGGGGGAGGGGACTGCGAAGAGGGAGCTGGCAATCATACCGGCGGCCCCTGCGTCAGCCTGCTGAAAAGCCGGCCTGCCGCCAAGCGCGGACAATAGGGGCCGTGCTGGACGTTCTCCTCATCACCTTCCCGTTCTTCGCGCTTGTGCTGTGCGGCTACATCGCCGCGCGCCGGCGCATGCTGCCGCTGGAGGCGATCCCCGGCCTGAACACCTTCGTGCTATACTTCGCGCTGCCCTGCATGCTGTACCGGTTTGGCGCGAGCACCCCCATCGCGCAGCTGCTGGATGGCTCGCTGGTACTGGTGTACCTGCCCTGCGCGCTGCTGATGGTCGGCGGCACGGTGTGGTTCAGCCTGAATCCGCGGGTGCGCTGGAACGATGCCGCGTTCGGCGCGCTGGTGGCGGCTTTCCCCAACACCGGCTTCATGGGCGTGCCGCTGCTGGTGGCGCTGCTGGGCGCGGCGGCGGCGGGGCCGGCCATCCTCACCATCCTGATCGACCTGGTCATCACCACCTCGCTGTGCATTGCGCTGTCGCGGCTGGATGGCGCGGACGAGCATGGCGCCAGCAAGGCGGCGCGCAATGCCCTCAAGGGCATGGCCACCAACCCCATGCCCTGGTCCATCGTGGCCGGGGGCGTGGCGTCGGCGCTGCAGCTGGAACTGCCCAAGCCGGTGATGCAGACGGTGGGCCTGCTGGCCGATGCGGCGTCGCCGGTCGCGCTGTTCACCATCGGCGCGGTGCTGGCGCGGTCGCAGATCGTGGCCGCCCGCGAGGCGCACGGGCCCATGCCGGTGCGCGACTACCTGCCCGTGGTGGGCGCCAAGCTGCTGCTGCACCCCGTGCTGGTGTTTGCCGCCGGTGCCACGGCCAAGTCGCTCGGCCTGCCGCTGGACCGGTTTGCGCTGACCGTGATGGTGCTGGTGGCGGCCCTGCCCAGCGCCAGCAATGTGTCGCTGCTTGCCGAGCGCTTCGGCGCGGACAACGGGCGCATTGCGCGCATCATCCTGCTGACCACGGCCGCGGCCTTTCTGACCTTTTCAGGCGCGGTGGCGCTGCTGCACTGAGCCTCAGGCGGAGGCCGCCTCGGCGGCGCGCTCGCCCAGACCAATGCGGTCCAGCGCCGTTTCAAGGTGGGCCACCGTGCGGTCCACGTGGTGCCATTTCTCCAGGCCGAACAGGCCGACGCGGAAGGTCTTGAAGTCGGCGCCCTCGTCGCACTGCAGCGGCACGCCGGCGGCGGTCTGCAGGCCCTCGGCCAGGAATTTCCGGCTCGACTGGATCTCGGGGTCGGTGGTGTAGCTGACCACCACGCCGGGGGCCTTGAAGCCCTCGGCCGCCACGCTGGCGATGCCCCGGCCCTCGAACAGGGCGCGCACCTTGCGGCCCAGCTCCTTCTGTTCCTCGCGCACCTTGGCAAAGCCGTAGTCGCGCGTCTCCTTCATGACCGCGCACAGGCGCGTCAGCGCGTCGGTGGGCAGGGTCGTGTGATAGGCGTGGCCTCCGCCTTCGTAGGTTTCCATGATCTGCAGCCACTTCTTCAGGTCGCAGGCAAAGCTGGAGCTGGTGGTGGCGTCGATGGCCTGGCGCGCGCGTTCGCTGAGCATCACCATGGCGCAGCAGGGCGAGCTGCTCCAGCCCTTCTGCGGGGCGGAGATCAGCACGTCCACGCCGCAGGCCTTCATGTCCACCCACATGGCGCCCGAGGCGATGCAGTCCAGCACGAACAGGCCCCCCACCTCGTGCACGGCCTCGGCCACGCCCTTCAGGTAGTCATCGGGCAGGATCATGCCGGCGGCGGTCTCCACGTGCGGGGCGAACACCAGCGCGGGCTTCTCGCGGCGGATGGTGGCCTGCACCTCGGCCAGCGGCGCGGGCGCCCAGGGGGCCTGCGCGCCGGGGCCGGTGGGGCGTGCCTTCATCACGGTGGACGAGGCGGGAATCTGGCCCATGTCGAAAATCTGGGTCCAGCGGTAGCTGAACCAGCCATTGCGGATGACCAGCACATGCTGGCCGGCGGCGAACTGGCGCGCGACCGCTTCCATGCCGAAGGTGCCGCTGCCGGGCACCAGCACCGCGCTGTGGGCGCCGTACACCTCCTTGAGCATGGCCGAGATGTCCTTCATCACGCCCTGGAAGCTGCGCGACATGTGGTTGAGTGCGCGGTCGGTGTAGACCACCGAAAACTCCAGCAGGCCATCGGGGTCGACGTGGGGCAGCAATCCGGGCATGGGAACCTCGCTTTGTCTCGAATCTTGAAAGGGGCTGGCAGCTTAGCACGCAGCCCCTGGGCGCGTGGCCTACCAGGTGTCGATGGCCCTGCTGGCACCGGGGGAGGCCGGCGCCGCCGACGCCAGGCCGCGGGCCAGCCAGGCGCGGGTGTCGGCCGGGTCGATCACCGCGTCGATCTCGAGCGTGGCGGCCATGTTCAGGGCGCTGCCGGCGGCATATTGCCGGTCCACCAGCTGCTGGTACAGCGCCTCGCGTGCGGGGCCCTCGGGCTGGGCCTCGAGCTCCTTGCGGTAGCCCAGCCGCACCGCGCCCTCCAGGCCCATAGCGCCGAATTCGCCGGTGGGCCAGGCCACGGTGAACACCGGCGAGTGGAAGCCGCCCGCGCACATGGCCATGGCACCCAGCCCATAGCCCTTGCGCAGCACGACGCTGAACAAGGGCACGCGCAGGTGGGCCGCGGCGATGAACAGGCGGCTCACATGCCGCACCTGGGCCTGGGCTTCGGTGTCGGGCCCGACCATGAAGCCCGGCGTGTCCACGAGGCTGATCAACGGCAGGCCGTGGGCATTGCACAGCTGCATGAAGCGCGCGGCCTTGTCGGCGGCGTCGGCGTCGATCGCGCCGCCCAGGTGCTGCGGGTTGCTGGCCAGCAGGCCGACCGGGCGGCCCTCGATGCGCGCCAGCGCGGTGTGGATGCCCGGGCCGAAGCCGGCGCGCAGCGGCAGCAGCGAGCCCGCATCGGCCACGCCGGCCATGGCCTGCCGCGTGTCGTAGACGCGCAGCCGGTTCTCGGGCACCACGTCGCGCAGCGCCGAGACCTCGGGGCCGGTCCATTCGCGGGTGCAGCCCTGGAAGAACGACAGGTAGTGCCGGGCGGCGGCGACCGCCGCGGCCTCGTCGTCCACCAGCACGTCGATCACGCCGTTGCCGTGCTGCACCTCGCTCGGGCCGATCTGCTCGGGTCGGTACACGCCCAGGCCGCCGCCCTCGACCATGGCCGGCCCGCCCATGCCGATGTTGCTGCCGCGCGTGGCAATGATCACGTCGCAGCAGCCCAGCAGCGCGGCGTTGCCGGCAAAGCAGCGGCCGGCCGCCACGCCCACCACCGGCACCTGGCCGTTGAGCCGGGCGAAGCTCGCGAAGGTGCTCACGTGCAAGCCGGCCACGATGGGCATGTCGGTGTCGCCGGGCCGGCCGCCGCCGCCTTCGGCGAACAGCACCACGGGCAGCTTCTGCTGCAGGGCAACGCCCAGCAGCCGGTCGGTCTTCTGGTGGTTGCGCATGCCCTGGGTGCCGGCCAGCACCGTGGCGTCGTAGGCCATGACCACGGCGCGCGCGGCCTCGGCGCCCACCTGCGCGGCATTGACGCTGCCGATGCCGGTGACCATGCCGTCGGCCGGGGTGTTGCGCACCAGGTCGTCGGCGCTGCGGCGCCCGGCCTGCGCCGCCACGGCCAGCGCGCCGTACTCGATGAAGCTGCCCTCGTCGCACAGGTCGGCGATGTTCTCGCGCGCGGTGCGCAGGCCCAGCGCATGGCGCTTGGCCACGGCGTCGGGCCGGCTGGCGTCGGCGGTGAAGGCGTGGCGATCGTGCACGCGCTGCAGGTCGGCTCGCGGCCCCACCGGGGCCTTCACGCCGGGGTTTGGGGTCAAATCGGGTTGTAGCCCAGTGTCTGCGGCGGTTGTCTGCTCTGAAATCAATAGCACGTCGCCTTCGTTTACCGTTTCTCCGGCGGCAAAGCGCAGCTCGCGAACGCGGCCCGGCGTGGTGGCACGAAGCTCATGCTCCATCTTCATGGCTTCGAGCACCAGCAGCAGGTCGCCGGCTGCCACAGTGTCGCCGGGTTGCACCAGCCATTGGACGATCTGGGCCTGCAGGGGGGAGCGGAGTTCGGTCATGCGGGGCATTGTGAATCGCCCGGGCGTCCGCCGTCGTCGTGGGTGTGACAGGGCCAACCCGTCCAGGCGCCGCCCCGCGGGCCGGCACAATGCCGCATGAGCCTGATTCCCCTGATCGAAACCACCCGCGGCGCCACGCCCGAGAACCAGCACTTCGGCGCCGTGGCCGTGGTGGACGCCCAGGGCCGGCTGCAGGCCAGCGCCGGCGACCCGCACCGCCTCACGTTCACGCGCTCCACCCTCAAGGCCCTGCAGGCCCTGCCGTTCCTGGAAGCGGGCGGGCCCCGGCATTTCGGCTTCAGCCCGCAGCAGGTGGCCCTGCTGTGCGCCAGTCACAGCGGGGAGCCCATGCATGTGGCGCAGGTGCAGGGCATGCTGGACCAGGCCGGCCTGAACCACCGGCAGCTGCGCTGCGGCTGCCATGTGCCCTATTTCGTGGACCACGGTGTCGGGCCCGCGCCCGCGGCAATCGACGAACGCCACCACAACTGCAGCGGCAAGCACACCGGCTTCCTGGCGTACTGCGCGCAGCAGGGCCTGCCGCTGGACAGCTACTGCGAGCCGGGCCACCCGCTGCAGCAGGCCATCCGCCGCGACGTGGCCCGCGCGGCCGGGCTGGCGCCCGAGGCCTTGCACATGGGCATCGACGGCTGCTCGGCGCCCAACTACGCCATGCCCCTGTCGGCGCTGGCCCGCAGCTACGCGCGGCTGGCTACCGGAGCGCGCGACGCGGAGCTGGGCGAGAGCTTCGAGCAGCTCGCGCAGGCCATGACGGCCCACCCCGAACTGGTTAGCGGCACCGCCCGCAGCGACGAAGCCCTGATGCGCGCGGGCCGCGGCGACTGGGTGAGCAAGGTCGGCGCCGACGGTGTGCAGGTGATCGCCAGCCGCCAGCGCGGCGAGGCCCTGGCCCTGAAGATCTGCGACGGCAACAAGCCCGCGCTGTACGCCGCCACGGTCGAGGTGCTGGAGCAGCTGGGCTGGCTCGACGACACGCAGCGCGGCGAGCTCGCGCCCTGGCGCGCGGCGGACATCCTGAATGTGCGGGGGGCGAGGGTGGGCGAGCGCCGCGCGGTGTTCCGGCTGGAACGCCCCCGCTGAGCCGCGGCGCCCCGGTTCGTCGGTGCCCGTCAGGCCAGCAGCGCCACATTCCCCCCGGCCGCCGTGGTGTTGATGGTCAGCGTCTGCTCGGCGCAGAAGCGGTACAGGTAGTGCGGGCCGCCGGCCTTGGGGCCGGTGCCGCTCAGGCCTTCACCGCCGAACGGCTGCACCCCCACCACGGCACCGATCATGTTGCGGTTGACGTAGACGTTGCCCACGTGGGCACGGGCCGCCAGCGCCTGGGCCCGGCTGTCGATGCGGGTCTGGATGCCCAGCGTCAGGCCGTAGCCCAGTGCGTTGATCTCGTCGATCACGGCCTGCGGGTCGCCGCGCCAGCGCACGATGTGCAGCACCGGCCCGAAGATCTCCTGTTTCATGTCGGCGATGCGCGCGATCTCGAACGCCTGTGGCGCTACGAAATGCATAGCGCCTTGTGACCGCGGCGCCTGGGCTACCAGCACTTTGGCCTCTGAACCCAGGCGCTGAAGGTGGCGGCCGATGCCGTCGAACGCCTCGCGGTCGATGACCGGCCCCACGTCGGTGGCCAGGTCGGCCGGGTCACCGGTCACCAGCTCGCGCGCCGCGCCCTGGATCATCTCGATCACGCCGTCGGCGATGCCCTCGTGCACGCACAGCAGCCGCAGGGCCGAGCAGCGCTGGCCGGCGGAGCGGAAGGCGCTTTGCACCACGGCATCGGCCACCTGCTCGGGCAGGGCCGTGCTGTCCACCAGCATCGCGTTGATGCCGCCGGTCTCGGCGATCAGCGGCACGATGGGGCCGTCCTTGGCGGCCAGCGCGCGCTGGATGATCTTGGCCACCTGGGTCGAGCCAGTGAACACCACACCGGCGATGCGCGGCTGCGCCACCAGGGCGGCGCCCACGGTTTCACCGGGGCCGTGCAGCAGTTGCAGCGCGTCGGCCGGCACGCCGGCGGCGTGCAGCAGCCGGACGGCCTCCAGCGCCACGCCGGGGGTCTGTTCGGCGGGCTTGGCCAGGACCGTGTTGCCCGTGGCCAGCGCGGCGGCCACCTGGCCGACAAAGATGGCCAGCGGGAAGTTCCAGGGGCTGATGCAGACCCAGGCGCCGCGCGCGGTCTGCCTCAGCTCGTTGCTTTCCCCCGTGGGTCCGGGCAGGGCCAGGGGCTGCATGATGCGCTCGGCCTCTGCGGCGTAGTAGCGCAGGAAGTCCACCGCCTCGCGCACTTCGGCCACGGTGTCGCCCCAGGTCTTGAAGGCTTCCTTGACCAGCAGGGCGCAAAAGCGCGGCGTCTGCGCCTCCAGCGCGTCGGCCGCCTGGCGCAGCAGCGCGGCGCGCCGGGCCACCGGCGTGCGGCTCCAGGCCGGGAAGGCCGCGACGGCCCGTGCCGTGGCATCGGCGGCCCGGGCGGCGTCCGCGGTGGCCACGGCGGGCACCGCGGTGGCGGCGAGCGCCCGCAGCAGCGGCTCGCGCGTCGTCGGCACGGTCAGGTCCAGCCCCGCGCTGTTGATGCGGCCGGGTCCCAGCAGTTCGGCCGGCAGCGGGAGCGTGGCCGCCGGGTCGAGCCGCAGCGGCGAGATCAACAGCTCGTCCATGCCCACGGACTCGTCGGCCAGCTGGTGCACGAAGGAGGAGTTGGCGCCGTTTTCCAGCAGACGGCGCACCAGGTAGGCCAGCAGATCGCGGTGCTTGCCCACCGGCGCGTAGACGCGGCAGCTCACCAGCGGATTCTTCAGCACCTCGCGGTAGATGCCTTCGCCCATGCCGTGCAGGCGCTGCATCTCGAAGCGACCGCCGCTGCGGGCCCCCATCTGCAGGATCGCGGCAATGGTGCCCGCATTGTGGGTGGCGAACTGCGGGAAGATCACGTCGCTGGCTTCCAGCAGCGCCCGCGCGCAGGCGAGGTAGCTCACGTCGGTGTGGTGCTTGTGGGTGAACACGGGATAGGCCGGCAGGCCCAGCTCCTGCGCGCGCTTGATCTCGGCGTCCCAGTAGGCGCCCTTGACGAGCCGGCACATCAGGCGCAGCCGGTACTTGCGGGCCAGCGCGGCCACCTGCTGCACCAGCTCCAGCGCACGTGTCTGGTACGACTGCAGCGCGAGGCCGAAGCCGGCCCATTGCGGATGGTGCTGCGCCACCCGCGCGGCCAGCGCTTCGAACACGTCCAGCGACAGCTCCAGCCGGTCCACTTCCTCGGCGTCGATGGTCAGGTTGATGTTGGCCCGCGCGGCCAGTTCGCACAGCGTCCACACCCGCGGCACCAGCTCGGCCAGCACGCGTTCATGCTGGGCGTCCTCGTAGCGCGGGTGCAGCGCGCTGAGCTTGATCGAAATGCCGTCGTTGTGGTCGGTCGCGTCATCGGCGCTTGCGGTCGCTGCAATGGCGGAGATGGCGTCGCGGTAGCTGGCCAGGTAGCGCCCGGCGTCGGCCTCGGTGCGCGCGCCCTCGCCCAGCATGTCGTAGCTGAAACGCAGGTTCGTGTTCGCGCGCCGCGCGTCGCGGGCCTCGTCCATGGCCTCCGTGATGGATTGCCCCAGCACGAACTGCCGGCCCAGCAGCTGCACCGCGCGCAGGGTGGCGGCCACCACGGTGCGCGCCCCCAGCGTGCCCAGCAGGCCGGGGGCCTGCGTGCCGCTGGCGCCGCCCTCGGAGCCCGGCAGGAAATGCTTGGACAGGGCGATGGCGGTGGAGGACAGGCGCGCCAGCGTCGAGTCGGGGCTGTTGTCGAAGTCGGCGTGGCCCAGCTGGTCGGCCGTCAGCGCGATCGCGGTCTGCGCGTCGGGCACGCGCAGCAGGGCCTCGGCGAGGCGCATCAGCGCCAGTCCTTCGGCACTGGAGATCGGGTATTCCTTGAGCAGGCTCTCCATGGCCCAGAACGGCGGCGGGTGCTTGCGCACGGCCTGCACCCAGGGCCGGGCCACCTGCGCGGCGGCGGCCCAGTCCAGGGCCCGGGCCAGGGACTGGAGCCGGTGGGTCACGATGTCCGCCTCGGGGCGGTAGGGGAAGGGCAGGCGCTGGGAACGTGTCACGGTGGTTTCCGGTGGGAGGGGGTGATGCCGGATCATGGCTTGAGCGACCGTGAATTTCACGCTAAATTTGGCTTTTAAACAGAATAAAACACTAGTCATGGAAGAATCAGTGGTGGGTCTGGACCGGATAGACCTGAAAATCCTGAATGTTTTGCAGCAGGATGGGCGCATCTCCAACCTCAAGCTGGCCGAGGCCGTGGCCCTCTCGCCCACGGCCGTGCTGGCGCGCGTGCAGCGCCTGACGCGCGATGACTACCTGCTGGGCTACGAGGCCCGGCTCAACCCGCTCAAGCTCGGCGCCGGGATGATGGTGTTCGTGGAGGTGCTGCTGGACCGCACCACGCCCAATGTGTTCGATGCCTTCAAGGCGGCTGTGCAGGTGCACTCCGAAATCATGGAGTGCCACATGGTGGCGGGCGGCTTTGACTACCTGCTCAAGACGCGCATGGCCGACATGGCGGCCTACCGCCATTTCGCCGGCACGGTGCTGTGGCAGCTGCCCGGCGTGCGCGAGACCCGCACCTACGCCGTGATGGAGGAGGTGAAAAATTCCACACAATTGAAACTGCTGTGAGGGGCCGGGGCACCGCACAATGCACAGCATCTGAAAAAGGAGTGACCCATGATCCCTAGACGCCTTTCTTCCGCCCTGGCGGGCGCCTTGCTGGCCGCCGCCTGCGGGCTGGCCGCGGCCCAGACCCTCAAGCCCGGCCTCTGGGAGATCAGCAACAAGATGGGGGGCAACCCCGAGATGGATCAAGCCATGGCCCAGATGCAGAAGCAGATGGCGAGCATGCCGCCCGAGCAGCGCAAGATGATGCAGGACATGATGGCCCAGCGCGGCGTGAGCATGGGCGCGGGGGCTGGCGGTGCCATGGTGGTCAAGACCTGCATGACCAAGGAGATGGTGGAGCGCAGCCAGATGCCCGTGCACGAGAAGGGGGACTGCACCAACACGGTCAGCAACCGGTCGGCCTCGGGCATGGACGTCAAGTTCGTCTGCACCCAGCCACCGTCCAGCGGGGAGGGCCACGTGACCCTGCGTGGCGACTCGGCCTATGACATGAAGATGACGATGCAGACCACCCACAAGGGCAAGTCCGTCACCACCACGATGGACGCGAGCGGCAAGTGGCTTGGCGCCGACTGCGGCAACATCAGGCCGCCGGTGATGCCCGCGAAGAAGTAGGCAGCGCCGTCAGCGCGGCGCGTAGTGCCGGCCGCCGAAGATGGCCGTGCCCACGCGCACCAGCGTGCTGCCGGCCTCGATGGCGGCCTGCAGGTCGGCCGTCATGCCCATGGACAGTGTGTCCAGGGGCAGGCCCTCGGCGCGCAGCCGGTCGAACAGGGCGCGCGCCTTGTCGTGCACGGCGCGCTGCGCTGCGGGGTCGGTCACCGGATCGGGGATGGTCATCAGGCCGCGCAGCTGCAGGCGCGGCAGGGCCTGCACCTCGCGCGCGAGTGCCAGCGCGTCGGCCGGGGCCACCCCGGCCTTGGTGGGGCCGCCATCGATGTTGACCTGGATGCACACCTGCAACGGCGCCCGGCCCTCGGGCCGTTGCTCGCTCAGGCGCTGCGCGATCTTGAGGCGGTCCACGGTGTGGGCCCAGTCGAAGTGGGCCGCCACCAGGCGCGTCTTGTTGCTCTGGATCGGGCCGATGCAATGCCAGGTGAGGCGCAGGTCCGGCAGCAGGGCCATTTTCTCGACCGCCTCCTGGATGTAGTTTTCGCCGAAGGCGGTCTGCCCCGCGGCGTGGGCCTCGCGCACGGCCTCGGGCCCGAAGGTCTTGGACACGGCCAGCAGCGTGACATCCTCCACGCTGCGGCCCGCCGCCTCGCAGGCCGTGGTGATGAGGGTACGAACACTCTGGAGGTTGGCGCCAATCGTGGTCATAATCGTCCAAGCGTATCAAAACACTCAGAGGGATCTGTGGACATTACTCAGCTGCTGGCGTTCAGCGTCAAGAACAAGGCCTCCGACCTGCACCTCTCCGCCGGCCTGCCGCCCATGATCCGCGTGCACGGCGACGTGCGCCGCATCAACGTCGATCCGCTGGACCACAAGGCGGTGCACGGCATGGTGTACGACATCATGAACGACACCCAGCGCAAGCAGTACGAAGAGTTCCTGGAGGTCGACTTCTCCTTCGAGATCGATGGCCTCGCGCGCTTCCGGGTCAACGCTTTCAACCAGAACCGCGGCGCGGGCGCGGTGTTCCGGACCATTCCCTCCAAGATCCTGACGCTGGAGCAGCTCAACGCGCCCAAGATCTTCGGCGACCTTGCGCTCAAGCCGCGCGGCATGGTGCTGGTGACCGGCCCCACGGGGTCGGGCAAGTCCACCACGCTGGCGGCCATGATCAACTACCTCAACGAGACCGAGTACGGCCACATCCTCACGGTCGAAGACCCGATCGAATTCGTGCACGAGTCCAAGAAGTGCCTGATCAACCAGCGCGAGGTCGGCCCCATGACATTGAGCTTCGCGGCGGCCCTGAAGTCGGCGCTGCGCGAAGACCCGGACGCCATCCTCGTGGGCGAAATGCGCGACCTGGAAACCATCCGCCTGGCCATGACCGCCGCGGAAACCGGCCACCTGGTGTTCGGCACGCTGCACACGTCGAGCGCCGCCAAGACCATCGACCGGATCATCGACGTGTTCCCCGCCGAGGAAAAGGAAATGGTCCGCGCCATGCTGTCGGAGTCGCTGCAGGCAGTGATTTCGCAGACCCTGTGCAAGACCAAGGACGGCACCGGCCGCGTCGCGGCCCACGAGATCATGCTGGGCACCAGCGCCATCCGCAACCTGATCCGCGAGGCCAAGGTGGCGCAGATGTACTCGGCCATCCAGACCGGCAACAGCTTCGGCATGCAGACGCTGGACCAGAACCTCTCCGACCTGGTCAAGCGCAACATGATCAGTCCGGCGGAGGCCCGCAGCAAGGCCAAGATTCCGGAGAACTTCCCGGGCTGAAATGACCCCGACGCCCGTCACTTCGTCTACCACGCTGTCTCCCGAGGGAGATGCAGCCGCCTTGGGGCGGTCCGGCGGCGGCTCAGCCCGCCCTCGCATTTGAAAGGAGCTGCTCATGGAGCGCGACCAGGCCACAAAATTCATCAACGACCTGCTGCGGCTGATGGTCAGCCGCAATGGCAGCGACCTGTTCATCACCGGCGACTTTCCTCCCGCCATGAAGGTGGACGGCAAGGTCACCAAGGTGTCGCCGCAGCCTCTGACCGGCGCGCACACGCTGTCGCTGGCACGCTCGATCATGAACGACAAGCAGGCTGCCGAATTCGAGCGCACCAAGGAATGCAATTTCGCGATCTCGCCGCCCGGCGTGGGCCGCTTCCGCGTCAATGCCTTCGTTCAGCAGGGCAAGGTCGGCATGGTGCTGCGGGTCATTCCGCAGACGCTGCCGACCATCGACGGCCTGGGGGTACCCCAGGTGCTCAAGGAAGTGGCCATGGCCAAGCGCGGCCTGACCATCCTCGTGGGCGCCACGGGCTCGGGCAAGTCCACCACATTGGCCGCCATGGTCGACTGGCGCAACGAGCAATCGTACGGCCACATCATCACCATCGAGGACCCGGTAGAGTTCGTGCACCCGCACAAGAACTGCGTGGTGACGCAACGCGAGGTGGGCCTGGACACCGACAGCTGGGAGGCCGCGCTCAAGAACACGCTGCGCCAGGCCCCCGACGTGATCCTCATGGGGGAAATCCGTGACCGCGAGACCATGGAGCACGCCATCGCCTTTGCCGAGACCGGTCACCTGTGCCTGGCCACGCTGCACGCCAACAGCGCCAACCAGGCGCTGGACCGCGTGATCAACTTCTTCCCCGAGGAGCGGCGCGCGCAGCTGCTGATGGACCTGTCGCTCAACCTCAAGGCCATGATCTCGCAACGTCTGGTGCCCAAGCAGGACGGCAAGGGCCGCTCGGCGGCGGTCGAGATCATGCTCAATTCACCGCTGATTTCCGACATGATCTTCAAGGGCGAAGTGTCCGAGATCAAGGAAATCATGAAGAAGAGCCGCAACCTGGGCATGCAGACCTTCGACCAGGCGCTGTTTGACGCCTACGAGAGCAACGTCATCAGCTACGAGGATGCGCTGCGCAATGCCGACTCGGTCAACGACCTGCGCCTGCAGATCAAGCTCAACAGCCAGCGCGCCAAGTCGCAGGACCTGGCCGCGGGCACCGAGTCGCTGGCCATCGTCTAAGTCGGGTCAGGCGCTGGCCGCCGCGCGCGGCTTCCTGAACGCCGCGAAGCACGCTTCCAGGTAGTCCATGGTGGCGCGGATTCGCGTGGCGCGGTGGCGTTCTGCAAGGATGGCGGCGTAGATCGGGTGCTCACCCGGAACCCCATGACGCGCCAGCACCGGCTTGAGCAGGCCCTGCTCCACGAGCTGGCGGCCCAGCACGTCGTTGATGCGGGCAATGCCCGCCCCCGCGAGCGCGAGTGACACCACGGCCGCGCTGCTGTTGACGCGCAGCGGGGCTGCCACCGTGAGCGTGAGCGGCTCACCGTCGATGTCGAAGGTCCAGCGGTTGTGGCTGGGCGACGCGGTATTGCCGATCAGCATGTGGTCCTGCAGGTCGTGCGGCGTGCGTGGCGTGCCATGCCGGCGCAGGTAGGCCGGCGCCGCGTACAGGGCGCGGCCATGGCTGCCCAGCGGCCGGGCGATCACCGTGTCGGGGGGCGGGATGCCGGCGCGCACGGCGATGTCCAGGCCCTCGTCGGCCATGCCGACGAGCCGGTCATCGACATGCAGGTTCACGTGGAGTTGCGGGTGCTTCTGGCGCAGGCTGGCCAGGTGCGGGATCAGCACGTACTGGGCCAGCAGCTGGCTCACGCCAATGTGCACCGTGCCGCTCACGGTGCCGCGGCGCCCGCCCAGCTGGTCCTGCAGTTGGTGGTGTTCCATCAGGATGCGCTGCGCATGCTCGAGGAACAGCTCACCCTCGTCCGTCAGCGAAAGGCCGTGCGTCGTTCGGTGGGCCAGCCGGGCGCCGGCCCCGGCCTCGATGCGCGCCAGCGCGCGCGACACCTGGCTGGCCGCGACGTTGCGCTCGCGGGCGGCCGCCGACAGCGACTGCAGCGCGGCCACGCGGACAAACAGGGCGAAGTCGTCAAGGGTCAGCTGGTTCATGCTTGTGCAGATTCTGCACAAGCATTGTGCCCGGCGCCGGGTTTCGCGACCGCGGCGCCGCGGGCACAGTCCTCCTGTCGCCCGCGAGGCGGCGAATGTTCACCCACTCGAAGGAATTTCCCGACATGCCTCTTCTGGTCCAACTCTCCGAAGGCCTGCTCACCCCCGAGGGCGAGCAGACCATCTTCAAGCGCGTGGCCGATGCCCTGCTCGAGGTCCATGGCCTGACCGGCAACCGCTTCATGACGCCGGCCGTCATCGGCCATGTCCAGACCTATCCGGCCGGCAGCAGCTATGCCGGCGGCCGCGCCCAGTCCCTGGCAGTGATCGAGGCCAAGGTGCCCGCGCTGACCTTCCCCGACCAGTCGGTCAAGGACGCTTTCGTCCGGGCCGTGACCGACATCGTGGACGAGTGCCAGGCGGGCGGCCATCCGCGTGAGCGCACCTTCGTCAACGTCACCTATGCGGTGGACGGCACCTGGGGCATCGGCGGCAAGGCCTGGACCAACGAAGCCCTGGGCGCGGCCATCGCGGCCGCGTGACGGCCATTCACTCATTCATTTTTCATCAAGGAGACCTGCCATGCCACTTGTCCGCATCGACCTTTCCTCTGCCCTGCTGCCGCGTGCCGCCGCCGTGTCCGACGCCGTGCACCAGGCCATGGTGGACACCTTCAATGTCCCGCCGGACGACCGTTTCCAGACCGTCACGCCGCGCCCGGCGGGCGAGCTGGTCTGCACGCCGGCGTTCCTCGGGGTGCGGCATGGCGAGCAGGTGGTGTTCGTGCAGATCACCTGTGCGCCGGGCCGCAGCCTGGACATGAAGAAGGCGCTGTACGCGCGCATCGCCGCCGATGTGGCGCGACAGGCCGCCATCGACCCGGCCGATGTGGTCATCAACCTCGTGGAGACTGCACGCGAGAACTGGTCTTTCGGCAACGGCCTGGCGCAGTACGCGCTCTAGCGCCCTAGAATTTGAAGCCCTGCCCGTCAAACTGAAAGTGACCATGTCCTCGATCAACGCCCGTCCCTACGAACCTGTTCCGTCCCAGACCGTCGCCTTCCTGGGCCTTGGCGTCATGGGTTTTCCCATGGCGGGTCACCTCGCCAAGGCTGGCCATTCGGTCACGGTCTACAACCGCAGCGCGGCCAAGGCCAGCGCCTGGACGCAGGAATTCGGCGGCCGCGCGGCGGCCACGCCGCGCGAGGCGGCGGCGGGCGCCGGGATCGTGTTCTGCTGCGTGGGCAACGATGACGACCTGCGCTCCGTGGTGCTGGGCGCCGACGGCGCGCTGGCCGGCATGAAGCCGGGTGCCGTGCTGGTGGACCACACCACGGCGTCGGCCAATGTGGCGCGCGAACTGCATGGCGCCGCCAGCGCCCTGGGCCTGCACTTTGTCGACGCGCCGGTGTCCGGTGGCCAGGCCGGCGCGCAGAACGGGCTGTTGACGGTCATGTGCGGGGGCGATGCGGCGGCCTTTGATGGCGTGCGTCCGGTGGGCATGGCCTTCGCGCGGGCCTTCACGCGGCTCGGGGAGAGCGGGGCCGGCCAGCTGGCCAAGATGGTCAACCAGATCGCCATCGCCGGCCTGGTGCAGGGCCTGAGCGAAGCCATTGCCTTCGGCCAGAAGGCGGGGCTGGACATGGCGCAGGTGCTCGAGGTGATCGGCAAGGGCGCCGCCCAGAGCTGGCAGATGGACAACCGCGGCAAGACCATGATCGAGGACAAGTTCGACTTCGGTTTTGCCGTGGACTGGATGCGCAAGGACCTCGGGCTGGTGCTCGACGAAGCCAAGCGCAACGGCGCGCGCGTGCCCGTCACGGCCCTGGTGGACCAGTTCTATGCGGATGTGCAGGCGATGGGCGGCCAGCGCTGGGACACCTCCAGCCTGATCCGCCGTCTCCGGTAAACCTGGTTTGCTACAGATTCAGTAGCAGACAGTGCCCGGTGGGCAAGGGCTACAGCCCTGAAAGGCTCAGCTCTTCGGTGCGCTGGCTGCCGCCGCGGGCTGGGAAGGCTGAGGCAGCATGCGTTGCAGTTCTTCCTCGCTGATGATCTCGAGGATGCGCACCACGCGCTGCACGCCGCCCACCGTCCGGGTGATGGCGGTGGCCCGGTCGGCTTCGCGTTGGGTGACCCGGCCCATGAGGAAGGTGGTGCCGCGTTCGGTCACCACCTTGAAGGCGTTGGCATACAGGTCGCGCGCGTCCACCAGCGAGGCCTTGACCTTGCCGGTGACCAGCACGTCGGAGGAGCGCTGGCCCAGCGTGGAGTTGCCCATGACGCCCAGCTCGTTGACGATGGCGCGCACGTTCTCGACGCGGCTCACGGTCTGCTCCACGAGCTGCTTGACCTGCTCCGAGGGGACTTCGCCCGTCAGCAGCACCTGGCGGTTGTAGCTCGTCACATTGACGTGGCCGCGTTCGCCGAGCGCGTCGCGCAGGCGGCTGGCGGCGCGCAGTTCGATGCCTTCGTCCTCCAGCTGCGCGCCGGAGGTGCGGCGGTCGGTGGCGACCAGCGTGCCGACGGCCGCGCCGCCGAACAGCAGCGGCGCGCAGGCGCTCAGGGAGGCGGCCAGGGCCGTGGCCGCCAGCACGGCGCCCAGCAGTCTTGCGGGATTCGGTTTCATGTCGGGGTTTCCTGTTCTCCGAGAAGTTGGGTGTCCACACCGTCGCAGATGCAGTGCAACGCGAGGATGTGGACTTCCTGGATGCGCGCCGTGCGTTCGTGCGGCACGCAGATGTGCACATCGGTCTCGCGCAGCGCCTGGCCAATCTTGCCGCCGCCGCGCCCGGTCAGCGCCACCACGGTCATCTCGCGTTCATGCGCCGCCGCGATGGCGGCCAGCACATTGGCCGAGTTGCCGCTGGTGGACAGCGCCAGCAGCACATCCCCCGCCTGGCCCAGCGCGCGCACCTGCTTGGCAAAGACCGCGTTGTAGTCGTAGTCGTTGGCGATGGCGGTGAGGATGGAGCTGTCGGTGGTCAGGGCAATGGCCCCGAGTTCGGGCCGTTCGCGCTCGAAGCGTCCCACGAATTCGGCTGAAAAGTGCTGCGCATCCGCCGCCGACCCCCCATTGCCGCAGGCCAGCACCTTGCCGCCGCTGGTCACGCAGGCCAGGATGGCCTGCACCGCGGAGGCGATCGGTTTGCTGAGAGCCTGCGCCGCCTGGTACTTCAGGTCGGCGCTGTCAATGAAGTGTTGTTGGATGCGTTGCTCGAGCATGGCTGGCGATGATACCCCCGGCCCGTTGCCGCCCGGTGTAGGACGTCAGGAATTCCCGGACGCGTCAAAGGCTGCCTGCAGCCACTCGATCTGATCGCCCTGCAGCAGCACCACGTCAAAGCGGCACGGCGGTGGGCTGGGCAGCCGCAGCAGGTAGTGGCGGGCCGCGAAAATGATCCGCCGCTGCTTGACGCCGCCGATGCTGGCCCCGGCGCCGCCGTGCGAGCCGCTGGCCCGCTGGCGCACCTCGACGAAGACCAGGGTGGTGTCGCGGTCGCGCATCACGAGGTCGATCTCGCCGCCACCACGACCGGGCGTCCGATAATTGCGCGTCACCAGCCGCAAACCCGCGGCCTGCAGGTGCGCCAGTGCGCGGTCTTCGGCCGCGTCGCCGCGCTGCTTGGTGGTGGGACCGGTCCTGAGGAAATCCATTGAGCGCTTCTTTTGCTTCTGCCCTGGGTGCCGCGCGCGAGGTGGCGGCGTCGCAGCATTATCCGCAGGCCGCCCTTTATGTGGTGGCCACGCCCATCGGCAATCTGGCCGACATCAGCCTGCGGGCCCTGCATGTGCTGCAGCTGGCCGATGTGGTGGCCTGCGAGGACACGCGGCACACCCAGGCGCTGCTGCGCGCCTACGGGATCGACAAGTCCGCTGGCCAGTGGCTTGCCGTTCACCAGCACAACGAGTCGGAGGCGGCCCGGGCCGTCATCGAGCGCCTGCAGGCGGGCCAGCGGGTGGCGTATGCGAGCGATGCCGGGACCCCCGCCGTGAGCGATCCGGGGGCCCGCCTGGTGGCGGCCGTCCAGGCCGCCGGCCTGCGGACAGTGCCCTTGCCCGGGGCCAGCAGCATCACGGCCGCGCTCAGCGTGGCGGGCAGCGTGGCTGACGATGGCGCGTTTGTGTTCCTGGGGTTCCTGCCGTCCCGAACCGGGGAGCGCGATGAGGCGGTCCGCGCGCTGGCGCGGGAGGCGCGCACGGCCGTGCTGCTGGAAGCCCCCCACCGCATCGAGGCGCTGGCACGCGCGCTGGGCAGCCTGGGTGAGCGTCTCGTCACGGTGGCACGCGAGATCAGCAAGCAGTTCGAGCAGGTCGCCACGCTGCCGTGCGCGGCCTTCGCGGACTGGCTGGCGGCCGATGCGCAGCGCCAGCGGGGCGAGTTCGCCCTGGTGCTGCACGCGGCGCCTGCCGCGCCGGCCGAAGACGACAGCCGGCGCGTGCTGGCCCTGCTGCTGCGCGAGCTGCCCCTGAAGGGGGCCGTGAAGCTGGCGGCCGACATCACCGGTGCGCCGCGCAACGCGCTGTACGAAGAGGCCCTTCGTCTCAAGGCGCAGGACTGAGCGGTCGCGCCGGGCCGGTGCGGCTCAGACGGCCTGCGGATCCACGTCCACGGCCCAGCGGATCAGTCCCTTTTCGCGCGTGGCGTGCAGCACCGCATGCCAATGCGCGAGGAAGTGCTGCAATGCCGTGCGCGAGGCGCTTTCCACCAGCATCTGCGCGCGCTCCACATTGGCCACGCGCTGCACGCTCATGGGCACGGCGGGGTAGAGCGTCACATGCTCGAACGCCGGCACCTGCGTGGCCGCGGCGCTGGCCGCATTGAGGAACGCCTGCGCGGCCTCCTGGCTGCGGCCATCGGCCCGAACCAGGGCCTGGAACGAGAACGGCGGCATGCCGGCCTGCTCGCGCTCCACCAGTTGCTGCGCCGCGAACCCGGGGTAGTCGTGGCGGCGCAGCGCCGCAAACAACGGGTGGGCCGGGTGCCAGGTCTGCACCCACATCTCGCTGGCGGACGCCTGGGCGGCATCGCGCCCGGCGCGGCCCGCGGCCTGCATCAGCAGCGCAAAAAGCCTCTCGGGTGACCGGAAGTCGCTGGAAAACAGCGCCGTGTCGGGGTTCAGGGCCGCCACCAGGGTGATGCGGCGAAAGTCATGCCCCTTGGTGATCATCTGCGTGCCCACGAGCACGTCCACTTCGCCCGCATGGACCTCGGCCAGCCGGGATGCCAGCGCGCCCTTGAGCCGCGTGCTGTCGGCGTCCATGCGGGCCACGCGCACCGGCCGTCCCTGCGCGTTGATCTGGCCCTGCAGCAACGCCGCCAGTTGCTCCTCGAGCTGCTCCGTGCCGCGCCCCAGGGGCGTGATGTCCTGGTTGCCGCAGGCCGGGCAGGCGCGAGGCACCCGCTCGGTGAATCCGCAGTGGTGGCATCGCAGCGTCCGGTCCAGCTTGTGGAAGACCCGGTAGGCGCTGCAGTGCGGGCATTCGCTCTTCCAGTCGCAGGCGCTGCAGGCCAGCACCGGCGCGTAGCCGCGGCGGTTGAGGAACACCAGGGACTGCTCGCCGCGCGCCACCCGCTGTCCGATGGCGTCCAGCAACGCGGGTGAGAAGACCGTCTTGCGGGGCTGCAGGTTCATGTCCACCAGCCGCACGGCAGGAAAGCGGCCCGCACCGCCGGCACCGTCCTGCCCGATCCGCCGGGCCATGACGAGGCGCTGGTAGCGCCCCTTCTCGCAGGCCTGCCAGGTCTCCAGCGAGGGCGTGGCCGAGCCCAGCAGCACCCGGGCCTGTTCCAGCTTGCCGCGATACACCGCGAGGTCGCGTGCCGAATAGCGCGCGCCCTCCTGCTGCTTGTAGCTCGGGTCGTGCTCCTCGTCCACCACGATCAGGCGCAGGGCCGGCAGCGAGGCAAACACCGCCATGCGCGTGCCCAGCACGATGCGGGCGGCCCCGGTGTGGGCGGCCAGCCAGCTCTTCAGGCGCTGCGGAGGGGTCATGCCGCTGTGCAGCGACACGACGGCAGCGGCGCCGAATCGCTCCGTGAACCGGGCCTCGAGCTGGGGCGTGAGATTGATTTCAGGCACCATCACCAGAGCCTGGGCGTGGGCCTCGCGGGCCAGCATGGCCTGGACGGCCCGCAGATAGACCTCGGTTTTGCCGCTGCCCGTGGCCCCGAACAGCAGGAACGGGCCGGGCCCGGCCTCGATCGCCGCCAGTGCGGCCGCCTGTTCCGCGCTGGGTGCGATACATCCTGTTTCAATCACGGGGCGGGCCGCGGCGCCCGTGGGGGTCTTGCGCTTGAGCCGCCGCGCAAGCTGCTGGGTCGTGAGGCCTCTGAGCTGAGGGGGCAGTGCCGCCATGGCCACCTCGCCGGCGGACCGCTGGTAATAGTTCGCTGAAAACGTAACGAGTTGTCGCCAGTTCGAAGGCAATGGCGCAATGCCTTCCAGCACCCCCGCGATCGGTCGGTCATCCGATATCGGCCGCTGCGGCGCCTCTTCTGTCGCGTCGTCCCAGACCAGCCCCAGAACCTCCCGCTGGCCCAGTGGCACACGCACCAAAGTCCCTGGCGTGAGTGGAAACTCACTTCGATAGCTCAGGGGGCCGCGGATCGTGCTGTGGGCCGGCGCGGCGACCAGAACGGCGAGGCGATGCGTCATGGATTCTGGCAAGTTATGGGGAGTTTCTCAGGTCAACTGGCGGAAAGAGCGTTAAGTCTTTGATTTAAAAGTCTTTTGGGAGTGATCCAGTTTTTCTGTGGATAACTTTGTTGATAGATTGCCCTGACCCGCTCCGAAGCCCCGAAAATCAAGGCCTTCACTGGATTGCCTCCAAAAAAAGCAGCGCGATAAGTCGTTATGAATCAATGACTTGAGTGCGCTATTGGTTTTATAGCAACACCCCCCTGCAGGGGGTGCCTCTTCTGCGCCGCAGCACAGGTTTTGTGCATAAGTCAAGCGCGCTGGCAAAGTTTTTGCAGAGTGTGGGACCTAGGGTACACCCCAATGACGATTCCGTGACAACGTTCTAGCGGCGCATCTGCCGCGAATGCGAATGCACGGCCTCCACCAGCGCCATCACGTGGTCGGGGGGCGTGTGCTGGCTGATGCCGTGTCCGAGGTTGAAGATGTGGCCCGCGCCGGGTCCGTCCCCGCTGTGCGGCGGGCCAAAGGCATCGAGCACCCGGGCGGCCTCCGCCCGCACCTGAGCCGGGGGGGCAAACAGCACATTGGGGTCCAGATTGCCCTGCAGGGCCTTGCTGTGGCCCACCAGGGCGCGAGCCTGGCCCAGGTTGACCGTCCAGTCCACGCCCAGCACCTCGCAGTCCAGTGCTTCCATCTGCTGCAGCCACAGGCCGCCGCCCTTGGTGAACACGATGCGCGGGATGCGCACGCCGTCATGCTCGCGGTGCAACCGGGCCAGCACGCGTTCGGTGTAGGCCAGGCTGAACTGCTGGAAGGCACCGTCGGCCAGCACGCCGCCCCAGCTGTCGAAGATCATCACCGCCTGGGCGCCGGCCTCGATCTGCGCATTGAGGTAGGCGGCCACCGCGTCGGCGTTGATGGCCAGCAGATGGTGCATCAGGTCGGGCCGGCTGTAGAGCATGCCCTTGACCAGCCGGTAGTCGTCCGAGCCGGCACCCTCGACCATGTAGCAGGCCAGGGTCCAGGGGCTGCCGGAAAAGCCGATCAGCGGCACACGTCCGTTCAGGGCCCGGCGGATGGAGGTGACGGCGTCGAACACATACCTGAGCTTGTTCAGGTCCGGCACCTCCAGGGCCCTGACTGCTGCTTCGTCGCGCACCGGCGTGGCGAATTTCGGCCCCTCTCCGAGCGCGAAGCTCAGGCCCAGGCCCATGGCGTCGGGCACGGTCAGGATGTCGCTGAACAGGATGGCGGCGTCCAGCGGGTAGCGGTCCAGTGGCTGCAGCGTGACTTCGGTGGCGTAGTCCACGTTGGTGGCCAGGCCCATGAAGCTGCCGGCCCGTGCCCGCGTCTCGCGGTACTCGGGCAGGTAGCGCCCGGCCTGGCGCATCAGCCAGACCGGCGTGTGAGGGGTAGCCAAGCGCCAGCAGGCGCGCAGGAAGGTGTCGTTGTGCAGCGTCGGAAAGCTCATGCGCCGATTGTCGCAGGCGCGCCTGCGCGTGGCGGCAGCCGGGCTCAGGGCTTGAGTCGTGCGATCTCGCCGAACGCCGCCAGCGCGTCCAGCATGAGTTTGCGCGCCTTGTCGCTGGCGTGCTGCATGCGCGCGAAGTCATGCGTCATGCGCGGTACGCCGAAGAGTTCGCAGCGCGCGCCCGTCATGCGCAGCCAGTCGTGCAACTGGATGGCGTCGTCATGGGCCACGTCCTGCTCGGCCGCCACCAGCACCGTGACCGGCGGCGCCTGCTGCGGCGCATTGCCGTGCATCAGCACGGCGCGCTCGTCCCAGATGTCCCAGCGGCCCTGCAGAAACCCCTGCCAGGCACGGATGGCATCGGCCCGCGAGAACACGGGGGAGGAGGCGCAGCGCACGTAGCTCGCGGTGTTGAAGTCGGGCTTGACCAGCGGGCACAAGCCCAGCACCGCTTCCACGCTGCCGGGCTGCATGCGGCACAGCCGCCACGCCGCCTGCAGCGCGGCATGGGCCCCACTGCCATCGCCGCCCACCAGCAGCCGGTAAGGGTTGACGGCCAGTTTGGCGCGCCCTTCCAGCAGGGTGCGCAGGGCCAGCAGCGCCGCCTCGCAGCTGTGCAGCAGGGGCCCCGGGGTGGCCGGCGGCAACTGCACGCACACCACGGCCACGCCGAGGTCGTGCGCGAGCTGGCGGCACAGGCCGTCGTGCGAGTCCAGCGTGCCGGTGGCCCAGCCGCCGCCCGGAAACCAGGCCATCAGCACCGGCTGGTGGGCTCCCGTGGGCCAGTGCAGGCGTGCCGGCAGGGTGGTGCCGGCCGGCCGCAGCTTGAAATCCCCCGAGGTGACGGGCACCAGCACCGATGGCAGGCGCAGCGCGATGGCGGCGCTGCGTGCCAGGTGCGCCTCCATGTCGGTCGGGTCGCGCGGCGGGGGCAGCTCGCGCTGGAGTTCGTCGATGAAGTCGTGCAGATCGGCGTCGAGCTGCATTCAGGTCACCGCCTTGCGCAAGGCCTGGTCAATGTCCCAGACAATGTCGTCGCCCTCTTCGATGCCCACCGAGAGCCGGATCATGTCGGGCCGCACGCCGGCACGCGCCAGCTCGTCCTCGCTGAGCTGCCGGTGCGTGGTGGAGGCGGGGTGGATGACCAGGGTCTTGGCGTCGCCGATGTTGGCGAGGTGGCTGAGGAATTCGCAGGCGTCGATGAAGCGCTCGCCGGCACGGGCCGGGTCGTCGGCCCGGATCCCGAAGGTCAGGATGCCCGAGCTGCCGGGGACGCCGTCGATGCTGCGGAACTGCTTGCGGGCCAGGGCGTGGTGCGGTGAATCGCTCAGGCCCGGGTAGTTGACCCAGCTGACCAGCGGATGCGACTGCAGGAACTGCGCCACCTGGAGCGCATTGCGGCAGTGCGCCTGCATGCGCAGGTGCAGGGTCTCGATGCCTTGCAGGATCAGCCACGCATTGAGGGGCGAGAGGCTGGCGCCAAAGGTCCGGTTGACCTCCATGCGGGCCTTCATGGTGTAGCCGAAGTCGCCGAAGGTCTCGTGGAACTTGACGCCGTGGTAAGCCCGGCTCGGCTCCAGCATGTCGGGGAACTTGGGCGCCGACAGCGGCGAGGCCCAGTCGAAGCGGCCCGACTCCACCACCACGCCGGCCATGGTCGTGCCGTGGCCGCCGAGGTACTTGGTGGCGCTGTGCACCACGATGTCGGCGCCGAAGGCAAAGGGATTGCACAGGTAGGGACTGGCCACGGTGTTGTCGATCACCAGCGGCAGGCCGTGGTCATGCGCGACCCGGGCCACGGCCTCGATGTCGAACACGTTGACCAGCGGGTTGCCCAGCGTTTCGCCATAGAGCGCGCGCGTGCTGGGCCGGATGGCCCGGCGGAAGTTTTCGGGGTCCTGCGGGTCCACGAAGGTGGTCTCGATGCCCAGGCGCGAGAAGCCCACGCCCAGTTGCCCCACCGTGCCGCCGTACAGCGTGGAGGCGGCCGCGATGTGGTCCCCCGCCTTGAGGATGGCCAGCAGCGCCGTCATCTGCGCCGCCATGCCGGTGGCGCAGGCCAGCGCGGCCCGGCCGCCCTCGAGCGAGGCGATCCGCTCCTCCAGTACCGCCACGGTCGGGTTGCTGATGCGGCTGTAGACGTTGCCGAAGGTCTGCAGGTTGAACAGGCTGGCGGCGTGCTCGGCGCTGTCGAACACGAAGCTCGTGGTCTGGTGGATGGGCGTGGCCCGGGCACCGGTGACAGGGTCGGGAATCGCCCCCGCATGGATGGCCCGGGTGCCGAAGCCGTGGTGGCGGTCTTGGGTCATGGCAGTGGGAAATGAGGGACGGGGTCTAGTACGGCAACTGCTGGGGCCGCCGCGATGAAATGACCCGGGTGTTGACGCCAAACCACCCCAGTCCGCCAAACAGCCGGGCATGCTCGATCTTCACGCAGCGGTCCATCACCACGTCCAGGCCGGCGGCGCGGGCCCGCGCGGCGGCGGCTTCGTTGACCACGCCCAGTTGCAGCCACAGGCAGCGCGCGCCGATGGCGATGGCTTCCTCGGCCAGCGGCGGGATGTCTTCGCTGCGGCGAAAGCAGTCCACCATGTCGATGCGGTGGTCGGCTGCCGCGGCGGTGACGCTCGGGTAGCAGCGCTCGCCCAGGATGTCGGTGGCCTTGGGGTTCACCGGGATGATGCGATAGCCATGGGCCTGCATGTACTTGGCGGCGAAGAAACTGGGCCGGTGCCATTGGGGCGAGAGACCCACTACTGCGATGGTTCTACATGTCCCCAGAATGCGGCGCAGGTCTTGGATGGTGCTCATGGCCGCAGTGTAGATCGCGTGGGCATTTTTTGCGGCAGCCTTCGCGTCATCCCCGATACGCGCCCGGGTGGCGGCCTGCTACAACCGCGTGTCACGTTCTCACAGGATCTCCCATGTCACAGAACCCGGCTGAACTCGATGCCTCCCTGCGCGCGGCCCGCCAGCACACCATCGGCGATGTGCTGCGCCGCACCGCCCAGCGTCTGCCCGACAAGCCCGCGGTGGTGTTCGACGGCGTGACCTGGACCTACCGCGAACTGGACGCCATGGGCAACCGCGTGGCCAATGCGCTTGCGGCCCGGGGCGTGGGGGCTGGCGACCGCGTGGCCATCCTGTCGCGCAACTCCAGCAGCTTCGTGGCGCTGCGCTTCGCGCTCGCGCGCATCGGGGCCGTGCTGGTGCCCATCAACTTCATGCTCAACGCCGGCGAGATCGCCTTCATCCTGCGCAGTTGCGGCGCCCGGACGCTGGCCGTGGGGTCGGAGTTCCTGGCCACGGGCCAGCAGGCCGCGGCGCAGGACACCGCGGTGCAGTCGCTGGTCTGGTTGCCGCAGGAGGGCGATGGTCCGGCACCGGACGGCCTGCTGCAGTTCGCAGACCTGCTGGAGGCCGCCGACACGCCGCCCGCGGTGGCCGTCGACTCGCAGGCGCTGGCGCAAATCGTCTACACCAGCGGCACCGAGTCGCTGCCCAAGGGGGCCATGCTGACGCACGACGCGGTGCTGTGGGAGTACGTGAGCTGCTGCCTCGAGCAGGAAATGCACACCGGTGACACCATGCTACACGCGCTGCCGCTGTACCACTGCGCGCAGCTCGACGTCTTTCTCGGTCCGGCCGTGTACGTGGGCATGACCAACGTGATCACCGGCCAGCCCAAGCCCGAGGTCATCCTGCCGATGCTGGCGCAGCACCGCATCAGCTCGTTCTTTGCGCCGCCATCGGTGTGGATCGCGCTGATGCGCTCGCCGCTGTTCGACAGCACCGACCTGTCGCAGCTTCGCAAGGGCTACTACGGCGCATCCATCATGCCGGTGGAGGTGCTCAGGGAGCTGGCCGCGCGGCTGCCTCACATGCGCCTGTGGAACCTCTACGGGCAGACCGAGATCGCGCCGCTGGCCACGGTGCTCAAGCCCGAGGACCAGCTGCGCAAGGCCGGTTCGGCCGGGCGCGCCGCCCTCAACGTGGAAACCCGTGTGGTCGATGACCAGATGCGCGACGTGCCGGTGGGCGAGGTGGGCGAGATCGTGCACCGCTCGCCGCAGCTGCTCAGCGGCTATTTCAACGACCCCGAGAAAACCGCCGCCGCGTTCGAGGGCGGCTGGTTCCACAGTGGCGACCTCGCCACCATCGACGCCGAGGGCTACATCACCGTGGTCGACCGCAAGAAGGACATGATCAAGTCCGGCGGCGAGAACGTGGCCAGCCGTGAGGTGGAGGAAGCGATCTACCAGTTGGCGGGGGTGAGCGAGGTGGCGGTGATCGGCCTGCCGGACCCGCAATGGATCGAGGCCGTGACCGCCGTGGTGGTGCCCAAGCCCGGGGCCGGCCTGACCGAGGCCGCGGTGATGGCGCATTGCCGCGAGCGGCTGGCGGGCTTCAAGTCGCCCAAGCGCGTGGTGTTTGCCGAGGCCCTGCCCAAGAACCCCAGCGGCAAGATTCTCAAGCGCGACCTGCGCCAGGCTTACGCCACCGCGTGAGCGGTCCGGGGTTACATGGAGGTCAAGGCAGCCATCTCCCGGGTGTGGGGAAAAAGCCCCGAAAAGAATGGATAAACGTACAGGAAAGCCCTGTTTGTTGCATCTAGAATTACCACCATGGTAACTTTCACCATCCTTTCGGAGTACAGTTTGACGTCGCCCACCCATGGCGGTGGCGAAAAGATCCCGGGCGGGCCGCTGTACGACCTAGAACGGGTAAAGGGGATCCTCAAAGACGGAACGGGGGTGCAGCTATGGACAAGAGACTGTATGAGGAACGTGCAGGACCTTGGTTGGGACCATGCCGACGTCATTGCGCTGGTTCAAAAGCTGGGCGCGGGCAACTACATTGATTCCGAATGGTGTGAGAACGGGCACGGCGCTTTTGCCGCGTGCGATGCCTATTCCATTCGGGTCTGGGAACGTATTGAAGCTGTCAACAAAGACATGCTGATCGAGTATTTCATCAAGTTTGCGATCAACAAGCTTGGCAATATGGTGTTGACGGTTTCGTGTCACACCTGAACATGGGGAAGTAGATGAACTCGAAAGAGCTCTGCCCGATTTGCGGCGACGGTCACGTGACGGATCACGTGGACCAGGTAGAGAGCGAATACAAGGGGTGCAAGGCCATGGTGCCGCTGCACTACCAGCTGTGCGATGCCTGTCATTCAGACTTCGCGGGTGCGAACCAAAGTCGGCTGAACAAGCGCGGCGTCATGGCATTCAGAAAATCCGTAGACGGCTTGCTCACGGGCGCTGAAGTCTGCGCGCTGCGCGACAAGTACAAGCTGACGCAGGCACAGGCCGCCAAGCTGTTTGGTGGCGGGCCTGTGGCTTTCAGCAAGTACGAGAACGACGATGTGGTGCAGTCAGAGTCCATGGACACATTGCTGCGGTTGGCTTTGGCGAATGAAGATGCATTCTGGACTTTGGTTCAGCAGAAAGGGATGGCGGACGAACTGACACTGAAGCGCCCCCGTTCCGCAACGACCTATGTCAAGAAGACTGAAACCAATGTGATTTACCTCGTGCAGGGCACTGCAGCTGAACCTGCTGGTTTGCGCACCACGCAAACGCATCGCTACGTATCTCGTACATTCGCGCCTACCGCTGGGCCACGCGCATGGAAGCAATAAAACTGCGCCCCAAGTTGGTGTCCTTGCGCGCGACCAGCTTTCATGGGGAAAACAGGGGCGGAACCGATGGCCGCAAGCAATGGAAGCTGGAAATGTCGGAGACCATTGAGGTTGCACTGGCGGCCCCGCTTTCCCCAGAGACCCCTATGTTCGCAATCGTAAAGATCGAGTTAGCGGCTAAGGCTTTTCAAGTGGATGAGCCGGAACGAACTGCAGATTTCAGCGGCAAGTACGAAGCCAAGTTTGTCTATCCACCCGAGGCGAAAGAGGATGAAGTTGCGGCTCGGTTTGGGGATGAGCCATACCAGTACGTTCTGGCGGCGCAGGCTTTTCCTCTGGCAATGACGTATTTCCGCAGGGAGATGCAGGCTACTGGCTTTGATGCCCGCGAACTTCCCTTGGGGCTCTGATCAGCCCTTGTACTTGATCGAGCAGCCGTAGGGCGGGGTGGCCGCGGCGCTGATCGGCTTGCCGGCCAGGGCCTCGTTCAGGCCCACCTTGATGTAGTTGGTGGCCCGGGCGATGTCGTCGGGCCGGGCCGAGGGGATGCTGTCGATGCCGCCGGCATAGACCAGCTTGCCCTGCGGGTCGACGATATACATGTGCGGCGTGGTGCGCGCGCCGTAGGCCCTGCCCACGGTGCCTTCCTCGTCCATCAGCACGGCGGTGGGAGCTGCCTTGCGCTCGTGCAGCCAGGCCACCAGGGGCGCGGGCGCGAGGTAGTCGGCGCTGGCTTTCTCGGTGGAGTTGATGGCCAGCCAGACCACACCCTTGCCGGTGGCCTCCTTCTGAGTCGCCGGCATGTTGCCGCTGTTGTAGTGCTTGCGCACGAACGGGCAGCCCGGGTTGGTCCACTCCAGCACCACGTGGCGGCCGCGGAAGTCACTGAGCTTCACGGCCTTGCCGCTGCTGTCCAGCAGGCTGAAATCGGGGGCCGGCAGGCCGACCGTGGCGGCCGCCTGGGCCGTTCCCAGCCCGAAGGCGAGCAGGGCGGTGGATGTGACGAGGGTTCTGCGCAGCATGAGGACACTCCTTGGCAAGGAAGAGGACAACCTACAGTCGGGCAATGGCCGCGCGGACTTCGTCCACGCTCAGCACTTCGGACAACACCACCGGCGCCGCGCCGGGCTTGTAGAACACATACACGGGCACGCCGTTACGCCCCAGGGTGCGCAGCGCGGCGGTGATGGCCGGGTCGCGGCGCGTCCAGTCGGCACGCAGCATCACCACTTTCTTGGCGTCCAGGTCGGTCAGCACTTCGGTGTTGGCCAGCGTGGTCTTCTTGTTGTACTGGCAGGTCACGCACCAGGCGGCGGTGAAATCCACGAACACCGGCTGGCCCGCAGCCACCAGCTGGTCGACCCGGCCCGGCTCCCAGGCCTGCCAGCGCGACCCCGCCGCCACGGCCCCGGCTGCAGGCTGCCCTTGCGTAACAAAAGAGCCTGTAGCCCACGCCACGCCGGCCAGGGTTGCTATGGAAATGGCAGCGACAGTGAGCCGTGCGCGGCCGCGCAGCGTGAAGGCCCAGATCACCATGCTCAGACCCACCAGCAGGGCCAGCAGGGCGCCCGCGCCGTCGATGCCGCTTTGCTGGCCCAGCACCCAGACCAGCCAGGCCACCGTGGTGAACATCGGGAAGGCCATGAGCTTGCGGAACGTGTCCATCCAGGCGCCGGGCCGCGGCAACATGCGCGCCACGGCCGGGACCCAACTCGCCAGCAGGTAGGGAATGGCCATGCCCAGGCCGATGGCGCCAAAGACCAGCAGGGCTTCGGCGGCGGGCAGTCCGATGGCGAAGCCCAGCGAGGCCCCCATGAACGGCGCGGTGCAGGGCGAAGCCACCGCCACCGCCAGCACGCCCGACAGGAAGGCGTTGAGCGCGGGGTTGCGCGCCTCCAGGGCGGCCACTCCGGACGGCAGGAAGCTGCCGAATTCAAACACGCCCGCAAGATTGAGCCCGATCACGGTGAACAGCGCCGCCAGGGCAGCCACCACGGCGGGGGACTGCAGCTGGAAGCCCCAGCCCAGTTGCTCGCCCGCCGAACGCAACGCCAGCATCAGCGCGCCCAGGGCCAGGAAGGACACGATCACGCCGGCCGTGAAGGCCAGGCCGCTGATGCGGTGGGCGCGCCGGTCGTCGGCGTGCTGCGTGAAGCTCACCACCTTGATGGCCAGCACCGGAAACACGCAGGGCATGAGGTTCAGGATCAGGCCGCCCAGCAACGCGCCCAGCACGGCGGCCACCAGCGTGAGCGAGGGCCCGGCCGCGGGGAGCGCGGCATTCGCCTTGAGCGCGGCTTCCAGCGCCGGTGACACGGTGGCCGCGGCAGCCACCTGGGGCCAGGGGCCCAGCACCTTGATGTCGGCCCGCCAGGCCTCGCGCCCGCCCTCGCCACCGGCGACCAGCACCACCGGCATGACCGACGGGCTGTTGCTGCGCTGCGACGACAGCGGAACGTCGGCGGTCCAGACGGCGCCGTTCCAGGCCTGTTGGATAGGGGCCGCGGTTTCGATGACCTCGGGGGTTTCGGGGAAGAACTCCAGTGTCTTGCCGCGCAGGCTGACCGGCAGGCCCTGCACGCTGACTTTCAGGGTGTTGCCCTCGATGCGGATGCTGCTGTCGGGGCGGATGCCCCCGACGCTGCCCATCACTGGCCGGGGCTGGGCCTTGAACGCGGCCTCGAAGGCGGCGCCGTCCAGCGCCGTGGCACTGCGCAGTGGCAGCTTGAGCGCGAAGCTGCCCTCTTCGGGGATGCATTCCTTGCGGCATACCAGCCAGGCGGCGTGCAGCTTGATCTCGAGATCCTGGGCAAGCAGTCCGGGCTTGAATTCCGGGGTGATGGTCAGCGGCACCGGCAGCAGCACGGTGTTCTCGTAGCCGTAGTTGGCCAGGTTGCCGATGGGGATCTTTTTCGGGGCCGGCCAGGCGATGTCACCGGCCATCACGCCCGGCGGCAGCGTCCATTCGAGCTGGGTCGGCAGGCCGGAGTCGCCCGAGTTCTTCCAGTAGGTGTGCCACTCGGGCTTGTGGGTGAGCCGCAATCCCACCCAGACGGTGTTCCCCGCCGCCACGCCATCGGGGGCGTGCGCCAGGAGCTGCGCCTGCACCTGCTCGGTGATGACCTCCGATTTGACGGTGTTTTGGGCCGTAGCGCCCGTGGACAGGGCGCTGGACGCTATGAAAACAAGAGCAAAAAGGAGGCGTTGGAGGGTCATGACCGTTGTGGGAGCCGCCGTGCGGCCCGAAGTTCCTTGGCGGCCACGCCGCGCTCAGGCAAAGCCCAGCACCACGCGCCGGGTGCTGGCGGATTTTTTCTCGATCTTGGTCACCACCACGGTCCCGATTTCGGCCGTGTTGGCCACGTGGGTGCCGCCGCAGGGCTGCAGGTCGATGAGGTCGGTCGCGCCGATGCGGATGGTTCTTACCACGCCGCTGCCGCGTGGCGGGCTCACGCTCATGCTCTTGACCAGCGCCGGGTTGGCGTCGAGTTCGGCATCGCTGATCTCGCCCACGGCAACCGGATGGCCGGCCGCGACGAGGGCGGCGATGCCGGCGGTCAGGGCTTCCTTGTCCAGCGGGTCGGTCATGTTGAAGTCCAGCCGCGCGTAGTCGGGTGTGATGGAGCAGCCGTTGACGAGCTGCGGCACCAGGTGGCACAGCAGGTGGGTGGTGGTGTGAAAGCGCATCAGCCGATGGCGCCGGGCCCAGTCGATGCGCGCGGTGACGGTGTCGCCCTGCTTCAATTTTGATAGCGCAATATGCCCATCTGGTGAGGGCTGGTGGCAGATATCTTGGGTGGGCTTGCCCTCGGCGTCCTTGCCCTTGCGGGTGTCGGCGATGGCCAGCTCGGTGCCGTCGGACAGCACCAGCCAGCCGCTGTCGCCGGCCTGGCCGCCGCCCAGCGGGTAGAACACGGTTCGGTCCAGCACGATGCCGGCGTCGGTGATGGCCGTCACCACGGCCGTGCATTCGGTCTGGTAGGCGTCTTGGCGAAACAGGTCTTGGGTCATCGGGCGATGGTAGCCAATCGCGCCCGGACCTGCAGGCGCAGCGGTTCAGCGCGTGGCGCGGCCAAAAAGCTGATGCACCAGCGCGCGCAGCCACTGGTGAGCCGGGTCCTGGGCGGTGCTGGCGTGCCAGACCAGCCGCACCTCGTAGCGCGGCGCGGCGGCGCGCGGCAGCTCCCAGACGCGCAGTTCATGGCGCTGGCGCAGGTTGGCGGCATACATCTCGGGCACGATGGTCAGCAGGTCGGTGTTGAGCGCGAGCTCGGGCAGGGCGCCGAAATGCCGGGCGCGCAGCACGATGCGGTCGGCCAGCTTCATGCGCACCAGCATCTGCTCCACGCTGCCATGAAAGGTGGCCGTTGGCGCGGCCACCACCAGCGAGGCTTCGGCCAGCTGGCGTGGCGTCAGCGTGCGTCCGGCCCGCCCGGACGCCGGCAGCCAGCCGGCCGAGGTCATGGCCACATAGTGTTCGCTGAACAGCAGGTCGGCGCGCACGCCCTGATGGCGCGGCTGCAGGATGCCGATGGCCAGGTCGATGTCGCGCGCCTCCAGCGCGGCTGGCACGTCGTCGGCCGCTACCGAGATGTTGGACAGCCGGGCCAGCGGTGCCTGCTGGCGCAGGGCGGCGGCCAGCGGGGGCAGGAACATCATCTCGCCCAGGTCGGACAGCGACAGCCGCCAGCGCATGGCGCTGCGCGCGGGATCGAACTCCTCGCGCCCGGTCACCACGGTTTCCAGGGACTGCAGCTGGGCCTGGACCTCGGGGGCCAGCTTTTCGCACAGCCGCGTGGGCTTGAGCCCGGCCGGCGATCGGACGAAAAGCTCGTCCTCGAAATAGTCGCGCAGCCGCGCCAGGGCGTTGCTCGTCGCCGGCTGCGACAGCGACAAGGCCTTGCCCGCCGCGGTCACCGAGCCGGTGCGGTGAATGGCGGCCAGCACGCGCAGCAGGTTGAGGTCCAGTTGCCTGAAGTTCATGGCGGCATGTGAAAAAAGGGCTCAGGGTTCCCCCGGATTATCCATCCTGTGAATGGGGCGAATCCAAACAATCCATTGGGCAAATGCCGATCCATTGCCTAGATTGCGGGGCTGTACATCGAGGAGACACGCTCTTGGAGCGCTCATTCCATCAAGAAATCCAGGCCCTCAAGCTTGGCGCGGGCGAGACCTTCCACGGCGAGGGCATCCTGGCGGTCACCAAGGCGCTGCTGCAGTCCGGTGTGACCTATGTCGGCGGCTATCAGGGCTCGCCCATTTCCCATTTGCTCGACGTCATGGTTCAGGCTCGCGACTACCTCGACGAGCTGGGCGTGCATGTCGAGGCCTGCACCAATGAAAGCTCGGCCGCCGCCATGCTGGCCGCCTCCATCATGTACCCGGTGCGCGGCGCGGTGACGTGGAAATCGGTGGTTGGCACCAACGTGGCGTCGGACGCGCTCAGCAACCTGGCGTCGCCCGGTGTCATGGGCGGGGCGCTGATCGTGGTGGGCGAAGACTATGGCGAGGGGGCCAGCGTGATCCAGGAGCGCACCCACGCGTTCGCGCTCAAGTCGGCCTTGTGGCTCATGGACCCGCGGCCCAACCTGCCCAGCATCGTGCGCATGACGCAGAAGGCCTTCGAGCTGTCGGAAGCGTCGAACACCCCGGTGATGATGGAGCTGCGCATCCGCACCTGCCATGTGCAGGGCAGCTTCACGGCCAGCGACAACATCGCGCCGGCCATTTCAGGGCGTCACCGGCAGCAGCAGGCCGCCGGATTCAGCTACGACCGGCTTTCACACCCGCCGGCCACGTTCCGCCACGAGAAGCTCAAGTACGAGGTGCGCATGCCCGCCGCGCGCCGCTTCATCGAGGAGGAAGGGCTCAACGAGCAGTTTGACGGCGAGCATGGCACGGTGGGTCTGATCGTCCAGGGCGGGCTGTACAACACCACCCTGCGGGCGCTGCAGCAGGCCGGCCTGGCCGACAGTGCCGGGCATTCCCGGATTCCGCTGCTGGTGCTGAACGTGGTCTATCCCCTGGTGCCGGGCCAGATCGCCGGCTTCTGCGCCGGCAAGCAGGCCGTGCTGGTGGTGGAGGAAGGCCAGCCCGAGTTCATCGAGCAGGACGTGGCAACGTTGCTGCGCCGCGCCGACCTGCCCACGCGCCTGCATGGCAAGGACCTGCTGCCCATGGGGGGCGAATACACCGCCGAGCTGATCCTCAAGGGCGTGCTGGGCTTCGTGGCCGAGCATCTGCCCACGGTCGATACCGCGCCCGGTCACGGCTACGGGTCGGCGCTGGCGGCGGTGCGCCAGCAGGCGGCGGTGGCGCTGGGCGGCGGTGTGCCGGCGCGGCCACCCAATTTCTGCACGGGCTGCCCGGAGCGGCCGGTGTTCGCGGCGCTCAAGCTGGTGGAGCGCGAGGTGGGCAAGCTGCACATCTCCACCGACATCGGTTGCCATTCGTTCGCCACCTTCGAGCCCTTCTCGTTCGGCAACTCCATTCTTGGCTATGGCATGAGCATGGCTTCGAGCGCGGCGGTGAAGAATTTCTCGGCCCGCCGGCCCATCGCCATCATGGGCGACGGCGGCTTCTGGCACAACGGCCTGCTGTCCGGCGTGAGCTCCACGCTGTTGAACCAGGGCGACGGCATCCTGGTCATCATGAAGAACGGCTACACCTCGGCCACCGGCACGCAGGAGACCATGTCCACCCCGCTGTCCGAGGCCAAGCGCGTGGCCGAAGGCTCCAGTGCAACGGCGGACGAGGTGACCATCGAGAACACCCTCAAGGGCATGGGGGTGAAGTGGCTCAAGACCGTGCACAACTACCGCGTGGGGCAGGTGCGTGACCTGCTGAAGGAAGCCGTCAACTCGCCCTTCAAGGGCCTCAAGGTGGTGATTGCCGAGGGAGAGTGCCAGCTGGAGCGCCAGCGCCGGCTCAAGCCCATCCGCGCACGACGCCTCAAGGAGGGTTTGCGCACGGTGCGCACGCGCTATGGCGTGGACGAAGACACCTGCACCGGCGATCACTCGTGCATCCGGCTGTCGGGCTGCCCCACGCTCACGGTCAAGCCTTCCAGCGACCCGCTGCGGCGCGAGCCCGTGGCCCATGTGACCAACGGCTGCGTGGGCTGCGGACTGTGCGGCGAGGTGGCCGACGCCGCCGTGCTGTGCCCGAGCTTCCACAAGATCGAGATCGTGACCCACCCCAGCTTCTGGGACCGCTTGACTGACCGGTTCAACCGGTTCTTCATCGGCCTGCTGCAACCGGCATGAGGCGTTGCGCATGAGTTCCCCAAACACACCTTGCTGCGTTCTCGTGGCAGCACTTGGCGGCGAGGGCGGCGGCGTCCTGGCCGACTGGCTGGTGCAGTGCGCGCTGAATGCGGGCCTGCCGGTGCAGGCCACCTCCGTGCCGGGCGTGGCCCAGCGCACGGGCGCCACCAGCTATTACCTGGAGTGGCTCCCGCAACCCCTGGCCCCAGGCGCCCAGGCGCCGGTATTCGCGCTCACCCCGGTGCCGGGCTGCGTGGATGTGGTGATCGCCAGCGAACTGCTGGAGGCGGCACGCATGGTCGAGCGCGGTTTTGTCAACAGCCGCACCACGCTGATCGCATCGACCCATCGCGTCTACACCACCCTGGAAAAAATGCACATGGCCGACGGGCGGCAGGACCCGCAGCGTCTGGCCGGCGCCGCGCGGTCGCTCGCCGGGCGAGCTGTGCTGTTCGACATGGAGGCGGTCACGGTGCGTGCCGGCACGGTGGTCTCGGCCGTCATGTTCGGCGCCCTGTCGGGCGCGGGTGTTCTGCCCTGGCCGCGCGAGGCCTGCGAAGCCGTGATCCGGGGTTCAGGCAAGGGCGTGGAGGCGAGTCTTGCGGGTTTTGCAGCCGCCCACGAGGCCGCCAGTCGGCCCATGCCGGCCGAAACCCGGGTGTCCCCCGATGCCCTGCAGGTGCTTGCGCAGGCGAACCTGCCGGTGGCCCTGCGTGAAGCCTGGAGCACCCGCCTGGCAGGCTGGCCCGCCACCGTGCAAGCCCTGGCCGCGCACGGAGCGCTGCGCTGCCGCGATTACCAGCACGAGGCCTATGCCGCGGATTTCCTCGATCGTGTGCAGGCCCTGGTCCAGGCATCGCCGGAGCCTACCGAAGCGCTGGACGAAGCTGTCCGTCAACTGGCGCTGTGGATGTGCTTCGAGGATGTGATCCGGGTGGCCGACCTCAAGACCCGCCGCGGCCGCTACGAACGCGTGCGGGCCGAGGCCCAGGCGCGAGCAGGGGATGTGGTGCGCGTGACCGAGCATTTCAAGCCCGGCATCGACGAGGTGGCGGCGGTCCTGCCGCGGGCCCTGGGCCATGGACTGATGGCGCTGGCCGGGCGCCGCGGCTGGCTGGGCCGGGTCCACGTGGGCCTGCACATCCGTTCCACCAGCTTGTGGGGCTACCTGATGCTACGTTGTCTGGCGCGGCTGCGCCCGCTGCGGCCGCGGTCCCTGCGGTATGCGCAGGAACACGAGGCGCTGGCGGTCTGGCTGGCGGCGCTTCAGCAGGCGCTGCCCCGGTCTCGCGAGTTTGCGCAGGCACTTGCCGGCCTGCCGCAGGTGCTCAAGGGCTATGGCGACACCCAGGTGCGGGGGCGCCAGAACTATGGGCGCCTGTGGGCCGCGTGCGTCGCTCCTGCGCTGTCCGGCATCCACGACATGCAGGCCGCCGCCGAAGGCCTGCGCGAGGCCCTCTCGGCAACGCTGGCCGACCCCGAGGGCCGGCTCAACGCCAAGCCGGTGCCTGCCGGCCAGGTTCGGCCGGTGTTCTGGGCGACACCGCTGCAAAGGGAAAACACCCTCCCCCCCGCCCCGTGAATGCCGTGATCATGCGACTGCATTTTGATTACTTTTAATAACCATAGGAGACGACACATGAACCCGAAATTCCAGACTCCCCTTCGCGCCGTGGCCGTCGCGGCGCTGGCCTTTGCTGCCCTTGGGGCGCAGGCCCAGGACAAGACGGTCGAGCTCAAGTTTGCCCACTGGCTGCCGGGCACGCATCCGCTGGCCAAGACCGGCTTCGAGCCCTGGGCCAAGTCGGTCGAGGCGGCCTCCAAGGGCTCGATCAAGGTGCTGTTCTTCCCCGCCCAGCAGTTGGGCAAGGCGGCCGATCACTACGACATGGCACGCGACGGCATTGCCGACCTGACCTGGGTCAACCCCGGCTACCAGGCGGGCCGCTTCCCGATGATCGCGGTGGGTGAGTTGCCCTTTCTCATCGCCAAACCCGGTCCGGGCTCAGCGGCGCTGGACCACTGGTACCGCAAGTACGCCGGCACCGAGATGAAGGACGTGAAGTTCTGCTTCGCGCATGTGCACGTGGGCACGATCCACTCCAAGGCCCCCATCACCGATCCGGGTCAGCTCAAGGGCATGAAGATCCGCTCGGCCAATGGCACGGTGGCCCAGACCATGACGCTGCTGGGCGCGACCAATGTCCAGGTGTCGGCGCCCGAGGCGCGGGATGCGCTGGACAAGGGCGTGGCCGATGCCATCACTTTCCCGTGGAATTCCATCATCACCTTCGGCATCGACAAGGCTGTCAAGTACCACACGGACATGCGCCTGTACGCGTCCGACTTTGTCTGGGTGCTGAACAAGGGCTGGTATGACAAGCTGGCCGCGGGACAGAAGAAAGTCATCGACGACCACTGCAGCAACGAATGGGCAGGCAAGGTCGGCGCGGCCTGGGGCGACAACGAGGACTCGGGTGAAGGCAAGATGGAAAAGATCCCCGGCCACACCATCGTCAAGATCACGCCGGCCCAGCTCGATGCCTGGAAGAAGGCGACGGAGCCGGTGTATACCCAGTGGGTGGCGGAGGCGGGCAAAGCCGGCGTCAATGGCAAGCAGGCGCTCGATGACCTGAAGGCCGAGCTGGCCACGCGCAAGGCCGGCAACTGATGAGACGCCTGCTCTCGGCCACCGAGACGGTGGCCGCGATTTTCCTGCTGCTGATTGCCGTGCTCACGGCGGGCAATGTGGTGTTGCGGGACGTGTTCAGCGTCCAGATCCCGGACTGGTTCGACGGTTCGCGCATGCTGCAGGGCATCGCCCTGTTCTGGGGTTTTGCGCTGGCCACGTACTACGGCAGCCATATCTGCGTGGACATCGTCTGGGAACACCTCAAGCCCGCAGGGCAGCGCCGCATGGACCTGGCCGCCACGGCCGTCACGGCGGCCTTTCTCGTTCCCATGGCCTGGATGGTGTGGGTCAAGGTCGCGGGCACCGGACACCAGGGCACCATGGACCTGCGCATGCCGCTTCAGTGGTTCTATGCGGTTGCGGCGCTGGGGGCCAGCGTGGCTGCCGTGCTGGCGGTCGTGAGGCTCGGGCAGCTCTGGCTGGGCCGGGCGGCCAGCCCTGAAGCAGCCCCGGATGGCTCGCCTGGAGGCGCGAATGGATCGTGATCTGGTGGCCCTGCTGGGCTTTGTGGGGATGTTTGCGCTCATGGCTGTCCGGGTGCCCATTGGCGTGGCCATGGGCATCGCCGGCATCGGTGGCTTCGCGGCGTTGTCGGGCCTCAAGCCAGCCCTCAACTTGCTGGCGAACGTGCCGCTTTCCGTGGTCACGGACTACAACCTCAGCGTCATCCCCATGTTCATCCTGATGGGGGCCTTTGCCTCGCATTCGGGCATGAGCACGGAGTTGTTTGCCGCGGGCCGAGCCTGGCTGGGGCATCGCCGCGGCGGGCTCGCGCTGGCTTCCATCGCCGCCTGCGGTGGCTTCTCGGCGATCAATGGGTCCTCGGTGGCCACCGCCGCCACCATGACGCAGGTCGCACTGCCCGAAATGCGTCGCGCCGGCTACAGTCCCGGCTTCTCCGCGGGCTTGATCGCGGCCGGGGGCACGCTGGGCATCATGATCCCGCCCTCCGTGATCATGGTGCTGTACGGCATCATGACCGAAACCGACATCACGAAGCTGTTCGCTGCGGGCATCATCCCCGGCATCATGGCCGTGGCGTTCTACAGCGCCGTGGTCGCGTTCGTGAGCTGGTACTGGCCCGCCTCCATGCCACGCGGCGAACGCCACGGCTGGGCCGAGCGCCTGTCTTCACTGCGAGAGCTCTGGGCCGTGCTGGTGCTGTTCGTGTTTGTGCTGGGCGGCATCTACGGCGGGCTGTTCACGGTGCAGGAGGCTGCCGGTGTCGGCGCCGTCGGGACACTGGCCATCGGCCTGGCGCGGCGACGCCTGAAGTGGCCGCAGATCAAGGCAGCTCTGATCGAGGCCCTGAGGGTGTCCTCGGCGATCATGATGATTGTGGTGGGCGCCTACCTGTTCGGTTATTTCCTCACCATCACGCAGTTCACCCAGAAAGCCGTCGAGCTGCTGGTGCACCTCCCGGTGGGCGCCTACGGGGTGCTTGCGCTCATCATGGTGGGCTACCTGATCCTGGGCGCCGTGATGGACGAACTCGCCATGATCCTGTTGACGGTACCCATCGTGTTTCCGGCCATGATGCAGCTGGGCTTTGACCCGGTGTGGTTCGGCGTGATCATCGTGATGGCGGTGACCTTCGGCATGATCTGCCCTCCGGTGGGCATGAACGTGTTTGTCATCAACTCGATTGCGCGGGATGTGCCGCTGGGCGCCATCTACCGTGGCACGCTGCCGTTCATCGCGGTGGACGTGGTGCGCCTCGTGATTCTGTGCGCCTTCCCCGCCATTTCGCTGTGGCTGCCGGGTTTCGTCCGGTAGCGCTAACCCAGCACGATGACCCGGGCGGTCGGGACGCGGGCCAGCGGGTTGTAGCCCGCCATACCCGCGCGCACCTGCGGTTCCTGGTGGGTGGCGATGCGCTTGCGCTGCTCCGCCGTGGCCAGCCGCATCTGCTCGGCCAGTTCCGGCTCGAGGCGGATGGTCACGGGCGTTGCCATGTCCAGCGTGCCGGGCGCCTGCTCGGGCACCGGCCATGAGATCGCAAGTGTCCCGTTGACCAACTGGATGGCCTGGGCATGCGGCGGAAACAGGTGCTGCACCGCCAGCCAGAGGGCGGTGCGCGCGGGATCCATGGCGCGCGACTCGACGCCCGCCGCGCCAGAGGTTTCCTCGTCCCGGCCTCGTACCCAGGCGATCGCTTCGTCCTTGGAGGCAAACACCCTGAGCCGGGCGCCGCGCGCCCTGGCGATCTTTTCGCTGGTCCGCGTGATCTTGCTGGCCGGCACGACCGACGCCACGCGCGCCAGGTGCGACAGGCTCCGGGCCACTTGCTCCCCGACCTGCATCTGCCCGGTGAAGTGCATTTCGCCTTCCAGGTCGAGCAGGTCAAACAGCAGGCGCTGGTCGCCCTGTGCCTGGGTCAGGGTTCCCAGCTTGCGGATCAGTTCCAGGAGCGGTTCCAGCGCGACATGGCCCGTCAGCGCGACGTCCATGTAGTCCGGCAGGCGCACGATCTGAAACTGCATCGGTGCATCTTATGGCGTGGGGCCCGGGCCCATGCCGTGGCATTTCTTGTATTTCTTTCCGCTGCCGCAAGGGCAGGGATCGTTGCGGCCGGGCTCGGGCTGCTTGCGCAGGGCCTGCACGCGCGGTCCCAGGCTCCGCCAGAGCTGACGTAGGTCGTAGACCGCCCAGATGGCCGCGCCAAATTCGTCCAGGCGCCGATCGCTGACGCTGGGCGGGCCGTTCTCGGTGAACATGGACACGGTGGGTGGGTCCCGGTCGTCTTCCGTCAACGCCACGATCGCACTGAGCGCATCGTCAAGCATGCGGGCCGCATCGGGGTCGCGTGGCGGTGCCCAGTCCTCTGGCCAGGTTTCCACGGCATACAGGAAGCCCAGGGCCCAGACCTGCGCGAAGGCGGGCAGCCCTGCCAGGTCGGTGTCGCCGCGGTCTTCTTCCGGCAAAGCCAGCACCGCGCCGCGCGTGTCCAGCGCCTCGGGCTGATAGGTACGCTCATCGTCCGGGGACTGCACCGGCGCGTCGAGCGCATGGCCCACCTCGGCCCAGCGCCTGCGCCATCGCAGCACGAACTCCATGTGGGCCATGGGCTGGAACACGTCGCCCAGCAGCACGGGCCAGTATTCGTCGGGCTCCACAGCCCGTCTGGAGCAGACCAGCGCCGCGAGGAAGCCCTCGCAAAATTCCCACTGCGGAACTTCCTCGTCCTGCTGGCGCAGGGCGTCGAGTTCCGCGTCCAGGGCATCGAAATCTTCGGGGGTCAGGGGTGTGGCAGGTGCGGGGGCACCGGTGAGAGCTGGGTTCATGGCTGCAGGCGGCGAAAGGGGCGGCAGAAAAAGGCGCCTGGGTCAGTGTATCTGCGGGCGTTGCGAGTCAGGTGTGCCTGTGACACAACAGTTAGCCCGAGGCCGGTTTTGGTCACCTTCATGTGCCCAACTTCGTCAAATCGCCGGGGGAAACCCTCAATTTGGCCAACCCCGTCAGAAGAAACACGTCGTGCAGCCGCGGCAAGGGCTGGCGCGTGTTTTGCAGTGCAGTACCGAGGCACGAATCTGCCTTGACCCGCCCTCAACACCAGACGTAACGAGACGTGACACCATTGCGAGTTTCAGATACAACGCTGAAGTACGGAGACAACTAGAGCATCACAATGGCAGTAACGACTGTGACCTCGCTCGAGTACCGCGAGGCAAGGCCCGTTGAGCGGCATTCGCAACCCCAAAAACAGGAACTTTCGTTGAGTACGAGTGTTCTGACTGGATTTGGGGGGATGTTGCTCGTCCTGATCCTCGTGACCGGTATCGGTGCGTTCTATGCCACGGGGCTCGCCCGCTTCGCCATCCTGGGGTTGGGGGGCGCGGGGGTGGTTGCGGGAGGGGTGATGGCCCGGTGGGTGCACCAGCGTGTCACGGCCCCCTTGCGCAGTGCCCTGAACATTGCCCGGCGCATCACCTCGGGGGACCTGTCCGGCGCTGTCCAGGTGGACGCCGGCGGCGACATAGGACGATTGATGCAATCGCTCAAGGACATGCACGCGCGCATGTTCGGTATCGTGAGCGAGGTCCGCACTGGCACCACCACGGTGGCGGCCACCTCTTCGCAGATGAGCCGCGACAACGAAGCCCTGTCCGAGCGCACTGAAACCCAGGTCGGCTCGATCCAGGATACGGCAGCGTCCATGGAGGAGCTGACCGCCGCAGTCCGACAGAGCGCGGACAACACACAGCAGGCCAATGCCATTGTGCTGGCGGCCTCCGAGGCGGCTGCGCAGGGAGGAGCCCTGATGAACGAGGTGGTCAACACCATGGGCTCGATCCGGGAGAGTTCGCGCAGCATCGTCGAGATCATCAGCGTGATTGACGGCATTGCATTCCAGACCAACATCCTCGCGTTGAACGCAGCGGTGGAAGCGGCGCGTGCCGGCGACCAGGGACGCGGCTTTGCTGTCGTGGCCAGCGAAGTCAGAACCCTGGCGCAGCGCTGCGCCAGTGCCGCCCGCGAGATCAAGGCGCTCATTGGCAACTCGGTGGAGAAGGTGGATGCCGGTGGCCGGCTCGTCGACAACGCCGGCGCCGCGATGGTGGAGATCGTGGCGGCGGTGCGCCAGGTGGCCGGCCTGCTGAGCCAGCTCGACGTGAGCAGCCGAGAGCAAAGCGCCGGCATTGAAGCCATCAATCAGGCCATTGCCAAGATCGAGCGGACCACCCAGCGCAACGCCACGTTGGTGGAGGGGGCCGGCAAGACCGCCACCACCCTGAACGAACAGGCGGTGGCTTTGATGAAGGCGGTGGCCGGCTTCAACCTGGGCGACCGTGAGCACGGCAGCGAGCAGGAAGCTGTTGCCATGGTCAAGCGGGCCTGCGAGTTCCATCGCAAGCAAGGGCGCGATCAATTGATCGCTGACGTCAACAAGCTGGGCCAGGGCCAGTTTGTCGATCGTGACCTGTACCTGATGGTCATCGATGCCAACGCCGTGTTCCTGGCACATGGCAACAATCCGCGGGTGCTCGGGCTGGGACCGAAGAGCAAGGATGTGGATGGGCGGCTGTTTGTCCAGGAAATGGTCCAGGCCACGCGCACGCACAATGGCGTCTGGGTGGATTACAAGTGGGCGCACCCCGTGACCAACGCGATCCTGACCAAGGCCACCTATCTGGAGCGCGCCGGAGATGTGCTCATCGGCTGCGGTATTTACAAGAACTGAGCGATGTCCGGTCATTCATTCAAAGAGGCGGATTCGCATTTCGTCCCCACCGAAGCAGCGCCACTGGAACCGCTGGGGGACTACGAGTCCGAGCCGGCTTCCCAGACACCCGCCGCGCTGGACGACGGCACGGTGGCCACGTTCCTGTACGCGCGCGTGCACAACTTTTCGGCCGCCTGCCAGACCATGGGGGCGGCGGAACTGACATCCTTTGTCAACGAAGTCCGGCGCATACTGTCCGCAGCGGCGCTTGACCTGGGGGGCGAGATCGCACAACGGCGGCCCGATTCGATCCTCTGTGTGTTCTCGCACAACCCGAGCGACCGCGTGCCCACGGATGCCAAGCGCGCCCTGCACGCGGCCATTCTGACCGTGCACGAGTGCGTGAATCTGGCGGCCCGGGTCGCGGCCCGGCCGCAGGCGGCGGGGACCCCGGCACTGTCCATGGCCGTGGGGGTGCATCTGGGCGTGGCCGAAGTCACACCGCGCGCGGTCAACAAAAGCCATGCCACAGTGCATGCGGCCGGTGAAGCCGTGGAGATCGCACGCCTGCTGGAGGTGGTGGCAGCGGACATGCACTGGAGTGTGGTGGCTTCGCTGGGGGCGCGTCAGGCGGGCGGAACCCGGGTTGACGCCGGCCGTTGCGGCACACTCGGACTGCCGGACGACAGCTTTCTCGAAGTCGTGGAAATCACCGGGCTGGTGCCGCGCAAGGGCTCGACCACACCCCAGAGCCACTACGAATCGTTGCGCGAGTCCTTGCGCAAGAACCAGCAACTGTCGCGCAGCGCGGTTCAGGGTGCCGGGCACATGGTGATCGAGGACTACCGGTTGATCCGCAAGATCGGCGAGGGGGGCAATGCCACCATCTATCTGGCGCAGCCGTTTGCCGGCGGTCCCACGCAGGTGCTGAAAGTCCTGCGTCCCGACAACGGGGACCGGGTCATGGGGTTGCAGCGGTTCATCCAGGAGTTCGCGCTGCTGGCGGGCATCGAGCATCCCAATGTGGCTCGCATCTTCAAGCAGGGCTTCTCGGGTGACAGCGCCTACATCGCCATGGAATATTTCCCGGTCGGTGACCTGCGCAGCCGCATGGTCAAGGCCATGGATCCCGGAGTGGCGCTCTATTACCTGCGCCAGATCGCGTCGGGCCTCGAGGCGATTCACCAGGTGGGTATCGTCCACCGTGACCTCAAGCCGGACAACGTCATGATGCGCCAGGACGGCATTGTGGCCATTGCCGACTTCGGCGTTGCCAAGCAGGTGTCGATGCAGATCACCGACACGGGGGCCGGCGAGAGCGTGGGCACGCCGTACTACCTGAGTCCGGAGCAGGCGCTCGGCCGACCTGTGGATGCCCGCAGCGACATCTACAGCCTGGGTGTGGTGGCCTATGAAATGCTGACCGGCAGCAAACCGTACCGCGCCGAGACTGCTCAGGCCTTGCTGCAATTGCACGTGAGCGCGCCCGTGCCGGTTCTGCCCCCCAGCCACCGCAAGTTGCAGCCGGTGCTGGATCGCATGATGGCCAAGGACCCGGCTGGACGCTATGCGTCGGCCTCGGAGCTGCTGGATGCGCTGGAGGCGTTGGGCGCATGAACCCGATCCCCGGTTACCACATCGAGGCGGAGCTGGGCCGCGGCCGCTTCTCGACCGTGTATCGCGCGGTCCAGGTGCAGGCCCACCGAAAGGTCGCCCTGAAGGTGGTGCCGAGCTCGCACCTCGTTCGCATGGGCCAGCGGGCCGACTTCGGCTCCGAGTTCGACGCCCTGGCGGCTCTGGCGCACTCGCGCGTCATCCCGGCGCACGACCATGGACTGCATGACGGCCGGGCCTACCTGGCGCTGGAAGTCGCGGCGGGCCCTGCTTTCGAGGGGGCGTCCGGAGCGTTGGACCCGTCGCGGGTTCACGCCATCCTGCGGGACGTGGCGCAGGCACTGGCCTCGATTCATGCCCAGGGCTGGGTGCACCGGGACCTCAAGCCCGCCAATTTGCTGCGATGCGCTGACGGCGCGCTGGTCCTCGGCGACCTGGGCAGTGCCTGCCGTCAGGCTGAGCGGGGCACCCTGCCCGCGGGTGTCGTGATCGGAACGCCGAAGTACGCCGCTCCCGAACAGGGCCAGGGGGCCGTCGCGCAGCCATCGGCGGACGTATACAGTCTGGGCATCCTGCTTCACGAATTGTTGACGGGCCGGGCGCCTTATCCCGGAGAAACTTTGACCGAACTGTTCAGTCAGCACCAGATGGCCCCTGTGCCCAGGCTGCCTCAGGCGCTGGCGTACTGGCAGCCGCTGCTCGACGCCATGCTGGCGAAGGCGCCGGGGGACCGTCTGAGCGACGGCCTGGCCGTGCTCCATGAACTGTCGCGGTTGCCTAAAGGTCTATCTTGAACTCCAACGAACACTACCTTGTCGACGTGATCGGCTTCAATGAAGTCGAACGATCGATGCTCTCCAGCATCTTCGCGCTGGCGACCCGGCGCGATCCGGGTTTTGCCCAGTTCGAGCCCGGATCGTCGGGACGCAGCCCCGACATCTACCTGGTGGATTCCGACAACCCTGCCGCGTTCAACGAGTACATGTCGCTGCACCGGCGCTCGGGGCTGCCTGCCGTGCTGGTGGGCGCGCAGTCGCGCGGCAGCTCGGAGCCGCTGTTGCCGCGACCGCTGCAGTGGGCCAAATTGCTGCAGGCCCTGGATGATCGCCTGGGCGGTGATGAGGACCAACCGGTGACCCGTGCGGTACCCGAGCCCCCGACCTCGCTTCGCCACAGCATGCCGGGCAATGCATTCGGTCGCTCCACGCCGTCGCAGGCCGGGGCGTCCGACCCCGTGGCGCAGAAGCGCGTGCTGGGCGACGCTGTGCTGGTGGTGGATGACAACGCCACCGTCCGCGCGTTCATGCAGGCCAAGCTGGCGCCGTTCGGTTTTGAGGTGGATATTGCCGAAACCGGTGAGGAGGCCATTGGCCTGAGTGGCAGCCAGGAATATGCGTGCGTGTTCCTTGATGTGGTGCTGCCGGGCATCGACGGCTACCAGGTCTGCAAGCTGATCAAGTCGAACAAGCAGGCCATCAAGAAGACTGCGGTGGTCATGCTGACCAGCCGAAGCTCCCCTTTCGACAAGCTGCGTGGGTCGCTCGCGGGTTGCGACGAGTACCTCACCAAGCCGCTGGACGAGGACCGCCTGCTGGAGGTCATCGCCAAGTTCCTGCCGAACAGCCGCAAACACAAGGAGCGCCGCGCGCGCAAGTGACCGCATGAACAAGTCTATTCTCGTTGTGGACGACACCCGTTCGATGCGCAAGATGGTGGCTGCGGTGTTGGCGGGCGCGGGGTACGAGGTGTCGGAAGCCGGTGATGGCGTCGAGGCCCTGGAACTGGCCCGCACGCGCCAGTTTGACCTGGTCGTCACCGATCACAACATGCCTCGCATGGACGGAGTGACCCTGGTGGGCGAGCTGCGCAAGCTCGCGTTGTATGACGCCGTGGCGCTGATCGTCCTCTCCACCGAGGTGGATCCCGCTCTCAAGCAGAAGGGCCGCGAGGCCGGCGCCACAGGCTGGATGGCCAAGCCGTTCAATCCAGAACGCATGCTCGACATCGTTTCCAAATTTGTCTGAGGCCGGATAACGCCGATGTACCAGCCCGCCAGCGCCCTCGGTGATCCCAACTCCTACCGGGAAATCTTCTTCGAGGAAACCCAGGAGCATCTGGCCAACGTAGAGGCCATCCTGCTGCGGCTTCAGCCCGACGAGCCCTGCCAGGACGACCTGAATGCGATTTTCCGCGCCGTGCATTCCATCAAGGGCAGTGCGGCCATGCTGGGCTGCGACGACATGGCGGCCCTGGCGCACCTGCAGGAGAACCTGCTGGACCTGCTGCGCAAGGACGAGCGACCGCTCGAGCAGGGCGACATCGATGCGCTCCTCAAGGCCGGGGACACCGTGCAGGCCCAGGCCCTGCGTCACCGGGGTGTGCGTGAGGACGCCCCGGACAGCGGGCCCGCCGAGGCGCTGCTGCGCCTGCAACTGGATCGCCCGCGGGGCGACGCCGGCACCGCGGGCCCGGGACCGGTGGTGCGCCGGTTCGCTGTGCGCCTGGCGCCTCTGGACCAGCCGATCGCCGAGGCCGAACTCGAAATGATGTTGCAGGGCCTGGCGGAAATGGGTGAGGTCAGTGCCGCCGAGGTTCACAACGAGGCGGGGGGCCATGTCAGCTTCACGGTGGCCCTGGAGGGGACGGCCACGGATCTGCGCAACGTCCTCACCCTGCTGGTCGCGCCTGAACTCGTGACGATCGACAAGGTGAACGACGGCGCGCGGCCACCTACGCCCGCACCGGTTCTCACGGATGCGCAGGACGAGTTGTTCGTTGACCCCGAGGAATTCCGGCGCAAGCGGCAGGCTGCGGTGACGCCCGCGGCGGCCGCTCCCGTGCCCGCCACGCCCGTGCCCGCTGCCGACGTCAATGAGCCCATGGCTTTGCCATCGCAGGACACCGGTTACATCCGCGTTTCCACCGAAAAGATCGACCTTTTGGTGAACCTCGTGGGAGAACTGGTGATCACCGAGGCCATGCTGTCGCGCTCGGGCCAGATGGCCGGTACCGCGAGTTCCGGCGCCACGATGTCCGAAAGCGGTCTGGCCGATCTTGCACGCCACACGCGCAATCTGCAGGAGGCCGTGCTGGCCATCCGCATGCTGCCGATGGCGCACGTGTTCTCGCGGTTTGCCCGGCTGGTCCACGAACTGTCCGTCAGGCTGGGCAAGCGGGTGGAGCTCAAGTTTGCGGGCGAGTCGACGGAACTGGACCGCGGCCTGATCGAGAAAATCTCTGATCCGCTGACGCACCTGATCCGCAATGCCATCGACCACGGGCTGGAATCGCCACAGACCCGCGAAGAGGCCGGCAAGCCGGCGACGGGTACGCTGCGTCTGCGCGCCAGCCAGCGCGGGGGCAATGTGGTGATCGAAGTGAGTGACGACGGCCGCGGGCTGGACCGCCAGCGGATTCTGGCGCAGGCGGCACGCCGTGGCATCCACCTGCCTGCCGATGCGCCGGACGAGCAGGTCTGGCCCCTGATCTTCGAGGCCGGACTGTCCACGGCTGAGCAGGTCACTGACCTGTCTGGCCGGGGCGTCGGCATGGACGTGGTGCGCCGCAACATCCAGGCACTGGGGGGCACCATCGACCTGTTTTCCACCCCCGGTTGGGGCACCACGGTCACGGTCAGCGTCCCGCTGACGCTGGCCATCATCGATGCCATGATCGTGGCCATCGGTGGCGAAAACTACGTGCTGCCGCTGGCCACGGTGGCCGAGTCGCTGAGCATCGAAAGCGGCCAGATCCGCACCTTGCCCGAACAGGGCGACACCTTGCGCGTGCGCGATGACTACCTGCCCGTGCTGCATCTCGCGCGCATCTTCCCGCCCCAGACGCCCAGCGGGGCGGTCGGCGGCATTGCGGTGATTGTGGAGGCCGATGGCTCCCATGCCGCGCTGATCGTGGACGAACTCGTGGGGCAGCAGCAGGTGGTGGTGAAGAGCCTCGAGGCCAATTTCCGCAAGGTGCCGGGCCTGTCGGGCGCCACCGTGATGGCCGACGGATCCGTTGCCCTCATTCTTGACGTGAGCCATGTCGTCCGCATGTCGGGTCGGCATGCATCTTTTTGAAGCCCCAACAGAGGAGCCCCCATGCAATCCCACGGATACCGCAACAGTGCCAGCACAGCGCGTGCACCCGAGGTCCGGAAGAGCGAATTCCTGACCTTCCGGCTGGGTTCGGAGAGCTACGGCATCGAGATACTCAAGGTCCAGGAAATCCGGGGCTACGAGTCACCCACCGCCATCGCGAACGCGCCGGCTTTCATCAAGGGCGTGATCAACCTGCGCGGCGTGATCGTCCCGATCCTGGACCTGCGCGTGAAATTCCGGCTGCCCCATGCCAACTACGATGAGTTCACCGTGGTCATCATTCTGAATGTGGCGTCACGTGTGGTCGGAGTCGTCGTCGACTCGGTGTCGGACGTGCTGTCGCTCACTGACGAAGCCATCCGCGCGGCTCCGGATTTTGCGTCCTCCACGTTTGATACCCGCTATATCACCGGGCTGGCCACGCTGGATGACACGATGCTGATCCTGCTGGACATCGAGAAGCTTCTGACCGGAGCCGACATGGCCCTGGTTGATTCCGCGGCGCAGTGAACGCCGGACGAAGGAACCCCATGTTTAAGAACACGACTGCCGACACCTTCCTCAACCTGCTGATCTATTCGCTTTTGCTCGGGGTCGCGGCCTTTGGGGCACTCAGTTACTACGCCTTTCAGCAGTCCAACGAGCGGGTGGCTGCGGCGCTGCAGGCTGGCCGGGTGCTCGGCGCGATGGTGGATTCCGTGCGCGGCGTCGACCGGGCCCTGCGCGATCAGGCGGGTGCGATCGAGCAGCTGCAGACCCGTGGCGCCGGCGTGCTGGGCCGTGCGCCGAAGGTCGAGCTGCAGCGTGACCTGGAGCGTGCGCAGCGACAGCTTGGCGAGGCACGCCAGGCGCTCGCGGGTCAGGGCGTGGATGTGGCTGCACTGGACGGCGGCCATGCCTTGCTGCAGTCGCTGCAGCAGCAACTGGACCCGGGTGCCAAGCCGGCAGCCAAGCCGGCCGCCGACAAGCCCGCCGTGATCAAGTGGATCGACCTGGGCCCTGCCGTGGATGCGGCCGCACAGGCGCAGGCCGCGCGGATGGCCGATGAGTCTGCGCAGCGGACCCGCCGGGTGGGCATGGGGGTGGCGGCGCTGTTCATTCTGGGCGTTGTGTTGACCTGGCGGCTGCGTGACTGGATGCTCCGCGCCAATGGCCGGCCGCTGCGGACGGCGACCCATCTGGTCGAACGTGTCGCCGCTGGTGACCTGACCGTGCAGGTGGAAGGCATGACCCAGGCCCATGTGCGCAAGCTCGCCGGCGCCCTCGATGGGATGACCAGCAGCCTGCGCGCGCTGATCGCCGAGGTGGCGGACCGGGCCCGTACGGTGGCCGACACCAGCGCGCAGATTGCCCAGGGCAACCTGGACCTGTCGCAGCGCACCGAGGAACAGGCCAGCACGCTCGAGGAAACCGCCAGTTCCATGGAGGAACTGACCTCCACCGTGGCCCACAACGCCGACAACGCCCGGCAAGCCAGTCAGCTGGCGGCCAGCGCGTCGGAAACCGCCCAGCAGGGCGGCGATGTGGTCGAGGAGGTCGTCAAGACCATGGACGAGATCCTCGACGCCTCCAAGAAGATCGGCGACATCATCAGCGTGATTGACGGGATTGCCTTCCAGACCAACATCCTTGCGCTGAATGCCGCGGTTGAAGCGGCCCGGGCTGGCGATCAGGGCCGTGGCTTCGCCGTGGTGGCAGCGGAAGTCCGTAATCTGGCGCACCGCACGACGGCCGCGGCCAAGGAGATCAAGGGCCTCATCGCCCATGCGGAACAGAAGGTGCAGGCAGGTTCCAGCCGTGTGGACGAAGCCGGCCACACCATGGTGGGGGTCGTGCTGTCCGTCAAGAAAGTCAGCAGCCTGATCGCGGAGATCGCGGCGGCCAGCCGTGAACAGAGCGCCGGGATCGGTCAGGTCAACACCGCCGTGGCGCAGATGGAGCAGGTGGTACAACAGAACGCGTCGCTGGTGGAGCAGGCCACGGCCGCCACCGAGTCCATGAAGGACCAGGCCGCTGCCCTGTTGCAGGCCATGTCCCGTTTCAAGCTCGAGGTCGATGACGCCCCGCACGATGCCCGCGAGCCCGTGCGCATGGCCAGCGTGACGCCAGTGGCGCCCCCGGCTCCCATCCAGGTCAAGGCGCCGAGCCCCGCCCTGCCGCCGTCCCAGGCGCCCGCCATCGCGGGGGCCGCACACAAGCCCGGTGCCCAGAACGGGCAATGGGAAGAATTCTGACCCCGGTTCGATCCGACCCCATGAAGGCCTCTGTTTCCGTCGTCACCAAGCTCAACATCTTCCTGGGGTTGCTTCTCGCGTCCATGGCGGTGGTGGTCGGCCTGGCGGTGTTTGCCGGGGTGTCGGGGCTTGCCGCCGGGCTGCTGGGCCTGTACGTGGTTGGTGTCACGGCGGCGGCGGTCTACCTGCGGCTGGCCATCCGCAAGGGCATTCTGCGCTCCATCCGTGCGGCGGCGCGCGTCATCGGCCACGTGGCCGAAGGCGACCTCACCGTCAAGGTCGATGTGACGTCGCATGGCGAAACGCAAAAAATGCTGGCCGGTCTCGATGCCATGACGGCCGACCTGCGCCACCTGGTGAGCGAGGTGGCCAGTGGGGCCCGCACCGTGGCCGACACCAGTGCGCAGATTGCCCAGGGCAACCTGGACCTGTCGCAGCGCACCGAGGAACAGGCCAGCACACTCGAGGAAACCGCCAGTTCCATGGAGGAGCTGACCTCCACCGTGGCCCACAGCGCCGACAACGCCCGCCAGGCTGCCGAACTGGCGGCCAGCGCCTCCGAAGTCGCCCGCCGCGGGGGCCAGGTGGTGGGGCAGGTCGTGTCCACCATGACCGACATCTCGGACGCCTCGCGCCGCATCGGCGACATCATCGGGGTGATCGACGGCATCGCCTTCCAGACCAACATCCTGGCGCTCAATGCCGCGGTTGAGGCGGCGCGTGCCGGCGACCAGGGCCGCGGCTTCGCCGTGGTGGCCACCGAGGTGCGCAATCTGGCGCAGCGCAGCGCCGCCGCGGCGCGGGAAATCAAGACCCTGATCCATGACTCGGTGAACCGGGTGGAGGCCGGGACCCGGCTGGTGGATGCCGCCGGCAAGACCATGGGCGAGATCGTCTCGTCGGTCCGCAAGGTCAGCGATCTGATCGCTGAAATCGCCGCGGCCAGCCAGGAACAGAGCACCGGTATCGGCCAGGTGAACACCGCGGTGGCCCAGATGGAGCAGGTGGTGCAACAGAATGCCTCGCTCGTGGAGCAGGCCACCGCCGCAACCGAGTCCATGAAGGAGCAGGCAGCCGCGCTGCAGCAGTTGGTGGCGCGCTTCCGTCTCGGCAATGAGGAGCCGGGCGGGGCTGATTTGTCGCGTCCCGCTGGCCGGCCTGCCGGGCACGCAACCGTGCCGCCCGTTCGTCGCCATGACGGCCACGCGCTGCCGCCCGCGGCCGCCCCCGTCCTTGCTGCGGCCAGGCCGCAATCGACCGCCAAGGGCCAATGGGAAGAGTTCTAGAACCAGCGGCCGGCGACACGGCCGCGCTGCTGGGCGAGGCCGAATTCGAACTGGCCTGCCGACTGATTGCCGAGTACGCCGGCATCAAGCTCAGCCCCCACAAGCGTTACATGGTTCACAACCGGCTCACGCGTCGCCTGCGCGCGCGCTCGGTGACCAGCTTTGCGGCCTACCTGCAGCTTGTGCAGGCCGAGCCGGCGGGCGAGCGCGAGGCGTTCGTCAATGCGCTGACCACCAACCTGACGTCCTTTTTCCGCGAGCCGCATCATTTTGAGTTGCTGCGCGTCCGTGCCCAACAGCACCGCGAGCGTGAGCGTCGGCCCCTGCGCGTATGGTGCTCCGCCAGCTCCACGGGAGAAGAAGCGTGGTCCCTGGCGATGACGCTGCGCGAGGCCGCCTGTCCCTCGGACATCCTGGCGACCGACATCGATACCGAGGCACTGGCCACCGGCAGTGCGGGCGTGTACCCGATGGAGCGCACCGGCACGCTCACGCCGGAACGCCTGCGTGCGCACTGGCTGCGTGGCGTGGGCGCGAATGCGGGCTGGGCCAGCGCGCGCCCCGAATTGCGGGCGCTGGTCAAGTTTGCCCCGCTCAACCTGCAGTCGGCGGCCTGGCCGGCGATGGAGCCTTTCGACGTGATCTTCTGCCGCAACGTCGTGATCTATTTTGATCGCGAGGCCCAGCGCCGGCTGCTGGGGCGCTTCACCTCCGTTCTGCGGCCTGGCGGGCTGCTGGCTGTGGGCCACGCGGAGAGCTTTCCGGCCATGCACCCGGCCTTCAAGGCCTGCGGGCGCACCGCCTACAACTACCAGCCGGGCTGACTGCCGTACGCCATGGAACATACCGCCCCGGTCCGCTACTTCGACCGCGACCTGCAGATCGACACCGTCAAGATCCTGCCGGGGCAGTACTACACGGCCACGGGCAGCGGCTCGATCTCCACCGTGCTCGGCTCCTGCGTGTCCACGTGCCTGTGGGATCCTGTGCGCTGCATTGGCGGCATGAACCATTTCATGCTGCCCGGTGACAACCGGGCCACGCCGTCACCCTGGGGGGTGTCCGCGCGCTTTGGCGTGTATGCCATGGAAGTCCTCATCAACGAGATGATCCACCTGGGCGCCGACCGCAAGCGCCTGGTGGCCAAGGTGTTCGGCGGGGCCCATGTGCTCAAGGGCTTCGAGACACTGGATGTGGGCGCGCGCAACAGCGAATTCGTGCTCAACTTCCTGAAGGAGGAAGGCATCCAGGTGCTGGCGCAGGACCTGCTGGGCACCAGTCCGCGCAAGCTGCATTTCTTCCCGGCCACCGGCAAGGTCCAGATGAAACGGCTGCAGATCAACGCCGACGCCGCCATCCACCGCCGCGAGCGCGAGTACCTTGCGCAGCTGGCGCGCGAGGCAGAGGGCGGCGAGATCGAAATCTTCTCGGCGGCGCCATGATCCGCGTCCTGGTGATCGACGATTCAGCCGTGATGCGCAGCTTTCTGGGCCGCGTGGTGCAGGCCCAGCCCGACATGACGTTGGCCGCCGTCGTGTCGGACCCGCTGCACGCCATCAACCGCATCCGCCAGAGCGCGCCCGACGTGATCACTCTGGACGTCGAAATGCCCAACATGAACGGGCTTGATTTCCTGGGCAAGCTCATGGCCGTGCGGCCGCTGCCGGTGATCATGATCTCGTCGCTCACGCAGCGCGGCGCCGATGCCACGCTGCGCGCGCTCGAGCTCGGCGCCGTGGATTTTTTCCCCAAGCCCGCCTCTTTCGACGAGCTCGACAGCGTGGCGGCCGACATTGCAGAAAAAATCCGTGCCGCCGCGCAGGCGCGGGTGTCGCGGCGGCGCGCGTTTGCACCGGTCGCGCAGCGCAAACCGGTGGCTCCGGGCACGGCGCGACCGGGGGGCAGCGACACCGTCATCGGCATCGGCGCCTCCACGGGAGGCGTGGAGGCGCTGCGTGTGGTGTTGGCCGATCTGCCCGCGAACATGCCGCCGATCCTGGTGGCGCAGCACATGCTGCCCGGCTTCACCGCGCCGTTCGCGCGGCGGCTGGATACCCTGTGCGCCCTGACCGTCAAGGAGGCCCAGGACGGCGAGGAGGTGCTGCCCGGCCACGTCTACATCGCCCCGGGAGGCTGGCACCTTCGGCTGGCGCGCCATGGCACGCGGCAGGTGCTGCAGGTCAGCGATGACGCCCCGGTCAACCGGCACCGCCCCGCGGTGGACACGCTGTTCCGCTCGATGGCCGCCGTCGCGGGCGCGCGCGCCGTTGGGGTGCTGCTCACCGGCATGGGTGCGGACGGGGCCGAAGCCATGCTGGCGTTGCTCGCCGCTGGCGCCCGCACGCTGGCGCAGGACGAAGCGAGCTGCGTGGTGTTCGGCATGCCGCGCCAGGCGATCGCGCTGGGGGCCGCGCAGGAAGTCGTGGCGCTGGACGACGTGGCGGGCCGGCTCAAGGCCCTGGCTGGCTGCACGCGGCCTGTGTCGCCAGCCGACGAAGACTGAGCCCCGCGCTTCAGTGCAGGTGCGCGGCCGCCTGGGCCAGCGCGGCACGCCGGTGCACGCCGAGCTTGTCGAACAGCCGCTGCAGGTAGGTGCGCACGCTGGGCAGGGCCAACCCCAGCTCGCGGGCGATTTCCTTGTCGGTCAGTCCGCGGCAGACACAGAGCGCGACTTCGCGCTCGCGCCGGCTGAGCAGCACCACGGGCGCCGCGCGCTGCGCTAGCCCCTCAGGCCGGGCCGTGCGGGGCCGCGCACGGCGCAGCGCGGCGGCAAAGGCCGGTTCGATCATGTTGAGCAACTGGCGGTCGCGTTCGTCGAACTCGCCGCGTTCGCGGCTTCGCCAGATGCGCAGGTCACCCAGGGCCTCGTGCCCATCGAACGCGTGCAGATTGATGCCCCAGTGCAGTCCGTCACGGGCCAGGAAGTCGTTGAAGAACTCGGTTTTGAGGAAGGCCCCCCGCGGCATGACCTCGCTCACCAGCGTGGCGTGCCGGCGTGACTGCAGCTTGAAGGTGATGGGGTCACGGTACTGGTACCAGGCGTCATAGCGCTGCAGGTTGGCCGGGTCCATGTTGATGGACACCCCATCGTCAAAACAGCCTGTGCTGCCGTTCCATACGTAGGAGGCGAAGTGATCCGCGTGGAACAGGTCGAGTGCCGCGCGCCCGATGAGTTCGCGGATTTCACGTTCGTTCAGGTCCTGCGCCAGCAGCGCGAAGCAGGTGGCGAGAGCACGTTGCTCAGGGGCGGAAAGGTGCATGGCGGCCTTGGGGGCGGGAGAGGTCCCGCGCAGATGCAAGGCTAGTGCCATGCCCCGTGCCGGTCAACCTTTGTCATCAATCCTGATGACATACAAAGCCGGCGCGGTGCGCGACCATGCCCGGACCTGTTGCCCACTGGAGAACCCATGTCCCGTCTCACCCCCCGTCTCCTGTTCGCCGCCCTGCTGCCAGCTGGCTTGGCGGCGCTGACCGCTTGCAGCGCCCCCGGCGGCCTGCGCGCGGCGCCGGACATCGACACGCTCACAGCCACCGAAGCGGCGGCCGGCCTGTGCGCCGGCCGGTTCACCAGCGAGGCGCTGGTGCAGGCCTACCTGGCGAGAGCCCAGGCCCGGACGCAGCTCAACGCCTTTGTCACGCTGGACGAGGCGGGCGCGCTGGCCGCGGCCCGCGAGGCCGACCGGCGCCATGCGTCCGGTGCCGCCTGCCTGCCGCTGCAGGGGGTGCCTGTCGTGGTCAAGGACAACATCCAGGCGCGGGGGCTGCCCGCCACGGCGGGCACGCCGGCCCTCAAGCACTTCGTGCCCGCAGCCGACGCCCCGGTGCTCCGCAAGCTGCGCGAGGCGGGCGCCATCGTGATGGGCAAGACCAACCTGCATGAGCTGGCCTTCGGCATCTCGGGCTACAACCCCGCGTACAACACCGGGCCTCAGCCGGGGGTGCGCAACGCCTACGACGCCTCGCGCATGGCCGGTGGCTCGTCGGCCGGTTCGGCCGTTGCCATTGGCGCCCGCATGGCGCCAGCGGCGCTGGGCACCGACACTGGCGGATCGGTTCGCATTCCGTGCGCGCTCAATGGCTGCGCCTCGCTGCGGCCCACCGTGGGCCGCTGGTCGCAGGAGGGCATCGCCCCGATCTCCCACACGCGCGACACCGCCGGGCCGATGGCGGTGGCCATGGCCGACGTGGAACTCATGGACCGCGTGGTCACCGGGGCGCCACCGTCCGTTGCGGCCGACCTCAAGGCCGTGCGGCTGGGCGTGAATGCCGCCTTCCTGGCGCATCTCGATGCCGACACGCGCGGCGCCTGGGAGGCGGTGCTCCCCAAGCTGCGGGCGGCCGGCGTGACCCTGGTGCCCGTGGACATGCCCCGGCTGATGGACATCAACGGCGCAGTGGGTTTTCCCGTGGCGCTGTACGAGGCACATGACGACCTGTCGGCCTACCTCGCGCGCTACGCCACCGGCGTGAGCCTGCAGCAACTGGCCGCCGCGGTAGCCAGCCCGGATGTCAAGGGCACCTTCGACGCGCTTGTCATTCCGCGCAAACTGCCCGCGCCGGCGGGCCTGGTGGATGCCGCACCCGTCTACAAGGCGGCCATGACGGTTCACCGACCCGCGCTGATCAAGCTGTACGCCGACACGTTTGCCGCCCACCGCCTGGATGCCCTGGTGTTTCCCACCGTGCCGCGCACAGCCCTGCCGGCGACGCCCGAGTCCAGCAGCGTGGAGAACTTCGGGCTCTTCATCCAGAACACCGATCCGGGCAGCAACGCCGGACTGCCAGGGGTGCAGTTGCCCATGGGTTTCGGCGCTGCCAGCCGGCTGCCGGTGGGTCTGGAGCTGGATGGCCCGGCAGGCAGCGACCGGCGCCTCATATCTATCGGCATGGCGCTGGAGGCGGTGCTGGGGCGCTTGCCCGCCGCGAAATAGGCTAGCCGGCCCGCCGCTGGACGCAGCGGCTCAGAGCCTTACGCCGACCAGCACCTGGCCGGTGGCCCTGACATAGACCGTGGCCCCGGCCCGCGTGTCGCGCATCTCGCCCGTCATCTCCACCACCTGGGCCGGCCCACCCTTGTGGGGCCGCACCGCCGTGACCGTCCATTCAGACACCACGGTGGCGTCGGCCGGCACGCCTTGAAGAAAGCTCACGGTAAACCCGAGGCCGACCACGGTGTTTCCTTCCGAGAAGTGGGAGGCCGTCAGGCCCAGCAGCAGGGCTGCCGAGTGGGTGCCGCTCGCAATCAGTCCGCCAAAGCGGGTCCCGGCCGCCAGTGCGGCGTCATGGTGGATCGGGTTGGTGTCACCCGCCGCGCTGGAGAAGGCCCGCACCTGCTCGGGCGTGAACTGGTGCTCGCGTGAAAAGCGATGGCCCACCGCCACCGGCGGCGACGGGGGGAGCGCAGCGTCAGACATGAAACGACTTTAGCAGCCGCGCCAGGCCGGGGGGCGGCGGGCGAGTCGGATCATGAGTGAAAAGTGGCGGTAGCCCTTATCGCGCGGCCACTATGCGCTATACAAAAGATAGCAATTGAGTCTTGCGGCGGTCTAGCCCTTGCCCAGTGGCGGACGTCCAAACAGGCTGGACGCGCTGCTCGCCGGGCCCAGTTCACGGGCGGCGGCCAGCAGCGCGGGCGCCAGCGCGTGCATGCGGTCGGCGCTCAGCCGCGTGCGGGGGCCGGCGATGCTCAGGATGCCGATGACCACCTTGCGCCGCAGGACGGGCGCAGCCATGGCCGCCATGCCGGGGGCGAACACCTCGTCGATCATGGCGTAGCCGCGCACGCGCGCCGCGTGCAGATAGCCCAGCAACCCCTTGAGGGTGGTAGGAGCCTTGGGGCCGTACTCGGCGGGCAGGCCGAAGCCCTGGCGCGAGACCAGCGCCACCGCCCGCTCGTCGCTCATGGTCATCAGCCACGCGTGGCCGGACGAGGTGCAGGACAGGCGCACGTCCATGCCCATGTCCGGGTCGTAGCGCTGGCCGGCCTGGCGCAGCCCCTGCGACTTGGCCACCCAGGTCAGGCGGTCTTCATCGACGATCGACAGGCGAACCAGCTCGCCCGAGGTGTGGGCCAGCCGCTCCAGCAGCGGCTCGGCAATGTCCACAATGCCCGCGCTGCTCAGAAAGCCCAGGCCCAGCGACACGACCTTGGTGGTCAGCACATAGTCGCCCTGCTGGCGCGCCTGGCGCACGTAGTCGCGCCGCTGCAACTCGGCCAGCAGCCGGTGGCAGGCGCTCAGCGGAATGTTCAGCTCCGCCGCGATCAGCGTGAGCGGCAGGCCCTGCGGGTGCTGCGCAAGGTGTTCCAGCACGGACAGGCCACGGTCAAGGGCAATGCTCATTTGCTGCATTATGAAACGAGTTTCCAATTCAGAAAGACGCTTCTGGCCCGACCAAAGAATCGGCGCCATGACCGACACCGTCTACATCCTCAACGGCCCCAACCTGAACCTGCTGGGCGTGCGCGAGCCGCATCTGTATGGCAGCACCACGCTGGCGCAGGTGGAGCAGTTGTGCGCGCGCGTGGCCGGCGAACTCGGGCTGGGCTGCGACTTCCGCCAGACCAACCATGAGGGCGTGATGGTCGACTGGGTGCAGGAGGCGCGGGTACAGGCTGCCGCCGTGCTCATCAATCCCGCAGGCCTGTCGTTCCGCTCCATTCCGCTGCTCGACGCGCTCAAGACGCTGGAACAGCCGGTCGCCGAGGTGCATGTCACCAACATCCACCGGCGTGAGGAGCTGTACCAGAAATCGCTGGTGTCGCTGGCCGCCACCGGCGTCATCTGCGGCTTCGGCGTCTTCGGCTACGAGATGGCCCTGCGCGCGCTGGCCCAGCGCCTGCCGCAGCGCCAGGCATTCCCCGCGGCTGCAACCGTATGACGCTGCCCCGACTTTTTATCCAGAACTTCACAGGAGACAACACCATGAACCCGCATTTCATTGACCGCCGCCGCCTGCTCGGTGCAGGCGCTGCCATGGCCGCCGATGTCGCGCTGCCCACCTGGGCGCAGACCCCACCCACGCTGCGCTTTGCCGCGGTCTTTTCGGACAAGGACATCCGCGCCGACATGATGCGCATGCTGGCCAAGGACGTGGAGGCCGACTTCAAGATCGAGCTGTTTCTCAACTCCACGCTGTTCCGCCAGGGCACGGAGCTGGTGGCCCTGCAGCGCGACAACCTGGAGATGGGCAACATCGCGCCGCAGGACATCGCCAAGCAGGTGCCGGCGTGGTCGCTGCTGACCTCGGCCTACCTGTTTCGCGATGCCACCCACCTGACCCACTTCTTTGCCAGTGACCTGGGCGCCCAGATGAAGAAGATTGCCGAGGACCAGCTCAAGGTCAAGATCCTCGGTCCGACCTTTTTCGGCACCCGGCACGTGGGCCTGAAGTCGAAGAAGAAGATCAGCGTGCCCGCGGACCTGGCGGATGTGAAGCTGCGCATGCCGCCGGGAGAAACCTGGCAGATGCTGGGCCGCTCGCTCGGCGCCAACCCCACGCCCATGGCTTACGCAGAAACCTACACCGGGCTGCAGACCGGCGCCATCGACGGGCAGGACAACCCGCTGCCCAATGTGCAGAACATGAAGTTCTATGAGGTGATGGGCCAGATCGCGCTGACCTCGCATCTCGTGGCCTTCGATGTGCTGACCGTCAACCTGAAGACCTGGAACAGCATGACGCCCGCGAAGCAGAAGGCCTTTCAGGCGGCCGCCGACAAGGCCATGGCCTGGAGCGCGGCCGAGCACACGCGGCGCGAGGCGGATCTGGCCGAGACCTTCCGCAAGGCCGGGCTCGAGGTCTACACCCCCAACATCAACGCCTTCCGCGAGCACGCACAGAAGATGTACCTGGCCTCGGACGATGCCAGGAACTGGCCGGCGGGCATGATCGACAAGATCAACGCGCTCAAGTGACCCGCGGCGCATGCTGGCCCGGGTGACCCGTTCGCTGCACCGCTTCGCTGAGGCGGTGGCAGCGCTGCTGATGGCGGTGATCTTCATCGCCTTCATGGTGCAGATCGCGATGCGCTATGTCTTCAACTCGCCGGTCGGCTGGACCACTGAAGCCTCGCTGGCGGCCTGGCTGTGGCTGGTGCTGTGGGGCGCGGCCTTCGTGCTGAAGGACGACGAGGAAATCCGCATCGACTTCATCGCCGATCGCGGAGGCCGCCGCTGGCGGCGCGTGGTGGGCACCCTCGGCGCCCTCAGCCTGATCGTGCTCTTCGGCATGTCGCTGCCGGCGTCGTGGTCCTATGTGAGCTTCATGAAGGTGGAGAAGAGCGCCTACCTCGGCATCCGCCTTGACCTGCTGTACTCGATCTACCTGATGTTTGCCGTGGCGGTGATCGCCCGCAGCCTGCGCCGGCTCGTCCGCGGCCCGGCCCCCGTGCCTGGCGACTCCTCCGCTTCATCCTCCGCACCGTGAATTTCACCAGTCCATTTTCGCTGGCGCTCTACGCCATCGTTGCGCTGAGCCTGCTGGGTGTGCCTATCGGCCACGCCATGATCGGCGGCTCCGTGCTGTACCTCTATGCCAAGGGCATGGACATGGGCGCCGCGGCCGAGCAGCTGCTCAACGGCACCTATTCCAGCTTCCTCCTGCTGGCCATACCGCTGTTCATCCTGGCCGCCACCATCATGAGCCAGGGCAGCATCCTGGACCGGCTGCTGCGCTTTTGCAATGCCATCGTGGGCCGCTTTCCAGGCGGGCTGGCGCAGGTCAATGTCCTGCAGAGCATCGTGTTTGCCAGCATGTCGGGCTCCGCGCTGGCCGACGCGGCGGGCTCGGGCAAGATCATGCAGGCGCTGATGACGCGCGATGGCAAGTACACCCCCGGGTTTGCCGCGGCCCTGAGCGCGGTCTCGGCCGTGATCGGGCCCATCCTTCCGCCGTCCATACCGCTGGTGCTCTACGCGCTGATGTCCGGCACGTCCATTGGCTACCTGTTCATCGGCGGCGTCCTGCCTGGCCTGCTGCTGGGGGCCGTGCAGATGGGGCTGATCTATTTCCTGGCACGGCGCCGCGGCTTTCCGGTGGAGCCCCGCGTGCCGCTGCGCGAGATGCCACGCATCACGCGCGAGGCCCTGCCGGCCCTGATGCTGCCGGTCATCCTCCTGGGCTGCCTGTACAGCGGCATCACCACCCCGACCGAGGCCGCGGGCGTGGCCGCGGCCTATGCGCTGCTGATCTCGGTCGGGCTGTACCGCAGCATGGGCTGGGCCGACCTGTACGACACCCTGCTGTCCAGCGCGCGGCTGAGCATCTCCATCGGCATGCTGATCGCGGGGGCGCTGGTGTTCAACTACGTCATCACGTCGGAAAACATTCCGGCCACGCTCAGCGTCCTGCTCAAGGGGCTGAACCTGTCCCCGATGGCCTTCCTGCTGCTGGTCAACCTGATCCTGCTCGTGCTCGGGGCGTTTCTGGAGGGCTCGACCATCATCCTCATCATCCTGCCGGTGCTGCTGCCCACCGCGACCGCCCTGGGCATCGACCCGGTGCACTTTGGCGTGATGGCGGTGCTGAACATCATGATCGGCCTCGTCACGCCGCCCTACGGCCTGCTGCTCTTCATGATGACCAAGATCGCCAATGTGTCGCTGGCGGTGCTGGTGCGCGAGACCCTGCCGTTTCTCGCGGTGATGATCGCGGCCCTGGCCCTCGTCACGGTGTGGCCCGACTTTGTGCTCGCGCTGCCGCGGTTGGCCGGCTATTCGGGGTGAAGGGCATGGCCGACAAGCTGTTGCTTGGGCTGATCGGCGCGGGCATCCAGCGCTCGCTGACGCCGGCCCTGCAGGAAACCGAGGCACGCCATCACGGGCTTCGTCTGCACTACCAGCTCATCGACCTGGATCAGGCGCCGGGTGCGTTCGACCGGTGGCCCACCCTGCTGCCCAGGCTGCTGGAGTCGGCGTGTGTCATGGGATTTGCGGGGCTCAACATCACCTATCCGTGCAAGCAGGCGGTGGTTCCGTTGCTGGATGACCTGTCCGAGGAGGCCCGGGCCATGGGCGCCGTCAACACCGTGGTGATCCGCGACGGCCGGCTGGTCGGGCACAACACCGACGGCGCGGGCTGGGCCTGGGGCTTGCGTCGCGCGCTGCCGGGCGCCGATCTGGATCGCGTGCTTCTGATTGGCGCGGGCGGAGCCGGGTCGGCAATCGCGCATGCGGCCCTGCGCCTGGGCGTGCGGCGCCTGTGCGTGGTGGACAGCGACGCGGCCAAGGCCCGGGCCCTCGTCCTGGCCCTGAATGCGCAGCACGGAGACCGGGCCGAAGCCTGCGGCGACGTGGCACAGGCGGCCGATGGCGCCACGGGCCTGATTCATGCCACGCCCACGGGCATGAGCAAGTTTCCGGGGCTGCCTCTGCCGCAGGCGCTGCTGCGCCCGTCGATGTGGGTGTCCGAGGTCGTGTATGTGCCGCTGCAGACCGCGTTGCTCCAGGCGGCCCGGTCGTGTGGCTGCGCCGTGATGGACGGGGGCACGATGGCCGTAGGCCAGGCGGTGGGCGCGTTCGGGCTGTTCACCGGGCTCGAGGCCGATGCCACCCGCATGACGCAGCATTTCGAGCAGTTGGTGGGTTCTGGTTGAATGGCGGGAAAACAGGACAGGAAAGGAACCATGATGTTGGGACAGGCGGCTCTTGCCATGTGGTGGGACATGGCGCCAGACATGCGCGATGAGTTCGAGCACTGGCACTCGCACGAACATTTTCCCGAGCGGCTCGCGCTGCCGGGCTTCGCGCGTGCCTCGCGGTGGGCCGACGCGGAGGGGGGCGAGGGATTCTTCGTGCTGTACGAACTCGCGGCCTACGAGGCCCTGGTGTCACCCGAGTACCAGGCGCGCCTCAATGCGCCCAGCGAATGGTCGCGCCGCATGATGCCGCATCACCGCCACATGGTGCGCAGCCAGTGCCGTGTGCTGGAAAAGCGCGGCGGGGCCGTGGCGAGCCAGGCGCTCACCGTTCGCTTGTCGCCCGCGCCCGGCGCCGAGACCCCATTGCGCAACCACCTGAATGCGCTGGTCCGGGCGCTGCCCCAGCAGCCCGGCCTCACGGGGGCCTTGCTGCTGCAGACCGACACGCCAGCCCTGGCGCCCACGACCGAGCAGGCCATCCGTGGCCATGCCGATCGCGCCGCCGACTGGATCGCCGTGGTGACCGGCCATGATGCGCCGGCGCTGGCCCGCGTGGCGGGTGAGGCTCTGTCACCGGCCGCCCTGCAGGCCGCGGGTGCGGCGCCCGGCGCGCAGGCCGGCCGGTACACGCTCCGGTTGTCCATGGCCGCCGCTGAAGCGGTTTGAACCGGCGCGGGAGCCGCCGCATCTCCGCTATACTTTTCGCGTGCGTCCCATGAACTGCCTGTCCACCATCACCATGATTACCATGCCCTTTCGGGGCAGGGTGGTGACTGTGTCGGCTTCATAAACGCATTCCCACCCACCCCGCCAGAATGGCCGGGGTTGCAGTGTTCTCCGGGCCGCGATGGCAACCTCCGGAGAAATCAAAAATGCCATCCCCTCTTCATTGCAAACCGCTGCGCGTGGGCCTGCTCGGCTTTGGCGTGGTCGGCTCGGGTACCTGTGCCGTGCTGTCCGGCAACCGGGCCACGATCACCGCGCGCGCGGGTTGCGCCATTGACCTGACCCACGTTGCCACCCGTACGCCCGAGCGGGCCCGGGCCGCGGGGGCTGCGGGGGTCGTGCTGACGGACGACCCCCTGGCGCTGGCGCGTCACCCGGACATCGACGTGGTGGTCGAAGCCATGGGGGGGACGGACTTGGCGCGGCGCTGTGTGCTGGCCGCGATTGCCGCGGGCAAGCATGTGGTCACCGCCAACAAGGCGCTGCTCGCTCAACATGGCGAGGAAGTCTTCGCCGCCGCGCAGGCGCAAGGCGTGTCGGTGGCGTTTGAAGGGGCCGTGGCCGTGAGCATCCCCATCGTCAAGGCGTTGCGCGAAGGCCTTGTGGCCAACGAAATCGAGTGGCTGGCCGGCATTGTCAACGGCACTTCCAATTACGTGCTCACGCAGATGCGCGACGAGGGGCGCAGTTATGCCCAGGCCCTCGGCGAGGCCCAGGCCCTGGGCTACGCCGAAGCCGACCCCTCGCTGGACGTGGACGGTGGCGATGCCGCCCACAAGCTGGCCCTGCTGGCTGCCATGGCGTTTGGTGGCGCGCCGCGCCTGGCCGATGTGCACGTCGAGGGCATCCGCCACCTGCAGGCCTGTGACTTTGGCCACGCGGCGCGGCTGGGCCACACCGTCAAGCTGCTTGCGGTGGCGCGACGTGAGGGCGAACAGATCCAGCTTCGCGTGCACCCGGCGCTGGTGCCTTCTGCCGCGTTGCTGGCGCGCGTGGATGGCAGCATGAACGGGATTCTGGTCAAGGGCAATGCCGCAGGGGTCACGATGTACTGCGGCGCGGGGGCCGGCTCGCGCGAAACCGCGTCGGCCGTCGTGGCGGATCTGGTGGACATCGCGCGGGCGCTGCGTGGCGGTGGCTCGCCGCGGCAGATACCGGCGCTGGGTTTTCACCATGAGGTGCAGCCTGTGCGCACCGCGGCGCCCCTGGAGGCGTTGCGCTTGCCCCAGTACCTGCGCGTGCCGCTGGCCGACGCCGGCGCCGCACGGCAGGTGCGCGAGGTGCTGGCGGCCCACGGCATCACCCCGGTGCAGCAGGACGAGTCGCCACAGGCATTGGCCTTGCTGACCTCGGAGACCGAGGAATGGCGCGCAGCGGGCGCGGTGCAGGATCTGGCACGTCAGCCGTGCGTGGCGGCGCCACCCACACGCCTGCGGGTGGAGGCACTGGCCTAGTCCCGGGGGCGGGCCGGTGGGTCCAGCAGCCGCTGGACCACCCGCTGGGTGAGCGGTGCGACGACCAGCACCACCGGGAAGGCGACCGCCCAGGCGGTGAGCCAGGCACCGGCCCACAGACTGGCGAAGCCGGGCGTCAGCCCCGTGGCGCGCACGGTGGCGATGCCTGAGACGATCAGCGACATCAGCCCCGAAAGCACCAGTCCCGTCAGCAAGGGCTTGAGGCGTGCGCGGTTCATGCCAGGGCCTCCTGCGCGAGCCGGTGCAGGGCGCGCGCAAAGTTTTCGCCAAACAGCTGTGCTGTCTTTACATCGCCCGGTGCGAAGGCGTCGGGCGGCGACGCGTGGCCGGCCTGCGCCATCAGGCCCGACCAGGAGCCGAGCCGGTTGGCGGCGTCCTCATAGGGTACGCCGCTGTGCTGTTCGGGAATGATGGGGTTGCCCACCCACTGCATGCCGTGCTGCATGGCAAAGACGAACATCGCCATCAGCGTGGACTGCTTGTCGCCCGCGGGCAGCGACGACACGGTGAAACCCGCCGCCAGCTTGTCCCTGAACCTGAGGCCGCGCCAGAGGCGTCCAGTGGTGTCCATGAAGGCCTTGAACGGCCCTGACACGCCGCCCAGGTAGGTGGGTGAACCGAAAATGAGTCCGTCAAACGCCAGCAGCGATTCCGGGTTGGCGGCGGCGGCCTCGGCTGTGACCAGTTCCACGCGGGTGTCGGGCCGGCGGCGCGCGCCCTCGGCGATGCGCTGGGCCATGTGCGCGGTATGCCCGTGGGCGCTGTGATAGACGATGGCCAGTGTTTTCATGGGACTTCCTTTCAGTTGAAGAGTGGAACCAGCGCCTCTGCACCCAGGTACAGGCCGGCGCCGAAGAGGCTGTGATTGGCAAGGCTGCGCAGGCAGTTCCTGAGCGGGGTGGCCGTCTTGCGCGACGCGATGCCCGCGCCCAGCGCCGGCTGCATCACCAGCCACGGCGCGGCCACCGTGCCCGTGCCCACGAGCAATGCCGGCAGCAGGCGCGGGGAGTGAGCCCAGTCCATGCCGAACAGCGCCACCAGCAAGGCGGCAAACGCCATGCCGGTCAGGTAGTGCATGGCCCAGCCCAGCGCCTCCTCGCCGCGGACCGGCGGGGCTTTGGCAATGGCGGCGTGCCGCCATTGGCCGTGCCGCCAGTGACCGACCCAGCGGCCGATGAACGCCAAGTTCAGGGTTGGCACGCCCAGGGCCTTGAGCAGCAGGAGCCAGCCGTCCATGACGGCGGTGGCGCCGATGCCGATGAGTGCGACGCGCAGGGCGTCCGATGCGGTGATGTTCATGGTTGAAGTCCTGTTTCCTGGTTGACTGGCGGGGGTGCTGGAGGTACTGTAGAAATTCAAGTCAACTTGAGGTCAAGAGGTTTTTGCATGGACATCGCGGAAGTCGCCAAAAAATCGGGCCTGCCCGCCTCGGCATTGCGGTTTTATGAAGAGAAAGGGCTGATTGCCTCAGTCGGCCGGCAGGGCCTGCGCCGGCTTTTCCTGCCCTCGGTGCTGGACCAGCTGGCGTTGATCGCGCTGGGGCAGGCGGCCGGCTTCTCGCTGGACGAGATCAAGGCCCTGTTCGCGGGCGGCCGCGACCGGATCGACCGCCAGACCCTGGCGGCCAAGGCCGACGAGATCGACGCCACCATTCGCCGGCTGAAGGCCATGAGCAACGGCTTGAAGCACGCCGCCGTGTGCCCGGCGCCCAGCCATGCGGAATGCCTGACCTTTCAGCGCCTGGTCCGGGCGGCCGGGACGGGCGCCCTCGCGCGGCGGGCCGTCGGTGCCGCGCGCCAGCCGCGCGCGCGGTAGCGGGCCGGCGGCAGGACCTGAGGAGTACTTTCGTAGAATGGCCTGCATGGCCGTCTTCACCGTTTTCTTCTGCGGCACGGGGTCCAACAGCTTCGACTTCGCCAACAGCGACTACCACTCCGGTGAGCTCATCTCCACGCTGGCCCGGCATTGCACGGGCATGGAGTTTGTGGACTGGATCATTGCCGATGGCCCGGGCAGCGGCAACCACCAGGAGGACGAGAAGTTCGTCACGCCGGGCAACTACTGGGGTTGGCAGGGCGTGGCCGGTGGCAAGGGGTGGGAAGAGAATGTGGCCCACGCGCTGGCCATGATCCATGGCCAGGCCAAATGGAGCCGCAAGCAACTCACCGAGCTGAACTACCGCGTGCTCAAGGAAGCGGGCATTGCCATCCCGGACGCTGAAATCGACTTTGACGATTTCAGCATCACCATGCCCGACCGCAAGGTCACGCAGCAGGACCTGCAGATGCAGAAGATCAAGATCTTCCGCAAGGCCAAGCCGGTGACCGCCATCAATGCCATTGGCTGGAGCCGCGGCGCCGTGACCACGCACATGTTTGCCAATGCGCTGGCCGCCGACAACGAACTCAAGCACCTGCCGGTCAACATCATCGCTGTGGATCCGGTGCCAGGCACGGGCAACTTCCAGTTGCACCGCACGTCGATCCCGTCCAATGTGAAGAACTACGTGGCCTTTTATGCGCGCGACGAACGTTCCATGGGGTTTGCCGCCACGCTGCCGACCTTTGCCCAGGGCGTGAAATCGACCCTCTACCCCATGCCCGGGCGCCATGCCACGCTGGTGGGCAACGCGGGCAACTACGTGGGGGGCAATGGTGCCAACGTCTTCAACGCGCCGGGCAAGGTGGTGCGCATGCTGTCCGAGCAATACCTTACGGAGTGGGGCACCCCGTTGGGCAAACGCCTGCCGTGGTCCGAGACCGAGATGCTGCGCTGCTACGACGAGATGGTGGGGCAGTCCGACCTGTTCAAGAAGCTCAGCAAGACGGTCTACACCACGCGCATGGGCCAGCGCGGCGACCGCGATGTCAGCGTGGGCCAGAACTGGTTCAGCAGCAAGTTCCAGGCGCTGAGCCAGTTGCAGTCGACCGGCCATTTCATCAACTGGCATCACGCCGAACTGTTCCGCAAGTTCGGGGGCCTTGGCTTTGGTGACGAGTTCATCAAGAACACGCGCGCCGCACTGTACGACTCGCTGAGCAAGCGGCGTTAGGCCCCCACGCCGCGCAGGCGGCGGCCTGCGGTGGCCTCGCGCGGCGTTCGTCTGCATAATGGCCCGGCACGCTGCGCGCGTGCCGAACCGATCCGCGTCTGGGAGGACGTGCCGCACACGAACGCAACGGAGGCTCGCAATGAAGACCAGCGCCCATGCCGGCAGCCCGGCACTCAACCGGGAAATCATCGACGACCGCGATGACCGGCTCAGCATCCACACCCACGAGATCCGCCTGACACAGGCGCATCTGCCCTACCAGTCGGTGGCCGGCAAGCGCCTGCCGTCCGCCAGGCACTTCGCGGTGTATGCCGACCGGATCGTCCTGAGCGGCGTATTGCAGAACCCCGGCCGCAACATCGAGTTGAATGCGCGCGAGATCGTCGTCGAGGCGCCTGCCACGCTCGACGCCGCGGGCGCGTGGGCAGACAAGGACTTTCCCCCGGGGAAGCTGCCCGTGCAGCAGGACGTGCGGCCCGGCGCCGCGGGCACCACCGGAGCCGACGCCACGGCAGGGGGCCAGGGCGGCGCCATCGTCATCCGGGCGCTGCGCGTGCTGAACCAGACGGGTAGCGGCCAGGCACTGGCAGCGAACCCCGTGGCGGCCGTGGCAGCCCGGGCCTTTGCCGATCACCCGCCCAAGGTGAGCGATGCCCGGCCGATGGCGCCTTTCGAAATCGCCAGAACCAAGATGTTTGGCAACACCGAAGTCGCCATCAACCTGGAGGAGCCACGCATCGAGGGCCTTTCCCGCATCACCATGGAAGGGGCGCACTTTGACGCGACCGGGCCCAGTGTCGGCATGCGCCTTGACCTGCCGGCGCTGACACTCACCGGCCGGACCAACCTGAGTGGCGCCCTCCGGCTGTCCACCCGTTCGTTCGGTTGCAAGGTCGATGCGCTGGCCACGCTGGACCCGGCGGGCCAGATCCGCTCATTGCAGCTCGGGTTGTCGCTGGTGACCGATGCGCCGATCAGCCTGCAGGTGCCCATGGCCACCGCCGTCCTGACGAGTGCCATGCTGGACAGGCTGCGCGACGAAATGGCCGCGCACCTGCGTACCAGCGCCGTCGAACCGCTGCTGGCCGGCTTTGCCGGCGCACTGCGCGGGGCTCCGTTGACCCTGCTGGCCGGCGGCGGCCCGGGAGGGCGCGGGCAGGACGGGCACCCCGGCGTGCGCGGCGAATCGGGCGCCGACGGGGCCAAGACGTCCAAGTCCGGAATATCAGCTCCGGGGGGGGGCTTTGGCTTCCCGGATGAAGCCGTTGGCAAGGACGGGCATGTGGGCGGGCGTGCCGGCGCACCAGGCCTCTCGGGGGCGGGCGGCCCGGGTGGGCAGGTGGTGCTCGACGTCATCGAGCCCGTTGCCCTGGGCATGGTGTACGGCGTGGAGGGGGGCATCGGGGGCACCGAGGCCAGCCCGGGAGAACGCGGGCCTGGCGGCCACGGGGGCCGCGGGCAGGTGTGCAGCATGTACGACAGCAAGACCGGCCGCGCCCTGGAAGACATGCGTGCGCCCGATGGGCGCGAGGGCCCGCTGGGCCCGGTGGCAGAACGCGCCGGGCAGCGGGGCGCGCAGGGCGCCGCCGGAGCGCCCTTGCAGATCAACGGCAAGCCGTTTGCTGCAGGGCCCGTCCCGCCATTCACCGCGGCCGAGCTCGCGCCGTCGCTGAGCCTGAGCCAGCTGCTGATCACCCAGAACGCGACCGACCTGTCGTTTCTCAACGCCCGCTCCGATGCCGAGCGGCTGGAGGTGGCCACCGGCTATGCCTGGCTCATCGACATCAATGCGTCCTTTGCAGATGCCGCGCGCCGCATCGACCCGGCCCGGGTGTCCGTGCCCGAGCAGAAGGTGCGAGTGGGCATCCACAACAGCGCCATGGTCTCGCTGATGAGGCTGCAACAGGGGCTCGACTACTACGGCCACAGCTTCAACTGGACGCCGGTCCTGAACCTCAGCAGCCTGGTTGCGCGCACCGGCCAGATCATCCAGCTTGGCAAGGTGGTGGAGGACCAGTACAACCGCTACCTCGACAAGGGCAGCACCGACAAGCAACGCATGCAGGCGTTTCGCGAGGCCAAGCAGGCGATCGACCACAAGCTGGCCGATTTCCTGGCTGAGATCGACAAGCTCGTCCCGCAGATCGACAACTTCCAGGCCGAGGTGAACGACTACTCCGAGGACCTGCGGCGCCAGCGCACACTGCTGGTCGAGGGGCAGCTCAAGTTCCGGGATGAGCTGATCAAGTACCTGCGTGAGCAGAACGGCTCGGGGCTGGAAGACTTTCTGGACATGCTGGGCACCGTGATCGGCTGCGTGGGCGGCGTGGTGGGCGGGGCGGGCGGCGTGAAGACGGCGATCGACGCGGTCAAGAAGGCCGAGGAGTTCAGCAAGAAGGTCAAGGGCGTGGTGGAGATCTTCAAGAAAGCCAAAGCCACCATCGACAGCATCAGCAAGGCCTACTCCGCGGTCAAGGAATACATCAGCAAGGACAACCCCAACGCCGCCAAGATCCTGGTGGACGCCGACGAGTTCAACGCCATGCTCAAGGAGTACCTGGGCAAGTTTGACGCGGCCGGCGAACTGCGCCAGGCCATGGACTACTACCTGGAGCTGGCCCAGGCGCGCAACATGGCCGCGTACAACTACAGCACCCTGGTGGCCCAGCTGCTGAACGTGCAGGCCCAGCACGACCAGCTGTACCAGAGCATCCAGCACATCAACGCCGAAATTGCCGTGCACCAGGACAACGTGCTGCCCGTCTACACCGCCTACCTGAAGGACGCCTACGAAGACGTGCAGCGCACCCTGCTGCGCAACATCTACCAGGAGAACCGCGCCTTCCAGTACTGGGCGCTGCAGCACCGGCCCCTGAAGACCGACAACCTCAACATGGCCACCCAGGCCGCCACGCATGAGCGGCTGATGGCCGACATCGACAACTTCAGGGAGAACAACGAGGCGTTTTCGGACTTCCACCAGAAGATCACCGTGACCGCCGACCGCTACCCCAACGAGTTTGCGGCCCTGCTGCAGTCGCGCTCCCTGACGTTCGGGCTCGACATCCGGACCCAGCCCGGCTTCAGGAACATGCGCTATGTCATTGCGCGCTCGTTCAAGCTTGAGTTCCCGGACATCGCGGGCGGCGACAACGTGCTGTTCCTCAACCTGATCCACAGTGGCCAGGCCCTGCTCAATAGCGACACCGACCTGGGCAAGCCCGGGGCACTGCACATGTTCAGCCACCGCCCGCGCATCCGGCTTTACAAGATCGACTACGCCGACCGCGACAACACCGCTGGCGGCAATCTGGGCGAGCGCGACCAGGGCTACATCGGGCTGAGCCCGTTCACCCAATGGCGCATAGACTTCGACCTGCAGGGCAACGAATGGCTGGACCTCAAGGTCATCAAGACCGTGGTGCTGACGTTCGAGGGCCGCACACTCGGCCCCGGGCGCAAGCTCGGGTGACGCATTCAGCCAACAGGAACACCGCGCATGGCAAAGCAGGACGCAAACGCCGGCCCACCGGCCCCGGCCATGATTGACCAGAGGATCGCCGAGCTGGGCGACTGGCGGGGCCAGACGCTGGCGCGCATGCGCCAGCTCATCCACGAGGCCGACCCGGCCGTGGTGGAAACCTGGAAGTGGATGGGCACGCCCGTGTGGGAGCACGACGGCATTCTCTGCACCGGCGAGACCTACAAGGCCAAGGTCAAGCTCACCTTTGCCAAGGGCGCCTCGCTGCCGGACCCGGCGGGCCTGTTCAACTCCAGCCTGGACGGCAATGCAAGGCGCGCCATCGATCTGGGCGAGGGGCAGGCGGTGGACGCAGGCGCGTTCAAGGCGCTGATCCGCGCGGCCGTGGCGTTGAACACCTCCAAGGTCAAAGCCAAGGCCAGGCCCAAGCCAGCAAAGTAGCCGGCCGATGACCCACTTTGTTCCGGTGCAACTGGCCCACGCCAGCCGCCTCATCAACCACGGCCCCACCGTGCTCGTGACCAGCGCGTACGCGGGGCGCCGCAACATCATGGCGGCTGCCTGGTCCATGCCGGTGGAATTCAACCCGCCGCGCATCGCCATCGTGATCGACAAAAGCACCTACACGCGCGAACTCATTGCCGCCAGCGGCGCCCTGGGCGTTTGCATCCCTGGCACCGCGCTGGCCGGCCTGACCTATGCCGTGGGCACGACCAGCGGGCGCGACGAAGACAAGCTGGCCCGCCACAACATCCAGGCCCAGCCCGGCCCCGTGCTGGGCGTGCCCGTCATCGAACAAGGCTGCGCCGCCTGGCTGGAATGCCGCCTGATCCCCGAGCGCCACACCGAAGACGCCTACGACACCTGCTTTGCCGAGGTGGTGGCCGCCGCGGCGGATGCCCGCATCTTTGCCAATGGGCGTTGGGACTTTCGGGACGACAACACCGCGCTGCAGACCATTCACCACCTGGGGGCGGGGAAGTTTGTGCGCGCGGGTGGGGTGGTGCAGGGGGCGGTGTGAGCGTGCTGCACCGGCCCTGGGCGTGAGGCTTTCTCTAGAGAGCTTCCACAAATGCCTCGCCAAACGCATCAGCAAAAGCGCGTGGGCCGCTGAGTGTCAACGTCAACGTGAGGCGGCCACCCGCGGCAGCGGGCAAAAGCACCTGGGCGCGCTGCACGTCCCAGGTGAGGGTCAGCGGCGTACCGGCTTCGTCGGTGGCCTGCAGGTCAAAGGTCCAATCCTCCGCGCCACCTTCATCGTCGGCATTGGCCGGTGAGCCGAACAGATGCGTGGCCCAGGTGAGCACCGCCTGCACCTCGGCCAGCAAGGCCGGCAGGCGATCGGGCAACACGGACGCCATCGCGTCGAACGCACAGGCGCCGGATTCTTCGTCTGTGGCATCGAAGAGTAGATAGCTTAGTGGCTGCGGCATGGTTTAAAGGCAGGCGGTGGCTTTGGGTAGGTAGCAAGCGGTACATCAGCCGCGATGAGACGAGGATCAATGCGACAGGCCGGTCACGTGGATTTTTGAATGCCAGGCCGCTTTGGCTCGGAAGCAGGCCTGTATACGGCAGATTAGTCGCAAGTGCGTTTTATCGCTAGCTGCGACGTGACAGGCTCCTGCTCTGCAGCGAGTTCCGCCGCGCCGCTCGCTTCCGCAGGGCGCGCTCACCCTACGGGGCACCAAGTAGTCGCCTAGAGGCCCGCTGCGAGGGAGTCCTGAGAGGCGGCTCTCAGTAGTACGGCGGGCGACAGATTGGGGCTATCGCTCCAACCGAACTCGCAAGCGGCGCGCTCGTTCACGGAACGCCTTTTCTCCCCCCTCCAGAATGTCGCAGACTATCTTGCGGATCTCAGCGTCTTCCAGACCTCCGGATGTGTACGTGAACGATGGGAGGCCGCCGCCTGCCGGCGGGCTCGCGCTCGCCACGATGACCTGATCCGCATCGGTGTTAATCACCAAGTTGGCGTTGTGAGTCACCATGATCACCTGACGCTTGGATTTGGCTGCGATGAAGAGCGACACCAGTTCCTCAAAGACAGACTTTGGGTCTAGGTTCTCCTCTGGCTGATCAATGATTAGCGGCCGATCGTCGGCGTTGTCCAGCGCCAAGTAGAGTAGCAGGAGAACAATGCCGCGTGTGCCGGGCGACAGCTTCCGAATGTCAATGCCGTCATACAGAATCTCGTATCTAACCGAGATGTGGTCTGTACTGAAAAGCCAGTGGGCGAAGTTTCTGGACCATTGTCGGAAAGCATCCTGTTCGGCTGGTGCGAACGGTGCGTGAGCCCTCAATGCCTTGTAGTGGGCGGCGATGAACCCGCTCATCGCCACCTGCACCTCAGTAGCCGTACCCGTTTCCCAGGCCGACAGGAGCTCGGTGCGCGCCGTCCTCTCCAATGAGCCTCTACCGTAAAAGTCGCCAGCCTTGCGGCAGTCGATCAGATCGCTCTCACCGGTGCTTGACCATTGTGCTACGTCGGCGATCCGCGACACTTTGAAACTCAGCTTTTTCAGTGTCCCCTGCATTGTGGCGAGCTGTTCCATGAGCGGCGCATACAACTCCGTCAGGGCGGTTTGCTCTTTCACCACAGCCTCGAAAAGGCGGCCGTATGCTGCCTCGCGCTCCTGCTGAAAGGCCTTGCGTCGTTCCGCTGCTCCTCTTGCATCCTCCAGTCGTGTCTTCAAGGCCTGAAGGGCTGCTTTCTCAGTAGAGATCTTCTTGGACAGCATCGTGTACTGGTTTCGCACCACGGCATCGGCACTGATGCGCTTTTCAATGCGGGTCATTTCCGCCTTGAGCACGGCCAGCTGAATCGTCGTCAAGTCAGCGCCCACCTGTATCAGTGGCACGGTGGGGTCGCCTCCAGTCGGGGCAACGCCGTTGAGCTTTGCGATCTCCTTCTCGGCCCAGGCTACATAGTTGGCAAGCGCCGCATCAACGTTCCCTTTGTAGACGAGAAGGAAGTCATCCCATTGCTTCTGGTCAAGGCCGCTACTTGGATGACGCGCCATGGTCTGGCGCAGCATTTCAGGCGCCCTCGACGTCCGCGTGCTCTGAACCTCATCCTGCATGGCGATAAATGTCCTGCGCTGATTTGCCAGGGCATTGACCCGCGTGGTCAGGGCCTGCGCGGCTTCGGTAAGATCGGAATGCCGCTGGACTTGCGCTTCAGCGCCCTTGACGACGAGCTTGGAGAGATCAGCTGTATAGCCAGCCAGCAGTTTTTCCTTTGCTGCTACCTGCGTCGCGAGGCTGCTGAGGATGGCTTCCTTCTCCAGTTCGTCAGCGATGCGGTCGGATGTCGCAGTGATCGCTTCGGCCTCTTGGCGACGTACGTGATGAAAGCGCGATGTGCGCTGGTCCCGCAACTCCTCGAAACTGTAGGCGCCATCCTGCCCTTGCGCCGCATGAGCCTCGAAAATTACGCGTTCAATTTCCCGCACGAGTCCTTCGGACGCTCCCTTTGAGGAGCAGAGTTCTTCGACGAACTGTTGCGACAGATATCGGGCGCGAGGGAAGGCCAAAACGTCGTCAGCATCGCGACCATCGAGGTGGCAGCCCGACTCCTCTCCACCGCCCCACCCGAGCTTGACCGTGGCTTCTCCGATGAGTGCACGAGCACGAGCCAGGAAAGAGGGACTGATGTCGCCGTCGGCGGCCCATGCAGCCTCTGGTATGGCGTTGCAGCCCGCGGCGATCACATCAGCCAGGGCAGTTTTTCCCGATCCTCTTGCACCGATGATGGCAACCAATCCTGAATTTAGCGGTACAGAAGTGGTCGATGCCCAGGGAGCGTTGAAGATTCGTACGTCCGAGATCACCTGGGATGGAGTTGCGCCGGTCGGGGGTTCGCGCCCCACATACGCGCGCCCACCCGGATCAATGTTCGCCTGTTTTAGGCTGTCGAAGGTCAACGCCCCCTTTATCCAGCAAAACCGGTCATCTTCTGGCTGCCCGATGGACGCGAGGTCGTGAGCGTCACTGCCGTGCATGCATGGTTTGCAGCCGCCATACCTGTCGTGTAGTTGATCCAGGGTCACGGAGCGCTTACCCAGCCAGAACTCGCGCTGCGCGGGACTGCTAGCAAAAATGATGTGGGAAAATTTCTCTAGCTCCTGCCGGATAGTCTTGTCGGCAGCTTGGCGGACGCCAGATGTACCGTCGCTCTCACCGCCGGCGATGGCGATCAAGACGTTGGCTTTGGCCCAAGCACTCTCCTTGAACGCTGTGCGCAGTGAAACAAAGTTGACTTTGAACTGGGTGGCCCCTTCTACCAAGGCCCGGCGATCATCCTTGATGGAGATGTCCGACATCTTGCCCAGACGAATCAGGTCCGCTTTTGTGCAGTCAAAGCGATCATCGAAGGCGCTGAAATGGAGCCTGGAAAGGAAGCGCTGGATCTCCTCGACGTGAGCTGGATCGTTTGGGTTGACCAACAGGTGCAAGTTGACGAAGCCTTTCTTGGCTGCGATGTCGAGGCGCAGCTCGATGTTGGGCATGAGGAACTTGACGTTGGGCAGGCGGCCGGCAGCCTTCCGGCGAACGGCCTCTTCGTAGGTGTCCGTCGTGTAGTAGTCCGTCACCGCCAGGGCCTCGACTACCGGTAAGCAACCTTCCAGCGCGCTCAAATAGGCGTCCCAGGGATCGCCCTCTCCGAATTGGTTGTTTAGTACCGTGCCGGGGCCGTGAATGTGCGGCTCCCAGCGATGCCACTCTGATCCTCTGATGGTCATCCTGCCCTCCCTGAGCTTTGATGGTGCGGTATGGGACTCGATTTTGTACGAATGGCCGCCGATGAGCCTCGTGGGCGTCAACTCCCGGCAGCAAGCCTGTCGAATGACGCTTGGCTGGTAGCGCGCCATTTGCTGCAGTTGCCGACTCTGATGGGGCCTCTCGCCAATGTCTCCGCCCGGCCTATTGCGGTCAAAGCTGCTACGGCTGGCTATCCGCTGCCATGGCGGTCAGCGCCAGTGCGCTGACTATTCACAACTGCGGCTTCTCGATGGTTGGCTTGTAACTTCCACACGGCCTCGGCGACAAGCAGACGTCTAAGTGGCTCACACCCCCGGCAACGGCAACGCCGTCTTGTACCGAACCTGCTTCAGCGCAAACGAGCTGCGGATCTTTTCAATCCCCGGTATCGGCGTCAGCTGCTCCAGGATGAACCGTTCCAGCGCCGCCATGTCGGCCACGGCCACGCGGATCAGGTAGTCGCTGTCGCCGGTCATCAGGTAGCACTCCATCACCTCGTCGTGCTCGGCAATGCGCCGCTCAAATTCGGCCAGTCCTTCCTTGCTTTGTTCCTTGAGGCTGATGCTGATGAACACGTTCAGGCCCAAGCCCAGCGCCTTGGGGTCGGCCAGCGCCACGTAGTGGCGTATCACGCCGGCCGCTTCCAGTGCCTTCACGCGCGTGAGGCAGGGCGACGGGCTCAGGTGCACGCGCTGGGCCAGCGCCACATTGGTCAGGCTGCCGTCTTGCTGCAGCTCGGCCAGAATTCTCAGGTCGGTGGCGTCAAGTTGCATTTAATGCCTTCAATCATTTGATTCGCAGAATTTTATGCTTTGATTGGGCCGATGTGTCCTATATTCGGCACCCTGTTTGGCGCGCTTCTGCCTACAGTACGGGCATGACCGATCACAGCATCACCCGCTTTCTGGCGCCGTCGGGCGCTGACACGGATCCGGCCGAAACCGCTGAATGGCGCGATGCCTTTCTGGCGCTGGTCGCCACGCAGGGCCCCGAGCGCGCGCGCTTCATACTCGACGCGCTGGTGCAGATGGCGCACACGGCGCAGGTGGGCTGGCAGCCCGAGTTGGTCACGCCCTATGTCAACACCATTGCCGTGGGCCGGCAACCGGTGTTCCCCGGCGACTTGGCGCTGGAGGAGCGGCTGGGCTCGTTGATGCGCTGGAATGCGCTGGCCATGGTGGCCCGTGCCAACGCGGCCTATGGCGAGCTGGGCGGCCATATTGCCAGCTACGCCAGCGCGGCAGACCTGTTTGAGGTGGGGTTCAACCACTTCTTCCACGCCCGCAATGAAAAGCACGGGGGCGATCTGGTGTTCTTCCAGCCGCACAGTGCGCCGGGGGTCTATGCACGGGCGTTTCTGGAGGGCCGGCTGACCGAGAACGACCTGGCCCACTACCGTCAGGAGATCACCGCGCCCGAGCACGGCGCGCGCGGCCTCAGCAGCTACCCGCACCCCTGGCTGATGCCGGACTTCTGGCAGTTCCCCACGGGCTCCATGGGCATTGGCCCCATCAGCTCGATCTACCACGCGCGGTTCATGCGCTACCTCTCGCACCGCCAGTTGCTCAACTGCGAGGGCCGCAAGGTGTGGGGCGTGTTTGGCGATGGCGAGATGGACGAGCCCGAATCCATGAGCGCGCTCACACTGGCCAGCCGCGAGAAGCTCGACAACCTGGTCTGGGTGGTCAACTGCAACCTGCAGCGCCTGGACGGCCCGGTGCGCGGCAATGGCCGCATCATCGACGAGCTCGAAAAGCTCTTCCGTGGCGCGGGCTGGAACGTCATCAAGCTGGTCTGGGGCAGCGACTGGGACGGCCTGTTTGCCCGTGACCTCACGGGCGCGCTGGTGCAGGCTTTTGCCCATACGGTGGACGGCCAGATGCAGACCTTTGCCGCCAAGGACGGCCGCTTCAACCGCGACAACTTCTTTGGCCAGAACCCGGAGCTGGCCGCGCTGGCCCAGGGCATGACCGACGAGCAGATCGACCGGCTCAAGCGCGGCGGGCACGACCTCGTCAAGATCCACGCGGCCTACGCCGCCGCTGCCCAGCACCGTGGCCAGCCCACGGTGATCCTGGCCCACACCAAAAAGGGCTACGGCATGGGCACTGCCGGCCAGGGCAAGATGACCACGCACAGCCAGAAGAAGCTGGACGAGGGGGCGCTCATCGAGTTCCGCAACCGTTTCAACCTGCCGCTGACCGATGCGCAGGCCACAAACCTTGAATTCTTCAAACCCGCGGAAGACAGCGCCGAGATGCGTTACCTGCATCAACAGCGCGAGAAGCTCGGCGGCTACCTGCCCAAAAGGCACACAGCCGCGCAGGCACTACCCGTGCCTGCACTGGCTTCGTATGCGGCGTTTGCCACCCAGGCCGCGGGCAAGGAAATGTCCACCACCATGGCCTTTGTGCGCCTGCTGGGCAACCTGCTGAAAGACAAGGAACTGGGCCCGCGCATCGTGCCCATCGTGGCCGACGAGGCGCGCACCTTCGGCATGGCCAACCTGTTCAAGCAGGTGGGCATCTACAGCAGTGTGGGCCAGCGCTACGAGCCCGAGGACATCGGCTCGGTGCTGAGCTACCGCGAGGCGCTGGACGGCCAGATCCTGGAAGAAGGCATTTCAGAGGCCGGCGCCATCGCCAGCTGGACGGCCGCCGCCACCAGCTACAGCGTGCACGGCCTGGCCATGCTGCCGTTCTACATCTACTACAGCATGTTCGGCTTCCAGCGCGTGGGCGACGCCATCTGGGCGGCGGCCGACCAGCGTGCGCGCGGCTTTCTGCTCGGCGCGACCAGCGGCCGCACCACGCTCGGGGGCGAAGGCCTGCAGCATCAAGACGGTTCCAGCCACCTCGTGGCCGCCACCATCCCCAACTGCAAGGCCTGGGACCCGGCCTTTGCGGGCGAGATGGCGGTGATCGTGGACCACGGCATGCGCGAGATGCTGGTGGACCAGCGTGACGTGTTCTATTACGTCACCCTCATGAACGAGAACTACGCCCAGCCCGACCTGCCGGCCGGTGTCGAGGCTGATGTGATCCGTGGTTGCTACAAATTTGCTAGCTACAAGTCGCCATCTGACAAGGGCTACAGCCCTGTTTCATCAAAAAAGGTGACTTTGCTAGGCTCTGGCGCCATTCTGACGGAGGTGATCCAGGCCGCACAGCAGCTGGCGCAGCAGGGCATTGAAAGTGACGTCTTCAGCGTCACCAGCTGGAGCGAGCTGGCACGCGATGACCGGGCCTGCGGGGGCGGTACGCCCCACCTCGCCGCGCAACTGGCCCAGAGCCACGGGCCGGTCATTGCCGCCACTGACTATGTGTGCGCCGTGCCCGAGAGCGTGCGCGCCTTCGTGCCCGAGGGACGGCGCTACGTCACGCTCGGGACCGACGGCTTTGGCCGCAGCGACACCCGGGCGGCCCTTCGCCAGTTCTTCGGGGTGGATGCCCAGAGCATCGTGCAGGCGGTGCTGGACCAGCTGGCCTGAGCGCGGGTCACACCGCCGCGGCCCAGAAGTTCTGCCGGGCTTTCAGCAGGGCTTCGGTGGGCGCGGGGGCGGGGGGGGCCGGCATGGTTTTGATCCGCGGCTCCTTGCTCAGCGGGTCCTGCTGCTCGGGCGGGTAGATGACGCCGGGCTTGATCACCAGGTCGTGCGAAGGCCCGCCCTTCCAGCTCGCGGGGTAGGCTGGCGTCCAGTAGGTCGCGTCCGGCCATTCCATCACGCGGTGGTAGTCGGGGCGAACGGGCGCACTCACCCGGGTGTGCGTGACCTTGCCGTCACCCACGGTGACTTCCACATGAGTGCCCACGTTGGCCCGCCCGATCAGGGCGATGCTGTCGTTGTGGGTGGCGGGGCGGATCTGGTTGCTGGCCACCTTCTCGTTCCATTCCTTGCAGGCGTCTTCGTACTGGCGCCACGCGTCGCTGGAGTTCATGGGCCGGGGCGTACGCAGCCAGGTCTTGGCCTGGTCCCGGGTCAGCTTTTCCACGGGCACCCATTTGTTGAACCCGATCAGCGGGGTCACGTACGCCGAGTGCCCCTTCATGTGGGTGACCCAGCGGTGGTACATCATGTAGTCGGATGTCCATGCCAGTCGCTCGGCGTGGAAGATGCCTCGGCTGCCGCACACCTCGCAATCCCGCTGCAAGGCCATTCGGTCGCTCAGCGCGGGGTGGAAGTTGGCCTGGACGCGCAGCCATTCGACCTCCAGCCGCCGGTCGTTGTAGCGGCGCCAGGCCTCCAGCGCGGCCTTGCGTGCCTGCATGAGCTGGCGGGCGGCATGCATCACGGTGTCGTAGTGGGCGCCGGTCGGTCGCGGCGGCAACGACCACTTGCCCAGCAGCTCGGCGTCCTCCACCGGCAGGCGTCCTTTCTGGCCGCAGCGCCAGCACTCGGCCTCCAGGTGGAGTTTGTCGACCGCTTGCTGCGCGAGGCTGTGTTCACGCATCAGGTCGTCCCAGCGCGCGGTAGAGGTCTGGGCCAGGGTGCGCAGGTGGGAGGCCGCGGTGACCACCATGCGCTCCACGCGCTCCTGCCGGGCGAGTTGTTCACGCTCCCGCTGCTGGGCGGCCATCAACTCCATCAGGTGGCGCTGGCGCTCGGCCTCCTGTCGCGCGGCTTCGGCCTGCGCCTGCCGCTGCGCCTGTTCGGCCAGCGCCCGGCCCATCCGCTCGGCTTCAGGGTCGTCCACCACGTCCCAGTCGTCGCCCATCGCCTGGGCTTGCTGCACGTCAGCGGCCGCGGCATTCAGGTCCTGGGCCGGGCGGCGGAATTCAGCGACTTTGGCGGGAGTGCCTTGGGACTTGAAGAGCTGGAAAAACGACATGGTTCAGCGGGAGGTCCGGATCGCGGGGAGCCACTGAAATGGTAACAAATCCTTTCAGCCCGGGGCCGCCGCGCCTCCCGGGTCCCCGCGCCGATCCCCGCGCCTAGAAGCCCGCGAGCACCACCTTGCCGATGCTGCGGCCGGTTTCCACCAGCGCGTGGGCACGCCGCAGGTTGGCCGCGTTGATCGGCCCGACCTGCTCGGTCAGTGTGCTGCGCAGGCGCCCGGCGTCCACCAGCGCGGCCACCTCGGCCAGCAGCTCGCCCTGGCGCGCCATGTCGGGCGTGCCGAACATGGAGCGCGTGAACATCATTTCCCAGTGCAGGGAGATGCTCTTGCGCTTGAGCGGCAGGGCGTCGAGCGCGGCGGGGTCGTCGATCAGGGCCAGTGCGCCCTGGGGCTTGATGCATTCAAGGTACTGCGGCATGTGCTGCTGGGTCTGCGTGAGGCTGGCCACGTAGTCCACGGCCGGGACACCTAGCGCGGCCAGTTCGGCAGCCAGCGGCCGGGAATGGTCGATCACGTCGTGCGCGCCCAGGTCCAGGCACCACTGGCGCGTCTCGGGCCGCGAGGCCGTGGCAATGACGCGCAGCCCGGTGAGCTGGCGCGCGAGCTGGATCAGCACCGAGCCCACGCCGCCGGCGCCGCCGACCACCAGCAGGCTCTGGCCGCTGGCCTCGCCGCCTTCGCTGCGCGGCACGCGCAGGCGATCAAACAGGATTTCCCAGGCCGTGATGCTGGTCAGTGGCAAAGCCGCCGCCTGCGCGTCGCTCAGCGTGGCGGGCGCGCGGGCCACGATGCGCTCGTCCACCACGTGCAGCTGCGCGTTGGTGCCGGGCCGGATGAACGAGCCGGCGTAGTAGACGCGGTCGCCGGGCTTGAATGCGCGCACCTCGGCGCCCACGGCGTGCACCGTGCCCACGGCGTCCCAGCCCAGCACCTTGGCCTGGCCAGCCTCCGGGGGCATGGCGGCGCGCACCTTCACGTCGACCGGGTTGACCGAGACGGCCTGCACGCGGACCAGCAGGTCCCGGGCGCCCGGCTGCGGGTCGGGCAGTTCCAGGTCTTGCAACGCGGCAGCGTCGGTGATGGGGAGGGGGCGCTGGTAACCGATGGCTTTCATGGGATGTCCTTTCAGATCAATGAGGGGATGAGGCTGGAATCTAGGGCCATGCAACATCATTGATAAGAAGGTTCAATTCACTATCATCTTCAAATGAAAATTGAAAATATGCAGGACCTGCGGGTGCTGGTGGAGGCGGCCCGCGGCGGCACGCTGACGGCGGCGGCGCGGGCGCTGGACCTGACCCCAGCCGCCGCCAGCGCCATGCTTAAACGGCTGGAGTCGCAGCTGGGCGCGCGCCTGTTCGAGCGCTCCACGCGCGCGATGCGCCTCACCGCGCAGGGGCAGACCCTGCTGGACTACGCGAGCCGGGCGCTGGAGCTGGTGCAGGAGGGCGAGGCGCAGGTGTCCTCGCATGCCGGGGCGCTGGTGGGCACGGTGCGCGTGGCCGCGCCGTCCGACCTGGGGCGCAGCGTGCTGCTGCCGTGGATCGACGACTTCCTGGCCCTGCACCCGGGCGTGCAGGTGGCGCTGAGCGTGAGCGACCGCGTGCAGGATGTGTTGCGCGACGCGGTCGATCTGGCACTGCGCTATGGCGAGCCGGCCGATTCCCGGCTGGTGGCCCGGCCGCTGTACCGGGCGCGTCGCGTGGTCTGCGCGTCGCCCGCCTACCTGCGCCGGTGTGGCACGCCGCAGACCCTGCAGGACCTGGCACAGCACAACTGCCTGACGCTGCACATCGGCGGCAAGCGCGAGGTGCGCTGGCGCTTTGAGTCGCCCGACGGCAAGGAGGGCAAAAGCGGCACGCCGGTGGATGTGCGCGTGGACGGTGACCGTAGCGTGGACGACGGGGCCATCGGGCGCGAATGGGCGCTGGCGGGCGCGGGCATTGTCTACAAGTCGGGCATCGACATCGCCGCCCATCTGCGCTCGGGGGCACTGGTGCCGCTGCTGCCCGAGTGGCTGGGCCAGGCCTATGCGCTCAACGCCATCCTGCCGAGCAACCGCTTCCTGCCGGCGCGGGTGCGCTCGCTGGTGGACTTCCTGGCGGCGCGGTTCGCGGCGTTCGATGCGCCGGCCGCACCGGCCACCCCGCTCAGCGGCCCTGCAGCCGGTTGACTTCGGCCAATGCGGTCTCGGCGTCCTTGCCGTACTCCGCCAGATAGCGGTCGCGCTCCTCGCTGCTCCATTCGTCGGCCGAGAAGCGCGACAGGGCGTATTGCCCGCTGCGGTAGATCACGCCGGGTTGTCGCGCCATCATGGCGCGGTCGGGGAACTGGTCCGGGATCAACAGGAAGCCCTCCACGTCGCGCAGGCGAAGCGGAAAAGCCGGGCTCTTGTCGCGCACCAGGGCGCCGAACAGGTTGAGCCTGAACTCCTGTGCGCCGGTGCCCACCTCGTTGTTGAACTGCAGCAGCGCGAACGGTGTGCCGTTGGCGTCGTCCACACGCGCGCTGACCACGTAGCGCCCGGCGCGCGCCACGTTGGCCTTGAGGTAGAAGTTGAGCGAGCCGGCTTCGAGTGCCTCGCGCACGCCGGCCCAGGTCGCGGGGACCTCGGGGGTGTAGACCACATCGAAATGCGCGACACCCTGTTCACCGCCAGCCGTGACCTGCGCCAGCAGCCGGATGGTGCCGGAGTAGGCGGCAAAGCCCTGCTGCGCCGGACTGAGGCGGGCGCTGTAGATGCCGTCACCCGCCGCGGCGTCGGCGTCCGTGCCATCGTCCCGGAATGCCACGGCGGTCTGGATCAGCGTGGTGGGCACCGTGGTTTCGGGCACCGATTGCGCTTGCGCGCGGGTCACCACCAGCGGCAGCGGCTGGCCGCGGGCGTCCGTGGCCGCGATGGTGAATCTGACGGTTTCGTTGCCCCCCATGAACACCCGCTCCTGCGTGGTGCGCAACCGGATGCCGGCGGCCGCGTCACCGTTGGCCTTGCGCAGCGCGTTGTCTTCGCGAATGGGGTCGAACGGGCGAACCTGATCGGGGTGCTCGGCGATCGGGCGCGACTCGTGCGGGTAGCGTGTGGCGTCTCGGTAGCTGGCGTAGATCTGCTCGGCGCGTTCGTAGCGGCCGCGCCAGAGCGCGAGCTGGGTCTGGCGGGCGTCGAGGCCGGCCGCGCTGAACGGGCCGGTGCCCGCCGCACCTGGCGGAGTGGGCGTGACCCCCGCCGCGTTGCCGGTGGCCGCGCCGGGCGGGCCGCCGCCACCCGCGGCAGCGGACGCTGGGGCCGACGCTGCTTCACCGTCGGAGGCGGCAACGAACCAACCCAGTGCCAGGGCGACCGCCACCGCGCCGCCCAGCGCCAGGGCCCTGCCGCGCCGCATGCGTCAGTTGGCGTTGGCCGCCATGTCGGCGCGCACCTTGGACACGACCCCACCCCAGCTACCGTTGGTGTAGTGGTTCAGTGCCTCGGCGTCGTCGCGGAACTTGACGCTGTGGTACGCCCATTTGGGGGTGCCGCCTTCGTTGGCCGCGGTGCCGAGCGTCAGGTCGTTGCAGAACCAGTCCGACGGGTTGCAGTACGCGCCGCCGCCGCTGCCCGACACCCCGCCCGCCGAGTGGTAGGCCACGGCCTGGTCGTCCTGCCCGGGCAACAGCCCCGACTGCACCGAGCCGTTGGAGCCCGCGTACATGTAGAACCACTTGGCGCGCGTCTGGTTATGGTCGTACATGGCCCGCGCGGTGGCGGTTTTGAGGTCGGAGGTGAGCGGGTCCGACACCGCCCAGCTACCCAGGTTGGCCAGTTCGCTGCCGCCCGCCGCACCGGCGGCCACGTCCACCCACTTGATGTTCCAGCCGGTCTGCGTGGTGCCGTCCGAGTTGCTGCACGAGCCGTTCGCGTTGGGCGAGGGCGTTTTCTTGTAGCGCGCGCTGCCGCCGTAGAGCGAGAGCGCGTAGCCGATCTGCAGGTTGCCCGCGCTGTGGGCGGCGATGTAGCACCAGTTGCTGCCGGTGCAGTAGCAATCCAGCGCGTCGCGGATGCGGTAGTTCTGGTCGGAGATGCGGTTGAAGCCATCCCAGTTGACGGACTTCTTGTTGACTCCCGCCGCGGTGGAGGCTGGGCCCCAGTAGGTGAAGTCGGCATGGTTGCCGGGTGTGCCGTTGCCATTGCGGCCGTTGATCCAAAGCGAGTAGTTGGTGGCGTACACGGCTCCCGCGAGGCCGCCGATCAGCGCCACGGCGCCCCACATCGCCAGGCGCGCGCGCTCGCCCGTCCACACCTGAAATCCTGAACGCATCAAAGTCTCCTGAGATTGAATGTTTGATTTCACGGTGTGCTGATTCAGTGCGGCTGAAAAAAAGAACGACCGTGCTTTTATTATTGAGATGGCGCCACAGATTCCGCCATGCGGAGTAACCCGTGGTGTCAGCGGCTCGCAACGCGCGGCCGTGGCACCGCTTGCCAGGAGGCGCCCGTTCGGCCAGTAAGATGCGCCCCATGGCTACACCCTCGCGCTTCTGGGCCGACCTGACCACCCGTGACTTTGCCGGGCTGGACCCGGTGTCCACCGTCGCCGTGTTGCCGGTGGCTGCCACCGAGCAGCACGGCCCGCACCTGCCGCTGAGCGTGGACCAGACGCTGGTGGATGGGGTGGTTGCGGCGGCCCTGCCGCAGTTGCCTGCCGAGCTGCCGGCGCTGTTTCTGCCGACGCAAGCCGTGGGCTACAGCCCTGAACACGCGGCGTTCGCGGGCACGCTCACCCTGTCGTTCGAGACGGTCACTCGCACTTGGATCGAGCTGGGCGAATGCGTGGCGCGCGCGGGGGTCCGGAAGCTGTTGCTGTTCAACAGCCACGGCGGACAGGTCAGCCTGATGGACGTGGTGGCGCGCGAGCTGCGCAACCGCTGCGGCCTCATCGTCTACAGCGCCAGCTGGTACAGCCTGCCACTCGGGGCCGAGGTCGAGGGCCTGTTCAGCGCGGATGAGCATCGCTTTGGCATCCATGCCGGCGCGATCGAGACGTCGATGATGCTGGCGCTGCGGCCGCAGCAGGTGGTCATGGCGCAGGCCCGGAACTTTGCCTCGACGTCTCAGGCGCGTTCTGGCCAGTACCCGGTGCTGGGCAATGGCCGCAGCGCCAAGCTGGGGTGGGCCATGCAGGACTACAACCCGGCCGGCGCCGTGGGCGATGCGGCGGCGGCCACCGCCGACAAGGGGCGGCGCCTCATCGAAGCCGCAGCCCGGCAACTGTCGGCGCTGCTGCAGGAGGTCTCGGCGCTGCCACTGGCCACGCTGGGCAGCCCGCCGGCCGCCTGAGGCCCACGGCGCGCGCTGGCGCACGCACTGTTGCTATTGCGCGAATCACACACTCTTTTACGCGACTCTGTGCGAACGGTCACAGGGGTTTTTGCGAGTCGTGCCTAGACTGCCAACAGGCAGAAAGGAGAGTCCTCGTGATGCAAAAACCCGTTTCCCTTCCCGGTACCCCGGTCCGTCGCTCACCCGTGGCTCCCCGCACACCTGCGCGTTTCGCGCTCTGGCCGTCCCGCGCGGCCAGCCCGGTGGCCCGCCCCGCGCCGGTGGTGGACCTGCGCGACCTCGACCAGCGCGTGCGCGAAATCGGCGAGTGGTAGCGCGGCTGGCCTAGACCGGCGCGCCGGCGGGTTCGATCGCGCTCAGCAGCCGCCGCAGCCCGGCCAGGGCGCCCTTCACATCGCCCATCTGTGCCCGCACGATGGCGCCATCGATGGCCAGTGCCGCCGCCTGGGCTGTGGCCACTGCGTCGCCCGCCGGAGGCAGCAGGCCTGCGACGACCTGCACCATGTCCTGCTTGTGACGCCACGAGATCTCCGCCGCATCGGGCAGTGCGCCTCCCACCTCCGCCACCGAGTTGATGAACGCGCAGCCCCGGAAGACCGGGTCGGCCAACCATTCGGCCAGTGCAGGGGCGACCGGCGCGAGCCCACCTCCAGGGGTCGCGCCATGGCGGCCCAGCGCATCGACGAACCAAGCCATCCAGCGTTCGTGGCGATAGTCCAGGAAGGCGCGTACCAGGTCGTCCTTGGAAGCGAAGTGCCGGTAGAAGGTGAGCTTGGCCACGCCGGATTCGGCAATCAGCCGGTCCACGCCGGTGGCGCGGATGCCATCGCGGTAGAACAGGTCGTGCGCGGTGACCAGGATGCGGTCTCGCGCGGGCAGGGCGGTCAGGTCCATCCGGGCATTGTAGACAGATCGGTCTACCTTGTGGCAAAGTAGACAGACTTGTCTACTTTGAAGGATTCCCATGGAAACCAAGCCCCCGCTGCCCCCCTTTACTGCCGAGACCGCCGCACAGAAGGTGCGCATGGCCGAGGACGCGTGGAACTCCCGAGACCCCGACCGCGTGGTGCAGGTCTATACCGAAGACACGCACTGGCGCAACCGCGCCGAGTTTCCCGTGGGTCGTGAACAGGTGCGGCAGTTCCTGCAGCGCAAATGGACGCGCGAGCTGGAGTACCGCCTGATCAAGGAGCTCTGGGCCTTCACCGGCCACCGCATTGCCGTGCGCTTTGCCTACGAGTGCCACGACGACTCGGGCCAATGGTTCCGTAGCTACGGCAACGAGAACTGGGAGTTCAATGACCAGGGCCTGATGCAGCGGCGCTTCGCCAGCATCAACGATCTGCCGATCCGTCCGGAAGACCGCAAGTTCCACTGGCCGCTGGGCCGGCGGCCCGACGATCACCCGGGGCTGTCCGACCTCGGGCTGTGACCCGCTCAGTGCTTGTGGCCGGGTTCCCGGTTGCCGGGGCCGAACCGCTGGCTGTTCATGGGCGGCTCGGCTTCCATCAGGCGCATCCGGGCGATCCGCTGGGTGCAGTCGCCGGGGACGGTTCGGCATAGCGCCTCGTCGGCGACGCGCAAGGCCTTTTGCGTCTTGCGGAAGCGGCGCAGGTAGCGATCGGCCGCCTCCATGGCGCCGGGCAGGCTCATGCGGGCCGAGTTCAGCGCCCCGACCCAGCCGAAATACTCGATGCCCAGCCGGTGCGCCGTGGGCTTGGCCAGCGGCTTCAGCAGGTCGTCCAGGCAGTCGACGAACTCGTCGGCGTCGTGGTGCAGCTTCATCTGGCACCGGGTCTGCGTGTCACGTGCGGCCAGGGCTACTTCGGCCATGTCGGTGCCGGCGTGGGCGCCTGCCGCGCAGGCCAGCACGATCGCGCCCAGTGCCCAGCGGCTGAGGCGTGGTGTCCGGCGGCGCTGCGGCGCGGGTTGGGTTGTGGCGGCGGGATGCGGGCGATGGGGCATGGCCGTCACCTTAGCGCCGCAATGTGTCACCGCTGCGTCATACCAGCCCCCTACCTTATCGGCTTTCCCATCACCGGCCTTTGAGGACCCCCATGCTCACGAACCGAATCACCCGTCAGGGCGGACTGACCATTGCGACCGCACTGGCGCTGTTCCTCGCCAGTTGCGGCGGCAGCAGCGGCAGCAACGTCACTCTCAACGGCCTCGCGGCCACCGGCGCGGCCCTGGCCTCGGCGACCGTCTCGGCGCGCTGCGCCTCCGGCGCGGCGCTTGCCGCCGCGACCACCGGAGCAGACGGTTCCTGGAGCGTCAATGTTCCGGGTGGTTCGCTGCCCTGCGTGATCGAGGTGTCCAATGGCACCCGCAAGCTGCACGCCATTGCCCGGGGTTCGGGCGCCGGGACGGTTCAAGTCAACGTGAACCCGCTGACCGAGCAACTGGTGGGCCAGATCGCCCCCGATACCGCGGCCTACTTTGACGGCTTTGACGCCGCGGCCGCCACCGGCCTGACCACGGCGCGCATTTCCGCGGCGCAGGACGCGGTGCTGGCGGCCGTGCGCGCTGCGGGCTTGAGCGTTCCCTCCTCGGTGACCGACCTGCTGAGCAGCCCGCTGGTGGCCAAGACGGCCAGCCAGAGCGGCAATGACTACGACAAGCTTCTGGACAGCGTGGCCGCGGCCACCGTGAACGTCAAGCTGATCGCCATGAACGACTTTCACGGCAACATCGCGCCACCTGCGGCCAGCAACGGCGGGACCGTGTTCCTGCCCGACGCCAGCAAGCCCGGCGGCTCCACGGCCACGGTGGGCGGCGCGGCCTATCTGGCCACGCTGATCAAGAACCTCAAGGCCAAGAACGCCAACAGCATCGTGGTGGGCGCTGGCGACATGATCGGCGCCTCGCCGTTTGTGTCCAACATCACGCACGAAGAGGCCGCGGTGGACATCCTCAACCAGATCGGCCTGGAGGTGACCTCGGTGGGCAACCACGAGTTCGACAAGGGGAAGACCGAACTGCTGCGCATGCAGTCCGGCGGCTGCCTGCCGGCCAACGGCAACACCGGCGTCGTCGGTGTGGACACCTGCCTGGTGGACGGCAAGTTCCCCGGCGCCAAGTTCACCTACCTGGCGGCCAATGTGGTGGACACCGCGTCGGGCAAGACGCTGTTCCCCGCCACCTACGTCAAGCAGTTCGGGCTGGTCAGCGTCGGCTTCATTGGCCTGACCCTCAAGGACACCCCGGCCGTGGTGACGGCCTCGGGCGTAGCGGGGCTGCGGTTCGATGAAGAATCCGCCGTCATCAACAGCTATGCCAGCAAGCTCAAGGCCAACGGCGTGACCGCTGTGGTGGTCCTGATCCACCAGGGCGGCCAGACCACGGCAACCACGCTGAACGACAGGACCTGCCCGGGCCTCAATGGCGACATCCTGCCCATCCTGGACAAACTCAACAGCAGCGTGGACGTGGTCGTCAGTGGCCACACCCACCAGGAATACGTCTGCACCTACAAGGGCAAGCTGCTGACTTCAACCGGTTTCTATGGCGGCGCGGTCAGCGAGATCGATCTTGCCCTGCAGCCCGGCAAGGGCGTCAAGACCCTGGCGGCCAACACCGTGCCGGTACTGGCCAACACCAATGGCACGCTGCCCGCCGGCTTCACTGCCGTGGCGAAGGACCCTGCGGTGGATGCGGCAGTGGCGCGCTACGTCCAGCTGTCGGCCAACCTGCAGAACCTTCCGGTGGGCACCATCACGGCCAGCATCAACCGCGCGCTGCTCACCGGCACCACCAACCGCGACGAGACCGCCGAAGGCGCCATGGGAGCCGTGCTGGCCGACGTGTACCTGAGCGGGGGCCCTGCATCGGACATCGGGGTGGTGAATCCGGGCGGCGTGCGCGCCGACCTGACGTTCAAGGGCACGGGCGCCGTGACCTACGGCGAGCTGCTGACGGTGGCCCCCTTTGGCAACACCCTGGTGCGCGTGGACATCACGGGCGCGCAGTTGATCCGCCTGCTCGAACAGCAATGGGAAAAGCCCAACGACACCGCCAAGACCGGCTTCAACGGGGGCGGCCGCATGCTGCAGGTGTCCAAGGGCCTGACCTACAGCTGGAACGCCAATGCCACGCTGGGCGCGGAACCCGGTTTCGGTGCACGCCTGGTGGCCGGCTCACTCAAGCTCAACGGCGTGGCCATCGACCCGACCAAGACCTACCGCATCACCACCAACAGCTTCCTGGCGGATGGCGGCGACAACTTCACCGTGTTCAAGTCCACCACCAACAAGGTGGACAGCGGGGTGATCGACATCGATGCTTTCGTCAGCTACCTGCGCGCCAATTCGCCCCTGTCGCCTCCGGCGCCGCGCATCACCCGGGTGAACTGACCGGACAAGGTCCGGGGGGCCGGGCTGGCGGAGCCCCCCGGATGGCACGGCCATTGCATGCACCGAAAGCATGCATGCCGAAGCCCTGCAATTGCTGAACCCGCCGCGCCCCGCGTCCGATCCGCTGTGGCAGCACCAGCTCGGCCTGCTGTTGGACTCCACGGGCGAGGGCATCTTTGGCGTCGATCTGGATGGGCACTGCATGTTCATCAACCGGGCCGGCGCGCTGATGCTGGGCTACGAGCCCGCCGAGGTGCTGGGCCTGAACATGCACGACCTGACGCACCACTCCCACGCCGACGGATCCCCCTACCCGGACACCGATTGCCCCATCTTCAACGCGTTCCGCCAGGGCTTGCCCTGCCGTATCGACACCGAGGTGTTCTGGCGCCGCGACAGCACCCCATTCGCCGTGGAGTACTCCAGCCATGCCATCCTGGACGGGGCGCAGGTGCGGGGCGCGGTCATCACCTTTGTCGACATCACCGAACGCAAGCGCGCGGCCGACGCCCTGCAGAAAGCCAAGGACGAACTCGAGCTTCGCGTGGCAGGGCGGACCCGGGAGCTGTCAGTGGCGCTGCGGCAACTGCGCGAACTCGCGGCCTATTCGGAGGCCGTGCGCGAGGAGGAGCGCACCCGCATCGCCCGTGAGGTGCATGACGAGCTGGGCAGCCTGCTGGTGGCGCTGAAGATGGACGTGAACTGGCTCGACAAGCGCCTGAGCGAACAGCAGTCGCGCGACCCGGTGGCGGCGCAGGCCATGCGCGACCGGCTGCGCTGCAAATGCCAGGGCATGAGCCAGCAGATCGAAAATGCCGTGGACAACGTGGGCCGCATCATCACCGACCTGCGCCCCAGCATCCTGGATCACCAGGGCCTGTGGGCCGCGCTCGAGTGGCAGGCCCAGGAGTTCGTGCAATCCGCGGAGCTGGGCCTGGACTGGCACATGCAGGTGGGGCAGACGCCCGAGTTGCCCGAACCGGCGGCCATGGCGGTGTTCCGCATTTTTCAGGAAATGCTGTCCAACGTGGGGCGCCACGCCCAGGCCAGCCGCGTGGCGATCCGCATCGTGGCCGATGGTGAGCGCCTGAGCGTCAGCGTTCGCGACGACGGCCGGGGCGCGCCGCCCGAGGCCTTCGAGGCGGCCACGGCCTATGGCGTGATGGGCATGCGCGAGCGCGCGCGCCACTTTGGTGGCCGGCTCGACATCGAAAGCCAGATCGGGCGCGGGTCCACGTTCCACCTGCACATGCCGCTGTCCCATGAATAGCAAAGTCATCCGGGTGCTGATCGGCGACGACCACCGCATCGTGCGCGAGGGGGTCAAGCAGGTGCTGGCCGACGCGCCCGACATCCAGGTTTGCGCCGAGGCCGTCCATGGCGACGATGTGCTGGCCGCCGTCCAGGCGCTGAAGGAGCAGCAGCCACTGGACGTGGTGCTGCTGGACATCGCGATGCCGGGGCGCGACGGCCTGGAGGTGCTGCAGGAGCTGCGGCGACGCTGGCCCAGCCTGCCGGTGCTGATGCTCAGCACCTACCCCGAGAAACAGTACGCCGTGCGCTGCATCAAGCTGGGCGCAGCAGGTTACCTGAACAAGAGCGCCGACCCCGACGACATGATTGCCGCCGTGCGCAAGGTCGCGGGGGGTGGCGTCTACGTCACGCCCGCCACCGCCGAAGCCCTGGCCAGTGCCGTGGGCGGGGCTTCGGCGCGCTCGGGGCCGGAGGCCCTGTCCCACCGCGAGCACCAGGTGTTCAGGCTGCTCACCACCGGGCATTCGGTGGGCGAAATTGGTGCGCAGCTCAGCCTCGCCTCCAACACCGTGAGCACCTACCGTGCACGCATCCTGGAAAAGACCGGCACCAAGAACGATGTCGAACTGGCCCTGTACGCGCAGCGCCATGCCAAGGACACGCCGGCGGGCTGAAACAGGCGGTGTTTGTAGGGCTGCCCCTACAACCCCTGGTTGAGCCTGCCATCATTTTCCGAGGCCACGTCCGCCTGGCATGAACAGGCGCGCGGCTTGCAACGGCGTTGCATCTTCCACAAAGAGGTGCACCATGTCCCAACAGCCCGCCAACACCACCGCCCGGCACGACCCCTATGACGCCGACCGACCGCTGATGCTGCGCTGCAGCTGCGGCCAAAACCACAGCCCGCAGGAACACCAGGCCGCACTGGTCGCGCAGGCCGAAGACATGGCCAACCACCACCTCGAGGCCAGCTTGATCAAGGCGCTGTTTCCGGTGGACCGCGTGCGCCGCAACTTTCTCAAGGCCGTGGGCGCCAGCACCGCGCGCGCAGCCATTGCGTCAGTGCTGCCTGTTGGTGCCCTCCAGGCCATGGCCCAGGACAAGGGGCCGCTGGAGAAAACCAGCCTGAAGATCGGCTTCATCCCCATCACCTGCGCCACGCCGCTGATCATGGCCCACCCGCTGGGCTTCTACCAGAAGCAGGGCTTGAACGTGGACGTGGTCAAGACGGCCGGCTGGGCGCTGATCCGCGACAAGATGCTCAACAAGGAATACGACGCCACGCACTTCCTCAGCCCCATGCCGCTGGCGATTTCCATGGGCGCGGGCAGCAACCAGGTGCCCATGAACGTGGCCACCATCCAGAACACCAACGGCCAAGCCATCACGCTGGCCAACAAGCACAAGGACAAGCGCGACCCCAAGATGTGGAAGGGCTTCAAGTTTGCCGTGCCGTTCGAGTACAGCATGCACAACTTCCTGCTGCGCTACTACGTGGCCGAGCATGGCCTGAACCCCGACACCGACATCCAGATCCGCGTGGTGCCGCCGCCCGAGATGGTGGCCAACCTGCGCGCCGGCAACATCGACGGCTATCTTGGTCCGGACCCGTTCAACCAGCGCGCGGTGTACGAGGAGATCGGCTTCCTGCATGTGCTGACCAAGGACCTGTGGAACGGCCACCCCTGCTGCGCCTTTGGCACCAGCACGGAGTTCATCCAGAAGAACCCCAACACCTTTGCCGCGCTGTACCGCGCGGTGCTCACCGCCGCGGCCATGGCGCGCGACCCCAAGAACCGCGAACTGATCGCCAAGGTGATCTCGCCGACCCAGTACCTGAACCAGCCCGAGACCGTGGTGGCGCAGGTGCTCACCGGCAAGTTTGCCGACGGCCTGGGCAACATCCGCACGGTGCCCGACCGCGCCGACTTCGACCCCATGCCCTGGCAGAGCATGGCGGTGTGGATGCTCACGCAGATGAAGCGCTGGGGCTACGTCAAGGGCGACATCAACTACAAGCAGATCGCCGAGAAGGTGTTCCTGCTGACCGACGCCAAGAAGCACATGAAGGAGCTGGACCAGAAAGTGCCCGAGGGGGCCTATCCCAAGTTCACGATCATGGGCAAGGTGTTTGATCCGGCCAAGCCTGACGACTACGTCAGGAGCTTCGCCATCAGCAAGCAGGCCTGAACATGACGTCTCTCAACGTCAAGGCGATGCTGGTGTCGCTGCTGATCCTGCTGGCCACGCTGAGCCTCTGGTATGCCGCCACGCTGCCCAAGGCGGGCAGCGGCACGGCGGGCATGACGGCCGAGCAGATCGAATACCAGAAGATGCTGGGCAAGGACCCGGGGGCCGCCAGGACGGGCGGCTTCCCGACGCCCGCCCAGATGGGTGAGACGGTCTGGCGGCACGTGTCCAACCCGGTCTACGACAACGGGCCCAATGACAAGGGCATCCTGATCCAGCTCGCGTATTCGCTGGGGCGCGTGGGGCTGGGCTTCGTGCTCGCCTGTCTTGTGGCGGTGCCGCTGGGGTTCGTGATCGGGATGAGCCCGCTGCTCAGCCGGGCGTTCGACCCGTTCATCCAGGTGCTCAAGCCCATCAGTCCACTGGCCTGGATGCCGCTGGCGCTGTACACCATCAAGGACTCTTCGGCCTCGGGCGTCTTCGTGATCTTCATCTGCTCGATCTGGCCGATGCTGATCAACACGGCGTTTGGCGTGGCCTCGGTGCGGCGCGACTGGCTCAATGTGGCGCGCACGCTGGAGGTGAGCCCGCTGCGCAAGGCGTTCCGCGTGATCCTGCCGGCGGCAGCCCCCACCATCCTGACCGGCATGCGCATCAGCATGAGCATCGCCTGGCTGGTGATCGTGGCCGCCGAGATGCTGGTCGGAGGCACCGGCATCGGCTACTTCGTCTGGAACGAGTGGAACAACCTGTCGCTGACCAACGTGATCTTCGCCATTGGCGTGATCGGGGTGGTGGGCATGCTGCTCGACCTGGTCTTTGGCCGGCTCCAGAAGTGGGTGACCTATGTTGAGTGACGCAGGCGCCTCCGGCTGGACCCCGGCTGACACCCTCTGGGCGCGCGCCCAGCCCACCGTTGCCGAGAAGGACCCGGCCATGCAAGGTTTCCTCAAGATCGAAGGCCTGTCACGCGCCTTCTCGCCCGGCAAGCCGGTGTTCGCCGACGTGAGCTTCGCGCTGGACCGCGGCGAGTTCGTCTGCGTCATCGGCCATTCCGGCTGCGGCAAGACCACCATCCTCAATGTCCTCGCGGGGCTGGATACCGCCAGCAGCGGCCACGTGTTCATGGACGGGCGCGAGGTCGCGGGGCCGAGCCTGGAGCGCGGGGTGGTGTTCCAGGGCCATGCGCTCATGCCCTGGCTCACGGTGCGCCGGAACATCGCCTTTGCCGTGGAGTCCCGCTGGCCGGCGTGGACCCGCGCGCAGGTCAACGAGCAGGTGGAGAAATTCGTCGCCATGGTGGGCCTCACGCCCGCCATCGACAAGAAGCCGTCGCAGCTCTCGGGTGGCATGAAGCAGCGCGTGGGCATTGCCCGCGCGTTTGCCATCAGCCCCAAGATGCTGCTGCTGGACGAGCCCTTTGGCGCGCTGGACGCACTCACCCGCGGCACCATCCAGGACGAACTTATGGGCATCGTGCGCGAGACGCAGCAGACGGTGTTCATGATCACCCATGACGTGGACGAGGCCATCCTGCTGGCTGATCGCATCCTGCTCATGAGCAATGGCTCGGAGGGCGCCGCCGGCTATGTCCCCGGCGCCATTGCCGAGACCGTGACCAACACGCTGCCGCGCGACCGCCATCGCGCAGGCCTGCACCACCTGCCGGGCTACTACGAGCTGCGCAACCACATTGTCGATTTCCTCGTCACCCGGGCCCGGGCCGGCGAGCACTGAAACCTTTCCCTCTTCAATTCACAAGGAGCCACGCATGAACCGCAACGACGTCACCGAAAAAATCATCACCGCCAAGGTGTCCAAGGGCATCACCTGGGAGTCCGTGGCCAAGAAGGTTGGCCTGTCCAAGGAATGGACCACGGCCGCCTGCCTCGGCCAGATGACGCTGGATGACAAGCAGGCCAGGATCATTGGCAAGATCTTCGGGCTCACGGCCGAGGAACAGAAGTGGCTGCAGGTGGTGCCTTACAAGGGCTCGCTGCCCACCACGGTGCCCACCGATCCGCTGATCTACCGTCTGTACGAGGTGGTCAGTGTCTACGGCACCACCATGAAGGAGCTGATTCACGAGGAGTTTGGCGATGGCATCATGAGCGCCATCGACTTCTCCATGGACATCCAGCGCCAGGCCGATCCCAAGGGTGATCGCGTCAACATGGTGCTGTCGGGCAAGTTCCTGCCCTACAAGCAGTACTGAGCGGCCCCGAGCGCCACTGCGGGGGCGCCCAAAACTAGAATCGGGCATGCACCTCCAAACCCTGCGCCAGCGTTTGCGCGCCCTGGGCGCGGGGCCCGGCCACGAGCACCGCGTGCTGCGGCTCTGGTCCCAGGCCCTGCCTCAGGATGCCGGTAAACGGCGGCTCGAGGACTTCATGCCGCGACCACTGCGTGAGGCGCTGCCGGCTCTTGCGAACGAGCTCGCGGGACTGGCCCGGCTGCAGTCCCGGCATCCCGGCGAAGACGGCTCGGCCCGCCTGCTGGTGGCACTGGCCGACGGCCAGACCGTGGAGAGCGTCCTGTTGCCGCGGGGCGGCCTGTGCGTGTCCACCCAGGTGGGGTGCGCGGTGGGCTGCGTGTTCTGCATGACCGGGCAGGGCGGGCTGGTGCGCCAGGTCAGCAGCGGCGAGATCGTGGCCCAGGTGGCCCTTGCGCGCAGCCTGCGCCCGGTCAGCAAGGTGGTGTTCATGGGCATGGGCGAACCGGCCCACAACCTGGACAACGTGCTCGAGGCCATCGAGCTGCTGGGCACCGCGGGCAACGTCGGGCACAAGAACCTGGTGTTTTCCACGGTCGGAGACGAGCGCGTGTTCGAGCGCCTGCCCCGGGGCCGGGTCAAGCCGGCGCTGGCCTTGTCGCTGCACACCACCCGACCCGAGCTGCGCGCCGAGCTGTTGCCGCGTGCGCCGCGCATCGACCCGCAGGGGCTGGTCGAGCAGGCCGAGCGCTACGCACGCGCCACGGGCTACCCGATCCAGTACCAGTGGACCTTGCTGGAGGGCGTCAACGATGGTGACGACGAAGTCGACGGCATTGTTCGCCTGCTCGGTGGCAAGTACGCCGTCATGAACCTGATTCCCTACAACACCGTGCCGGACCTGCCGTTCCGCCGGCCGGCCTGGGAGCGCGCGGCACGCATGGCGCGCCTGCTGCATCAGCGCGGCGTCCTGGCCAAGCTGCGCCATTCCGCGGGGCAGGACGTGGACGCCGGTTGCGGGCAGTTGCGCGCACGCGCGGCACCGCCTGTGCGTGGCATTCGCCTGGCCGTGGTGGACTGATCAGCCCGGCGGCCGCCGACCTACTGGACCGGGGTCTCGACCTCGCGCAGCACGCCACCGGCGTTCACGCTGCCCTGAACGGCGCCCTCGCGGATGCGCCGCACGCAGTCATCGCGATCGACGGGGGGCTGGGCGTTGCAGCGGGCCACGGCATTGGCCGCGTAGTCGGTGCTGCCGGTGGAGCTCAGGTCGCCCTTGCGGGCCTGGGCGTAGGCCGCCCCGGCCTCGCGCAGGCAGGTGGCGCGGTCCTGTTGTGACTGCCCGTTGAGGCAGATGGCGCGTTCCTGCTGGTAGCGCTCCTGCGCAGCGGAAGGGGCGCGGGTGCTGGCGGCCAGTGCGCTGGTGGCGCCCAGCAGAACGAAAGCGGAAGCGGCGAGGCCGCGGATCAACAGAGGATGGCTTGGCATGGCGAACTCCTGAACCGATTGGAGGTGGACAGGCTCCCAGCATCGCCAGACTCCCGCTGTCGCGTTGTGCGCGAGCCACCTCTTCATGCGTAGGACATGGCCCGCATGCGTGTCTGCCCGGTTGACGGTGAGCGTCGGGGGTTTTTACACTCGGTTACTGACTGGAGGTGGACATGGCTGGTCTCAGCATTTCGAACCCCGTCGCCCAGGGCCTGGACGGCGTCGCATTCACGGGCGAGCGCGATGGCGTGACGCACAGCTTCGTGGTGTCGCGCGAGGCGCTGGAAGACGTGGCCTATGAAATCCTCGAAACGCCCGAGGCCCTGCTGGCCGCGTTCGGCCAGCATCAGCAGGGCGTGGCGGACGAGGCGGTGCGGGCCCTGGACGCCGGCGCCGCGGGCTCGCCCGCCATCATGCTGGCCTCGCTGCTGTCGTGATCAGGGTTTGACGCAGGGCGCGTAGGCATCCAGCGTGGGTTGGTACACCTGCGTCTGCACCCGCATCAGGCCCAGCACCGAATGAAAGTAGTTGTCATGCGAGACACGGGCATCGGCAGCCTTGCGCAGGCATTCGGTGGTCAGGCCGCGCTGCCGCGCGAATCCGGCGGACAGCCAGGTGATCCAGGGCACGTGTTTCTGAACATCGGGCGCGATGGCGTAGGGCAGGCCATGCAGGTAGAGGTTGTTCTCTCCCAGTGACTCGCCGTGGTCCGCCACATAGACCATGGCCGGGTCGTAGGTGGTCGCCTGGGTCTTGAGCCAGCCGATGGTCGAGGCCAGGAAGTGGTCGGTGTAGGCAATCGAGTTGTCGTAGGCGTTCAGCACCTCGTCGCGGCTGCAGCGCTGCAGGTCGACGGTGAGGCACTCAGGACGGAAACGCTTGTACGCCTCGGGTGAACGCTGCCAGTAGGCCGGTCCATGGCTGCCCATCTGGTGCAGCACCAGCACCACGCCGCGGGCCCGGCGCTCGGCCGGCAGCGCGGCGAGGCGGGCGTCCAGCCCGTCCAGCATGATGCCGTCCAGGCACTCGCCCGAGGTGCACAGCGCCGGGTGCTTGAGGTTGCTGGTGTCGGCATGGGGCACGCGGTCGCACACACCCTTGCAACCCGACTGGTTGTCCACCCAAAGCACGGCCAGGCCGGCGCGCTGCAGCACGTCCAGCAGGCCCTCATAGTTGTGGGGACGGGCGTCAAAGCCGTCGCGGCCCAGGTGGGCGAACATGCAGGGGACGGACGCCGCCGTGCTGGTGCCGCAGGACCAGGCGTTGCGCCAGCTGGCCACGTCCTCGCGCGCCAGTTCGGGCGTGGTCGGGCGTGCGTAACCGTTGAGGCTGAAATTGCCCGCCCGCCCGGTCTCACCCAGCACCAGCACCAGCAACGGGGGCTTGCCGCCGGCCGGCGCCGCAAGCCGCGCGTCCAGGCCGATGGGCTCCAGGATGGAGTTGTCCCGGCGCAGCGGCTGCGCGGCAAGGTAGCCCAGCGCATAGACCGAATTCAGCGGGTTCATGAGATAGCGCACCTGCTTGTGGTTGCGCATGGTGGACGACAGGGGCTGAAAGCTCGCCAGTGCGGTGGCCACGATCAGGATGCCGGCTCCGAACAGGCCCAGCAGGTTCCACAGCAGCCGGCGTGGCCAGCGACCGTAGTCCACCGGCGTGCGCCAGACCAGCACCACCGGCAGCACGCCCAGCACCAGCACCAGCCCCACCAGGCGCAGGCTCAGCAGATCGGCCGCCTCGGCGGGATTGGTCTGCAGCACGTTCACCATCATGGTGGCGTCGATCACCACCCGGTAGCTCAGCATGAAATGGGCGCCGAACGCCGCGGCCAGCAGCAGGAAGGTGAGCGCCGGCTTGAGCGTCCAGCGCCAGGCCAGCAGGCTCAGCAGCGCCACCAGCGCCAGCGCGATGATCAGCGACAGCGCAGCCCCGAAAGCCCAGCCGGCTGGACTGTCGAGCACGGACAGCGCGCCCAGTTCGCGCCACAGCGCCGCATTGCCGGCCGTGGCCATCCAGAGGCTGGCGCCAACGATCAGCCACAGCGGGTTGCGCAGATTCCATCTCGCAGCGAATGTCATTCAAAGAGTTCCGTTTCAGCCAGCAGGTGGCGGTGTTCAGCCCAGGACCAGGCCACATCGAGCGCCCAGGCCAGGCACCAGCATACCCAGCCGGTCCACAGAGTGTGACTCATGAAATGCGCGCCCCGCATCTGCTGCGACCAGCCCAGCGCCAGCCCGGCGGCCACTGCCGCCACCAGCCAGGCGCGCGCCAGGTGCGGCGCCCGTCCGCGGAATGCGAAATAGCCTCCCACAAAGGCAAAGCCGGCCGATGCGTGGCCGGCCGGGAAGCACCGGCCCGGTCCGCCGTCGGTCTGGGCCAGTGCCCAGTGCGAAACGTAGTGCGCCACGCCGCCGAATTCAGCCAGGTCCCAGGGGCAGCTGGTGTGATTGAAGGACTTGAGGATGCTGATCAGCGCCACCGCCAGCAGCGTCGTGCTGGCCAGTTGCAGCCGGCGATTGAAGGCCAGCCGGCGCAGCGGGCCGACCGGCCACCAGGCCCCCAGGCACAGCGCCAGCGCGATCGCCCAGGCGAGCCGCCGTCCGCCCTCGTGCGCCACGTTCTCAAGCCACCAGGCGTCGTGCAGCGGAAACCCCGCGGGGCCGCCGAACCAGCGGGCCAGCGTCAGGTCCAGGCCCGAATAGTCCCAGCCGAGCAGGGCCAGCGTCAGGCCCGCAGTGGCCAGAACCAGGGTTCTGGCGGAAACGTTGTGCATGGCCGGCAGAGTGCGCGCGGCGGCTTAAGACCGCCTTAACGCAGGGCCGCGTCCCGCGCACAATAAAGGGATGCGCGTACTGGTGGTGGAAGATGACGAAGGGATCGCCGCGGGCCTGCAGGCCCACCTGCGGCAACTGGGCTGGGCGGTGGACCTCAGCGACAGCGTGGCCATGGCCTGGGCGGCGCTGCGGGCGGAGCCTTTTGATCTGGTCCTGCTCGACCTCGGCCTGCGCGATGGAGACGGCACCACGCTTCTGGGGCGGCTGCGCGCCGCGCCCGAGGGACTGCCGGCGCCTGACACGCCTGTCTTGATCATGACCGCGCGCGACCAGGTGGCGTCGCGCATCGCGGCGCTCGACATGGGGGCCGACGATTACGTCACCAAACCCTTCGACCCCGATGAGCTGGCGGCCCGCATGCGGGCCCTGCGCCGCCGCGCTGCCGGCCGCGCGCAGCCCGTGCTCGCATTCGGGCCGCTGCGCGTGGACCCCGCGGCGCGGACGGTGCTGCTGGACGGGCAGCCGGTGGTGCTGTCGGCGCGGGAGTTCGGCGTGCTGCTGGCGCTCGCGGAAGTCCGCCCGCGGGTGCTGTCGCGCGCGCAGATCGAGGCCAAGCTCTACAACTGGGACCAGGCGCTGGACAGCAACGCCGTGGAGGTCCACGTGCACCATCTGCGCAGGAAGCTCGGCGACGGCGTGATCCGGACCCTGCGCGGCGTGGGCTACTTCATTCCGGAGGACAGCGCATGAGGCACCCTTCGCTCACGCGCCACCTGCTGGCCTGGTCCCTGGGCGCGCTGGCGCTGGTCTGGCTCAGCTTCGTGGTGGCCGGCTACGGGACTGGCAAGCACGAGGCCGACGAGCTCACCGATGGCCACCTCGCCAGCGTGGCCGCGCTGATGCTGTCCACGCGCAACGAGCATTTCTTCACGCGCGAGGACCCGGCGGCGCTGGCCGACAAGCCCGAGCTGCGCAGCCACGACTACCAGCAGTCCATCAGCGTGGTGATCTGGGACTCGTCAGGTCGGCTGGTCACGCGCACAGGCGAAGCCCCCACGCCGGCCTTTTCCGATGCCGAAGGCTACGAAACACTGCTTCTGGGCGAGCCGACCCGGCACTGGCGCAGCTTCACGCGCTGGAATGGCCCGGACCATGAGCGCAAGGTGATGGTGCTGCTCAGCGTGCACGAGCGCGACGAACTGGCGCAGGACATCGGCGAACAGGTGGTGGGCCCGGGGCTGTGGCTGCTGCCGGCGGTGGCGCTGGTGCTGGGGCTGGCAATCCGCCGCGGCCTGCGCCCGCTGTACGAGCTGTCGCGCGACGTGCATGAAATCGATGTGCAGGGCACCACGCCGCTGCGCCAGGCCCACCCGCAGGTGGAGTTTCGCGCCATGGTCGATGCCATCAACCGGCTCAGCGGCCGCTACCACGCCGCGCTGTCGAGCGAGCGCGAGCTGGCCAACGAGATTGCCCATGAGCTGCGCACGCCGCTGGCCTCGCTCACGCTGCAGGCCCGGGCGCTGCGCCACGGGCTGGACGGGCCGCAGGCCGCCCAGGCGCTGCAGCGGCTCGAACGGGATGCCCTGCGCGTCGGGCAGGTGCTGTCGGACCTGCTGTCGCTGGCGCGGGCCAGTCGCGCCGAGCTGGACGGGGTGGCGCAGCCGCTGGACCTGGGCGATCTGGCGCGCGAAGTGCTGGCCGATTTCGCGCAGCCCGCATTGCGCAGCGGGCACGAGCTGGCGCTGGTCGGTCCGGGCCCCTTCCCGATCGTCGGCCACCCCGTGCTGCTGGCGCTGGCACTGCGCAACTTGCTGGAGAACGCGCTGGCCCATACGCCGCGTGGCACGCGGGTGGAAGTGCAGCTGGACCCGCAGGCACGCTGGCTCCAAGTCTGTGATGACGCCGGTCAGGGGGGCGCGGGCCCTGCGGTGGCCGATGGCCCCGGGAACGCGCAGCACGCGCGGGATGCGCAGGACGAGGCACCCGTGACCGCCCTCGGGCTGGGCCTGGGCCTGCGTGTGGCGCGCAAGGTGGCGGCGCTGCATGGCGCCAGCCTGCTCCAGGTGGAGCCCCCCGCGGGGTTCCAACGTTGCGACCGGCTGGCCTTTGCCTCGGTGCCGGCGTAGCCGCAGCGCCTGCTTCTTGCTATGTAATTCATAGCAACTGGTGGCCGACTGGCAAGGGCTTCCGTCTGATTCGACTCAGAAAGATCACCGTATTTCAGGCGTAGGTCACCCAGTCGCGGTACGGGGCGTCGTCCAGGTGCGGCAGGGTGTTGTAGGTCACCAGCATGTGGCGCTTGGGCGTGAAGGCAAATTCGGTCACGCTGCTGTTGCGGATGCGCAGGTTCAGCTCGATGGTGGTCTCGGGGCTGGTGCCCAGCACATGCCCCACGGCCGTGGAGATCGGCCCGCCGCTGGACACCAGCAACACGTTCTTCCCGTGGTGCTGCGTGCGCACGTGGTCCAGCGCGCTGGTGATGCCGGCCACGAAGTCGTCGTAGCTGGGCATGCCGCGCGGGCTCACCACGCCGGCCATCCACTGCGCCAGGCCATCGCGCAGCAGGCGGAAATGGTGGCGGTACATCTCGGGCGAGGTCGGCTTTTCCAGCTTGTGCGGATGGACCGCACCGATCACGGCTTCGCTGTCGTACTCGTTCAGGCCGGGCCACTGCAGCACGTCGGCCTTCAGGCCCAGGCCCTGCGCAATGCCGTTGAAGGTTTCGGTATGGCGGCGCAGCGTGCCGGTGATCACCGCGTCGAACACCATGCCGCGCGCAGCCAGGTATTCACCCAGGCGCAGGCTCTGCTTGTGGCCGAGTTCGCTGAGCCGGTCGTAGTCGTCTTCGCCAAACGAGGCCTGGCCGTGGCGCACGAGGTAGAGGTTTCCCATGCCCTCATTCTGGCGAGACGACTGCGGGCGCCAAGTCACGCTTGCGACCCCGCAACGCCCGCGCTGTCAGGCGCGGGACACCTGCCGTCAGGCGTCCGCGCCCGCCAGCACCCGTGCGAACACCTCGCTGTCGACGTTGCCGCCCGTCAGCGCAACGCCCACGCGCCGGCCCTGCAGGCGTTCGCGCTGCTGCATGGCCGCGGCGAGCCCGGCGGCGCCGGCGCCTTCGGCCACGTTGTGGGTGTCGGCAAACAGCACACGCATGGCCTGGGCGACTTCGGCGTCGGTCACGGCGACCACGTCGTCGGCCTCGCGCAGCACCACCTCGAGCGATTCGGCATCCGGCACGCGGCAGGCCATGCCGTCGGCCAGCCGCGTGGTGACCGGAGCCTCGAGCAGTTTGCCGGCGCGGAACGAGTCCAGGTAGGCCGTGGCATGGGCCGAGACCACGCCGACCAGCTTGCAGCGCGCGCCCGTGTGGGCGCGTGCCGCGGCCGCCGCGCAGAAGCCTGAACCCTGGCCGATGGGCACGAACACCACCTCAGGCATCTCGTCGGCGCTGAAGCTGCAGAAGAACTCCACCCAGTAGGTCATGACGCCGCGGATCAGGTCCCGGTGGAACGAGGGCACCATGTGCAGGGCCTGGTCCCGGGCCAGCGCCATGGCGTGTTCGCGCGCGGCCTGGAAGTCGTCGCCGTGCTCCACCAGGCTCACGCCGAGCGCGCGCATGGCGGCGTTCTTCTCGACCGAATTGCCGTGGGGCACCACGATGGTGGCGGACAGGCCCTGCCGGCGGGCGGCGAAGCCCACCGACTGGCCGTGGTTGCCGCGGGTCGCGCTGATGACGCCGGGCACGGTGCCGGCGGCACGCAGCGCCTCGAAATAGGTCAGGCCGCCGCGCACCTTGAATGCGCCCGCCGGGGTGTGGTTTTCGTGCTTGACCCAGACCTGCAGGCCCAGGCGCTGCTGCAGCAGGGGCCAGGCGTATTGCGCGGTGGGCGGCATGGCCGCGTAGACGGTGCGCTGGGCGGCTTCGACTTCGTCTCGGCTGAAGTTCATGTTTTCTCCGTGAAGGCAATGCGGACAGCCAGTGCGGCCAGCACGCTGCCCATGACGTAGCGCTGCGCGCGCAGCCAGCCCGCGCTGCGCGACAGCAGTGCGGTGAGCCGGCTGGCGCCCAGGATGATCAGCACGTTGACGCCGCCGCTGACCCCGATCTGCACGGCGCCCAGCACCAGGCTCTGTACCAGCACGCTGCCCCGCTCCGGGTGCAGGAACTGCGGGACGAACGAGAGGTAGAACATGGCCACCTTGGGGTTCAGCAGGTTGGTGAGAAAGCCCATGCGAAACAGCTTGCCCGGTGGGTCCACGGGCAGGGGCCGTGCCTCGAACGGGGCGCGGCCGCCGGGCTTGAACGCCTGCCAGGCCAGCCACAGCAGGTAGCCCGCGCCCGCGAGCCGGATGATGTCAAAGGCCAGGGGCACGGCCGCCAGCAGGGCCGTCAGCCCGAGCGCGGCGGCCATCATGTGCACGACGAAGCCCAGCACCACGCCGGCCAGCGACAGCAGTCCGGCACCGCGGCCCTGCACCAGCGTGCGCGAGACGCAATAGATCATGTTGGGGCCGGGCGTGAGCACCAGCACCAGGGCAGCCAGGGCGAACCAGCCCAGTTCGGCGGGAGTGAGCATGTCAGAGTCCTCGGGATTCAAGGGTCACCAGCCCGCGCGGGGTGCGCAGGCAGGCCACCAGGTTGGCGGGGCCAGGCTTCACGCCCACGCCCTGCAGGCCGATGGCGGCGTGCGCCGCCTGCAGGGCTGCGGCATCGGGGTGGTGCATGGTGAGCGACTGCAGCGTCACGCCCGATTCGGGCATCGCGCTGGCCGGGTGCACCTGGCCCCACTCGATGAGCGTGGGCAGGCCGCCCTGGAACAGGCGCTGGCCGTCCTCGCGTACCGTGATCTGCCACTGCAGCAGGCCGCGCGGCGTGGGCCGCGAGGCGGCCAGCGCCGGGCCCCGGTCGATGCCCAGGGCGTGGAGCGCGGCCACCGAGGCGGCCACATCCGCGGTGTTGGCCACGAAATGGACCAGCTGCGGGCCGTGGCGGTCGAGATGCGCCTGCAACTGCGGCGAATCCATGTCAAACCAGCGCAAAGCCCCCGCGGGACGGTCCTTTGCTGCTCCGGTATTGATAGCAATGATCTCGAAATAGGCGCGCGGGAAATCCACCGTCGCGATGCGCAGCAGCCGGTTGTGCGTGCCCATCAGCGGGTGCTCGCCGCCAGGCCCGGGCGTGACGCCGAGCGTGCGCTCGCACCAGGCCACGCCGGTGGACAGATCAGGCGCGACCACCACGAGGTGGTCGACGCGGGCCTGCGGCAGGGTCATAGCGTCACCGTCCCATCCACGCAGGTCACGGAACTGCCGCCGATCCAGAGGTCGCCGCCGTCCTGCACCACGTGCACCCGGCCGGCCCGGCCCAGTGCCGTGCCCTGGCTGGCCACATACTGCGCTGGGGCCAGTCCGGCGCCGATCAGCCACTGCGCCAGCGCGGCGTTGAGGCTGCCGGTGACCGGGTCTTCGGCCAGGCCGTTGTTGCCGGGGAAGAAGGCCCGCACTTCAAACGCGATGCCGTCCTGGTCGGCCGCCCCGACCACGCCGACCTTGCCGCGCGGCCCGACGACGCCCACGTCCAGCCCGGCCAGCACCGCGCCATCGGGCTTCAGCGCCAGCACCTGTTCGGCCGAGCGCAGCATCACGCCGCGCCAGTTGGGACCGTTGTCGCACCAGGCGTGGGCGACGATGTCGCTGCGCGGCACGCCCAGTCCGCGGGCGATCAGCGCCACCTCGTCCTCGGCCAGCGGGCCGCTCTTCTTCAGCGGCGGGGCGGCGAAGGCGAGGCGGTCGCCGTCGCGGCGCAGCTTGACCAGTCCGACGCCGCACTCCTGCACCACGTACTCGCCTTGCGGGGTACCTCCGGCCTGCAGCCAGGCGTGGCAACTGCCCAGCGTCGGATGGCCGGCAAAGGGCAGTTCACGCCCGGGGCAGAAGATGCGGACCCGGTAGTCGGCGCCGGCCTGCGTGGGCGGCAGCAGGAAGGTGGCTTCGGACAGGTTGGTCCAGTGGGTGAAATGCTGCATCTCCTCCGTGGTCAGTCCGCTGCCGTCCAGCACCACGGCCAGCGGGTTGCCGAGATAGGGCTCGGCAGTGAACACGTCGACTTGCTTGAAAGGGCGGTTTTTCATGGAACGTCCTTGGCTTGGCTGCGGATTCAGGGCGCCGCAAACTCCCGGATCGCCGCGGCCAGCGCGGCCATGCCGATGTTGATCTGGTCCACGCTGGCCGTGACGAAGCTCAGGCGCAGGGTGCGTGCGTCGGCCTGGTCGGCGTAGAAGGCGGCGCCGGGCACGAAGGCCACGCCCTTGTCCACCGCCTTGGGCAGCAGGTCGACCGCGCTCATGCCCGCGGGCAGGCGCGCCCAGAGGAACATGCCGCCGTCGGGCGTGTTCCATTGCACGTCCAGGCCCTGCATTTCGCGCGTGAGCGCGGCGAGCATGGCGTCGCGCTGGGTCTTGTAGAGCGCGCGGATGGTGGGCACATGGCGGTCCAGGAAGCCGTGCTTCATGACCTCGGCCACCATGCGCTGGTTGAAGCCGGGACTGTGCAGGTCGGCCGCCTGCTTGGCCTGCAGCAGCTTGGGGGCCACGGCCTTGGGTGCGATCACATAGCCCAGGCGCAGGCCCGGCGCCAGCACCTTGGAGAACGAGCCCAGGTAGATGCTGCCTTCGGGGTTGCGCGCGGTCAGCGGCAGGGGGGGCGGCGCGTCGAACCACAGGTCCCCGTAGGGGTTGTCCTCGATCAGCGGCAGGCCGAGCTGGGCCGCGCGCGCGGACAGCGCGGCGCGGCGTGCCTCGCTCATGGTGCGGCCCGTGGGGTTCTGGAAATTGGGCAGCACGTAGAGGAAGCGCGCGCCGGCGGCCTTGCGGGCGAGGTCGTCCACGTCCACGCCCTCGGCGTCGCTGGCCACGCTCACCACATCAGGTTCCATGGGCGCAAAGGCCTGCAGCGCGCCCAGGTAGGTCGGGGTCTCCACGAGGATTCGGCTGCCGGCGTCGATCAGCACCTTGGCCACCAGGTCCAGGCCCTGCTGGGAGCCGGTGGTGATGAGCACCTGCGACGGGTCCACCATCCAGGGCAACTGCGCGGCCACGGCCTCGCGCAGCGGCGCATAGCCCTCGCTGGCGGCGTACTGCAGCGCGGCCTGGCCATCTTCCCGCAGCACCTTGGCGCAGGCCTCGGAGAAGGCGTCGATCGGGAAGGTCCGGGGCGAGGGCAGGCCCCCCGCGAAGCTGATGATGCCCGGCTTTTCGGTGACCTTGAGGATTTCGCGGATGACCGAGGGGTTCATCATCTCGGCGCGGCGCGCCAGGGTCCAGTCAGCAGCTTTCAGGTCGTTGAGTTTCATGGTTTTCTCCGGGCGATGTTCGTGGTCAGTCCACGATGAAAAGGGTGGCGCCCTGCGGCGCGGTGGAACGGTGCGGCTCGGCCTGGTCAGCCACCTGGTAGCTCATGCCGGGCGTGAGCGTGAAGCAGCGGCCGTCGGCCAGCTCGGTGTGCAATTCACCACTCAGGCACAGCAGGATGTGTCCCTTGGTGCACCAGTGGTCCGAGACGTAGCCGGGCGTGTACTCCACCATGCGCACGCGCAGCTCGCCAAATTGCCGTGTGCGCCAGAAGGCCTGGCCGGCCTGTGCACTCTTTTCCTCGCGCGGCACGCGGGCCCAGTCGGTGGTGCCAAAGGGGATGCTGTGCAGCTTCATGCGGGAGCTCCCGGCGCGTGCACCGGCATCTTCTTGCCGGCGTACACGGTGGCGATCACGGCCAGTGCAAACACCAGGGTCAGGGTGTCCAGCCGCTCACCGGCCAGGGGCACGGCAAACAGCAGGCTCAGGAAGGGCTGCACCAGCTGGATCTGGCTGACGCGCACCGCGCCGAGCGCCAGCGCGCGGTACCAGGCGAAAAAGCCGATCCACATGGAGAACAGGGCCACGTAGGCGAAGCCCAGCCAGCTCATGGCCGCGATGGCGGACAGGTCGGCGGGCGCGAACAGCCAGGCCATGGGCACGGTCAGGGGCAGGCAGCTCACCAGCACCCAGCAGATCACCTGCTCCGCGCCAAGGCGCGGCGTCAGGCGCGCGCCGCCGATGTAGCCGAAGGCGCCGGTGGTCATGGCGATGATCAGGTAGATGTTGGCCGCGCCCAGGTAGAAGCCGCCGGCGCGCCACACCATGTAGGTGAGCACCAGCCCGCTGCCCAGGACCGCGCAGGCCCAGAAGCCGGCCGACGGCCGCTGACGGAACCACAGCGCGCTCAGCACCGCCGTGGACAGGGGCAGCAGCGCCGTGACCACTGCGCCGTGCGTGCTGGGCACGTGGCGCAGCGCCAGTGCCAGGAACAGCGGGAAGCCGACGATCACGCCAAAGGCGGTCATGCCCACCAGCGGCCACTCGGCCTTGCGCGGCACCCGCAACTGGCCGCGGGCCCGCTGCCAGAGCAGGTAGGCGATCGACAGCACGCCCGCCACGGCGGCGCGCCCGAAGGTGACGAACCACGGCGAAAGCTGGGGCGCGTCGGCGTGGCCCACGGCCAGCCGCGTCATGGGCAGCGTGGCGGCAAACAGCGTCACTCCCACCAGGCCCCAGAGCAGGGCTTCCTTTTCCTTGGCGGCATTCATACGTTGAGCATCCAGAAAGCGGTCGCCACCAGCACCAGGGCGAGCACGCGGTTGAACCAGAGCAGCCGGGTGCCCTGGGCCAGCCACTGGCGCAGCAACGAGCCCACCAGCGCATAGGTGAAGTTGCTGGTGAAGGCAAACACCATCATCACGCCGCAGATGATGGCCAGCCGTTCACCCGGATTGGGCGCCGGCAGGCCCGCGGCATTGACCACCCAGCCCGCCGTCAGCGTGAGCGCCAGCATCCAGGCCTTGATGTTGAGGAACTGCAGTCCCACGCCCTGCGAGAAGCTGACGTCGAGCCGTGCCGTGTCGACCTGGGACAACTGGCCGGCGCGTGCCAGCTTCCAGGCCAGCCAGAGCATGTAGGCCACGCCAAAGAGCTTGACCGCCCAGCGCAGCGCCGGCACGCCGGTGATGGCCGCGCCCAGGCCCAGGCCGGTGGCCAGCATCAGCAGGGTCCAGCCGGTGGGCACCGCGATGCAGAAGCGCAGCGCGCGCTGCAGCCCGCCGTTGGCGGCCAGCGCGGTGGACAGCGTGGTGTTGGGCCCCGGCGAAAAACTCATCGCGGTGCAGAACAGCAGCAGGGCGGTCAACTCGGAGGCGCTCATGGTGGGGGCGTTCGTGGGGCTTGTCAGTCAGTGGCGTTCAATGTAATCTTCCGGACCAATACACAATCAGTACAGTCAATCAGCGCAGTTGGTGATCTGTATTGGTTGCGAAGACAGTACACGCAAGGATGCCCTGCCATGTTGATGAAGACCTCCGCGCAATCCCTGACCGAGCAGCTGCGCGAACGGTTTGCCGAACGCATCCGCACCCGCCTGCTGGCGCCGGGCGCGCGCCTGCCGTCGGTGCGCCAGTGCGCGCAGCAGCACAGCGTGAGCCCGTCCACCGTGGTGGCGGCCTATGACCAGCTGCTGGCGCAGGGGCTGGTCGAGGCCCGCAAGAACCGCGGCTTTTTTGTGCGGGAAGTGAATCCAGCCCGCGCCGAATGGCCGCAGAATGCTATTGAAAACGGAGCAAAAGAGGTGGCCGGCATGGCCTCGGCCAACTGGAGCACGGCGCACTGGATGGTGGCGCGGCGTGCCGCCGGCAGCGCCGCACCGGTCAACGCCACGGCGCTGATCCGTGGCATGTTCCACAAGATCAGCAACAAGCCGCAGCCGGGCATGGGGGTGTTCCCGCCGGACTGGCTGGAGTCCACCTTCATGCCCGCCGCCGTGCGCAAGGTCACGGGCACGCGCGCGCTGCAGGACTTCTCGTCCCAGTACGGTGAACCGCTGGGCGACCTCGGGCTGCGGCGGGCGCTGTCCAAGAAGCTGTCCACGCTGAGCGTGAACGCGGCGCCCGAGCACATCATCACCACCGTCGGGGCGACCCATGCGCTGGACATCGTGAGCCGCACCCTGCTGCGCGCCGGCGACCCGGTGATGGTCGAGGAGCCGGGCTGGGCGGTCGAGTTCGCGCGTCTGGCGGCGCTGGGCATGCGGGTGCTGCCTGTGCCGCGGCGCGCCGACGGGCCTGACCTGGAGGTCATGGCGAAGTACTGCGAGATCCACCAGCCCAAGCTGTACGTGAGCGTCAGCGTGTTCCACAACCCCACGGGCTACTGCCTGTCGCCGGGCAGCGCGCACCGCATCCTGCAACTGGCCAGCCAGCACAATTTCCACATCGTCGAGGACGACACCTACAGCCACATCGCGCCCGAGTACGCCACGCGCCTGACCGCGCTGGACGGCCTGCAGCGCACCATCTACGTGAGCGGCTTCGCCAAGATCCTCGCGCCCAACTGGCGCATCGGTTTCCTGGCGGCGCCGCCGGCGCTGGTCGAGCCGATGCTGGACACCAAGCTGCTGGCCACCCTGACCACGCCCGCCTTGCTGGAAAAGGCGCTGGCGCTGTGCATCGAGCAGGGGCAGCTGCGCCGCCATGCCGAGCGCATCCGCACCCGGCTGGACGCCGCGCGGGCCCGCAGTGTCAAGCTGGCGCTCAACGCGGGCTGCACGTTCGCGGCCGAACCGGTGGGCCTGTTTGGCTGGGTCGACACGGGCGTGGACACCGACGCGCTGGCCCAGCGCATGCTCGACGAGGGCTACCTGCTGGCCCCGGGCGCGCTGTTCCACGCCGAGCGCAAGCCGTCCACGCTGATGCGGATCAATTTCGCGACCACCCAGGACGCGGCGTTCTGGAAGGTCTACGCCAAGCTGCGCGCCGCCGCGGGCTGAAGGCGCGCGGCGGTCATGCGCTGAACGATCAGGTCGTGCAGCGTCTGCGCCGCGACCGACAGGCTGCTGTCGCTGCGGCGGACGACGTAGATGCGCCGCGTCAGGCCCGGCGCGGCCAGGGGCCGCCGGACCAGGGTGTCGCGCTCGAAATGGAACAGCGTCAGTGCCGGGATGATGCTGATGCCGAGGCCCGCCTCCACCATGCCCATCACGGTGGCGAGCTGGTCCACCTCCAGCACGCTGTGCGCCTGGATCGGGTGAAGTGCCGCGTCCAGGGCCTGACGCACGCTGCTGTTGCGCGAGAGGTGGATCAGCGGGTAGCGGGCCAGGGCCTTCAGCGAGGGCTGTTTCGCCGTGGCCAGCGGATGGTCGGCGCGGCAGACCAGCCAGAAGCGGTCGGCACACAGCAGTTCGGTCGACAGGCCCGCAACACCGGTGCCGGCGCTGGCCAGCGCAAAGTCGGCCTTGCCACTGCGCACGAGGTCGATGCAACCGTCGGACAGGATGTCGCTCAGGCCAAGCTCGATGCCCGGCCAGGTGGCGCGGAATTCACGGAAGATGGCGGGCAGCCAGCCTGCTGCCAGCGAGGGCAGCGCTGCCACATGGACCCGGCCCTTGCGCCGCTGCACATGGTCGTGCAGGTCGCCCACGGCCGCGGCGAAATCCCCGAGAAGCTGGCGCGCCGAGGGCTCGAACAGCCGGCCTTCGGCCGTGAGCTGCACGCTGCGGGTGTCGCGGTCGAACAGGCGGGCCTGCAGGCTGTCTTCCAGGCTGCGGATCAGCGCGCTGAACGCGGGCTGCGACAGATGGCAGGCCGCCGCCGCCCGTGTGAAGCTGCGCTCCTGGGCCAGCGTGACGAAGGCCGTCAGTTGCCGCGTGGACAGCGAGGGCGCGCTCATATATTTGAAATGCCGATCAATCGATGCGAATTTTCGATTTTACAGATGAGTGAGCGATGCCTACAGTCGGCCTCGCCATGCCCACCCGATCCACCGCCTCCCTGCTGATTGGCTGCGCCGCCGGCTTCTCCGGCGACCGGGCCGACGCGGCCGGACCCGTGGTGGACACGCTCATCGCACGCTGCGACCGCTCGGCCGGGCAGCGCGCCTTCCTGATCTTCGAGACGCTGGCCGAGCGCACCCTGGCGCTGGCCCAGCTGCGCCGGCGTGCCGACCCCGGCGCGGGCTACGAGCCGCTGCTCGAGGACCTGCTGCGCCCGGTGCTGGCGCGCTGTCTGACCCATGGCGTGCGCATCGTGAGCAACTTCGGGGCCGCCCACCCGCGAGCAGCGGCCCACTGCATCCAGGGGCTGGCGCGCGAGCTGGGGCTGCCGGCGCCGCGCATCGCCGTGATCCATGGAGATGACCTTTCGGGGGCCGACCACCGCGCACTGCTGCGCGGACAACTCGGCGCCGACCGCATGGACGGGCTGCGCATCGTCAGCGCCAATGCCTACGTGGGGGCGCAGGCGATCGCCGAGGCGCTCGATGCCGGCGCGCAGATCGTCGTGGCCGGCCGCGTGGCCGACCCCTCGCTGGCCGTCGGGCCGGCGATGTCGCATTTTGGATGGACAGATGACGACTGGAATCGCCTGGCCCGCGCCACCATGGCCGGGCACCTGCTCGAGTGCGGCGCCCAGGTCTGCGGCGGCTACCACGCGGACCCGGGGTACAAGGATGTGCCGGACCTGCATGCCCTGGGCTACCCCATCGCCGAGATCGACGACCAGGGGCATTGCATCATCGGCAAGGCGGATGCGACCGGTGGCGCGGTGACGCTGGCCAGCGTCAAGGAGCAACTGCTGTACGAGCTGCATGATCCGGCCGCCTACCTCACGCCCGACGTGGTGGCCGACATCACCGAAGCTGAAGTCCAATGGCTGGCGCCGGATCGCGTGGCGCTGCGGGGCGTGCGCGGCCACCCGCGGCCCGACTGCCTCAAGGTCAATGTCTGCCATGAGGGGGGCTGGCTGGCCGAGGGCGAAATTTCCTACGCCGGCGCCCGGGCCGAATCGCGCGCCCGACTGGCTGCCGACGTGCTGCGGCGGCGCCTGCCGGCGCTCGACCTGCGGGTGGACCTGATCGGCGTGACCAGTGTGCTGGGTGACGACGCGGGCCGCACGCTGGCCGCCCAGGCTCCCGGACCGGCGCGCGACGTGCGGCTGCGCGTGGCGGCCACCCATGCCGAATCCTCGCAAGCCTTGCAGCTCACGCGCGAAGTCACCGCGCTGTACACCTGCGGCCCAGCGGGCGGAGGGGGCGTGCGCACGGCGCTCACGCCGCGGCTCAACACGCTGTCGTGCCTGGTGCCGCGGGCGGCCGTGCCTTGCCATTTCGAGTTGCTGGAGGCGGCGCCATGACCGCGCTGGCCGTGCCGCTGTACCGCCTGGCGCATGGGCGCTCGGGCGACAAGGGCGACTGTTCCAACATCAGTGTCATTGCCTGGCACGACGCGCTGTACCCGCTGCTGGTCGGGCAGGTCACCGAGGACGCGGTGGCCCGCCAGTTCGCATTGCGCCAGCCCCGCAGCGTTGCCCGCTACCTGCTGCCGCGGCTGGGTGCGATGAATTTCGTGGTGGAAGGGGTGCTGGATGGCGGTGTCAACGACGCGCTCAACCTCGACACGCACGGCAAGTCGCTTTCCTATCTGTTGCTGGACCTGATGGTGGACGTTCCGGCGCCGCTGCAGGCCTATCTCAAGGACTGATTCCGATTCAACCCACCCCAGGAGACAAGACCATGAAATTCCGTACCCGACCCCTGTTGCTGGCCCTCACCGCGGTGCTGGGCAGTGCGCCCCTGCTGGCCGCGGCCCAGGCCTTTCCGGACAAGCCGATCACCTTCGTGGTGCCGTTCGCCGCGGGCAGCGCGACCGACCAGCTGGCGCGCGTGATCGGTCAGGCCGTCGCCGCCGAGGCCAGGCAGTCGGTGGTGGTGGAGAACAAGGCCGGGGCCAGCGGCTTCATTGCCTCGCAGCAGGTTGCCAAGGCCGCGCCCGACGGCTACACGGTCATGATCACCACCAACACCACTCACGCGGCCAACGAACACCTGTTCAAGAAGCTGCCTTATGACCCGGTCAAGGACTTTGCGCCGCTGACGGGCCTGGGCAAGGGTGGGCAGATCATGGTGGTCAATCCGTCTCTGCCGGCGAAGTCCGTGGCCGAGTTCATCGCCCTGGCCCGCAAGGAGCCGGGCAAGTACAGCTTTGGCAGCGGCAGTTCGTCCAGCCGCATGGCCGGCGAACTGCTGCAGCAGATGGCGGGCATCAAGCTGCTGCACGTTCCCTACAAGAGCAACCCGCTGGCCATCACTGACCTGCTGGGGGGGCAGATCAACATGATGATCACCGACACCGCGACCGGCCTGCCCCAGATCAAGGCGGGCAAGCTGAACGCCCTGGGCTTTTCAGGCAATAAGCGCTCGCCGCTGGCGCCCGATGTGCCCACTATTGCCGAGGCCGGAGTGCCGGGCTACGAGATGGGCTACTGGTTCGCGGCCTACGCCCCGGCGGGCACCCCGGCGCCGGTGGTCAAGCGGATCAATGAATTGCTGGTGAAGGCCGTGCGCAGCGAGTCGGCACGCACCGCGTTCTACGCACCCACGGGCACCGAACCCTTCACCACCAGCCCCGAGGAGCTGGCGCGGTTCCAGGCGGGGGAATCGCAGAAATGGGCCCGCATCATCAAGGCCGCGGGCATCGAGGCCGAATAGGCCGGCCGGTCGCGGTGGCGCTGGCGCTGGCGCTGGCGGGTCAGAGCATTTCGTCGGGTGCGAAGGGACCGATCAGGTTCACCAGCAATTGCAGGCCGACGCTGGCATCGGGCTCGCGCCGGCTGTCCTTGAAAGCCGCACCAGCCGGCGCGTGCCAGACCAGTTGGCCGTCCTCCAGCGCGACCCGGTAGGCGCCCGTGGCCAGTGTCGCGTCGACCAGGCGCAGGGCCTGGCGGGCCAGCGGGCGGCTGCGCAGCAACAGGGCCACCTCGGTGTTCTGCAGCCGGGACCGCAGGTCGAGGTTCATTGAGCCAATGGCCATGAGGCTGTCGTCGGCAATCACCATCTTGGAGTGCAGGCTGGCGCGCGAATTCGCGCTGCCGGCGCCGCCACCTGCCGCGCCGCTGCCACCGCTGGAGCCCAGGCCGCTGAAGTTGCCCTGCTGGTTGGCACGCATTTCGTGCAGTTGCACGCCCATGGCGAGCAGCGCCGTCCGGTAGCGCGCGTAGCCGGCATGGGCCGCGGGCGCGTCGTTGGAGGCCAGCGAGTTGGTCAGCACGCGCACCCGCACTCCGCGCGCGCGCAGCGCCTCGAACCGCTTCATCATCTTGTCGCCGGGCACGAAGTAAGGCGAGATGATGAGCAGGTCGTGCCGCGCCTGGTCCATCAGCGTGAGCATGCCGTCGATGACGGTGGCGCCGTCGTCAGCGCCGCCGGGGGCCTCGTCGGCGCCGTCAATCTTGCCCGGCTCGTCGGCCAGGAGCACCGATGGGGCCCAGGTCAGCGGCACCTGCTGCAGGTTCATCAGCGGGTCCAGCGCCACGCTGGGCGTCACGTTGGGCAGAACGGGATCACTGGCCGTGAGCGCCTCGGAGGCCGGCGCGAATGTGGCGGTGGTGGCTGTGCCTGCGGGCGCCACCACGGCTTCCTCGGGCGCGGCACTGGCGGGGCGGTTCAGTGCGTCGAGTTCGGCGGCCGACACCAGGGACTGCACCGGATAGGCTTTCTCGTTGTTCCAGTAGCTGTCAAAGCTGGCTGACATGTCGCGCACGATGCGCCCCGCCGTCAGCACGTCGATGTCCACGAAGTTGCTCGACTTGTCCTGGCCGAAGTAGGCATCGCCCAGATTGCGTCCTCCGATGATGCCCAGCGCGTTGTCGGCCAGGAACAGCTTGTTGTGCATGCGCTTTTGCAACTGGGCGATCTCGTTCAGCGAGCCCAGCAGGCGGCCGAACAGGGAGGCCCGGTTGCCCGGCAGCGGGTTGAACAGCCGGACCTGGACACCGGGCTCGAACGCCAGGCGCAGCACCTGGGCGTCGCGGCCCACGGTGTTCAGGTCGTCCAGCAGCAGCCGCACGCGCACGCCACGGCGCGCGGCACGCCGCAGGTGTTCGAGCAGGATTTCGGTGCTGCTGTCGGCGTGGACGGCGTAGTACTGCAGGTCCAGCGTCCGGGCGGCGCCGTCGATCAGGGCCACGCGCGCGTTGAAGGCCAGGGCCTCGCTGTCCAGCAGGAAGAAGGCCGAGTCGCTGCGTGCGCCGGCGGCGGTCTTGCGCGCCGCCACCCACTGTCCCAGCGGGGTGGCGGCGGGCTCGGCCCAGGCGGAGGAGACGGGGCGGGGCACGTCGGACGGCAGGCTGGCGCAACCTGCGAGCAGGCCCGCCAGCGCGGTGGCCAGCCCCAGCAGAAGCCGGACCACGCCGGCTGGAAGCGAAACGGAACGACGGGCGGCGGCGTGTGGCGGCATGTTGGGCCGACTGTAGACCGGCGTGCCCGGGCCTGGCGGTCGGCGGCCGCCGGGTCCGTATGACAGACAAATGCTTACAGTTGGCGCGGCGGCCGCTGCGGCTTCAGGCGCCGCTGCCCAGCGCTTCCCAGCGCTCCAGGGCGGCCAGCAGTTCGTCCTCGATCTGCGCGCTGCGGCTGGCGAGCTGGGCGGCGCGCGCCGGGTCGCTGGCGTAGAGGTGGCCGTCCGCGAGCTGCTCCTGGGCCGCTTTTTGCTCGGCCTCCAGCGCCTCGATGCGCGCCGGCAAGCCGTCGAGCTCGCGTTGCTCCTTGTAGCTCAGCTTCTTTTTTGATAGCACCTCACGGCCGGCTGGCAAGGGCTGCGGGCTGATGGGGCTTGCAACCGGGGTGGGCGCCGGTGCCTTGGCCAGAGCGCCGCTGCTGGCCGCGCCCAGCGCGGCCGCGCGGCGCGACTGGGTTTGCCAGTCCTGTACGCCGCCTTCATATTCGCGCCAGCGGCCGTCGCCCTCGAAGGCGATGGTGCTGGTGACGACGTTGTCCAGGAACGTGCGGTCGTGGCTGACCAGGAACACCGTGCCGTCGTAGTTCTGCAGCAGGTCTTCCAGCAACTCCAGCGTGTCGATGTCCAGATCGTTGGTGGGCTCGTCGAGCACCAGCACGTTGGCCGGCCGGGCGAACAGGCGCGCCAGCAGCAGCCGGTTGCGCTCGCCGCCGCTGAGCGAGCGCACCGGGGAATTGGCCCGGGCTGGCGAGAACAGGAAGTCACCCAGGTAGCTCTTGACGTGCTTGCGCTGGGTGCCGATCTCGATCCATTCGCTGCCGGGACTGATGAAGTCTTCCAGCGTGGCATCCAGGTCCAGCGCGTTGCGCATCTGGTCGAAGTACGCCACCGTGACGTTGGCGCCGAGCCGCACCGTGCCCCAGGGGCTGTGGCCGGGCTCGGGCCGCGGCGCGTGGGGGGGCGCCGGGTCGGGCTTGAGCTCGCCCAGGATCAGCTTGAGCAGCGTGGTCTTGCCCGCGCCATTGGGACCGAGCAGGCCGATCTTGTCGCCGCGCAGCACCGTGGCGGAGAAGTCGCGCACCACCGCGCGATCACCAAAGCTTCGGCTCACGTGCACCAGCTCCGACACCAGCTTGCCGCTGGCTGCACCGCTGGCGATGTCCATGCTGACGCTGCCCACGGCTTCACGCCGGGCCTGGCGCCGGGCGCGCAGCTCCTGCAGCCGGACGATCCGGGCCTGCGCCCGGGTGCGCCGGGCCTCCACGCCCTTGCGGATCCAGATTTCCTCCTGGGCCAGCAGCTTGTCGGCACGGGCATTGATCACCGCTTCCTGGGCAAGCTGTTCTTCCTTCTGGGCCTGGTAGGCCGCGAAATTGCCGGGGTACGACATGAGCTTGCCGCGGTCGAGTTCCACGATGCGGGTGGCCACGCGGTCCAGGAAGCTGCGGTCGTGGGTGATGGTGACCACACTGCCCTTGAAATCGATCAGCAGGCCTTCGAGCCATTCGATCGAGTCGAGGTCCAGGTGGTTGGTGGGTTCGTCGAGCAGCAGCACGTCGGGCTGGGTCACCAGCGCCTGCGCCAGCGCCACGCGTTTCTTCGTGCCGCCGGACAGGCTGCCGATCAGGGCTTCGGGGTCCAGGTGGAGGCGGTGCAGGGTTTCGTCGACCCGCTGCTCCCAGTTCCAGCCATCCTGCGCTTCGATCTGGTCCTGCAGCGCGTCAAGGTCGCCTTCGCCCTGGCTGTACTGCTCGATCAGGTCCTTGATGCCCGCCACCCCCGCGCTGGCGGCCATGAAGACCGTCGCGGTCGGCTCCAGCACCGGTTCCTGGGCAACATAGGCGATGCGAACCCCCTGCTGCACCTGCAGGTGGCCGTCGTCGGGCTTTTCAAGGCTACCCAGGATCTTGAGCAGGGAGGACTTGCCGGCGCCGTTGCGTCCGATCAGGCCCACGCGCTCGGCGGCCTCCAGTGAGAAGTCGGTGTGGTCGAGCAGGGCAACATGGCCGAAGGCGAGTTGCGCATTGAGAAGGGTGATGAGTGCCATGGGAGTGCGGGATTATCCGGTGCCTTTCTGGGGAAGCGCCCCTATCGCCCGGCCAGGCGCGTCGATATAGTCAGCCAGACCCGGCCGCCGTGCGGCCAAGGAGGCCGTTTTGGAGTTGCAGATCAATGGCAAGCCGGTCCAGGCCGACGTGGACCCCAACATGCCCTTGCTGTGGGTGTTGCGCGATGTGCTCAACCTCACGGGCACGAAGTTTGGCTGTGGGGTTGCCGCCTGCGGCGCCTGCACGGTGAGGGTGGATGGCCAGGCCGTGCGTTCCTGCGTCACGCCGGTCTCCACGGTGGCGGGCAAGCGCATCCAGACCATCGAGGCCCTGGGGGCGTCCGGCAAGCTGCATGCCTTGCAGGCCGCCTGGATTGCCGAACAGGTGCCCCAGTGCGGTTACTGCCAGAGCGGCATGCTCATGGCCGCTGCCGCGTTGCTGGACCGGAAGCCGCGCCCGACTGACGCCGACATCGACGAGGCCATGACCAATATCTGCCGGTGTGGCACGTACCAGCGTGTGCGCGCCGCCATCCGCCGTGCGGCGGGTCCGGGGGCGGCCGCATGAGGCGCCGTACGCTGCTGCTGACGGGGGCTGGCGCGCTGGGCGCGCTGGTCGTGGGGTGGAGCCTGATGCCCCAGCGGTCGCGGCTGGGTTCGGCCGGCGCGATGCTGCGGACGGAGGGGGACATTGCCCTGAACGGCTGGATCAAGATCGCGGCCGATGGCGCCGTGGTGGTGGCGATGCCGCGCAGCGAGATGGGGCAGGGGGTCTACACGGCGCTGCCCATGCTGGCGGCCGAGGAACTGGATGTGCCGTTGAGCCAGGTCCGTATCGAGCAGGCGGGCGCGGACACCATTTATGGCAACGTGGCCATGCAGATTGCCAGCCTGCCGTTCCATCCCCTCGAGTCGGAAGGCCGCGAGAAGCCGGCCAAGGTCAAGGTGGGCGAATGGATGATCGGCAAGGTGGCACGCGAGCTGGGCATCAACGCGACCGGAGGGTCGTCGTCGGTGGCCGATGCCTGGGAGGTTCTGCGCCTGGCGGCCGCCACGGCGCGCGCCTCGCTGCTCGGGGCGGCCTCGCTGCAGTGGAAGCTCCCGGTGGCCGAGCTGTCCGTCAGGGACGGGGTCATCTCCCATTCTTCGGGGCCCTCGGCGCCCTTCAGCCAGCTGGTGAAGTTCGCCGCGGCCACCCCCCCCGGTACCGTCAAGCTCAAGGCACGAAGCGACTGGAAGCTCATTGGGCAGCCGGCGCCCCGGCTGGACGTGGCATCCAAGGTCGATGGCAGCGCGCGTTTTGGGCTCGATGCCCGGCCGCCGGGCCTGCTCTTCGCCTCAGTGCGGATGTGCCCCATGCTGGGCGGGGCTCCCGGCGCCATCAATCCCAACGCGGCGCTGGCGATGCCCGGTGTGCTGCGCTTTGTCCGGCTGCCGGCGTACGCGGGGTCAACCGCAGGTTTTGCCGTGGTGGGCCGTACGACCTGGCATGCGCGGCAAGGGGCCCAGGCCGTTTCGGTGGACTGGCATCAGCGGCCCCGGGGCGCATTGGACAGCCGGGCCATCCAGCAGGCACTGGAAAACGAGGTGCGCGCGGGGTCGGGCACCGCCTTCCACGAAACCGGCAACGTGGACGCTTCGGAAGGGCAGGCCGCCCGTGTGGTGGAGGCTTGGTACAGCGCGCCCTATCTGGCGCATGCCACCATGGAACCCATGAATTGCACGGCACAGGTGCGTGGCGACCAGGTCGAGGTCTGGGCCCCGACGCAGGTGCCGCAAATGGCGCGGGCGGTGGCGGCGCAGGTGGCCGGCGTGCCCCTGGAAAAGGTGACGCTGCACGTGACATTGCTGGGCGGAGGCTTCGGGCGCCGGCTGGAGGTGGACTCGGTGGCCCAGGCCGTGCGCGTGGCCATGGACTGCGGCGGGGCGCCAGTGCAACTGGTCTGGCCGCGTGAGGAAGACACCCAGCACGATTTCTACCGCCCCATGCATGTGGCACAAATGCGCGCCGCCATCGATCCTTCGGGCGGGGTGGCCAGTCTGCGCATCAAGTCCGCGGGCGACGCCATCACGCCGCGCTGGATTGGCCGCAATCTGCCGGGGCTGGCCGGCCCTGTGGACATGCCGGACAAAACCACCGCGGAGGGCCTGTTCGATCTGCCGTACGGCTTCTCGAACCAGCGGATGGAGCACGTCGCCACCCGCATGGGCGTGCCCGTGGGTTTCTGGCGCTCCGTGGGGCACTCGCACAACGCCTTTTTCTCCGAAAGCTTTGTGGATGAACTGGCGGCCGCTACCCGCCAGGATCCCGTGGCGTTCCGCAGGCAGTGGCTGGCCCATGCGCCGCGTTATCTCGCTGTGCTGGATATGGCCGTTGAAAAATCCGGGTGGGGCCGCGCCCTGCCTGCCGGGCGCGCCAGGGGCGTTGCCCTGCATGAGTCGTTCGGGTCCATCGTGGCCCAGGTCGCTGAAGTGTCGATACAGGAGGGGCATCCGCGGGTGCATCGCGTGGTCTGCGCGGTGGACTGTGGCACGGTGGTCAATCCGCAGATCGTGAAGCAACAGATGGAGGGCGCGGTGGTCTTCGGACTGACGGCGGCGCTGTTCGGCAGAGTCGACATCCGTGAGGGCGTGGTCCAGCAGACCAACTTCCCCGACTACCCCATGCTGAAGCTGGCGCAGGCGCCACAGGTTGAGACCTGGCTGCTGCCCAGTGAGCGGCCACCCGCTGGAGTGGGGGAGCCTGGGGTGCCGCCCGTGGCCCCCGCTGTGGCAAACGCGCTCTACACACTCACAGGTGTGCGTCATCGAGCATTGCCACTGGCGGTCTGATCCGCAGGCATTCGCCGTGTGCCGTCAAAAAATCTAATTGCACCAGCTTCGTTTTCCCAAAAAGCCGTGCTATAGTCGATGGCTCTGCTGAACACGGCGTTGAAAAACACCGGCATGCAAATGCCAAAATCAGCAGATAAAAAAACTTTGAATGCGTTGACCGAAGCGAAAATTTCGGTATATAATTCAAGGCTCTGCTGAAAACGAAGCGAAAGCAACGAAAAGCAGATAGGGAATCGAAAAGTTGACCGAAGCTAAAAAATCGGTATATAATTCGAGGCTCTGCTAAAAACGAAATGCAGTTGGTTTAAAGCAAAACGCGATAAACAAAACAACAGCAAATCAAATTAGTAGAAACCCTAAAGTTTGACAGGTCTTTCAAAAACATGTCATAATTCAAGGCTCAGCTGATCGCAGCTAAGCAAGCAAGGCAAGACGGCAAGTCAAGCAGTGCGGTTCGTTAAAAATCTACAGCCGATAAGTGTGGGCGTTTGAAGGCGATTGCCAAGTTCTTCGGAACTAAGTGCAATGCACTTTAAATGCTCATGAAGTAAAAGATGTGAAGTTCAGAGATGAAGTTCATGTCAATTCCAATTTATGAGTAGCCCCGCAAGGGGCAAACAATTCAAGATCGAACTATAGAGTTTGATCCTGGCTCAGATTGAACGCTGGCGGAATGCTTTACACATGCAAGTCGAACGGCAGCACGGGGGCAACCCTGGTGGCGAGTGGCGAACGGGTGAGTAATACATCGGAACGTGCCCAGTCGTGGGGGATAACGTAGCGAAAGCTACGCTAATACCGCATACGATCTATGGATGAAAGCGGGGGATCGCAAGACCTCGCGCGATTGGAGCGGCCGATGGCAGATTAGGTAGTTGGTGGGGTAAAGGCTCACCAAGCCTGCGATCTGTAGCTGGTCTGAGAGGACGACCAGCCACACTGGAACTGAGACACGGTCCAGACTCCTACGGGAGGCAGCAGTGGGGAATTTTGGACAATGGGCGCAAGCCTGATCCAGCCATTCCGCGTGCAGGATGAAGGCCTTCGGGTTGTAAACTGCTTTTGTACGGAACGAAACGGCCTTCTCTAATACAGGAGGCTAATGACGGTACCGTAAGAATAAGCACCGGCTAACTACGTGCCAGCAGCCGCGGTAATACGTAGGGTGCGAGCGTTAATCGGAATTACTGGGCGTAAAGCGTGCGCAGGCGGTGATGTAAGACAGTTGTGAAATCCCCGGGCTCAACCTGGGAACTGCATCTGTGACTGCATTGCTGGAGTGCGGCAGAGGGGGATGGAATTCCGCGTGTAGCAGTGAAATGCGTAGATATGCGGAGGAACACCGATGGCGAAGGCAATCCCCTGGGCCTGCACTGACGCTCATGCACGAAAGCGTGGGGAGCAAACAGGATTAGATACCCTGGTAGTCCACGCCCTAAACGATGTCAACTGGTTGTTGGGTCTTCACTGACTCAGTAACGAAGCTAACGCGTGAAGTTGACCGCCTGGGGAGTACGGCCGCAAGGTTGAAACTCAAAGGAATTGACGGGGACCCGCACAAGCGGTGGATGATGTGGTTTAATTCGATGCAACGCGAAAAACCTTACCCACCTTTGACATGTACGGAATTTTCCAGAGATGGATTAGTGCTCGAAAGAGAACCGTAACACAGGTGCTGCATGGCTGTCGTCAGCTCGTGTCGTGAGATGTTGGGTTAAGTCCCGCAACGAGCGCAACCCTTGTCATTAGTTGCTACATTTAGTTGGGCACTCTAATGAGACTGCCGGTGACAAACCGGAGGAAGGTGGGGATGACGTCAAGTCCTCATGGCCCTTATAGGTGGGGCTACACACGTCATACAATGGCTGGTACAGAGGGTTGCCAACCCGCGAGGGGGAGCTAATCCCATAAAACCAGTCGTAGTCCGGATCGCAGTCTGCAACTCGACTGCGTGAAGTCGGAATCGCTAGTAATCGCGGATCAGAATGTCGCGGTGAATACGTTCCCGGGTCTTGTACACACCGCCCGTCACACCATGGGAGCGGGTTCTGCCAGAAGTAGGTAGCCTAACCGTAAGGAGGGCGCTTACCACGGCAGGGTTCGTGACTGGGGTGAAGTCGTAACAAGGTAGCCGTATCGGAAGGTGCGGCTGGATCACCTCCTTTCTGGAAACTGCAATCAAATTTAAACGCCCACACTTATCGGTTGTTGGAAGAAGTCGAGTCATCGACTATGGGTCTGTAGCTCAGCTGGTTAGAGCACCGTCTTGATAAGGCGGGGGTCGTTGGTTCGAGCCCAACTAGACCCACCATTCTTCCGATACTCATCGCGAGGAAATCGGGGGATTAGCTCAGCTGGGAGAGCACCTGCTTTGCAAGCAGGGGGTCGTCGGTTCGATCCCGTCATCCTCCACCAACACTTGTCATGTGAAGATTCAACACCAAAGCGGCTTTGAGCTCGAAAGATCTTGAGGCTTCTTTGTTGTTGATCGATATCCATCGATCAATCGGCTGTTCTTTAAAAATTCATAGAGTCGAATCAGCGTTGCTAGCGGAAACCGTACATTCGTAAAGGTTTAGTACGGACCGTGCCGCTAGCAACATAAATTTTTGATTGCGTCAAAAGAAACTTCAATTTCGAGTCAAATCGATATTTGAAGACGGCATAACGCGTCAGGTGAAAGACCTGGCAATTCCTTGATTGACTTTGCTTCTCGTGAGAGGCGTCAAAGTTATAGGGTCAAGTGAATAAGAGCATGTGGTGGATGCCTTGGCGATGATAGGCGACGAAGGACGTGATAGCCTGCGATAAGCTTCGGGGAGCTGGCAAATTAGCTTTGATCCGGAGATTTCCGAATGGGGAAACCCACCGAAAGGTATCGCATGATGAATACATAGTCATGCGAGGCGAACCGGGTGAACTGAAACATCTCAGTAGCTCGAGGAAAAGACATCAACCGAGATTCCGAAAGTAGTGGCGAGCGAAATCGGAACAGCCTGTTAGTGATAGCACAAGACTTAACGGAACGACTTGGAAAGGTCGGCCATAGCGGGTGATAGCCCCGTACGTGAAAAGACCTGTGTGGTACTGAGCTAACGAAAAGTAGGGCGGGACACGTGAAATCCTGTCTGAATATGGGGGGACCATCCTCCAAGGCTAAATACTCATCATCGACCGATAGTGAACCAGTACCGTGAGGGAAAGGCGAAAAGAACCCCGGGAGGGGAGTGAAATAGATCCTGAAACCGCATGCTTACAAAAAGTCGGA
>JAHBZN010000006.1 GCA_019635415.1 Ramlibacter sp.
ACCGGCGCCTGCGCCTGCACCTGCACCTGCGCCCGCACCTGCACCTGCGCCTGCGCCTGCGCCTGCGCCCGCACCTGCACCTGCACCTGCACCTGCGCCTGCACCTGCGCCTGCACCTGCACCTGCGCCTGCACCTGCACCTGCGCCTGCACCTGCGCCTGCGCCTGCGCCTGCGCCCGCACCTGCACCTGCACCTGCACCCGCACCCGCACCCGCACCCGCACCCGCACCCGCACCGGTGTCAGGCGAGCGCGTGGGAGGGCAGGTAGTGGCCGATCTGCAGGGGGGGATCACACCGCTCGGCGCGGGCACCGGCTTGCCGGGTCTGGCTGCTGACCTGATCGCGCCGGGAACCCCTGCGGGTTCGGCCGGGTCCGGTGGCTCGGTGAGCCCCCCGGGGGCGACGGGCCCGGGCGGCTCCGCCTCCGGCGGCACGTCGGGCGAGGCCTCCCGCGGGGAGGACAGGCCCGCTGTAGGCCGGGAGGACCGCCGGGGCTCGCCCGTGGAGCAGCGCCAGGCGCGGCTGATGCGCATCGAGGGGGCGGGCGTCAACACGGGGCAGTGAACCGCGCCGGGTGCGCCCCTGTCCGACGCCAGGCCCGGTGCCTGTCTGGCACCGCGCTGCATCCACGGCGCGGTTTTGTCCGTAAGCTTGGGTCATGGACCCTCTTCCTCCTCCCGACGGCGCTTCTTCCGTGGCCCGGCGGACCGGCTTGCTGGCAGCACTCACTGCTTTGATCTCCGGGTGCTCAGCCACGGGCGCGCTGAACGCGCTGGTGCCCGAGCAGACCTACGCCGGACAGGAAGGCTTGCGCTACGGCCCCGGCGAACGCGACCGGCTGGATGTCTACCGGCCGCGGGCGGCACCGGCGGGTTCCAGGCCCCCGCTGGTGGTGTTCTTCTACGGGGGCAACTGGAAGTCCGGTGATCGCGGCGACTACCGCTTTGTCGGCGAGGCCCTGGCCTCGGGGGGCGCCATTGCCGTCATTCCCGACTACCGGCTGGTGCCCGAGGTGCGCTACCCCGAATTCCTGAACGACAACGCCCGCGCCGTGGCCTGGGTGTTCGACCACGCGGCGCAGCTCGGCGGCGACCCGGACCACATCTACCTCATGGGCCACAGTGCGGGCGCCTACAACGCCGCCATGCTGGCCATGGATCCGCGCTGGCTTGGCGCACGGCGCGGCCGGCTGAAGGGCCTGATCGGCATCGCCGGGCCCTACGACTTCCTGCCGATTGGCAACCCCGACACCCAGCGGGCCTTCAACTGGCCGGACACCCGGCCGGAGTCCCAGCCCATCACCTATGCCGGCCGCCCGGTGCCGCGGACCCTGCTGCTGGCGGCGGCCAGCGATTCGCTGGTGGACCCGCAGCGCAACACCCTGGGCCTGGCCCGGGCCCTGAAAGCCGGCGGCACGGACGTGACGGCCAGGGTGCTGGACCGGGTGAGCCACACCACGGTGATTGCGGCCATGGCCCGGCCGCTGCGTTTCCTGGCGCCGGTCAGGGCGCAGGTGCTGGCCTTTCTGGGCCTGCCCGTGGCCTCGAACAAGTAAAATTCAAGCTGGTTACCAACCAGTTACAGCAACTTCCCCGGGGATTTCACCATGGCACTCGTCTCGATGCGCGAGCTGCTGGACCATGCCGCCGCCAATGGCTATGGCATTCCAGCCTTCAACGTCAACAATCTGGAGCAGGTCCAGGCCGTCATGGAGGCGGCCAAGGAAACCGGGGCGCCCGTCATCCTGCAGGCCAGCGCCGGCGCGCGCAAGTACGCGGGCGAACCGTTCATCAAGCACCTGATCCTGGCCGCGGTCGAGGCCTATCCCAACATCCCGCTGGTCATGCACCAGGACCACGGCACCACGCCCCAGGTCTGCCAGGGCGCCATCAACCTGGGCTTCGGCTCGGTCATGATGGACGGTTCGCTGCGTGAGGACGGCAAGACGCCGGCCGACTTTGCCTACAACGTGGACGTGACGCGCCAGGTCGTGGACATGGCCCACAAGGCCGGGGTGACGGTCGAGGGCGAGCTTGGTTGCCTGGGCAACCTGGAAACTGGCGAGGCCGGCGAAGAGGACGGCATCGGCGCCGAAGGCAAGCTGGACCACAGCCAGATGCTGACCGACCCCGAGGAGGCTGCCCAGTTCGTCAAGGCCACCCAGCTGGACGCGCTGGCCATCGCCATCGGCACCAGCCACGGCGCCTACAAGTTCAGCCGCCCGCCCACGGGTGACATCCTGGCGATCAGCCGCGTCAAGGAAATCCACAAGCGCATCCCCAACACGCACCTGGTGATGCACGGCTCGTCGTCGGTGCCGCAGGACCTGCTGGCCATCATCAACGAGCATGGCGGCAAGATGAAGCAGACCTATGGCGTGCCGGTCTCCGAGATCCAGGAGGCCATCAAGCACGGCGTTCGCAAGATCAACATCGACACCGACATCCGCCTGGCGATGACCGGTGCGGTGCGCAAGTTCCTGGCCGAGAACCCCGACAAGTTCGATGCCCGCGAATGGCTCAAGCCCGCGCGCGAGGCCGCCAAGCAGGTCTGCAAGGCGCGCTATCTGGAGTTCGGCTGCGAAGGCCAGGCTGCCAAGATCAAGGGCGACAGCCTGCAGGTCGTCGCCGCCAAATACGCGCGTGGCGAGCTGGCCCAGGTGGTGCACTGAGCCTGAGATAATCGGCCCGAATGGTTCATGGCCCGTTGACTGTTCAACGGGCCTTTTTGCTTTCTGATCCCCATGACTTCTGCACTGCACACCTCCGCCCTCACCTCCCTGCCCCTGCTGGCCCGCGGCAAGGTGCGCGACAACTACGCCGTGGGCGACGACCGCATCCTGATGGTGGCGAGCGACCGCATCAGCGCGTTCGACGTGATCATGGGCGAGCCCATCCCCGGCAAGGGCGAGCTGCTGACGCAGATGGCGCTGTTCTGGTTCGAGCGCCTGGGGCCGCGCGGGCTCAACGTCTGCCCGCACCACCTCACGGGGGAAGACCCGCTGAGCGTGGTGTCGCCGGCCGAGGCCGAACAGATCCGGGGCCGGGCCATGCTGGTCAAGCGGCTCAAGCCCATTCCGGTCGAGGCCGTGGTGCGCGGCTACCTGGCCGGCAGCGGCTGGAAGGAATACCAGGAAGGCCAGGCCGTGTGCGGTGTGCCGCTGCCACCCGGCCTGAAGAACGCGAGCCGGCTGCCCGAACCCATCTACACCCCGGCGGCCAAGGCCGAAGCCGGCGAGCACGACGAGAACATCACCTTCGAGAAGACGGTGCAGATCGTGGGCGCCGAGATGGCGGGCCGCATCCGCGACATCAGCATCGCGATCTACCAGGCCGCCAGCGAGTTCGCGGCCACCAAGGGCATCATCATTGCCGACACCAAGTTCGAATTCGGCCTGGACCAGGACGGCACACTGGTGCTGATGGACGAGGTGCTGACCCCGGACTCGTCGCGCTACTGGCCCGCCGAGACGTACCAGCAGAGCCTGGAGGCCGGCACCAACCCGCCCAGCTATGACAAGCAGTTCCTGCGCGACTGGCTGGAGCAGGCCCGGGTCAACGGCAAGCCCTGGGACAAGACGCCGCCCGCGCCGCGCCTGCCGCGCGAGGTGGTGGACAAGACCGCCGCCAAGTACCGCGAGGCCCTGCAGCGGCTGACCGCCTGAGCCGGCGGCCGCTGGGTCAGTTCAGCGTCATGCTGAGCCGGCGCCGGTAGCGCGACACCAGCTCGGCCTGCGGGTCCTGCGCGGCCAGCGCCTTGCCCGCGATCTCGATGCCGCCGGCGGTCTTGCCTTCGGTCCCCGCCGCCGTCTTGGGCTTGGGCGGTGCGATCAGTTCCAGGATGCTCACGAAGACCTTGCGTGCGGCCTCGTTGTTCCAGGCCTTGTCGCGCATCACGATCTCGAGCAGTTCGTCCATGGCGTCGGTCCACTGCTGGGCCGCCATGAGCGCGCGGGCCTTGCCGAAGCGGGCGTCGAAATCACGCTTGTTGGCTGCGATTTTTTGGTCAAATTCGGTTGTAGCCCTTGCCAGATCGGCACTGTCTGCTACGGAATCAATAGCATCCATCCAGTGCTGAAGGGCCTCCAGGCGCCGGTCCGCGGCGGCCTTGGCGATCACCGGCGCAAAGGCCACCTTGGCGTCGTCGCTGCGGCCCAGCTGCAGCAGCAGCTTGACGTAGTCAAACCGGGCGTCGTCGTTGGCCGGGTCGGTGGCGACCGCGTGCTGCAGCTTCTCCAGCGCGGCATCGGTGTTGCCCTCGGCCAGCGCATCCAGCGCCTCGGCTTCCGCGGCTTCGGCCTCGAGTTCCTCGGCTGCGGGCACGTGCCGGTCCAGAAACGCCTTGAGCTGGCCCTCGGGCACGGCGCCCATGAAACCGTCCACCGGCTGGCCGCCCTTGAGCAGGATGCAGGTGGGAATGCTCTTGATGCCAAAGGCACCGGCCAGCTGCTGCTCCTGGTCGGAGTCGATTTTCACGAGCTTGAAGCGCCCACCGTACTCGGTCTCCAGCTTTTCGAGCATCGGACCGATGACCTTGCAGGGGCCGCACCACGGGGCCCAGAAGTCCACCAGCACGGGGGTTTGCATGGAGGCGGCGATGACCTCGGTTTCGAAATTTTCAAGGGTGACGTCGATCATGGCAGGCAGCTCGGGGCCAAAAAGTAAAATTCAATCTTTAGGAGCCAGCCAATGACCCCCCTCATCGGTGTTGTCATGGGGTCCAGTTCAGACTGGGACACCCTGCAACACGCAGTCCAGATTCTCCAGGAATTCGGCATCGCCCATGAAGCCCGGGTGGTTTCGGCCCATCGCATGCCCGATGACATGTTCGCCTATGCCGAATCCGCGGCGGGCCGCGGACTGCAGGCCATCATCGCCGGAGCCGGTGGCGCGGCGCACCTGCCGGGCATGCTCGCCGCCAAGACCGTGGTGCCCGTGCTCGGCGTGCCGGTGGCCAGCCGCCACCTGCAGGGCGTGGACTCGCTGCACAGCATCGTGCAGATGCCCAAGGGCATTCCCGTGGCCACCTTTGCCATCGGCGCGGCCGGCGCCGCCAACGCGGCGCTGTTCGCCGTGGCGCTGCTGGCCAACCATGACGCGGCGTTGCGCGCACGCCTTGAAACCTTCCGTGCCAGGCAGACCGAGGCCGCCCGCGCCATGACGCTGCCGCCCGCCGACGCCGCGCAGAAATCCTCATGAACCCGATTCTTCCAGGGGCCACGCTGGGTGTGATGGGTGGTGGCCAGCTCGGGCGCATGTTCGCCCACGCGGCCCAGCAGATGGGCTACTTCACGGCCGTGCTGGACCCGGACCCGGGCAGCCCCGCCGGGCGGGTCAGCCATGACCATATCCTGGCCGGCTACGAAGACGTGGCCGGGCTGGACCGGCTGGCCCGGCTCAGCGCGGCCATCACCACCGAATTCGAGAACGTGCCCGCGCAGGCGCTGCGCACCCTGGCCGCCGCGCGGCCGGTGGCGCCGGCGGGTGATGCCGTTGCCATTGCGCAGGACCGGGCGCTGGAGAAAACGCATTTCATGCGCTGCGGTGTGGCCTGCGCGCCGTGGGCCGCGATCGAGACCGCCGCGCAACTGGCCGCGGTGGGGGATGACCTGCTGCCGGGCATCCTCAAGACCGCCCGGCTGGGCTACGACGGCAAGGGGCAGGTGCGCGTGGCCACGCGCGAGGCATTGGCGGCCGCCTGGCAGCAACTGGGCCAGGTGCCCTGCGTGCTCGAGAAGATGCTGCCACTGGCCGCGGAGATCTCGGTCATCGTGGCGCGCGGGCACGACGGCCAGATGGTCCACCTGCCACCCCAGCTCAACCTGCATCGCGACGGCATTCTGGCGGTGACCGAGGTTCACGACGCAAACATGCCCGTAGCCCGCATGGAGCGGGCAGTATCTGCTACGGAATCCATAGCCAACGGGCTGGCCTACGTGGGCGTGCTGTGCGTCGAATTCTTTGTGCTGGCCGATGGCTCGCTGGTGGTGAACGAGATGGCGCCGCGTCCGCACAACAGCGGCCACTACAGCATGGACGCCTGCGACCTGTCGCAGTTCGAGCTGCAGGTGCGTGCCATGACCGGGCTGCCCCTGGTCCAGCCGCGTCAGCACAGCCCGGCCGTCATGCTGAACCTGCTCGGAGACCTGTGGTTCCCGGCGGGCGCCCAGGAGCCGGTGACCCCGCCCTGGGCCCGGGTGCTCGCGCTGCCCGGCACCCACCTGCACCTGTATGGCAAGACCGAGGCGCGGCGCGGACGCAAGATGGGCCACCTCAATGTGACCGGGCCCGACGCGGCCGCCGTGCGCGCCGTGGCGCTGCAGGCCGCCGCGCTGCTGGGCATCGAGGCCTTCTAGATGCGGCTGGACGGGCGCAGTCCTTCCGCCATCGCGCAGGCTGCGGGCCGGCTCGCGCAGGGCGGGCTGCTCGCCTTTCCCACTGAAACCGTCTATGGCCTTGGCGCCGATGCCGGCAACGATGCGGCGGTGGCGGGCATCTTCGCGGCCAAGGGCCGGCCGAGCGACCACCCGCTGATCGTTCACGTGGGCGGGGCCGATGAGGTGGCGCATTTCGCGGCGCAGGTGCCGGACTTCGCCCAGGCGCTGATCCGGGCGTTCTGGCCCGGTCCGCTGACCCTGATCCTGCCGCGCCGCCCGGGTGTGGCCGACGCGGCGGCCGGTGGCCAGGCCTCGATCGGGCTGCGCTGCCCCGCGCATCCGGTGGCCCTGGCCCTGCTCGAAGCCTGCCGCCATACCGAGCCCGCCGTGCATGGCCTCGCGGGCCCCAGCGCCAACCGCTTTGGCCGCGTGAGCCCGACGCTGGCGGCCCACGTGGAGTCCGAGTTCGGCGACGCGGTGCCGGTGCTCGATGGCGGTCCGTGCGAAGTCGGCATTGAGTCCACCATCGTCGATTGCACGCGCGGCGCCCCGGTGCTGCTGCGCCCCGGGGTGCTGACCCGCGCGCAGGTCGAGGCGGTCTGCGGCCAGCCCCTGCGCTCACAGGCTGAACTCGCGCTGGCCGCGGCCGATGCGCCCGATGCGCCGCGCGCACCCGGCACGCTGGAAGCCCACTACGCGCCGCGGGCGCGGGTGCGGCTGATGGATGCGCGCGCGCTGCAGACCGCGCTGGACGTTCTGGGCGCCGAGGCGGCCCGCATTGCGGTGTATTCGCGCGTGATCGTGCAGACCCGATCGGGGCAGGTGCTGCGCAAGCGCATGCCGGACGACGCCGTGGCCACGGCCCAGCAGCTGTTCGCGACGCTGCGCGACTTCGACGCCGCGGGCGTGTCGCTGATCTGGGTGGAGACTCCGCCCGACACACCGGATTGGGAGGGCGTGCGCGACCGCCTGCAGCGCGCCGCGGCGGCTTGACGGGCCCCACGCTCCCCACAGGCGTGGGGCGCTGCTCCCCCCGAGGGCCCTCACCGGCCTTGGGGCGGCCCCGGCGGTTTACCCTCAGTCGTTAAACTACCGCGCAGTACTTTGGAGATTTCAATGGCAAGAAACTGGTTGCGCCGCGCCGTGCTGGTGCTGGCGTGCGCCTCGGCGGCCCTGCTGGCTTCCTGCGGGTCGAGCAGCATCGAATCCGCCCTCACACCCTCGCGCTTCATCGCCTTTGGCGACGGCTTCAGCGATCTGGGGCAGAACGGCTCCCGCTACACCGTCAACGACGGCACCATCAACGTCTGGACCGCCTACATGGCGTCGCTGTATGGCCAGACCCTGACCACCGCCTCGGCCGGAGGGCTGTCCTACGCGCGGGGCAATGCGCGCGTCGTGGCCAAGCCCGATGCGGCGGGCAACACGGCCACGCTGACCATCTTCGAGCAGATCGATGTCTTCCTCGCATCCAACACCCTGGGCGCCGATGACGTCGTGGTGCTCAACGGAGGCATCAGCGACATCGTGACCCAGATGGCCGCCGTGACCGCCGGCAGCCAGACCAGTGCTGACATGATCGCCAACGTCAAGCAGGCGGGCCGTGACCTGGGGGCCCAGGTGCGGCGCCTGGTGCAGGCCGGTGGCAAGCACGTGGTCGTGGCTGGGGCCTACAACCTGGCCAAGTCGCCCTGGGCCGCCTCCATTGGCCAGGGTGACCTGCTGCTGGAGGCCAGCAGCCGCTTCAACGAGGAACTGCTGGTCTCGATCGTCGACCTGGGGGCCAATGTGCTGTATGTGGACACCGCCTTCCACTACAACCTGGTGACGGCCGTGCCGGCCAACTACGACCTGACCGACGCCACCACGGCGGTGTGCACCTCGGTGGACCCGGGCCCGGGCATCGGGACCGGCGCAGGCAAGGTCAACTCGGCCCAGTGCACCGCAGGCACCATTCTGTCGGGCCTGAACTACACCCTCTACGCCTTTGCCGACGGCCTCTACCCGACCCCCCGGGCGCACCAGCTGTTTGGTGAGTACGCCTACAACCGCGTGCGCGCGCGCTGGTAAGCCCTCGGGCGCCTGCCGGCGCCGCCCGGACCGCCGGCCCCGCGCGCAGCCGGCGGTGCCCTCCCTGACGCGCTCCTGATCTTCTGAAGCTTTGTGCCTCGGGTGAAACCCCTGTGGGCAAGCTGCGCCCACGGGCGTAATATTCAGATACAAAAAAGAACGGTCGTTCTTTTTTATCCATCATTCAGCCCTCAGGAGAAACAATGAAACTGTCCAGAAGAACCTGGGCCGCCATGGGTGCGGCCCTTTTGGTCGCCGCGTGCGGCGGCGGCGGCGAGATCGCCCCCAAGGCCTCAATCAGCAAGGTCTACGTCATGGGTGACAGCCTGGCCGACGTCGGCACCTTCGGTTTCAAGTTCACGGTGCAGGATTCCAGCAATCCCAAGGGCTTCCCGATCTGGCCCCAGCTCGTCGCCAACACCATCGGTGTGAACGGCAGCGCCCAGTGCAATTTCTTCCTGTACAACGGCACCACCTTCGTGACCAACCCCACGGCGGGCTGCACCAACTACGCCATTGGCGGGGGCCGCGTGGTCACGCCCGCGGCGCAGGGCGGCGCCACCAATCCACAGACCGTGGGCACGCAGATGGCCGCCCGTGCCGCGGCCGGCAACTATGTGGACGGCGACCTGCTGCTGATCGACGGCGGTGGCAATGACGCCGCCGACCTGGTCGGTGCCTACCTGGGCGCGGCTTCGGGCGCTGCTGGCGTGGCGGCCTACCAGGCCTTCCTCGCGCAGCAGCTCGACGCCGCCACGATCGGCGCCACGCTGACGCAGCCCAACGGTGCCGCCCTGGCCGCTGGTGCGTACATGCAGAAGCTGGCGGACACCTTCTACGCCCAGATCAAGGCCAACACGCTGGACAAGGGCGCGACGCGCGTGGCCGTGCTCAACATGCCGGACATCACGCTCACGCCGCGCTTCCAGGCGGTGCTCACCGGCGTCGCGGCCGCTTCGGGCGGCGGCACCGCTGGCGCCACCGCCGCGGCCCAGCTGCAGGGCGCGATCCAGCAGTGGATCGGTGCCTTCAACGCCAAGCTCAAGGCCAACATCGGCGCCGACAGCCGCGTGGCCCTGGTGGACTTCTTTGCCGACTTCACCGACGAGGTGAACAACCCCGCTTCGTATGGCCTGGCCAATGCCAAGGTGCCGGCCTGCCCGGCCACGGGCGTGGACGGCAGCGGCCTGCCCACCTACACCTTCCAGACCTGCACCTCGAACGCCCTGAACGCCGCGCCACCCACTGGCGTGAGCGGAACCAACTGGTTCAACACCTACGCGTTCTCGGACAGCTTCCACCCCACCCCGTTTGGTCACCAGTTGCTTGCCGCCTCGGTGAACCGTGCGCTGGCCCGCGCCGGCTGGCTTTGATGCTGTGCAACCCGCAAGGAGAAACCCCATGAAAAAGACCCTGATGGTGGCAGCCATTGCCAGCCTGCTTGGCACCAGCGCCTTCGCCCAGTCGGCCGGAACCTGGATGGTGCGCGCCGGCGCCACGCGCATCTCGCCGCACGTGTCCAGCGGCAACCTGTCGGCGCCGTCGCCGGCCGGCACGCAAACCGATGTGGGCAGCAACACCCAGCCCAGCATTGCCATCACCTACAGCCTGACCGATCACTTCTCGCTGGAGTTGCCGCTGGCGCCGGCGTTCAAGCACAAGCTGTATGGTGCGGGCGCGATTGCCGGAGCCGGGCAGATCGGCGAGACCCGTGCGCTGCCCCTGACGCTGTTCTTCCAGTACCGCTTCGGCGAGGCTGCGGCCAAGGTCCGGCCCTACGTGATGCTGGGCGCCACCTACGCCTATTTCTACGGCGAACGGGGTAGCGCCGCGCTCAACGGGCTGAACCCCGCCAACCCCCCGGGCGGCAGCACGCAGCTGGACGTCAAGTCCAAGTTCGCGCTGACGCCGGGCCTGGGCGCGACCTTCCGTATCAACGACAAGTGGTTTGCCGATGTGTCGTATGCGAAGACGTTCCTCAAGACCACGACGACACTGTCCACCGGGCAGACCATTGACACCAAGCTCAACCCGAGCGTCATCAGCTTCGGCATCGGCATGATGTTCTGAGGCCGCGAGCCTCGACAAAAAAAAGCGCCCCGCGGGGCGCTTTTTTACTTGGGGCGTCCGCCGTCCGTCATTTGACGGTGTCGAACACGGCGCGAGCCTGGAGATGGCAGAACGGCGGTTCGTAGGTGCCGTGGTAGCTGCCGTAGTACGTGGCGAAGGCGGCCGAGGTGGGATCGGTCGGTGCCTTCCCGCCCGGACCGTAGGTGGCCTGGATCATCGCGTCCACGTCGACCGAGGTCACGTTGGTCAGGTTGCGGCTGTTGAAGTCGGCCTGCGCGACGGCCATGTGCACGGCCGGTGGCACCGTCGGGTCGCCCGCGCCGCCGCACAGCAGCGTGCGCGCCTTGGGGTTCCAGCCCAGCAGGTCGTTCTTCTTGGCGGCCAGGTACAGCGGGCTGTTGTTGTTGGTCTGGATGTCGGTGATGAAGTCCGGCTGGAACACCGCGTCACGCGCCTGGGTGGGCGTCTCGCCACTGGCGCCTGGCAGGGCGCCGGTGGTGACCAGCGTGGTGTAGGTCAGCGTGGGGCTGGGCAGCAGTGTTTCGATGTAGTTCGAGTACGGCAGCTTGAAGGCCTGCGTCACGTTGCTGTAGATGCCGCCGTAGACCTTCTGCCAGGCCGTCACGAGGTAGGGCACGAAGAACTGCACGCCGGCGATGGCGGTGGGAATCTTCAGCGATCCCGACAGGTTGTACGGTCCGGCAAGGTGGGCGCCTGCCACCACATTGATCTCGCCGGGGATGTCGCGCTCGATGGCACGGTGCGCCGCCATCGACGAATGACCGCCCTGCGAATAGCCGGTCAGCATGACCTTGCCCGACAGGCTGAAGCCCTGGGACAGCGAAGCCGCGCGCGCTGCACGGATCGAGTCGATGACCGAGGTGGCCTCGGAGTCGGCGTGCAGGTACGGGTGGTAAGCGTAGGTGGACTTGGCAAAGCCCAGGTAGTCGGTGGCCACCACGGCATAGCCCTGGGCCGCGTACATGGCGGCCAGCAGGGCAGTCTCGCCGTCGGCCGGATTGGCCAGCGTGCGCGGCTTCTGCACGTCGGTGCCCTTGGCGTAGGCCACCAGCGGGAACGGGCCGCTGCAGGCGCCGCCAGGCACCAGCAGGGCGGCCGAGGCGTTGGTGGTTTCGCCCACCGCGCCCACGGTGGCGTAGTTCAGCTGCACCACCTTCACGTCGCACTTGGCCTTGCCACTCAGGGCCTGCAGCCCGCTGGCGGCAGTGCCGGCATCGATCTGCGCGGCCGTGAGCGAAGCGATCGTGGCCGGTGTCTCCTTGAGCGCGCCCCGGTCGTCGTTGCCGCCACCGCCACCGCAGGCGACCAGCAGGCTGGCCGCCGCCACGGCGGTCAGTACGTGAATCTGTCTCATGGTTGTCTCCTTGGGATTGCAAAAGAACGGGCGTCCTTTTCGCCACGATGCTAGGAGGGCCACAGCAGGGGGGTCATCGGGTAAACGCGAAGCCGTGCCCGCACGCAGTCTCCAAGGTGACGGTGCGCGGGCCGGGCATTTACCGGTTGTTACCAACCGGCGGGCGTGGCGGTCACAGATCGCTGGCAGCCCAGTCGACCAGCGCGTCGAACACCGGCCGGGACTGCGCGGCATTCGGGTGGTTGACCAGCGCCACCAGCACGTGGCGCCGGCCGCTGGCCCCGAGGACAAAGCCGGCCACCCCTGCGACGTCGCGCAGGCTGCCGGTTTTGAGGTGGGCCGTCGCGGCGCTGCGGCTGCGGCGCAGCGTCCCGTCCACGCCGCTGATGGGCAGGGAGGAGGCCAGTTCGGGCATCAGGGGCGAGGCCCAGGCGAGCTGCAGCAGCCGTCCCAGCGAGCGCGCGGTGATGCGCGCGTCGCGGGAGAGGCCGGAGCCGTTGTCCATGACGGGCGCAGGCACGTCGCCCAGCCGCTCGTGCCACCACTGCGCCAGCAGCTCGCGCGAGCCAGCCAATGTGCCCAGCCCCTTTTGCTGCAGGCTCAGCGTGAGGAACAACTGCTGTGCCATCACGTTGTTGCTGTACTTGTTGATGTCGCGCACCACCTCGGCCAGCGGGGGCGACTGGGCTTCGAGGGCCGGCGTGAGCCCGGCCGGCACGCTGCCGTCGCGCACCTGGCCGGTGAGCGTGCCGCCAAGCTGGGCCCACAGGCCGGCCACGGCGCGGGCCGCATAGGCGGACGGGTCGACATAGGCCAGCGGCCAGACCTTCTCGCCGCAGGCTGCGGGAAATGAACCGTTGAAGCGCACGCGCAGCGGGTCGCCGAAGTCGGCCTTGAGCGTCCCGCGCCAGTCACCGCAGTCACCCACGGCCATGGCCACGCTGGACGGGAATTGCACGCCGGCCAGCGGCGGCTCCGCCTGCACGGCGGCGCTGGCGGCCGTGCGGTCGGGCACGAAGGTCATGACCACCGACTTGTAGTTGACCAGCAGGGCGTCTGGCGCGGCGTTGTAGGGGCGCAGCGGTTCGCCGTCGAAGCGTCCGGGGTCCTGCGGCGCCACGTCGAAGGCGCCGTGGTCCAGCACGATGTCGCCAGCGATCCGGTGTATGCCCAGGCCCTGCACGCGGCGCAACAGCAGCCACAGCCGCTCGACCACGAGCTTGGGGTCGCCCTGGCCGCGCAGGTACAGATTGCCCTGCAGCACCCCGTCGCGCACCGGACCGTCCACGTACACCGGCGTGCGCCACGCAAAGGCGGGGCCGAGCTGGTCGAGTGCGGCGTAGGTGGTCACCAGCTTCATGACGGACGCCGGGTTGAACGGGACGTCGGTGCGGTGGCTCAGGCGGGCCGGCGCCTTGCCGTCGGCATCGGTGACCAGCAGGGTCACGGCATCGGCCGGGATGCGCGCGCGTGCCAGCGCGGCCTCGACGCCGGGGGGCAGGCCCTTGGCCTGCGCCCACGCGGTTGCCACGAAGGCCAGTCCCGATGCCAGGCAATGAGTCAGTCGCATGCGGCAATTATCCGGCCCCTCGATAATCGGGCCATGCGTTCCATTCCGGGCCTGTCCCCAAGAGCGGTGGGCCTGGCGGCTGCGGTCGTCACCGTCACCATCTGGACGTCCTTCATCGTCATTGCGCGAGCCTCGGCCCAGCGCACCCTCGGGCCCTTCGACCTGGCCTTCGCGCGGATCCTGGGCGCTGGTCTCGTGCTGTTGCCCTGGGGCTGGTGGCTGGTGCGAAGCGGCCGGCTTCCGGGCTGGCTCGGGCTGTCCCCGCTGCCCTGGCGGCTGACGGCCCTGACCGGCCTGTTCGGCGGCCTGCTGTATGCCCTGCTGGCCTATGCCGGCTTCTTCTACGCTCCCGCCGCCCATGCCTCGGTGCTGATGCCCGGCAGCCTGCCGCTGTGGACCACCGTGCTGGCGGCGTTGATCCTGCACGACCGCATCACGCCGCTGCGGGCCGCGGGTCTGGCACTGATCGTGGCGGGCGACGTTCTGGTGGGCGGCGCGAGCCTGCTGCATGCCTTCGGCGGTGGCGATGTCTGGAAGGGCGATCTGCTGTTCATGAGCGCGGCTCTGTGCTGGTCGGTGTACGGTGTGCTGGCCCGGCGCCACGGGCTGGGTCCCGTGCAGGCCACCATTGCCATCACCGTGTTCGCCTTCGTGGCTTATGTGCCGGCCTACGCGGTGCTCGCGGCCACGGGCGCGGTGCCCAGCCGTCTGGCCGTGGCGCCCTGGGGCGAGCTGCTGTTCCAGGTGGTGTTCCAGGGCGTGGGCTCGGTGGTGATTTCAGGCATCACCTTCACCACCATGATCCGGCACTTCGGCCCGGTGCGTTCCACCATGATCACGGCGCTGGTTCCGGGACTCTCGGCACTGGGAGCCGTTGTGTTCCTGGGCGAGCCGCTGTACTGGAACCTGCTGGCCGGCCTGGGGCTGGTGACTGCCGGCATCCTGTTCGGCGTGCGTGCGGCGAGGCCGGCGGTTGCTCCTGAAACCATAGCGCAGGATGGCCGCGCTGCAAGGACTACAGGCTGATTTGCCTTGACAATCGGAACATGAACCTGCTCGCCTTCGACACCAGCACCGAAACCCTTTCGATCGGCGTGAGCCGCTCGCAGGCCGGCCAGGAGCGGGTATGGCACCACTCGGGGGCCGGTGGGGCGCAGGCGTCGGCCACGCTGATCCCGCAGGCGCTCGCGCTGCTCGGGCAGGCGGGTCTGGCGCTGCGTGAACTGGACGCCGTGGTGTTCGGGTGCGGCCCGGGCTCATTCACGGGCCTGCGTACCGCCTGTTCGGTGGCGCAGGGGCTGGCGTACGGTGCGGGCGTCCCTGTGCTGCCCGTGGACACCCTGCTGGCCGTCGCCGAGGAGGCGCGCCACGTCGGCGGCGCCACCGATCTCTTGGCCTTGCTGGATGCGCGCATGGACGAGGTCTACTCGGCCGACTACCGATTCAGCGATGGTCGCTGGCGGCAGGGCGGTGATTTCCGGCTCACGCCGCCGCAGGACATCCGCGTCACCCCGGGCCAGGTGCTCGCGGGCAACGCGTTCGCCGCCTACGGGGCGCGCCTGCCGGCCGGGGTGAGGCAGATCGAGGCGCTGCCCACGGCCTCGGCGCTGCTGAGGCTGGCCCCCGGGCTGCTGGCCGAGGGGCAGGCCGTGGCCCCGGGCCTGGCATTGCCCCGATACATTCGCGATAAAGTTGCCAAAACCACGCAGGAACGCGCCGACGAACGCCTCGCCGCCGCCTTGCGTCCCACCGAATGAGCGCTGTCTTCAAAACCCAGGAAGCCCAGTTCGAGCCGCTGACCGAGGAGCGGCTGGATGAGGTCGTCCGCATCGAACAGTCGGCCTACCCCCAGCCCTGGTCGCGCGGCAACTTCAGTGATTCGCTGCGCTCGGGCTACCAGGCCCAGTTGCTGGTGGCCGATGACGCCATCCTGGGCTATTTCGTGGCCATGAAGGGCGTGGATGAAGTCCACCTGCTCAACATCACCGTCGCACCCCCCCATCAGGCGCAGGGCTGGGGCCGCGTGATGCTGGATGCACTGGCCATCTGGTCGCGCGGCCAGGGCGCGCAATGGCTCTGGCTCGAGGTGCGCGTGAGCAATGCGCGCGCCCTGCGCATCTATCAACAACATGGCTATCGCCGTGTCGGCGAGCGCAAGGCCTACTACCCCGCCCCGCAGGGCCGGCGTGAAGACGCCGTGGTCATGAGCCTGCGCCTATGAGCCTGGCGATCGACGAGCGCCAGCGCGCCATGCTGGCCGAGATGGGCATCCGGACCTGGGCCGCACCGCAGGACCCCGTGGACCCGTCGCGGGCGCCGGCCGCCGCGCCGTTGGCCCGGCCCCAGGCACCAGAACCGCTGGTGCCGTCCGTGAGCAGTCCCGTGCCCGTGCCGGTGATGGCGCCTGCGGCTGCGCCCGTGCGGCTGGCCCGGCCCGAGGGCGTGGGCGCCATGGACTGGGCGTCATTGCGTACCGCGGTGGCGGGTTGCCAGGCCTGCCGCCTGTGCGAGAGCCGGCGCAATACCGTGTTCGGAACCGGCGATGAACAGGCCGACTGGCTCATCGTGGGCGAAGCGCCGGGCGAAAACGAGGACCTGCGGGGCGAGCCCTTTGTCGGCCAGGCGGGCAAGCTGCTGGACAACATGCTCAAGGCCCTGTCCCTGACCCGCCATGACAAGGTGTTCATCGCCAACGTGCTCAAGTGCCGTCCTCCCGGCAACCGCAACCCGGACCCGGCCGAGGTGGCGCAATGCCAGCCCTTCCTGCAACGCCAGGTGGAACTGCTGCAGCCGCGCATCATCGTGGCCATGGGCCGGTTTGCCGTGCAGTCCCTGCTGCAGACCACCGAGCCCATCGGCAGGCTTCGTGGCCGCGCCCACCAATACGGCGGCGTGCCCCTGGTAGTGACCTACCACCCGGCCTACCTGCTGCGCAACCTGCCCGACAAGGCCAAGGCCTGGGCCGACCTGTGCCTCGCTAAAGAGCTCCTCGGCGACGCCTGAAAAACACGTCCACGCGCGAGTGTGGAATTGTTTTGTGATATTTGCCGCACAAGCGGCGACGCATGTTCCAGGCCCCCGCAATCAGGGGGGGCGAGCGGTTGTAGGGCCTGTAACGCTGTGCTACCTTCGAAAGTAACCATTTCGGACGCAAGGCCTGTGCTGCGGGCCAGGGCGGCAGAGCCCGGCGTCCGCCCCCTTTTGCGGAGAACACCTTGCGTCACCCAGCCCAACCCGCTTCCCTTCCGGCCCGTGCCCGAGTGCCGGGGCGCCCGGCGGGTCGGGCGCAGCACGCCGCAAGCGGCCCGGCGGTGGCCGGGTTCCGGCCGGCCGGCGCCGCGCTGGCCATCGCCGGGGCCTTCATGGGCGCCGTGCAGGCCCAGCCCGTGGGCCTGCAAGCCGTGCACGGAAGTGCCAGCGTGGTCACCCAGGGCAACCAGACCCTGATGCCACCGCCAGCGGCGCGGGCACCAGCCACAGCGCGCTGGTGGCAGCTGGCATCACGGGCAGCACCACCCAGTTCCTGCGGCCGCGCCGACAGCTCCAGCATCAGCCGCGTGCTGGACGGCAATACAACGCCATCTTCGGCACCCTGAGCTCCAACGGCAAGCTCGTGCTGGTCAACCCCGCAGGCATCGCCGTGGGCGCCAGCGCCACCGTGGACACCGCCGGCTTCACCGCCAGCACCTGCTGAGCGACGCCGACGCCCTGGCCGGGCGGCGGTCTTTGGCGGCGACGGCATCGCCAACGGCGAACTCAGCGTCAGCAGCCGCCTGCTGGCGCGGCGGCGACATCGTCTCGATCGCCCGGCAAACCGGCATCCAGGCCCTGGTCAGATCGCCCAACGGCGCCACCGTGCTGGCCGCCGGGCAGAAGGCCGAGATCACCGGGCGCAGGCTGGGAGGGCATCGCCTGGAACTGCCGCAAGCCACCGGACCGGTGCTGAACCTGGGCACCCTCAGGGCGACGCCGTGGGCATCTTGCCGGCGCCTCAGGCCTGGCAACACGTCAGCGCCAGCGCCGTGGCTGGGCGGCAAGGTCATCTCAAGGCCAGCAGGAAGCCGAGATCAGCGGCAGGTCGAGGCCCGCAAGGGCGCGCTGGGCGGGCGAATACCTGAGCCAGCGCCGCCAGGTGATGCTCAGAAGCGGCGCGGTGATCGACGCCAGCACACGCAGCGAACGGGGGCGGCGGGTGCGGTGGGCGGGGCTGGCGGGAACCCGAGACGCGCGCGTGGCCAATGCTGCGCAGACCACGGTCAGGGCGGGAGATTGAGCCTGAAAGCCCGGATCTGCACCACGCAGCAGGGCGATGGGGGCACGGTGGTGGTGTGGAGCGATGGCACCACGCGCACGGGTGCGGCCATCAGCGCGCGCGGCGGGGCCCAGGGCGGCAACGGCGGGCGCGTGGAGACTTCGGGCAAGCAGGTGCTGGATGTCACCTCGGCAGCCCAGGTGAACGCGCGGGCGGCGTCGGGCGTGGGCGGCGAATGGCTGCTCGATCCGCTGGAAATCGTCATTGGCACGGGTGCGCCCGCGGTGTCACCGCCATTTCCCGGCACCTATGGCGGATCGAACGCGGGCTCGTCTTCCTACATCGCGCCCTCTTTGATTGAGACGGCGCTCAACGGTGGAGGCAACGTCACGATCAAGACGTCGGGACCGGCCACGGCACCCGCGCCCAACGAAGTCAACATCCGTGTGGCCGAGCCCATCCACATGACGGGCGCCGGCGCGGCCTCGCTCAAGCTCGCGGCGCATGGCAACATCCAGGTGGATGGCGTTGCCATTGACTCCACCGGCGGTCCGCTGGCCCTGGATTTCCGTTCGGGCTATTCGGCGGACACCCTGAGCAACTCCACGACGGGGGGCAGCATCTTCCTGCAGGCCGGCACCACGCTGGCCACGGCGGGAGGCAATGTCAGCCTGCAGGCCAATGCCCCCAGCCCGTCGGCCGGGGTCCACCTGAATGGCGGCACCATCAACGCCGGCGCCGGGTCGGTCACCATCGTGGCCAACTCCATCCTCGATGCCGCTGTGCGGATCGAGAACTCCCAGGTGTCCGGCATCTCGGTGCAACTCAACGGCAACACCAGCGCCAGCGGCGACTACGGCATCTACCTGGACAGCAGTACGGTGTCTGCCAGCGGCGTGATCGGCCTGACCAGCTCGGCCTCGCGCGTCAAGCTGGTGGGGTCCACGCTCAATTCCTCGGGCGGCAGCATCGGCATCACGGCCAACGGCAGTGCGGACGCGTCCCACCCCTACTCGCTGGCGCTGGTGTCTTCTGCCGCGCCCGCTTTCACACCCACCACCCTGCAGACCTTCGGTGCCGGGGTCATCTCCCTGACCGGAGAGCTCACGGGCGGCGGCGTGGCCGCGCCGGGGTTCTCGGCGGGGGTTTACCTGGGCGGCGCGAACGTGACCACCGGGGGCGGCACGGTCTCGGTGATCGGCAACAGTGGCGTGGCCCCTTCACCCGGCGTCACGGGGCCGACCCGCGGCGTGGTGCTCGGCGGGAGCTCCACGCTGGCAGCGGGTTCAGGCGCGCTGTCGATCACGGGGCAGACCGGCAGCAGCTCTGGCCCGGGGTCGGTGGGAGTGGCGCTGGACGGCATGGCCACCGGCGGTGCCGTGACCGTGGTCGGCAACTCGACCAACCCATCGCAGACCGGGCTGACCGGCGTGTCCATCGCGGGCAACCTGACCGGTTCCACCAGCGTGGACATCATCGGAAACATGTCGGGGCAGTTCGGCAAGGGGGTCGAAGTGACGGCCGCAGGCACGGTCAATGCCGGCTCCGGCGGCCTCACCATCGCGGGCAGCGGCAACTCGACCTCGACCTCGGCGCCGATCGAGGGGGTGTCGATTTCCGGGCAGACCAGCTCTTCGGGCGCCGTCACCGTCACCGGCACCGTGTCGGTGCCCACCGGCAACACGGCGGCCATCCACGGGCTCTCCCTGGCCGCCGGGGGGCAGATCTGGGCGACTGGCGCCGGGGGCATCACGCTGACGGGCAATGGCGTGCCCGCTCCCGCGCCCACCACGCAATTCGACCTCAACCTGACGGGGGCCACGATCAGCAGCGCGGGGGGGGAGATCAAGTTCGTGGGCGACCGTGTCAACGTGGTCACGCCCGTGAACTCCGCGTCAGGCAGGACCATGTTCGTCCCCTACACCGTGTCCCGTCCGATCTCGCTCGGTGGCACGGACGAAGCCGGGGCCCTGACCCTGACGCAGCCGGAACTGGGCAATGTCTCGGCGTCGGTCATCGTGGTTGGCGGGGGCACGTACACCGGCGGCCTGGGCATCGACGGATCGATCTCGATCAATCCGGCCAACGCCTCCGCCCTGAGCCTGATTTCGGCCGGCAACATCGCGCAGACTGGGGCCCTTTCCGTGGGCAAGCTCAACGCAGACGGCGCCACGGTCAACCTCTCCAGTGCGGGGAATTCGATTGGTGAGGTCAGCGGGCGGGCCCCGGGCGGATCTTTCTGCCTGACCAATGGCAACGGGGCGCTGCTCAACATTGGCACGGTGGACGGCATCATGGGGCTGGACAGCCCGGGTGCGGTGACCCTGATCAATTCCGGCGGGGCCATCACGCAATCCAATTCCGTCACGGCGGGATCGTTCAGCAGCATCAGCAAGGGCGGGTTGTCCCTGTCGGGGTCCGGCAACCTGATCGGCAATTTCAGCAGCGTCACCAATTCCGGCGGCGACGTGGTCATCAGGAACGGCCAGGCGACGTCACTGACCAGCGTGTCCAATCTGAACGCTGCCGGGCCGGCCCCCGTCGCGGCGGGGCGCCTGGACTTCGACAACACGGCGGGGCATGTCACCATCACCTCGTTGAGCAGCGAATCCGCGGTGACCGGCCTGACGGCCGGCACGGCCGCCATCTCCGTCAAGTCGGCGGGCGGCATTTTTGGCTCCGGCGCCGGGCCCCATGTCCAGGAGACCGGCGCGGGGTCGGTTTACCTGTTTGGGCAGGGCGCCGCGGTGGGCATGACCTCGGCGGCCCGCCTGGGCATCGACGCCACCGGGCCCGTGTGGGTGGATGTGGGCATTGGCCAGGCCAACCTGGCGCTGCAGGCGGGCGTTTCGCAGCTTCGGCATGTCGCCGCGCCGGGCACCGTCGACGTGGTCGGCACGGGCGCCAACGCCATCAGTGTCACCGATGCGTCCAGCTCAGGCGATGTGGTGCAGATTGCCAACGCGGGCAGCGTGACCGTGGATGGGAATGTCACGGCCGGCGGCAGTGTGGTGATCTCGGCCGCCAATTCCATCACGGTGCAGCCATCGGCGACCGCGGGCGTGAACGCGCTGGTCAATGCCGGTGCCTCGGTGCGGCTCGATGTGAGCGGGGCCGGCTCCGTCAACATCCTGGCGGACGGAGCCCACACGGCCAAGGTGCAGGGCGCCGCTGCCGGTCCGGCGCCGGGTTGCGCAACCGACGCGGTCTGCATCACCACGGCTGGCGGTGGCACGGTCAACATTGCGGCCAACGGCAACAATTCGGCCGGCATTTCGGGGGGGAGCGGCAGCGTCAGCATCAACAGCGGGACGCTGAATCTCTCGGCCGCCACGGCACCGGCCACCGGCGATGCCGTGATCGTCACGAGCGGGGCCATCGTGGCGCTCCCCGGTTCCTGCAATGGATGCAATCTGCTGGCGTTTGGCTCCAACCCGCTGGCCGATGCCGTGCCCCAGGCTGGCCTGCTCGCCAGCAACCGCTATGTGAAGGTGGTCGCGGCGGCGGACTCGGGGAGCCTGACCGACGCCGGCGGCACCATCAACCTGCTGGCCAATGACACCATCGACACGGCCAACGGGGCGGTGTCGTCGACGCCAGCGACGCCTGCGCTGGTGACCTTGAGCCTGGTGACGCCGCCTGCCGGCGTGACCTTGCTGTCGGGCACGGCGCTCGACGTGTCCGCGGCCACGGCGGCGGGCAGCTACACCGTCAACTACACGAGCTGTGCGGTGGCGGACCCGTCCAATTGCGCGACAGGGACGGTGAGTTTCACCAAGGCTGCGGCGCCGGCGCCCACACCGACGCCCACACCGGCGCCGACCCCGACCCCGCCGCCACCGGCGCCCACTCCGCCGGCACCTGAACCCCCGCCGCCGCCGCCAGCACCGGTGCCCCCGCCGCCCGCGCCCGCGCCGGTTCCGCCCGCACCGCCGGCGCCCGCACCCGTTCCCCCTCCGCCGCCGCCGGTCAGTTCCGTCGACCAGATCGTGGCCCTGCTGCGCAGCGAGGACACCCGGCAGGCCGTGCTCGACGCTGTGCAGCAGCAGGACGACCAGATCACGCGATTCGTCAAATTGCTCATCAAGGAAGAGCAGAAGCAGGAGGGCGAACGCGCCAAAGACAAGGACCGCAAGGATGAAATCGTGGTCGAAGGCCAGCAGTGCCGTTCTTCCTGACCGGTGGAGAAATCACAAGGTGAGGGTGAGAAGAAACCCAATGACCCCAGCAGCGCCGGAGGACGGTGCGAATTTGCATGAGCCTGGGGCAAAATGGGGGGCGATCCCCCCGTCCATTGCCCTGCCTTCTTGACCAGCGTCAAAACCAAGAAAGGGAACACGCCATGTCCCTGCCTGCATCTACAGTACTCCGTCGTTTGCCGCGACCGCGCGTTGCGGCCAGTCCCGCCGTGGATGGGCACCGGCCCCTGAGCCTCGTGCTGGCGCTGGCCGCCTGCTTCGCCGTAAGCCTGCCTGCGGGCGCCCAACCCACAGGGGCCCAGGCGATCCATGGCAGCGCGACCCTGAGCCAGAACGGCTCGGTGCTGACCGTGACCACGCAGAATGGCGCAGGCAGTTCCCACTCCGCCATCAACTGGCAAAGCTTCAACATTCCGGGCGGCAGCACCACCTACTTTGCGCAGCCTGACGCCGCCAGCACCTCGATCAACCGGGTGCTCGGCAACAACCCCTCTGCCATCTTCGGGACGCTGGGCTCCAACGGCAAGCTGGTGCTGGTCAATCCGGCCGGCATCACCGTGGGTGCCGGGGCGGTGGTGGACACAGCGGGTTTCACGGCCTCCACGCTGCGCATGAGCGATGCCGATGCACTGGCCGGCCGGCTGCGGTTCGGTGATGGCCTGGGCGGCGGGGCGATGGCGGTACAGGGCCAGGTGGTGGCGCGTGGCGGCGACGTGGTGCTGATTGCGCCGCAGCTGGACGTCGGCGGCACGGCGGTGGTTCAGTCCGTGGGGGGCGACACGCTGCTCGCCGCGGGCCAGCGAGTCGAGCTGACGGGCCGGGGACTGGAAGGCATCCACCTGGAGCTCAAGGCACCGGACGACCGCGCCCTCAACCTCGGAACCCTGAAGGGAGACTCGGTGGGCATTTTTGCCAGCCAGCTTCGCCACAGCGGCGTCGTCCAGGCGAGTTCGGCCTCGGTGCAGGGCGGCAAGGTGGTCCTCAAGGCCTCCGGCGACGCGCTGGTGGACGGGGCCATCACGGCCATGGCCGGAACCCGCGGGGGTTCCGTGGATGTGCTCGGGGATCGCGTGGCCCTGTTCGGGGCAGCCTTGGTCGACGTGTCGGGCGGGCAGGGCGGCGGGCAGGTCCGCATCGGTGGCGACTATCGGGGCGCGAATGCGTCGGTTCCCAATGCCAAACGCACCTTCGTGGGCGAAGACGTGTCCATTCGTGCCGATGCGGGTACGGTGGGCGATGGCGGCCGGGTCATTGTCTGGTCCGATGAGGCCACCCGGCTGGGCGGCACGATCTCGGCGCGCGGGGGCGCGCAGGGCGGGAATGGCGGCTTTGCCGAAGTCTCAGGAAAGGACTACCTGAGCTACACCGGGCGCACCGACCTGCGGGCGCCCCACGGAGACACCGGAACGCTGCTTCTGGATCCCGCCAACATCACCATCCAGAACACCGGCCCCAGCACCACCAACTCCGCGACGCCCTCGTCGCCGCCCGGCACCTACGATTTCAGCGCGGGCATCTCCGATGCCGTGCTCAGCGTGAGCGACCTGCAATCCCAGCTGGGTCTGGGCAACGTCCGGGTCAGCACGGCCGCTGGCGCCAGTGTGGGAGCCGGCGGGGGCCTGATCACCGTGGCCGATCCGGTGGCCTGGTCGTCGGGGAACATCCTGTCGCTGGAGGCCGACAACGGCATTGCCATCAATGCGAACATCACCTCCACCTCGGGCAGCATGGGCGCGCCCGGCGGAGGTCTCGTGCTGCATGCCTATGGGGGGGCCATCGTGCAGGACCCGTCCAGCGTCATCACGGTGGACCAGCTCATCGTCAAGACCGAGGCCGGCAACGTCGCGATGAACAGCACCGGCAACCAGGTCAACACGCTGGCAGGCTACGCCTATGGCGGGGGCTTCAGCTTCAAGAGCGCGGGGCCGCTGACCGTCGGTTCGGTTTATGACCCGCTGTCCAGCAGCTTCGTCAGTGGCGTGGCCAGCGACGGCGCCATGGCCGTGCATTCGGGCGGGAACCTGACGGTGGATGGTCCGATGGACTCCTCCTCGTCCGAAGTCCGGCTCCTGGCCGCAGGCGATCTGATCTTCACGAGCAATGGCAGCGCCAGCGGCCTGTCGGTGGTGGCGAGCGCGTTGCAGAACGTGCTGATGTCCTACAACTACATCTCGTCGGGCTCCGGGGGGATCGATATCAAGGCCGGTGGCAACGTGGACCTGGGCATTGGCACCCAGTTGTCGGCCATGGATGGTGGCAGCGTGTCCGTGAGCGCCAACGATGGTTCTTCGGTGGGCAGCGGCAGCATTCTGGGGTCCGCGCTGATCTGCACGGGTTCGTACAGCACGAACAGCGGCTCCGTGACCCTGCGCGCGCGGGGCACGGGCACCATCAGCGTGGACAGCGTCGACACCAGCGGCCAGGGTTCGGACGAAACCACGAACAACGGCTTCAACGGCGGGGCGGTGAATGTATCCACCGAAGGTGGGTCGATCGCCATCAATTACATCTCGACCTATGGCGCCAACGGCAATGCCGGTGGTGCTATGGGCGGCTCGGGCGGTGCGGTGAGCCTGGGCGCGGGGGCCGGAGCGATTTCGCTCACGCTGCTGGACACCGGGGGGGGCGGCGGCGGCTACGACTTCAGCAGCGGCCCGGGAGGCACCGGCGGGCAGGCCGGCAGCGTGACCCTGCAGACCAGCGGCACCCTCAACATCAGCAGCAGCATTTACGCCACGGGCGGCTGGGGGGGTGACAGCGGCACAGGAGCGGGCGGCGACGGGGGCAACGGCGGCGCGGTCAACCTGACCTTTGGCAATCTCAGCTACCTCGGCAACATCTACAGCAGCGGCGGCTATGGCGGCTATGGCGACACGGTGCAGTCGGGCGCCACACGCCACGGTGGCAATGGGGGCAACGTGACGCTGGTCGGCGTCGGGGGCGACATCAGCCTGTCCAACCTGAACGTGCATGCCTACGGCGGCGATGGCGGAGGCAAGAATTCCGCCGCTTCGGCCGACAGCACGGGCGGCAACGGCGGGAACATCAGCGTGTCGGCGACGGCCGGCCATTTGCGTCTCGATGGCCTGCTGTACGCGGGCGGGGGCTACCCTGGGGAAACCTGCAGCGAGTGCAGCGGCCCCGCAGTGGCCGGGCCTGCTCCTGTGGCCTCGCCACTGCCGGGCCACGGAACGGGCGGGTTGTTCTCCATCAGCGCGGGGCCGTCCAGTGTGGTGCGGATCGAGAACACGTTGTGGCTGGACGGCGCACGCTGGGAAAACTCCGGCGCGGTGGACATTGGCGGCAGTTCGGGCGGCAGCGTAGGCGGCACGGCCCAGGTGGTCAACCTGGCCGGTGGCGTGATCAAGCTGGTGGGCTCGGACGCTTACCCCATCGATGTTGAGGGCGGGTTCGAGAACTACGGGTCCGTGATCAAGGCCGTGGGCAGCACCACGTACCAGGACATCTATTTCTTCTCGCACAACGAGGGCATGGTCCAGGTGGACGACGGGCAGCTCAGCCTGTCCGGGCTGACGGCGAATCACGGCACGCTGCAGCTCGCGGCGGGCACGACCGTGTTTGCCAACGAGCTCACGGACAACTACGGGACTCTCGCCATCAATGGCACGCTGAGCATTGACCGGACCATCACGGTCCTGACCAACCAGCCGGGGGGCCTGATCAAGGGCAACGGCCTGCTGTCCCTGTTGCAGGGCGAGGGCCTGGTATTCGGCACCCTGGTCAACTCCGGCACCATCGCACCTGGCAACTCCCCGGGCCTGCTGTCGTTTGGTTCCAATTTCACGCAGACCGCCAGCGGAACCCTGCAGATGGAAATCGGGGGGACCACGCCGGCCACGGAATATGACCAGTTGAACGTCAGTGGCGATACGGCGCTGGATGGGCAACTGGCCATCGTGGCTTATGGCCCCACACCGCCCAGCTCCGGGACGTTCAACATCCTGCCGGGGCCAAACGCGCCGACCGGGAGCTTCTCGACCCTGTCCACCCCCGCGGGCTTCACGGGGACCCTGCAGGCAGCGGGCGCCCCGGTCCCGGTGACGGCGCCGCCCCCGCCTGCGCCGCCGCCTCCGGCTCCTCCCCCGCCATCCCCACCGCCGCCAGCGCCGCCGCCTCCGGCACCCGAGCCGCCGCCCCCTCCGCCACCGCCTCCCCCGGCGCCGGAGCCGCCGCCGCCACCTCCCCCGGCACCGCCTCCGCCTGCTCCGCCGCCCCCGGCGCCGGAACCGCCGCCTCCGCCGCCGGCACCCGCGCCGGTGAGTGGTGGCACCGTGGTGGATCGCATCGTCGATGTGCTGCGCAACGACACCTCACGGGCCGAGATCCAGAACATCGTCAACGAGGTCGACAACAACCTCACGCGCTTTGTCTCGCTGCTGGTCACCGAGGAGTCGCGGCAGGCTGAGGAAAAGGCCAAGGACGAGAAAGAGAACCTCGGCGTCGTCGACGCGCAGCAGTGCAACTAGGGCTGTCCAGGCCCTGTTGAATTAGAAGCGCGGCAGGTCAGGATGGCTGATCTGCCCGGCGCGCACCAGCATGCGGCCGTATTCGGCGCAGCGGTTGAGCGTGGGAATGACCTTGCCCGGGTTGAGCAGGCCTTTCGGATCGAAGGCGCGCTTGACGCCGAACATCTGCTCGTTTTCATCGGCGCTGAACTGCACGCACATGCTGTTGAGCTTCTCGATGCCCACGCCATGCTCGCCGGTCACCGTGCCCCCCATGGCCACGCTGGTTTCCAGGATCTCGGCGCCGAACTGCTCGCAGCGGTGCAGCTGATCGGCGTCGTTGGCGTCGAACAGGATCAACGGGTGCAGGTTGCCGTCGCCCGCATGGAACACGTTGGCGCAGCGTAGCTGGTACTTTTGCTCCATCTGCTGGATCGCGAGCAGGATGTCGGCGAGCCGCTTGCGCGGGATGGTCGAGTCCATGCACATGTAGTCGGGGCTGATGCGCCCGCTGGCGGGGAAGGCGTTCTTGCGGCCGCTCCAGAACCGCAGGCGCTCGGCCTCGTCGCGGCTCACGGCGATCGCGGTGGCGCCGGCGTCGCGCAGCACGGCGCTCATGCGGCCGATTTCCTCCTCGACCTCTTCCGGCGTGCCGTCGCTCTCGCACAGCAGGATGGCCTGCGCGGTGAGGTCGTAGCCGGCGTGCACGAAGTCTTCCACGGCGGCGGTCATGGGCTTGTCCATCATCTCCAGGCCCGCCGGGATGATGCCGGCGGCGATGACGGCCGCCACGGCATCACCCGCCTTGCGCACGTCGTCGAAGCTGGCCATGATGCAGCGCGCCAGCAGCGGCTTGGGCACCAGTTTGACCGTCACTTCCGTGGTGACCGCCAGCATGCCTTCGCTGCCGATCACCAGCGGCAGCAGGTCGAGCCCGGGGGCATCGGGCGCGTCGCCGCCGAACTCGACGGGTTCGCCTTCCATGGTGAAGCCCTTGACCTTGAGCACGTTGTGCAGCGTCATGCCGTACTTGAGGCAGTGCACGCCGCCCGAGTTCTCGGCCACATTGCCGCCAATCGTGCAGGCGATCTGGCTGGAGGGGTCTGGCGCGTAGTACAGGCCCAGCGGTGCGGCGGCCTCGCTGATGGCCAGGTTGCGCACGCCGCATTGCACCACGGCCGTGCGGCTGAAAGCGTCGAGCCGCAGAATCCGGTTGAACTTGGCCAGCGACAGGGTCACGCCCCTCTCGTGCGGCATGGCGCCGCCGCTCAGGCCGGTGCCGGCGCCACGCGCCACCACCGGCACCGCCAGTGCATGGCAGGCCTTGAGCACGGCCTGCACCTGGGCGTCGGTCTCGGGCAGCGCCACCACCAGCGGCCGCTGGCGGTAGGCAGTGAGGCCGTCGCATTCGTAGGGGACCGTGTCCTCGCTGTGCCACAGCAGGGCGTGCGCGGGCAGCACGCCCTGCAGCGCGCGCACCACGGCGCCCTGACGTTCTGCGCGGTCAAGCATTTGCGGGTCGGTGGAAGCATTCATGCGAGGTACCTCAGCGCTGCGGATTCATCGAATGCCCCGTCGCCACCGGGGTCGCGGCGGGGCGGAAGGCCGTTGTCTTCATGGCCTCCCACTGTAGGGCAAGCCCGCGTCGGCTGCCGTGAGGAATTTTCAGTGAGCGCTGAAAACCGATTCTGCTACCGATTTGATAGCTGATAGTGGCCAGCTGGCAAGGGCTACAGCCTGATTTGATGCCTGATCCGTTCAGACCATGCTTTTCTTGAGCCAGTCGGCGAAGGCCGCGCACTCCCAGCGCTCCATGGCGCCGGCGCGCCAGCACAGGTAGTGGGCGTGCGGGCTGGGCACGTTGCGCTGCGAGATGCGCTCGAGCGTTCCGTTGTCCAGCCACGGCGCGCCGAGCTTCAGGCGGACCAGCGCGATGCCCAGGCCCTGCGCAGCGGCGTCGCACATCAGGCCGATGTCGTTGAAGCTGGAGCCCTCGCCGGGTTCGCCCGCGTCCACCCCGTGCGCGAGGAACCAGGTGCGCCAGGGCTCCAGCGGGCTCTTGATGAGCTTGGCGGCGAGCAGCTCTTCCACCGTGTCGAATGGCCCGTTCTCGCGCAGGTACAGCGGCGAGGCCAGAGGGGTGACCTCGTCGGTCATCAGGCACAGGTGCTCGACGTCGGCGTAGCGGCCGGTGCCGAAGCGGATCATCAGGTCGGCGTCCTCGGCCACCACGTCCAGCAGCGGGATGCTCACCTGCAGCGTGAGATCGATCTCGGGGTAGGCCTCGATGAAGCCACGCAGCCGCGGCATCAGGATGGAGCGGGAGAACGTGGGCGTGACCGCCACGCGCAGCTTGCGCTTGCCCGGCCCGCCGTCGCGCCCGGGGAAGCGGCCCAGCACCTGCAGGCCCTCGCGCACATGGGCGAGGTACTCGCTGCCTTCGGTGGTGAGGGAAAAGTCGGCCCGGCCGAACAGCTTGGTGCCGATGATCTGCTCCAGCTGCCGGACGCGGTGGCTGACCGCGCTGGGCGTGACGTTGAGCTCGTCCGCCGTCTGCGTCACGCTGCGCAGGCGCGCCAGGGCCTCGAACGTCAGCAGGCACTGGATCGGCGGAATGCGCGCGGTCATGTCATTTGAAGATCACGGTCTTGTGCCCGTTCAGCAGCACGCGATGCTCGCTGTGCCACTTCACCGCGCGGGCCAGCACCTGGCTCTCGGTGTCGCGGCCCATGGCGGTCAGGTCTTCCACGGTCTTGCTGTGGTCGGCGCGGGCCACGTCCTGCTCGATGATGGGGCCTTCGTCGAGGTCGGCCGTCACGTAGTGGGCGGTGGCGCCGATCAGCTTCACGCCGCGGTCGTGCGCCTGGTAGTACGGCTTGGCGCCCTTGAAGCTGGGCAGGAAGCTGTGGTGAATGTTGATCGCGCGGCCGGCCAGCTTGCGGCACAGGTCGTCGCTGAGCACCTGCATGTAGCGCGCCAGCACCACCAGCTCGGCGCCTTCGGCCTCGATGATCTCGAACTGCCTGGCCTCGGCCTGGGGCTTGGTGGCCGCGGTGACCGGGATGTGGTGAAACGGCACGTTGTAGCTGGCCGCGAGCTGGTAGAACTCGCGGTGGTTGCTGACGATGGCCGCGATCTGCACCGGCAGCAGGCCCGACTTCCAGCGGAACAGCAGGTCGTTCAGGCAATGCCCTTCCTTGCTCACCATGATGACGGTCTTCATGGGCTGGGTGGTGGCGTGCAGCTTCCAGTCCATCCTGAAGGCCTCGGCAAACAGGCGCAGCTGCAGCTTCAGGTCTTCAAAGGTGAGCTGGTCGCAGGCGAACTGCACGCGCATGAAGAACAGGCCCGTGTCGTGGTCGTTGTACTGCGCGGCTTCCTCGATGTTGCCGCCGCGCTCCAGCAGGAAGCCGGATACCGCGTGCACGATGCCCGGCCGGTCGGGACACGAAAGCGTCAGGATATAAGCGTGATTCATACAGGCTGAATTGTCGCAGGACGCCGCCATGGCCAGCGCGCACGGGGGGTTCGGTGCCAAAATCGGTGCCCGGCACGACATGCAGGAGACCGCCATGGCCTACAACGATTTCAACATGGACAACCACTGGTTGCCCTTCACCCCCAACCGCCACTTCCGCAAGGACCCCCGGGTGTTCGTGGCGGCCGACGGCATGCACTTCACCACGCACGACGGCCGCCAGGTGGTCGACGGGATTTCCAGCCTCTGGTGCGTCGGCGCGGGCCACAACCGCCGGCCGATCAACGAGGCCATCAAGCGCCAGCTCGACACGCTGGACTACGCCACGGCGTTCCAGGCCAGCAACGACAAGGCCTTCAAGGCCGCTGAAATGATCGCGGCCATGGCGCCGGGCGACCTCAACAAGGTGCTGTTCTGCAACTCGGGCTCCGAGGCCGCCGACACCTCGCTCAAGGTGGCGCTGGCCTACCACCGCGCGCGCGGCGAGGGCCACCGCAACATCTTCATCGGGCGCGAGAAGGGCTACCACGGCGTGGGCTTCGGCGGCATGAGCGTGGGCGGCATTCCCGCCAACCGCAAGGTGTTCGGCACGGCGCTGCTGCCGCGCGTGGACCACCTGCGTTTCATCCACGACCCGGTGAACCACGCCTACATCCACAACCAGGAGCCGGTCTGGCAGGAGGACCTGCTGCTCGAGCTCGAGAACCGCATCCTGCCGCTGCACGACCCCTCGAACGTGGCCGCCATCATTGTCGAGCCGGTGGCCGGCAGCGCCGGCTGGTACCTGCCGCCCAAGGGTTACCTGCAGCGCCTGCGCGAGATCTGCGACAAGCACGGCATCCTGCTGATTTTTGACGAAGTCATCACGGGCTTTGGCCGCCTGGGCACGAACTTCGGCGCCGACTACTACGGTGTGGTGCCCGACATGCTCAATTTCGCCAAGGCCGTGACCAACGGCGTGATCCCGCTGGGCGGCGTGATCTGCCGCGACAAGCTCTACGATGCCATGATGAACACCGGCGCGCCCGAGCACGTGGTGGAGTTTTTCCACGGCTACACCTACTCGGGCCACCCGGTGGCCTGTGCCGCCGCGATCGCCACGCTTGAGCTATTCAGGCAGGAAAACCTGTTCGAGCGCGCCGGCCAGATGGGCCAGGTGCTGGGCGACGCCTTCCACAGCACCCTCAAGGGCCTGCCCAATGTGGTGGGCATCCGCAGCCTGGGGCTGGCCGCCGCGGTGGAGCTGGCGCCGATCGCCGGGACCCCGGGCAAGCGCGCCTACGACATCTTCCTGGACTGCTTCCACCAGGGCGTGCTGGTGCGTCCGGCGGGTGACGTGGTGGTGGTGGCGCCGCCCTTCATCGTGGAGAAGGCACACATCGACCAGATCGTCAGCACGCTGGCCGGCAGCATCAGGAAGAACGCCTGAAGTCCCGGCAGTAATCCTTGCCCGTGGCCACGGGCGGCAGCACCACGGGCGCCACCCTGAGGGCGGCCGGCAGGTGCCGGGGCACGCCCAGGTCAGGCGCCACATGGCCGGCGCCGGCCAGCAGCAGCACGGTCTGCCCGGGCTGCAGCGCCCCCGCCACCGTGCGGGCCATGGCCTGGTCGCGCCCGACCTGCACGCGTGTCATCGGCCCGATCTGGCTTTCCGGCAGGGCCCCGCAATGGCCGAGCCGGATGGCCTGTTGCTGGGCCTTGAGCGCCGGGCCCGGCAACTGCCGGTCCAGCGTGGTGTCGGCCATGGCTTCACGCATCCGGCTGCGCGGCAGGTTGCCCCCGAGCACCGGAACGCCCGCGCGCACGGCGGCCATCACGGCCGGGCCATAGGCCGCCCAAGGCCAGGCACGGTCGTCCCATTGCAGGGCGGTGCGGACCGAGGCTTCGCCGGCGTCACGCGGCAGCCCCGCCGTGCTGTGGCCCTGCTCGGCCATTTCCACCACCACGGCGGCCAGGGCGCCGCGGCGGGTCAGCGCTTCGATCACCTGGCGGTGCATGCGCTGGTGGCTCGCGGCATCGTGCTGCTCCCCGAGCAGCACCGCGTCGACGGGCATCAGGCCGTCGACGCGGCCGACGATGTCCGGCCCCGCCGAAAACGAGGCGCAGGAGGCCAGCCAAATCGCCAGCCCGGCAGTGACCAGTGAGCGCATGCGCCGATACTAGCGCCTGTATACCGCCTGCTGCGTTGACCCCCTTGCCCCCCACTTTCCTGGCCCGCGTGGCGCTGACCCTGGCCCTGGCGCTGGCTGCGGCCGAAGCCTGCGTGGCCCTGCACACCCCGATTCCCTGGATGATCGGTCCGCTGCTGGCGACGGCCGTCGCGTCGGTTCTGGGCGTCCCCACCGCCAGCTGGACGCCGCTGCGCAACCTCGGGCAATGGGCCATCGGCTCGGCGCTGGGCCTGTATTTCACGCCCCAGGTGACGGCGCTGGTCGCAGGCCTATGGTGGGCCATCGTGCTGGGCATTGTCTGGGCGCTCGGGTTGGGCGGTGTCTTCGGCCATTGGCTGCACCGCGGCCATGCGCATCGCTTCGGGGGCACGCCGGTCCAGCAGCGGGCGACCAGCTACTTTGCCGGGGCCATCGGCGGGGCCTCCGAGATGACCCTGCTGGCCGAGCGCGAAGGCGCGCGCACCGACCTGGTGGCGGCGGCCCACAGCCTGCGTCTGCTGGTGGTCACGCTGACGATTCCGTTCGCTTTCACCTTCAGCGGCCTGCATGGCATCGACCTGGCGCCGCCCGGGCCGCGCCAGGTGGACTGGCCGGGCTTTGCGCTGCTGGCGCTGGCCACCGGCGTCGGGGCCTGGATCATGCGGCGCCTCGGTCGGGCCAATCCGTGGTTCATGGGGGCGCTGGTCGTGGCCATGGGTTTCACCATGGCCAGTGTCCACCTGTCGGCCCTGCCCCAGGGGCTGACCAACGCGGCGCAGCTGTTGATCGGGGTGAGCCTGGGTGTGCGCTTCACACGCGATTTCCTGCACGCGGCGCCGCGCTGGCTCGTGTCGGTGGCGCTGGGCACGGTGCTGATGATCGGCCTGTGTGCCGGCTTTGCGTGGCTGTTGTCATGGGGTACCGGGCTGCATCCGGCCACGCTGGTGCTGGGGACTTCGCCGGGCGGCATCGCCGAGATGGCCATCACCGCCAAGGTGCTGCAGCTCGGGGTGCCCGTGGTGACGGCATTCCAGGTGTGCCGCCTGGTGGCGGTGCTGGTGCTGGTGGAGCCACTCTTTGTGTGGCTCTACCGGCGCGGGAGCTAGTCCTCCCGCCGCAGGTCAATGCATGACCAGCGGGTTCTGCGCCAGCCCGGCGTAGCCGTCCAGCGTGGTTTCGACCTCTTCCTGGGTGGGTGTGTTGAGCTGCCAGGCGTTGATCTGCTGCTGGAACAGCTCGGCCCAGGAGCCGTCGAGGTACACCTCCTTGTTGGAGCGCTTGTCCACGATCTCGAAGCCATGCCGGGCCAACTGCGGCGTGTCGCCGTGCGGCGGATCACCGGCAGCCTCGTCGGCCTGCATGTGGACTACCACGAACGATTCGGAGTCGTAGAGCATTTGCATCGGGTTTCCTTCTCTGCTTGCCTGGATTACGTAGCAACGTTTGCGCCAGTTTCAAGGCGGACCGGGTTTTCCCAAAGAAACGCCCGGTTCAGTGCAGATTACACGGTGCGGCGCTCAGGGCTTGTCGGTGGCCAGCCACTGCTGGTCGGCCCAGTCGCCGTTGGCCTGTGTCAGCTTCAGGCGCACGGGCAGGTAGTCCATGTCGGGCGAGAGCCAAAGTTCTACTTTCTGGTCGAACTCGTGGCGCGGGTTGCGGATCAGCTTCAGGGTGCGGCGCTCCCCGCCCGGCAGGGCCAGCGTCTCGGCAGCGGCCACCGTGAACACCCAGACATCCGCTTCGCGCACGCTGGCCGTCTGGACCGCGAGGCTCGTGCCGGGCTTGAAGCGCGCCGGATCGCCGGCCACCATGGCGCCAAGCTGGATCAGCAGGCTGAGGCGGTCCTGGGCGCCGGGCTGCAGGGCCACGGAGGGCGCGTTGTTGCTGAAGCTGATGCGGCCCTTGTCGCGCTCGAAGTGCGCGGCCTGCTCGCTGCGCGACCGGTCCGAAAAGCGCACGGGAGCCAGACCGTCCGGGGTCACCCGGCCCACGCTGGTCTGCTGGCGGGTGCCGACGAGCAGCGCGCTGATCTCGAGCCGGGCCTGGTAGTTCGATCCGTCGTGGCTCCATTGCAGCAAGCCGTCAGCGCGGTAGGGTATGTGGCGGACCTCGCCGCGCACTTCGTAGCGCAGCCGCGTGGATCCCGGGAGGGAGAAGGCCGCGGGCAGGGGTTGGACGTCCTGAGCGGCGGGCGGTGGGGGCGTGGCTGCGGCGACCTCGGCTGGCGCGGCAGTTGCTATGATTTCAGTAGCGTCTGATGGCCGACTGGCAAGGGCTGCAGCCTCTTTGGGTGCCTCAATGGCGGCATGATTGGCTGCTCGCTGGAGCCGAGCGGGCGCGGGCATCGCCAGCACACTGGCCACGGGGGCTGGTTCAGTGCGCGACGCAAGCGGGGCTGGGGCCGGGGTCGCAGGGGCAATGGTTCGCACGGTCAGCGGAGGAGCGAGCCCTGCTGCGCGGGGGACAGGCGCCTGCAGCGTCAAGGTCCCAGGCGGGTGGCGCAGCGCCAGCAGGTGCGCCGCGAGCACAGCCACCGTCAAACCCGCCAGCAGGCGCCACGGCGGCCGGGGGCCGGGGGCCAGCGTCATCCGCGGTGCCCCAGGTCATGGGACAACTGGGCCGCCGCCGCGCGCAGCGGCGTCAGCACCGCGCCCTCCCAGTCCGGGTCGAAGGTGGCGACCGATCCCAGCGTCACGATGCCCAGCACCATATGCCCGTCGGCGTCGAACACCGGCACGCAGAAGCCGACGATGCCCGGCAGCAGGGTGTCCACCACGCGGGCCGCGCCGCGCTGGCGCACGTCGTCCAGCAGGGATTTCACTTCCGCGAGGCTGCCCGGCACGTCGGTGCGGCCGGACTTCTGGGCGCGCGCCAACTCGTCGCGCAGCATCGGGGTGATCGCGTCCAGCGCCACGTGCGCCGCGAAGCAGCGGCCGGTGGCGGACGACAGCAGCGGCATCACGTCACCCAGGCGCAGATTGACGGTCACCGACTGCGGCGATTCCTCCCAGTGCACGATCGTGGGACCATGGTTGCCCCAGACCGCCAGGGCGATGGTGTGGCCCACCTGTTCACGCAAGGCCCCCACGCGCTCCCGCGCCAGCTTGACGGCATCGAGCCGCTCGAGCGCCGACAGGCCCAGCTTGAGCGCGGCCGGGCCGAGGTCGTAGCGGGTGGTGCCGGGGTCCTGCACCACGAGTTCGAGCCGCTGGAAGCTCACGAGATAGCGGTGCGCCTTGGCGGCGCTCATGCCCGCAGCCGCCGCGAGGTCGCGCAGCATCAGGGGCCCGGCGGCCTGACCCAGCACCCCGAGCAGGGCAAAACCGACCTCAACTGACTGGATGCCTGCTCGCTCTTTCATGGCCTGGACGAATTCTTATACAATTACGTTTAGGTAAATTCATTTAACAATGCGTAATGTCTTGGGACTGTAGCGCATTCATCCTCCGGGGACAAACACCATGAAACTCGCTACCTACAAAGACGGCTCGCGCGACGGGCAGCTCGTCGTGGTCTCCCGCGACCTGAGCACGGCGCATTATGCGACCGGCATCGCCCAGACCCTGCAGCAGGCGCTGGACGACTGGAACTTCATCAGCCCCCAGTTGCAGGACCTGTACACCACGCTGAACCAGGGCAAGGCGCGCCATGCGTTCCCGTTCGATCCGGCCCAGTGCATGGCCCCGCTGCCGCGGGCCTACCAATGGGCTGACGGGTCGGCGTACATCAACCATGTGGAACTGGTGCGGGCCGCGCGCAACTCCGAAGTGCCCGAGAGCTTCTATACCGACCCGTTGATGTACCAGGGGGGCAGCGATGACTTCATCGGCCCCTGCGACGACGTGGTCTGCCCGAGCGAAGCCTTCGGCATCGACTTCGAGGCCGAGATCGCCGTGATCACCGGCGACGTGCCCATGCGCAGCACGCCTGAGCAGGCGCTGGAGGGCATCCGCCTGCTGATGCTCGCCAACGACGTGAGCTTGCGCAACCTGATCCCGACCGAACTGGCCAAGGGCTTCGGCTTCTTCCAGAGCAAGCCGGCCACGGCCTTCAGCCCGGTGGCCGTCACGCTCGACGAAGTGGTGGTCAATGGCGAAAGCGCCTGGGACGCCGGCCGGCTGAACCTCACCATCCAGAGCACCTGGAACGGCCGCAAGGTCGGCATGTGCGACGCCGGACCGGAAATGACCTTTCATTTCGGCCAGCTCATCGCCCACATCTGCAAGACCCGCAACGTGCGTGCAGGCAGCATCGTGGGCAGTGGCACCGTGAGCAACAAGGGCGTGACCGACGCCAACGGCAAGACCGACTGGCCCAAGGGCTACAGCTGCATCGCCGAGAAGCGCGCGATCGAAACCATCCAGGACGGCAAGCCCAGCACCGAATTCATGAAGTACGGCGACACCATCCGCATCGAAGTCAAGGGCCGGGACGGCCAGAGCGTCTTCGGCGCGATCGACCAGAAGATCGCCGCGCCCAAGGGCTGACCCTTCGCTGGGTCACTCAGGTGAAATAATCACCTTGCGCTGGTAACTTGGAGGGTATTGCTCATCGCGAGCGGCGTCTAGACTCGGTCTTTATGCCAGCATCCCCCCCTCGCTTGTGAAGTGCTCGTTCCGTTCGCTGCTCACGCCCGGCTGTGATCGGGTTGCCACTGTTCGCTTCACGTGCCCGTTTTGCCGCAAATCGTGCGTGGTGTGCGGACAGCACACGGATTCCATCAACGCCACCATGCTTTGCGATTGCAAAGTCGTGCCGACTAGGGCAATCCTGCTTCCTTCCAACCCATGGTTGAACCAGGAGAGCCGGCTCAAGAATGATCTCGTCAAATTTGCCCGCGAACGCAGGTCGCAGGTGACCGAAATTGTGTACGTCGGGGTGACCTTTCGTACCGATGGCAGTGGCAAGGCTCATCTGGAGCACGATTGCGCGGCGATCCTTGCCATGAACCAGATGCTCAACAAGGAGGGCGGCAGGCTCTTCCCATTCACCATCAGGCCTGTGACGCTGCCTCGGGGAGCGGGCGGACCGGATACCCCCACGCGTCGGCCGGACTGGACTGATCTGGACGACATTCATCTGCTCTACATCCCGGGCGCGCCTACCGCGAACGACACCCAGGAAGGATCCTCCCTGGCGCCAGAGCTGAATGAAGAGGAGCGGGATCTGAATCGCCAGATCATGCCGGTCCAGAAGCCCAAGGAAAAAGGGCCCGCGTTCCAACAGCGCATGGATAAATACCTGCGCATTCAGGGCGAGCATGTCAGTCGGGCGGCCTACGAGCTGCGCTTGCTGGGGATTGCACGGGCCCGCGGCATTCCCGTTCTGGCTGTATGCGCGGGCTCCTGGCGTCTGCTTGAAAGCTATGGCGGCAAAGTCCGGACGCTGGCCATTGAGCCTCGCGGCTCGCATAAGGCTGTTAAGCCCGGCGACACATGGAAGCTTGAACACCAGCTCCAGCTTCTGGGAGGCCGAAACCTGGTCAAGTTAATGCTGACCAAGCGACACGAGCATCTGGTCAAGAATCGGGCGCCAACGATCAAACTAACCAGTGTCGAAGGCCAGACGACGACGTTGGTCGAGCCACATGTGGTTCTGAGCGGCGTCAACACCACCCATTGGGCCGTGGCATCGACACAGAGGGCGCCCCGTATTACCCTGACAACCCCGGAAGGGGTCACCACCACGCTTGTCGAACAAGGGCCGCATCAGCTGTCGCCTGGCACCGGTTCACCATCTGACTGGCTGGAAATCACTGCAATGGATCCTGACACGGACACTGTTGAAGCGTTTGAAGCGCTCTACGGTGCACCAACCCTCGGAATTCAGTGGCACCCGGAATGCTACCTGCCTGGCATGCCCGGTGAGGGCAGCGGCAGCGATGCGGTACAGGCTCTCAGCAAGACATTGTTCGAACTCATGGGCGTATCCGCGTTGACGGTGAAGCGGCGCCAGGATGTCATCAAATCCCTGACGCTTGAGGGCAAAGCCTTCGACATGCTCTGCGACAGTGCACGGGCGATGGCGCTGCAAAAGATGGTGGAGGCAGGAAATTTCTATATCGGCGCCTGCTCCACTTTGCCTACTCACCTGTGGTCGCCGCGCATGCTTGCGGTCAGTCAGGCCATCGACATTCTGGGTGATTACTGCAAGGAGGTGATTGCCGGAAAAATGGTGGGGGCGGCCTTCTTGTTCCGCGATGCCAAGAGCATCCTGAATGGATATGGCGTATCAATCTGAATCCGGTCGCCCGTCGGGCGCGCTTCATTTCTGGAATAGGACTATCACAGACACCGCGGCAGCACCAGCGCCGCGCGTTGCACGAATTCGAATTCCCCGTCGGCTATGCCGTCGCTGGTGAAATCAAAATGGCACTGCGTGCCGAAAAGCGCCCCCGCCTTGTCCGTCAGCGGTACGCCCACCTAGCTGTTGACCATACCTTTGTAGGCGTGGCCCTCCAGCCGGTCATCGTGCGCGGTGTCCATCGCGATGAAGCTGCCTTCGTGCATCACGAAGTGGCAGAAACTGTCGGACAGCTGGATCTCCAGGATGGCCGTGGCGTCGAAGTCGTGGACCTTGCCCACCAGTACGGCGCTGCGCAGAGGTGCTTTGTCGGGCCGGTAGATGGAGGTGAAACGGTGCGGCACGCGACTGCTCAGGAACTGCAACCCTTGCATCAGGCCACCCGTGTGTAGGCAGGTTTCGAAATCGGAGAGTGGGGAAGTCGTTCGCGGACGTCACAGCCGCAGCCAGGGCGCTCCGCTGGCGGCTGCCTCGGTTTCCGAGAGGGCCGCGAGAAAGTTCTGGCACCACCAGTGCACGTCCTCGCGGCGGATGGTTGCCAGCAGCGCGGCGTGCCGCCTGCGGCGTTCCTTGAGCGGCATCTGCAGCGCGAGCTGGATGGCCTGGGCCGTGGCCTCGGTGTCGTACGGGTTGACCAGGATCGCTTCCTTGAGCTGCTCGGCCGCGCCGGCGAAGCGTGACAGCACCAGCACACCGGGGTCGGCCGGGTCCTGGGCGGCGATGAACTCCTTGGCCACCAGGTTCATGCCGTCGCGCAGCGGCGTGACCAGCGCCACGTGGCCCGCCCGGTACAGCCCGGGCAAGCGCTTGCGCGCCACGGTGCGGTGCATGTAGCGCACGGGCATCCAGTCGAGGTCGCCGAAGTCGCCGTTGATCGAGCCGCACAGGCTCTCGAGTTCGCGCAGGATGCCGCCATACGCCAGCACCGTCTCCCGGCTGGGCGAGGCGATCTGGATCAGCGTGGTGAGATTCCGGTTCTCGGGGTACTGCTGCAACAGCTGGCGGAAGGCGCGCATGCGGTGCGGCAACCCCTTGGAGTAGTCGAGCCGGTCCACCCCGATGAGCAGCTTGCGCTTGGCGTAGTCGTGGCGCATCCGGTCGTGCATCTCCACGCTTTCCGGGTTCTTGCCCAGGGCGATGAACTCCTCCACGTCGATGCCGATGGGAAAGGCGCCTGCCACCAGGGTGCGGCTGAAGGCGCGGTAGCGCCCGTTGCCCAGCTGCTCGGCATGGGCCTCGGCTTGGACGTAGCGGTCGAAGTGCAGCAGGTCCGCGTGGCTCTGGAAACCCACGAGGTCGTAGGCGAACAGGGCGCGCATCAGCCAGTCATGCGCCGGGATGGCGGCCATGATCAGCGGCGGCGGCAGCGGGATGTGCAGGAAAAAGCCGATGCGCTGGCCGCAGCCCATGGCGCGCAGCTCGGCGGCCAGCGGGATCAGGTGGTAGTCGTGGATCCAGATGATGTCGTCGGGTTGCAGCAGCGGCGCCAGCTTGCGCGCGAACATCTGGTTTACGCGCCGGTAGCCCGAGATGTAGCCGGCGTCGAAATCCGCCAGGTCGAGGCGGTAGTGCATCACCGGCCACAGCACGCCGTTGGCGTAGCCCAGGTAGTAGGCATCGTGGTCCTCGCGCGAGAGGTCCACCGTGGCCAGCGTGACCGGGCCCGCATGCTGCTTGTGCACGGGGCTTTCGGGCGGCGTGACGCCGTCGGCCGTTTCCACGATCTTGCCGCTCCAGCCGAACCACAGGCCCCCGGTGTTGTTGAGCACCTCGGCCAGCGCCACGGCCAGGCCGCCTGCGGCGGTCTTGCGCGGATCGGCAACGCGGTTGGAAACGACGACGAGTCTGGACATGCGCGGGGGTTCTCCTCAGATGACGGTGTCCCACGGCGCTGACAGGCGCACCGCGGCGTTGATGATCCCGACCATGGAGTAGGTCTGGGGGAAATTGCCCCACATCTCGCCGGTGTGGGGATGGGTGTCCTCGGACAGCAGCCCCAGCGGATTGCGCCGCGCCAGCATGGTCTCGAAGATGTCGCGCGCCTGCGCCTTGCGCCCGATGCGCGCCAGCGCGTCAATGCGCCAGAACGTGCAGATGTTGAAGGCCGTTTCAGGCTTGCCGAAATCGTCGGGTGCCTCGTAGCGGCGCATGTAGGGGCCGTCACACAGCGACGCCTCCAGCGCGTCCACGGTCGCCAGGAAGCGCGGATCGTGCGGGTCGATGAAACCGACCTCGGCCATCAGCAGCACGCTGGCGTCGAGGTCGCGCCCGCCAAAGCTTTCGGCAAAAGCCTGGCGCTCATCGCTCCAGGCCTCGCGCAGGATGCGCTCGCGGATGGTGTCGGCGCGGTCGCGCCAGTAGCGGATGCGATCGGGCTGGCCCAGGGTGACGGCCACCTTGGACAGCCGGTCGCAGGCGGCCCAGCTCATCAGCGCCGACGAGGTGTGCACCCGTGCCCGCGTGCGCAGCTCCCACATGCCGGCGTCGGGCTGGTCGTAGAGCCGGAAGGCCTGCTCGCCCACGGCTTCAAGGTGGGCGAACTCGGCCAGCCCCGCGCGGCGGAACAGCCGCTGGTCGTGAAAGGACTGCGCGGCACCCAGGACGATGTTGCCGTAGACGTCGTGCTGGAAGTGCTCCTGCGCCTGGTTGCCCACGCGCACCGGCCCCATGCCCCGGTACCCCGGCAGGTGGTCGAAGATGGCCTCGGGCAGCTGCTCCTCCTGGCCCACGCCGTACAGCGGCTGGATGTGGCCGCCGCCCGACCGCACCACCACATTGGTCAGCCAGCGCAGGTAGTCCTCCATGGTGCCGACCTCGGACAGGCTGTTGAGCGCCCGCACCACGAAGAACGCATCGCGCAGCCAGCAATAGCGGTAGTCCCAGTTGCGCTGGCTGCCGGGGGCCTCGGGAATGCTGGTGGTCATCGCCGCCACGATGGCGCCGGTGTCCTCGAACAGCGACAGCTTGAGCGTGATGGCCGCGCGGATCACCGCGTCCTGCCATTCCAGCGGAATGGCCAGTCGCCGGGCCCAGGTGTGCCAGTAGCTGGCCGTTTCCTTCTGGAAGCTGTGGGCCGTGTCCTCGATGCCGCCGTTCAGCGTCTCGTCGGGGCCGAGGATGAAGTTCATCTGCCGGTCGACCACGAACAGGGTGTTGTCCAGCAGGTAGTTCAGTGGCGCATCGGTGGTCAGGCGCAGGGTCTGGCGCGTGCCCACGTAGCGGATGTGGTGGCTGCCCTGGGTCAGCTCGGGCGCCTGCCGTCCCCACTCGAAGCGCGGCTTGAGCCGCACGCGCAGGCGGGGTGTGCCGGTCAGCGCCTTCACGCGCCGCACCAGCGTCAGGGGCCGGAACATGCGGCCGCGGTTCAGGAAGCGGGGCGCGAAGTCGGTGATCTCGACGCCATGGCCCGCACGGTCGAACAGGCGGGTTTTCAGGATCGCGGTATTGGGCTCGTACTGCTGCTCGCTGCGCGCGAAATCTTCCAGCTCGAAGGCCCACTCGCTGCCGCCCGCATCGTCCAGCAGCGCATTGAAGACCGGATCGCCGTCAAAGCGGGGCAGGCAGCACCAGACGATGCGCGCCCGGTCATCCACCAGCGCGCTGTAGGCGCAGTTGCCGATCATGCCGAGATTGAGATGGCTCATGCGGACACCTTTTGCTTGTTCGCCACGGCGTGGGCGAGTTCGTGGCGCAGGGACTGCGGATCCTCCAGCCGGTGCCGCGCCAGCGTGGGCCCCGGTCCGACCTTCACGCCCAGGCCGCCGTGGCGCTGGACCGCGCTGAAACCGGCCTCGTCCGTGACGTCGTCGCCCACGAACAGCGGCTGGCGGCCCGCGAAGGGCGGCTCGTCCATGAAGGCGTCGATGGCGTGGCCCTTGCCGACACCGCCCGGCTTGGCCTCCAGCACCATCTTCCCGTGCAGCAGGGTCAGGCCGGGCGACTGGTCGATGGCCGCCTGCATGACGGCCAGGCAGGTGTCGGCGAGCTCCGGGGCCTGCCGGTAGTGCAAGGCCACCGAGCCGCGCTTGAATTCCACACGCAGGCCTGCGTGCCGGTCCGCGAGCGCCTGCGCGGCCTGCTCCACCGCGTCGAGCGCGAAGGTGGGCAGCAAGGCGAGCGAACCGTCAGCGCGCCGGCGCTCTGCGCCGTGCACGCCGGCGACGGGCAACCGCAAGGGAGCAAGGAAACGGTCGATCTGCTCGATCGGCCGGCCGGACACCACGGCCAGCGCGCCGCCCAGGTACGCCGACAGCGACTGCAGCGTGGCGCCCAGGCTGTCGGGCACCACCACCGACTCGGGCTGGTCCGCCAGGTCCACCAGCGAGCCGTCGAAGTCCAGGAACAGGGCGCACGAGGGGCGGAGCAGGTCGACGAAATTCATTGACCCGACCATACCAGCCCCTGTGTGCAGCGCACAAGACGCGGCCGGCGTGCCGGTTTGTAGGAGGCAGCCTACGCCGCCCGCTGCGCGTCAGGTGGCGTACAGCCCCTCGGACGAGGCGAAGCCCTTGACCTCGATCGGGTTGCCGAACGGGTCCAGGAAGAACATCGTCCACTGTTCGCCGGGCTCCCCCGGGTAACGCACCTGGGGCTTCAGCACGAAATCCGTGCCCGCGGCTTCCAGCCGCTGCGCCATGGCCTGCCAGTCGGCCAGGCCCAGCACCAGGCCGAAGTGGGGCATCGGCACCAGCACATCACCCACATGGCCGGTGCGGGCGGTCTTGAACGGCTCACCCAGGTGCAGCGAGATCTGGTGGCCAAAGAAGTCGAAGTCGACCCAGGTGGCGGTGCTGCGGCCCTCGGCGCAACCCAGCACACCGCCATAGAAGCGGCGAGCCTCGTCCAGATCTGTGACATTGAAGGCAAAGTGAAACAGCGAGCGCATGGCGCGAGGATATCAGCGGGTTGATGCGCTTGCATCGGCGGGCCGCATCACCAAGAATGCAGCGCATCACAACAAGCAGGAGGGTCCGGCATGTTCCGCTGTATTTCCCCGTCGGGCCGCTGGGGTCTGTGGCTGGCGTTGGTCGTCGTGGCGAGCCCGGCCCTGGTCCGCGCCGAAGACCAGCTCAAGCGCATTGCCCAGCGCGACCAGATCAACCTCGGTTACCGGGAGGACGCGCCGCCCTTCTCGTTTCTCGATGCGAAGCGCCAGCCCGTGGGCTACAGCCTGGATTTCTGCCGGGCCATGGCCGAGCGCATCAAGCTGGAGACCGGCAAGCCGAACCTGCGCGTGCGGCTGGTCCCGGTGCCGGCCGACCAGCTCGAACGCGTGGTTGCCAGCGGCGGCGTGGACCTGATGTGTGCCGGGACCTCGGACACCGCCGGGCGGCGCGCAAGAATGGCGTTCTCCCAGCCGGTGTTCCTGTCCAGCGTCAAGTTCATGGTCCCGGCCAAGGCCCGGCTCAGCCGGGCCTCGCAGCTCAATGGCAAGACGGTGGCGGTGCTGGGCCGCACCACGGCCGAGCCGGCCGTCAAGGCCTACGCCGAGCAGGCCGGCCTGAACCTGAAGGTGGCGCGCGTGGTCAGCCCCGAGGCGGCGCTGAGCCAGTTGCAGCTCGGCCAGGCCGCCGCGTTCGCGCGCGACGAGGTGCTGCTGCTGCAGCAGCGCGCGGGCCAGGCCCAACCCGATGCGCTGGAGCTGTTGCCCGAGAGCATTTCCACCGAGGTCATCGCCATTGCGTTGCCGCGCGATGCGGGGCTGCAGCGCGTGGCCGACCAGACCATGGCGCTGATGGTGCGCAGCGGCCAGGCCGAAGCGCTGTACGCCCAGTGGTTCGTCAAGCCGCATGCGGGCGCGCCCAAGGGCCTGAACCTGCCGCTGTCGCCGGCGCTCAAGGCCGAGTTCGACAAGCTGCGCTGAGGCCGCGGCCTGCCACAATCAGGCCATGGACTATTCACGCTACAAGACCTTCAACCTGAGCCGCCGCGGCCCCGACGGCTCGGTGCTCGACATCCAGATGAAAGCGCAGAACGGCAAGCTGCCGACGGCCGGGCACGACGGCCACTGGGAGCTGTGCGAAATCTGGCGTGACGTGAGCGCCGACGACTCGGTGCGCTGTGCCGTGCTGCGCGGCGAGGGCCTGGGGTTCTCCGGCGGCGGTGACCTGGCCCTGGTGCAGGACATGGCCAGCGACTTCGCGGTGCGCACCCGGGTCTGGAAGGAGGCGCGCGATCTGGTCTACAACGTGATCAACTGCGACAAGCCGATCGTGAGCGCCATGCACGGCCCGGCCGTGGGCGCGGGCCTGGTGGCCGGCCTGTTGGCCGACATCTCGATTGCCGCCCGGAGCGCGAAGATCGTGGACGGGCACACGCGCCTGGGGGTCGCGGCGGGCGACCACGCCGCCATCGTGTGGCCCCTGCTGTGCGGCATGGCCAAGGCCAAGTACTACCTGATGCTGTGCGAGCCGGTCAGCGGCGAGGAGGCCGAGCGCATCGGGCTGGTGTCGCTCGCGGTGGACGACGACCAGCTGTTGCCCAAGGCCTATGAGGTGGCCGACCGGCTGGCCAGCGGCAGCCAGACGGCCATCCGCTGGACCAAGTACTCGCTGAACAACTGGCTGCGCCAGGCAGGGCCTTCGTTCGACACCTCGCTGGCGCTCGAGTTCATGGGCTTTGGCGGACCCGATGTGCATGAAGGCGTGGCGTCTTTGCGCGAGCGGCGAGCGCCCAGGTTCTAGGTTTTGGCGCTTGTGGCTTGGGCCCCGCGGGTTGTCGGCGACGGGTACCCGCCTTCGCTCGTGTCCCCCGGTCCGTGCTGCGCACGGCCCTCCTCCTTTACCTCGCTGCGGCGGATACCCATCACCGCCAACCCGCTACCCCTGAAGCGCGCAGAGTGCCCTGCCCGCCTGATCCCGCAGCAGCGCAGGCTTGAAATGCAGGCACAGCCCCAAGCCCGGCGATAATCCCCACCCATGCATCGCCTGCGAACCGCCCGTCACCTTGCCCGCCTCGTGCTGGTGTGGTTCGCGCTGTCCATCGGCGTGGCCATTGCGTCGCCCATGGTGCATCCGCAGGAGATGGAGCTCATCTGCACCGGCACCGGCGCCATGAAGGTGCTGGTCAAGACCGCCGATGGCGTCAAGGAAGTCTCCTCGCACACGCTCGACTGCCCGCTGTGCGCCAGCGTGGGCGCCCTGTCGACCTTTCCGCGCGTGGTCTTTGAACCGGTCCAGCCCCTGGGCCATGTGCTGCGGCCGGTGCCCGCCGCGCACATTGCGTGGCTCACGGCCGCGCCGCTACCCGCGCGCGGGCCACCTTCCCACTCCTGACTTGCTAGCGTTTTCATAGCGCTTGATGCCCGCTGGACGCGGGCTATCGGCCATTTTGGTCTTAAATCAGGAGTTTTTCATGCGACCAACCCGCGTGGCCATGGGCATTGCCCTGGCCTTTCCCCTTGCCTTTGCGGCACCCTTGCAAGCCTTCGCGCAGCCGGCAGAGGTCCCGGCGCGCCAGCTCGGCGTGGTCACCATCACGGGCGGCCAGCCCACCTCGCTGCCCACGCAGATTCCCACCACCCTCGAGGGGGTGACGCGCGAGCAGATCGAGCATTCGATCAACGCCACCGACAGCGAGGACGCGCTCAAGTACCTGCCGAGCCTGCTGGTGCGCAAGCGCTACATCGGCGACTACAACCATGCCGTGCTGTCCACCCGCGCCTCGGGCACCGGCAATCCGGCGCGCTCCATGGTGTTCGCCGACGGCATCCTGCTGAGCAACTACCTGGGCAACGGTCCGACCAACGCGCCGCGCTGGATGCTGGTCACGCCCGAGGAAATCGAGCGTGTGGACGTGCTGTACGGCCCGTTCTCCGCCGCCTATGCCGGTAACTCGGTGGGCGCGGTGGTGGACTACGTGACGCGCATGCCCACGCAGTTCGAGGCGCATGGCAAGGTGGGCGTGGCCCACCAGCCCTTCGACCTGTACGGCACGCATGAGAGCTACACCGGCCGGCAGGCCAGTGCCTCGGTGGGCAACAGAAATGGCGACTGGTCGTGGTTCCTCAACTTCAACCGCAATGACAGCGAAGGCCAGCCGCTGACCTTTCCCACGGCACTGGTGTCGGCGGGCGTGCCCGGCACGGCCGGCACACCGGTCACGGGCGCGGTGCTGTCGTCCAACCGCAGCAACCAGCCGTGGTACCTGCTGGGCACCGCCACGCAGTACCGCACCACGCAGGACCACATCAAGGCCCGGGTGGCCTACGACCTCACGCCCACGCTGCGCGCCAGCTACACCCTGGGCTGGTGGCACAACACCTCCGAAGGGCGGCCCGCCACGTACCTGCGCGACGCAGCGGGCAACCCGGTGTACAGCGGCACGGTCAACATCGACGGGCGCAGCTACACCCTGGGCGCGACCAGCTTCAACCTGTCCAACGAGGACCTCACGCATGTGATGCACGGCTTCTCGGTCAAGAGCCACACGCGCGGCGAGTGGGACTGGGAGCTGGCCGCCAGCCTGTACGACTACCGGCAGGACATGCTCCGCGCCGCGACCACGGCGCTGCCCGGCGCGCTCGGCGGCGGCGCCGGCCGCATCGTCGACATGCAGGGCACGGGCTGGAACACCCTGGCCTTCAAGGGCACCTGGCGCCCGCGCGGGGAGAAGGGCCCGCACATCATCGACTTCGGCGTGCAGCGTGACAGCTACCAGCTGCGCAGCACCGAGAACGCCACCAGCGACTGGATCAACGGCAGCGCCGGCGCGCGCACCCAGGCGTTCAGCGGCGACGCGCAGCTGCTCGGCCTGTGGGCGCAGGACAGCTGGACGTTCGCGCCGCGCTGGAAGGCCGTTCTGGGTGCGCGGCTCGAGAACTGGCGCGCGCGCAATGGCCAGACGGCGAACGCCACCACCACGGTCAACCATGTGAATCGCGACGAGAGTTTTGTCTCGCCCAAGGCGGCCATCGCTTTCCAGGTGACCGACCAGTGGCTGCTCAAGGCCTCGACCGGCCGCGCGGTGCGCATGCCCACGGTCAGCGAGCTGTACCAGGGCGGCATCAGTGGCAGCGGCACGCTCATCAACAACGACCCCGGCCTGCGCCCCGAAAAATCGTGGACCACCGAACTCACGGCCGAGCGCGACCTGGGCCGTGGCCTGCTGCGCCTCACCGCGTTCTTCGAGAACACGCGTGACGCGCTGTACTCGCAGACCAACGTCACGGTCACGCCCAATGTGACCAACGTGCAGAACGTGGACCGCATCCGCACCCGCGGGCTGGAGCTGGCCTACCAGGCCGCCGACGTGGGCCTGCGCGGACTGGAGCTGGGCAGCAGCCTGACCTGGACCGACTCGAAGATCACCCGGAACGACAAGTTCCCCGCCAGCGTGGGCCAGTGGCAGCCGCGCATCCCGCGGTGGCGCGCCACGGCCGTGGCCACCTGGCGGCCGGACGACCGCTGGTCGTACACGCTGGCCGCGCGCTACAGCGGCCGGCAATACAGCACGCTGGACAACAGCGATCCCAACGGCTTTGCCTACCAGGGCGCGAGCAAGTACTTCACCACCGACGTGCGTGTGCGCTACCAGATCAGCCGGCAGCTCAGCGCGGCCGTGGGCATCGACAACCTGAACAACTACAAATTCTGGAACTTCCATCCCTACCCGCAGCGCACTTACCTGGCCGAGCTGAAGGTGGACCTTTGATTCAAGGAAAGACGACAATGACTTCATCTGCTATCAAAACCGTAGCTAAACATGCCCTGTGGTTCTGGGCTGCAGGCCTTTTTGGCCTGGCAAATGCCCATGTGGTGCTGGAATACCAGGTCGCGCCCGCGGCCAGCAGCTACAAGGCGACCTTCAAGGTCGGCCATGGCTGCGGCGCCTCGCCCACGCGGCAGATCGTGGTGGAGATCCCGCCGGGCATGCGCGGCGCGCGGCCCATGCCCAAGCCGGGCTGGACGCTGGCCATCGAGCGCGGGCCACTGGCCCAGCCCTACACCAGCCATGGCCGCACCGTGACCGAGGACGTCCAGCGCATCACCTGGACCGCCAGGACGCCGGACGACATGCTGGACAGCGCCCACTACGACGAGTTCGTGCTGGTGGCGCAGACGCCGGCGCAGGCCGGGCCGGTGTACTGGCCGGTGCGCCAGGTCTGCGCCGAAGGCCGCAACGACTGGACCGAGGTGCCGCGGCCAGGCCAGGCGCTGTCCGACCTCAAGACCCCCGCGGCGCAGCTGGACATCCTGCCTGGCGCTGGCGCCGCCGCCCATCAACACTGATCATGCAACCCTGAAAGGACTTTCACCATGAACGCATTCAAGCTTTTGCGCCGCCTCATCGGCACCTCCGTGTGCGCCGCCGTGCTGGCCACCCCTGCGCTGGCCCAGCCCGCCGCCCCCGCCATCAAGGCGGAGGGGGTCTGGGCCCGCGCCAGCGTGCAGGGCCAGCGCGCCACCGGCGCCTTCATGACCCTGACGGCCCGGGAGGGCACCCGGCTGGTGGGCATCACCACCCCGGTGGCCGGCCTGGCCGAAGTCCACGAAATGAAGATGGAAGGCGACGTCATGAAGATGCGCGCCGTGCCCGGCCTGGACCTGGCCCCGGGCAAGCCGGTGGCCCTCAAGCCCGGCGGCTACCACGTGATGCTGATGGACCTGAAGGCGCCCCTGGCCAAGGGCACCAGCGTGCCGATGACCCTGGTGTTCAAGAACGGCAAGGGCGTGGAACACCGGCTCGTGCTCAGCGTGCCGGTGCTGGCCTCGGCGCCCGGCGGGTCGGGCGCCGCCGGCATGAAGGACATGCACAAGCACTGAGTCCGGGCGGCCGGGGCCGGCCAACGGGCGTAAACCCGTTGGCTGCGCGGGTGGCGATGGGGTAAGCTGTCCCACTGCAGCATTCACCTTGGGAGTGTCCATGAGCGACAACACCAATTTCGGCTTCGGCAAATTCGTCCCCGGCTTCGACTTCCTGCAAAACCTCGCCAAGGGGGCCTCGCAGAACATCCCCCAGATGCCCAACCTGGCCAACTGGGTGGCGCCCACGCTCAACGTGGAAGAGCTGGACAAGCGCATCGAGGAGCTCAAGGCCGTCCACTTCTGGCTCGACCAGAACTCCAAGGCGCTGGGCGCCACGGTGCAGGCGCTGGAGGTCCAGAAAATGACCCTGGCCACGCTCAAGGGCATGAACTTCAACATGGGCGACGTGGCCAACGCGCTCAAGCTCAAGGCGGCCGACAGCGTCCTCACCGGCGTGCAGAAGGCGGCTGAAACCGCGGGCAGCGCCGCGGGAGCCGTGTCGGGCGCGGCGCAGGCCGCCGCGCGCACGCGGGCCGCGCGCAAGACCCGCAGCAAGCGGGCGGGCACGACCGCCGCGACCGGCGTGGTGGACCCGCTGCAATGGTGGGGGTCGCTGACCGAGCAGTTCCAGCAGATTGCCACCAACGCCATGAAGGACGCCGCCCGCCAGACCGCCATGGACACCACCCGCAACATGGCCACCGGCCTGGCCCGGGAGGCCTTCAAGACGGCCACCGGCGTGGCCAAGGCAGCTACAAAAACGGTAGCGGCAGGTGCCGGCGCCACAAGGGCTCCAGCCAAAAAAGCCGCCAAAAAGACCACGCGCAGCAGCCGCTGAAGGACGCGCCGCATGAAGCTGTTCCCCTGTGGTCACGCGACCCATCCGCAATGGCCGATGGCGGCCGGCCTGGTGCTGGCCCAGCTCAAGGCGCAGATGGCGTTGCGCGACTACGCGGCGGCCCCGACGCTGGGGCTGGTCTACATCACCGACCACTATGCCCCGATGGCCCAGGACATCCTGGAGCACCTGAGCGCCGAGCTGCCCGAGGTCACGGATTGGGCCGGCACGGTGGGCGTGGGCATCGCAGCCAGCAATGTCGAGTACTTTGACGAGCCCGCACTCACGGTGATGCTGTGCGCGGTGCCGGCGGACCAGTACCGCGTGTTTTCCGGTGTGGCGCCGCTGGGCTCGGGACCCGGCATGGGCTTCGAGCCCCACACGGCGCTGATCCACGCCGACGGCAACACCCCCGAGGTGGCCGACCTCATCGCCGAGCTGGCGGCCCGGACCTCCACCGGCTACCTGTTCGGCGGGCTGGCCTCCAGCCGCGGCGAGGCCGTGCAGTTCGCCGTGGGCGGCAACGGCAACATCAAGGGCCAGGGGGCGGCCAGCGGCGTATTCCACGGCGGCCTGAGCGGCGTGGCCTTTGGCGAGGGCGTGCCCTTGGTGTCGCGCGTGACCCAGGGCTGCCTGCCGGTGGCCGCCGCGCGCGAGATCACCGCCGCCGAGCGCAACGTCATCTATGAACTCGATGGCCAGCCAGCGCTGGACGCCTTGCTGGCCGACCTGCACATTTCGCTCGACGAGCCCGAGGCGGCGCTCGCCGCCGTGCGTGCCACGCTGGTGGGGCTGACGCATGCCGGCGACCTGGGCGCTGGCGACATGGTGTCGCGCACGGGCAACTTCGGCGCCGACACACGGGTGCGCCACATCATCGGGCTGGACCCGGCGCGCCGCGGCGTGGCAGTGGCCGAGGTGGTGGAGCCGGGCATGCGCATGGCGTTTTGCCAGCGCAATGTGCAGGCCGCGCGGGCCGATCTCACGCGCATCTGCGCCGAGATCCGCGAGGAACTCGAGCCCGAGGAAGTGACCCTGCCCGTGGCCGCGGCGCTGGCCGCGCCCGAGCCGCAGGCCCTGCCCCACCCGGCGCGCCGCATCGCGGGCGCGGTGTATGTGAGCTGCGCCGGCCGGGGGGGCCCGCACTTTGGCGGGCCCAGCGCCGAACTCCAGATCGTGCGGCGTGCGCTTGGCGATATGCCGCTGGTGGGCTTCTTTGCCGGTGGCGAGATCGCGCGCCACCATGTTTATGGCTACACGGGTGTGCTGACCGTGTTTGTCGCCTGAGGGGTCGCCGCATGGATGGGGTTGCGTACAAGCAGGCGCCGGGTGTCTGGCGCAGCGTGGGCTGGGCCCTGCGCAGCCCTCCGGGTGGCGGCACCTCCCGGACGCGGCTGGCCGCGCGCGCGGTGTGGGCGTCGCTGCGCCACCACGAGGCGCTCAAGCGCTGGATGGCGGTGGCCTTCGAGCAGCATTCGCGCGGCCTGGCCTCGGACCTGCCGGCGCTCTTCCTGCGGGCCCTGCGGCCCTATGTGCACCGCGGGCAGTCGGCCCGGGACCGCACGGTGCAGCTCACCGATCATGTGGACTGGCTGGAGTCGGCCCTGCAGCCGGCGCCCCTGCGCCAGCTGGCGTCGGGCCAGACCGTCGTCCTGGCCAACCTGGCCGCGCCCCGGGGCTATGCGCACATGCGCCTGGAACTGCAGCGCGCGCCCGCACACAGCCCCGAGGGCGAACTGCTGCTCAGCCTCACGCTGCAGCGCGACGACAGCATCAAGGTGATGCAGCCGGTGGACGTGGCGGCCGTGGCCTTCAGCGTGTTCCGGGTGCAGGGCAAGGCCTGTCTGGCCATTGGCGGCGTGCGCGGCCAGCGGCACCCGGTGCTGCGCCTGAGCCCGGTCGAGATCACCCAGGCGCTGCAGGGCTGGAAAGCCCCGGTGCTGATGCTGCGCGTGATGCAGGAGCTGGCCAGCTTCTGGGAGTTGCACCTGATCGGGCTGGACCCGGCCTGGCACCCGGTGCAGGGCTGGGACTATCTGCTGAGCAAGCGCCACAAGGAGATCGCCCGGCGCATCGCCGAGAGCTACACCGTGCTGTGGGAGCACTTCGACGCGCAGCGCGGCCCGACCGGCTGGGTGGTGCTGCCTCCGCATTCGGACGACCGGCTCGCGGCCACGGCGCTGTCGCCCGAGAAGCGGGCGCGCCAGATACAGCGCGCCGACTACTGGATCCGCACCGGCAACCAGTTGCGCACCGAGTTCCGCAACGTGCTGCAGCGGCCCGACCCGCATGCCCGCCTGGGCCGGCTCACCGAGAGCCAGACCCTGCAGGGCCATTTCAGCGGCTACGACACGCGCCAGCACGGCGACGAGCCGCAGTACCCCAGCGTGCTCGAGTCGGCGCCGGTCAGCCTGCTCTAGCGCGCGGGCCTCAGGCCCCGCTGGCGAACGCGAAGTCCACCTCCGGCGCCAGGCCGCTCACGATGCGCGCGATCGACTTGCCCGAGCCGCAGGCATGTGTCCAGCCGAGCGTGCCGTGTCCGGTGTTGAGGAACAGGTTGGGCAGCCGGGTTTTTCCGATCAGGGGCACGTTGCTGGGCGTGGCCGGTCGCAGGCCGGTCCAGAACTGCGCCTGCGTGGTGTCGCCGGCGCCCGGAAAGACGTCTTCCACGCGCCGCACGATGGCTTCGCAGCGCACGCGGTTCAGGTCACGGTCGTAGCCGTTGAGCTCGGCCGTGCCGGCGATGCGCAGGCGGTCGCCCAGCCGCGAGAACACGAGCTTGTACTCGTCGTCGGTCAGGCTCACTTCATGGGCCAGGGCCGGGTCCTTTACGGGCATGGTGACCGAATAGCCCTTGGCCGGGTAGATCGGCAGCCGCAGACCCAGCGGCGCCGCCAGCAGCGGGCTCACGGCGCCCATGGCGAGCACGTAGGCATCGGCGCGCAGGCGCTGGAAGCGGCCTTCGCTGTCGGTGGCTTCGACGTGCTCGATCTGCCCGCCGGCCTCGCGCAACGCGGTGACGGTGTGGCTCATCAGGAACCGCACCCCGCTGGCCTCGCACAGCCTGACCAGCTCGCGCGCAAAGCGGTTGGCATCACCGGACTCGTCCTCGGCGGTGTAGGTGGCACCGGCCAGCCGGGGCCGCATGGCGCGCAGCGCCGGCTCGATCCGCACGGCTTCGTCGGCCGAGATCACGCGGCGCTCGCAGCCCAGCTCGCGCATCTGCTCGGCCGGCTTGAGTGCGGCGTCGAACTCCTTGGCCGAGGTGTAGAAATGCAGGATGCCCTGGGTGCGCTGGTCGTAGGCCAGGCCGGTGTCGCGGCGCAGCTGCTGCAGCATGTCACGGCTGTAGGTGCCCAGCCGCACGATCTGGCGGATGTTGTGGCGCGTGCGCGCGGGCGTGCACTCCCGCAGGAACTGCAGCCCCCAGAGCCACTGGCGCAGGTCGGCGCGCACGCGGAACAGCAGCGGAGCGTCTTCCTTGCCCAGCCATTGCAGCACCTTGAGCGGTGCGCCAGGGTTGGCCCAGGGCTCGGCATGGCTGACCGAGATCTGTCCGCCGTTGGCAAAGCTGGTTTCGGCGGCCGGCGTGGCCTGCCGGTCGACCACGGTGACCTCATGGCCCAGTTGCTGCAGGTAGTACGCGGAGGTGGCGCCGAGCAGGCCGGCGCCCAGAACGATGACTTTCATTGTTTCAAGCCTTTTGAAGCGGTAGTCCTTGCCGGGCGGCCACTTTCAGCTATCAAAAAGATAGCATCAAAAGGGTCCGGAGCCCGGTTGCCGCTCCCCCTGTCCTTGGTACCTGAGAGATTCACCCGCCGGTCCCCGGCGGGTTTGCTCCTTCGGTGAGCCTGGCGTGGCCAGGCTGCTCTCCAGACGGCTTGTCAGTGAGGGCAGTACGAAACCTGAGCGTGCATGGGAGTTTGCGCCTTCGGTGGAACGGTGCGGGCCGTTCACTCTCCTGCCTGCCGCGATTGTAGGGGCGCCCCCACCCCCGGCGCCGGCCAACAGCGTTTTTCAAGGCACGGTAGCGCCGGTGATACAGGCCGCTAGGCGCTGACGAAGCCCAGCTTGTCCGGGTTGCGCGTGACGTAGATTGTCTGGATCCGGGCCTGGCCCCGGGCATCCGGCGCGATGCGAAAGGCCATGGTCTGAACCACCTGGCCCGAGGCCAGCGACAGCACGGCCCCGGGCAGGCCGTTGACGGTGGTCATGCGCACCTGTCCGTCGGTCCCGAACCAGGCCTTTGCGAAGCCGGCCAGCGCCTTGGCCACGGGCAGCGCGCCATGCAGCGGGCGTGACACCGCGGTGGCCTTCCCGCCGCCATCCGACAGGAAACTGGCGTCCTCTGCAAGCAGCGTGGCCAGTGCGTCGGCGTCGCCCGTGTGCAGCGCCTGGGCGAAGGCCGCCATCAGGTCGCTGCGCGCCTGGTGGGCCACTTCCGCACGGCTGTGGTGGGCCTGGACATGCTCGCGGGCGCGCCGGGCGAGCTGGCGGCAGGCGGCCTCGTTGCGGCCCAGGCGGGCCGCCACATCGGGGAAGTCGAGATCGAACACGTCGTGCAGCAAGAAGGCGGCGCGCTCCAGCGGCGTCAGCCGCTCCAGCGCGAGCATGAAGGCGATCGACACCTCCTGCGCGTACTCGGCCCGCGCCTGTGGGCCGGGGTCGAAGTCCATGGCGCTGTCCACCAGCGGTTCCGGCAACCAGACCCCGACGTAGGCTTCACGCCGGTTGCGCGCTGATTTCATGTGGTCCAGGCACAGGTGGGTCATCACCTTCGACAGCCAGGCCGGCGGGTTGGCGATCGCCTCCTGCGGGGCTGCATGCCAGCGCAGCCAGGCTTCCTGCACCAGGTCCTCGGCTTCGGCGCGCGAGCCCAGCATGCGGTAGGCCAGTGCCCGCAGCGAGGGGCGCTGGGCTTCGAAGAGGGATTCAGCGGTGTTCGTCATGAGGATTCGGAGCAATGACCTGGTGGCCGACGACCACGCGCTGGCAGGTTTGCGCGTAGCCCAGCGCCAGCTTGACCTGAGGATACAGGCGCACCCCCATGGCGGCCAGCACGAGGGTCTGGAAGCCGCGTGCACCGAAGCGCCGCTGGCATTGCTCGCGCAGGCCCTCGACATGGGGCCGGCGCGCGGTCCAGGCACGCACGAAGTCCCAGGCCAGGGCGGCGTCGGCATCGAGGCTGGCCAGGCTGCCCAGGTCGTGCGTCAGGGCGGCCTGCAGCACGACCGGCGGCACGCCCTGGGCCAGCGCCATGTCGGCGACCAGCTGGGCGCAGGGGCCGCAGTCCTCGTGCAGCACGGCGGCCAGCCGGGCGAGATGCCAGGGCGCCAGTGGCAGGTCCCCGCGCGCGCCGCCCAGGCCCGTCGCCAGGTTGAAGCGCACGAAGTCCATGCGCCGCGTGCGCCAGATCTGCCGGGCATAGTCCATGGCGTACGACCAGCGGCGCTCGAAGGCCGTCAGCGCTTTGTCGATCAGCACGTCAAGCATGGGCGGCTCCCTCCCGGGGCCACGTGGCCGCCAGTCCGGCGGCCGCCAGCGCGGGCAGCACGACACCCGGCGCATCCGCGAGGAACTGACCCCAGCCGCACACGCCGGCCAGGGTCTCGGCCAAGTGAACGCCGGCGTGCAGCAGCAGGAAGCCCGCGCCCAGCCAGGCCGCCGGGGCGGCGCGCCGCCCGGCCCGGGCGCGCCAGAGCAGGCCCAGGCCCGCGCACAGGTAGGCTGCGCCGACGTCGCGCACGAAATGGGGGTTGAGGGCGCCGGTCAGATCCACACCGGGCACGGTGTGGAACCAGGGGGACGGGGCCGCCATCATGGCGGCGCCATTGGCGAGCAGGCCGGAGGCCAGCAGGGTGCGGGCAGCTTGGAGCACGGAAGCCTTTCAGGAGTTGCTGCCCGTTTGACGAGATGGCCACGCGGTTTGTGACACGGGCCTGGCGCGGCCCCTAGCGCCGCAGGGCCGCGAACGCCTCGAACTCCCAGCTGCGCATGGCCAGCAGCAGGGTGTAGCCCTCTCGGTCTTTCTCGGCGAGCCGCTGGTCGGCCTGGTGCTGCTGGGCGAAGTCCTGAGCCACGCGCTGCATGCGCTCGAGAAATGAAGGCGCGAGCGCCCGGCTGACCGAGCCATGCACCAGCAGCACGCCCTCGCCGGTGCCATCAAAGCCGCCCGAGAAGTAGTCGAGCAGGGCGTTTTCACGAAAGTAGTTCATCACCGCCCCGTGCGGGCGCCAGCGGAAGGTCTTGGCCAGCTTGAGCCGGTAGCGGTTGAGTGGCCGCAGTTCAATGATGCCGATGCGGTCGAGCTGGACCAGGTACATCACGCACTCGGCCTCGCTGAGCCGGTAGCTGCTGCTGATCTGTTCCAGCGTCCACTGGCTGAGCACGCAGATGGCGCACAGGAGCAGCTTCTTGTCGGCCACCACGGCCTTTTCCTGTTCGGCGGTCAGCTCCCTGAGCAGGGGCTGGGCGTCGGCCACGCGGCGTGCCAGTTCGGCGAAGTCGAGCTTGAGCACGCGGCAGATTGCGTCCACGCGCGACAGGGGCATGTCGCCGCGGGCCAGCATGCGCTTGACGCTGCTCTCGGCCATGCCCAGCGCCCGCGCCAGGTCGGCATAGGTCATCTGCGCGGCCTTGAGTTCCTTCTTGAGGGTGGTGACGAGGTCGGCGGTGGTGCTCATGGGTATCTCCAGGAGAGACTTGTTGTCCAACGGCAATCAACTTTATCTTACGGGAGCTACTTTTTTGAGGGGCTTTCAGGACACTGCGCCTCTTCAACCGGAGGACCCATGGCCTTGAAACCCACGCCCCCTGAACGGGCGCTGCTCTTTGTCAGCGCGGCGTTGTTACTGCTGGCCTGCCTGGGCCCAGCCCTGGTGCAACCTGCGAATTACGACCACTTTGCCGACCAGCGGACGCTGTGGGGCGTGCCCCATGCACTGGATGTGCTGAGCAATCTGCCGTTTGCCTTGCTGGGCCTGGGAGGCTGCCTCGCCCTGCGGGCCTGGCCCCCCGCTCAACGGACCGAGCAGGCCTGCTCGGCACTGTTCTTTGGCGGGCTGGTGGCCACGGCTGCGGTGTCGGGCCTGTACCACTGGCAACCCGACGATGCCGGCCTGGCGCTGGACCGGCTCGGCATGGTGCTGCCATTTGCCGGCTTGCTGGGCCTGGCCACCGCTGGCCGGGTCTCGACGCGGGCCGGCGGATGGACGGTGGCGGCCATGCTGGGGTCCGGGGCGCTGGCCGTCGGGGTCTGGGTGGCCAGCGGTAATGTGCTGCCCTGGGCGGTGCTGCAGTTCGGGGGCATGGGCCTGTTGCTCTGGCTGGCCGCAAGGCGGCCCTTGCCGTGCGCGCTGGCCGTGCGCTGGGGGGCTGTGATCACGCTGTATGGGGTGGCCAAGCTCCTGGAACTGGCCGACGCCGAGGTGCTGGCGCTGAGCGGGGGCTGGGTTGCGGGCCACAGCCTCAAGCACATGGTGGCCAGCCTCAGCGCGGCGCCCGTGCTCCTGGCGATCTGGCGGGCCCGCGGTGTAGGCACAATCGCGCTACAACAATCTGACGGAGGAGTGACCCATGTCGGCTGACAGCCATCCCAACCAGTTCGCGCTGCTGAAGCAGCGCCGCTTCGCCCCGTTTTTCTGGACCCAGTTCTCGGGCGCGGCCAATGACAACCTGTTCAAGTTCGCGTTCACGGTGATGGTGACCTACCAGCTGCAGATCAGCTGGCTGCCGCCGGCCATGGCGGGACTGGTGATCGGCGCGCTGTTCATCCTGCCCTTTTTGCTGTTCAGCGCCACCAGCGGCCAGCTGGCTGACAAGTACGACAAGCGCATGCTCATCGTGTTTGTGAAGCGGCTGGAGATCGTGATCATGGCGCTGGCGGCGTTTGGCTTCTTCAGCGCCAGCGTGCCGATTCTGCTGGCCTGCACCTTTCTGATGGGGGTGCATTCGACGCTGTTCGGTCCGGTCAAGTTTGCCTACCTGCCGCATCATCTGGGCGAGCGCGAGCTGACGGGGGGCAACGGCATGGTGGAGATGGGCACCTTTGTGGCCATCCTGCTGGGCAATGTCGCGGGCGGACTCATCATTGCCGTGCCCGAAATCGGCGCGCACCACGTGGGTTTTGCGTGCGTCGGGCTGGCCGTGGTGGGGCGCGTGGTGTCGCACTACATTCCCGCGTCGCCCGCCACCGACCCGGGCCTGAAGATCAACTGGAACCCGTTCACCGAAACCTGGCGCAACCTCAGGCTGGCGCACCAGAACATCGTGGTGTTCCGCTCCCTGCTGGGCATCAGCTGGATGTGGTTCTTCGGCGCGGTGTTCCTGAGCCAGTTCCCCAGCTTTGCCAAGGAAGTGCTGCACGGCAACGAGCAGGTGGCATCGCTGCTGCTGGTGGTGTTCTCGATCGGCATCGGCACGGGTTCGCTGCTGTGCGAGGTGCTCAGCCGCCGCCATGTGGAGATCGGCCTGGTGCCGCTGGGTGCCATCGGCATGAGTGTCTTCGCGATCGACCTGTTCCTTGCCTCGCGCGGGCTGGCCGCGCCGCAGGCCATCTTCACGCTCGGCCAGTTCGTGGCTGAGCCGGCGCACTGGCGGGTGATGGCCGATCTGGCCCTGCTCAGCCTGTTTGCGGGCCTGTACAGCGTGCCCATGTATGCCCTGATCCAGCTGCGGGCGCAGCCCACGCACCGCGCGCGCATCATCGCGGCCAACAACATCCTCAATGCACTGTTCATGATTGCCAGCAGCCTGATCGCCGGGGCGCTGCTGGGCGCGGGCCTGAGCATTCCGCAGATCTTCCTGCTCGTGGGCCTGGCGAACGCGGGGGTGGCCTTCTACATCTTCATGCTGGTGCCTGAATACCTGCTGCGTTTCGTGGCCTGGGTGGCGTCGCGCTTTGTCTACCGCTTCAAGGTCCGGGGCGACGAACACATTCCGCTCGAGGGTGCGGCCATCCTGGCCTGCAACCACGTGAGCTTCGTTGACGCCGTGCTGTTGATGGCCGCGAGTCCCCGGCCGATCTATTTCGTGATGGACCACCGCATCTTCAAGCTGCCGGTGCTGGGATGGCTGTTCAAGCTGGCCAAGGCGATCCCCGTGGCGTCGCAAAAGGAAGACCCGCAGGTGTACGAGGCGGCCTTCGAGCGCGCGGCCCAGGTGCTGCGTGACGGCGACCTGCTGGCCATCTTCCCCGAGGGCGGGATCACCCGGGATGGGCAATTGCAGCCCTTCAAGGCCGGCATCATGAAGATTCTGGAGCGCGCGCAGGCCGACGGGGTGAGCGCGCCTGTCATCCCGATGGCGCTGACCAATCTGTGGGGCAGCTACTTCAGCCGCGTGGAACAGGGCAACGCGATGGTGCGGCCGTTTCGTCGCGGCGTGTTCAGCCGGGTGGGGCTGAATGTGGGAGAGAGCGTGGGCGCTGGCAACGTATCGCCCGAAGGCCTGCACGGGCGCGTGGCGGGACTGCTGGGCGCTGCCTGACAGCCCTCGCTGGAGCGTTTTGGTACATTGTGGATATACCCGTAGTCCGAATCTTTCATACAAGGACACCAGGACGGTCCTTTTTTGCGATCGCTCCCTGACACTGCGTGCATGTTCAACCACCTCAGTCGAGGACACATGCAAACTCTGATTCAACGCGATTCCAAAGCCTGGCAACTGCAGGTCTGGGTGTCTTTTGCCCTGGCGGCCTTTTTGTGCGGTGTGGGGCTGGCCTGGCTGCCTGGCAAGGATCTGGACCGCGCCTTCATGGTCATGGGGTATTTCTTCTGCCTCTCGGCGGCGTTCGTGCTGGCCAAGTTTGTCCGTGACCACGAGAAGGCCCGCGCCGAGCGGCGACTGGCAGACACCCCGATGTTCAAGTTCGTGGTCTGGGGCGGCTTCTTTCTGGCCATGGGGCTGACCGGTTGGGGCCTGATGCGCATGGAAATCAACGAGACCTACAAAGCCTTTCTGGGCGTGAGCTGGCTCTATCTGATCACCTGCACCTTCACGCTGGCCAAGACGCTGCGCGACCGCCACGAGGCCGATCTCGCTGACGCCCGCCTGCAGGCCCGGGCCCACCGTGCCCCGGCGGAAGCGGAATGACCGCCACCAGAACCAAGGAGCTCGTCATGAGAAAGCAGATCGCAGTCCTGGCGCTGGTCGCCAGTGGCGTGTGGGGCAGCCCGGCGCGGGCGCAGAGCGAAGCCTCGGTTGCGCTGTCGATGTTGCCCGTGGCCTCAGTCGTGGGCGCGGCCTCGGTGGCGGCGGCCGGTGCGGGCGCGGTCAGCGCGGCGCCGGTGATACTGAGCGCGGCGGGTGCTGTGCTCACCGTCCGGGCCGTGGAGGTGTCGGCCCGTGGGACGGTCTATGTGCTGGAACGTGCGTCGGACGGCGCCCGGGTGAGCGTGGAGGTCGCCGGGCGCGGGGCCGCGGCGGCTTCGCTGGCGGCGGGCACGGTCGTGACGGTGAGCGTGATCGGCGCGGGCGTGGTGCTCAGTGCCGCGGGTGAGGCCATCGCCTTCATTCCCAACGCCCTGGGGCACGCACTGCTGCACAACGAACGGCTGACGGATTGAGGGCCTGGCGATGAAGACCCTCATGAGATGGGCGGCCGCTTGGTTCGCGGCCCTGGTGCTCGCGGCGGCCGCCCACGCCGGCCACAACTGCGAGGCGGCAAAGCCCTCCGCGCAGGCCATGGTACGGGGCCTGACGCTGGCCGAGCGCACACTCAAGGCGCTGGAGGCCGACCATGCCCGCACAGGGACCCAGGTGGTGCTGCTGGCAAGGGCCGGCCAGGACCTGGGCAAGTATGGCTTGCACTGGTCGCACCTGGGTTTTGCCTACAGGACGCCGACCGGTGAGTGGCGCGTGCTGCACAAACTGAACCAGTGCGGCACGGCGGAATCGGCCATCTACCGGCAGGGCCTGGGGGAATTCTTCCTGGACGACCTGTGGCGCTACGAGGCCGCCTGGGTGGTGCCCACGCCTACGGTGCAGGCGCGGCTGTGGCCGCTGCTGCTGGACGAGCCGCGGGCCCTGCGCCTGCATCACAAGCCCTACAGCATCGTGAGCTATGCGTGGGGCCGGCGCTACCAGCAGTCCAACCAGTGGGCCATCGAGACGTTGGCCGCTGCCATGGAGCCGACCATTGGCACGAGGGATGCGGCCCAGGCTTGGCTGATGTTCAAGGGCTACGAGCCGACCCCGCTCAAGCTCGGGCCGCTGACGCGGCTGGGCGGCCGGATGAGTTCCGCCAACGTGGCGTTTGATGACCACCCCGCGCAGAAGCGCTTCAGCGACCGCATAGAAACGGTGACGGTGGACTCCGTGTTTGCCTGGCTGCCCCGCGCGGGGTTGGGGGCGGCGGCGATCCGGCGGGCAGGGGGTTAGTCGTTTTGTATACTGAGGGGCCTCAAGCCCTCGACAGTTCTTTGTCAAATGCTACCAAATCAATAGCAAACATGAGGAGAAGTCTTTGAGCAAATCCCTCCGGCTGTCTGAAAAGTGGTTCCGCCGCGGCCTGTGGCTGGTGGCCCTGGTGTTTGCGGGTTTCCTGATTGGGCTGGGCGGCACGGTGGTGGGCGATCTGCCCAAGGTCGAAAAGCGTCTGGTGCTCGACGACTTCATTGACCAGCCCGCCGCCGTGCAGTTGCGCGCCGACATCAAGGCGGCCAACCGCGCTGACGAGGAGGCGCGCTCCGCGCTGGAGCAGGCGCGGCTGAAGCTGCAGGTGGCCCGCTCCGACTCGGCTGCGGCCCGCGAAACCTTCAACAACTGGCTGGCGACGCGGCGCGCGACCCAGCTCGCCGCGCAGGACCCCGAGCTGGTCGAGCGCACCCGCGCGCTCGATGGCCTCAAGCAGGCTGAGCGGGCGGCGCAGTCGGCCGTCGAGCAGCAGGAGCAGCGTGCGCTGGATGCGCGCCAGGCCGGGGCCAAGGCGCGGCGCAGCCTGGCCGAACTCGAACGCGATGCGCAGCAAAAACTCAGTGCCGAGGCCCGCAAGACCGAACTGCGCGTGTTTCTCTACCGCCTGGCGCTGACCCTGCCCTTGCTGGCCGTGGCCGGCTGGCTGTTCGTCAAGAAGCGCAAGGGCACCTACTGGCCCTTTGTCTGGGGCTTCATTCTCTTCGCGCTGTTCGCGTTCTTCGTCGAGCTGGTGCCTTACCTGCCGAGTTATGGCGGCTACGTCCGCTACATCGTGGGCATTGCCGTGACGGCGCTGGTGGGGCGCTACGCCATCCTGGCCCTGAATCGGTATCTGGAGCGGCAAAAGCAGGCCGAGTTGCTGCCCGATGCCCAGCGCCGGGAGGAGCTCAGCTATGACGTCGCGCTGGCGAGGCTCGCCAAGAGCGTCTGCCCCGGCTGTGAGCGGCCCGTGGACCTGCGGAACGAGGCCATCGACTTCTGCCCCCATTGCGGCATTGGCCTGCACGACCGCTGCGGTCACTGCGGCACGCGCAAGAATGCCTTCTCGCGGTTTTGCCACGCCTGCGGTACCGGCGCCGGCGAAACCTTGGTGCCAACCCCCCCAGCCATGGAAGGAGCCCGGGCGTGACCACAGCCGCCGGCGCACTCGCCAAATTCCGCAACGACCCTGCCAGCTTTCTTGCCAACTACTACCTGATCAACGAGCGGGCGATGCGTCAGTCCGGGCCCACGCAGTATTGGCTCGGGGCGCTCGGGTATGTCAATCTGCAGGGCCAGACCGTGTATGACCGCACGCCCCGACCCGGGTCCATCCTGGGCACCTGGCGCATGCACAACTCCAAGAACTTCAAGTTCGCGCGCAATCAGGGCGCGGTGGTGGGGGTCACTGCCCCGGTCATGGTGTGGCATGTCGACGTGGTGGGCGCGGCCTCGATCAATGTGGCCGCCATCCCGTCGCTGCAGGTCAGCCGTGTCGGCGGGCCGGACATCATGGTCACCACGCTGCTCAACGGCTGCACCTTCGTCTGCGAAGCCCGGGTGAACGACGTGCTGATGGCGCACGTGCAACCCACCGGGACCACCGCAGCGCTCCTGGAGCCCAACATCACCGCCAACGGCGCACTGACCAACGGTGGCCCGGTGGGCTCACTGACCGCTTTTGGCGGCAACCAGGGGTACAACCCCGGGGTCAGCGACGTCACGATCGTGGGGTTGCGCAACCAGGGCGTCTGGTCCCTCTACGCGCAGATTCATCCACGCAACCAGCGGTCCATCACGCAGGTGGTGAATTTCTTCAACGGCTGAAGCCGCGCCAGCGCCGACGGATGACCCGGGCCAGGCGCCACGGCCAGGAAGCTCGGACCTGGGCGAGCAAGGCGTCCTTCCACGCCACCCAGCGATCGTGCAGGCGGGCGAACCACCCCAGGCGCATGAGCGCCGGCCGTGTGAGCGTGAACAGCCGGGCCACCACGGCCGTTCCGGCCAGCTTGGCGCCCAGAATCAACAAGGCGCCCGCCAGCGCATGGCCTTGCCCGATGAGCCAGAGCGCGGCGATCTTGAGCGGCACCAAGGACAGGCTGGGCAGGGCGAACAGCGCCAGCGCACCGTAGGGCGGCAAGCCGGCAATCCAGGCCTCGATCTGCCGAAAGCCCGGCCACCGGCCCGCACGCGCCAGGGCCCGCTGCAGCGGCTCCCAGCCCCATTCCTCGAACACCAGCAGCAGGGCCAACAGCCACTTGAGTGGCCACAGCAAGGCGCGCCGCAGGCGGGTCAGCAGGGGCGGCACGTCAGACGCCGCGCGCGCGGTCCTGACGGAACTGGCGGGCGAACGCGGTGAACGTGCCCGCGTCCAGCGCCTCGCGGATCTCGCGCATCAGGTTCAGGTAGTAGTGCAGGTTGTGGATGGTGGTCAGCATCGGCCCCAGCATTTCCCCGCAGCGGTCCAGGTGGTGCAGGTAGGCGCGGCTGAAGCCGCCGCGGCCGCCGTCGTTCCATGCCACGGCCGCCGTGCCCGCACAGGCATGGCAGGTGCAGCTCGGGTCCAGCGGCTGCGGGTCGCCCTTGTGGCGCGCGTTCCGGATCTTCAGGTCGCCATAGCGGGTGAACAGGGTGCCGTTGCGCGCGTTGCGCGTGGGCATGACGCAATCGAACATGTCGACGCCAGCCTCCACGCCAGCCACCAGATCTTCGGGCGTGCCCACGCCCATCAGGTAGCGGGGCTTGTGGTCCGGCAGGCGGTGCGGGGTGTGCGCCATGATGCGCAGCATTTCCTCCTTGGGTTCCCCCACGCTCACGCCCCCGACCGCGTAGCCCGGAAAGTCCATGTCCACCAGGCGGGCCAGCGACTCCTCGCGCAGGTTCTCGAACATGCCGCCCTGCACGATGCCGAACAGCGCGTTGGGATTTTCCAGCCGTGCAAATTCAGCCTGGCAGCGCCGGGCCCAGCGCAGGCTGAGTTCCATCGAACTGCGCGCTTCGCGCTCGGTGGTGATGTGGCCCTTGACCTCGTAGGGCGTGCATTCGTCAAACTGCATGACGATGTCGCTGTTCAGCGTGGTCTGGATCTGCATGCTGATTTCCGGCGTGAGGAACAGCCTGTCGCCGTTCACCGGGCTGGCAAACCGGACGCCCTCTTCCGAGATCTTGCGCATCTCACCCAGGCTCCACACCTGGAAGCCGCCGCTGTCGGTGAGGATGGGCTTGCTCCAATTTTCGAAGGCGTGCAGTCCGCCGAACTGCGCCATCACGTCCAGGCCGGGGCGCATCCACAGGTGAAAGGTGTTGCCCAGAATGATCTGCGCGCCCATTTCTTCCAGGCTGCGAGGCATCACCCCCTTGACGGTGCCGTAGGTGCCCACGGGCATGAAGATCGGCGTTTGCACCACGCCGTGGTTGAGGGTGAGCGTGCCGCGGCGGGCAAATCCCTCGGTCTTGAGCAGGTCGAACTTCAGCATGGCGGGGATTGTCCCAGAAGGGTTGCGCGCGGCGGTGGCTCAGGCTGCTTGCGCCGTGCGGTCCAGCAGCATGGCGTCGCCATAGCTGAAGAACCGGTAGCGCTGTGCAATGGCGTGGCGGTACAGGCCCATCACCTGCTCGTAGCCCGCCAAAGCGCTGACCAGCATCATGAGGGTCGACTTGGGCAGATGGAAGTTGGTGATCAGCCGGTCCACGACGGCGAATTCGAATCCGGGCGTGATGAAAATGCTGGTGTCACCGGTGGCCTGTCCGCTGCGAGCCCACGACTCCAGCGTGCGCACGGTGGTGGTGCCCACCGCCACCACCCTGCCACCCCGTGCGCGGCAGGCGGCAAGCGCTGCCACCGTCGCCTCGGGCACGTCGTACCACTCGCTGTGCATGCGATGGGCGCTGAGGTCCTCGGTCTTCACGGGCTGGAAGGTGCCGGCGCCCACGTGCAGGGTCACGCTCGCGCGCAGGACGCCGCGCTCGGCCAGGGCGGCAAGCAGTGCCTCGTCGAAGTGCAGCGCCGCCGTGGGCGCGGCCACGGCGCCGGGATGGCGTGCAAACACGGTCTGGTAGCGTCGCTCATCCTCGGCGGAGTCGGCGTGGGTGATATAGGGCGGCAGCGGCACGTGGCCAAAACCGGCCATGAGCTGATGAGGTTCATCGCTGAACGCGAAGCGGAACAGCGCGCCGTCGTCATCGGGCCAGCGGCCCTGCAGCATGGCGCTGAAGCCCGGGCTTTGCGCCCGGTCCACACCCATGCGCAGCACCGTGCCCACAGGGGGCTTCTTGCTGGTCTTCATGTGGGCCACCACTTCGTGTCCGGGCAGGACCCGTTCCACCAGCAGTTCCACCTTGCCGCCGCTGGGCTTTTCACCAAACAGCCGGGCCTTGATGACCTGGGTGTCGTTGAACACCAGCAGGTCGCCGGGGGCCAGCAGTTGGGGCAGATCGCGGAAGACCCGGTCCACCGCGGCGGGGCCGGTGCCGTCCAGCAGGCGCGAGGCGCTGCGCTCGGCGGCCGGGTGCTGGGCCACGAGTTCGTCGGGCAGGTGGAAATCGAAATCGCTGAGCGTGAAGTGGCGCATGCTGCTTGAGGGCTGGACCAAACCCGTGCCAAGAGAAGAAAGAAAGGGGGCGGAGACCGGGCAGAATTGTCCCATGCCTGAAAAGCAGGAACTGTCCGCCCCGCAGAAAGCCCTTCTCAAGCTCGGGCTGGCGCGCGACATCGACCTGGCCCTGCACTTGCCGCTGCGCTATGAGGACGAAACCCGCCTCGTGAAGCTGCGCGACGCGCGCGAAGGCGATACCGTGCAGATCGAAGCCACCGTCACGCACAGCGAGGTCGCCTTCCGCCCGCGCCGCCAGCTGCTGGTCACGGTGGACGACGGCAGCGACACCTGCGTGCTGCGTTTCTTCAGCTTCTACCCCTCGCAGCAGAAGGCACTGGCCGTGGGGGCTCGGGTGCGGGTGCGTGGCGAGCTCAAGGGCGGGTTTCTGGGCTGGACCCTGATGCACCCCTCGTTCCGGCCGGCAGGGGGTGAACTGGCCACCGCCCTCACGCCGGTGTACCCCACGGTGGCCGGGCTCCCGCAAGCCTATCTGCGCAAGGCCGTGCTGGGCGGCCTTGCGCGTGCCGACCTGGCGGAACTGATTCCGCCCGGAGTTTCCGGTCAAATCGGGCTGCAGCCCGCCTGGGGCCTTCGTGAGGCGCTCTCCTTTTTGCACCATCCAACGCCCGACGTCTCGATCGCCGCGCTTGAGGACCGCAGCCACCCGGCCTGGCAACGCCTGAAGGCCGAGGAACTGCTGGCCCAGCAGCTTTCGCAGTTGCAGAGCAAGCGTGAGCGGGCGCGTTTGCGCGCGCCCGCGCTGGCGGCGGCCAACGGCGGATTGCACGAGCAGTTGCTGGCTGTGCTGCCCTTCCAGCTCACGGGCGCGCAGCGCCGCGTGGGCGAGGAGATCGCGCAGAACCTGGGCCGGCCCGTGCCCATGCACCGCCTGCTGCAGGGGGATGTGGGCTCCGGCAAGACCGTGGTGGCGGCGCTGGCGGCGGCCATCGCGATCGACGCCGGCTGGCAGTGTGCGTTGATGGCGCCCACCGAGATCCTGGCGGAGCAGCATTTCCGCAAGCTCATCGGCTGGCTCGAACCCCTGCTGGCGCCGCGCGGCCAGCGCGTGGCCTGGCTGACCGGCAGCCAGAAGAAGAAGGAGCGCGCCGCCATGCTGGCGCTGGTGGAAAGCGGTGAGGCGGCGCTGGTCGTCGGCACGCACGCGGTCATTCAGGAGCAGGTCCGGTTCCGCAAGCTCGCGCTGGCCGTGATCGACGAGCAACACCGGTTTGGCGTGGCCCAGCGGCTGGCCCTGCGCGGCAAGATGAGCGAGGACGGGCAGGAGCCGCATCTGCTGATGATGAGCGCCACGCCCATACCGCGCACGCTGGCCATGAGCTACTACGCGGACCTCGATGTCTCCACGCTTGATGAGCTGCCGCCCGGCCGCACGCCCATCGTGACCAAGGTGATTTCCGACCACCGGCGCGACGAGGTGATCCAGCGCATCCGCGCCCAGCTGGCGCAGGGCCGGCAGGTCTACTGGGTCTGCCCGCTGATCGAGGAAAGCGAGGCGCTGGACCTGACCAACGCCACCCAGACCCATGCCGACCTGAGCGCGGCGCTGCAGGAGGGGGGCGCGCCGGTGCTGGTCGGCCTGCTGCACTCGCGCATGCCGGTGGCCGAGAAGAAGGCAGTGATGTCGCTGTTCACCGGCGGACAGATGGGCGTGCTGGTCAGCACCACGGTGATCGAGGTCGGCGTGGACGTGCCCAACGCCTCGCTCATGGTGATCGAGCATGCCGAGCGTTTCGGCCTGAGCCAGCTGCACCAGTTGCGCGGCCGCGTGGGCCGGGGCGCGGCGGCTTCGGCCTGCGTGCTGCTGTATTCGACAGGGGACAGCCCGCGCCTGGGCGAGACCGCGCGGGCGCGGCTCAAGGCCATGGCCGACACCCAGGACGGCTTCGAGATCGCGCGCCGCGACCTGGACATCCGCGGCCCGGGCGAGTTCCTGGGGGCCCGCCAGTCGGGCGCGCCGCTGTTGCGCTTTGCCGACCTGGCCACCGACACCGACCTGCTCGAATGGGCCCGCGCGCTGGCGCCGGTGATGCTGGACCGCTATCCTGACAACGCCCGGGCCCATGTGGCCCGGTGGTTGGGTGGAAAATCGGAATATCTGAAAGCCTGATGCATGACGCTGACCGAACTCAAATACATCGTCGCCGTGGCCCGGGAGAAGCACTTCGGCAAGGCCGCCGAGGCCTGTTTTGTCTCGCAGCCCACCTTGTCGGTGGCGATCAAGAAGCTGGAAGACGAGCTCGAGGTCAAGCTGTTCGAGCGCAGCGCCAACGAGGTCACGGTGACGCCACTGGGCGAGGAGATCGTGCGCCAGGCGCAGAGCGTGCTGGAGCAGGCGGCCAGCATCAAGGAAATCGCCAAGCGCGGCAAGGACCCGCTGGCCGGGCCGCTGCGCCTGGGCATCATCTACACCATCGGACCCTACCTGCTCCCGGACCTGGTGCGCCAGGCCATCGCGCGCACGCCGCAGATGCCGCTGATGCTGCAGGAGAACTTCACCGTCAAGCTGCTCGAGATGCTGCGCACCGGCGAAATCGACTGCGCCATCATGGCCGAGCCCTTTCCCGATACCGGGCTGGCCACGGCGGCGCTGTACGACGAACCCTTCATGGCGGCGGTGCCGAGCACCCACGCGCTGGCCTCGCACCCCAGCGTCACGGCCGAGGTCCTGAAGAAGGAGACCATGCTGCTGCTGGGCAACGGGCATTGCTTCCGCGACCATGTGCTCGAGGTGTGCCCCGAGTTCGCCCGTTTTTCCAGCGATGCCGAGGGCATCCGCAAGAGCTTCGAGGGGTCGTCGCTGGAAACCATCAAGCACATGGTGGCCGCGGGCATGGGCGTGACCCTGGTGCCGCGCCTGTCCGTGCCGCGCGAGGCGCTGGACCCGAAGAGGCGCAAGAAGGACGAGGACGCCTTCGTCAAGTACCTGCCCATCACCGACGAGCACGGCGGGGGGCCGCCGATGCGTCGGGTGGTGCTGGCCTGGCGCCGCAGCTTCACGCGCTATGAAGCCATTGCCGCGCTGCGCAATGCGGTGTACGCCTGCGAGTTGCCGGGTGTGACCCGCCTGTCCTGATCCCGCGCCGCGAAGGCGCAGTTGTTGTGAGTCCTGGAGTCTGTCTGTCGATGAAGAGCGCCCAAACCGGCATCCTGCAAGCGGTCCCGCCCCAGGGGCGGTACCTGTCCTATTCACTGGAGCAACCGGCTGTCCTGGCCGGGGCGCTGGACCGTCTGGCCGGGCTTCCGGGTGGCGCTGACCGGGTGGTGGGCCTGGGGCTGGCCACGGTGGCTGCGCTGGGCCGGCAGGTGCCGGGCCTGCGCGAGATGCCCGACCTCTCGGGCCATGGCGTGAGCGTGCCGACCGGGCCCGTGGCGTTGTGGTGCTGGCTGCGCGGCGAGGACCGCGGCGACCTTGTCCTGCAGACCCGCAGGCTGGACCTGGCGCTGGCCCCGGCCTTCCGACCGGGGCTGGTGGTCGATGCCTTTCGTCACGGACGCGGGCCGAATGGCCACGGGCGGGACCTCACGGGGTATGAAGACGGCACCGAAAACCCCCAGGGCGAAGCCGCCATCCAGGCGGCCCTGGTCCAGGGTGCCGGACCCGGGCTCGACGGTTCGAGCTATGTCGCCGTCCAGCAATGGCAGCACGACTTTGCGGCGTTCGAACGCCTGACACCGCAGCAGCAGGACGATGCCGTCGGCCGCCGACGCACCGACAACGAGGAGCTGGACGACGCCCCGGCGTCGGCCCACGTGAAACGAACCGCCCAGGAGAGCTTTGAACCCGAAGCCTTTGTGCTGCGCCGCTCCATGCCCTGGTCGATGGGCGCCAGCGCCGGGCTGATGTTTGTGGCGTTTGGCCATTCGCTGGACGCGTTCGAGGTCCAGATGCGGCGCATGGCCGGCCAGGACGACGGTGTCACCGACGCGCTGTTCGGGTTCTCACGCCCCGTCAACGGGGCCTACCTCTGGTGTCCGCCGGTGCTCGACGGCCGTCTCGACCTGCGGCAGCTCGGCCTGTGAGTGCCGCCCTGGCGCGCGACCGCATCGCGCTGTACCTCGACCTGATCCGCTGGAACCGGCCCGCAGGCTGGCTGCTGCTGCTGTGGCCCACGCTCAGCGCGCTCTGGGTGGCATCGCACGGCTGGCCCGGGTGGAAGCCGGTGCTGGTCTTTACGCTGGGCACCATCCTCATGCGCAGCGCGGGATGCTGCGTCAACGACGTGGCGGACCGCGATTTCGACCGCCACGTGAAGCGCACGGCGCAGCGGCCGGTCACGGCCGGCAGGGTCTCGGTCCGCGAGGCGCTGCTGCTCGGCGCACTGCTCGCGCTGCTGGCGTTCGGACTGGTGCTGACCACCAATGCCGTGACCGTGGCCTGGTCGTTCGCGGCGCTGGCCATTGCGCTGGTGTACCCGTATGCCAAGCGCCTGGTGTCCATGCCGCAGGCGGTGCTCGGGGTGGCGTTCAGCTTTGGGATCCCCATGGCGTTTGCCGCCGTGCAGTCGCGGGTGCCCGTGCTGGCCTGGCTGCTGCTGCTGGGCAACTTGTTCTGGGTGCTGGCCTACGACACCGAATACGCCATGGTGGACCGGGATGATGACCTGCGCATCGGCATGAAGACCTCGGCCATCACGCTGGGACGCTTCGACGTGCCCGCCGTGATGGTTTTCTATGCCATTTATCTGTCTATTTGGGTTCTAGCCCTTATGGGGCGGCCATCTGGCGCTATCTTTTACATAGCAATCGGCTGTGCCGCAGCCCAGGCTGCATGGCACTGGACGCTGATCCGGGGGCGCACGCGCGAGGGATGCTTCAAGGCCTTCCGGCTCAACCACTGGGTGGGCTTCGCCGTGTTCGCGGGCATCGCGCTCGACAGCCTGGTGGGGTGAGGGCTCCCGGTGGGCCGTGGTGCTTCAGGCCACTTTGGCCGCTTTCGCGTGGATCTTTTTGCTGACGGGGCGCTTTGTCTTGCCGGCCTTGCCCTTCTGGGCCACCTTGGTGGCCTTGTGCCCCTTGCGTGCACGTGCACTGGCGCGGGTTTTGCCCTTGGCGTGCCGGCTGGCGGAGGCCTTGGCCCGTTTGGCCTTGACGGCCTTCTTGGTCCCCTTGGCCCCCTTGGCCGGGGCCGTGGTTTCCGCAGCCTGAGCCGGCACGCCGGCCAGCAGTGGCGTTCCCAGCAGGCTGAAACTGAGCAGGGCGGCGATGAAGTTTTTCATGGGAACTCCTGGCGGGGTCGGACTGCGCAGTGTGCCAGTGTTCAGCGGCCGAATTCCTCGCCCAGCTCCCGGGCACGCACGCGGGCCGCATGCAACGCCTGGCGGAACAGCGCATCCATGCCACTGTTCTGCATGGCGCTGATGGCGGCGTAGGTGGTCCCGCCCTTGGAGGTCACCCGTTCGCGCAGCACCTCGGGCGGGTCCTGCGAGGCGCGCGCCAGCTCGGACGCCCCCACGAACGTGCCCACGGCCAGCCGGTGGGCCTGTTCGTGCGACAGGCCCATTTCGACGCCCGCCGCCGTCATGGATTCGAGGAAGAAGAACACATATGCCGGGCCTGAGCCGGACAGCGCCGTGACGGCGTCCAGCTGTTCTTCGGCCTCCACCCAGAGGTGATCCCCCGTGGTGGCGATCACGCGTTCGACCAGGGACCGGTCGGCCGGGGTCACCTCGGGCCGCGGGTAGAGCGCGGTCATCCCCTTGCCGACCAGCGCGGGGGTGTTGGGCATGGAGCGCACCACGCGGCCCGTGCCCAGCCATTGCGCGATGCTGTCGCTGCGGATGCCCGCGGCCACGCTGAGGTGCAGCGCCGCCCCCGTATGGGGGCGGGCCTGGGCAGCGGCGTCGCTGAACGTCTGGGGCTTGACGGCCCACACCACGAGCCCGGCCCGTGCCAGCGCCGCGCCGGCCACCTCCTGCGCGGTGATGCCGAACTGGGTGAGCAGCTTGTCGCGGGCCGGGGCGAAGGGCTCCACCACCTCGATCTGGGAGGCCGGCAGGCCCTGCTTGAGCAGCCCGCCGATGATGGCGCTGGCCATGTTGCCGCCGCCGATGAAGGCGATCGGGAGTTCCTGGGTTGTCATGGATGGCAGTCTATTCGCAGGCAGGCCCATACGGTACGCTTATTGCCCATGAAATACATACTTGCACTGGACCAGGGCACGACCAGCTCGCGCGCCATTGTGTTTGACCGTCAGGGCCGGGCGGTGGCGAGCGCGCAGCAGGAGTTCCGCCAGAGCTTTCCCCGGCCGGGCTGGGTCGAGCACGATGCCCGGGAGATCTGGGCCTCGCAGCGTGCCGTGGCCGCCCAGGCCCTGCGGGACGTTCTGGAGGGGCAATCCTTGCACGCCCTGGCGGGCGAAGTGGCCATCGGCATCACCAACCAGCGCGAAACCACGGTGCTGTGGGACCGGGCCACCGGCGAGCCGGTGGCCCCCGCGATCGTCTGGCAGGACCGCCGCACCGCAGCGCGCTGCGACGAACTGCGCCGCCAGGGCAAAGCCGGGCTGATCCAGCGCAAGACCGGGCTGGTGATCGATGCCTATTTCTCCGGGACCAAGCTGCAGTGGCTGCTGGAGCATGTTCCGGGAGCGCGCGCGCGCGCCCAGCGGGGCGAACTGGCTTTCGGCACGATCGACAGCTGGCTGATCTGGAATCTCACGGGCGGCACAACCCACGTCACAGATGCCAGCAACGCATCGCGCACGCTGCTGTTCAACCTGCACACGCTCCAGTGGGACGACGAGTTGCTGAGGCTTTTGGACATTCCCCGCAGTGTGCTGCCCCAGGTGGTGCCTTCGTGCGGCGTGCTTGGCCACACGGCGTCTGCCGTGTTCGGCGCTTCGCTGCCCATTGCGGGCCTGGCCGGTGACCAGCAGGCCGCCACGTTTGGGCAGGCCTGCTTTGCGCCGGGCATGGCCAAGAACACCTATGGCACCGGCTGCTTCATGCTCATGAATACGGGCGACGCCGCGGTGGCCAGCCGCAACCAGCTCCTGTCCACCGTGGGATGGCAGGGGCCGCCGCAACAGGCCCGCAACACGGCCTACTGCCTGGAGGGCGGAGTGTTCATGGCCGGGGCCACCATCCAGTGGCTACGCGATGGCCTGCAAATGATCCAGTCCGCCCCCGAGGTGGAGGCCCTGGCCGCATTGGTGCCGGACACGGGCGATGTCTATCTCGTGCCCGCCTTCGCCGGGCTGGGGGCCCCGGATTGGGATGGCTATGCCCGCGGCACGCTGATCGGCATGACTCGCGGCACCACGCGTGCGCACATTGCCCGCGCGGCGCTGGAAGCCATCGCCTTGCAGGTGGCCGACGTGTTTGCCGCCATGGCACGCGACAGTGGCATAGCGCTGAAGGAGCTGCGGGTCGATGGTGGTGCCTCCAGCAACAACCTGCTGATGCAGATGCAGGCCGACTTCCTGGGCGTGCCGGTGGTCCGGCCGAAGGTGACCGAGACCACGGCCTTGGGGGCCGCCTATCTGGCGGGGCTGGCCACGGGTTTCTGGCGCGACGCGCAGGAAATCTCCGCTCAATGGCAGGTGGACCGCCGGTTCGAGCCCCAGATGACGGGCCGTGACCGCACCGCCAAGCTGGCGCGCTGGCGCCAGGCGGTGGAGCGCGCCAAGGGCTGGGACAATGTGACCCCATGACCCAGACTGCGCCTCTGCCGACCCGACGCGAAGAACTGATGGCCCGCCTGGCCGAGCCGTGTACCTATGACATGGCCGTGATCGGTGGGGGGGCCACCGGCCTGGGGGTCGCGCTGGACGCGGCAACGCGCGGGTTGCGGGTGGTGCTGGTCGAGTCGCACGATTTCGCCAAGGGCACGTCGTCGCGTGCCACCAAGCTGGTTCACGGCGGGGTCCGCTACCTGGCGCAGGGCAACATCGCCCTGGTGCGCGAAGCCCTTCACGAGCGCACCACGCTGCTGAACAACGCTCCCCACCTGGCCCAGCCTCTGCCTTTCGTGATGCCGTCCTACAAGCTCTGGGAAACGCCCTTTTATGGCGTGGGCCTCAAGATGTATGACGCGTTGGCCGGAAGCGCTGGCCTGGGGCCCACTGAGTTCCTGGGGCGGGCGGAAACCCTGAAGTTGCTGCCCAATGCCCAGCCTGACGGACTGAAGGGGGGTGTCAAGTACTGGGACGGCCAGTTCAACGACGCCCGGCTGGCGCTGGCCCTGGCGCGCACGGCGGCTGTGCATGGCGCTCTGCTGGTGAACTACTGCGCGGCGACCGGTCTGATCCATGAAGAGGGAAAAGTCGCGGGGCTGGTCTGCGAGGACCGGGCCAGCGGGCAGTCCTTTGCGCTGCGGGCCGGCTGCGTGGTCAATGCCACAGGCGTCTGGGTGGACGAATTGCGCAGCCGGGACGGCGAGGCAACCGGCCGGCCAGCGCGCCCCATGGTGGCGCCGAGCCAGGGCGTGCATCTGGTGGTGGACCGGGAGTTCCTGGTAGGGGACCATGCGCTCATGGTGCCCAAGACGGCCGACGGCCGGGTGCTGTTCGGAGTGCCCTGGCTGGGCAAGGTGATCCTGGGGACCACCGATACGCCGCGGCACGACCTGGCCCGGGAGCCGTCGCCGTTTCACGAGGAAATTGACTTCATCCTGGGCGAGTCCGCGCGCTACCTCGCGCGAGCACCCCGGCGCCAGGATGTCAAAAGCGTCTGGGTGGGCTTGCGCCCCCTGGTGAAGCCGCCAGACGATGACGGGGAGAACACCAAAGGGTTGAGCCGCGAGCACACGGTGCTGGTCAGCCGAAGCGGCCTGGTCACCGTGACGGGCGGCAAGTGGACGACCTACCGCGCCATGGCCGAGGACGTGCTGGACAAATGCCTTGAAAAATCCCTGATCAAGACGCCTTCAAAGGGCCGGACGGCGCACCTCAAGCTGGTCGGGGCGCAGGACATGCCTGCGGGCGGGCCGCGCATTTGCGACGAGCCCGGACTGCACTCGTATGGCTCGGAGGCTGCCTGGGTCGAGGCCATGCCAGATGGCGGCGCTGTCCTCGGTGGCGGCCTGACCCGCGCCATGGTGCGCTTTGCTGCTCAATATGAGTATGCGCTCACTGTTGAAGATGTCCTTGCCAGGCGATCCCGGCTACTGTTCCTCGATGCGCGGATGGCTGCTTCCCTGGCGCCCGAGGTTGGCCGTCTGCTACAGGAGGAAACGGGCATGGACCCCCAAACGGAGGCCTTTGCGGCTCTGGCGCAGCATAGCCTCCAGTTGCCGGCCTGAAGGCATTTGACAAGCAATTCCTGATTTGCCATAATCGTGGGCTGCGCTTGAAAAGCGTGGGGAAGGCCAATGGGTCTTCCTGCTCTGCCCAGCGAAAGCGTCACGAATGGTTTGTGGCGTGGACGACGGGCCCAAGACTGACCGGTGGTGTGTGGCGGCCTCGTGGCTGGCCAAAAACCCCTGGTGCAAGTTGGGAATATTGAAAAATGATCCAGACTGAATCCCGGCTCGAAGTCGCCGACAACACTGGTGCGAAGTCCGTTCTTTGCATCAAGGTGCTCGGTGGTTCCAAGCGTCGCTACGCCAGCGTGGGCGACATCATCAAGGTGAGCATCAAGGAAGCTGCTCCGCGCGGCCGCGTCAAAAAGGGCGAGGTCTACAGCGCAGTGGTCGTCCGTACCGCCAAGGGCATCCGCCGCGGCGATGGCTCGCTCGTCAAGTTCGACGGCAACGCCGCCGTGCTGCTCAACAACAAGCTGGAGCCCATTGGCACCCGCATCTTCGGGCCGGTGACGCGTGAGTTGCGTACCGAGCGCTTCATGAAGATCGTGTCCCTGGCTCCTGAAGTTCTGTAAGAGGACGCGTCATGAACAAGATTCGCAAAGGCGACGAAGTCATCGTGCTCGCGGGCCGTGACAAGGGCAAGCGTGGCAAGGTCACGTTGCGCAAGGATGACTCCCATCTCGTGGTGGAGGGCATCAATCTGGTGAAGAAGCACACCAAGCCCAATCCCCTGAAGGGCACCACGGGTGGCATCGTTGAAAAGGCCATGCCGATTCACCAGTCCAACGTGGCGATCTACAACGGCGCTACTGGCAAGGCGGACCGCGTGGGCGTCAAGGTTGATGGCGACAAGCGCGTTCGCGTCTTCAAGTCCAGTGGCGAAGAAATCAAGGTAGCATGACCATGGCACGACTGCAACAACACTATCGCGAGAAGGTGGTCCCTGAGTTGACTGCCAAGTTCGGCTACAAGTCTCCGATGGAGGTGCCGCGCCTGACCAAGATCACCCTGAACATGGGTGTGTCCGAGGCGGTTGCCGACAAGAAGGTCATGGACAATGCCGTGGCGGATCTGACCAAGATTGCGGGTCAGAAGCCGGTGGTGACCAAGGCCAAGAAGGCCATTGCGGGTTTCAAGATCCGCGAAGGCCAGGCCATTGGCTGCATGGTGACTCTGCGTGGCGTTCAGATGTATGAGTTTCTGGACCGCTTTGTCACGGTCGCGTTGCCGCGTGTGCGTGACTTCCGGGGCATCTCCGGCCGTGCGTTTGACGGCCGTGGCAACTACAACGTCGGTGTGAAAGAGCAGATCATCTTCCCCGAGATCGAATATGACAAGGTTGATGCCCTGCGTGGCCTCAACATCAGCATCACCACCACGGCGAAGAACGACGAAGAGTGCAAGGCGCTCCTCGCTGGTTTCCGTTTCCCGTTCAAGAACTGAGGCGAACCATGGCAAAAATGGCTTTGATCGAGCGCGAACTCAAGCGGGACAAGCTGGTCGCCAAGTACGCGCAAAAGCACGCGGAACTGAAGGCGATCGCCCGTGACCCCAAGAAGAGCGACGAGGAGCGCGCTGCTGCCCGCCTGGGCTTGCAGAAGCTTCCGCGCAACGCAAATCCGACGCGTCAGCGTAACCGTTGCGAAATCACCGGTCGCCCCCGTGGCACGTTCCGCCAGTTCGGCTTGGCGCGCGCCAAGATTCGTGAGATGGCCTTCACCGGGGACATCCCCGGGGTTGTCAAGGCCAGCTGGTAAGCCGGGCAGGAGAGATACAACATGAGCATGAGTGATCCCATTGCCGACCTGCTGACCCGCATCCGCAACGCGCAGATGGTGGCCAAGTCGACTGTTTCGGTGCCGTCTTCCAAGGTGAAGGTGGCCATCGCCCAGGTCCTGAAGGACGAGGGTTATATCGACGGTTTCCAGGTCAAGACCGAGTCCGGCAAGTCCGAACTCGAAATCGCCCTCAAGTACTATGCCGGCCGTCCGGTCATTGAGCGTATCGAGCGCGTGAGCCGCCCTGGCTTGCGCGTTTACAAGGGCCATGATGCCATTCCCCAGGTCATGAATGGCCTGGGCGTGGCGATCGTGACCACCCCCAAGGGTGTCATGACTGATCGCAAGGCGCGCGCTTCCGGTGTCGGTGGTGAAGTGCTTTGCTACGTCGCCTAAGGGAAGGAGCAGAAAATGTCCCGTGTAGGAAAAATGCCTGTCAGCGTACCCGCTGGCGTCGACGTGTCCATCAAGGAAGACCAGATCAGCGTGAAAGGTGCCGGTGGCACTCTCATGTTGTCTCAGAACGCTCTTGTCAAGATCGTGAGCAAGGATGGCAAGCTCAGTTTTGAGCCGGCCAATGACTCGCGTGAGGCCAATGCCATGAGTGGCACGATGCGTCAGCTGGTGAACAACATGGTGACCGGTGTCACCAAGGGCTTCGAAAAGAAGCTGAGCCTGATCGGTGTGGGCTACAAGGCTCAGGCCCAAGGCGCGAAGTTGAACCTCAATGTGGGTTATTCGCATCCAGTGAACAAGGACATGCCTGCTGGCATTACCGTCTCCACGCCCACCCCGACCGAGGTGGTGATCAAGGGGGCTGACCGTCAGCGCGTTGGCCAGGTGGCCGCTGAAATTCGTGCGATCCGTCCGCCCGAGCCCTACAAGGGCAAGGGTATCCGCTATGCGGACGAGAAGATCACGATCAAAGAGACCAAGAAGAAGTAAGGATCTGCAAAATGTTGACCAAAAAAGAGCAGCGTCTTCGCAGGTCTCGTCAGACCCGCATCCGTATTGCCACTCAGGGTGTTGCGCGCCTGACGGTGAACCGTACCAATCTGCACATTTACGCCAGTGTCATCTCCGGCGATGGCGCCAAGGTTCTGGCCAGTGCCTCGACCGCCGAGGTGGAGGTTCGCAAATCGCTCGGAGCCTCCGGCAAAGGTGGAAACACCGCCGCGGCGCAGGCCATTGGCAAGCGCATTGCCGAAAAGGCCAAGGCGGCCGGTGTCGAGAAGGTGGCATTTGATCGCGCAGGCTTTGCGTATCACGGTCGCGTGAAGGCGCTGGCCGATGCGGCTCGCGAAGCGGGCCTGCAGTTCTAACGAACACGGAAATACATCATGGCAAGAGTTCAGGCAAAAACCCAAGGTGACGGTCCCGAAGACGGGATGCGCGAAAAGATGATTGCGGTCAACCGCGTGACCAAGGTGGTGAAGGGTGGCCGTATTCTCGGCTTCGCTGCGCTGACCGTGGTGGGCGATGGTGACGGCCGCGTGGGCATGGGCAAGGGCAAGTCCAAGGAAGTGCCTGCAGCTGTGCAAAAGGCCATGGAAGAGGCTCGTCGCAACATGACCAAGGTGTCGTTGAAGAACGGCACGATTCATCACAACGTGACCGGTCACCATGGCGCGGCGGTTGTGATGATGGCTCCAGCCCCCAAGGGGACGGGCATCATCGCTGGCGGCCCCATGCGCGCCGTCTTCGAGGTGATGGGGATCACCGACATCGTGGCCAAGAGCCACGGGTCGTCAAACCCTTACAACATGGTTCGCGCGACGTTTGATGCGCTGCGCAACTCCACGACGCCTTCTGAGGTTGCTGCCAAGCGTGGCAAGCAGCTCGAAGAAATCTTCGCCTGATCCGGAGATCGACGATGACTACCCAACAAACTCTCAAAGTTCAGCTGGTTCGCAGTCCGATCGGGACCAAGGAGTCGCATCGGGCCACGGTTCGCGGGCTGGGCTTGCGCAAGCTCAACAGCGTCAGCGAACTGCAGGATACGCCCGCTGTACGCGGCATGATCAACAAGATCAGCTATCTGGTCAAAGTGCTCTAAAGGCTTTCCATGGAACTCAACACTATCAAGCCGGCCGACGGTGCCAAGCACGCCAAGCGTCGCGTGGGTCGTGGTATCGGCTCCGGTCTCGGCAAGACGGCCGGTCGTGGTCACAAAGGCCAGAAGTCCCGTTCGGGTGGATTTCACAAGGTCGGTTTCGAAGGCGGTCAGATGCCGCTGCAGCGCCGGCTGCCCAAGCGGGGCTTCAAGTCGCATCTGCTCAAGTTCAATGCAGAGGTGACGCTCACGGCGCTTGACAAGCTGGGTCTGCCGGAAGTGGATTTGCTGGCCCTCAAGCAAGCTGGGCTGGTTGGCGAGATTGCCAAGGTGGTGAAGGTCATCAAGTCTGGCGAAATCAAAACGGCAGTGAAGCTGGTGGGAATTGGCGCAACGGCTGGTGCGAAGGCGGCTATTGAAGCTGCTGGCGGCGCGGTGGCCTGAGGCTTTCAGGATTTAGAGGACGGCACGAGTGGCAACAAGCCCTGCTTCCATGGCAAAAACCGGCAAGTTCGGCGATCTGCGTCGTCGGCTGGTGTTTCTGCTGCTTGCGCTGGTGGTTTACCGCATCGGCGCGCACATTCCTGTGCCAGGCATTGATCCTGGTCAGCTGCAGCAACTGTTCAAGGGGCAGCAAGGCGGGATCCTCAGCCTCTTCAACATGTTCTCGGGTGGTGCCCTGTCGCGCTTTACGGTGTTTGCGCTGGGCATCATGCCCTACATCTCTGCGTCGATCATCATGCAGTTGCTCACCTACGTTGTCCCAACGTTCGAGCAATTAAAAAAAGAGGGTGAGGCCGGGCGCCGGAAGATCACCCAGTACACGCGGTATGGCACCCTGGGTTTGGCCATTTTCCAGTCCCTCAGCATTGCTGTAGCGCTTGAGAGTTCTGCCGGCCTCGTGTTGAATCCGGGCTTCGGATTCCGCATGACCGCGGCGGTGAGTCTCACCGCCGGAACCATGTTTCTGATGTGGCTGGGCGAGCAGGTGACCGAGCGAGGGCTTGGGAACGGCATTTCCATCCTTATTTTTGCCGGGATTGCCGCGGGGCTTCCGAATGCGGTGGGTGGCTTGCTCGAACTGGTTCGCACGGGTGCAATGAGCATCCTGGTCGCGGTGTTCATCGTGGCTGTGGTGATGTTGGTGACCTATTTTGTGGTGTTTGTCGAGCGTGGTCAGCGGAAAATCCTGGTCAATTACGCGCGACGCCAGGTGGGTAACAAGGTCTATGGCGGGCAGTCGTCCCATCTGCCGTTGAAGCTGAACATGGCGGGTGTGATTCCCCCGATCTTTGCTTCGTCAATCATTCTTCTGCCGGCCACCGTCGTGAACTGGTTTTCGACGGGCGACGCCATGCGGTGGTTGAAGGACTTTGCGGGCATGCTGACGCCAGGCCAACCGATTTATGTGCTCCTTTACGCGAGTGCCATCGTATTTTTCTGCTTCTTCTACACGGCACTTGTATTCAACAGTCGAGAGACTGCCGACAATCTGAAGAAGAGTGGCGCGTTCATCCCGGGGATTCGGCCTGGAGAGCAGACGGCCCGTTATATCGACAAGATTCTGGTTCGACTGACCCTCGCGGGGGCCGTTTACATCACCTTTGTGTGTTTGCTCCCTGAGTTTCTGATTCTGAAATACAACGTCCCGTTTTATTTCGGTGGGACATCGCTGCTGATCATCGTGGTAGTAACCATGGACTTCATGGCCCAGGTTCAAAACTACATGATGTCTCAGCAATACGAATCGCTTTTGAAGAAGGCAAATTTCAAGACGTCACTCGGTGGTTGAGGCGGCATGGCCAAAGACGATGTCATCCAAATGCAGGGTGAGGTTGTTGAAAACCTGCCAAACGCGACTTTTCGTGTGAAGCTGGAAAATGGGCACGTGGTGCTCGGACATATTTCAGGGAAGATGCGGATGCACTACATCCGCATTCTCCCGGGTGACAAAGTCACCGTTGAGTTGACGCCCTACGACTTGTCGCGGGCACGTATCGTGTTCCGCGCCAAGTGAGCGGGTAGTTTTAGGAGAACAGTTATGAGAGTTTCGGCTTCGGTCAAGAAAATTTGCCGCAACTGCAAAATCATCCGCCGCAAGGGCGTGGTTCGCGTGATCTGCACCGATCCGCGCCACAAGCAGCGGCAAGGCTGATTGCAAGAGTAATAGAGGATCAACATGGCACGTATCGCTGGCATCAACATTCCGCCGCATCAACATGCAGAAATCGGCCTGACCGCCATTTTCGGCATCGGTCGTACCCGCGCCCGCAAAATTTGCGAAGCAACGGGCATTGCCTATTCCAAGAAGGTCAAGGACCTCACGGACGGCGACCTCGAGAAAATTCGTGATGCAATTGCACAGTTCACGATTGAGGGTGACCTGCGTCGTGAAACGACGATGAACATCAAGCGCCTGATGGATATCGGGTGCTATCGCGGCTTCCGTCATCGTCGCGGGCTGCCGATGCGTGGTCAGCGCACGCGTACCAACGCTCGTACCCGCAAGGGACCGCGTAAGGCCGCTCAGGCCCTGAAGAAATAACCGGGAAAGAGAAACGTCATGGCTAAATCCCCTGCCAACAATGCAGCACAACGTGTGCGCAAGAAGGTCCGCAAGAATGTGTCCGATGGGATCGCGCACGTTCATGCTTCCTTTAATAACACCATCATTACCATCACTGACCGCCAGGGCAACGCGTTGTCGTGGGCTTCCTCCGGGGGCCAGGGCTTCAAGGGCTCGCGCAAGTCAACTCCTTTCGCGGCGCAGGTGGCTTCCGAAGTTGCGGGTCGTGCGGCCATTGAGCAGGGCATCAAGAATCTTGACGTCGAAATCAAAGGTCCGGGGCCAGGTCGTGAGTCGTCCGTGCGGGCGCTCGCTGCTCTGGGCATTCGGATCAACTCGATCGCCGACGTGACCCCGGTTCCGCACAACGGTTGCCGTCCGCAGAAGCGTCGTCGGATCTGATTTTTTTCAAGCCCACCGCCGAACCTCGAATGGGGCCGGCTCCTGCAGCATCAGGCTGCAGCAGATGATTTAAAGGAAGCAAAGTGGCACGTTATCTCGGCCCGAAGGCCAAACTCTCTCGCCGTGAAGGCACTGATCTGTTCCTGAAGAGTGCTCGCCGCTCGATCAGCGACAAAGCGAAATTTGACTCTAAGCCAGGACAGCATGGCCGCACTTCGGGTCAGCGCACCTCCGATTTCGGCTTGCAACTGCGTGAAAAGCAGAAGGTGAAGCGGATGTATGGTGTTTTGGAACGCCAGTTTCGCCGTTATTTCGAAGAGGCCGACCGTCGCCGGGGCAATACCGGCGCCAATTTGCTGTTCATCCTTGAGTCTCGCCTGGACAATGTGGTTTACCGCATGGGGTTCGGTTCGACTCGAGCAGAAGCGCGTCAACTCGTTTCTCACAAGGCAATTACCGTCAATGGGCAACCGGTCAATATTCCCTCCTACATGGTGAAGACGGGGGATGTCGTTGCCGTTCGCGAAAAGTCGAAGAAGCAAAACCGGATCGCTGAAGCCCTTCAACTGGCTCAACAAGTCGGACTGCCTGCTTGGGTCGAGGTCAATGCAGACAAGGTCGAGGGCACATTCAAGAAAGTGCCTGACCGCGATGAGTTCGCTGCCGATGTCAACGAATCGTTGATCGTCGAGTTGTACTCGCGCTGATTTTTACTGTTTATTTGTTCCCTGCCGCGATGCACCGCGGCCTGGGTGCTTCACCAGCCTTACCGGTGTAACGAGCCGGGGGTATTGAGAGGAAGTCTGAATGCAAACCAATTTGCTGAAACCCAAAACCATCAATGTGGATCATCTTGGGGCCAACCGGGCCAAGGTGACCTTGGAGCCGTTTGAGCGTGGCTATGGTCACACGCTGGGCAATGCCCTGCGCCGCGTCCTGTTGTCATCGATGGTGGGTTACGCAGCGACCGAGGTCACCATTGCAGGAGTTCTGCATGAGTACTCCTCGATGGATGGCGTCCAGGAGGACGTCGTCAGCATTTTGTTGAACCTGAAGGGGGTGGTCTTCAAGCTTCACAATCGTGACGAAGTGACCCTGAGTCTGCGCAAGGATGGCGATGGGGTCGTGACGGCTGCGGATATCCAGACGCCTCACGATGTCGAGATCATCAATCCGGACCATGTCATCGCCAATCTGTCACAGGGTGGCAAGATTGACATGCAGATCAAGGTGGAGAAGGGCCGCGGCTACGTGCCTGGCACGATGCGCCGCTACGCTGATGAACCGACCAAGTCGATTGGGCGGATCGTGCTTGACGCGTCGTTTTCGCCCGTCAAACGCGTTAGCTACACCGTTGAAAGCGCGCGTGTCGAACAACGCACCGACCTGGACAAGTTGGTTGTTGAAATTGAAACCAATGGTGCCATTACCGCGGAGGACGCCGTTCGCGCTTCCGCGAAGATCCTCGTCGAACAGCTGGCAGTTTTTGCCCAACTCGAGGGCAGTGAACTGGCTGCGTTTGATGCCCCGGTTCAACGCAACAACCAGCAATTTGACCCGATTTTGCTGCGTCCAGTCGACGAGCTGGAGCTCACGGTTCGGTCTGCCAACTGCCTGAAGGCTGAGAATATTTATTACATCGGCGACCTGATCCAGCGGACGGAGAACGAATTGCTGAAGACTCCGAACTTGGGGCGCAAGTCGTTGAATGAGATCAAGGAAGTGCTTGCCTCGCGCGGGCTGACCTTGGGAATGAAATTGGAAAGCTGGCCGCCTGCCGGCTTGGACAAACGTTAAACAATTTGGGTGAAAAACAAGGCTGCTTGGCAGCCTTGGCCCTGTGGTACCTGATCCGGCCGCAGGATTAATAAGTAAAGGATAGCACCATGCGTCACGGCCACGGCCTCCGTAAACTGAACCGCACGAGCGAGCATCGCCTCGCCATGCTTCGGAATATGATGAATTCATTGATTGAGCATGAAGTCATCAAAACCACCGTTCCCAAGGCGAAAGAATTGCGCCGGGTCGTTGAACCCATGATTACGCTCGCAAAGGAGCCGACGGTCGCTAACAAACGTCTGGCGTTCGATCGTTTGCGTAGCCGGGACAGTGTCACCAAGCTTTTTTCTGACCTTGGCCCTCGCTTCAAGACCCGGCCGGGTGGCTACACCCGCATCTTGAAGATGGGTTTCCGTGTCGGAGACAACGCCCCCATGGCGTTGGTTGAATTGGTGGATCGCCCCGACGTTGCAGGTGCTGACGAAGCCCCTCCGAGCAAAGACTGAGGTATAATTCGAATTGCCGCGCGATGGAGCAGCCTGGTAGCTCGTTGGGCTCATAACCCAAAGGTCGCAAGTTCAAATCTTGCTCGCGCAACCAATATGTTGGCTTGTTCTGCCAACAGCAAACGCCCACTTTCAGTGGGCGTTTCTGCTTCTTTGCCATCCCGCAATGGTAGAACTGACCGATGACGTGCACACATCACGCCGCGGCTGTGAGTTTTGTGCCTCGCTTTCCCAGACTTTGCGACTAAGCTGCCATAAGCCTGTCACGAGCGACTGTCACGCTAGGCGTGGAAATTGCTCGCAAAGGTAAGGGTTACTATTTAGCCGCAACAAGTGAAAGCTCCCTAGAATGATTTCACATTGTCGACTCTTTGGGGTGACAGGGCGGAGCTGTCTTTTTGCTTAATCGTTTTAATGTAGGGGAATACCATGGCGGATAGTCTGCAAAAATGGGTTGGCCGTAATCGGCCGCCTCGTGTTCAGATCACGTACGACGTCGAAATCGGCGATGCGGTAGAGAAGAAAGAGTTGCCCATGGTCGTGGGTCTTCTGGCCGATCTCTCGGGCCAGCCCGCGACTCCGCTACCTAAGCTGAAGGACCGCCGTCTGGTTGAAATTGACCGCGACAATTTCAATGAGATCATGGGGAAAATCAGTCCCCGCCTGGATATGTCCGTTCCCGACACCATGAAGGGCGAGGGCAATCTGAAAATCGAACTCAATTTCAAGGGGTTTGATGATTTTCACCCGGAGGCAATTGTCAAGCAGGTGCCCCGCCTAGCCAAGCTTTTGCAGGCGCGGCAGGAGCTTCGGGATTTGCTGGCCAAGCTTGACGGCAATGACGAGCTTGACGGTTTGCTCGAGGGCATCATCGCCAACACCGAGGACCTTAAGGCGCTGCAGACTGAAGCCAACGCTGGTGCTGAAGCGTCGACCGATGAAGCGGCCCCTGCGGCCTGACGTCCCTTTATTGGCGTGCCCGCGTCGGCGTGCTTCAACTCATTGAAACGGTGAATCAAAATGGCTGAAACTCAAGCAAGTGCAGAAGGTGGTGCGGCGAGCGCGACCAGTGAAATGACCCTTCTGGACAAGATCGTCCATGAGGGCAACATGGCAGTTGAGCCCTCGCAAGGGCCTTATGCCAAAAAGCTGATCGGACAATTTGCCTCGCAAATCTTGGATGAAGGAATGAAGGCCGCACCTGACAAGGGTGTCGTTGCCATGATCAACGAGCGTGTCGCCGAAATCGACAAGCTGTTGACTGACCAGTTGAATGCGATCATGCATGACGCCCAATTCCAGGCGCTGGAGGCTTCGTGGCGTGGCTTGCACGACATGGTGTTTGGCACGGAGACGAGCACCCGGCTCAAGCTGCGATTGCTGAATGTGACCAAGAAGGAGCTTCTGAAGGATCTTGAGTCCGCTGTAGATCACGACATGAGCGTGTTGTTCAAGAAGGTCTACGAAGAGGAATATGGAACCTTTGGCGGAAATCCCTATTCGGTCTTGATTGGCGACTACTACTTCGGGCGTCACCCGCAGGACATGGCGTTGCTTGAGCGACTCTCCAAGGTGGCTGCCGCCGCACATGCGCCTTTCATCACCGCGGCTGCGCCGGCTCTGTTTGACATGAAGTCGTTCACGGATCTCGGCGTTCCGCGTGACATGTCAAAGATTTTCGAGAGTGCGGAGCTTGCCACCTGGCGTAGTTTCAGGGAGTCCGAGGACTCCCGGTATGTATCGCTTGTGTTGCCCAGCTACGCTGCGCGGCTGCCTTACGGTGCCAAGACCATCCCGGTTGATAACTTCAACTTTGAAGAGGATGTGGATGGAAAAGACCATTCCAAGTACTTGTGGGCCAACTCGTGTTACCAGCTTGGTTTGCGCATCACGGATGCCTTTGCCAAATATGGCTGGTCGACCGCTATTCGTGGTGTCGAAGGTGGTGGCAAGGTCGATGGAATGACGGCCCATGCCTACAAGACTGACGAGGGTGACGTGGTTCTGAAGTGCCCCACTGAAGTCACTATTACTGACCGGCGTGAAAAGGAGTTGAACGATCTCGGCTTTATTGCCATCGTCAACTCGAAGGGGTCGAATTTTGCCGCATTCTTTGGTGGCCAAACGGCAAACAAGCCGAAGCTTTACAACAAAGATGCGGCCAATGCCAATGCCCAGTTGTCGGCCCGGCTTCCCTATGTCCTGGCGGCATCCCGGTTTGCCCACTACATCAAAGTCATCATGCGTGACAAGATCGGTAGCTTTCAGACCCGTGGGGAGGTTGAGACCTATCTGAATAACTGGATTGCCGACTATGTGTTGATCAATGACACGGCACCCCAGGCTACCAAGGCGCGATTCCCTCTGGGGCAGGCTCGCGTAGACGTCACGGAGGTGCCTGGCAAGCCCGGTGCCTACCAAGCTACCTGTTTCCTGCGGCCGCATTTCCAGATGGAAGAACTGACGGCTTCGATTCGCCTTGTTGCTGAATTGCCGCCCGCCGCCGCCTGATCCATCTCTTCAATCGAATTAGGAGCACCAAGTCATGGACGTGATCATTCTGGAAATCAAAGACATGAAGGGCAATTGCACCATTGACGGGCATGCCGATCAAATCATTCTGAATTCGTTCAGCCACAGTGTGGCGTTGCCGTTGAGCACCGATGTCGCCAATACCGAGCGTACGGCGGGTCGGCCGATGTTTTCAGAAATGAATTTCTCGAAAATGACGGATCAAGCCACGCCTGCGCTGTATACGGCGTGTACAGAAGGAAAAAAGCTCGGCGACGCTACCATCCACATTGGACGGAATGAGGGTGGCAAATTCATGTCGCTCATGAAGTATGTCCTGACCAACGCGATGGTCTCCAACATCAACACCTCTGGTGGAGGTGGTGTGCCTTCTGACTCTTTCTCTCTTAATTTCACAAAAATTAAGTCAGAATTCACGCAGCAAAACCCGGACTCGACAAAGAAGGGGACTGCTTCCTTTGGGTGGGATCTCACGACCAACAAGGCTGCTTGAGGCAAGTTGCCCGCACCGATAGAGATCGGCGGTCTGAGTGCCCCAGCCTGGGGTAAATGATGTCTGATCTTATTAGGGGGGCTTCGGCCCCGCTTTTTGATAGATTGTCTGGGGCCGAAGCCGATTCGGCGTCGGCCTCTTGGCTTCTCTTGCCAGAACAATTGCAGGCGTCCATCGGGCGGGAATTGGCTCGGTTGTTCAATACCAGGGCGAGATTGCCGCCGTCTGAGTACATGAAGGGGACCGGGACTGTGCTCGACTATGGAATTCCGGACTTCTCTGCACTCTCGCCGCGTCGGGGGGACGACGTTGAATTGCTCGAAGCGGCGCTGACGCAAGCGATCAGTTTTTATGAACCGAGGCTGCTGAAGCCTTCCGTGAAAATTTCGTCGGTGTCGAATCGGGCGAATGCTGCCGTCGCCCGAATTGACGGTGAGGTTTCTATTGGTTTGAAAGCGCAGCGTATCACTTTCGAATTGCAAATTGACACATCGTCAACGACATGATGAAGGTTGATTGAAACGTGACCGAGGCGCTGCACAAAGATTTGCTTGAATACTACAAGAGGGAGTTGGCGTACCTTCGTACTCAGGGGGTGGACTTTTCCCGACGTTATCCGAAGATCGCGTCAAAACTGGCGTTCCATGGGTCGGAGTCAATAGACCCTCATACTGAACGACTGGTTGAGTCGGTTGCATTTCTCGCCGCCCGAGTACATCGAGATCTTGATCGGGATTTTCCGCAGATAGCGGCGGCACTTCTGGACAATCTCTGTCCCTCGTTGGTTCAGCCCGTGCCATCGATGACTGTGGCTGAATTCAAATTGGATCCTACTCAAGGGAAAGTGACGGCCGGATACCTGGTTCCCCGACACACGGGCCTCTACGCATCTACGCCGGGGGGCATTCAGTGCAGATTCCGGACGGCCTGGGATACGAGACTATGGCCAGTCTCAGTTGGGGAAGCCAAGCTGACCGGAGATTCTTCGCTCAACTTGACCCTGGAGTGTGAGGCTGAGGCCGACTTCTCCGAGCTTGAGATCGAATCTTTGCGGTTTCACATCCAAGGTGACTGGATGACAGCCATGCCGCTGTATGACCTCCTCGTCTCAGGCGTTGCGAGCATCCAGATCAGGTCCGAGAGCGGCCAAGTTCATCGATTGGGCGGGGATTCCTGGCGAGAGATTGGGTATGGGGAAGACGAGGAAGTGCTGCCACTCCGACCCAATGCCCAACCCGCCTATGGGATGATGCAAGAGTACTTTGCCTTTCCCAGGAAATTCCATTTCTTCGAATTGACGAACCTGCGGGGAAAGTTGGGAGAGGGAAAATCTTGCGATCTCGCGTTAGTGTTGAATCGTCCGCAAAGAAACCTGCAGGGCGTAGCAGCTGACAACTTTCGATTGGGTTGCGTGCCCATCGTGAACTTGTTTCAGCGGACTAGCGAGCCCATCCTTGTCGATCATCGCCAGTACGAGTATTTGCTGTCCGCGGACCGGCAACGTGGATCAACCACGGAAGTTCACTCCATTCTCTCTGTAACGGCTTCCGATCCGAACGCGGACCGTCCGGTCGTTGTTCCCAGCTTTGCCGCGATGAGCCATATCAGTTCGGGCGAAGACGCGGTGTTCTGGTCAACACGACGTGAGCAGAGCCTTCGCGAAAGCATTTCCGGCACGGATGTATTCCTGACATTCGTCGATAAAGACAACGTTATCGACTCACCGTCTGAGCCGGTGATTTACGCAACCATGCTTTGCACCAATCGTCGCCTCGCAGAGCAAGTGCCCATTGGTGCAAAGATGGTGGTCGAAGGGGCGTCACAAAGCCTGGGGGTGAAGTGCCTCTACGAGCCGAGTGCACAGAGAGACCCGCCACTTGGCAGTGAGACACTTTGGCGGCTTGTGTCGCTGCTGACGCTGAATCATCAATCGTTGGTCGACGGATCAACGGGTGCAGATCAGTTGCGCGAGATGCTCATGCTATTTGCGTCCGACAGCATGCGGGACCATGAGCAGATACGCGGTGTTCGCGAGCTCAAGGCCAAGAGCGTCACAGCCCGCGTCGGTGGGGAGGCTTGGCGTGGCTACTGCCGAGGGACCGAGGTGGTCTTGGAGTACGACGACGATGCCTTCGTGGGGGGGTCGCCCCTCCTCATGTCCGCTGTTCTCGCCAGATTTTTCGCAATGTATACCTCGGTCAATTCCTTTGTCCGTTTGGCTGTCCGTCGCGGTGACGAAGTGTGGAAGCAATGGGAACCGATGAGCGGCCGGCAATTCGTCCTTTGACGGAGCGCCTTCTGGCGCGGCCTCAGGGCTACAACCTTTTTCAGGCCATCAGTCTGCTGGAAAGAGCGGCGCGTCACATGCCGGCAGTGGGATGCGGGCATGGCGAGCCGGACGCCGTTCGACTGAAAGCGGTGGTTTCATTGGGATTTCAGGCCAGCGACGTCAGTTCGATCGTGGAGGGCTCCGCTTCGGGGGAGAGCTACACGCTTCTCTCGCCCGTCATGTCTCTCGCCGGTGCGCAAGGACCTTTTCCTCTGCCTTTCACAGAACTGGTTCTGGAGCGAAAGGCTGCGCGGGATCATGCAACATCTGACTTCCTCGACATCTTCAACAATCGCTTTTTGGGTTTTCTTTACAGAAGCAGGAAAAAGCACCACATGGGCCTCAATTGGAGGTCTCCTGAAGAGTCCGCCCTGGCGGGCGCGCTGGATGCGCTGAGTTCCTTGGGGCTGCGGGCAGGTGTCCGCGGCCCAGGAGGTGCCGCCCCATGGTTGCGGCATTCTGGGTTGCTTGGGGGCGCTCCGAGGTCCATGGAAGGTCTATTGGCGCTTCTGACGGATCGACTGCGAATCAGGATCCGGGGAACGCAATTCGTCGGGGACTGGCGTGACCTGGAGACGGAGGACCTTACCCGGCTGAGCAACACCAGAAAGGGCGGCGCGCTGCGCCTTGGCCTTTCGACTGTGGTGGGACGCCGAGCCTGGTATCAGGCAGCGGGCATCGCCCTCACCTTCGTGTCTCTGGATCTTCGCCGGCTGCGTGAGCTGTTACCCGGAGGCAAAGAGCACGATCTTTTGAAGTGGCTGATCGCCCGCTATGTGCAACAGGAGCTTGGCGTGAGCGTCTCCCTGGAAGTCAACCCCGCGCAGGTTCAACCTCTGAAACTGACGGCCACCGTGAATGATCCCGAAAGCCATGCTTCGCCTCGCCTTGGGTGGACCAGTTGGCTTGTCGGGGAGCGCGGGGCTTCTCGTCAGCTACCGCCCGCACGCTTCAGGCTGAGCCACAGGCCGTTCGCGCAGGTCAGATGAACTAGAAAAAGTACAACGATATGGAAATCGACATTCGAACCCTGCTCAGCCGACTCAATCCGGAATGCAGGCGCGCTCTGGAACGTGCTGCCGAATTGTGTGTGCAGCAAACTCACTACAACGTGGATATTGAGCACCTACTGTTCAAACTGCTGGATGCGCCGGCCCCGGACATCGCATTGTTGCTGCCGGTTTATGAGTTGAAGCTGGACGCCATTCAAGGTCAACTGCAGGAGTCCATGGATCGCTTCAAGCGGGGAAATGGTCGTACCCCTTCGTTCTCTCCCAACTTAGCTCCGCTGCTTCAGGAAGCGTGGCTTTTGAGCTCGATGTTGCTTGGCGAACAGCAGGTGCGATCTGGAACGCTGTTGTTGGCCTTGCTGGAAGTTGACAGTCTGCGTGGCTTGCTGCTCGAATCTGCGCCCGGTCTTCTTCAGATTCCTCGCGAAGCATTGCGGCGTGAGTTGGCGGATCTGCTTGCTTCCTCCAGTGAGGATGCCGGGGGGGCTGCACGAGCCAGTGTGCCAGCGAAGGAACTTCAGGGGGGCTCCCCACGTGACGGGCAGGCTCCGACGGGCCAAATGCCGAGCGTTCGTCGAAGTGCTGGGAACACGCCGTCTCTGGATCAGTACACGGTCGATCTGACCCAACTGGCTCAGGATGGCAAGATAGATCCGATCCGCGGCCGTGATTCAGAAATAAGACAGATTGTCGACGTACTGCTCCGACGCAGGCAGAACAACCCGATTCTCACCGGTGAGGCGGGGGTGGGAAAGACTGCGGTCGTAGAGGGCTTTGCGCAACGGGTCGTCCTTGGCGACGTGCCTCCACAGTTGCAGAAGGTATCAGTCCGGATGCTGGACTTGGGCTTGCTTCAGGCTGGCGCCGGCGTCAAAGGCGAATTTGAGAATCGACTCAAGTCCGTGATCGCGGAGGTCAAAGCTTCGCCCACACCTGTGATTCTCTTCATTGATGAAGCGCATCAACTGATCGGTGCGGGCGGCTCGGAGGGGCAGGGGGACGCTGCCAACCTGCTAAAACCTGCCTTGGCCCGAGGCGAATTGCGCACCATAGCTGCCACGACATGGGCTGAATACAAGAAATATGTAGAGCGCGACCCGGCGCTGGCGCGTCGGTTTCAGGTGGTGAAGGTTGAGGAACCCTCAGAAGAAGTGGCCACAGACATGCTTCGGGGCATGGTCGGCACACTGCAAGTGCATCATGGAGTGGAAATTCTTGATGAAGCAGTGAGAGATGCCGTAAGACTTTCCCATCGATACATCACGGGGCGACAACTGCCTGACAAGGCCATCAGTGTGTTGGACACTGCTTGCGCGCGCGTGGCCATTGGTCAAAATGGCTTGCCGCTTGAGGTTCAGGACGTGGCGCGTGACATAGCTGCTGCTGAGAACAGACTCAGAATCCTTCGTCACGAGGCGGCCACTGGCAGAGCGGAACCGAAGACCCAGGAAGCGGTGGTGCAGGACCTTGAGTCTCTTCGGCAGCGCCATCGCCGATTGACTGACAAACTCGATGAAGAGAAGAGTGCCGTTGCTGAAATCGTTGCGCTAAGGCGGCGAATTGCGGACCGCCTGGCGGGAGCTTCCGATGAGCCGGGGGGGGATGAACAGGAGCATGAGTGGATGCGTTCCAGTCTCCAACGACTTGAGAAGGGACTCGAAGCGGTGCAATCTGACGAGCCCATGGTTCCGGTCTGCGTGGACTCTGCGGTCGTTGCGCAGGTGATCTCAGGTTGGACCGGTATACCGGTTGGGCGTATGCTCGCTGACGAACTCCATACGATCCTGAACCTGAAGGAAAAATTGGCGGATCGTGTTGTCGGGCAAAACCAGGCACTGGACGCAATCGCTCGGCGAGTTCGTACTTTCCGTGCGGACCTTGATGATCCGGGCAAACCGGTGGGCGTATTCATGCTGGTTGGACCCAGCGGAGTTGGCAAGACAGAAACAGCTTTCGCCCTGGCAGATGTGCTCTACGGAGGCGAGCGCAATATCGTGACAGTCAACATGTCTGAATTTCAGGAGGCTCACACGGTATCGAGCCTCAAGGGAGCGCCTCCTGGCTACGTGGGTTACGGTCGAGGTGGAGTCCTCACGGAGGCAGTACGTCGACGGCCGTATAGCGTGGTGCTACTTGACGAAATGGAGAAGGCGCATCCAGATGTCCTGGAGCTCTTCTTTCAGGTCTTCGACAAGGGCACCATGGAGGATGGCGAAGGGGTCACGATCGACTTCAAGAATACGTTGATTCTGCTTACATCCAATGCTGCCCAAGACGTGATCACTGATGCTTGCGAAGGCGGGCGACGCCCGGATCCTCAAGAGCTTACCGAGCGACTCCGCCCTGCCCTGCTCCAGCAATTTTCGCCTGCTTTTCTCGGGCGCTTGGTGCTGGTTCCTTACTATCCCCTGGGAGACGAGCAGATACAGTCCATTGTCAATCTCAAACTGGCCAAATTGGCGCACAGATTCTCCAAAAATCATAAAGCGCGCTTTACTTGGGACGCAGAAGTCTCCCAGGTCATCGGTGAGCGATGTACGGAGGTGGACAGCGGAGCCCGCAATGTGGATCACATACTGACTCAAGCTGTATTGCCGGAATTGTCGAAATTGGTTCTCGAGCGAATATCCATGGCAGACCCATTTGACAATGTGCACATGGGCATTGGCGTGGATGGGCAATTCACATTCAGTTTCGGTCTGGCTCCGCAAGGGTGATCTCGCATGAGAACTGGTTTCACGCAGTCCGGTGCATTCTTGTCGGTGACCACGCCGCTGGGGGCCGACGCTCTACTGCTGGACGCGCTGGATGGCACTGAAGCCATTTCCCAACCCTTTCGCTTTTCCCTTGCAATGCGTGCCGCCAGTGCAACACTTGATGCGTCCGCCATCGTTGGCGCCGCCGTGACGATCAAGCTCGCCTTGGCAAACGGCCCCACCCGCTTCTTCAACGGGATCGTCTCCAGGTTCGTTCATTCCGGGGGCGATCGTGAATTTTCTGCATACTCTGCCGAACTGGTTCCAAAACTCTGGCTACTGACGTTGAGCCGGAATCGCGTGATCTATCAGAACAAAACGGCCGCGGACATTATCAAGGCTGTTTTAGGTGACTTTGGAATTGTCTTCGACGCCAAGTTGACGGCTACGTATCCTACCCGCGAGTACTGCGTCCAGCACGACGAGACCGCGTTTGAGTTCATCTCGCGGCTGATGGAAGAAGAAGGCATCTTCTACTTTTTCACTTTTGCGGACGGCGCGCACACGATGGTGCTTGGCGACGCCTCCAGCGCCCACGCCACGTGCCCGAATGTCACGACCCTTCGCTATCAGCCACAGACGGGCGGTGGACGAGAAATGGTGGATGTAATCAGCCGCCTGGAGTTTGAGAACAGGCTAGTTACCCAGCAATACACTTCCACGGACTACGACTATCTCAAGCCAACTACCTCCTTGCTCGCGGACCAGTCGGGGTCAACAGGTAAAGGGAGTCAGTTTGAATATCCGGGGCGACATATGGTCCTGGCAGACGGAACGCAGCGGGCCAAGGTAAGAGTTCAGTCTGAACAGGTGCAAAGCTCCGTATTGCGCGGCCAGAGTTTCTGTTACGCGCTGGTGGCCGGAACCAAATTTACATTGGCAGAGCATTCCCGATCGGCACTCAATGTGGCGCATGTTTTGAGGGTCGTAACCCACTCTGCCAGTGACCACAACTACAGCAACGCATTTGAAGCTTTTCCCGCCACGGTACCCTATCGACCTGTGCGACTGACCCCCCGGCCTCTCGTTACGGGGAGTCAGATTGCAACAGTTGTCGGCCCTAACGGGGAAGAGATCTGGACAGACAAGCACGGTCGCATCAAGGTTCAGTTCCCCTGGGACCGTCTGGGGAAGAAGGACGAGAACAGCTCGTGCTGGGTGAGGGTCTCTCAGACTTGGGCGGGTCAAGGGTGGGGTGCGCTGTTTTTGCCGCGCATCGGTCAGGAAGTCATCATCAGCTATGTCGATGGCGATCCTGATCGGCCGCTCGTAACGGGCAGTGTCTACAACGCGGAAAAAACGACACCCGTGACACTGCCGTCGGCGCAAACACAGAGCACCATCAAGTCACGCTCTTCGAAACAGGGGAGCGCAGGGAATGAGATTCGGTTTGAAGACAAGAAAGATTCTGAAGAACTCTATTTCCATGCCCAGAAAGACATGAAGGTAGAAATCGAAAATGCGCTCAGCACGACGGTCAAAGCTGGCGCGGAGACTCATACGCTTGAAAAGGGAGATCGCACGATCGATGTTCAGACGGGCAAGGAAGTCCACAACGTCAAGGGAACTCGTGAAGTGACGGTGACGGGAAACGAAACCCATACGGACAAGGCCGACTACTCGCACAAGGTCAGCGGCAATTACGAGCTGAAGGTTTCCGGCAATCTGGTGATCGACGTGACGGGGTCCGTCACGATCAAGTCTGCCAAGGATGTATCCATCAAGGCGGGAACGACATTGCAAGCAGAAGCCGGCACCTCGCTGACCAACAAGGCGGGGACCGCGCTGACCAATCAGGCCGGGACGGCACTGACGAACAAGGCCAGTCTTGATCTTACCAACCAGGCAGGTACCGGGTTAAAGAACAAGGCAGGTACTACCCTCGACAATGAAGGGGCCATGGTGACGAACAAAGCATCGGCGATGCAAACGGTCGACGGTGGTGGCATGCTCACCCTCAAGGGCGGTTTGGTCAAGATCAATTGATATGACTCAGAAGGTGGACATCCGGTCTGGGCAAGCAGAAACGACGGTGGAGGACCCCGCTGCCCTGTCTTCGGTTTCCGAAGTTGTTGTGCTTGAGCAACGCAATGAAAATGGAAGTCTCCTCAGCCGAACCCAGCTCAAAGGGGGGGTGCCGGACGGAGATATGACATGCTTTGGTGCGGCCCAAAGACCAGTTATGCAGGCGACCTACCGGCGAGGGACGCTGCATGGCTGCTCACGTCTGTGGGACGAGCAGGGGCAGCTGGTACAGGAGGCAAACTATCAAAATGGTTTGCAGCACGGGTTAACCCGGGTTTTCATGGCTGGTCGCCTGTTGTCCGAGCAGACATTCTCAAAGGGTGTTCTTCACGGGCCAATGATTTCCTATGCGGATGCAGGATTTCCGTCCTGCAAAATGGAGTACTTGCACGGTGATATCGATGGCGAGGCCCTCTTTTTTCATGAAGGTGCACTGGTGCGTCGGGCAAACTACCGGCGCGGTCTTCTTGAGGGAATCACGATCGACTACGATCGGGATGAGACGAAGATTCAAAGTGCGGAATACAAGGGCAATTTGCTCGACGGTTGGTTGCGCAGGTTCTGGCCGAATGGGCAAGTCATGGAAGAATTGCTCTACCGTCAGGGCAAGCCTGCGGGTAAACCAAGAAGATTCGATCGCAAGGGGGCAGAAAAAGACGACGTCGACGCGCAGCTTAGCCTGATGCAGCGACTTGAAAAATTGGTGAGGGGCTGAACATGGCAATCCAGGCCGCGGCAGGAGCAATGCTGCAATGCAGTTTTGGCGTCGCGCCGGGCGTTCTCTCCGTGCTGCCGATGAACTGTGTCATGACGGGAGGGCCTCCAGGTGGCAACATCATGGACAACAAGCCAATGGTCAATGTGGCGCCGTTCGGCATGTGTACTTCGCCCTCCAACCCTACGGTGGCTGCAGCCACGGCGGCGGCACTCGGTGTGTTGACCCCGATGCCTTGCATCCCCGTGACCGCTGCGCCCTGGGTTCCAGGGGCTCCAACGGTGCTGATGGGGAACATGCCGGCACTTCAGAATTCGTGCAAGCTGATGTGCAGTTGGGGCGGCGTTATTCAGATGGTGGTACCGGGCCAGTTCACGGTCATGGTCCCCTGACCACTGAGGGCTTCGATGCAATACACCGTGTCCATGACATCGCGCATGCTGGCTTTGGCGGCGCTCTGTCTGTTTCTGCTCTGCATTCTGCTGTTTTTGCTGGGTGTGGAAATTGGCCGAAGATGGAGTGAGCCCAGATCTGTGGCTCCTGCGGTCGCTCAGCCCATGGTGCCTCTGCCCTCCGGAGTGTCCTCCCCGCCAGTGCCAACAGTTCAGTCGCCGGACCTCGCGGTGCCGTCTTCAGTCAAGCCATAACTATAGAGATTGGGATAAATCGATGCATACACAACACATGCGAGCCAATTCCAGGGGGCGAACCCTATCCGTGTTGCGCTCTGTTATCTTGGGTGCGGGCATAGCGCTTGCGACGGCGGTCTCCTTCGCACAGGCGCCTTCGCCCAAAGCGGCCGCGGCCCCCGCGCCGCCGGTGGCAGCTGCCTCCGCGCCCGCAGCCTCTGCGCCCGCAACTCAGGCTGTGCAGGCTGCGTTGGCCATGTCCCCTGCACCAGGGCTCGTCAAAGTTCCAGACGGACGTTTGCTCGCACCCGATATCGCCCGGATAGTGACCCGCGGTGAACTGGTGGTGGCGATGCTGGGGGCCAATACGCCGCCATTCTTCTATGAGAAGAACGGCGAGTGGGTGGGCCTCGAGGTCGACTTGGCCAAATTGATTGCGGAGGAACTGGGCGTCAAGGTGCGCTTCAACCGCGAGGCCAAGACGTTCAATGCCGTTGTGGACATCATTGCGCGAGGAGAGGCAGATATTGCCGTCAGCAAGCTATCCAGGACCTTGGCCCGGGCGCAGGTGATCAGCTTTAGCCAACCCTATTTGACTTTGAATCACGCGCTGATTCTGAATCGCGTCAAGTTCGCCCAATTTGCCCGGGATCGGGCGTTGCCTCAGGTGATCCGCGGATTCACAGGCACGATAGGGGTGATTGCAAAGTCTTCCTTTTCGTACTACGCCAAACGCAATTTTCCCAACGCAAAAGTCATGGAGTATCCAAGTTGGGATGACGTGCTGAAGGCGCTGGAGCGTGGCGACGTGATTGGCGCCTATCGCGATGAATTCGAAGTCAAGAGGCTGTTGAAAATCGATCCCACCGCGTCACTGGTTCTTCGCACCGTTACCTTCAAAGACCTCGAAGACACCTTGGGGATCGCGGTAGGTATCCGTGATCAGGTCTTGCTGGCCTTCATCAACGAATTCCTGGTGCAGAGAACCGACAAGCTGAATATCAACAAGGTCCTTGCGGCCGTCGAAAAATAAAGAGCGAGGATCAAACATGGACTCCAAAAAGCTGTATGCGCTCGCACTCAATCCTTGGATTGTCATGGGAAGTCTGGCGGCAGGGTTCGCGCTGGGGACGCTGGCGCCCGAAGTGGGGATTCAATTGGGATTTCTTGGGGACATTTACGTCGATCTTCTGAAAATGATCACGCTCCCCTTCATGGTGTCGGCCGTCATCTTCAGCTTACAGCGACTTTTCCGGGAAGGAGGTACGGGGAAATTGTTGTGGCGTGTCCTGATGGTTTTCATGGCCTTCTCAGTCGTGGTCGCCATTCTGGGGGCGCTGACCTTGCTCATCATGCGCCCCGGGGAAAATCTGTCCAGCGCCACCATGCAGACTTTCGGACAGATTGTCGGCAACGACCTGAATTCCAGTGACACGGTCATGAGCCTTCAGGGGACGGATGCGGTCAAAAAATCCATCGGCTTTACGGAAGTCCTTTTGAGCCTGGTGCCCACAAATATCTTTTCCGCGTTGGCAAACGGAGATACCCTGAAAGCCTTGGTGTTCGCGATGCTCTTCGGCTTGGCGGTAGGCCATGTGCCATCCCGGATTTCTGATGGACTTACCCATTCGCTTGAGACGATTTATCACTCATGCCAGACCTTGGTGCGGTGGCTGAACTACCCGCTTCCGCTAATCCTTTTCTGCATGAGTGCTGCTCAACTGGGCAAGACGGGGGTTGGTCCTTTGCAAGCCATGATTCAATTTGTCGTGGCTTTCTTTGTGGCTTCTGCGATAGTTTTGGTGATCGCGGCAGTGATCATCTGGCGCAGATCCAACAATTCATTTGGCCAGACCATGAACGCTCTGCGAGGTCCGTTCGCCTTGGCTTTGGCAACGCGTAGCAGCGCAACTTGCATGCCCATCATGATCGAAAGCCTTGCCGATCGCCTGGGCTTTGCTCGGTCACGAGTGGAGCTTCTTGTTCCCCTCACGGTATCTCTCCTGCGGGTCGGGCCGGTTATCTACTATGTCTGCGCCACACTGTTCATCGCCCAACTGTACGGTCGGGCGCTTAGCCCGTCAGATGTCGGCATTGTGATGGCCGCTTCGGTCTTGGCCGGGTTCGCGTCGGCGGGCATGACCGGGTTGGTCACGGTGTCTCTTGTCGGTATGACCTGCACGTACCTCGGGTTGCCCTTCGAGGCGGCCTTCATCCTGTTCCTCGCAGTTGATCCGATCTGCGACATGCTTCGCACCCTGGTGCTGGTCATTGGGAACACCGCTGCGGTGTCCCTGATTTGTCCCAAACCTCTCAAAATCTGAAACTGACCGTGTTCAAAGTGGTCGCGTTGGTTTTGGAATGCCGTTGGAGGATTTGACGATGTCGCGCATCGGCGTTTTCGGTGGAATGGGGCCGTCGGCCACGGTGGATTTTCTGGACAAGCTGGTCAAGCTCACGCCTGCCGCGCGGGACCAGGACCATATTCCGATCGTCGTGGCTTGCTTGCCCCACATTCATGATCGGTCTCGGTCAATTCTCGGCGTGGGCCCTGATCCGCTCCCTCAACTGCTTCTGGGGATCGACTTTCTCAATGAATCGGGTGTTGGGGTGGTCGCGATTCCCTGCAATTCATCTCACCATTGGTATCAGCAGATGAGCGAACGCAGTCGGGTGCCAATTCTTCACATCGCTGAGGCGTGTGTTGCTGCGATCCCGAATTCTGATACCGCGGAGGTCCGGGTGGCCGTCCTGGCGACTCGAGGGGCGCTGGCGTCGGGGTTCTATCAGCGTGCGCTGTCGGCTCGGGGCGTCGTTTTTTTGGTTCCGGATCCTGAAATCACACAGTCGCGCATCGACAGTTGTATCCAGGAAATCAAGGCGGGAGAACTGGAGGCAGGCGGCAAAAGCCTTGCTCAGGCGCTCCAGGAAATCGCAAGGCAAGGGGCAACGGCCGCCATCATGGGGTGCACGGAAATTCCCATTGCGGCAAGGTACGCGGGAAGCACCTCACTCCAATTGATTGACAGCTCACTTGAGCTGGCCCGGGCAAGCGTTGGGTATGCGCTGGAACGAGGCTGGAACAGGGTGGGATGGGATTCCTGAAAACATTCGCGGGCAGTCCAGCCGCACTTCTCGCGTGCTTGGCCGCGGGAGCCCTGGTGGGGCACTTCTACCCCGGGCTGGCCGCGTACGCCACGATGCTGAGTCAGGTCTATCTCGGCGTTGTGAGCATGGCCGCTTTGCCCTTGCTGCTGGTGGCCACCTTCTTTGGGTTGCGCCAAACCATGGGATTGCCCCATCCAGAGCGGCGTGTACTGATGATTGCCGGGTGGGCGGCAGTCCTGGTGGCGGTGTGCGCTCTCGTCGGGACGATGGTGGGTGCGGTAGCGGGGCCGGGGCGCAACCTTCCATCTGACGTCCGTGGCTACTTGGGGTCGATGGTTCAGGCCTCTGGGGGGGAGGCGGAAAACTCCGAAATGTTCCTTATTGCGGCCGAAAGTGTAGGTGCCGACCCCTCTGAACCCTGGTTTCTGCAAATAATCCCCGACAATTTCTTCCGGGTGCTCGCAGATGGTCGATCTTTGGGCATCCTGCTGTGCGCCATTCTGTTCGGGTTGGCGTTTGCAGCACTGAGCAAAAGTCAGAATGGTGCGCTGACGGGCATATTTGAGGCGATTTACCGGGCGCTGGAGATCATCATCTCCAAGGTCAATCTGTTTATCCCGGTTCTCGTCTTCGGCACAGCCGCCTTTTTCACTGCTGAAACAGATGCCAATACGGTGGTGGCAATGCAAAGTTTCCTGATCTGCTTTGTACCGCTTTCACTGGCCATGTCGGGGTTGGCGATACTGGTCATCGGAAAGAGGGCTGGCTTGCCTTTCCTGCAGGTGCTTGCTGCCCTCAAGGCTCCCGCACTCATCAGCCTGACCTCCTCGAGTACCACGGCCAGCATACCGGACACGATAGAGGCCATGAGTACGAGGCTGGGCTTCAGCCGTGGAATTGTTGAGCTCATTACGCCCATCTCCTCCGTCTTTTTAAGGTGCGGCTCTGCCCTCTACTATGCTTTGCTGGCGGTATTTGTCGCCAACCTGTATGGCCGTTCCCTCACCCCGGACCAACTGATGGCTATTTGTGCTGGGGCTTGCCTTGCATCCTTCGCTTCGGCGGGTAACAACAGCTTTGCCAATGTGGGCTTCGCGGGCATGGTGCTCACCATGTTGCAATTGCCCGTGGAGGCTGCGCTGGCGTTGTTTGTGGCGATCGATTTGATCTGTGAAGCGCCCCGGAATCTGCTGACATTGATGTTCAGCTGCGTGTTGATGGCGTTGGTGTCTGGAGGATTGCCGTCCGAGCGCACGGTCGTGGCCGATGCCTCTTCCCCTCAGGCCCCCTCAGTGGTCCGTTTTGCGTTCACCCGCAGCGATCTTATGATCGCTGCTATCTGTTCAGTCGCAGTGATGCTCCTGATCATCGTCCTGGGCATTGGCGTCGGAATGCGGCGCACGGCCGACTCGGTTGGGTGGGGGGGCTTTCCGGCGGCCACGGTGGCCCAAGCGAATATCGAAACCAGACAATGAAGCGAGATTTTTTTTTAAAAATGGCACTTGTGTCCACTGCCGCCGTTGGGCTCAGTGCGTGTGGAGCCGTTGGCAAGGTTATGAACTTGGTGGGGTTCAAGGGGACCCGGCTGGCCTGGAAAGAGGTCACCATTTCCGCTGCGCCCGGTGCAAACCAGAATAGCCCAGTCGCTGTGGACGTGGTGCTTGTTATGGAAGAGGGGGCGATTGACAAGGTTGCGGGACTGTCTGCTGCCAGATGGTTTGCCAGCCGGTCAGATTTGTCGAGAACCTTTCCAGGGGAGTTTTCATACAAAAGCTGGGAGGTGACTCCCGGTCAGACCCTGCGGTTGCCTGGCGCCACGTTCGGGTCACCCAGTGTCGTCACAGTGTTTGTTTTTGCAGACTACCTGGCACCGGGTGAGCACAGAATGCGGGTGGATTCCCTGCAAAACGGGATAATGATCGCGCTGGCGACGCGGGAGTTTGCCGTGTCATCGTACAAAGTCGAATGACGGAGGCCGTTTGAAGCCGTCTCACCTGGGTCTTGCGGAGAGTGGAAATGACTAGATTGCCAACGGTGCCGCCGAGGATCGAGTGGCATGAGGGCATGCTGCTTGCGCCACAGCACTTTCAGCAAACCTCGGCGCGCATGGACGAGCTGGTCGCTTGGCACACCCTGGCCGTGTCTCCATTTGGGTGGGGCGTGCGAAAACTCGTGCTGGATTCCGCATTGCTACCGGCGGGGTTGCTCAGAGTTCGCAGTCTGGACGCCATCATGCCGGATGGGACGGCCGTCAATTTTTCGTCCGAAGACCCCTCGCATGGAGCGCTGGAGCTGGACTTGGCGGCATTCGTGCCTCAGATGGAGTCTGGAGCCCTCAACGTCTATTTGACCCTCCCTGTGATGCGGGGCGGGCGCGATCGGGCCGTCCCCTCCCGGTTTCGTTCGATGAGCAGCCCGCCGGTGGAAGATGAAGTGTCGGAAGCGGTACCCGCGGACGTGCCCCGCCTGGTCCCGAACCTTGCCCTGAGTGCGGGCGACGTGCCCTCGGGACTTTACGTGCATTTCCGGTTGGGAACCGTTTTCAAGGACAACGAACTGATCAAGATGGGCGCCGCATTGCCCCCTTTGCTTGATCTTCCCAAAGACGGTCCGCTTTGGGCACAGGTCGCGGAATTTGCAGGTCAGCTTCGTGCCAAGGCGGCTTTTGTGGCCAAACAAACCGCGATTCCCTCATCCAAGGCGGAAGACAGACTGGCTTATCTTGAGCAGAAGGAGCGGCTGCGAAATCTCATTTCCGGTTTGCCGCAAGTCGAAGCAGTTTTGAGGACTTCCTCGCTCCATCCTTACGCCCTGTACATTTCACTGTGCTCACTTCTCGGTCCGCTGAGCATGCTGAAACCGGGCGCGTTGCCGCCGGTGCCTCCGGCTTACGATCATGCCGACCCGCTGGCGACCATGATGCCCCTGATTTCGGCATTGCAAGACGCTCTTCAGGAAGTCAGCCAGGAGTACCGGGAGGTCAAGTTCGAGTTCAAGCACGGTGCCTATGAACTCATGCTGTTGCCTGAATGGATTGACAAGCGACTCGTCGTAGGTTTGCGCGGACAGCCCGAGAAGGACCTCGTGGCGTGGATGGATGGAGCGATTGTGGGTTCGCAATCGGCCTATGCCTCGTTGCGGGAGCGGCGTGTATTGGGTGCGCCACGGGCCCGCATCGAGGTGGCAGAAGAACTGGGGGTGCGGACCAGCGCGGGGTACACGCTCTTTGCGATTCAGGTCAGCGCCGGGCTGACGGTTGCCGCGGAGCCGTTGATCATCAGCAACTCGGCCGAGAGTGCTGTCGCACAACGGCCCCAGGAACTGGTCCTGTTCGTCAAAGGCTGATAGCAGGAAGGAAGAAACCAGGATCATGGCAAGGCAGAACTCGGAAAGGGCGGACGACGATCATCTGGTGCAACAATTTCGTGCATTCTTTGATGAGGTGTCGAAAGCTCAAGTGCGCGCCATGGAGGCCCGTGAAGCGGACTCTGATTCGGCCGCCCAAAGCCTGAGCCGGCATCTCGAGAACCTGATTGAACTGCAGACACTGGAGTCCAAGCGTGAGGGCAGTCGTTTTGAGCTGGAGAGCATCGCTGATGCGCGCTATCTCAAGGCGGCGCTCGCCGACGAAATCCTTCTGAATACGGCTTGGGTCGGCCGAGAGAGTTGGACCACGCATTTGCTCGAGGCATCGCTTTTCCGAACCAGCGTTGCCGGTGAAAAAGTATTTGAACGAATTGAGGAAGTGCTTTCCAACAGGGAACCTTCGAGGCGCGATATAGCCCGACTCTATCTGTTTGCCCTAGCGTTGGGCTTTCAAGGCAAGTACCGGGGCTCAAGCGAGTCGACGCGGTTTGCGGGCTACCGTGAGGAGCTGTTCCAGTTCGTCTATCAACGCCCGCCAGAACTCTCCGGACGCGATCGGGTCCTGTCGGACCGCGCCTATGCCAGCACGCTCTCGCATATCGCACCGCGCAAGTTGCCCACGCTGAGCCGCTGGACAGTGATCTTTCTAATGGGCGTACTTGCATTGCTGGCGATTTCCGAGATGCTATGGCTCTGGCAATCCTGGCCCGTGCGCCAGGTGTTGCAGGCAGGCCAGACCCGAATGACGGAGCGATCTCCATGAGGGCGTTTCGCGTCGGGGCCGGTGGAGGTTCGCATGCTGCGGGATAACCTGTTCCTGCTCTCCCTCGGGGTTCTGATCGTCCTCGTGCTGGTGGTTCTCGGCCTGGTGCTGTATTTTGCAGTTCGTCGATCGACCACCAAAGCTTCCAGTGATCCAAAGATCGCCCGTTTGAGGTTTGATTCCCTGCGCAGCTCCTTCCGGCAAGCCGTGGAACTGATCGAGCAGAACATCGCATCACGTTCGGAGCGGTACAGCATTCCCTGGGTCATGGTCCTCAACGAGGGCTCACGTCAGCACCAGTTGCCCATTGAGCAGTCGGGCGTGGCCAGCGCCCTCAGCTCCGAGGCGGCCATGGCCGCCACTGCACAGGGACTTTCGTGGCACTTTTTCGATCGCGGGGTTGTGATAGACATCCAGGGGGCCTACCTCGGCTCGCCCGATGATGAAGACGCCGCCGAGAAACCGTGGGACGAGTTTCTGGGGTTGTGCCGGAAGTACCGTCCGCAGCGCCCGTTCGATTCAGTGGTCATCACGGTGCCTGCAAGCCTGCTGCTGGACGACAACCCTGATGCTCGCCTAGAGCTGGGGAAGCTGGCCAAGCTGGCCCACAGGCGTCTATGGCTGGCCCAGAACCGGTTTGCCATGCGATTCGCGGTGTATGTGGTGGTGTCGGAGTGCGAGGAGATTGAAGGTTTTGCGCAGTTTGCGAGGGCTGTGCCGGACTCTGTGCGCGCGAGCATGCTGGGGTGGTCCTCTCCGTTCGATCTGTCAACAACCTATCAGTCGGCCTGGGTGCGCGACGGCGTTGACGCGGTGGTGCGCACCGTATCGGACACCAGTGCCGAACTGTTTGCCCTGAACACCGCGGCGGAAGACGCTGGCAAATTCTTCCTGCTGCCCTCGCGAATCGAGAAAATCAAGTCACAGCTGCAGCTGTATGTTGACGAGCTGATGAGGCCCAGTGCATACCACGAGCCTTTTTTCTTTCGCGGCATCTATCTGACCGGGGACAGCAGTGAATCGGCCCAGAAAGCGCTGGCCATGGACACAGGCGCCGCTGTGGATGGCGCGGGCTTGGATGGTGGTGGCGATCTGGTCTCCCAGCTCATGCGGGAACCGGCGTTTTTGCGGGATCTTTTCGAAAAGAAGATTTTCCTGGAATATGGCCTTGCGAGACCTTCCCGTCAGCAACTAAGCCGGCCGGTCTTGAGCCGCGCCATGCGCTGGGCGGCCATCATTGTTCTGGGGACGTGGAGCATCGGCCTGGTTGTGGCGACGGTCCAGCTGGATTCGCGGCACACTGAATTGGCGCGGGCCCTCGAGCAACTCCAGGCGGACGCCAACTATCGCGCCCGAGCTGCCGAGCGTGGCGAAATCATTCCCACAGAATGGTACCGGCGCAAGGCCGTCGCGCTGTTGGCTGCGATTGAAAAGCTGGGCGTCGACACGCCGTGGACGATTTTCATGCCAGGGTCGTGGCATATGTTTGACGACCTGGAGGAGCGTGCGGGGGAGCGCATTGAGCGGGAGTTTGGCGAGATCGCCATCAACACGCTACGCAGGGAGCTCTACTCGCGGGCCTCGGAACTCACGGGCGTGAGCCAGGACAGCAGCACGGCAGAGCTGATCATCGGCGGAGAGTGCAACGTGCCCGCTGGCATTGCCGCTATTGCCGGGACGCCACGCCGGCCCACTCTGGCCGTGGAGGATCTCCCTGAGTTTGCGGCCATGTTGCAGTATTTGACCTCGGTTGAGCAATTGGATCAGGCTACCCAGGCCATGCTACGGCTTCAGAAGCCGAGCCAAAATGAAGCCAACGACTTGCGTCTCCTCGTGAAGTACGCCTTGGGGGCCGAGTTGCCCGGCAATATCTCAAGGAGTGTGCTGTTCTTCCGGGGCGGGCCCGCCACGCTGAGCCTTACGCCCGTCCAGCAAGCGACCAGATGCACGCTTGGCAAGGGAATGAGTGCCCTGGAGGCCCGTCTTTTCGTCAACAACGACCTCCTGCTGTCTGAGCAGCGACTCGGCAAGCTGTCCGCAAAGCTTTTCATGGCCGATGGCGTGCCAGTTGGCTATACCCAGACCGTGGACGCGTATCGCGAGGTGCTGGCGGCCATAAAGGAGCAGGAAGTCCTTCTGGCGTCGGGCAAGGGGGGATGGATGCGCCAGCCGTTCCTCAATCTGGGTCCCGCCTACGACCGCTTCATGGTGCGTATCGCCCAGGTGCGTCTGCTAGGCCCCGACGTGGCAGACCAGTCGCGTCTTCAAACAGCGTTGGCGTTCCAGCGCTTCAGTGCGGATTTTTCCTCCCGGATAGGGGGAGAAGGTCAGGGCGGCATAACGTGGCTCGACAAGGAGGCGCGCTTCGCGCTTTCCTCGGACCGGGTTGCCTTGCGTGACGCGCTGTCCGGACTGCTGAATCAGCCCTTCATGACGAATCCGCGAGACCAGGAATTGCCGGATGTGGCGTCCTCCCAGGCCTCCCTGGTCTGGGATACCCAGCGACTGGATCAGGCCTTGGCTCTGGGCGATGTCCGCAAGCGCTACCTGACCGAAGGCTTGCCCAAATTCCCGCCCGCTGTCCGTCCGGGCATCGAGACTTTTGTGAATGCGCAGTTTGCACGGCTGGTCAACGATCAGGTCAACGAAGCGCTCTCCGTCACTGCGCGAATGGAGCCGGGCGCGGCGGCAGATATTGCCTCCTTTGATGCCTCACGCTCCCGGTTGATCAAGGTGCAGGCGCTGCTGGCCGAGCTCGGCGCGCGGGGCCGGGCCGACAACTTGCGGGGGCTGATTTCACGCGATGCGATCGCCCGCCTGCGCTATGTGGATGAAAGCCTGAGCCGGTCAGAGCTGTACTCGATACGGGGACGCGACTTCAAGGGCTGGAACGGCGAAAAGGGCCCTCTGCTGCAAGCCTTCGGGGTCCAGGATGTGGCCGGCATGCAGCAGTACCTGGCCCAACAGTTCAATCGGGCAGACACCTTGGACAAGCTGGCCGAGAGTTACATCGCGTCACTCGACCTGCCTGCGCCGGGACCGATCACCCTGAGGTGGCAGGCCATCCATCGGGACCTGGAGCGCTATCGCCTGAAGAATCCCAATAGCAGCCTGGTGCTGCTTGAGCAGTTCCTGCTGACCCTGGGCCCGGAGCTTGATCGCTTCAACTGCTCGGAGAAGCTCGCAGGGAAGGGGCCGGGCAGCCGTGCGGTGGACTATTTTGGCGAGCGCTACCAGCACATCTACACCAGCCTCCTGTCGCGTTGTGGCGAGCTGAAGGCGCGTGACCAGCAGGAGCAGTGGGCGCAGTTTGCGGGGAATTTCAACCGGACGGTTGCGGGGCGCCTGCCGTTCAGCCAGTCAGTCTCCCGGGATGTTCTGCCTGCTGATTTCGATGAGGTGGGGCAACTCATCAAATCGTTTGATCGCGCCGCCCGCACGCTCAAGGACATTACATCCGACGTGGGCGTTCGCAATACGCAGCAGGCGTTGTCCGCCAAGCGCTTCGTGGACCAGTTTGAACGGGCAAAAGCGTTTCTGCAGCCGCTGTATCCCGCAGAGGACGGGGCGGCGTCGGGATACGACGTCGCTGTCGAGTTCCGTGCCAACCAGCAGGCGGAAATTGATGGCAACAAAGTGATCGACTGGACGCTGGAAATCGGCGGCCAGGTTTTGCGGTTGCGGGATGGCCCCAAGGTGCTCAAATGGGAGCCCGGTACGCCCGTGACGTTGACCCTCAGGTTGGCGAAGGATTCGCCGTTGACGCCGGTGCAGGACCCGCAACAGCCCGCTTTGCTGGCCGATGGCAAGGCTGTGATCTTCCGCTACACCGATCCTTGGGCGCTGGTGACCATGATCCAGCGACAACGCGAGCCCGACGGTGCCTTGCGCGCGGACAGCCGGTCGCAGTTGCTACGAATGGACTTCCCGCTGGTGAACGTTTCTGGCAACGACCCCCGTACCCAGGGCATCGAAGCGCGTTCACGGGTGTATCTGAGATTGACTCTTTCCGCGGTGGGCAAGAAAACACCGGTCGCGTGGCCCGGAATCTTCCCGGTGCGGGCCCCCGAATGGAATCGCCCCTAGAGCGGAAAGGACACGATGGAACGCGAACGGTTTGCCCCTGAGACTGCGCCGCTGCTGGTTTCGATAGCCCCTGATGCTCCCTGCGGAGTGTCCTTGCGCTATGACCCCGTTTTTCTCATGCTTCGCCAGGCTCGGGAAGAGGATGATCCGACCTTGCCTATGGGGGAGTGGGAGCGGCCTCTCAAAAAAGCCGATTGGCGAGCCATTGCCACGCAATGTTCGGCACTTCTGGCGGCGCGCAGCAAGGATTTCCAGCTCGCGGCCTGGCTGTGCGAAGCCTGGGTCCATCAGCACGGGATTGACGGCTTCGTTGCCGCCGTCGAGGTTCTCAATGGATTGGTGGACCAATTCTGGGAAGACGTTCACCCCCGAATCGAGGAGGGCGACGCTGATGCCCGTGTCGCCCCGTTTGTCTGGATGAACGACAACCTGTCCATGGTCCTGAAGCTGCGTGTGCCGTTGCTGATGCTCCAGGACCGGCGGCCACCTCAGTTCAGCCTGGCTGAGTGGGAGGAGGTCGTTGCCGGGGCCCCGCCTCGTGAAACTGATGAGTCCGACCAGCCTTTCACGCGTGAGTCACTGATTGCGGAAGCGGGGGGCCAGGGCCTGATCTGGCTGGATGGCCTTCGCGAGAGTCTGGAGCAAGCCATGCCTCAATGGGATGCGCTGGCCAGGAAGCTCGACGACAAGCTCGCGCTGGACGCCCCCAGTCTGGGCAAAGTGAGCGATGTGCTGCGCAAGATGCACAGGGCCTGCTTGAGCCTCATGGATGGCCGCAGTCCACGGGCCGCCACCCCCGCATCGGCGGTGGTGACCGAAACAACCGATTTGTCCCCCATGCCCGAGGAGACGCAGATGTCTGCAGAGGACTCTTTCACTGAAATCCCCATGCAGGCACAGGTGTCGTTGCCCACCGGGCCGATATCAAGCCGGGCTGAGGCCTATCGCCTGCTTGAAATGGCCGCCGAGTACCTGCAGCGCACCGAGCCCCACAGTCCGACCCCTTATCTCGTGAAACGTGCCGTGACCTGGGGTCAGATGTCGCTGGCTGACCTCATGCAGGAAATTGTCCGCGAAGAAGGCGACTTGAACCGCTATTTCTCGTTGCTCGGCCTGAACGTGCCGAGAGACTGACTGCGGTTGGTGCGGCTGGCGGGGATCGAACCCACGACCCTTGGCTTCGGAGGCCAATACTCTATCCACTGAGCTACAGCCGCACGTGTGTTTGGTCAAAACAGCCCGCTATTATCGCCGATCCCCGCCCCCCGGCGTGTCAGACAGGCCGAGACCGCTCAGATAGAGGTCCATCGATTGCTTGCCTGTGGTGACCAGGTCAAAAGCATCGGGGTCGAGCAGCCAGTTCTGGATGAGGCCGTCGATCAGGGCGTGCAGGCCGCGCGCGGCCAAGGCCGGGTGGCGCAACCGGACGCCGCGGGCGGTTGCCGCGCGTCGCAGGTCCTGCTGGATCCGCGCCAGGCATTCGCCGCGCACGCTCAGATGGCGTTCACGGACAGCACTGAGTTCTTCGACATATTCGACCTTGTGCGTGACGACCTCGAAGACCCGTCGGGTTTGTGCGTCGCCGGCGATGCGGGCCAGTGCGTTCAACAGGGCCATGCGCATGTGGGTCAGGGAGTCGGTTGACCCGTCTCCATCTTCATCGCCCAGCAGTGCGTTTTCCATGGGGAGCGTCACCCGCTCCATCATGGCGTTGAACAGATCAGCCTTGTCCTTGAAATGCCAATAGATGGCGCCGCGCGTGGTGCCGGCGGCCTGCGCGATATCGTGCAATGAGGTGCGTGACACCCCCTTGGCCTGGAACAGCATCTCGGCGCCATCCAGCAGGCGGTTGCGGGTGGCCAGGGCCTCCTCCTTGGTGCGGCGTGCCATGTTCTTGCGGTTTCTCCTGTCAGATGCCGTCATTGTTCGGCCTTGCCTGCAATATACATTCAAACTTGTATGTATATACTGGCGACCTGCCCGCTTGCGGCCAGGTCGCCGCCGATCTGGCCTTGCCACCCCCTAAGGAATCCTATGCCTGCCTTGAGCACCATCAAGTCTGTCCCATTTCCGTCTCGTTTGTGGGGCGCTCGAGCCCTTGTGGCTGTCGCTCTCGCCACCACACTGTCCGCCTGCGACAAACCGGGTGGTGGTGCTGGAGCTGCGGGGGCGTCCATGCCGCCAGCGGAGGTCGGAGTGGTTGTCGTGGCGCCCACGGACGTTGGCCTCACGACGGAGTTGCCGGGCCGTCTCGAGGCCTCGCGGGTCGCACAGGTGCGCGCGCGCGCGGCGGGCATCCTGCAGAAGCGGTTGTTCCGCGAGGGCAGCGATGTGCGGGCCGGCCAGGCCCTGTTCCAGATTGATGCTGCCCCCTATGCGGCTGCCTATGAGAGTGCCCGTGCGGCCATGGCCAAGGGTGAGGCCAACCTCGCCCAGGCCGAGAGTCTCGCACTGCGCTACAAACCGCTGGTGGAGGCGAACGCCATCAGCAAGCAGGACTACGCCAACGCCGTCACGGCGCAGAAGCAGGCCCAGGCCGACCTGGCGATGAGCAGGGCGGCGGTGCAAACGGCGAAGATCAATCTGGACTATGCCTCGGTGGTCGCGCCCATATCCGGTCGCATAGGCCGGGCGCTGGTGACTGAGGGCGCGCTGGTGGGGCAGGGTGAAGCCACGCAATTGGCCGTCATTCAACAGATCGACCCGATGTACGTCAATTTCACGCAGTCGGCCGCCGAGGTTCTGAGCCTGCGGCGGGCGATGGAAAGCGGGCAGTTCAAAAAGGCGACCGGGGGCGAGGCCGCCAGCGTGCGGCTCGTGCTCGAGGATGGCACGGAATACAAGAAGCCCGGCAAGCTGTTGTTCTCGGACCTTTCGGTCGACCCGACCAGCGGGCAGATCACCCTGCGGGCGGAGGTGCCCAATCCCTCGGGGGCCCTGTTGCCAGGCCTGTACGTGCGGGTGCGGCTCGAACAGGCCACCGCCGGCAATGCCATCCTGCTGCCTCAGCAGGCCGTGACCCGGTCGGGCCAAGGCGACTCGGTGATGGTGGTGGAGCCTGACGGCAGCGTCAAGCCACGGCCCGTGAAAGTCAGCGGCGCCCAGGCAGGGCAATGGGTGGTGCTGGATGGCCTGAAGGCCGGGGATCAGGTCATGGTGGACGGATTCCAGAAGCTGCGTCCCAACACTCCCGTCAAGGCCGTCCCCTGGCAGCCGTCGGGCAGCAAGGCCACACCTGCGGCGGCGCCGGCATCGGCCGCCAAGTCGTAAGAGGAGCCATCGCACATGGCGAAATTTTTCATTGACCGGCCAATCTTTGCCTGGGTGATCGCCCTGTTCATCCTGGTGATGGGGGCTGTTGCCATTACCAAGCTTCCGGTGGCCCAGTATCCGTCGGTTGCCCCGCCGTCCATCGTCGTCTCGGCGACCTATCCCGGCGCGTCCGCGCAAACGCTGGAGGACAGCGTGATCAGCGTGATCGAGCAGGAGATGAATGGCTCCCCCGGGCTGATCTACATGGAGTCGGTCACGCAGGCCAACGGCGGAGGGCAAATCACCCTGAGTTTTGAATCCGGCACCAATGCCGACCTGGCCCAGGTCGATGTGCAGAACCGCCTGGCTCGCGCCTCACCCCGGCTGCCGGCGGCTGTCACGCAACAGGGGGTCCGGGTCGACAAGGCCCGGTCGAACTTCCTGCTGTTCACCATCCTGTCTTCGGACAACCCGGCCTATGACCCCGTGGCGTTGGGGGACTACGCATCGCGCACGGTCCTGCCCGAGATTCAGCGCATCCCCGGCGTGGGACAGGCCCAGCTCTTCGGCACCGAACGTGCGATGCGGGTCTGGCTCGATCCGGCCAAGGTGGCCAGTTTCAACCTGTCTGCTGCCGAGATCACCGCCGCCATCCGGGCGCAGAATGCCCAGGTGTCGTCCGGCACCATTGGCGACCTGCCTAACGTCGCCGGACAGGGCATCGCAGCCACCGTGGTGGTCAATGGCCAGCTCAGTTCCCGGGAGCAGTTCGGCAACATCGTGTTGCGCGCCAACACCGATGGGTCCACCGTGCGGCTCAAGGACGTTGCGCGTCTGGAACTCGGGGCCCAGACCTATGCCACCTCGGCGCGCCTGAACGGCAAGCCGTCCACGGGCATTGGTGTCCAGCTCTCCACCACCGGCAACGCTTTGGCCACCGCCAAAGCCATCCGCAAGCGCATGGAGGAACTGTCCCGCTTCTTCCCCCAGGGGGTGAAATGGGACATCCCGTACGACAGCTCGCGCTTCGTCAATATTTCCATCTCGCAGGTCGTCGAAACCCTGGTGGAGGCCATGGTCCTGGTGTTCCTGGTCATGTTCCTGTTCCTGCAGAACCTGCGCTACACCGTGATTCCGACGATTGTGGTCCCGGTGTCCCTGCTCGGTACCTTCGCCGTGCTGTTGGCCATGGGATTCTCGATCAACGTGCTGACCATGTTTGGCATGGTGCTGGTGATCGGCATCGTGGTGGATGACGCCATCGTCGTCGTCGAGAACGTGGAGCGCATCATGAGCGAGGAGGGCCTGCCTCCGCGCGAGGCGACGCGCAAGGCCATGGGCCAGATTTCGGGAGCCATCGTGGGCGTCACCGTGGTCCTGGTTTCCGTGTTCGTGCCACTGGCCTTCTTTGGTGGCGCGGTGGGCAACATCTACCGGCAATTCTCCGCGGTGATGGTGGCGTCGATCCTGTTTTCGGCTTTCATGGCGCTTTCGCTGACGCCGGCCCTCTGCGCGACCTTGCTCAAACCCGTGGAGGCCGGGCACCATCACGAAAAGCGGGGCTTCTTCGGCTGGTTCAACCGGGGTTTCTCCCGCACGGCCAAAGGCTACGAGGGGTTCGTCTCGCGGCTGCTGCGCCGTGCCGCGCGGTACCTGGTGGTGTATGCCGCCATCATCGGCGCCGTGCTGTTCCTGGGCGCGCGGCTGCCTTCGTCGTTCCTGCCCGCCGAGGACCAGGGCTACATGCTGGTCAATGTGCAGTTGCCCCCCGGGGCGACCATCACGCGGACCACCCGTGTGATGGAGCAGGTGGAAGCCTTCATTCTCAAGCAGCCCGAGGTCCAGAGCATGGTTGGGGTCCTGGGGTTCAGCTTTTCGGGACAGGGCCAGAACGCGGCGCTGGCTTTTGTCACGCTCAAGGACTGGTCGGAGCGCAAGGGGCCGCAGCACACGGCCCAGGCCATTGCGGGACGCGCCTTCGGGGCCTTGTCGGGCGTGCGCGATGCATTCATCTTCGCGCTGAGTCCTCCGGCCATTCCTGAGCTCGGCACGGCGTCGGGGTTCAACTTCCGGCTGCAGGATCGGGGGGGCAATGGCCATGCCGCGCTGCTGGCTGCGCGCAACCAGTTGCTCGGGGCCGCGGCCAAAAGCAAGGTGCTGGCGGGTGTGCGGCCCGATGGGCTTGAAGACGCCCCGCAGCTGCAGCTGGATATCGACCGCGACAAGGCGCAAGCGCTGGGGGTGGGCTTTGATGCCATCAATGCGGCGCTGTCCACGTCGCTGGGGTCCAGCTATGTCAACGATTTCCCCAATCGTGGCCGGCTTCAGCGGGTCATTGTCCAGGCCGACGCCAAGGATCGCATGCAACCCGAGGATTTGCTGAAGCTCAATGCCGTCAACGTTCGTGGCGCGGCGGTGCCCCTTTCGGCCTTTGCCACCACCCGGTGGATCAACGGCCCCATGCAGACCATCCGCTACAACGGCTACCCCGCCATGCGGATCTCCGGTGATGCGGCGCCTGGCCGCAGCACGGGTGAGGCCATGGACGAAATGGAGCGTCTGGCGGGCCAGTTGCCGCCGGGCTTCGCTTTTGAGTGGACGGGGCAATCGCGGGAAGAAAAGCTCTCGGGCGCGCAAGCCTTCATCCTGTTGGGCTTCTCGCTGCTGGCTGTATTCCTGTGCCTCGCCGCACTGTATGAAAGCTGGTCGATCCCGCTGTCGGTGATTCTGGTGGTGCCGCTGGGCATTCTGGGGGCACTGCTGGGCGCCAACCTGCGCGGCTTCTCCAACGACGTGTACTTCAAGGTGGGCTTGATCACCATCATCGGCCTGTCCGCGAAAAACGCGGTGCTGATCATCGAGTACGCCAAGGACCTGCATGCACAGGGCAAGGGGCTGGTCGAAGCGGTGCTGCAAGCCTGCCATCTGCGATTCCGCCCCATCATCATGACCTCGCTGGCGTTCATACTGGGGGTGCTGCCGCTGGTCGTGGCCACGGGGGCCGGCTCGGCGAGCCAGCGGGCGATCGGCACCGGCGTCATGGGCGGCATGATCACCGCCACCGCGCTGGCCGTGTTCTTCGTGCCCATCTTCTTCGTCGTGGTGCGGCGAATCTTCAAGGGCAGCGAGCGGCAGCGCCGAATGTACGCCCATGAACTCAACGGAGGCGACGCCTCCGGTGCCAAGGAGGAGCAGGCATGACATCCCGTGCTCTCAGAATCGCGGCCTCGTCGGCCGCCGCAGCGCTGGTGACACTCTCGGCATGCTCGATGATCCCGGCCTACCAGCGTCCCGACGCGCCGGTGGCGTCGGCCTGGCCAGGCGGTGCCGAAGCGACGCCCGCAGCGGTGGCCGCGGCCGATACCGAATGGCAGAGCTATTTTTCCGACCCCGCGCTCCAACGCCTGATCGCCCTGGCGTTGCAGGGCAACCGGGATCTGCGTGTGGCCGCCCTGAACATCGAGCAGGCGCGCGCGCAGTACCAGATCCGGGGGGCTGACCGCTACCCCACGTTGAATCTCGCGGCCACCGGCTCGCGGACGCCGACCACGAACGGTGGCATTGCCAGTACCTACTCCGCAGGCCTTTCGGTGTCCGCCTGGGAGATTGATTTCTTCGGCCGGCTCGCCAGCCTCAAGGCATCCGCTCAGGCCCAGTACCTGGCCACCGAAGAGGGGCGCAAGGGGGTGCAGATTGCCCTGGTCGCTGCGGTGGCCGGCAGTTACCTGAACCTGCTCGCCGATGACGAGCTGCTTGCGCTGACGCGCCAGACGCTGGCCACGCGAGAGGAATCGTTCAAGCTGTCCCAACTGCGCTTTGACAACGGCGCGAGCTCCGAACTGGACCTGCGCCAGGCCGAGTCGCTGACCGAGGCGGCCCGGGTGGCGCTGGCCCAGCAGCAGCGCCAGCGCGCACTGGACCAGAACGCATTGGTGTTGCTGATCGGGCAGCCCCTGCCTGCGGACTTGCGATTCACGGGCAGCACCGAGAGCGTCCGGCTGCAGCCCTTGCCGGCCGGCCTTCCTTCCGACCTGCTGACGCGGCGGCCCGACATCCGGCAGGCCGAGCAGTTGCTGCTGGCGGCCAATGCCAATATCGGTGCGGCACGCGCGGCATTTTTCCCGCGCATTGCGCTGACCGCGAGCGCCGGCACGGCGAGCAACCACCTCTCGGGGCTGTTCAGTGGCGGCTCCTGGGGCTGGACGCTGGCGCCGCAGGCCTTGTTGCCGCTGTTCGACGCCGGGCGCAACCAGGCCGGCCTGGCCTCTGCCCGTGCGGGCCGGGACATTGCGGTGGCCCAGTATGAAAAGTCCATCCAGACGGCTTTCCGTGAAGTGGCTGACGCCCTGGCGGGGCAGGCCACACTGGTGGAGCAGCTGCGGGCCCAGCAGGCCCAGGCGCAGGCCGAGGCCGCCCGGTTCAAGCTGTCCGACCTGCGCTACCAGAACGGCGTGGCCAGTTACCTCGACTTGCTGGACGCCCAGCGCGCGCTGTTCGGCACGCGCCAGGCGGTGGTGCAGACCCGGCTGCTGCAACTGCAGAATCAGGTGGCCCTGTACAAGGCGCTGGGGGGCGGCTGGAAGGACACCGGCGCCCATTGAGCGCGGCCTGCGGGTTTCCCCGCAAGGCCGTCGCTATAATCGAGGGTTGATTTCGAAGCCCCGTTTTTTGAGGACGCCATGAGCGACAACTCCCACGAAGAAGCCCACACGGGCCCGATCAAGAATCCGAAGCAGCTGCTCCTGGCGGTGTTTTTCTCGTTCGTCATTCCCGTGTTCATCATCATTGGCCTGGTGTATTTCGTGACCTCGGCCGCCAAGCCGGCGGGTCGCCCGGGCGGGGAGGGGCTGTCGCTCAGCGGCATCACGGCGGATGCCCAGGCCAAGGGCGTGGCCGAGCGCCTCCAGAAGATCGGCATGGTGGAAATCCGTGACGCGAACCGGCCGCTCAAGACGGGCGAGGAAGTCTTCAAGGCCCAATGCACGACCTGCCACAGTGCCGGTGTGGCAGGCGCGCCCAAGTTTGGCGATGCGGGTGCCTGGGGTCCGCGCATCAAGACCGGGCTTGATTCGCTGCTGCATTCGGCGCTCAAGGGCAAGGGGGCCATGGGCCCCCAGGGTGGTGGTGATTTCGACGACGTCGAAGTGGCCCGCGCAGTGGTCTACATGGCCAACGCCGGCGGTGCCAAGTTTGCCGAACCGCAACGCCCTGCGGCGGCCGCCTCGGCACCTGCAGCGGCTGACGCGCCCATGGCCAAGAAGTAAACGCCTCGCGAAGGCCGTCAGAAAAAGCCGGTCACCGACCGGCTTTTTTCATGGGGCTTCGCTGGTAGCCAAAGCGCGTGGGCAACTCCGCCGCGAGGTGCTCCACGGGGGTCCACAGGCCCTGTTCCACGGCCTCCGCGGCCTGGGGCACATCCTGGGTATGCACCAGGCCGAAACCCAGATCGGTGTCGAGGTAGACGCGGCCTTGCTCGTCCACCACGCTACCCTTGACCCGCGCCGGATGCCCGGTATGGGCCCGGACTGACCCGTCCGGGTCGATGCGCCACACCAGCGGGGTCAGATCCAGTTCCACGTACACGCGCTGGGGGCCGTTCTGGAAGAACCATCGGCCCGCATTGTCGCTTTCATAGTTGCGCTGGATGAAGTCGATCAGCTTGTCGTGCTTCAGCAACGAGCCGCGGCTGCCCGCTGTGCCACCGTCCTCGCGTGAAAACGGCCCGGCGGCCTGGGTGCGGTCGTCGCGCATGTACCAGTTGCCGCGTGCGTCCAGCCCGAGCCAGCCGTAACAGTCGGGAACGTTGGGCCATTTGGCGATGGCCTGGCGGACGATGTCATCCATGGCCGCACCTTAACGCAGAAACGCGTCGTAGCCGGTCTTGAGGATCAGCGCGCTCACGACAACGATGAACACCACGCGGACGAAGCCCGTGCCGTGCTTCAGCGCCATGTGGGTGCCGATCACGCTGCCCAGGACGTTCGCCACGGCCAGGGCCAGCGCAAAGTGCCACCAGACGTGCCCCTTGAGCGCGAACAGGATCAGGGCGGCAAGGTTGGTGGCCGTGTTGAGCAGCTTGGCCGAGGCCGAGGCGTTGAGGAAGTCGTAGCCGAGCAGCCGCACGAACAGGAACACGAAGAAGCTGCCGGTGCCCGGTCCGAAGAACCCGTCGTAGAACCCGATGACCATCCCGATCGCGCAGGCCGCGGCCGTTTCGGTCAGTCCCGAGAGATGGGGCTGGTGGTGTTTGCCGAGTTCCTTCTTGGCCAGCGTGTAGCCCAGCACCGCCACCAGGACAAAGGGCAGCAGCTTGCGCAGGAACTCCGGGGAGATGACGGTGACCACCCAGGCCCCGGCAAACGAGCCGGCAAAGCCGGCGGCGGCTGCCGGCAGCAGGGCCTGCCAGCGCATCTGGACCCGGCGGCTGTATTGGGCGGTGGCAATCGCCGTCCCCCAGACCGAAGCGCTCTTGTTGACGCCAAACAGTGTAGCGGGGTGCGTGGTGGGGAAGGTGGCGAACAGGGCGGGAACCAGCACCAGCCCCCCGCCGCCCACGATCGCGTCCACAAAACCGGCCAGCAGCGAAGCCAGCGACACAAGCATCAATTCCATGCGTGAATTGTCGCACCCGGATTGCTATCAATTTAGAAGCAAAAGGTGACCATCTGGCAAGGGCTGGCGCCTGTTTTGGCCCAGATTTCCGGTACACCGCAAACAAAAAGGCGCCGGGACTGCCGGCGCCTTGCAAAGCGAGCGCCTCGAGCGGGCGCCTGGAATCGATGTGTGCGTTGTTGGGGGGTGTCTCCTCGGCTCCTCTGCATGTCATGCGGCTTGCACGCATGCGAGTGCCAGCACTTTAGCGTGCGCACCGCCATAGTGCATTGGGAGTTTCCCGTGCCCGGGAATCGACGGCGGATGGCACTTCAGGGTTAACCACTATCTGGCATGAGTTATGCAGCGGACAGTCCAGTTGGGTCAAAACAAGGACTATTTATGCGGGACACGGGAAAACGGATCATCCTGACCATGGCGCTCTGGGCCGGATTGCAGGCGCTGGCCTGGGCCCAGACGGCGGCGCCGGCCAGTGGCGCTGAAACGGCAGCGCCGCCAGCCGCCACGGCAGCGGCGGCCGCCGCCGTGGCGCCGGCGGTTGCGCCGGCCGCGGCCGCCCCCGCCCCCGCACCGGCTCCAACGCGGCCGGCACTGGTGGCACAGGACACGATCAACGGCGCCGACACCGCCTGGATGATGACCTCCACGGCACTCGTGCTGCTCATGACGCTGCCCGGCATTGCCCTGTTCTACGCAGGCATGGTGCGCAAGAAAAGCGTGATCAACACCATGGCCTGTGTGGTCGCCATCGCGGCGCTGGTCAGCCTGCTGTGGTTCGCCGTGGGCTATTCCTGGGCCTTCACACCGGGCAGCGGACTGATCGGCAGCCACGACCGGCTGTGGTTCAGTGGACTGGATTACCTCAAGGAAAGCGGCAAGGTGGCCGTGAGCCACGTGGCTCCCAACATCCCCGAGTCGGTCTACGCGATGTTCCAGCTCACCTTCGCCATCATCACCGCGGCGCTGGTGGTGGGCTCGTTCGTGGAGCGCATGAAGTTTTCCGCCATGCTGTGGTTCATCGGCATGTGGTCGCTGGTGGTGTACGCGCCGATTGCCCACTGGGTGTGGGAGCCGGGTGGCTGGCTGGCGCAACTGGGCGCGCTCGACTTTGCCGGAGGATCGGTGGTGCACATCAATGCGGGCATTTCAGGACTGGTGTGCGCCTATTTCCTGGGGCCCCGGCGCGGTTATGGCCGCGAGGCCTTCGAGCCCTACAACCTGGGCCTGACCATGGCCGGCGCCGGCATGCTGTGGGTGGGCTGGTTCGGCTTCAACGCGGGTTCGGCTGTCGCGTCGGACGGCCGCGCCGGCCTGGCCATGGCGGTCACGCACATTGCCGCCGCTGCCGGAGCCATTTCCTGGATGCTGGGTGAGTGGGTGCTGCGTGGCCGGCCTTCGCTGCTGGGGCTGTGCTCGGGCCTCGTGGCGGGTCTGGTGGCCATCACTCCCGCGGCGGGCTTTGTGACCCCCAAGTCGGCGCTGCTGATCGGCCTGATCGCCGGCCTGGCCTGCTACTGGGGAGCCACTGGGCTCAAGCGACTGCTTCGCGCCGACGACTCACTCGATGTGTTTGGCGTGCACGGCATCGGCGGTATCGTCGGCTCGCTGCTCACCGGCGTGTTTGTCAGCAAGACGGTGTCTGGCGCCGAGGGCAGCGTGTTGACCCAGGCCATTGGCGCGGGCGCGGTCCTGGCCTACAGCCTGGTCATGACGGTGCTGCTGCTGCTGCTGACCAAGTTCATCGTCGGCCTGCGGGTGGACGAGCAAAGCGAGCTGACCGGGCTCGACATCGCGCAGCACCGGGAGCGGATGGGTTCGTAGTCATCAAACCATCAGGCAAGGAGGCCCAGCATGTTGGTCAGTGAAAAACTCGCGATGGCGGCGCATCTGCATGTTCTGCTGCGACGCAAGACAGGGCGCGTCACGGACACCGAATGGATGGCCGCCAACACCGAGTACGCCATGGAGATCGTGCGCTTTGCGCGGGCCAAGGCCCAGGAGGATGGTCATCCCGACCTTGCGGAATGGGCTGACAAGCTGGAGCGCGCCACGCTGGAAACCGCCAAGGCCCCCAGCCGCCCGCTGGCCCAGAGCGCGCTGCAGATCCTGCGGGAGCGTTCCACCGCGCCAGCGCCATTGCAGGAGGCGCCCGGCTTCTCGCCGGACACCACGGGTGGGTTCTCGGCCTCGTCGTTTGGCGAGTCCGGGTTTGCCGACTCCACGCTGGGCACGGGCCGCCAGCGCAAGGAGCGTGACCCCAACGCGCCCCGCTACGTCGGGGGCATCCGCTGACGGCGGGCGCGGTCAGCGCCCGGTCTGAATCCACTCAGCGGCTTTTTCCGCGAGCATCAGCGTCGGCGAGTTGGTGTTGCCGCTCGTGATGGTGGGCATGGCTCCTGCGTCCACCACGCGCAGGCCCGCCACACCGCGAACCCGCAGGTGCGAATCCAGCACCGCCATCGGGTCGCCATCGGGGCCCATTCGCGTCGTGCCGACCGGGTGGAAGATCGTGGTGGCAATGTCGCCCGCGAGCCGCGCCAGTTCTTCGTCGGTCTGGAACTGGGGGCCGGGCTTCCATTCCTCGGGCTGGTAGCGGGCCAGGGCCGGCTGGGCAACGATGCGCCGCGTGACGCGAAGGGAGTCGGCGGCCACCTTGCGGTCGGCCTCCGTGCTCAGGTAGTTCGGGGCAATCGCTGGCGCATCTTCAAACCAGGCGCTGCGAATTTTCACGGTGCCGCGGCTCGTGGGATTGAGGTTGCACACGCTGGCCGTGAAGGCGGGCACGCTGTGCAGCGGTTCGCCAAAGGCGTCCAGGCTCAGCGGCTGCACGTGGTATTCCAGGTTGGGCCAGGGCTGGTCGGGGGAGCTGCGGGTGAAGGCGCCCAGCTGCGAGGGCGCCATGCTCATCGGGCCGCTGCGGCTGACCGCGTACTCCAAGCCGATCCGGGCCTTGCCCCACAGTGAGTTGGCCAGGACGTTGAGCGTGGGCACGCCCTGGACCCTGAACACCGCCCTGATCTGCAGGTGGTCTTGCAGGTTGGCGCCCACGCCGGGCAGATCGTGAACCACCGTGATGCCATGCTGGCGCAGCAGCGGCGCCGGGCCCACGCCCGACAGCTGCAGCAATTGCGGCGAGCCGATGCTGCCCGCGCTCAGGATGACCTCGCCAGCCGCACGCACGGTCACCATCTGGCCGTCCTTGCGCACCACGGCGCCCGCGCATCGCCGGCTGCCGTCGGGCTGTGTCTCGATCAGCAGCCGCGACACCTGGGCCGAGGTCCACATCTCGAAATTGGAGCGCGCCGTGCATGTGGGCCGCAGAAACGCCTTGGCGGTGTTCCAGCGCCAGCCGCTTTTCTGATTGACCTCGAAGTAGCCCACGCCCTCGTTGCTGCCACTGTTGAAATCGTCGGTAGCGGGCAGGCCGGCCTGCTGCGCGGCCAGGGCAAAGGCGTCGAGCACATCCCAGCGCAGGCGCTGCTTCTCGATCCGCCACTCGCCCGTGCTCCCCGTGCGCCTGTTGCCATGCAACTGCTTGAAGGCATCGCTCACGCCCTCGGGCTGGTCGAGCCGCCAATGGTCTTCATGCTTGCGGAAATAGGGCAGCGCGGCGTCCCAGCGCCAGTCGGCGTCGCCGGTGAACTCGGCCCAGTGGTCGTAGTCGCGCGCCTGGCCGCGCATGTAGATCATGCCGTTGATGCTGCTGCACCCGCCCAGCGTCTTGCCGCGCGGATACCGCAGCGCCCGGCCGTTGAGGCCGGCATCGGGCTCGGTCTGGTAGAGCCAGTCGGTGCGCGGGTTGCCGATGCAGTACAGGTAGCCCACCGGGATGTGGATCCAGTGGTAGTTGTCCTTGCGGCCCGCCTCGAGCAGCAGCACCCGTTTGCCCGGATCGGCCGACAGGCGGTTGGCCAGGAGGCAACCCGCGGTGCCGGCGCCGATGATGATGTAGTCGAACGAGGGCTCGCTCACGGGTCACTTCGCCGTGGGCATGACGAACTCCGCGCCCTTGGGCGTGCTCTCGGGCCAGCGCTGCATGATGCTCTTTTGCCGGGTGTAGAAGCGCACGCCTTCCTCGCCATAGGCGTGCATGTCGCCAAACAGGCTCTTCTTCCAGCCGCCAAAACCATGCCAGGCCATGGGCACGGGAATGGGCACATTGATGCCGACCATGCCGACCTGGATCCGGCGGCTGAACTCGCGCGCCACATTGCCGTCGCGCGTGAAGCAGCTCACGCCGTTGCCGAACTCGTGGTCATTAACCAGTTTCACAGCGTCGCCGAAGTCCTTCACCCGAACGCACGACAGCACGGGGCCGAAAATCTCTTCCTTGTAGATCTTCATGTCCGGCGTCACATGGTCAAACAGCGCGCCGCCGAGCCAGAAGCCGTTGTCGCAGCCTTTGCCGGCACGGGCGCCCTTGAAGTCGCGGCCGTCGACGACCAGCTGTGCGCCTTCCTTCACGCCCTGTTCGATGTAGCCCGTGATGCGTTCGTGCGCGGCGCGGGTCACGATCGGGCCCATCTCGGCGTCCAGCTCCACGCCATTCATGATCTTGAGGGTCCGGGCCCGCTCGGCCAGCAGGGGCACGAGCCGGTCGGCCACGTCGCCCACCATGACCGCCACGCTGATCGCCATGCAGCGTTCGCCGGCCGACCCGTAGGCGCTGCCGATCAGTGCGTCCACCGTCTGTTCCAGATCGGCGTCGGGCATCACCACCATGTGATTCTTGGCACCCCCCAGGGCCTGCACGCGCTTGCCGTGGCGGGCGCCGGTCTCGTAGATGTAGTTGGCAATGGGGGTGGAGCCGACAAAGCTCACAGCCTTCACGTCAGGATGGGCCAGCAGGGCGTCCACCGCGCCCTTGTCGCCCTGCACGACGTTGAAGACGCCGTCGGGCAGGCCTGCCTGCTTCAGCAGGTCGGCCATCAGCAGGCTGGCGCTGGGGTCGATCGGGCTGGGCTTGAGCACGAAGGTGTTGCCCGCGGCGATGGCCACCGGGTACATCCACATCGGCACCATCACCGGAAAATTGAAGGGCGTAATGCCGGCCACCACGCCCAGTGGCTGACGCAGGGTCCAGTTGTCGATACCGGTGGAGACCTGGTCGGTGTAGTCGCCCTTGAGCAGCTGCGGGATGCCACAGGCGAATTCGACGATGTCGATGCCCCGGGTGACTTCGCCCTGCGCGTCGGTGAAGACCTTGCCGTGTTCGGCGGTGATGGCATGGGCCAGTCGGTCGCGGTGCTGGTTCAGCAGTTCGAGGAACTTGAACATGATCCGTGCGCGGCGGATCGGCGGTGTGTCGGCCCAGGCTGGAAACGCGGCCTGGGCCGCCGCCACGGCGGCGTCGACCTCGGCGCTGCTGGCCATGGCCACCTGGCCGGTGACGTGGCCCGTGGCGGGGTTGAAGACGTCGGCCCGGCGGCCGCTTTGTCCGGGGACCACGCGGCCGTTGATCCAGTGTTCGATGGATGCCGTGGCGGCGACGGCGGGAGAGAGGTCGGGGGCGTTCATGGAGGATCCTTGCTGGCTATTCGGTCAGGCGGCCCAGTCTATGCCTCGCGCCGCGCTTTGAAAAGCCCGGATTTCTGATTACATTGTTCATTGAATTGAACAATAAGCAGGCGCCATGTCCACCACCTCCGCCGACTCCCCTGTCTATGCCGACCTGCACCTGCTCACGGTGCTGGCCCAGACCCGCAGCTACACGCAGGCAGCGCGGCGGCTGGGCGTGTCCAAGGCCTCGGTGAGCATGCGCATCGGCGAGCTGGAGCGGGCTGCCGGCATGCCCCTGGTGCGCCGCACCACCCGCTCGGTCGGGCTGACCGAGGCGGGCCAGCAGCTGGTGGACGATACCGGCTCGGCGTTCGAGCGCATCGCCCAGAGCTTTGCGCGCGTCAAGGACCTCGCGGGCTCGCCGCGCGGGCTGGTGCGGGTGACCGCGCCCGTCGCGTTGGGCCGCCAGCACATCGCGACCACGCTGCCCGCCTTCTTCGCGCGCTACCCCGAAGTCCGCATCGAGCTGGACCTGAACGACCGCTTCGTCAACCTGGCGCAGGAAGGTTTTGACCTGGCGATTCGCCACACCCAGACCGCGCCCGACACCCATGTGGCCTGGGTGCTGCGCGAGTCCCGCTCGCTGCTGGTGGCCAGCCCCGAGTACCTGCGCTCGCGGGGCACGCCGGCCCATCCCTCGGAACTGGCGAACCACCCCTGCCTGCTGTACCTGCGTGACGCAGGCGCCCAGAGCTGGACTTTCGAGCGCGAGGCGGTGCGGCGGCGCACCGAGCGCGTGGTGGTGGGGGTGAACGGGCCGCTGCGTGCCAACAACAGCGAGGTGCTGCGCGAGGCCGCGCTGGCGGGCCTGGGGATTGGCCTGCTGCCTGACTTCAGCGCAGCCAGCCACATCGCGCCCTCGCAGCTGGTGCCTGTGCTGCCGCAGTGGAGGCCGCTGGGCTTCTTTGGCGACCGCATCTATGCGATCCGCCCCTGGTCACCCCAGGTGCCGCGTGCGGTGCAACTGCTCGTGGACCACTTGCGCGAGAGCCTGTCCCGCTAGGGCCGACCTGCGCTACGGACGCCAGCCCGCGGGCGCCGTCACCGGCATCGTCAGCAGGATCTGCGCCATGCCCTTGCCCAGCGGGTCGTTGCGCAGGCTCGTCATGCCACCCCCATCCAGCGCCTGCTCGCAGACGAAGTTCAGCGCGTGAATCCCAGGCACATCGAAACGCGTGACACGGCCCTGGACCAGGTGCGCCAGCCACTGCGCCACGCGCTCCTCGCTGAGCTGGGCGCGCAGCAGGGGCAGCCATTCAGGTCGGCGCGCGATCACGCCGATATTGGACGTGTTGCCCTTGTCGCCGCTGCGGGCCCAGGCCAGCGCAATGAGCGGGACCTGCACGCCGTCGCCGGCGGCGGCCTCGTTCGCGGCCACCTCCGGCGTGGAGGGGGCGGCTGCCATCACGGCCCCCGCGGGACCCTTCGGCACCGGCACGGGGTGCAGCACGCCGTCGATGTCCACGTGCGGCTGCAGCCGTGCCTTGTCCAGCAGGAAGGCGAACTGCCGCAGGCAGGGCGAAGGGCTGGGTCGGCCTGATGCGCCGGTGGTGCCGGGCGCCCAGCTGGTGCCGGCGGGCGCAATCTCGCGCGCGAACAGGTCAAGCGCGGCCTTGTCGGTGTGCATGACGGCGATCTGCAGCACCACCTCGCGCACGTCGGCCGCCCGCGCGTGCGGTCCGAAATTGCCCGCTTCGCTGCCCAGCACCTCGATGTGGCTGCGGCTGTAGCCCGCCAGGCCCGCCTGCGCGAGCAGCTGCGTGGTGCGCTCCAGAATCGCCTCGCCCGTGCGCCGCGCCTTGCGCGCCGCGTCCTGGCCGACGATGGTGAGCTGTGCCGTGCACCGAAAGCCGTCCAGGTAGGTGGCCGACACCTTGTAGGCCGGCCCCGGCGCGCTGCCCCGGGCCCCCCGCACCGCGACCCGGTGTTCGCCCTCCTGGGTGAGTTCGACCCGCGTGAAGTCACAGACCACGTCGGGCAGCAGGTAGCACCGGGGGTCGCCGATCTCGTAGAGCATCTGCTCGGCAATCACGGCGCAGTTCACGAGGCCTCCCGTGCCCGGCGGCTTGGTGGCCACGAAGTGGCCATCGTCATGGCATTCCACCACCGGGTAGCCGATGTGGGCCCAGTCGGGCACCTGTTCCCAATCGGTGTGCAGGCCGCCGGTCGCCTGGCAGCCGCATTCGATGATGTGGCCGGCCAGGCTGCCCTGGGCCAACCGGTCAAGGTCGCTGGCAGTCCAGCCGAATTCATGCATCAGGGCCCCGAGCGTCACCGCGCTGTCGACGCAGCGGCCGGTCACGACGATCTGGGCTCCCTCGTCGAGCGCGCGCTTGACTGGCAGCGCGCCCAGGTAGGCATTGGCCGTCAGCAGGGTGTCGGGCAGGGCGGCGCCGCTTTGCAGCTCGCGCACACCTTCCTCGCGCAGTTGCGGCAGTAGCGGCATTACGTCGTCGCCCAGCACCACGGCTACCTCGACGCTCAGGCCTTGCTGCGCCGCCAGCGCGCGGATGGCCTGGGCGCAGGCCTGCGGATTCACGCCGCCGGCGTTGCTGATGACGCGGATCTTCCTGTCCAGCACGTCCTTCAGCACGGACCGCAGGGTCACGTCCACGAAGTCGGTGGCGTAGCCCAGCGCGGGGTTCTTGCGCCGCGCCGCGGCCAGGATGGACATGGTGAGTTCGGCCAGGTAGTCGAACACCAGGTAGTCCACGCCCTCGGCCACCAGTTGCGGGGCCCCGACGCGGCTGTCGCCCCAGAACCCGCTGGCGCCGCCAATGCGAACGACCTTGCCCATCACCGGCCCTTCCACTGGGGCGCGCGTTTCTGCTGGAAGGCCGCCTGCCCCTCGCGGGCGTCCTCCGTCAGGGTGAACAGCGCGATCTGGCTCTCGGTGAAGCTCATGCTCTCCTCGAAGGCCATGGCCTCGATCTTCTTCATCGTGTACAGCCCGCGGCGGATCGCGGCCGGCGACTTGTCGAGCACCCGGTCCAGCAGCCACTGCAGCCGCGCATCCACATCGTCATCGACATGGTTCACCAGGCCAAAGGCCAGCGCCTGGGCTGCGGTGATCGGCTCTCCGGTGATGCACATCTCGGCCAGCGCGCGACGCGGGATCAGGTGCTGCAGCACGCTCAACACCTGCGCCGGGAAGACGCCGACCTTGACCTCCGGCAGGCCGAACACCGCATGGCTGGCGGCCACCGCCATGTCGCACATGGACAGCAGACCCATGCCGCCAGCCATGCAGGCCCCGTTGACCCGGGCCACCAGGGGGACGTGGCTGGCCCGGGCCACGCGCAGCAGTTGCGCCAGGTGGCCGTGGGGCTCGGAATAGTCGGTGGTGAAGGCCTGGGCGGCCTGCAGGTCGGCGCCAGCGCAGAAGGCCTTGCTGCCCGCGCCGGTGATGACGATGGCGCGCACGGACCGGTCGGTCTGCGCGGCACTGATGGCCTGCGCCATGCCGGCCAGCACCGCGTGGCTCATGGCATTGCGGCGCTCCTCGCGCTGGATGGTCAGCCACAGTGTCGGGCCGCGGGCCTCGATACCCAGCTCTGCGGGGGTCGTGCTTGCCGTCATGATGTCTCCTTGGGCCTCCGGGTCTGCGCCGGGGCCTTGTCCTTGTGTCTGCTTGCTTTATACCCGGCGCGCTTCGCAGGCCGTTGTCGCGGGGGCGGCATGGCGTGCCAGCCGGGTGGTTGGCTGACACACCGGCCCGGGAGCTTGCGGGTACCATGCCACAGTCACCACTCATGCCGTCGCCCCCTTCATGGAGGACACCACACCGCGCACCGAAATCCAGGACGCCGCCGCTGGCCCGCTGACCCGCGTGCTGGGCGACTGGACGGCCGGGCGGTTTGCGCAGGCGGGGGCCTTGTCCCGCGCGCGCGCCGACCTGGGACGCAGCGGTGCCGCGGCCGCCTGGGACTTGCGCGGCGCCGGCCAGATCGACCACGTGGGAGCGCAGGTGCTGTGGAACCACTGGGGCCGCCAATGGCCGAGCCAGATGGAGGCCGCGCCTGGCCAGCGCGCCGTGCTGGAGCGCGTGGCGCAGTTCACGGTGGGTCTGCCGCAGGCCGGCCGGCTCACCTGGCGGGGCCGCTACCTGGCGCTGGGAGGCCTGTTGCTGCGGGCCTTGCGTCATGTGCGCGGCTTTGTTCGGTTGCTGGGGCAGTTGCTGCTCGATCTGGTCCGCCTGGGCCGTGCGCCGCACGAGGGGCCCTGGCGCGACGTCTCGGGCCACCTCTACGGCATCGGCGCCACGGCGCTGCCCATCACCGCGCTGGTGGGCTTCCTGATCGGGGTGGTGCTGGCCTACCTCACTTCGCAGCAGCTCAAGCAGTTCGGCGCCGACGCCTACATCGTCAACATCCTGGGCGTGTCGCTGATCCGCGAGCTCGGCCCGATGCTGGCGGCCATCCTGATCGCGGGGCGCTCCGGCTCGGCCATCACCGCCCAGATCGGGGTGATGCGCGTGACCGAGGAGCTGGACGCCATGCGCGTCATGGGCATCTCGCACAGCTTCCGGCTGGTCATGCCGCGCGCCATGGCGCTGGCCCTGGCCATGCCGCTGATCAGTGTCTGGACCACATTGGCCGCGCTGGCCGGCGGCATGCTCTCGGCCGACCTGTCCATGGGCATCACACCGCAGTATTTCTTCAATGCCCTGCCGCAGGCCGTCAGCATCAACAACCTGTACCTGGCCAGTGCCAAGTCGGTGGTGTTTGGCGTGCTGATCGCGCTGGTGGGCTGCCACTACGGTCTGCGCGTCAAGCCCAACACCCAGAGCCTGGGCGAGGGCACCACGGCCTCGGTGGTGACGTCGATCACCGCGGTGATCCTGGTGGACGCGCTGTTTGCCGTGCTGTTCAAGGATGTGGGCGTATGACCGCTGGCGAACCGGTCATCGAGATCCGCGGGCTGTGGACCGAGTTCAGCTCGCCCGAGCGCACGGTGGTGGTCCACAAGGACCTGGACCTGAGCGTCCGGCGTGGCGAGGTGCTGTCGCTGGTGGGCGGGTCGGGCACGGGCAAGACGGTGCTGCTGCGCCAGATCCTGGGCTTGTCCACCCCCACCCGGGGCCGCGTCAGCGTGCTGGGCCATCCGCCGGGCGGCATGGGTGACAAGGGCGCGGCCAGCCGCGTGGGCATGCTGTTCCAGCATGGTGCGCTGTTCTCGGCTTTCAGCGTGCTCGAGAACATCGCCTTCCCGCTGCGCGAACTCAAGACCCTGCCCGCCGACCTGGTGCGTGACGCCGCGCTGGTCAAGCTGCAGATGGTGGGGCTGGGGCCCGAGCACGCCGACAAGATGCCCAGCGACCTGTCGGGCGGGATGATCAAGCGCGTGGCGCTGGCGCGCGCGCTGGTGATGGACCCGCCGCTGCTGCTGCTGGACGAGCCCACCGCGGGCCTGGACCCGGAAAGCTCCGACGGGTTCGTCACCCTGCTGCGCTCGCTGCACCGCGACCTGGGGCTGACCGTGGTCATGGTGACGCACGACCTGGACACGCTGTTCGAGCTGAGCACGCGCATCGCGGTGCTGGCCGACCAGCGCGTCATCGTCAACGCGCCGCCGCGCGAGGTGATCGCGTTCCAGCATCCCTTCATTCATCACTTCTTCCTGGGCGAACGGGGCCAGCGCGCGATGGAGCTGCTGCGCGAGTACCCGTTCGCCGTTTAGAAAGAGAGGACCGCCCATGGAAAACAAGGCCCATGCCCTCGCCGCCGGCATCTTCGTGCTGGTGGCCAGCGCCCTTCTGGCGGCGCTGGCCGTCTGGCTCACCAGCGACAAGGGCACCTACGACGTTTACGAAATCTCCACCCGCGAGACCGTGACCGGCCTGCAGTCGCAGGCGCCGGTGCGCTACCGCGGCGTGGACGTGGGCAAGGTGGCCAGCATCGGCTTCGACCCGCAGGCCCCGGGCAATGTGCTGATGAGGCTGCAGGTGGCGCGCGAGGCGCCGATGAACCAGTCCACCTTTGCCACGCTGAGCTTCCAGGGCGTCACCGGGCTGGCCTTCGTGCAGCTGGACGACAAGGGGCAGCCCGGCGCGGCGCTGGTTCCCGACGATGACCATCCTCCCCGCATTCCGCTCAAGCCGGGCCTGTTGAGCGAGCTGGCCGAAAAGAGCCAGGGAATTCTGGAGAAGGTCGACCAGGCCACGACGCGGCTCAACGACGTGCTCGCGCCCGACAACCAGAAGCGGCTGGCCAGTGCGCTGGACAACACCAGCCGCGCCGCCGAGAACGTGGCCAGCCTGTCCAGCCGCATGCAGGCGGTGCTGGACGCGCAGCTGGGGCCGCAGCGCGTCGACATCCCGCTGTTCGTGAAGGACGCCTCGGCCACCATGAAGTCGATCCAGGCCACCTCCGACCGCGCCGGCGTGGCGCTGGACGAAGTGACCCGCACCGCACGCCGCCTCAATGAAAAGGACGGCCCCATCGACCGGCTGGCCGAAGGCACGCAGGCCCTGTCGGCCGCGGCCGATGCCTTCAACGCGGCCACGCTGCCGCGGATCAACCAGGTGACGGAAGACACCTCGCGGGCCGCGCGGCGCCTGAGCCGCACGGTCAATGCCATCAACGACAACCCGCAATCGCTGATTTTCGGCAACGGCGCGCCCGTCCCCGGGCCCGGCGAACCGGGCTTCACGGCCCCTGGAGTGACCCGATGACTATGAAATCCATAGCGCAAAGTGGCCGCCTGACGAGGGCTACAAACCGTTTTCCCCTGGCTTTCGGGCTGGCGCTGCTGCTGGTGGCGTGCGCCGGGCCAGACCGGCCCACCCGCGCCACGCTGTACGACTTCGGGCCCGGGGCCACGGCGCCGCTGCCGGCCACGCGCCAGGCGCCGCTGTCCCCGCTGGCGCTGGGCGACATCGAGGCCGGAGGCTCGCTCGATGGCTCGGCCATGCTCTACCGGCTGGCCTATGCCGATGCCAACGAACTGCGTCCCTACGCCCAGGCCCGCTGGAGCGCCCCGCCCGCGCAACTGGTGCGCCAGCGCCTGCGCGAGCACCTGAGCCTGCGCCGTGCCGTGCTCAACATGGGCGAGGGCGCAGCCATCACCCGCAGCGGGGGGCAGGCGCCGCTGGTGCTGCGGCTGGAGCTGGAGGAGTTCAGCCAGGTGTTCGATTCACCGGCGGCCAGCCAGGGCGTGCTGCGGCTGCGTGCCACCGCCGCCGAGAACACGCCTTCGGGCGAGAAGCTGCTGGCCCAGCGCACGGTGGTTGTGCGGCGGCCGGCGCCCACGGCCGACGCACCCGGGGGGGTGCAGGCGCTGACGGCAGCCACCGAAGCCGCCGCCGAGGAGATCGACCAGTGGCTGCAACAGCTGCGCTGAACCCGGCGCTGGCGGCCGGGGGCTGCTGCGAGGGCCTGTCGCAGCGGCCCGACCTGCTGGCTCGCTCGGCGCTGCTGCAGGATTTCAGTCCGGCCGAGGCGGATGTGCTCGGCGCGGCCATGGTGCTGGTGCGCGCCTCGGCCGGGCAGGTGCTGATCGCCGAAGGCACGGTCGACGACTGGATGATGCTGCTGCTGTCGGGCACGGTGGATGTGACCAAGCGGCGGGTGGATGCCGCGGCCCGCGGTGCGGGCGCCGGCGACGCCCGGGAGTCCGAGGGCGGCGACCCGGCGGGCGCGGCGCGGCTCGCGGTGCTGCGGCCCGGCGCCGTGATTGGCGAGATGTCCATGCTCGACGGCGAGCCCCGCTACGCCACCTGCGTGGCACTGGACGACGTGGAGGCCGCCGTGCTCACGCGCAGCGCGGTGGCCCGGTTGATCGGCGAGCACCCGGCCGTCGGCGCCAAGCTGCTGGTCAAGATCACGCAGCTGCTGGCCCAGCGGCTGCGCAACACCAGCAACCAGCTGGTCCGGTCGATTCAGAACAGCGCCGAGGGCAGCTTGACCACGTAGAGCCGGTTGCTGTCGACCTGGCCGCTGGCGAGCTTCTTCTGCTTGACGCCACCGGCGTTGTCGGGCGCGATGGCGAAGTCGTCGTCGTTGATGATGGCCAGGCGGTTGGCGTCGATCACCCACAGGCCTTCCATCTTGTCGTGCGGGTAGCCCTGCGAAGCCACGGCGTCGTACACCAGTGCCTTGGACACCGGCTGGATGCCGGCCGCGGCCAGCTGGTCCCAGCCCGCGGCAAAGTTGCCGGTGGTGCCGCCGTCCTTGACGGTCTGCTCCAGCGTCTTGCCGGAAAGCAGCAGGCCGTTGGCGCTGCTGGCGGAGAGGCTTGCGCTGCCGGCCAGCAGGGCGCTGTTGGACTTGTCGACGTTGGTGGCGCCCGCCAGGTCGATGCGGTAGATGTTCTTGCGCACCGTGCCGCTTGTGATGCCGAAGAAGCCGGTGTCGCGCTCCACCACCAGGAAGCGGGTGGCGCTCAGCGCCACGATCTCGGAATTGGCCAGGCCGGCCGCGTCCTGGCGGTACAGGTACTGGGCGGCGGCACCGGTCTCGATGTTGATGGTGACGATGCGCGCCAGGTTGATGCTGCCGATCGCGCTGCTCGGGTTGTACAGGTTGGACTGCATCATGCCCACCAGCGTCTTGCCGTCGGGGGTGATGGCCAGGCCTTCCATGCCGCGGTTGGGCCAGCGCGTGGCCAGCTCGGCGGGCAGCGTGCGGCCGGCCTTGTTGCGTGGGTCGGCGGCGAACGGGTTGATGCGCTCGATCTCCTTGCCGGTCGCGTCAAAGTGCACGATGTGCGGGCCGTACTCGTCGCTGACCCAGAAGCTGCCGTCCTTCATGGCGACCAGGCCTTCGGAGTCCAGACCGCTTTCGTCGTAGCCCTTGATGCCGTCGCCATCGGGGTCGAGCTGCACCACGCTGCCGTCCAGGTTGTAGGGCGTCTCGCCGGTGGAGCCGAAATTCTTGTTGGGCAGGCCGGTGATGGCGCGGCCCTTGGGGTCCTTGAGCAGGATGGTGCTGACCAGCTCGGCCTTGCCTTCGCTGGTGAGCTTGAACAGGCCGATGCGCGGGGTGTAGTCCGGCATCAGGAAAATGATGCCCGAGGGCGTCACCCCGGCCGCCGTGGCTGCGTTCGGCCCCCGGTCGGTCATGGCGTAGAAGTAGCCGGCCTTGTCGGGATGGGGGGCCATGGCCGAGCCAAAGCCGCCATTGCGGATCTCGGTGCCCTCGGCGTTGGCCACCTTCTGCATCACGGTGTAGGGCAGGCTGGTGCCGCTGGCGTCGGGGTACTGGAAATCATCGCCACCGCCGCAGGCGGACAGGCCGAGGGCGAGCATCAGGGGAGTCAAGGCAAGGCGGACAGAGCGCTTCATGAGGGGGTTCCACAGGGCAGGTCAAGGACAGCCCGCGAGCGTAGAAACCCGGCGTGACAGCGCTGTGACAGCCGCCGCCCACGGGCGGCTGCCCGGCCCGCAACTCAGCGCAGCAGCGCGGGGAACAACTTGGTCAGGCCGTCGGCCATCACTTCCACGGCCAGCGCGGCCAGGATCAGGCCCATGAGGCGCGTCATGACGTTGATGCCGGTCTTGCCCAGAAAGCGCGCGATCGGCTCCGCCAGCGAAAAGCACAGCGCGGTGGCCAGGCCAATGACCACGCCGTAGCCCACCAGGGTGCCGAGCTGGAAGAAGGTCTTGGACTTCTGCGCGTAGATCACCACCGTGGACATGGTGGCCGGGCCGGTGAGCAGCGGAATGGTCAGCGGCACCACGGCGATGCTGGCGCCGCGCGCTGCCTTCTCGGCGCCGTCCTCCATCTCGTTGGTCAGCGGCTTGGCCTCGGCGGGCTGGGCGTTGAGCATGTTGAGCGCGCTCATGAGCAGCAGCAGCCCGCCGCCGACCTGGAAGCTGGCCAGCGAGATGCCGAAGAACTCCAGGATCTGCAGCCCCAGCAGCGCGCTCGAGGCAATCACCACGAAGGCGCTGAAGGCCGCCACGCGGATGGTCTTGCGCCGCTGCAGGTGGTCAAAGCCCTCGGTGTAGTGGATGAAGAAGGGCACGATGGCCAGCGGGTTGACGATCGCCAGCAGGGTGATGAGGGGCTTGAAATCCATCAGCCGGCCTGCTCCGCGGGCGGCGGGCCGGGGTGACGGCGGCCGAGCATGATGTAGTTCTCGACCTCCAGCACCTTGGCGCCTTCCTGGTTGAACAGGTCGTAGGTGGCGTGGACCATGCCCACGTCGCTGCGCCTTCGCAGCGGCCGCGAGTCGAGCACGGTGAAGCGCAGGGACAGCGTGTCGCCCGGATAGACCGGCTTGAGCCACTTGATGCTTTCGGTGCCCGGCGAGCCCATGTACGAGGAGTACTTGAACAGGTTGTCCACCAGCAGCCGCATCGCCACGCTGCAGGTGAACCAGCCGCTGGCGCACAGGCCGCCGAAGATCGACTCCTGCCCGGCCTTCTCGTCGACGTGGAAGGACTGGGGGTCGAACTGCTGGGCGAAGGCGATCATGGCTTCGGCCGTGGTGGTGACGCTGCCCAGTTCGCGGGTGGTGCCGGGCACCAGGTCTTCCCAGCAGATGTCGGGGGTTCGGGCCATCAGCGTCCTCCGGAAACGTCGAGCAGTGACATGGTCGTGTAGCTGGCGGCGGGCGACAGCAGCCAGAGGATGGCCTGGGCCACCTCGTCGGCAGTGCCGCCACGCTGCATGGGCACCAGGTGCGCCAGGTCGCGCACGCGGTCCGGCAGGCCGCCCGAGGCGTGGATCTCGGTCTCGATCAGGCCCGGGCGCACCGCGTTGACGCGGATGCCCTCGGCCGCGACCTCACGGGCCAGGCCCAGCGTGAAGGCGTCGATCGCCCCCTTGGCGGCGGCGTAGTCCACGTACTGGCCGGGCGAGCCCAGGCGCGAGGCGGCACTGGACACATTGACGATGGCGCCGCCCTGGCCGCCGTGGCGCGTGCTCATGCGGCGCACCGCCTCGCGGGCGCACAGCAGCGAGCCCATCACGTTGATGTCGAACATGCGGCGCAGCCGCTGCCCGCTCATCTCGTCCAGGCGCTGGCTGATGTCCACCACGCCCGCGTTGTTGACCAGCGCGGTGAGCCGGCCGAGCGAGGCATCCACCTGCTCGAACATCGCCAGCACCTGGGCTTCGTCGGCCACGTCGGCCTGCACGGTGATGGCCGTGCCGCCGGCGCCGGTGATCTGAGCGGCCACGGCCTGCGCCGCGGCGGCCTGGGCGGTGTAGTTGACGGCCACCGCGTAGCCCTCGCGGGCGGCCTGCAGGGCCGTCGCCGCGCCAATGCCCCGGCTGCCGCCAGTGACCAGAATCACCTTGCTGTGCTTGTGCGTCAAACCCCGCCTCCTGCAGAATCCCGACCGGTAAGTTACAACCGGTATTACAGCACCATGAGAAGCTGTTGCCATCCACCCGTTTGAGGAGACTGATTTGAGCCGCCACGTCGACTACTACTTTGCCCCGCAGAGCCCCTGGACCTACCTGGGCCACGAGCGCTTCGTGGCCATGGCCCGGGCGGCCGGCGCGACGGTGCGTGTGCAGCCAGCCGACCTGGGGGCCGTGTTCGCGGTGTCCGGCGGCCTGCCTCTGTCCAAGCGGCCGCCGCAGCGCCAGGCCTACCGGCTGGTGGAGCTGCGCCGCTTCTCGCAGCACCTGGGCATTCCCATGAACATCGAACCCCGCTTCTTCCCGGTGGCCGGCGATCCGTCGGCGAAACTGATCGTGGCCGTGGAGCAGCACGACGGGGCCGAGGCCGCGCTGCGCCTGAGCGGCGCGGTGTTCCGCGCGGTCTGGGCCGAGCAGCGCAACATCGCCGATCCGGTCCTGCTGGGTGAATTGCTGGCAGAAAACCAGATTCCCGCCGAGCGCCTGGCCCAGTCGCAGGGGCCCGAGGTGCAGGCCCGCTACGACGCCAACACCCGGGCTGCCATTGACCTGGGGCTGTTCGGTGCGCCAAGCTACGTCATCGACGGCGAAATCTTCTGGGGCCAGGACCGGCTCGATTTCGTCGAACGCCAGCTCAACCACTGATTGGAGACATTGATGGGCACTTTCATTGAACTCAAGGCCGCTGACGGCGCCACCTTCCCGGCCTATGTGGCGCAACCCGAGGGCACGCCCAGGGGCGGCGTGGTGGTGCTGCAGGAAATCTTCGGCGTGAACTCCCACATCCGCTCGGTGGCGGACGGTTATGCGGCGGCGGGTTACCTGGCCGTGGCACCGGCCACCTTCCATCGCGTCAAGCCCGGCGTGGACCTGGGCTACACGCCGGACGACATGGCGGCCGGTTCGGCACTCAAGGCGGCTGTCGAGGCCCTGCCGGCGCCTGGCGTCATGCAGGACATCCAGGCCGCGATCCGGCATGCGGCCGGCGCCGGCAAGGTGGGCATCGTGGGCTACTGCTATGGCGGCCTGCTGACCTGGCGCGCGGCCTGCCAGCTCGACGGCCTGTCGGCGGCCGCGCCGTACTACGGCGGCGGCATGACCGCGGGCGCTGACCTGACGCGCCAGCCCAAGGTCCCGGTCATGGCGCATTTCGCCGACCAGGACAGCTACATCCCGCTGGACAGCATCAAGGCCTTCGAGCAGGCGCAGCCCACGGTGGAGGTGCACCTTTATAGCGGCCACCACGGCTTCAACTGCGACCAGCGCGGCTCCTACAGCGCGGGGCCGGCGGCCACCGCGCGCGAACGCACGCTGGATTTCTTCAGCAAGCACCTGGGCTGAGGCGACCATGGGCGCGCGGGCCGTCCGGGCGGTGATTTGCAAGCCCTTCAGGGCGGTAGCCCATGCGGGGCGGCCACTGTGCGCTATGGTTTTGGTAGCGTTGGGCGGACTGGCCGCCCCCCCCGCCGGGGCCGCTGACTACTCGGGGCCGCTGTTCGACGCCCACCTCCACTACAACCAGGAAGCCTGGAACGGCCAGGCCGGGCCCCATCCGCCCGCCGATGTGCTGGCGCGCATGCAGCGCAACGGTGTGAAGGCCATCGTCGCCAACAGCCGGCCCAACGATGGCACCAAGGCATTGGCCGCCTCGCCGCTCACGCGGGCGGCCGGCGTGACGGTGGTGCCGTTCATCCGCCTGTACCGCAACCGCGCCGACTACGACAACTGGTACCGCGACGACTCCATCCACGACATGGTGCTGGCCGAGTACGCGCGCGGCACCGCGGCCGGGCCGTTCAAGGGCATCGGTGAATTCCATCTCTATGACAGCGGCAACGCCAATGGCCCGGTCGCGAAGAAGCTCATGGCGTTTGCCGAGGACAAGGGCCTGGCGGTGCTGGCGCATGTGGATGACGCCGCCATCGACCTGCTGATGGCGCACACCGCCACCGGGGGCCGCAAGCTGCGGCTCATCTGGGCCCATACCGGCATCGGTGGCACCCCCGTGCCGCGGGTGGACGCGCTGTTCGCCCGCTACCCGCTGCTCATGGGGGAGCTGTCGTACCGGCCCGGCCTGACCTGCGCCGACGGCAAGCTCTGCCCCGAGTGGCGCGCGCTGGTGCTCAAGTACCCCGACCGTTTCATGATCGGCTCCGACACCTGGGTCAACCAGCGCTGGGCGGCCTATGACGAGCTCATGAAGGGCTACCGGACCTGGCTGGGCGACCTGCCGGCGGAGGTGGCGCAGCGCATCGGCTGGGGGAACGGCGCGGCGGTTTTCGGGTTGCGCTAGAACAGGCGGCCCGCGGTCATCCGGTATGGCGCTTCGCATCGAACTCGACGACCTGTCCCGGCCCCAGGTGCATGCGCTGTTGCAGGAGCACCTGGACGACATGCACACCCTCTCCCCGCCCGAGCATGTGCACGCGCTGGACCTGAGCCGGCTGCGCGCGCCGGGCATCAGCTTCTGGACGGTCTGGGATGGCCCGGACCTGGCCGGCTGCGGCGCGCTCAGGGAACTGACGGCGACGCATGGCGAGATCAAGTCCATGCGCACGCCGCAGCGGCTGCGCCGCCGGGGCGCGGGTCGCGCCATGCTCGCCCACCTCATTGGCCAGGCGCGGGGCCGGGGCTACGAGCGGCTCAGCCTGGAGACCGGCTCGGCCGGGGCCTTCAGGCCCGCGCAGGCGCTGTACGGCAGCTTTGGGTTCACGGTCTGCGGCCCGTTCGCCGACTACGCGGATGACCCACACAGCGTGTTCATGACGCTGGCGCTCGAACCGGCCGGATCCCGCCTTCGCGGCGTGCTGTAGGATGCCCAAGTCCCGCGCGTCATGGCGCGGGATTCCACGCAACCGCCTTCAGCACTGACCATGTCCCAAGCCCCCTTGCACTACCTGGTTGTCGCAGTCGGAACGGGGGGGGACCTCAACCCCTTCCTGCACCTCGGCCGGGCATTGCAGGCCCTCGGGCATCGCCTGACGTTTCTGACCAATGCCGTCCATGCGGCCGCGGTCGAGTCCGCGGGCCTGCCGCTGGTGACCATGGGCACCGTCGAGGAGCACCAGCAGCTGCTGGCCAACCCGGACGTGTGGGACCCCAGGAAGGGGTTTGCCGCGCTGATGGGCAACTACAGCCACCAGATCAACCAGATGGTCGAGGCCATTGCGGGGGTGTCCGCCGAGGGCGAGAAGGTGGTCCTGGCCCATCCCTTCGCGGTGCCGGCCGCCGTGATGGCGCGGCAGAAAGGGTGGGTGAGGTCGGTGGTGGGGGTCTGGCTCGCGCCGTCCAACCTGCGCACCTGCCATGACCCGCTGTTCATGGGGCCTCTGCCGATCCCGCGCTGGGTGCCCATGGGCTGGCGCCGCGCGCTGTGGCGCATGGTGGACCGGCGCTGGGTCGATCCGGTGGTGGTGCCGCAGATCAATGCCTCGCGCCAGGCGCTGGGCTTGCCCGGCGTGGACTCGTTCCTCAACCACATGGTGCAGGGGCCGGACCTGTCGCTCACCCTGTTTCCTGACTGGTTCGGGCCGACCCAGCCGGACTGGCCGCGCCCGCTGATCAGCGGCGATTTCCAGATGGCGGCGCCCAACGCCGCGGCGGCCCTGAGCCCGGAACTCTCGGCGTTCCTGGAGGCCGGGGACCGGCCCGTGATATTCACCCCCGGCACCGGCCATCGGCATGCGGCCAGCTTCTTCGCTGCCGCCGTGTCCGCCACGACGCGACTGGGCCTGCGGGCGATCTTTCTCACGCGTGAGCGGGCGCAGGTGCCGGCCGAACTGCCGCCCTCCGTGCTGTGGCAGTCCTTCGTGCCCATGGGGGCGTTGCTCCCGCGCGCCAGGGCCCTGGTCCACCACGGCGGGATCGGCACCACGGCGGATGCGCTGCGCGCCGGGCTGCCGCAACTCGTGGTGCCCTTCGCGTGGGACCAGTTCGACAACGGCGCCCGCGTGGCGGCCCTGGGCGCCGGGCTGGTGCTGCCGGCCCGGCGCGTGCGCCCCGGCAATCTGGCGCGCCGCCTGCAACGCCTGTGCGGCACGCCCGCCATCGCCGAGCAGTGCGCCCAGGTGGCAACCCGCTTCCAGCCGCCCCACGACACGGGCGCGCTGTGTGCCGAGGTGGCGCAATGGCTCGAAGCGCCGCCTGCGGCTTCCACTCAACCCCGCTGAAATCAACCCCCCATGCTCCAGCTCCACTACTACCCCAGCACCGCCGCCATGGTGCCGCGCATCGTGCTCGAGGAACTCGGCGTTCCCTACGAAGCCGTGCTGGTGGACCGCGAGGTCGCCGCGCACAAGACCCCGGCCTACCTGGCGATGAATCCCAACGGATTGATCCCGGTGCTGACCGACGGGGAACTGGTGCTCTACGAGACGGCGGCCATCACCCTGCACCTGTGCGACACGCATGCCGCGGCGGGCTTGGCGCCGCTGCCGGGGACCGCCGGGCGCGCGCATTTCTACAAGTGGCTGATGTGGCTGACCAACACGCTGCAGGCCGCGCTGATCGTCTACTTCTACCCCGAGCGCTGGGTGGACGATGGCGACACGGCCGCGGCGCGCAACCTGCAGGGCCATGCTGCGCGCAAGATCGGCGGCATGCTCGATCAGCTCGATGCCGAACTCGCCCGCCACGCGCAGCCCTGGTTTGGCGGTGCGGCCTACAGTGCTCTGGACGCCTACGTGTTCACGCTGTGCCGCTGGACGCGCCATTTCGCGACGCGCCCGGCGCGCGAACGGCCGCATCTGGGGCCGTACCTGCAGCGTGTGCTGGCGCGCCCGGCGGTGCAGCGTGTGCTGGCCCTGGAAGGCCTGGCGCCGCCCTTCGTCTGAACCGGCCGGTTCAGTCCTCGCGCCAGTTCAGTTCAAGAAACGCCAGCAGCGCTTTCAGCGCAGCGCTGTTGTGGCGGCGCTGGGTGTAGGCGGCGTACAGCCACACGTCGCGCGGTGAATAGTCCGCCAGTGTGGCCACCAGCGCGCCGCTTTGCAGGTGCTGCTCGACCATCAGGCGCGGCAGGCAGACCGCGCCCAGCCCCTGCAGGGCCAGGCTGACCAGGGGGCCGGCATCGGTGGCGTCCATGCGGCTGCGCACCGGCACGGCCTGGGCCACGCCATCGATCTCGAAGCGCCATTCGGGTTGGCTGCCCAGCAACGAGTAGGTGAGCGCATCATGGTCGGCCAGGTCGTCGGGGTGGGCCGGCAAGCCGCGCTGCTCCCAGTAGGCCGGGGTGGCGCACACGAGGAATTCAATGCACTTGAGCTTGCGCACGATCAGGTTGGCATCGCTGATGCGGCCCACGCGCAGGGCGATGTCGATGCCTTCATCGACCATGTCGACCACGCGGTTGTTCAGGTCCAGGCTGATGTGCACCTCGGGGTACTGCGTCATGAACTCGCCCAGCAGGCGCGGCAGGTCGAACTGCGCCAGTCCGTAGGGCGCGGTGAGCCGCACCCGCCCGCTGGGCAGCTTGGCGCGGTGCTGCAGCTCCAGCCGCGTGAGCTCGATCATTTCCACCAGCGGCGTGCTGCGCTCCAGCAGCAGGCTGCCGGCATCGGTCAGGCTCACGGTGCGCGTGGTTCGGTTGAGCAGCCGCACGCCCAGCCGGGTCTCCAGCTCGGCCACGTACTTGCTCACGTTGGCCTTGGACACGTCCAGCGTCTTGGCGGCCATGGAGAAACTGCCGCGGTTGGCGACTTCACGAAAGGTACGGATCAGTTCGAGGGTGTCCATTGTTTCCGGCGGCGAAACGCACTGGTTCGGTTTTGACCTGTTTAAGAAGGCAACTTGATGCGCATCTGCTTCTCACAGGAATGCAGTGTTTGCAGACCTGAAAGAGAAGAGAACTTCAGACGTGATGCCAGCCCCAAGACTGGCACCCTCCGCCCGAGGTTCCTTTCAGATAGCGACTGTTTTAACTTTTGAAAGAGAACCATCATGAACGCATCCAAATTCCTCGCTGTTGCCGCCCTTTCCGCCGTGGCTGCCCTCGGCTCCGTGGCCCAGGCTGACGAAGCCGACGCTTCGCAGTTTGCCGTGCAATTCAACGGCACGCGCACCCGTGCTGAAGTCCAGGCCGAAGCCGCCGTCGTGGCCCGCACCCACGGCACCGAGCCGGCCGGTTCGCGCGTCGCCGCTCCGCTGAATTCATCGGTCGACCGCGCCACGGTGCGCGCACAGGCCGCCGAGGCCGTGCGCCTGGGTCAGATCTCCTACGGCGAAGCGTCCGTCCTGTAAGGGCTTGCCGCCTCCTCGGCGGCTTTTCGCGACAGCCCGGCTCCGCAAGGCGCCGGGCTTTGTCGTGTCCGGTCGCGCTACCTTTCGGTCTGGGCGAGGTAGCGCTTGCGCCAGAACACGACCAGCAGCGCCACGGCGATCAGCACCATCGAGGCCATGGCCCACCAGAAGCCGCCGTGCACGTGGATCAGCGGGATGAACTCGAAGTTCATGCCGAAGATGCCCGCAATCAGGTTCAGCGGCAGGAAGATGGCGGTCAGCGCCGTCAGCGTGCGCATGATGTCGTTGGTGCGGTTGCTCTGCGCGCTGAAATGGATCTGCACCACGGTCTCGGCCGACTGCTCGAGCCGCCGCGCGTGGTGCACCACGCGTTCGATGTGCTCGATCACGTCGCGCGCGCGGGCCACCAGCTGGTCCTGAGCGCCCTGTGCCGCCCGCGGATCGGTCGAGAACGACGAGAGGGGCTGCTCGCGCAGGCTGTCCAGCCATTCCTGCATGGCGTCGTGCTGCTCGTCGCAAAGGTCTTCGAGCACGTGCAGCTGGCCGCGCGCCGCCATCAGCGAGCCCCAGTTGTCGAACCTCGAGTGGGGCTTGAGCAGTTCGGCCTGCCAGTGCTCGAGCTGGCGTGTCAGCTCCTTGCGCAGGTCGAGGTAGCTGTCGACCATGGCGTTGACCATCCGCAGCACCAGGTCGGCAGGGCTGGTGGGCAGGCGGCTGCGCGACGACACCGTGTCCACGCTGAACTTGGCGTCGGCCAGAAACCGCTCCACGAAGCTGCGGGCCGCGTAGCAGCCGCGCGGATGCACGCTGATGAGCAGGTTGTCGAACACGGCGAAGCCCACGGCGCGCGAGCTGATGCGGCTGAATGCCGGCAGTCCCCCGCGCGCCCGCTTGCGGGGCGCGCCGCCCTGGCCGTGGTACGCCTCGATGGCGGCCTCGTGCTCGGCCTCGGCCTGGGTTTCGGTCTGGGTGGCCAGGCGGCGGAAGATCACCAGGTCGTAGACCGAGGTGTAGTCATAGTGCGAGGGGTGGGCCGGGCTCCCGAGGTCCTGGCAGTGCAGGTCCAGCAGGGTTGACCCCCCGAGCTGGTGCGCGGCCTGCTGCAGCTGGGCACGCTGGCCCTCGAATTCATCGCGGTCCAGAAAGATCCAGACAAAGCCGTCGCCCGGGGCGCGGGCCGGAATGCTGTCCACGAAGCGCAGGCTGTCGGCGGTGAATTCGATGATTTGCACGGGCGTTCCCGGTTTTCGGTCAAATGCGCCTGTCGCCCTTGTGCGGCGGGCACAACGAGCTATCTATTTTGTAGCAATCTGGCGGCTGCCAGGGCAAAGTAGGTCAGCACGCCGTCAGCGCCGGCCCGCTTGAAGGCCAGCAGGCTTTCCATCATCACGGCGTCGTGATCCAGCCAGCCGTTGTGCGCCGCGGCCTTGAGCATGGCGTACTCGCCGCTGACCTGGTAGGCGAAGGTCGGCACCCGGAACTCGTCCTTCACGCGCCGCACCACGTCCAGGTAGGGCATGCCGGGCTTGACCATCACCATGTCGGCGCCCTCGGCAATGTCCATGGCCACTTCGCGCAGGGCTTCATCGGTGTTGGCCGGGTCCATCTGGTAGACCTTCTTGTTGCTTTTCCCGAGGTTGCCCGCCGATCCCACGGCGTCGCGGAACGGGCCGTAGAACGCGCTGGCGTATTTGGCGCTGTAGGCCATGATCCGCGTGTGGATCGCGCCGCGCGATTCGAGCGCGGCGCGAATGGCGCCGATCCGCCCGTCCATCATGTCGCTGGGGGCCACGATGTCCACCCCCGCCTCCGCCTGCACCAGCGCCTGCTGCACCAGCACGGCCACGGTCTCGTCGTTGAGGACGTACCCCGTCTCGTCCAGCAGGCCGTCCTGGCCGTGGCTGGTGAAGGGGTCGAGCGCAACGTCGGTCATGACGCCGAGCCCGGGAAACTGCTTCTTGAGTTCCCTCACCACGCGCGGCACAAGGCCCTGCGCATTCAGCGCCTCGCGCCCATCGGGCGTTTTCAGCGCGGGGTCGATCACGGGGAACAGCGCCATGACCGGGATGCCCAGCGCCACGCATTGCTCGGCCACCGGCAGCAGCCGGTCCAGGCTGAGGCGCTCGACGCCGGGCATGGACGCCACGGCTTCGCAGCGATCCTTGCCGTCAAGCACGAACACGGGGTAGATCAGGTCATGCGCGGTGAGCGCGTTTTCACGCACCAGATTGCGCGTGAAATCATCCCGGCGCAGCCTGCGTGGCCGGCCGATCGGGTAGGGGGCATGGAGCGTCATGGCGAAAATTGTGCCTGATCCGCTTTCACGCTGCGGCGGCTGTGGCGGCGGGGCATCGTGGGGCTCGATTTTTGTGCGGTAGCGCACAGCTTTTCTGTGTCTTTCATCTACGTAATTGCCGCAGGTCCCTTGAAACCGACCGGCCGGTTTGTTAAATTAGGGGTGGGTGGCTTGCCACTCCCCGCTTTTCCTCCCTGAGCGGGTGCCTTAATGTGTGACAGCAAAAAGGCTTCCCACCCCAGCCTTGTGCTGGGGTTTTTTTTGCCCGGCCCACTACACTGCGGGCATGCTCTGGGTCAAATCCTTCCATATTGTCTTTGTCGCCAGCTGGTTCGCCGGGCTGTTCTACCTGCCGCGGATCTTCGTGAACCTTGCCATGGTGCCGCCGGAGTCGATTGCCGAGCGCGAACGGCTGCTGTTGATGGCGCGCAAGCTGCTGCGCTTCACCACGCTGCTGGCGCTGCCGGCGCTCGGGTTCGGCCTGTGGCTCTGGCTGGGCTACGGCGTGGGGAGGGGCCCGGGCAACGGCTGGCTGCATGCCAAGCTGCTCGTGGTGGTGCTGGTGATCGGCTACCACCACGGCTGTGGCGTGCTGCTGCGCAAGCTGCAGGCGGGTGAGAGCCGGCGCAGCCATCGCTGGTACCGCTGGTTCAACGAAATCCCGGTGCTGCTGCTGCTGGCTGCGGTGGTGCTGGTGGTGGTCAAGCCGTTCTGACGTGAGGCATGGGCGCCACTCGCAAAACCTCGGCCTGGCCGCTGGCGCTCAGCTACGTCGCACTGATCGTCTACGCGAGCCTGTACCCGTTTGAGGGGTGGCGCGACCAGGGCATCGCCCCCTGGGCGTTTCTGCCGGCGCCGCTGCCCAAGTACTGGACGGGGTTTGACGTGGCGGCGAATCTCGCGGGCTACGGCCCGCTCGGGGTGTTGCTGGCCCTGAGCGCCATGCGCCGTGGTGGCTGGACGGGCGTGCGCGCGGTGACGCTGGCGACACTGGCGGCGCTGTCGTTGTCGCTGTCGATGGAGATGCTGCAAAGCTACCTGCCTTCCCGGGTGGCGTCGAATGTCGACCTGGCCCTCAATGTCCTGGGCGCCTGGCTTGGAGCCGTGCTGGCCTGGGGGCTGGAGAAGCTGGGGGTGATCGCGCGGTGGAGCCGCTTTCGCGAGCGCTGGTTCGTGGAGGATGCGCGTGGCGCGCTGGTGCTGCTGGCCCTGTGGCCGGCGGCCCTGCTGTTTCCGGCGGCGGTGCCCTTCGGGCTGGGCCAGGTGCTCGAGCGGGTCGAGGGCGGGCTGACCGATTGGCTGGCCGATACGCCTTTTCTGGAGTGGCTCCCGGTGCGCGAGGTGGAGTTGCAACCGCTGGTGCCGGGCGTGGAACTGTTGTGCGTGCTGCTGGGCGTGTTGATCCCTGTCCTGCTGGGCTATTGCGTCATCCGGCCGGCGGCACGGCGCCTGTTGTTCATGCTGGGGGTGGTGGCGGTGGGCACGGCGGCTACCGCGCTGTCGGCCGCCCTGAGCTGGGGGCCGTCGCACGCCTGGGCCTGGCTCGGCGTGGCAGAACGGGCCGGCTTGGTGGCCGGCATGGCGGTGGGCCTGCTGCTTCTGCCGTTGCCGCGCCGCGGCTGCGCCGCGCTGCTGCTGCTGGCCCTGGTGGTGCATCTGAGCCTGCTCAACCAGGCGCCGGCGAGCGCCTATTTCGCCCAGACACTGCAGACCTGGGAGCAGGGCCGGTTCATCCGCTTCAATGGGCTGGCCCAGTGGCTGGGCTGGCTGTGGCCTTATGCGGCCCTGGTGTATGTGCTGTTCAGGGTGTCCCGCAGCGAGCCCAAAACTAGAATCGGGGCATGAGTGTTGATTCGTCCTACTACCAGCGCCACATCTTTTTCTGCCTGAACGAGCGAAAAAACGGCGAAGACTGCTGCGCCCACCACCAGGCCCAGGCGGCCTTTGACCGTTGCAAGGCCCAGGTCAAGGCCCAGGGGCTGGCCGGCCCGGGCCAGGTGCGCGTGAACAAGGCGGGCTGCCTCGACCGCTGCGCGGCGGGACCCGTGGCAGTGGTCTACCCCGAGGCGGTCTGGTACACCTATGTCGACGAGCAGGACATTGACGAGATCGTGGAGTCGCACCTTCGGAATGGCCAGGTGGTCGAGCGCCTGCTGACGCCACCTCATCTGGGCCGTTGACGCCATGAACGCGCAGACCGAGCGCTTCAGCCTGGAGGGGCCGGCCGGCGCGATCGAGGCCTTGCGCGACGCGCCGGCGGTGCCAGCGCGTGGCACGGCAGTGATCGCCCATCCCCATCCGTTGTTTGGCGGCACGATGGACAACAAGGTGGTCCAGACCCTGGCGCGAGCGTTTGTCCAGTGCGGCTGGGCTGCGCTTCGTTTCAATTTCAGAGGGGTGGGCGGCAGCGCCGGCACCCACGATGAGGGGCGCGGCGAGGTGGAGGATTTCCTGGCGGTTGTGGGTGCGGCCGCAGCGCAGGGACCTTTGGCGCTGGCGGGTTTCTCGTTCGGGGCGTTCGTCGCCTGTGGCGCCCTTGAACGCCTGTGGGCGCTGCGAAGCATCGAGCGCGTGGTGCTGGTGGGGACCGCGGCGTCCCGATTCAGTGTGCCCGCTTTGCCTGCCGAGGCGCGCGAGTGTGCGCTGGTCGTGCACGGCGAGGCCGACGACACCGTGCCGCTGGGTTCCGTGCTGGACTGGGCCCGGCCCCAGTCACTGCCTGTTACGGTGGTTCCCGGTGGAGGGCACTTCTTTCACGGACAATTGCCGCTTCTGAAAAATCTGGTGGTTCGCCACCTCTGATCCTGATTCCCCCTGATGACCCTGACACGCACCCTGCAGGCGCTAGCCGCGCCATTCCTGGCTCTCCTGTGCACCCTGGCTTCCGCCCAGATGCCCCAACCCCCCGAAATCGCTGCGCGCAGCTACCTGCTGCTGGACGTCACGGCCAACCAGATGCTGGCGGCCAAGGACATTGACACCCCTGTCGAACCGGCCTCCCTGACCAAGCTGATGACGCAGTACCTGGTGTTCAGCGCGCTCAAGTCGAAGAAGATCGATCTGCAGCAGACGCTGCCGGTGAGCGTGCGGGCCTGGAAGATGCCGGGCTCCCGCATGTTCATCGATCCGAAGATGCAGGTGCCGGTGGATGACCTGATCAAGGGCATGATCGTTCAGTCAGGCAATGACGCCACGGTCGCGCTGGCCGAAGGTGTGGGCGGCAGTGTGGAGCGCTTCGTCCAGCTCATGAACGAGCAGGCGCTGGCCCTGGGCATGAAATCGACGACGTACAAGAACCCCGAGGGCCTGACCGAGCCGGGCCACACCACGACGGCGCGCGACCTCAGCGTCCTGGCGACCCGGCTGATGCACGATTTCCCTGAATACCTGCACTACTACGCGATCAAGAAATACCGTTACCCGGGCACCCCCGCAGCCAACGATACGAACCGCAACCTGCTGCTGTTCCGCGACCCCTCGGTTGACGGGCTCAAGACCGGCCACACCGACGCTGCCGGCTACTGCCTGATTGCCACGGCCAAGCGGGACTTCCCCAACCTTGCGCCCGCGGGTGCGGCGGGTGCCGCGGGCGGCCGCCGCCTGCTGTCGGTGGTGCTGGGAACGGCGAGCGAGAATGCCCGCGCCAACGAGTCCCAGAAACTGCTGAACTGGGGCTACACGGCCTTTGAGGCCGTCAAGCTGTTCGATGCCAATCAGGCGGTCGTGACGCCGGACGTCTGGAAGGGGGCCCAGGGCACGCTCCGGATCGGTCTGCCGCAATCCATCGTGGTGGCCGTGCCGGCCGGCACGGCCGGCAAGATAAAGACGCAAGTGGCCCGGCCCGACCCTCTGGTGGCGCCGTTCACACGGGGCCAGACCGTGGCGACGCTGAAGGTGCTGGCGAACGATCAGCCTTTGCTGGACGTGCCACTGGTGGCGCTTGAGTCGGTGGGCCAGGCCGGCTTGCTGGGCCGCGCCTGGGATGGCATCCGGCTCTGGATCAAGTAGCGGAACCCAACAGCGGAAGTGGGCGGGCGCCCACTTTTGGGTAGCGCCCGTTGCGGGATTTCCCTCAGAGGGCTATACTGGAGGGCTTTTCCGCTTTTGGGGCGGGAAATTCGTGTGCCCCGCTTTTGTGTGGGGATCTGTTTTCAGACGTTTTAGGGACGTTTATCAATGCCAACCATTAACCAGCTCGTGCGCCAGGGTCGAGAGGTCGAAAAGATCAAATCGAAGAGCCCGGCCATGGAAAACTCGCCGCAGCGCCGCGGTGTGTGTACCCGTGTGTACACCACCACGCCGAAGAAGCCGAACTCCGCGCTCCGCAAGGTCGCCAAGGTTCGCCTGACCAACGGCTTTGAGGTCATTTCTTACATCGGTGGTGAAGGCCACAACCTGCAGGAACACAGCGTGGTGCTGGTTCGTGGCGGTCGTGTCAAGGACTTGCCGGGTGTTCGCTACCACATCGTGCGTGGTTCGCTTGACCTGCAAGGCGTGAAGGATCGCAAGCAGGCTCGCTCCAAGTACGGCGCCAAGCGCCCGAAGAAAGCGTAATTTTCCTGTCGTCAATTGGTGCTTGAATCGCCCTGGCAGGCGAATCCAAGCGTAGTGACCCGCTGTTGGGTCGAGTAAGTGAGGGTCCTGAATGGCTCTCGCGGTGCCCGAAAGGGTGCCAACTGAAGCAAAGAGGTGAAAAATGCCACGTCGTCGCGAAGTCCCTAAACGTGAAATCCTGCCGGATCCCAAGTTCGGCAATGTCGAGCTCTCCAAGTTCATGAACGTGATCATGGAAGGCGGCAAGAAGGCTGTTGCCGAGCGCATCATTTACGGTGCGCTCGACTTCATCGAGAAAAAGAACCCCGGCAAAGATCCGCTGGAAGCGTTCGTGATCGCCATCAACAACGTCAAGCCCATGGTCGAGGTGAAGTCCCGTCGTGTGGGCGGCGCCAACTACCAGGTGCCGGTTGAAGTGCGTCCGGTGCGTCGCCTGGCTCTGTCCATGCGTTGGATCAAGGAAGCCGCCCGCAAGCGCGGTGAGAAGTCCATGGCCCTGCGCCTGGCGAATGAATTGATGGAAGCCACGGAAGGCCGTGGCGGTGCCATGAAGAAGCGCGACGAAGTGCATCGCATGGCCGAAGCGAACAAGGCGTTCAGCCACTTCCGCTTCTAAGAACCGTCCCCATATGGACAACGGGCCCGCCACGAGCGGGCCTGTCCCCTTTTCAACGAAAGATCATCATGGCCCGCAAAACGCCCATTGAGCGCTATCGCAACATCGGTATCTCGGCTCACATCGACGCCGGCAAAACCACCACGACCGAGCGTATCCTTTTCTACACCGGCGTGAACCACAAGATTGGTGAAGTGCACGACGGCGCTGCCACCATGGACTGGATGGAGCAGGAGCAGGAGCGCGGCATCACGATCACCTCGGCTGCCACGACCTGCTTCTGGAAGGGCATGGACATGTCCTTCCCCGAGCATCGCATCAACATCATCGACACCCCTGGCCACGTGGACTTCACCATCGAGGTGGAGCGTTCCATGCGCGTGCTGGACGGTGCCTGCATGGTGTACTGCGCCGTGGGTGGCGTGCAGCCGCAGTCCGAGACGGTCTGGCGCCAGGCCAACAAATACAAGGTGCCGCGCCTGGCTTTTGTGAACAAGATGGACCGTACGGGGGCGAACTTCTTCAAGGTCGTGGACCAGATGAAGCTGCGCCTGAAGGCCAATCCCGTGCCCATCGTGATCCCGATCGGCGCCGAGGAAAACTTCAAGGGCGTGGTCGACCTGCGCAAGATGAAGGCCATCATCTGGGACGAAGCCTCCCAGGGCATGAAGTTCACCTTCGAGGACATTCCCGCTGATCTGGTGGAAACGGCCAATGAATGGCGCGAGAAGATGGTCGAAGCGGCCGCGGAAGCCTCCGAAGAGCTGATGAACAAGTACCTGGAAGAGGGTGACCTGTCGGAAGACGAGATCACCCAAGGCCTGCGTACGCGTGCCATCGCCTGTGAAATCCAGCCGATGCTGTGCGGCACGGCTTTCAAGAACAAGGGTGTGCAGCGCATGCTGGACGCCGTGATCGAGCTCATGCCTTCGCCCATCGACGTGCCGCCGGTGCCGGGCTTCGATGAAGACGAGAATGAAACCAGCCGCAAGGCCGACGACAACGAGAAGTTCTCTGCGCTGGCCTTCAAGCTCATGACCGACCCGTTCGTTGGGCAGCTGACCTTTGTCCGCGTGTATTCGGGCGTGTTGTCCAAGGGAGACACCGTGTACAACCCCGTGCGCGGCAAGAAGGAGCGTATTGGCCGTATCGTGCAGATGCACGCCAACAACCGCCAGGAAGTGGATGAAATTCGCGCCGGCGATATCGCTGCATGCGTGGGCCTGAAGGAAGTCACCACGGGTGAAACGCTGTGTGACCCGGCGGCCATCGTGACGCTGGAGCGCATGGTTTTCCCCGAGCCCGTGATTCGTCAGGCGGTGGAACCGAAGTCCAAGGCCGACCAGGAAAAGATGGGCATTGCACTGTCCCGCCTGGCCAACGAAGACCCCTCGTTCCGCGTCAACACCGACGAGGAATCGGGTCAGACCATCATTGGCGGCATGGGCGAGCTGCACCTCGAAATCATCGTGGACCGCATGAAGCGCGAATTCGGTGTGGAGGCCAACGTGGGCAAGCCGCAGGTGGCCTACCGCGAGACGATCCGCAAGACGGTGGAAGAGGCTGAGGGCAAGTTTGTGCGCCAGTCCGGCGGCAAGGGCCAGTATGGTCACGTGGTGTTGAAGATCGAACCGAATGAGGCCGGCAAGGGCATTGAATTCGTCGACGCCATCAAGGGCGGCGTGGTGCCGCGCGAGTTCATCCCCGCGGTGGAAAAGGGCATCAATGAGGCCGTGTCGCAGGGCGTCCTGGCCGGCTACCCGGTGGTGGACGTCAAGGTCACGCTGCATTTCGGCTCGTACCACGACGTGGACTCGAACGAACTCGCGTTCAAGATGGCGGCCATCTTTGGCTTCAAGGAAGGCGCCAAGAAGGCCGGGCCGGTCATTCTCGAGCCGATGATGTCGGTCGAGGTGGAAACGCCGGAAGACTATGCGGGCAATGTGATGGGCGATCTGTCGTCACGCCGTGGCATGGTGCAGGGCATGGATGACATGGTTGGCGGTGGCAAGGCCATCAAGGCTGAGGTACCGCTGTCCGAAATGTTCGGCTACTCGACCACATTGCGTTCCATGTCGCAGGGTCGGGCGACGTACACCATGGAGTTCAAGCACTACGCTGAAGCTCCGCGCAACGTGGCCGAGGCGATCGTCGCGGCTCGCGCCAAGTAAGGCACTGATACGCCGGGCCCCTGGGTTCGGCGTGTTCTTCTGTCTGCGATCCGGTGCCTTTCCGTTCCCGTGCGGAAAGATCCAGCAACCGGGTGCAGACGTTAAACCGTACACGGGCATGCTCTTTGGAGATTT
>JAHBZN010000007.1 GCA_019635415.1 Ramlibacter sp.
GCCCGCACTGCTTAAGAAAATTCGCTGATAGCGAAATTTCTATTGACTGAGGCGAAATCGTTTGATAGAGTCCAACCTGAGGCTGACAGAGACAACTGTCGATTCAGAGGAGTGCTTCGGTGCTCTGTGAGGTCGTAAGACCTCGACCACTCGCCTGGCCCACTGCTGCTGGGAGTACGCCGCCCGCCGGATGCTCGTAGCCCTGTGCCGCCGGTGCGAGCCTGCCCGGGACGACCCCGGGCAGGCGTTAGAGAAGTGAAGGGGTACAAGCCGCCGTTTGCTCTGCTTGGTTACGGACGACAGCCACGGCCCCACGCAATCCCGCGTGGGTGTCGGTTGGTGTAGCCAAGGAGAACAGTCATGAAAAGTGACGTTCAGAAGCCTCCCAAACGGCGAGCGCTGAAGAGTCTATGGTCATGGCTGACGCGTCCCGGCACTATTCGACTGGCCTTTGCGCTGGTTCGTTTGGTGTCGGAGATTGCGAAGGTTATGGACAAGTTCTAAGGCTCTTCGGCACCCCTTCTCTTTCAAATCGGATACTGGACGGGAAATGTTAAACCGAGCACTGAGATTACTGAGGACTTACCACCAACTGACGCAGGTCGAGTTGGCGAAGCGTCTTGGCATCTCGAACTCGTACTTAAGTGAACTTGAAAGCGGTGACAAGACCCCGGCACTAGACCTGCTGGACAAGTATTCGGACATCTTCAAGATGCCCACATCTTCAATCCTGCTGTTCTCTGAATCTCTGACCGGAGAGGGGCGGCGCAGTGGCAAGTTGCGCGTGGGGGCGGCAGACAAGATTCTTCGCTTGCTGGAATGGCTTGAAGAGCGCGATGCAATCCAAAAGCCTGCATAAACGCTATCCCCTCGAACGTTCGCCTCTCTATCGGCTGCGCGGCAAGGGCAAGTTCGAGACCGTTCTCGGCGTGCAGTGGGATGCTGTACCTAAGCTGTTGGACATCAAGCACTACCGCGTTTGGATAAATGAAAAGGGCCGCGAGATTCAAGCGCCCCATGGTTGGCTTGCCCAAGTTCATCGGCGCATCGGGGAACTGCTGGGTCGGATAGAGCTTCCCGACTATGTCTATTCGCAGAAGGGGCGCTCCTACGCTGACAATGCCCGCGCTCACAGGGGTGAAACGCCATTGGTCAAGACTGATATCAGCCGCTTCTACCCCAGCGTGACCCGGCAAGCGGTGTTCCGTATGTTTGTTGATGACTTTGAGTGTGCGGTTGATGTGGCGCACCGGCTTGCTGATGTGTGCTGCTACAAGCAGGCGCATCTCCCCACCGGGAGTGCCCTCAGCGGGCGGGTAGCGTTCTTTTCAAAGCGCCATATGTTCGACGAAATTGCCGATGCGGCGCAAGGCGTTGGTTGCAAGATGACCGCCTATGTGGACGACGTGACTATCTCGGGTGCGGCGGCCACCAAGTCCCTGCTCGGCACAGTACGCCAAACCATCGGGCGTCATGGTCTGCGCACGCAGGGGCGGAAGTCCAAAACCTACGCCAGCGGTGCGGCTAAATCCATTACCGGGGCAGTGGTGGTTCGAGACGAAGTTCGATTGCCAAACACCCGCCACTTGAACATTCACCGTGCCCGTCAAGCGGTGGCGGTGGCAGCTCCGGCCGAGCAGGATCAGGCGCGGCGGGTGTTGGCTGGACGATTGCAAGAAGCGCGACAAGTTTTGGGGAAAGGGTGACCGCCTTGAAAGCTTCGCTTCGACAAATTCGTGGGCCGTGGGATGACGGGTGGGTGCTGGACAAGCACACCCTGCAAAGCGTTTATCTTGGGGATGACGAACATGGCCATGCACGCTTTGATACGACCCGCACCGAGGTAGGCGAGGCCACGTATCAACTCAAGTACCGCAGCGATTGGGCACAGGTAAAGCCGCTCGCGCAGGCCATTGCCGAGCACATCTGCCCGAAGCTGGCCAACGTGGGGTTCATCGTCCCGATGCCGGCATCGAATCCGCGCCATCGGCAGCCTGTCACCGAAGTAGCCAATGAGCTGGGTGCACTTGTGAAGGTGCCTGTCTTCGACAGCCTGCTGGTGAAAGCTGCGAATGGGAAGTCCCTCAAGGACCTGCACACCAAGGATGAGAAGATCGAAGCGATCGGCGACAGCTTCAGCGTAAACGATGGTATCCAAGGCAACGGTCCCTGGAACGTGCTCGTCGTCGATGACTTGTTCCACACCGGGGCGTCAATGGAGGCCGCTTGCAAAGTGCTGCGTTCGTACCCGAAGGTACGGAAGGTCTACGTAGCCGCACTGACTTGGAGATGAAGATGACTACGCGAGTTTTCATTGCTGGTTCGATGAACATCAAGCACCTTGATCCGAAGGTCAAGGAGCGAATCGACAACATCGTCGCCCAAGACTTTGAGGTGGTGGTGGGCGATGCTGACGGAGCCGACACCTCGATCCAGCAGTACCTGGTCAACCACGGTACGACGAGGGCAATCGTTTTCTGTAGCGGTGAGCGGCCCAGAAACAATGTGGGGCATTGGCCTGTTCAATGCGTCGAGACAAGTCACTCGCAGGGATCGCGTGCGTTCTTCACCGCCAAAGACATCCGCATGGCCGAGGTTGCTGACATCGGTTTGATGATCTGGGACACCAAGAGCACGGGTACTCTCAGCAACGTCATCGAACTTCTGGCGCGCAAGAAGAAATCTGTCGTATTTGTGAATAAGGCTAAGCTCTTCAAGAACGTCGCCACAGTCGAACAGCTCGAAGAACTACTCTCTTTCATGTCGGAACATGCCAAGCAGAAGGCCGACGAGAAGATTAGGCTGTTTTCTCGGATCGACGCGCTTAAGCATGAACAGATTCAGATGTTTGCCTGATTGACAAAGGGAGGGGGAATGCAGTTCAGAGAAGTACCGCAACATGACATTTCACTCGGAACGCATCAGCGAGCGGATGGGCAGAGGTTCAAGCTGACGGCGCGATTGTTTGAGTTGCCAGCCGAATACGACTACTGGCAAGCGACCTATGACGCGAAGCATGATGAGTGGGGACACCTTCGCTTTGTGCTCACGGTTCCCAAGAAGATCGCCGCAACCTTGGACTTTGCCCGCGCCATCGTTTCTGGGGCTGCATCCGAGCAGGTCAAGTCATGCCTGAACAGCGCAACACAGAGCGGGCGGGATCTGGCCCCATGCTTCGCGCTGGATGGCTGGGTGTTGATTTAAGTTGAACTTAGCGTCACGAAAGCGTATGGTATTTTTCATGGTACGCATCCATGTATGCCTGTTCAACTCATTGTTTTTATTGAATTATTTTGTGCAAAACACAATCGAGTGGGAATGAGGGCCGTCAGCCTGGCTAGGCTACAGCGGTAGCGTCGCCAGCCCCGCCACGCCGAGCGTGTACACGGCTACCAGGGCCCAGCTGTCCAGTCCCATGCCCAGCCGCTTGCGCGGCGCTTTCAGGACCAGGCCTCCCATGAACACCAGTGTCATCAGGAGCCCCAGGCCCGTCATGTAGAGGGCCGACGCTTCTGCATCGGGCAGGACGGCACGGCCGGAGATGCAGGTGGCCAGCACCAGCAGCACGGGCAGCATCGCGTTGCCGCCCAGGATGTCGCTGACGGCCAGCGTGTACTCGCCGCGCCGCGCCGCGGGCAGACCCGTAGCCACCTCGGGCAGCGCGGTAGAGGCGGCCAGGATGGTGGCGCCAAACACCGCGCCGTCCATGTGCCAGTGGCTAGCCAGAGCGCTGCCACTGTGCTCCAGCAGCACCCCACCCGCCAGCGTGGCCAGCGCACTGAGCAGGAACAGGATGGCCGGGCGTGCGAGGGGCGGGCGCGGGCCCGCCGCGGCCGCGGGCGGGGTGGCTCGTGCCGGCCGCCGTCGGCTCAGATGCCGAATGAACAGCAAGCCCCCCAGCCAGGTTGCCACCGTCAACGCACCGTCGGGCGTGATGCCCCAGCGGATCAGGTCGGGCGGCAAGGCATGGCCCAGCAGCACCAACCCCAGGACGACCCCCACCATGGCGGCCTCGGTGAGGGTGGTGGGGGAGGACACCCTCGTGGCGAGCGGCGTGTGGCCGCGGTTTCCCGCGAGATCAAACAGCGCGAGCAACAGCGTCTGGATCGCGATCCCGCCCAGCAGATTGCCCACCGCCACATTCACCCGGCCACCGTGGGACGCGCTCACGGTGATGGCGATCTCGGGCAGGTTGGTGACAACCGCCAGCAACAGCAGGCCTCCGAACTCCTGGCCCCAGCCGAAGGCCTCGTCCAGCGCGTCGGTGGCCCGGGTGAGCAGCACCCCGGCCCAGCCAACGATGGCTGCGGAGAACGCGAAGACCAGCAACCACGCGGCAGGGGATTCAGGCATGGGTCCATCATCGCATCGCCGGGGCTGCGGTGGGGGTCTAAAGCCTTCCCCTAGACAGCCTAGGCAATTTGCCTAGGCAGGGCGGCGAGCGTGCTGCCTACATTCACCCCATGGGCCAACTCTGACCCGATGGGAGCTGACATGCAAGGCGTTTCATTGACCGATGGCGATGTTCAGCACATCGAGTTGCCGCTCGGCAACCATGGCACCTGGCTGTCGCGCGATGACCGGTTTGACCGGGTCACGCGTACGGCATTGCGCCTGCTGGACCGGGGTGAAAGTCTGGTGTGTCTCGTGGAGGAGGGCGCTCACTGGCTGCTGTCGGCACAGGGCCTGGATGCGGCGGAGGCCGCCACCGCCGTGCCGATGTGCAGCCAGGCCGTGATGCAGGGCAAGGTGCTGATGGTGCCGGACATGCGCGTGGACCCCCGCTTCTGGGACAACGCGCTGGTGACGGGCCCCCCCTTCCTGCGCTCGTATGTCGGGGTGCCGCTGAGTCCCGAGCGGGGCTCCCAGGCCGGGGCCATCTGCGTGATGGACCCCGACGTGGCGGCATTCCGCTATCACGACATCGAGGTCCTGGAGGACATGGCCCATATGGCGGCGTCCGAGATGCGGGTCACCGCGCTGTCGCAGGCCCGCAAGCGGCTCGAGGAATGCCTGGCCCGGCTGGAACCTCATCTGCGGCTGGACCCGGTCACCGGCTGCTGGAACGTCCGGGCTTTCCGGGATCTGGTGGCCCGCGCAGTCCATCGCGCAGCGCAGGAGCAGTCCACCCTGGCGCTTTGCTATGTGCGGGTGCGCAATTTCGAGTCCCGGAACACAGCGGGCATGCCCGTGCGTGCCGAGGTCGTGCGGAGGTTGCTGGGGCAAGTGCTGGGCAGCCGGCTGCCCGGGCAGGGCGCGCTGGCCAGCCTGGGGGGCGCGGACTTCTGTGCGCTGGTGCCGGGGGCCCACGCGCTGGACGTGGAAGCCCACCTGGCGGCGTTCACTTACCCGCAGCTGTCACTGGCCGCCCCGGGCCTGCGTGTCGACCTGGATCTGCAACTGCAATTTGGCCTGGCGCTGCTGCACGAAATGCCCGCCGGGACCTCCGCGACCGAGATCTGGGCCACCGCGCTGGCGAAGCTGGACGCTTGACCCGGGGCGACGACCACGCCCCGGGCGCGGCACAATGGGCGGATGTACCTGCCGCCCCAATTCAATTCCGCGGACCCCGCCGTCGCCCGGCGGCTGATGCGCGAGCATCCGTTCGCCAGCCTGATTTCCAACGACGACGAAGGGCTGCCTTTCGTCACCCATCTGCCCTTGCACCTTCAGGAGCGGCCGGCCGCCGATGGCGGGGCCCCGGAACTGGTGCTGCTGGGCCATTGCGCAAAGCCGAACCCGCACTGGCGTTACCTGAAGGCCCGGCCCACGGCCGTGGTGACCTTCCTCGGGCCGCACGGCTATCTGTCGCCCCGCGTGTACCCTGATCTGGCGCGCGTACCGAGCTGGAACTACCTTGCGGTCCACTGCACGGTCGAGTCCACGCTGGTTGAAGAGCCTTCGGCGAAGGACCGGCTTCTCAAGCAGCTGATCGGCGACCATGAGCCGCCCTATGCCGAACAGTGGCGCGGCCTGGGTGACGAGTTCGCCCACAAGATGCTGGCGGGCATCATGGGCTTTGAGCTCGTTGTCCGATCGCTGCAATGCAAGGTCAAGCTGAACCAGCACCGGCCTGAATCGCACGCGGCCATGAAGGCCGGTTACGCGCAGGGCAATGACCACGAGCGCGCTTTGGCGACCTGGATGAGCAGCCTCGGAATGGGCGACTGAAGGAGTTTTCATGCGAATGATCTTTGGAGTTCTTGGTTTACTGATGGTGGTGCTCATCGTGGGCGTGCTGGCGAAGAAGCAGCTCGGTGCGGTCTCGGCGCCCCCTGTGGCGCCCGGCGCTGCGGCGGTGCCTGCGCCAGCCCCGGGGGCCACCCCCCAGCAGCAGGTGGACCAGTACAAGAAGGCGGTGGAGGGTGCCTTGCAGCAGGCCCGCCCCATGCCGGACGACAAGTAAGGCTGTTTGGGTGGAAAAACGAAGGGTAGCCCTTGTCAGCCGGTCATTGTTTGCTACGAAATGAATAGCAATCTGGCCGAACAAACGGCCCGGGACATCGGCTTCATGCGGCTCGCGCTGTCCCAGGCGCAGGAGGCAGGGGCGGCGGGCGAGGTGCCCGTGGGCGCGGTGGTCGTGCGGGCGGGCGAGGTGATTGCCACGGGCCGCAATGCCCCGGTGGAGACGCATGACCCCACCGCCCACGCCGAGGTCGTGGCCCTGCGCGCGGCGGCTGCGCGACTGGGCAACTACCGGCTGGAAGATTGCGAGCTGTACGTGACGCTGGAACCCTGTGCCATGTGTGCGGGCGCCCTGCTGCATGCGCGGCTGGCGCGCGTGGTGTTCGGCGCGCCCGATGCCAAGACCGGTGCCGCGGGATCGGTCGTTGACCTCTTTGCCCAGGGCCAACTCAACCACCAGACCCGACTGCAAGGTGGGGTGCTGGCCAGCGAGTGCGGCGCCTTGCTGAGCCGCTTTTTCAGAACCCGGCGACAGGAGACCCGTATGACCGCCTCCCCCCTGCGCGACGACGCGCTGCGTACCCCCGATCGATGCTTTGAAGGCCTGCCCGATTTTCCCTGGGCCCCGCATTACCTGAGCGACCTGCCGGCGCTGGCCGGGCTGAGGATGCATTACCTGGACGAAAGTGCGTCCTCTGCCGCTGGCGCTGCGCCGCCGCTGACCTGGCTGTGCCTGCACGGCAATCCGGCCTGGAGTTACCTGTACCGCAAGATGATCCCGGTGTTTCTGGAGGCGGGCCACCGCGTGGTGGCGCCGGACCTGATCGGTTTCGGCCGGAGCGACAAGCCCAAGCGCGATGAGACCCATGCCTTTGACTGGCATCGGCAGGTGCTGCTGGAGTTCGTGCAGCGGCTGGACCTGCGCAATGTGGTGCTGGTGGTGCAGGATTGGGGGGGGCTGCTGGGTCTGACCCTGCCCATGGCCGACCCGCAGCGCTATGCCGGCTTGCTGGTGATGAACACCGCGCTGGGCACCGGGGACGTGCCTCTCAGTCCGGGCTTCACGGCTTGGCGCGAGATGTGCGCGCGCAACCCGGAGTTCGATCTCGCGCGCCTGTTCGCCCGCGGCAATCCGCAAATGAGTCCTGAGGAGTGCGCGGCCTATGCCGCCCCGTTCCCGGACCGTGGCCACCGCGCCGCGACGCGGGCCTTCCCGCCCATGGTGCCGGAGTTTTCTGACTCACCCGGGGCGGCGGTGTCGCGCGAGGCCAGGGAGTTCTGGCAGACGCGCTGGAGCGGCAAAAGCCTCATGGCCATAGGCGCCCAGGACCCGGTTCTCGGTGTGCCGGTGATGCAGGGCCTGCGGGCCCTGATTCGCGGCTGTCCGGAGCCGATGGTGCTGGAGCAGGCCGGGCACTTCGTGCAGGAGCAGGGCGAGCCGGTGGCACGGGCCGCGGTGGGATACTTCGCCCCGTGAAAAAACATATCTATATCTTCTCGCCGTCGAGCGCCGTGCGCGACAAGGCGTCCTTCAGGCGCGGCCTGGCCCGGCTGCGTGCCCTGGGCCATGAGGTGGAGGTGGACGAGGCGGCGTTGCGAAGCCACATGCGGTTTGCTGGCGATGACGACACCCGGCTCGCGGCCATTCACAGAGCTGCGGCCAGCGGCGCCGACGTGGCCTTGATCTCGCGTGGGGGCTACGGGCTGACCCGGCTGCTGCCAGCCATCCAGTACAAGGCCGTGGCCCGTTCGGTGGCCCGGGGGACCCGCTTTGTCGGGCTCAGTGATTTCACGGCTTTTCAGAATGCGTTGCTGGCACGCACGGGCGCGGTGAGCTGGGCCGGCCCTGCGCTGGGCGAGGATTTCGGTGTCGACGGGACACCCGACGACATCATGGAAGCCTGCTTCGACGACCTCCTGGGGGGCCAGGGTGAAGGCACGGGGTGGCAGCTCCCGCGCAACAGTCCGCCGTTGCCCGGGAGCCGTGACGGCGTCTGGCAAGCCAGGGATGCCGTGCTCTGGGGCGGCAACCTGGCGATCATGGCCAGCCTGGTGGGAACGCCCTGGCTGCCGGCCGTCAAGAAAGGGGTGCTGTTCCTCGAGGACGTGAACGAGCATCCGTTCCGGATCGAGCGGATGCTGACCCAATTGCTGCACGCGGGGGTGCTGGGTGCTCAAAAAGCCATCGTGCTGGGGCAATTCACCAACTACAAGCTCGTCCCGCACGACCGGGGGTACAAGCTGGCGACGGTGGTCGACTGGCTGCGCACACGCATCAAGGTGCCGGTGCTGCAGAACCTGCCTTTCGGCCATGTCGCCACCAAGGTGGTGCTACCTGTTGGCGCGAAGATCAGCCTGGCGGTGGAGGGTCGCGATGCGTTCCTGTTGTGGGGGCATCAGCACTGAAGGGGTGGCCCCTGGGGGGCGGCAGCGGGCCGCGATCAACCGACCAGCGAACTTGAGCGCGACGTCAGGCTGGCGGGCAGCAGGCCTTTGAACAGGTTGGTCAGCCGGGACACGCGCTGGCGCGCCTCGGTTTCACCATGCATGGTGGACAGCGCCGCCATCAGGTCGCCGCGCAGGTACCACAAGGCCTGCACATCGTTGGCGTAACGCACACGCCGCGTGATCTGGGGGAATTGCCGCGCGCCCGACTCGCCCAGCAGGTCCAGCATGGACTGGCGGATGTCTTCCGTGCCGTTTTCCAGAGTGGACTCCGACGGCGGGGGCGGATTGCCGAGCAAGCCATAAATACTGCTTCTCAGACTGGGTTTGATCCAACGCATGGGGCCTTTTTGTCCTCTCGGGAACAAATTTGCTATGTGGTACGACAAGTTAGGTCGAGCTTGCCTCGGGCGCAAGTCGTTTGTGTGACGTAGTTAACGGAAAACAACAAGACAAATCAACGGCTTGGTAACGAAACGTGAGGTTGCGTCTGATGGAGCAGACGCTGTAGTTCTTTGGAATGCTTTTGAGGCCGAATCAGCGAAAAGTGCAATTTACTGCATAATCGTTGCAACCAGACCCTACAGGAAACGCCATGACTCGCTACCCGTCCCACTACATCAACGGCCAATGGGTCCAGGCCCGTTCTCACGACACTTTTGAGGTTCACGACTCCAGCACCGAAGAAGTCATGGCCACGGTCCCCGCGGGTACCACCGAAGAAGCCGAAGCCGCCGTGGCCGCGGCGCGCGCGGCGTTTGAGGGCTGGGCCGCGCTGCCGGTGGACACCCGCGCCGCCTATCTGGACAAGGTGTCTGCAGGCCTCAAGGCCCGCATGGAGGAAATGGCCACCGCCATTGCCCGCGAAGTCGGCATGCCGCTCAAGCTGGCGAAACCGGTGCAGGTCGGCACACCGGTCTGGAACTGGGCCAATTTTGCCAAGGTGGCGCGCGCATTCACCTGGGAGGAAGAGGTTGCGGGCCCGATGGGCCGGTCGCTCGTGGTGCGCGAGCCCGTCGGCGTCGTGGGGTGCATCACGCCCTGGAACTTCCCTCTGAACCAGATCACCCTCAAGGTGGCGCCCGCGCTCGCCGCAGGCTGTACCGTGGTGCTCAAGCCCAGCGAAATCGCACCCGTCAACGCCATGATCCTGGCCGAAGTGATCCACGAGGCCGGCCTGCCGCCGGGCGTGTTCAACCTGGTCAACGGCACCGGACCGGTGGTCGGTGAGGTGCTGGCCACGCACCCTGAGGTGGACATGGTGAGCTTCACCGGGTCCACGCGGGCGGGCAAGCGGGTGGCCGAACTGGCCAGCCAGACAGTCAAGCGCGTGGCGCTCGAACTGGGCGGCAAGTCGGCCAGCGTGATCCTGCCCGACGCCGACTTCGAAGCGGCGGTGAAGGGGACGATCTCGGCCTGTCTGCTCAACAGCGGCCAGACCTGCTCGGCCCACACCCGCATGCTGGTGCCCGAGAGCCGGTACGACGAGGTCAAGGCCCTGGCCCAGGCCGCGATCGCGCGGTTCAGCGTGGGGCCCAGCCTCGACGAATCCACGAAGCTCGGCCCTCTGGTCAGCGCCGCCCAGCGCGACCGGGTGCTGGCTTTCATCGAGCAGGGCATTGCCGAGGGGGCCGAGGTCGTTGCCGGGGGGCCGCAACGCCCGGCGCTGGACAAGGGCTACTTCGTGCAGCCCACGGTCCTGCGGGTCAAGCCTGGCGATACCCTGGCGCGCGAGGAAATCTTCGGGCCGGTGCTCGTGGTGCTTACGTACAAGGACGAAGACGAAGCCGTGCGCATTGCCAACGACAGCATTTACGGCCTGGGCGGCGGCGTCTGGAGCCAGGACATTGACCATGCCATGGCCGTGGCGCGCCGGATCCGCACGGGGCAGGTCGACATCAATGGCGGGCCGTTCAACGGCAACGCCCCCTTTGGCGGCTACAAGCAGTCGGGCAACGGGCGCGAAAACGGCAAATTCGGGTTCGAGGAATTCCTGGAGTACAAGGCCATGCAGCTGAAGGCGGCGTGACGATGGCACGCGATGCTCTAAACTGAGGTGACTACAACTCCACGGTTCGGGCATGGCTGTCAACACCACGGTCGTTTTCGCTGACCTCACCGGTAGCACCAGCGTCTTCGAGATGCTGGGCAATGCCAAGGCGACGGACGCCATCACGCGGCTGACGCAGTGGATCAGCCAGGTGTGCGAGGCGCACGATGGACGCGTCGTCAAGACGCTGGGGGATGGCGTGCTGGCCGTGTTTTCCCGGCCACGCGACGCCGTCGATGCCGTGGTCGAGCTGCAACGCAACCACCTCAAGCGCATCCTCAACTGGCCGCCCAAGATCCGCATGCGCCTGCAGGTGGGCGTCGCCTGCGGGGAGGTGGTCGAGGTCGACGGGGATTGCTATGGCGATGCGGTGAACGTGGCGTCGCGGCTGTCCGACCTGTCCGGGGCCGACCAGATCTGGGCCACTGATGCCGTGATCCGCGAGGTGTCGGCCCCCGGCGACGGCGTGCGGTTCCGCAGCCTCGGGCCGGTCAATATCCGGGGCAAGGCCGAGGCCCAGGTGCTGTACCGGATCGAATGGCACGAGGAGGTGGTGTCGGAACTGCTGACCGCACCGGGCTCGCTGGAAATGCTGAAGCCCCGGGCCGATACGGTGCTTGGGCAGATCGAGTTGTCCTGGCTGGACGTCAGTGCGGCCTTCCGGTCCAGCGAGTTGCCCATCCATCTGGGGCGTGTCAGCGAGGCGGAATTCGTGGTCAACGACCAGCGGGTGTCGCGGCTGCATGCGCGGATCGACTGGCGCAATGGCACGTTCGTGCTCAGTGACCTCAGCAGCTATGGCACCTGGGTCCGGTTCACCGGCAGTGAGACCGAGCAGGCGCTGCGACGCGGCGAATGCGTCCTGCATGGCAGCGGCGAAATCGCGCTGGGTGCGTCGTTCAGCGACTTCACGGTGCCCACGGTCAACTTCAATCTGTCCGGGGGCGCGGTAGGCCTGGCGTACCGGGCGGGGCCCGCGGAGCGCTGAAGCGACGGAGATTGACCGGAATGTCGCAGCACCTTCAACTTCATACGATGTATATGAAATCGCATCGCGCAACCTGACTGCAAGCATTGGCGCGGGTTCCCGGCCTGAGTTTGACTGTTAACGCGCAACCTTCTGTATCGTTGACGGCAGAGCATTCCTTAACTTTTGGAGTGTCTCATGGCTCGTCATCAAGTCATCGCCCTGGCCGGTAAGCGGCTGGAAATCAAACCTTCCCCCACGTCGCCGGGCCATGTGCTGGTCCAGGTCCTGTCGGCAGATCGGCAGGTTCAAGCGTCGTTGACGCTGGACCCTTCAACTGCGGCGGTTGCCGCGCTGGCGCTCAATCATGAGGCTGAGGCGGCAGAGGTTGCCATGGGGCAGATGCTGCAAGGGGTGGCGGCGTGAGCGGCGCGGCCTTCGTGTTTACGTGGCCTTCATCGCGTGGCCCGGCCTGTCGGCGGTTCGGGTCACAGCGAGAACTGTTGGCCTATGCGTCGGCCTGGGCGCAGATCAAGGGTCCGGGGTTGCTGGTGGTCGGTGACTGCATCAAGGGGGTGCGGCCATGACGATTCCAAATGTTCTCACTCGGTCGCGCGGCGATTACCGGTCTGAAAATCGGCGGTTGCGTGACGTGGCCGTGTGCGCGGCTCGGGTGGTTGCCATGTATAGCTATGAAGCGGACGGGCAAACCCATTTCACGATCGATGGACCCCAGGTCGTTCCCGGCGTGTCTGTGAGGTTCCGGGATATGGACATGCGCGCACTGTGGCGCGGTCTGTATGAGGCGCTTATCGCGTCGGGGACCATTGAGCCTGACCACTTGGGGCTCCCACTGGAGGCCGGGCTTTGCATCTTCCTTCGTGTGCAGGTTCAGGCTCCGGCAGAGGGTGAGACGGCGGCGCGGTGGGAGTTGGTTTCGTTGTTTGAGGTCATGCGCGGGGCCGGTTCGTTCGTGATGGCTGACACAAGGGCGCTAGAGCAGTTTTACGAGTGGAAGCGCGAGCGGTCGGTGCGTGTGGTGCGCGATCTGATGCCAGAGTCTGAGCGCGCGAACTACATGAACGGCATTCGTGAGGGGGTCACTGAGTCGGTCGTGGTCGGGTTGATTGAGGCCGGGGCCGTGCCAAGTGCGGGGGACTTGGAGGATGGATTTTTTGCACTCTCGGACCTGACCTATCAGCCGGACGGCGAGGGGGACCAGTCATCGCAGTGGTGGCCCGCGCGCATTGTGCTGACGGGTGAGCCGGGGCCGCAAGGGGTGCAGGGGCTGCAAGGGCTTCAAGGTGAGCAGGGGGAGCAGGGAATTCAGGGAGAGCAGGGGCCGCAGGGTGAGCGTGGGCCGCAAGGGCCGGGAGGCGGCGGCGGCTCGGAGGGTGGGGCCTTCGGGGTGCAGCGTTTGGCGCTTGACTTCATGAGCCTTGATGCACCGGAGGGGTATGAGTTGAAAACCTTTGGCGGCACGGATGAGGGGGGCGTTTTGCAAGCGTCTTCGGGGTGGCTGCTGATCGACTCGCCAAGCTATTCAACCGTAAATTGGGTGCCTGCTGTGAATGACCGTCTAAACCTCGTTGATGCGGATTGGACGATTAGCGCGTGGGTCGTCTTGTGTTGGGAGGAGGTATCGGCCAAGTCCATTGAAATGGTGTTGCCATTGGTGGCGCTTCACTTTGCCAATCAAGGCGCTGAGGGCTCGGGGTTTGCTGAGGTCGTCGTGGGGGTGAATGGCCCGACTCCGGAGGAGGATGAGGTCTTGAGTCTTCCGTTCCCTGAGTCGTTTTGGTCGTTGCGGTCGAACATTCCGGCCCACGTCGAACTATCGCGCCACGGCTCAAGCATCCTGCTATTCATTGACGGGGTGTTGGTCGGCTCCGGGCCGTGCCTCTATTCGCTGAATGAAGACGGGGAAAACGGCTTTTCAATCTCGGCTCTCAATGGAGCCCGCGCGTATGTCGGCGGGCTTGAAATCCTGATCGGGACATGCCTGCACACGGGCAATTTCGCGGTCGGTTCGCATCCGGATTTTCCTCCGGCGTGAATTGAGAAAAGGTCGGGCGCAGGGGCGGCAAATTCGGCATTTGTCGGGTTCTTTGGCCGGGCGTTGAGGGGTTGGGGTTGGGGTGTTTTTCTTGGCGGGCTGAGTGCCATGAATAGCTGTGTGGTTGGTTTGCTGGAAACACCCTAACCCCCTTGAAACCCGCGCCGGTAAAAGACTTTCCCTCTGCAATTTCGCGGAACAAAACCAAAAAACGGGATTTGAAAATCAATATGGCAGTTGCGAAGCGCAGGGCTGAATCAAATTCAAAGCGTGTTGGGGGCGTGATCGATCACAAATACCCTGAGGGGCCATCCGTGATCGATCACGGGAAAACGGCAGAAAAGGGCGCGATTTTGTCGCCGGAAAGACGGCGGGAGCTGGCCGCGTTGCGTGAGTCGTTCGTGTGGTCGCCGGGGGTGCAGGATTGGCGGGGCCGATGGTGGCGGGGACTGACTGAGGATGAGCGGCGCACGGTCTGTGCGCTGTGCGGCGTGGAAGATTCGGCGGAGTCGGTGAGTAGGCCGTGGGATACGTTGCCAAGGTCGGTGAGGGCTTCGCTGTCGCGGCAGTGCCGGGAGTGGGCGCGATTGCTGGAGCCGATGCGATGGGCATGAGCAAGCGGCGTGAGGCTCCGGACTGGTCTAGCGTTGACCGTCAGAGATTGCGGGTTGCTGAGCGCAATGCAGCGCGTGAATTGCCCGCGTCGTGGCTTCCGATTGTCAAGGCTGAGGCGGACAGTCAGACCGTGCGCTATGGCTCGGGCGTGTTGCGTGATCGAGTGGCGGCGCGTGAGGTCTGGATGCACTGGATGGCTGAATACGGCGGGGCGCAGCATGCGGACCTGTCGGACGCGCAGATAAAGGCTGAGGCGCGGCGGCATGCCAGCGATGCAAAAGACCTGGACGCGGGGTTGCTGGCGGGCGGCATGACTGGTTGGCCTGAGTGGGCGCGAATTGATGCCTTTTGTGTGGCGCGTGAGGTCGTGGCGCCCTCGCCAATGCTCGGGCTGGCCGGGTGTGCTGCGCGGGTTCAGTGTCAGTATTGGTGGCGGCGTGCGCTGCGCAAAATGATTGCCCGAAAGTGTGAGCGCGGCGCGCTGAGCCTGGGCATTGTGTCCAAGCCTGCGGGGCAACCCTACGCCAGTAATAGCGCGGTTTTCCGGAGGCTCGATCAGAATGCGCGAAACACCGATGCGATGCGGCATACCTTCATGGAAAACGATGAGGGGGCGCGTGCGTCGTTGCTCGATCTGGCGCAGCGATCAACGGCCAATAGGGCGATCAGGCGCGGCGAACTGATGACCAGAATTCGAGGGTGTGAGGAGACGGCGGACGCGCAGGGGCATCGCGGGCTGTTCGTCACGTTGACCTGTCCGAGTCGATTTCACTCCACGTTGCGAACGGGTGAGCGCAACCCGAAACATGATGGCTCTACGCCACGCGATGCACAGCTATGGCTGAGGCGGCAGTGGGCGCGGGCGCGCGCTGCGCTGCATCGTGCGGGGTATGTGGTCTACGGGTTCCGGGTGGCTGAGCCTCACCATGATGGTTGTACGCACTGGCATGCGCTGATCTGGTCGCCGGTCAACGTGTGGCGCGTGGCGCGCATCCTTAAACGCTACTGGCTCCAGTTGGAGGGGGATGAGCCCGGCGCGCGCAAGTATCGAACGGCTTTTAAGGTAATGGACAAGGGCGGCGCTGCGGGCTATATCGCCAAATACGTTGCCAAGAACATTGACGATTTCGAGGTGGGGGAACACCTTGACGAATATTCGGACGTGCCGATTCAAGGTGACGTGTTCGAGGGGGTGGACATTCGGCCGTCGCATCGGGTAGAGGCGTGGGCGTCAACCTGGGGGATTCGGCAGTTTCAGGCCATCGGACAGCCTCCGGTGACGGTCTGGCGCGAACTGCGGCGCATCCCTGAAAGCGTGGCGCGGTCTTTCGGCGGTATTGGGTCGCCTCTGTTCAAGGCGTGGCACGCGGCGCAGCGTGTGGGCGGCGTCCTGGCGTCATGGTCGCGCTACGTGGCGGCTCAGGGGGGCATGGGGTGCGGGCGCACTGCCCGATTGGCTTTGGCGGTTGATCGGCGGCGCATCGCTGGCCTGTACGGTGAGGCTGAGCGGGCCTGTCCTGTGGGTGTGTTGTTCGTGGGGCGTGTGGCCCATTCTGAGCGTCAGCTATGGCGCAGGGTCGAGGGAGGGGCGGGGTCTTCGGGCTTGGTCCCCGCTCCCCCTCGGACTCGTGTAAATAACTGTACGCATAACCGGCGCGGCCTGGGCGCTGGAACTGAGGCGGTGGCCGCGCTGCGGCGCTTTGGACTGCTGCCGGTGTCGTCCGATGGACCGATGAGGCGGGCGGCGCGGTGGTTTGAGCCGTTCGGAGGGTAAAAAAGTTCTTGAAATCTCGAAGGAACGGGGCACAGTCCGGGCCAGTCAATAGCGCGGTGCTGTTGGCGTCAATTGTTCAATAGGAGATTTCAATCATGGCTCGTAAACAGCTTCCCCTCATTGCCGCGCTGGCGGCTTCCGCCGTGGCCGTTGCTCTGACTGCCAAGCGCACCGGCAAAAATGACATTGGCTTCACGGCTGAGGTCACGTCTACCGTTGAAGGCGCTCCGGTCGTCAACATGGTGTGCACCGACGATGGCCGGGTTCGCACCTTCAAGGATGCTGACGACTTCCTCAAGTCGGCGGGCGTCCTGGGCATGCTGCCGGAGAGCATGGACGTGACGATTGACGGCCTGGCGCTGGTTCAGCCCAAGCCGTTCACGGGCGACATCATCAAGCGCAATGCGGCGCTGGTGGTGAGCTACGGCACGCGCAGCCTCAAGGCGGCTGAGCGCGTCACGGAACTGACGGCCAAGATTGCTTTGGCAGCGGGTGACCCGGCCATTCCTCAGGCCTACGTGGACGAACTGACGGCGCAAAAGGATGCGGTCGAAGTCCTCAAGGCGTGGCTGGATGCGGAGATTGCCCGTATCAATGGCATCCTGGGCGCTCCGGACTGAGCATGGCCGGAACCACGTCGCGGCGGGTTGAAGACCTGACACCGGGGGCGGCGCTCAAATGCCGCGCCATGGTGGCGGCTTGCCAATTGGAGGGCATTGATTTGCTCGTGTACTGCACATACCGCGATGCGGACGCGCAGGACGCACTCTATGCGCAGGGCCGCACGGCTCCGGGGCCTGTCGTGACGTGGGCGCGGGGTGGTGAGTCGGATCACCAGAGTAGAACGGCCTTCGATTGTGTGCCCCTGGTGGGTGGCAAGGCTGTTTGGAATGACCCGGCGCTGTGGGCGCGCGTCGGTCAGATCGGGGAGTCTGTTGGGCTCTCGTGGGCGGGCCGCTGGCCCGGTGCAAAACGTGAAATGCCGCACTTTGCGGACAAGGGGTAAACATGGTTCAAGCGAAAAGGGGCCGCGTGTCGCGGCAGGTACGGGCCAAGCTGGCAAAGCCGTCAACCTGGGCGAGTGTGGCCGCCACTGCAACGGCGCTGGCGGGCATCGTGGCTCCGTTCCACGGGGTGGCCGGGGCGGTGCTGGCCGGTGTCGGTGTGGTGGCTGGTGCCTTCGGCACGGTCAAGCCGGTGGCAACGGTGGCCGGGGGTCCGGGTGCCTGAGTGGCTGTTGCAGGGCCTGTCGATCGCGGCGGGTGCCTGTGCTGCATACGTGGCGATAAGGGTTGATTTGGTGAGGGTGTCGGAAAAGGTGGCTTTCCTACAGTGGCGGGTCGATCAGCACCAGATTGAAATTGAACGTCTCAAAAACGACTAGCGATTTTTGGAGGAACTATGGGCGCGCTGTCAGCGGTAATACAGGGAATTTTGAGGCAGTTCATCTATGCGGCGGGGGTGGCGTGGGTCACGGCGTCAATTAAGTCTGCGGTAGAAGATTGGCTTCAATCGGGGGATGGTGCGGCCTACATAACGGGCATCGTGAATTCAAAATTGCAGGCGCACGGCGTTGACCTGCATCTGTCCAATATCTTGGACAAAGAGGCTGTGTTGTCGGACTTGGACAGCTACGCCGCTGGGCGCATCAATGCCAAGCTGGGAACTGAATTCAGCGGGTTGCGAAACCTTGACAGGGAGACGGCGCTTACTGAAGTGAGCCGGGTACTGGCGGCAAGGGTGAACACGGCCACGGGGGCGCATTTGGCGGTGCTGTGGCCGGTAGATCGGTTGCGTGAGGAGTTGGGGACCGAGTTGGCCCGGCAGTTTGACCCGGGCGTAGACCTTTCGCCGGGCGGCTTGTTCCCCCAAGCCGCTTTGCAGATGGTGCAGGCGAGAATTGCCCGGCGTATCGGCGCGCTGACGGTGCCAAACTCGAATGTCGAAGGCGGTACGGTGTGGGGGCCACCACGCGACGAAAAGCACGCGCTTGAGCGCGCGAGGTCGCGGGCGCGGTCCGCAAAATACCGCAAGACGCACCGGCAAACCTGGGTGCAGCGCTGACGCTATGATGCGGTCTTTCAAGGGGAGGCTTAGGCCATGAAATCAATGGTGTTTGCTGCGCTGGCACTTGCGCCAGTATTGGCGCTTTCAACCCCGGGCGGGGTTGATGCGAACGGGTGTCATACGTCGAAAAAGATCGGGTATCACTGTCACCCGTCGACTTCAGTCCGCAAACCGGAGCGGAAATGAAGGATGAGCATCCCATGCTTGTCTTGTCGACCAAGCCGTTCAATGAGCGCACAGGGTTGGTGATCGGTCTTCCCATGACGCATGCCGAGAGCAACGAGACCAATCCCTTCGCCGTCAAATTCACGACTGCCAAGAATGAGGTTTGCTACGTGCTGGCCCATCAGCCCAAGTCTTTTGACTGGCGCGCCAGGGGGGCCCGGCCGCACTCGTGGAAGCAGGTCACGGAGACTGTGCTTGAGTCTGTATGCGAAGAGCTGAATGGGATCATTGCGATTTGCGCCTGACGCGCAACACGCGGGCGGCGGTTGACGTCCGGAAGGCGCCGCCAGACAATTGTATGAACAGGGCAACGGCCCGAGACCGTCAAGGAGCTTGATATGGGTGATTACTGGCGCGGTGTTGCGGATGCGATGACTGCGGGGGACCTGCGAAGCGCAGAGTACGCTGCTACGCGAGCAGTTGCGGACGCAGCCAACAGTCGCGAGGAGGCGCGCCGTCTGCGTGATCACGCTGCGAGGTGGCAGGCGGCATGCGAGGAGGCAAGAGATACTGCTGCCCACAACTTCTGGATGAGCCGCGCCACAGGTGGCGCGTTGAGGGCTGTGGCGGATGTGGTCGAAGAAATGTCACCGGATCAGCGCGCACTTTTCTTGAGCAAACTGAAGGTGAAAATGCGGGCCCATCGTGAAGCGATCGATGCTGAATTCGCGGCCGATGGCCTGCCGAACAAATATTCCCCTTCGGAGCTTGTCCGCGACAGCGGGTTGATGAAGAGGCTCGGTGGTTTGTACCAAGACTAGCCATCAGCCAGCGACAGACTTTCGCATTCTTAAGTCGCCGCCAGGATTGTTGTCTCCGCCTAGCCCATTCGGCCCACTCGCTTTGTCAATTTCTGTCTGCGCGGCGGCGCGGTGGCGCTCGGCTGGTGTGAGGTCGTCTCGTGCGGCTAGTGCAATCCGGGCGCGTCGTTGCCAGCTTCGCCGGGTGGCCGTGTCCCTGGTGGTCCTGATGTGCCAAAAAATAAACGCCAAGTCTGTGCTTGGTCGAGTGCGTGCTTGTCCCTGCATTTCCATCCGTCCCTATAGGCTGAGTGAATGGGGAGCCGGTCTTCGATAGTTTTCTACCAATAGCCGGGCCACTCAGCCGGACGCGATAATGCCAGCGCTCTGCTTGATACGATGTATAGAACGGTTAAGTCCGAGCCGCACAGCAGCAGCTTGAAAGAGCATAGCTCAGACACAAGGCCCGGAAGGGCCTTTTTTTTTGCTATCGAATTTATAGCTTAAACGCGATCCTGAGGGGGTTTGACCGGTGGGGCCTCAGTGCAGAGCCAATAGAAGTCACCCCACCTAGACACGCGATGCGAGACGACGTCATGACCGTCAGCATGTTCAAACGCAACCGCAATCAACTCGGAGAGAGGGACGCCAGTTAAGCGCATGCGATGCGCCGCAGGGATGACAGTCCCATTCGAGCGGCTGTACCTGTTTTTCTCCTCAGGGAGAGCCTTGTACATTTTCGTGACGTACTTACTGACGTACGCGGCCATCTTGGCAAGACTGAGCTTACGCCGACGCTGGCCTTTACCCCACTTGCTTTTGCCGCCGACAAAACAAAGGCCGTTGTCAGCGCCAACGATGTCCCGCCAAATGCGGGTACCGAGTTTCCAGGCTTCAATCTTCACGCCCTTGTACTCAGCGTGTTTAGGGAGCTTGTGGGTAGCAACGTGGACATGCCACGCGCCACGCTCCTGAGGCTCGAATGAGGCGCAGAAACGGAAATTGCCGCCCAGGGCGCGCTTCATGCGGCGATACCACTTTTCAAAGTGAGCTTTGCACAACGCGAGGTCGGTCTGATTCTCGCGATAGGTCAGGGTCAGCAACTCATCGAACGCTTCGGAGAGGATGACAAGGGAAACCATGGACTTAGCACGACCGGCATTCTTTTTCAGGTTCGCCAGTCGTCGCTCCTCAGCCTCAGCGGCAGCACGCTCCTCAGCCTTAGCACGCTCCTCACTATCGAGCAGCAAGGAGCCGGCAGGAAGGCCATCAGGAGAGCCAGCAGGGCCCACTTCCTCCCAGACGACTACCTGCCTAGCCGAACGCTGGAAAACGCCGTTAACGACCCGCGTGGTGATGTCCCACGCATCCGGCACCCGCTTGCCCTCGAACAGAACCCCATCGATAATTCGTTGCATTGGTCAGAGCCTTCGATAGCTGATCAATCACGAGCCCGGGATGCGTCAACATCGCCGGGCTCACCTTTTGGCGGGTCAGAAATTCCCCGCGTGTCGGAAAGTGACTATTGAATAAATTAGCGGCGCCTGCGGCGCCGCGTGCTGCGCTCCGCTGGCCCGCGTCGCCTTGCCGCCCCTGGTGACCGCCCCCAGCCACAGGGACACATGCGCCCCAACGACCCGTGAAAAGTGAAACAGCACGCACCGGTCCGGTACACCTGCACTTGTCGCGCCAGTCGCCTACGGCTTGCCGCTGCGCTATGGCACGCCCGCTACGCTCAAGTGCGGCCGGTGTACCTACTCTGTGAAAAATCCGACCTGAACCAGAACCGCGAAGACACCCCCGTTTTCCCCACGGCGGGCGAGGGGCGTAACGGGGGTGTCTTTTAATCGCGATTCCGGCACAGGCCGGATTTTTCTTTGCTGGGGTGGCAACCACTCCCCCCCGCCCCTCGCCAGCGAGGGGAGCGAGGAAGCATTGCTGAAGGTATCCAATGATCGCCAGCAACTTCCTCAAACACCCCGAAGCCCAAGTCCGGCAGCTTGAGCTAGACCTGAGCGGAATAACTGGCGCGAGCGTCCGCCAGAACGACAGCTTTTGGGCATGGATCATGGACGCATGCAAAACCAAAGCAATCAGGAAACCAAATGCACCCCGCTGGGTGAAAGATGCTGCCGCAAGAGCACGAGCGATGGCAAAGACTGTTCGCACTGCCATAGGCCACCTATTCAACAGGGCAATCACCGCAGCGCCCTAGACCCTGTGCGCTCAGAACGACGGGCCATCATCGCCAGTACATCGGCATCAGCGGCGCTGCGACGATCTAGGGCGAGTCGCTCGGTGTCGGTCACCGGCAGATCGGGCTCGGGGAGGCCCCGAAGGTCAGCGGGGGGCCTTGGGTCCTCAAGCCGGGCACACATGGCCTCTTCACGAGGCATAGGCTCAGCAGCAGGACCGAAGCACAGGCAATCGTCGCGGACCAGCATGCAGCCCACAGCGCGCACTGGACGGCCTTGGGAGAGCGCCGGTGCGGTCCGCGTAGCCAGCGGTGTGACTGAGGCAGTGGGGGTGACCTTAAAAGGCGTAGACGCGCCCTTGGCGACCACTGGGGGCGGATGCATTTTGGCTTGAATGCGATCTTTGACGGAGTACGCGAGAAGGGGCGTAGCAACGGCGGCACCAAGAATCATCCACATGACCGTTGGGATGCTGCGAGGCTGCTTTGTGTGGACCTGAGCGCTTTTGTAGAGAGCGAAGTCCTTTTTTGAGTAACGCCAGGGCTTTTGGCTGATGGCTTTGCTGTACAGAAGCTGGCGGGAGCAGAAGTCCCATTCGTACACGATTGCGGAGCGCATATTTCCAATGCGTCGAACGTGCAGATGCCGGTTGACCAGGCCGTGAACGTGACGGTCCACGTTCATGACGTTCTGGGTCATGAGGATGAAGTCAACGCCCATATGCCGGTGGGTGTCCAGGGCCTGGACGTAGGGGGGTACAGCCGAGCCGTTGGCGCGTGGCGGGAAGACCTTTTGGAATTCGTCAAATACGATGACAGCGCCGGGCTTGGCCCACTCATGCCAGTTCCGGATGCCGCCGTGATCCGATCCGTCGATCAATTCGTGATCGAGTAGCAGGCCGTTAATGTTCGTGTAGACGATCCGCTCGACGGTCTTCATGGTGCCGTCTGGCTGTTCGAGCTCGATCGTCGTTCCGATCAGCGCCTTGATGAGCTTGGAGACGGCATAGAGGGTCTTGCCAGCCCCGGGGGTGCCTGTGATAACGGTGATCAAGGCCTACCCCGGCGTCTTAGCGAAAAACCGCGACGCTGTGCCGATGCTGGAGAGCGTGACTCGCACGGTGTACGCGCCAAGAATCATGCCGAGAGCTTGCCCACCGCCCAAGTAAAGAAACAGGTTCAGCATGTCGATCGGCAGGCCTGAGAACTTGTCTAGGAATAACGCCTTAGCTTGCCCGACAAGAGCCTCAAAGCCGACGACGCTCACAACGGAAACACCGAGTGAGAGAAGAATGCGAGCGATCAGAGGCTCGCACATTGCGAGCAGCCATGCGCCGAGCTTCATGCTTCAGTCTCCCCAGACTGGGGGCGGCCAGTCATGACGATGACAAATGAGAGCCACGCGCCGAATAGAAGGATGACGGGTCGGAGGTAGCCGAGCCGCTCGCAGGTGTCCGACCAGTCCCAGACAGTGAGGTTCTTATTACCGTTTCGGAAGTGCATCACAACGTCAGCGGGACACGAGCCATTGCCCCAAACGTTTTCGTAAGGCAAGTCGCCGACCGTTATGGTGGTGTGAGGGATAACGCCGACGCTATCAGGAAGCTCCAAGGTGGAGCAACCGGCGAGTGTGCTAGTAGACGTGCAGGGAGACGTGCTCGAGGTACCGGTGGATGTACTGCCAGTACCACTTGAGACTGAATCGGGCGGCACGACTGAAGACGTATGCGCGCCAGCAAAAAGCCCGGCATCGGAGGGGACACAAGACTCCCCCAGGTGCGCGGCCCGGACCTCGCGGAAGAGGTACCAGCCTCCATCGGACTCAGGGGTCGCTGTCGTCCAAACAGAGGACCTATCGGACTCCGGCACGCCTGTCAGCGACGTGATCATGCGACAGTTCGATTCGCAGTACTCGACAGTTGTAGGGGCCTCACCGAAAGCCGTCACGACTGCCGTGATGGACGACTCAGAGCCGCTAAGAAGCGACGGGTTGTAGTTCAATTTCAGGAAGCTTATGTACTGTTGAATGGCGGGGTCCTCAGCGTGGGAGGCACAGTCCACAGGGCAATAGGGGACGTAGTTAGCCGTACCGCTGGCGGTTTGCCACTGACAAGTGGTATCCACGAAATTGGCCGAGGGGTAGAGCGTGATATCGGATGCCTCCGGATGCTGCGCGGCACATGCTGCGAGGACAGCAGCAGAATTCCAAGACCCGTCTGAGTTATGGAAACACTCAGGCATGGCAGCGTGCGCAACGGAAGCCATGGCCATCAGTAACGCGGCGAGTACTTTAAGCATGCGAATCACCTGAACGCGACGTAGAGGATGAGCAGCGAACCCGCCGCGAGCATAAGTTCGATCGATTGCATGGTTTAGTCCCTATGCGGGTCGGTGCGCAGCAGATCGAGCAGCGCTCGCGACATGTAGACGATGACAAGGGCAAGGGCGAGAGCGCCAAAAGCGATGCCTATGTCGGCGATACGGTCCTCATCGAGGGGAGGAGGCTCAACGATTACTGTCTGAGTGCCAGGGGCAAACGTCACCGTGACGTAGCCGCCCTGCGCCGTGACTGCTATTGCGTTGCCTGAGGTTTCGGTGGTGCCGCCGTCGCCTACTTGACAGACCTCTTGGACGTCGAAGTAATAGCCGTCATCACTGACGCCGGGGTCGCAGAAGTACGAATCGCCGAGGGAGGGGACAGGGGTTTGTGCAGGTTGCGTTACGTCAGCGTGAGCAATGCCGTAAAAATCCGAATACGCATCACAAACAGCTTGCGGGGTTGCCCCGGCCCAATCCCCGAACGGAGCGCCGAGGTAATAACCGCGCCATGGTTGCTGACCGGAAGTACAAGTCGACATGCTGGACTTTCAAGAAAAAGCCCCCCGTGAGGGGGGCGAAAAGATCAGCCCAAACCCAGCTTGGACATCAGCTTTTTCAGACCCCAGATGACGATCCCAGCGGCCATGAGCAGACCCAGCGCCTCGACGGCGTCGGTCTGATACGTGGCCACTGCCGTGTCAAAGCCAGTGGGCAGGGTTGCGTGGGCTTGCTGGGCCACAGATGCGGCCATCAGGCCGACGATTGCGATGTAGCCCGAGAGGGCCTTCAGATGCCTCATTTCACACTCCTAATACGACGCGGGATTGCGCCAGCATGCCCCGCACGCGAGGCATACGGGCTAGTCCGGATCAAGACGACGAGGAGGGAGTAGGAACGCGACGAGGCTGCACCGCAGTGACGGCGACTAGAACGGCGCCGATCTTGCGATCCTTGGGCGAAATCACCGGCGCGAAAACGGGCTCGTACAACCCGGGGCCGGGCGCCTTATCGCCCTGAAGCTCAGAGCCGAGACGGAGAACGCCGACACCGTCGACGGTGCTGTCCTCATTGATCAGTACGCACTCGCAGGTTTGCGACTTGTAAGAACGACCCTCCCATTGCTTGTCCTGCAACGGGCCAGTTTTGAGAATTTGAATACGCTTTGTCATGGAATATCCTCAGTTACGCCGGGGAGTCGGCACGACAGTGCTGCGCGCAGCACTGGCATTCGGACTCAACGCAGCCACCACCACAGAAAGGAGGTCGCCCAAATCACAGCCGCCAGAAGGAAGAAATAAAAGCCGTTGATCGAACTCATGGAACAACCTGTACGGACTCGCAGCGCAACCGAGCATCACGAAATGGCGCTAGCGGACCGGCGAGATCGCCGCCGTGGATGCCCTGCACACGGCCCCAGAAGTAGCCCAAACGGACCTTTGTGACGCGGTAACGGCACCCGTGCCACGACACAATGCAACCGCGCTTGACGAGCCTGCCAAGCAGGTCGAGGTTTGACAGGCGACGAGTACCATCGTCGAGAGAACTCACAGAGGAGGAAATCGAATGAGACTTGGCATTGACCCCGACGGACTGGTGATCTTTTTGCTGGTGATCAGCGTTGCCGGATACGTCATCACACTGTGGATTGCGTACCTTGTGATCAAAACGGCCATCCGCGACGGAATCAGAGAGAGCGGGCTTGTCAGCGCGATCAAACGCGAGACTCCCGACTGGGCCAACAGGCGAGAGAGCCCGTTCAGTAACTAGGGTGGAGACCTCCGCCCCGGGCGCAGCCGGAGCCGCTACAGATCGAGCTTTGCCGTTTTCAGGCGGGGGACTCCAGACGGGGGCCGGGTCGATGCGGCGATTCGTGGTGTAGTGATACTCGTAATGTCGATCGAAACAAGTGACGAAAGGCATGGTGCGAGCGCCGCCAAACGGCAGAACATGCGGCGCATCCATGCAGTCGCCCACGGCCTCCAGATACCCGTACTCCACACGGAAATCTGAGCTATCGAAAAAGCGAGAACGTAGAACGAGATTGGGCATAGCGGCTCCTAGGTGTACGATTGATTACCCACCGAGGGTACTGACCAAAAATGGTCAGTAACGAGACGTTATCAAAAGAGGTAACTATGGACCAATTGATTTCACTAATCGGGAAAGCAGGCCTAGTAGTCGGGAGCGAATACAAGCTGGCCAAGGCAATGGGCATACCGCAAAGCCACATCGCCGCGTGGAAAGCAGGAACGCGTACCTGCACCCCAGGAGATAGGGCCAGACTGGCGGGTTTCGCAGGACTAGACCCCGTGCAAGAGCTAGTGAGGGCAACTATCGAAAACGCTAAAGGCGAACTGCGAAAGGAACAGCTGCGGAAGGCGCTGGGAAAGTCATTGCATCAGATTGGCGCGGTGAGCGTTACCGCATTGGCAGGCCTGGCCAGCTTGAGCTCGGCCTATAGCCACTTGATACGATGTATATTATGTTAAGTTAAATAGGCGACAGAAAGCCTGCCGGCCTACCACTTGCCCCTGGGCTGTTTCGCCCTCACGAACTCGGCGATCAGATCGGCCGCATCCTTGCGGTTGGCCTTCTGGGCAAAGTCGATGGCCGTGAGCCCGATCTGGTTCTTGAGCAGCGGGTCCGCGCCAGCTTCCAGCAGCAGCTTGACGGCCGACACCGAGCCGTAGTGCGCCGCCATCATGAGTGGCGTGGTGCCGTTGGGCGACTCGGCGTCGATGTAGGCGCTGTGTTCCAGCAGCAGGTTCATGATCTCCAACTGCGATCGCGTGGCGGCGTAGTGCAGCGGCGTCCAGCCGGGCTTGTTGACATCGGCGTCACGGGCGATCAGCTGCTTGACCAGATCCCGGTGCCCCTTGAGCGAAGCCATCATCAGCGGGCTTTCGTCCTGGGCCGTGCGGATTTCCACATTGGTCTTGGGCCAGGCGATCAACACTGCCGCCACCTTCAGGGACGGCTCGCGCAGCGCCAGGAACAGCCCCGACAGTCCATCCGGGCTCAGGGTGTTGGGGTCGAATCCGCGCTGCAGCAGGCTTTGCACCGCGCCCTCGTCGTCCCGTTTCACGGCGATGAAAAAATCGTCGTAGGAGCCGGCGTGCGCAGCACTAAATAAAGAAAAAACAATAAGATAAAGTAAAGTCTTAAAGTAATTTCTCATGACTTTACGGCGCTGAACAGGCGTTCGAAGTTGCGGCTGGTGATGGTGGCGATGTCCTCGACGGGCAAGCCGCGCAGATCGGCGAGCTGCCGCGCCACATGGGGCACATAGGCGGGCGTGTTGGTCTTGCCACGGAACGGCACGGGGGCAAGATAGGGGCTGTCGGTCTCGATCAACAGCCGGTCCAGCGGCACGAAAGCCGCCACCTCCCGCAGGTCCTGCGCCGACTTGAAGGTCAGGATCCCCGAAAACGAGATGTAGAACCCAAGGTCCAGCGCGGCGCGCGCGACCTCGGCCGTTTCGGTGAAGCAGTGGAAGACGCCGCCCGCAGAGCCGGCCGAGCCATCCTCGCCCTCCTCCTTGAGCAGCGCCACTGTGTCGTCCGAGGCGGCCCGGGTATGGATCACCAGGGGCTTGCCCACCTGACGTGCCGCACGGATATGCGTGCGAAAGCGCTCGCGCTGCCATTCCATGTCGGCCACGGTTCGGCCGCCCTTGCGCTCGTCCATCTGGTAGTAATCCAGGCCGGTCTCACCAATGGCCACGACGCGTGGCCGCGCCGAACGCTCGACCAGGTCCGGCACGCTGGGCTCGGTCACGCCCTCGTTGTCGGGGTGCACGCCCACGGTAGCCCAGAAGTTGTCATGCGCCAGCGCCAGCCCGTGAACCGTGTCGAACTCCTCCAGCGTGGTGCAGATGCACAGCGCGCGGTCGACCCCGGCCTCGGCCATGGCCTCGCGGATCTGCGGCAGCTGCGCCGACAGTTCGGGAAAGCTCAGGTGGCAGTGGGAGTCGACAAACATCGGGTTGAATGATCAAAAATGGCTGTAGCCCACTCCTGGCGGCCACTTCGTGCTATCAGAAGCGTAGCGGATCAGATGGTCTGAGTGGGGCGCTCGGACGCCAGGTGTCCGCCGAGCACCTCTTCGATCTTGATCTTGAGCAGCTTGGATTTCTCGTCCGACGGGAACCGGATGCCCACGCCCTGCGTCCGGTTGGCCGCGCCCCGTGCGGGCGTCACCCAGGCCACCTTGCCGGCGACCGGATAGCGCTGAGGGTCATCGGGCAGGGACAGCAACACGTACACATCGTCGCCCAGCTTGTAGTCGCGCGTGGTCGGGATGAAGATGCCACCGTCGGAAAACAGCGGGATGTAGGCAGCGTACAGCGCCGCCTTTTCCTTGATGGCGAGCTGGATGACGCTGGGACGGGGCGTGTTGGATGCGGGTGTGCTCATGACGGGCCTTTGCTGTGCGGAGTTTAGGCCAATCTGAGCGCACGTTGGGCCTGGCTCGCAAGCGCCTCCAGCATCAGGCCGGCGTTGAACGGGTGTTCGGCAGTGCGCGCCGTCCGCGCCAGTTCGCGCGACCAGGCGCCCAGCGCCGCCAGGCCGCTGGCGGGAGGCAGTTCGGCAGCCTCGAAAAACCGGGGGCTGCCGCCGGCGCGCACGGCCATGAGGTCATGGCACAGCTTCTGCAGCGCGTCCACGGCCTGCGCTGGCGCCCAACCCGTCAGCGCCGAGGCGTCGCCCCGGGCCATGGCCTTGGGCAGCAGGGCCCAGGCCTTGGGGTCCCGGCCCGAGCGGGCGAACAGCATGGCATCGTCGGGGCGGCCTCCGGCGGCGCGCAGCAGCGCGGGGGCGTCTGCGGGCTTGACGTCTTGCGTCGCCAGCCAGGCCAATGACTCGGCGGTGTCAGGCCAGGCCATGGTATGGCCCAGGCAGCGGCTGCGGATGGTGGGTAGCAGCTGGTGGGCGGCTTCGCTGGCCAAGACGAACTTCACGTCGCCCGGTGGTTCCTCCAGTGTCTTGAGCAAGGCATTGGCCGTGACGTGGTTCATGCGCTCGGCCGGGTACACCAGCACAGCCTTGCCACGGCCCCGCGCACTGGTGCGCTGGGCGAACTCCACGGCGTCACGCATGGTCTCCACCCGGATCTCGCGGCTGGGCTTGCGTTCCTTGTCGTCGATCTTCTTTTGCGCAGCCTCCGACAGCGGCCAGCCCAGTTCAAGCATCACGGTCTCGGGCATGAGCACGCACAGGTCGGCATGGGTCCGTACCTCGATGGCGTGGCAACTGCCGCACGATCCGCACGCGCCCTGCTCCGTCGGCCGCTCGCACAACCAGGCCTGCACCAGGGCCAGGCCTAGCGCGTACTGCCCCAGGCCCGAGGGGCCCTGCAGCAGCCAGGCATGGCCGCGCTGGGCCAGCAAGGCCTTTTGCTGGCGCAGGATCCAGGGGGCGGTCATGGTGGGCCTCCGTTGGCAGCCACCATGATGGCGAGCCAACCACGCCGAACGAAGGCGCTGGTGAGTTGCTGCCAGACCTTGTGGCGCTCCTGTGCGGCGTCGATCCGTGCGAAACGGCCCGGGGCCGCCGCGGCACGGCTGGCATAACCCTGCACCACGCAACGGAAGAATTCCACGGGTTGGGCCTCGAAGCGGTCGGGTACACGGGCATCGGCCAGACGTTGGGCGGCCACCTCGGGCGCCAGGTCAAACCAGACGGTCAGGTCAGGCTGGCGCAGCGTTCCGTCGGCCCGGGCCTGTACCCACTGCTCCAACTGGCCCAGGATGGCCAGGTCGAAGCCGCGGCCGCCTCCCTGATAGGCAAAGGTGGCGTCGGTAAAGCGGTCGCACAGCACCACATCCCCACGCGCCAGGGCGGGCTCGATGACTTGTTGCAGGTGGTCGCGCCGGGCCGCGAAGATCAGCAGCGCCTCGGTCAGGGCGTCCATGGCGTCGTTCAGCACCAGGCCGCGCAACTTCTCGGCCAGCGGGGTGCCGCCGGGCTCGCGGGTGAGCGTGACGGCACGCCCCTGCGCCCGGAAGGCCGAGGCCAGCCCTTCGATGTGGGTGGACTTGCCCGCTCCGTCAATGCCCTCGAAACTGATGAACAGGCCCCGGGTCATGGTGTATTGCGGCCACCGCGCTGGTATTGGTTCACCGCCCGATTGTGCTCGTCCAGCGTGGCGCTGAACTGGCTGCTGCCGTCACCACGGGCCACGAAGTACAGCGCCTTGCCCGGGGGCGGTTGCACGGCCGCCAGCAAAGAGGCCTTGCCGGGCATGGAGATCGGCGTGGGGGGCAGGCCGGCGCGGGTGTAGGTGTTCCAGGGGGTGTCGGCCTGCAGGTCTCTCTTGCGCAGGTTGCCGTCGAAGGCCGGGCCCAGCCCGTAGATCACCGTGGGGTCGGTTTGCAACGGCATGCCCACGCGCAGGCGGTTGTTGAACACGCTGGCCACCAGCGGCCGATCGCTGGCCTTGCCGGTTTCCTTTTCGATGATGCTGGCGAGGATCAGGGCTTCATCGGGCGTTTTCACGGCGGCCTCGGGGTTGCGCAGCGCCCAGGCGGCTTCCAGGCGCTTGTCCATGGCGTGCAGGGCCCGGCGCAGCAGGGCCAGGTCGCTGGAGCCTCGGGAATAGGTGTAGGTGTCGGGGAAGAACCGCCCCTCGGGGTGGACACCCGGTCGGCCCAGCAGTTTCATGATGGAATCGTCGTCCAGCCCTTTCGTATCGGGCTTGAGCTGCTCTTCTTTTGATAGCGCTGCACGGACTTGCCGGAAGTTCCAGCCTTCCACCAGCACCAGCGCCCGAAGGGCTTCCTCGCCGCGGGCCAGCTTGCGCAGCAGGTGGTAAGGCGTGATGCCGGAGGCCAGTTCGTAGCTGCCCGCCTTGATCAGGCGGCCCTGGCCGGACACACGGAACCACAGGTACAGCAGGTCGGGCTCCACCTCGACGCCGGCATCCGCCACCGCCTGGGCCACCCCGCGCGGCAGGGTGCCGGGCTCGATGGACAGGTCGACCGTGGCCGACGGCAGCCGCAGCGGCTGGTAGACCCACCAGAGGCCCGCGCCCGCAGCGGCGATGGCGGCCAGCGCGCCCAGGAGGAAAACCCAGATGAAAAGTCGCCGCAAACGCTGCCCCTACATGCACGAGTGAAATCAGCGGACGATGATAATTCAGCCATGACCCATGCACTGAACGGCAAGGCAGCCCTGACCCACCTGGGCGTGATCCGAGTGGAGGGCGGCGATGCCGCCTCCTTTTTGCAAGGCCAATTGACGCAGGACTTCCTGCTGCTCAAGCCGGGTCAGGCCCGGCTGGCAGCCTTCTGCTCCGCCAAGGGCCGGATGCAGGCCAGTTTCATTGGCCTCAAGCGCGCGGACGACATCCTGCTGGTCTGCTGCCGCGACCTGCTGGCGACGACCCTGAAGCGCTTGTCGATGTTCGTGCTGCGGGCCAAGGCCAAACTGAGCGACGCGACGGGCGAATTTGCGCTGTTCGGTCTGGCGGGCGAAGCCTGGCAGGCCGTGCAATCGGGAGCGCCGCTGGCCGAGCCGTGGGCATGCGGCAGCGACGGTCAGGCCCACTGGGTCGCGCTGTACCCGGCGATGGGGCAGCCCAGAGGCCTGTGGGTGGGTCCAGGGGATGCTTCGGCGCCGCAAGGGCCGGTGCTGTCACTCGAAGAATGGCTGTGGAGCGAGGTGCGCAGCGGCGTGGCCACATTGAGCCAGCCGCTGGTCGACGCCTTCGTGCCCCAGATGCTCAATTACGAATCCGTGGGGGGGGTGAGCTTCAAGAAGGGCTGCTACCCCGGACAGGAAGTCGTGGCACGCAGCCAGTTCCGGGGCACACTCAAGCGACGCGCCTTCATTGCGCACGCGGATGGCCCGCTTGCTGCCGGTCAGGAGGTGTTTCAGGCCGGTGATTCCGAACAGCCCTGCGGCCTGGTGGTCCAGGCCGAGGCAGCTCCCGGCGGCGGTTATGACGCCCTGGTCTCGCTCCAGTTGAGTGCCGTGGACCATCGGCTCAGCGCTGCAACGCCCGAGGGGCCCGCGCTGACGCTGCTGCCCCTGCCCTATTTGCTTGCCGCCGACGTCTGACCCGCAGGCGGCGCCACCACGACCTTCACGCCCAGCTTGGGGTACAGGTTCTGCGGAATCTGTACCACCAGCGTTTTGCGCTCCTCCTCGTCCGCGGCCTCCAGGGCCTGCTTGAAGGTGGCCAGCGCCTTGGCCTCGTCCTTCACGCCGGTGAGGTACATGTTGCCCAGCTGGACCAGACCCGGGTTCTTGCTGGCCGGCCAGCCCTTGTTGCGCAGGTCCATGCACTTCTCGGCAAACTTGAAGTCGCCGGAGCGCCAGCCCAGAATGAAGCCGGCGTGGACCAGGTCGTAGTCATAGACGTTTTCGTTGATGGCTTCGCGTGCCAGTTCGAGTGCCTTGGCTTCCTTTCCGCTGCGGCTGAGCAGAACCACCTCGAGGGAGCGCACCGAGGGCGCGTGGGGCTGGATCTTCTTGGCGCGGGTCAGGTACTCCAGGGCCTTTTCCGTATTGCCCATGGTTGCGTAGCCGCGTGCGATGTTGGACATGATCGCCACGATGTACGGCCGCGAGGAGATCACGCTTTCCCAGATCCAGGTGGCATCCTTCCAGTCGCCCCATTTGGCGGCTTCATCCGCCACCATGGGGGTGATCTTGCGGTAGTGCGGATTGATGTCGGTGCCCTGCTTGATGAGCGTGAGCATCTCCGCCTTGGTCTTGTCCCACTTGGGGTTGTTGAAGTCCTTGGAGGCAGAAATCGTGAGCGCCAGCTTGGTGGCCCGGACGATCTTGGCCTCGCATTCGGCCGCCTGCTGGGTGATGTAGGCGGCCAGCGCCGTGCAGACCATCAGCGCCACGGCCAGGCCCTGGGAATAACCGGGCTTCCAGGGCAGGCGGCTGGCCAGCAACGGGCTGCGTAAACCCAGTCGTGCGTCCGATGCCGCCAGGATGGCCAGCGACAACGCAAACATGGCGCCCGTGCTGGCCATGCGCCAGGGGAAGCCCGCATTGCTGACGATCAGGAACGCCAGAAGCACGGCCAGGGTGAAGGCGCGCAGCGGCGCCTCCGCCTGCATGTCGGAGCTTTTGTCGCGCACTGTGCGCCAGGCGGCGTACAGCAGATAGGACAGCAGCGAGATCAGGAACAGCCAGCCCACCAGCCCGTACTCGGCCAGCAGCTGGAGTATTTCGTTGTGGACGTAGTAGTCGGTCTCCAGCTGGGACCCTTCGGTCTGGTACAGGGGAATGTCCACTTCCCAGGCACCGGCGCCCACGCCGGACAGTGGCCGGGCCTTGATGATGCGGGCCGTGGCCTTCCACATGACCAAACGCACCGAGAACGACCGCTCCGTGTACTCCTCTTTCTGGGTCATCGACAGGGTCCGGGCCAGACCCCGCTGAAGCGCCGTGAGTCCCCGGCCTTCGACCTTGTTTTCCTCGATGAGCTTGGCGTTGCCCGTGTGGATCATGCCCAGCCCCAGTACCGTGGCCAGCAACACCCCACCGGCGATGATGCGCTTGCCCGCGTCCCAGTTCACAAAGCCCAGTTGCTTGCGGTAAAGGAACAGGATCACCGGCAGCACCAGCAGCAGCGCGAACATGGCGGTCAGCGCCGAGCGGGTGCCGGTCATCATGATGGCAACCACGTTGAAACCGGTCGTGAACGACAGCAGGAAAATCGTGGCGGACTGCCGGGCGCGCGCCAGCAGCAGCAGCGAGAACGGCAGCGTGCAGACCACGAATTCGCCGAAGAAGTTCCGGTTGACGAAGGTCGAGGCCGGATTGGGCCCCTGCGGGAAGTACTTGAAGTCGACCCAGAACTGCAGCGCGGTCCATAACGAGGCGACCACTGCGCCCCAGTGGATGCCCCAGGCCAGCTGCGGCAGGCGTTCGCGTGTCAGGGTGTTGAGTCCGAGCCAGACCAGCCAGCTGAAGATGAACCAGCGGATGGCCTCTACGCCGGCCAGGTAGGTGTGCGACCAGACCATGCTGCCCAGGGCATAGAGCGTCAGCGCCACGGGCAGCCACACGATGGCATGCCAACGCAAGCCATCGCGCCGGTTGCGCTGGTGCCAGAAGAACAGCAGGCCCGCACCCAGCGCCGCAAACGACACGACGATGGATTTCAGGGTGTCCTGCAGCATCTCCTCGTGCGGCACGCCCAGGGCGGGTGCGAAGAACATCATCAGCGACAGGATCAGCACGGTCCAGTCGCCCCGCGTGATCTCCACGGGCAAAGACAGGCTGACGGCTGGCGCGGCCGGGCGGCGCGCACGCGCGGAGACGGCGTCGCCCGTGGACAGGTTGCCGGAGGGGTTCAGCGCGGCGGTGGCGCCCGCGCTGGATTCGGAGCGTCCGTTGCCGGACCGCTCAGGGGAATTGCGTTTTTTCTTGGCCATGGAATCGATGCAGAGGGATCGCGCGGGGGCCCAACAGCGGCCCGGGCGAACAACCTCGTATTGTCGCCTGTTCCTGCCTTCGTCTTACAGACGGTTGCAATGGTTCCCTAATCGGTGCCCAGAACCGTGAACATTTCGATGTGCGGTATCCCTACCTCGTCGAACGGCTCGCCTCGCGAGCGGAATCCGAGCCGTTGGTAGAAGCCCTCGGCGCTTCGCTGCGCGTGCAGCAGGAGCTGCCGGTCACCGCGCTTGACCGCCTGTGCCGTCAGGGCCTGCAGGATGTCCCGGCCCAGATGGGCGCCCCGCAGCACCCGATGTACCGCCATGCGGCCGATCTGGCCCACACCGGGGCCGGGCTGCAGCAGGCGGCCGGTGGCCAGCGGCTGGCCCAGGCGATTGACGGCCACGGCGTGAACCGCGGTCGCGTCGGCTTCGTCCCATTCCATCTCCTCGGGGATGCGCTGTTCGGTGACGAACACATCGGTGCGTATCCGGGTGGCATCGGTGCCCAGTTCGCTCCAGGCGCCGGTACGCACGAGCACCATGGGCTCGCCCGCCTCGTAGGCGGTCAGGATCTCGCGCAGCGCGGCCGGCACCGGCCTGGAGGTCTGGGTGGCCGGATCGGCAAACACATAGACCAGTTCACAGGTGATCAGCAACGCATCGCCGCGGAAGATCGCGCCGGTGAACAGCATCGACGAATTGCCCACGCGCGCGCATTTCATGCCCACGTCGATCTGGTCATCCATGCGTGCCGAGGCGTGGAATTCCACCGTGGCCTTCTTGACATACAGGTCACCGCCCAGCTGGTGCATGGCTTCTTCATAGGGCAGTGCCAGCGCACGCCAGTAGTCGGCCACCGCCGTGTCGAAGTACATCAGATAGTGCGCGTTGAACACGATCTTCTGCATGTCCACCTCCGCCCAGCGCACACGCAGGCGGTGGAAGAACCGGAAATCCTGTCTTTTCATGGGACTAAAGCCTCTTTCATGGCGCGCGCCGCGTCGGCATGAGCCTGCCGCGCCTCGGGCAGCACACGGCCCATCTTGATGAATTCATGGGTCACCCCACGGTAAATCTGCAGGTCCACGACCACGCCGGCGGCGCGCAGCCGATCTGAATACTGCAGCCCCTCGTCCACCAGAGGATCACACTCGGCCAGGCCGAACCACGCGGGCGCGACGCCGTCCACATCCGGCGCAAGCAGTGGCGCGAATCGCCAGTCGTCGCGATCGGCGTCGCTGCGCAGGTACTGGTCGAAGAAGTAGGTGATGTGGGCCTGCTCCAGCACCAGGCCGCTGCCATACCGTTCGTGCGATGGCGTATCGGCCCGTGGCGCGCAGCCCGGGTAGAAGAGCAGTTGAAGCGTCAGTGGCAACCCCGCGTCGCGGGCCATCAAGGCGCATACCGCGGCGAGCGTGCCGCCGGCGCTGTCGCCTCCCACGGCCAGCCTGTGCGGGTCGGCGCCCAGGGTGGCGCCCTGCGTGGCCAGCCACTGGAGCGCGTCCCATGCATCGTGGACGGCCACCGGGAACCGGTATTCCGGTCCCAGGCGGTAGTCGAGCGACACCACCATGCAACCACTGCGGAACGCGAGTTCCCGGCACAGCGTGTCGTGCGTGGCAATGCTGCCAATGGTGAAGCCGCCGCCGTGGAAATACATCAATGCCGGCAGTGGACCTGGAGCCGGCGCGTACAGCCGCGCCGGCAGCAAGTGCCCGTCACGCGCGGGAATGTGCAAGTCCTGGACCCGGGGCAGCTCGGCGCGCGGAATCTCCAGCACGCCGGAGCCCGCTTCATAGGCGGCCCGTGCCTTCACGGCGGGCAGTGTGTGCATGGGTGGGTGGCCGGCGCGCGCCATGCGCGCGAGCACGTCCCGCATGGCCGGCGTCAGGGACGGCGGGGGGAACGTCACCTTACTTGAACTGGACCGAAACCGGCGTGGCGCCCGGCAGTCCCTGGTACGTGGCGGTGACCCGGGTGCCGGCCTTGGGGGGCAGCAGCGGCGAGAACGACCCGAGGCTGATCAGTTCGCCAGGCTTCATGGACAGGCCTTCCTGAGCCAGCGCCTGGGCCAGCCAGATCACTGCATTGAGCGGGTGATCCAGGATGTCGCTGCCCTTGCCTTTGCCCAGCGTGGCTCCGCTCCCATCGCTCAGCACCACGCTCATGTCGCGCAGCGCGTCGAGCATGGCGTAGCGGTCGCCGCGGGTCACGGGCACCGCGACCGGTTTGCCCGCCACCCCCAGGCGCGCGCCGACATTGATGGCGCTGATGGCAGGCCCGTTGAGCTTGGGAGGGGCCTGGACCACCAGGTCGGGCAGTTCGATGAAGGGGATGATCTGATCGATGGCCATCAGCACATCCATGGGCGTCTTGGCCTGGTTGATGGCATCGCTGCTCACGCGCACCAGCATGTCGGCCTCGAACAGCGGTCGCGCGCCAAACGCGGCCTCCACCGTGGCGCCGTCGTCCAGCACCATGCCTTCGTACAGCTTGCCCCACACCGGCTTGTCATAGCCAAAGCGCTTCTGCACTGCAGAAGCCGTCAGGCCCGCCTTGTAGCCAATCACGTTGCCCAACCGCAGCTCCAGCAGGGCATTGACCTTGGCGCGGCTGCAGGCTCCGTCGGCCTCGTTCAACCCTTCAGGATTGGCGGCGGGTGAGCGGGCCATGTACTGATCGACCAGCGACACCGCCTGCGCATCAGTCAGGCAGGCGGCCATGGGGGCGCCTGCCGCTATCGCCAAGGCGACGGCGATGAGGGTTTGTTTCGTTTTCAAGAAATGTCTCCTGCCTTAGAGTGGGACTTTGAATCGTACAACGCAACCGTCATGTCCCTCATCTACTACGTCACCCAGATCCAGTTCGACTATGGCGCCGTGAAGCTGCTCAAGCAGGAGTGCGAGCGCGTCGGCATCACCCGCCCGCTGATCGTGACCGACTCCGGCGTCAAGGCCGCGGGCGTGCTGCAAAAGGCGCTTGATGCCCTGCCCGGCCTGCCGGTGGCCGTCTTCGACCAGACCCCGTCCAACCCGACCGAGGCCGCCGTGCGTGCCGCGGTCGAGGTCTACAAGGCCCACCACTGCGATGGCCTGATCGCCGTCGGTGGCGGTTCAGCGATCGACTGCGCGAAAGGGGTCGCCATCGCAGCCACGCACGAAGGTCCGCTCACCCACTACGCCACCATCGAGGGAGGCTCGCCGCGCATCACGGAGCGCGCAGCACCTCTGATTGCGGTGCCCACCACCAGCGGCACGGGCAGCGAAGTGGCACGCGGCGCCATCATCATCGTGGACGATCACCGCAAGCTGGGCTTTCACTCCTGGAACATCGTGCCCAGGGCGGCCATCTGCGACCCAGAACTCACGCTGGGCTTGCCGCCAAAGCTCACCGCCGCCACCGGCATGGACGCCATTGCCCATTGCATGGAAACCTTCATGTCGGCCGCCTTCAATCCGCCAGCCGACGGCATTGCGCTGGACGGCCTGGAGCGCGGCTGGGCCCACATCGAGCGCGCCACCACCGACGGTGCCGACCGCGAAGCGCGCTTCAATCTCATGAGCGCCTCGATGCAGGGGGCCATGGCCTTCCAGAAAGGGCTGGGCTGTGTGCACAGCCTGAGCCACAGCCTGGGCGGGGTCGACCCCCGCCTGCACCATGGCACCTTGAACGCCATGTTCCTGCCCGCCGTGGTCACCTTCAACGCAGCGGCCGAGTCGGTGCAGAAAGACCGGCGGCTGGACCGCATGGCCCGCGCCATGGGTTTGCAGTCGGGCAGCGACATTCCCGAGGCCATCAAGGACATGAACGCGCGCCTGGGCCTGCCCACGGGCCTGGCTGCCATGGGGGTCCAGCGTGACTGGTTCGACAAGGTCATCACCGGGGCGCTGGCTGACCATTGCCACAAGACCAATCCCCGGCTTGCCTCGGCGCAGGACTACGAGGCCATGCTGGGCGCCTCAATGCAGTAGTCCCGGCGCGAGACGGGACCGGGCGATTCAGGCCGCTGGTGCGCTCGAAAATTGGACGATCGTCCTGATATAATTGGTCGATCGTCCAATTATTGGGAGTTTGCATGCGTCTTACCCCGGGGTCCCAGCCCCCCGATCTCGTGGCCACAGATTTTTTGGGCCAGCCCGTCAACCTGGTCGCCTTGCGCGGCGCACCTGTTCTTCTCTCCTTTTACCGGTATGCCTCGTGTCCGGTGTGCAATTTCCGCATGCGCGCCATCATTCAGCATTACCCGGAATGGTCGGGCCAGGGGTTGCACGTTGTGTCCGTCTTTCAATCGCCGGTCGAATCGATACGCCAATACGTGGGCCGCCAGGATGCGCCCTTCCCCATCGTTGCCGACCCGGATCTGACCCACTACAGGCGTTTCGGTGTGGAGGCCCGCTGGCGCGGACTGTTTTCGCTGGGGGTCGCGATCACGGCGTTGAAGGCATTCCGCAGCGGCTTTCTGCCAGGCAGGGTGGACGGTCCGTTCGAGAGGACGCCGGCTGACTTCCTGATCGCCCCGGACGGCCGCATTGCATTGGCCCACTATGGCGCCAACATTGATGACCACATCCCCATCGCTACCATCACGCAATGGCTAAAGGCACCTCAGAACTGACCCCCCCCGAAGCGCCGCCTGCCGGCACCGGCAAAGGCGCGGCCAACCGGCAGAAAATCGTGGACGCTGCGCTCAACCTCTTCATGGAACGAGGCTACGCGGAGACGTCGATCGGCGATATCGCCGAGCACGCGGGCTTGCTGAAAGGCAATCTGTCGTACTACTTCAAAACCAAGGCGGAGATGCTGGAATCGGTCTCCGACGCCCGCATGGAGGAACTCTTCGGACGGCTCAAGGCCCTGCTGCCGGCCGATGCCAGCGCGCTGGTGTCGATCAGAGCCTTTATCCAGGTGACCCAGGATTCAGCGCATGAACTCGCGCGCGTGGGTTGCCCCGTGGGCACATTGGCCAGCCAGCTTGGCAAGACCGATCCGGCCCTGCAGCCCTATGCCTCGCGCATTCTGGAGGCGTTGCAAGCCTGGCTGGTGGGCCAGTTTGCGCGTGAACTGCCCGCCGCCAAAGCCAGGCAGCATGCGGAGTTCCTGCTGACCCTGTTGCAGGGTGCCGCAGTGATGGCCCATGCGTTTCGCGACCCGGCGCTGATCGATCGCCAGGCCAGGCAGGCCAAGGCCTGGCTCGCGGATGTACTGGCCTCCCCTCACTGAATCATCGTCGCCCGGACTCTCCTATTGCCCGGGTAGCCGCACGCCCTCACCGACGAGGATCCGCGTCAGCACCGTGCTGGCGGATGACGGCGTTGGGGTGAACATCGAGGACAACGGCCAGGGCTTTGACGTCGACAACGCGCGCGCCGAGTCGACCGGCCGCGGAATGGCCAACCAGTTGCGCCGTGCTGCGGCCATCCATGGCGCGGTGCGGTGGCAGTCGGGTCCGGCAGGCACCTGTTTCACCCTGTGGCTGCCGGTGCAGCCGGGCTGAGCTACAGCGCCTGAACCTCCGAGACATCGCCGGTTTCCAGCCACTCCCCAAATTCATCCGCCAGTTGGCGGCTGGCCGCCACGGCCGAACTCCAGGCCTTAACACGGGCGTTCAGGTCCTGCCCATAGCGCGTGAAGTCCGTCCGGTCGGGCAGCTTGCCATGGGGCAGCGTGCGGACCCATTCGGGGCTGGGCGCGAGAACGACGGTGTTGTCCAGGAAGTGGGTGGCACCGTGGCGCCATTTCAGGCCCTTGTCGAGCCAGCCGGGCACCACGGCCTTCTGGAAGTGCGGATACAGCACCAGCCCCTGGTCAGCCCGGGCGTTGTAGTTGAGGTGCAAGTGGTAGTCGGTGATGCCGCCATCCCAATAGGCGCCACGCGGGGCGCCGGCAATGTCGTGAATGGCCTTGAGCACGAACGGGATCGAGCAGCTGGCCTGCAGGGCATCGTTGAAGTTGGCCTCGTTCAGCGTCACCTGCCGTGTGCGGTAGTCCGCCGTGGCAAACGGCAGTGCGGCATGGGCCGCAGCACCCGTGGCATCGGGCGACGAAAAGACCACCCGTTCCAGCCAGGCTCCCATGGCCTTGCGGTGAACGCTGTTGGTCAAAAAGGCGCCCAGATAACCCAGCGGCGTGCGCAGGCCGTGTTCGCGGCCCAGCAGGTGCCGTCCGCGCGAGGTCACCACGTGCAGCCTGTAGCGTGGGTGCCGCAACACCTCGGCAACCCGCCCGCCATAGAACGCCCGGAGGTTCTCGCCGAACACTTCGCTGACCTGGGCTGCCGTCGGGCGCTTCTGGCCGGGCGGCAATTCGTAGTGCTGGTGGATGTAGTCGGTTTCGAGCCGCTGGAACGCCTGGACGGGCTGGTCGAGGCAGGCCGTGGCCATGCGCCAGGCGCCGATCGACGCGCCCACCAGGTGGACTGGCTGACTGCTTTGCGCCAGCCACTCGCCGAACAGGAAGCGGTCCAGCGGTCCGAGGATCAGGCCCTTGGGCCCGCCGGCCGCACCGGGCACCACGCCCACGTCCTGCGGGCGCAGACCGTGCTGCTCCAGATGGGCGCGCGCCCGGGGGCCGGCGTAGATGCGCAGCGCTTTCATGGTGACTTGCGCAGGCCCTGCAGCTTGGCAAAGGCGCCGGCCATGGCCGTGGCCACGGGAGCTTCCTGGCGCCGTCCCTGGCCGCCATGGCTGCGGCCGGCGCTTTCAAATCGGTTGTCGCGTGGGCCATCGCGGCGCGCGGGAGCCTCGCCCAGCTTCATGGACAGGCCGATGCGCTTGCGTGCCACGTCCACCTCCATGACCTTGACCTTGACGATGTCGCCGGTCTTGACCACCTCGCGTGCGTCGTTGACGAACTTGTGGCTGAGCTGGCTCACGTGCACCAGACCGTCCTGGTGCACGCCCAGGTCCACGAAGGCCCCAAAGGCGGCCACGTTGCTCACCGTGCCCTCGAGGATCATGCCCTCCTTCAGATCAGCGATGTCTTCCACGCCGTCGTTGAAGCGCGCCACCTTGAAATCGGGGCGCGGATCGCGGCCGGGCTTTTCCAGCTCCCCGAGGATGTCCTTGACGGTGATCACGCCGAACTGTTCGTTGGCGAACAGTTCGGGCTGGAGCGTCTTGAGCATCTCGGCGCGGCCCATGAGCTCGGTCACGGGCTTGCCCGTGCGCGCCATCATCTGCTCGATCACGGGGTAGGTTTCGGGGTGCACGCCGGTCATGTCCAGCGGATTGTCGCCGCCGCGGATGCGCAGGAAGCCCGCGCTCTGCTCGAAGGTCTTGGCGCCCAGGCCACTCACGTCCATGAGCTGCTTGCGGTTCCTGAAGGCGCCATGGGCCTCGCGCCAGCGCACCACGGCCCGGGCCACCGTGCCTGAGAGGCCCGACACGCGCGACAGCAGCGGCACGCTGGCGGTGTTCAGGTCCACCCCGACCGAGTTCACGCAGTCCTCGACCACGGCTTCCAGCGTGCGGGCCAGCTCGCTCTGGTTCACGTCATGCTGGTACTGGCCCACGCCAATGCTCTTGGGGTCGATCTTGACCAGCTCGGCCAGCGGGTCCTGCAGGCGCCGGGCAATGCTGGCCGCGCCGCGCAGGCTCACGTCCACGTCGGGCATTTCCTGGCTGGCGAATTCGCTGGCGCTGTACACCGAGGCGCCGGCTTCGCTGACCACCACCTTCTCCATGGGCGCGGGTGCCGCCTTTGCCAAGAGCTTGATCAACTCGCCGGCCAGCTTGTCGGTCTCGCGGCTGGCGGTGCCGTTGCCAATGGCGATCAGGTTCACGCCATGCTTTTCGCACAGCTTGCCCAGCGTGTGCAGCGAGCCGTCCCAGTCGCGCCGCGGCTCGTGCGGATAGACCGTGGCGGTGTCCACCAGCTTGCCGGTGGCGTCGACCACCGCCACCTTGACGCCGGTGCGGATGCCCGGGTCCAGGCCCATCACCACCCGAGGCCCGGCGGGCGCCGCCAGCAGCAGGTCGCGCAGATTGTCGGCAAACACCTTGATCGCCACCTTCTCGGCCTCCTCGCGCAACCGGGTGAAGAGGTCGCGCTCGGTCGACAGGCTGAGCTTGACGCGCCAGGTCCAGGCCACGCACTTGCGCAGCAGATCGTCGGCCGCACGGCCGGCGTGGCTCCAGCCCAGGTGCAGCGCGATCCGGCCCTCGGCCAGGCTGGGGTGGCCCGGCTCCGGCTCGACCGGGAGCACGAGTTTGGCGTCCAGAATCTCCAGTTGCCGGCCCCGGAACACCGCCAGCGCACGGTGCGAAGGCACGCGGCCGATCGGTTCCTCGTAATCGAAGTAGTCGCGGAACTTGGCCACGTCCGCATGGTGCTCGTCCTTGCCGGCGGCAAGGCGGCTGCGCAGCAGCCCTTCGGTCCACAGCCACTGGCGCAGGCCCTGCACCAGCGCCGCGTCTTCGGCCCAGCGCTCGCTCAGGATGTCGCGCACGCCGTCCAGCACGGCGGGTACGGTCGAGAAGTCGGCGCCGGGCTTGCCGTCGTCGAGCACCTCGGCCGGGCGCGTGAAGGCTGCGGCCTCGGCGGCCGGGTCCAGCGTGGGGTCCGCCAGCAGCTTGTCGGCCAGGGGCTCGATGCCGGCCTCGCGCGCCATCTGCCCCTTGGTGCGGCGCTTCTGCTTGAACGGCAGGTACAGGTCTTCCAGTTCCTGCTTGGTGGCCACGGTGGCTATTGAAGCCCGCAGCGCGGGCGTGAGCTTGCCCTGCTCGTCGATGGCCTTGAGCACGGCCTCGCGGCGGTCTTCCAGCTCGCGCAGGTAGCTCAGCCGGTATTCGAGCTCGCGCAGCTGCACGTCGTCCAGCCCGCCGGTTACTTCCTTGCGATAACGGGCAATGAAAGGCACGGTGGCACCACCGTCCAGCAACTCCACCGCGGCCAGCACCTGACGGGGCTGGACCTTGATCTCGGCGGCGATTTGCTCAATGATTTTTTGCATTCGGTTACTTCAGCGATCACTGGGAAAAGAGGCGGCAGTTTGCCACAGCCCTCCGGTGTAAGTTCCAGCGGCGGCAACCGACCCACTGGCACGACTTTTCACGCGACCCAAGGAGTTGCCATGCGATCCATTTCCTCCCTGGCCCTGGCCGGCACGCTGATCACTGCTGCAACCGGGGTGGCCACCGCCGCGACCTGCGAAGCCCGCTCGGCGGCTACGCTCACGCCCGTGATCGAGCTCTACACCTCCGAAGGCTGCAGCTCCTGCCCGCCGGCGGACCGCTGGCTGTCCACGCTCAAGCCCCTGGCCGCCCAGGGCAAGGCCGTCGTGCAGGCCTTTCATGTGGGCTACTGGGACTACATCGGCTGGGTGGACCGCTTTGCCTCGCCGGCCTACACCACGCGCCAGCGCGCGATTGCGGCCATCAACCGCCAGAACAGCATTTACACCCCCCAGCTGGTGCGCAATGGCCAGGACTGGCATGACTACGAACGGGCGACCGCCGCGGGCGGGCCAGCGCGCGCGAGCATCCACCTCGCGCGCAGCGCGCCCGACGCCTTCGAGGCCACGGTGACGCCGTCCGACGGCGTGAACGGCTGGGGCGCCTACTGGACGGTGACGGAAAACGGCCACAGCAGCAAGGTCAAGGCGGGTGAAAACGCCGGCGAACTGCTTCAGCACGACTTTGTGGTGCGCCAGTACGTGCCCGCCGGCGACTATCGGGGTCCCTCCCGTTTGACCCTGCGCACGGTGGCGGGCGATCCGGCCCATCCGCGGCAGGTCAACCTCGTGGTGTTCGAGCCGGCCACGGGCAGGACGCTGCAGTCGCTGAGTCTGCAATGCAGTGGGTGAATGCTTCAATCACTCCTGAATTGATAGCGTGAAGTGACCAACCCATGCGGGCTACAGCTACTTTTAGCTCCAAACCACCCCGGAGGCCACGGTTTCAGGATGCCGCGTCGAACAGGCCGGGCTCGTTGCCAAAGCGCGCGCGCTCGGCCAGCAACATTCTGAGTTTGGTGTCCACGCCGCCACTGGCCGAGAAGCCGCCCCCACGGCTGCCCGCGGCCAGCACGCGGTGGCAGGGGACCACGGGGGCGAACGGGTTGTGGCCCAGCGCCTGCCCCACGGCGCGCGCGGCACCGGGTTCGTGCAAAGCGGCGGCGACCTCACCGTAAGTCAGGGTGCGGCCAGGCGGGATGGCCCGCGCAACGGCGTAGACCCGCTGGTGAAAAGGTGGCACGCCCGACATGTCCAGGGGCAAGTCCTGCAAGTCGTCGGGCGCGCCCTGCAGCGCCGCCGAGATGCGCGCCGTGGCCTGCGCCACCCAGGGCGGCGGTTCGGCCTGCACGGTGCCCGCGGGCGCCGCGCGCAGCAGGCGGGCCGCGGTACGGGTGTCGTCGGGTTCGGGCAATTGCACGGCGGTAATCACGCCGTCGTCGCGCCAGGCCAGGCCACAGCGCCCGACAGGCGTATCGAACAGTGTGTAGCCGGTCACGCTCATGGGCTGACGAACCGGGCTGCGGCCTCCAGCGCGCTTTCGGCGGCGAGGCGAAGCTGCTCAAGGTGCGGTCCGTCCGCCGCACTGGCGGGCGCGAGCATGGCCGACTCTGCTGCGTCGGCCGCATGGGCCAGGCGCATGGCCCCCATGGTGCTGGCCAGTCCCTTCAACATGTGCAGCACTTTCCGGGCTTCGTCCCGCGCCCCCTCGCGGACCAGGCCCTCCAGCCGATCGACGCCCGAGGTCACGTCCGTGCGGAACAGCGGCACCAGCTCGGAATAGAACGCCTCATCGCCGCCCATGCGCTCCATCGCGGCAGCTACGTCCAGATCGGCAAGGGCCTCGCCATCTGTCCTGTCCGTCGCGCCCGGAGTGGGCAGCGCAGGCTCGCTGTCACGACCGGCAAACTTCAGCAGCAGGGCCACCAGCGCCTTGACGTCGAATGGCTTGCCAATGTGCTCGTTCATGCCGGCGGCCAGGCAGGCGGCCCGGTCGCTGGCCATGGCATTGGCGGTCATGGCGATCACGGGCAAGTCGTGCAGGCCAGGCACCTGCCGCAGCTGGCGGGTGGCCTCGTAGCCATCCATGACGGGCATCTGCACATCCATCAGCACCACGTCGTAGGGGGGCCGGGCCGCCAGCACCCGGGCCACGCCGTCCCTGCCGTCACTGGCCACGTCCACCGTGGCACCGCGCGCCGCCAGCAGTTCCACGGCGATTTGCTGGTTCACCTTGTTGTCCTCCACCACCAGCAGCCGAAGTCCGGCCAGCGGTCGCTGCACCGCCACGGGGGCAGCGCCGGCCGCCTCGTCCGCCGGCTTGGCCTTGCCCGGATGTCGGGCCGCGTTGAGCGCGTCCAGCAGCATGGACGCGGTGACGGGCTTGACCAGAAAGCCATCCAGCAGTCCCTGCTCCGTCCGGTCGCGCCGGGCGAGTCCTTCCCGGCCCTTGGCGGTCACCATCACCACCAGGGGCGCCTGGCCCGCGGCGGGGTGGGCGCGGATGCGCTGGCTGGTCTCCCAGCCGTCCAGGCCGGGCATGCGCCAGTCAACGAATATCGCGTCGTAGTAGCGGGCCTGGGCCGCCTCCCGCGACAGCTGCGACAGCGCGTCCTCGCCGCTGGCGGCCAGGTCGGCCGCCCAGCCCAGCGACTGCGTCATGCGCGCCAGGACATCGCGGGCCACCGGGTTGTCGTCAACGATCAACACCCGCTCCACCATCGGCACGTCGCGGACGGGCAGGTTCGCAACCGGCGCCGCCACAGGCAGCACGATCCGGAAATGAAAGCGGCTGCCCTTGCCGGGCTCGCTGTCCAGCTCAAGCACGCCGCCCATCAGTCCGATGAGCTGGCGGCATATGGCCAGGCCCAGGCCGGTGCCGCCGAAGCGTCGGGTGGTGGACGTCTCGGCCTGGCTGAAGCCGGTGAAGATCCGGGCCTGGTTTTCCGGCGAGATGCCAATGCCGGTGTCGCTGACCGAAATTTCCAGTTCGACCTGATGCGGTTCAACGCGCAGCGCCCGCAGCCGGATCATGATTTCGCCACGCTCGGTGAACTTGACCGCGTTGCCGCCCAGGTTGATCAGGATCTGGCGCAGCCTCATGTCGTCGCCGACCAGCCGGGGCGGAATGGCGGCGTCCAGGTCGAACAGCACTTCCAGGTTCTTGGTGCCGACATTCGCCGAAAAAATCATGGACAGGTCGCGCAGCAGGTCGTCCAGGCTGAAGGGCTCGGGGTCCAGCGTCATCTTGCCGGCCTCGATCTTGGAAAAGTCCAGGATGTCGTTCAGCAGGCCCAGCAGGGAGCGCGCAGCGCCTTCGGTCTTGTCGACGTAGTCCTGCTGCCGGGTGTCCAGCTCGCTGGCCTGAAGCAAGGTCAGCATGCCCAGGATGGCGTTCATGGGGGTGCGGATCTCGTGGCTCATGTTGGCCACAAACTGGCTCTTGGCCTGGCTGGCCTGCAGGGCTGCGTCGCGGGCATTGCGAAGCTCCGTCACATCCAGCGCCAGCACGAAGAAGCCGCGTACACGGCCTTCATGCAGGTCCGGCAGGTAGTGGATCAGGGTCGTGATGGCCCGTCCGCCCGCGTCAACCTCCTGGCGTTCGAAGTGAACCGGCTCGCCCCGCAGCACTTGATCCACCTTGTCCGCCAGCAACTCGTAGCGTTCGGGGCCGAATATTTCATGAGCCGTCCTGCCGATCAGCTCGTCGCGCCGTTTGCCGAAGGTTTCGCAATACACCCTGTTGACGAACTTGCAGCGCATGTCGCTGTCCCAGTAGGCCACGCGTCCCGGAATGTTGTCGGTCACCACCGTCATGAGCGCCTCGCTGGCCAGCAGAGCCTCCTGGGCGTGCTTGCGGTCGGTGATGTCCACATAGGTGGTGACGAAGCCTCCTCCGGGCATCGGAGCGCCGCGCACCTCCAGGTGGGCGCCGTTGGGGCGCTGGCGCTCGAATTCGTGCAGCACCGGATGGCGGGCGCGCTCGATGATCTGCTCGACCTGGGTGTCCACGTCGCCCTGTCCGTACTCGCCACGCCGCGCGTTGAACCGGATGATGTCTTCAAACCGCACGACGGGTGTGGCGAACAGGGCATCCGGGAAGCCCAGCAGGCTGCGGAACTGGCTGTTGTGCGCCACGAGCTTCAGGTCGCCGTCGAAGACGCTGAGGCCACAGGGCAAATTGTCCAGAACGGCCTGCAGGCGGGCATTGTTGAGCCTCAGCTCCTCTTCCATCGCCTGCCGCTGCGTGACGTCCTGCGTGACGCCGATCAGCCGGCGAGACACGTCCCCTTCCCTCTCGACCTGCCCGAAGCTACGCACCCAGCGCTGGCGCCCGCCTTTCAGGGCGAGTGGCCAGACCACGTCCCACGAGCGCCCGGTCTTGACGCAGTCGAGCGTCAGTTGCCCGATCGCTTCCTGCACCTCGGGCGCGAACAGCGCTAGAAAATCCTGCTGGGTCAGCACCCCTTCGGCCGGCAGGCCAAAAATCTGCCGCAGCTGGGAGGTGACGCGCAAGGTGCCGGTCTCGATGTTGACTTCCCACCCGCCCACTCCGGCGATCTGCTGGGCCTGCGCGAGAAACGCCTCGCTCGAGGCCAGGCGCGCCTCCGCGAGCTTGCGCGCAGTGATGTCCAGCGAGATCTCGATGAAGCCGGTGAAGCTCCCCTTGTCGTCGAAGACCGGCTGGACTTCGGTTTCCACCCAGAAGTCGCGGCCGTTGCGGTGGCGATTGAGGATCTCCACTCGGCAGGAGGTGCGGTTCGCGACGGCGTGCGCAATGGAGCTCTTGGCGTGCGGGTCGGCCGCAGGATGGCCGACGAGCTGGTGCATGGTCCGGCCCAGGGCCTCCGAGGCCGAGAAGCCGGAAATCCGGGTGAAGCCTTCGTTGATCCAGGTGATGTGCCCGTCGCCGTCCATGGCAAAGACCGCATTGGAGGTCCGGTCCACGAGTTTGGACAGCCGGTCCCGGTCCGCTGCCAGACCGGTGACCCGGCTCAGCGCGCGGGCCCGGCCTGCCGCCAGCGAACCGGTCAGCCACGCCAGCAGCAGCGACAGCAAGAGGCCCGCCCCGGCCTCCGCGCGCACGAGCCGCGCGCCGGCGGTGACGCTTTGATCAAATGCCGGCGCCGAACTGATGCGCAGGACCAGGGTCCGCCCGCCCAGCTGAAAGGCGCGGTCCTGCTCGAACAGGTGTCCGGTACGCTCTGGCAGTCCCGCTGCCGGACGCGACCGGAGATGATTGTCTGCATCGAAGATCAGTCGATCCAGTGTGGGGCGGCCATCGAAAAGCTCAAAATCGATCTTGCCGCCGACTGCGGTCACCGCCTCGCCCAGCACTTCCGCGGCAACGATGGGGGCGTAGACCAACCCGGTCAGTGCGGCCTCGCGCGCGGCGGGTGTGGCCAGATCGGCGCCTCTTCGATAGACGGGCATCAGCAGCAGCCACCCCGGACTTTGCTGCTCGTCCTGCAGCAAGGTGATGGGTCGCGTGAGCTGGGGGGTGCCACTGCGCAGGGCAGCTTCGGCCGCTGCACGCCGGGTGGTGTCGGACCCGATGTCGTAGCCCCAGGCGGGTCGGTTCCGGGCCAGTGGCTCCACGTACTTGATGATGAACAGGTCCCGGGCGGAGCCTGAGCTGCGCACGGAAAAATCGGGCGCCGCGTCGTTCCGCTCCTTGCTCACGAACGCGTCGAGGTTGTCCCGGTTGACGCGTTCAACAAATCCGAAACCGCGCACGCCCGGAAACTCGGCGTCGAGGTCGCGCGCCTGGACATAACGCCGGAAGGCGAGACGGTCGAGGTCTCCAGTCGCGACAAAGGCCGCCGCGATGCTCCGCAGGCCGTACAGCGGCAGCGCAATCCGCCTTTTGACGTCGCGCTCCATCCGGTCCGCCTGGAACTGGAACTCCTGCTGCGCCTGCTGGCTCAGTTCGGTCTGGCGGTTGCGCGTCCACAGCGCGGTCAACAACAGGCCCAGCACCAGCACCCCCAGCATCCAGCTGAGCGGAACCGCCCATCTCAAACGCCCAGGTTGGGAGACATCAGACCTGTTCGGACTCGACTTGAAAGGCATGACCCAACGCCTTGCACGAATTCTTTGAGACAGTCTACCGTGGGGGCGCAGGCGATTCCCCCGTGAATTCCCGACCCTGCTGGCCGCCGCGGGCTGGTGGCGTCGGAGCCGGTACCCGTCAGCGCTTGAGCAACTGGGCGTCGTACAGGGTGATGCCGGGCACCTCGTCGCACAGGCTGGCCAGGGCCTTGCCGAACTCGCGTGAGGCAGGCACCGCAAAATGGGCCTTGAGGGCTTCCATGCTGGCCCACTCCTCCACGAACACCAGTCGCTGCGGGTTCTCTGCATCGACATGCACCGCGTGCGACAGGCATCCCGGCTCGGCGCGCGAGCGGTGGACATGCTCCAGGCTCAGGGCCAAGGCGGATTCAAGCTGGTCGGCGCGAACCACCGCGCTGCCGGTCACGAGGATCATGAGAGGTCTCCCTGGAGGGTTGGCATGGGCGCGGCTCAGATGGCCCGCAGCGCGGCCTTGAGGCCAGCGCCGATCTCGGGCTTGTCGATGAACGGATCGGTCGGATTGCGTGCCTGCAGGACGTCTTCGAGCCGCGTCTGCACCGACTGAATGGCCTTCGGGTGGCTGTAGATGTAGAACTGGTTGGCTGCAATGGCGTCGAACACCTTCTGCGCCACGTCGGCCGCGGTGACCTTGCCCGAGCCCACCGCCTTGTCGCTCATGGCCTGGCCGATGAGCTGGCTCCGCGTGGGCTTGCCGGCCTTGAGCGCGTCGGGCCGGTTGCGGTGGCTCTGGCTGATGCCGGTAGCCACGAAAAACGGACACAGCACACTGGCGCCCACCTGGTCCGTGACCAGGCTCAGGTCCTGGTAAAGGGTTTCGGTCAGGCTGACCACGGCATGCTTGCTGACGTTGTACACGCCCATGTTGGGCGGATTCAGCAGGCCGGCCATGCTGGCGGTGTTGACAATGTGGCCCCGGTAGGCCGGGTCCTGCGCGGCCGCCTCGAGCATCATCGGCGTGAACAGGCGCACGCCATGCACCACGCCCCAGACGTTGACGCCCAGCACCCATTCCCAGTCGGTGACGGAGTTTTCCCAGATCAGCCCGCCCGAGCCCACGCCCGCGTTGTTGAACACGAAATGGGGTGCGCCGAACTGCGCCTTGACGGCGGCGGCCAGGGACTCCATCTGCTCGGCGCTGGCCACGTCGACCCGGCGGGCCAGCACGCTGGCCCCGGCGGCCTGCATCTCGGCGGCGGCCTGGTCGAGCGCGTCCTGCTGCACGTCCACCAGCACGAGGTTCATGCCCAGCCGGGCGCCAATGCGCGCGCACTCCAGGCCGAAGCCCGAGCCCGCGCCCGTGAGAACAGCGGTCTTGCCCTTGAAGTCCTCGATCATGCCTCTGCCTTTTTCAGGATGTAGCCAATGCGGGGGAAATGGACGCGCACGGTGCCGGCGCGCTCGTCGGTACGGCCCAGCGTGTAGTGCGTGCGGGTGGCGGCCAGCAGTTCGCCCGTGGTGGCCTCGGGACCGAAGCTTTCCGACGTGACGGCCACCAGGCTGCCCAGCGCAATGCCGTGGTCGTCCTGGAAGCCGCTGTCATGCAGCAGCTGGGCCGGTGCGGGCGTGGCGGCGCTCACCGCAATGGCCTCGGCCGCGGTCATGGTGGTGGAGGTGCCGTGGCCGATCGCGGCCATGCGGTCCATCCAGGCCAGCACGGACGGTGTTGCGTCCAGGATGCCGGCCATGCAGGACGTCTGGGTGCGCGTGAACCACAGCGGGTGGTAGGCGGCGAAGTCGGCCACGCAGGGCGTGCTGCCCAGCAGGTAGGGTTGGTCGTCGAGCATGTGCGCGAGCCGGCGCAGGTAGCCCTTGTAGGCCGACGTGGCGTCGCCCAGCGGCATGCGCGGCATGCCCAGGCGCATCTTGGCGCGGTCCTCGCCGAAGGCCTTGGCCACCGCACCCCATTTCTCGATGGGCGCGTCCGGGCTGCCGCCAAACATCTGTGCCGTGCCCCGCGGTGAGAAGTTGTAGGCCATGGCCGCCCAGAAGAGCTTTTCGTCGGCCCACTGGGCGATCAGGCGCGACACGCCCTTGACACCGGCCGGGAACAGCGCCGGCGCCGGCTGGACATGTTCCAGCACTTCGCAGATCAGCGCCGTGTCGCAGTAGATGTCGGAGCCGACCTGGAGAAACGGCGTCTTGCGGTAGCCGCCAGTCAGCGCCACCACGTCGGGTTTGGGAGTGACGCGGGGCACGTCCACGGCCTTCCAGGCGAGGTTCTTGGCGCCAAAGACCAGGCGTACCTTCTCGGAAAACGGCGAGGTGTCGTAGTGGTGAAAAATCAGATCGGCCATAAAGGGTCTCCTTTGAGGTGTCAGGGCCTCGCTTCACCCAAGCGGGGCTGCGCGCGGTCGAGGATGGTGTCGAAATCGGTGGTGGCGGCGCCGAGCGTGCCAAAGGCCTGCCCCCAGTTGCCGCCCAGCCGGGAGTCGCAGAAAGCGCTGAAAACCGCCGGTGGCGCGGTCTGGCACAGCAACGCGGCCTGGATGGCCAGTGCCACGTCCTGCGCCAGGCGGCGGGCCTCGAGCTCGCTGGCCATCTCTTCGACACGCGTGGGCAGCGCAGCGGCGAGACGGTCCAGGGCCGGATGGGCGCCCCGGGCGGGCGCGAGTTCATGCGCCAGCGCTGCGGCGGCGTCGGCCTTGCGCAGCGCACGCAGCAGGTCGATGGCCATGATGTTGCCGGCCCCTTCCCAGATGGAGTTAAGCGGCATCTCGCGGTAGATGCGGGCCATGATGCCCTCGCCGGCCTCTTCCACATAGCCGTTGCCGCCCAGGCATTCCATGGCCTCCTGGGCAAAGTGGCTGCCGCGCTTGCAGATCCAGAACTTGGCCACCGGGGTCAGCAGCCGGGCCATGACCTTCTCATGCGCATCGCCGGGCCGGTCGAAGGCCCGCGCCAGCCGGATGGCCAGCGCCGTGGCCGCTTCGGATTCGAGCGCGAGGTCGGCCAGCACATTGCGCATCAGCGGCTGGTCGGCCAGGCGTTTGCCAAAGGCCTGGCGCTGGCCGGTGTGGTTCATGGCAATGCCCAGCGCCTGGCGCATCAGGCCGCTGGTGCCCAGAGCGCAGTCCAGCCGCGTCATGGTGCCCATCTCGAGAATCTGCGGCACGCCGCGCCCTTCGTCGCCCACCAGCCAGGCGCTGGCGCCATGGAACTCCACTTCGGAGCTGGCGTTGGCCTTGTTGCCCAGCTTGTCCTTGAGGCGCTGGATGCGGATGGCGTTGAGGTTGCCGTCGGGCAGCACGCGCGGCAGGAACAGGCAGCTCAGGCCGCTCGCCGTCTGTGCCAGGATCAGGAAGGCATCGCACATGGGCGCCGAAAAGAACCATTTGTGGCCCGTGACGCTGAAGCGCTGGCCCCAGCCATCCTGGCCCGCAGGTTCGGCGCGCGTGGTGTTGGCCCGCACGTCGGAGCCGCCCTGCTTTTCGGTCATGCCCATGCCCATGGTCAGGCCGGCCTTGTCACGCCAGAGTCTGAGCGCCGGGTCATAGGCCCGGGCGGTCAGGCCGGGGCCCCAGTCGGCGTACACCGCAGCGTTCGTGCGCAGGGCCGGTGTGACCGCGTAGGTCATGGAGATGGGGCACAGGATGGACGGCTCCAGCTCGGTGAAGAGCATGAAGCCGGCAGCGCGCTGCACATGCGGTGACGACCCTTCCCCCTGCCACGGCGTGCCGTGCAGCCCCGCCGCCGTGGCCGCGTGCATCAGCGCGTGGTAGCTTGGATGGAATTCCACCCGATCCACGCGGTGGCCGAAGCGGTCATGGGTGCGCAGCTCGGGTGTGTGGGTGTTGGCCAGCCGCGCGTGGGTCTGCATGGCTTCGCTGCCCAGGCTGGCGCCAAGGGTGTGCAGGGCCGACGTGTCCAGTTGCGGCGCGTTGAAGCGCAGCGCGGCCTTGAGCGGCTGGTTGCCGTCGAACAGGTTGTAGTCGACCAGTGGATGCGGCTGGTTGAAGACTTCGTGGGTCCGGTCCATGTCCTGTCTCCCTTCGGGGTTGCTGTGGCGGTTTGGCGAGACCCGCATCCGCCCTGTCCAGGCTCGGCGGCACGGCGATCCCGGAGCAGGGCCCTGGAAGCTCAGATGAGCTTGACGACCTGCTTGCCGAAGTTTTTGCCCTTGAGCAGGCCCAGAAAGGCCTCGGGCGCGGCGGCCAGGCCCTGGGCCACCGACTCGCGCGGACGAAGCTTGCCCGTGCCCACGAGCATGCCGAGCTCCTTGAGGGCCTCGGGCCAGACTTCCATGTGCTCGCTGACGATGAAGCCCTGGATCATCAGGCGATTGGTCAGCAGCAGTTGCGGGTAGGCCATGGGCAGCGGCTGGCCGTCGTAGCCGGCGATCATGCCGCACAAGGCGATTCTGCCGAAGGCATTCATGCGGGTCAGCACGGCATCCAGCACCATGCCCCCGACGTTCTCGAAATAGCCGTCGATGCCATCCGGGCAGGCGTCCTTGAGCGCCTTGGACAGCGAGGCCGCGTCCTTGTGCTGGCGGTAGTCGATGCAGACATCAAAGCCCAGCTCGTCGACAGCGTACTTGCACTTTTCGGGACCGCCCGCGATGCCCACCGCACGGCAGCCGCGCGCCTTGGCCAACGCGCCAAAGGCGCTGCCCACCGCGCCCGTGGCGGCACTGACCACCACGGTCTGCCCGGCTTTGGGCTCGATGATCTTCACCAGGCCGTACCAGGCCGTGACACCCGGCATGCCCACGGCCCCCAGGTAGTGGCTCAACGGCACGTGCGTGGTGTCGACCTTGCGCAGGGCGCCGACCTGGTCGGCATTGACCACGCTGTATTCCTGCCAGCCGCCAAAGCCCACCACCTTGTCGCCCACGGCGTACTTGGCGTTGCGGCTTTCCACCACCTCGCCCACCGTGCCGCCCTGCATGACCTGGCCCAGAGGCTGGGGCGCGGCGTAGCTCTTGGCGTCGTTCATGCGGCCGCGCATGTACGGGTCCAGGCTCATGAAATGGTGGCGCACCAGCACCTGGCCTTCCTCCAGCGCCGGGGTGTCGGTGGTCACGAGCTTAAAGTTGCTGGCGGTGGCCTCGCCCGTGGGGCGGTTGTCCAGAAGGATCTGCTGGTTCTTGGGCATGGAAAGTCTCCTTGTTCAGTCGGTCGAAATCACGTTCAGCGGGTTGGCGCTCCTGGGCCCGGTGGGCAGGCGCTTCACGTACTTGAACGTGCCGGTGGCGTGGGCACAGGTCTTGCCCTCGCTGTCAAAAATGGTGGCTTCCACGAAAGCCATGGTGGCGGTGCGGTGGAGCAGCCGGCCTTTGCCGCTGAGCTTGCCGCGTGCGGGCTGCATGAAGCTGGTCTTCATCTCGATGGTGACCACGCCCATGTCCTTCTGCACGCTGCGCGCGGCCACGGCCATGCTCACGTCCAGCAGCGTCATGGAGGCGCCCCCGTGGGTGACGCCAAATGAGTTGAGATGCTCGGGTCGGGGTTCGTAGTCGATCTGGGACTGCCCCCCCTCGAACAGCACCAGATCAAACCCCAGGTGATTGACGAAAGGAATTTCAACGCCGAACTTCATGGCGGGCTCAGCCTCCGGTGACCACGCTCACACCGCCGTCCACCGCGAGCCACTGGCCGGTGATGTGCTTGCCGGCGTCAGAGGCGTACAGCAGCGTGATGCCCTTGAGGTCTTCGTCGTCCCCCAGGCGGCGCAACGGGGCGTGGCCGGCCAGCTCGTCTTCTCCGAGGCGGTTCAGCGTGGCCTGCGTCATCTTGCTCGGAAAGAAGCCCGGGCAAATGGCGTTCACGTTGATGTTGTACTTGCCCCATTCGCAGCCCAGCGCCTGGGTGAAGGTGATCACGGCGCCCTTGGAGGTGTTGTAGGCCACGGTCTGGATGTCGGCCGGGCTGCCGCCGAGCCCGGCAATGCTCGCGATGTTGATGATGCGGCCCGACTGGCGCGGAATCATGCTGTGCTTGCCGATGTGCTGGGACAGGATGAAGTAGCCGCGGATGTTCACGTTCATCACCTTGTCCCAGCCCTCGACGGGGTGGTCCTCGGCTGGCGCGCCCCAGGCGGCCCCTGCGTTGTTGACCAGAATGTCGACCTGGCCCATGCGTTGCAGCGTCTCGTCGGCCAGGCGGCGGATGTCGGCCTCCTTGGCGCAGTCGGCGGCAATCCACCGGGCATCGATGCCGGCGGCCTGGAGCTGCGCCGTGGCCTCTTCCAGGTCCTCCGCCTTGCGCGAACTCAGCATGATCCTGGCGCCGGCTTCGCCCAGCGCATGGGCCATCTGCAGCCCGAGCCCGCGCGAGCCGCCGGTCACGAGCGCGGTCTTGCCGCTCAGGTCAAACAATTGCTGGATGGTTCGGGTCATCAGTGTGTGCTCCAGGGGTCAGGTAAATGTTGATTGTCCGTCGGTTGCCGCCACCGCGCATGTTCCGGGCGCGATTGCCGTCAGCGGTCCTCGCGCAGGCGTGAGCGGACCCAGATGAGGACGACGCCCACGCCGGCAAGCACTACGCCCACGGGGACCATCACCGTGCCCGCTACGGGACTCTGCTCGTGCACCGCCAGACCCAGCACCAACAGCAGCAGGCCGGCGTAAATGCAGATCCAGACGCCTCGCTCCAGCCACGCGATGGTGCTGGACGAGGCCATCAGAAGGCCTCTTCGGGCATGCCGGCGCAGGTCAGGTCACGCTGCGCGACCACCTGCAGCCAGGCCCCGATCTTGGGCAGCTCATAGTGATAGAAATAGGCTGTAGCCCTTGTCCTTCCGACACTTGGTGCTATTGAATTGCTAGCATCCAACGGTGCCGCCAGTGACACATCCAGCCAGATCCAGGCGAGCACCATGTGCCCGAAGGCCTGCATGTAGGGCACGGCATTGGGCAGCGCATCGGCGGGATCGCCGGTGGCCCAGGCCGCCTTGGTGGCGGAGCCCACCTGCTGCAGGGCCTGGCCCAGTGCATTGGCCCAGCCCGCGAGGTCGGGCCGCTGGATGGCGCGTTCGATGGTGCCATTGATGCGAGCCGCCAGCAGTTGCAGTCCCTTGCCGCCCTCCATCAGCACCTTGCGGCCCAGCAGGTCCGTGGCCTGGATGCCATGCGTGCCCTCATGGATCATGTTCAGGCGGTTGTCGCGCCAGTACTGCTCGACCGGGAAGTCCCGCGTGTAGCCGTAGCCCCCATGGATCTGGATGGCCAGCGAATTGGCCTCCAGGCACCATTCACTCGGCCAGCTCTTGGCGATGGGCGTGAGCACCTCCAGCAGAAGGCGGGCTTCGTCCGCGGTAGCAGCATCGCCGGTGTGCTGTTCATCGACGAGGCGTGCGCAGTACAGCTCCAGCGCCAGCGCCCCCTCGCAATAGCTCTTCTGGGCCAGCAGCATGCGCTTGACGTCGGCATGTTCGATGATGCGGACCTGGGGCTGTGACGAGTCCTTGCCCGCGGGCCCCACGGGCCGCCCCTGCGGCCGGTTGCGCGCGTAGTCGAGCGACGCGTAGTAGCCTGCCAGACCCAGCATCACGGCGGCCGTGCCGACACCGATGCGCGCCTCGTTCATCATGTGGAACATGCAGCGCAGTCCCTCATGCGGCTTGCCCACGAGGTAGCCCACCGCGCCGGGCTGGCCTTCCACCGGGAACTTGCCCTCGCCAAAGTTGAGCAGCGTGTTGGTGGTGCCGCGCCAGCCCAGCTTGTGGTTCAGGCCCGCCAGCGCCACGTCATTGCGCACACCGGTCAGCTGGCCCTGGGTGTCCACCAGCTTCTTGGGCACGACGAACAGCGAAATGCCCCGTGTGCCTGGAATGAGTTTGCCATCGGGGCCGGGGATCTTGGCTAGCACCAGGTGAATGATGTTCTCGGTCAGCTCATGCTCGCCCGAGGAAATCCACATCTTGTTGCCCTTGAGGCGGTAGCGCGGGCCCAGCGGGTCGTTTTCGGCTCCCTCCCCGTCCGGCACGGCGCGGGTTGTGATGTCGCTCAATGACGAGCCGGCCTGTGGTTCGCTCAGGCACATGGTGCCGGAGAAGCGGCCAGCAAATTCATTGCGCGCGAACACCTCTTTCTGCAGCTCGGTGCCATGCACCATGAGCAGGTTGGCATTGCCCTTGGTCAGCAGCGAGGAGCCAATGCTCACCGAAGCCATGCCAAAGAACGAGTTGGCGGCGGCCTCGATGATGTACGGCAGCTGCATGCCGCCTTCGTCATAGTCCTGCGCCGCGCTGAGCATGCCCGACTCGGCATAGGCACGGTTGGCGTCGTGCGTGCATTGCGGCAGGATGACCTTCTCCCCGTCAAAGCGGGGTTCCTCGATGTCGACCGTGCGGTTGAACGGTGCGTACTTCTCACGCGCAATGCGCTCGCAGGTGTCCATGACCGCATCGAAGGTCTCGCGGGAATGGTCGGCAAAGCGTTCGCGCTGGTTCAGGCTTTCGGCCTGAAGCCAATCGTAGAGCAGGAAATCGAGTGTGGAACGAAGACTCATGGGGTCCGTCATTTCTCAGTGGTGTTTGCGAAAGATGCCGGTGTTCACAAAACCGGTCGGATCCGAGTAGCGGGCAAGCAGTTCGCCGCGCTGGATCTCAAGGCGGCAGACCCCACCCGTGCCCGCATTGCACTGGAATTGCATGACACCATCGCGAACAGGTATCGGGTAGGTCGTGGCGGGCGGGGCTCCCACCGGACTGTAGGCCACCTGCGCCATGCAACCGCTGGCGGTTTCCGTCACCTCGGTCACGTGGATCCACTGCTGGCCATAAAAGCCCTGCGACCACATGCCCGTCCAGGCCCCCTTGAACTGCCCGCAAGAGTCATGCGCCTGCCCAAGGCAAAGACACGGGGTCAAGCATGCGGTAGCGACCAGGCGGTTGCGCAGTCCGGTCATGCCTGAGCCCCATGAAGGCGTTACAGCACCTCGAACACGCCTGCGGCGCCCATGCCGCCGCCGATGCACATGGTCACGACCACGCGCTTGGCCCCGCGGCGCTTGCCTTCGATCAGGGCGTGGCCGGTCAGACGCTGACCGCTCACGCCGTAGGGGTGGCCCACAGCGATCGCGCCGCCGTTGACGTTCAGGCGGTCTGCCGGGATGCCCAGCTTGTCGCGGCAGTACATGACCTGCACGGCAAAGGCTTCGTTGAGTTCCCACAGGTCGATGTCGTTGACGGTCAGGCCCAGGCGCTTGAGCACCTTGGGCACGGCAAACACGGGGCCAATGCCCATTTCATCGGGTTCGCAGCCGGCCACCGCAAAGCCCAGAAAACGCCCCAGGGGCTTGAGGCCCCGCTTGCTGGCCAGTTCCTCGCTCATGACCACGCAGGCGCCCGCGCCGTCGGAGAACTGGCTCGCATTGCCGGCCGAGATCACGCCGCCCGGGATGGCGGGCTTGATGCCGCTGATGCCTTCCTTGGTCGTGCCTTCACGCAGGCCCTCGTCCTTGCTGACGGTGACTTCCTTGGTGATCAGGCCCATGACGGCGTCGGCCACACCGGCCTTGACGGTGATGGGGGCAATTTCGTCGTCGAACTTGCCAGCGGCCTGGGCAGCGCAGGCCTTCTGCTGGCTGGCGGCACCGTATTCGTCCATGGCATCGCGGCCAATGTTGTAGCGCTTGGCCACCTGCTCGGCGGTCTGCAGCATGTTCCAGTAGATCTCGGGCTTCTTCTTGTTCAGATCGGGATCACGCATCATGTGCGTGTTCATTTCCTGCTGCACGCAGGAAATGCTCTCCACGCCGCCAGCCACGTACACATCACCCTCGCCAGCAATGACGCGCTGGGCGGCCAGTGCAATGGTCTGCAGGCCGGAGGAGCAGAAGCGGTTCACGGTGACCCCCGAGACCGTGATGGGACAGTCGGCCATCAGCGCGATCTGGCGGGCGATGTTGGCTCCGGTGGCTCCCTCGGGGTTGGCGCAACCCATGATCACGTCCTCGACTTCAGCGGCATCGATGCCGGCCCGCTGGATGGCGTGGCGCACGGCGTGACCGCCCAGCGTGGCGCCGTGGGTCATGTTGAAAGCGCCCTTCCAGCTCTTGGCGAGCGGTGTGCGTGCGGTGGAGACGATTACGGCGTTGGTCATGACGGTACCTTTCAGTCAGGAAGATGCGGATTCATTGGGGGGCTGTTGCCGTGTTGCTCAGCAACTGGTGATAGAAGCGCACGAGTTCAGCCAAGTTGGTGGTGGCGATGCGCTCGTTGGTGCCGTGGAAGCGCGAGAGATCCTCGGCTTTCGCGCGCACCGGTGAAAAGCGGTAGATATGGTCGCTGATGGCGCTGAAGTGCCGCGAATCGGTGGCTGCGATCATCAGTCCGGGGGCCACGACGACATCGGGGAACAACGAACGCACGGTGCGATTGATGAGCTGGTAGGAGCTGGAGGCTGTGGGCGAGATCGGCGATGGATCGGCGCTGCCAGGAAGGGCCGACAGTTCGAACTTGTCGTTGCCAGCCTTGTCCTTCACGTGCTGCATCACGCTGTCACGCGTGTCACCGGGCAAGAGGCGGAAGTTGACGGTGGCTTCGGCCATGCCGGGAATCACGTTGTCCTTGTTGCCGGCATTCACGATGGTCAGCGCCGTGGTGGTGCGGATCATGGCATTCGTGCTGGCGCCCTTTTCGAGCTGGGACTGCACGAGCGGCCCGAACAGCCACAGGTTGCTGAGCGCCACACGACCAAACCCACTCATTTCGGGCGCGACGGTTTCAAACATCTCGCGCGCGACGCCACGGATCGTGGCTGGCAACTGCTCGTCGTCCAGCCGGCGCAGCGCGGCGCTCATCATGGCGATGGCGCTGCTGCCGTGGGGCGGCGGCATCGACGAGTGGCCCGGTGTGGCGGGCACCTTCATCACCACCGACAGGTAGCCCTTTTCGGCGATGCCGATGAGAGCCGCGGGCTTGCTCAGGCCGGGCATGATGCCGTCGGTGATCAGCAGCCCTTCGTCGATGACGAAATCGAGCTTGACATTGCGCGACTGCAACAGCTTGACGATCTGCGCGGCACCGCGCAATCCGCCCACCTCTTCGTCAGCGCCAGAGGCCAGGTAGATGGTCTGGCGCGGCTTGAACCCGCTGGCCACGAGCATCTCGAGCGCCTCGAGCTGGGAAATGAGGTTGGCCTTGTCGTCCCAGGCGCCCCGGCCCCAGACAAAACCGTCCTTCACCTCTCCGGCGAAGGGCTCGGCCTTCCAGTTGGCTTCCGTGCCCGGCGCGATCGGCACCACGTCTTGATGCGCCATCAGCAGGATGGGCAAGGCCTTGGGGTCGCTGCCCGGCCAGGTATAGAGCAGGCTCAATCCGCCGACCACCTCACGCTTGAGCGTGGCATGGACCCGCGGAAAGCGCTGCTCGAGGTAGGCGTGCAGCTTGCGGAACTCCTCAACATTGAGCTGAGGGTCGTCATGGCTGGACACCGTCTTGAAGCGGATGGCGCCCGAGAGCTTGTCCGCCACCCCCTTTTCGTCCACGGCCAGTGGCGGTGCTGCCGGCACGTCGATCTGGCGCGAGCCCTGGCGCACGGTGTTCACGGCCACCGCTGCCACCAGCAGCAAGACCAGCCCCCCCAACGCCAGCAACATGCGCTTGATCATGGCACTCGTTCTCAGTTGAAGCCCTTGCCTTCAGACACCAGCTTGGTCAGCAGCGGGGCTGGTTCCCAGAACTTTGCGTCGTCCAACGGGTTCTTCTGGAAGCGCTTCATGGCTTCGACCACATTGAACAGTCCCACCTGATCGGCATACTGCATCGGGCCGCCGCGGTAGATCGGGAAGCCGTAGCCCGTGAGGTAGACCATGTCGATGTCGCCAGATTTGGAAGCGATGCCGTCCTCAAGGATGTGCGCGCCTTCGTTGACCAGGGCAAACACCAGACGCTGCACGATTTCTTCGTCAGAAATCTTGCGCGGGGTGATGCCCAGCTCCTTGCGATGGTCCTCGATCATCTTGTTGACCAGATCGGACGGGATGGCGTCGCGCTTGCCCGGCTTGTAGTCGTACCAACCGGCACCGGTTTTCTGGCCAAAGCGGCCCAGTTCGCACAGCTTGTCGGCCGTGCGGCTGTACTTCATGTCGGCGCGCTCGGTGGCGCGGCGCTTGCGGATGGCCCAACCGATGTCGTTGCCGGCCAGATCGCCCATGCGGAACGGACCCATGGCAAAACCAAATTTCTCGATGGCCTTGTCGACCTGCTGCGGCAAGGCCCCTTCGTCCAGCAGGAAGCCGGCCTGGCGGCTGTACTGTTCGATCATGCGGTTGCCGATGAAACCGTCGCAGACGCCCGAGACCACGGCGGTCTTCTTGATCTTCTTGCCAATCGCCATCACGGTGGCCAGCACGTCCTTGGCGGTCTTCTCGCCGCGCACGACTTCCAGCAGCTTCATCACATTGGCCGGGCTGAAGAAGTGCATGCCGACCACGTCCTGCGGGCGCTGGGTGAACGAGGCGATCTTGTTCACGTCCAGCGTGGACGTATTGGAGGCCAGGATGGCGCCGGACTTCATCACGCGGTCCAGTTCCTTGAAGACCTTTTCCTTGACGCCCATTTCCTCGAACACGGCTTCGATCACGAGGTCGGCGTCCTTGAGGTCGTCGTAGCTCAGCGTGGTGCTCAGCAAAGCCATCCGCTGGTCGTACTTATCCTGCTTGAGCTTGCCCTTCTTGACCTGGGCTTCGTAGTTCTTGCGGATGGTGGCAATGCCCTTGTCCAGCGCTTCCTGCTTCATCTCCAGAATCTTCACGGGAATACCCGCGTTCAGGAAATTCATGGAAATGCCGCCGCCCATGGTGCCGGCGCCGATCACGGCGACCGACTTGATCTCGCGCTTTGGCGTGTCCTCGGGCACATCGGGGATCTTCGAGGCGGCGCGCTCGGCCACGAACAGGTGGCGCAAGGCGCGGCATTCGGGGGTAAACATCAGCGCGGCGAAGATTTCGCGCTCGAACACCATGCCGTCATCGAACTTCATTTTGGTGGCCGCTTCGACAGCGTCGACACACTTGGCCGGTGCCGGGAAGTTCTTGGCCATGCCCTTGACCATGTTGCGGGCAAACTGGAAGTAGGCGTCGCCCAGTGGGTGCTTGACCTTCATGTCGCGCACCAGCGGCAGCGGCCGGGCATCGGCCACGGAACGGGCAAAAGCCAGGGCTTCCTCGGCCAGGGACTCGGCTGACGCAGCCATCTTGTCGAACAATTTCTGGCCAGGGAGCTGGGCCAGCATTTCACTCTTCACAGGTTCGCCGCTGACGATCATGTTGAGCGCGGCTTCAACCCCCACCACGCGGGGCAGTCGCTGCGTGCCGCCTGCGCCAGGGATCAGGCCGAGCTTCACCTCGGGCAGGGCCACGCTGGTACCGGGCGCCGCAATGCGGTAGTGGCAACCCAGCGCCAGTTCCAGACCACCGCCCATGGCCACCGAGTGCATCGCGGCAACCACCGGCTTGGCCGAGTTTTCCACCGCGATGATGACCGACAGCAGGTTGGGTTCCGCCAGCGCCTTGGGCGTGCCGAATTCCTTGATGTCGGCACCGCCGGAAAAAGCCTTGCCTGCTCCGGTGATGACGATGGCCTTGACGGCCGCATCGGCGTTGGCTTTGGACAGGCCATCGGTCAGGCCGACGCGGGTCGCGTGACCCAGGCCATTGACCGGCGGGTTGTTCATGGTGATCACGGCAACGTCGCCGTGAACTTTGTATTCAGCGGTCATGCTGGGGGTTCCTTGTAGGGTGGAAAAGAACGATCGTTCGTTTTTTATTGTAGGGCGATTATGCTGCGCTGCAACGGGGCCTTGTCACAGGTGGGACAAAGCCCCCGCTCCGGCTCAGACTTCGAGCCACTCCTTGCGAATATAGGCGTCGGCGCGCAGGCTGTCAGGTGTGCCTTGAAACACGATGCTTCCGTGGCCCATGACCAGGGCCCGGTCCGAAACCTTGAGCGCGATGGTGAGTTTCTGCTCGATGAGCAGCACCGAAATGCCACGCGACTTGAGCTTCAGCAGGTATTCGCCCACCAGTTCAACGATCTTGGGGGCAAGCCCCTCGGTGGGCTCATCGATGATGATGAGGTCCGGGTCGCCCATGAGGGTTCGGCACAGCGTGAGCATCTGCTGCTCGCCACCCGACAGCACACCGGCCTCGGTGTGCTGCCGCTCGCGCAGCCGCGGAAACATCTCGTACATGTCGTCGAACGACCAGCGGCTGCCCTTGCCACGGCCTTTTTGCCCCAGCACCAGGTTCTGGTGGACGGTCAGCTTGGGAAAGATGTCGCGGTTCTCGGGCACGTAGCCCAGCCCCAGGTGGGCAATCTCGTAGGCCTTGCGGCCCATGATCTGCTGATCCTTCCACAGGAGCGACCCCTGGCAGTCGACCATGCCCATGATGGCCTTGGCGGTTGTGGAGCGGCCTGAGCCATTGCGGCCGAGCAGAGCCACGATCTCACCAGGGTTGACGCCAAAACTGACGCCGTGCAACACGTGGCTCTTGCCGTAGAAGGCGTGGAGGTTGTCAATCTTCAGCATCAGTGGGCTCCCTGCGCCTGTTCGTCCGCCACATGCGAGCCAAGGTAGGCTTCCTGCACGCTCTGGTTGGCCCGCACCGCATCAGGGGTATCGAAGGCCAGGACCTCGCCATAGACGACCACGGCGATCTTGTCGGCCAGCCCGAAGACCACGCCCATGTCATGTTCGACGGTCAGCAGCGTCTTGCCCACGGTGACTTCCTTGATCAGATCGATGAAGCGGGCCGTTTCGGATTTGCTCATGCCAGCGGTCGGCTCGTCCAGCAGGATGACGTTGGCCCCGCCTGCGATGGTGATGCCGATCTCCAGGGCGCGCTGCTCAGCGTAGGTCAGGTTCGTGGCCAGTACGTCGCGCTTGCGGTCCAGCTTGATCATCTCCATGAGCTGTTGCGCGCGCTCGTTGGCGTCATCCAGGTCCGCGAGGAACTTGAGGAAGGTGTACTTGTAGCCCAGGCTCCAGAGCACGCCGCAGCGCAGGTTCTCGAACACGCTGAGCTTGGGAAAGATATTGGTGATCTGGAAACTGCGCGACAGGCCCAGCCGATTGATCTGGAACGGACGCAGGCCGTTGATCCGCTGACCGTTGAGCAACACCTCGCCGCTGGTAGGTTCGAAGCGGCCGCTGATCAGGTTGAACAGAGTGGATTTGCCCGCCCCGTTCGGGCCGATGATGGCCACACGCTCACCGGATTTGACCGCCAGATCCACCCCACGGATGATCTCCGTCCTGCCGAAGCTCTTGCGCAGGGCCTTCAGTTCAATTGCGTAACTCATCAGAGGGCCTCCCGGCGCTTGATTTCTTTTTCGATATAGGCCTGGATTTCGCCCCACTCCACGAGGAACCTGCGTCGCGTGACTTCAAACAGGAACAATCCGGTGAGCATGACGAAACCGGCGCCAAACCAGCTGCTCAGCCCCTTGGCGTTCAGGGTGGCTCCGAGGAATTTCAGGTTGGGCCCCAGAGCCTGGTTGAGCTGCAGGTGGTACACCATCTCGATCATCGTGGCTGCGCCGAGCAACGCCACCAGCGCGGTGACCGCCAGTGCCAGGTAACTGACCCATAGCTGCTTCAGCTTGCCGAACGACGCCACGCGCAGGTTCATCATGATCAGGCTCGCCACACCGCCCGGCGCGTACATCACCATGAACAGGAAGATCAAGCCCAGGTACAACAGCCAGGCCTTGGTGAATTCCGACAGCAACACGAACGCCAGCACCATCAGGATGCCCCCGATGATGGGGCCGAAGAAGAAGGTTGCACCGCCGAGGAAGGTGAACAGCAGGTAGGCGCCCGAACGCGGGCCACCGACCACCTCCGAGGTGACGATCTCGAAATTCAGCGCGGCCAGGCCACCCGACACGCCGGCAAAAAAGGCCGCGATGATGAACGCAAAGTAGCGCACCTTCTGGGTGTCATAGCCCACGAACTCGACGCGTTCGGGGTTGTCCCGCACGGCATTGAGCATCCGGCCCAGCGGGGTGCGGGTGAACGCGTACATGAGCGCCGTGCAGATGAAGGTGTAGATCGCGATCAGGTAGTACAGCTGGATCTGGGGGCCGAACGTGATCCCCAGCGCGTTGGCGATGCCGCCCGCCTTGGCGCCGGTGACCCGGTTGCCCGAGATGCCGCCTTCGCCACCGAAGAACTCCGGAAACATCAGTGCCATGGCCCAGACCAGTTCACCGATCCCCAGTGTGATCATGGCGAACGGTGTGGCCGCCTTCTTGGTCGTGACCCAGCCGAATATGACGGCAAAGAATGCCGCGGAAACACCCCCAGCGATGGGGATCAGGCTGACGGGCAGCGGCAAGGTGCCTTTGCTCACCAGGTTCAGCGTGTGGATGGCCAGGAAGGATCCCAGGCCCGAATACACCGCATGGCCGAAGCTCAGCATCCCGCCCTGCCCCAGCAGCATGTTGTAGGACAGGCAGACAATGATGGCGATGCCCATCTGGCTCAGCATGGTATGGGACAGGCTGCTGGTGAACAGCAGCGGCGCCACCAGCAGCACCGCCGCGAACAGGCTCCAGATGATCCAGCGGCCGATGTTGAAAGGCTTGAATTGGTAATACTGTTTTGGCATGGTCAACCCTCCCGCGTGCCGAGCAGGCCCTTGGGCCGGAAGATGAGGATCAGCACCAGGAACATGTAAGGCAGGATCGGTGCGATCTGGCTGATCTTGAGCTTCCAGAGCGCGTAGCCAAAGGTCTGCGGCGTGATGGCCACACCCAGGCTTTTCGCCGCGCCGAGCAGCGAACTGTCTATACCGACCGCAAAGGTCTGGATCACCCCGATCAGCAGCGAGGCCACAAAGGCCCCGGACAGGGAACCCATGCCTCCGACCACCACCACCACGAAGATAACCGACCCCACGGTCGCGGCCATGCCGGGCTCGGTGACGAAGGCGTTGCCGCCAATCACCCCGGCCAGGCCCGCGAGCGCCGCACCGCCGCCAAATACGAGCATGAACACGCGTGGGACGTTGTGTCCCAGGGATTCAACCGCCTCAGGATGGGTCAGCGCGGCCTGGATGACCAAACCAATGCGCGTGCGCGTCAGCAGCAACCAGATGGCGACGAGCATCAGCAGGGCCACCAGCATCATGAATCCACGATAGATCGGGAACTGCGTGCCGTACAGCGTGAACAGCGGTCCATCGAGCAAGGCCGGAACGCGGTAGTCGACGGAGCTGGTGCCCCAGACCAGCTGGACCATCTCCAGAATGATGAAGCTCAGTCCGAACGTGATCAGCAGCTCGGGCACGTGGCCAAATTTGTGCACGCGGCGCAGGCAGTATTTCTCGAACGCCGCACCCAGCACCCCCACCAGCAGTGGCGCGACCAACAGGGCGGGCCAGTACCCGACCAGCTCGGTCGTGCTGTACGCAAAGTAGGCACCGAGCATGTAGAAGCTCGCATGCGCGAAATTGAGCACGCCCATCATGCTGAAAATCAGCGTGAGGCCCGAACTCAGCATGAACAGCAGCAGCCCGTAGCTGAGCCCGTTCAATAACGAAATGGTGAAAAACTCCATGCTGTACCCGCGTGGTTGATGAGGGTGCCGGGCCGGGACGGCAACAAAAAAGCCGGGATGGCGTGCGCTATCCCGGCTTGTCCTCCGGCGTCAGGAACTCCGACCGGCTCAGCCGGGGCGCTTCATCTGGCAGCTGGTCGGCGTGCTGGCCACGTAGGGCTCCATCTGCTTGATGGGAGCGAAGGTGTAGCCCGTGTTCTCCACGCTGTAGGGGTACTTCTTGTCGGCCTTTTGCCACTTGGTCACGAACATGGACTGCTGCAGCTGGTGGTCAGAGGCGCGCATGGTCACATCACCCGCGAAGCTCTTGACCGTCAGGCCTTCCATTGCCTTGGCCACGGCCACCGGGTTGGTGGAATGGGCCTTGGCCATGGCAGCACCCAGCAGATTGATGCCGTTATAGGTGGCGAACGTGTAGTAGTCGTCGTTGAACTTCTTCTTGTACTCGGCGGCCATCTGGCCCAGTTCGCCGCCGTGGTTGGCGTGACCATAGGCAATCACGTAGACCTCGTTCGCGCCGGCGGCCGCAAGGGCCGTTGGCGTGCCAGTCACACCGGCGTAGTAGGTGTACATCGGAATCTTCAGGCCGGCGTCGCCCAGCGCCTTCACCAGCAGGGTCAGATCCTGGCCCCAGTTGCCGGTCACGATCGCGTCAGCACCGGATTGCTTGATCTTGGCCACGTAGGGCGAGAAGTCCTTGACCTGACCGATGGGATGCAGGTCTTCCCCGACGATCTGCACGTCGGGACGCTTGCGCGCGATGCCTTCCTTGAAATACTTGGCGACCTGGTGGCCGTGCGAGTAGTTCTGGCCGATGATGTAGACCTTCTTGACCTTGGGCTGATCCTTCATGAAGGAGGTCAGTGCCTCCATCTTCATGGTGGTGTCCGCATCGAGGCGGAAATGCCAGTAGTCGCACTTCTCGTTGGTCAGCGCAGGATCGACGGCCGCGTAGTTCAGGTAGACCACTTCCTTGCCCGGATTGCGCGAATTGTGCTTCTCGACGGCGTCGAGAATGGCTGCCGCGGCGCCCGAGCCGTTGCCCTGGGTCACGTAACGGAAGCCCTGGTCGATCGCCGCTTTCAGCGTGTTCAGGCTTTCCTGGGGGGAGCCCTTGTTGTCAAAGCCCACCACTTCGAATTTCACACCCGCCGGGTTCTTGGCGCCCGAGAAGTGGTCCGCCACGAATTGCCAGCTCTTGAGCTGGTTCTGCCCCACGTTGGCGAACGGGCCCGACAGCGGGTCCATGAAGGCGATCTTCACGGTCTCGCCCTTCTGGGCGTAGGACACGCCAGCAACCACCATGATGGCGGATGCGACGACGGTTTTGAGTGCAAATTTCATTGGGTGTCTCCTTGGTTGACTGACAGCGCGCAGAGTACAAGTTTTTGTGCAGTGCAGCGCTCAGGGATTGCCCCTAAGCAGGGGCTTTTCTATCGCCCATGTGACAGCGGGTTGCGCACCCGTGTTCCCGCATTCTGCAGTGCGGGAAAATCGGGTGGCATGCACCACAAAGGCACACGGGCACGAGAGGGTCATGCGGCCGGCAGCTTGTAATCCTTCAGTATTTCGCGCAGCCGCGTCTTGAGAATCTTGCCCGTGGCGCCCAGCGGAATGGCGTCGACGAAGACGATGTCGTCGGGCACCTGCCACTTGGCAACGGTCTTGCCCTGATAGAACGCTAGGAGTTCCTCGCGCGTCACGTCCATGCCCGGCTTCCTGACAATGGCCACGATCGGACGTTCGTCCCACTTTGGGTGCGGCACGCCGATGCAGGCGGCCATGGCCACGGCCGGGTGCGCCACCGCGATGTTTTCGATGTCAATGGAGCTGATCCATTCACCGCCGGACTTGATGACGTCTTTGCTGCGATCGGTGATCTGCATATAGCCATCGGCGTCGATGGTGGCCACGTCCCCCGTGGGGAACCAGCCATCCACCAGCGGGTCTCCGCCCTCGCCCTTGAAATACTCGCGCACGATCCACGGCCCCCTGACATACAGGTCGCCAAAGGCCTTGCCGTCCCATGGCAGCTCCTGGCCGTCATCGCCGACGATCTTCATGTCCACGCCGTAGATGGCCCGCCCCTGCTTCAGGCGGATCTTCATCTTCTCGTCGGCCGTCATTTCAAGGTGCTTGTTCTTGAGCGTGCACAGGGTGCCCAGAGGACTCATCTCGGTCATGCCCCAGGCATGCAGGACTTCGACGCCGTAGTCGTCATTGAAGGCGGTGATCATGGCGGGCGGGCACGCCGAGCCCCCGATGACCGTACGCTTCAGCGTGGTGAAGCGCAGGTTGTCCGGCTTCATGTGACCCAGCAGCATCTGCCAGACCGTGGGCACACCCGCGGCATAGCTCACCTTTTCGGCCTCGATGAGCTCGTACACCGATTTCCCGTCCAGGGCCGGCCCCGGGAAAACCAGCTTGGCCCCCGTCAGGGCGGCTGAGTAGGGAATGCCCCAGGCATTCACATGGAACATCGGAACCACGGGCAGGATGGAGTCGCGGGCACTCAGGCACATCACATCCGGCAGGGCCGCGGCGTAGGCATGCAGGATGGTCGATCGATGGCTGTACAACGCCGCCTTCGGGTTGCCCGTCGTGCCACTGGTGTAGCACATGCTGGACGCCGAGTTCTCGTCAAAACTGGGCCAGGCATACGTGTCGGGTTGGGCCCCTACCCAGGTCTCATAGCTCGTCAGCTTGGGGATTCCGCTGTCCGCCGGAAGACGGTCCGCGTCGCACATCGCGATCCAGTGCTTGATGGTGGTGCATTTGGCGTGTACCGCCTGGATGATGGGGAGAAAGGTCAGGTCAAAGCACATGACCTGGTCTTCTGCATGGTTGGCAATCCAGGCAATCTGGTCGGGGTGCAGGCGCGGATTGACCGTGTGCAGCACCCGGCCGGAGCCGCTCACGCCAAAGTAAAGCTCCAGGTGCCGGTAACCGTTCCAGGCCAGTGTGGCCACGCGGTCGCTGAAGCCGAGTTTCAGGGCGTCCAGCGCATTGGCCACCTGGCGGGATCGGGCCGCCACGTCACGATAGGTGTAGCGATGCAGGTCGCCCTCCACGCGCCGGGATACGACTTCGGCATCACCATGATGACGCTCGGCGAAATCGATCAGAGAGGAAATCAGCAGCGGTTGGCTTTGCATCAAACCCAGCATGGGTACTACTCCTTGAGGCATGTGTTTCGGATCCTTATCGTAGTCGGTGGCCACGTGTTTTGAAAAGCAGGGTTTCGCCCATGTGACAACCTCAGCGGGTGAACTTCTGCCCCGGGCCGATGATCACCAGCTCCACGTGGCGCGAACCCTGGTGGGACTCCTTGCTGAAGCCGACCTCAAAGCCGCCCAGGTCCACCCGCTTCATCTCCTCGAGTGCTGCGATGAAGCGTGCCCGGGTGAGGTCCCTGCCAGCGCGCCTCAGGCCCTCGGCCACCACGCGGGCATTGAGATAGGCCTCGAAGCCGAGAAACGAAAGGTTCTGAAAGCCAGACTTCTGCATGGCTGCACGGTACTCACGCGCGGCGGGGTTGCTGTAGCTCCAGGGGAAAGGCACGACCGAGGTCACCACGACACCCACACCGTCAGGGCCCAGCGCGCGCAAGGTGGCCTGGGTCCCCATGACGGAGAGCGTGTAGAAGCGCATTCCCTTGCGCACCTTGTTGTAGGCCTTGATGAAATCCACGGTGGCTCGACCGGTCGTGATCATGATGATCACCTCGGGGCGTGTGTCATACAGCGCCGTGACGGCTTTGTCCGTGTCGGACGCGTTGGGCTCGATCGTTGCGCTGGAATAGACCTTGAGGCCTCGCCGGGTCATGGCCTTCTGCACGCCTTCAAAGCCGTCCTTGCCAAAGCCGTTGTTGATCCAGAGCACCGAGATCCGGCCTACGCCGATGGTTGTCAGGTGCTGGACCAGCTTCTCCGTTTCGTCCGCGTAGCTGGCGCGGATGTTAAAGACATGGGCGATGGCCGGTTCGCGGATCAACGCGGCCCCCGTGAAGGGCGCAACCAGCGGGACGGGCGGCTTCTCCTTTTCCAGCAGCGGCAGAACCGCTGCCACATTGGACGTGCCGGTCATGTTCATGAGCGCAAAGACCTTGTCCTCCTCGATCATCTGGCCCACGACCCGGACGGTGTTGGCGGCCACATAGCCGTCATCGCGGGTCACCATCCTGATGTGGCGCCCCCCGATGCCGCCTCGTGCATTCACGGCATCGAAATACGCCTGTGTCCCGTTGACAATGTCGGGCGCAAGTTCAGCCAACGGGCCGGTCAAGGCCAGCGACTGGCCCAGGACGATTTCGCGATCGGTCACGCCGGTTTCCGCGGCCGCGCTCATGAACCCACTGCAGGCCAGCACCAGCATGCCGATCTGCCGAATCATTTTGTTTTTCATGCTTGTCTCCATCGCTTCATCTTGAGGTGATCTGAAGGACGGGCGCGAGTCTGCGCGGACGACAGCCCCATGGCAACACGTGTCGCCGTGCCGACAAATCCGTCCCGGACCCGCCGCCCGCCCCCCGTGGGGCGGTTTCCGGTGGACTAGCGCTCGGTCACGCGAGGCTGCGTCAGGCTGGCATCAAACGACACCGCGGAGGGCCAGGGTTTCCAGGTCACGCCCAGACCCGCGTGGTTGGGGTTCCCGGTGCGGGCGAATGCGCCGATGCTGTTCATCATGATCTGCGACAGGCCCGTGCGGCCGGGCTTGTTGGCTTCGCTGTTGGCCGCGTTCGAGAAGACCGACGGCCCAAAGTTGCCAAAGAGGAACGGCAGATCGAACGCGTGGGCCGCGCCATAGATGGCGTTCCAGGGGGCAGGTTCCTGAGCCCAGTCAAACTGGTAGTACCAGACATCCGATTGCTTCGCCTTCAGCGTATTCAGCACGTTGTCGCGGTTGGGGGTCATGAACGCGGCCCCAATCAGCGCCGACTTGGCGTTCCAGCCCGTCACGGGGGCCTGGGATGGCACATAGGCCGGGTCGAGGATGTCGCCCTCGTTCAGCCTCGTGGGCGCGTCCGGATTGAAAGACGCCATCATCGAGAAACGCTCCGCGTCGCCGATCTTGAAGCCCGCCGGCCCTCCGAAGAGTGCGAGCAACGGGGCGAACAGCTTGCCCTCGTCGGCCGTGTTGCCGGCGAGTACGGGGACCTTGTGGTAATTGCCCGCGGCGATGGCGCCGATGGGATCAACAGGCAACACGGCCCCGTCGGGAATCGGCCCGGAACTCGTCAGGCCGGCGGCCAGCACGGTCTTCAGGATCGTCGCGCCGTCCTTGCCTCGCAGGTAGTCGGCAATCTGGGACGAAGACTGGCCCGCGATCCAGGCTTGTGCCGATGCGCTGTCAGAAGCCAGGCCATCGGCAATCACCAGACGAGCCAGCAACGCGTTGCCCTGAGCGAGATAGGCGGCCGCCGGGTTCAGTGCCGGCAGGTTGCCAGCCGGCAGATTGGAGGCCAGGGAGATTCCGCCGCTGAGCGGGATCGCCTTCTGGAACAGGCCGGCACTCAGGGGGGTGGTCATCAGCGCCCAGGTATTGATCGCGCCAGCTGATTGCCCCATGAGCGTCACATTGCCGGGGTCCCCGCCGAACCCGGCAATGTTTCCCTTGACGAACTTGAGCGCCTGGATGATGTCGAGCAGCGCGAAGTTGCCTGAATCGCCTGGCGAGCCGTCACCGGACTTCAGTTGTGGAAGGTTCATGAATCCCAGCATGCCCAGCCGGTAATTGGTAGTCACGACCACCGCGTTGGTGGCCTTGGCCAGGGCTGCACCGTCATAGACGGGATCCGCCGTGTAGCCAGAGACATTGCTGCCGCCGTACACGAACACGATGACAGGAAGGTCCCGTGCATCTCCGGCGGGACGCCATATGTTGAGCGTCAGGCAGTCCTCGGCCCCCACGGGGGTGTTGAGGGTGGTGGCGATGCTCGCATCGTAGGTGTTGTTGGCACCCGGTCCGTAGATGCGGCCGTTCTGCAGGCAGGCATTGCCAAAGGTGCGTGCCGCGCGCGTACCCTCCCAGGCATCGGGCTCCACGGGCGCTTTCCATCGCAACGCACCGACCGGTGGCTTGGCGAACGGCAGTCCTTTCCAGGCATAGGTTCCTGTGCCTGCAGCATCGTTGATCCCCTGCACTTTGCCGTAAGCGGTGGTCCGGAACTCGGGCCCGTCCGAGCCTCCGCAGGCACTGAGCAACGTGCTGGCGCACAGGGCCGCCGTGGCCCACAACCTGTTCTTGGGATGCATGGTTTGTCTCCTGTTACGGGTAAATATCAGCTTGCGTGAACTCACGAATTCATTTGGAATCCACGTCGGATCGTGTGTGCGATTCGATGGAAAAAATTCTAGGCAGCACGCTGCAATTCCCCGGTATCGGAACACGGCCAATCCAATGACTTCACACCACCATTTCTGAAATGGAGCGCACCAGTTCTTCCACCTGGGTCAAGGGCGTGGCCGAGATGTTTGCGTCGCAGGGCCTCGATGTGCCGCGGCTCTTTCGGGCGGTTCAACTCGACATCCGGCTTCTGGACGATCCGGATGCACGACTGGGAGCCGAAAAAGTTTCTGAGCTGTGGGAGATCGCGGTGGCATGGTCCGGCAATCCCACGCTGGGTCTGAGCCGGGAGCTGACCGCACGTCACGTCAACTTCGATGTCGTGGGCTATGCGATGCTGGCCTGCCCCCATCTCGAGGCGGCCCTGGACAACCTGGCGCGCTACCTGGCACTGATCTCGGATGCCGCCACGTTCAACCTCGTCCACGAGCGCGAACACTGCTGGCTGGTTCTGGGCCACGTGGGCAATACGCGCAGGGTGCCGCGGCAACGTCAGGAGTACGGCCTGCTTGCCCTTCTGACGCTATGCCGCTGGCTGACCCGCCGCGACGTCCCGGCGTTGCGGGCTGACTTCATTTTTCCAGTGCCGGAGCACCTTGCTCCCTATGAGTCCGCTTTCGGTTGCGACCTGCGGTTCGACCAGCCGGCCACGCGCATCCTGTTGAGAGGCGATGACCTGGCGGCGCCCATGCCGTCGCGCAATGCGCCGCTGCTCGCCCTTCACGAGAGAGTCATTCACGAGCGCTTGGTCGGGCTGGGCAATGAAAGCACCCGTTACCGCGTGACCAGGGAGATTGTCCGGCGGCTACCTGCTGGCGAGCCGCGTCGCGAGGAAGTCGCGGCCAGCCTGGCCCTGACCGACCGGACGCTGCAGCGGCGCCTGCATGCGGAAAGCACGTCCTACCAGCAATTGCTGGACGAGGCCCGCCGTGAACTGGCGCGCAAATATCTTGCCGATGATCACCACTCCCTGGTCCAGGTGGCGGACCTGCTGGGCTTTGTCGATCAGAGCAACTTCTTCCGCGCCAGCCGGCGATGGTTTGGACTCCCACCCGGCCAGTACCGGCAGAAGCTCAAGACCTCGCCCGAGATGCTGGGCCCTTGAGGTGAGCCGGCGTCCCCAGCCGGTTCAATGAAGCTCATCGCGCCGCGCGTCCACGCTGGCAGGCGATGCACCGGTGTCGGGCGATGCAGCAGTGCCTGAGGCCTGGCTCAGCCTCTGCAGGTTGGTGCGGGTCCGTGCCTCCTCGGCCGCAAAAAAAGCGTCGGCCACGACAGCACCCAGGTGCTCGCGTCGCAGCGCGACGAGGCGATCGAACGTGGCCTTGACGGTCGCGAGGTCTTCCGCCCGGCCCGGTCGGTTCAGCAGCCAGGTCTCGGCTCGGCTGTACAGGAGATAGTGGTGCAGCAGCCGAAGCGCCTCGGAAGATTGCGGCTCGGCCAGACCCTCGGCCACCGTGCCCTCGATGCGCTCCAGTTCCGACAGGCTGTGCTGGGTAGGCAGGCTGGCCACCAGTTGGGCCAACCGCTGCGCCACGGCCTCGTCGACGATGAGATGGCCTTGGGAATCCGTCCGGAAAACCGTGTTGCGTTCGACCCCACTGGGACGTGGAGGCAGCCAGGCCCGCGCCGGACCATGGGCACCCCCCGCGCGTGGGCTGGTGGCTGTCTCCGGGAGCGCGGGATGCCAAGCCGCGGGAGCTGCCGTTGGGGGGATTGGCGCTGCCGCAGCGGGCGCCGGGCGGCGGCCGGCCTGGAACCAGCCCAACAGCGCGCACACGGCCAGGGTTACGCCCAAAGTCAGAAGCATCTTCATGGTCATCGCCTGTAGTTGCTGAAGAACGCCCAGCTGATCCCGGTGGCGTCCGGCCCCCACTCGTCGCTGAAGGGCAGCAGAGGCGGCCCGCCACTCCAGGCGTGATTCATGCCCTCCACCGTGTATTTTTGTGCCACAACCACCCCGGCGGCGTTGCGAAAGGTGGCCACGGTGTAGCTTTTGCCGCCGGGCACGGGCGTGGTATGGCGCGAGATGCTGCTGGCGAGATAGCGCGCGCTGTCGTTGTCCAGCGCGTCATCGCCCAGGTCGTTGGTCTGCACGAACTGCTGCACCGTTTGGTCGCCATTGACGGGATTCACCACGATGTCCGAGGTGCCATGGAACACCAGCATGGGCATGAGCCGGCGCGCCGAGCCTGCGCACTGCCATGCCTCACGGCCACGGACATCCGGGTCATAGGGGCTGCCCAGAAGCAGCGTCTGCGCGGCGGTGACGAGGCCCACGCCGGCCTTGAACATGCCGCCCGAATGCACTGCGGCGGCGGCGAACACGTCCGAGTAGCAGGCGGCCATGGTGGAGGTCATGGCGCCTCCGGCCGAAATGCCGGTGACATACACCCTCGCGGCGTCGACGGAATACCGGCTTTTCACGCGGTTGACGATGCCGGCGAGGAGGGATGGCTCGCCGATGTCCCGCCCCTGGTTGATCGGCAGCATGAAGTTCCAGCAGCGCGACGGGTTGGCCGTCACATTCTGCCGAGGGTAGACCACGATGAAGTTTTCCCGGTCGGCGAGCTCGTTGAAACGGCTCACCAGCGCCATGCTGTTCGGTTCGGACAGGCAGCCATGAAGCACCAGGACCATGGGCAAGGCGGTGCCGGCCCTGTAGCCCGTGGGCACCCAGGTCTGATACTCCCGTGCCCCCCAGATGTTGGCGTACAGGTCAAAGGTCCATTGCCCGGCCGCAGCTGGCAGGCTCGAGAACAGCGCGAGGAAAGTGAGCAGCGCCGTGGCGAAACGGCGCAGTTGATGAATGTCCATGTTGTCTCCAGATCGTTCGAGGTTCTTCTTGCGGCAAGCCGCCAAAAAAATGTACGGTTGGAGAAATCACGGACAGGTATCCGAACCGGCCAGATCGATGACTTTGCAAGGCCAATCGACAGGCCGAGCCTGACCGACAATGCGCCCCATGCTCGTGGATCAGACGCCCCACCCCACCCGGTTCCTTGCCTGCCAACCCTGGTTCACCCAGTTGCCCCAGGAGGCTCGCGAGCGCATTGCTGCGCGCGTGTCCGTGCGGTCAGGCCGCAAGGGCGAGGTGATGCTCCACGCGGGCGATCCCGTGCGGGGCTGGTACGCCGTGACATCGGGACTGGTGACGTTGCAGAGCCAGTCAGCCCAAGGGCGGCTGTCGGTGTTCCTGGGGGCCCAGGCGGGCGACTGGTTTGGCGAGGGCTCGGCGCTCAAGGACGAACCGCGGCGCTATGACGTCGTGGCCCTGCGCGACAGCGAGCTGCTGTGCCTGCCGCGCGCCGAATTCGATGAGTTGCGGGCCACCAGCCTGGCCTTCAACCAGTTGCTGGTCGCGCACCTGAACCTGCGCCTGGGCCAGGCCATGGCCATGATCGAAGCCGAGCGCATCCGCTCGCCCGAGCAGCGCGTGGCCCTGTACCTGGGCCGCCTGTTCTGGCCCGGGCTGCGCAAGCTCCGGCTGTCCCAGGAGGAACTGGCCAATCTGGTGGGCCTGTCCCGCCAGACCGTCAACCGGGTTCTCAAGCAATTCGAGTCCGAGGGTCTGGTGTCGCTGGAGTTTGGGCGAATCGGCATTGTGGATGAGTCGGCCCTGGCCGAGCGGGCGGGGACCCGGCCTTGACCCTTTCGACCCGCGTTCCTCCCGGAGCGCCGACAATCGGGACATGAGTGAACTTCTGGATCCTCCCGCGACCGCGCTTGACCTGGGCCTGGACTGGCCCAACCGCTTCGCGGCGCTGGGACCTGATTTTTCGACCTTCCTGCAGCCCACCCCCCTGCCCTCCCCTTACTGGGTCGGCCGCAACCGTGCCCTGGCCCGCGAGCTGGGACTGGAGGAAAGCTGGCTCGAATCACAGGAGGCCCTGGCGGCGTTCACGGGCAACCTGCCCGTGGCGGGAGGCCGGCCGCTGGCCAGCGTCTACAGCGGGCATCAGTTTGGCGTGTGGGCCGGCCAGCTGGGCGACGGCCGGGCGATCCTGCTCGGCGAGGCGCAGACCGCTCTTGGCCCGCAGGAAATCCAGCTCAAGGGAAGCGGCCTCACCCCCTACTCGCGCATGGGTGACGGGCGTGCCGTTCTTCGGTCCAGCATCCGCGAGTTCCTGTGCAGCGAAGCCATGCATGGCCTGGGCATTCCCACATCCCGCGCCCTGTGCGTGACGGGTTCGGACGCGCCAGTAGTGCGCGAGGAAGTGGAGACTGCCGCGGTCGTGACCCGGGTGGCGCCCAGCTTCATCCGCTTCGGCCATTTCGAGCACTTTGCCTCGCGCGACCAGATCGGCCCGTTGCGCACGCTGGCCGACTTCGTCATCGACCATCACTATCCCGAATGCCGCGGCAGTGAGCATCTGGCGGGCAACCCCTACGCGGCCCTGCTGCAGGCGGTGGCCACCCGCACGGCCGACATGGTGGCCCAGTGGCAGGCGGTCGGCTTCTGCCATGGGGTCATGAACACCGACAACATGAGCATCCTGGGCCTCACGGTCGACTATGGGCCGTTCCAGTTTCTTGATGGCTTCAATCCGGGGCACATCTGCAACCACAGCGACCCGGGGGGGCGTTACGCCTACAACAAGCAACCGAACATCGCCTATTGGAACCTGTTCTGCCTCGGTCAAGCCCTGTTGCCACTCATCGAGGACCAAGAGCTGGCGCTGGCGGCGCTCGAACCATTCAAGACCGACTACCCGCGCGCCTTCGAGGCGCGCATGCGGGCCAAGCTGGGCCTGGCCGATGCACGCGAGGGGGACCGGGACCTGATCGAGGCCATCCTCAAGCTGCTGGCGGCGGGCCGGGTGGACTACAGCATCTTCTGGCGCCGGCTGAGCCTGCAGGTGGCGGGCGGATCGGCCGAACCGGTGCGCGACCTGTTTGCCGACCGGGGTGCTCTGGATGCCTGGATGCTACAATTTTCGGAGCGACAGATGACCAGTGGGCAAGGGCTCTCAGCCGATTTGATGCTCAAGATCAATCCCAAGTACGTGCTGCGCAACCACCTGGGCGAGCAGGCCATCCGTCAGGCGAAACTAAAGGACTTTTCTGGCGTCCAAACCTTGCTGACGCTGCTGCAGGCCCCATTTGACGAACATCCGGACCATGAGTCGCTGGCCGGTTTCCCGCCCGACTGGGCCGCCACCATCGAAATCAGCTGTTCATCCTGAAGGAATCCCGATGCCCCCCAAGATCCAGAAATCCGATGCGGAATGGAAAGCCCTGCTGACCCAGAAGGGTGCCGAGCCCATGGCTTTTGATGTCACCCGCCACGAGGCCACGGAGCGGGCCTTCACGGGCAAATGGGCCGACAACAAGGCCCAGGGCGTCTACGCCTGCATCTGCTGCGGCAAACCGCTGTTCGACTCCGCCACCAAATTCGACTCCGGCACCGGCTGGCCCAGCTACTTCCAGCCGCTGACGCCCGATGCGGTGGAGACCAAGACCGATCGCATGCTGTGGATGAAGCGCACCGAGGTGCACTGCGCCGACTGCGGCGCCCACCTGGGCCATGTCTTTGAAGACGGGCCCGCCCCCACGGGCCTGCGGTACTGCATGAACTCGGCTTCGCTAGACTTCACCCCCGTGGACTCTTCCAACTGACCCCCGCATGAAGCTGCTGCTCGACTTTTTCCCCATCATCCTGTTTTTTGTCGCGTTCAAGTTCGCGGACATCTACGTGGCAACGGGGGTCGCCATCGTGGCCACCATCGCCCAGATCGGCTGGTTGCGCTACAAGACGGGCAAGGTGGAGCCCATGCAGTGGGTCAGCCTGGCGGTGATCGTCCTGTTTGGCGGCGCGACCATCATTGCGCACAACGAAACCTTCATCAAATGGAAGCCCACGGTGCTTTACTGGCTGATGGGCGGTGCGCTGTTGATCGGCCAGTTGCTGTTCCGCAAGAACCTGCTGAAATCCCTCATGGGCGCGCAGATGGAGCTGCCGGATGCCGCCTGGAGAGTCATGAACTGGAGCTGGACGGGTTTCTTCGCCCTGATGGGGGTTCTCAACCTCTGGGTCGCGTTCAACTTCGACACCAATACCTGGGTCAATTTCAAGCTGTTTGGCGGACTCGGGCTGATGGCCGTGTTCGTCGTGGGCCAGGCGGTCTATCTCGGCCGGTATATTAAGGCCGACGAGCAGCCGGGCGAGGCCGGCGACTGATGGCCACAGGGGTCACTGCCGACCAGATGGTTCGGCAACTCACGGAACTCCTAGCGCCCAGCCAGCTCGAAGTGCTGGACGAAAGCGCCGCCCATGCCGGTCATGTGGGCGCTGACGGCACCGGTTCCGGCACCCATTTCCGGGTGCGGATCGCTTCACCTTTGTTTACAGGAAAAGCTCGATTGGCGCGCCATCGCCTTGTGTATGATGCGCTGCAAGTTTTCATTGACCGGGGTGTCCATGCCCTCGCGATTGAAATACTCTGAACCTCCCAGGAAACCCCTCATGAAGAACCGTTACTTGACCGCCATTGCGGCGGCTGCCCTGGCGGGCGCCTTTGCCCTGCCCGCTGTTGCCCAGAACCTTGCCATCGTCAACGGCAAGCCCGTGCCGAAGTCGCGTGCCGACGCGCTCATGCAGCAGATTGCCAAGTCGGGCCGGCCCGTGACGCCGGAGATGCAGAACCAGCTCAAGGACGAAATCGTCGCCCGCGAGATCTTCATGCAGGAAGCCCAGAAGCGCGGCCTGGACACCAGCGATGATTTCAAGAACCAGATGGAACTGGCCCGCCAGACCATCCTGATCCGCGAGCTGTTCGCCGACTACCAGAAGAACAACCCCGTCACCGACGAGGAAGCGAAAGCCGAGTACGACAAGTTCGCGGCAGCCAACGGTGGCAAGGAATACCGCGCCCGCCACATCCTCGTGGAGAAGGAAGAAGAGGCCAAGGCCATCATCGCCAGCCTTAAGAAGGGCGGCAAATTCGAGGACATCGCCAAGAAGCAGTCCAAGGACCCGGGATCCGGAGCGAATGGTGGCGATCTGGACTGGGCCAACGCCTCCAGCTATGTGCCCGAGTTCTCGGCCGCCATGATCAAGCTGAACAAGGGCCAGATCACCGACGTGCCGGTCAAGAGCCAGTTTGGCTACCACGTGATCCGCCTGGACGACGTGCGCCAGGCACAACTGCCCAAGTTCGAGGACGTCAAGCCGCAGATCGCCAAGCAGCTCGAGCAGCAGAAGCTGGGCAAGTTCCAGGAAGATCTGCGCGCCAAGGCCAAGGTCGAGTGACCCCCAGCCTTCTCGATTGCAAGCCCCAAGCGAAAGCGGCCCTCAGGGCCGCTTTTTTCATGCGCCAGCGGCTTTCAACGCCATCAGCGCGCCGATCATCACCGGCTGGTGCAGCATGTACCAGCTCAGGCTCCAGCGGCCCAGCCAGGACAGGGGCGCCGTGCCACGCGACATCGTTGTAGACAGCCACGCCCGGCGACCCGCATCGGACAGCAGCCACTGCCCGGCCGCCATGCCCCACCACATGACGCCCAGCCAGGGTAGTAGCGGCACGTAGTCCTCGGTGATCGGCTTGTGTCCGATCAGGCCCAGCCAGTTGAAGGCTCTTTCATTGAGAAAACTGGCGCCAGCCCACATGGAGTGGACATACTCCGCTACAAATTTCAGAGCAATCGCCAGGGCGCCCGCCGGCCACAGCCAGCGCCCCCAGCCCGCCGTGAGCCGCACCACAATGAGCATTACCGCGATGCCGTGCAGCACCCCGAAGTAAATGAAGCTCCGTGGAAACATCAGGTACGACCCCGCCGTGACCAGCACCGCGCACCCGGACACCTGCGCCCACCGCTTCCAGAACCGCGACCAGCTCTGCCCCTGCGCCACCGCCACGGCCTGCCCAAGTCCTGCGCAGAACAGGAACAGGCTCACGATGCAGGTGCGCTGCCAGGTCCACAAGGGGTCACTGTAGAAGTTCTGCCGGATCCAGCCCAGATGGTTCAGGTCAAAGCAGAAGTGGAAAACCGTCATCCAGACGATGGCGGCACCACGCAGGGCATCGATGGCGTCGAAGCGGATTGAACTGCGCATGCGCCGAGTTTAGGCGCGTCGGCGTATCGACTGAGCCACGGTCACAGGGGCCTCATCGCTGCAACTCAACGATGCCAGCGTATCCACCACCTCCTGGCGCAAGCGGCGCAACTCCTCAAAGCGCGCGTCGATCTCGGCGATCTTGGCTTGGAGGCGCTGCTCGATCCCGCTGCGGCCCATGCGGCCCTGCACCAGGTCGGGGATGACTTCGCGGATCTGCGCCAGCGAGAAACCCAGCATCTGAGCGCCCCGCACAAAGCGAACGCGCTGCAGGTCGCTCGACGAGTAGGTGCGGTAGCCGTTGTCGCGCCGCTGCGGCGGGTCGAGCAGGCCCTGCTTTTCGTAGTAACGCAGGGTGTCCACGGTCACTCCCGTGGCCTCGGCCAGTTCGCTGATCTTCATTGGGGGCGGTGGCTTGCGCCAAAAAGTGCTTGACCCTGGAGTATGGACCAAGGTTTAGATTGCCGTCCTCCATCTCTTCTCACCGGGAACACCATGCTTCAACGCCTTGTCCGTCCGCTTCAGGCAGCCTTTCTCTTTCTCATCCTCGGTCCCCTGTTCGCCCACGCAGCACCTGCCGCGCCCGCCACTGTCCGCTTCTCCGTGATCAAGACAGCCGCCCTTCCCGTCCGGGAGGGCCTGCTGTTCTCCGGCGGCCGCTTTGGCCACGAGGCCACCAGCAATTTCTCGGCGTTTCTCGTCCAGCATGGGGAGCACAGCTTCCTGCTCGACAGCGGGTTGGGCAGCCGCGTCGCCGAACAGTACGCGCAGGACATGCCTCTGTGGATGCGCCCCTTCTTCAAGTACGAGGACCCCGTCCTGCCGGCGCGTGACCAGCTGGCCCGCGCCGGCCTGCCCGCCGTGACCGACATCTACCTCACCCACGACCACTGGGACCATGCCAGCGGGCTCGGAGATTTCCCGCAAGCCGCCGTGTGGGTGTCCGCCCCGGAGCGGATTCATTCGCAGATATCGCAGGGCACTCCCGGTGGCGCCTGGCCATCCCAGGTCGGGTCACCCTCCATCCAGTGGCGCACGCTGACCTTCCAGCCCGTGCCCTACGAAGGGTTTGACGCCAGCCTGGACCAGTACGGTGACGGCAGCGTGGTGTGGGTGCCGATGCGCGGCCACACGCCAGGCTCCGTGGGCCTGTTCCTTCGCCTGAACTCGGGGCGGCGCTACTTCTTTGTGGGGGACACGGTCTGGAGCGTGGCCGCACTGAAGGACGCAAGCCCCAAGTTCTGGCCTGCGCGTCTGATCGTGGACGACGACGCCGCCCGCACCCAGCAGATGATCGATCTCATTCGCGCCGCCATGGTCCGGGATCCGGCCCTGGTGATCGTGCCCGCGCACGATGCCTCGGTGCAGGACGCATTGGGGTATTTCCCGAAGTGGGTGGAATGAACGCTGCGGCGCTCAGCTGGGCTGATTGACCTTGTCGGTGAACGCCTGGAGGGTGGCCTTGAGGTCTGCCAGGGTCTGCGCCTGCTCGTTGTTGGTGAGAACGTCAACCGCCGACCGCGCTTCAAGAGGGCTGAGCTGCGACAGAACCGTCACGCTCTTGGCCACGATGGAGATCCCCAGCTCGTTCATGGCCTGCTGGTTGGCAATGGCGTTCTGCTGGGCCAGGTTGGTGTTGGCCACCAGGTTGGAAAAGGCCAGGTTGGAGAGCATCACCGGCTGCTGGGCGATGGGGTTGGGACTGTCGGTGGCGGTGCTGTCGGGCATGGCGAATCTCCTTTGCCGGTTGGACGGTGCGTGGGGGTCAGTTCTGGACTTGCGCTGCCTTCAGCTGCTCAGCAGCCTTGGCGGTCATTTCAAGGTTGGCCTGGGCGGCTTGCTGCATGGTGGCCTGCATGTCGACAAACTGCTGCTTCATGGACGCCACCAGTTCAAGCGCCAGCTTGACGTTGCCGGCCGGAGCGCCCGGCCCGCTGTCCACGGAAAGGATCATGCTGACCGCCTTGGCCAGGGTCGCCATGGCCAGCTGGTTCATCGCCTGTTGCTGCGAGATGAGCATTTGCTGCTGCAGGTTGTTGTTCAGGACCTGGTTGGCCAGCGCCATGTTGGCCAGGATGGCCGGCTGTTCGCCGATCGACTGGGCGTTGGAAATGGCAATGGCCTGAACAACGTCGGCGGGAAGTGCATCTGACATGGAGCCCCTTCAATGCCAGGCACGCGCTGGCAGCGCCGCTCATTCTAGGAGTGCCGCGAGCCAAAGCCGAGCGTTATTCCTGTGTGGAATTCACCGCCGCTGAGCCTTGTGCGCGGCGTACAGCCGCTGCGCCAGCGGCAGGCGCGCGCGCAACTGGGCCAGGCGCTCCCGCGCCGGCGGATGCGTGTGCACGAGCGCCCGGGGTGTCTTGTCCATAACGGCCTGCCGGGCCATGAAGCCGATCTGGTCGCGGGGCGCATAGCCCGCTGCACTGGCCAACAGAAGCCCCAACTCGTCAGCCTCGAATTCGCCTTGCTGCATCACGGGCTCGAGCGAGGACAGCAACGCGAAGTTGTAGCCCATCTCCACGTACATGTCGGCCACGCTGCGCGGTACGTCCTGGCGCAGCAGCATGCGCGCAAAGTGCAGCGTCTGGCGTTCGTGTTCAAGAATGCTGTGGGCCATCTCATGCGCCAGCACAAAAGCCAGTTGGGTGTCGGGCATCTTGTGTTCATGAATGAAGGCCTCTGAAATCACCACCTGCCCGCCGGGCAGGGCCAGGGCTTCCACCCCGGGGGTACGCACCACGGTCAATGTCCACGGCAGGTGCCGGGCCCGCGGGGTCTGGGCGCGAGCCAGCGGCACCAGCCGCTCGAACACGCGGCGCACCCTTTCGCAACTGGTTTCGCAGCCGTACTGGCCCTGACCCTTGGCACGCCGCACGATGTCGTCAAAGTTGCCCGCCGTGGCGCGCTCGACTTCGCCTGCGGACCAGGCCAGCGCCACCGGCTCATAGGCCAGTTGGGCCCAGCGGTCCGCGGCGGCCGCGCCTGCCGAGGCCAGGCTGGCGATGCACGCCAGCGTCATACGCATCCAGCAAGCCGGCAGTGTCTTCATGGGCCACGACCTCCTGTGGCACATCGTAGACCTGTTGGCCCGGATGGGGAAGCCCGGCGAAGCGGGTGCCCCCGCTACAGGGCGTCAAGTTTCGTACACATCACGTCCGATTCGCCTGTGTAAATGCTTGATGTGTAGAACCGGCGGTAGTCCTCTTTTTCCAGTGGCTTCCAGAAGCTGGAGTAGTCGCTGTTGGGTTTCAGATAGCCGCCATACCTGGCCGGCTGGTTGTAGCCCTTGAACAGTATTTCGTAGTTGTTCAGGTTGATGGCGGTCCCCATGATGGCCTTGATCATGGCCTGCTCCACGACCTTGGAGCGCGCGGCTTCCGACACCAGCGCCACCACGGTGCTCAGGTTCTGGGTCATCACGGTCCCGGTGCCACCTCCCGCTTTAAGCGCCGTAATCAATCCGCTCTTGTCGACCGTCGCCATGTTGTTCACGTGGTTGTAGGTGGTCAGATTGACCCGGCCGGCGCCGATGTTGTACGCCATCAGCTTGAAGTTGGGCGCCTCTAAAAAATACCGGTAGGTATTGAGGCCCTCGGTGTAGACCACTTCAGTCTCGGCCTGCGTGGCCGCGTTGTCACGGTCGGCCTGACGGAATGCCGTAAGAAAACTCTTGTACTTCTTGGACGTGAGTTCGATATCCATCGCACCGCCTCCTTATCCCGCCCATTTAGCCCACCCATTTTCGCGCGTTGCGCCAGATCCGCATCCACGGGCTCAGATCGCTGCGGTCACCGTCGGTCCAGCTCATCTGGATGTTGCGAAACACCCGCTCCGGATGGGGCATCAGCGCCGTGAAGCGGCCGTCAGCCGTGGTGACGGCGGTCAGGCCGCCGGGGCTGCCATTGGGGTTCAGTGGATAGGTCTCGGTGGGTGCCCCCTGATGGTCCACATAGCGCATGGCGGCGATGGCCCGGGCCGGATCACCGCGGTAGGCGAAATTGGCATAACCCTCACCGTGTGCCACCGCAATCGGCAGGCGGCTGCCCGCCATGCCCTGGAAGAACAGGCTGGGCGACGCCAGCACCTCCACCTGGCTCAGCCGGGCTTCAAAGCGTTCGCTGCGGTTGGTGGTGAAGCGGGGCCAGTCCTCGGCGCCCGGAATGATGTCGGCCAGCTCGGCAAACATCTGGCAACCGTTGCACACACCCAGGCCGAAGGTGTCGGTGCGGGCAAAAAAGGCCTTGAACTGGTCAGCCAGCACCGGATTGAAGGTGATGCTGCGAGCCCAGCCAATGCCGGCGCCCAGGGTGTCGCCATAACTGAAGCCGCCGCAGGCCACGACGCCCTTGAAGTCCTTCAGATCGGCCCGGCCGGTCTGCAGGTCGGTCATGTGGACGTCGAAGGCGTCGAAACCGGCTTCGGTAAAGGTATAGGCCATCTCGACATGCGAGTTGACGCCCTGCTCGCGCAGGATCGCCACTTTGGGCCGGGCCAGGTTCAGGAACGGTGCGGCGGGGTTCTCGGCCGGATCAAACGACAGGTGGACATGCAGGCCGGGGTCGGCCGGGTCGCCGGCCGCCGCGTGCTCGGCATCGGCGCAGGCCGGGTTGTCACGCAACTGGCAGATCTTCCAGCTCACGCTGTCCCAGACCTGGTGCAGGTCAGCCAGTGAGGCGCTGAACACGGCCTTGGTGTCCCGCCAGATCTGGATCTGGCCCTTGCCGGCCTCAATGCCGGATGAAGCGGGACGGGTCTTGCCGATGAAGTGGCTGAAGGCGCTCAGGCCGTGCTCGCGCAGCGTCTGCATCACGGCATCGCGCTCGGCGGTGCGGACCTGCAGCACCACGCCCAGCTCCTCGCTGAACAGGGCCCGGAGAGTCAGTTCCTCGCGGCGCGCACTGACCTGGCCCGCCCAGTTCTTGGCGTCGCCCGTGTCCATGCGGCTGTCGGAGATGCCATCGCCTTCCACCAGCAGCATGTCAATGTTGAGTGCCACACCCACCTGTCCGGCAAAAGCCATCTCGCAGACCGTGGCCAGCAGGCCGCCATCGCTGCGGTCGTGGTAGGCCAGAACCTGGCCCCGGGCGCGCAGTGCGTTGACGGCCTGGACCAGGTTCACCAGGTCCTGCGGCTGTTCGAGGTCCGGCACATCGGGGCCGGATTGCCCCAGCGTCTGGGCCAGGATGCTGCCGCCCATGCGGTGGCGGCCGCGGCCCAGGTCAATCAGCACCAGGGTGCTGTCAGGCTCCGCACGGTCCAGTTGTGGCGTGAAGGTGCCGCGCACGTCGGCCAGCGTGGCAAAGGCGCTCACGATCAGGCTCACGGGTGAGGTCACCTTTTTCGGCCCCGCCTCTTCGCTCCACTGGGTGCGCATCGAGAGGCTGTCCTTGCCCACGGGAATGCTCACGCCGAGCGCCGGACACAGCTCCATGCCGACGGCTCGCACGGTCTCATACAGCGCGGCGTCCTCGCCCGGCTCGCCGCAGGCGGCCATCCAGTTCGCGGACAGCTTGACGCGAGGCAGTTCGATGGGGGCCGCCAGCAGGTTGGTGATGGCCTCGGCCACGGCCATCCGGCCCGACGCCGGGGCATTGACGCTGGCGAGCGGCGTGCGCTCTCCCATGCTCATGGCTTCACCGGCAAAGCCGCTGTAGTCAGCCAGCGTCACGGCGCAATCAGCCACGGGCACCTGCCACGGGCCGACCATCTGGTCGCGATGGCTCAGGCCGCCCACCGTGCGGTCGCCAATGGTGATCAGGAAGCGCTTGGAGGCCACCGTCGGATGGGACAGCACGTCGATCACGGCTTTCTGCAGTTCCACCCCGTCAAGGCTCAGGGGGGCCACCTGCCGGGCCACGGTCTTGACATCGCGGTGCATCTTGGGCGGCTTGCCCAGCAGCACGTTCATCGGCATGTCCACTGGCAACGCCTGGTCAGCTGCCGTCGCGGCCGGGTCGTGCAGGACGAGCTGCCGGGCTTCGGTGGCGGTGCCGATCACGGCAAACGGGCAGCGCTCGCGCTCGCAGAATGCCGAGAACATGGGCAGCGACTCCGGGGCGATGGCCAGCACATAGCGTTCCTGGCTTTCATTGCTCCAGATTTCCTTGGGCGCCATGCCCGATTCCTCGAGCTGCACGGCCCGCAGGTCGAAGCGGGCTCCGCGGCCGGCGTCGTTGGTGAGTTCGGGAAACGCGTTGCTCAGGCCCCCGGCGCCCACGTCGTGGATGGCCAGGATGGGGTTGGCCTCGCCCTGCGCCCAGCAGTGGTTGATGACTTCCTGGGCACGGCGCTCGATCTCGGGGTTGCCACGCTGCACCGAGTCAAAGTCCAGCTCGGCGGCATTGGCCCCCGTGGCCATGGAACTGGCCGCACTGCCCCCCATGCCGATGCGCATGCCCGGCCCGCCCAGCTGGATCAGCAGCGATCCGGCGGGGAATTCAATTTTCCGGGTGAGCCGGGCGTCGATCTGCCCCACGCCCCCGGCAATCATGATGGGCTTGTGGTAGCCGCGGCGGATGCTGTCCACGTCGCTCGCCACGGTTTGTTCGTACTCGCGGAAATAGCCCAGCAGATTGGGCCGCCCGAATTCATTGTTGAAGGCGGCGCCACCCAGCGGGCCCTCGGTCATGATCTGCAGCGGGCTGGCGATGTGCTCGGGCTTGCCGAAATCGTCGCCACCCTGCTGCGGCCAGAGGCGCGACACGGTGAAGCCCGTCAGGCCGGCCTTGGGGCGGGAGCCGCGGCCGGTGGCGCCCTCGTCGCGGATCTCGCCGCCCGCGCCGGTGCTGGCGCCCGGGAAGGGGCTGATGGCCGTGGGATGGTTGTGGGTTTCCACCTTCATCAGCACATGAGCCATTTCGCTATGCTTTTCATAGCGAGGAGTGGCCGAGGCGCCAGGGCTGGCGGCATTTTTCGCCATGAAACGCTCGATGGCCGAGCCTTCCATCACCGAGGCATTGTCCGAATACGCCACCACCATGTGCTGGGGGCTGGTCTGATGGGTGTGGCGGATCATGCCGAACATGCTCCTGTCCTGGGCCACGCCATCGATGGTGAAGGAGGCATTGAATATCTTGTGCCGGCAGTGCTCGCTGTTGGCCTGCGCGAACATCATGAGCTCCACGTCCGTGGGATTGCGGGCCAGGCCGGTGAACGCCGTGACGAGGTAGTCCATCTCGTCATCGGCCAGCGCCAAGCCGAATCGGGTGTTGGCGGCCTCCAGCGCGGCGCGGCCACCGCCCAGCACATCGACCTGCTCCATTGGCGCGGGCGAGAGTTCGGTGAACAGGTTCTGGGCCTGGCCCCGGTCGTACATGACACTCTCGGTCATGCGGTCATGAAGCAACGCGGCCACGGCCTCACGCTGGGCTTCGGTCAGCGCGGGCTGGCCGCCGAGCAGGCCCGTCTTGAGCGAGAGCCGGTATTCGGTAATGCGCTCAACCCGCCGCAGGGCGAGTCCGCAGTTGTGGGCGATGTCCGTGGCCTTGCTGGCCCAGGGCGACACCGTGCCCAGGCGCGGTGTGACCACGAGCAGCGGGCCTTCGCCCGGGCCTGCGTACGGGTCGCCGTAGGTCAGCAGCGCGGCCAGCCGCGAGTGGTCAGCGTCAGCCGGCGGAGCGTCAGCGGCGACCAGGTGGACAAAGCGGGCCGCGATGCCGGTGATCTTGTCGTGGATGGCTTGCAGGCGCGGCAGGAGTTGCTGGACGCGGAAATCGCTGAGGGCATTGCCGCCCTCGAACTGGCTGATGTGCAGGGTCACGTGGTGGCCTTGGAGATGGTCCGGCGCTGCGCTGAATGGGCAGCCCCGTGGAAACCCTGAATTCTACCTGCGGGGGAATTCGCTGAATGGGATAATTCCGCTCCATGAGCATTACCTACAAGGACGCTGACGGCGTCGCCGGCATGCGCGAAGCGTGCCGCCTGGCTTCCGAGGTGCTGGACTACCTCACCCCGCACGTCAAGGCCGGCGTCACCACCCGTGAAATCGACCGCCTGGCCAATGACTACATGGTCAACGTGCAGGGCACGACCTCGGCCACGCTGGGCTACCAGCCTCCCGGCTACCCGCCCTACCCGGCCTCGCTGTGCACCTCGCTGAACCACGTGGTGTGCCACGGCATCCCCAACGACAAGCCTCTGAAGAAGGGCGACATCATGAACATTGATGTCACCGTCATCACCAAGGAGGGCTGGTTTGGCGACAACAGCCGCATGTACATCATCGGCGAAGGCTCGATTGCCGCCAAGCGCCTGTGCGCCGTGACCTTTGACGCCATGTGGCACGGCATCATGCAGGTCAAACCCGGTGCGCGGCTGGGTGACATCGGCTGGGCCATCCAGAAGTTTGCGGAGAGCAACGGCTACAGCGTGGTGCGCGAGTTCTGCGGCCACGGCATCGGCAAGGTGTTCCATGAGGAGCCGCAGGTGCTGCACTACGGGCGGCCCGGCACGCTGGAGGAGCTCAAGCCCGGCATGACCTTCACCATCGAACCCATGATCAACGCGGGCCGCCGCGACATCAAGGAAATGGGTGACGGCTGGACCATCGTCACCAAGGACCATTCGCTGTCCGCGCAGTGGGAACACACCGTGCTGGTGACCGAGACCGGCTATGAAGTCCTGACCCTGTCGGCGGGCAGCCCTCCCACGCCGGCCTTCGTGAAGTGAGCGACGTCGCCGCGCTGCGCGAGGAATACCGCCTCAAGAAGTCGGTGCTGCTGCAGAGCGTGCAGTCCGGCGGCGCCTCCACGCGCGGCATCCGCCAGCTGTTGCAGCGGCTGGCCAAGCTGACCGACGACACCTTGCGCACGCTCTGGACGGATGCGGGGTTCGACCCTGCACTGGCGCTGGTGGCGGTGGGCGGTTTTGGCCGGGGCGAGCTGTTTCCCCATTCCGATGTCGACGTGCTGCTGCTGATGCCGGATGGCACCTCGCCCGATGCGGATGCCGGCCTGACGCAGCGAATCGAGGGCTTCATTGGCAGTTGCTGGGACACGGGACTGGAAATTGGGTCCAGCGTGCGCACGGTGTCCGACTGCGTGGCCGAGGCCGCCAAGGACGTCACGGTGCAGACCTCGTTGCTCGAGGCGCGGCTCATCACCGGCGAGCGCAAGCTGTTCACGCGCTTCTACAAACGCTTCCAGGCGGGCCTGGACCCCAAGGCCTTCTTCGTCGCCAAGACACTGGAGTTGCGCCAGCGCCACCACAAGTTTGAGAACACACCCTATGCGCTGGAGCCCAACTGCAAGGAATCGCCTGGCGGGCTGCGCGACCTCCAGTGCATCCTCTGGGTGGCCCGGGCCGCGGGATTCGGCAAGAGCTGGGACGAACTGGCCCGCAAGGGCCTGGCCACGCCCTTCGAGGCCCGGCAGATCAAGCGCAACGAAGCGCTGCTGAGCCTGATCCGCGCGCGGCTGCATCTCATCGCACATCGGCGCGAGGACCGGCTGGTGTTCGACCTGCAGACCGCGGTGGCCGAGTCCTTCGGCTACCAGGCCCAGACGGCGGACAACGGGCGGCTGGTGGCCCGCTCGAGCGAGGCGCTGATGAAGCGCTACTACTGGTCGGCCAAGGCGGTGGCCCAGCTCAACCAGATCCTGCTGCTGAACATCGAGGAGCGGCTGAACCCCAGCACCCACGAGCCGCGCCCCATCAACGAACGTTTCGCCGACAAGGCCGGCATGCTGGAAGTGACCAGCGACGACCTCTACGAACGCGAGCCTCACGCCATCCTCGAGACCTTCCTGGTGTTTGAAAACACCGTGGGCATCAACGGCCTGTCCGCCCGCACGCTGCGGGCGCTGTACAACGTGCGCGGCGTCATGAACGGCAAGTTCCGCAGTGACCCGGTGAACCGGGCCACCTTCATGGCCATCCTCAAGGAGCCGGTGGGCCTGACCCATGCGATGCGGCTCATGAACCAGACCTCGGTGCTGGGCCGCTACCTCTGGGTGTTCCGGCGCATCGTGGGCCAGATGCAGCACGACCTGTTCCATGTCTATACCGTGGACCAGCACATCCTGATGGTGCTGCGCAACGTGCGGCGGTTTTTCATTGCGGAGCATGCACACGAGTACCCGTTCTGCTCCCAGCTGGCCTCCGGCATGGACCGGCCGTGGGTGTTGTACGTGGCCGCGCTGTTCCACGACATCGCCAAGGGGCGCGGGGGCGACCATTCCGAACTCGGCGGGCACGAGGTCCGGCGCTTTTGCCGTCAGCATGGCATCACGCGCGAAGACAGCCAGCTCATCGAATTCCTGGTGCAGGAGCACCTGACCATGAGCCGGGTGGCGCAGAAGGAAGACTTGAGCAACCCTGACGTGATTGCCGCCTTTGCCCGCCGCGTCGGCAGCGAACGCTACCTGACCGCGCTGTACCTGCTGACCGTGGCCGATATCCGGGGCACCAGCCCCAAGGTCTGGAACGCCTGGAAGGGCAAGCTGCTCGAAGACCTGTACCGCTACACCCTGCGCGTGCTGGGCGGACACGCGGCCGACCCGGCGGCCGAAATCGAAGCCCGCAAGCGCGAGGCCTTGGTAATGCTGGCGCTGCACGCCCTGCCCCACGAGGCCCACAAGAAGCTCTGGGAAACGCTGGACGTGGGTTACTTCATGCGCCACGACGCGGCCGATATCGCCTGGCATACACGCATGCTGTCGCGCCACACCGGCACGGCGCGCTGCATCGTTCGCGCGCGACGCTCCACCGTGGGGGAAGGCATGCAGGTCCTGGTTTACACGCCCGACCAGACCGACCTGTTCGCTCGCATCTGCGGGTACTTTGACCAGGCCGGCTTCAGCATCCTGGACGCCAAGGTCCACACCGCGAACAACGGCTATGCGCTGGACACCTTCCAGGTCGTCACGTCCATGCTGCCCGAGCACTACCGCGAACTGATCAGCATGGTCGAGGCCGAACTGGACCACACCATCGAAAACCCGGGCCCGCTACCACCGCCGAGCAAGGGGCGTGTCTCACGCCGGGTCAAGAGCTTCCCGGTGGCGCCACGCGTTGACCTCCGGCCCGACGAGAAGGCACAGCGCTGGCTGCTGAGCATCTCGGCCAGCGACCGCGTGGGCCTGCTCTACAGCGTCGCGCGGGTGCTCGCCCACCACAAACTGAACCTTCAGCTGGCCAAGGTGAGCACCCTGGGTGAGCGGGTGGAAGACACCTTCCTGATCGACGGCCCCGAGCTTCAGCAGAACAAGGCCCAGATCGCCATCGAGACAGAACTGCTCGAAGCCCTGGCCCCTTGATCGTCGACCGGTGCGTCCGGCCCAGCCTGCTTCAGGCCTTGATTTTTAATGCCAAAAACATTAAAATTGGCAATCGCCTAAGCATTGATTGTTATATGTCGTTGCGCCTGGCGTTTTCCGTCTTCGCGACGGTCGTTGATGCTCAGGAAATTAAATTCTTGTTTATCAACAGGTTAGGATGATTTCTTCATCCTGATTGTTTCGTGGCTGCCGGCCTCGCGCGCGACACGCCGTTCTACTCACCACGTTTCAAGGAGGTCAAGATGAAAAATGGCTATGCGGAAATCATGTCCGGCGAAGAGGTCCTGCGCAACTCGCTCGCATCGGCCCCTGACGGCCGACCCCTCGCGCGCCGGGTCTTCTTCGACGCCAACAGCTGGGAACTGCACGACGAATTCCTGCCCCTGATCCAGGCCCATGCGGCCTACCTGCGCGCCAATCCTGATCGTGTGGCCCTCATTTCGGGGCATACCCATGGTGTTGGCAGCCAGCGCTACTGCTGGCTGATTGGCGAGCGGCGCAGCCGCGCCGTGGTGCGCGCACTGGCCGAAGCGGGGGTCCCGGCCCACCAGATCGCCGGACTGAGCAAAGGCGAAGCCAAGGCAGATCAGGAGCAGGAGGAGCGTTTTGCCCGCTACCGGCGCCGCGTCAACATCGAATACTGCTCGGCCAGCGAAGTGGCGGACAAACTCATTCCCGCACCTGGCGCACCCGCCTGGTGGAAAGCCGTGCTGGGCCGCGACCGGCCTGCGGCGAGCGCCAGCCCCCGCGCAGGCTCCCCTGCGCCACGCAAGCGCCGCCAGTCCGCCGGCCGAAGCGGGGAACGGCCGGTCGCCATCCACTGAGGCCGACTGACGCGCTCAGAGCCGGGATCAGTCGTCGTCGGAAGCGTCGAGCCCCGGAAACAGCACGTCAGTGAACCCGAACCGGCTGAAGTCACGCACCCGCATCGGGTACAGCTTGCCAATGAGGTGGTCGCACTCGTGTTGCACCACCCGGGCATGGAAGCCTTCCGCGGTTCGCTCGATCGGGTCCCCATAGGAGTCGAACCCGGTGTACCGGATGCGTGAGAACCGTGGCACCACGCCGCGCAGGCCCGGCACCGACAGGCAACCCTCCCAGCCCTCTTCTTCCTCGGGCCCCAACGGGGTAATCACGGGATTGAGCAGTACGGTGCGCGGCACCGGCGGTGCGTCCGGGTAGCGCGGGTTGACGGCGTCCGTACCGAATATCACCAGCTGCAGGTCGACACCGATCTGCGGCGCAGCAAGCCCGGCGCCATTGACCGCGTGCATGGTTTCGAACATGTCACGCACCAGCCAATGCAGGTCGTCCGTGTCGAACTGCGCCACGGGCCGGGCCACACGCAGCAGGCGCGGGTCGCCCATTTTGAGGATGTCTCGAACCGTCACGGCGATGCCTCTCGGATAAATCTGAAGCTTAACGCCTGGGCGGGGGGCTGTGACGGCTGGCGTGGGCTAGTGCACCGCGAGCGGCATGCAGGCGGCGTTCCCAGCCTCCAATACAGCCAGCGCATGGCATCCCAGCTCCGGCATGTAGAACTCCACCTCATTCGCCATGGGCCGTGAAGGGTCTCCGTGGACCATGACGACGGCCCCCAGGGCGCCGGCCGGCACCAGCACCATATGACCTTCGCCGAGTACCTGCGCATCCACCGCCTCGCTCAGTCGTATCGGATCGTTTTCACGGTGAACCCTCATTTCTTCGCCGGGAAGCCTGCGACGAGGCTCACCGCTCCGGTGTCATCCTTCTTGAAAACGAATGTCACATCCATCGTCTTCCCATTGGGGCCATGGATCGGGATGGCCTGCTCAAACGTCTGGCCATTGGGTGTGGCAACTGCCTTCGATTCGCTGAAACTGATCTGCGAAGCCAGTTGCTGCAGGTTGCCCTTGTCGAATCCAAGTTCCTGCTGGAGCCAGGTCGCCTTGGTCTGGCTTTGCGGATTGACGGCGTCGAGGACGGCATCCTTCAGTTTGGTGAGCAGATTGGCAGCATTCAACCTGTGACCATGGCCGTGCCCATTGCCATTGCCATTGCCATTGCCATTGCCATTGCCATTGCCATTGCCATTCCCGTTTCCGTTTCCGTTTCCAGGTCCTTGCGCCGGAGGCGGCGCCTCGGCGACCGGAGCCTTCAAAACCGGAGGTACCACGGCAACAGGACTTGGTAGCACGGGGCTGAGCACGGGCGCGTCCAAACCGCCCACGGGCGCAATCGGAGACACCGCAGATACCGGCGCAGCAGCGGCAACGGGAGAGATGGATGCGACCAGTGGAGCGGGCGCGAGGGCCACTACCGGCGCAACGAGGCCTACTGGTGATGTCATGACCTCCGCAGCGACCGGCATCACCGGCAGTGAAAGGCCACCTCCTCCAGCACCCACGCCGACCGGTGAGGGACTCGGTGCCGGTGAGGGACTCGGTGCCGGTGCGGGACTCGGTGCCGGTGCGGGACTCGGTGCCGGTGCGGGACTCGGTGCCGGTGCGGGACTCGGTGCCGGTGAGGGACTCGGTGCCGGTGAGGGACTCGGTGCCGGCGTAGAACCGCCCGCGCCCAATGCGGATCGGTTTTGAACCGTCTGGATGTCCCCCTTGCCGAGCCAATCCCCCGCATCCACTTGCATCCGGTTCTTGACTTCGTAGAGGTCCATATCCACGACACGCGGGGCCTCTGCAATTCTCGAAGCAGCCGGGTTGGATGCTGCCACGACTGTCACATCCACACCAAACGCGGTCCGGCTGTCCTCATTGGACTTCGCCACGGCTTCGATCTGAGGGGCGCCACTCACGTTCGGACCCAGCACCGCCTCTTGCGAGATGATCTTGCCCGACGTGCTGCCCAGCGCCGTCTGGCTATTGGCCCCTGAACTGATCGTGGTCGCCTGACCCTGCTTGATCGTGTGAGTCGCTTCCAATCCCGTTGTCGCCTCAGCCACTGACCAGGACACCGGGCTATCGACCGTGGAACTGAATCCCCCCGCGCCAAAACTCGCATGCCCCGACGTCGAAAGCGTTTCACTGTTGGTCGCCTCCAATAGCGATATGCCATTGGTCGCCTGAACCGAGGTCGCACCCGCCGCGGACACCGTCGCGCCTTTGGTCGTTACGCTGTCACCGGCCGAGATCGTGGTGTTTCCGGTGCTTGACGTAATGTTCGCCCCGACACTTGCAACCTTCTCGTAGTCCTGTTTGATGTGCCCCGTGGTCGCTTCGTATCCTGCAGCGACCTCCCAGGCAAGACCGGTTTCAAGACTTACGCCCAACTCGACCTTGGCACGAAGTTTTGCGATCATGTTGCCGCCAAGGCCATTCTTGTTTTCCACGTCCTTGGCGGCCTCGAGAACCACGTTGCCTTGGTCGGATGTCAATGACACGTCTTTCTGAGCCGTGATCGAGGTTCCCTCGAGCACCACACTACCGGTTTCAGCAGAGGCCCCATTGGCTCCTATGCGGACGGATCCACCGGTCGAAGCGATGGATCCCACCACAGCGGTCGACCTCCCTTGCGTGATATCCATCTTTTCCATTGCGGTAACAGATTCCGCAAGACCGCCAGCGGTCACTGATGCGTTCTTGACATTTCCGGTGAGGACGATGCCCGCTCGCGCGTCCTCCTTCCAGTCCAGCAACCCCGTGTTGACTGTGCTCTTGTCTTGCGCAGCCTTTATTTCGACAGAGCTCCCGGTGATGCTGATGTCACCGCCTGCGTTCAGTTGCGCGCCAACCAGCGTCGTCTTGCCGCCGTTGCTGGTCGAGGTAATGTTTCCCCCTGCGGCGTAGCTCGTCGTCGAAGCGGCCTCCACCGTCGCGTCTTTGTAGGTGTCGCGCCCGAAGTTGTAGGAACGGATGCCGGCCGATACATCAAGGGTAGGAGACAGTCCATTGTTCATGCCAACTCCTCCCACGCCAGCCTGCCCCCCCGCGATCTCCTCGGCCCAAGTACCGACGTACAGCCCCACCCGCATGTCCTTGTTGGACTCGGAGGTCTTCTTCCAGGCTGTGTCGGAGACAGCTTCATCGGTGATGGCGACTGCACTCTGGGTGATATTTCCCGAGGTTGCCGTGATCTGTGTCCCCTGATCGACGATTGAGTTCGTCGCTGTCCGGGTCACATTGTTGCCCGCGGTGAACTGATTGGCCACCACGTTGGTGCTCCCCTCGCTGTCCGTGCCTGACCGCTGGTTGTTCCGGTAGCCGATGCTGACGTCCGTCTTGTTGTCTGCCAGGAGCTTGACCCCCGCCCCGGGCGTTCCCCCGTATTCCGTCACACGGCTCCGGGCATAGGCTTGGGAGTCGGTTTTCACATCGAAATTGAGGCCTTGCGTTTCTTGAGACCACTCCGTTGTCACTGACTTCTCGTCGTGGACCGCCTGATTCAGGATATCTGTTGCCGAGATGTTCAGGTCAGTGCCGGCCGTCACCTGTGAGCCGACAAATTTGGCGGTCTCAGCCGCGGTCACGGTGGTTGCACCTCCAGAACTGATCTTTGCGCCTTGATTGACAACTGTTTTATCCGTGGTGGTCTTGGACTCGACCCGTTGGCCGATGGTCACAGCAGCATCGTTCTCGGTCTTGGCAATGGCATCTGCCTTGGTCGTGGCCAAGGGGGCACTACCCGCCCCGCCCCCAGAGCCTGTCGGCTCCAGATAAAGTGCGGATGCACCTGCTTCGGCGCTGGAGATCGATTTGGCGTCAACGTAGACGCCAATGCTGAACGTCTTGTTCGTTGTCGTGACGGTGTGCTCATCCTTCGACGCCAGCAATTCCACATTCTTCGCATCCAGTTTCACGTCGCCGTCCGCGTGAACTTCAGAGCCTTGCACGGTCAAAGTGCCCTGGGTCGCGTTGAGGTTGGCGTTTCCGCGCACGTTAAAAGTTGAAGCCGCGCTGGTTTTATCGACGTCATTGATGGTGCTTTCCGTCTGGGAGTACAGAACCCCTTGGGCATGGCCGATGGCGCGCGCATCTGCAAATGCCACGTCGGCGCTTCCCTGGTTGCCCATCTGCTTGCTGCTCGAATAGGTTTCCTGAGAGAAAGAACTACCCGAAGGGCCCGACTGAGGCGCAGCATCTCGCGTGGGCATCACGTCGTTGATCGTTCTCATTGCGTCTGCGGAAAGATCCTGCCCCGCGACGATTGAGGTCAGCACGGTGGTCTTGGTTGTGGCCACATCCTCTCGTGTACCGATCACCAGATTTCCCGCGCTGGTCGCCGTCAGGTCCCCACCCACATCGACGTTGGTACTGTAGAACGACGTGTCCCCTCCCTTGCTCGTCATGGTGAGGTTGCCGCCTGATGACAAGCTGGAGCCGATATTCGTCTCCGTGGTTGTTGACGAAGTCCAGTGCATAGAGGACAAGCCGCTCTGTGCTGAACCGAACGACGAGGTTCGGTTCTTGTCGACGATGGTGTCGAACGTGATGGCGTTTCCGGCCGTGAGGACGGTATCCGCGCCCGCTGCAAGAGTTGCTCCAGTGACCTTGATGTCGCCGCCCGCATCCAGCGAGAGGGAGCCCGTCGCTTCAATGGCAGCGGCTTTACCTATGACGGTATTGCAGGAGATGGCACTCGCGTCGCAATCCGTGTGCACCTTGGTTTCGTTGACAATGTCGCCCGACGTCGAGGTCAGCGACACATCGCCGCCCTTGATGGTGCCGCTGGTGTTGGTGATGTCGCCAGTAGCCTGGATTTTGAGGCTGTTGCTGCCAACGATAGTGGCGCCCTCGTTCGTCACCTCTGTCATGTTCGTCATGGTGAGGTCGTCGGCGGCGATCACCGTGCCGGTCTGAATTCCCGCAATGGTGGCTTGGGAGAGGTACACCACGGGGGTCAGCACATCCTGCCCGTTCACGTTCACCGTGACCATCCATACCACGTCATGCGTCAATGAGGCCAGTTGCGCGTCGGTCGGTGCCGCTCCCCAGGTAAAACCCAGACGGGTGGCCTCGGTCGCGCCCTGTGACATCAGGGAACGCAGCAAATCTGTCTCCGACCCATACCCAGCCAACAGATTGCGTCCCGTCTGGGTAATCAGTTGCTGGCGGATCAGGTAGGCCTCGTAGTTGGAGTCCCCCAGCCGCTTCGTGAGGTTGTCGGGATCGAGACCAAACTGCGTCGCCAGGAAGGTCGATCCGTAGGCATTGCTTCCACCAGAAAACAGCGGATTTGTCTCAACCAGATAGTCAGCCGACGAGCCTGGGTTGGTGACGAAATAGCCATTGGGGTTGGTGGGTAGCTGTACGGTAACGCCGCCGAACTGGACCGACGAGGCGCCGCCCACGGGAGTGGCATTGATGGCGGGAGACGTGCCATCGGCAAGGGTAATGCCTGCGGCCCCTCCCGTGGGCGAGACACCTCCCGCAGCTGGAGCGCCACTGGTGGCCGGAGTCCCGCTGGCCGGTGGCGCTCCGCTGGCCGGCGAAGCGCCATTGGCAGAGGGCGCTCCCGTCGCCGATACCGAATTGCGTGTGGCGCCGAAAGCCGACCCCGTGGTGGTGAGGCCGAAACCTGAGGCATTGAGGCTGCTGGCAAAGATGCCGGCGTTCCGGGTGCTGACCACTCCTTGCCCGGTCAACTGATCCAGTACCTCGTTCTTGCGCGTCTTGTCTTCGTACTTGGCCGGACCCAGCGCGATCCAATGGGTGTACAGCTCCCAAGTGTGCTGATGCTCCTGGAAGCCCAATGACAGACTGTCATTGACAAAGCTTCCCGACCCCGTGAGCGTGACGGTCGGCGCAGAAATGCTGCTGCCCAGGTTGGACCCGCTGGTGAAGCCCGCAATCGTGATGGCCGAGCCCCCGATGATCTGTGGCGTGAATGCTGGCGCGGTGTTGTTCGCGTACTGCTGCTCGAGGCGCCACGTGTCCTTCCAGTACTGGGTTTCGTAGTTGTCTGGAAACGAATACCAGCTGTCCGTCTGGTAGTTTGTCGCGGGAGTCGACGACACCGTCACCCAGGTGCGTGTGTCGCCACCTGTCACCTCGTTCTTGAAAGTCGGCGCATTGATATTGATGCTGCCGCCAGCCCGGATCATGCTGTTGTTGGTGAACGTTCCATTGGTGTTCAGGGAGATGTTGCCGTCCGCGTCAATCGTTCCCTGCGGGGCGGTCAGTGTGGCGGCATTGGTGAAACTCCCGTTGGTCGCGGTGGCCGTCAGGTTGCCAGCGGCATAGAGCGCGCCTGCGTTGGTGAAGCTCGTCGCCGCAGTGGCCGTGAGATTGCCCAGCGCTGAAATGCCGCCCGTGGCGGTGTTGTTGATGGCCCCGCCACTGCTGACCGTCAGGTTGCCGCCTGAATGCAATGCGCCTGTGTTGTTCAAAGCGCCGGCCGTCACGATGTTCGTGGTACCGCCCGCCGTTGAGCCCACGATCCTCGCTGTGGTTCCACCGATGGTCAGTGTGTTGGCATCGACACTCATGTTGCCCGTGGAGCCCAGAGCACCGCTGGTACCCAGGTTCAGCGTGTTGGCACTTATCTCCACGGTGCCACCGCGCATGGAGGCGTTGCCACTGAAGGTAATGTGATCGATTCGTCCGCCGCTCGCCCCCTTGATATCCAGCAATCCCCCCGCCTCCACCTTGCCGGCGTTGGTGATGCCTTGGGCATCCGGGCCTCGCAGGGTGAGATTGCCTCCGGTCAGGATGTTTCCGGCGGCTGCGTTGGTGAACCCCGTGGTGAAATTCAGCACGGCCGTGCCCGAGGATTGAAGGGTTCCGTCATTCGAGATGGAGTCCGCCGTCACAGTGCCACCGCCCGAACCCTGGGTGGAGAGCGTCAGTGTCCCCGTGTTGGCCAGTGCATTGGCCACGGTAACCGTGGCGCCACTCCCCCCCTGGATCGTGCCACCGTTGTCAAGGCTGGCCGAAGACAGTGTGAGCTGGTTCGCCAGCAGCTTGCCCGAGGTGTTGCTCACCGAGGTCGTTGAAGTCACCGTGGCCGAGCCGGTCGACTGCACCGTGCCCGTGTTGGTGATCTGATTGGCCACCAGGCTGCCACTGCCGCCCGCGTTGGTCGACAAGGTGAGGACGCCGCTGTTGTTGGCGGCGTTCGTCACGGTCACGGCGGCGCTCGTCCCGCCTTGCAGCGTTCCAGCGTTGGTCAGGCCCGCCGATGTCAGGGTAAGCTGGTCGGCCAGGACCTTGCCAGTGCCGGTGTTGTTCATCGATGTGTTGACGGACAGGTTGGCGGTGCCGGCGGATTGCAGAGTGCCGCTGTTGGTCAACTGATCGGTCTGCAGTGTCCCGCTGCCTGAATTGCTGGTTGAAAGGGTCAGCACTCCGCTGTTGGTCACTGCGTGGGCCACGGTGGCCGAGGTGCCCGTGGCGCCCTGCAGGGTGCCGGCGTTGTTCAGATCTGCGGAGGTCAGCGTGAGTTGATTGGCCAGGATCTTGCCAGTACTGGTGTTGCCAAGGGTTGTGGCAACACTCAGGTTGGCCGTGCCCGCAGATTGCAGCGTGCCGCTGTTGCCGACCGCATTGGCGGTCAGGGTGCCTCCGCCAGCGCTGGTCGTCGCCAGGGTAAGCACCCCGCTGTTGGTCACCGTGTTGGTCACATTCAGCGAAGTGTTGGTGCCGCCCTGGATCGTGCCACCGTTGTTCAGGTCAGCCGAGGTCAGACTGAGCTGATCTGCCAGCAAAACGCCCGCGGTGTTGCTCAATGTCCCGCCGGCGTTCAGCGTCGCCAATCCGGACGATTGAAGCGTGCCGCTGTTGGTGATCTGATTTGACATCACCGTACCGCTACCGCCGGCCACAGTGGACAGGATCAACGTGCCACTGTTCGCAAAGCTATTGCTCGCGGCAATCGCCGTTCCGACACTGCCCTGAACGACCCCCCCGTTGGTCACATCGGCTGCGGTCAGGTTGAGCTGGCTGGCCAGAACCTTGCCGGACGTATTGTTGAGCGAGGCTGACGCGTTCAATGTCCCGGTACCGGACGACTGAAGCGTCCCGCTGTTGGTGATGTGGCTCGCACTGACGCTGCCGTTGCCCCCCGTTGCCGTGGAAAGAATCAGGGTGCCACTGTTGTCAACACTGTTGGTGGCGCTGACTGTCGCCGTCGTCGCGCCCTGGATGGCTCCCGCATTGCTGATATCCGCAGCATTCAGGGTCAGCCGGTCGGCCAGCAACTTGCCCGCGCTGTTGTTGAGTGAGCCGCTTGCCTGCAGCGTGGCTGCCCCCGATGATTGCAGCGTTCCGCTGTTGCTGATCTGGCCGGCTGTGACGGTGCCGCCGCCGGCACCATCATTCGACAGGATCAGGGTTCCACTGTTGTTGACAGCCCCTGAGGCCTTCAGGGTCGCGCTGGCATTGCCTTGAATGATGCCCGCGGAGCCCAGGTCGCCGGCTGTCACGTTCAGTTGCTCGGCCAGCAGCTTGCCGCTGGCGGTGTTGCTCGCAGCGCCCGACACATTGAGCGTTGCAGTGCCAGAAGACTGGAGTGTGCCGCCATTGCTGAGCGTGCCGGCGGAAATAGTGCCGCTTCCACCTGCGGTGGTCGAAAGGATCAACGTCCCGGTGTTGCTGGCTGCTCCCGTGACAGAGAGCGTCGCCCCGGTACTGCCCTGAAGAATGCCACCATTGCTCAGCCCAGCGGTGGCCAGGTTGACCTGGTCGGCGATGACTTTGCCATCCGTGTTATTGGCCAGTGTCAGGGCCGTTCCTGAGACCGTTAGCGTGGCCCCCGCCTGCAGGACGCCAGCGGCGTTGTTGTCGAGTTGCGCCGAATTGCCATCTGCGTTGATCAAGAGATCATGACCGGCAAGCACCTTGCCGCTGTTCGCGCCTCCGGCGCCGGTGACATGCAGCATGAGGTCCCGATTGACCTGCAGGGTGCCACTGTTGTTCAGTTGTCCGATACTCAGCTCGGCTGAGGTGCCCGCCCCCGCCGCCGCGACAAAGGTGCCCGAATTGTTCAAGCTGCCTATATGCGCCAGCGTACCGGAGGTGCCTTGCATGGCGCCGCTATTGCTGGCTTGCCCCGCCTGCAGGTTCAGCAGGCCGTCCGCCAGAATGACACCGTCGGCAAGATTAGCGAGCCCTGCGGTCGCCCCCCCAGCGCGATCGGCGATCGACACCTTGTTCCTTGCATAGAGTGAACCACTGTTGCTCAACGTTCCGTCCATGCGGGTGATGAGATCGCCGCTGACGGCGGCAACCGTGCCCGCATTGCTCATGCCGTTCCCCGCAGTCAGGCTGACGTTGCCCGACGAGGACTGGATGGCTTGCCCCTCGCCTGCCGCGGTACTGATCTGACCAGACGCAACAATGGACAAATCACCCGCGGACGAGACTGCTGCCTTGCCCAGAGCCAGGTTCCCCGACGTCGAGGACAAGTCGAGCGTGCCCCCCGCCGTCAGGCTCCCACCCGATGTGCCGACGGCGAGCGATCCCGTTCCAGCTGAGAACTGCCCTCCCGTCCCCCAGGAGACCCCATCCAGCGCGGCTGTGCCGGCCGTCGTCAAGGTCACGCGACCCGCACCGTAGCGCTTGTTGTTGTCAGCGGTGCCTGCGTCGCTCGCGCTGTCATTCAACTGCCCCGCATTCACGTTCAGGTTGGCTCCTGCCACCAGCACCCCGCCCTTCAGCAGCACGCCACCGTTGGAGCCGGTGGCCTGCAAGCTCAGATCCCCCGCGGACGACACCTGGGCATCCATGAGGCTCAGGGCATCGGCGCCCTCCGCGTTGCTCGCCAGCACGACGTGCCGCTGGGCGGCGACCTTTCCGCGGAACTCGACCTTTCCAGAACTGCTGAGGCTGAAGTCATCTGCGCTGGCCGCAACGTCACCGAGCATCCGGACGCCCACGCCGGCTTCCGTGGCGATGATCCGGATGCGCCCGCCATACATGCCGCCCAGGGCCGATGCGTCGATGGCATAGGAGGGCGTGGCATCCGTACCGGCGCCAGCCTCACCGGTAACGGACCGGGTGGTGTAGCTCCACTGGTTCAGCCCGGCCGTTAGCCCAAGCGTCCCCAGGGCGCCCACGTTGACCTGGCCATCGAGCTTGATGGCACGCGTGACAAGGTCCAGGATCTGCTGCGCGCTCGCATTCAGGCCCAGCCCCTCGACCAGGATGTCGCCGCCATTGACATTGAATCCCGTCAGGCTGCCATCTGCCGCCAAGCCCGGCAGGCCCGTGGTCAGCGTTACCCGGTCGGTGTTCAGGAATCCGCACCCTGAACACGTGATGCCGTAGGGGTTGGCCACGATCACGTCAGCCTTGTTGCCCAGCACTTCCGTGAAGCCGGCCAGGTTGCTGCGGTTGGGCGCCACCACCTGGTTCAAGATCACCTGGGCAGGAGCCCCCAGATTGAGGTTGCCCATGACATGGCCCGCCAATTGGGACTGGGCACCCAGGACCCCCGGCGTGTTGTTCAGGACGAGGCCGCGGGCGTCGACGTTGTACTGGAGGTACTGATTGCTGGAAAGTCCCGCCGCGTTGGGGGTATTGATGTTGACCACCGGAACCCCATTGGGGTTGAGATAGGCCTGCGTGTTGCCGCCGGCCGGCACCACCGTGTTCGCCACGGGCAGGGCTTGCGCGGACGCACCGCTGGCCATGCCGCCGCCCCAGGCCATGCCTGTGGCGAAGGCGAGCGTGCTGGCCAGGCGACTGGCCGGCCCCGGCGCCGACCGGCTGCTCTTGGAGCGTCCGCTTGCCGTTTCGGGCGCCACGACATAGGCGCCCCGAGATTCACTCCACACCAGCCGAAAGGAACGGTTCACCGTCGCGTGCTTGTACATGGCTAAGACCCAAAAAGAGGTTTGTCGAAGAAGCGTCAGATCGAGCAGCTGAGTCGCACCCAGGTCTGGGGCGATTCGCGTGTGAAGAACGAGGGGAATGAAATGGGAGCCGCCACTGACACGTCAAGCGCCAGGGCTTTCCAGGACAGCGTGGCACCCAGCGCCATGCCGGTCAGTTGCCCCTCCTGGGCGCCCGACGCGACGCTGGACACGCGACCCGTATCGAGGGCGCCGTACAGGCGCAACGCCACGGCCTGCCCACCCAGGTTCAACATGTGGCGCGAGGACAGCTCGTTGCGAAGGTAGAAGCCCTTGTCGCCCGAAAGGCTGTTGCGACTGAAGCCGCGAACGCTGTACAGGCCGCCAATGGCAATCTGCTCCGAGCCATGCAACGCCATGCGCGCGTGCTGGCCTGTCAGCTGGCTCGACAGCGAGACATCAACGCCTCCCCATTTCATGGGCCGGAAATAGCTGAACGCATAGTTCAGGCGGGTGAACTGGGAATGAGGAGCGCCGTCTGGCAGGTTGGGAGCGTCGGTCTGTGCGCCACCCAGCTTCAGCCCCTTGGCCACACCGAGCTCGGTGGACACAACACCACCCAGCATGGTGGTCGAGACACCCACACCCAGATCCAGAACGCTGAGCCGCCGGCTGCTCACCGCAAGGTATTCGCCAGCGAAGTAGTTCTCCGTGCTCTTGGCGGTGTAGCCCGCCGACAGCGTGACCCGCGTGCGCTGGTTGCGGTACATCACCCGTTCCAGTTTCAGCCCATCGGTGCCACTGTTGCCGTTGGAGCGCAGCCGCAACCCGCTCGGGGCCGTGATCATGGTCGCATAGCTGGAGCGGCTGACCGAGCCCGACAAGGTCGTGTAGCCGAATGGCACCACCAGACTCAGGTTATCGCTGACCGCCGAGCGGCTCTCGCGGTCATTGGGCGCCGATTGCCGATGGGTCAGCGAAGTCAGTTCGTTCAGGCCCAGCACGCCATCGGCGACCAGCGTGAGCCCCACCTGGTTCTTTCCGGTGGATTCCGAACCCTGGTTGTCCAGGCTCAGCGTCGCGTGGAGGGGTGACGCAGGCCGATTGCGCACCACCACCGTACTGGCACCCGCACGTTGTCCTGGTTTGATGTCCAGTTGGGCGTTGTTCGAGGACAGCCGGTTGACCTGATCAATACCCTGCTCGAGGTCGCGCAAATTCAGCAGGTCCCCAGCACCGGCGGGGAATGCCGTGGTGGGCCTGATGCTGCGGGCCCCGTCGTCCTCCACCACGATCCGTTCGATGCGGCCCTCCAGCACCTGGATGCGCAGCAACCCCGTCGACAGCTCCTGTGAAGGCAGGTAGGCCCGGGTCGTGATGTAACCGCGCTGAACGTAGTCCAGCGTGATCGCTCCGAGAATCTGCTCGATCTCCTTCACGCCGACGCAGTGGCCCGAGAAATCGCGGCCCAGCCGCTCTCGGACCTCGGGCGAAAGATGGGGAGCGCCCTCGATCGAGAGGGTCTTGATGTCGGTGCAGGCTGCGCTGCTGGCGGGGAGCTGCACCTTCGGCAGGAACTGACTGGGATCGGCCCCCGACGGAGCACCGGGCGCCCGCCTCGCCGCGTCCAGGTCCCGCTGCAAGCGCTCCTGGTTTTCCCGTTGGAGGATTTCCGCCTGACGCGCGGCTTCTGCACGGTCTGCCGCCGTCTGGGCCTGTGCCGCGAAGGCCAGGGCCACCAGACCCACTCCTGCTGCCCCTCGGATAAAGCCACCGGGCTTGCGCCATGTCCCGGTTGTCCTGCTTCTTCGAATCGCCATCGGCTGCACCTGTTCGGTGGTTTTGATGCGACGATGGTACGAAGACGTTCCGAGATCGACAACGGTACGGAATCGTACTATTTCGGCGAATTCACCATTTTGGGGCGGGGAAAAGGCCCTTACAGGGAGAGAACTTTGGGATGCTTTTCTCTCGAGAAGTCCATTGCAGCCAATGCGTCGTGCACCATGTCAGCCCATGCATAACATGCATGATGCTTCGATGTAATGGCATTACGTTGTTGTGACAAAGTCACAGGAATTCCGTTTCCACTTGTAATTGGCGTGATTATTTTCACGCTCTTCGACGATGGGGAGAACGTTCATCGCCCGCCGCAGGACCGGTCAAGATGGAATCTCTCGACGGAACGATACAGTACCGCGATCAGCGCGACAGCAATTCGCGAAGACCGGCTTCGTCGAGCACCGGCACGCCGAGCTCCCGGGCTTTGTCGAGCTTGCTGCCCGCCTCGGCCCCGGCGACCACGTAGCTGGTCTTCTTGCTGACCGATCCAGCCACCTTGGCGCCAGCGGTTTCGAGCAGTTCCTTGGCCTCTTCCCGGCCGAGGGTCGGCAGGGTCCCCGTCAGTACCACGGTCAGGCCGGCCAGCGGCTGGGGCGCCCGGGCCGCCGGTTCGCCTTCCTCCCAGTGCACCCCGCAAGCCCGCAGCTGCTCCACGACCTCCCGGTTGTGCGGCTGCTGGAAGAAGGTATGGATGGCTTCCGCCACGATCGGCCCCACGTCGTTGACCTCGAGCAGCTGCGCCACCGAGGCCGCCTGGTCCGGCGTGGCGCCCATGATGGCGTCCAGCGCGCCAAAATGCCGCGCCAGGTCCTTGGCCGTGGCTTCTCCCACGTGGCGAATCCCGAGGCCGAACAGGAACCGGGGCAGCGTGGTCTGCCGGGACTGTGCCAGACCGTCGAGCACGTTCTGCGCCGATTTCTCGGCCATGCGGTCCAGCGCCGACAGCGAGGTGAGACCCAGCCGGTAAAGGTCCGGCAGGGTCTTGACGACCTGCCCCTCCACCAGCTGATCCACGAGTTTCTCACCCAGGCCTTCGATATCCATGGCGCGGCGCTGTGCGTAATGCAGGATGGCCTGCTTGCGCTGCGCGGCGCAAAACAGGCCGCCGGAGCAGCGGTGATTGACCTCCTGCTTTTCGCGCGTCACGGCGCTGCCGCAGATGGGACAGTGCCGCGGCATGCGGAAATTCGGCACGTAGGCATGGCGCGGCCCGGGGACCACGCCGACCACCTCAGGAATGACGTCGCCGGCACGCCGCACGATCACGGTATCACCCACCCGAACACCCTTGCGGCGCAGCTCGAACAGGTTGTGCAGTGTGGCATTCGACACCGTGGTCCCGCCCACGAACACCGGGTCCAGGCGGGCCACAGGCGTGAGCTTGCCGGTGCGGCCCACCTGCACGTCGATGCCCAGCACCTTGGTCATCTGCTCCTGTGCCGGGTATTTGTGGGCCACCGCCCATCGCGGCTCGCGCGTGACAAAGCCCAGCTGCCGCTGCAACGCCAAGCTGTTGACCTTGTAGACCACGCCGTCAATGTCAAAGGGCAGCTGGTCGCGTTCGGTCCCGACGGACTGGTGGTACGCTATCAATTCAGTAGCACCCTGCGCCAGCTGGGTGCGGGCTGAGACCGGAAAACCCCATGAACGCAAGGTCAGCAACGCCGCGTAGTGGGTCTGGAAGTCCGGACCACCCTGCTCCACGGGCGTGACCTCACCCCAGCCATAGGCAAAGAAACTCAGCGGCCGCTGGGCCGTGATGGCCGGGTCGAGCTGGCGCACGGCGCCGGCCGCGGTATTGCGCGGATTGATGTAGGTCTTTTCGCCCTTGGCCCCGGCCGCGATCTTCTCGCGCTGACGTTCGTTGAGCCGGTCGAAATCCTTGCGGCTCATGTAGACCTCGCCCCGCACCTCCAGCACGGGCGGGGCATCCGCAGGCAGCCTCAGCGGGATCTGGCCAATGGTGCGGATGTTCTGCGTGACGTCCTCACCGATCTCGCCGTCGCCACGCGTCGCGGCCTGGACCAGCGAGCCCTGCTCATAGCGCAGATTGATGGCCAGGCCATCGAACTTGAGTTCAGCCACGTACTCTACCGGCGGTGCGTCGTCGGACAGGCCCAGCTCCTTGCGCACCCTCGCGTCGAAGTTCTGCGCCCCGCTGGCTTCGATGTCGGTCTCGGTACGGATCGACAGCATGGGCACCTTGTGCCGCACCTTGGCGAATACGTCTAAGGCCTTGCCGCTCACTCGTCGAGTCGGCGAATCAGGAGGAATGAAGTCCGGGTACTTTGCCTCAAGCGCTTCCAGTTCTTTGAAGAGCGCGTCATAAACCGCGTCAGGGACGGTTGGTCTGTCCAGCACGTAATAGCTGTGCGAATGGGAATGAAGCTGCTCTCGCAACTCCTCCATACGTCGACTGTCTTTTATCGACGCCTGAGCCTCCGAGAGACCAAAAAGATCGGGCTCCATCCGAGACTTTAGCTAAAAAGTCGCCTGGCCAGCGCTGAACCTGCCGACAGGTCGCGCGCGTCCAGCGTGTCGTACAGCTGCTCGAGATCGGCCCCGATCACGTCCAGCCCTTCCACCCGGATCATCTGGCCGTTGTCGTCCGTGATGGTGCCGTCCATCGAAGCCGCCAGCGTGATGGCCGCCTCGCGCATACGCACGAAGGGCTGCTCGCTGCGCAGGACCTGCGGCACATCCAGGCTCAGCGTGAGCTCGCGGATCGCGGTGTGCGCGGGATCATCGGCCAGCGCCGCCTGGGTGTCGAACGCCAGGCCGAGCACGGGCGGGGCTCCCGCCGTGCTCGCGGGCAAGACCATGCGCCCCGGAATCACGCCGGGCACAAAGCCCAGCCGCGCCGCATTCTGCTGCACATAGCCCGGGCTCCAGGCGGCACTGCGGGCGCGCAGCGTGAAGCTGAGCTGGGCATCATGGCCGCCCGCAAAGTGGTCCAGCTCCCGCGCGCGCGCCACCTCATGCAGCATGTCGGGGAACTCGGGTGCGCCATTGACGGCATCGGCGAAGGCCTGGGCCTTGACCACGAATTCGGAATACTCGATCTCGTTGAGTGCCCCCGTGCGGTTGGCCAGTTGCACCCCCGCCTGGAAGGCGCTGTAGCGCCGGCCCGCCACCGGCTGTTCCCACACATGGGTGGACTCGTTGAAACCTTCCACGGCAAACGGCTTGCTCCCGGCACGGCGGGTCGGTGGCATGGCGGCCAGCGCGGCGTCGCCCGAGTTGGGGTGCTCCAGCGCAATCGGGGCAATCACGTCGATCAGCGCGTCCAGCCCGGTCTTGCGCTCGGGCGGGGCCACCAGCGGCAGGGGATGTGAATCCATCGCCGGTTCCTGCCGTGGCGCGTCCGCATCGCCCTCCGCGCCGGGTGTGGGTTGGGTGTCCGGCTGGGCTTGCCGCGGCGCATTGCGCCGCGAAGTCCAGGCGCCGTGGGCCACGACGACCGCCAGTACCAGGCCGCCCAGCACGGCCAGCCCCAGAGTCAGGTTGCTCATCAATCCACCTTCACGCGGCTTCCGCCATGGACACCGCCGATTCCATGTCGACCGCCACGATGCGCGAGACGCCCTGCTCCTGCATGGTCACGCCGATCAGTTGTTCGGCCATTTCCATGGCGATCTTGTTGTGGCTGATGAACAGGAACTGCGTCTCCTTGCTCATGCTGCTCACGAGCTTGGCGTAACGCTCCGTGTTGGCGTCGTCCAGCGGCGCATCCACCTCGTCCAGCAGGCAAAACGGGGCCGGATTGAGCTGGAAGATGGCGAACACCAGCGCAATCGCCGTCAGTGCTTTCTCGCCCCCCGACAGCAGGTGAATGGTCTGGTTCTTCTTGCCGGGCGGCTGGGCCATCACCTGCACCCCGGAATCCAGAATCTCTTCCCCCGTCATCACCAGCTTGGCGTTGCCGCCCCCGAACAGCTCCGGGAACATCCGGCCGAAGTGCTCGTTGACGGTCTTGAAAGTGCCGCCCAGCAGCTCGCGGGTCTCGCCGTCGATCTTCTTGATCGCATCTTCCAGCGTGGTCATGGCTTCGTTGAGGTCGGCCGATTGCGCGTCCAGGAACTGCTTGCGCTCGCGCGCGGCGGCCAGTTCGTCCAGGGCGGCCAGGTTCACCGCGCCCAGCGCGTTGACGTCCCGGTGCAGGCGATCGATCTCGCCCTGCAGCCCGCTGAGGCGGACGTTGCCCTCCTCGATCGATCGCGCCACGGCTTCCAGGTCGGCCTCGGCATCGGTCAACAGCTGCGCGTATTGCTCGAAGCCCAGCCGTGCGGCCTGTTCCTTGAGCTGCATGTCGGTGATGCGCTGGCGCAAAGGGTCGAGTTCGCGCTCCAGCTGCAGGCGGCGTTCGTCACTGGCGCGCAGCTTGGCGGTCAGGTCGTCGTACTCGCTGCGCCGGGCGCCCAGCGCCTGTTCGCGCTCCAGCTTGAGCGCCAGGGCGTTCTGCAATCCAGCCTGGGCCGCCGCGTCGGTCAGCCGTGCCAGTTCTTCGTGCGCGCGCTGCTCCTCGGCGCGGATGCTGTCGGCCTGCTGCGCCGCCGTCTCGATGGCCCGGCTCAGCTCCGCCTTTCGCGCCTCCAGGCTGCGCTGCGCGAACACCGCCTCCTGGGACTGGCGCTCGAGGCTGCGCTGCTGCTCACGGCATTCGGCCAGCCGGCGCTCGGCGTCGATCACCCGCTCATCGAGCTGCGCATGGCGCTCCTGGCTGTCAGCCAGCTGCATGTCGAGTTCCTCGAAGCGTGCTTCGGCGGTGACACGGCGCTCCTGCAGGGCCTCGAGCTGTCCGTCGACCTCGCCCAGATCGGCGTCGATCTGCTCGCTGCGGGCCCGCGTCTGTTCGGCCAGCTGGGTCAGGCGCAGGGTCTCCACCTGCAGCTCATGGGCCCGGCTCTGCGTCTCGGCGGCCTCGCGGCGCGCCGAGACCAGCCGCTGGGAAGCCTCGGAATACGCCGCCTCCGCGCGAACCAGCGCCGAGCGGGCCTCCTCGCTGATCAGCGCCTGGGCCTTGAGCTGCTTGTCCAGGTTCTCGATTTCCTGAGCCCGTGCCAGCAGCCCGGCCTGTTCGGAGTCCTGGGCATAGAAGCTGGCGCTGTGGGTCGTCACCGCATGGCCACTTCTCACATAGATCACCTCGCCCGGCTGAAGGCGGTCACGCGCGGCCAGCGCCTCCTCGAAACTGGCGGCCGTGTAGCAGCCGCGCAGCCAGTCGCCGAACAGGGCCTTCTGCCCCGCATCGTTCAGGCGCAGCAGATCGGCCAGCCGAGGCAGGGCCGACGGGCCTTCAGGCGCGGCCGCCTGCGGCGGGCTGTAGAACGCCAGCTTGGCCGGCGGTGCATCGGCAGCGAAGGATCGAACCATCTCCAGCCGCGACACCTCGAGGGAATTGAGCCGCTCGCGCAGGGCCGCCTCAAGCGCGTTTTCCCAGCCCTGCTCGACATGGATGCGGCTCCACAGGCCCTGCAGCCCGTCCAGTCCGTGCCGGGCCAGCCATGGCTTGAGCTTGCCGTCCGTGCGGACTTTGTCCTGCAAGGCTTTGAGCGCCTCCATGCGGGCGGACAGGTCGGCCTGCTTGCCACTTTCGGCATTCACGGCCTGCTGCCTGGCGCGCCGGTCTTCGTCCAGCTGGGGAACCTGCTCCTGCAGTTCGTGCAGGCGGCCGTCCGCCATTTCCGCGGCCTCTCGGGCCGCCGCCAACTGGGCTTGAAGATTGGTCAGGCGCACTTCGTCGGGCGCGGCCAGCGCATTGCGGTCGGCCCGCAGCTTCTCGCTGCGCTGGCTGAGCTGGCGCGACTGCTCTTCGATGTTGCGCTGATCGGCGGCCAGCACCTGGATCTGCTGCTGCACCTGCGCCACGCTGCCGCGCTGCTCGGTCGACCGGGCCTGCGCCTGGCGCAGCGCCTCCTCCAGGTCGGGCAACTGCAAGGCCTGCTCCTCCACCTGAGCCGCCAGCAGCGTGGCCTGCTCCTCGGCCTGCACACTCTGGCCGGCCAGGGTCTCGGATTCGGCGGCAGCGTCATCCCTGCGCGTGGCCCATTGGGCCGTCTGCTCCTTGAGTTGCGCCAGCCGCTGCTCCACACGCTGGCGCCCCTCGACGACAAAGCGGATCTCTGCCTCGAGCCGGCCGACTTCGGCGCTCGCCTCGTACAGCAAGCCCTGCGACTGGTTGACCTGGTCACCGGCGGCATAGTGCGCCTGACGGATGGTTTCGAGATCGCTTTCGACGCGGCGCAGGTCGGCCAGACGGGATTCGAGGTCGTTCACCGCCTTTTCGGCCTCGGCCTTGACCTTGCCCTGATCCGCCTCGCTTTCGGCCCGCTTGAGGTACCACAGCTGGTGCTGCTTGAGCGTCACGTCGGATTGCAGCGCGTTGTACTTCTGCGCGACTTCGGCCTGTTTCTCCAGCTTCTCGAGGTTGCTGTTGAGCTCGCGCAGGATGTCCTCGACACGCGTCAGGTTCTCGCGCGTGTCCGAAAGCCGGTTTTCGGTCTCCCGGCGGCGCTCCTTGTACTTGGAAACACCGGCGGCCTCCTCCAGGAACAATCGCAGTTCCTCGGGCTTGGATTCGATGATGCGGCTGATCGTGCCCTGGCCGATGATGGCGTAGGCGCGCGGCCCCAGGCCGGTGCCCAGGAACACGTCCTGCACGTCACGCCGGCGCACCGGCTGGTTGTTGATGTAGTAACTGCTGGTGCCGTCGCGCGTCAGCACGCGCTTGACGGCGATCTCGGTGAACTGGCTCCACTGGCCGCCCGCGCGGTGGTCGGCGTTGTCGAAGATGAGCTCCACGCTGGACCGGCTGGCCGGCTTGCGGCTGGTCGTGCCGTTGAAGATCACGTCCTGCATCGACTCGCCGCGCAGTTCGCTGGCCCGGCTCTCGCCCAGCACCCAGCGCACGGCATCCATGATGTTGGACTTGCCGCAGCCATTCGGCCCCACAACGCCCACCAGCTGCCCCGGCAGCAGAAAGTTGGTCGGCTCGGCGAAAGACTTGAATCCGGATAACTTGATGGAATTGAGACGCACGGCTAACTCGTTGATTCGTATGGCGTTTCAGCCCGGTGCAGCCCGCGGGGGCCGGGCCGGCAAGACGACGATGTTACCCGAGCCCTCCGCTGCCAAGTGCATCCCGTTGTGAGGAGCGCGGCCTGAGGCATTTCCCGACCCGGCCGTGCGGTCATATGTGTCCGACTGTTACGTCTTTATTTATACCGATTAGTATAGTAAGCATTCTTATTTTCACTCCCTTCGTCGAAGCATTCCGCATGAACAGTGTCGTCTCCACCAGCTATTCGCAGGGCATGGTCCTGCTGTCCTACGCGATCTCCATGATCGGGTCCCTCGTCGCGCTGACCGCCGCGCGCCGCATCACGCTGCCGTCCGGCGGCATCAGCTGGGCCAACCTCGTCACCGCGGGCCTGGCGCTGGGCGGCGTCGGTGTCTGGGCCATGCACTTCATCGGCATGCTGGCCATGAGCATGGATCTGGGCGTGGGCTATTCCCTCCCAGAGACGCTGCTGTCGCTGGCCGCCGCGGTGGTGGCCACGTCCATCGCCCTGGCCTTCGTCTCGCGCAACCCCAGCCATTTCGGCCGCCTCGCCAGCGCCGGCACGCTGCTCGGCATGGGCGTGGGCTTCATGCACTACCTGGGCATGTATGGCATGCGTTTCGGCGGGTACATCGAATGGTCTTACGACGTGGTGGGCATTTCCATGGTCATCGCCATCGTGGCGGCCACGGCGGCCCTGTGGCTGGCGTTCAACACCCGCACCCTGGTGGCACGGGTGACGGCCGCGGCCGTCATGGGGGGTGCGGTCTGCGCCATGCACTACACGGGCATGGCCGCGGCACAATTCGTCTGCACCACGGCCAACCGCTATGCCACGCCCACCGGATTCGGCGTGATCAGCTCGCTGGACCTGCCGGTCCTGGTCACCCTGCTGGCCATGGGCATGGCCATCGTGCTGTCGATCGACCAGGCGATGCAGCGCGTGCTGACGCCGCACCGTTGACACATCGGCGCACCGGGGCATGATGGCGCAGAAATTGCGTGATGCCCCTGCATGAAGACCTTCATTCGCCTGGCCGAAGTCTGGCTGCCCTCCCGGGACGGCAGTCACCTCGAGCTAGGCAGCGGTCTGTTCGACACCGCGCCGAAATTTGGTGCGCTCGCCTGGTCGACCCGTTTTGCCCGGGGTGAAGGCCTGCCGGGGCGCGCTTGGGCCGAGGGCCACCCCATCCTGTTGCGCCAGCTCGACCACAACTATTTCAAGCGCAGCGCAGCCGCACACGCGGCCGGCGTGACCTGCGCCCTCGCTCTGCCATTTTTCCAGCGCGGTGAGCTGACGTCCGTGGTGCTGCTCTTCTTTGGCGACACCGAGGTCCATGTGGGTGCGATGGAACTCTGGCAACACGAACCCGGTGGCTCTGACGAACTTGTGCTGGACGAAGGCTACTTCGGCTCCACCGCCAAGGTCCTGGAGACGCTCACGCGCGGCGCCCGGCTGCCGCGCGGCGCCGGCCTGCCGGGCCTGACGTGGCAGCAGCACCAGGCCGTCCTGCTGCCGGAGATTGAAGGCACGCGGCAATTCCTGCGGGCCCCCGAGGCCGCCGCCGCCGGCATAGCACGCGCCCTGAGTCTGCCGTGTGCCTCGCCGCAGGGGCAGGCCTGGGTGCTCACCCTGTTGTCCTCCACCACCACGCCGATGGCCAAGCGCATGGAGATCTGGCGCGTCGACGAACAGGGGCAACGCCTGTGGCGCGCGGCCGGGCACTGCGAGTCCCTCGGCACCCTGCCCAGCGGCCCGGCCATGGCCTGGACGCCGGCCTCGCTGGGGCGGATCGGCCGCGCAATGGACACCGGCGTGGCCCAGGTGGCCTCGGCCTCCGCGGTTCATGCGGCCCTTCAGGAAGACCAGGCCCAGGCCGCAGGGCTCGACGCCCTGCTGGCATTGCCCGTCATGGCCGGCGGCGAGGTACGCGAGGTGGTGGCGCTGTATTTCTGATGCTTGCCGGGCGGCCCCTGCGCAGCCGGCCGCGCGGGCATCCCGGATAATCGGCGCCATGAATCCCCTGTTGGCCCGCCTGCAGCCCTATCCTTTCGAGCGGCTGCGCAAACTCTTTGCGGGCGTCACGCCCGACCCCGCCCATCGCCCGATCAGCCTGGGCATCGGCGAACCCAAGCATCCCACGCCCGAGTTCATCAAGCAGACGCTGAACGCCGCCATGTACGACCCGGCCAGTGACCTGGCCGCCTACCCGCCCACCGCCGGCACGCCCGCCCTGCGCGCCGCATTCACCGGGTGGCTGCAGCGCCGCTATGCGCTCTCCCTGGACCCGGCCACCCAGGTGCTGCCCGTCAACGGCTCGCGGGAAGCCCTGTTTGCCTTTGCGCAAACGGTGATCGACCCCTCCACCACGCAGGACAGGCCCGTGGTGGTCTGCCCCAACCCGTTCTATCAAATCTACGAGGGCGCAGCCCTGCTCGCCGGGGCCGAACCCTGGTACGCCCCCAGCGACCCGGCGCGCAACTTTGCCGTGGACTGGGACAGCGTGCCCGAGGCCATCTGGCAGCGCACGCAGCTCGTGTTCGTCTGTTCACCGGGCAACCCCACGGGCGCCGTGATGCCGCAGGAAGAATGGAACAAGCTGTTCGCGCTCAGCGAGCGCCATGGCTTCGTGATCGCCTCTGACGAGTGCTACAGCGAGATCTACTTCCGCGACGAGCCCCCGCTGGGCGGCCTCGAGGCGGCTGCCCGCTCGGGCCGCAGCGACTTCCGCAACCTCGTGGCGTTCACCAGCCTGTCCAAGCGCAGCAACGTGCCGGGCTTGCGCAGCGGCTTCGTGGCCGGCGATGCGGCCCTGCTCAAGCAGTTCCTGCTGTACCGCACCTACCACGGCAGTGCCATGAGCCCCGTGGTGCAGGCCGCCAGCATCGCGGCCTGGAGCGACGAGGACCACGTGGTAGCCAACCGCGACCAGTACCGCGCCAAGTTCGCGCAGGTCACGCCGGTGCTGGCCCAGGCGCTGGACGTGGCGCTGCCTGACGCGGGGTTCTATCTGTGGGCCGGGTTGCCCGGGAGCGCCACGGTCGGGGATGACCCTGCCTTCGCCCGCGACCTGCTGGCTCAATACAATGTCACCGTGCTGCCTGGCAGCTACCTTGCGCGCGAAGCCCATGGCATCAATCCGGGCGCCGGCCGCATCCGCATGGCCCTGGTGGCCGAAACCGCGGAATGCCTCGAGGCCGCGCAGCGCATCGTTCAATTTGTCCAATCCAGAGCCTGAGATATCCATGACCCAACAACTCCAGCAGATCATCGACACCGCGTGGGACAACCGCGCCAACCTCTCCGCCGCCTCGGCCCCCAAGGAGGTGACGGATGCCGTCGAGCATGTGATCGCAGAACTCAACACCGGCAAGCTGCGCGTGGCCACGCGCCAGGCCGTGGGTCAGTGGACGGTCCACCAGTGGATCAAGAAGGCCGTGCTGCTGAGCTTCCGCCTGAAGGACAACGCCGTCATGAAGGCGGGTGACCTGGGCTTCTTCGACAAGGTGCAGACCAAGTTCGCCAACCTGGACGAAGACCAGATGAAGGCCACCGGCGTGCGCGTGGTGCCGCCGGCCGTGGCGCGCCGCGGCAGCTACATCGCCAAGGGCGCGATCCTCATGCCCTCGTACGTGAACATCGGCGCCTACGTGGACGAAGGCACCATGGTTGACACCTGGGCCACCGTGGGCAGCTGCGCACAGGTCGGCAAGAACGTGCACCTGTCGGGCGGCGTGGGGCTGGGCGGCGTGCTCGAGCCGCTGCAGGCCAACCCGACCATCATCGAGGACAACTGCTTCATCGGCGCCCGCTCCGAAGTGGTCGAGGGCGTGATCGTCGAAGAGAACTCGGTCATTTCCATGGGCGTGTACATCGGCCAGAGCACCAAGATCTACGACCGCGCCACGGGCGAGGTCACCTACGGCCGCATCCCGGCGGGTTCGGTGGTGGTCAGCGGCAACCTGCCCAGCGCCGACGGCAAGTACAGCCTGTACTGCGCGGTGATCGTGAAGCGGGTGGACGCGCAAACCCGCGCCAAGACCAGCCTCAACGACCTGCTCAGGGACTGATCCACAAGAAGCATCCACGCGAGGGCCGAACAATGAGCACCATGGAACGCATCCTTCGCCTGATGGGCGAGAAGAAGGCTTCAGACGTCTATCTGTCGGCCCATGCCCCGGCGCTGATCAAGATCAACGGCCAGTGCCTGCCGATCAACAACCAGCTGCTGCCGCCCGACGCGCCCAAGACCCTGCTGTCGGAGGTGCTGCCCGCCAAGCGCATCGAGGAGCTGGAGGACACCGGCGAGCTCAACATGGCGCTGGCGCTGGAGGGGGTGGGCAACTTCCGCTTCAGCGCGATGCGCCAGCGTGGCAGCTACGCGGCGGTGATCCGCTACATCACTACCGACATTCCCGCTCTGGAATCCCTGGGGGTGCCGCTGATCCTGGGCGACCTGATCATGGAAAAGCGCGGCCTGCTGCTGATGGTGGGTGCCACGGGCGCCGGCAAGAGCACGACGCTCGCGTCGATGATGGACTACCGCAACGAGAAGGTCACCGGCCACATCCTCACAATCGAGGACCCGGTGGAATTCCTGTTCAAGAACAAGAAATCGGTGGTCAACCAGCGCGAGGTGGGCAGCGACACCCAGAGCCTGCAGACCGCCCTGAAGAACGCGCTGCGCCAGGCGCCCGACGTGATCCTGATCGGCGAAATCCGCGACCGCGAAACCATGTCGGCCGCGATCGCCTACGCGCAGTCCGGCCACCTGTGCCTGGCCACCATGCACGCCAACAACAGCTACCAGGCGCTGAACCGCATCCTGAGTTTCTACCCGGTGGAAGTGCGCCCCACCATGCTGGGCGACCTGGGCGCGGCGCTCAAGGCCATCGTCTCGCAGCGCCTGCTGCGCACGGTGCATGGCTCGCGCGCGCCAGCGGTGGAGGTCATGCTCAACACCAAGCTGGTGTCGGAGCTGATCGAGAAAGGCGACTTCTCGGGCGTCAAGGAAGCCATGGAAAAGTCCATGGCCGAGGGCTCGCAGACCTTCGAGCAGGACATCGCGCGGCTCATCATCGACGGCACGGTGGACAAGAAGGAAGGCATCGCCCATGCCGACTCGCCCACCAACCTGCAATGGCGCCTGCAAAACGACTTTGCCAACGCGAGCAAGGTGCAGGAGCAGGAGGAAGACCTGGATGACGAACCGTCCTTCACCGAAATCACGCTGGACGTGAAGCACTGACCCCCGCCTCTTCATGTCCCGAACCCTGCATCTGGCCGAACAGCTGATCTCGCGCCCCTCCGTCACACCCGATGACAGCGGCTGCCAGCGCATCCTGGCCCAGCGGCTCGAAGCCCTGGGCTTCGTGTGTGAAACCATCGAAAGCGGCCCGGACAGCTTCCGCGTCACCAATTTGTGGGCAAAAAGGCCTGGAGCCCTTGCTGGACGGTCACTTGATGCTATCAAGACCATAGCATTCGCGGGCCACACCGACGTCGTGCCCACGGGCCCGCTCGAGCAGTGGAGCAGCGACCCGTTCACCCCCACCCATCGCGACGGCAAGCTGTACGGGCGTGGTGCGAGCGACATGAAGACCTCCATCGCCGCCTTCGTGGTGGCCGTGGAGGAGTTCCTGGCGGCGCATCCCGAGCCGGCGCTGTCGATCGCCTTCCTGCTGACCAGCGACGAGGAAGGCCCGGCCACCGACGGCACCGTGGTGGTCTGCGAGGCGCTCAAGGCGCGTGGCGAGGCGCCGGACTACTGCATCGTCGGCGAACCCACCTGCGTGCAGCGCACCGGCGACATGATCAAGAACGGCCGCCGCGGCACCATGAGCGGCAAGCTCACGGTCAAGGGCATCCAGGGCCACATCGCCTACCCGCAACTCGCGCGCAACCCGATCCACACGCTGGCGCCGGCCCTGGCCGAGCTGGTGGCGATCGAATGGGACAAGGGCAACGACTTCTTCCCGCCCACGAGCTGGCAGGTCAGCAACATCCACGGCGGCACGGGCGCGAGCAACGTGATTCCGGGCGCGGTGGTGGTGGACTTCAACTTCCGCTTCTCGACCGAATCCACGCCTGAAAGCCTTCAGCAGCGCGTGCACGCCGTGCTCGACCGCCATGGCCTCGACTACGACCTGCAGTGGACCGTGGGCGGCCTGCCCTTTCTCACCACGCCGGGCACCTTGGTGGACGCCATCCGCGGCGCCATCCTGGCCGAGACCGGCCTGACGGCCGAACTGTCCACCACCGGCGGCACCAGCGACGGGCGCTTCATTGCGCAGATCTGCCCGCAGGTGATCGAGTTCGGCCCGCCCAACGCGACCATTCACAAGATCGACGAGCATGTGGCGGTGGCCGACATCGAGCCCCTCAAGAACATCTACCGCCGCACGCTCGAAGCGCTCAACGCATGACCGTGATCGAACTCATCGAGGCAGGCGCGCAGCAGCTTGCCGATGCGGGCGTGGTTTTCGGCCACGGCACGACCAACGCTTTCGATGAAGCCGCTTGGCTGGTGCTGTGGAAGCTCGGGCTGCCGCTGGACGACTTCGATTCCGTGGCAAATCAGCCTGTAGCCCAGGCGGACCGGGCACAGGTTGCTACACTTTTTGAAGCGCGCATCGCCACCCGCCAGCCCGCCGCCTACCTCACGAACGAAGCCTGGCTTCAGGGCGTGCCGTTCTACGTGGACCAGCGCGCCATCGTTCCGCGCAGCTTCATCGCCGAACTGCTGGTCCATCCCGAGCTGGGCGGCAACCTCGATGCCTGGCTGGGCGAACACACGCGCCGCGTGCTCGACCTGTGCACCGGCAACGGCAGCCTGGCCGTGCTGGCGGCGCTGGTCTGGCCCGAGGTCACGGTCGATGGCGCCGACCTCTCGGCCGACGCGCTGGCCGTGGCCCGCATCAACGTGGACCGGCACCACCTGCAGGACCGCATCACGCTGATGCAGTCCGACGGCCTGACCAGCGTGAAAGGCCCCTACGACCTGATCCTGTGCAACCCGCCCTATGTCAATGCGCGCAGCATGGCGGCCCTGCCCGCCGAGTACCGCGCCGAACCCGCGCTGGCGCTGGCTGGCGGTGATGACGGCATGGACTTCATCCGCCGCCTGCTGCGCGAGGCCCCGGCCCACATGAGCGAACGCGCCGTGCTGGTGCTGGAAATCGGCAATGAGCGCGAGCACTTCGAGGCGGCCTTTCCGCGGCTCGAGGTCGTCTGGCTCGACACCAGCGCCGGCGAGGACCAGGTGCTGCTGGTCACGCGCGAGGCGCTGGCCCACACCTTTCCCCCATGATCACACTCAAGAATGTCGTCCTTCGCCGCAGCGCGAAGGTGCTGCTCGACGGCGCCACCGTCACCCTCAACCCGGGCGAAAAGGTCGGCCTGGTGGGGCGCAACGGCGCCGGCAAATCGACCCTGTTCGCGCTGTTCAACGGCTCGCTGCACGAGGACGGCGGCGATTTTTCCATGCCGCGGCAATGGCGCCTGGCCCAGGTGGCGCAGAACATGCCCGAGACCGACGAGTCGGCCACCGATTTCGTCGTGGGTGGCGACACCCGCCTGCTCGAACTGCGCCAGAAGCTCGCGGCCGTCGAGGCGGCCTACGAAGACAACCCCGATGACGCCGAGATCGGCATGGAACTGGCCCATGCCTACACCGACCTGGCCGACGCCGGCGAACACGACGCCGTGCCGCGCGCACAGGCGCTGATCCTGGGCCTGGGTTTCAGGGTGGCCGAGCTGGACAGCCCGGTCAACAGCTTTTCGGGCGGCTGGCGCATGCGCCTGCAACTGGCCCGTGCGCTCATGTGCCCGAGCGACCTGCTGCTGCTGGACGAGCCCACCAACCACCTGGACCTGGACGCCCTGGTCTGGCTCGAAGCCTGGCTGCAAAAGTACGCGGGCACCATGATCGTCATCAGCCATGACCGCGAGTTCCTGGACGCGGTGACCGACGTCACCCTGCACATCGCCAACGCCCAGCTCACCCGCTACGGCGGCAACTACAGCAAGTTCGAGGACATGCGCGCGCTGCAGATGGAGCAGCAGCAGGCCGCCTTTGCCCGGCAGCAGGACAAGATCGCGCACCTGCAGAAGTTCATCGACCGCTTCAAGGCCAAGGCCAGCAAGGCCAAGCAGGCGCAAAGCCGCGTCAAGGCGCTGGAGCGCATGGAGAAGGTCGCACCGCTGCTGGCCGAGGCCGAATTCAGCTTCGAGTTCAAGGAGCCGGGCCACATCCCCAATCCCATGCTGTCCATCACCGGCGCGAGTTTCGGCTACACGCAGGAAGAGGCGCCGCCCAAGACCATCCTCACCGGGGTCAACCGCTCGGTGCAGGGCGGCCAGCGCATCGGCATCCTGGGCGCCAATGGCCAGGGCAAGTCCACGCTGGTCAAGACCATCGCGCGCGAGATGGGCGCGCTGGCCGGCACGGTGACCGAGGGCAAGGGACTGAATATCGGCTACTTCGCCCAGCAGGAGCTGGACGTGCTGCACCCGCAGAGCAATCCGCTGGAGCACATGGTGCGGCTGGCCCGCGAGTTGGGCGCGGCGGCCCGCGAAAGCACCAGCGAGCAGTCGCTGCGCGGCTTTCTGGGCAGCTTCAATTTCAGCGGCGACATGGTCAAGCAGCCCGTGGGCACCATGAGCGGCGGCGAAAAGGCCCGGCTGGTGCTGGCCATGATGGTCTGGCAGCGCCCCAACCTGCTGCTGCTGGACGAGCCCACCAACCACCTGGACCTGGCCACCCGCGAGGCCCTGGCCGTGGCCCTGAACGAGTTCGAGGGCACGCTGATGCTGGTCAGCCACGACCGCGCGCTGCTGCGCTCGGTCTGCGACGAGTTCTGGCTGGTCGGCCGTGGCGAGGTCAAGGACTTCGACGGCGACCTGGACGACTACCAGCGCTACCTGCTGGACGAGGCGCGGCGCCAGCGCGAGGAGGCCCGGCTGGCCGGCCAGGCCCCGGCGGCCGATGCGCCTGCCCCTGCCACCGCGCCATCCGCTCCTGATTTGATAGCGCAAAGTGACCAGCCAGCAAGGGCTAGCGCCGTTTCAGGCTCAAAATCCGGCGCCAACCCGCAGGAGCAGCGCAAACAGGACGCGCAGCAGCGCCAGCAACTGGCGGGCCGGCTCAAGCCCGTGAAGGCCGAGCTCGACAAGGCCGAAAAGCGCATGGCCGCGCTCAACGCTGAAAAGACCGGCCTCGAGGCCCGGCTGGCCACGCCGCTGGAGCCGGCCGAGATTGCCGAAGCGGGCCGGCGGCTCAAGGCCGTGGGCGACGAACTGAACACGCTGGAAGAGCGCTGGCTCGAGCTCAGCGGGCAGATCGAAGCCCTCTCGGCCTGAACCTCTACACCCCGAGCGGGGCACCGGCTACAGTGGGGCCATGCCCACTGCCCTGCAACTTGCCGAAGGCGACCCTGCCCTGGTGGCGGCCGTCCAGCGCAGCCGCAAGCTGCTGAACCGCCGCGCGCTCGCGGCCGCCGCGGCGGGCGCCGTGCCGGTGCCCGGGCTGGACTGGATGGTGGACGCCGCACTGCTCACCCGGCTCGTGCCCGAGATCAATGCCGAATTTGGCCTCACGCCGGCACAACTGGACCAGCTCACGCCCAACAAGCGCGAGCAGATCCAGAAGGCCAGCGCACTGGTGGGCTCCACCCTGATCGGCCGCCTCATCACGCGGGACCTGGTGACGCGCGCGGCCGGCAAGATCGGCCTGCGACTGACCGCGGCCCAGGCCGCCAAGTTCGTGCCCCTGGCAGGACAGGCCGTGTCAGCCCTGATGGGCTACACGACGCTGCGCTACCTGGGCGAGGAGCACCTCAAGGATTGCGTGAGGGTGGCACGGGCGGCTGGGCTGGCCCTGCCCCCACCAGTGCGCCCCGGTCAATCTTCGCCGCCGTGAGCTTGGCGGTGTACTGCAGCTTCTTGAGGTCGCGCTGGGTCAGGTCGGGGTTGCCCGCAAAACTGAAGCAGCACAGCGTGCCGTAGACGCTGCCGTCCTTGAGCACGACAGGTGTGCTCAGGTGCGCGCCGATGCGCAGCGGGTTGGGGGGCGCGAAGGCCGAGGGCAGAAAGGTCGCATCCTCGATCAGCTCGGGCAAGCGCCCATCCACCACGCGCTGGCACCAGCTTTCCTCGAGCGGGTCCGACTGGCCGGTGGCGATCACGTCCTTGCCCGGCGCGGCATCCACATGCCGGAAGACGCGACGGCCGTTGATGAACTCCGACACGAACACCACGTCCATCTGCATGTGCTGGCGCAGCAGGCGCAACACCTCGGGCACGGCACCGTCGATCAGTTCGTCCGAGCCATCGGGCGTGGCCACCAGCAGTTCCGAAATATCGACTTTCAGATCGTCGAGATTGAAGTCATCGGTGGGGGCGATCGGCATTGAAACGGGCTCCTTCTGGGTCATGGGCTTCATACAGTACGCAAGAATGGCGCCTCTGGAGTCGCCGTGGGCCGCGCAAGTGTGACACAAGGAAACCGGCTCGCTGCGGCGCAGGGACGGAAGGCCTCAGCCCCGCTCAGTGAAAGCTAAGTCTGGCCCCGTACCTTCTCGATCGTGCAAATCCCTGCACTCTCAAGGAGATACGACATGCCTCACTACACCCGACTTTCGCTTCTGACCTTCGCCATTGCCCTGGCCGCGACCGGCGTCGCTGCCCATGCCAGCCTGTATGTCAGCACCATGGGGTTTGCCATGGCGCTCGCGGCGATTTTCTGGGTCTGGTATCGGGTTGAACGTACCTTGTCCATCCACGACATCGTGACCCGCCGCCGGGAACTGTTCTATTGGTCTGCCATTCTGTGCACGTTCGCGCTGGGCACTGCCGCCGGTGATCTGGCAACCGAGGCCCTGGGCCTGGGCTTCACCCGGGGCGCACTCGCCTTCGGCGGTTTGATCGGTGTCGCCTATGCCGCATGGCGCGTGGGAGGCAATGCCGTGCTGACTTTCTGGATCGGATACATCCTGACCCGGCCTTTCGGCGCCGCGCTCGGCGACCTGCTGACCCAGGCCAGAGCCGATGGTGGCCTGGGCATGGGTGCCCTGTGGACGAGCGCCTTGTTTCTCTCGGTGATCCTCATGCTCGTGGGTGCCGCGCAATTCAGCGTGAATGCCGGTCGGTCCAGCCAGCCTGCGGACTGAGGCTCCTCCCGCCCCAAAGAACCCATCAATTCCCGTCGGCCCTGCACGACCACTCTTACGGACACAGGCAACTCCCCCATGAAATCATCGAGCCAACAAACTCTCGCCAAGGTACCCGAAGTCACTCTGGGCTTCTGGTTCATCAAGATTGCGGCCACCACGCTGGGCGAGACTGGCGGAGACGCCGTCTCGATGTCCATGCATCTGGGCTATCTCGTGGGCACCGGCATTTTTGCGGCGATTTTCCTGGCAGCGGTCATCGCGCAGGTCAGGGCCAAAGGCTTCCACCCCTTTCTCTACTGGACCACCATCATCGCCACGACGACGGTCGGCACGACTTTGGCCGACTTTGCCGATCGTTCCCTGGGAATCGGCTACGCCGGAGGCTCCGGCCTGTTGCTGGCCCTGCTTCTCGGCTCTCTGTTTGTCTGGCACCGTACCTTGGGCTCCGTGTCCGTCAGCACGGTCAGCTCGCCCCGCGCGGAGGCCTTCTACTGGCTGACCATCATGTTCTCCCAGACGCTGGGCACCGCGCTGGGGGACTGGACAGCGGACACCGCGGGTTTGGGCTACACCGGCGCGGCTGTCGTGTTCGGTGGGTTGCTTGCTGTGGTCGTGGCGGCCTATGGCTGGACGCGCGTGTCCCGAACCCTGCTGTTCTGGGCGGCGTTCATTCTGACCCGCCCATTGGGCGCCGTCGTCGGCGACTTTCTGGACAAGCCGGTCAGCGCCGGAGGTTTGGCATTGAGCCGCTATTCGGCATCCGCCGTGCTGCTGGCTTTCATGCTGGCCGCGATCCTTCTATTCCGGCAACGGGCGGCACGGACCGCGCACTGAACCAGCCACCTTTCAGGCCAACAACGAGGAAAAACGACGATGAAAAGCAATCCTGTGCAATACGACAACCTGAGCAAGGTCTTTCACTGGGTGACTGCCATTGTGGTGGTGATCGCATTTGTCCTGGGCCCCGGAGACTTCGGTCGATTGGTGAATGGCGGTGTCGATCCGGCGACCCGGTTGGACATCGTTTGGCACGAGTCCCTGGGGGTTGCGGTATTCGTCCTCACGTTGGCGCGATTGCTCTGGCTCGCAGGCCGTCCCGGCGTTCCTCGCCATCCGATGCCGGCATGGATGGCCGGGGTGTCACGGTTCGTGCACTGGGTGCTGTGGGGCTTGCTGATCTCGCTGCCGCTCTCAGCGGCAATGGCCTTGGGAAGCGAGTCTCACCCCCTGACTCTTCTCGGCGGCTTGCCAATGGGTAAGCCAGCGTCATCAGGCGCGTTAAACAGGCTCTTGTGGGGCGGGACCAAGGCCAGAACCTGCGATGGGCTGCAGACCCTCACGTCGGTGCGCGGGTCATGGAAGAGGATGGTCTCGGCAAGCCACAGCCACCACGGTTCAGTGATGCGCACGGCCAGCAGCTCGCGCAGGACCGGCTTCTTGATCGACACAAAGAAGTTCGACAGATCGCACTTGAGGTACCTGGCCGGCAGCTTCCAGTTCTGGGTGATCGACCGGATGTCGTGTTCCAGCCGGTTGGCCGCGTACAGCGTGCCCCGGCCGGGAATGCATGCGCTGCTTGCGGCCTCAAAACTGTTGTGAAATCGCGTGGCGATATGGTTGTAGAGAAGGTGGTGAGCAACGCGATCACGCGGCTGGGCGGCCCATACCTCGCGCGGCTTCGGGTGCGTCACCACAAAGCAGTTGCTCGGGCCGGGCTTGTAGGTCCCCGCGCGCAGCTCTTCTTCGATCTCAACCAGCTGACGCTCGCAATCAGCCTCGAAGGCGGCCCAGGCGGGCGTGTTGCGCTTGTTCCGGCGGCAGTCCAGGAATGCCTGGGCAAGGTCGCCGGACTGAAAGGGTGCCCCGAGGGGCCTTGAATCTGCGGACGAACTTGACGCCCAGCTCCCAGCTCTTGTCGTTGTTGTTCTGGTTGCCGTTGTTGAAGTTCTGATACCAGGCGTAGTCAGCCGAGTACTGCGTCGATTCCCGCTATCCACGACGCCCAGCCGAAGGCTTTCACCGATCAGTTGGGAATCTGTGCCGGACCAGAGCTGGAGCTGTCCAGTGGTATCCGTTGCGCACTTGTCCGTGGCCTCGTGAGCCAGGGGCGGGACCAGATTCAAAGAGCGTACGGTCATGAAAATCTTGACTTTCATGCGTCAGACGCGTTGCTGCGATGCGCCGCCGTGCGGCGATGGTCTTTAACCTGACGTTCCCACTTGAGCCACCCGCCGCCCTGCTTCCCGAGGTTTTGCAGAGTGATATTCGACTGCTGCCAGATTGACGGTGCGATCAGCTGCTTGTCGATGCAGATGCGCATCAGGAACTTCACCACATCGATGCATTCCAGCAGGTGGCCGATCAGCGGCACGCGGGCCTCGCCGGGCTCTGTGGCGTTGATCTTGGCGATCAACACCAGCAAAGCAATGCACTCGTCGTGGACTCGCACACCGAGCGACCTGTTGAACGGCCTGCGCATGTTGGCCTGCGCGTCCGTGGCCAGGGCCAGCAAGGCGTAAGCGGCCTTGTGGATTTCCAGTTTGGTGTGGAGCGTCATTTTGAAATTTCGACCGGCGCTGCGCGCCGGTTAAAGGACCGAAGTGCTAAAGAACGAAAGGGGCAATCTGCGGACGAACTTGACGCCCAGCTCCCAGCTCTTGACGAGGTTGTGCTGGTTGCCGCGGTTGAAGTACTGATACCAGGCGTAGTCAGCCGAGTACTGCGTACTGGTCCATTGGGCGACCGGGTCGAACAACTCAGGGAACATGGCCTGCAGCACGCGTGATTCACGCTTGGCGGGCAGGTAGAAGTCCTGGTGCCCGTCGATCACCAGCTCAGCGGCCGCACGCGCTGCAGGGTGCTTGTTTTTGCTGGTGGCCAGCGCGCGGGTATTGGCCAGGCCATCCCATTCGCTGTCAGCGCCCTTGGTGATCTTGCCTTCGCCGCCATAGGCGATCTTGGCGATCGCACTGGCTGGATCGGTCGGCACGATGATGAAGTAGTCCTCTTGGCCCGAGCCGGGCTCAGCGCGCATCAGCGGGCCGAGAGTACCGCCCTGGCCTGTGACGGCGGCGGCAAAGTTTGGGATGGTGAGAGTGCGCATAACGTTGCTCCTGAAAAATTTCGACCGGCGCTGCGCGCCGGCAATGAATTACCGAAGAATCAAATGACCGATGAAGAATCTGCGGACGAACTTGACGCCCAGCTCCCAGCTCTTGTCGCTGTTGCTCTGGTAGCCGGTGTTGAAGTGCTGATACCAGGCGTAGTCAGCCGAGTACTGCGTGCTTGTCCAATAGCCCATCGAGTCAAAGGCTTCGGCACCGCCCTCTTGAAACAGCGGGTCCAGCGTTTGCAGCGGCATGTCGCTGCTGTAGCGGTAGCCGGCCGGGTAGCTGCTTGGGTTGTCACCGTCGCGGAAGTAGCCCGCGTTGATCTGCTTGGTGGGCTTGTGGTGCCGGTACTGCAGTTCCACCTGGTCCCGCGCGCCGATGTGCCAGTCGTCAAAGCCCGCAATGCGGCAAGCCAGAGCTTGCTGCGCGACGGGACTGCCCGCATCGGCCATTGCGCGGGTGTTGGCAAGGCCGTCAACGTAGCTCGTGGCCCCGATGACGTTGCCCCTCTTCGGCATCCAGATGCCGGTGATCTGGCCCTGCGCCTTTGGGGCGCTGTCATGCTCGACGCTGGTCAGGACGCACTTGAACGCGGTCTGCACCAGCTCGCTTCGCGTCATGTGACGCGACAGCAGCCACTTGCGCGTAAGCTGGCGCGAAATGACACCGGGCCGGTCGTTGTCGAATGCGTCGAACGCAGCCTGCAGGTATGTCGGTTCGCCATCAGCGAAAGCGTTGTGAATGAAGAAGCTGAAGCCGGGAAACTTCACCTTGGCCAGCACTCTCTTGGCTTCAACGATGTCCATGTCAGCGCCCCGAATAGACGTCTTCGGCCAGACCGACTACCGGCAGAGCCCGCGTCTCAAAGCGAGCGATCTCCACGGGCTTGATGTCGGCATCGGCGCCGTGGCCGCACCCGGTCTCGTCCTT
>JAHBZN010000008.1 GCA_019635415.1 Ramlibacter sp.
TGGCCTTCAAACTTGCGGCCATGCAGGCGGTGGCCGACTTTGTCGAGCGCAGCCTGGCCGAATACGAGGTCAAGACCGGCGGCGCCAAGGGCAACGTCACGCTGCTGTCATTCGACGGCCGTCACAAGATCACGCGGCAGGTCGCCGAGAACCTGGTGTTCGATGAGCGCTTGCAGGCGGCAAAGGCCCTGATCGACGAGTGCATTCACACCTGGTCCAAGGGCAGCAACGACAACATCAAGGTGCTGGTCAACCAGGCGTTCCAGGTGGACAAGGCCGGCAAGATCAACACCGGGCGGGTGTTGGCCCTGCGCTCTCTGAAGATCACTGACGAGAAGTGGCTGCAGGCCATGCAGGCCATCAGCGACAGCACGCGCGTGGCCAGCACCAAGGCTTACGTCCGCTTCTACGAGCGCGACGACGCCTCCGGCGACTACGTGCCGATCGTCCTGGACGTGGCGGGCGTATGAACGATCCGCACCTCATCTGCGCTGGCTGCGAACTGGCCGAGGCCACCACGCAGCAGCCGTTCTGCGATGCCTGCCGGGCTCGCCTGGCAGCGGCCGGCCTGCTGCCCGAGGCCCATTCCACCGAGCCGGTCAAGGTCCAGATCGGACCCACCGATATCTGATTTCTCCACTGGTCGTTGTTGGCGACCCCCTGGCTTCGGCCAGGGCCCTTTTTTGAAAGATCACATGAGCATCACTCTCAAAACTTCTGTCAAGCAGCTCGATTGGATCACCGCCACGGTCGGCCAGGCTACGGGCGGCGCAGTCACTATCGATCGCCGCATCCTTCAAGAAGTCCTGGCATCGGCGATGGCGGCCCACCAGCTGCACGCGCTGATCAACAACCCGCACACCGACGAGTTCCTTCAGGCAACGCGTCTGGAGGCCGCCCACCAGCGCGACCGCTGGGGTGAGGCCCACGACCGAGGCAAGAGCGCCGAAAACTGGTTCTGGCTGGTTGGCTACCTGGCCGGCAAATGCCTGCGCGCGGTCATCACGGGGGACAAGCCCAAGGCCCTGCACCACACCATCAGCAGCGCCGCTGCCCTGGCCAACTGGTACGAGGCCATCAAGAAGGACGAGACCGGGTGCGGCCACGGCGCCGATGCCGACATCAAGCCCGTGGAGATCGCCCGCTTTGAGACGCGGGCTCTGCCGGTGGTCGGCCTGGCCGAAGACGTCTATTCGGGGCGCTGACATGGACATCGTTGAAGCCAAGAGAGTGCTGGCCGAGGTGAAGTTTCCCGGCTTCAGCTTCTTAATTCACAACGCCTTTGCTGATGGCGAACCGACATACCTGCAGGCGGCGTTCGACGCATTCGACAACGACCGGCCCGGTGTCATTGCGCGCCAGCTTACGCGCAAGTGGCTGCTGTCCCGACACATGACGCGAAGCGAGCTGGTGCAGACCGCGTTCAAGTGCGTCCTGACCAGCGTCGAGCATGAGACTCGGGAGCAGTTCACGTACAAGGGCGCGCGCGTCTTTGGGCCGCACTTTGATGTCGAAGGCCTCGTGCAAGCGTGCAAGGCTGGTTGGACCGAGAAGCGTGAAGAGGGGACCGCACAATGAACTGCAAGCCGAACCAGATGGCCTGGATCGTCGTGCCCAAGTATCAGAACCTGCGCGGGATCGAGCAGCTCAACGGCCGCATCGTTCGCACCATCCGCATTCTGCCAGGCATGGCAATGCCAACGTGGGAAGTGACGCCAGGTCAGCGGGTCCAGATCACCCAGCTCAGCCGGGATCCACACGGAGAGCTTCTGCAGGCCGGTGACTGGGCCATTTGCGATGGCATCCCCGACCACTACCTTCGGCCGTTTGACCCGAAGAGCGAGCCCGAGGTCATCGTGCGCGAGCTGGAGGCTGTCTGATGGCCACCAAAACGCCTGACCTTTGCCGTATCCGGATCGGCTTCTATTCCTTGCTGCTGCCAGCAGACAAGGGCTTGAAAGTCATGGCTCTTCTGCAGGGCGCCTTGGGGTGCACCGAGAAATACGACACCGGGGCGCACGTTGAAACGTACGAGATCGACGAGCCGGTCCCGCTCGAGCTGACGATGGTCCGCGCAAACCAGGTGCGCAGAAAAGTCGAACCGGCAGACCGACCCCCTGTTATCCACGCCATCGGCACCGAGCCGCTGAAGCTCACCTATAGGGGGTCGTGATGCTGAAGCGCTCATGCGATGCCAACCACTGCGGCGTCCCCACGCCGGCCAGCAACGGCATGTGCCCCAAACACTGGGCAATGGTGCCGGTGTCAGTCCAGCGCCGCATCTACGCAGCGTGCAAGGTCTACGTGACCTCGGCCGACCGGCTGTCCAGCGTCGAGTTCCTGGAAGCCTGGGCCGACGCCGTGGAGTACGTCGCAATGCAGGAAGGGCGTCTCACCCGCAACGCCTATCGCAACCTGGCCAATTGGGTGAGGCGGAGGCAGCTGGGCACAGCAGTCCAACCGGACGCCAGGTTGCAAGGCACAACAGGAGAGATCAATGATGAAAAGCCCTGAACACGAATATAAATCGGTGGATCACTTCGTGGAGATCACGGTCAGGGCCAAGCTCGGCACCTACGAGACCAGCGCGCTGCGTAAGCAGCGTGCCTCCTGCACGGCCGGCGACCGGCAAGCCGCCGAAGCCCTCGGCCGCAAGGTCTTCGGTGCCAAGTTCATGCGAGTCGAGTTTTTCAAGCCCGCAACCGTGCAGCACGGTGTCACCTACTGGCACATCTACCACCACGACACGGAGGCCTCATGAGCGAAGCAGCCCAAACCATCAAATTCACCGACCACTTCCAGGACTTCCTGGAGTGGGACTTGGACGCCAAGGGCAAGGTGATCGAATGCAGACCTTTTCAGTCGCAGGTCTGGCTCGGCATTCACGTGGTCAACCACGCGACCCTGCGCAAAGGCTCCATTGTTCAATTCGTTCGTAGGGGCGAAAAGGGTGGCCCTCGAACGATCCGCTATCCCTTGCAAGCAGTGCGCCGCGCCCGTGGTGCCAGGGCAGGAGTGGGCCGATGACTGACGCCATCAAGCCCGTCAAACTGCAGGTGAACACCAGCGGCGCCTGGAAAGACGTGGTTACCTTCGATGCCGCCGACGATGCCGTGGGCGACCAGGTCATCGAGGGCGCCGCGCAGATCGGCCGCGCCACGGCCTTCAGGTTCCGCGTCGTCATGACAGGGCCGTTCTCCGAGGTGCTGATGCACTTCGACCCCGTGGCAGGCTGGAAGGCTGTGGCAGCATGAGCCGCGACTGTGACGCCATCGGCTGCACCACGCCGACCGCCAGCGGTCGCTTCATGTGCCTGAAGCACTGGCGCATGGTGCCCAAGCCGCTGCAGGACACCATCAACGACCGTTACCGCACCCTGCGCCGCGACTTCGCCTTCTTGAGCGATGTCGCCTATCTGAGCGCCGCCGTCACGGCCATCAACCGCATCGCAGCGGCAGAGAGCAAGCAAGGCACCAACCCCTACCAGCGCCACCTCGCGCTGGCGCAGAAGCGTTCACAAGGGGGTACGTCATGAACCGCGACGACGCCATCAAGAAGATCAAGAAGTGCCTGGCGCTTTCTCGCAGCGCCGAGCCGCATGAGGCGGCTGCAGCCATGCGCCAGGCGCAGGCACTCATGCGCGAGTACCGTGTAGACGATCGCGATCTTTCCATGATCGATGTCAGGGAGGTGCGTGTGCGTGCTGCCAGCATGGCGGCCAATGTGTGGGATGTCTCGCTAGTCAACATCGTCGCTGACGCCTTCGGTTGCAGTCAGTATGGGTCAGTCCGAGGCAGATTCAATGACGCCGGGAACTACGTGCGCAAGCGAGAGTATGTTTTCGTGGGTGTTGACGCAGCGGCCGATGTCGCGGCGTATGCCTATCAGGTCTTGAGCCGCCAGTGCGCTCAGGCTCGCCTTGCCCATATCCGGAAGCAGCCAAAAAACTGCAAACCGATCACCAAGACCGCGCGCGGCGATGCGTTCGCCAACGGTTGGGTGTGCGGCGTGCGCGACCTTGTGGACCGCTTCGCATCGGGCGGCAAAAACGAGACGCTGCTACTGGCCTACATGGCCGAGAAGCATCCCGATCTGAAGACCGAAGAAGCGAAGAATAAAGCCGCCAAGGTCAAAGACATGGGCCACGTGCTGGCCGGCATCAAAGCTGGCGAAAAAGCTCAGCTCAACCGTGGCGTGGGCGGCATTGCGCCGAGGGAGCTACTGGCATGAGTCCAATCCAATGGCTTCTGATTGGCGGACCGGGGCACGGTAGGGTACTGGCAATCAAGGCGGGCTCTCAGGTCCGATACCCACACACGGACGGTGAGGATTACCTCTACTGTGCAAGTACCTATGTTCACCACGGTCGGGAATATCGGCTGGGCGTCTGCCAGTCGGACGGCGGCCATCGCTATTCGGATGACATGAAGGCGACGCTGATCGAGCGCACCCGCGTTCAGCCCCTGGGGGTTGAAGGGGCCGGCTCGTGATCGCTAGAGCCTCAGAACGTGAACAGCGACCAGGCAGCTTGCTGTTGGCTCCAAAGCTCGTCCGCTTCGGCTTCGAGGCGTTCGGCCGTCTCGATCAACTCGATCGACGGACCTGTGCCCTGGCCGGCTGCGCATTGCGCGTAAGCCTTCGTGACTTCCAATCTGGCGGCGCGCGCGGCTTTGTACGCGGCGTTCGCTTTGTCGCTGAGATCGTTCAACCTGGCCTTGTCATTGCTGGTCATTGTCATCGTCACCCCCGTGGTCTGGAGCCTCAAGTATGGCAGTAGCACACCGGGCCGTTGACCCATCGCAGCGGCGCAACGAGCTGGCTCAGATCCACATCGCCGTGGCCGCCCTTGGCTGGTCCGAGGCCGACTACCGCGCAATCCTTCAGGCCAAGACTGGCCGATCGTCAGCTGGCGATCTGGACAGCACAGGTCGCCGCCGCTTCCTGGACCACCTTCGCCAGTGCGGCTGGCAACCCCAGCCCCAAGGCCCGCGCCTCACCAAGCAGCAGTGGCTGGTCCAGCGTCTGTGGAAGGACCTGGGGGCAGCCGGAGCCCTGGTAGACAAGAGCCCCGCTGCGCTGAATCGCTTCGTCAAAGCCCAAGGCGGCCCCGATGACATCCGCTTCCTCGGCACCAGCCACGCCAGCGTGGTGATCGAGGCCCTCAAGGGCTGGCTCTCTCGGGTAAGTGGCACGAAATGAAAAACTGGGCCGACCTGTCGACGGACCTGCTGCCAAAGCTGCTGCAGGACTTCGTGCGCCTGATCGGCCTCCAGGCCACCATGCTGCTCGTGGAGCGTTTCGGTGGCTTGCGGATCTACATCCCGCTGAATCCCACGGCAGACCATCACTTTGCCCAACTGATCGGCTTCGACAAACTAGTCAAGCTGTCAAGCGAATTTGGCCGCGAGACGCACTTCGAGCTGCCCAAGGCCCAGCAGGCACTGCTGGCCGTGCGCAACGCCAAGATGCGGTCGGAATACGGGCCGAAGTCCCTTCGTGTTCTCGCTGCCGAGCACAACTTGACCGAGCGCCAGGTGACCCGCATCGTCGGCGCCGACACCTCCAATGACACCCAGTCTGCGCTGTTTGAGTGAGCCGATCGGCGCCCCGTGCCCGCCCAGCACTCGCTGGGCTTTTTCTTGCCCAGCTCAAATAGTTAAAGTCGGACGGCCAGCAGGCGCTCGTCCGACTTTAACTTCGCCTCACCAACGCAAACCGCGTCCGAGTTCGGGAACTCGGACGTTTTCAACATGGCGACCGAATTCACCGCAACCCCGCGTGGCGCAAAGGAAAACTGAACTCGGACGGGAAAACCCGTCCGAGTTCCGAATGTCCGACTTCGGGGCGGACCCAGCAGGGCCCGTCAGCGCGGTCGCCGGGCGCCGGTTTGCGCCCCGTGGCCCTGATTTCCCAATGAAAGCGGCCCTGGGGGCGTGCCAACCAGTCCGACCCATCATCCGCCCGCCGTGGACCGTCCGACGCCCGCTAGGGCCTGTTTTGGCCCCACGGTAGCCCATTTGGTGCCAAAGCCGATCGGCCCGTCGGGAGCCCTACGATCCCCGAAGACCCGCGCCAAATAAGGCGAAGGCCTTTTTTCTTTAACTCGGGGTCGGTGTCAAAACGAGCAGTCCCCCACATACTTATGTCATTACCGGGATTTGCGTCGGCTTAGGCGGAATAGGCAGCAATTGCTCGACCGCACGTGGATGGTTGTCAAAGGCGTGTGAGTCTAGTCGACCAGTTCGCAATGAAGCCAGACCCAATCCCCGAGCCACCTCGCGCAGGGCTCGCCGGCATTGCAGCGGCCCCCTCAAACTGCCAGGGCGGCGTGTCATAGCCAGCATTCAGTTCCTGGGTCAACTCGGACACGGCGGCAAGCGAGTCGAGTCGGTATTCAATTCGTATTGCGGTCGACTCACCGTCCATACTTATGGACAGAAGGTTTGCTTGAGGCAATCGAAGATTTTCTATGGCTGCGAACATTTTGTTCCAGTCACGTGATAGCGCCGCTTCGATCTTTCGAGTGCTTGCGTCCCGAAGATCTATTGCTGTTGGGATGGAGGCGATAGGAGGTTTCGCGAATGCAGCAGAGCGCGCTTGAGTCGAAATACCTGTCATGGCAATGCGGGCGTTCCAGAACCGTACTCCTCCAATGACAAACCAGAGCAGGCCTGCACCTATCACGGCGATCCAAATACGTCTCTCCCGCCGAGGCGCGAGAAAATCGATTGAAATCGGTTTCAATGGCGCACCCAAAGCTTGTTGAATGCACTGGGGCCGCCTGATGGAGCGGGGAGGGCTTGCGTAGCGTTGGGGGAAAACGCAATGTGCAGGGTTACTTTGCTCGGTGATTCGTCTTCTGGAATGAGCCTGTCGGAAGTCCGAACAATTGTTACTCCATCAGGCTCCTCAAGCTGCATGCTACGCACTGCCTCTTCTCTTGCCCAACTGCATTGGGTCGCTGCGCTCCACAGGGGGCGAATGGAAATCAGTTTGCCGTTCATGGGGCCCTCCCAACTGTTTAACTGATGCCAAAGCCGGAGCGGCATTGCCCCAGCCGCACCCACATGGCGGCGGTCTGTTTGACACAATACTTGTTCGATCGGCATCTGCAACTGGGCCGCGGCTGCGGCACGGGCCAAGGTGAAAATTTCGTGATGATTGGACACACCTTCAGGGAGCGCAAACTGAATCAACGGACAAAAGCCAGATCCGAGCCAAACTCGAAGTCGCCTTCTCCAGAAGGAGTGTGCTCGTGCCGGGGCAAGGCGTGAATCAGCGAGAAGTTGCCCGATATCTGCCAATCGCAAATCAACCGGCATTGTCGGCGCGTGCTGGCGAAAGACAAGCTCACCATCGATACGACGGACGACTGACGCGCTGATCCCGAGGTACAAATCGATTGAATTATTCAACTCCCACAACACGGGCAACCTCCTCCATTGACGTAATGCCTTGGGCGACCATGGTGAGCGCCCGTGACAGCAAATCGTCGTGTCCATCTCGATAAATGCCTTGCTTCAGTTCCGTCATCGTCGCCTTTCTGACCATCAGGTCTCGAATCAGGTCACTCAACTGGTGCACCTCAGCAACGACAATTCGACCACGATACCCGGTGTCTCGGCAGCGGCTGCAGCCCTTCGGCGCCGGCAGCCTATCAGGCGCAGCTAACTGACGGGATGCATAAAGTGCCTTCACGGCCTCGGAAGAGGGTCTCCAATCACCGCAATGACCACAAACGCGCCTCAATAGGCGCTGCACAATGATTCCGTTGAGCGCAGATGCCAGCCCAAAGGGATCTATATCAAAATGCTGAAATCGACCGATGACGTCCAGCAAGCTGTTGGCGTGCACAGTGGTGAAAACTAAATGGCCGGTCAATGACGACTGAACAGCAATCTCGGCAGTCTCTGCATCGCGAATCTCGCCCACCAAAATCTTGTCTGGATCATGACGGAGGATCGACCGCAGGCCCGTAGCAAAAGTCAATCCTTTTTGCTCATTCACGGGAATCTGGAGGACGCCAGGAAGCTCATACTCGACGGGATCTTCGATGGTGATGATTTTTTCGAGACCCGTATTCACCTCCGACAATGCTGCATAGACGGTGGTTGTCTTGCCGCTGCCTGTTGGCCCAGTTACCAGTAGCATGCCGTGCGGTCTGGACGAAAGAGCACGTATCCGGGCTCCAAGCTCCTCGGAGAAGCCCAGAAGATCCAGCGATATGGACTCCGAGGCGTTGCGCAGGCGCGCCTTGTCCAAAAGTCGCAAAACTACATCCTCGCCGAAAATGCTTGGCATCACTGAGACACGAAGATCAATCTCGTCACCGCTGGGATGGCGCCATCGAGTTCGCCCATCCTGAGGGCGACGCCTCTCGGTGATGTCCAACTGGGCCAACACCTTGATTCTCGACACAACCTCTTCGGCTTGTCGTGATCCCGGCAGAGACGCGCCAGGTGCCATTACCCCATCAAGGCGGTACTTGATGACGATCCCTGTGCGATGGGTCTCGAAGTGAACGTCGCTCGCGCCTTCGGAATAGGCATGCGCGATTGCGCTGTCGACAAACGTGACGACGGTGCCGTCTGGTCCAACACGGGTTGACTGATGGAGTTGCTTACCTGGCATGAGCTTGTCTTGGCCGCCTGAAACGGCCTGACGGAGAAGCTCCATTTGCCCGGGGAGCGCGAGGGCTAGTCGTGCATTGCCATTTGAGTGTCGGGCTAACATCTTCAAGGCCGCTGATGACCATGGATCTTCGACGATTAACAACGGGTTCTTGGCCACCGTCAACTCATAGCAGGTTCCTGTAGCGCCTAGATCATTAGGAGGCCTTGTCCCCATTGCCGCGATTAGCTCCAGGTCGCTCACCACGCTCACCCCTTGACTCTGCAGCAAGAGTGCAGAGAGCTGCCCATGATCCAGGCCCGACTCCCGGGTCAGAGCCTGCCACAAATTCGCGCCCGGCACGATTGATTTGCGTGCCTCCTCCAACAGCACATCAAACGGAGGTGACGATGTCATGTCGCGAGAAGATGCAAGAGGATCCAATATGCGCATCAAAGTCACCTTAGGCGTGTCGCCATGTCGAAAACAGGTAGATACATCGCTACAACGATAGACCCCACCATTACTGCGACAAGCATCAAAAGAACAGGCTCAACAACCCGAGTCAACCGGTCCACGAACAGCTCAAATCTTTGAGAATGAATGTCTGAAACGACGTTTGCAGCCAGGTAGAAATCGCCATTTCGCTCGGCCGCGGCCATCAGGCGGTGGCCTACCTCATCGCACAACTTCTCGGAGTACAAGGCTTCGGCTACAGAACCGCCACGCGTGATCTTCTGACCGGCGTTGCTTACTGCTGCACTCAGTCGGGGTGACAGGGCGGCGCTGCTGGCGACATTGATCGCCTCGACAAATGGGTACCCACCCTTTGTCAGCAATGCGAGAGCTTGATAGATCATCGCCAAATGAAAATCTTCAACCCTGATGCGAAGAAAGGGGACGTGAGAAATGAACCACTTCACGCCTTTCGTCGCCCATCCGGACGTAACCCAGTAAGCAAGAAGGCAAATTGCCAGAAGGGACCCAGCGATGAAAGCGGTTTGGTTTGCACTTACAAAGCTGCTGAATTGAATCATGAGTGCAGTTACGCCACTTCCTCGGCCACGAAGGTTTTCGTACATGCGGGCAAAGCTCGGGATCACCACAACAAGCAGAAAGAAGGAGATCCCCAGCCCGAGGGCTGACACCAGCAATGGGTAAATCGCCGCGCTGACAACCTTCCTTCGAAGTTCCTCCACAAGATCGTCAAAGCGAAGGTAATCGTCGAGAGCGGCCACAAGGTCGCTGGTTCTTTCGCCAGCGCGTACGGCGGCAATCAAGACCGGGGGCGTACCGTCCAGTCCCTGCAAAGCAGTTGACAGTGCTTGGCCTTGCTGTAAACGGGAGAGCAAGCCCTTGGCAAGGTTGTGGTCGCGGCGACCCGAAATTCCCCGCGTAGCCAATGTGTCGGTGGCCTCCACAACGGTCATGCCCGCCCGTATCAAGGTCCGAATCTCGCGACAAAATAAGGGAAATGCATCGCGGCGTGGTTGGGGCCTTTTATCTCGCAGTTGTGACACGCTCAATGGAACGTATCCGCCCAATTGCATGGCGCTTTCTGCCTCACGGGCGTCCCGCGCATCAATCTCATGGATGCTCACATTGGCTTCGCCCAACCTTACCGCTTTAACTTGGAACTTCATGGCCAATCGTTACTTCGCGCCAGCAGGCTCCGGAGATTTATATAAAAAAATCCAATCTGCATATTGACGGGAAGCAGGGAGTTGCAGTGTCTCCAAGTTGATCCGTGCAGTCCGAATTGGCGACTCCAGGCTTTTGCTGTAAACGCCTGAAATGCCCCCATCCTCCGATTCGATGATTCCCCAATCCGTGCTTCGGGTAACGGGATCGGGGTAGAGGTCGCGAATGTGTCGAAGCGTGCCCACGTAGCGCTTGTCGTGCAACAGATCCTTTAGTGATCGAGGCCACTCCTTGACCATCCCAGGGGAGGCAGAATAGTAAGATCCAATTGCGCGTGCATAGGCTTCTCCCACTCTGAGCAAATCCTCTTCACGGTCACGACGAGCTTGCTCAGAAACCACAACCATGACTTGCTGCGTGGCAATTGCCAGCACTGTTAGCGCGGCAAGCGTCAGGAGAAGCGTGAATCCATGCTGGCGTGCTGCGGGTGAGTCACCAGCTTGCATAGCTGCTCCCGTCGGCCGCTTTCCCGGCAGCACCGCTACGGATGTCAAAAACACCGGTTGCAGCTCCTTCCATGGGTGGGACGATCACCCAGCTGTCGTGACTCTGGGTCACGGGATCAATAGGGACCACCCGCAGATAGCGTTGCTCTACCAACTCGGATAAATTGACGGGGTAGCGCCCCTTGTCCCTGTAAAACTGATCGATCACGCTGCGCAATCCATACAGGTTCTGGCGCAGCACAGTCTCTCTGGCCCCGTCAATGTGACCGAAGTATGCGGGTACGACCATGGCTGCAAGTATCGCCAGCACTGTGAGAACGACCAGCAGCTCAATCAGCGTGAAGCCACGCGTGTCGCGTGTCTGCGCCCTTGGTCGGCGGAGTGGGTGACGTAGTGGGCTCACCATGTTGAGTAGTGCGTACCGTCCAGCGCGACAGCCTTCGACGACGATCTAACGTCGTATACATCAGTTCCCGGCTCAGGACGGTCTGCCGGAGAGGCATAGCTCCTCAGGAGCCATGTGCTGTCAGCTGGGAGATCTTTGTTCGCAAATGGATCGCGTGGGACGCGTCGCAAAAAAAACAGTACTTCGTCCGGGAAACGAGGCGTGGCGGAGGGTCTTCCCTCAACAAGAACATTGAGGCTGGCCGGATAACCAGACTCACCATTACCAATCTTGATGGATCCTTGGTCAGTCGCTTTTTTGTAGGCGTCGATGGCCGAACGGATCTCCCACAAGGCCCTGCGCAGTTCACGTTCTTTCTGGGCCGTTATCAATGTTTCGCCAAGAGGAAGAATGGCCGTAGCCAGAATGCCCAGGACCGCCATCGACACAAGCAACTCAATGAGCGTGAAACCCCGCAGCGATCTCGTTTGCAATAAGGGCCCCCTATTTGTCATCGCTCACCTGAATTCGCGTTGCAGGGGGAGGGGCGGCAGGCGGGACCAGCCCCGGCCCAAATGGCGCAAAGCCGTTGATCTTGATTTCAGACGTTCCAGCCTCTTTTGCGCGGACCTTCAGACGCAGCACGCTGCCTTCACCCGCTTGACCTTCATTGTTGGTGCCGACAGAGCTAACGCCTATTTTGCCGGAGTCTTTGTTGATTGAATATGCGAATCGGCCTTCTGCGGGCTGCTGGCCAAAATACGAACCCCGAATGACCTCGACTATCTCGATAGTTTGAGGCGCATAAACCACCTCCAATGGAAACCCGTTCAGAGGCACATGTGAGCTCAGACGAAGTTCGAGCTCAAACTCCTTCCCAACCTGCACCTTGGTCGGTCCTTGCCAAGCCAGTGTCACACCTGGCTTGATGGCTGTCGCTCGCGGTTGCGCGCCGACCGTGCCTTGCGGAGCCAGCGATACTTCTCTGGATGCGAGCGTTCTCGGCGCCCCCACGGATCGCCCCGGGCCAGATGTGCTCGGGCGTTCACTGTTCGCCGTAGCACCGGCACTGGGTGCGGGCCTGAGCCGCGTGTCGTTCTCAGTGCCCACCCAAAGTTCAGACTGCCAGATTTCGGGTCGCGGGGCGGGGCGCAGGATGCGCGGGGTGATTGCCAGAACCAGCTCTGTCCGCTGGAACTCGTCTTTCTGGCTTGAGAACAGTCGCCCTGCCACCGGCAGGTCGCCCAATCCTGGAATCTTGTTGGCGTTGGTACGATCCTCGTTGCTTATCAGTCCGGCCAGCAGTTGTGTCTCACCATCTTTGAGCCTTAACGTGGTGCTAGCGTTGCGCGTACCTATCTGATAGGCGAGTGACCCACCCGTTGTACGGATTTCGCGTGCAAGAGAGCTTACTTCCAGCCCGAGCTTTATGAGTACCTCGTCATCCGGCGACACCACGGGCTCCACTTCAAGCTTGAGTCCCACATCCAGATAGTTAATGCTCTCGGACACGAAGCCGTTGGGCGAGGCCGTGGAAGTGATGACGGGAATCTTGTCGCCAATGAGAATCTTTGCTTTCTCCCGATTCCGTGTTCGAATCCGTGGGTTGGCCAGTGTATTGAAATCGCCGACTTCGCGCCGCAGGTTGACCAGTAAGCTGCCCACGCTTACGCCGACCTGGCTGGAGTTGATGTTGCGCAATCCATTGACAGTGAGCCCGGCCCCGGTGGTGGAGCCGCTACCCAGTGGAGTAAGGGTAAATGAGTTGGGGAAATTGACTCCCAGTTCCAGCAGCCTGGAGCTTTTTATCTCCAGAACTTCGACTTCAAGCATGACCTCGGCATCGCCGACGTCATGAAGAGCCACCAGCCGCTCCGCCAGGGAGACAATTTCTGGAGGCTCCCGCAATGCAATAAAGTTGGCGCGTTCATCAAGAAATACTTCTTTGATCCGTAGCAACCCCTTCAACAATGCGGCTGTGGCCTTGGCTTCTGCATGGGCCAAATAGAAAACCCGAATGACCTGCTCCTGGTGTTCGCGCCGTTTTTCGGGGGTGTTGGGATAAAGCAGAACCGTCTTGGAGTCGATCGTGCGGCGCGCCAACTGATTGGAACCGGCAACGAGGTCTATCGCCTCTTCGAGCGGGGCGCTTTTGATGAAGATGGTGCTGCGCGTCTCCGTCTTGACATCCTTGTCCAGAATGAAATTCACGCCGCTGCCGCGGGTAATGGCGTCCAGCAGTGTCGAGAGTGGAGCTCCGCGGAAATCAAGGCTAACCGGACGCGACTCGGCCAACGCGCGTCGGCCCGATGACTCGGTTTGAGTTCGGGCACCCGCTTCCAACTGTCGCTGGACGGCAAGCAAGGCTGGTTGGCGAGGGTTTGCGTGCAGTGCCGCCTCAATTTTGCTCAAGGCCCGTGCATGCTGGTTGGCGCTCGCCAACGCTCGCGCCTCGGCAACGATCGCGCGAATGGATTCCTCCTGATCAAGTTCCAGCTCCAGAGCGGTCAGGCGCTGGTTTCCAGGAGCCAGAGCCTTTGCCCTTGTCAGAGTTTGGCTGGCAGCCTCCATCTTGCCGGCGGCGCGTTCTCTGATGGCCTGGTCGATCAATCTCGCAACCGCATCTTCACGGGCGGTCAGCAAGCCTGCGCGCAACAGGGTGCTATCGGGGTATTGCTTCAGGCCGTCCTGCAACCCGGCTATCGCCGCCTCGTAGCGGCCTTCGCGCAGGTCTTTATCCGCCTCATTGCGGTACATCTGTGCGCAGGCGCTGACCAACGCGACCAGAGCAAGGCAACCGCCAAGGCGGGTGTATCTGAAGCTGGGTTTCATCGAAGCTCGTAAGGTGGTGTGGGGGGCAAGTCGAACTTGGCTTCGGTGCGAAGTGCGGGGTATTCCAGGGTGACAGCCGCATCAGAAACGCTTTTGACCACATAGCCATTTGGCAGCGTAACGCCCCTGACCAATGCCACAGCCTGTGTGCCATGAGTCGCAAAGACAAGCATTTGCCCCTCGGGGGTTCTCATACGCCCCGTGAACCGCAAGTCTAGAGGCGGCGGCTGCGGTGCTGTGGCGGGGCCGGTCGATGTCTGCGCTTGCGGGGGCGTGAGGATGGGCCGTATTTGAAGTCCGGCTGTTGAAGCCGTGGACTTCGAAGGGAGCGGGGCAACAGGGCTGACTAAAAACGGGTCGCGAGCTGAAGGCTCCAAGACAGCGCGATCGATACCCTTCATCAGAGTTGGCGAAGGCTCGGCGGCCACCGGCCTTGCAGGGATGGCAGATTGATGGACTGCATTCGGGCCGCCAGCAATCGCACTGATTTGCCACCACCAAGCGCACAGCGCCACTACCGCGCCAAGCATGGCCAAGCCGATGGCGAAAAGCGGGTTGGACGGGTCAATCCGCGACATAAAGTGCCAACACAAGCCGCAACTCCTGCAAGGCACTGCCCGCCGCTGTGGGCTTCAGTCCGAGGGATTTGATCGCCAGCGACGGGTAGCGGCCCAGCAACTCGGCGATGAATGCCTTGCATGCCGAATAGCTGCACGTGGCTTGTACGGTAATGCCCACATGGCCCCACTCTGTGGTGGTCGGGACCGCAGGCGTCATGGAGATTGTGCTGATCGATATATTGGTCGCCAGAGCAAAGCGCCCGGCGTCTCGAACCACATCATCGGCGCGCAGGCGGCTGACCAGCTTTTTCCTCAACTCCTGCGCCTGATCAGGCGCAGGAATAGGTTGGCGGGCCTGCCGGCTCGTCCTGGCCTTGGCTTCTTCAAGACCGGCGGCCAAATGGGCCGCCCGCACCAACTGGTAGCTCGCTCCCACGTGCAGGCAAGCTCCTAGCACCAGAAAAAGTGCCAACACCACCAATGCCAAATGTGGGGGCAGGCTGGCCCATGCTGTTATCAAATTAAATCGGAATCGCGGCATGGTGCATACGGCGGTCCGACCGGGCCGCCAAAGTTGCAAAAAGGAGACGAGAACTAAAAGAACGCTGGCGCGAGAAATTTTTTGGGAGGCTCTTACTTTAGACTCGGCGGCTGTCGGTCGTAAGTACCCAGCAGCTTGGCTTGTTTGATCAAAAGTATATGCCAAAGCTCGGGGGCATTTCGACCCCGCTATTGGGGTGTAAACCCCCGGAGGGAGGAATAGATGAAGAGTGCATCCGTTGCGCGCGGCTTGGTCGTGCGCACAGTTTCAGGGTCTTTGATCGTCATCGCTGCCTGGGTTGGAGGCGCTCAGGCGCAAACAAATTTCCCCGGAGTTAGCGTCCCTTTTATCGGGGCCCTTTCTGCTGGTCCGTCAGGGGCGGCTGGCTATTCCTTGCCTATTCAAGTGCCCCCAGGCCTGGCGGGCATGGAGCCCAAGCTCGAGCTGGCCTACAGCAGCCAGTCGGGCAATGGGCTGTTAGGCGTGGGATGGTCGCTGTCGGGCCTGTCAACCATCTCCCGATGCCCCAAGGTCAAGGTTGTTGACGGCGAGCAACTCGCTGTCACGCTGACCAGCGCGGATCGCTTTTGCCTGGACGGGCAGCGGCTTCAAGTCGTGGGTAGCCCCGCCCAATACGGCGAAGTGGGTGCGCAGTACCGGACCGAGATGGATGGCTTCAGCCGGATCGACGCGGTTGGAGGTACGCTGGCCGATGGTCCGGCCTCGTTCGTGGTTCGTACCAAGGCGGGCTTGCGCATGGAATATGCAGAAGCCGTGCCGGTTCCCGGTAAAACGGTGCGCCGTGCCTGGGCGTTGAGCAAGGTGCAAGACGTCAAGGGCAACTTCTACTCCATCTCGTACTTCAACAATGTCGCGCAGAGCACCGGCGATTTTCTGCCTGACCAGATTTCCTACCTGGCGCACACCAGTGGGATTGCGGCGCGCAACACCATCAAATTTACCTACGAGGCGCGGCCGGATGTTTCCGTGGGGTACGACGCCGGAGAGAAGGTCAAGCAAACCCGACGCCTGCGCATCATTGAGGCATTTGCAGGGACCTCGCAGGTGCTTGTCAGCCGTTATTACATGGCCTACTTGCCGCTTGGCCCCACCGGTCAATCGCGCCTCAAAAGCGTAACGCGGTGCGCTGTCTCCTATGGCGTAGAAGAGTGCTTGGCCCCATTGGTCTTTGGTTGGCAAGACGAAGCACGGCCGGTGAACCATACTTTCACCGATGTGCCCAACGCGCAGTTGTTCGCACCTGGCGGATTCGGTTCGTTCGAGAACTGGTACACCCAACAAGGCGACATCAATGGTGACGGTCGCACTGACGTGGTGGCCGTCAACATCAATGCAAGCCAAATTTGCTATCGCTCTTTTCTCGCCACGGGCAACGGGCAGTTCGACTCCAACTCGGGGTGTCTTACGGCATCTTTTGAGGGCGGCATGGCGCAGCTCGCGGACATCAATGGGGATGGCCTGGCTGATCTTGTTGCATCGGTGGGCGTTGGTACGGGTATGTGTTTGGCATACTTTCCGTCCCTCGGCAACGGCAAATTTGCCGATCCGCCCGCGCAGTTCTTGACATGTGACGGCTCGGGTTCATTCGCCGGCTGGCGCTTTGTGGCGGTCGACATCAACCGTGACGGTCGTGCGGACCTGCTTGGCATTTACAACAACACTGTTCAGGTGTGTCAACGTCCCGCGCTTGCGCGCGGCGACGCATTCTTTACTCTGGGAGACACCCAATGCTTCAACGCAGACTATGACCGTTGGGTGTGGAACGTCGCGGACGTCAACGGCGATGGCAAGCCCGATCTCGTCGGCACATGGTTGGCAGATGGCGCCGTCGCCACGCCCTGCACGGAAGTGATTCTTGGCACAGGTGAAGCGGGCCAGATGGTCAAGCTGCCCAGCAGCCGGATCTGCAATTACGGAGCGGTCTCCGCCGGGATGAGCCCCCATGTCGGTGACTTCAATGGCGACGGCAAATCTGATCTGCTTGTTGCCAAGGCGATGTCAGGTCAGATTTGCTTCAAGTTCCTGCTTTCGAACGGCGCAGACGGGTTCGTGGCCCCCGACACTGGTCAATCTTGTGTAAGCGACCCACGCATTGCCGACACATCCAAAATCCTGATCGCCGATGTGGATGGTGATGGACGCTCTGACGTCATTGTTCATTCCAAGGGGGGGGGGGGCATGTATGCCCGAGCCTGGTTGACACGGGATGCCCCGGGCGCCGACTATGCTGGCAAGATTCAGTTGGTGCAGCAGCCTGAAATGGTCTTTGCCACCTCCGGCTACGATGGGGATTGGGGCATCAACGTGGGAGACTTCACCGGTCTGGGGCGCATGGACTTGCTGGCCAGCGTTGCCTATTCCGGTGGGCTGCCCATTCGAATGGCCATCCTCCCTACCGAGCGCCCTTTGATCACGCGGGTCGACAATCTTCACGCCGGGGTCAAGCTGGCTCCCTCGCACACCGTTACGTATGGTGTGGCGACCGACCCAACGCTGTACACCAAAGACAGTGGTGCCGTGTACCCCGTCGTTGACTTGCTGATGCCCACGCAACTTGTGCGCAGTATCGTCAGTGACGACGGCATTGGGGGCTTCTCCACAGTCACCTACGCCTACGAAGGTTTGCGCGCGGATTTGGGCGGGCGCGGCATGCAAGGATTCAGGAAAACCCGCGAAACCAGCCAACTCACCGGAACCACCATCTCCCGGGAATTCCGCCAGGATTGGCCATTCACAGGCATGGTGACCAAGGAGGAGACATCCATCCCAGGCAAAGGCAACTCGGATGTGCTCAAACGCACGGAGACGCGTTACGCCCAAACTCAAGGTTCGGTGCCAAATACCGTGTTTGTGTACGCGGATCAGAGCAGCGAGGCGTCGTGGGATCTGGATGGCACGGCCCTGCCTACCTCCACCACGACGTACGTCTACAACGCCTATCCGGACGCCCAATATGGCGATCTATCTCAAGTGACCGTTGTATACAGCGATGGCTCCTCGAAGGTTGTCGACAATACCTATAACCCGCCCAACGTCTCTTCGTGGATCCTGGGGCGCCTCAGTCGTGCCAAAGTCACGCACGAGCCATCGACTGCCTCAACATCCTCCGATGGGAGCGGCAGTTCGCAGACGCCACCCTCCTCAAATATCTGTTCGCTGTCGGCCACGATGTCTGAGGTGCCGTATGGCGGCGTCAATGCAATCACCGTGTCTGCGCCCGGCTACCCTCAAGGAGCGAAAGTGTATTGGCAGGGAGGTTTGGACGGCACAGGTAGCTTGGTCGGCTCCGGTCTGCCATATGGGGAGGACGGTTTCGCGGGGTACGTCTCCACCTACTACGTCTCAAACACAAATCCTACGTCGATCACGCAATTGCTGACCCTCTCTGCTGAGATCCGTGAGCCGGGTCTTGCTCCATGCCCGACCAATACCATCCAGGTGAAACTGGTGTGGGCGAAGCCGACTTGCGACTTGGTCGGTAGTTCCATCTCGATTCCCTACAACACGAGTTTTAGTTGGACGGTGAGCGGCACCAATCTGCCCCCGGATGCCCAATTCCAGTGGCACGGCTACAAGGACGGTGCACTGCAAACAGACTTAGGCAATGCAAACCTGGGTACGTCGTACTACAGCAACGACAACACCAGCCCCTCTTACGTTCTCTACCAGAGATATGTCACGGTGCATTCCGGGGGGGATCAGATTTGCGCCACTCCCTCTCGGTTCATGACTTTGCAGAATCCGCCTCAGTGCGTGCTGAGCATGGGGAGCAACACCATCCATCCAGGCGAGAACATTGTCTACAACCTCAGCACTCCGATGTTTGCCACGGGGCTGCCTGCAGGTTCTCAAGCGTATTTCTACGGCAAGAAGAATGGCGTGCCTGATATCTCCGGGGCGGGTGAGTACGCCGGGGCTGCACCTGGGACCTACACTTATCTTTACGAACAAAACAGGCCGGATATGGCGGGCGTTTACGAGCGCTGGATCGAAGTGCGGAACGATCAGGGAGCGAGGGTTTGTCTCTCTAACTCGGTGACCAACTCATTGATGCCGCCTCCCGTCCAGTGTCAGATGAACGTGAGCACCAATACTGTTGCTCCCGCTGGGTCGGTCACGTATGCCATTGAGGGGACCAACTTTCCCAACGGGGCTTCGGCCTACTGGTATGGCTGGAAGAACGGTCAACAAGATGTCATGGGTGAACTTGCTGGTAGTGTGCCCTTCTATAGGACCTACGAGAACAGACCTGATCTACCCGGCTACTACCAGCGCTACGCTGTCATTCGCGATGCGAATGGTGCCAATATCTGTACCACCAACATTGTTGACGTCACGTACATGCCACCGGCTGAAACGCCCACGCCACCGACGCCCAGCTGTCAACTCAGTGTCAGCTCGAATGAAATTCCTCCGTGGGGAGAAATCACATATCACGTGGATGGACAAAATCTGCCTGGCGACGCCGCAGCCTACTGGTACGGCACCAAGGGCGGTGTCCAGGACGCATTTGGCGAGTATGCCGGTGCGATGCCTGTCACGGTAACTCACGGAAATAGACCAGACCTGCCGGGCTACTACCAGCGCTATGCGATCATTCGCAACGGCAGTGGCGCGCACCTCTGCACGACCAACACGGTTGATGTGCATTTCCAGTAAGGCGAGGGTGGCACATGAACAATAGCAATCAAGAGCCGATCGTGTACCAACTGCCGTGGCATCGGCATTGCCCGGTTAGACCTGGCCTGTGGCGCGTTGCCCGCAAGGTGGGGGCTTGGGCGTTGGCTGTGGCTTGGGGGCTGGGCCTCACGGTCCCGGCTCACGCCACCGCCACCGTCAGGATCAGTGCCTACGAGTATTACGCTGATGGACTACTGAAGTCAGAAACCGTCGAACCTGATGACCCGCAGAGTTGCCTCACCACGGTTTACACCTACGACCAGTACGGCAACAAGAACAGCAGTACCAGCACGCCTTGCTCTGGTGCCACGGGCTTTGCCGTGGCCAGCGCGGCACAGGCGCGCACCACCACCACCGCAATTACGGTAGATGCCAACAGCATTACCAGCATTACTCGCAACGGCAAGGGGCACAGCGAAACCCGTGTCACGGACATGCGCTTTGGCATGCTCACTCAACAAACGGGCCCAAACAACAGGCCGGTGTACTTTGGGTACGACGCCTACGGCCGGAAAAATTACGAATCAGCACTGGATGGCACCCATACGGAATGGACCTACCTTCTCTGCACCCAAAGCAACGCCAACTGCCCGCCCTCCGTGGGACTCGCCACCGTCGTCTCGGTCGCCATTGAAAAGCGCATGGCGGTGAACGGCGCCCCCTTGGGCGCGGCAGTTCGAACCTACTCCGACATGCTGGGGCGCGTCGTGCGCAAGCAAACCCAGAGCTTTGACGGTGGTGCTGCAGCCGCAGCCACCTTGTTCAAAGACGCGCACTACGACGCGCGCGGCCAGGTCGTCAAGCAATCCGTCTGGTACGCCGAAGGCTCCGGCATGGAAAACTATACCGAGATGGAATACGACGAACTCGGCCGTGTCACCCAGCAGTCCTTTCCCGACACCGACCTGGGCAGCGGGCGCGTGGTCACCCAGATCACCCACCAAGGCCTGAGCTCCACCACCATCAACCCCACCGGCGCCACCAAAACCACCATCAAGAACGCCCAAGGGAGGGTGGCCAAGGTTGTCGACAACCATACCAACACGGTTCTTTATGAGTACGACGCTGTTGGCAACCTCGTGCAAACCGTGGCGGCTGGCATCACCACCACCCTCAGCTACAACCAGCGGGGCCAAAAGACGGGCATGAAAGACCCGGTCATGGGGGAGTGGCAATACGAATACAACGTATATGGTGAGCTGGTGTGGCAGCGCGACAGCCTGGGGCACACCACCACCATGGCCTATGACATGCTGGGGCGCATGACCACGCGCAACGAGGCCGACCTTACCAGTACATGGACATATGACACCAACCGGTTCGGCGAGCTCTTTGAGGCCGCCACGAGCAATGGTTTCAAGCGCCAGCACTACTACAACAGCTACGGCAAGCCGCAGATGACGCGGTTCTATGCCGACGAACCGAACGTCTCGCGCGACTTCCAGTTCAGCTACGACGACAACACCGGGCGGTTGAGCCGCAAGGTGTGGCCCTCGGGTTACATGACATACTACGAATACACCGCGCAAGGCTTCCTCAAAAAAGTCAGCGGCACGGCGGGGTACCCCTATACCGACGGTGACGCGAGCTACGAGGTATTGGAGATGGACGCTCGAGGGCGCACCACCAAGTACCGTCAGGGCAACGGTGTGGTCACCACCAACACTTACGACCAGACCACAAACAAGCTCAAGAACATCACCGCGGGGAGCGGCAATGTCCTCAACCAGTCCTACACCTATGATCAGTTGGGCAACCTTGTGGGGCGGGCAGACAACTCGTTTGGGGTTGGCACCACGGAGACATTTGCCTATGACACCCTGGACCGGCTGACCAACTACACCACCGTAGGCAGTGCTGTCAGCCCCCCCAAGGCGGTGCAAATTCGCTATGACCCACGCGGCAACATCACCTACCGCAGCGATGTTGGCACCTACCAGTATGACCCTCAGCGTCCGGGGCGGTTAGTCAATGTCACCCTGGACACCCCCCAAGGGGCCATGGCCAACAGCGGCACCCGCTTGCTGACCTACGCCTACGACGACGCACAACCCTCGGCCAGCGTCATCAATGGTTTGCCCATGGGCAACGGCAATGTGCGCTACACCGAGTCGCAAGACATCCCCAATAGCCGGCATACCTATCGCCTGTTCAGCCACACCAGCTTCAATATGGTGCAGTCCATTGCCTATGGCGATGCCAACACCCAGAGCGACTGCAGCACCGGTGTGTGTACCGCAAGCGTCTCCATGGCTTATGTCTACGGCCCTGAGCACCAGCGCGTCAAGCAGGTGGTGGTTGGCGGTGCGAATGCGGGTACCACCTGGTATCTGGGCGACTACGAGAAGCACATCACCAGCACCGGTAATGTTGAAGAGCGCCACTACCTCGGCGCGGGCACCCATGTTTTTGCCGTGTTCAAACGGCGCAACTACGCCTCTTACCGTGAGGTGAACTACCACCACCATGACTACCTGGGCAGTGTGGTGGCCGTGACGGACATCTACGGCGCCGTGATCGAGCGCATGGCGTACGACCCCTGGGGCAAACGCCGCTTTGTGAATGGCAACACCGACGTTATTGACAGCATTGCTGGCGTGGCCACCGATCGTGGCTACACCAACCACGAGCACCTGGACGATGTGGGGCTGATCAACATGAATGCGCGCATGTTCGACCCGGCCACGGGCCGCTTCCTTAGCGCTGACCCTTTCATCCAGAGCCCAGACAACCTGCAGAGCTACAACCGGTATCTCTATGTGTTAGGTAACCCGCTGGCGTTCTCGGATCCGAGTGGGTACTTCAGCTTCAAGAAATTGTTCAGAGTTGTCGTGGCCGTATACGTCGGCGTCTTGACAGGGGGGGCCGTATCTTCGTTTCTCATTAACTCTGCTGGCATGACGGGCAGTGCGTTCGTCACCATGTCTGGTGGCGGAATCCTGAGCAATGCGGGGATGCTCAGCGCGCTTGGAGGCGCAGTATCGGGGGCAGCTGGCGGCTTGGCTGCTGGCCTGATTAGCTCTGGCACCCTCAAGGGGGGGCTGCAGGGTGCTCTAAGCGGGGGGGTGTTTGGCGCAGCGGGTACTGTGGGTGGCATGTCGGGCGCTGAAAGCGCAGGACGTTATGCAGCGCATGCTGGTGCAGGCTGTATCAGCGCAGTTGCTGGTGGCGGCAAATGTGGCAGTGGTGCTATCAGTGCGCTTTACGGCAAATACACTACAAACGCGATCGGTAACTCCACGAGTATCGACGGAGCCTTCGCAAAGGGCGTCGCGACTGTGACTGCTGGGGGCATTGGCTCGGTCCTGGTTGGGGGAAGCTTTGAAAACGGGGCAAGAACTGCCGCGTATGGGTACATACACAACCATATACTTACTTTCGGTGTGGTCGTAGTTGGTTTCGTTGGTACTGGCGCTTTGATTCATGAATGGGACAATTTGAAAAAGGGCTGGAACGCGCTGATGGCTGCCATGTCCGAAGGGGGGGATACTTCGGGCGCGAATGGTGGGGCAGATAGTGCAGGCTCCAATGTCCGCGACAACAGGAGCAAGGGCCAGAAGGCCGAAGATGAGGTTGCCGCCGATCTTGAGGGTGCTGGCCGTGACGTAGATCGCCAAGTCCGCAAGGACACGCCCTTTGGGCCTCGCGTCATCGACGTTGAAGTCAAAGACAAGAATGGAAACGTCTTGGGCGGAGTTGAGGTTAAAGCGGGCAACAGTCGTTATCGGCCAGACCAGCGCTCGAAGGACGAGTGGCTGCGTCAGAACGGTTACCCCGTCGATGTTGTGCGGAAGCCTTGAGCATGATGAAAGCTGCAGAGAGCTTTAAGCACTTGAAGGCCTGCCTGGTCAAACGTCTCGCGCCAAGCGGGTTCATTGACACAGGCGGCATCGTGTGGCGCAAGGTTCATGACACGGTTGTCGTGCTCGAGGTCCAGAAGGATCGCAAATACAGCACAAAGGAAGAGGTTCGGTTCACTGTCAATGCAGGCATCTCGGTCGATGCGTTGCGCGATGTTGTTGCCGCTGCTGGCGGACCTTCTACCTCAGACGTTCCCCCGCCGGAAAGGTGTCACTGGCGCCAGCGCCTCGGCCACCTACTGCCTGCGCAAAGCGATGTGTGGTGGTCGGTGAGCGACGAGCAAAGTGCTCAGTCGGCATGCGACGAGATTGCTTCAGGGCTGATCGATATTGCTTTGCCGAAGGTCGAGGCGAAGGCGTCCTCGGAGGCGCTGGTTCGTTCGTGGCAAGAAGGCCGTGGACAGGGACTGACCGAGTACGAAAGGCGGGTCAACCTTGCAAGGTTGCTTATTGCGCTAGGCCGCACAGAAGAAGCGCAAGCGGCAGTGCAGGCCTTGGAGGATGCGTCGCTTGGAAAGTCCTGGGCCGTGTCGGCCGCCTACGATGTGAAAGAGCTGCGCAAGCAGTTCTCGTGATCAGTCCTTGCCCTTCTTCTCCTCCGGCGTGACAAACCCGATGGGCCGCTTGGGCGGATTGGGTGGCGTCATCAGCTCGCGCAGCGCATCGAAGACCTGCTTGAGCTGGTTGCGCGTGTTGCGGCTTAAGGTGTCGTGGCTCATGGCCAGCGCCTCGGTCTTCTCTTCGAGTTCCGCGAGCCGCTTGGCCAAGTCGCCGTGCGTGACGGCCAGCTCGCGCAGCCGCACGAAGGCACGCACCACGTAGACCGACACTTCAACGGCGCGCGGGCTGCTCAGCAGGTTGGCGGCCATGATGGCGCCGTGCTCGGTGAAGGCATAGGGCATGTACTTGCGGTGCTGGCCGCGCCCGGTGCCTGCTGCGTTTAAGGTCGCAAATTGCGACCTTAAACGCAGCAGAACGTGGCTTTGGCGGAAATGGGCTCTAAGCGGCGACTTCCAGCTCCAACCCCATCGCTAAGCACCAGCAAGCCAGCCGGGACCGCGAAAGCTCATGCTCTTTGGCGAGAAGCTGGCCGCGGATGTACACCTTCCTCGGGACGCGCAGCGACCATTGCTTGTTCTCGTCGGTCTCGAAGTGTTCGTACGTGCGTGCGAAATCCGCTAGGACAGACGTAGAGGATTCATCCCACAGCCGCTCTTCGAGCCGTGACAGTCCTCGTTCGAATAGCTCCCGCGCAAGCGCGGATACTTCCAGGTCGCGGTCCTCGGCCTCGTTGGCGATGACTTGGTGTATGTGAGAGCTCGACGTCACGCCAAACTTCCCCTGCGCCTGCGTGGTCCGGACAGCTGTTTGCGGAGCGCTCACCTGGGCCGCGAGGCGCTTCACGCTAGCGGTTGGGCGAGGCGTCGCCAGGACGCCCTCGACCAAGTTCTCGACCTCCGCGCGCAAGCGCTCCGGGCGCCGCAGCAGTGCGCGTTGCGACACGCCTCGCAAGGCAATCTTGATGGTGAGTGTCAGTGTTCCGCGCTCGCTGTCGATGTCGACTGCCGTCGACCGCGCGGTGTGTGTGGATGTTGCCCTGTCGCTCGCGTGTTTCATAATCGTTTCCCCGCTCCAGCCGTCATAATCTGTTGCCACATTCGAGCCGTTGACTCGGACTGTAGCGGCGTACAAAGAACATATCAACAGCAGGGAAAGGGCGGGTGTAGGTCATGACGCTGAGTCTGTTGGCAGATTGCGTATGCCGATACGTAGCGCAAAGGATCGCGCTTCTGGGCCCCAAGGAATGGGTGGAGTGGGTGTCCGCACCGGCAGAAGCTTGGCTTGAGGAAGCGGCCGGGTTTCAGCGCGCCCTAGAGGAGTGTGGGCTAACTGCTGCGGAACTGTCGACTTATGTCCGGAACAGTCCGTATCTCCTGCTGCCCGGCGCCTTCCAGTGTGCTGGACTTCCCGCAACACCGCAGGATTGGACGCCCATTCCTGACATTCCGGCAACGCGTGGCGCGCTCGCAGCCGTGGTGTTGGTCGCCGGGGCATGCGGGATGGAAACCGTTTCGTACGGAGCCGAAAACGAAGGCGCCCTGTTCGTTAACTTGGTCACACTTCCCGGCCCAGGGGCGATCTCGGAGAAGTCCCAAGCTGCCATGAAGGGGCATACCGACGCAGCGACCTTCCCGTTTCGCGGGACAAGGGATCCGGAATTCCCGCGAATCGCGCCAGCGCCCGATGTCGTCTTCCTTGCCGCGTTGCGGAATGGGGAGGCCGTTCCGACTTCCGTGATGCCATTGCCGAATATTCTCGATCGCCTGTCCCCGGAGGATGCACGGATTCTCAGGGGGCCGAACATCGTCTTGAGCGCCCAGCGGACTTTCGTGAAAGGAACGGAGAGGGCGCTTGGCGAAAAGCACGTTCTCGACGGAGCGCCAGTCCTGCATGATGGACCAGAAGGAACCTGGGTGCGCTATACGCACTCGCAGAGTCTTCCATTCGACGAGAACGACGCAGTAGCGGTGGCTGCGAAGAGTAATTTCGAGGCGGCATGTCTCGCAGTAACTGAGCATGTCGTGCTCAAACCGGGGGATCTCTTGCTGCTGAACAACCGCAAGGCGCTTCATGGACGTTCCAAGGTCGGGCCCGCGGTGGGCGGCGAATCACGTTGGTTGATCCGGAGCTATGGTCTTGACTGCAGCGAAGTGGCAGAAGAACAGAGGCATAGCGGCAACCGCCACACCTTGTATCCCTGACTATTCTCGTTTTGCCTGTGGCCCTCAATGCTCGCAGACGCTTGTGTGACTCGTCTTCACTGCGGTGCCAAGAGCGTGTAGACCGCCGCCTGTCCGTGCAGTTTGTGGTACCCACGGCGTACCTGCAAACGCGGCACTTGGTGAATTGATAGAGTTGACGCGGCTTAGCGCGGGCTTTTCGAAGCCGTCCCAGGAACCAGACTTGAAAGCCCCTGATCTGTAGTGGACCAGGGGCTTTCTCATGGGCCGTCCCCATTTCATGTGAGGCATGGATTTTCAAGCTAAAAGGGCCTGTAGTCCAGGCCAGTCTGTCACTCATTGCTATCGAATAAATAGCAAGCCATCCCTTCCCAGCCACCCGGTCTATCATTCCCTCCAAAGCAGGTTTGCACAACAACGAGGGGTCATCTATGACGGGGTCGAGGATCGGCGCATGGCGGCTGCGGCCGAGCATCGTGATGTTGTTCATCGTCATGGTGGTGCCGGTGTTCGCGGCGTCGCTGTGGGTGGGCTATGTGTCCAACGACCGCATGGCGCGCGACACGGCGCAGCGCGCGGTGGAGCGGGCCCGGCTCGAGACCATCAGCCAGACCGAGGCGCTGCTCAACCCCATGGCCTCGCTGGTGCGCGTGGCGGCGCGTGTGGGCGCGGCGCAGCCGGGCTTCTACCGCGACGCGCAGGCCCTGCCGTCCATGCTCGAGATGGTGGCGCAGAGCCCCAACATCTCCAGCGTCTATGTGGGTTTTGCCGACGGCTCGTACCGCATGGCACTGCGCGTGCCCGGGCAGTTCAAGGTGTTCAACCAGGCGCCCCCGGCCGGCACGCGCGTGGCCACGCGCTGGATCGACCGCCGCGCCCCGGGCGTGGCGCAGGACCGCTACACCTTTCTCGGCGAATCGCGCGCGGTACTGGGTGAGGTGGGCGGCGCCGCGGTGTACGACCCGCGCGCGCGGCCCTGGTTCCGCGACGCGGTCGAGCACAAGGGCCTGGTCATCTCCAACCCCTACATCTACGCCACCACGGGCCTGCCCGGCGTCACGGTGGCGATGCCGTTCTACACCGGCGACACCCTGGTGGGCGTGGTCGCCATCGATCTGCTGCTGGACAGCCTCTCGCAATACCTCAAGACGCGACCCGCGAGCCCCCATTCGATCTCGCTGGTGGTCGACAACGAGGGGCTGGTGGTGGCCCACCCCGATACGCGGCAGGCCCTCAAGCGCGATGGCGCCACGCTCACGCGCGTTCGCCTGAACGAGCTGGCCGACCCGCGGCCTGCGCTGGCCGTGGCCATGCGCATCAGCCAGCAGCGCGACCAGTTCAACTTCTCGCAGGGCGGTGAGGAGTACGTGGCCATGTTCTCGCCGTTCCCGCCCGAGTTCGGCAAGGCGTGGCAGGTGGTGATCGTGGCGCCGCTGGATGATTTCGTGGGCGAGTGGAAAGCCAACAACCGCAAGCTGCTGCTGTATGGCCTGATCGCCATCGCGCTGCAGGTGCTGGCCATCTATCTGCTGTCGCGGCGCATCGCGCGGCCGCTGGAGCAACTGGCCGACCAGGTGGTGGAGGTGCAGAACTTCCAGCCGCCACACACCGAACCGGTGCGCTCACCCATCAAGGAAATCAGCTCGCTGGCTGACGCGGTCAACACGCTGCAGGGCGCGATTGCGGCGTTCTCGGCCTTTGTGCCGCGCGGCCTGGTGCGCCAGTTGATCGACTCGGGCCAGCGGCTCGAGCTGGGCGGGCGCAGCCGCTTTCTCACCATCATGTTCACCGACCTGGAGTCGTTCTCGACCTGGGCCGAGGGCACGCCCGCGCAGCAGTTGCTGGAGCGGGTGTCGGCCTATTTTGAAGCTGTCACGCGCGCGGTCAACGCCGAGTCGGGCACCATCGACAAATTCATCGGCGATGGTGTCATGGCCTTCTGGGGTGCGCCCGCACTGCTGGAAGACCATGCCTACCTGGCTTGCGTGGCCGCGCTGCGCGCCCAGCGCCGCATGGCCGAGCTCAACGCCCAGTGGGAGGCGCAGGGCCTGAACCCGCTGCATGTGCGCATCGGCATCCACAGCGACGCGGTGCTGGTGGGCAACATGGGCTCGAGCGAGCGCATGAGCTACACCGTGATGGGCGACGGCGTCAATCTTGCGGCCCGGCTCGAAGGCGTCAACAAGGAATTCGGCACCGGCATCTGCGTCAGCCACTCGGTGTACCGCGAGGCGGGCGAGCGGCTGTGGCTGCGGCGCATTGGCGTGGTCACCGTGAAGGGGCGGCGCCAGGACATGCAGGTCTATGAACTGCTCGGCATCAAGGGCGCAGGGCCGGACCTGGAAGCCCCGGCTGGCGTGCAGCGCCTGTGCCGGCTGACGGACCAGGCCTATGAGGCCTATGAACGCAGCGACTGGCGTTCGGCCGAGGAGCAGTTCCGTGCCATCGTCGAGGCGTACCCTGAAGACCGGCTCGCGCGCGTGATGGTGCTGCGCTGCCATCAGGCGGCCCATCAGATCACGCCGGAATAGCGAACACCGGCGCGACCCGAGCCGACGGTGCGTGATGAGACCTTGGGGCGCGCTGTCAGTGCCCGCTGACGCTCAGGCGCGGCCTTGGCCGAACGACGGCGCGCGCGCGCCGGCGCACCATGGGGCATCACAAGGAGTGCCCCATGCCCATTGACCCCTCTCCCCACGGCAAGGAAATCCTGCACGAACTGCCCGAAGAGCGATTTCCGCATCCCAACGATGAAGGCCATCCGCCACATCCCAAGGCGCCCAGCGCGGCGCAGACGCACCAGCGCCCGCCGCTGCCCACCCATGTGGTGGTCATGGCGGCCGACGTTGAAGATGAGGACGATGACCCGGTCATCGATGCCGGTCCGGGCATTGCCGACGGCCTGGCCGGCGCGCGCCGCTGAGCCGGGCCCTGCCGCCCGTCCCTGCGGACTGAGCTACTCGCGCGTCACGCGCAGCAGTTCTTCGCGCGAGGTGATGCCCTCTCGCACCAGCCGCTCGCCGTCGTCGCGCATGAGCGTCATGCCGGTCTGCAGCGCCGCATGGCGGATGTCGGCCTCCGACGCCTGGCTGTGGATCTGCGCGCGGATGGCCTCGTTGGTCAGCAGCAGCTCGAACACCCCGGTACGGCCCTGGTAGCCGGTCTGCCCGCAAGCATCGCAGCCGGCGCCCTGGCAGTGCGTGCACAGCTTGCGCACCAGCCGCTGTGCCAGCACGCCCAGCAGGGAACTGCTCAGCAGGAACGGCTCCACGCCCATGTCGGTCAGCCGGGTCACGGCGCTTGCCGCATCGTTGGTGTGCAGCGTGGCCAGCACCAGGTGGCCCGTGAGCGAGGCCTGGATGGCGATCTGCGCGGTCTCGTAGTCGCGAATTTCGCCAATCATGATCACGTCCGGGTCCTGCCGCAGGATGGCGCGCAACGCCTTGGCAAAGGTCAGGTCGATCTTGGCATGCACCTGGGTCTGGCCGATGCCGTGCAGCTCGTACTCGATCGGGTCCTCGACCGTCATGATGTTGCTCTGCGTGGCGTCCAGCCGCTGCAGCGCGGCGTACAGCGTGGTGGTCTTGCCCGAGCCGGTGGGCCCGGTCACCAGGATGATGCCGTGGGGCTGGTTGATCAGGTTCAGGAAGCGCGACAGCACATCGCCCTGCATGCCGATGGACTCCAGGCTCAGCTTGCTCTCGCTCTTGTCCAGCAGCCGAAGCACGGCGCGCTCACCGTGCGCGCTGGGCAGCGTGCTCACCCGCACGTCCACGGCGCGCGTGCCGATGCGCAGGCTGATGCGTCCATCCTGCGGCAGGCGCTTTTCGGAAATGTCCAGCTCGGCCATGATCTTCAGCCGCGAGATCAGCGCGGCGTGCAGCGCGCGGTTGGGCTGCACCACCTCGCGCAGCGTGCCGTCCACCCGGAAGCGCACGCTCGAGGTGCGCTCGTAGGGCTCGATGTGGATGTCGCTCGCGCCATCGCGTGCGGCCTGCGTCAGCAGGGCGTTGAGCATGCGGATGATGGGCGCGTCATCGCTGGTTTCCAGCAGGTCTTCCACCGCCGGCAGCTCCTGCATCATGCGCGACAGGTCGGCGTCGTTCTGTACCTCGCTGACCACGGTGGCGGCGCTGGACTCGCCCTTGGCATAGGCGGCGCTGATGCGCTGGGCCAGCGCGCCGGCTTCGAGCTGCTGCACGGACCGCACGGGGTACTTGCGCATGACCTCGCTCCAGGCGCTGCGCGGCGGCTCGCCGGCGTGCCACAGCGTGAGGTCCTGGCCGTCGTCCTCCAGCAGCAGCTGGCTGGTGCGCGCAAAGGCGTAGGGCAGCGGGTAGCGCATGGCTCAGGGGGCCACGGGGCGCGCGGGGGTGCCGGCCAGCGGATCCACCGCGGCAGGGGCCTTGCGGGCGGGCGGCGGCGGCAGCACGGGCGCCTCGTTCACGGGCACCACCTTGCTTGGCACGGGCTGGGCCGCTTCCTGCTTGAGGCGCATCAGGTCATAGCGGTCGAGCGAGAGCGATTCGGTTTGTTGTGAGTCGCGCACCACCACGGGCCGCAGGAAGACCATGAGGTTGGTCTTCTTGCGGCTGCGGGCCTCGCTCTTGAACAGGTTGCCAAACAGCGGCACGTCGCCCAGGCCGGGCACCTTCTCCTGGTTGCCGGAGTATTCGTCCTGCAGCAGCCCGCCCAGCACCACGATGGCGCCATCGTCGACCAGCACGTTCGATTCGATCGAGCGTTTGTTGGTAATGAGCCCGGTGGCCGAGTTGATCGACGAGGCCTGCACGCTGGAGACCTCCTGGAAGATCTGCAGGCGCACGGTCCCGTTCTCGCTGATCTGTGGCTTGACGCGCAGCGTGATGCCCACGTCCTTGCGCTCCACCGTCTGGAACGGGTTGACCGAGCCGCTGCTGGAGTTGTTGTTGGTGTACTGGCCGGTGACGAAGGGCACGTTCTGCCCGATCACGATCTTGGCCTCTTCGTTGTCCAGCGTCAGCAGGTTGGGCGTGGACAGGATGTTGCCGTCACCGTTGGCTTCGAGAAAGCGTGCCAGAAAGCCCAGCACATAGACGCCGTTGGTGTTGCGCGCGATGCCGAAGTTGGCGCCCGTCGACGGCAGCACCGTGCCGCTGGCCGCCTGCGTGGCCAGCGAGATGATGTTCTGCCCGCCAATGCTGAAATTGGTGCCCAGCACGCCGATGTTCTTGTCGCCGTTCTTGCCCACGGCGCCCTGCCACTGGATGCCGAATTCCGCCGCCTTGTCGGCGTTGACCTCGGCGATCAGGCTTTCCACGTAAACCTGCGCACGGCGCTGGTCGAGCCGGTCGATCACGGCGCGCAGCTGCCGGTACTGTGGCTCGGGCGCGGTGATGATGAGGGAGTTGGTGGCCGGGTCGGCCTGGATCTGTCCACCCGTCGAGGGCTGGGCCGAGGCCTGGATCGGCGCCGTGGCGGCATTGGCCGCCGAGTTGGCGTTGGCCACCTGCGTGATGGGCGACGCGCCGCCCGTGACCCCGCCCGCCGTGCTGCCCGTGTTGGCGGACAGCGCGGCGCGCAGCGTCACGGCCAGCTTGGCCGCGTCGGCATTCTTGAGGTAGACCACATAGATGTTGCCCGCGGCGCTCTGCGAGGTGGGCTGGTCCAGCCGTTCGACCAGCGAGCGCACCAGGTTCAGCCGGGCCGGGTTGGCCGCACGCACCACCAGCGTGTTGCTGCGTGGCTCGGCCACCACCGTGGTCTTGTACGACGTGTCGGCCTGGCCGGCGGCGGGTGCGCCGGTTGCACCACCGGCCTCGATCAGGCGCATCACCAGCGGCGCCAGGTCCGACGCCAGCGCATGCTTGAGCGGCAGGATCTCGACGTCGGTGGCGTTGGAGACATCCAGCGCCGAGATGATGCGGCCCAGCCGCTGGAGGTTGTCGGCGTAGTCGGTGATCACCAGCGAGTTGTTGCCGGGGTTCACATTGATGGTGTTGTTGGGGCTGATCAGCGGCCGCAGGATCGGCACCATGTTGTTCGCGGTCTCGTAGTTGAGCCGGAAGATCTGCGTCACGATCTGGCTGCCGCCGCTTGCAACCGAGCCGGTCTGCACCGCGCCGCCCTGCAGCTTGGCGTCGGCCTCGGGCACCACCTTGTACAGGCCGCCGGCCTCGACCACGGTGTAGCCCGACAGCCGCAGCGTGGCCAGGAACTGGTTGTACGCAGCCGAGGGCGTGACCGGCTTGTCGGTGTTCAGGTTCATCGTGCCCTTGACCCGTGGGTCCACCACGATGCTGCGGCCGGTGATGGCCGCCATGGTGCGGGCCACGGCCTCGATCTCGGCGTTGGCAAAGTTCAGGGTGATGGGCTCGCCCGGCTTTTGCGCATGCAAAAGGCCTGGAGCCCCCGCCAGCGCGGCACAAGCCGCTATGGAAAAAATAGCAAGACGGGGTTTCAGCTTCATGAGGCTAGCCAATGGTGATGAGGGAGCGCGGGCCACTGCGCCGCCCGATGATGTTCAGCAGGTTGGACAACGCGGCCTCGCGGTCCGGTGTGGCGCTGGCGCTGCCCTTGAAGCGCAGCCGGGAGCCGACCCACTGGCCGCTGCCCGTGAGCTGCAGGGCGCCTTCCAGCGTGTCCAGTTGAAGCGTTGACACAGAGCCTCCGTTGAGCGTGATGCGGTAGCTGCCCATGGGCCGCAGCGTGGACAGCCGCGAGGAGATGCGCGCCGCGTCGAGCTCGGCCCGTCCGGCCAGGGCCAGCCGCCCTTCGGCCCATTCTACTGAAAGGCCTTGCGTGGCCAGCCCCAGTTCGCCCTCGAGCTGCAGCGTGTTCCAGGGGGTGCCGAGGCCGGCCAGCAGCGCCGCGGGCCACAGCGACCGCTGGTCCTCCATGCGCAAGGTCGCGCCGCGCAGGTGCAGGGCCACGCGCAGTGCCAGCGGCGTGGGCGTGCAGCAGTCGGCGGCGAAGCGGGCCGACAGGCCGTTGAGCGCGGGCCGCAATTGCCAGTTGACCCGGCCGGGCAGAGCCGACGCGTCGTTGCTGCCCTCCCCACCGGTGAGGATCAGGCGTGCCGAGCCGTTCCAGACCGTGCCGCGCGGCTCGGCCAGCACCAGCTGGCCGTGGCTGGCGTGCAGCACGGCGCTGGCCAGCCAGCTGGCCGGGGCAAACAGCAGCAGGGCCAGCGCGAGCCCGAGCAGCGCGCCGCCCAGTGCCCAGCCCCAGGGGGCGGAAGGGCCGGCGGCGGGGGTGTGACGGGAAGGGCGGCGGGCCACGGCGTGCGGGGTTCGGCTCAGCGCGCGGGCAGCGACAGCACCAGCGAGCCGTCCCACAGACCAGCGGCGTTGCGCGTGAGCCGGGCTTCGGCGGGCAGGGCTCGGGCATTCACGCGCGCCTGGGTCAGCCATTGGGCCAGCGCGTCCGGTGGCGTGGCCGTGAGCGTGACAGTGACGCGGTCGCCGGCGATGGTGTAGCGCGCGGTGGTACCCAGCCGCTGGCGAATGGTGGTTTCGAGCGAGCGCAGCGCCTCGTCATGGCCCTGCTGGGGCTGCGACTGCAGTGCCTGCGCCTGGGCCTGCAGGCCCCGCATCTGCTGCAACTGGCGGTCCAGCTCGCGGTGCTGGGCCGGCGCGGCGCGCAACGTGCCCAGGGCGGGGGCCACGCCGACCCACCAGAACAGGGCCAGCCCGACCACGGCCCCAGCCAGCAGCACCAGGGTTTTCTCGCGTTCGGCCAGCGCCGCCCATCGGGCGCGCAGGGGTTGCAGCGCGTTCATCGTGCCGCTCCCTGGCTCAGCACCAGCGCATCACCCTCACCGCGGGCGGCGTAGCCCCGGGCGGCCAGGGCGGACTCGACGTTGCGAAGACCCTCGGCCGTGAGGTTCAGGCCCTTGAGCCGGACCTGATTTGCTGCAAATTCAATAGCGGTAGGTGTCGAGCCCGCGGGGGCTGCAGCTGAAAAAGCCACCAAGGTGGCCTCCAGGTCCCGGCCGGAGGAAGCGCCCGTGGACTGGCGCAGCAAGGCCACTTCGCGCTCCATCTGGATCGGTGCGTCCACCACCACCCGCACGTGGGGAAAGGTGGACGTCAGCGTGGTGCGCACGGCCTCGCGCTTGGCGGCCAGCGCGCTGCGCTCCTTCCAGGCCCAGGCGTTGAGTCCCGCCAGTTGGGCCAGCAGCAACAGTGCGGCGCCCCAGCGCGCCGCACGCCATTGCGGTGCGCGCAGCCACTCGCCCCAGCCGCTGGACAGCCGCTTGAGGGCACGGCGCCGGCCGGAGCTGGCGAGCTCGAATTGCGCGAGGTCCCAGGCCGACCGCGCCGCGCGCAGGTGGCGCTGGGCGGTTTGCTCGAGGGTGACCTGGCGTTGCAGCACCTGCTCGGCCAGCGCGGCCACACCGGGCTCGGCCAGCACCTGCTCGGTCTCGGGCAGTGCCGGCAGGCCGGAGGCCGCCAGCGGCCAGAGGGCTACCCCGTTGCCATCGGCAATCACCAGTTCGGCCCGCTCGGGATCGCCGAGCGCGTGCAGGGTGGCCGGCTCGCCGGGGGCGAGTTCGGGCACGATGCGCGATACCGGCCGCTGCGCGACCTCCAGCGCCTGCACCGCGTTGCGCAGCCAGGCACGGTCGCAACTGGCCACCCAGACGGGTTCGCCCGGCCTGGCCTGGGGTTGCAGCGCGAAGTGCAGGGATTCGGGCTCGTCGAGCAGCCGGTCCTCGAGCATGCCCTCGAGCACCGAACGCAGTCGCGGCGAGGCGGGGGTGGTGCCGCGTGGCAGCTCGATCTGGTGCCACGACAGGGCGCGCAGCGGCACCAGCGCGACGACTTCGGCGCCCGCGCCACCGGGGCGCGGCAGCAGCGCGGCGGACGCACTGGCGTGCGTGCCCACGGTCTGCCCATCGGGCGACAGCACGTAGTCGTACTCGGGGGCGCTGCCGGAGGGCTGCAGGGGGAGGGAGACGATCAGCGTGCTCATGGACAGGGGGATTGTAGGGAGGTCACCGGGCCGCCGACAGCGCGGCCGCGTCGACCACGCCCCGCTCGCGCCACAGCACTTTCACGTCCAGCCCGTCGCGTTGCAGCACGGAGCGTTCTTCCACCACGGTCTGGTCCAGCCGCAGCCGGCCGCGCACCTCGAAGAAGCGCGAAGCCACGCTGTGGTAGCCCTCGCCCAGGCTGTTGTCCTGCAGCCCCAGCAGCTTGGCGGCGTCGGCGGTGCTGCGGAAGTGGGAACGGTCGCGCTCCAGCACCAGGCGCTGGGCATCGGCCAGGCTCAGGCCCGGCGTGCTGGCGCTGATGACTTCGGGGCTGGCGGTGTTGAGGTTGACCGGGGTGGTGGCGGGCAGCAGCGTCACGTAGGGCAGCAACACCGACACCGTGTGCGCGGACAGCCCGAGCCAGGTGAGCTGCTCCACGCGCTGGGGCAGCAGCGGGGCCTGCCCGCCGGAGCGGTTGTCGGCGCTGGTGTCCGCGGCGAAGCGCAGGTTCTCGGACAGCTGGTTCAGTTCCGAAGGGGGCAGCCCCAGCTGGTCGAACAGCTTGGTGAAGCTGCGCAGCCAGGGCTCGGAAATCTTGCCGGAATCCACCAGGTTCATCACGTTGAGCTGCGACTGCAGGTCGATGATCTGCCCTGACAGGAAGGCGTCCTGGGTGTCGGTACTGCTGTCCTGCACCGTGGCCGCGCCATCCTGGGCGGCGAGAAAGGTGGACAGCCGCGCTTCCTGCAGCGGCACGGCCCAGGGTTCAGCCAGGTGGTCGGCGCCGCCCGAGCGGGCGTCCTCGCGCAGGATCAGGCGGGCCCAGTCCATGGCCCCGGTCAGCACCCAGGCCGACTGCACGCGGGAGCGCTCCGCGATCTCGACCTCGACCGAGCGCCACTGCTGCCAGAGCGCCGCCGCCGCGAAGGTCGCCACCAGCGTGACGGTGAGCATGGCCGCCAGCAGCGCCGCGCCGCGGCTGTGCGGGGCCCGGTTGCGCGCGCGGGTCATGACTTGCCTCCGCTCACCGTGGGGCGGACCCAGTCGCGGGTGAGCTTGCCGGTCAGGGCCTGCCCCGGCGGCAGCATCAGGACCAGCCGGACACCGTCCGGAATATTGGCGGCGCCGCTGGCCGCGGCGACCGGATTGGCCGCCATGCCGGGCGCGACGCCGGCGCCGACCGTGGCATCGCTGGACAAGGGGTTGGTCCAGGCGTCGGCGCGGTAGTAAAAAATCTGCCACTCATCCAGCGCGGTGATGGCCACCTCGCGCTGCTTGGCCTCGTCGCCGGGGTTCTGCGCCCACAGCGCGGCCTGATCCCAGGCCTCGAGCAGCGCGCCGCGCGAGGTCAGTGCCGGTGACTGCCAGCGCAGCCACTGGCCACGACCGTCGATCAGGCGGCGCGTCCAGGCCACGACCAGCACGCCGTCGCTCGCGGCCGTGCTGCTGCGCCGCGTGAGGCGCAGCACCCGGCCGTTCCAGTCAATGGCATTGACCTGCGGGGTCTGCACGATGCCGTCGAGGTCCGCCGCCCATTGCGCCAGCCCCACCTGCAGCGCCAGCACTTCGTCGGCGCGCGCCTCGGTCTGGGTGCGTGCCCGCACCATGCCGTCCAGCCCGCGCCAGCTCATGATGGCGAGCAGTGCCATGACGGCAATCGCCACCAGCAGCTCGATCAGGGTGAAGCCGCGGGTGCGCATCGTCAGTAGCGCCCCACCACGGTGGACAGCCGAAGCACCGGGTAGCTGTCATCGAACACCTGGGCATCGACACGGCGGAAGCTGGGGTTGGGGGTGGGCCGCACCGTGAGCTGCACGGTGAAGCTGCGGCCGACCTGTTCACAGGTCAGTGTGTTGTCGCCCACGCCAGGCATCTGGCGCGACAGGCGGACCTTGACCAGTTCGTTTTCGGCGCAGACCTGGGCCAGCAGCACGTCGGACTGGCGCAGGGCGTTGTTGGTGAGTGCCGTGGTGGCCTGCAGGCCCGCGACCAGGGCGATGGCGACGATGCCCAGCGCCACCAGCACTTCGATGAGGGTGAATCCACGGACCCGCCACGGGGCGCTCCGGCGCAGTGCGGGGGCAGCGAGGCTCATGGCGTGCTGGACTGGACCGTGAAGGGCCGCAGCCCGTCGGTGGCCAGCCGCAGCGATCGCCCGGGTTGGCTGATCGAGGCCAGCTCCACGCTCTGGCGGCCGATGATGGGCTCCGGGCCCAGCACCACCGAGGCCGTGCCGCGCACCTGGGTGTCGGCGCTGAGCCACTGCCCGGGCAGGGCGTCCTGCGGCACACCCTCGAAGCGGAATCCACCCTCGGTCAGGGTGTGCCAGCGCACCGCGATGCCGCTGGCGCGTGACTGGGCGCGCGCGGACTCGAACAGGGCCGCCAGCCGCTGGCCCTCGCGCTCCAGCTGGGTGTCGGAGGAATCGCGGATGGCGAAGCTCACGCCAGCCGTGGCCAGCGCCATGATGCTGATCACCACCAGCAGTTCGAGCAGCGTGAAGCCGCCGGCGTTACTGCCAGCTGCCGATGTCCGCATTCTTGCCCTCGCCGCCGGCCTGGCCGTCGGCGCCGAAGGACATCACGTCGATCTCGCCTTTGACGCCGGGGTTGAGGTACTGGTAGGGACGGCCCCAGGGATCGTTGGGCAGCTTTTCCAGGTAGGGCTTCCAGTTGGGCGGGATGGCGCCGGCCGTGGGCTTGGCGATCAGCGCCTGCAGGCCCTGTTCGCCCGAGGGGTAGCGCTGGTTGTCCAGCTTGTAGAGCTTGAGTGCCTGCATGAGGTTGTTGACGTCGGTGCGCGCGGCGGTGGCGCGCGCGTCCTCGGCGCGGTCGAGCACGTTGGGCACGATCAGCGCGGCCAGCACGCCGATGATGACCAGCACCACCATGAGCTCGATGAGGGTGAAGCCGGCCTGCAGGCGCCGGGCGCCGCGGCGCAGGAATGCGGGAAAGGATTTCATGTCGGGGGATGCCTCGGGTCGAATCTCATCAATGATAATCGCCTCATGTTGACCAACTCCCCCAGCCGCTGGTGGCCGCGCATGGGCGCTTTTGCGCTGTGGGCGCTGGCCGCCGCGAGCGCGGCTTTCTGGGGCCTCAAGTTCTCGTCGGCGCCGGCCGGCCCGGCCAGCGTGCAGGTGGCGCAGCCGCTGCCCGCGGCGGCGGACCCGGCCGCCGTGGCACGCCTGCTGGGTGCCGGCCCGGCGGCCGCTCCCGCAGCGGTCCCCAGCCTGGCGAGCCGCTTCGCGCTGGTGGGCGTGGCTGCCGGCCGGTCGCATGGCGGTGCGGCACTGATCGCGGTCGACGGCAAGCCGGCCAAGCCGTTCCGCGTGGGGGCCCAGGTCGAGCCGGGGCTGGTGCTGCAATCCGTGGCGCCGCGCCGCGCCACGCTGGGTGCGGACCTCAAGAGTCCGCCGGCATTTGTGCTGGAGATTCCGCTGCCCAAGTCATAGCGGGGGGTCGGGCGGGTTGCGCTTCTGGCGGGGCGTGGCCAGTCGGCGCCACTGGCCGAAGGCCGGGGCCTGTTCGGGCCAGTCCGCCGCGCGGGTGACCCGGCGTTGTCCGGCGGCCAGCAGGCGTATGGCGCGGATCACGCCGGCGTGGGTGATCCAGAGGCAGTCGCCCGGGTTGGCGCTGTCGGCGTCGAACGCATCGGCCACGCGGGCCATGAAGGCCGCCACCGATTCGCCCCCGCCGGGCCGGTGGTGGGCGAAGTCGTCCGTCCAGGCCTTGAGCGCGGTGGGATCGATCCGGTCCCAGCGTTGCCCCTCCCAGGCGCCGAAGTCCATTTCCGCCAGCCGCGGGTCAGGTGTTGCCGCGAGATCAGGCCGCAGCTCCCGAAGGGCCTGCGCCAACTGCCCGCATCGTTGCCGCGGGGAACTGCGCACGCGGGCCAGCGCAGGCAGCACCGCTGCCAGCGCCTCGGCGGCGCGCCGGGTGGCCACCGGGTCGGCGGCGACGTCCGTGGCGCCGTAGCACAGGCCGGCGTCGATCAGGGGCTTGGCGTGGCGGACCAGCCAGAGGGTCATGGCGTCACAGCGAGAGCGCAGCGCCGAGGTAGAAGGCGATTTCGCAGACCTGCTGCGTGGCGCCCAGGCAATCGCCGGTGAAGCCCTGCAGGCGCCGGGTGAACAGGCGCAGCATCCACAGCAACAGGACACTGCTGGCTCCCACGCCTGCTATCAAAAACGCAGCATCCTGTGACCAGCAGGCAAGGGCTAGTGGCACAAAACACCACAAAGCGCCGGTCGCCAGCGCGCGCAGGCTGATGTGATCGGCCAGCGGTTTGCTTTTGGATCCGGTGGCGTCACCGACATGGGGCAGGGCGCCGACGATGAGCAGGGGCAGGAAGCGCGACAGCACCTGCGCACCGAGCAGCGCGGCGAGCGCGGTCTCCAGCGCGACCGACCCCAGCAACGCCAGCAGCGTGACCTTGGCCAGCAGCGCCAGCATCAGCGCGATGGCGCCGAAGGCCCCCACGCGCGAGTCCTTCATGATGTCCAGCGCCCACTCCCGCTCGGCGCTGCCGCCCAGGCCATCGGCCACGTCGGCCAGGCCGTCTTCGTGGAATGCACCGGTCAGCAGTACGGTGGCCACGGTGCTTCCCACGGCCGCTACCAGGGGCGTGAAGCCGCTGTCAGGCAGGGCCAGGAACAGCGCCGCGTGGACCGCGCAGGCCAGGATGGCCGCGATCCAGCCGACGCCCGGGAAATGGGCTGCGCTCGCGCGCAGCTGGGCCGGGCTGAAGCCGACCCAGGCGGCCAGCCGGCCGGTGACCGGGATGCGCGTGAAGAACTGGACCGCGAGCAGGTAGTGGCGAATGAAATTCACCCGCGGATCGTACAGGCCGTCTGTGACGCCTGAGGCGCCAGACGCCGCCGGGCCGACCCAAGGCGGCTGAAGCCCCCTCGGGGTCCGCGCAGCACGCGCAGTGGCAAGCGTGGGGGCCTTGTTAGAGCTCGGCGCTGTGGGGCCGGGCCATGAAGCCGACCGACAGCGCGTTGGCACCGGTGTTGACGGAGTTGGTGGGCGACATCTCCTGCAGGGTGACCTGCACCCCCTTGGCCTGCGCCTCCTGGACCAGGGACCGGTACTCGGGCAGCGCCTCGACGTCGGCCGTGTCCCCGGAATAGCTGATCGCGATGAAGGGGGAGAGCAGGCCCTGGCCGAGCTCGCGCCGCGCCAGGTTGAGCACATGCTGGCGTGCCGCTGGCACGCCTCGCACCTTGGTGGCCGCTTCGGTCTTGCCCTGGTGGCCGCGCAGCACCGGCAGGATGCCCAGCATCTTGGCGGCGGCCTGGCCGAGCATGCCGACGCTGGTGTCCCCGCGTGCGCGGGCCCGCGTGAGCAGGAAGTCCAGGTTGCTGGGCGCCAGGTAGCCGTAGGCCGACTTGCTGCCTTCCTGCATCTGCGTGCGGATGTTGGCGACCAGCGGCTCGGCCTCGAAGTTGCGCAAGGCCTCGAGCACCTGCACGCCGTAGCCCGCGAACAGGTTCTGGCTGTCGTAGCACTCCACCAGCAGCGGGCCCTTGATGCCCGCGCGCATGCGCACGGGCATGGAGTCGGTGATGGCGCGCGACGCCGCCTCGAAAGCGTTCTTGAAGATCGGCGAGCGCACCGAGGTGACGAACAGGCCGAACACATGGTCGAAGTCGGTCGAGAGCTGGTCGACCATGAACTTGCGGATCTCGGGCTCGTCGGGCGGGACCGAGCGCGAGACCTCGGCGGTCTTGAGGTCCAGCATGCGTGCGTTGAAGTCGCGCGTGGCCTCCGGGTTGCGCTCGTCGACGTAGCGCTTGTCGTCAATGCGGATCTTGACGGGGAGCATCCGCACGTGCGGATTGGCCAGGACGGTGGCCGGTACTTCGGCCGCGGAGTCGATCACGATCCCCAGTCTGATCATCGCCTGTCTCCTTGGCGCCGTCTGGTGCGCGGCGCTGTCATTGACATGCTACGTCTGAAGAAACAATCGGTAAACAGGATTGTCTGTTTCTTCCACATAGGGATAACCCAATGTGTCGAGGAAGGTGGTGAATGCTTTGTTATCGGTGGCGGGTACTTGCAGGCCCACGAGGATGCGGCCGTAGTCCGCGCCCTGGTTGCGGTAATGGAAAAGGCTGATGTTCCATCCCGGGCGCATGAGGCTGAGGAACTTCAGCAGCGCGCCCGGCCGCTCGGGAAACACGAAGCGCAGCAGCCGTTCGTCGCGGGCCAGTGCCGAATGCCCGCCCACCATGTGGCGCACATGTTCCTTGGCGAGGTCATCGTGGGTGAGGTCCAGCGCGGCGAAGCCCTGCTTGCCGAAGCTCGCGGCGATCTTGCCGCTCTCGCCCTTGCCATGCGTGGTCAGGCCGACGAACACATGGGCCTGCGCCGAATCGCTGATGCGGTAGTTGAACTCGGTCACATTGCGCGGACCGCCCGGCAGGTTGCCGATCAGCTCGCAGAAGCGGCGAAAGCTGCCGCGCTCCTCGGGAATGGTCACCGCGAACAGGGCTTCACGTTCCTCGCCGACCTCGGCGCGTTCGGCCACGAAGCGCAGCCGGTCGAAGTTCATGTTGGCGCCGCAGAGGATGGCCGCGTAGGTCTCGCCCCGCGTCTTGCGGGCGGCGACGTACTGCTTGATGGCGGCCACGGCCATCGCCCCCGAGGGCTCGACGATGCTGCGCGTGTCGACGAAGATGTCCTTGATGGCGGCGCACACGGCGTCGGTGTCGACAATCACATACTCGTCCACGAGGCCGCGCGCGACGCGGAAGGTTTCCTCGCCCACCAGCTTGACCGCGGTGCCATCGGCGAACAGGCCCACGTCGGGCAGCGTGACGCGCTTCTTCGCGGCCACGGACCGGGCCATGGCGTCGGAGTCCGTCATCTGCACGCCAATCACCCGGACCTCGGGCCGCACGGCCTTGATGTAGTTGGCCACGCCGCTGATCAGGCCGCCGCCGCCGATGGCCACGAACACCGCGTCCAGCGGCCCCTGGTGCTGGCGCAGGATCTCCATGGCAATGGTGCCCTGGCCAGCGATCACGTCCGGGTCGTCGAACGGGTGCACGAAAGTCAGGCCTTCCTTCCTTTCCAGCGCGGCGGCGTGGACGTAGGCGTCGGAGTAGCTGTCGCCATGCAGCACCACCTCGCCGCCCAGGCTCTTGACGGCCTCGACCTTGAGCTGTGGCGTGGTCACAGGCATCACGATCACGGCACGCACCCCCAGCCGGTGGGCCGACAGCGCGACGCCCTGGGCGTGGTTGCCGGCAGAGGCGCAGATCACGCCTTTCTTGAGCTGGTCTGGCGTCAGGTGGGCCATCTTGTTGTAGGCCCCGCGCAGCTTGAAGCTGAACACCGCCTGCTGGTCCTCCCGCTTGAGCAGGACCTTGTTGTGCAGGCGCCGGCTGAGGTTGCGGGCGGGTTCCAGCGCCGACTCCACGGCCACGTCATAGACGCGGGCGGTGAGGATCTTTTTCAGGTAGTCGGCGGGCTTGAGGTGTTTCTTCATGGGCTGAGCATGATAAAGCCCGAAGAAAAAAGCCCCCGGGCCTTGCGACACGGGGGCTAAATCCACCAAAGAGGAGGTGGAGGAGACAAACGATGCAAGAAGAGGGAATCTCTTATGCTTGAGGGCAGTATAGCCACGGTTTGCTGCATCGCAGCAATCGTGTGGCTTTGATGTTGCGGCAAAGTGGACAGTATTAGCTGAATTTATTCAGCGAAAGCCGGTTTGATGAAGGTGGGATGAAATGATGGAATGCACAGTGAGCTGGACGGGGGCCACCGGCGCTCGCTCCGGCATGGGGTTTCTGGCGGAGACCGGCAGCGGCCACACGCTGATGATGGATGGGGCTCCTGACGAGGCCAAGCCGGCCAATGGCGGCCGGAATCTGGCACCGCGGCCCATGGAAACCGTGTTGGCTGGCACGGGCGGATGCACGGCCTACGATGTGGTGCTGATCCTCAAGCGAGGGCGCCACGACGTGCGCGGCTGCAGCGTCAAGCTCACCACGGAGCGTGCCGAGGTGGATCCCAAGGTGTTTACCAAAATCCACATGCATTTCACGGTGACAGGCAAGGCCGTGCCCCCCAGCGCTGTCGAGCGCGCGATCGCCATGAGCCATGACAAGTACTGCTCGGCCAGCATCATGCTGGGCAAGACGGCCGAGATCACCACCAGTTTCGAATTGGTCGATATCTGACAAAAAGCGTCAGTGGCGCACGGGGCCGCCAACGCCAGATGTAGTCAGATGTAGTGCGCGGTGCGGGTCATGACCCGGGCCGCGGCCCGCATCAATGCCTTGACGGGAGGGGGCAGTTCGACCGCACCCGCCTGGGTCGCCTGGGCGGCGTGTTCGGCTTCATCGCTCTTCATCTGGGCCACGATGGCGCGCGAGGCGTGATCTTCCTGGGGCAACCGTTCAAGGTGGCTCTGCAGGTGGGCCTCGACCTGCTTCTCGGTTTCTGCAACAAAGCCCAGGCTGACCCGGTCACCCAGGCGACCCGCAAGAAGCCCGAGGCCGAATGCCCCGGCGTACCAGAGCGGGTTCAGCAGGGACGGGCGAGCCCCCAATTCGTCCAATCGCCCCCGTGTCCAGGCCAGGTGATCGGTCTCCTGGCGCGCTGCTTGCTTAAAGTGTTCCCGCAGAGCCGGATTGGAGGTCGCTGCCGCCTGAGCTGTGTAAAGCGCCTGGGCGCAGACCTCCCCCACGTGGTTGACGCGCATGAGCGAGCCAGCAAGCTGCTTTTGCGCCGGATCCAGTTGGGTCTCGGAGGTCGGAAGCGTGGGACAGGGTTGCGTCGCCGCCGGGGTGGAAAACAGGGTGCGCAGCGTGGTGTCGGCGGTGATGAGGAATTTGTCCATCAGGGGAGCTTACAGGACAGCATTGGAAGATTGAATCGGGGGTGCTTCGCCAAGGTTGAGAGGCCAGCATTTTTCGCAATACGATATGTAAGGACGCGGCTGTTGCGTGTGTTCCACGCGGGCTTTTGAGTTGTTGCAAGGCTGCAACGAAAAGGACGCTCGCGCCCTAAATACTTTGCGAAAGGTAGCCCGCTCTGGTGCAATAACGTCAACTTCCCAAAAGGAGGTTGGCCCGGGGATCCGGTGGGAGCACAAAAGTGCCTGCATCCAAGTGACCCCTTCGCACCGGAGCCCTATGTTTAACCTTGGAGAAACTTGCAATGAAAAAGTCCCTGATTGCTCTGGCTGTGCTGGCGACCGCCGGCGTGGCTTCTGCCCAATCTTCCGTCACCCTGTTCGGTATCGTTGACGCGACCCTCGCCTTCGGCAAGGGCTCTGGTGTTGGTTCTTCCAACAAGACCGCGCTGACAAACTCCGGCTACAACTCCAGCCGCCTGGGTTTCCGCGGCACGGAAGACCTTGGTGGTGGCATGTCCGCTTCCTTCTGGCTCGAAGCCGGCTTGGCCAATGACGACGGTCAAGGTGCTGGCACCAGCGCTAACAACCAAACCGCCGCAGCGCTTCCCTTCAATCCGGTGACGGGTGCCAACGCTACGGCGCGCGCTGGTCAGCAAGGCCTGACTTTCAACCGTCGTTCGACCGTCAGCTTGGCTGGCAACTTCGGTGAAGTTCGCCTCGGTCGTGATTACACGCCCCAGTTCTGGAATCTGACCGTTTTCGATCCGTTCGGCACGAACGGCGTGGGCACGACTCAGACTTTGTCGGGGATAAACGGTGCAAACCTCGGCGGCCCGACCACCGTTCGCGCTTCCAACTCCATGGGCTACTTCCTGCCCAAGAACCTCGGCGGCTTCTACGGCCAAGTCCAGTATTACCTGGGTGAGAACATCAAGAATGGCGCTGCCACCGAAAAAGACGGCACGGGTGCCGGCGTTCGCGTCGGCTACGCTGCTGGCCCGATCAACGCTGCCCTGGCTTTCTCCAGCACCAAGTACGCTGCTGGCAACATCAAGACCACCAACCTCGGCGGTCAGTATGACCTCGGCGTTGCCAAACTGATGGCGCACTACAACCGCGACCGTGTGTCCGGTGGTGCAACCGGCAAGGGCTACCTGTTGGGCGGCTTGATTCCCATGGGCGCCGGCGAAATCCGCGTGGCGTATTCCACCTACAAGGTTGACGTCGCTGGTACGCCCAAGTCTTCCAAGTTTGCTCTGGGCTACGTGCACAACCTGTCCAAGCGTACCGCTCTGTACACCACGTTCGCTCGCGTGGGCAATAAGGGTGGTGCTTTCTCCCCTCTGAATGGTGCCGCGACCGCTCCGAACAACAGCTCGACCGGCTACGACTTCGGTATCCGTCACAGCTTCTGATGAAAAGCTGGCTTCATGCCAGCTTGATTCGTGAAGATTTAAAAGCCGCCCTCGGGCGGCTTTTTTCATGGCATGCCGAGAAGTGGATGATCGTTGTGTTGACCGCATTTTGCGTGTCGCACATGGCTGACAATTTCCTTTAGGCCTAAAGGAAATCCCTGTGCCCGGCATGCTGCTTGCTCTGCTAGCATCAGCCACCCGGCTATCCGAATTCGAATGCTTGCCTTTATCCTGCGTCGCCTGATCCAGGCCGTGATCGTGATGGTTGCGGTCGCCTTTATTGCATTCCTGCTGTTCCAGTACGTGGGCGATCCCGTGGTGTTTCTGCTGGGGCAGGACGCCTCACCTCAGCAGATCCGGGAACTGCGCGCCGATCTGGGGCTGGATCAGCCCTTCTTCATCCAGTTCTGGCACTTTCTGGTCAATGCGGCGCAAGGCGAGTTCGGCCTCAGCCTGCGCCAGGGGGCCAAGGTCTCCCGGCTGATTGCAGAACGTTTCCCGGCCACCTTTGAACTGTCACTGGTGGCGGCCATCATGGCCCTGGTGATCGGCATTCCCATGGGCGTGTATTCCGCCCTGCGCCGCGGAACTTTTCTGAGCCAGGTCTTCATGACCATTTCATTGCTCGGGGTCTCGCTGCCAACCTTCTTCATCGGCATCCTGCTCATTCTGGTGTTTGCCGTGCACCTGGGCTGGTTCCCCAGCTTCGGGCGCGGCGACACCCTGCAAATCGGGTGGTGGACGACGGGCCTGCTCAAGGCCAAGGGCTGGCACCACATCTTCCTGCCGGCGATCACGCTGGCCATTTTCCAGCTCACGCTGATCATGCGTCTGGTGCGTGCCGAGATGCTTGAGGTTCTGCGTACCGACTACATCAAGTTCGCGCGAGCCCGGGGCCTGTCCAACCGCGCCATCCATTTCGGCCATGCGCTGAAAAACACACTTGTGCCCGTCATGACGATCACCGGCTTGCAACTGGGGGGCTTGATCGCGTTTGCCATCATCACGGAAACGGTTTTCCAATGGCCCGGCATGGGCCTGCTGTTCATTCAGGCGGTGACTTTCGCTGACATCCCCGTGATGGCCGCCTACCTGTGCCTGATCGCACTCATTTTTGTGGTGATCAACCTGGTGGTCGACATGCTTTATTTCGCGGTGGACCCCAGGCTGCGCCTGGGCAAGGCGGGAGGACATTGATGCTGCTGCCGCCAACCCCGGGGCGTCTCAAGGCCAGCGGTCGCGCCTTCTCGCATATCGCGGCCTTCCACCCTGAGCTCACCGCGCTGCGGCGGGATCTGCATGCACATCCCGAACTGGGCTTCGAGGAGGTCTACACCTCCGGTCGCGTCAAGGAGGCCTTGAAGCTGTGCGGCGTGGATGAAGTCCATGAGGGCATCGGAAAAACCGGTGTGGCTGCACTCATCAAGGGCCGGTCGACCGTCAGTGGCCGCATGATCGGCCTGCGTGCCGACATGGACGCGTTGACCATGACCGAGCACAACGACTTTCCCTGGAAGTCGACCCACCCCGGCATGATGCACGGTTGCGGTCATGATGGCCATGTGGCGATGCTGGTCGGCGCGGCGCGCTACCTTGCAGAAACCCGGCAGTTCGATGGCACGGCGTTGCTGATCTTCCAGCCCGGCGAAGAAGGCTTTGCCGGAGCCAAGGCCATGATCGAGGATGGCCTGTTCGAGCGATTTCCCGCTGAAGCCGTGTACGCCATGCACAACTGGCCGGCAATGCAGCCCGGCACCGTGGGCATCAATCCCGGCCCCATGATGGCTGCGGCGGACCGCATCACCATCGAGATCACCGGGCGCGGCGGGCATGGCGCCCATGCCTATCTGACGATCGACCCCGTGTTGGTGGCGGGCCACATCATCACGGCCGTGCAAAGCATCGTGTCGCGCAACGTGCGCCCCATCGATGGCGCGGTCATCAGCCTGTGCGCCATGCAGGCCGGCGACCTCGGGGCGATGAGCGTGATTCCCGGCAAGGCCACCCTCGTGGGCACCGTGCGGACCTTCAAGCCGGAAGTGCAGGCCCTGGTGGAGCGGCGGCTCAACGAGCTGTGCACGGCGGTGGCGCTGGGCTTTGGCGCAACGGCCACGGTCAAGTACGAACGCATCTACCCGGCGACGCTCAACACACCGCGCGAAGCCATGTTTGCCGCCGACGTGGCGGAGTCCCTTCTGGGCGCGGACCACGTGGTACGGGACATGGAGCCCAGCATGGGCGCCGAGGATTTCTCCTTCATGCTTCAGGTCAAGCCGGGCGCGTATCTGCGCATCGGCCAGGGCGGTGAGGGCAGCTGCTTCCTTCACAACAGCCGCTTTGACTTCAACGACGACATTCTTCCCCTGGGCTCGGCATTGCATGCGGGCCTGATCGAGCAATCCATGCCGCTGGCTGGGCAGTAGTTCCCCTCTACCCCGTTTCCTCAACCCTGACACCATCATCCCTTCCACAAGGAGTCATCGATGAAATTCAAAACCAACCTCTTGACCGCTGCTGTCTTCTGCGCCGTGGCGGCCACCAGCCTGGCTGTATCCGCGCAGACCGTGCGCATTGCCAATCAGGGCGACTCGCTGTCCATGGACCCGCACTCGCTCAACGAGTCCCTCCAGCTCAGCGTGACCGGGAACATCTATGAGCCCCTCGTCGATCGCAACAAGGACCTGAGCCTTGCGCCGGCGCTGGCTACTTCCTGGAAGCAGACCTCGCCCACGGTGTGGCGGTTCGAGTTGCGCAAGGGGGTCAAATTCCATGACGGCACACCGTTCACGGCCGACGACGTGCTGTTCTCGTTCGCACGTACCCAGGTGGATGGCTCCGACATGAAGAGCTACACCAACGACTTCAAGGAAGTGCGCAAGATCAACGATTTCGCCATCGAGATCGAGACCAAGACCCCGTTCCCCATCCTGCCGGACGTGATCTCGCTGGTCTACATCATGAGCAAGAAGTGGTGCGAGACCAATCAGGCCACCAAGCCTGTGGACCGTCGCAAGGGGATTGAAAACGCCGCCTCCTTCCGCGCCAATGGCACGGGCGCGTTCCGCCTGCGTGAGCGCCAGCCCAATGTGCGGACGACCTTCGTGCGCAACGGCAACTACTGGGGCAAGATCGACGGCAACGTCCAGGAGGTGATCTTCACGCCCATCGGCAACGACGCGACGCGCGTGGCCGCCCTGCTGTCCGGCGAAGTGGACGTGATGGAACCCGTGCCGGTGCAGGATATCGACCGCATCAATGCCGCGCCCAACGCGCGCGTGCTCGCGGGGCCGGAGCTTCGCACCATTTTCCTGGGCATGGACCAGAAGCGTGACGAGCTGCTCTACTCCAACGTGAAGGGCAAGAACCCCTTCAAGGACAAGCGCGTGCGTCAGGCCTTCTACCAGGCCATCGACATCGAGGGCATCAAGAAGACCGTGATGCGGGGTGCCTCGAACCCGACCGCGCTGATGGTGGGCCCGGGCATCAACGGCTTCACGGCCGAGCAGAACAAGCGCCTGCCCTACGATCCCGAAGCCTCCAAGAAGCTGCTGGCCGAAGCCGGTTATCCGAACGGCTTTGAAGTGACCATGAACTGCCCCAATGACCGCTACGTGAACGATGCGCGAATCTGCCAGGCCGTGGCCGCCAACCTGTCGCGCATCAACGTCAAGATCAACCTGGCCGCCGAGACCAAGGGCACCTATTTCCCCAAGGTGCTGCGCCGCGATACCAGCTTCTACATGCTGGGCTGGACGCCGGGAACCTACGACGCGCACAACGCCCTGAATGCGCTCATGGCCTGCCCCGACGACAAGGGCACGGGCCAGTTCAACCTGGGCAGCTACTGCAATGCCCGCGTGACCGAACTGACCAAGATGATCCAGTCCGAGACCGACAAGACCAAGCGCAACGCGATGATCAAGGAGGCCTTTGACCTGCACTCGGCCGACATTGGCCATCTGCCGCTGCATCAGCAGGCGCTGGCCTGGGGCCTGAGCAAGAAGGTGGAGCTGGTCCAGGCGGCGGACAACCGCATGCCGTTCAAGTGGATCAGCATCAAGAAGTAAGCTGAGTCCCGCCGGGGCGCCCGCGCGCGGCCACAAGCCGCTGGGCGCCCCGGATCATTTGCAGTACCCCACCCATGAAAAACACCCTCGCCCGCTGGTACGACAGCGATATCGGCCACAGCTTCAGGACATCGCCGGTCGCCATCCTGGCCGCCCTGATCGCCTTTGTCTGCGTGTTCTGCTCGGTGTTCGCCGGATGGGTGGCACCGCACAACCCGTTCGATCTGACCACACTGGAACTGAGCGACGCCCGCCTGCCGCCGGCCTGGGCCGAACTGGGCAGCCGCAAGTACCTGCTGGGCACCGATGACCAGGGCCGCGACATCCTCTCGGCGCTCATGTATGGCGCCCGCGTGTCGCTGATCGTGGGGCTGGCCTCGGTGGTGCTGTCCACCGTGGTGGGCGTGTCGCTGGGCCTGCTGGCGGGGTTTCGCGGGGGCTGGATCGATGCCACGCTCATGCGCATCTGCGACGTGATGGCCTCGTTTCCCGCGATCCTGGTGGCGTTGCTCATCGCCGGGGTGGGCCGGGCGGTCTTCCCGCATGCGGGGATGGCCGTGGCGCTCACGGTACTGATCCTGTCGATTTCGATGGGGGCGCAGGGCTGGGTCCAGTACGCGCGCACGGTGCGCGGCGCCACGCTGGTGGAGCGCAACAAGGAGTACGTGCAGGCTGCGCGCATCACGGGCGTGAGTGCGCTGGGCATCATGCGCCGCCACGTGTTGCCCAACGTGATGGGGCCGGTGCTGGTGCTGGCCACCATCCAGGTGGCCACGGCCATCATCACCGAGGCGACGCTGTCGTTCCTGGGCGTGGGGGTGCCCCCCACGTCTCCGTCGTTGGGCACGCTGATCCGCGTGGGCAACGACTACATGTTCTCGGGCGAGTGGTGGATCACCATCTTCCCAGGCCTGATGCTGATTGCCATTGCCCTGTCCGTGAACCTGCTGGGTGACTGGCTGCGCGACGCGCTCAACCCGAGGCTGCGCTGAGTCCCCATGAGTCTTCTTGAAGTCAATCACCTCGTCGTTGAATTCCCCAACCGCCGCGGCACGCTGCGCGCGCTGGACGACATCTCCTTTGCCATCGCACCGGGCGAAATCCTGGGCGTCGTCGGGGAATCGGGAGCGGGCAAGTCGCTGACCGGAGCCTCCATCATCGGCCTGCTCGAGCCGCCTGGCCGTGTGGCCAGTGGCCAGATCCTGCTCGAGGGAGAGCGCATCGACAACCTGCCCTACGAGCAGATGCGCCGCATCCGGGGCCGGCGCATTGGTGCCATCTTCCAGGACCCGCTGACCTCGCTGAATCCGTTGTACACCGTGGGGCGGCAGCTCACCGAAACCATCCTGACCCATTTGCCCGTGACGGCTGCCGAGGCCCGCAAGCGGGCGATCAGCCTGCTGGAGGACACCGGAATTCCCGCAGCGGCCCAGCGCATCGACCACTACCCCCACCAGTTCTCGGGAGGCATGCGCCAGCGCGTGGTGATTGCCCTGGCGTTGGCGGCCGAGCCCAAGCTGATCGTGGCCGATGAGCCGACCACGGCGCTCGACGTGTCCATCCAGGCCCAGATCATCCAGCTGCTCAAGCGCATCTGCCAGGAACGCGGCGCCGCCGTCATGCTCATCACGCACGATATGGGGGTGATCGCCGAGACCTGTGACCGCGTGGCCGTGATGTATGCCGGGCGGATTGCCGAAATCGGTCCGGTGCACGAAGTCATCAACCATCCGGCCCATCCCTACACTGCCGGCCTGATGGCCGCCATTCCCGACATGACGGCCGACCGCGAACGCCTGCACCAGATCGACGGCGCGATGCCGCGCCTGAACGCCATCCCGACCGGCTGCGCTTACAACCCGCGTTGTCCCCGGGTGTTTGACCGCTGCAGGCAGGAGCGGCCCGAGCTGCTGGATGCCGGCGCCACGCGCGCGGCCTGCTGGCTGCATGAGGCGGGAGGGGCGCCATGACCCCCGTGACCGCACCCCTGGTCCAGGCCGTGGACCTGGCCAAGACCTTCGATGTGTCCGCGCCCTGGCTCAACCGGGTGATCGAAGGCAAGCCGCGCCAGCTGCTGCACGCCGTGGATGGCGTGAGCTTCGAGATCGAACGGGGCAAGACCCTGGCCCTGGTCGGTGAATCCGGCTGCGGCAAGAGCACCGTGGCCCGGCTGCTGGTGGGCCTGTATGAGCCCACGCGCGGCGGACTGACGTTTGACGGGCAGGACGCGCACGCCGCTTTCAAGACACCGGCCGGGCTGGCCCTGCGCCGCCGTGTGCAGATGATTTTCCAGGACCCCTACGCCAGCCTGAACCCGCGCTGGCTGGTGGAGGACATCGTGGGCGAGCCGCTGCGCGAGCACCGCATCATCACCGAAGCGGCGGCGCTGCGGGCGCGCGTGGGCGAGCTGCTGGAGTCGGTGGGACTGAGCGCGCAGGACATGGCCAAGTACCCGCACCAGTTCAGCGGCGGCCAGCGCCAGCGCATCTCGATCGCCCGGGCGCTGGCCACGGAGCCGGAATTCCTCGTGTGCGACGAACCCACCAGCGCGCTGGATGTCAGCGTCCAGGCACAGGTGCTCAACATCATGAAGGACCTGCAGCGCACGCGGAGCCTGACCTACCTGTTCATCTCGCACAACCTCGCGGTGGTGCGCCACGTGAGTGACGAGGTGGGGGTGATGTACCTGGGCCGGCTGGTCGAGGTGGCGCCCAAGCAGGAGCTGTTCGATCGTCCGCGCCACCCCTACACGCGCATGCTGCTCGATGCCATCCCCAAGATGCACGACACCGGCCGCGCGCGTACACCGGTGCAGGGCGAAGTGCCCAATCCGCTGAACCCGCCGGCGGGTTGCAGCTTCCACCCGCGCTGCCCGCATGCCAACGAGCGCTGCAAGACCGAGCGCCCTGCGCTGCTGAGCCTGGGCGGCGTCAAGATTGCCTGCCATGCCGTGGAAGAGCAGCGCATCTGATTGCTACTGTTTTTGTAGCTGAAAGTGGCCGCCCAGCAAGGGCTACAGCCCGATTTCATGCATAGCGCTTGTTGCGCAGGTTGTTTTTCATCTCGCGCAGCAGGGGTTGCAGCCGTGTGCCCCCGATGCGCAGCGCCACCGTGGTGGCGAGCACGTCGATGATCATCAGGTGCAGCAGGCGGGACACCATGGGGCTGTAGCGGTCGTAGCCCTCGGGGTGGTCCGCGGCGAGATGGACATGGCCTGCCGCCGCCAGCGGTGAACCCGTGGCGGTGATGACAATGGTGGTGGCGCCGTTCTTGCGCGCAATGTCGCAGGCATCCATGAGGTCACGCGTGCGGCCTGAATTGGAAATCACCACCACGCAGTCCCCCGGGCACAGCATGGAGGCGCTCATCACCTGCATGTGGCCGTCGCTGTAGGCGATGGTGTTCACCCCCAGCCTGAAGAACTTGTGCTGGGCGTCCTGCGCCACGATGCCCGAATTCCCGGCGCCGTAGAACTCGATGCGCCGTCCGGTCTTGTGGGTGGCGGCCAGCGCCTCGACGGCCTTCTCGATGGCGAAGGTGGAAGCGTCGTTGCGGTACTTGAGGAAGGCCGCCACGGCATTGTCGATCACCTTGACGAGCACGTCGCCCGTCTTGTCATCCACATCCACGCTGCGGTGGATGAAGGGCACGCCCTCGCTCACGCTGCCCACCAGCTTGAGCTTGAAGTCGCTGAGCCCGTCGTAGCCCACGCTGCGGCAGAAGCGGATGACGGTGGGCTTGCTCACATGGGCACGGTCGGCAAGTTCACCCACCGGAAGGTTGGCGAAGGCGCGGGGATCGGCCAGCACCAGCCGCCCCACGCGCTGTTCTGCCGGGGCCAGCGAGGGCAGGGAGGCCTTGATGCGGTCTAGCATTCTTCGTTCCAGCAGAAGCCGTCGCGCGCGATCATGGCGCTGGAGGCGCTGGGCCCCCAGGTGCCCGCCGCATAGCTGCGCGGGCCCGCCGCGTCGGTGCGCCAGTGCTCCATCACCGGCTCGACCCAGCGCCAGGCCTCCTCCTGCTCATCGCTGCGCACGAACAGGTTGAGCCGGCCGTCGATCACGTCCAGCAGCAGGCGCTCGTAGGCGCCGACCCGTTCGGAGCCAAAGCGCTTGTCGAAATCCAGATCCAGGTGCACCGGCGCGAGCGACAGCGGCGCCGCCCGGCCCGCCTGCCGGTTGTCCTGGCCCTGGGCCAGCAGGTGCAACTCGAGCCCGTCGCGCGGCTGCAGGTTGATCACCAGGCTGTTGGCGGCGCCCGCCGGCGAGCGGAAGATGGCGTGCGGCGCTGGGCGGAAATTCACCACGATGCGCGCGTCGCGCGCGGCCAGCCGTTTGCCCGTGCGGATGTAGAAGGGCACGCCGGCCCAGCGCCAGTTGGCGATTTCGGCGCGCAGCGCCACGAAGGTTTCGGTGCGGCTGGCCGGATCCACCCCCGGCTCCTCGCGGTACCCCGGCACCGCGGCGCCGTTGGCGTTGCCCGGGCCGTATTGCCCCCGCACGGTGTGCTGGGCGAGCGTCTCGGGCGTCCAGGCTTTCAGGGAGCGCAGCACCTTCAGCTTTTCGTCCCGGATTGCGTCGGCGTGGGCGTTGATCGGAGGTTCCATGCCGATGGCGCACAGCAGCTGCAAGGCGTGGTTCTGCACCATGTCGCGCAGCGCGCCGGTGTTGTCGTAGAAGGCGCCGCGCTTTTCCACGCCCAGGTCCTCGGCGATGGTGATCTGGATGTTGGCAATCGTCTCGCGTCGCCACAGGGGCTCGAACAACGCATTGCCAAAGCGCAGCGCGAACAGGTTCTGCACCGACGGCTTGCCCAGGTAGTGGTCGATGCGGAAGATCTGGTTCTCGCCGAACCCCGCGCGCACCGTGGCGTTGATGGCGCGGTTGGACTCCAGGTCATGCCCCAGCGGTTTCTCGAGCACGATGCGGGTGCGGGGCGTGTTGAGGCCGGCCGCGGCCAGTTGCTCGCAGGCCGTGGTGAACAGGGCGGGCGTGGTGGCCAGGTACATCACCACGGTGTCGGCGTCCCGCTCGCGCAGGGTGGCGGCCAGCCGGGCATAGTCTTGTGCCTGCGACAGGTCCATGCGCACAAAGTGAAGCAGCGCGGCAAAGCGCCCGAACTCCTCGGCGCTGGGCCGCTTGGCGCCCTCGACCTTGTCAAACCGGGCCTGGATCAGCTCGCGGTACTGGGCATCGTCCAGGTCATCGCGCGCCACGCCGATGATGCGGCCACCGGCCGGTAGCGAGCCGTGGCGGAAGGCCTGGAACAGTGCGGGCATCAGCTTGCGCCAGGCCAGGTCGCCTGTGCCGCCAAACAGTACGAGATCAAAACTCATGAGTGTCCAACGAAAGTGAACTGGTAATGTAACTTAGTTTCATTGATTCGTTTGAGTTTTCAGGGTGGGTTACCAATCACGGTAACCCGTTTGTACCCCCGCGCGGAGCCAAACCCGATAATGAATCCATGAACCAACTCGACGCGCTCAAGCAATTCACCACCGTCGTGGCCGATACCGGCGACTTCCGCCAACTGGCCCAGTTCCAGCCGCAGGACGCCACCACCAACCCGTCGCTGATCCTCAAGGCGGTGCAGAAGCCGGACTACCAGCCCCTGCTCAAGGACACCGTGGCCCGCTTCAGGGGGCGCGCGCTGGACGAGGTGATGGACCGCCTGCTGGTGCGCTTCGGCACCGAGATCCTCTCGATCATTCCGGGCCGCGTGTCCACCGAGATCGATGCACGGCTGAGCTTTGACGCCAACGCCACCTTCACGCGCGGCGAGCGGCTCATCGAGCTGTACCAGGCGGAAGGCGTCCCGGTGGACCGGGTGCTCATCAAGGTGGCCGCCACGTGGGAAGGCATCGAAGCCGCCGCCCGGCTGGAGCAGCGGGGCATCCACACCAATCTCACGCTGCTGTTCTCGTTCTGTCAGGCGATCGCCTGCGGCCAGGCCAAGGTGCAGCTGATCTCGCCGTTCGTGGGCCGCATCTATGACTGGTACAAGAAGTCAGCCGGCGCCGCCTGGGATGAGGCTGCGAGCGCCGGCGCCAACGACCCGGGTGTCAGGTCCGTGCGCCAGATCTACAACCACTACAAGCGGTTCGGCATCAAGACCGAGGTCATGGGCGCGAGCTTTCGCAATGCGGGGCAGATCGTCGCGCTCGCCGGGTGCGACCTGCTGACCATCAGCCCGGAACTGCTGGCGACGCTGGCCGCCAGCGACGCCCCGGTGCCACAGGCACTGGACGCGCGGGCGGCGCAGGCGCTGGACCTCGCGCCGGTGAACTTTGACGAGGCAGGGTTCCGCTACGCGCTCAACGAGGACGCCATGGCCACCGAGAAGCTTGCCGAGGGCATCCGTGCCTTCGCGGCCGACGCCGTGAAGCTCGAGCACCTCCTGCTCGCGGCATGAGCCCGGACCTGACGGAACGCCCACGCTGCGACCAGACGGCGGCCTGGGCCGCGCTGCAGACGCATTTTTATGGGCAGGGCCGGGATTTCGACCTGCGCAAGGCGTTCGCGACCGATCCGGGGCGTTTCGCGGCCTTCAGCCTGGAGGCACCGCACGTGTTCGCGGACCTGTCGAAGAACTTGATCGACGGCGAGACCCGTGCCCTGCTGGCGGCGCTGGCTCGCGAATGCCGGGTGGAACAGCACCGCGACGCGATGTTCGCGGGCGAGGCGATCAACACCACGGAGCAGCGTGCCGTGATGCACTTCCTGTTGCGAAATCCGGCGGTAGCCCACACTGGATGGACGCAGAGTGCTAGCAAAACTGTAGCGGATGCCTGGCCTGAGGTCCTGGCGACCCGCCAGGCCATGCTGGCCTATGCCGAGGCCGTGCGCGCGGACGACGCCATCACCGATGTGGTCAACATCGGTATCGGGGGCTCCGATCTCGGGCCGCAGATGGCGGTGCGCGCACTGGCGGAGTTTGTCCTGCCGGGCAAGCGCTTCCATTTCGTCTCCAACGTCGATGGCCATGAGCTGGACGCGGTGTTGAAGCAGGTCAGGCCGCACAGCACGCTGTTCCTGATCGCGTCCAAGACCTTCACCACGATCGAGACCATGACCAACGCCCACTCCGCAAGGCGCTGGTTCGAGGCGCAGGGAGGGCGCGATGTCCCGCGGCATTTCGCTGCGCTGACCACCCATGTGGCGGCCGCCGCGGAGTTCGGCATCCAGACCACCTTCGGGTTCTGGGACTGGGTGGGCGGCCGCTATTCGCTGTGGTCGGCGATCGGCTTGCCCCTGGCGATCGCCATCGGCGCGCAGCGGTTCGAGGAACTGCTGGCCGGCGCCCACGCCATGGACCTGCACTTTGCGCAGGCGCCGATCGAGGCCAACCTGCCCGTGCAACTGGGCCTGCTGGATGTCTGGTACCGCAACTTCCATGGCTTGGCCAGTCGCTGCATTGCCCCGTACCACAGCGCCTTGCAGCGGTTGCCGGCCTACCTTCAGCAACTGGAGATGGAGAGCAACGGCAAGCGCGTGGACCTGAGCGGGGATGCGCTCGAACAGCAGACCGCACCGGTGCTCTGGGGGGAGCCGGGCACCAACGGCCAGCACGCCTACTTCCAGATGCTGCACCAGGGCGTGGACGTGGTGCCCGTGGAGTTCGTGGCGGTGCGTCGCGCGGCACACGCGCTGCCGGGCCACCAGACGCTGCTGCTGGCCAATGCGCTGGCCCAGGCGCAGGCGCTCATGCAGGGCCGTGCCGACGCCGGCGGCCACCGTGATTTCCCGGGCAACCGGCCCAGTACCTTCCTTTTGCTGGACGCCCTGACACCGGCCAGCCTGGGGGCGCTGCTGGCGTTGCAGGAGCATCGGGTGTTCGTGAGCGGATCGCTCTGGGGCCTGAACAGCTTTGACCAGTGGGGTGTCGAGCTGGGCAAGGTGCTGGCCAAGGACATCGCGCAGCGGCTGGACAGCGGCGATGCCAGTGGCCTGGATGGATCGACGGCCGGGCTGCTGCAGCGCCTGCGGTAGCTGGGCGCGCGGCCGGGCCCTATGATGGCCGCGGGAATCATCCCGGTACGTCACCCTTGTGAGGAGGAGAACGCATGAACTTCGGTCAGTCCATATCCACCTGCTTGAGCAAATACGCCATCTTTTCAGGCCGCGCATCGCGGCCTGAATACTGGTGGTTCTTTCTGTTCCAGGTTCTGGTGTCGGTTGCGGCCGGCATGATCAGCGACAAGCTCAGCGGGCTGGTGTCGCTGGGGCTGTTGCTGCCATCGCTCGCGGTGGGCGCGAGGCGCCTGCATGACATTGGCCGCAGTGGCTGGTGGCAGTTGCTGCTGCTCACTGGCATCGGCTTTTTCGTGCTGCTCTATTTCTGGGTGCAACCGCCCAAGGGGGAGTGGGCCGACTGAATCCCTTCACCCGGACATGAAAAAGGGCCGCATCAAGCGGCCCTTTTGTCTTGAGCGAGAAGCTCAGGCGGACATTACATGTCCATGCCGCCCATGCCACCCATGCCGCCCATGCCGCCGGGCATGCCGCCCGCCGCGCCAGCCGCTTCTTCCTTGGGGGCTTCGGCCACCATGGCTTCGGTCGTCAGCATCAGCGAGGCGACGGAGGCTGCGTTTTGCAGGGCCGTGCGGGTCACCTTGGTCGGGTCCAGAATACCCATCTCGATCATGTCGCCGTAGGTGTCGTTGGCGGCGTTGAAGCCGTAGTTGCCCTTGCCGTTGAGCACGGCGTTCACCACCACGCTGGCTTCGCCGCCGGCGTTGAAGACGATCTCGCGCAGCGGGGCTTCAATGGCGCGCAGCACCAGCTTGATGCCGGCGTCCTGATCGGCATTGTCGCCGGCGATCTTGCCCGCTGCCTGCTTGGCGCGCAGCAGCGCCACGCCACCGCCCGCCACGATGCCTTCTTCCACCGCAGCGCGGGTGGCGTGCAGGGCGTCTTCCACGCGGGCCTTCTTTTCCTTCATTTCGACTTCGGTGGCAGCGCCCACCTTGATCACGGCCACACCGCCGGCCAGCTTGGCCACGCGTTCCTGCAGCTTCTCGCGGTCGTAGTCGGACGTGGCTTCCTCGATCTGCACGCGGATTTGCTTGACGCGGGCTTCGATGTCCTTGTTGTCGCCGGCGCCGTCGATGATGGTGGTGTTTTCCTTGCCCACTTCGATGCGCTTGGCCTGGCCCAGGTCGGCCAGCGTGACCTTCTCGAGCGTCAGGCCCACTTCTTCAGCGATGACCTTGCCGCCCGTCAGGATGGCGATGTCTTCCAGCATGGCCTTGCGGCGGTCGCCGAAGCCAGGCGCCTTGACGGCCACGACCTTCAGGATGCCGCGCAGCGTGTTGACCACCAGGGTCGCCAGGGCTTCGCCCTCGACTTCCTCGGCGATGATCAGCAGCGGCCGGCCGGCCTTCGCCACCTGCTCCAGCGTGGGCAGCAGGTCGCGGATGTTGCTGATCTTCTTGTCGAACAGCAGCACGAAGGGGTTGTCCAGCAGGGCGGACTGCTTTTCGGGGTTGTTGATGAAGTAGGGCGACAGGTAGCCGCGGTCGAACTGCATGCCTTCGACGATGTCGAGCTCGTTGTCCAGGCTCTTGCCGTCTTCCACGGTGATCACGCCTTCCTTGCCGACCTTGTCCATGGCCTTGGCGATGATCTCGCCGATGGACTCGTCGCTGTTGGCCGAGATGGAGCCGACCTGGGCGATTTCCTTGCTGGTGGTGGTGGCCTTGGACGCCTTCTTGAGCTCGGTGACGAGGGCCGTCACGGCCTTGTCGATGCCGCGCTTGAGGTCCATCGGGTTCATGCCGGCGGCCACGTACTTCATGCCTTCGCGCACGATGGCCTGGGCCAGCACGGTGGCGGTGGTGGTGCCGTCACCGGCGTTGTCGCTGGTCTTGGAAGCGACTTCCTTGACCATCTGCGCGCCCATGTTCTGAAGCTTGTCCTTCAGTTCGATTTCCTTGGCCACGGACACACCGTCCTTGGTCACGGTGGGGGCGCCGAAAGAGCGCTCGAGCACCACGTTGCGGCCCTTGGGGCCCAGGGTCACTTTGACGGCGTTGGCCAGGATGTTCACACCCTCGACCATGCGCGCGCGGGCTTCACCGCCGAAGACTACGTCTTTTGCTGCCATGTTGATTTACTCCAGAAAATGATTTGATCGGTGGAGCACGGTCCGGCGGCGAGTGCGCCATGCCGCGTGCTCCGCAAAAATTACTTGGCCTCGACGACCGCGAACAGGTCTTCTTCCTTCATGACCAGCAGCTCGTCGCCATCGACCTTGACGGTCTGGCCGCTGTACTTGCCGAACAGCACGCGGTCACCGACCTTGACGCCCACGGCAGAGAGTTCGCCCTTGTCGTTCTTCTTGCCCGGGCCCACGGCCAGCACTTCACCCTGATCGGGCTTCTCGGCGGCGGCGTCGGGGATGACGATGCCCGAGGCGGTCTTGGTTTCGCTGTCAATACGCTTGACGATCACGCGATCGTGCAAAGGACGAAGTTTCATTGCATCTCCTGAATCTGAAACTGGGTTGGAAATCCAAGGCATCAACGGAAAGTTGGCGCCCGCTAACTTATGATCGGGTGGTGTTAGCACTCATCTCAATCGAGTGCTAATGATACGGGCATTTGTGTCGATTTCAAGTCGGGCCGGTGGCGGCGCAAAATTGCGGGATGCATACCACCGCACTTGTCCTGTTTTCGGGCGGCCAGGATTCAACGACCTGCCTGGCCCATGCGCTGTCGAAGTACCAACGCGTCGAGACCATCGCTTTCGACTACCGCCAGCGCCACAGCGTCGAACTGCAGGCCCGCCTGAAGGTGCTGGCGGTGCTGCGGGCGCAGTTTCCGACCTGGAGTGCCCGCTTGGGACAGGACCATTTTCTGGATCTGGGAGTTCTGGGGAAGGTCAGTGAAACCTCGCTGACGCGGGAAATGGCGTTCAGCATGGAGCAGACCGGGCTTCCCAACACCTTTGTCCCGGGGCGCAACCTGATGTTCCTCACGCTCGCGGGGGCATTGGCCTACCGGCGCGGGCTGGAGGTGATTGTCACCGGGGTGTGCGAGACCGACTACTCCGGCTACCCGGATTGCCGTGACGACACGATGAAGGCCATGCAGCTGGCACTTTCGCTGGGCATGGACAAGCGGCTGGTGATCGAGACACCGCTCATGTGGATCGACAAGGCCGCGACCTGGCAGATGGCGCAGGACCTGGGGGGCGAGCGCTTCGTGAAGCTCGTGGTCGAGCACACGCACACTTGCTATCTGGGGGACCGCGAGCATCGCCACGAGTGGGGGTACGGCTGTGGCGCCTGCCCGGCCTGCGAGCTGCGGGAGCGGGGCTGGCGGGGTTACAAGTCGGCGCGGCCGCAGGTCATTCAGTCCTGAGCTGCCAGGCCGCCGCGTCCGCGTCCCGCCGCGGCTCCAGTGTCCAGCGATTTCGGTGAAACGCGGCAACCGAAGGACGGTGTGCAATGGACACGAGCGCGCCTTGACGAGACTGCGCCTGCGCCAGCAGCCTGGCATAGACGTCCTGCTCGGTGGACTCATCCAGCGCACTGGTGGCTTCGTCGGCAAAAATCCATCGGGGCTTCCTGAGCAGCACACGGGCAATCGCCAGCCGCTGCTGCTCTCCTCCCGAAAGCTTCTGCGTCCATGCGTCTTCGTCGTCCAGGCGCTGAGCGAGTTGCGGCAATTGGGCGTCGGCCAGGGCTTGCTGGAGGGCTTCGTCGCTGTAGTCACTGGCGGGCGAGGGGTAGGCCAGTGCATCGCGCAGCCGGCCCTGGGGAAAGTAGGGTCGCTGCGGGATGAACATGGCCTGCGTTTCAAAATCCGCGGGCCGCTCGATGCGGCCTTTCGAAAATGGCCAGATGCCGGCCAGGGCCCGAAACAGCGTCGACTTGCCGCTTCCGGAAGGCCCCTGCAGCAGCACGGCGTCGCCGGGGCCGGCCTGCAGGGCCAGGTCTTCGATCAAAGGCACCCCGTTCGGCAGCGCGAGGGACAACCCGGTGGTCTTCAGTTGGTCCTCGATTGCTATGTTTTCCGTAGCATCTGGAGTCCGTGCCTCCTGGGCTGCAGCGGAAATGCCGGTCTCGAAGCTGGTCAGGCGGTCGGTTGTGGCACGCCAGCTGGCCAGTGAGCTGTAGTTGTCCACGAACCAGGCCAGCGAGTCCTGCACCCGGCCGAAGGCGGAGGCGATCTGCATCAGTTGTCCCAGCTGTATGGCGCCGCTGAAAAAGCGCGGCGCCACCACGACGAAAGGGAAGACGATGGCGGCCTGGCCGAAGAAGTTAGTGAACCAGATCAGGTTTTTCTGTGCCTTGATCAGCCGCAGGTAGTTGGCCAGCACGCTGGTGAATCGGGTATCGAGTTGTTGGCGCTCAACCTGTTCGCCGCGGTCCAGGGCGATGGCTTCGCTGTATTCGCGCACCCGCACCAGATGGTGGCGGAAATTGGCTTCGTACTGCTGCTGCTGGAAGTTGAGCTTGATCTGGGGCCGGCCAATGTAGTGCGTCAGGACGCTGCCAACGAGGCAATACAGCACGGCCATCCAGACCATGAAACCGGCAATCTCGTAGGTGCTGCCCTGGAAACTGAACGAGAAGCCTCCAGAGAGCGACCAGAGGATGCCGACGAAACTCACCAGTGTCACCACGGCATTGAGCAGGCCCATGCTCAGAGCGATGGTGTCGGTGGTGAAGAGATTGATGTCTTCCTGGATCCGCTGGTCCGGGTTGTCTGGCGCGGCTTTCGCTTCTGAGAAACGCGCGAGCTCCATCCGGTAGAACGCGTGCTGTGCCAGCCAGCGTTGCAGGTAGTGGCGCGTCATCCAGGCACGCCAGCGCATCTCGAGCAGCTGGGTGAGGTAGAACTTGTATACCGCGATGACGATGAACGCGAAGGCCAGGTAAGTGAAGCGCCCGAGCTGTTGCCAGAAGACGGCCTGGTCCTTGTTCTGCAGCGCGTCATAGAACAAGCGGTTCCAGTCGTTGAGCAGGACCAACATGTAGACCGCGGCGAGGTTCAGCGCCACGATGGCCGTCAGCAGGGCGCGGGCCCGCCATTTCTCTTCAGAACGGAAATAGGGTGTCGACAGCGCCAGGACTTTGCGCGCCAGGGTTCTGAAGGCGGCGAATTTCGACAGCAGGTTCATGGGAGGCCCTCGTTGGTTGGGCGCCATCGTAGCCGGCCGGCCTTAGCCGGCGCTGAGGACGCACGCTCAGTCCGGGTTGGAAACCCCGCTGGCCACGTGGCCCGAAGGCACATGCCGGGCTGCGGCATTGACATGCCCGGTCTGGTCGTCAAAGAAGAAGTCAGGCTCAAACTCGCGCAGAAACTCGCCCTTGGGCAGGCCTCCGAGGAACATGGCTTCATCGACATCCACATTCCAGTTCATCAGCGTGCGGATCGCGCGCTCATGCGCAGGCGCGCTCCTCGCAGTGACCAGGGCGGTGCGGATGCGCATCTGCGGCGTGCTCGCCTGCTGCAGGCGATGCAGAGCCGCGAGCACGGGCTTGAAGGGGCCTTCGGCCAGAGGGAGCGCGGCCTTGTCTTTCTCGTGGCGCTGAAACGCAATGAGTCCATCGCTCTGGAAAACGCGCTCGGCTTCGTCGGAGAAAAGGACGGCATCCCCGTCAAAGGCGATGCGTACTTCGTTGGGGTGGGCATCGGAGGCCTGTGCTGAATGGGGGTAGACCTGTGCGGCAGGGACACCCGCCGCCAGTGCCGCCCGCACATCGCTCAGATGGGTGGAGAGGAACAGGTTGGCATTGAGCGGCCGCAGGTAGCGCCACGGGGGCTGGCCACGCGTGAAGCTGCCTCGTTCGATCGGCAGGTTGTAGTGTTGTGCCGACCGGAAGACCCGCATGCCCGAGACCGGGTCGTTGCGCGAGAGAATGACGACCTCGACCCGCTGGCTCGCCGAGTCATTGAATGCCAGCAGCTTGCGCACCAGGGAGAAGGCCACCCCCGGCTTGGCCGGCAGATCCAGCCGCTCGAGTTGCAGCTGCATGTAGGCGCGATCGTCACCCTGCTCGAAAACCTGGTTCTCTTCCTCGAAGTCGAACAGGGCGCGCGAGGAGATGGCGACGACCAGCTTGCCTTCCAGTGAAGTGGCCATTTAGCGGACCCACTGGTTGAGCTGGATGATCGGCAGAAGCACGGCCAGCACGATCAGCATCACTACCAAGCCCATGGCCACGATCAGCAGCGGCTCGAGGATGGTGGCCAGCTGCATGGCACGGCGCTGGACCTCGGTGCCGAGCTGATTCGCCGCGCGCTGCAGCATGAGCGGCAGCTGGCCGGTTTGTTCGCCCAGGCGTGCAAACATGCTGACCAGGCCGGGAAAGCGCTTTTTCTGCGCCAGCGCCGAGGCCAGGGGGGCACCTTCACGGACCAGTATCAACGCGTCCATGGCGTCCGCCCGCATGGCCCGGTTGTTCAGGGTTTCTGCAGCCGCCTGCAATGCCTTGAGAATGGGTACGCCGGCGGCCGCAAGCATGGCCAGTGTGCTGGCGAAGCGAGTGGCGTTGTATCCCCGCGACAGTTTGCCGACTAGGGGTAAACCCAGCCAGGCCGCGTCAAAACGCTCGCGCAAGGCTTCGTTGCGCAGGCTGATTCGCACCCCGGTACCTGCCAATACCAAGGTTGCGAGCATCAACCAGCCGTAGCTGCGAACGAGGTCGCTAACGGCCAGCATGGCAACGGTCAGGAACGGAAGGGCGCGTTTGGTACCGGCAAAGACATTGGCGACCTGAGGTACCACATAGCCGACGAGGAACAGGACGATCACGATGGCGACCATCGTGACAATGGCCGGATACAAGGCAGCACCTATCAGCTTCGCCTTGAGGGCCTGGCGCTCTTCGAGGTCATCGGCCAGCCGCTCCAGCACCAATCCCAGATTGCCGGTTTGCTCCCCTGCGCCGATGACGGCCGTGTAGATTCCGGAGAAATCCTTGGGGTACTGGGCAAGCGCCTTTGCGAAAGGTGAGCCAGCATTTACTTCTGCGCGAAGGCTTGCCACAAGATTGCGCAAGGGCTCATTTTCGGCTTCGTCGGCCAATGCGGTCAGCGCCCGTTCGAGAGGCAGGCCAGACGATACGAGGCCGGCCAGCTGACGAGTCCAGATGGCCAGTCCGGTGGCATTGAACACGCGCGGGCTCGACCAGAGGGAGGCGATGCCCCGGTGGCCTGCCGTGGCGGGCTGAAGGCCTTGGGCGTTGACCGGCTCGACCATCAGGGGCACGAGTGTTTGGGCTCTAAGCAAACTCCGTGCCGATTTCATGGTGTCCGCTTCCATCACGCCACGGCGGATATCCCCCTGGGCGTCTAGAGCTTCGAATGAGTACGCGGGCATGGCGGCATTATCGGTGGGACCGTTGGCCAGCGTTCCTGGATCGGCGGGAATGCGCGCGACAGGACCTGAGATTTCCGCGTGTATTGCTGGGCGTTGATGGCGGTTTGGTCCACACCGTTTCGAGGGAGAGGGCCGTTGCGATTTACTTTGTCGGCCTATTTCTGCATCTAAAATCGTAAGCCATTGCGTACTGCATGTCGGCATGTGAATTTGTACGCAATAAACACACTTATTGCCGCCTGAGAAAGAAAGGTTTTGCTACAAACAATGTTCATCCACTAGACTCGAGACTTGCCATGTAACGGCATGTAAGAGGTTTTTTGTAACAATGTCGGAGTGACGGCGTTTGAATGGTCCCAGGGCTTCTGAAAAGAGGCATTTTTCGCGGCTGAGTTTGCTGTCTGCGCGAGCCATGCTCGTGTCGGTGGCTTGGCTGTGCCTGAGCCTGTTCCTTCTTGCATTGCCGGGGCTGGCGAATGCCCAGACGTCCGTGACCAATGTGGCGACCATCACGCCGCCGGCGACGGTTGCCAACAGCAATCCCTCCGCATCCTGTACTTCGGGCGTGTGTTCTGCGGCGGATACCGACAGCGTCGTCACGAGCGCGGATCTCGGTGTCACTAAAACCGCCAGCGTCAGTACGGGTACCGTTGGTACGACCTTCACCTACGTGATCACCTTCGCCAACGCGGGCCCGAGCACGGCGCAAAACGTGACGCTGACCGACTCCCTGACGGCGGCTGGATTGACCCTGATTCGGGCGACCACCAGCGTGGGCACGT
>JAHBZN010000009.1 GCA_019635415.1 Ramlibacter sp.
CGGCCTGCATGGCGCGCTACGACCGGCCGCACACGCTGTTCTACTGCGACCCACCCTACTGGGGCACCGAGGGGTACGGCGTGGGCTTTGGCCTCGATCAGTACGCCCGCATGGCCGAGCTGCTGACAACCATCAAGGGCAAGGCCATCGTGAGCGTGAACGACATCCCGGAGATGCGCCAGGCCTTCAAGGGGCTGACGATGCGCCGGCTGGCGATCAAGTACACGGTGGGCGGTTCGGGGCGCGGGCGTGCGGAAAAGGGCGAGCTGCTGATACGGAATTGGTAGTGCCAGACAACCGCAGTCTGGCTCTTCAATTGGTGCTTGCTGGCGTGCGGGAACAGAGCGGTACTGGGGTCATCGCAACACGGAGACCAGCATGAAGAAAACCCCGCAGCAAACCCTCAACGCCCTGTTGACCGCCATTGCCCAGAAGCACCTTTTCATCGAGACCCTGGAAGAGCGCCACATGGACCGGCTCGATTTCCACGACGTCGGTGTTGTCGGGGTGCGCCGGGCCTTGCAAGAGGCCTACGAGGCCGGTCAGGCGCAGGGTCGAGCTCAAGGGAGTGCAGCATGAAAACGGCCGCTCAAACATACCAGGAGACGAATCAGCTATGCGACCAGCTGGTCGACCGCGTGAAGGCCGCCCTGGCCAACCATGCCAGCCAAGCGGCCAAAGAGCCGGCGTCTTGGCAATGGGTCGGGGACGCCAGCCATGTGAGCCTTGACCTTCTGCGGGTGCTGAACTTCATGCAGGCCCTGACGCCGGACGAGCAATTGAGGTACGCCGACGTTCTGTAACCAACACGCAACGCCCCTGAGGGCCGGCCTTGCCGGCCCTTCATCGTTGGCGGTCGGGGTGACGCCGCCGTATCATGGTTGTGTGTGTTCCAACTACCGCCCAGTCACAAGTAGCGATCGACTGCTGACCTTCTTTGGCGTCGAGAGGGGCATCGATCAGGTGCCTGCGGACGTCTGGCCCACGGGCCTGGCACCGTTCATCCGGCTCGGTGAGCCTGGCTCGGCAAGCAAGTTTCAAGTTCAAGACGGGATGTTTGGCTTGTTGCCACACTTTGCCGTTGAGGTCGCGCAGGGGCGCAAGACCTACAACGCTCGATCTGAGACCGTGGCGATCAAGCCCAGCTTCCGAGAGTCCTGGAAGAAGGGATGGCGGTGCATCATTCCTGCCGAGTACATCTATGAGCCGAATTGGGAGAGCGGCAAGGCCGAGCGGTGGCGAATTCAGCAGCCCGGCGCCGTGCCAATGGGGATTGCTGGCATCTACAGGCGCTGGCGGCATCCCGACGGGCAAGAGGCCTTTACGTTTGCCATGCTCACCGTGAACGCGGACGGACATCCAGTCATGAGCAGGATGCATCGGCCATCCGATGAAAAGCGGATGGTCGTGATTCTGGCGCCTGAGGAGTACGGGCGCTGGCTGGAATGCTCGGTGGCGGATGCGTCGGGGTTCTTCCGGCAGTGGACCGGGCCTTTGGACGCGGCGCCTGATCCGCTGCCAGCGAGGCCAAAGAAGGCGGCATCTCGCGGCGCCACCGGGCGGCTAGACCTTTAACTTTGGTGCCAAAGGGGCGTCAATGGTGCCAAAGGGGCCGTCAATCGGGCAGTTAAAGCGGTGCCAAAGCCGGTGTAAATGGTGCCAAAGGCTGCGGCGCGCTATTAGTACGCCCCAGAACCCGAAAAGGGCGCTGGGGCGCATAAAAACTGGTGGCCTGGGGCGGAATCGAACCACCGACACGCGGATTTTCAATCCGCTGCTCTACCAACTGAGCTACCGGGCCAGAGCCAACGATTATACATCAGGCCGCGCTGCGTTTTCCGCGCGAAAGATCCACGCCCAATTGTTTGAGCTTGCGGTACAGGTGGGTGCGCTCCAGGCCGGTCTTTTCGGCCACTCGGGTCATGGAGCCGCCCTCCTTGGCCAGGTGGAATTCAAAGTACGACTTTTCAAATTCGTCGCGGGCGTCGCGCAGTGGCTTGTCCAGCTCGAACAGCTGGCGGCCCTGCGGGCCCATCTCGACCACCGGGGGCAGACTCTGGCCGCCGGTCATGGCGGCCTCCACGGTGAGCTCGGTGGTGACCATGGACGACGCGGGGGTCTGCAGTGGCTTGCGGCCGCCCACACGGGCCAGCCCCGCTTCAACGGCCTTCAGCAGCTTCTGCATCGTGATGGGCTTTTCCAGGAACGACTGCGCGCCGATCTTGGTGGCCTCCACCGCCGTGTCGATGGTGGCATGGCCGCTCATCATGATCACGGGCATGCTGAGCAGCCCCGTGGTGGACCACTCCTTGAGCAGCGTGACGCCGTCGGTATCCGGCATCCAGATGTCCAGCAGCACCAGGTCGGGGCGCGCCCGTGCCCGCGCGGCCCGCGCCTGCGCGGCGTTTTCGGCAAGTTCGACGTTGTGGCCTTCGTCGTTCAGGATTTCCGAGAGCAGGTCACGGATGCCCAGTTCGTCGTCCACCACCAGTATGTTTGCCATCGTAGAAGTGCGGTCCTGTAAGGTTCTTCGGCGCGGTGTTGTTACGCCGCAACTGCGAATGATAGCGATACTTGCGCGCCCTGTATCACCCCGTCGGCGACCCGGTTGGAAAGGTCGATCCGGGCGCCATGCTCGTCGGCGATCTTTTTCACCACGGCCAGCCCCAGGCCGGTGCCCTTGGCCTTGGTGGTCACATAGGGCTCGAAGGCCCGCTTGAGGATGTGTTCGGGGAAGCCGGCACCGGTGTCCTGCACCAGCAAACGCACCCGGCGCGAGGTCTCGTTCCACCGCGTCTTGACCATGACTTCACGCACGGCGCAGCCTTCGGTGGCGTCCTGCGCATTCTGCAGCAGGTTGTGGATGACCTGGCGCAACTGCTGTGCATCGCCCAGCACACGGGGGCAGGCGGCCTCCAGGTCGAGCCGCACCGGCACGGCCGTGGCCTGGCCATTCTCGTCCTGGTAGAGGTTGAGCACATCGGCCACCAGCGCGTTCAGGTCCACGGGCTTGAGCTCGGCGGCGGGCAGGCGCGCGTAGTCACGGAACTCGTTGACCAGCCGCTTCATGGCATCCACCTGGTCCACGATGGTCTTGACCGATTTGGTCACCACCGCCTGCTCGTTGGCTGCCACCTTGCCGGCCAGCTTCATCTCGAGCCGCTCGGCCGACAGCTGAATCGGCGTGAGCGGGTTCTTGATCTCATGGGCGAGGCGCCGCGCCACCTCGCCCCAGGCCTGGGCGCGCTGGGCCGACACGATCTCCGAGATGTCGTCAAAGACCAGCAGCCAGGCGGCCTTGCCCGTGGCCGACGAGGGCATCTCGGCGCCGCGCGCCACCAGGGTGATGACGTTGGCCGGCTGGGCCCCTGAGGGCTCGCCCCCGCCCAGCTCGAACGACTGCTGCCAGTGGTCCAGCCCATGCTCCTGCCGCTCGCGCAGGTACTCCTCGAACTGTTTCTGCACGCTGGCGGCAAACGCCTCGAGGCCGGGCACGCTGGCCAGCGTGGCGCCCTCGTAGGCGGCCAGCGGCATGCGCAGGATGCGGGTGGCGCCAGGGTTGGCGGTCTGGATCACGCCGCGGGCATCCAGCACGATCACACCGGCCGTGAGGTTGTCCAGGATGGTCTGCAGGTTGGCCCGCGCGGCGCTGACCTGGTTCATGCTCTTGTCGACCGCCGCCCGCGCATCGGCGAGCTGCTGCGTCATGTCGGCGAACGAGCGCGTGAGCCCGCCCAGCTCGTCCCGGCCCTGCAGCGCGAGCTTGGGGCTCAGGTCGCCGGCGGCCACCTCGCGCACGCCGGCGGCCAGCACCAGCAGCGGCCGCGCGAGCTGGTTGCCCAGCAGCACGGCGATGAGCACCGCGCCGAACACCGCCAGGAACAGGCTCAGCGTGAGCGTGCCGATGTACATGCGGCGCAGCCCGCCGCGGGCCAGGGCGCGCTCCTGGTACTCGCGGTAGGCCTCCTGCACCGCGATGGCGTTGGCCACCAGCGTGGGCGGCAGGCTTTGCGTGACCTGCAGAAAGCGCGGCTCCTCCAGCAGGCCCAGGCTGGTGGGCGTGACGGCGGCCAGGGCCTTGACACGGGCATTGGCCACGGAGCTCAGCCCCGGATCGTCCAGCCCTTCGATGACGGCCACCACGCGCTGGGTGCGGGCGTTGCGCAGCTGCTGGGGTGGCGGCCTTTCGGGATTGATGATGAAGCGTGACTGGCCGGCGCTGGCGATGAGCTGGCCGGTGTGGGTCCACAGCACCACGTCGCTCGCGCCAAACTGTTCGCGCAGGCGCTCCAGCACCACGCCAGCCGCGGCATCGGGCACGTCGGTGAGCTGGCTGGCGGCGGCCCGCGTCTTGTTCGCCAGCTCGCCCGCCAGGGTGTCGAGCGTGGCCCGGCCCAGGCTCAGGCCAGCGTCCAGCGCGCCCTCGACCTTGACGTCAAACCAGCTTTCGATCGAACGCGAGACGAACTGGTAGGACACCACATAGATCAGCACCCCTGGCGCGAAACCCACCAGCGCAAAAATCGCCGCGAGCTTGACCAGCAAGCGGCTGCCGAACTTGCCACGGCGCAGCCGGGCCAGCAGGCGCACCACCACCCAGAGGATCACCACCAGCAGCACCGCGGCCACCACCACGTTGATCACCAGCAGGCGCGCGTAGTTGCGCTCGTACATCTCCCGGTTGTTGGTGGCCAGTGTGAGCAGGAAGATCAGCATGACGCCGATCAGCGCCATGGCCGCGACGCCCAGGCCCACGGCCCAGCGCACGGCGCGGGAGTTCTGCAGCGAGAACCGGCTTGCCGCCTCGGCGACCGGGGGTTCGCTCACGGCGCGCTTTCGACGGTGAGCCGCTGGTTGCGGCTGGCGGCAATGCGCCAGTCGGGCTGGCCCACGGCGCCGATCTGGAACGGCCGGGGCAACTGCGACACATCGAGCCGGAACCGGAAGTCCACGTTGTGGCGGGAGTCGGGCTCGATGTCGCTGGCCTCGGCGATCTTCCAGCGCGAAATCCGCTGGATCACCGCCAGCGCCTCTTCCAGCGAGTCAAAATTCTGCCCCAGCGTGACGCCCAGGCCCGAATTGCTGATGGCCCCGGGCGCCACATGCAGGCGCCAGCGGCGCGTCAGGGGCTGGTAGGACAGGCGCATGTGCCGCACTGTGGTGGAGAGCTTCTTGTCGTACCAGTACCAGCGGTCACGGTACACCTCCGCCTCTGCCACGAAGTACATGGAGATGCCCTTGAGCAGCGCATCCTGCACCACGGCAGGCAAATCGAACTTCACATTGGCGGAGAGAAAGACACCGTCTTCGGTGCGTTCCAGCCGCATCTGCGTGACCTCGGTGGGCACATCGGCCCGCACCAGGCCGGCCGACGCCAGCAGCAGGCCCGCCAGGGCGAGGCGGAAGACCCGCTCAAGGGCCGGGCTGAGCCTGAGGTGGCGGCGTGCGTTTTTCCAGCAGTGCGTAAAAAAAGCCGTCGTGGTCACTCTGTGGATTGTCCGGGACGGGGTTGGCGTTTGCCCCTGTTTGGGGCATTAAATGGCCGGGCGACGGCAGCAAAAAGGCCTCGGTGTTGTGTGCAACAAACGTTTGGATCTGTGTGTCGCCTTCGTCGCGGAACACCGAGCACGTGCAGTACAGCAAACGGCCTCCCGGCCTGAGCAGCGGCCACAGCGTGGCGAGCAGGTGCGCCTGGGTGGCGGCCAGCTGCGCCACGTCGCTCTCGCGGCGCAGCCAGCGCACGTCGGGGTGGCGCCGCACGATGCCCGAAGCGGTACAGGGCGCGTCCAGCAGAATGGCATCGAACGGCATGCCATCCCACCAGTCCGCGGGCCGGCCCGCGTCCGCCGCGAGCACGCGGGCCGTCAGGCCCAGGCGGCTCAGGGTGTCGTGGATGCGATCACACCGCGCGGGGTCGATGTCCAGCGCCGTCACGTCCGCGTCGGCCAGCTCCAGCAGATGGGCGGTCTTGCCCCCCGGGGCCGCACAGGCATCGAGGACGCGCAGGCGCCCGGGAGCCTCCAACCCGCGCAGCAGCAACGGGGCGGCCAGCTGGGCTGCCGCGTCCTGCACCGAGAACTGGCCGTCGGCAAACCCCGGCAGGTCTGGCACGGCCCGCGCCCGGACCAGCGCCAGGGCCTGCTCGCCCACCTGGTTTGCTTCAATATTCATAGCGCCCAGTGACCGCTGGTACTGGGCTAAGGGCAGTTTTCGCTCATTGACCCGCAAGGTCAGCGGGGCGGGCGTGTTGTTGGCGGCCAGAATGGACTGCCAGTGCGTGGGGTGGTCCTTGCGCAGCCGGTCAATCCACCAGCGCGGGTGGTTCCACCGGGCCACCGGGTCCCGGTCGGTGGCGGCCACGAGGGCGTCGCGCTCCCGCAGGAAGCGGCGCAGGCAGGCATTGATGAAGCCGGACTGCGCGCGCGTGCCGGCACCGTGCTTGGCAGCCTCCACGGCCTGGTTGACCAGGGTGAACACCTCGTAGGGCGCTTGTGCGGGCTCCCAGCACAGCGCCAGCGCCGTGCACAGCAGTGCGTCCACCTCAGGCGGCGGTGCGCGACGGGCCAGCTGGCGGCGCAGCGCCTCGGCCCGCCCGAGTTGGCGCCAGGCCTGGAACGACAGCGCCTGCACTCCCGGCCGCAAGGCAGGCTCCACGGCGGTCAGGGCGGCGGTGCCCGACTGGCCGGCCCGCACCATGGCCAGCACGCCGGCCGTGGCCTGGAGTTGCCGCCACAAGGGAACAGGAGGGTGGGTCATGGTTGATTCGGCTCAGCCCAGCGTGTCGGCCCAGATGTTGCGCGCCCAGTCCATGGCGTAGGCGCCCTCCTGTTCACTGGGTGCAGCGCTGAGGCCTCCGGCGTCGTGCACTGGAAGAAAGGTTTTCTCGGCAGGGGCGTAGGCGTGCACGCTGGCCACATGCACGGCGCGGCGGTCGTCCACAAAGCTGTAGCAGGTGTTGCTGAGCATGGGCGCGGGGTTCACGGCCCAGCCGGCGAGCCGGGCCACGATGGCCGCCGCGGCCACCTTGCCCTGGCTGTTGGCCATGTGCCCGCTCTTGGGCATGGCCGGCGCCACCTGGATGGCGTCGCCCAGCACATGCACGTGCGGGGCGGCCGTGGACTCAAAGGTCTGGTAGTCCACCCCGCACCAGCGCTGGTCAGCCATGTTGTTCAGGCCGGCCTGCACGGCAATCAGCCCGGCCCGCATGGGCGGCAGTGCGTTGATCACGTCGGCCTTCACATCGTCCTGCACGTCAAAGCTGATGATGCCGGTGCCGGCCTTCACGGCCACGGCATTGTGCTGGGCGCGGTATTCGACCAGCCCCGGATAGAGCTCGGCCCAGGCACGACGGAACAGCGCCCCCTTGGAGGTGATGTCGGGGTTGGCGTCAAGAATCAGCACCTTGCTTCGCGGCTTGGCCCGGCGGAAATACCAGGCCACCTGGCAGGCCCGCTCGTAGGGGCCGGGCGGGCAGCGGTAGGGCGCCTCGGGAATGGTGATGGCGAACACCCCGCCATCGGGCATGGCTTCGAGCTGGCGGCGCAAGGCCGCCGTCTCGGGGCCGGCACTCCAGGCCTGCAGGACGCGGCCCGACGCATGCGCCTCGGTCAGGCCGGCCACCCGGTCATACCGCAGGTCCACCCCCGGTGAAACCACGAGCTTGTCGTAAGGGACGACGCCCCCGCCCTGCAACGTGACCCGTCGCCGGACCGTGTCCACCGAGGCCGCCCGGTCCCGCACCACGGTGATCCCGTGGCGCCGACTGAGCGCCGTGTACGGCGTGGTGATATCGGTCATGGACATGCTGCCGCCCAGCACGAGATTGGACAGCGGGCAGGACACAAACGCGGCGTCCGGCTCCACCAGCGTCACGTCGATCCGGTGATCGGACAGCAGCCGGATGTACCGGGCGGCCGTGGCGCCCCCATACCCGCCACCGATCACCACCACCCGGGCCCGCGTGGCCGGGCCGCGCACCGCACACCCAGGGGCCAGGCCAACCAGGCCGAGCGCCGCGGCGGACGTGATCAGGGATCGTCGTTGCATGGCAGGGCCTTTCACGGTCGTGGCTGGCGGGCAAAGTAGCCGGCCATCTGCTCGATCTGCGCATCGCTGTAGCCCTTGCTGAGCTGATGCATCACCGTCGCCGGTCGCGTGCCGTCCCGGAACGCCTTCAGCGCACGGACCATGTCCTCGCGCGGCATGCCCGCGAGGGCCGGGAGCCGCGAGCCGGGGGCCACACGGCCATCAGTCCCGTGGCAGGCCGCACAGGTGGCGGCCAGACTGCGCAGGTACAGGTCCTCCGGGGTTTGCGCCGGGGCCATGCCGGCGCAGCCCAGGCCCATGCAGGCGAGCAGAAAACGGCCCGCCACGCGGCGCAGAGAGGCGATTGGCGTGCGTGGCCGCGGGGTCACAACGTACTCGCTGGCTTGAAGCTGAACAGCCAGGCCAGCAACAGTGCCGGGAACTGGGCGATGGCGAAGTTGTAGCCGGTCACGGCTTCATTGAAGCGGCTCTGCGCCTTGGTGGTCTCCCGCATCAGGGCCTGCCAGCGCGCGACCACGGTTTCGGGCAATGGCGCGCCGGCCAGGTCGTGGGCCTCGGACTCCACCCGCTGCCAGGCCATGAAGAGGACATCCTGTGCGGCCGCCAGGGCGGCGCCCGCCCCTGCGTCCAGCGGATGGGGGCGCAAGGCGGCGAGCGAGGCTTCGAACTGCGTGGCGGCACCGCGCAGACCGGCCCACAGCTGCGTCAGGTCATCCACGAGGTCACCGGGCTGCGTGAACTGGGAGGGCCGGAAGGCATCCGGCAGGCTGGCATGCACCAGCCCGATCTGGCGGGTCCAGTGCTCGTCCAGCACGGCGAACGCCGCGTTGGCCTGGGCGCGCAGACGCACCAGCCGGTTGTAGGCCCCCACCGACCAGAACAACAGGATGGCCGCCACGCACCACAGCACCAGTGACAGCGTCATCGGCGTGCTCCGGCGGCCGGACTGAAGGCGAAGATCATGCTTGCGACTATAAATAAAAAGCGCCTCATGCCCCCGGTGCGGGGGCATGAGGCGCTATCAGTTTGCTAGCAGGCCGATCAGTCGGCGGCTGGCGCCTCGCCCCCCTCGGCCGGGGCGGCCTCGGTGGCCGTGGCCAGATCGGCGGCTTCGGCCTCGGCAATGGCGCGGCGCTCGGCCTCGTCCATGGCGTCCTTGACCTTGCGTGCCTGATGGTAGGCCAGGCCGGTGCCCGCCGGAATCAGGCGGCCGACGATGACGTTTTCCTTCAGGCCACGCAGATCGTCGCGCTTGCCCATGATGGCCGCCTCGGTCAGCACGCGCGTGGTTTCCTGGAAGGACGCCGCGGAGATGAACGAGTCGGTCGACAGCGAGGCCTTGGTGATGCCCAGCAGCAGGTTGCTGTACGTCGCCGGGATCTTGTCTTCCTTGCGCAGGGCATCGTTGGTGTCGAGCATTTCGGAACGCTCGACCTGTTCGCCAGCGATGTAGCCCGACTCGCCCGGGTTCTCGACCACGACACGGCGCAGCATCTGGCGAACGATCACCTCGATGTGCTTGTCGTTGATCTTCACGCCCTGCAGGCGGTACACGTCCTGCACCTCATCCACGATGTAGCGCGCCAGTTCCTCGGAGCCCAGCAGGCGCAGGATGTCCTGCGGATCCGCGGGGCCGTCCACCACGGACTCACCCTTGTTGACCACTTGGCCTTCGTGCACCAGGATGTTCTTTTCCTTGGGCACGAGGTCTTCCCAGACCTTGCCTTCAGGGTCGGTGATCTGCAGGCGGATCTTGCCCTTGGTTTCCTTGCCGAACGACACCGTGCCGGTCATCTCGGCGAGCAGGCCCTTGTCCTTGGGCGAGCGAGCCTCGAACAGCTCGGCCACGCGCGGCAAGCCGCCGGTGATGTCGCGGGTCTTCTGGCCTTCGATCGGGATGCGGGCCAGCACTTCGCCGGGGCCCACGTCCTGACCGTCGCGCACCTGGATCAGCGCGCCAACCTGGAAGCCGATGGTCACCGAGTGGTCGGTACCGGGGATCTTGACCTCGTTGCCCTGGCCGTCGATCAGCTTGACCTGCGGACGCACCACCTTGGCGGCACCACGGCGCTTGGGGTCGATCACGACCAGCGTGGACAGGCCGGTGACTTCGTCCACCTGCTTGGCCACGGTCATGCCTTCCTCGACGTTCTCGAACTTGGTCTGGCCCGCGAACTCGGTGATGATGGGTCGCGTCAGCGGATCCCAGTTGGCCAGCACATGGCCGGCCTTGACCGGCTGGTCCGCCTTCACCGTCAGCGTGGCACCGTACGGCACCTTGTGACGCTCGCGCTCGCGGCCGTGCTCGTCATGGATGACGATCTCACCGGAGCGGGCGATCACCACCAGTTCGCCCTTGCTGTTGGTCACGTAGCGCATCGTGGCGTTGAAGCCGATCACGCCATTGGACTTGGCTTCCACGCTGGAGGCGATGGCGGCGCGCGAGGCGGCACCACCGATGTGGAAGGTCCGCATGGTCAGCTGTGTGCCGGGTTCGCCGATCGACTGGGCGGCTATCACACCCACCGCTTCGCCGATGTTGATCAGGCCGCCACGGCCCAGGTCGCGGCCATAGCACTTGGCACAGATGCCGAAACGCGTGGCGCAGGTCAGCGCGGTGCGGACCTTGACCTCGTCGACGCCGACGGCCTCGAGTTCCTCGATCAGGTCCTCGTCGAGCATGTCGCCAGCCTTGACCAGCACGGCGCGGGTCTCGGGGTGCAGCACATCATCGGCGGCGGTACGGCCCAGGATACGGTCGCGCAGCGACTCGATCACCTCACCGCCTTCGACGATGGCGCGCATCACGGAGCCATCATGCGTGTTGCAGTCCTGCTCCACCACCACCAGATCCTGCGTCACGTCCACCAGGCGGCGCGTCAGGTAGCCCGAGTTGGCCGTCTTCAGCGCCGTATCCGCGAGGCCCTTCCGGGCACCGTGGGTGGAGATGAAGTACTGCAGCACATTCAGGCCTTCACGGAAGTTGGCCGTGATCGGGGTTTCGATGATCGAGCCGTCAGGCTTGGCCATCAGGCCCCGCATGCCGGCCAGCTGGCGGATCTGCGCAGCGGAGCCGCGCGCACCCGAGTCGGCCATCATGTAGATGGAGTTGAAGGACTCCTGGTCCACTTCCTTGCCATGGCGGTCATTGACCTTCTGCTTGGCCAGCTGGGCCATCATGACCTTGGAGACTTCGTCACCGGCCTTGCCCCAGATGTCCACCACCTTGTTGTAGCGTTCGCCGGACGTCACCAGACCGGAAACGTACTGCTGCTGGATCTCCTTGACCTCTTTCTCGGCCCGGCCAATGATTTCGGCCTTCTGCGGCGGCACCAGCATGTCGTCGATGCAGATCGAGATGCCGGCCTTGGTGGCCAGGCGGAACCCGTTTTGCAGCAGCTTGTCGGCAAACACCACGGTCTCTTTCAGGCCGCACTTGCGGAACGAGACGTTGATGAGCTTGGAGATTTCCTTCTTCTTCAGCGCCTTGTTGATGTTGCTGAACGGCAGGCCCTTGGGCAGGATCTCGGACAGCAGCGCGCGACCGGCAGTGGTCTCCACCAGCTTGGTCGACGGGGTGAACTCACCCGTCGCCTTGTCCTTGGACCATTCGGTCAGGCGCACGCTCACACGGGCGGTCAGGTCCACCTCACCGGCGTCGAGCGCGCGCTGCACTTCGCCGGTGTCGGCAAAGATCAGGCCTTCGCCCTTGGCGTTGATGCGGTCACGCGTCGTGTAGTACAGGCCCAGCACCACGTCCTGCGACGGCACGATCGACGGCTCGCCGTTGGCGGGGAACAGGATGTTGTTGGAGGCCAGCATCAGCGTGCGGGCTTCCATCTGTGCTTCCACCGACAGCGGCACGTGCACGGCCATCTGGTCGCCGTCGAAGTCGGCGTTGAACGCGGCGCACACCAGCGGGTGCAGCTGGATGGCCTTGCCTTCGATCAGGATCGGCTCGAAGGCCTGGATGCCCAGGCGGTGCAGCGTCGGAGCGCGGTTCAGCATGACCGGGTGCTCCTTGATGACCTCTTCGAGGATGTCCCAGACCACCGGCGTACCGGATTCGACTTCCTTCTTCGCCGCCTTGATGGTGGTGGCGATGCCCATGGCTTCCAGGCGCGAGAAGATGAACGGCTTGAACAGCTCCAGGGCCATCAGCTTGGGCAGGCCGCACTGGTGCAGCTTGAGCGTCGGGCCCACGGTGATCACCGAACGGCCGGAGTAGTCGACACGCTTGCCCAGCAGGTTCTGGCGGAAGCGGCCGGACTTGCCCTTGATCATGTCGGCCAGGGACTTGAGCGCGCGCTTGTTGGCGCCCGTCATCGCCTTGCCGCGGCGGCCGTTGTCCAGCAGGCTGTCCACGGCTTCCTGCAGCATGCGCTTCTCGTTGCGCACGATGATCTCGGGCGCCTTGAGTTCCAGCAGGCGACGCAGCCGCGAATTGCGGTTGATGACGCGGCGATACAGGTCGTTCAGGTCCGAAGTGGCGAAACGGCCACCGTCCAGCGGCACCAGCGGACGCAGGTCCGGCGGCAGCACGGGCAGCACGTCCATCACCATCCACTCGGGCTTGATGCCGGACTTCTTGAAGGCTTCCAGCACCTTGAGGCGCTTGGCATTCTTCTTGACCTTGACTTCGGAGCCGGTCAGGTCGCCACGCAGCTTCTCGATCGAATCGTCGATGTCGATGCCTTGCAGCAGGTCCTTGATGCCCTCGGCGCCCATCTTGGCGATGAACTCGTCGCCATACTCCTTGCGCTTGGCGTCATAGTCGTCCTCGGACATGATGCCGAATTTCTTCAGCGGGGTCATGCCCGGATCGGTCACCACATAGGCTTCAAAGTACAGCACGCGCTCGATGTCGCGCAGCGTCATGTCCAGCACCAGGCCCAGGCGGCTGGGCAGGGACTTGAGGAACCAGATGTGGGCGCAGGGCGCGGCCAGGTCGATATGGCCCATGCGCTCGCGGCGCACCTTGGTCTGGGTGACTTCAACGCCGCACTTCTCGCAGATCACGCCGCGGTGCTTCAGTCGCTTGTACTTGCCGCACAGGCATTCGTAGTCCTTGATCGGGCCAAAGATCTTGGCGCAGAACAGGCCATCGCGCTCGGGCTTGAAGGTGCGGTAGTTGATCGTCTCGGGCTTCTTCACCTCGCCGAAGGACCACGAGCGGATCTTCTCGGGCGACGCCATGCCGATGCGGATGGCATCGAAATGCTCGTCAGGCGTGAATTGCTTGAACAGGTCGAGTAGTGATTTCATGTGACTCTATCCCTTCAAATTAAGAGCGCTCGAGCTCGATGTCGATACCGAGCGAACGGATTTCCTTGACCAGCACGTTGAACGATTCCGGCATGCCAGCCTCGATGGCGTGCTCACCCTTGACGATGGATTCGTACACCTTGGTACGGCCCTGCACGTCGTCGGACTTCACGGTCAGCATCTCCTGCAGCACGTAGGAAGCGCCGTAGGCTTCGAGCGCCCACACTTCCATTTCGCCGAAACGCTGTCCACCGAACTGGGCCTTGCCGCCCAGCGGTTGCTGCGTCACCAGCGAGTACGGGCCGGTCGAGCGGGCGTGCATCTTGTCATCCACCAGGTGATGCAGCTTGAGCACGTGCATGTAACCCACCGTGGTCGGACGCTCGAAGGCGTCGCCGGTGCGGCCGTCATACAGGTGGGCCTGCGTGCGGGTGGTTGTCAGGCCCTTGGCCTTGGCCACGTCGTCCGGGAAGGCCAGCTTCAGCATGGCGCGGATTTCGTCTTCGGAGGCACCATCGAACACCGGCGTGGCGAACGGGACCCCCTTGGACAGGTTGCCCGCCATTTCGAGCACATCCTCGTCGGACAGCTGCGCCAGATCTTCCTTGCGGCCCGTGGAGTTGTACAGCTCGTCCATGAACTTGCGCAGCTCGCCCACCTTGGCCTGTGCCTGCAGCATGTCGCCGATGCGCTGGCCAATGCCCTTGGCAGCCCAGCCCAGGTGCACTTCCAGCACCTGACCCACGTTCATGCGCGAAGGCACGCCCAGCGGGTTCAACACGATGTCGCACGGCGTGCCATCGGCCATATAGGGCATGTCCTCGACCGGAACGATCTTGGAGACCACCCCCTTGTTGCCGTGACGCCCGGCCATCTTGTCGCCAGGCTGGAGGCGGCGCTTGACGGCCAGGTAGACCTTGACCATCTTCAGCACGCCCGCCGGCAGCTCGTCGCCCTGCGTGAGCTTCTTGCGCTTTTCTTCGAAGGCCAGATCAAAGCTGTGACGCTGTTGTTCGATCGAGTTCTTGATGGACTCCAGCTGGGACGCCACATCGTCGTCGGCCGGTCGGATGTCGAACCAGTGGAACTTTTCCACCGAGGCCAGATAGGCCTTGTCGATCTTGGTGCCCTTGGCCAGCTTCTGCGGGCCGCCATTGGCGATCTTGCCGTTCAGCAGCTTCTCGATCCGGTCGAACGAGTCGGCCTCGACAATGCGCAGCTGGTCGTTCAGGTCCAGGCGGAAGCGCTTGAGCTCGTCGTCGATGATCTGCTGGGCGCGCTTGTCACGCTGGATGCCTTCGCGGGTGAAGACCTGCACGTCGATGACCGTGCCCTGGCTGCCCTGGTCCACGCGCAGCGAGGTGTCCTTCACGTCGGAAGCCTTCTCGCCGAAGATGGCGCGCAGCAGTTTTTCTTCCGGCGTCAGCGTGGTTTCGCCCTTCGGCGTGACCTTGCCGACCAGCGTGTCGCCCGGCTGGACTTCGGCACCCACGTAGATGATGCCGGATTCGTCCAGACGGTTGAGCTGCTGCTCGGACAGGTTGGGGATGTCGCGCGTGATTTCCTCGGCACCCAGCTTGGTGTCGCGGGCCATCACCACCAGTTCCTCGATGTGGATCGAGGTGTAGCGGTCGTCGGCCACGACGCGTTCGCTGATCAGGATCGAATCCTCGAAGTTGTAGCCGTTCCAGGGCATGAACGCGACCAGCATGTTCTGGCCCAAGGCCAGTTCGCCGATGTCCGTCGACGCGCCGTCAGCCACCACGTCGCCTTTGGCGATCTGGTCGCCGCGCTTGACGATGGGTCGCTGGTGAATGTTGGTGTTCTGGTTGGAACGCTGGTACTTGATCAGGTTGTAGATGTCCACGCCCACTTCGCCGGCCTGGGCTTCTGCGTCGTTCACGCGCACCACGATGCGGGTCGCGTCGACATAGTCCACCACACCGCCGCGGTTGGCCGTAACCACCGTGCCCGAGTCGACCGCGGAGACGCGCTCGATGCCCGTGCCCACGAAGGCCTTCTCGGGGCGCAGCACCGGCACAGCCTGGCGCTGCATGTTCGCGCCCATCAGTGCGCGGTTCGCGTCGTCGTGCTCCAGGAACGGCACGAGCGAAGCGGCCACCGAGACGATCTGGGCGGGCGACACGTCCATGTACTGCACGCGGTCGGCGCCGCAGAGAATGGACTCCCCCTTCTCACGGGCGGAAACCAGCTCGTCGGCCAGCTTGCCGTCCTTGTCCAGCGTGGCATTAGCCTGGGCGATGACGTACTTGCCTTCCTCGATGGCCGACAGGTAGTCGATGTCCATCGTGACCTTGCCATCGACCACGCGACGGTACGGCGTCTCGATGAAGCCGTATTCGTTCAGGCGGGCGTACAGCGCCAGGGAGTTGATCAGGCCGATGTTCGGGCCTTCAGGCGTTTCGATCGGGCAGACGCGGCCGTAGTGCGTGACGTGCACGTCGCGCACCTCGAAGCCCGCGCGTTCGCGCGTCAGGCCGCCCGGGCCCAGGGCCGAGACGCGGCGCTTGTGCGTGATCTCGGACAGCGGATTGGTCTGGTCCATGAACTGCGACAGCTGCGAGGCGCCGAAGAACTCCTTGAGCGCCGCAGAGATCGGCTTGGAGTTGATCAGGTCGTGCGGCATGAGCGGGTCCTGCTCGGCCTGGCCCAGGCGCTCCTTGACAGCCTTCTCGATGCGGGCCAGACCCGTGCGGTACTGGTTCTCGGCCAGCTCGCCCACGCAACGCACGCGGCGATTGCCCAGGTGGTCAATGTCATCGACCTCGCCGTTGCCGTTGCGCAGGTCCACGAGGATCTTGACCACGGCCAGGATGTCCTCATTGGTCAGCACCATCGGACCGGTGGACTCGTCGCGACCCATCTTGGCGTTGAACTTCATGCGGCCCACGCGCGACAGGTCGTACGTGTCCGGGTTGTAGAACAGGCGCTGGAACAGGGCCTGCACCGCGTCTTCCGTCGGCGGCTCGCCGGGGCGCATCATGCGGTAGATGGCGACACGGGCGGCGAACTCGTCCACGGTTTCGTCGATGCGCAGGGTCTGCGACATGTAGGCGCCCTGATCGAGTTCGTTGGTGTAGATGACCTGCAGGTCCTGCACACCCGCCGTGCGCAGCTTCTTGAGCAGGGCTTCGGTCAGCTCGTCGTTGGCCTTGGCGATGATTTCACCGGTGTCGGCGTCGACGATGTTGCGTGCCACCACCCGGCCCACCAGGAAGTCTTCGGGCACGCTGATGTGCGTGGTGCCGGACTGTTCCAGTTCGCGGGTGTGACGGGCCGTGACGCGCTTGTCCTTGGCCACCACCACCTTGCCGCTCTTGTCGGTGATGTCGAAGCGGGCGACTTCACCACGCAGGCGCTCGGCCACGAACTCCATCTGCGCGCCGCTGTCCATCAGGCGGAAGTTGTCGTTGACGAAGAAGTTCGCCAGGATGGACTCGGGGTTCAGGCCGATGGCCTTGAGCAGGATCGTGACCGGCATCTTGCGGCGGCGGTCAACACGGAAGTACAGGATGTCCTTGGGATCGAACTCGAAGTCGAGCCAGGAGCCGCGATAGGGAATGATGCGGGCGCTGAACAGCAGCTTGCCCGAGCTGTGGGTCTTGCCCTTGTCATGCTCGAAGAACACGCCCGGCGAGCGGTGCAGCTGCGAGACGATGACACGCTCCGTGCCATTGATGATGAACGAGCCCTTGTCGGTCATGAGCGGCACTTCGCCCATGTAGACCTCCTGCTCCTTCACCTCCTTGACCACCTTGGATTGCGGCGTCGAGGACTCGCGGTCATAGATGATGAGCTGGACCTTGGCGCGCACGGCCGAAGCGAAGGTCAGGCCACGGGTCTGGCACTCGCGCACGTCAAAAGCGGGCTTCGCGAGGTTGTATTCGATGAACTTCATCTCGACAAAACCGTTGTGCGAGACGATGGGGAAAGCCGCGTCAAATGCGGCCTGCAGACCTTCGACGGTCCGTTTCTGCGGGGCGGAGTCAGCCTGCAGGAACGCGGTGTACGCGTCCTTCTGCATCTGCAACAGGTAGGGAACTTCCAGCACGCTGTCGCGGCTGCCGAAACTCTTGCGGATGCGCTTGCGTTCGGTATAGGTGTAGGCCATTAGATCTTCTCCACGGGCTTGAGAGGTCTTCAGCAACTGTCGCGTCGGTCTCGACGAACTTGGCGGGTTGGCCACTACCAACCATGGCGGACGGCCACGCATTGCACGCGGCCCGTACCAAGGCATCTTCTGCAGTCGGGGTCAGAAGACACAAAAAAACATCGTCGGCAACGGTGTTTTCTGGTGCGCTCTGTAAGCACCAAAGGCTGGAGGCCCCTGGGGACACTCCAGCCTTCTGAAGGGAACCCAATTACTTGAGTTCGACCTTGGCGCCAGCTTCTTCGAGCTTCTTCTTGGCGGCTTCGGCGTCGGCCTTGGCCACGCCTTCCTTGACGGCCTTGGGCGCGCCGTCCACCATGTCCTTGGCTTCCTTGAGGCCCAGACCGGTGATTTCGCGCACGGCCTTGATGACGGACACCTTGTTGGCGCCGGCTTCGAGCAGCATCACGTTGAATTCGGTCTTTTCTTCAGCGGCGGGGGCAGCAGCGCCACCACCTGCCGCGGGAGCGGCCATGGCCGCGGCGCTCACGCCAAACTTCTCTTCGATGGCTTTCACCAGGTCGTTGAGTTCCATGACCGTCATGCTGTCCAGCGAGGTCAGAAATGCGTCTTTATCGAATGCCATTTTGATTTCCTAAATAAGTTGGGTTCAAGCCGTGCCGATCAAGCGGCGGCGGCTTCAGGGGCTGCCTCGGCAGCGGCGTCAGCGCCACCACCCTTCTTCGCCACCAGAGCTCCGAGCACCACGGCGGTGCGCGAAATCGGCGACATCAACAAACCACAAAGCTGAGCCAGCAACACTTCCTTGGAAGGAATGTTGGCAAGCTGCTTCACGCCGTCGACGTCCAGGGCCTTGCCTGCGAATGCACCGCCGCGAATCACCAGCTTGTCGTTGGTTTTCGCGAAATCGGCCACCACCTTGGCAGCGGCCACAGCGTCCACAGAGAAGCCGTAGATCAGCGGGCCGGTCATCTGGTCGCCAACGACTTCAAACGCGCTACCCGCAACAGCACGGCGAGCCAGGGTGTTTTTCAACACGCTCAGGTTCACGCCCTTGCTGCGCGCATCGTTGCGCAGTTTGGTCATGTCAGCGACCGTGATGCCGCGGTATTCCGCCATCACCAGCGTTTGAGCTTTTGCGGCGAGGCCGGTCACTTCTTCAATGACCGCTTCTTTCTCACTGCGATTCAGACTCAAGGTCTACTCCTTATAAAGTGCCCTCGGGTCCGCAGACCTTTCGGCACGCCTTCTTGCAGCGACCAACTGTTTTCCGAAATCTCTCAATTCCATCTTCAGCGGGATCGCCATCTGCGTTGGTCGGGACTTCGGGGCCGGGCCCCTCGGCCTTTCAATTAAGCGGATCGCTCCGCACCAACGGTCTTGGATGGCCCACCAGCCTGAAGCCGGTGGCCCACCATTGCTTCGCGATTACGCCGAGATGGTTTGCGTGTCCACACGGACACCCACACCCATCGTCGACGAGACCGCGACTTTCCTCAAATACACACCCTTGCTCGACGCAGGCTTGGCCTTGTTGAGCGCGTCCACCAGAGCCGCCAGGTTGCCCTGCAGCTTGTCGGTGTCGAACGAGCGACGACCGATGGTGCCGTGCACAATGCCGGCCTTGTCGACGCGGAACTGGACCTGGCCCGCCTTGGCGTTCTTGACCGCCGTGGCCACATCGGGCGTCACGGTGCCGACCTTGGGGTTGGGCATCAGGCCACGCGGACCGAGCACCTGACCCAGCGTGCCGACCACGCGCATCGCGTCGGGAGCGGCGATCACCACGTCAAAAGGCATGTCGCCAGCCTTGACCATCGCGGCCAGATCATCCATACCGACGATGTCGGCGCCAGCGGCCTTGGCTTCCTCGGCCTTGGCGCCCTGGGCGAACACGGCCACGCGCTTGGTCTTGCCGGTACCGTTGGGCAGCACCACGGCGCCACGGACCACCTGGTCCGACTTCTTGGCGTCAATGCCGAGCTGGACGGCCACATCGATGGATTCGTCGAACTTGGCCGTGGCGGCCTCCTTGACGATGGCCAGCGCATCGGCCAGCGCGTACAGCTTGGTGCTGTCCACCTTGCCTTGCAGGGTCTTCTGCTTCTTGGTGAGCTTGGTCATTTAGAGGCCCTCCACCGTGATGCCCATCGAACGGGCGGAACCAGCCAGCGTGCGGATGGCGGCATCCACGCTCGCGGCGTTCATGTCCTTCAGCTTGGTCTTGGCAATCTCTTCGAGCTGGGCCCGGGTGATCTTGCCGACCTTGTTGCTGTGGGGCGTGGAAGAGCCCTTGTCGAGCTTGACGGCCTTCTTGATCAGGACCGTCGCGGGCGGGGTCTTGATGATGAAGGTGAAGCTCTTGTCCGCGAAGGCGGTGATGACCACCGGCAACGGCAGGCCGGGCTCCACACCCTGGGTCTGCGCGTTGAACGCCTTGCAGAACTCCATGATGTTCAGGCCGCGCTGGCCCAGTGCCGGACCGATCGGCGGTGAGGGATTGGCCTTGCCGGCTGGAACTTGCAGCTTGACAAAACCGACGATTTTCTTCGCCATGGTTTTACTCCTTGCGGGTGATGACGCCGGGCACAATGGCCACGGCTCCCCGGGGTTAACGACTCATCAAGATCAGATCCGCACCGAGTCGAAAAGTGCGGAACCGGACGTCAGGTCTTTTCGACCTGACTGAATTCGAGCTCCACGGGCGTGGCACGACCAAAAATCGTGACCGACACGCGGACCTTGCTCTTTTCGTAATTGACTTCCTCGACCGTGCCGTTGAAGTCGGTGAACGGGCCATCCTTGACGCGCACATACTCGCCCACGACGAATTCCACCTTGTGGCGTGGCTTGTCGGTGCCTTCCTGCATCTGGCTCACGATCTTCTGGACCTCGTCCTCGGAGATCGGCGCCGGCCGGTTCTTGGCGCCGCCGACGAAGCCGGTCACCTTGTTGGTGTGCTTCACGAGGTGCCAGGACTCGTCGTCCATGACCATCTCGACCAGCACATAGCCCGGGAAGAAGCGTCGCTCAGTGGTGCGCTTCTGGCCGTTCTTGACCTCGACCACCTCTTCGGTGGGCACCAGGATCCGGCCGAACTTGCTCTGCATGCCCGCCCGGTTGATGCGCTCGATGATGTTGCGCTCGACCGCCTTCTCCATGCCCGAATAGGCATGAACGACATACCAGCGCAGATCCGGATTGGCCGGAGCGGCAGGCGTGGAGTCCACGGAGGAGGTTTCTGCTTCTGTCATTTACTTCTTCCAGCCCAGAATGAGGTCGTAGAACAGCCATTCCAGCGTTTTGTCGGTGAGCCACAGGAAGATGGCCATGATCGCGCAGAAGGCAATGACGTAGGCCGTCATCTGGATCGCTTCCTTGCGGGTCGGCCAGACCACCTTCTTGACTTCGCGCCAGGCGTCGCGCCCGAAAGCCACGAACTGCTTGCCGGGCTCGGACGTCACGAAGGCCACCACAGCCGCCCCCAACCCCACCAGCAAGGCACCCCACTGAGCCACCGGACCCTGCTTGCCAAGCAGGTAGAAGCCGGCCACCGCAGCGATGACCAGCGCCACCACCGCGGCCAACTTGGCCTTGTCGGCAGCGGAACTGACGGTTTCAACTTGTGAAGTGGCCATTTTTGGCGTTTTCCTGCTTCTAGATCAATGCGCCTTTGAAGGCGCCAAACCCGCCGGGTCGCGGCGGGTTCTTTTTGGGGCTACCGCCCAAGGAGGCGGGCTCTGCTTTCAGACTGTTCACCAGGGGTCTGGCGACCGCCACCCTCAAGTGGCAGGGGCAGTAGGAATCGAACCTACAACCTTCGGTTTTGGAGACCGACGCTCTGCCAATTGAGCTATACCCCTACGATTTCG